>CAWJBH010000001.1:0-152002 GCA_963841125.1 uncultured Acidobacteriaceae bacterium
CGCGTCGATCGGTTTCGGGGCGATCGGTTTCGGGTGGATCGTTTTCGCGCCGATGCGGTGGAGCGGTGGGCGGACTTTGCGTCGTCTGGTCCATGGCTTTGAGTTAGTGTTGGCCTTTCAAATAGCGTTCGACTCCCTGTTCGGCATCTCCGATGGCGCGGGCTAATTCGATCTTGGCCAGGTTATGCGCATAAAGACTCTCGATGTAACTCTCATGTGCACTGGCGACGGACTCTTGCGCCTGGACTACTTCGAGATTGTCGGCTACGCCCGCGGTGAAGCGGTCTTCGGATTGGGCGAGGGTTTGCTCCGCCAAATCGACCGAGCTGCGGGCCACTTCGACTTGCTCGGCGGCGGAGGTCAGGTCGAGCAACGAGGCGCGGACTTCATAGTCGATGCGTCCGCGCAGATCGTTCAATTGAGAGCGCGCCTGTTTCAACTGGGCATCGGCTTCGAGAACATCACTGTGGGTCTTTCCTCCGGCGAAAATTGGGATGTTCAGGCCTCCGTCGACCTGCCAGGTTCCATTCGATTGGGCCGGAGTTACGCCGATGTCGCCATAGTTCGCGTTGAAGTCGAGAGTAGGATAGTGGCCGGCGGTCGCGGCGCGGCGCGAAAGTTCTGCGGCCCGCACCTGCGCCTGCGCGGCCTGGTAGTCGGAGCGCGAGATATAGGCACGCTGCAGGTACGACTCAAGAGGCAAAGGAGTCAGCTCCTGATAGGGGGCTTTCTCGGTAAGAATAAATTGCTGACCGAGAGGCAGGCCGATGACTCGGGCTAACGAGAGTTTCTGCTTGTCGAAATCGTTACGCGCGGCGATGAGCTGCTGCTGGCGGGTTTGCAACTCGACTTGAGAACGCAGGGTGTCGATGGCTGGATTCAGTCCGGCTCTCTGCTGGTCGACCGCTTTGCCGTAAAGAGCCTGAGCGTTCTTAACCTGGGCATCGGTGGTTTCGATGCGAGCAGCGGCCGCAATGGCCATTAGATAGGCGTTCCCCACGGCAAGCACCACCAGTTCACGCGCGTCTTTGAAGCTATATTGCGCCGCCTTCAAACTCTGGGAGGCAGCGCGCTCTTTCTCGATGTCGTGGAAGCTGAAGAGCGACTGAGTGACTGAGGCGCGCGCGTCGAAGTAGTTGAACTCAGGGACCACGGCCGGGATGGTTGTCGGCGCGCTGCCCTTGGGGATAAATAGCGGGAAAAGCTTTTGGAAGCCCAGAGCCGCCAAGCTTTGGGTTTGCGCGTCTTCCTGTATGCGGGCAGAGAGGTCGGGCAGAAGGTTGCTGAGTTCCTTCCATCTCTCGCCGCGCGCTGTGATGGCCTGATCACCGGAGAGCAGAAGGCCGAGGTTGTTGCGGAGTCCGCGGTCGATGGCCTCCTGGAAGCTCAGCTGCAAAACTTCCGCGGAGGCTTTGCCTTCAGGCTCGCTGCCGGTGAACGGACTCTGCGATCCGGGAAGAGAGATGGAAGGCACGGGTGCGGAATTCTGAGCCCAGAGGCCGGCGAGGCCTGAGAGCAGGATCAGGGCGAAAGCAACAAATCTGATTGTATGAGGCAAGCAGCGGGGCATTTTCGGTTCGGAAAAAGTCCCATTATAAAGAAAGTCTTCGGGACGACCTTTCTCGGTCATAGCATATCGTCTCACTATTGATTCGTTTTGGACGGCTCTCGATGCAAAAACCCGGCTGGCGGCTCATTTGAAGGGGGAGCCGGTGCACAAGGGTTTCCATGTGAAACACGGGAGATCAGGGCACTCAGCGGTGAATGGGATGGGTGCCCGTTACTTTCGACACTTCCACTTTCGACACTTCCGCTTGGCGCTGCCTGCCGATACAGTACAAGCACGCCAGATCCTTCTCTGCATACGCAGGCGAGAGTTTTATTGGTTGCGCTGGCACTGTGCGGGGTTGCAATCAGGGAGGCGGGCACGGCGCAGACGGAAAGCGATGCGGCTACCGGAAGCGATCGCAAATGGAAGTTTGAAGCTGCGCAAATAAGAAACAATCGCAAGCGCCAGGAAAGATCCCCTTCACCTTATGCCAGCCTCGACTCCAAAACCCGCTATCGACCGGCGCCGAAGACGGTATCCCAGATTCGGGGCTGATTTTCGCGTGACCGTGATCCATCTTCTGGGGGATAAATACCAGAAGCTCGAAGGGCACTGCAGGGATCTTTCCGAAGCCGGAATTGGCCTGCTGCTGGCGGCAGAGTTGGATGGCGGCGAGGTAACCGGGTTGAGCTTCCTGCTGCCGGGATTGGAGGTATCGTGGGAAGTGCGAGCGGTGGTCCGCTACCGGCGGGGATACCAGTATGGGTTTGAATTCCTTTCGCTCACCGACGGCCAGCATGAAACGCTGAAGGGCTACCTCAAAGGCCGGCAACAAGTGGACTGACGAGCTTCTCGATAAACCGGTCCGCCTTCTGGGCCGCTCTTGGACGGGCATTTGAGGATGACTTCCGTCATCTTGTGGACGGGTGACCTGTGGTTCAAGCTAATGCCACGGATTCGTTCGTGCGAACGAGCGGAAGTACTATCCTTATGAGTAATTCCAAGCTTAACGCCGCGGCGGGAACAGACTGGACGGGGCTGCTGGCCGATCCGGATCTGTCGCGAAACATGGGGAAACTGCTGCAGATCTACCGCGAGGCCTCGCCCGAACGCAGAGAAGAAGCGCTGCTGGCGGCCATGCGCCAGATCAAGCAAGCAGCATCCAGCGGAAGCGCTGCCGTGAGTTCCACGAAGGCGGCGCCTGCACCCCAGCCTTTGCCTACCCGGGCCTCCGATACGCCTCCGTTTGAGCCCGATATCTTCAGTTCAAACTGGGGACAGGACCGGAGGCGGCATCCCAGGATTAAGTGCTTTGTGGCGGTGGAGCTGCGCGTCGATGACGCGGAGGCTCCCATCTGGGGCAATCTTTCCAACACGAGTATGGGCGGATGCCAGGTGGAGACCGTGGCTCACATCAGGGGTGGGGCCAAAGTCGAAATCGGGCTTTGGGTCTCGAGTGGCAAGATTTGGGTGAAAGGTCTTGCGCTCAATGGAGTGGTCACTCGTAGCGCGCCCGCGGGTGGAGTGCGCATTAGATTCGGCGGAATGGAACTCGCCGAAAAAGAAAATCTCCGGCAATTCCTCAAGTACGTCCAGGAAACCACTCGAGCTTCGAACAGCGAGAGCAGCTACCTGCAGTTGCTGAAATAGGCCGGGATTCCCCTCCTTACGGCTCGTTCGATTTCAGGAAACCGTCTTTTTTCAGCAAAGCCTTTCAGCAAGCCTTCTCTGAATTTTCACAAATCCCGCGCCATCGGCCGGCAAGAAATTGATACACTCCTTGCGTAGCTGAAACCCTTTCTGTCCTAAGGAACTCTAACTAGTTAGCCAGTGGGTAAGCCTAGAGAAGCAGAGCTGTCCCCTGGGAGGAGCGCGCATCGCCATGGCAGTCAGTGAACAAGCGGTGGTGACCGGCAAGCAACTGGACACACTTTGCATCAACACGATCCGCACTCTGGCGATCGACGCGGTGCAGCAGGCTAACAGCGGGCACCCCGGAGCGCCGATGGGCCTGGCCCCGGTGGCTTATTGTCTGTGGCAGGAATTTCTGCGTTACGACCCGGAGGATCCGAAGTGGCTGAACCGCGACCGGTTCGTGCTGTCGAACGGGCACGCTTCCATGTTGCTCTACGCGCTGCTCTATCTGGCGGGCGTGCGCGAGGTGAACAAAGACGGCGAGGTTTTGAAGGAGCTGGCAGTTCCCCTGGATCAGATCAAGCGCTTCCGGCAGTTGGGAAGCCGGACTCCGGGACATCCTGAATCGCACCTCACCACCGGAGTTGAGGTCACTACCGGGCCGTTGGGGCAGGGCGTGGGAAATAGTGTGGGGATGGCGATTGCGAGCCGGTGGCTGGCGGCGACGTTCAACCGTCCGGGCTTTGAGGTTTTCGATTTCAACGTCTACGCCATGTGTTCGGACGGGGATTTGATGGAAGGCATTGGCGGGGAAGCCGCGTCGCTGGCGGGGCATTTGAAGCTTTCGAATCTGTGCTGGATGTATGACCACAACGGCATCACGCTGGATGGGCCCGCCGATTGGTCATTCAGCGAAGACGTAGCTACGCGGTTTGTGGGCTATGGATGGAATGTGACGCGCGTGGCTGATGCGAACGATCTGGAGATGCTGGCGCGCGCGTTTGAAACTTTCCAGAAAACTACCGATCGTCCGACGCTGATCATTGTCGACAGCCATATTGGCTACGGATCGCCGCACAAGCATGACAGCAATGCGGCGCACGGAGAGCCGCTGGGTGAAGAGGAAGTGAGGCTGACGAAGAAGTTTTATGGCTGGCCCGAGGATGCGAAGTTTCTGGTGCCGGAGGGCGTGCGCGAGCATTTCCGGGATGGAGTTGGGAAGCGCGGGCGGGACGCGCGGGATCGTTGGGCGCAGATGTTTAGCGGGTACTCGCAAAAGTATCCAGAACTGGCTGACCAGTTGCATCGCATGCAACGCCGCGAGCTTCCGGACGACTGGGATAAGAACCTGCCTACATTTCCGGCGGATGCGAAGGGAATCGCTACGCGTGACAGTTCAGGGAAGGTGCTGAATACGCTGGCGCAGAACATTCCGTGGTTGATCGGCGGTTCGGCCGATCTGGCTACTTCGAACAAGACGACGCTGAAGTTTGAAGGTGCCGGTGATTTTCAGCCTGGCGACTACGCCGGGCGCAATCTGCATTTCGGAGTGCGCGAGCATGAGATGGGCGCGAGCGTAAACGGGCTTGTCGTATCTGGAATTCGCGCGTTCGGTGCGACTTTCTTCAACTTCAGCGACTACATGCGAGCGAGCATCCGGCTCTCTGCGCTGATGGAAATTCCTTCCATTTTTATTTATACCCACGATTCGATTGGCTTGGGAGAAGACGGGCCGACGCATCAACCGATTGAGCAGTTGGCAGGTTTGCGGGCGATGCCGAATTTGATTGTGCTGCGTCCTGCGGACGCGAATGAAGTGACCGAAGCATGGAAGATTATTGCGAAGTTGCAGCACGAGCCCGTGGCGCTGGTGCTGACGCGGCAGGCGGTGCCAACATTTGACCGCACGAAGTATGCCGCGGCGTCGGGCACGGCAAGAGGTGCGTACGTGCTCGCCGATGCGCCTGGCGGCAAGCCGGATGTGATTCTGATGGCCACGGGCAGCGAAGTATCGTTGTGTGTGGATGCCTATGAAAGGCTGAAGGAGGAAGGCGTTGCGGCGCGCGTGGTCAGTATGCCTTCATGGGAAATTTTTGACCAGCAGGACGCGGCTTACAAAGAGAGTGTGCTGCCGGCTTCAGTCACAGCGCGGGTTTCGGTCGAGATGGCGGCAACGTTCGGCTGGGAGCGGTACGTCGGAATGAAGGGACGGAAGATCGGCATGCATCGCTTCGGGGCTTCGGCGCCGTTGAAAGACTTGCTGAAGTTTTTCGGCTTCACTGCGGACGCAGTGGTGGCGGAAGCGCGCAAGGCGATGACGGAGAAGTAGCGGCAGCCTTGGTGCTGGCTCGGTTTGCCGCTGAGAGAGAAAAATCATCGAGCTTCGCTCGATGGACAGCCGAGGGCGGCTGTCCCCACATGGTCACAAGATCGAAGGAGAAATCATCATGCCACCAACCGGAGTTCTGGAAACCTCAAAAACGACAAATCCTTTGCTGGGACTACTCAGCTATGGGCAGTCGATGTGGCTCGACTACATTCGGCGCGACCTGATCACGAGCGGCACACTGAAAGCTATGATAGCGGACGATGGTCTGCGCGGGATGACTTCGAACCCGGCAATCTTTGAGAAAGCGATCGCTGAAAGCTCGCTGTACGACGATATTTTGAAGGAGTTGGCTTCGCGCGCCGATCTGGACACGAAGGCACGCTACGAACAGATTGCGATCCGCGACATTCAAGGTGCTGCCGATGTGCTGCGTCCGGTTTATGAGAGCTCGAAGTTCCGGGATGGATACGTCAGCCTGGAGGTTTCTCCGCTGCTCGCCTTGAAAACGCAGGAAACGGTCGACGAAGCTCGCCGCTTGTGGAAGGCCGTGAATCGCGAGAACGTGATGATCAAGATTCCGGGAACGGCGGAAGGACTTCCTGCGATTCGCCAGGCGATTGGCGAAGGCATCAACGTGAACGTGACTTTGTTGTTCGCGCAGGAAGTGTACGAGAAAGTTGCGGAAGCTCATATCGCTGGGCTTGAGTATCTGGCAAAGCGCGGCGGCAATTTGAAGAAGATCGGGGGAGTGGCCAGTTTTTTCATCAGCCGCATCGACACGCTGGTGGATTCGATCATCGATGGCAAGCTGAAGACTACCGCGGATGCTCAACAGCAAGCATTGCTGAAGAGCCTGCTGGGGAAGGTCGCGATTGCGAATGGAAAGCTGACCTACCAACGCTACCAGCGCATCTTCAGCGGGCCGCGATGGCAGGCTCTGGCGGCGCAGGGAGCGCAGACGCAGCGTGTTCTGTGGGCGAGCACGAGCACGAAAAATCCCGCGTATCGCGACGTGATGTACGTTGAGGAATTGATTGGGCCGGACACGGTGAATACCATGCCTCCAGCTACGATTGATGCGTTCCGCGACCATGGAAAGTTGCGCAACAGCCTTACCGAAGATGTGGCCGGCGCGCAGACCGTGATGGATAATCTGGCGAAGGCTGGGATCTCGATCAAGGAAGTCACCACCAAGCTGACCGATGATGGAGTAAAGCTGTTTGCCGACGCATTCCACAAACTGCTGGCCGCGGTGGAGAAGAGCACTCAGCTCAAAGGAAAAACTGCTTGAGCAGCCTGAAGACTTCGCTGCCGGAGAATCTGGCCGCGCCGGTGAAGGCCAACATCGCCGACTGGAAGGCGGGCGGGAAGATGCAGCGCCTCTGGAAGCGCGATGCCACGCTTTGGACTGGTGAAGACGAGGCCAGTTGGCTGGGGTGGCTGGACATTATCGAAGATCAGATTGCGCATCCGATCCAGCTGCGGGGGCTGGCGAAGGAAGTGTGGAGCGCGGGCTATAAAGATATTCTTCTGCTGGGCATGGGAGGGTCGAGCTTGTGTCCGGAAGTTCTGCGCATGACGTTTGGCAAGATTGCGGGCTACCCTGATTTGCATGTGCTTGATTCGACCGATCCGGCGCAAGTGAAGGCATTTGAGAACAAAATCGATATTGCCCGGACGCTCTTTATTGTTTCGAGCAAATCGGGCACCACGCTCGAGCCCAACATCTTTAAACAATATTTCTTTGAACGTACGAAGCAGGTGGTGGGCGCGGACACGGGGGGGAGCCATTTCATTGCGGTCACTGATCCTGGATCGAAAATGCAGCAGGTGGCGGAAGCGGATCATTTTCGGCTGGTTTTCTTTGGCCGGCCCTCGATCGGCGGGCGCTACTCCGCGCTTTCGAACTTTGGCATGGTACCCGCGGCGGCGATGGGATTGGACACGAAGAAATTCCTCGACCGCTCGCAGGAAATGGCGCGCGCGTGCGGACCTGCCGTGCCCGTCGAAGAGAATCCTGGCGCGATGCTCGGAATTATTCTGGGCACGGCAGCGCGGATCGGCCGCGACAAAGTTACGATCATTACTTCCCCAGACATTTCTGATCTTGGCGCGTGGCTCGAACAATTGCTGGCGGAATCTACGGGGAAAGTCGGGAAAGGCATTATTCCGGTGGACCGCGAAGAACTGGGCGCGCCGGAAGTCTACGGCGATGATCGCGTGTTCGCCTACGTCCACACGGCGCACGGAATCGACGTGAAGCAGGATGCGAAGCTGACGGCGCTTGAAAAAGCGGGGCAACCGGTGGTGCGAATATCCATGGGTGACATCTACGATCTGGGAGCAGAGTTTTTCCGCTGGGAGATTGCCACCGCGGTGGCCGGCTCGATCATCGGCATCAATGCTTTCAACCAGCCCGATGTGGAAGCCAGCAAGATTGCGACCCGGAATTTGACGTCTGCGTATGAGAAGACTGGTTCTCTGCCCGCGGAAACGCCGGTGGTTGTGGATGGCGCCATCAAACTGTTCACTGATGAGAAGAATGCCGCAGAGTTGGCGAAAGCAGCCGGCGGAGACAAGTCTCTCGCCGGATACTTGAAGGCTCATCTGGGGCGGATTCATAAGGGCGATTATTTTGCCCTGCTGGCATTCATTCAGATGGATCCGGCACATCAGGAGATTTTGCAGGCGATACGGCTTGCGGTGCGGGATAAGAAACATGTGGCAACCTGCCTGGGCTTTGGACCTCGCTTTTTGCACTCAACCGGGCA
The DNA here is from genome assembly GCA_963841125.1 of uncultured Acidobacteriaceae bacterium. Lineage (GTDB taxonomy): Bacteria > Acidobacteriota > Terriglobia > Terriglobales > Acidobacteriaceae > Sulfotelmatobacter. Next base: position 8,285 of record CAWJBH010000001.1, read on the forward strand.
AGCTTACAAGGGTGGACCGAATTCTGGAGTGTTCTTGCAGATCACATGCGACGATGCTGTCGACCTGGCAGTGCCGGAACAGAAGTACACGTTTGGCGTGGTGAAAGCGGCGCAGGCTCGCGGAGATTTTCAGGTGCTGGCTGAGCGCGGGCGGAGGGCGCTGCGGGTGCATCTGCATGATGTGGATTCGGGGTTGGCTGCGCTGGCGGCCGCGGTGCAAAAGGTGCTGGGATAAGTCTTGGTGGCGGGAAGCCGGCGGGACGCCGGCGCTACGTTTTGAGCCCTGCGGCTGCCGGCGCGCGGCTTCAAGCGCTACGTTTTAAGGAGTGATACATGCAATTGGGAATGGTGGGTTTGGGAAAGATGGGCGCGAATATGACGCGCCGTCTGATGCGTGGCGGACATCAACTTGTCGTTTCTGATCTGAGCGCTGACGCGGTGAAGCAGCTGGCCGGCGAAGGGGCTGGCGGTTCGTCGTCGCTGGAAGACCTGGTCGGCAAACTTAAACCGCCGCGGGCCGCGTGGGTGATGGTGCCATCGGGCGGTCCGACCGAGCAAACCGTACAGAAACTCGCGCAGTACATGCAGGCCGGTGACGCCATCATCGACGGCGGCAATTCTTATTTTAAAGACGACGTGCGGCGCGCGGGACAATTAAAGAGCAAAGGCATCCATTACATAGACGTGGGAACCAGCGGCGGAGTCTGGGGTCTCGATCGTGGTTACTGCATGATGATTGGCGGACCGAAAGAAGCGGTGCAGCGGCTTGATCCCATTTTCAAGACGCTGGCTCCGGGCGTGGGCGATATTCCTCGCACTCCGGGCCGGGAAAAACTTGGCGGCACGGCCGAGCAAGGTTACATTCATTGCGGTCCCTCAGGCTCCGGTCACTTTGTGAAGATGGTGCATAACGGCATCGAATACGGAATCATGCAGGCTTACGCCGAGGGCTTCGACATTTTCAAGAACGCCACCAGTAAAGACTTGCCGGAAGATATCCGCTACGATCTGAATTTGCCGGATATTGCCGAGGTTTGGCGGCGAGGCAGCGTAGTCAGTTCGTGGCTGCTCGATCTCACGGCCATAGCTTTGACCGAGAATCCAACGCTCTCGGAATATGAAGGCTACGTGCAGGATTCCGGCGAAGGGCGCTGGACGATTCAGGCGGCGCTGGAGGAAGCTGTGCCGGCGGATGTTCTGACTGCGGCGTTGTACGTGCGCTTCCGCTCGCGGCAGCAGCACACGTTTGCGGAGAAGATGCTTTCCGCCATGCGGCAGAAATTTGGCGGGCACATTGAGGCCGGCGCGAGCCAAACTGCCACAAACCAGACTGGCCCGCAAAAGAAGAGCGCATAGGTAGAACAGTATTCAGCGTGAGCATTTGAGGATTTGATTATGGCTCAATTGGCGGAACAGCCCACGGCAGCCACACCGCGCGTCGGCAAACAAGGCGATCCCTGCGTCATGGTGATCTTCGGCGCGGCCGGCGATCTGACGGCGCGCCTGCTGATTCCCGCGCTGTACAACCTGGCGCGGGCGGACTTGCTCTCGAAGGAGTTCGCGGTGCTGGGCGTGGCCCGCAAGCAGATGTCGGATGAAGATTTCCGCAAGCAGATTCTGGAGGATGTGAAGGAGTATTGCGGCGATTGCATCAAGGACGCCGCCTGGGAAAACTTCTCGCGCCGCTTCTATTACTTCGCCGGCGATTTCAACGATGATCAACTCTATCCGAAGATCAAAGATCGCCTGGCCAAGATCGATCAGGATCACTCCACGCATCAAAACTTTTTCTTTTATATGGCGACGGCTCCGAGTTTCTTCGGGCCCATTGTCGAAAAGCTCGCGGCGACCGGATTGATGGAGCAGAATAACGACCACTGGCGCCGGGTAATCATCGAGAAGCCTTTCGGCCACGATCTGGAGTCGGCTAAAGCGCTCAATCAGCAACTGCTGAAGCTCGCCTCGGAAAACCAGATCTATCGCATCGACCATTATCTCGGTAAAGAGACGGTGCAGAACATCATGGCGTTCCGCTTCGCCAACGGAATTTTCGAGCCCATCTGGAACCGGCGCTACATCGATCACGTACAAATCTCTGTGGCTGAAACCGTGGGCGTGGAAGGCCGCGGCAGCTATTTCGAGCACGCGGGCTCGCTGCGCGACATGGTGCCGAACCACATCATGCAACTGATCAGCCTGACCGCGATGGAGCCTCCGATTTCGTTTGACGCCAATGCCGTGCGCGATGAACAGGCCAAGATTCTGCACGCCATCCAGCCCATCGACGATGAGGAAGTTCTCAGCCGCGCCGTCCGCGGGCAGTATGGCGAGGGCACCATGGAAGGAGAGCGGGTTCTGGCCTATCGTTCCGAGCCCGATGTTGCGCCGGATTCGCGGACCGAGACCTTCGTCGCCATGAAGCTGCTGATCGACAACTGGCGCTGGGCGGACGTTCCTTTTTATCTTCGCACCGGCAAGCGGATGCCGGCGCGCAACACGCACATCGTGATCCAGTTCCGCCGGGCGCCGTTTGTGCTTTTCCGCGACACCTCCGTGGAACATCTGATGCCCAACCAGTTGGTGCTGCACATCCAGCCGGAAGAAGGCATCTCGCTGCAATTCGCGGCCAAAGTTCCCGGCCCGGTGATGCGGCTGGGCACGGTGGACATGAACTTCGAATATCAGGAATACTTCGGAAAGCAGCCCAGCACCGGCTATGAGCGGCTGCTGCACGATTGCATGATCGGCGACCAGACCTTGTTTCAACGGGCGGACATGGTGGAGGCGGGCTGGAGCGTGGTCAATCCGGTGCTCGATTTGTGGAAGGCACTGCCGCCGCGAAACTTTCCGAATTATGCTTCGGGCACGTGGGGACCGAAAGAGGCCGACGAACTGTTGGAGCGCGACGGCCGGCGCTGGAGGAACTTCGAGAAATGATACTGGCCGGCGATATTGGCGGCACCAACGCTCGACTCGCCTATTTTCAGCCCCAGAACGGCCATCTTCGGCTGGTTTCCGAGCGCGTTTTTCCCAGCCGCGAATACAGCGAACTGGGTGAGATTGTTTCGAAGTTCCTCTCCGACTCTGCGACGCGGCCCGAGGCTGCTTGTTTCGGCATCGCAGGACCGGTCCACAATGGACGCGTCGAAGCTTCGAACCTTCCCTGGGTCATCGACCAGTCCCGTCTGGCGAAACAGATTCAGCTGCCCGCCACTTTGCTGATCAATGATCTCGAAGCCAATGCGTGGGGAATTGGGGCCCTCAGCGCGCAGGATCTGGTCTCGCTTAACCAGGTGGTGCCGTCGAATGGCAATCAGGCGGTGATCGCGCCCGGAACCGGCCTGGGAGAAGCCGGGTTGTTCTGGAACGGCAGCCAGCATCAGGTGTTTGCCTGCGAGGGCGGACACGCGGATTTCGCACCCCAGGGCGATCTGCAGATCGAACTGTTGCGGTTTCTGGCGCGCCGTTACGGACATGTCAGCTACGAACGCGTGCTCTCCGGGCCAGGCCTGGTCAACGTGTACGAGTTTCTTCGCGAAAAGGGATGTGGAGACGAGCCTGCCGGATTTGCCGCCCAACTTTCTCAGGGAGACGGCGCAGCGGCGATTTCCCATGCCGCCCTGAACGGCACAAATCCGTTGGCCGAACAGGCGCTGGATCTGTGGGTATCGGTTTACGGCGCGGAAGCGGGCAATCTGGCGCTTAAGACCATGGCCGTCGGCGGCATCTTTCTGGGAGGCGGAATCTCGCCGAAGATTCTCTCCAAGCTTACGGGCCATTATTCATGCGTGCGTTTCTCGAGAAAGGCAGATTGCGCCCGCTTCTCGAGAGCATTCCGGTGCAAGTCATCACCAACGACAAAGCCGGATTGCTCGGAGCGGCTCGGTGTGCTGCCACAAAATCCAGCAACGGCGGGGCGGGCGTGCTGTGAGTACGCTGGTCGAGGTGCGCCGGCTGACGACTCCGCAGGATCTTTTTCAGGCGGCCGCGGATGAAGTGCTGCGCGCCGCTACTCATGCGGTCGCCGAGCGCGGGCGCTTCACCATCGCGCTTTCCGGCGGATCGACTCCCAAGAATCTGTACACCCTGATTGCGGCCAACGCCGACGCCGCTTTGCCCTGGGATCGAATGTTTTTTTTCTTTGGCGATGAGCGCCACGTGCCTCCGGACGATCCGGAGAGCAACTACCGCATGGCGAAAGAAACTCTGTCTGTCGAAGGTTCCAGTTCCTCCCGCCAATGTCTTTCGTGTCCCTGCGGAGAATCCGGACGCCGATGCCGCAGCGGAGGTCTACGAGCAGACTCTGCGAAAATTTTTCGCGTTGGCTCCCGGCGAATTTCCCCGCTTCGATCTGATCCTGCTGGGCATTGGCCCGGATGGACACACCGCGTCCTTGTTTCCGGAAACTGCGGCGTTGCAGGAGAAAACGCGGCTGGTGGTAGCCAACTGGGTGGAAAAGCTGAATACCAGCCGGATTACTTTGACCCTGCCCGTGCTGAACCCCGCCCGCTGTGTTGCCTTCCTGGTGAGCGGAATCGATAAGGCGGCGGCGCTGCATGAAGTTCTGGAAGGCAACGCCCCCGGCGGAGAAATATCCCTCGAAGCTGGTGCAGCCGAGCGAGGGCAAGGTGATCTGGTTTGTCGATCGGGCTGCGGCCAGCGAACTGTCAACCGCGGCGTGAGAGTATGTGCAAAGCGGGTCGAGTAGCTATCCGCGCCAGCCGCCGATTTCCTTCAGTCCCTTGCCCCTGGCGTGCTCGAAAAGCCGCACGAAATGGCGGGAGTGTTCGAACTCGTGGATATCCGCCCACACTTCCGCCTGCCAGGCTTTGTCGTGAGTCGCGGAGTCGCCGCAGGTGGCGCAGCGGGTGTGCAGGCTGACTGAAGTTGGTTCCGGCAAAATCGCGCCCGGCAACTCGATGAAGATGCAGCGAACTTCTTGGATCTCCTCGTTCTCGTCGAGCATGTGTTCGTAGCGGAGCAGGTAGCTGAATCCCAGTTTGCGGGCTTCGGCTTCGGCTTCGGCGCGGGTATGAAACGGGCCATACTCCGCCCGCAGCTGCTCGGTAGAGTCGCAAGCCATCCAGAAGGTTTCTTTGTAGTCCATTCCCGCCCCGCCCAGGGATTGCGGAGCCGGCTCTCGGCTGCTGGCGAGCCCGCTCGATTGGGTCAGGGCGACCAGTGCAATTTGCAGGCCGACTCCAAATAAGACGAAGTCAGTGTTTTTTCAATGTCTTACGGGCTGTAGTTCCCGCACCTGAAGGTGAGAGTGCAAACCTTTTGCAGCAGATGTACAGCTGCGCAGCCCGGCCCGCAGGAATTTGCAGTGCTTTCGAGTCTGTGGGCTCTAGCTCGCGGCGGCGCGACCGGGCGCGAAGACCGGCCGTGCGTCTTCCAGCCAATTCTTGCCCCCATGGGTGGCCACGTACATGGCCAACTCGAGCCGGCTCCAGACACCCAGTTTATCGAAAGTGCTGCGCAGGTGATTCTTGATGACCTGCTCCGACGTGCCCATCAGCCTGCCGATTTCACGATTGGTGAGCCCCTCCCAAACCAGGGTAGCCACCTGAATTTCCTTTGGGGTCAGACGCTCCCGCGGCATCATAACTTCACCTCCGCGCGTTCGAACGCGGCCGTAGCCAGCCGCACCCGTTTGCGCCCGTCGCGAATTCCGGCGCGCAGAAAGAGCGTGCGCAGGTGCTGTTTCACCGTGCGCGGGCTGATGCTCAACTGGCCGGCGATTTCCTTGTTGCTGCAACCCTGCACCAGCAAATCCAAGACTTGCTGATCCCGCGGCGTAACTTTCATTCGTTCAAGATCCATCACGTTGGTTCTCCTCGATGCGCTGTTTCTTCGTTCTTTCTCGCGGTTCGATCCGCACTAGTCGGTTAAGCACATCCTTCGCCAAACCTTCTCCTGGCGAAAGGTGCGGTCTAAAACCCGTGTAGGCTTGCACTTAGCGACAAAAATCAGATCTCTTCGAGGCAGCTAAGAAATTCTGCAATCGGTTAGCTCGTTCCAAAGCGGGAGGAGAGCACGAACACAGTTGGGTCCGTTCCAACCGTGGACTGTGTTGGTTAGTTTGGGTTGAACGGAAGTTCGCGCTAGAAGGATGGCCCACCGTGACAAACGTTTGGTGATGATCAGCCTTTCCATTCAGACTTTTGGGCACGTCCTCGACGGATGGGCGGGCGCAACGCGAATTATTAGAACTGTCGGTGATCGCCGCCGGGAGCAAGAAAAAGCACATGTTCCGAAATGGAATCGAGGAGCGGCAGCGCGGTCCGTTTTGGCTCTCTGGTCGGCACAGACTTCACTTTTTGCACAGGCTCCAGTGGAGTAAGCGGCCACCATAGATGCGGACGGGAGGCAGGGACATCTGGGCACTCGAGAACCCGCATTGAGAAGCATCATCGGCAGGTGCATCGTGCGCGGATTAAGAAGCGGGGAAACGCAGGGAGATTGCCTAGGCAAGTGTGCAGAGACTTGCAGCTTACTAGGGTAACCGTTTGCAGTCGTGCCCGCAAAAACAGAGTTCGGGCGAGCGCTTCCGTGAGTTCGGCACGGCCAGCCCCTTGAATTCAGTATGGTTGCACGCTCAGAATTGTGCCGGGATTCCTTCGGAATTCCGACCCCTCCCTGGGGGTGCAAGCAGGCGACACCTTTATACCTTAGGTTCTTTGGTGGAGGAATTGCACTAGAATGGATATGGTCTCCGGATGGAAGGAGTCCGCTTCCCCGAGCTGGCCACGAGGGCGCGCAGGAAACATCGTGACCGATCAAGAAAAACAAACCAGTTCTCGACGAGCAGACTTTTGAAAAGCTGCTGGAAGCGGCCTATGTGCTCCAAGAGCACAACCGCCGAATGCGGGAACTGGAAGAAAAGATGGAGTCGCAGAGTGCGAGCGACTCCGGGAGCAAGAGCGACGAATCCGGCTCCACAGCTTCGTCGCCCGCGAAGCGATACGAAGTCCGGAAGAGAGTTCGCGCACTAACGGGGACTACACGCTCACTCTGGCGGAGATTGTCGAGGCGCAGCGCCAGATTCAGATGCGCCATCTCGAATTGGATAAGGCGATGGCGGTGGTTGCCGAGAGAGTGGCGCGAATCACGGGCGCAAGCGGCGCGGCAATTGGAATTCTCGAAGGAGAAGATGGTGCGTTATCGGGCCGGAGCCGGCGCTTCGGCTTTGCCGGTCGGGAAGCGAAGTGCCGCTGGATTCGGCGATTTGCGCTGCCAGCGTGCGCACCGGGCAGGTGATTCGCAGCGAGGATGTGAATCACCGAATTTCTGTTTGACCCTGAACCCTGCCGCCAGCGGGGAATCTTATCGCTGGTCGCGGTGCCGGTCTATCACGAAGGCGACATTGTCGGAGCGCTGGAACTTTATTTCGACAGAATTCGCGGCTTCGCCGAACAGGACATCCACACCTGCCAGCTAATGGCGGGCCTGGTGACCGAAGCGATTGGGCGCGATGCCGAGTCGGCATTGAAGAAGTCGATGGCCGCGGAGCGATCCACGATGCTGGCGGCGATCGAAAGGCTGCAACCCAATCTGGCCGTCTTGGCCGAAGATCAACCGGCCGCGGCTGCAGCCCCGAGAATTGGGCCCCGTGAGCGCGGCGGCCGCGGCGAAATCCCTGTGCTGGAAATGCGGCAGCAAGCTGGTGGCGGAGGAACAGTTTTGCGGCACGTGCGGCGCTCCGCGCGCTCGCGACGGCGGGAGCATCCAGCATGCAGAGCAAACTGGCGTCGGCGTGGCAGATGCAGCAGACAGCCAGGCCGCGATCCCTTCGCGCCTACAGAACGGAGCCCGAGCATCGAACGCCCGGCATCGAAACGTCGCGAACTCGAGGAAGAGAACGCCGCGCTATAAGCTCCCTGAGCCATTCTCGCTGCCCGAGTTCGAGGAGAATGATCCGCTCTCCGCACAGTCACTCGCGGCGAGCGCGCACGAGGACGCGATCCCTCGTCTCTCGCCCGAGCCGCAGCCGGACGAAGACGAAGACGAAGTTCGAAGCCCCCGTCAACCGCGATAGTAAAACAACCGGATGACGATTGTCTGGAGTTCCGCGGCGCGGGCTCGGGAGTTTCTGGAATCGCTGTCCACGACCCGAACTCCCCCAGCGCTCTAGCCCGCTTCTGGCGCTCCCGCCGCGGCGATTTCTATCTCGCGGTCGCGGTCATTCTGGTGCTGGTCGTGATTCGCTGGGGAATCTGGTCCAGCCACTCCGTGGGCGCCACAGGGCATGGAACCGACCGTTTCCGCGCGCGCGAACCGGGCAAAGCAGCCAGCCCCGGACGCAGATCTTTCCTTGTTCGACAAATTCCTGATCAGTCTCGGGTTGGCGGAGGCTCCGGATGCCCGGAATACAAAGGCAATCCCGATACCCAGGTTTGGGTCGATTTGCAAACTGCTCTTTACTACTGCCCCGGTTCCGATCTTTACGGAAGACGCCGAAGGGCAAGCTCACCAGCCAGCGCGATGCGCAGTTGGATCAGTTCGAACCCGCCGATCGCAAAGCCTGTGAATGACTTCCCCGCGGGCCTAACCAGAGTCAAGCCGGATCTGCGCTGCAGGATTCTGCACTTTATTTTGCACTACCAGATTTGACAACCTTTGTTCCCGGTAGTGCAATCATAAGTACCGCCCCTTCTCCGGAGAATGCCAGTGCCTGACCGCGCAGACGAGTTTGACGCAGACACTGCCGACACTGAATCCCCTTCTGAATCCGCTGCTGGCGGCTCACATGGGACGATGGGCCGAAGTGTATTTCACCAACCCGCCGGAGAAGCGCGGACAAGCAGTTTCTGAGTTGCTTCGGGAACTGGAGCAGATTGCCGTTCCGGCGACTGTTTCGGCTCAAGCGGGCGCGGGCACGAATCCGAATGAGAGCATGGACGCTGCGGATTCTGTGCACCCGTCTGCCTCCGGATCGGAGGTTGTTTACACTTGCGGCGTATGTGCGTACAAGAATTCAGCCGGGCATAGTTTTTGCGGGATGTGCGGCGCGCCTCTGCAAGTCGCGTCCCAGACAGAGGTTCCGCAGATTGCGGAAGCCGCGGCGACCCCTGGACGGAGTTGGCTTGAACATTCTCTTGATGCTGAGGCTGTGGAGGAGACGATTGAGCCGGTGGTGACCTTGAATGCAGCGCGTGAATCCAGCGACGGGCTAGAAGCGAATCTGGCGGCAGATGGAAAAGAAAACAGACCTTTCGCACCGGATTGTGGAACCCGGACCTTCTCCCCATCGTTACCCGTTCTACATCGGCGGTGTGCTGGCGGTTATTTTCGTCGCATTCGGTTTCGGGGTCTGGCGCGGAACGCAGGCCCGCTCCGGTGCAAGCGCTTCGCCGTCGACAGTCGCGATCCCGGCTGCGCAACCTGCGGCAATTCGCTCCACACCATCGGCGGGCGCAACGTCGACTGCATTGCCGACGAGAAGTCAACCACCTTCGGAGGTTCAAAACCGAGAACAGACTGTCGCAAGTTCATCGGAGGGTCAAGCTAGCGGGTCGCGAACTGCGCCCCAGACCGCGCCCGTGCCGGCAAGTCCCTCCGCCGTTGGCGCCGGGCAAGGTGGCGCGCAGGAGTTGGCCATCGCAGAGCAATATTTGAACGGGACCTCGGGCATGTCTCGCGACAGCGGGGAAGCTGCGCAGTGGTTATGGAAGGCTGTGAGTAAGCGGAATGTCGAGGCAACTCTGGCTCTGTCGGATTTGTATTTCCGGGGAGATGGTGTGCCGAAGAGCTGCGACCAGGCGCGGTTGCTGCTGGACGCGGCGGCACGAAAAGGCGCGCCCGCCGCCGCCGAGCGACTGCGTAAGCTGGAAGCCTCAAATTGTGATTAAGAACCGGACCGCGGAGAACCACCCTGCAGCCCCGGCCACGCTTTCCGATTCGATGGACCCGGACCCGCCTGTTACTCAGGCCATGAGTTGCCTATCATCGCGCCGAGACTCATACCACAGGGCAAGCTCCACGCGGTTCCAAAGCCCGAGCTTGTCATAGATCACGCGAAGATAATTCTTCACCACATGTTCCGTGGTGCCGATGGCGTGGGCCACTTCGCGATTCTTCAAGCCCTGGGCGACAAGCTCGATGACACGTTTTTCCCGCTCACTGGGGGTGCGGTTTCCATAACGTTCGTTTGCAAACACAATTGCCTCCGGTATAACAGGGTGGCGAGTTTCACTCGCTTGATACCGCCGGTGATTCCGAAACGGAGAAACAGCCGGTTAAAATGCGCCTTTACTGTTCTGCGCGCCATATTGAGTTGGCTGGCGATTTCGGCGTTGTCACAGCCTTGCAAAAGCAATTCGACAATTTGCTGTTCCCGCGGTCCAAGCCGAACGGACTGCTCCGTCATCTAGGACCCCCTGGTTTGGGTTCGCCCCACGCTAAAACCTGTATGCAGCTGGGATGTTCCATATTTCGTAGCATCCACAATGCCACTTTGAGACGAAATTGGCTGTGACCAGAGAACATCCATTTCCACAGGCACTTGCAGGGATTGCAGTGGGCCGGCGGAAGCGGGAATTCGGCCTCCCAAGAGGCCTCGCCCCGACGGTCCAGGGATGCACGCTCGTGAAGGAAAAGGCGCGTAAAATCAGCCGTAATTTAACCCCGCCTGATGCGGAGCTGGGAGGCAGTCGAAGCGACGCTGCATCGTCGCTTTGCGCAGGTCCGGCACCGGAAGCTACGCTGAGAGGAGCAGGAATTTTTCTTTCCAGTGGCGGCGCTCGGTCAATAGGGTCCGAACACTAAGGTGAATGCCCTATGTGGAAAGTTCCAAATGCATGGCGGAGCCCTGAACAATTTACATGACAGGCGGCGCGTGGGGCAGACTGGGAACTCAGTGCAGGTTGGAGGCCAATGTTTGAGAGTCCCAGACCTGCAGAGTGCTCAGGACTGAATGCCGAAACTGCTCTACACTGTTGCCTGAGCAAGCATTGGCCTAGCCACATTGCCTGAAACCCACTGCGTAATCATATTGTGTAAACAATGAGACATTCTCCATCGCGTATTCCAAGCACCAGCTTTGCCGCGAAGCTGAAACCTCGGTGGAGATCCTCCGGCGTTGAGGCGATCGTTTCGGGGGCTTGCCGATGATGAGACTTCTGAGTGTCGTGGGGGCGCGCCCCAACTTCATGAAAATCGCGCCCATCGTTCATGAGTTGAAGCTCGACGAGTTGAAGAATGCTGAGTTGAAGAAATCCCCCGCGATCGAACACTGCCTTGTGCACTCCGGGCAGCATTACGACGAACTGCTCTCGGGCAACTTCTTCGCGGACCTGGGACTGCCGCGACCGGATGTGAATCTTGAGGTGGGTTCGGGCAGCCACGCCGTGCAGACCGCCGAGATCATGAAGCGCCTCGAACCGGTGCTGCTCGACTACAAGCCGCAGATGGTTCTGGTGGTGGGCGATGTGAACTCTACCATCGCTGCCGCACTTACCGCCGTCAAACTCGGAATCGGCGTGGTTCACGTCGAAGCCGGATTGCGCAGCTTCGACATGACGATGCCCGAGGAGATTAACCGCAAGCTCACCGACGCCATCTCCAGCTTGCTGTTCGTGACGGAGCAGAGTGGTGTGGAGAATCTGAAACGCGAAGGCGTGGCCGCGGAGAAAATTTTTCTGGTCGGCAATGTCATGATCGACAGCCTGCTGCGGCACCGCGAGATGGCCGCTAAGTCGCCCATTCTCGAGCGGCCTCGGCATGCGGCAAAATGGATCGGGATGCCGCAGCCTACGGAGTGCTCACACTGCATCGGCCTTCAAACGTTGACGATGCTCGGACGCTGCAAGGGATTCTGAGCGCAGTCAGCGCGCTCGCGGCGGAGCTTCCTGTTTTCTTTCCCATGCACCCGCGGACTCGGAAGAATATCGAGAGCTTTGGATTGTCACGGTATCTCGCCAACTCAGCGGGGCGAAACGATTCTGGAATCGTGCCGCTTGATCCACTCGGATACCTCGACTTCCTTTCGATCAACGACGGGGCGCGCATTGTGCTGACCGACTCCGGCGGAGTGCAGGAAGAAACCACCGTGCTCGGCGTGCCTTGCCTTACGCTGCGCGAGAACACGGAGCGGCCGGTGACGTCGAACATGGATCGAATCAGGTGGTAGGAGTGGATTCGGAACGCATTCTGGCTGCGGCTCGATCCATCCTGCGCGAACCCGCGCGCCGGTTTGAGTGTCCACCGCTTTGGGATGGGAAAGCGGCTGAGAGGATCGTGAAGATCGTTCGCAAGCATCTGGAGCGCCATGCTCCAGCCTAAAAGCTATAGCAAGCCTGCAAGCGCTGTCATCAAGAATCCGGGGCTACTTTAACGCGGACTGTGACGCCTGCACTGCGCAGCCGCCGGTTCCGCCAGTCGTACAAGCCTCAGTCCCCAGGATGAGAAGTAGACCTGCGAGGCTCCCGCCTCCGTTCCCGCGGCCACAGTGTTGTCGACGATAATTCCACTCGTGCCGCCGACTTCGGGCAAGGCCGTGGTTCCGTTGGCGCCCAGGTTCTCCCACGTCAACGTTGCTCCGTTTTTAGTAACGCCCCCCGGCGTAGTCTTCCACGTGGGCCCGCCCGCCGAGGTTCCAGCCGTGAGGCAGTATTCGAGGTTTCCGTTTTTGTCGATGACGACGTCGCCAATTACATATGGAACGGCCTTAACCCAATCAGCAAGGCCAATGGTGGAGGCCGTTGTCCCTTGATTCAGCCAGGTTACCTTGTTGTCGGTAGTAGTGCCGATGGCGGTGGTGCTCCAGGCGGGAACTGTGGCACCGGAGGTGCCGGCGGTTTCCACGACCTGAATCTGGAAGTGGGTATCCAGAACTTCCTGGCCCACGGCGTAGGCGGTGTCAGGCTGCCACGGCGCGACCTGGGAATTGTAGACGCATCCGCCCGCGGCGCACCCCGCCGACGTCCCGCTTGCATGAACGCTTGCGAAGAGCAACTCGGCTGGGGGAGTTGCATTGGCATTCACGATATGGGTTATTGGAGAGCACGGTGTGGTCGCGGTGGCAAGGGTCGTCAACGGGTTCGCGGTGCCGAAAACTCCAGCTGTGAGGGGGACTTGGTACAAGGTCGGATTCCCTCCGGTGTTGCCGCAAACATAAAGGTTCCCTGTGGCGTTCGCCGACTTTTGGTAGGTACTGTCAAAAGCGCCAATGTACATGGGAGACGGTGCAGTTCCATGAGCGGTGCTGATGCCGACCTTCGCATGCACTGGTGTTTCGCCTGAAGCGAAAGCCGTGCTGGCTGCCCAAACCGCCGAGCAGTCTAAACCCCCGGCACAGTCCGCTTGCCCATCGCTCGTGGCGAATACATACACCAGATTCGCGGTGTAATCGAGGATTGGGCCTTGTACGATGCCGGGGCCAGGATCGTCGGCGTTGGAGACATCCAATTGCGTGGAAGCAGTAACGGCCGTCGTTGAGGAGTTGACACGATACAAGAACCCGCCTATGTCCACCACCAACACATCTCCCGTCACAGAATCGTAAACCGGGCCGGTGAGCGCGGTCGGCGCGCTGGGATTCACCTGAACTGGCCAGCCTCCCGTTTTCACTTCGGAAGGAGGGCCGTGGAATACGGGACTGAACTTATGGAGATAACCGGAGTCATCTCCCAACGCGGTATCGCTGGGGTAGTCAACAAGATGGAAGAGTTGGTGCTGGGGTGCGTCCTGCATCCGTGAGCGGGACGTCGTAAAGGCGGTGCAGGTCGGATAGGCGCCCGCAAGGACTGCTAGAGGGGTACCGGGCTCACAAACGCAGTATCGCTGGGGTAGTCAACAAAGATGGAAGAGTTGGTGTCGCTGGGGTGCGTGCCTGCATCCGTGAGGCGGGACTCGGTCGTACAAGGCGCGGTGCAGGTCGGATAGGCGCCCGCAAGGACTGCTAGAGGGGTACCGGGCTTTGCGATCGTCTCAGTTGTGGAAGCGGCCCATTTCAGAAGGACCAAGAATGCACCCCCACCCGGACCTGTATCGGGCTGCATGAAAGCGATCTGCGTACCGTCGAGCGAGAACACGGGAGAACTTTGAATCTTGCCGGCGCCGGTATTATAGGCCCAGTAGACCGCGGGAACCTTGCCAGTGCAGCCAGCGGTGTAGAGATTGCTGTACGCCACAATGCTGGCTTGATTGGTCGCTCCGGCAAGGCCCGTGGGGAAGACGACGAAATCAGTGCAACTGGCGGTTGTAGTGGTTAACGAGTACTTCGCCGGGTAGTTCACGGCGCCGATGGTGGCGCCGGTGCCCATATCCTCCGACCAGTCCCGATCGAGTCCTGCATTGTTACTGGGACCGCGGAAGCGGACATGAAACTCGGGAGCCAACACTGGACGAGTCTCTGACTCCGGCGCAGAGGGCGACGGCGCCGGATCTGCTGCCAATAGCGAGGATCCTGTTCAAAGAGTCTGGCCTGCTCCGCAGTGGCGGGCTTGGAGAAGACACATGGTGATAACTCCAGTCGTCGATCGCGGGCGCGGCTGCTTCGGAGCCCGGGGACGCCTGTCCCATGGAAACTGGAGACAAGGTTAGCGCTCCGAGAATCGAGATGCTCAACCATAGTAAAACTTGCTGGCTCGTTCTCATTGTTCTCCCTGCTGCTTGAGGGCTCCGACAACACGCGAATCGTACGGTTGACGCCAAACCCCCGGCCTGTCTGCACTTGGACTTTTGCCTTGCCGTTGAAAAATCATCATACACCTGAGTGTTTTAAGGGAAGCCCAAAAATTTAGACGAGGAGAGGAGGGATTTCCACAGGCATTTCCACTTGGAAAGCCGCTGGTAGAGCGGCCGGACAGCCAGGCGGACTTCGGTAGTAGCTGTCCCTGAATCTTCACGCCGCTTTGGCCTCGAACGAGGTGAACTGCTGTGGGAACTCAGACGCTTGCCGGCAGAGGCCGGCTGTTCCCTAGGCGAGTGATTCAGTCAGCCAGGCCAGCACGATTACCCCGCCGACGGCTAATGCCAGCAGGAGTGCCCAAGTCCCAAGCTGGTCGAGAAACATTGCGATCTCTGTTGGCCTCTTGCTGTGGGAAAGAACATCGGGTCGATTCAAGTGCGATTGCATGACAACTACTACCTCGCCATGCATGTTCGCCGATTTCTCCGTGGGCATGTTTACCACCTATGAACCTCATTACGAAATCCGAACAAGCGACGAGAGATTCAAAACAACCCACTTTCAGGATTTCGATCTTGCACTTGAATTACACTACCTCACTACACTTCACCGCGACGCGAACGGTTCAAACGAATGAGACTTTCCGTCGTCATGCCGGTGTATAACGAACGCGCCACGCTGCGGCAAGTGGTTGACGAGAGTGCTTGCCGTTCCACTGGAGATCGAATTGATTTGCGTGGACGACGGATCGAGTGACGGCTCGCGCGAGATCCTCGCACAATTGCAGGCGGAGCGTCCGCAGATTCGAGTTCTGCTGCAGCCGAAGAACATGGGCAAAGGTGCGGCGCTGCACCGCGGCATTCAGGAAGCCACCGGAGACTTCGTCATCATCCAGGATGCCGATCTCGAATACGATCCGGCGGAGTACTCCGTGCTGCTGGAGCCGCTGCTCGAAGGACGAGCCGACGTGGTCTACGGCTCGCGCTTTCTTTCCGCTCGCCCGCATCGCGTGCTTTACTTCTGGCATTCGGTGGGCAACTGGATTCTTACCTTACTTTCGAACGCGCTCACCAACATCAACCTCAGCGACATGGAGACTTGTTACAAAGCTTTCCGGCGCGAGGTCATCCAATCGATTCCTCTGGAAGAAAAGCGCTTTGGATTCGAGCCTGAAATCACGGTGAAGATCGCAAAACGGAAGCTGCGCATCTACGAAGTCGGCATCAGCTACTGGGGCCGCACCTATGAAGAGGGCAAGAAAATTCAGTGGAAGGATGGCGTGCGCGCACTCTGGTGCCTGCTGAAATATTGCATCACCGAACCGGCAGTGCCACGCCAGGAAGCCCTCCCGCCCGATGCGACCACACTCGCTAGTCCCACCACGCAGACAACGATGGTAGCTGTTGACCCGGTGGATGAGCCAGAGCAAGAACATCACCGACTCAGGCTTCCAGATCGAGTCACGGCTCTCACTATCAGAAGACGAAGTGCAACTCTGGCGAGTCGATCTGGAGGCCATGGGGGCCGACGAATCCCGTTGGCAGAAAGTGCTTTCCTCTGACGAAGCCGCGCGCGCTTCGCGTTTTCATTTTTCGCGCGACCGTCAGCGCTTTGTTGCCGCGCGAGCGCTGTTGCGGACAATTCTGGCCAGCTATCTGGCAACCGACGCGGGTAGCTTGCGCTTTTCCTATTCAAACAAAGAGAAACCTTCTCTGGGACCTGAGCATGCGGGCAGCAATGTCAGGTTCAACATCTCGCATTCAGGCGGAATCGCGCTGTTGGCTTTCACCCGCCGGCGCGAGATCGGCGTCGATGTGGAACAGATTCGTCATGATTTCGATCTGGGAGCCATCGCCCGCCGATATTTTTCCACGCACGAGCAGAATCAACTTGCCGGTCTGCCTGCGGAAGAACAGGTTGAAGCCTTCTTCCGCTGCTGGACACGGAAAGAGGCGTACATCAAGGCGACTGGGGACGGCTTGTCGCTTCCCCTCAGCCAATTCGACGTGTCGCTTGTGCCCGCGGAAACAAACGCGCTGCTGGCGACTCGGCCTGATGGGTTGGAAGCAGCGCGTTGGCTGCTGCAGGAAGTGCCTGCGGGACCTGGGTACATCGCCGCGCTGTGTGCGCGCGGCCAGGATTGGAAGCTCAATGACTGGTCCTAAGATCTCCATGAATTGAAGCGGAACGGAATTTGCGCTAGCCATTGTCGCAATTGTTTTCACACTCCGGGCTCGGGCGAGATCTGGCGCCGGCCGCATCCCCAAAAAGCTCTTCTTTTCATTTATTTACAACGATAGATCGGAGTCCTGAAGGACGGCGAATTGCTGCACTGTTTAGTTATTCATGAAGGACGAATCAGATTTCCGTAGCCTGAGAGTGTTATTCTGTAACTAATTCTTCGGGGCTTTCCTCTCCCTTAAGAATCTGCAAGGCGGTTTCGCGTGGCTCCGATGAAGTCTGGGAAGGAATCCAGTCAAATACAATAAACGTAGTAGACAAGACAAGAATTCCAGGAGGCTTAGGACTTGACCGCTGCGACCAGCCATCTCATCCCGCCGCACGGCGGAGAACTTATTCAACTCATCGCCCAGCCCGAAAGAATCGCCGAATTAAAGGCCCATTCGAAAGAGTGGCCTTCGTGGGACCTCACCGCCCGCCAGCTTTGTGATCTCGAGTTGCTGCTGACCGGCGGATTTTCTCCGCTGCGGGGCTTCATGACCCGCGCCGATTACGAAGGCGTTTGCCACAACATGCGGCTGGCCAACGGAACGCTCTGGCCCATGCCCATCACGCTGGACGTGACCGAGGAATTTGCCAAGAAGCTGACGCCGGGCACCAGCAAAGTCGCGCTGCGCGATCCCGAAGGCGTGATGCTGGCCGTGTTGCACGTGGAAGAAGTCTGGCAGCCCGACCGCAAGGCCGAAGCCCAGGCGGTTTTCGCCAGCACCAGCGCCGCTCATCCCGGCGCCGATTACGCCATCAACAAGGCGAATCCCTGGTATGTCGGAGGAAACTTCGAGGCGATCCAGATCCCGTCGCACTACGATTTTCGTAACTCTGCGCTTGACTCCGGCCGAAGTGCGCGCCGAGTTTGCCCGCGTAGGCTGGCGGCGCGTGGTCGCCTTCCAGACTCGCAATCCCATGCACCGCGCTCACGTCGAACTCGCATTCCGCGCCGCCAAGCAAGTCGAGGCCAACCTGCTGATTCATCCCGTGGTGGGCATGACCAAGCCCGGCGATGTGGATTACTACACGCGAGTGCGCTGCTATCAACTGCTGCTCTCCAAGTTTCCGCAATCGACCGCAAAACTTTCTTTGCTGCCGCTCGCCATGCGCATGGGCGGACCGCGCGAAGCCATCTGGCACGCGCTCATCCGCAAGAATCACGGCTGTCACTCACTTCATCGTGGGCCGCGATCACGCCGGTCCGGGCAAAGACACCGACGGAAGCCTTTCTACGGCCCTTACGAGGCGCAGGAAGTTTTCAAGAAACACGAAGCCGACATCGGCGTCACCATGGTGCCTTTCAACATGATGGTCTACCTCGAGGATCAGGACAAATACGTTCCCGACGACGAAGTCAAGAACGGAGATCGCGTGCTGAACATCTCCGGCACGGAACTTCGCCAGCGCCTGAACGAAGGCCGCGAGATTCCCGCCTGGTTCACCTATCCCGAAGTTGTGGCGGAATTGCGCCGCAGTTTCCCGCCTCGCCACAAGCAAGGCGTGACCATCTTCTTCACCGGACTTTCCGGCTCCGGCAAGTCGACCATCGCCAATGTGTTGATGACGAAGTTCCTGGAAACCGGCGGGCGTCCGGTCACGCTGCTGGATGGCGACCTGGTGCGCAAGAATCTGTCTTCCGAACTTGGCTTCTCCAAAGAGCACCGCGACATCAACATCCGCCGCATCGGCTATGTGGCGTCGGAAATCACCAAGAACGGCGGCATCGCCATCTGCGCGCCCATCGCGCCCTACGACGCGACCCGCAAACATGTCACGGCAACTGATTGAGCCCTACGGAGGGTTCATTCTGGTGCACATCGCCACCACCGTGGAAGTCTGCGAACAGCGCGACCGCAAAGGCTTGTATGCCAAGGCGCGCGCGGGAATTCTCAAAGAGTTCACCGGCATCTCGGATCCTTACGAAGTTCCGACCGACGCCGAAGTCACCATCAACACCGGCGACTTGTCCGCCGAAGAGGCAGCGCAGGAGATCATCCTGCACCTGGAAAGGGAAGGCTTCATCGGAACCGCTGCGGAGTCGGTTTAATCGCTCCTTACGGTTATGGATCTACGAACATGGATCTGCTGATCAAGAGCTTGGTGGGTTTTGGAGTTGGGACCCTCATCGGAATGACGGGAGTCGGGGGCGGCGTTCTGCTGCTCCCGATTCTCATTTTCGGTTTGGGCGTGCCGCCCTATGCGCGCCGTGGGTTCGGACGCGCTCTTCAACTTCGTCACTAAGATCGGCGCCAGCATTGTTCATCTGCGCAAAGGCACGGTTCGGCGCAAGGTGGTCTTGGCGCTGGCCGTCGGCAGCGCTCCCGGCTCTTATCTGGGCGTAAGTTTCCTGGTTCACTTGCGGAACGTCTATGGCAACGGCGTCAATCACTTCATCACCGTTGCCGTCGGAGTGCTGCTGATTTGCATTCCGACTTTCTTGTTCTTCCAGAAAAAAATCGAGGACCGGGCCGCAGCCCATCCGCCCTACGATGAAGTCGTTCGCATGGATGTCGCTCATCGGCCTGGTGGCGGGATTTCTGGTGGGCATCACTTCGGTCGGCTCCGGCAGCATTGTCATGATGATGCTTTTGCTGTTCTACAGCTTTCAGCCGAAAGTCATGGTGGGCACCGACATCGTTCATGCCTTGATGCTCACCGGCGTAACCAGTCTTCTCCATTTTCGGATGCACAATGTCGATACCCATCTGGTCGGGGCGCTGCTGATCGGCTCGGTTCCCGGCGGACTGCTGGGTTCTTACCTGAGCACGCGGGTCCCGGTTCCGTGGCTGCGACGTATTCTTTGCGCGGTGTTGCTGGCGACGGGCGCGCGCATGTTGATGGCTTGAAAACGGTTCTCAGTTCAACGCATGGAATGACATTCAAGGATTACGATGAACTCTACTCAGATATTGGAACGCATTCACTCCGCGCTGGAAGCTTCTCGCGAGGTTTTCGCCCGCTTCACGCCGGGAGCGATCGAGACGGAATACAAAGTCGGGCACGATCCTGTAACCGAAGCAGATCGCGCGCTTGACGCCGTTCTGCGCAAGGAACTGCTGCGCGATGGAGAAGGCTGGCTCTCTGAAGAGAGCGTGGACGATCCCATCCGCTTGCAGCGATCGCGCGTCTGGGTGGTCGATCCGCTCGATGGCACCCGCGAATTTGTCAAGGGATTCCGGAGTTCTGCGTTTCGATCGGGTTTGTCGAGAATGGCCGTCCCGTGGCCGGCGGAATCTACAATCCTGCCACCGACGAAACCTTCCTGGGATCGATCGACTCCGGCGTCACCTATAACGGCAAGCCCGCCCAGCCCAGCCAGCGCAAAACTCTCGACGGCGCCCTGGTTCTCGCCAGCCGCAGCGAGGTCAAGCGCGGCGAGTGGAAGGCGTTCGAGAATTCCGGTTTCAAGATTCGCCCCATGGGTTCGGTGGCCTACAAGCTCGCGCTGGTCTCGGCTGGCCTGGCGGACGTTACCTTCACTCTGACTCCGAAGAACGAATGGGATGTAGTGGCGGGCGCGGCCCTGGTGCAAAGCGCGGGCGGCTTTGTGAGCACTCTGGAAAAGACCAACCTGACCGCCAACCGCCGCGATCCGCTGCTATCAGGTCTGCTGGCCGGCGGACCTTTTCTGAAGGACAAGCTATTTTCACTCGTCGAGCCGCACATCGCGGTGACGCCGTCGTCGGTAGAAAAGTAAGCCGCCGCACTACCCGCCAATTCCTTTTCAGTTAAGAGCTGAAGAATTGAGCTGCCGGACTCTGCCGAACGCTTGGGGAAAAACTTTCATCTTGCCCCCAGCCCTGTTCAGTGTTATTCCTGACTCTCTTTACCGCAGTGCGAAGTCACGTGTCGCGAAATACATCGCGAAATTGGCTCGCAACTTGACCCCCCGGGGCAACTGATTGCCTGAAAACAACGCGGACGCCGACTCGCTGAACCGAATCCCGTTCGTCTCCTCCGGCGTATCGATCGCCGAGGCCGAAGATCCCAACCGCCCCAAGCGCGTGCTGGGCTTCCGCGATCTCGTTTTGTTTTACGTGGTCACCGGCATCAGCCTGCGCTGGATCGCCACCGCTGCCGCCGCCGGTCCCAGTTCCATCGTCATCTGGATCGGCGCCTGGCTCTGTTTCTACACTCCGCTCGCGCTCTCCGTGATCGAACTCTCTTCCCGTTATCCCAGCGAAGGCGGCCTCTACGTCTGGAGCAAGCGCGCCTTCGGAGATTTCTCCGGCTTCATGTCCGGCATGGACTTACTGGACCAGCAACCTTCCCTACTTCCCTGCCGTCCTCTATTTCGCCGCCAGCAACATTCTCTTCATGCGCCAGAGCGCGTGGGAGCATCTTTCGAACAACGCCACCTTCTACATCGTTTTTTCTCTGCTCACACTAAGCGCCGCCACTCTAATGAACATCGTCGGCCTCGACATCGGCAAGTGGCTGCACAACGTCGGCGCACTCGCCATGTGGATTCCGGTGGGCATCGTCATCGTGATGGGATTGATCGCCTGGCATCGTTACGGCTCGGCCACGTCAGTTCACCATGCACTCGATGACGCCCAGCACACACCTTAACGACATAATTTTCTGGTCGGTGCTGACCTTCGCCTTCGGCGGCTGCGAAACCGCATCCTTCATGGGAGAAGAAATCAAAAATCCCCGCCGCTCGATTCCGTTTGCATTGCTCTTCGGCGGCGTGACTGTGGCCTTCTGTTACATCGTCGGGACAGCTGCCATATTGCTGGCGTTGCCCTCTGGCGAAGTCAGCAGCCTGCAAGGACTGGTGCAGGCCATCTCGAAAACGGCCTCCCGCGTGGGTTTTCCCGGAGTGCTTCCCGTCGCGGCATTCCTGATCGCGCTCAGCAACATCGGCGCAGCCGGAGCCTACCTCGCCGCCGTAGCTCGATTGCCTTTCGTCGCGGGCATCGACCGCTTCCTGCCACCGGCATTCGGCGCGCTGCACCCGCGCTGGAAAACTCCATGGGTTGCACTGCTGACCCAGTTCGTTCTCGGCGCAGTTTTCATTTTTCTGGGCCAGGCTGGAACCAGCGTCAAAGGCGCTTACGACGTGCTGGTCAGCATGGGAGTGATCACTACTTCATTCCGTACTTGTACCTGTTCGCCGCAATGATCAAACTGCAGCGCGAACCTGCCGGCCCGGAAGTGATCCGCGTGCCCGGAGGAAGGACCAGTAGCGAAGCTCGGTGGCCATCGTCGGATTCATCACTACCGCGTTGACGATTGCTTTATCGCTGATTCCGCAACCCGATGAGCCCAACAAGCCGCTGGCGCTGCTAAAAATTGTGGGAGGGACCGCTGTGCTGATACTGCTTGGCGTTTGGATTTACATGGCTGGAAAGCGCAGAGCCGGCCGCGAAAAGATGGCTTGAGAACTTCAGCTCGCTTGTCTGTCTTCCGGATGTTCGTACAGGTCCTTTTCGGACAGAACCGGCGGTCCGGCAGCCTTCATCCCAGCACGCGAAACGGCGCCGAACATCGGGCCACGCGCGGGCGTCACGGGTGCGAAGCTCATGAATCCGATTTTTGGAACGATATCGTCGTAAATAGCTTCCATGCCGCCCCGGAGCAGATAAGTTTCGTGCCAGAAACCGGTCCCGCCGGAATCCTTCAAAAAGTTCTGCCACCATTCCCGGTGGGGATCCGATCGCGTCCATTTCATCAGCGAGTCTTGGTCGCGCCAGTATTGGCGCATGCCGGGCATGCATCGGGAAAAAAGAAAAGACAAAGTTTTCGTGCAACAGCGATCCGTCGGGATGGGCAGCAGCCGAGGAAGAGATTTTTGGCCCGAATCCAAGGAGAGTCTTGATTCCGGCAATGCGATTTACGCGCATGCCAAGATAGATGACGACAAGGTCGGGATAGCCCGAAAGGTCAACCGTTCGTCGCTCGACGCGGGTAGGCATAACCGAAAAAGGCTTACTTGCAATTTTATACCGGCGTCGCCGTCTTCCGCGCCGGATTAAAGAATGGCAGCGCAGTCACCTTCACATTCGTCTTCAGCCGGATCGCCTCGATCGTGATCTCCATCTGCAACTGCGTCCCCAGCTTCGAATGCTCAGTCTCAACGCTGGCCAGCGCAATCATCTTCTTCAGAATCGGCGACCAACTGGTAGTCGTAGCCTTGCCAACTTGTTTTTCTCCCGAGTACAACGGCACGGCCACGCGCGAAGCCTGGCTCGGCGCAGCCGGAGTCAGCCCATAGCGTTCATACAGCGCCTCCACGTCGGTCCAATCCACTTCCACTCCGACCAGTTGCCGCGCCACGCCATTCTTCGCAGTCCTGCTCCAGCGCGCTCTTGCCGATGAAATTTTCTTTCTCCAGATGCACCATTTTGCCGAAGCCCAACTCATACGGCGAATACTTCTGCGACGGAATCAGCGCCTTCTTCGAACTCGAGTAGTCCACTTCTATCAGCAACAACCCAGCTTCCACGCGCGCCACATCCAGCGCCAGCATGCCCGCCGCGTGCAGATCAAACTGCTTTCCTTTTTCCGCCAGCGCATCCCAAACTTTCACCGCATCATTGCTTCTTTCACGGAACCCAGATCTCATATCCCAGATCGCCGGTATACCCAGTGCGCGAAATATCCACCGGCACGCCCGCAATCTTGCCACGAGTCACGCGAAAATATTTCAGATTCGCGATGTCGGCCTCGGCCACAGACTTCAGCAGCTTCGCCGAAGTCGGCCCCTGCAGTGCCAGCGCCGCAACCTTCTCGGAAATGTCTTCGACCTGCACATCCATGTTCAGGCCGTTCTGCCGGAACCAGCGCAGGCTGGGGTCGGCAGCCGTCCAGCGATAAACATTTTCCTCCAGCCGCGAAATCGTTCCGTCGTCGATGACCTTGCCCTCTTCATCGCACCAGCAGCAATAAATCACCTGCCCCACTTTCACCTTGTTGATGTCGCGCGTGATCACGCGGTTCACCAGCCGCGTCGCATCTTTGCCCGTGATCAAATATTTGTAGAGCGGAGAAATATCGATCAGCGCCGCCGCATTGCGGATGGCGTTGTACTCATGCTCGTGATGCACCTCATACACGCTGACCGTGTAGTATCCCGACCACTCGCGGTAATTCAAGCTGTGGCAAAGCGGAAAAGTTCTCTCGTGAAACGCAGTTCCAATGGGCAAAGAGTGGCCTCGAAAGAATTAACTCGAACGCAGATTATACTCTGAACCCTCATCGAAGGCGTCATCCCGAGCGCGGGCGTTCTTGAGGCGGAGCGAAGGATCTCCCGCGCAACAAATCTCGGTGATGGCTAATGTTGCAGACAAACCACGGCATTCCCGGTAGAATGACCTTCGACTCATCCATGCGCTCAGCCATCCCGATCTCGAATGCCCTTCGCAACTGGAGCGTCCTTCCCAGCGGCCTCTAATACGCGCACCCCGAAACTGCGCTAATATTCCTCGTCCCTATTCTCAATCGCAAGCTAACAGCTAAAGGCTAAGAGCTTATGGCTAATTCATACGACGTAATCGTGATCGGCGGCGGCCACAACGGCCTCGTCAACGCCGCCTACCTCGCGCGCGCCGGAAAGAAAGTTCTGGTGCTCGAACGCCGCCACATTCTCGGCGGCGCGGCCTGCACCGAAGAAGTCTTCCCCGGCTTCAAGTTTTCCGTCTGCTCTTACGTGGTCTCGCTGCTGCGCCCGGAAATCATCCGCGATCTCGATCTCCCGCGCCACGGCCTCGAAATTCTCCCGCTCGACGGCACGTTCACCCCCATGCCCAGCGGCGATTATCTGTGGCGCGTGAACGACCACGGCAAAACTCATCGCGAGATCGCCCGCCACTCCCGCGTGGACGCCGAAGCCTACGACGAATTCGGCAAAGCCATGCAAGCCATGTGCCGCTTCGTGAAGCCGATTCTCAGCATGGTCCCGCCCGACCCGAACACACTCAACCCGCGCGAACTGATGAAGCTGCTCTTCATCGGACGCCGCTTCCAGGGCATGTCGAGCTACGACAAATACAACCAGGTCCAGCTCATGACCATGAGCGCCATCGATTTTCTCGATCAATGGTTCGAGACCGACGTCCTCAAGGCCACGATGTCGGCCTCCGGCATCATCGGCACATTCCTCGGCGTGCGCTCGCCCGGCACCGCCTACGTTCTGCTCCACCACTACATGGGAGAAATCGACGGCGCATTCCGCGCCTGGGGATTCGCCCGCGGAGGCACCGGCGCAATCTCAAACGCCATCGGCGACGCCGCCCGCGAAGCCGGCGTCGAGATTCGCACCCAAGCCGCCATCGCGAAAATCATCGTCAAAGACGGCAAAGCGAAAGGCGTCGTCCTCGCCAACGGCGACGAAATTTATGCTGACACAATTTCTTCCAGCGTCGATCCCCGCCTCACCTTCAACAAGTTCATCGAAGCCGAGCATCTTCCCGCCGACTTTCTCGAAGACATCAACCGCTTCAAATACCGCGGATCTTCCGGCAAGGTGAACATGGCGCTCGACGCGCTGCCGAACTTCAAATGCATGCCCGGCCCCGGCGCGCACCTGCGCGGCGCAATCTCAATTTCCCCATCCGTCGAATATATGGAGCGCGCCTACGACGACGCCAAGTACGGCAATTTCTCGCGCCGCCCTTACATCGACATGGTCATCCCGTCGCTCACCGATCCTTCGGTCGCGCCGCCGGGCAAGCACGTGCTCTCCTGCTTCGTGCAGTACGCGCCCTACAAGCTGCGCCCCGGCTTGAACTGGGACGATCAGAAAGAAGCCTTCGGCGACACCGTCGTCAACACCATCGCCGAGTACGCGCCCAACATCAAAGACATCATCCTGCATAAACAAGTCATCACTCCGCTCGATCTCGAACGCGAGTGGGGATTGAGCGAAGGCAACATTTTTCAGGGCGAGCTTTCGCTCGAACAACTTTTCTTCCTGCGCCCCGCGCCCGGTTACGCGCGCTTCCGCACGCCCATCCAGAATCTCTACATGTGCGGCTCGGCCACGCATCCCGGCGGCGGCATCATGGGCGCCCCCGGACGCCTCGCGGCACTCGAAATGTTGAAAGACATCAAGGGAGCCGCGTAAAAATATGCTTTGTCATCCTGAGCGAGGATTGTTCTTCGCGCCACAAGCGCGAAGGATAACCGCAGTCGAAGGACCCCTATGTGCTATTCCGCGCCCATTCGTCTCAAGGCGTTCTCCCGATGCAGTTGAGAAATTCACTTTATGAATACATCGGCCACGACGGCCCGCGACATCGTCATCATCGGCGGCGGCCACAACGGCCTGGTCACCGCCTTCTATCTCGCCAAAGCCGGATTCAAGCCGCTCCTACTCGAACGCCGGCCGCAGGTCGGCGGCGCTGCCATCACCGATGAATTTCATCCCGGCTTCCGTTGCTCTACGCTCGCTCACACCGCCGGCCCCGTTCGTCCAGACATCGTCCGCGACATGCAACTGGAAAAACACGGCCTGAGGTTCATCACGCCGGAGACCTGCGTCACCGCGCTCTCGCCCGATGGTCGCGCCCTTTCGCTCTATCAGGACGAAAACAAATCCGCGCAGTCGATCGCCGCCTTCTCGCAAAAAGATGCGACCAAGTATCCCGAGTTCGAAAAATCTCTGGGAAAGATCAGCAAAGTAATCGCGGAAGCGCTCGCCACTACTCCGCCCGATATCGATCATCCCAGCGGCGGCGATCTCTGGAGCATGCTCAAGACCGGCCGCGCCCTCCGCAACCTCGGCAAGCGCGATATGTACCGCGTTCTGCGCTGGGGACCGATGGCCGTCGCCGATCTGGTCGCAGAATATTTCGAAACTGAATTATTGCGCGCCGTAATCGCAGCTCGCGGAATCTTCGGAACTTTTCTCGGACCATGGTCGGCAGGAAGCAGCCTGCAGTTGCTGATCCGCGCCGCCGGCGATTCTCATCCCGCCGGCTCTGCCTTCTTCGCCGCAGGTGGAATGGGCTCGCTCACGCAAGCCATGGCGTCCGCCGCGGCAAGCCGCCGGCGTCGAAATTCGCACTGCAGCCGAAGTCATCGAGATTCGCGTGAAAGACGGCGCAGCCACCGGCGTGCTGCTTTCGACCGGCGAAGAAATCAGCGCCAACGCCGTAATCTCCAACGCCGATCCCAAGCGCACCCTGCTCAAGCTGACCGATCCCACGCATCTTTCTCCCGACTTCGTGCAGAAGTTGCAGCATTACCGCGGCAATGGCACGGTTGCGAAAGTGAACCTCGCGCTCTCCGGCCTGCCGAATTTCACAGCTTTGAAAAACGGCGACGGCGCCGCGCTCAAGGGACGCATTCACATCGGCCACGAAATCGACTATCTCGAGCGCGCCTTCGACGAATCGAAGTACGGCAACTTCTCGCGCCAGCCCTATCTCGAAGCCACCATTCCGTCGCTGACCGATCC
The DNA here is from genome assembly GCA_963841125.1 of uncultured Acidobacteriaceae bacterium. Taxonomy (GTDB): domain Bacteria; phylum Acidobacteriota; class Terriglobia; order Terriglobales; family Acidobacteriaceae; genus Sulfotelmatobacter. The sequence goes on from CAWJBH010000001.1 coordinate 35,551, forward strand.
CACGCTCGCTCCCGAAGGCAAGCACGTGATGTCGATCTACATGCAGTACGCGCCCTACAAACTGAAAGGCGACTGGGAAGATCAGCGCAAAGCGCTCGGCCAAACGGTGGTGCAGACGCTCGCTCAATATGCGCCGAATCTGCCCGAGATGATCCTGACCCACCAGATCATCACCCCGCTCGATCTGGAAGAAGTCTACGGATTAACCGGCGGCCAAATCTTCCACGGCGACCTTGCCCTCGACCAGTTCTTCACCATGCGCCCGCTGCTGGACTGGGCGCGCTACCGCACGCCGATCGAAAACCTGTATCTTTGCGGCAGCGGCACGCATCCCGGCGCAGGGTTGACGGGAGGCTCGGGCGCGAACGCGGCGCGGGAGATTTTGAAGGCACTGAAAAAGTAGCGCCGCGTCTTGCCGATGCTGTAACGTGGCGATCTATAGAAGAGCCGAACATCCTTCCCAAAAGAGTGCGCCGGCTCGCCATCGCCACAGGCATCGTGTCTGCACTTGCACTGTTTCCCATCCTTTGCCTCCTGTATCCCGCATCTTTTGATTCTGGGCGGCATTATTCAGCCCCGTTTCCCCAGTACGGGAAGGTGGCTCGTTTGGGCTGGTGCAGCAATGCTGGGCGCACCATTGATCGTCTACGACATTATGTTGTTCGTGCGCCCGGAAGGTCGTGCCCCACTGAATATGACACTGACGTTTCCGCCAGCGACGATCCTCCTCGCATGGTGCTACGCGAGCTCGTTGCCAACGGCGTGAGGAGACTGCGTGCTCGGCGCTTCCCTGCGCCTGCGAGTCCCGCCCGATAGGCTGGGGTCCATGGGCCGTTGCCGCCCTTCTCACCCTCTACATAGCTTGGGCCCTCGGCGGCTTACTAGGTTGGCATCGCGGACTCAACGATCACCGCCTCGATGCTGGCACTCGCGTAGCAGTCTCTATGCATCTGGTTAGGTTACTTATCGTCGTGGCCTTCGATATTTCGCTGGAGGCCGAGACGTGCAAAGTGAGGAAGCCGCCGAATCGCGCAATTCTGACATGAAACCCTCCGCCATCCTCCTCGTCTCCTGCCCCGACGCCAAAGGCGAAGTCGCCACCATCGCCGACTTCGTCTACCGCCACGGCGGCAACATCCTGCACGCCGACGAACACGCCGACGAAGAATCCGGCCTCTTCCTGATGCGCGTCGAGTTCGATCCCAAAGATTTCGACATCGATCTTCGACTACCGATAAAGACCTCGCCGACTTCGCCAAACATTTCTCCCCCATCGCCGAAAAGTTTCAGATGAACTGGCGGCTGGCGCAGTCCTCGCATCGCCCGCGCATGATCATTCTGGTCTCGAAGTACGACCACTGCCTCGTCGATCTCCTCTACCGTCACCAGAGCGGCGAACTCGCCTGCGACATTCCGCTGATCATCTCCAACCATCCCGACAATCAGCCCATCGCCGACTTCTACAAAATCCCTTACACCGTCATCTCGATCACAAAAGACAACAAGCAGCAGGCCGAAGCACAAATCCACTCGCTGATCGAAGACCACAAAGCCGACTTCCTGGTGCTCGCCCGCTACATGCAGATTCTCTCCAACGATTTCGTCAACCGCTATCCGCAGCGCATCATCAACATTCACCATTCGTTTCTGCCCGCCTTCATCGGCGCGCGGCCCTACCATCAGGCCTTCGAGCGCGGCGTAAAGCTGATCGGCGCAACCAGCCACTACGTCACCGAAGTCCTCGACGACGGTCCCATCATCGAGCAGGATGTAGTCCGCGTCTCCCACCGCGATACGGTCGAAGACCTCATCCGCAAAGGCCGCGACCTCGAAAAAGTCGTGCTCTCACGCGCCGTCCGCTGGCACGTCGAGAACCGCGTCCTTCTTTACGGCAATAAGACTGTCGTGTTTCTGAAGCACAGCCTCCGCTCCGCGCGGAAGTCCATGCACTTCCGGAAAATGCAACCAGCCGTAGTAGTCCCGCTCCGGTGGTAACTTGCGGTACCTAGTGACTTTCGTCTTTACTTGAACAGCAGTAAAGAATTCCCTCAATCGACGGGAGAATCTCGCTCGCGGAGCGTTCTTGGCCGAGGACCTAAAGTTTGAGCTGGCGATCCTGGCGACAGTCCAGGGTTTTTACCAGAAGCTGATGCGCGACTCGCTGGGCGGAGACGTGCCCATTCCGAGCGGGCTCGACGAGGTCTCGCTTCGCCACTCCGAAGGCGACCTTCCCGAAACTCTTTCCCGGATGTATCGCTGGCTGCATGTGCTCGATATGGCCATCACGCCCGCGATGCTGCGCCAGGCGCTCACTCCCGACACGGATTCAGAAGTCGCCGAGGCTCTGCTGCGCTATTTTGTGCGGCGCCGCGAGCCCAGCGAAGTCAACCGCGACAAAACCGACCTGATTGCGACTTTTCTTTACCGCCATCCCCGCGTCCAGGGCCAGTGGCAGCAGCATGGCTACGGGCTGGACGGAGCGCTGCCGCTTTCTCCATTTGAAATCGCCCTGATCGAAATTCTCGCCGATACCGACGTGCCTTCGCTGCCCGAAGAGCACGTGCAACTGCTGCGCAACTTCGATCCGTTGCGCGAAGAGATTGCCCGCTATCGCGATTTCAATTCGCTGATCGATTCCGGCATCGTTTCGCGAGTGCGCGAATTGAAGCGCTGGCTGGATGCTTCGTTTTATCATCCCGGCGTGCTGGCCACGGTCGCCGCGCACAACGCCGCGTTCGGCGCGCGCTTTGACCAGCTCTTCGCCAAGGCCCTGGGTGAGATCAAACAATTCGCCCAGGCTCTCGACGAAATGGGAGGCAGCATTCTAAGCACGGTGGACGGCGTGGAAGTCACCGTCGAACACGTGGCCGCGATCGAGCAGAAAGAAATGCTCGAGGCCGACTACGGCAGCGCGCTGGAAAAATTTCGCCGCGTTTCACGAATTAAAAAAAGAACTGGACCGGCGTCCGCCGATTCGCAGGTCACTGCTCGCACCGCGCTGGCGGCGCAAAAAGTACGGAGTTCCGGCGGAGCGGCTGCGGCTGCGAAGCCCGCCCGGATTGCGCGCTGCCAAAGCTGCGGCACCGGCTCAGGCGTTTCAGCCTCCCGCCATTACGGCGCAGCAAATCTCTGCCGAAGAAGGCAAGCTGCGCCGGGTTGAGGAATCGATTCGCGTTTTCGTCCGCGTGGCCGATCCCAAGTATCGCCAGATCGTGCCCATGCGCTTCTTCAATCTGACGCTCACCGCGCCCGAAGCCGAAGCCTACAACGCCAGCTTCCTCGAAGAGAAAAGCCTGCGCGCCGACGTCGCCCGCACGTTGATCCGCCTGGTTTCCTGCGTGGCCCGCGTCAACACCGAACTCGAAGAACTCAAGCGCAGCCAGAGCATGTCCTCGCTGTGGAAGCTCCACGCCGACGCGCTGGTAGTGTTGCTCGACATTGCCAGCACCGCCACCGAAGAGGCCGCGGGAGTGGCCAAGTCCGCCGAAAGTAAAGACGCGGCGTCTGCTAAAGCAATCCGCGAAACCGTGCAGAAACTGCGTGAGCGCTCTGATCTGGCTGTGAAAGCGTTGGCCAACACCGGCAACTAGGTGCGAGCCAGATCAAACTTGTCCAGTTCCTCCATCGGAAAATCCTTGCGATTGTCAGTCATCAAAACGCACTCACGCTCCAGAGCGATGGCGGCCACGATCATGTCCGCCAGAGCCAGTGTGCGGCCTTTTCTGGCCCATTGTTGCTTCAGCGCTCCCGCCCTCCGTCCTGACGTTCCCGTCAACTCGTAGCAATCCAGTACGCCCAGAAGGGTCTCGGTTCTCTGTGCCTCGTCGGGCCGCATTCCCGCATAGACTTCCGCGACATTCAAGGCTGTGGTGGCTAGCGTGTGTCCTGCCTGAACCAGCTGGGCGAGCAGTTCGCGGCGGCCGTGGCGGAGACGCAGCGCATCAATCAGCACCGAGGTGTCGAGCAGCAACCGCATCAGTTACGGGCACGCCTCGTCTTCTGGCGAACGTTTTTGCGCCCGCGGGAAACTTCGTTCTCAGAGCGCAGTTTGCGGACCCACTCGCCGGCTCCGCGGGCCAACTCAGGATGATCCTCGTCGTTCCACGCCGGGTCTGTGTTCTCCAGAAACTCAAGCAGCCGATGCCGGCGCACTTCATTGCGCGCCGTTTGCACCAAAAACGCACTACGCCCGCGCGGACCAACGAGGGCGTCAATTTCACGAAGCAGGTCTTCGGGCAAGAGGATGTGGGCGCGTCGAGGCATAGATTATGTGCATATGTAGTGTGCTATAGGTGTGGGCCTATAGTCAACACATTTAGCCACGGGGCGCGAGAACCTTCATTAATCCTGAGGAATTCAGGCTTTCTTGGTCAGAGCCGCGCGAATCCGCCGGCCCACGATCTCATCTTCGCCGGGTTGCAACATCCATACCCCGACCACCAGCGTGTTTGCATCCGCCGGGATGCCCTGGTTGGGTTTCTGGCCGGTGTTAGGGTTAAGCTCAATCGAAGGCGTCCCCGTGCGTAGAGCTTCCACGATCTGAGTAGTGGTGACGCCAGTAACCGCGGGATCGAAGCGTATGAGGAGATGCGGAACGTGGTTGGCGATCTTCGGAACCACAGTCTCCGTCCGCACAGAAGGGATGCCCTTCACTGCACCAGCAATGAGATCGGCCCGCTTTTGATAATCGCCTTGCATTGACTCCTCTGTGTGCGAGAGAACCCAGTCGACGGCCGCAACCATGCCCACAATCTGCTCCTTGGCTACCTTCATGCCGCGGCCGATTCCATCTCCCGGATTGTTATTCTGCTGGGCCAGGTCCGTCAGGACCTTCCTTGCCCAGCAGCAGGCCGGCGTTTTGTGGCCCGCGCATTCCCTTGCCGCCTGAAAATGTTACGAGGTCAAAGCCCATGCCCGTGTACTTCCACAAATTCGAGATCGGAGGCATGTCGGCGGCTGCATCCAGCAGGCACGGAATGTTGTGCTCGTGCGCCACGCGCAGCCACTCCTCTCGACCGATCTGCGCACTCCCTGCGATCCCATCCTCATCCTCCGCAGCGTTGAAAAAATTTGTCATCACCCCGTTGCCCACGCCGCACGCGCGCTTATAGTCGTCGAGCGTGACCACCTCCGTTACCCGCGCTCCGCAGAGATACATGGCGCGGTCATACTCATAGCGGTGGGCACGCTGCACGATAACCTGATTCTTCAGGCCGTCAATCGCCTGCGGCATATCGGTAATGCTGATCTTGTTTGCATACTGCAGGCAGGCGGCGGCCGCCAGACTGATGGCTCCCGAGGCTCCCGAAGTCACCACCGCTCCCTCACACTTGAGGCGACCTGCGACGTATTCGCCTGCTTTCTGCTGCAGTTCGCGCAGGCGCACAGGATGAAGCGCGGCCTTCTGTACCGCAGCGAGAACTTCCGGGGGCATGCAAGCTGCCGTTAGCGTGGTGTAGGTGCCGGCGGCGTTGATAATCGTCGGAACCCCGAGCTTCGCATAGTAGTCTTCACCATCTGCCGATGCATCTGCCGATGAAAGAGCCCTGGCCGAGGAAACCAGAGGAGCAGCACCAACCGCAGCGGCGAGCGAGCTGGCCCAGCGAAAGAAACGGCGGCGGGAGAGAAAGCCTGCTTGAGATTCGGTCGATGCTGACATGCTGGTCGCCCCCGATTTCGAGAAAGTTGCACAGGAAAACATTATCGCGCATACAGTTCTTTCGCACGAGCTATTTCCGCACGGGGGCGACACGAACAACAGCAGCCTAGACCTGCTGACGGAGGTTGGGACGCAGGGTGAGCGAGCCGTCATCGTTTAGCTTCTGGCGACAGGCCCACCGGACGGGATAGCGCATTCCCTTTACTTCAATCTCCGCTCTTAGTTTTAATCCTTTCCAGTCGGCGACGTTTGGAAGCACGAACTGGGCCTGCCGAATTTTTCCGGGTAACGGGTAACCTGCGTCCAGACAACCGCTCTTGAGAATCTTTCCGTCCTGGGTCTCCGCGGTCACTCTCAATACGCCTGGCACGCCGGCGATTCCGTCATTGGCGAAGCCGACAATCAGCCCCGTCGAACCAGCGTCTTTATAGCTCCAGATAAAAGACGGCCTCACCCGATAGCCAATTCGGCGATTGATCCGATCGAACGCTGCCGGATACGCCTGATAGTAGGTCATCAGATTCTTCGCACTGATCTGGTGAAAATTCCAGAGCGACCAGTAATTCGCCCCGATATCGATCACGTGGTCGATCATGTTCTCGGCCGGGGATATCCCTTCCACTGCGGTATTGGGATCGGGAGGTTTCCCGGGAAGCCCCTGTTCGAGCAATGCCGCGATCCAGGGTGGGCGATTGCTGAGCGCTTCAATCTGCTCGTTCTCAATGAAGATGGTGTCGCTGCGAATCCAATTGTTGCTGCGGACGGTGCGGTCCAGCAGTTCTGAATTACCGACCCGGCTGAAGTCCGGTTGAGTATTGGTTAGCAGAGGCGTCTTCGAAAAGTGCTCGAGCTGAACTTCGAGCATGTTGACCCATGTCCGTTCCGCGGTCTGGTAATCAGGGAAAGGATTATTGGCAAATGGCCAGGTGTGTCCTTCGCCCCAGAAGCCGTACATGAAGGTATCGATATATTCGACCAGCGGATTGCCATCGAACTCGGCCGCCAATTGTCCCACCAGTTCTTTGAATGCCTGCTGAAAAAAAGGATCGTCATACCGCGGCTGATAACGCGAATGCGGGTTCTGCAAAAATCTCTTCCCCTCGGCGGCGCTTTCCTGATCGCTGGCCACCAGATCAACTTTCGGAACTTTTTCGAGAACAAAATCCGGCAGCGCCGCTTCGTGCGTATAGTCTGGAGCGCACATCTGAATTCGCAATCCGACCCGCTTGTTGTTCTTCTTCGCTGATTCAAAAACCAGCTTCACGTAATCGGGCAACTCCAGGCGTCCCGGCCGCGGCTGCACTTCCCTCCACGTCGGGCGGATATACAGCTGCTGGCCCAGCGGAAATCGAACCAGGTCTTCAATCGCCTGCGGAATATTGTCTGACTTGATTTCCTCCGTGCCACTGTCTGCCGTGATGTAAGTAACCAGTCCCTTGCCATAATTCGGCACGACGTCTTCGGAAGCGGTGGTGGTCATCACCACGTCGTCGGTCGGAATCACGGCGTCAGGCGGGTATTGCGGGAACGGACCCTGATTGAGGCGATCGGTGACCTGAGGACCCGAGCCAAAGTTGTAGTTTCCCCAGTTATGGGCAGGAACCTTGGCCTGCGCTTTGCCGATTCCAAATTCTGCGGCTACAGCGAGAGCGGCAGTACTTTTTAGAAAATCTCTGCGGCGCATCAGAATTATCTCCTGCTCATTGCTTGATTAGATCTTGGCTGGGCGCTGGAGCAAGAAGTCCGAGGTAGAGGACTTCGATAACAGCGTTGTGATTTTAGCAGGTGTTTGGAAGCAAGAAACTCGGATTGCTCGTTGGCGCAACGTGTTTGGAAGAGTCTCTGGACAGAGGGGTTTTTCGCGGAGTCCCGTCTAACGGAAAAATGGAGGACTGTCTATCCTCGGTTCTCCCTTGCGTGACGAGGTTGCTACTGTCCCATGCCCGTGAGCCGGGCTGCGTCTTGCATCATCGAGAGTCTTCGCTGCTGCTGGTCGAGCATGTCCTGCATGTGCGCCAGGCGTTCCATCTGAATCGATTGGTAGCGGTTCACCGGCGTGTCGTACTGCGCCGTGCCGACGGCCGCATGCATCGCCTGATTTACGCGGTCGATGCGCGTCTGCAGATCGGCAATCCGCGCTTCCTGATTCTGGATCCGTGCTTTCCACTGCTCGCCGGTCCGCGGATTCGGCCAGCTGCCGCTGATTTGCCCGCTGCTCCGAGTAACTGTCTACGGAGTGCTTCACGCCGGATACCGTTGTCATTGGCTCCGAGGACTCAGGGATTTCCGACGGGGCTGAGGGAAGATCCTGATTCGTAATTATTTTGGGCGCCGTGCCGGCTGCTTGCTGCTCCTGCAGTTTCGCATGGTTCGCCCGGGCCACGTCGGCCAGCGAATCCCCGGCTTGAGACTGGGACTGCGCTAACGCAGCTGCATTCAGTAATAGTCCGATAAAGAAAACCCGCCAAGCCAGCTCGCTGCATAGGTCCTCCCGGAGCCGTTCTGCTCCCTATTAGGAGAACCCAACGCAGTGCATGCTGTCGCATCCCAAAGGTGTAATCCGCGCCTGACGAAAGGCACCAGCCTGAGGTGACCGTCGTTTCTGGTCTCCAGCTTCTAGCTCCTGGATTCTTTCGCGAACAGGCGGCTGCGGGATTTCGCAGGGCGGACAGCCAAAAGCCTGCCCCGAAGCGGCCGCAGGGGCGGCCATCCCTATATGGGCGCTGGATTTCACGGCTAGGGTCTCTTGACTCGTCTGGCGACTTCGGCGCCGAACATCCCGAAATGCCTCTCGTTGTCGGTATAGATGGTCTCTGCCCTGGCTTTGATGGCACACGCTGCAAGGAGCGCATCGTAGATCGTCGCACCCACGATTCCGTTCGCCGACGCCTGTCGAATGGCCGCCAAGTATTCCGCACTTTCGAGCGAGACGATTGTGAGGTGATCTTCGATGTCGCTAAGGAAAAGGAGTGCTTGCCCGGAGCTTGCCCGAAATACACCCGGCAAGCGCGTCACTCCGGCATAGACCTCGGCGAGGCTATGAGCGGCACAGCATGCGATTCGTTTATTGGACGGAGCGTAAGCAGCCAGACAGCGGTCGTGATCCTCGTGGTCTTCCACAAAAGCAGGAATAAGCACCGAGGTATCAAAGAACCATTTCAACTGGTTTTCCCACTGCGGCGGCGGGAGGAGCGTAGGGAGCCGGCATCGACGCGCCCACGTTCGTTGCGAATTTTGCGTATGGCTCGGTTTACGACTTCCGCGGAAAGCGGTTTCCCGGTTCGCATTACCCAGACGCCCTGTTTTTTCCGCATGGTCGCGGCCCCTCGCACTGGACGCAGAACGATTTGATCCTCCGAGCTTTCAAGTTCCAAGGAGTCTCCCGCGGACAGTTGAAGCTCTTCCCGCACGGGCTTTGGCAGAACCAGCCGTCCGGCCCGATCTATGGTCAGGGTAGTCGTCATGGCATTCATTTTACCATAGCAATTACCATCCTTTATGGTACGGGAAATGTCGCAATGCTCTCCCTCTAAATTAAAGAAGGGACAGGCGATTTACGCCCGTCCCTTTTTTAAAGCTAGCGCTGGATGCCTAGTTGATATCGAACTGTTCCTGGTGCAACGCGGGATCGCTTTTCACGATGATGGTGCGCTTGGTCAGTTCTTCCATTTCGTTCAGCAGGCGGCCGTTGTTGGCTTTCAATTCTTTGGCTACGTCCGGATTCACGCGCAGCATTACGTCTTCGTGCTCCAGATGCTTGGCGATCTTGCGCATCTCCACGTAAATCTCGTTTGCGACCGTAGTCAGCGACTTCACGTAGCCGGTGGATTGGCAGTAGGGACAAGGCGCGCCGATGGTGCGCTCGAGCGATTGCTTCACCCGTTTGCGGGTGATGGCGACCAGGCCGAAATCATTGAACTGGAGAACCTTTGACGGCGCACGATCGTGCCGCAGTTCTTCTTCCAACGCTTGCATCACGCGCTGGCGGTTGCGGCGCTCATCCATATCGATGAAGTCGATGATGATGATGCCGCCCAGATCGCGCAGCCGAATCTGGCGCACGATTTCCTTGATCGCGTCCACGTTGGTCTTGACGATCGTGTCTTCAAGGCGCGAGGTTTTGCCTACGTACTTGCCGGTGTTGATGTCGATTGCGACCAGCGCTTCGGTTTGGTTGATCACGATATAGCCGCCGCTCTTCAGCCACACCTTCGACTTGAGCGCCTTATCCATCTCTTCTTTCAGGCCGAATTGCTCGAACAGCGGCGTCTCTTTGGTAAAGAGCTTTACACGCTTCACCAGCCCCGGCTGAAAACGATTGAAGAAGCGCAGAATGCGTTCGTATTCCGGCTCGGTGTCGACCCAGATCACGGAGAAATCGCTAGTGACCTGGTCGCGCAGTACGCGCTCGACTACGTTGAGATCGTGGTAGATCAGTGCCGGCGGCTTCGAAGCCTCGGAGCGCGTCTTGATGTCGTTCCACAAGCCCTTGAGGAAGCGAATATCCGCCCGCAGTTCGTCTTCTCCCGCGTTCTGCGCCGCGGTGCGGACGATGAAGCCGCCGTGGCCGTTTTCGCGCTCGCTCATCACGATGCGCTTCAGCCGCTGGCGCTCTTCGTCCGATGCGATCTTGCGCGACACTCCGGTATGGTTCACCGTCGGCATGTAGACGAGAAACCGTCCCGGCAGCGCGATGTGGCTGGTGATGCGCGCGCCTTTCTTGCCGATGGGCTCCTTGGCAATCTGCACCAGAATTTCCTGGCCTTCCTTCAGCAAATCGCTGATCTTTGGAACCTCGTGCGCCTCGCGGCGCGGGAAGCGGCGTCCGCCTCCACGGCGTCCGCCGCGCTGCCGGTCGAAACCGGGACGCGGACGCGGCGCCCGCTGCGTGTAACCGACCGTTCCAGCCGGAGCACGAACTTCGGCCCGGGCATCGACTGTGCCCGCGCCACGGGCCTCGGCGTCGAGCAAGGCTTCGGCTTCGGCTTGTGCCTCTTCCAGTTCCAGTTCTTCCGTATCTTCCTCACCCTCCGCAGTTCCTGCAGCAGGGGTTACGCCCGCATCGGCCAACGACGCCATGTGGATCTCATCCACAGTTTCGCGGACCTCGGAAAGCTGGCCGGGGGCTCGAGTCTCTTCCTCAAATTCGTCGTAGCCTTCATCCGACGATTCTTCATAGCGGAGGGTATCCGCTTCTTCCTCGTCGATCGTCTCCTCTTCGAGCGTTCCCGGGGTCGCAAAAACCGGAGCCGCGAAAGCCGGGGCTTCTTGTTCGCGAGCTTCGCGGGCCGGAGGAATGGGCCGATCTGAATGCTCGAATCGAGTTGTTGCCTCCCTCTCTTCTTCGACCACCTCTTCCGTAATCTCTCGAGCGTCGCTAGCTCCACTGGAAGCAGCCTGGTCCGCCAGCTCTTGGCGGCGAAATTCGCGGTTCCAGTCGACCGAAGTCGATGCTGCACTCGAGGCCGCTTCGACACGATTTTCTTGCACGTAGTGTGAGTCGTCACGCTCCTCGACCGCTTCGGCAACGGGAGCGGCGCTGGCATTAGCGCTGGCAAAGATGGGTTCATCGTCCGGGAAAGTTGCGGCGACGGGAGCCGCGGAAACTGGCGCGGCCGCGGCGGAACTCGTTTCACTTGCAGTGTCCGGCGAACGCCGCCCCTGCACTATCTGTGGCTGCGTAAGGCCTCGGTACTTGGAGATGGATTCTCCGGGAAGCAATATCGGCTGGTATCCAGCCGGCGGCCCGAACTGCTGGGACCTCCCTGATTCCTGAGCTCGCGGAGCGGCCGGGACGGGAACACTCTCGATCGGGGGCCGCGAAAAGCGGGGCTCCGGGCTGCGCCCGCGTCCGTCATCTCGCCCTTCGCTTCGTCCCTCGTTGCGTCCATCGCCGCGGCCATCGCGACGTCCGCCACGACGACGACGGCGTCCTCGAAAACCTCCGCGCTCACGGTCCCCGCCATCCGAGGAGCCCTGCGCCGCGCCCGAGGGCACGGAATCCTGGGCTTCGGTGCTGTGTTCCCCCGGCTCTGAAGTCTGATCAAACGCTGGTTGGCCTTCTACGGCGGTTGCGTTTTCGAGGTGCTGTTCTGCCTCTTCAGACGTTGTACTCTGGCCCGGTTGCGGCCGCAGGTCCTGCACGGCGCGATTTGCCGGCACGACGTCGGTTAGATCCTCGTCGTGCTCTTCCAACTCCATAAAGTCTGAAACGTAGAGGAAGGCGTCGCGCTCCAGGCCGATGTCGACGAAGGCCGATTGCATTCCGGGAAGCACGCGGGTTACGCGGCCTTTATAGATGGAACCTGCCAGGGTGTATTCATTTTCGCGCTCGAGGTAGATTTCCGCGAGCAGATCGTCTTCCACCAGCCCCACCTTGGTCTCGTGCGGCGTGGAAGATACAAATAACTCTTTGTTCATTGATACTCCGGTCCCACCCTGACTCATTTAAGAGAGTCGAGCAGGCTTCACCGGGGCGGAGCGAGGAAGGAAATGGGAGGATCGAGCGTCGCGATGCTGGCCCCGCACGGGGGACGGCTGGGGCCAGGGAAGTTTCTCCCTAACCGAATCCGCTGCACAAGCTTGGGTATCTTTTGCACTGTTTCGCTTTGCGTCTGCCGGGTTTGTGACCGCACTCTCAGACCGTTTCCGGTCGGGGGGCCGTTTCCCTGCCAGCAGCGCTATAGCTTCAATCCTGCCCGGCCTTCTACTACTCAGCTAGCCGGTGAAATGCCCCCTTCACGCGAGGGCGATCGATATTTTTGGCTGCGCCTCTTGGCACAGCGATGTTCCCTGCCGTCTTCCTGTGTTCGGGAATCTCGTTCAAGAGTCCCTTATTTACCAAATCTTGTTGGATCAGCCGGTTTTTCTTCGGTTTACACCAGCTAATTCACAAACCGGCGCATTCGAACGTTCATTACCATCCCCAGCGCCAGGAACATGAACAACACGGAAGACCCACCGTAACTCATCAGTGGCAGGGGTATTCCAGTGACCGGCATAAAACCGACCACCATGCCTACGTTGACCAGGATATGGAAGCTAAGCACAGCCACCACACCCATCACCACGAACGTGCCAGCGCGGTCGGGCGCTGTTTGCGCGTTCTGGGTCAAACGCATCAGCACTATGAAGTATAACAGCAGAACCCCAAGAGCACCTACGAATCCATGCTCTTCCGCGAACGCCGCAAAAATAAAATCCGTTTGTGGGACAGGTAGGAAAGCACCGTGTGTTTGCGAGCCTTTCCCGCCCCACAGCCCCCCCGAACCCACTGCAATCTTGGATTGCTCAACTTGGTACCCCGACCCCTGGGGATCGTCTTCCGGGTGCTGGAAACTGGTAAGCCGCTGCTTCTGGAAAGACTTCAAAATGTGAATCTGCGGGATAAAAAACACGGCGCCCACCGCAACCCCAGCCAGCACAGCTACGGCGAATGCCTGCCTCCACTGCAACCCGCCCAGAAACACTCCCATGACGGCGATAGGCACGTAGGTCAGTGCCGTGCCCAGATCGGGTTGCTTCATAACCAGCAGCATCGGGATCGCGACGATGGCGCCTGCCTTCATGAAGTCCGGCCAGGAAAGTTCGCGGTGCCGCAAGTCAGCGAAAAACTTCGCCATCGCCAATATGAGGATCAGCTTCACCCATTCGGAAGGCTGGAAGTGATTGCCCCCGGGCATCTTGATCCAGCGCTTCGCCCCCAGAAACTTCTGCCCGAACAGCAGCACCGCTACCAGAGAGGCAACCGCCGCCACGTAAAACCAGTGGATGCGGTCGAGCAGCACCTGATAATTCACCGCGCTCATCGCAAACATTGCCCCCACGCCGCCCAAAACCCAGTAAATCTGGCGCAGGTGGGAGCCGGCAAACTTGGTGTGGATGGTAGCGCTGTGGATCTCCATCACCCCCAGCCCGCAGATCATGAGCACAAAGACCAGCAACAGCCAGTCAAAATCGCGGAATGAAACGTAGCGTGACATCAGTTCTCAGTTCTCGGTTCTCAGTTCTCAGTTGGGACACCCTATTCACACTGTCATCCTGAGCGGAGCATGCTGGTTCGCGAAGCGAAGCAGCATGCGGACCGAAGGACCCCTTTCAGTTCGTCATCACCGCAAGCCCGAAAAAGGAATCCTCTTAACAGAGGCGCTCACTGCACTCCCGGCGCAGCCGTCGCCACTGCCAGCGGCCTCTTCGCCAGATCTACAAAGAAATGCCCGCCCTGCAACTTCTGCCCATCGCCATCTGCATCCGGCACCGTCCACACTCCACCAATCTCAACCTTCCCATCCGTCTTGGGCTTCTCCGCCAGCTTCGGGGGATTCCGCCGCTGCTTCTCGACATAAGCCTTGATCACATGCGAAGCTACGATCGCGGCCAGCGGCCCTTCTTCGCCGCTCTCCCATAACACACACACCACAATCTCCGGATTCCGCCGCGGGCTCACACCGACGAACCACGCGTTGTTCTTGAACCTGGCTTTTCCGTTGGCGATCTTTGCCTTGGCCGCTCCGCTGATGGTCTGGGCCGTTCCCGTCTTCCCGGCAAAATCGATACCTTGCAGGTGCGCCGCTCCGGCGGTACCGGACCAGGTGCCGCCGTTGGCATCCACCACCACCGGCGAAGTGACATCCGCCATCGCGTCGGTGATGATCTGCCAATTCTTCGGGTCCAACGGAATCTGCACTTTGTCCGGCGCATTGGATGCCTGCGTCATATTCGGCGGCAGTTCGTCAGGGAACGCCACATGCGGCCGCACCAGCATGCCTCCGCTCGCGATGCCGCTGATGGCCCGCGCCAGCTGAATCGGCGTCACCGCCACCGCGCCCTGTCCAATGCCCACGGAAATCGTTTCTCCGGCAAACCATTTCTGTTTGAAGTTGCGGATCTTCCACTCCTCCGACGGCATCACCCCGCTCACTTCCTGCGGCAGGTCGATTCCGGTTTTCTGTCCGAGACCAAGCATCGTGGCGTATTTCGCGATGCGCTCAATCCCCAGCTTTTCCGCCAGTGTGTAGAAAAAAACGTCGCAGGATTGATAAATCCCCTTGGTGATGTCGACAATTCCGTGAGTTCGATGGTGATCCGAGATCCAGCATCTGAAGTAGCGGCCGTAAAACTCCGCGCCGCCGGTGCAGTTGACCTTCAGATCCTGCGCGATCCCTTCCTGCAACCCCGCCGTGGCCATGATGACTTTGAAGGTGGAACCGGGCGCCAGTTGCGCCTGTATCGCCTTGTTCAGCAAGGGATGGTCTTCATCGTTTACCAGCTTGCTCCATTGATCGCGCGAAACCCGCACCGCAAAATCGTTGGGATCGAAGGTCGGCCGGCTCACCATCGCCAGGATTTCTCCGGTGCGCGGGTCCATGGCGACAATCGCGCCATTTTTCCCTTCCAGCGCTTCTTCCGCCGCAATCTGCAAGTCGATGTCGACCGTGAGCTTCAACTGTTTTCCCGGGATCGCATCCGTTTCCCCCAGCAATCCCACTTCGCGGCCATGGCTATTTACCAGCGCCCGCCGCGCTCCGTTCGTGCCCATCAATACGTTGTTGTATTGCCGCTCCACGCCTGAGACTCCCACCACGTCGCCCGGGCTGTAGAGTTCGAACTGCGGCTGGTTCAGCATGTCGTCCGTCACTTCACCGACGTAGCCGATCAGGTGCGCCATGAAACCGTTGCGCGGATACAGCCGCCGGTGCGCCATGATCGTATCGAGTTCCGGGAGTTCGTTGCGATGCGCATCGATGAACGCGAGTTCGTCGGGAGTGATGTCTTCCTTCAGAAAGATCGGCTGGTACTGCGGTATCGAGGCGAAATGGCGAATCCGGGCGCGCACTTCATTCGGATCCAGGTGCAGACCCTGTGCAATCAGGTCCGCATCCGCATTCAGGTCGCGGGAAGAGTCGCGCAGCAGCAGCGCGGAAAATGATGGATAGTTGTCTACAATGATGCGCCCTTCGCGGTCCAGAATCTTTCCCCGCGGCGCAAGAATGGGCACATTGCGGATACGGTTCTTTTCCGCCGCAGACGCATAATACCCGCTCTCCATCACCTGCAGCTTCCACAGCCCGTAAGCCAGCACCAGGAAGATGCCCAGGATGATGTACTGCGCCGCCGTCAAGCGGATGGGCGATACTTTGTCGTCACGACTAAACATCAGTTGCCTGTGTCCAATTGCCAGTTGCCAGTTACGCTCGTGAGCGTTTGCCGGGCCCGCAACAAGTCACGACCTCGCGGAAATGAATGTATTTGAGCTTTCACATTTTGATTGTACTGCGGTGCGGCAGCCGAAGGATTACTCGGGTGGGTAACGGAAGTCACAGTCTGCGCAAATCTCACTGGCCACTAGACTGCACTGCTCACGTCCTCTGCTTGAACTTGTCCAGCACAAAGTACAACACCACCCCCACTACCGCATTCGCCAGTCCGGCCAGGATTCCCCGGCCCCAACTCCAATTCAGCGTCAGGTTAACCATGCCCCGCGCCACGGTAAAATAGACCGCTGCGTGGATCAGATAAAAGCCAAATGTCACCAGCAGGCGCGTGCCGGCGTTTTCCACGTCAAGCTTCACACCCAACGACGACGCTAAATATCCCACCACAGTCTTCGCAATGCCATAAATCCCGATCGGATAGGGCCCCAGCATGTCCTGCACCAGTCCGATCGCCGCTCCGGTCAGCAGTCCGGAAATCGGGTTGCGCCGCGCCATGCCGAAGTAAATCGTTACCAGCAGGGGCAGGTCGAAAATGCGAAGAAATGGAAACCGGTCGCGGTAGAAAGGCTTGCAAGAAAAGCGCCAGCAGCGGCACACCCACGGTCACCGGAATGCTGAACCGGTAAACCTCAATCTGCTCCTCAGATGTGTAAGTGATGGGCACGCTAGTGGGGATTATCTTCGGTGGCCGCAGGTGGAGGAGCGGGTTGCGGACTCGAGGACTTGGGTTGCGCCGCAGCCGGTTTCGCCGGAGAATTCGCAGAGTTCGAGTTAACGCCGGAAGGACTGATTATCAGCAGTGCCGCTCACGGCGGCGCTTCCCGCCTCACTCCTGGTAGCCGAATCGCCGGAGGCCGGCTTCTGCGCAACTTTCTTCAGAGGCTCGCCACTCGCGGGCTGCGCACCGCCGGTCGCGCTGCCGGCAGCAGCAGCCGACCCCGAGGCCGGCTTCGCGACCAACTTGGCCAGCAGCGCTGGCTTAGCTGCATCGTTCGGTTGCGGCTTCGCGCCGGTATTTCCAACCGCGGCGGCCCCCGCAACCGCCACCGGCTTATCCGGCACCGAAGGCAGCCGCCGCGCCAGAATATCCGCCGCGCGCACGCTGGCGCCGCTTTGCGCCACTGGTTCGCGCTCTTCCTTCTGAGTTACGACCAGCACTTCCTCCAGCCGGCTCAGGTCGGCTGCGGGCTTCACGTTGATATTCAGAAACAAATCCCTGCCCGGACCCACCTTGCTCACCGTGCCCACGGGCAATCCCTTGGGAAAAATCTGGTCGCCTCCACTGCTCAGCACGGCTTCTCCCGGAACGACTTGCTCGTCACTCATCACCCGTTCCAGAACCAACTCGCCGTTCGGCGTTCCGCGCAGCACGCCCTGTAAGCGCGACTTCTCGAGAAACACACCCACGCCGCTGCTCTGATCGTTGATCATCAGCACCAGCGAGGTTGAAGGATAAACCAGCCACACTTTGCCCACGATGCCGCCCGCGGTGATCACCGCCATATCCGGCTTCAGTCCAGCGTTCTCGCCTTTGTCGATATAGATGGACCGGGAAAGATCGCTTCCACTCGATCCGATCACCTGCGCGGCCACGGTGTCGATTTTGACCAGCTCCTTAAATGCCAGCAGGGATTGCAACCGTTCCGCCTGGGTGGCCTCTTCGGTCAGCCGCGCCTGCTCCAGCGTCATCTTCTCGATCTGATCTTTGAGTTGGCGGTTCTCGGCGCGCACGCCGCGCAGCAGAAATAATCGTGCAGGAGATTGTTGCCGCCGTTCTGCAGCCAGACCAGGCCGCGTTCGAAGGGAGTAATCGCGCCCACCGCCCAGATGCGGATCAGACGCGTATTCTCCGCGTCCGCGCTGCGCTTCACCTGCACCGCCAGCCCCAGCACCTGCAGAAACAACACTCCCACCAGGATGGTCAGGTTGCGGTAGCGGCCGAGCACGGATTCCATAAAGCAGGTTTCAAAGTTTCAAGGTTTCAAAAGTTTCAAAGTCACAAGGAAACCAACCGCCGGCTTCGATCCGAGCGTTCAATCGCGACGCTGGCACCTTGAAACATTGAAACCCTGAAACCTTGAAACTTACTCAATTGAAATTTTTCTCAGCAGCTTGAAGTCCGAGAGCATCTTGCCCGTGCCCAGCACCACGCTGCACAGCGGATCGTCGGCAATCGAAACCGGCAGCCCGGTTTCTTCGCGGATGCGCTTGTCCAGATTCTTCAGCAGCGCTCCGCCTCCGGTCAGCACAATGCCGCGGTCGCTGATGTCGGCCGAAAGCTCGGGCGGCGTGCGTTCGAGAGCCACGCGGATCGCATTCATGATGGTCGAAACGCACTCGCTCAGCGCCTCGCGAATCTCGCCGTCATCTACCGTAATGGTTTTCGGCACGCCTTCAATCAGGTTGCGGCCTTTAATTTCCATGGTCATCGGCTTGTCGAGTTGGTGCGCGGAGCCGATCTCCATCTTGATCTGCTCGGCGGTGCGCTCGCCGATCAGCAGATTATATTTCCTCTTCAGATAATTCATGATGGCTTCGTCCATCTGGTTGCCGGCCATCCGCACCGAACGCGAATAAACGATGCCGCTCAAAGAAATCACCGCGATGTCGGTTGTGCCGCCACCGATGTCGACCACCATGTTGCCGCTCGGTTCCGTAATTGGGAGTCCGGCGCCGATCGCGGCCACCATGGCCTGTTCCACCAGGTGCACTTCGCTGGCCTTGGCGCGATAGGCGGAGTCCATGACGGCGCGCTTTTCCACCTGCGTAATTTCCGAAGGCACTCCGATCACGATCCGCGGATGCACCAGCATCTTCCGGTTGTGCGCCTTCTGAATAAAGTAGTTCAGCATCTTCTCGGTAACTTTGAAGTCGGCGATCACGCCGTCCTTCATAGGCTTGATGGCCACGATGTTGCCCGGCGTGCGGCCGAGCATCTCTTTCGCCTCTTTGCCCACGGCTTCCACTTCGCCCGTGTTCTTGTTGATGGCGACAATCGAGGGCTCGTTGACCACGATGCCTTTGCCGCGGGCGTAGACCAGAGTGTTGGCCGTGCCCAGATCGATGGCCAGGTCGCTCGAGAACAGGCTGAACAGCGACCTGAGGTTGTGTGAATGGGATGAATGAAATCCGTTATTTGACATTGACGAAGCTCTTCTCGCGATCCACGTTGATCGCATTGTTTCCGGGCGAACCCGATTTGCGCCATCCGGCGCGGCCGCATCTTCTCTCTAGTCTATGAATCTCTAGTCTATGAGAGTCTCTGCAACCCTGCCGGGACCGAAGGTTCCTTGTCCTTTTGATCGGAACCCTACTTCCATTACCTACTGAATAATGATCTTCTTCTGCTGCGTATTCACTCCGCCCTGAGCCGTCTGCGCGGTCACCGTAATGACCGCTTCACCGGTCGCCAGCGGCGGCGTGAAGTAATGGAACGTCCCATCGGTCGTGATCATCGGGACCTCCCGCCCATTCACCATCACTCGAGCCCCGATCTGCGTCTTCCCCGTCACTTCAATCACGTGCCCATGTTGAATGAAGGGATCCAGCTCCAGGTCGATCGCTTCCGTCTGCTTGCCCTTGGGAATGATGGTGAAACGGTTCTTCTCGCTCTCCACCGATTCTTTTCCCGACGCTTCGTACGACTGTACCATCCAGTAGTACGCTCCTTCGCCCAAGCTTGTAACCGTAACATCTGCCGTGTTTACTTTTTTGTCAACCAGGGTAGAAGAAAAGTAAGGGTTCCGCGAAATCCGCAGCCGGTAACCCACCGCGTTCGCCATCGGCGTCCAGGAGAACTCCACGTCCTTGGTCTCGTCTCCGGCAGTGAAGATTGGAGCCATGTTCGCGGGAGAAATCGGCGTCGGCGGCCCGGCATCCTTCGCTTTTTCCATGTGCGTCTCGGCCGCCTGGAAGCTTACTTTCTCCCAGTTCGCCAATTCCACCGTTTCGCCATTGCGCGTGACTTCGCCGGTGCCCTTTTTCATCAAAATCTCGTGCTGATCCGCCTTGGGGTCGTTGTGCACCTGCGCCGTCGATTCCGGAGCCAGCGATGCCGTCGCCCCGTCCACAATGACCTGCGACTTCGATCCCTGGGAGTAGGTGGCGGTTGAAAGATCGACGGTTCCGGTGCTCACGGCCACGGCTACGTTGGTCTGCTGCTGATCGTTGGCCGAGTTCTCTTCAATCACGATCAGCGAATCCTGTTTCACGGTATAGCTGGTGCCGTCGTTGAACACCACCTTCGCCATGCCCTCGGAACTGGTCTGGACCACATCGCCTTTTTCGAGGGGAATGTTGTAATCCGCCGCCACCCAGCTATTGCCGTTGCCCTTCTTCACCCGCACGGTGCCATCGAGCGCCGTAAAGTGAGCCTGTTGCGCGACGGAAACTCCGCTGCCCGCCGGCGGCGCCATCCCCGCCACACGCTCCAAAGCCCGGCTGGCAAAATTGCTGGTCGCTTTGATGCCGCTCTCGGTAAATTGCGGGAAAGTGAAGCGCATTGCCACAAAAAACACTGCGGCGCCAGCCAGAATCAGCAGTGCCACACTGCGATACGTGACCGTTTTCCACGCGACGTGGATGCCCGGTTTGCGAGTCGACGAAGACACGTGAACCTAAAAACCTTACTTAAAGCCTATGGAATAAGCGGTAGTTCAACGTTACCACAAGCCTGTAACCGCAAAAAATGAGTAATCCCCTGCAAAGGTTACCTTCGTTTGCGCCCGGCCTTAAAGCTTGCTTCTTTGTCCAGAAAGCTGCAGCGCTGTCATGACATCGGCGCTTCTTTCCGTTATTCTTCTTCGTCGTGTCCACACCTTCTACCACCTACTCTGCTCCCAGCCGCAACCATCGATCGCACCTGGCCGGCGGCATGGTGATCATCTGGCTCATCGCGCTCGCCAAACTGCTCTTCCATATCTACTTCAACAACCGCTACGGCTACTTTCGCGATGAATTCGACTACATATCCTGCGGCAATCACCTAGCTTGGGGCTATGTTGACCAGCCCCCGCTGATTCCGTTTCTCATCCACATCAACCGCGCCATACTGGGAGACTCCCTGCGCAGCATTCGCTTCATCCCGGCGTTGGCTTCGTCTCTGCTCGTAGTGCAAACCGCTCTCATCGCCCGCGAGTTCGGCGGGCGCCGCTTCGCCCTGCTCCTTAGCGCGATCGCCATTGTCATAGCGCCGCAATATCTCTCCAACGGAAGCCTGCTCAGCACCAACTGCCTCGAACCTAATCTCTGGATGGGCTGTGCCTATTTCGCCATCCTCGCCATCAAGCGGGACAATCCGCGTTACTGGCTCTGGTTCGGCGTGGTCGCCGGACTCGGCATGCAAGAGAAATACTCTATCGCCGTCTTCGGCTTCGGCATCGTCATCGGTCTTCTCCTGACGGCGCAGCGCCGCGTCTTCCTCAATCGCTGGATCTGGCTCGGTGGCCTCGCCGCTTTCCTGATCTTTCTTCCCAATCTGCTTTGGAACTTGCACTATCACTGGCCATTCGTCGAGCTGATGCGGAACATCCGCGCAGAAGGCCGCGACGTCGTGCTCCCCTTGCCCCAATTTTTCCTTCAGCAGACGTTTTTGATTGATCCCATCACGGCGCCGATCTGGCTTACAGGATTGTTTGCGCTCCTCTTCTCGACCCGCCTCAAGCCATACCGCCTGCTCGGCTGGTGCTATTTGGTTTGCTTCACTGTTTTCTTCGTTCTTCACGGAAAAAATTATTACCTCGCCCCCGTGTATCCCATGCTGCTGGCGGCGGGTGCGGTAGTGATCGAATCTGCCATCAATGGAAAAACAATTGGCGATCCAGAGAACGCCCACCCGCGCCGCCTCTGGTTGAAGGTTGTGATCGTAATCGTGTTACTGGCCAGCGGCACCCACCTCGCCCCGGTAACCGTGCCAATACTTTCTCCAGACCGTTTCCTCGCCTACACGAAAACTTTGCCCTTCAAACTCCCGGTGATGGAGCACAGCCACGCCCGCGCGGCTCTGCCGCAGTGGTACGCCGATCAATTCGGATGGCAAGAAATCGTCGCCGAAACCGCCCTCGCCTGGAATCGCGTTCCGGTAGAAGATCAGAAGGATTGCGCCATCTTCGCCCAGGATTACGGCCAGGCTGGGGCCATCGACTTCCTCGGCCGCCGCTACGGCCTGCCCGCGTCTCTCAGCGGACATCAAACCTGGTTCCTCTGGGGACCGCGCGGCTACTCTGGCAATTGCATGATCATTCTCGACGACAGTCGAGAACGCCTCGAACAACTCTTTGATCATGTCGAGTATGTCGGCACCTCAGCTGACAATCCCTATGCACTAGAGAAAGAAATCGACGTGTACATTTGCCGCGGCGCAAAATTTGGTACCCTCGCCGAACTATGGCCCAGGCTGAAGCGCTGGCGCTGAAACTGAGGATCTGGTCGAGGAAGCTCGGACTTCGTGTCTCGTTTTCTCTGTATTAATTTTTCGTTAAATACTGAGTGTTCAATTGACGGGGCTAAACGGCAGGAATAGTCTCGCAAGCTATGAGCGCAGCCAATCTCGATCAATTGCGACTCGCCTATAAGCAGGCGACCGACGAATGGGTTGAAGCCATTCGCGCAGAGGAGGCCCTGGCAACGCCCGACCATTCCATGATCGCCTGGGAAAAGTGGGACGCCGCCCACTTCCAGGAAGAGGACGCCCACACCCAATACACCAAAACCCGCGAAGCCTACAAAGATGCTCTTCGCGGCGCGAACATCGGCATCTAACGCCGTCGTTGTTCCCAGCTCTTTGTCATTCCGAACCGGGCTGAAAGCCCCGGTGAGGAACCTGCTGTTCCCGCTGCAGCCGAACCCGGCCCGTCCCTTGCCGCACCTAACCGTACTTCTGTAGCATCAATATCCAGGCATTCATAAGGAGCAATCATGGCCACCGACACCCTAACTTCCCCAGCCACGCTAAGCCACACACCCACCAAGGTTCTGAAGAACTTCATTGACGGCGAGTGGGTCGAATCCTCGACCGGCGAAACCTTCGAAGACCGCAATCCCGCCGACACCCGCGAGGTGGTCGGCATATTCCAGAAGTCAGCCAAAGCTGACGTTGACGGCGCCGTTGACGCCGCCAAACGTGCCTTTGCCAAGTGGCGCCTCGTCCCGGCCCCGCGCCGCGCGGAGATTGTCTTCCGTGCCGCCGAAATCCTCATCGAACGCAAAGAAGAGTACGCCCGCGAAATGACTCGCGAAATGGGCAAGGTGCTTGCCGAAACCCGTGGCGACGTGCAGGAAGCAATTGATGCCGCCTATTACAACGCCGGCGAAGGCCGCCGCCTCTTCGGTCCGACCGTCCCGTCCGAGATGCCGAACAAGTTCGCGATGGCCGTGCGCCAGCCCATCGGGGTATGCGGCATGATCACGCCCTGGAATTTCCCCATGGCGATTTCTTCCTGGAAGCTGCTGCCCGCCATAGTCTGCGGCAATACCTGCGTCATCAAGCCCGCGCAGGACACTCCGCTCTCCACTTTCAACTTGGTCCGCGCTCTGAGCGACGCCGGGCTGCCCAAGGGTGTGATCAACGTCGTCGCCGGTTTCGGCGCAGACGTAGGTACTCCACTGGCCGAGCACGCCGACGTGCGCGCGATTTCTCTGACAGGATCCTCGGCCGTCGGCCGCATCATCGGCGGAATCGCGGCCAAGAGCTTCAAACATTGCTCGCTCGAACTCGGCGGCAAGAATCCCATGATCGTCCTCGATGACGCGAACCTCGAACTAGCCATCGAAGGCGGCCTCTGGGGTGGATTCGGCACGACCGGCCAGCGCTGCACCGCCACCAGTCGCATCATCGTGCAGAAAGGCGTCTACCGCGAGTTCGTCGAAAGATATGTAGCGCGCGCCAAGAAACTGAAAGTCGGCAACGGCCTCGACGAAACCACCGAGATGGGTCCAGCCATCAACGAGAAACAACTTCAGACCGACCTTAGCTATGTTGAGATCGGCCGCAACAAAGGCGCCAAGCTGCTCTGCGGCGGCAATCGCCTCGATAAAGGCGAGTACCAACACGGCTGGTTCATGGAACCCACCGTCTTCAGCGACGTCGACCCGAAGATGCGCATCGCGCAGGAAGAAATCTTCGGCCCCGTGGTTTCCATCATCCCCTGCGACGATATCGAAGACGCCATCGAAATCGCCAATGGCATCGAGTACGGACTCTCTTCCGCGCTCTACACCAAAGATGTGAACAAGGCTTTCGCCGCCATTCGCGACCTTTACGCTGGCATCACCTATATCAACGCGCCCACGATCGGAGCGGAAGTGCATCTGCCTTTTGGCGGCACGAAGGCCACCGGCAACGGCCACCGCGAAGGTGGCATCGGCGCCATCGACTTCTACACCGAGTGGAAGTCCGTCTACGTGGATTACTCAGACAAGCTGCAGAAGGCCCAGATCGATAGAGCAGACTAATCAGTGGTCAGTGATCAGTGGCCAGTAAAAGCGCTCCACCTCTTGGAACTGGCCACTGATCACTGGCCACTGATTTCCACGGGTACCTCGGTAATCTTGTTCATGCGCCTTCCTTAACCTACCGTCAACGCTTGGGGTTTAATCCGTCCGTGTTTTAAAGATGGGTTCATCGTGCTCAAGCTGCACTTCAGTTCTCGACCTGCCGCAGGCATCAAGCGGATTCTCGCATCGACGACGGTGGCATTCTGCCTGACCGCTGGATTCGTTCCCGCTGTGCTGGCGCAGAAAAGCCCAAGGGTCGCCCGCAAGGTGATCTCGGAAGTCAAGCCGGCGTATCCAGCGACTCTGAAAAACCTGCATATTGAAGGACTCGTCCGCCTGACGGTGACTGTGCTTCCGAATGGAAATGTGGCGAACATTAATGTTCGCGGCGGAAACCCGATCCTGGTCGAGAACGCGCTGAAAGCCGTGAAGAACTGGAAATATGCTCCAGGTTTCTCTCAAACTGAGGAGGAAGTTATCCTCAATTTCAGCGACAGATAGATCGGCACCGCTAGCCAGATTCCCTCCTCACCGCCCAGAATTCAATTCCATTTTCCAGACGAGCCCTCCTGTACAATCTTTAGCGAACACGAGCTTTCCTGATGCCCGTCACCCAGGCCAACCAAATCTCGGCCGCCAAGCGTCTCGAGAACGTCCGCTATGCCATTCGCGACCTGGCCTGCGTGGCCGACGAAGTCATCCAGCAGGGACACAAAGTTCTGCCGCTGAACGTCGGCGATCCGCTCAACTTCGATTTCCAGACTCCTCCCCACATCATCGAAGCCGCCTACAAGGCCATGCGCGACGGCAAGAACGGCTACGCGCCGTCTCCCGGCATTCCCGAAGCGCTCGAGGCAATTCGCGGCGAGGCCGCGCGCAAAGGCATCACCACCGTGCAGGATGTTTTCGTCACCTCCGGTGTGAGCGAAACCGTCGATCTCTGCATCAGCGCGTTGGTGAATCCCGGCGAAGACATTCTCACGCCGAAGCCCGATTACCCGCTCTACTCGGCCGTTCTGTGCAAGCTGGGCATTCCGCTCAATGCTTACGATCTGAATGAAGACGACGCGTGGCAGCCCGAACTCGCCGATATCGAGCGCAAGCTCACACCGCACACTCGCGGCATCGTGCTGATCAATCCTAATAATCCCACCGGTTCACTTTGCTCGCGGCGCATGCTGGAGCAGGTCGCCGAGATTGCGCGCCGCCACAACCTGGTAGTTTTCTCCGACGAGATTTACGACAAGCTAATACTGCCCGATTCGAACGGAGACATCACCCCGCAAATCGCCTTCGCCACAGTCGCGCCCGACGTGCCCTGCATCACCTTCGGCGGCATGTCGAAGAATTATCTAGTTCCAGGATGGCGCATCGGCTGGGGCATCGTCTCTGGAGACGCGGCCGCGGTCAAGTCTTACACCGAAGGCATTCACCGCCTGCTGCGCGCGCGCCTGTGCGCCAACCATCCCGAGCAATACGCCATCAAGCCCGCGCTCGAAGGACCTCAAGACCATCTCATCGAGGTGCGGCGCAAACTCCGCTCCCGCCGCGATCTCACGCAGAAATGGTGCGAGTCCACACCACGCATAAGCTGCGTCGCGCCACGCGGCGCCTTCTATGCCTTCCCACGCATCGACATTCCTGACAGCGACGAGATCTTTGTCAAAGAGCTAATCCGTCAGAAACACGTCATGGTCGTCCACGGCTCCGGCTTCGGCCAGAAGCCCGGCACACAGCATTTCCGCATCGTCTTCCTGCCAGATGAAAAGACGCTGAGCAGGGCTTATGCCGGAATTGCGGACTTTATCTGCGAACGATACGGGAAGGCGTGATTACCTGCTTAAACTGCGACGCGTTATTTATTCAGCTTTCACTGCTCGCGCTGGTCTACGTTTGTCTTCGCACGCCGACAACGACCACCCCGATCAGGACAGACGACGTCAGAGAAGCTAGTGTTTCGGTACCAGCTCGATCGCAATGCATCGGGCACGTGCAGATGAGCGCTCATCGGCATATTGCCTTAGCGCTCGGCGACAATGACGATCGACCCATCGATGTGACTTGCATGATACACTTCGCTGCACAACAAGCCGCCCGATATCGCAAGGCGTCGGCACTGCCACGATCTGCATCATCTAGCGCTCTCGTCGATAGTCGTACAGGCAAGTCGGCCCTGCTACTTGTCGAATCCTACCAAGATCAGCAAGAATCTCGGTACTACGCGAATTAGAGTGAACGGATGGAGTCCTACGAGGGTAACGTGAGTTCGTCGGCTAAGCACCACTACGATCGTGTGAGCACAAAGACGGCGAATTGGATGGAGCGTAACCGAATGACGGGACGATGCGTGATAAGTAGAGTGAACCACCGTCATGACCATGGTATAATGACCATGATCTCAGAAAGGATGTTTACCATGAAAACAATGGCGGCCGGCGACTTCAAAGTCCATTGCCTCGAGGTCATGGATGAAGTTCAGTCCAAGCGCCAGGCTGTGCTCATCACCAAGCGCGGCAAGCCGGTGGCCAAGCTCGTCCCGGTCGAAAAAGAAAAAGACGATATTTTCGGCTTCCTCAAGGGCAAAGGCAAGATCGAAATCAAGGGCGACATTGTCTCCCCGGCATTCAGTCCCGAAGAGTGGGGCGATCTCTATTGATCCTGCTCGACACGCATGTGGTGATATGGCTCGCGCAAGATTATCAGGCGGATATCCCCAGCGGCGCAGCAGCAATCGAGAAAGCGCGCGAATGAAGATCGCGGACTGGCGGTTTCCGGCATCACACTCGTTGAAATCGCCCGGCTCGCGAGTCATGGACGAATCCGCTTGACGCCGGACGTGGAGACTGTTCTCTCCGAAGTGGAACACCGCTTCGTTGTTCTTCCCATAACCGCGAGTATTGCCATGCAGGCATTCGCGCTGCCGGCTGAATTATCCGAAAGATCCGGCCGACCGCATAATTGGCGCCACCGCGCTGGTCGAAGACTGCCCCTTGTCACCGCGGACCGCGAAATCCGCAAGTCAAAGCCGTGCCAACAATCTGGTGAACCTCGCGGTCGCTTGCAGTCCACTGACTTTCTCTTTCCCCGCGAATCTGCTTAAATCAAATCAAGGCGCAACCGTCGCGCCTTTGGGTTTCTATAAAGTGTTCCTACAAATCGTGGTCGACATTCATTCCCACATTCTTCCGGAAGTAGACGACGGCTCCAAGTCCTGGGAAACCTCCGTCGCCATGTGCCGCATGGCCGCAGCCGACGGCATCACTCACCAGGTCGCCACGCCTCATGCCAACGACCGCTATCACTACGACCGCGCTTATCTTCAGGGACTGGTCGCGCAACTGCAGGAACTCGTAGGCAATGCGCTCACGCTCAGCCTGGGCTGCGACTTCCATCTCTCCTACGACAATCTGCAGGATGTGCTGGCCAATCCCGCCCGCTACGCGATCGAAGGCTACGCACTACATGCTGGTCGAGCTGAGCAATTACAGCGTCCCGCAGCAAACCACGGATTGCTTTACGCAACTCGGCGATCGCGGCATCACCGCCGTCATCACCCATCCCGAACGCAATCCGATTCTGCGCGAGAGCCCGCAGCGCGTGGTCGAGTGGGCCGAGCAGGGTTGCGTCATCCAGATGACCGGCTCCGCGCTCACCGGATTCTGGGGAGAGCGCGTGCGCCGCGCCGCCCTATGGCTGCTCGAGCACGATGCCGTGCACGTGCTGGCAACGGACGCGCACGATACCGAGAAGCGCATCCCGGTGCTCTCGACCGCCCGCGAAGCCGCCGCAGAAATTTGCGGCGAGGAAGTGGCTGAGGCCCTCGTCGAGGCCAATCCGGCGGCCATCATCAAATCGCAGCCCTCTGCCTTATTTTCCGCGCCCCGTGCTGGGAAGCTACCGCAAGACGCCCGGCGGTTAGACAGCGCTACTGCTCACCCAACGTCCGTCATCCCGAGCGTAGCGAGGGACCTGGTGTTTGCTCGCGGCAGCACCGGTCACGCAGGCACAAACCAAGATCCTTCGCTGCGCTCGGGATGACAATTCTGTTTTAAGTTTGATAAGGAGGATTTACTGCGGGCTCGACCCATCGTGCTCGGGAGTTGTCACAGGCGTGGAGGCAGCCGGCAGGAGCGGGGTCGTGCTCATGCGCGTTCCCGGATCAGCGCTGTGCGACGCCGGAGCTCAAAGCCGCATGCAGCGCGACCGGCTCCGTGGTCATCGCGCTTTCCGGATTCAGCAGATGGTCGTGGCTCGGCCCCAGCCCCAGGCTGATCAGAGCGCGCGAATCGGGCACGGTTTTCGACTGCCAGCCATGGTCAGCTTGATAGCGGCGCATAGCATCTTCGCTGGCCTGGTTCCAGGTTCCGGCCGCTTCGCCGCTCAGATAATGCTCGCGGATCAGCGCTTCCTGAATCGCCTGCGCCCGCTCGCGGATCGATCTTCTGCTGGCCCCGTGCGGTCGCTTTTCTTTTTGCCTTTCCTGTGTGCGACGGTCGAGCGCTTCGCGTTGCTTTTGTGGGTCGCGGCAGAGGTGTTCGATTTGTCTTCGGTTTGACCGCGTCGTGCGCATCGTGTCGAAGCAGCAGCGACCAGCGGATCGCCGCTTGCGCCAACCGCGGCGCGCGGCGACTCCGCAGGCGCAGCATCAACGCCAGAGCGCAGCCAGCACCGAACCAACATCCGCATTTCCGCGCGACGCTTCTGCCATGCGTTCTCAACGGCAATCCTCGAAGCTCAAGAACGCGCCCTCGATCTTCGCACTAGTCCAATGAAACAACGGTCCCAAAAAGAAAGACCCAACTGGAACCGGCATTGTAATCATCCTCCATTGCAGGAGGCAATGCCAGTTCCGGTTGGGCTAGTTCCAGGTTACGGAAGTGTCCCCGCCATGAAGATGGTTCCATCCTGAGGCGACGAGCCGCGCTGGCGTACCAGGAACACCACATCCTGGCCGCTCTTCAGGCTCGATTCCAACTTGGCGAAATCATCTTCGTTGTTCACCGGCTGCTTGTTGATTTCGAGAATCACGTCGCCGCGGCTCACACCGATATCCTCGGCAAACGATCCCGGCTTCACATCCTGCACGATCACGCCTTTGCCTGCCGGAACATCCAGCCGGTCGGCCATCTCCGGCGTCAGCTTGCGAACCGTGACGCCGAACTTACTCTGTTTGGGCGTGCTTTCGTCGTTGTCGCTGTCATCTTCGTTCAAGCGCGCCGCAAACAGCTTGGCGCGGTCGGCAATGGTTACGGTCGTCTCCTGCGGCTTGCCGTTGCGCAGGAAAGCCGAGCGTCACTTTCGATCCCGGCTTGCGCGAGGCGATTTCCGCCACCAACTCCGCTCCCTTCGTGACCTTCTGGCCGTCGACGGTCGTAATGGTGTCGCCCACCTTCAACCCAGCCTGATCCGCCGGACTGCCCGGCCACCACGCTGCGCCACGGTCACGCCGCTGCCTGCGCCGTACACCGCGATGATGGCGGGATTCTCCACCGCATCAAACATGAATGCCGATCGATCCGCGCGCCACCCGATGCTCGGGTCCGATCAGCTGGTTGTAAACCTGCACCACGGTGTTCGAAGGAAGCGAGAAACCCACGCCCGCATAGGCGTTGGTCTCGCTCAAAATCGCGGTGTTGATGCCGATCACTTCGCCATTCATGTTGACCAGCGGCCCGCCGGAATTCCCGGGATTAATCGCGGCATCGGTTTGAATGAAGGTCTGGAACTGCCGGCCCGGCACGATGTCCCGGCCCTTGGCGGAAACAATGCCCGCCGTCACCGTACCGACTTGCCCAAACGGGCTGCCGATGGCCAGCACCCAGTCGCCTACCTCCATGCTGTCGGAGTTGCCCATCTTCGCCGAAGGCACCGTACGGTCCAGGTCAATCTTGATGACTGCCAGATCGGTTTCCTGGTCTTCCCCAATCACTTTGGCATCATGCTGCACGCCCGGCGGATCGTCCTGCAGCCGCACCCGAATGCGGTCCGCCTTCTCGACCACATGCCGGTTGGTGACGATGTAGCCTTTGGGATCTACAATCACGCCCGAACCCAGCGAACGCTCGCGAATCGAGCCGTCGCCGCCCCTGCCGCCTTGGCCGCCCGGCCCGCCAAAGAAGCGGTTGAAGAAGTCATCCATGCCCACCGCCGCCACCGTTATCGTCGTCATCAGGATTCTGTTCGCCCCGGCGCCGGTGCGGAGTCTTGATGGTCGATTCGGTGTTGATGTTGACCACGCACGGCCCCAACTGCTTGGCGATTTGCGAGAACGCGTTGGAAAGCTGCTGCGGCGCGGGAACCGACAGCGGAGTCGCATCGGAGGACTTCTGCCCTTCCTTGCCCTTCACTCCCGAAAGAAACCACCGTGCCAATCAAAATACCCAGCGCCAGCGTAGCCACAATGCTGAACGAATAAACCCACCGATGCGTCTTCAAACGCACCCAAATTGCCCGCGAATCCATATGCCTGACTTCCTCCGAAAACTGTACGAATCACTAATTATACCCGTTTGCCAAAGCCGCAGCGCCACCCGAGATTGCCGCAGGAGTACGCGATTACGGTCCCTCGATCACACGTGATTAGACGCACGAATCCGCCTTTTTGTTTTATGCGATGCGAAGGAAATAACTACCGGGAAACTATGTGAAGTAATACGAACGCTACCAGCCGCTGAACCAACCTCTGTAGAGACTCGAATCTACTGCCGCACCGCCACGCCTTCGTACACCGTCTTCCCGCCCACCACGGTCAGCAGCACCTTGGTCGCCAACTCTTTTTCCGCGGAAGCCGCCGTCACGTCGCGATCCAGCACCACAAAGTCCGCCAGCATCCCCGGCGCCAGCTTGCCCTTTTCTTTCTCCTCGAATTCCGCAAAGGCCGAGCCCGTGGTGTAAGCCGCAATGGCCTGATCCATGGTGAGCTTCTGCTCCGGAAAATATTCCTGCTTGCCGTCCTCGCTCTTGCGCGTGACGGCCGCATACAGCCCGCGAAATGGCGTAACCGGCTCGACCGGATAATCCGTGCCAAAGGCCAGCGTCACACCCTTATTCAGAAAAGCACGCCCATGCGTAGGAAGTGGCGGCCCGCTTCGGCCCCAGCCGGTCCTGTGCCCACCGCATGTCGGTGAGCAAATGGCTAGGTTGCATGGAGGCAATCACCTTCAGCTCCTTGAAGCGCGCGATCTGCGCCGGCGTGGTGACCTGCGCATGTTCAATGCGCAGGCGGAAATCGTCTGCCGCCGTTCGGCGGCCTTCACTTTCTGCTCGCGCGCGGCTTTCTCGGCTTCGGCGAAGGCATCCAGCGCCATCTGCACGCCCTTGTCGCCGATCGCGTGAAACCCAAGCTGGAAGCCCGCCAGCACGCGCTCCTTGGCCATTTCGTTCAGTTTCGCCGGCTCGTAGCGCGGCAAGCCGGAATTCTTCGGATCATCCGCATAAGGCTCCAGCAGCGCCGCCGTGTGTCCGCCCAGCGAGCCATCCATAAAGCCCTTCAGCATTCCCGTATGCAACATCAAGTCAGACTGCGGATGCGAATGCACGCTTCATCTTCAACTCGTCGATCGAATCGTCAAAAGGCAGCCATTCGGAAATGCGCGCCGTCAGCTTGCCTTCCTTTTCAAGCTCCTCGTAGATCTGGAAATTTTCCCAGTCCGGCGAATAATCCTGCGCCGAGGTCACGCCGTGCTCGGCCAGGTCCGCAAGCGCAACTTCAATTCCCTGCCGCCGCTCCTCGTGCGTCGGCTGCGGAATCACCGCCCGCACCGCCTGCTGCGCCGTGTCGCGCAGAATCCCCGTAGGCTGGCCGTTGGCATCGCGATCAATCTTGCCGCCCTCAGGATCGCGGCTGGCAACAGTGATGTTCGCCAGTTGCAGCGCCCGCGTATTCGCCACCGCGAGGTGCCCATCCACGCGATCCAGAATCACCGGATGCCCATCCGAAACCTCATCCAGATCCCAGCGGCTGGGCAAAGTCGGGACCGGCCACAGGGTTTCATCCCAGCCTCCGCCCAGAATCCATTCGTCCGGCTTCGCCTTCTCCACCTTGGCCTTGCACCCGCTCGCGAAATTCTTCCAGCGTCTTCACCCCGGTCAGGTCGACGTCAATTTCTGCAGTCCGGCCGCCGCCAGGTGGACATGCGCATCGTTGAAGCCCGGCATAACGAAGTGCCCGCCCAAATCAACGACCTCCGTCTCCGGCCCTTTCAGTTTCATGATGTCCACATTTTTTCCGACCGCCTGAATGCGGTCGCCGCGCACCGCGATGGCTTCCTCGCGCAGGGTGGAACCGAACGGCGAATTCGAAGGCACGCCCGTATAAATATTCGCGTGGAAGTAGAGATCGGCATCGGCCCTGGGCTTGCAGCCTCGGTGCGATGCTGGGAGCTGGTAGTTCTGAGCGCGACGCTGCAGCGCTGTCAGGAAATGAAGCGATGAACACCATCGAAAAGCGGGTGCCCCATCTTTCGCGTTCTTTGCGAAAGGCGGGATTCCACTGTTGCGTGCAGCTTCAGGGCGGCACAGCTGCTTTTGGGTGGCGCAGCGCTTCAGCGCTGCGAAAAAAGCCTTCCCACAGGTCAGCGCTTTAGCCCCCGAAGACTCGGATCTCACTCATCATTCGCCCACCCCCGCTCCCGCCAGCGCCATCATGGTCAGCAGAATCCGCTTCAGCCCCAGCTCGCGTCCGTTGCTGTCAAACCATTCCTGCAAGGTGTGCGCGCCGCCGCCCGAACCGCCGCCGCCAATGGCAATCGCCTCGAGCCCCAGCGACAGCGGAATATTCGCATCGGTCGACGCCCGCTGCACCTGCGCCGCGTTATTCAGCTGCGTATCCACCGCGCGAATCACATGCAGAATCCGCGAGCCCACGGCCAGTTCTCCCGCCGGACGGTTGCCGATCGCCACCACTTCGCAACTCACTCCCGAAGGCCGCTTCTGCTGCGACGACCGCATCTCCGCCGCCAGCGTCTCGTCTTCCACCGCGCGATTCAGCGCCAGCCGCAGCGCCTGCTCCAGCCGCTCCATCTCCGTCATCGAGGTCGAGCGGATATCCACCTTCATGCTCGCCGATTCCGGAATCGAATTCACCGAAGTCCCGCCGCGAATTACTCCGATGTTGAAAGTGGTCTTAGGGGTTGTCGGCACCGGCGTCGCGGTAAACGCATCGACGGCGCGCGAAAGAATCACAATCGGATTAGGCGCGCCAAAATCGCTCCACGAATGCCCGCCCGGACCGCGCACGATCACTTCAAAGCGCCGGCTGCCCAAAGCCTCGGCCACAATCGTGTCCGCGCCCGCGCCGTCGAGCACCACGCTGTAAGCAATCGAATCCTTCCAGCGCGGCGTGGAAAAAATGTGCCGCATCCCGCGCAGATCGCCCTCACCCTCTTCGCCCACGTTGCCGATAAACACAAACGGCAGCGCATGCCGCAGGCGCACCGAACGCAGCAGCGAGGCAATCGCAAGCATCGCCGTAACGCCTGCGCCATTGTCGGAAACCCCCGGCCCATAAATCCGGCTGCCCTGCTGCCGGACGTTCAGCGGCGTGTTCGCGGGAAACACGGTATCAATGTGCGCACTCAACGCCACATAGCGCTGGCCAAATCCAGGATGGATGCCGAACACGTTGCCCACATCATCAATGCGAACATCGTCCAGCCCAACTTCGCGAAAGCGCTCCGCCAGCCAGGCCGCGCGCGCCGACTCCCCAAAGGGAGGCGCCGGAATCCGCGCCATCTCCATCTGCCACTGCGCCAGTTGCGGCTCCTGCGTGCGCAGCCAGTTGTAAGCCGACCGCACCTCGGGCGCGGCCGCCAGGCGCGCCACATCCTGCTGCACCGTAGGCGCAACGTCGGGCAAGTCCGCGCGTGGGGGAACGGGGCTCATGGGGGTTATGCGCTCATCTTACAACGTGCAGGAAAGAAAGGGGATTACCTAGGACGGGAACCGCACAGCGCCGTAGACCGAGCGGCGTCTGCCGCACCGAGCGTGACAAGAAATGGACGTTGGTAACGTTCGCGATTTCCGCCTCTCGAGCTCTCCGTCATCCAAAACGTTCTGTCATCCTGAGCGGAGCGGCTGCTTCGCGAAGCGAAGCAGCGGCGCAGTCGAAGGATCCCTTGCAGTTTTGCAGCACCAGCGGCCGGGCAGGGAGTTCTCTCCTCAACTGTGCGTGTCGTGAAGGTAGCCCGAATAACGTTCGGGATGCGGGCAGCGACGCGGGGGAGCGGCGCTTCAGCGCCGCGAAAACCTCGACGACGAATGAGGGGTTCGGCCCTGGTCGCGGGCGCCCCATTTCTGGCGTACCTTTGCGAGTCAACCCCTGCGCCGCGCCTCAGCCTCCGCCAACCACCCCCGTCGCAGCCTCTCAGCCGGAATAGCCGAAAGCAAAGGTTTGATATCAAGAATAGCTGTCCCATCCAGCATATCGACCCCGCGAACGTGCAACTCGCTACCCTCGCGGCGAAGCAGTTCGACGATCGTCAAAGCAATCGGGTTCGGACGACGCGGCGACCGCGTCGCAAACACTCCATGCGGCCGGTTGTCGGAGGGCGGCGTACCCAGCAACTCAAACCCCTGCGCCCGGTCAAACTCCCAGAGAACGATCAAATGAGAGAAGCCCTCAATGTCCGTAAGCCCCGCCTCAAACTCAGGCAGGATCTTGAGCACGCCATCCGCCTCGTGCTTAGCGCCAAGCCCCTTGGGAACCTCGCTCGTGTCCTGGTAAGGACTACTCACAAATCCGATCGCCCGCGATGTAAACATTTAAGAAATGTCTCCATTTCCCGTAAGCATCTGAGTCGCAAAGCGACGGCATTCATTAGCCCAGCGCGCAAGTGCTGGGAAAGCGCGGGTGAGACGAATCGGGTCCCACCGGGACGACACAGGCACGCGGGCTCAATACGTTCTTCCACAGCCCCATGTGACATCCAACCTTGCCCCCGCCAGTCAATCGCGAGATGATGGTATGGCGGACGCTGTGCCGCGGTGTATCGGCTAGAAAGTAAGTTCTTTGACAATCGAAATTTCAGCCCCGCTAAACCATTGATTCCAGAGATTTTACAGCTAAATTATTTGCAATCAATATTTTAGCCAGATCTCGCACCAGATCGGACTTTCTAAGTAATTGATTCGAGATAATTTACCCGGTCGATCTGTGATTTTTTTTTGATCCAGATCTAGGCCAGCCGGCTCTCCACATACCCAGCTCGCTGCTCAACCGCGGCCACAAGTTTCTTAGTCGCCGGAACCTCTATCCCGTGCCGCCGCGCGCCGCGCAGAATCGGCCCCGCGATTGCCTCCAGCTCAGGGGTCTTCTGTTGCTCTACATCTTTCTGCATGGAGCTGCGCATGTTTCCCGGCATCTTCATCACTCCGGCGATCGCCGCATCCGCGTCAATTTTTGCGCCTTCGGCAACGGCAACGGCACAAGCCTCCCGCAGACAGGCCAATCCCAGCTGCCCCCAAATGGGATCAGCGAGAATCTCGCCGGTAGTTTTATCCGAGGCAGTTGTGGTCAGCGCAAACGGCGCCAGGAAAACCAGCTTGCCCCACATCAGCGTCGGCTCATCGTCGACAAACCGGCACTCGAAACCGATTTGCTGCAACTGATCGACGGTGCTCCCAAGCAGAGCGCGTCCGGCTGACAAAACATTGAGACGAGCAAAAGGCGAGCGATGAACGATGTGTCCGGGGCTGACGCGTTCAGTTTCAACTGCGATCGTCGCCGGGATCACACGCCCAGAGCCGTATCTCGTGCGCAGCAGCGAGATGTGGTCAATGCCATTGAGCAAGGGAACGATCGCTCGCACGCAGCGGGATTCTTGAGGGCTGCAAGCGCCGGCTCCAGCTGCGTTGCCTTCACCGTAATCCAGAGCACGTCGACGGGAGGAACTTCTGCAGCGACCAAAACATTCACCGTGAAATTGCCGAAAGGACTTTCCAGATGAAGTTGTTTGGGATACTGCGCCAGCGTCTCGCGCCGCACGATGAGCGTGACGGAATCTCCCGCGTGCCCGAGACAAGCGCCGATCAGCCCGCCAACGCCACCAGCCCCCAGAATCGCATGTCGCAGGGGTTGTCCTGAAGTGGGGTGCCCGTCCTTGTCCTCCCGGCTTTTCGGGAGAGACAGGGCGTGGATTTTGACTTTGTCCAGTCATCAATTCCTCCTCGTTGCAGCGGGCAGGCACTCCGCGATTTCGGCGTCGCTCAGCGTGTGGTCGCTCGACTTCGCGCGCTGATAAATGCGCTCGACCAGATCGTCGGTCGCCGGAATGCCGCGCCGCTCCAGCCAGAACAGCACATTCGATTTCCCGCTCATCGGACCAATGTCGATGATCTGCTCCAACCCAAATACGTGCGACGGGACGCCCGAGTAAACCGTGTTGGCCAGCACAACGTCGTTCTTGCGATACGCTTTGATGATCGCCGCCGCATGCACGCCCGTGGCCGTGCGGAAAGCGTCATCGCCCATCACCGGATAGTTCGCCGGAATAGGCACGCCCGTGGCCCGCGAAACCGCCTGGCAATATTGCTTCAGCTTGGTGAGGTCCTGCTCGTCCCACGGCGCAATGCCCATCAGCTTGAGATTCACCAGCATCTGATCGATCTGCGTATTGCCCACGCGCTCGCCCAGCCCAATGGCGCATCCATGGACGCAATTCGCCCCAGCCATCATCGCCGCCATCGAGTTGGCAATGGCGAGGCCGCGATCGTTGTGCCCGTGCCAGTCCACGCGAATTTTTTCGCCGGAGGGTTTCACCACTTCCTCCATCACAAACCGCACCAGCGCGAACGCGCCCATCGGGCGTCGCGTGCCCGGCCGTATCGCAGATCACGATGGCGCGCGCCCCGCAATTGATCGCCGTCGAATAAAGCCGCTTCACCGTCTCCGGATCGCAGCGCTAGTATCCTCGGTGACGTACATCACATCGAGGCCCAGCGAAACCGCATATTTCACGGCCTTCTCGGTGGTCTGCAAAAGAAAATCGTCGGACCAACTTTCCGTGAACCGCCGGATCGGACTGGATCCGATAAACGTCGCGGCTTCGATGCGCAGGCCGGTTTTCTGCACGATCTCGGCAATGGGACGAATATCGTTCTCATGCGTCCGCGCCGCGCAGTTGGCGCGAATCTTCATCTTGTGCGCGACGATTTCTCGCGCCAGCGCCGTCACGTGCTCGACCGCGCGCGCTCCTGCGCCCGGCAACCCGAGATCGAGCGAGTTGATCCCGAGCGCCTCCATCAGATGAAGGATCTCAATTTTTTCGGCAATCGAAGGGTCGCGCACGGAAGGCGACTGCAGCCCATCGCGCAGGCTCTCATCGTTGAGCAGAACCGGCCCCGGCGGCTTCAACCCCGGCGGATGATTCTTGTTCCAGTCGTAGATGAGTTCGGAGGTGTTCATCGAGAGCTGAAGAGTCGCGGTGCCTCGAGTCCCGTGCAAGCCGCACTAACGTATCTGCAGACTCGGGACTCGGGACTCGCAGTTACTTCTCTTTCGGCGGCAAGGTCAATCCGAAAACCGAAATCATCCCCTGCCCCGCGACATTCACTTTGGCTTCCGCGGGATTCGGCAAATAGAGCGTCTGACAGTGCTCGCAGCGGTAGACCTCGGCATCCACGCCCCAGGCTTTTTCCGCGTCGCCGCAGGCCTGCTCGATCACATCCTGCGAGTAGAACCAGCGCTTCAAATGGCCGCCACAGAATTTGCCTTTTTCGTTTTTCTCGTTGCAGGCGCGCTGCCCATTCTTCTTGATCTTGACCTTGTGATGGGGAAGCTGCGGAGGAGTATGCGTGCCCGAAGTGGTCATTTCGCCAGTCGCCAAAGGACTTACCCTCGTTCGCGCGGCGCTTGCGCCGCTGGATTCGGCCTTACGAACGTCATTGTACTCGAAGGCGAAACACGAGGCCAAAGCCGGCCAATCCACGCTAAGGAGATGGATGATCACGCGTGTTTCGGAACCGCGTCACTCGACGGTGCGACAGGAAGATCCGGCACGCTGTAGTTTAGATACAGAGATGAAAAGAGAATTGTCAGGAAGACATTTATTGGCAGGCTGATTCCCCAGGAGCGTTGGTAAAGCGACCTAAGCTCGGATCGTAGGACGAGTGGTGCCGCGAACAACAGCGCAAAGACACCCACCGCAAAGGCAGTAAGCACGGCCGCCGCAGCCGGGGATCGATCGAATACGTTCAGAGGGAGCAGCGCGACCAGAATCAAAATTGCTGTCAGGATTAGGTAACACCAAAACGCCACGCTGCGTCCCTGCCTCGTCCGCACCCAATAGGCCAGATAAATCCCTAACGGCAGGAATAGAGTACCCGCGCAACATAGCGCGAGAACGATTGTCCATCCCAGACTAAGTCGGATTGTCCATGGCATGCCCCTATCATCGAAGATCATTTTCGACCTCCTTCGCGCGAGCGGACGAAGCCGCGCCTCTAGAACTCGCGCTTCGGCGGAGTCTGCTCCGCGCCGACGCGACCGGTCACGATCTCGGCCTTGTAGTAGTTTTCTGCCTTCACTGGTTCACCTGCCAGGCGCCGCAGTATGGCGATCTGGCCTACGTGAGTGAGCGCGTCGGCAATTGGGCCTTGAAAGAGATTTTCCACCGGCGCCTGCATGGGTTCTTGCGAAGCCAGGTAATCATCGAACTTTTTCAGCGCCGTGAAGAAGCGCTCGACTTCCTTCTCCCACGCCAGGGGCTTGGAGTCATGCCATTCGCGTTTTCCATTCGCCATCGAGAGCCCCCAATCCATCAGGTCGCCCACGTGGGCCAGAATCTGCCCTGGCGCTCGCACTCCCTCATCCACGTGAAACACGGCGAAGCCCTCGGGCGCATTGCGGACGGCCTTCCCTCCCCGATACGCTAGCGTGGCGAGAGTGTGTCGCAGCAATTCGCGTTTCGGATCCGCATTTGAAGGATTGTTCATGAAGTGCCTCCTGGCTCTCAGTTCTCAGTTCTCGCACTGGAACTCCTGACTCACAATTGCTTGCGTCCGACCACACCGATCGCCTTTAGCGCTCCACGCATACGCGTCGCTAGGCCGCGCGCGAACTGCATGTCGAGGAAACCTTCCATCTGTCGCAAGAAGTTCACGCCGTAGCCATACCACCAGACTTTCTTCATCCCGGGCATCAGGTCCACGTCTAGATACTTCAGCCGCACCATTTCTTCCAGGCCGAAGCGGCCGTGAGCGCGGCCCATGCCGCTCGACTTCACTCCGCCGTGCGGAGCTTCGCTGATGCCGAAGCATGAAACCACATCATTCACCATGACCGTGCCCGCCTGAATGCGCCGCGCCAGGCGCTCGCCGCGGGCGCGGTCGCGGGTCCAGACGCTTGCCGCCAGCCCATATTCCGAATCGTTGGCCAGCCGCACGGCTTCGTCGTCACTATCGAACGCCATGACCGGCAGCACCGGGCCGAACGTTTCCTCGCGCATGATGCGCATCTCATGGGTCACGTCGGCCAGCACAGTGGGCTTATAGA
Source organism: uncultured Acidobacteriaceae bacterium (assembly GCA_963841125.1). Lineage (GTDB taxonomy): Bacteria > Acidobacteriota > Terriglobia > Terriglobales > Acidobacteriaceae > Sulfotelmatobacter. The sequence continues at coordinate 75,407 of CAWJBH010000001.1, forward strand.
AATTCTCTCCCAGCTCTTGCGAAGCGCGAGCCTCCAGTCAGAACTCTTGCTCCGCGCGCTACGGCATCTTCCACGTGCGCTTCGACAATGCGCAACTGCCGCTCGTGAATCATCGGCCCTACGTCGGTTTCGCGATCCAGTCCCGCGCCCGACGCGCAGCTTTTTCGTCTTCTCAGCGCAAGCGCGTAGAAATTCTTCATACAGACTGCGATGCACATAGCAGCGCTCCACCGACAGGCAGGTCTGGCCGGCGTTGACGAACGCTCCCCAAACCGCCGCGCTCGAAGCCACGTCGACATCGGCGTCGTCCAGCACCAGCATGGGATCTTTGCCGCCCAACTCCAGCACTACGGGGAGCAAGCGCTCGGCCGCCGCAGCCGCAATGCGCTTGCCCGTCGCCACGCTGCCGGTGAAGACCAACTTGTCGATTTGCGAATGAACCAGCGCGGCGCCGGTTGTACCATCGCCGATCACAACCTGAAACACATCCTGGGGCACGCCCGCCGCATGCAACAACGATCGCAGTTCCAGGGCGACCAGAGAAGTAAATTCCGAGGGCTTGAGCACCACCGCATTTCCTGCCACCAGAGCCGCAAGCGTCTCGGTTGCGGGAATCGAAAACGGATAATTCCATGGCGAAATGATTCCCACCACTCCGTAAGGCTCGCGCACCAGCCGTCCGCGCTTAAGCTTGGTGGCAAGATTTCCGTGCGGCAGCGGTTCATCGCGCAGCAGGCGATAATGCATTGTCGATCAGAAATCGCGCCGCATCGAGCACCACCAGCACTTCAGTGGTCAGCGCTTCGGCCACAGGGCTTGCCAGCTTCTCGCGTGATGGCCTCGGCGATTTCTGATTTCTTCTCATGCAGCCTGCGCTGAAATTCGCGCAGCACCGCGATCCGCTTTCGCACTCCCAGTTCAGCCCAAGCCGCCTGTGCGGCTTGCGCTCGCGCCACCGCGGCCTGAACTTCGATCCTCGCTCGCGCACTCCAACTCGCGCAGAATTTCGCCCGTCGCCGGATTCACCGACGAAACTCTTCGCGCACTCGAGATTTGCAAATCAGTCAGAACTCATCGCAGCACGCCAGTCTCAGTATTCCACATTCACCAGATAAATCCGCTAGCCGGCGCGGTTGCTCCCGCTGCCGAACGGTTGCGCGCTTCCATGATCCGCGTGACATCCTCCACCTGCAGCGTCCCTTTACCCACCAGAATAAACGTCCCCACCAGATTTCTCACCATGTGATGCAGGAATCCAGAACCCTTCACCGTGTAGACGAATTCATCTCCCTGCCGCTGCCAGCTCGAAGAGAAAATTCGCCGCACGTTCGAGACTGGGCAGGTTCGCGTGCTTGAGCATTCTCATCGTGTGCGAAGGCCGGTGGGACGCCGGCGCTACGTTCCGGATCCACTGCGGCAAACGAAGTGAAATCGTGCTCGCCCTCCACCAAGCCGGCGGCTCGCGCCATCGCCTGCTCATCCAACGGAAACGGATAGTGCCAGACATATCTGGCCAGGAACGGCGGACAGATGGCTGCGCGATAAATCCGGTACCGATAAGTCTTCGCCCGCGCCGACTTGCGCGCGTGAAAGTCAGCCGCGACTTCTTCCACTTCCAGAACCCGCACCGACGCCGGCAAAACATCGTTCAGCGCCTTCACAAAATTCGCGGCGGGGACGGAAGATTCCGTGGCAAATGTCACCACCTGAGCCAGCGCGTGCACTCCCGCGTCGGTTCGCCCCGAGCCCTGCGGCAATACCTTTTCGCCGGTAATTCGTCCAATGGCTGAGGCCAGGGTGCCTTGCACGGTCGACGGCATCGGGCTGCACCTGCCAGCCGGCGAAATCTGAGCCGTCATAGGAGAGGATCAGTTTGAGATTGCGCATGCGATCTTTTCAATTCTTACAACCGCGAGTCCCACAGCCGCGCCGGTTCATCCAAATCTTTTCATGGCATGGGTCCACCGCGCGAATGTCATTTCGCTCGCGGAGAGTTGCTCGACCATGGCCAGCACTTTATCAGTTTCAACCACAGGAGCGGCTCGAAAGAGACGCGGCGGGTCAGATATACTGGTGCGTTTCACCAAGCTCTCGTCTGCTTCGAGTTTTTCAAGGGCTTTCGAGGAATGCTTTCAGGAACGCATTTTCAGGAACCCAGGCGCCGCTGCTTGCGTATCAAGGATTGAGTCGAACCGCGACTGAGTAAAACTTCCATTTTGCGTAACCCGGTTGTCTCGCGTACAAGCAAGTTTCATGTTGCAAGTCTTAACGAACTGGTCTTAACGAATTTGTCCATAACGAACGGAGATGAGTAGATGCCATTCGCACGCTTAGCCTCAAACATCCGGCTGACCACCGCTGCAATTTTGTTAGGAATGCTGACGATCACCGGTTGGACCGCCGCAGCTTGGGCCAGGAACCGCCCGCCGCGCCCGTCCCGCAGAATACTCCGGAAACACGGCCGCTTCCGGTGCTGAATTATTCCCAGCCGGTATCGCATTTTCCCAACCCGATTGCGCCTTACAAACCGCGGCATGTGGCCGACCGAATCTGGCCAACACGCGCGCGCATCGACCAGTTCATGCACGATGGCAAGCTGTATCTTTCGCTGAACGACGCTATTGCGCTTGCGCTGGAGAATAACCTCGACATCGCCATCGCGCGCTACAACCTGAATATCGCCGATACCGACGTGCTGCGCGCAAAAGCTGGAGCCAGCATCCTCGGCGTCAATGCCGGAGTGGTGCAGAACACGCCCGGCGGCGGCATCGGCGGAATCGGCGCAACTGCCGGTGCCTCCACCGGCGGCACCAGCCTGGGAGCAGGCGGCATCGGCGCCGGCACCAATGGTTTGGTCAGTTCCACTCTTGGCCTCGGACCGGTCATCAACAGCTTTGATCCGGTCGTCACCGGAACGTTGCAGGAAGATCATTTCAGCCAGCCAGCCGCCAGCATTTTCCAAGGCGTCCTTCCTCAGACCAGCCTGGTTCAGAACACGGGTACGGTAAACTTTGCCTACAACCAGGCATTCCAGTGGGGCACGAATCTGCAGGTGGGCTTCAACAACACCCGACAGACGACGAACAGCTTTTTCTCAAGCGTGAGCCCGGCATCTGAATTCCAGCTTCAAGGCCACCGTCACCCAGCCCTGCTGCAGGGCTTCGGATTCGCGCCCAACACCCGCTTCATTCGCATCGCCAAAAACAATCGCGAACTTACCGACGTCGCCTTCCGCCTGCAGATCATCGATAGTGTCGACCAGATCGAAAACATCTATTGGGACTTGGTCTACGCTTACGAGAACGCTCGCGTGCAGAATGAATCGCTGGCTTTTGCCCAGAAGACTCTTTCCGATACGAAGAAGCAGGTCGAGATCGGCAGCCTGGCTCCCATCGAAACCGTGCGCGCGCAAAGCACCGTCGCGCAGGATCAGCAACTGGTGACGGCTGCGCAAACCAACCTCCAGTTGGAACAATTGCTCATGAAGAATGCGCTCACCCGCACTCTGAAGGATCCCATGCTGGCCACAGCCGAAGTGATTCCGACTTCGACCATGGATGTTCCCGCTCAGGAGCAGGTGGTGCCGACCGAGGATTTGATCAATGACGCGCTTGCGCCATCGCGCCGAACTGGTCGAGTCCCGCATCGACCTGAACAGCCGCGAACTCAGCAACAAAGCCGTGCGCAGCGCTCTGCTGCCCACGCTCGATCTGTTCGCCTACTACGGCGGAGCAGGCGTCGGCGGCGATCAGAATCCAGCGAATGCATGTGCGACGCCTCCGACAATGCTACAGCATGGAATTCGGCTGCGCCAGCAACACCGGTTCCAAACGAGCCGCCGGTATTTCCGACGACCAGGATCGGAGGCAACCCTGAACCAGCTGGTCAATTCTACCGCGCCCGACAAAGGAGTCGGCCTTTCACTCAACATTCCGCTGCGCAACCGCGCCGCGCAGGCCGTGCAGATCCGCTCGGAACTGGAATACCGCCAGGCGCAGATGCGCCAGCAGCAGATCGAAAATCAGGTGGGCATCGAAATCCGCAACGCGCAATATGCCGTGCAGCAGAACCGCGCCAGCGTGGACTCCGCCAAAGCGGCGGTGGAACTGGCGCGCCAGTCGCTCGATGCCGAGCAGAAGAAATATCAGTTCGGCACTTCCACCACGACGCTGGTTCTGCAGTATCAAAGCCAGCTGGCGACGGCCGAATCGACTCTGGTGAATGCCATGGTCGCCTATGAAAAGTCGCGCATCGAACTGGACCGCGCGACCGGCACGCTGCTCGATCATGATGGCATCAGCGTCGACGATGCGGCCAGCGGCCAGGTCACGCATCATGCCCAGCGTGCCTTACATTGCGCCGCGCAAGGATTTGCCCTCGGTGGCGCAGCCCGCGCCGCAGGCAGCGCCGCGCAGCAGCCGCAGTAAGGCGTCGCGAGCAAAACAGGCGCGGTCGTGTCGTCAAGCCGCGCCTATTTTTCTTCCTCACAATTCTTTACAATATCTGCGACCCGCGTCTATTCTCCGCTCCCTCCCGCTAAGATGGAGTGACGCGTTTATGTTTTCCGCATCCAATTCTCGAAATCTTTAGTTGTCGCTTTCAATACGATCGTGTTGCTACACAAGGAGACGAACCATGTCTTTGCTTCTGCCCCGAATGACCGCGGCCACCTCGGCGGCGCTTCTGTTGTTGACGGCCTTTGCCATCCTGGCTTGCATGCAGCCGCAGCCGTTCCTGCGCGCGCAGGATGTTCCCGCCGCTCCAGCGCCGCAGAGCGCGCCAGCCGCGGCCCAGCCGCAGACGGTTCATTTGCAGGATTACTCCAAGCCGCGCTCGGCCTTTCCGCATTTCCTGCAGCCTTACGAGGCGCAGCACGTGGCGCAGCCGAATCTGGGCAACTCGCCGCGCATCGACTCGCTGATGCGCGACGGCAAGATTTATCTTTCGATCGACGACGCCGTTGCACTCGCTCTGGAAAACAATCTCGACATCGATATCGCCCGCTACAACCTGAACATCGCCGACACCGATTACTTGCGCGCCAAGTCGGGCGCCAACATTCTCGGCGTGAACGCCGGCATCGTGCAGAACACTCCCGGCGGCGGCGTAGGCGGCCTCGGTGGCACGGTTGGCTCCGGCACCGGAGGCACCACCGTCGCCCCCAGCGGCGTGGGCACCGGCACCAACGGCTTGGTCAGTTCCACGCTCGGCATCGGCTCGAACATCACCAGCTTCGATCCCATCGTCACCAGCACGCTGCAGCTCGACAAGGACGATACCGAATCCACCAGCGTTTTCAGTCCGGTCCCGGTCGTTCGGGCAGAACACCTACACCGCCAATTTCGCCTACACGCAAGGATTTGAGTGGGGCACGGCATCGACCGCAGGATTCAACAACACCCACGTCACCACCAACAATCCCAACCAGCTTGCTGACTCCCGAGCATGAGCTCGAATTTTCAGTTCAGCGATCACGCAAAATCTGCTGCAGGGCTTCGGTTCGCTGCCCAACACTGCGCTTCATCCGCATCGCCAAGAATAACCGCGAGATCTCCGACGTCGCCTTCCGCCTGCAAATCATCACCACCGTCGATCAGATTGAGGATATGTATTGGGACCTGGTCTATGCCTACGAAAATGTGCGCGTGCAGCAGGAAGCTCTCACCTATGCGCAGAAAGCGCTGACCGATACCAAGCAGCAGGCGCAAGTCGGCACCGTGCCGCCGATTCAGGTAGTGAGCGCGCAAAGCACGGTTTCAACGGATCAGCAGAACCTGATCCTGGCGCAGAACAATCTGGAACTGCAAAAGTTGCTGATGAAGAATGCGCTCAGCCGCAGCATCGAAGATCCGGTGCTGGCCGAAGCCGACGTGATTCCCACCTCCGCCATGCAGGTTCCGCAGGAAGAAGCGGTGGTTCCCATGCAAGACCTGATCAATCAGGCTCTCGATCATCGTGCGGAACTGGTAGAATCGCGCATCGATCTCAATTCCCGCGACCTCAGCAGCAAAGCGGTGCGCAATGCCATGCTGCCCACGCTCGATGCCTTCGCTTATTACGGCGGCTCCGGGGTTGGAGGAAACGTCAATCCCGCTCTGTTGCCGCCAACTTGCCCGCATCTTCAGCTTGCTTTAGCGACTCCACCGGCGCCCGCCTCCTTTTGCCAATGGCGGCCCGGTCGGCTACGGTAGCAACGCTGAACCAGCTCTTCAACTGGCACCGCGCCGGACAAGGGCATCGGCCTAGCGCTTACGATTCCCGCTGCGCAATCGCGAAGCGCAGGCCAACCAGGTGCGCGCGGAACTGGAATACCGCCAGGCCCAGGTGCGGCTGCATCAGCTGGAAAATCAGGTGCGCATCGAAGTCCGCAACGCGCAGTTTGACGTGAAGCAGAACCGCGCCGCCGTGCAGGCCGCCCAGTATGCGGTCGACTTTGCCCGCCAGACGCTCGATGCCGATCAGCAAAAGCTGAAAGTCGGACTCACCACCACAACCGCGATCCTGCAGGATGCTTCGATCCTTACCACTTCCGAGTCGAATCTGGTCTCCGCCAAGGCAGCCTATGAGAAGTCGCGCATCGAACTGGATCGCGCCACGGGATTGCTGCTCGACCACACCGGCATCAACGTCGCCGAAGCCACGCGCGGCCAGGTCACGCACCTGCCTAAGGTTCCTTATGTCGTGCCGCGGCAAGACGCGAATCCAGCGGGCAGCCTGCACAGTCGCCGCAGGGCTCGGGAGGCCAACCCTAGAACTCGCAAGCCGAGAGCCCACCCTCGAGAGAACTTGCAGGACGAGGTTGCGGCGAGGCTTCTGCTAGACCTGATAAACTCCCCGGTGATGGAACGAGCGAGCCTGCCTGCCATCCCGCGATCCGTCTTGTGGATGGTGCTGCTTTCGTTTCTTCTGCAATTGGTCGGCGATCGGAGTTCTCCGCCAATATCGCACTCGCCCTGGAGAAGATAACTTCGGCTTTGGATTTGAGATGGGCCGCGTCGGCCGATCCATCGCGCTGGGGCAGGGTTTCAGCAATCCTTATGGAGGCGAATACTGGTCCCACCGCCTGGGAGCCGCCGCTTTATCCCTACCTGATTGGCGGAGTCTTCAAGGTTTTTGGCATCTACACTTACGCATCGGCGTGGGTATTGCTGTCGATCAACAGCCTGTTCGCCTCGCTCACCACCATTCCAGTTTTTCTGATTGCGCACCGAACCTTCGGCCCGCGCGTCGCACTCTGGTCGGCCGGAGCGTGGGCGCTTAATCCCTATGTCTGGTACTGGTCCGTTCATTGGATCTGGGATACAACTTTCACTCCGCTGATGCTGGCATTGATTTTCTTGGTCTCGCTGGAACTGCAGCAGTGGCCGGGTTGGCGAGGATGGACACTGTTCGGAATATTGTGGGGCGTCGGAGCTCTGGCAAATCCCGCGATGCTCGCCTTTCTGCCGTTCTGCGGCCTTTGGATATGGCGGCAGAGATACCGGCGCGGCCTGCCGTCGCTCGGCGGCGTCGTGCTTTCCTCTTTTGTATTCTTTCTGGTTCTCTCTCCGTGGCTGATGCGGAACTACGAGGTCTTTGGGCGCTTCGTTTTTATTCGTGACGATTTCGGATTGCAGTTTCGCCTCGGCAACAACAAGATGGCCGACGGCATGCTGATCGCCACTCTGCAGCCCAATCTCAACAAACTGGAGCTCGAAAAATTTCAGCGCATGGGCGAAATTGCCTACGAAGCCGACTGCAGGCGGCTGGCGTTCGACTGGATTCGCGAGCATCCGCAGCGGTTTGCAGTAATCAGCATGAAGCGTTTTTTTTATTTCTGGAACGGTGTGCCCCGGCCGACGGACAGCACGGCTCCCTGGGATTTCCGCAGCTCGCTTTTCCTGGCGTCGTCAGTGCTGGCGATTTGGGGACTCGGGCGTGCGCTGCGCCAAAAGCGGCCCGGGGCCTGGCTTTTCGCCGGACTCATCGCTACTTATCCCACGGTCTATTATTTCGTATTTCCGCATGCCCGCTACCGCCATCCGATCGAGCCGGAGTTGTTCATCCTGATCGTATTCTTGCTTTCGGAAGTTCGAGAGTGCCGCACCGCTGGTGGCCGAGAAGTCAATTGCTGATTGCTGATTGTTGATTGATGATTGAGAAGCAGAGTGACTTTGGCTTGCAATCAGTCGATCAGCAATCAGCAATCTTCCCTATGACAATTTCCGTGGCCATCGTGGCGATGGATGAAGAGGCGAACATCGGCCGCACGCTGGCCAGCGTGCGCTGGGCCGATGAAATCGTGCTCGTCGATTCCGGCTCGACGAGATCGCACCTGCGAGATCGCGCGGGAGCACGGAGCCCAGGTCGTGGTCGAACCGTGGCGCGGCTACGTGGCGCAGAAACAGTACGCGATCGGGCTGTGCACCAAGGATTGGGTGCTGCTGCTGGACGCGGACGAGGAGGTGAGTCCGGGCCTGGCCGAGGAAATTCGCGCCGCCATCGCGAACCCGAACGCCGCCAGCGGCTACAAACTTCCTCGCAAGAATCTGTTTCTGGGCCGATGGATTCGTCATGGCGGTTTTTATCCCGATCCCAAGCTGCGTCTGTTCAGGCGTGGTCAGGGATTTGTCACCGGCCACGATCCGCACGACCGCTGTGAACTGAGGCCGGAAGCGGGGCAGCACGACACGCCAGTTCAAGAATGCGCTGATTCACTACACCTACCCCACGCTCACTCTTTACCTCGCCCACATGAACCGTTATTCCTCGCTGGGCGCGCAGTTGGCGATTGCCAAAGGCCACCGCAGCTTCAGTATCATCAACATCGTCCTGCGGCCGCTGGCGACGTTCGTTTACAACTACTTCTTCCGACTCGGGTTTCTCGACGGCCGCGAAGGCCTGCTGTTGCACCTTTACCACGCTGGCTACGTTTCGTGGAAATACAGCCAAGGCCTGGGAACTCTCGCGCAAGCCGCCAAGTGACACCGTCGGCCACTGACCGACCGGTCGTGTTGGTCGGCCGCGATCGCCTTGCCCACGGGCGCGCGCTTCCCTATCATCACAAGAGAACACTGGGGTCCTCATGCCAGAGAAGAAGCCGCCTAAGCCGCAGGTTGCCGAAAGTCCGATCGCCGACGTCTTTGACAATCGCCATCCCTCCGCTGCCGAAAGAACGTGGGCGGAGAAGACGCTGGCGCCTACGCTTGAGAAATCTCCCGAGCAGCCGATTGGCGCGCCCACCGGCGTGAATCTCGACGAGCAGGGGCACGCCCGCTTCACCACGATTTCCGGCGTCCCGGTTCGCCGCCTCTACACGCAGGCCGATCTTCCCGAGGACTGGAGCGAGGAAAAATATCTCGGATTCCCCGGCGCGCCGCCGTTCACTCGCGGCATTCACGCTACCGGATATCGCGGCAAGCTCTACACCATGCGGCAGTTCTCCGGCTTCGCGTCGCCCGAGGAAACCAACCAGCGCTACAAGTATTTGCTGGAGCACGGCGGCGGCGGGCTTTCGGTCGCATTCGACCTGCCTACGCTGATGGGATATGACTCCGATCACGCGGCCAGCGAAGGGGAAGTGGGCAAGTGCGGCGTGGCCATCGATTCGCTGGAAGACATGGAAATTCTTTTCGGCGGCATCGACCTGGAAAAAACCACAGTCTCGATGACGATCAACTCGCCCGCGTCGGTGCTGTGGGCGATGTATCTGGTGGTGGCGGAGAAGCAGGGCGCGGACTGGAAAAAGATTTCCGGCACGATTCAGAATGACATTCTCAAGGAATACATCGCGCAGAAGGAATATATCTATCCGCCGGCGCCGTCGATGCGGCTGGTGATCGACACTTTCGAGTTCGGATCGAAATTCACGCCCCGCTTCAACACGATTTCCATCAGCGGTTACCACATTCGCGAGGCCGGCTCGACCGCGCTGCAGGAACTGGCGTTCACTTTGTATGACGGCATCGAGTACGTCGAGTGGGCTCGGCGACGTGGACTCGACGTGGACGACTTCGGTCCCCGGCTCAGCTTCTTCTTCAACGCGCACAACGATTTCTTCGAGGAGATCGCCAAATACCGCGCTGCCCGCAAGATTTGGGCGCGGGTCATGAGAGAGCGGTTCGGTGCGAAGAACCAGCGCACCTGGCTGATGCGATTTCACACGCAGACTGCGGGAGTGTCGCTGCCGGCGCAACAGCCGATGAACAACATCGCGCGCGTGGCCCTGCAGGCTATGGCGGCCGTGCTCGGCGGCACGCAGTCGCTGCACTGCGACTCCTACGATGAAGCATTGGCGCTGCCCACCGAAGAAGCAGCCCGCATTGCTCTGCGCACGCAGCAGATCATCGCTTATGAATCGGGAGTGACGCAAACAGTCGATCCGCTGGGCGGGTCATATTTTCTGGAAAACTTGACGCTCGAAATGGAAAAAGGCGCATTCGACTACTTCGGCAAGCTGGACGCGATGGGAGGCATGGTAAAAGCCATCGAGCGCGGCTATCCACAGAAGGAAATCGCCGAGGCTTCTTACCAATATCAGCGCGCCGCCGAGGCGAAGGAGAAGATTATCGTCGGCGTGAACGAGTTCGTCATCGAGGAAGAGTCGCCGCACATTCTTTATATCGACGAGAGTGTCGCCCGCCAGCAGTCGGCCAAGCTGAAAGCACTGCGGGCGCGGCGCTCGAATGACGAAGTGCGGCGGAGGCTCGACGCGCTGAAGAAAGCTGCTGCCCAGGAGCCGAATGCTGGCACGAGTGGAAATATTTCCTCGGCGAACACAATGCCTTACATCGTGGATGCGGTGCGAGCCTACGCGACGGTCGGCGAGATTTGCGAAGCTCTGCGCGAGGTCTATGGAACTTATACGGAAGTGAGCATCACCTAGCCGTAATCGTTCTGTCCACGCTGGTGGTTCGTTTTTTATTCGCCATCAGCCGGCTTTCTGATTAAGATAGATCCATGCGGAGAGCACTCAACCACCTTAAGAAATCCGACCCCGTCCTGCGGGCGATCATCGAACGTCTTGGGCCGTGCCGCATGCAGTTTGGTCCCGCGGAGTTTCACAGCCTGGCTGAGGCCATCGTCTACCAGCAACTGAACGGCAAAGCCGCGGAAACCATTTTCAAGCGTTTGCCGCGCTGGCGGGCGAGCCGCTCACTCCCGAAGGCATTCTCAAGCTGAGCGATGAAAAGATGCGGGGCGCGGGATTGTCGAAACAGAAGTCTGCCTATTTGAAAGATCTGGCTGCGAAGACCTCGAGCGGGCTTGTAGATTTCGCGCGCCTGCCGGAGCTGCCGGATGCAGAAGTGGTCGAGCATCTCACCCAGGTGAAAGGTATTGGGGTGTGGACGGCGCAGATGTTTCTGATGTTCACACTGAAGCGCGAGAATGTTCTGCCGACCGGCGACTTCGCGATTCGCATGGCCATTCACAAACACTATCTCGATCGACCGCGCGCGAAGGCAGCGAAGAAGTCTGCGGCGGCAAAAAAGAAAAGCCGCAAGCGGAAGATCAAGCTGCCCAGTCCAGAGCAGATGGAGAAGATCGCAAGACGCTGGGAGCCTTATCGCAGCGTCGCGTGCTGGTATTTGTGGAAGAGTCTGGATACAAAAACACTTTAGTCACGGCAAGTGGGTTGGCTCTGTGCTCGCTGATCGCCCATGTGTTTAAATGAATCGAATGGCTGACCTCAAGATTCGCGTGCTGGTGGCCAAGCCCGGACTCGACGGGCACGACCGGGGCGCCAAAGTGATTGCGCGCGCCCTGCGCGATGCCGGCATGGAAGTGATTTACACCGGGCTGCGGCAAACTCCGGAGATGATTGTGAGCGCGGCGCTGCAGGAAGATGTTCAAGTCATCGGTCTGTCGATTCTTTCCGGCGCGCATAACGCCATCGTGCCGCGGGTGATGGACCTGATCAAACAGAACAAGATGGACGATGTTCTGGTGTTAGTGGGCGGGATTATTCCCGACCAGGATATCGATGCTCTCAAGAAACGCGGCGTGGCGGCGGTCTTCCAGCCGGGCACTGCCATGGACGACATCGTGAAATTCATCCGCGCGAACGTGAAGGGCGCGGGCGTTCCCGCCGCAGGCTGATCGTGCCCAATCCGAATTTAGCGAGCATCCGGCAAGAACTTGAGCGCACGGTTGGTCCTGCGCCCTGGTATTGGAAGACCTTTCCAGCGTTTCATTCTGCGGCGGGGCAGCCGTTTGCCTGGACGCATCAGGGCGAGCAAGGGCCGGTGGGATATGTGGTTTCGCTGGCGCCGGAGCAGGAACCCAATCAGCTTCGGCTGGCATTAAACACCTACTGCCGGCCGTTTCTGGCCTCGCCCAGTTGTCTCGGGATTTGGTGTCCGGAGGGACGCAACATTCGGCTGACCGGTTTCGATCCGGATCAGCTTAAAGCATTTGACCTGGCTGAGATTGCCGGATGGTTCAAGCAATCTTCCGATCGCATTTATGCCAAGACCCCGCCGGTCGCGGAGTTCGAGGTGCCCCTCACTCTCGGCCCGGGCATGCACAAGATTGAAGTGCCGCCGGAACTGGCGGCAGTGGATGAGTTGATCGTCCCCACCAGCTATAAGGCGATGTCGAATGACGATCCGGCGTTCGCTCTTTTTGTTTTCTATCTGCAGGCAGGGCTAGTGGAAGTGCTGCCGCAGAGATGGTTCACGGCTTCGCAGTACCAGGTGGGGAAGCAATGGATTTCGCGCGCGGCGCGCGATCGGGAATCGCATCGCATCTTCGGGGAATGCTTTGGCGCAGGAACGTTTCTGCTGGAGGAAGATGGATGCCGGCTGGCGGAGTGGTTAGACCGAAGAGGTCTTAGGTCGGTGCATACAGCGGCACCGGGGAAGGATTCGGAACTCCCCAGCTTAGGTTCTCAGGACTGACGAAGCAGTTTTGCCCTCTCCCCCGTAACCCTTTGAGATCAAAGCCGGAAAGCCGTGAATCCGTCCCCCTGTGACCCTGTTTGGCCGCTCCGGCCATGACTTAATCAGCCGAAAAATGAGCGGCAAACTTAGCGCGGTGCTTGCGAAGCACTTGAATAATTGACGGACACCTGGGAGAAAGGTGGCCCCCACCACCACGTTCGTGCTCTATCCAGACTTCGCAAGACTCGTCTAGACTTCTGGCCGAACGGACTCTAAGGCCCTCCACTGAGTATGCACGGGTAATGTGCTCCAGCGGGTGACTGGATGTCCTTAGCGGACTCTCATTTTTTTATGAAGATTTTCTAGGATAGGACGGTTATACGGGTAATAAAGTTCTGAATAAGACAGTCAGCATTTATACGGATTCGGCCCTTTCGTGTCGGACCCAGGCGAGCGTCTGCTCCTCCACGGCGCGGCGCGCATGGAATTACCACCCCGAGCCTTCGACACTCTATTGGTATTAGTCGAGAACAATGGCCGCCTCCTGGAAAAAGATGCGCTCATGCGAACCGTATGGCGCGATACAGTGGTCGAGGAAAATAATCTGAGCCAGGTCGTCTATTTGTTTCGCAAAGCGCTGCGCGATGGCGAGGACGGTGCGCGCTACATTGAGACCGTTCCCGAAGCGAGGCTATCGCTTCGTTGCCGAGGTTCGGAAATTCCGTGACCCCGGGAAATGGCAACGGCCACACAGGTAGTAACGGCGTGACTTGCGATCCTCATCTTCTTCAGGGAATCAACCGGGGACTTCTTCAAGCGATTACTCGGAATTTTCCCGGCCGCCGGTAGCGACTGTAACGAGAGCAGGTTCCGAGGCCGAATCCCATCCGGTATCTTCAGAGGACGCAAAGGAACTCGGAGCCCCAGCTTCCCACTCGGCCGCCCGGCACGGCTGGATGACTGGGCTCTTAGGTGGGCTGTCCATCGTAGCCCTAGTAGTCCTGGTGGAAGGAACGGGCTGGAAGCAGAGGCTGTTCGAGGGACAGCGCCTCGTTTCGATTCGCTCGGTCGCCGTGCTGCCGATGCAGAACCTCTCCAATGACCCCGGCCAGGAATATTTCGTCGACGGGATGACCGACGAACTTATCACCGATCTGGCACAGCTTCACGATCTCAAGGTAGTTTCGAAGACTTCCGTCATGCCATACAAAGGAACGCGGAAGCCGCTTCCGCAGATTGGGCGCGAACTTGGAGTGGACGCCGTGGTGGAAGGCTCGGTGCTGCGTTCGGGAGATAGGGTAAGAATCACGGCGCAATTGATCCGGACGGCGACCGATCGCCACATCTGGGCTGAGGCTTACGATGGCGACCTGAAAGACGTGCTTTCTCTGCAGGCGCGGGTTGCGGAGGAGATCACTAACCAGGTGAAGCTCAATTTGAGCAGCGAAGAGAGTGGACGACTGCGGCGGCCGCGCGCCGTGAACCCGGAGGCCTACGATCTTTATCTGCATGGCCGCTACGCCTGGAATCAAAGAAATGTGCAAGCCTTTCGTCAGGCGATCGAGTATTTCAACCAGGCGCTTGAAAAAGATTCCGAGTTCGCACTGGCTTATTCCGGCCTGGCGGATTGTCATACGCTCCTTACGCTCTACGGAGATGGCGTCGGCAACATGGTCGAGGCCGAAGCCGCCGCCGAGAAGGCGCTGCAAATCGATAGCTCGCTGGCGGAAGCGCACACTTCCCTGGCTGCGGTTAAGGTACTGCATGACTGGGATTGGCGCGGTGCGGAGCAGGAGTTCCGCCGGGCGATTGCGCTGAACCCCAACTTCGCCCGCGCTCACCATTGGTATGGAAATCTGTTGCTGGGCCCGGAAGGCCGCCATGAAGAAGCGATCGCGGAACTGGAGCGCGCCCGGGAGTTGGACCCACTCTCTTTAATCATCAACGCGGACGCCGGGTTCGGGTATTATTTGGCCGGCCGTTACGAGCCGGCGCTCCAAGCCTATCGGAGCGTTCTGGCCGTGAACCCCAACTTCGTACCAGTGCGCTTCTACCTTGCGAAATACTATCGTCAAACCGGCCAGTATGATCTTTGGTTGAAGGAAAGCGTCGAGGATGATCGTCTCTCGGGTTCTCCTGGCCGCGGTCAATCTTTGCAGCGTCTATATGCTCAGGGCGGGTTCCGCGCTGCCATGCAGGATATGGCCAAGCCCCCGGAAGTAGGCAGTCTGGCAAGGCCGAAGCCTTTCAGAATCGATTCCTGCTCGTCAGCGGAGGCGAATGCCGCGCTCGGCAAAAATGCGGCGGCACTCAACGCCCTTGAGGATTGCTACCGATGGTCCGAACCCGCTCTGATTTATCTCAAGGTAGACCCGGTTTGGACGAACCTGCGTCCGGAACCTCGCTTTCAGGCTCTGCTCGGCCGTCTCCATCTGCAATAACTCGGCTCGTAAAAACGTCCTGCCCTACGACGCGTTCGTGTCGTCTTCTCGAGCGTCTGTGTTTCGAAAGTGGAGTGCCTTCCGTTGCGCGTTTCCGCGAGAGTGGTATACCGTAAACAGTCCGATCTCTTCATCGATTACTCATGGCCGATCGCAACGAAGCTCCTCCAGACTACTCGTCGAAGACTGCCAACGTCCTGACGACGAAGGTCGATCCCACTTCGGCGCGATTCGAGGCCAACATGCGCTTTCTGGCCGACCTGATGTCACAGGTGCGCAACGAAGGCGAGAAGATCAGCGAAGGCGGGGGCGCGAAAGCCATCGAGAACCAACATGCCAAGGGACGACTCACTGCACGCGAGCGCATTGAGTTGCTGGTCGACCCGGGTACATTCTTCGAGCTTGGAATTTACGCCGCCCATGGCATGTATGAAGAGTGGGGCGGCGCGCCGGCTGCGGGCGTGATCACCGGTCTGGCGCGCATCCACACGCGCATGGTGATGATTATCGCGAACGACGCCACGGTGAAGGCGGGCGCGTTTTTCCCGATGACCTCGAAGAAAGTGATTCGCGCCCAGAACATCGCCATCGAGAACCGCATTCCGACCATCTATCTGGTCGATTCGGCGGGAGTGTTTCTGCCGCTGCAGGAAGATGTGTTTCCCGACACCGACGATTTCGGCCGCGTGTTTCGCAACAACGCCGTGATGTCGGCGATGGGCATTCCGCAGATCGCGGCCATCATGGGCATGTGCGTGGCCGGCGGCGGATACCTGCCGGTGATGTGCGATCACGTTCTGATGACCGACGGCAGCGGATTGTTTCTGGCCGGCCCGGCGCTGGTGCAGGCGGCGATCGGACAGAAAGTTTCGGCGGAAGAACTGGGTGGCGCGGCGATGCATGCGGCGCATCAGCGGCACGGTGGACTTTCGCGAAGCCGACGATCGCGGCCTGCCTGGCGCGCATTCGCTCGATTGTGGAGAAGTGGGGATACCGGCGGCAGTCTCCCTGGGACCGCAAGAAGCCGGTCGAGCCGGCGCTGGCGGCGGAAGAGATTTACGGCATTTACGATTCCTCGCCGGCGCGTCCTTACGACATGAAAGAGATTCTGGCGCGCGTGCTCGATGGCAGCCGCTTCGACGAGTACAAGGCGGAATACGGAAAGACGCTGATCTGCGGCTACGGGCGCATCGGCGGCTTCGCCGTGGGAATTGTCGCCAACCAGAAACTGCACGCCCAGCAGACCGACCACGAAGGCCACAAGCGGATCGAGTTTGGCGGCGTGATCTACACGGAATCGGCCGAGAAGGCCGCGCGCTTCATCATGGACTGCAACCAGAATCTGATCCCGCTGATTTTCTTTCACGACGTGAACGGTTTCATGGTGGGTCGCGACGCGGAGTGGAGCGGCATTATCAAGGCGGGCGCGAAGATGGTGAACGCGGTATCGAATTCCGTGGTGCCGAAGATTACGGTGATCGTGGGCGGATCGTTCGGCGCGGGACACTATGCGATGTGCGGCAAGGCATTCGATCCGCGCTTTGTTTTTGCCTGGCCGACGGCGCGTTACGCCGTGATGAGCGGCGATGCGGCGGCGGGAACATTGGTTGAAGATCAAAGTGAAACAACTGGAGCGCGGCGGCAAGAAGCTGAGCGAGGAAGAAAAGAAAGAGCTGTACGAATCGGTGAAGCGCACCTACGACGAGCAGACCGATCCGCGCTACGGCGCGGCCCGGCTGTGGATCGACAAGATCATCGATCCGATTGAGACGCGCGACGCGATTACCCAGGCCCTGGAGGCGGCGGCGCTGAATCCGGATGTGCCGGAGTTCAAGGTGGGAGTGCTGCAAACATGAATTCGCCACGGATTTTCACGGATTCACGCGGATGCGAGGATTGAGAAGCGATGTCTCTGAGTTTTTTCTCTTAGGTTCTGATCCGTGAGAATCCGTGTGATCCGTGGCTGGAATTGATATGTCCGACACAGTGAAGCTGATCGAATGTCCGCGCGATGCCTGGCAGGGGCTGAAGGGGCAGATTCCGCCCGACATCAAGCGCGCCTATTTGCAGGCATTGATCAGCGCTGGATTCAAGCACATCGATGCGGTCTCGTTCGTGTCGCCGAAAGCCGTGCCGCAGATGGCGGACTCGGAAGAAGTGTTGAAGGAACTCGATCCGCCTGACGACGTAGAGATCATCGGCATCGTGGTCAACGAAAAAGGCGCGCAGCGCGCGATCGAAACGCAAGCGGTGCATACTCTGGGGTTTCCTTATTCGATCTCGGAAACTTTTTTGCGCAAGAATCAGAATCAGTCTGCTGAAGACGCGCTCGACGAACTGGAGAAGATCCAGAAAAAAGCCGACGACGCCGCGCTCGACGTAGTGGTTTATATCTCCATGGCGTTTGGCAATCCCTACGGCGATTTGTGGAACGTGGAGGAAGTGATTGAGGCGATCTCGCTGATGGAAGTCGACAATCTGCGTATGATCTCTCTGGCTGACACGGTCGGCATGGCCACTCCGCAACAGATCAGCGAACTGGTCGGCGCGGTGATGGCGAAGTACGATTACCTGGAGATTGGGGTTCACCTGCACAGCCGTCCCGAGCATGCTGCAGCGAAAATTCTTGCGGCGTACGACGCCGGCTGCCGCCGCTTTGATTCGGCCTTGGGCGGGTTGGGCGGCTGCCCCTTCGCGCAGGATGCATTGGTTGGCAACATCGCGACCGAAAAAGTGATTGAGGCGCTCAAGCAGCGTGGCGCTGAGTTGCCGCCTCTGAAGCCGCTGGACGCGCTGCTGCGCGCGACGGCAGAGATCGGCGCACGGTATTCGAATTCTGTGAGCGACGATTAGCGGATTTAGATGACGACTGACTCAAGTGAACTACAAAACGATCCAACTCGCATACGATTCGCGGCGTGGCGACGCATCACGCTGAATCGTCCGGACAAGCGCAACGCCATCAGCTTCGAATTGATTGACGATCTGCTGCGCGCGCTCGAGGAAGTGGAGGCATCCGACGCGCTCGTGCTCATCGTGACCGGCGCGGGCAAAGCTTTCTCTTCCGGCATGGACCTGGACAATTTGAAAGCGCTGATCGGGCGCTCGCCCGAACAGAACCTGAAAGATTCGCGAGACGATGGTCCGCCTGTTCCGCTCGCTCTACGAATTTCCCAAAGTCACGATCGCTGCGGTGAATGGCGCGGCCATCGCCGGCGGCACCGGACTGGCTTTGCTGTGCGACTTCACGCTGGCTGTGCCGGAAGCGAAGTTCGGCTACACCGAAGTGCGCATCGGCTTTGTGCCCGCCATCGTCTCGACGTTCCTGCTGCGCCAGGTCGGAGAGAAACAGGCGCGCGACCTGCTGCTGACCGGGCGAATTTTCGACGCGGAGGAAGCGGCGCGCATGGGATTGATCAACGAAATCGTCACGCCGGAGAATCTGATGGCGCGGGCGCGCGAATTGGCGGCGCTGCTGATGGAGAACAGTCCGGCTTCATTGCGAGCGACAAAAAAACTGCTCAACGATCATGCCCGCGCTGAACTGGATTTGCAGATTGAAGCGGCGGTGCGCGAGAATGCGGCAATCCGCACCACCGCCGACTTCCGCGAGGGAGTTGTCTTCGTTTCTCGAAAAGCGCAAGCCGGTGTGGAGCGGAAAATGAAGTTCGAACACGATCCCGCAGCAAACGACCAACGAAACCCGGCTGCGCGTGCGTTACGCCGAGACCGATCAGATGGGTGTGGTTTACCATTCCAACCATTTCATTTGGTTTGAAGTGGGACGCGTCGAATTGCTCCGGCAGTTGGGTTTTTCCTATCGTGACATGGAGAGCAAGGATGGACGCTTCATCGCCGTCGCCGAAGCCAAGTGCCGCTATCGTGCGCCCGGTGCGCTACGACGAAGAGGTTCTCGTGCGCACGCAATTGTTGAACGTGCGCGAGTCGGTGATCCACTTTGGTTATGAATTGCTGCGCGCCGACGGATGGCGCGCTGCTGGCGGAAGGCGAGACCACGCACATCGTTACTGATCCAGATATGAAAGTTGCCGCACTGCCGGAGAAGTATTTAAAGGTATTTCGCGCGGCCCTAGGAAAACGAAACGGGAAATTCTCTTGAACGCACTTCACATTAACGGAAACGATCTCACTCTGGAAGCGGTGCGCGAAGTCGCAGCTGAACGACGCCCAGTGCTCTTGTCGCCGACGCGCGCGAGGCCGTGGATCGGGCGCGCGCCGTGGTCGATGAGATCGTCGCCAGCAACAAAGTCGCCTATGCGATCACGACTGGCGTGGGCAAGCTGAGCGACGTGCGCATCGCCGGCGACCAGATTCGCGAACTGCAAGTCAACCTGGTGCGCTCGCACGCCGTCGGCGTGGGTGAGCCGCTCTCGGTCGCCGAAACGCGCGCCATGATGCTGTTGCGGGCCAATTCCCTGGCCAAGGGATACTCCGGTGTGCGCGCGGTGGTGATCGACACGCTGTGCGAAATGCTGAACCGCGGCGTCACGCCGTTCGTGCCATCGCAAGGCAGCGTGGGCGCGAGCGGCGATCTGGCGCCGCTCGCGCATCTGGCGCTGGCGTTGATTGGCGAAGGGGAATGTATCGACGCTGCGGGCGTGCGCATTTCCAGCGGTGACGCGCTGAAGCGGGCGCAGATCAAGCCGCTGGTGCTGGAAGCAAAAGAATCCATTTCGCTGATCAACGGCACGCAGGGCATGCTGGCCGTGGGTACGCTGGCGCTGCTGGCGGCCGAAACGTTGGTGGATTCTGCCGATGTGCTCGGCGGCCTGTGTTGCGACGCGCTCAAGGGCACGGACACGGCTTTCGATGAACGCATCCACAAGGCGCGCCCGCACAGCGGTCAGATGAAGACCGCGGCGAATTTGCGGCAAGATGCTCGAAGGCAGCCAGATTCGCGAATCGCACCGCGAATGCGGCCGCGTGCAGGACGCTTACTCGCTGCGCTGCATCCCGCAAGTGCACGGCGCGGTGCGCGATACGCTGGCGCATTGCCGCGAAGTATTTGAGATCGAGGCGAATTCCGCTGTCGATAATCCGCTGGTATTCATCACCGACGCCAAAAATCTCGACAGGCGACGTGATCTCCGGAGGAAACTTTCACGGCGAGCCGCTCGCATTTGCGCTGGATTTTCTGGCTATCGCCCTGAGCGCGCTGGCCGGCATCAGCGAGCGCAGGATCGAACGCTTGGTGAATCCCGCGCTCAGCGAGGGTTTGCCGCCGTTTCTGGCGCAGGGTGCAGGATTGAATTCCGGTTTCATGATGGCGCAGGTCACGGCGGCGGCTCTGGTCAGCGAGAACAAAGTCCTGGCGCATCCCGCGTCGGTCGATTCGATTACGACCTCGGGCAACAAGGAAGACTACGTCTCCATGGGAATGACGGCGGCGATCAAGCTGAAGCGCATTGTCGAGAACACGCGCAATGTGCTGGCGATTGAAGCCATGGCCGTGGCCCAGGCCATCGATTTTCTGGCTCCGCTGAAGACCTCGAAGCGCGGCCAGGCGGCGCACGCGGCGATCCGGTCGGTGTGTCCCACCGTGGACAAAGATCGCGTCATGTACAAAGATTTTGCGCGGATCGCGGAGTTAATTGCCAGCGGCAAGATAGCCCAAGCCCTGAGCTAGACTTTGACAAAATGTTGCTAAAAAGAATGAATGGCAGCCGCTAATCAGCCAAGGTGGCCCGCAGATCGACGATCAAACTACGTCGCAATGACGTTGGTTGCTATCGGTTTCGTGTGGCGGTTGTGGCTGGCCCATGCCACTTTTTTCAATAGTGATGAGGCTTGGCACTTCTCGATGGCCAACCAGGCATCCCTTTATCTCGCCTACAAAGCGAGCCTTACTCTCCTGCATCCACCACTTCTGGTGCTCGTCCTATATTTCTGGCGGGGCTTCGGGACTTCGAATCTTGTGTTGCGGCTTCCGTGCGTGATCGCGGGTACGTTGTTCTGCTGGGTTTTCTGGAAGTGGCTTACGGTCGTGGTCGGCCGCGCGGCGGGCTGGGTTGGCCTGATCTTGGTGACATTTCTCCCGCCCATGATCGCCCTCTCTGCCGATTTGCGGCAGTACACTTTCATGCTGCTGTTCGCCACATCCGCCGCCTATTTCCTCGAGCGCGCCCTCACGGGGAACTCGGTGCGCCTTATGGCCATCTCGACCGTGTTTCTTTATCTGTCTTTGCTTTCGCATTACTCTGCATTTCTCTTCGCCGCGGCGCTGGGCGCGTATTGCATTCTGCGGATGTTCGCGCGTGCTCCCTCGGCGCGAGTCATGGCCGTCTGGATCGCGGGACAGGCTGGAGGTCTGGGGCTGGGTTGGTTTTTGTACACCACGCAAATCGCAGCGCTCCGCAAGGTGTATCCGGGAGCACAGCCGCTTCATCGCTATGCCGATTTCTATCTTTCCGACTACTACTTCCACGCCGGGCGCGACCGGCTTTTGCTTTTCCTGTATCACGGGTCGTTCGGAGTATTTCGCTTCATTTTCGGACAGACCACGGTTGGAGATGCCGCCGCATTAATGTTCGCTGCGGGAACCCTTCTGTTGTTATTCGAGAAGCCGCAGCCGGACGCCGCGACCCCCTCCCGCTTGACCGGACTTTTTCTGCTGCTGCCGTTTGTTCTGAACTGCGCGGCCGTAACCGCGGGACTTTATCCCTACGGGCGAACCCGCCAATGCGTTTATCTCGCTATTTTCGGGATCGCTGGGGTGAGCGTTCTCCTCGCTAAGGTCACAAAACAAAGCACGCGAAATGCCGCGCTGCTGGCCGTCGGCGTCGCGGTAGTGTGTCAAGCCTTCGGAACTCTGCAAGGGCGGGATATGCTGCCGTTCGCTGATCAGAAGCACGAACATATGGATCAGGCGCTAGAGTTTATTCACCAGGAGGTTGGGCCGTCGGATCTGATTTTTGCGGACGCAGCCAGCCGACTGCAGCTGGGACACTACCTTTGCCAACAAGAGCAGATCGATATCGATCATTCCGTGCCCGGTTTTGAGTCGTTTCAGTGCCGCGGATTTCGCGTGATCTCGACTGATCCGGACGAAGGCGCCTTTACGCGGGACACATTCGCACAAGAGTGGCACAAGATGGTGCGGGCCTACTCTCTTAAGCCTGGAGCCACCGTTTGGGTGTTCCAGGGAGGATGGGCTTCTGGGCTCGGCGAAGCCTTGCGCAGCCGGTCGCCTGAGTTCTCGGGCTTAGAACCTCATTCCTTCGGCCGCTTCCTCGAGCTGTTTAAAATAGAAGCTCCAGTCTCGAACGCGATCTTGTCGACACCGGCAGAGTAAGTTCCAGCAAGCGATTGCAGCCGCCCTTCCCAAAAAGATGCGAGTGTGAGGCTGGCGGAGGCGTTTCGGTAGGGCTTTAGTCTCGGCGAACCTTGGAAGCAAGCAGGTTCCTGAACTGTTCGACAGCTTCTGAACTCGGGAAAGCTCTTTTTGGTGTGATTCCAGCAACGTCCTTGGTCTGATAGATGAGGAAGAGATTTTTCGTCTCTTTGAATTTCTCGAAGCTGCTCCACTTTATTTCGACATGCGCTAGGTCGCTATCCGATGTCAACCCCTCATTATCAAACGTCACAGTGCGCTTTCCATACAAACGCGGGTTGCGAGAGTAAAGCCGTCGATGAACGATGTAAGGCATGATTATCTGCAAAATGATGAGGGCGGCAAAAAGCGATATGAGAAACACTCCGATTACGTGTTCGATGGATTGATAGACGGCAACTCCGAGAAATATGCCAACGCCGTAAAGGCAGATTCTCACTAGCCGGCGCGCCGGACGAATCCGAACGGTCTTGACCATTTCGAGGTGTTCAGCAGGGGTAATATCGTATTCCAGCTGCACGCAGCAATAATAGGCGGGCAGAGGAAGTTGTCAAGAATCCCTCGCGGATCGGGCTGGAGGTCCTTTAGGCAGTCTTCGCGGCGCTGCCATCCAGTCCCAACTTGTCGGCGATTCCCTGCAGCGCCTCGATGCAGAAGGCGATGTGTTCGTCGAGGTCCACGCCCAGAGCGGCGGCTCCGTTGATGATGTCGTCGCGGTTCACTTTGCGGGCGAAGGCTTTGTCTTTCATCCGTTTTCGCACTGACTTTGCGTCGACCTCGGCCAGCGATTTTCCCGGCTTGATCAGGGCGACGGCGGTGATGAATCCAGCGAGTTCGTCGCAGGCGAAGAGAGCTTTTTCCATCGGCGTATCGCGGGTGACGCCGGTGTATTCGGCGTGCGACATGATGGCGCGGCGGATGACTTCGGGCCATCCGCGCTCTTTCAGAATTTCGTTGCCGCTGTAGGGATGGTCTTCGAGGCTGGGATACTTTTCGTAGTCAAAATCGTGAATGAGTCCGACAATGCCCCACAGGTCTTCTTCGGATAACCCAACTTCCGGCAGTCCAGGATTTCCGGGACCATGATCGCAAACTTGCGGGAGCAGGCGCGCATGCAGGCTTCGACGGCCAGCGCGTGCTTGCGCAAACTTTCCGACTGGGTGAACTCAGTTAGTAAACACCACGCGGTTTCGCGATCAATCATGCTTTTGCCCATTGTTCCATCTGCGGGATTTGCGTTTACCGCCAGTTTTCGCACGTCCAAGCATTATGCACGGCTCTATGCATTTTAACCTTGACATCCACAGGCCTTATACCGCAGATTGGCTCTGCGGTCGGAACCTTCCCCCAATCTTCAGGTTCCGTCGATTGCAGTAAGGAGTAGCCGGCTCTGGCACTCCCACAACCCGATGGCCACGACTCTTGCCCCAGTAGATTCTAGGGAAGTCGTCCGTTGCGATCATTGCCTGCTGGTTCAATTCCGTACGGTCAATAACAATTGCCGGCGCTGCCACTCGTCCCTGGACGAGGAACCCGAGCCCGAGCCGGTGGTGATGGCGCCACCGGTAATGATGCCCATGCCCGGGACTGGGCGTGGGCACCTGAACCTGGCGACGTCGATCCGGTCGCTGCGTTTGCGCAGCGGGTTGAGCCAGCGGCAACTGGCGGGACGCATGTCCGTGCCGCGGACTTACGTTTCCAAAATTGAAAACGAGAAAGCCACGCCTACGCTGTCGTCTCTGGAGCGGCTGGCGCGAGCCCTGGAGGTGACCGTGCCGGAACTGCTCAGTGGCGGAGAAAAGAACCGCCAGGACGAAATCAGCGAACTGATGAAAGATCAGTTCATCGCGGAGATTCTGCCGTTTGTTTCGCAACTGAACGGGATGCAGATGTCGAGCATCCTGACGCAGGTGCGGGATTTGACGGTGCGGCCGCGACGAACCGCGTAGGCGAAGGGATCCTTCGCCGCAAAAAGCGCGGCTCAGGATTTCGGCTGCGGGCTCCCGCTTCGCTCACGCCCGCAAAACGCCTCAAGTTTATCCGGGCAACCAGCCAACTCAATGCCGGGACCAATCTTGGTCCCGGCTTTTTTCCTGCCTCGGTCGCCGGCTGAATCCGAAGTAGATCGACTGACATCTATCCAGTCATGAGTCTGGAAGAAGTTGGGAATGTTTTTTCTGCTTCGTTGGCCCACCCTGCGTCTGTGAATCACCCTGAAGCGAATGGATGGGACGGAATCTTCGCGCGATCCGTCGCCGGCCGCGGGTTCCGCTGCCGCCGATGATTCGTTGCTGGATGCTTACTCTCGCGCGGTTACGGGAGCTGTGGGGCGCGTCAGCCCTTCGGTCGTCAACATCGAAGTGCATCAGTCTGCTGGCCAGACCCGCGCTCGGCGAGCCGCGCGAACGGCGCGGCGGAGGCTCGGGATTTGTATTCACTCCCGATGGTCTGATTCTTACTAACAGCCACGTCGTGCATGACGCGCGGCGCATCGAAGTCACGCTGGCCGACGGCCGCCGCATGCCGGCAACCGCGATCGGCGACGATCCGGCGAGCGACCTGGCTGTGATCCGCATAGACGAAGCGCGTGTGGACGAACCCGGCCTGACCGCCGCTGCTCTCGGCGATTCGCAGCAACTTCGCGTGGGACAACTCGTGGTTGCGATCGGCAACCCATACGGATTTCAGTCGACTGTGACGGCGGGAGTGGTGAGCGCGCTGGGGCGGTCGCTGCGGTCGTATTCCGGGCGGCTGATCGATGATGTGATCCAGACCGACGCCGCGCTCAATCCCGGCAATTCCGGCGGGCCGCTGGTCGATTCCGCGGGGCGCGTGGTTGGAGTGAATACGGCGACGATTTTGCCGGCGCAGGGGATCTGCTTCGCCATCGGCATCAATACGGCGAAGTTCGTGGCCAGCCGCCTGCTGCGCGATGGGCGCATTCGCCGCAGCTTTATCGGGGTCTCGGCGCAGACTGTGCCGATGCATCGGCGCGTGGTGCGCTTCTATGATCTGGCGAAAGAATCGGGCGCGCTGGTTTTGTCGGTGGAAGAGAATAGTCCGGCGAAACGCGCTGGGCTGCGGGATGGCGACGTGATCGTTGCGCTGGAAGGCCATCCGGTGGCCGGCGTGGACGATCTGCACCGCGTGCTGACTGACGTTCGCGTGGGCGCGAGTTGCTCGCTGACGGTGCTGCGGCACACGGAGAAGCTGGAGTTGAAGATCGTGCCGGAAGAAGCGAAGTAACGTGATCGTTCTCGCTGGACGGCGCGGCTTAAAGCCGCGCCTTTCCCGATCTCGTACTCCTTCCGTCTGCGCCCCTGCCAGCGTGCCTTTCCCGTCATTGCAAGCCCCTTCCCCACTGTGTTAGCCTCAACGCGAAGGGGATCACTTTGCAGGCACAAAGTTCCCGCCGGGCTGGATCGCAAGGAAAGCTGAAATCTACCGGCAACTTGATCCAGAGCGGCTCCCGAAACACATCGCGATCATCATGGACGGCAACGGGCGCTGGGCGAAACGGCGCCACATGCCGCGCGTGGCCGGACATCGCGCCGGAGTGGCCGCCGTGCGCTCGACGGTGGAGACGGCGGCGCGCATCGGCGTTCGGTGCGCTGACGCTTTATGCTTTCTCGGAAGAAAACTGGAAGAAGCGGCCCGAAGAGCGAAGTCGACTTCCTGATGCGCCTGCTCAGCCGCTATCTGAAGGCGGAAGTTCCCACGCTGAACAAGAACAATATCCGCCTGGAATATATTGGCCGGCAGCAGGAACTGCCGGAAGATGTGCAGGAGCGCATGGAGTGGGCGCGCGCGAGCACGGCACACAATACCGGCACGGTGCTGACGTTGGCGCTGAACTACAGCGCGCGCAGCGAACTGGTGGACGCGTTCCGCTCGATGGTCAATGCGGCTTCGCAGAACGGCGGCATGGAGCATCTGCGGATCGACGAAGAAACGGTGGGCGAGCATCTCTACACGCGTCACCTGCCGGATCCGGATCTGGTGGTGCGCACTTCGGGCGAGATGCGGCTCAGCAACTTTTTGCTCTGGCAGTTGGCCTATGCCGAGATTTATGTGACTCCAACGCTGTGGCCGGATTTCCGCGGCGTGCATTTGCTGGAAGCTATTGCCGAATATCAGAAGCGGGAGCGGCGATACGGCGGGTTGAACCACGGGGACGCGCATGCCGAGCCCGCAAAGACTCACAAGTAAGCTTCTGGCGATCCATCTTCGCGTGGAGAAAGGCAGCAGGTTCCTCACCGGGCTTTCAGCCCGATTCGGAATGACAAAGTTCCACAAGATAGACTTCCTCTTGCTGAAGCGCATCGCGACCGCGGTCGTCCTGATTCCGATTGTGATGTTGCTGGTGCTGCGCGCGCCCGTGCCGGTACTGGCTGTCTTAGCGGCAGCCGTGGCGCTGGTGACAGTCCACGAATTTCTGAAGCTGACGGAATCCTATGGCGTACAGCCGCTGCGCCTGCCCACTTATATTTTCGTGGGATTATTTTTTCTGCTGCTGGCGGCGAGCGCGGCCGGCGAGACCCGCAACTCTCCGCGCTTGAAGTTTGTGCTGGGCTTGGGATTTGCGCGCTGCGCTCGCTCCATTTATTTTTCTAACCATCGCGATGCGGCGGGCGCAGATGAGCGGCGCGTATCCGGCGGCGGCGGCCTCGGCGTTCGCCTTCGCTCTATATCGCCGTGCCCATGGCAATGCTGGTGCAGTTGCGCCAGCAGTGGGCCGGGGCGTTCTGGATTCTCTATCTGCTGCTCGTGGTTTGGGCGGGAGACATCTTCGCTTACTTCGTGGGCCGCTCCGCTGGGACGGCACCTGATGGCGCCGCGCATCAGTCCGAAAAAAACCTGGGAGGGCGCCGCGGCTTCGCTGGTCGCAAGCCTGGTGGTCGGAACTCTGCTCTTCGATTACGCCCTGCAGATCAGTTCGTTCCTGCTGCGCGTGGACTGATCGAGCGCCGCGACGGGCTGTTCGGACTGGAGAAGCCGGAGCTGTGGCCGATTATCCTGCTGACGGTCGCGCTGAACATCGCCGCACAGCTTGGCGATCTGGTGGAGTCGTTGATCAAGCGCGGAGCCGGCGTGAAGGATTCCGGCACGATTCTTCCCGGCCACGGCGGCATGCTCGACCGCATCGATGCGCTGCTCTTCGCCGCGCCGGTGCTGTGGTTTTATGCGGCGGCGCGTCATGCAGTACCCACCTCCCGCGGTCCCGGTGAACCGCAGAATAGCGCGTAAAATAGAGATTCGATCTCTTCATGAAACGCATCGCCATCCTGGGATCGACCGGCTCGATCGGCCGCAGCACGCTGAGCGTGGCCGAGATCTTATCCCGAGCGCTTTCAGATCGTCGCTCTGGCCGCCGGCGCGAATCTGGAGGCGGCGTTCGAGCAGGCCCGGCGCTGGCGTCCGCGCATGATTTCGATGGCGGCCGAGGCCGACGCCGATGTGCTGCGCGCGCGGCTGAAGCAAGCTGGGCTGGGCGAGATCGAAGTCGTGTACGGCGCCGCGGGCACGGTGAAAGTTGCGACTCATCCTGACGCTGACTTTGTGGTCAGCGCCATCGTGGGCGTGGCAGGGCTTGAGGCCACTTATGAAGCTGTACAAGGCGGGAAAGACCGTTGGCGTGGCCAACAAAGAATGTCTGGTCGCCGCCGGCGAGTTGATCACGGCCGAGGCGCGCCGGCAGGGCAAGCCGTTGCTGCCGATCGACAGCGAGCACAACGCCGTGCACCAGTGCCTGCGGGGCGGGCGGATGGAGGAAGTGGAGCGAATCTGGCTGACCGCTTCCGGCGGGCCGTTTCTGAATACGCCACGGTCGGAGTTCGGCTCCATCACCGTGGAGCAGGCGCTGAATCATCCCACCTGGAAGATGGGTAAGCGCATCACTATCGACTCGGCGACGCTAATGAATAAAGGCTTCGAAGTGATCGAAGCCTGCAGATTATTTCACCTGCCGCCGGCAAAGGTGGAAGTGCTGGTCCATCCGCAGTCGACAATTCACTCTATGGTGGAGTTTATCGATGGCAGCATACTGGCTCAGTTCTCGGTGACCGACATGCGGCTGCCGATTCTGTATGCTTTAACATATCCCGAGCGGATTCAATCGGATATGCGCTTTCCGGTGGGTAACTTGCGTCATCTGGACTTCTGCCCCCCGGACATGAATAAATTTCCTTGTCTTCGTCTAGCGTACGAAGCGGCAGAGGCGGGCGGGGCGAAGACGGTCGCGCTGAATGCCGCCGATGAGGTCGCGGTGGCCGCGTTTCTGGAAGGCAGCATTCCGTTTCGATGAGATTCCCAGGATCATCGAAGACGCGGTTTCAGCATCTAATTCTGGGAAGCTGGGGTCTATTGCCAAAGTGCTTGAAGCCGACGCCGAAGCCCGCCGATATGCTCAAGAGCGGGTCTTGGAGACTGAAGCCGAAGCGAAGCCGCACGGCCGCGGGCAACATCTGTGGTGTTAGTCGCTGAATCTAACGGGGGAGCTGTTCACGTACTTCTATTATGTCTGATTTCTTTATCTCCGATCGCCGCCGTCGCTGTCGTTCTCGGCTTCATGATCCTGATCCATGAGTTCGGCCACTATGCCGTGGCCAAGTTGCTCGGGGTCCGGGTGGAAGCTTTTCTCCATTGGGTTCGGTAAGCGGCTGTTCGGCTTCCGCAAGGGCGACACCGACTATCGCATCAGCGCCATTCCCCTCGGCGGCTACGTGAAGATGAGCGGCGAGAATCCCATGGACGAGCGCACCGGCGATCCTGCCGAGTTCATGTCTCACTCGCGCTGGCATCGCTTTCTGATCGCGATTGCCGGTCCCGCGATGAATATTCTGCTGGCCATCTTCCTGCTCACCGCGCGTTTACATGGTGCATTACGAGTACCCGGTTTTTCTGGACAAGCCGGCGGTGATCGAGGGAGTGAAGCACGACTCTCCCGCCGCCCAAGCCGGATTGCAGCCCGGCGACCGCATCATCAAGGTCGACGGCATCGCCAACCCGACCTGGGAACAGCTGCAGCCGCGGGTGATGCTCAGTCCCAACCAGCCGCTGACGGTCACCATCCAGCGCGGAGATCAGACCTTTGAGAAAACGATTGTGCCGCAGCCGGTGACTTCCTCTGAGGTGGGTTCCGCCGGATGGTTTCCCGAGGAGCCGGTCATCGTCGGCCAGATTGAGGCCGACACGCCCGCTGCCAAGGCCGGGCTCAAGGAAGACGACAGAATTGTGGCACTGGATGGCAAGCCGCTGGTTTCGATCGAAGCCATGATCGAACGCCTCCAGCAGACCAAGGACAATCCGGTCGATCTCACTGTGCATTCGGGGCGATCAGACTCTGAGATTTTCGGCATGAAGCCCGTGCTCTCGAAGACCGAAGATCCGAAGGAGCAGAGATATCGGCTGGGATTCGTAACCAGAGAGCGAGACCAAGGTCACGACGCTTGCCGTTCGGCCAGGCCTTGAGTCTTTCGCTGGAGCAAAACAAGAAATATTCGCTGCTGATTCTGGAGCTGGCCAAGAAGATGGTGCAGCGGAAGGTTTCGCTCGAAGGCCGTTTCCGGCCCAATCGGCATCGCCCAGGATGCGGGCTATGCGGCGCAGCAAAAGGGCTGGACACCGCTGATGGAGCTGACGGCCGGGCATCAGCCTGAACCTCGGCATCTTTAACCTGCTGCCGATCCCGATTCTCGATGGCGGCGTGATCCTCTTCCTCCTGATCGAAGGCCTAATGCGGCGCGACATCAGCCTGCGCATCAAAGAGCGCGTCTATCAGGCTGCGTTCGTTTTCCTGGTGCTGTTCGCCGTCATGGTCATCTACAACGATCTGATGAAGACGATGCCAGGGCTCATGGACCGGCTGCCAGTAGCGATCTACTCCGCATTCCTGACGCTTGTCATCCTGAAGCGGAGGAGTTGCATTCACGAAGTGAAGCAACTCTGACAGTCGAAGGATCGCTTGCAACTTCGCTGAATTCTCGGGCCGTCACTTTGACTTTTTCGTTCGGCGATCCATTTGTCCGTGCGGGCGTCGAGCAAGTCGAGCGGAAGCGTTCCGCCATCGAGCATCTCGTCGTGGAATCTGCGGATGTCAAATTTGGGGCCCAATTCTTTCTCGGCCCGTTCGCGCAGTTCGCGGAACTTCAACTGGCCGAGCTTGTAACTCAGCGCTTGCGCGGGCCACGCGATGTAGCGGTCGGTTTCGGACTGGATGGTGGGCTCGTCGACGGCGCCGGACTTGCGGAAGAACTCCACGACCTGATCGCGTGTCCATCCTTTCGAGTGGATTCCGGTATCGACGACCAGACGCACGGCGCGGAAAAGCTCGGAGGACAGACGGCCGTAGTCCGAAACAGGGTCCTGATAGAAGCCGACTTCTTTGCCGAGTTGCTCCGCATAGAGCGCCCAGCCTTCGATGTATGCGTTGAAGCCGAGGCCATGCAGGCGGAACTTCGGCAACCCCGTGAGCTGCTGCTGCACCGATAGCTGCATGTGATGTCCGGGAATGCCTTCGTGATAGGCGGTGGCCTCGTCGTCAATCAGCGAGCGATGAGCGAAGTCGGAAGTGGCCACGACGACGCGGCCGGGGCGCTTGCCGTCCGGAGTGCCGGTGACATAGTGGGTTGCGGCGGCGGACTGAAAGGCAGGAATGGCTTCGACGGTAACCGGCGACTTCGGAAGCAGCGTGAAGAGCTCCGGAAGCTTCGGCTCCATCTGCGCGATGTAGCGGCGGAAATCGTCGAGGATCTGCTCCGACGGAAGTCGGAATGTATTTCGGATTCGTTTTGAGGGAGGCGCGGAACGAAGCGAGATCGGCGAAGCCTTCCTTCTTTGCGATCGCGGTCATCTCGGCCTGGATGCGATCGATCTCGCGCAGGCCGAGCTGGTGAATCTCGTCCGGCGTCATATGCGTGGTGGTCCGGGCGTAGATGTCGTTCTGGTAGCGCTTCTCGCCGTCCGGCAGAGAAGTGACGGCGAGGGTGGTACGGCCTTGCGGGGCGTATTCCGTACGCAGAAAGTCGGCGAAGGTCTTGTAGGCGGGAATGACGTCGGTATTGATCGCGTCGGTGATCTGCTGGGTCAAGCGCTTCTGGTCTTCGAGCGGAAATGCTCGCGGGATATTCTTTGTCGGCAAGCAGAAACGGATCGGCGTCGATGATGCCCTGACACTGCACGGGAAGTTTCTCGAGCGAGGAATCGCACGGGCATGAGCTTGTCTTTCATGCCGGCGCGCAGGACTTCGGTGGTCTGACTGAGGACGCGGGGAATCTGGTGCAGGCGGGCGATGTAGTCCTCGTAATGCTTAACGGAATCGAAGGGAACCGAAAGCGGCAGATCCGCGAGGCCGGTATGGATGCCATTCTGCTGGTTGATCGGCATCTCGTATTCTTTGAGATCGAAGTCGGCGATGCGCTGCTGGAGCACGCGAACGAGCAGATCGTGCGAGAGCTGGTCCTGGTCGGAGAAGCCGGTAGTTGGGATGGCTTCAAGCCGGGCCAGGAAATCTTCGTCGGTCTTGTGGCGCTGGACGAATCGCGTCGAGCGAGTATTCGGCGAGCTTGTCGTTGTAGCGGTAGTCGCCGTAGGCAGTGGCACGCTCGGGAAAATTGCGGCAGATCGGATTCGTATTGACTCTTCGAAAAGCGCGTTCTGGGCGGCGAGGCGGTCGGCAACTGGTTTGAGATTTTGGGCAAGACGCAGTACCGGCTCATGGCAACTAGAAGTAACAGGCTCTGGTGAAGGCGCATAGTGCATGCAGGGTACCAGAAGGTGGTTGTTGAAAGAAATAACCTACGGTGAAGGCCCCTGTTTGCGCGTGTTAAAATAAAAGTTCCCATGGCTATGATTCCACGTAGAAAAACAGTGACCGCCCTCGTCGGCGGCGTGCGCGTCGGCTCGGATGCACCGATTGTGGTGCAGTCGATGACCAACACCGACACCGCGGATATTCCTTCTACTGTCCAGCAATGCGCGGCGCTGGCTCGCGCCGGCTCGGAACTGGTTCGCGTTACCGTCAACAACGAAGAGGCTGCCGCTGCCGGTCCCGCACATCGTTGAGCAACTCGACAAGCAGGGCATGCGCGTTCCCATCATCGGCGACTTCCACTACAACGGCCACGTGTTGCTCACCAAGTATCCCGAGTGCGCGCGCGACCTGGCCAAGTACCGCATCAATCCCGGCAACGCCAGCATTGGCAAGACCGGCGACTCGAATTTCCGCACCATGATCGAAGTCGCGGTGAAGTATCAGAAGCCGGTGCGCATCGGCGTGAACTGGGGCTCGCTCGATCAGACTCTGCTCACCCGCATGATGGACGAGAACTCGCTGCTCGCCGAACCCAAAGACGCCCGCGAAGTCACCATGGAAGCGATGGTGGTAAGCGCGCTGAACTCCGCCGCGCTGGCGGAGAAATTCGGCCTGCGTCCCGACCAGATTATTCTGAGCGCGAAAGTCAGCGGCGTGCAGGATCTGATTGACGTCTATCGCGCGCTGGCCGCGCGTTGCGATTATCCACTGCACCTGGGCTTGACCGAAGCCGGCATGGGCGCCAAAGGCGTTGTCGCTTCCAGCGCCGCCATGGGCGTGCTGTTGCAGGAAGGCATCGGCGATACGATTCGCGTCTCGCTGACTCCCGCGCCCGGCGGCGACCGCACCGAAGAAGTTCGCGTGGCGCAGCAGATTCTGCAATCGATGGGTATTCGCAGCTTCACCCCGCAAGTCACTGCCTGCCCCGGCTGCGGACGCACCACCAGCACCTTCTTCCAGGAAATGGCGGAGCAGATTCAAACTTATCTGCGCGAGCAGATGCCAGCCTGGAAAGGCCAGTACATGGGCGTCGAAGAAATGAAGCTCGCGGTCATGGGATGCGTGGTCAACGGCCCCGGCGAATCGAAGCATGCCAACATCGGCATATCCCTGCCGGGCACATTTGAAGAGCCGAAGGCTCCGGTCTATGTCGATGGACGATTGTTCACCACGCTGAAAGGCGATCGCATCGTCGCCGAGTTCATCGACATTCTCGACGAATATGTCGACTCGCACTACGCCGCGCGAGAGGCCCAGAAAGAAGAAGTAGCGGCCAACCAAAGCGTAGCACGCGTTCTGGCGCGCTATTGCCCCTTGAAGGCGCTACTGCCCCAGCGAAAAGAAAATCGGATTCTCGGTCGGTGGTCGGCTATTCGGTTCCGGCGGGCAGAAGGGTGAGGGCATGTCGGTGAGCACCGAGTATCGATGGCAGCTGCTGGCACCGGCCGAATTGGTGGTTGGTAGGTGGTGTTAATGTCGGCGATCGAACCGGCGTCGCAGATGGCCACGTAGACCCGGCTGCTGTCGATGGATGCGCTGAGGTAAACATGCGGAAGCGGGTGCGCTCGGGAGTATACATAGCGGGAGTACACGGCGGAGCGCAGGCGGCTACGGGCGGCACGCGCAGTATTGACCCGCGTGCGAACGGGAAAGTGCTGAAAGTGGCCGTGACGGAGGGCTGTCAGCAAGTCAGAGTTGGCGCGCTGGGATACTGCAGGCGAGACTATTGGCGTTAAACACCGTAAGGCCGGGAATGACGCAGGAACCCGTCACCAGTTGGGTCAGGACAGGCTCCTGCCGCCTCATAGCTGGCCACATAAAACCGGGTGCCATCGGCCAAAGCCGTCACCGAGATGGGCGCGCATCCCGCCGGGACATGGCGGCGACCCGGCACGCGAACGAGATCGCTCGCCAGCTGAACCGCTGGCGAGTCGTGGCTCCGCCGGTGTCGGAAAAAACATAGACCGTGCTGCGTTAGCGGATTCGTTACATAAAGCCGGTTCAGGTGCGGTCAAAGAAAATGAAGTTGGCTCCGGACCGCCAACCGGCAGGCTGCTCGATAACGTGTCCGTAGCCGTGTCGATCGTGCACCAGTTGTCCGTCGCCCTGAGTGAGCACATAAATCTTCTGGCTGTCGCCGCGAGCCACCATCCAGACGCGGAGTCATTCCGGTAAAACCCGTCACCGGCGTTCGGAGATAGATCTGCGACGTTCAAGCTGCTGACCGAGCTGCTGATTCGTACTGGTTGGTTCCCCTGGTTGGCCACGTAGAGCTTGGTGCGCGTTCGGAAGTTTCCGCCAGCGCAACTGGATTGACCGCCAGCATGAATGCGAACCGTGTTCACCACAACGTTCGTAGGAACGTCGGTGCTGACGGACAGCTGCACTCGAATTCGTCCCGAAGTTCGCCACATACACCGCATTGTTCTGAGTAGTGTTCACGAAGACGGGCTGGCGACCCCGTCGGCAGGCCGAACGTGGAGCACCGTGGCCAAATCCGCTCGCGAATCGCGCGATCTGCAACGCCGGCGAAAGGAAGAAACTCACATCGAGCTCCGCCCGAGAACACGCTGCCCGCACTGGCCACGAACACTCGCCGAATTGTTCGGCAGATGGCCCCATGTGTTGGAACCGCCGAGGTTGGGCGCAGCTTCGGATGAGGTGGAAGTTTCGCCGATGATGGAGTCTCCCGACACATCGATCTGCATGGCGCCGCCCGGGGTAATTCGGCACGTTAGTGCTGATGGCAAAGACCGCGTGGAAATTGGCGGGAGTCGGAGGCGTATTGCACCGGGCAGCCAGGAATTGCCCTGCGGAACAAGGAATGACCACAGGACGGTAGACCTGGCCGCACGCCATCCACAGCAGGGTGGCAAGCACCATGGCCGCCAATCGGCCCACACGTCGAAGACTCATCGGCACCCCAAGGGACATAAGTTCTGATCGAAGGCAAGGAATTAAACATTCTAACGGCTGGCCAGCAATCTGCGCCAGTGGGCCGAGGTCGGCTGCGGGCTTCGGGCTTCAGCCGCATACTCCTTCTGGGATCTCTGATACATTGGGCAAGTTGGATGTTCGCTCGAATCGCGAGGATGTCGCGTCAAGCATGAAAGCGAACAGATAGGCGCGGTCAAGCAAGGGACGATAGCCGAAGCTCGAAGCCGATAGCCGAAGCTCGCTTTAGCGTCCGCGCCGGGACTTGCCGCCGGCCGCGGCGGCGGGCTCCTCTGATTTGGCCGTGGCCGCGGGCTTTTTCTTGCCTTCCATCTGCGCCAGGCTCTGCTTCAGAGCGGCCATTAAGATCGACCACGGGAGCCAGCTTCTTCGGCTTCTCGACTGCCGCGACTTCCCCGCCCTCGAGCTTGGTCTCGATCAGCTTCTTCAGATTTTCCTGGAAGGTGTCTTTGTATTTTTCCGGATCCCACTCGTCCGCCAGCGCCTCGATCAACTGGTGCGCGACTTTGACTTCCGCTTCTTTCAATTCCACATCGGGCGCCCCGAAGCCTTCCACCTTCTTCACTTCTTCTTCGTAATACATGGTGTGCAGCATCAATCCGCCTTCGTGCGGCCGCAGGAACACGGTGTACTCGCGGTTGTGCATGGTGATCTTGGCGATGGCGACATACTCGCTTTCTTCCAGCGCCTTGGTCAGCAGCGCATAAGGACGCCGCCCGGCTTCTTCCGGCAGCATGTAATACGACGACTCGAAATAAACCGGATCGACCTCGCTCGCCTTCACGAATTCCAGAATCTCCATGGTCTTCGCGGTCTGCGGCTCGATCTTCTTGATCTCTTCCGGCTCGATGACGATGTATTCGTCTTTGCGAAACTCGTAGCCTTTGACAATCTCGCTGCGGTCGACCACGACGTTTTCCGCTGGACAAATATATTGCTGCTTCACCGGGACTTTATCCGTGCCGATGCAGCATGTTGAAGGAGATGCCGCGAGCTGCGCGCGCCGGAAAACAATCGCACCGGCATGGAGATGAGACCAAAAGTTAAGTGTCCCGACCAGACCGAAGCTGCCATAGTTCCCTCTCGTTCATCTGGGATGCAATCACCGCCCCGCGTTTGCGACCGCAATCACGCCTAAACTGCCCAGAATTGGGAGTTTAGCCCAGAAACGAACGTTGGATGCACAAATCTTCAGCACGGGGAACCGAAATGCGAAGCCGGAGGGAATGGGGTCAATCTCCTGGAAACCCTAGGGGTTGTAGTTAACTAGACGGGTTCCCATCCCGAGCCAAGCGGCCGACCGCACCTCTTCCACCCGAACCATGCTTCTTTGAACCTTCTCTATGAACCTTCTCACTCCACGAATCACTTTGAAGAACGTTCTTGAACTCGGAGACATGACATGACTGACCTACGCTATCCCGTCGGCAAGTTCCACTTCGACGGACCACCCACCGAAGAGCAGAAGAAGAAAGCATCTCGACGACATCTCACAAAGCCCCAGCCAATCTACGCTCAGCCGTGAAAGGGCTCTCGGAGAAGCAACTCGACACACCCTACCGCCCCGAAGGTTGGACTGTGCGCCAGGTCGCCCATCACGTCCCCGACAGCCATCTCAACGCCTACATCCGCTTCAAACTCGCTCTCACCGAAGAGGAGCCGACAATCAAGCCCTACGCCGAAGATCGCTGGGCGCAGCTAGCCGATACGCAGACGACTCCGGTCGAAGTCTCATTGACCATGCTGGATTCGCTGCACGACCGCTGGGTGCGCCTGCTGCGCTCGCTTAAGCTGGAGGAGTGGAAGCGCACTTTCCGCCATCCCGAACTGGGCCTGGTGAGCCTGGAGAAGAACCTCGCTCTCTACTCCTGGCACGGACGCCATCACGTGGCCCACATCACCAGCCTGCGGGAGAGAAACGGCTGGTAGAAGACCGGGCTGTTAAGATCCCCAGCTTCCACACCAGATAGCTGGAAGCCTCCCGCATCACCGCATACGCGCGTTGGCCGGCACTGTGCGGACGCGAATCCGGGCCGGGGCGCGACATAAACCGGACCGATGCCCTCATGCTCCAGCAGCCTCTTAATGCGGAACACGTGATACGCATCACTGACCGCGACGCAACTATGCAGTCCGTTGGCGCGCATGATCACAGCGACCCGCACCGCCGATTGAGCGGTGTCGGAGCCCTGGGTTTCGGCGATCAGGTCGCGTTCCGGAATTCCGCGATGCTTCAGATAATCGCTGCCCACGCCGCCTTCGCTGAAGCTGGGATCCAAAGCCGCCCCGCCAGTCACAATGACCACGGGGGCGATCCCTTTCTCAAAAAGATCGAAAGCGTGATCGAGCCGCGCCCGCAACACGGGCGACGGACGACCGGAATACTCCGCCGCGCCGAACACGACAATGGCATCCGCCGGATGCACTTCCTGCAGCGCGCCCTCGTGCACAATGCCGATCACGGTCAGGGTGAGGAACCAAATCAGCGCGGCTAACGACGCCAGCCCAACGCCTCCAGCCCCTGCAGCCAGCGGCGTCGCGGATGCCGGTTCACAGAATCGTCAGTCATCCTCTGGCGATAATCCTTTGGCGTGAGTCATCCTTTAGCAAAGAACGTGGAAATTTCCTCGGCAGGGATCGCACCTTCACGGATGACGCGCCAGCGCGCGCCTTCATCGGTCAGGTCGATGATGGTCGAAGCAACATCGCGCGGGGACGTTCCGCCATCCACGATAATGCTGATGCGGCCCTGCGAGCTGGTCATGCACCTGCTCGGCGCTGGTGCACTCTGAAGCGCCGCTCAGATTCGCCGACGTAGCCGTGATGGGAATCGCAGCCGCGGCAACCACTGCCCGCGGAATCTTCGCATTCGGCACACGCAGGGCCACGTTGCCGGTATTAGCGGTCACCTTCAGGGGCAGCGCGATCCGGCCTTCACAATGATGGTGAGCGGTCCCGGCCAGTATTTCCGCGCCAGCGCGTAAAATTCCTCGGAGAGCGATTTCGCCAGCTCTTCCGCCTGGTCCACGCTTTCGATTAGCAGCGACAATGGTTTGTGGCGCGAGCGCGTCTTGATGTCGTAGACCCGGTCGACAGCGCGCAGGTTGAAAGGATCGGCGGCCAGCCCATAAAACGTATCCGTTGGCATGCCCAGCACTTCGCCGGCGCGAATTTGATCGGCGGCGTACTTGACCAGTGAACTCTCAGGAACTCACTATTTATTTTTAGAATTTCGGCGCGCACGGCGCTCCCTTCCCGCCTGATTCCGCTTGAAGTATTTTTGCCCGTGGAACCTACCATAATACGGCAAAGGGCCGCAAGAAGGGTGGGCGGCGTATCATGCAGTGTCGATCAGGTTGCATTCCCGATGAAGAAAGACTCAGAAACCGCGCTCAGCGCGCAGCACAGGCTGCGCCGCATCGAGGGACGCCACAACCCGCTGGTCAAACAACTGCGGCAGGCGTTTGCGCGCGCCGAACTCACCGAAAACGGAGATTGCGCGATCGAAGGCTTGCGCATCCTGGAAGAGGCCATCCGCAGCGGCCTGCGGTTCAACGCAGTATTTTTTCGCGAATCGGCGCAAGACCGTGCAGAGCGCCTATTGCCGCAACTCGGCGCTCAGGTGGAAACCTTGCTGCTTCCTGACAAATTGTTCGACAGCGTAGTGCCCAGCGAATCGCCACAAGGCGTAGCCGCGCTTGTGCGCCTCAAGGAATTCTCGCTCGACGATGTCATGGAGAAAGAGCGGCTGCAGATCGGACCGATCGTTGTGTTGGCCGGACTGCAGGACCCAGGCAACCTGGGCACAATCCTGCGCTCCTCCGAAGCCTTTGGCAGCGCGGGAGTGGTTTTGGGCGAAGGCAGTGTCAGCCCGTTCAACTCAAAAGTGATTCGCGCCTCAGCGGGGTCGGTGTTCCGCCTGCCGGTAATTCATGGGCAATCTCACGCGAGTGGAAAGTCGTCCGCAGCAAAGCTGGAGGAAGTTTCAAATAAGCTGCGGGCAAAAGGCGTGCGATTGATTGCAACTTCCTCTCACAAAGGAACGCCTCTGGATCAAGCAGACTTGCAGGGAGCAACCGCAATCTTCTTCGGCAACGAAGGTGCCGGCCTGCCGCGAGAAATGATGGCCGTAATGGAGGAGTTCATCTCCATTCCGCACACGCAGCAGGTCGAATCGCTTAACGCCGGAGTGGCCGCGAGCATCGTCCTGTACGAAGCGGCGAGACAAAGGAAATGAAAGATTTACCACAAGCACGGAGTCACGGAGAATAATGAGGGGTTCTCCGTGTCTCCGTGACTCCGTGGTGAAATGAATTCTCATGGGACTCTTCCAACCCACTCCGAGCACTGACGCCGCCACCGACCGCACCCGGCCGCTGGCGGACCGCATGCGTCCGCGCACGCTCGAGGAGTTCGCCGGCCAGCAGCACCTGATCGGCCCCGGCAAATCCCTGCGCACGCAGATCGACCGCGACGACACCGGCTCGCTCATCTTCTGGGGACCTCCGGGCACCGGCAAAACTACGCTGGCGAAGATCATCGCCCGCATGACGAAAGCTGAGTTCATCGAGTTCTCTGCCGTGCTCGCTGGGATCAAAGAGATCAAGCAGGTCATGGCCGACGCTGAACGCGCCCGCCAGTACGGCACGCGCACCATCGTCTTCATCGATGAGATTCACCGCTTCAACAAAGCCCAGCAGGATGCCTTCCTGCCTCATGTGGAAAAAGGCAACATCCGCCTGATCGGCGCCACCACTGAGAATCCATCCTTCGAGATCAACGCGTGCATTACTGTCGCGAACTCGCGTCTATGTTTTGCAGCCGCTGACTGAAGATCAGATCGTGCAACTGCTGAAGCGAGCGCTGACGGATGAAGATCGCGGCCTGGGCATGATGAAGGTGCGCGCGTCTGACGATGTGCTCAAGAAAATCGCCAGCTACACCAGCGGCGATGCCCGCAGTGCCTACAACGTGCTCGAGGTAGCAGCCGGATTGGCGCAGCAGGCCGGAAAACAGCCGGCGGAAATCACTGACGACATCGTTCGCGACGCGCTGCAGAAACGCACCTTGCTCTACGACAAAGCAGGCGAAGAACACTACAACCTGATTTCAGCTCTGCACAAGTCGGTGCGCAACAGCGATCCCGATGCCGCTCTCTACTGGCTCGGACGCATGATCGAAGCCGGTGAAGATCCACTCTATATCGCGCGCCGCGTGGTGCGCATGGCGGTGGAAGACATCGGCCTCGCAGATCCCAATGCCCTTTCTCTCTGCATGGCCGCGCGCGACGCCGTGGATTTCATCGGCATGCCCGAGGGCAACCTCGCGCTGGCGCAAGCCGTGGTTTATCTCTCGGTCGCACCCAAGTCGAACGCGCTTTACACCGCATACGGCGCCGTGCAGCAGGATATCGAGCAAACTGCCGCCGAGCCCGTCCCGCTGCACTTGCGCAATGCCCCCACGGGATTGATGAAAGGCCTGGGCTACGGCAAAGACTATCAATACGCGCACGACGTCGAGGGCAAAGTCGCAAACATGCAATGCCTGCCCGACAATCTGCGGGACCGCGTCTACTACAAGCCGACCAATGATGGCATCGAGAAGCGCATCCGCGAGCGCATGGAAGAGATCAGGAAACTGCGTGCGCCCGCTGCCGCAAGCAAAGCTTCGCGCCCCAGGAAAGAATCCTAGAGATATTGCGCAGCATCCTATAAAGAACAGAAATGTGTATGGTTTGCGTCCACCCGCGAGCTAAGAGGGGCTGAATCCCATGTCCACGATCCCCACAACCGCCGCCGTCGCTGTTCCCTTGCGCCCACCGTGCTTCGATCAGGTGGAGGATCTGCAAAAGCTGCAGAAAGCGGCACAGAAAATCACTTCGATCCTAGACCTCGATCCGCTCATCGACAAAATTGTGAATGACGTGGCCCGTTCCTTCGGCTGCGTGGAGGCCGGCATCTATTTGCACGACGAGGAGCACGGCGAGATGGTGCTCGCTGGCGTTCATGGATGCAGCGTCAACCACAAAGGTCATCGCTTAAAGATTGGCAAGGAAGGCATGGTTGGCTACGTCGCTTCGACCGGACAAATGCGCTATGCGCCCGACGTGCGCAAGGACGACTATTACATTGGCTGCGAGCACGCCACTTTGTCCGAAGTGGTGATTCCACTTCACGTTGGCGAGCGCCTCGTGGGCGTCTTCACCGCGTCGCACCCCGAATTGGACGCCTTTCCTCGTGAGCAACTGAGAATTCTTCAGGCGCTGTGCGACCACGTAGCCGTGGCCGTGAACAACGCCCGCCGCTTTCAATGCGAACGGGCTGAGCGGGAAACCATGAGCCGCGAGGCTCAGGATGCCCGCGTCATGCAGCAGGCGCTATTGCCGAAGAGTTCACCCTTCATTCCGGGCTTCGTGATTTCCGGTCTGAGCGTCCCCGCCGGCGCGGTTGGAGGTGACTGGTACGACTTCATCCCGTTCCCCGACGGCCGCTGGGGATTAGTGCTGGCGGATGTCTCGGGAAAAGGCACGGCCGCTGCGCTCCTGATGTCGGCTACCCGCGGAATGTTGCGGTCTCTCGCGGAAGCATGCTGCAGCCCCGGCGAGGTCTTGACCAAGCTGAACGGCCTGCTGGTGGATGACTTTCCGCCGGGCAAGTTTGTCACGCTGGTCTATGCTGTGCTCGATCCGGCAACTCGTACTGTGATCTTCGCGAATGCGGGACATTTGCATCCGCTCTTTATCGATGACCACGGAGCACACTTCCTTAACACCGAGCGCGGGCTGCCTCTCGGCATAGCCAGCGGAGACTATTCCGAAACCTGCATAACTCTCTCTAAGGGCTCGCGGCTTGTGTTCTACAGCGACGGCATCACCGAAGCGGTCGATGCGGACGAACAGGAGTACGGCCTGGAACGGCTCGCCGAACACGCGGTTAGCACTGGAGCGTCGGCCGTGAGCATCGTTGATGATGTTCGCGAATTCGCGAATGGCTCGGGCGTGCGCGACGATGCCACCGTGGTCTTCGTCGGGGTCAAGCAATAAGTTAAACGCTAGGTCAGGCGCCAGGGGTTCGTCTCAGCGGAAGCGCGCGTGGTGTTCTTTCAGGATGCAGCGGTCCATCACTACAAAGATGCCTCTCTGGCGCGCCTTCTCAGCGGCCTTCTCGTGAATCACTTCTTCCTGCATCCAGATCGCCGGAACCTTCAATTGAATAGCCTCGTCCACAATTTCCTCTACGAACTCCGGCCGCCGGAAAATGTTCACAACGTCGATCTTCCCTGGCACCTCGAGCAACGAAGCATAGGCCTTTTCGCCCAGACAAGACTCAATCTGCGGATTCACCGGAATGATGCGGTATCCCTGACTTTGCATGTAGGCCGTCACGCCATAGCTGGGGCGCAGCGGATTGTCAGAGAGTCCAACCACGGCAATGGTTTTGGCGTTTCGTAAGAGTTCGGTAATGGGGTCTGCCTGCGGGAAGGAAACCATGGTCTTTTTTATTTCTTGTTCGCGGCATCCATCTTCTGCTTATACATTTTCAGCGCCAGCTTGCGGACGGTCTCTGAGATTTCCTTGTTGCCGGAGATATTCTTCAAGTCCTGTGGCTGCAGGTGTTTCATCAGTCCTAATCCAAGGTCGAGCGGCGTACGCGGGTTGGCCACCAGATTCCGCACCACGATGTAATTCTTCATGAAGCGGCGCTTCAGCGGAATCTGCCGCAGCACTGCTTCCAGCACGTTCTTCTGCAGGGCAAACTTTTCCACTTCCCCGTCGGAAAGTTTCGGAGCATCGAGCACCGCCAGCGCCACCACCTTGGTGCCGTCGCGAATCAGTATGGACCGCTCTTCCTTATTGCCTTTCATTGCCAGTTGGATGCGGCCCTTCACATCCAGGCGGTTGATCTTTTGCAGCGTGTTGTCGCGCTTGCCGGGTTGCGCTTTCGCTGCGGCCGCTTTAGCCTTGGCCACGGCGACGGAAGCCGCCGCGGCAGACTCGTCCGGGGCTTTCTCCGCGGCCGTCTCCTCCATCTCTTTATTTTCCGACACGGGAAAATAATCCGACCCCAGCAATTCCACGACGCCGCCGACCGGCTGAAACGGCTTATCCTGCTCCCCGGCAATTTCCGTCGCGTGTTCGGCAAGGTAGGCGGAAACCATCTCGTCAGGAACTTCTCCTGCTTTATCGATTGCCTCAGCACCTGGCTTCCGGCGCCGGTTCCCCGGCTTTCGTAGCAACGGCCTCATCCACTTGCGGCGCGCTCTCCGCAACCGGAATTGCAGCCGGCTCGTTCTTCCCACCTCTGAGCAGTTCAGC
This sequence comes from uncultured Acidobacteriaceae bacterium, assembly GCA_963841125.1. Taxonomy (GTDB): domain Bacteria; phylum Acidobacteriota; class Terriglobia; order Terriglobales; family Acidobacteriaceae; genus Sulfotelmatobacter. The sequence continues at coordinate 119,139 of CAWJBH010000001.1, forward strand.
AACTTCAGAGGCTTCGGTGGGCTTCAAGTATGGGTTCGCGCGGAGACACTCCAGAATGCCCGCTGCGGCCCGGACTCGCGGGCTCCGCAGCATCACCGCGATTGCTTCGGGAGATGCGCCAGATGGCTAACTTGGCCAACTCACCATCAGCCACCGACGGATTCTCGAGCAGCGCCGGCAGCAGCCTGGGACGAAGATTTTCCGGCGCAACTAAATAGTCGAGAACCTCGCTCGCGGTCTTCGGATTGGAGGCCGCGGCCAGCGAGGCTTTCTCGTCCCAGCCCGCCAGAGTCATCCGGGCAAGATCGCCAAAAATCTTATTATGTTTGGCGAGGTAAACCAGGATCTCAAGATTTTCGTCCGGCGGCACCGACAGCGCGCCCTTCGCCGCAAACTGCATCATGTTCGACGGCAGCTTGGAGGCGCGAATTAGATCGATTTGCCGCGGCATCGGTTCACCCCCTGCGCGACGTGCCAGAACCAGCAAAGTTCGCACTGGCTTCAAGTTCCCGCACCGCCAGTTCCAACTCCCGAATCAATCGGCTGGGCTTGTCCCGCGAAGAAATTCTTCCAGCAAAGCCCGATAGTACCAAAGAGTGCCTTCGCGTCCGCCATTGAAACGGTCCCAGATCGATTCCCCAATTTCCCGGTAGTCAGAAAGGATGGAGCGCACATTGTTGAGTTTGTCCGCAGCGGAAACCAGCCTGGTGTCCGCGTCGGCACTTTTCAGATGCTCGATATAAGTTTCCTTGCGCTCGCGCCACGGCGGCTTGGGCTCCTTATCCGAGTCGGTGCAGCCGTCCACAATCTTTGCCACCCGGCTCCCGAACCTCCGTCGCACTTCTTTCAGCATGGGCGCGCCGCCGCAGTCTTCCACCACATCGTGCAGCAGAGCGGCAATCGCCAGATCCTCGTCACCGCCGAACTCGAGCACGAGCGAGGCAACGCCCATCAGGTGCGCGAGGTAAGGAATGCTTGAGGCCTTGCGCGTCTGTCCGGCGTGTTTCTCCGCGGCAAAACGAAATGCGCGCCGAAAGCGCGGGCCAAGCTTTACTCGATTTCTTGTTTCGCCGGTCGTTTGCCTTCGCCGCTTGCGCGCACTCACTGCTTCTCCCCGCGCCGCGCCAGCAGATATGCCCGGATGAACGGCTGCAAGTCGCCGTCGAGCACGCGATCAACGTCGCCTACTTCCGTCTTGGTGCGGTGATCCTTGATCATGCGATAGGGCTGCAGCACGTAGGAACGAATCTGCGAACCGAAGTCGTTATCGAGCTTCGAATCTTCAATCTTTTTGGTGGCCGCGCGCTTCTTCTCCATCTCGAATTCGTAGAGCTTCGAGCGCAGCATGCTCATGGCCCGTTCGCGATTCTTGTGCTGCGAGCGTTCATTCTGGCAACTGGCGACAAGGCCGGTGGCAATGTGAGTGATGCGCACCGCCGAATCCGTCGTGTTGACATGCTGCCCGCCCTTGCCGCTCGAGCGGTAAGTGTCCGTGCGAATGTCTTCCGGCTTGATGACGACTTCAATGCTGTCGTCGATTTCCGGAGAAACAAAAACGCTGGCGAACGAAGTATGCCGCCGCTTGGCCTGATCAAATGGCGAAATCCGCACCAGCCGGTGCACGCCGATCTCGCTGCTCAACAAGCCCGAAGGCATATTCGCCATTCACCGCAAAGGTCGCCGATTTCAACCCCGCTTCTTCGCCCGGCTGGTAATCGTAGAGAACCGTCTCGAATCCCTGCCGCTCGGCCCAGCGCAGATACATGCGCAGCAGCATGTCGGCCCAGTCCTGCGACTCCGTGCCGCCCGCGCCCGGGATGAATGGTCACAATGGCATTCAGCGCGTCGTTCGCGCCGGAGAGCAGCGTCTCAGTTTCCAGCTTGTCGACCAATTCGCGCAGCGAGTCGATCTCGCGGCGCAAATCGGCGTCAACATTTTCGCCTTCCTTCGCCAGTTCGAAATAGGCGGCGATGTCATCGCCGCGGCGGCCAGATCGGCGTCGGTGGCGAGCAAATGCTCCAGACGCTTTTTCTCGCGCATGACCTGTTGCGAGCGCTGCGGATTCGACCACAGATTCGGGTCGGCGGCCTGCTTTTCAATTTCGGCTAGTTGCGGACGGAGTTTGTCCGCGTCAAAGATACTCCCGGAGTTCGCGACCTTCTTGCTCAGCGATCCGTATTCCTGTTCCAACTCTTGATTCATGCGGATGTTTCACCTTCTCGCGAAGAATGCGAAGCGCGTGACCAGCGCCCCTGCTGAAATTATCGCACACAGCCAGGCGAACCAATCGCCGTGCCGCGTGTAGAACGTGGTTACGGAAGTGAGGGCATAAGGGCCACCAGCGCTGCCCGCTCCTTGCGCGGAAGCCGCGCCACGATCCGCCCGTAGGGATCGATCGAAGCGGTCACTCCCGTGTTAGTCGCGCTCAATATCCAGCGATCGTTCTCGATGGCGCGCATGCGCGTTTGATTCAGATGCTGGGCGTAAGCGCCGCTGTCGCCATACCAGCCGTCGTTCGAAAAATTGACGAACACTTGCGCGCCCTGGTCGGCAAACTGCCGCACTTCGCCGGGAAACACAGACTCGTAGCAGATGAAAACTCCCAGCTTCGTGCTGCCCGCGTCCAAAGGCGCTCGCGACTCGCCCGCCTCGAACTCTCCAACTTCTTTGGTTAATCCTCCGGCAAAAGCGAAAGCTTGGGAAACGGCAGATATTCTCCGAAAGGCACCAGATGGACTTTGTCGTAGCGCGCCGTCCAATCGCCGAGGGACTGATCAGCGCGGCCGAATTGAACACTTGCGAAGCGGACCTGCCGCTTGCTGTGCGACGGCGTAGTGCCGATCGCGCCCGTCACCACCCAGCTGTGTGTGTCGCGAGCCATCTGGCTCAACGGATCGCGAAACAGCGGATCGCTCGTAAAAAAAGGCGCCGGAGATTCCGGCCACACGATCAAGATCCCGCTCTTGCCGTGCGTCGACCCGGTCGCGCGCGCTGCAGATCGAACTTCACGCTGGCTTTCACAGCTCAGAGATCAATCAGATCCCGCAACGTGCGTTCAAAAGTATCCCGTGTCCAGGTTTCGTCCACCGGAATATTTTCCTGCACCAGCAGCGCCGCATGATCCGTCGGCAACGCAGGAGCGTCCACCAGCCTCCCGGCCTGCAGCACCGCAGCCGCGGCCAACGCAGCCAGTAGCAACGTGCTTCGCTTTTTTCTCGGCACCAGAAACGCCGCCGCAACCGCGACATTCACCAGCATGATCTCGAACGAAACTCCGTAGACTCCCGTCCAGGTGGTGATGCGGGTGAGCGAAATGTTATCTACTTGCGCGGTGCCCAGCAGGTTCCACGGAAAGCCAGTAACGCGAGTCCGCGCCAACTCCACCGCAACCCACAGAAACGGCGCGGCCACCAACGCCCGCCGATAATCTCGCGCCCGGTCCCGCCGACCAGCTCAACAGCAAACCGAACAAACCGTGATAAAGACCGAGATAAAGACAAAAGAGAAAAAGCGCCAGCAAGGCAAACGGCACGCTCATGCCGCCGTATTGGTGCATGGTGTCGTAAATCCAGTAACACGTGCCCGCATACCAGAGAATTCCGGAAACATAGGCCAGCAGAAAAGCCTGCCACGGCGTTGCCGCCTGAAGATTGACCGAACCATCGATCTCCAGCGCTCCCGCGGGCCGCGCCCGCAACAGCGCCACAATCAGTGGGGCAAAAGCGACCCAGGAGAGAACATAAAGCCCGGGAAGAGGAAAAATGAGGATCTGCAGAAGCGACGAAAGCAATACCAACAGCCAGGCGCTGGAATGAATTTGCCGCACCGGCAAGGATAACAAAAGTGAGCCTTTGTCAGTTCTCGAATGCTCGGGCGCGAGGAATCCGCTGTCTCGCAGTGCCTACTGCCTCCGCACGAATTCGACAATTTCCGGCGTCACATAAGGCGGAGGCGTGATCCGGAACACCGGCCGTCCAGCCACTGGTTTCAAGGAGACACCTTGCCAGGCCGTCTCCAGTCGTCGAAGCATCGTGGAGAATCACTGCACCGGCGCGATCCAGAAATTCTCGCGCCGAAGTTTGAAATCCTCCGTGCCGGGATCAAGCACAGTCAGATATAGATCGGGCCGCAAAAATTTCAGCACGCTGTTGGATTCCAGAATCACATGGCGCGCCCGCTCCAGCCGCTGCCGCAGCGCAGGCATAGCCTCGGCCAGTCTTCCCTGCTCCGTGCGCACCCACAATGCCGCGCCGCGCCCGCCACCAGAAAGCGTGAAGTGTCCGATTCTCCGCTGCGGTCTTTCTCCTCGGAAATCGCCCAGCTGTGATCGGCGGTCGCGCAATCGCAAGGCGCGCCATTGGCCGAGCAAACTCCGTGTCCATATTGCGTAATCTTCACCGCGGTCCAATCGTATTCGCGCAACGCGGCAATCAGTCCCGCGACCACGCTGGTCTTCCCCACGCTTCGCGAATGCCCGCCAACCACAACAATCGCCATATTCACGGCTCTACTCTCTTTTCTTCCCCGATAATCTTCGCCAGCGCCGCCAACTGCTTCAGATATTGCCCTACCGGCTGCGCCGGAGTTCCCCAGAAGGCCACGCCCCTGCCGCGCAAGCACTTTGTTCGGCAGCACACCACCCTGCCCGCCCAGCATCACTCCTTCTTCGATGCGCGCATGCTCGCCGATGCCGACCTGGCCTCCAAGCACCACCTCATTCTCGATCACAATGCTGCCGGAAAGCCCGGTCTGCGCCGCGATCACCACGTTCTCGCCCAACCGGCAGTTGTGCCCGATGTGCACCAGGTTGTCGATCTTCGTTCCCCGCCCAATGCGGGTTTCATCGAGCGCTCCGCGATCGATCGTGGTGTTGGCGCCGATCTCAACATCGTCTTCGATCACGAGCCTTCCGACTTGCGGAAATTTCTCGTAGCGCCCGCTCTTGGGGTCGCGCACATATCCAAAGCCATCGCTTCCCAGAACCGCGCCCGCATGCACGATCACGCGATCGCCCAGCGTGGTCCCCGCATAGATCGTCACCTGCGGATAAATCTCGCAATCCCGCCCAATCTTCACCCCGCGCGCCAATCGAGCAACCCGCGCCGATCCGCGTGCTCTCGCCGATTTCCGCATCCGTCCCGATCGCGCCGTATTCCCCGATTACCACACCCGGCGCCAGACGGACTGAAAGATGCACGACAGCAGTTGGATGTACACCAGCGTTATCCGCCATCGCGATTCCCATCCTGCAGAAAGCGTGCCGCCCGCGCGAAAGCCAGTTTAGGATGACGGCTGATGAGCAGCGGCTTGCCCGACGACGCCGCGGCAAATTCCCCCGCAATCACCGCGCCCGCGCCTGACTGCAACGCCCGCGCCAGATATTTCTCTTCTTCCACAAACACTAGGTCATTCTTGGAAGCCGATCCGATGCTGGCCACGCCCTCGACTTCGACTTTCCCATCCCCTTGCAGGCGAGCTTCGACAGCCTCGGCAATCTCTTGCAGCGAGCGCTTCATGGCTCTCACTTTATAGCAGAGCTATAGCAGACAGGATGACGAAAGTGCTGGCCCAACCGCACTGCTGCCTTCCGCGCACCTGCCAGCTTACAATCACTTTATGGAAAGGAAGATCTTCTGGATGACCTTCACCGTGCTCGGCCTGCTGGCAGATTTTCTGCTGCCGATTTGGTGGGGCGTGGCCGCGACCGTTCCCATCCTCTTCGCATCCTGGTGGGTCGCTTACCGCAGCGATTGGTTCTAAGCTCAAAAAACTTCAGGACTGGGTCATGGTGAAAAATGTGTCGCCGCTGACGGTGCACTCCGCGCTTCCTTTCAGGGTCCAGGTGCCGGTGATGGTGGCGCTGGTGAGCGTATACGTGACACTTGTCCCGCTCCCGTTCTGACTTGCGGTTCCGCTAACCGTTCCGTTGAGGGTAAGTGTGTTGCCGCCCGACGCTACGGTATACGTGATGTTGCCGGTCACGGTGTCGTTCGTCTGAACCGTCAAAGGTAATGATCCGCTCACGTTCGGCCCGTTGATGGAGGAGAAACAGTTAGCGCTATGTTGGGATTATAGTTGAGGAATTGAAAGCTCAGGATATTGAGCGTGGAATTGCCGTTCACCGTAAAGTCCGTGATAAAGCTGAGCCCGGACGCTTGCCCGGTGCCTCCGGTCAGCTCCGCCAGCCAGATTCCGCCTGCCCCCGTCTGAACCAACGTCGGAGTGCTGCCACAGCCGCCGAGCATGACCGTCATCATCAGCAGCAGCAGAATTGCGCCTTGTTTCATGAATGATCCTTGAGCCGGAAATCCGATCTGAATTTGCACAACCAAGATTACAGAGATGCGGCCTGACCGGTCAATGGATGTAAGCCGCGGTGGCCGTCGCCTACAGGCTGTCGCGTTTCCGGCGCACTCGCGCTCAGAGTCCAGCCTCGATGCGGGAGCGCGGGTCGAGGTAGTCGCGCAGGGCGTCGCCGATGAAGTTGAATGACAAGACGGCCAGCATCACGGCGAGCGCGGGAAACAGGACAAGATGCGGTGCGTCGAATAAGTGCGCGCGGCCGTCGTTGAGCATGGTGCCCCAACTAGCTGTTGGCGGCGGCACGCCGAGTCCCAGGAAGCTCATGGTGGCTTCGGCGAGGATCGCTCCGGCCATGCCGATCGCGGCTTGCACGATCACGGGCTGAATGATGTTCGGCAGAATGTGGCGGACGATGATTCTGAGGTCGCTGGCGCCGAGGGCGCGGGCGGCTTCGACGAATTCGCGCTCGCGCGCGGCGAGGACCTGTCCGCGAACTAAGCGCGCGTAGCCGACCCAGCCTCCGAGGGAGAGCGCTAGAACGAGATTAAAGATGCCAGGGCCGCGGAAGGCTACGAACGCAATGGCGAGCAGGATTCCGGGGAACGAGAGGAACGCGTTCATCAGGACCACGTTGACGAAGCGGTCAATGCCTCCGCCATAGTAGCCGGCAATGGAGCCGATGATGAGGCCGAGGGCGAGCGAGGTGACGACTACGCAGCTTCCTACCAGCATCGAGATGCGCGCGCCGAAGATGATGCGCGAGAGAATGTCGCGGCCGAGTTCGTCGGTGCCGAACCAGTGCGCGTGCGAGGGCGGGTCGAGACGCGCGGGGAGGTTGATGGCGGCGGGATCCTGCGGCGCGATCCAGGGAGCGAATAGCGCGAAGATCACGAAGACGACGACCAGCACGACGCCGGTTGCCGCCAGCGGATTGTGGCGAGCGTTTCCGGCTACCGAACGGCCGAACGTGATGGCGGGGGTGGACAAGTTAGCTGTGTATATCTGTTCGTAATAATTCTTCTCGCAGTGGTTTACGAGGACTGCAACTGAGTTCAATTTTCGCTGGTCCCGCGGGTACCCCCCTCCCCCCTCGCCCTTTCAAAGTCTTGCGGGGCGCGGGGTTCGCAAAAATGGTCTGCAAAATCTTCATGGCAAAGAGCTTAGAGGTCAAAATCTAGAGAACATGGGACTTACGTCTGTTCTCCTCGCGGCTGCCTTTACTGCCTCCGCCTTGACCATGATGGGCTAATTGCGAAGGGATGGCAAGGTCAGATGTCACAATGGGGTTGTGGAAAGCATTTGTTCGCGGGGAGAGTCCGCTTGCCTCTGCGCTGTCGATTCCACTAGTGAAAGGGCGCCTTCCTTGTCACCTCGATGGCTGTGCTTATCGGTGTCCCCGCAGGGATCGGCGGAAATGAAATGCAGCTGTCAAGGCCAACGGCCCGAAATTAAAAGTCACACACTTCCGAACATAGGGGACAGGAGTAAACTGGAGCCAGATTTCATGGGAGTGGAAGCGTTATGGCCACTCGAATTGCCCTCCCGGTGCGGTCGCCGCGTATCCTACCGATCTTGTCGATCTTGCTGTCCGTGATCTGCGCGGTCGGCAGCGGGGCAGCGCAACCTGGTGGCGGCGGGGGTGGCGGGGGCGGCCACGGTGGTGGCGGTGGTGGTGGCCATTTTGGCGGCGGGCATTCTTTCAGCGGGCACTCCGGCGGGAACCACCGGGGGCGGGCACTTCGGCTGGGTGCGTGCCATGTTCGGAAAGCACTCCGACCGGCACGCTGGATCCGGAACGTCTTCTGCTGAGGACGTTTCGTCCGATGGGATGGGCCGCCTGTGGAACATCCCGACGCCGGTTCGCACACCGTCAACCTTTGTCTGGTCTCCCGCCCCAACTCCCGCGCAACCCCGAACGCCAGGCTTCTTTCATTTTTTCCGGTATGCGTCGTCAGCGGGGGTTTTTCCACCACAACTTTCAGCGCTTTTCTTCCTCCGGATGCTTCTTCGACGATGTGACCCAGGTTTGCTACTTCGAACCATTCTTGTCGCTGCTTGGCTACGCTGGTGGCTTCGATCCTTTTTATCCCGGCTTCGGCTTTGGCGAAGACTCGGCTACTCTCGGAGACGATCTCAATGAGGGACTGATGCAGTCGGAGATATCCGAGGTCCCACCCACGACCAATCCCGGGGATGACGACGCTGCGCAAAAGAAATTGCCGGCGAACCCCGGAGCCAATTCCGGCGCAGTGATCGAAGACCAGGCCCTGGGCAGGGGAATCTTCCTGCTGGTGCTGAACAATGGCGCCACCCTCGCCGTGACTGACTATTGGGTCGCCGACGGCTATCTCGAATACATCACCCCCGACGGCGCGCGCAGCCACATTCCACTCGAAGCTCTGGATCTGCAAAACACGGTGAACCAAAATGCTCCCCGGGGCCTTTCGTTTGTACTCCGCTCTACGCCCGGACGAAATCGTTAGGGCCGCCGAGATCTCAATTCATTGTCACTGATGAGTGGGGAACTGAAGTGGGAGGCGTGGAACTGGCCCTTGAGATCGCCCACTGATTGTGTTTTGATAAGGGCAGTGCTGGGACGCGTAGCTTCTCCGCATGCGCGTCACAAACCTCCAACTCTAGCCTACATTCCAAGGAGAAAAATCATGAGCAAAGTGTCGTACATTCCCAAGGACTACAACTCTGTTACTCCCTACCTGATCGTCAAGGATGCAGCCCAAGCGATCGAATACTACAAGAAAGTTTTCGGGGCGACCGAAACCGTTCGCATGAACGGCCCGGACGGCAAGATCGGTCACGCCGAGTTGAAAATCGGTAATTCGCACATCATGCTGGCCGACGAAAATCCCAGCATGGGGGAGGGACACACCAGCGCGACCACCGTTGGTGGAAGCCCGGTGAGCCTGTATGTATACCTTCCCGACGTCGATAAGGTGGTAAAGCGCGCGGTGGACGGAGGGTGCGAAAATCCTCAAGCCGGTGCAGGATCAGTTCTATGGAGACCGCAACGGCTTCATTCGAGATCCGTTCGGACATTTCTGGGGCGTCGCCACGCATGTGGAAGACGTATCGCCGCAGGAGATGAAAGAGCGGATGAAGAAGATGATGCAGGCGGCGTAGTTTGGTTTCGAGAGGCGGGGCAGCCTTGCCCCGCCTTTAAGCTTTTGATCGCTTTACTTTCTCACCACACTTCCAACTTGATTTCGCAGATAAGGATCGATCGCGTACTTTATATGGTACACGGCAATCGCACGGCGCGAGTTTTGATCTGCTTCTACCACAACCGGCTGGTGGCCCTGCATGGATTTATCAAGAAAACGCGAGCCACCCCGAAGATGATTTGACGCTGGCACGCAAGCGACGGAAGGAGTTGGAACAGTGAGCAAGAAGAACTTGGGATCGAGTATTGACGACTTCTTGAAGAAGGAAAACATTTTCGAAGAAGCGCAGGCACAGGCCATCAAGGAGGTCGTAGCCTGGCAACTCGCCAAAGCTATGAAGAAAAGGAAGATTTCGAAGGCGCGCATGGCGGTGTTGTTGAAGACGAGCCGGTCGCAGGTGGATCGCATTCTCGACCCGAAACGCGATATCACGTTGTCGAGTCTGCAGCGGGCGGCGGCTTTGGTGGGGCAGCGGGTGGTGATTGAGTTGGTCTGATAGCGCCGCGCCAGAACGCAGGTGTGCGAAACCCCAGATAAGCAGTCCGTTTCGAATCTTCCCATTCGCGCTCTGATATTACATACCATCTGATCTTCATGGGATTTCAAGCTCTTTCCAGTCTGGTGTTGTTGCGACTGCACTGCATCTGATCAGTATGGGTTGTCGCTAGCACCACGATTCGCTAAGCACCATTCTTCACTGCCTGATCCTCGGGTTCGCCACCGAATACAGCACATCCGTCAGGAAATTCACTGCTACGTAAGTCAATCCAATCGCGAGGATGCAGCCTTGCACCAGATAGTAGTCGCGGTTCGAGATGGCTTGGATAGTCAGGCGGCCTATGCCGGGCCAGGAGAAGATCGTTTCGGTCACGATTGCGCCCGCCAGTAGCGCGCCGAATTGCAGGCCTAGCACTGTGATGATGGGGATCATGGCGTTGCGCAGGGCGTGGCGGTAGACTACCGTGCGCTCGGGCAGGCCTTTGGCGCGGGCGGTGCGAATGTAGTCCTGGCTTAGTTCTTCGAGCATGGAGGTGCGGACCATGCGGGTCAGGATGGCGGCGAGGGCTCCGCCCATGGTGATGGCGGGGAGAATGAGGTTGGCGAAGGAGCCGGCGCCGGAGACGGGGAGCCATCCCAGCTTGATGGCGAAGAGAAGAATCAGGATGGGGCCGAGCGCGAAGTTGGGAAATGACAGGCCGAAGAGGCTGACTACGCTGAGGAGGCGATCGTCCCAGCGGTTGCGGCGCTGGGCGGAGCGCACACCTGCGGGGATCGACAGGATGATGGCTACGAACAGCGATGCCAGCGTGAGTTGCAGCGTGTAGGGATAGCGCTGGGTGATCAGGTGCGTCACGCTTTGGTTGTAGCGGAACGAGGGGCCGAGGTCGCCGTGGAGGACGCCGCGCCAGTAGTGGAGATATTGCTCGCCTAGCGGGGCGTCGAGGCCGTAGGCGTGGCGGGTGGCTTGGATGTCGGCGGGCGGTGCGCCTTCGCCCAGCATTTGCTGGATGGGATCTCCGGGGACGAGGTGGATTAGCAGAAAGACGAGGCTGACTACCAGCCAGATTACTGGGAGGGTGTAGAGGACGCGTTGGAGGAGGAGTTTCAGTTGCTAGTTCTCGGTTGCCAGTTGCCAGTTCTAACGGCGAGTGCGGTAATAGAAACTCCTTGCGGAGCAGATGACACTGCAACGGGTAAGGGGTCCTTCGCTCCGCTCAGGATGACAGGGTTGTGCATCTTCAATCTCCTGCGTGCTTTGCGGATTCGGCTTTGTCCTCTACGTTTTCCAGCTTTTCGATCTTCACTTTTGCGATGCGGTGACCTTCCATTTCTTCGACGGTGTAGCGATGGCCTTCGTATTCGAAAGACTCGCCGAGGTACGGGATGCGCTGCAGGCGGGCCAGGACGAATCCGGCCAGGGTTTCGAATCCGGCGTCGCGGGGCAGGAGCAGGCCGTGCTGGGTTTCGAGGTCGCGGATGTTGACTGCGCCTTCGAGGATCAGGACTGATTCGTCTTCGCAGCGCAGGCTCCGGCGGGGAAACGTCGAATTCGTCTTCGATGTCGCCGACCAGCTGCTCGAGAATATCTTCGACGGTGATCACGCCGGCGGTGGAGCCGAATTCGTCGACCACTACCGCGAGGTGACGGCGGCGCTGTTTGAATTCGTCGAGCAGTTCGGACAGGACTTTGGTTTCGGGAACGACCAGAACATCGTGCATGATCTGGCCGATCTGAGTGCGGGCGATGCGCGATGGCCAGAGGCTGGCCAAGATTGATCAGGCGAAGCCGAACCCAGCGAACGAGCTCTTTGTAATAAAGAACGCCGACGATGTGTTCGGGGCCGCGCTGCGGATCGTAAACCGGGATGCGCGAGTGCTGGCCTTCGACCACGCGGTTGAGGGCTTCATCGAGCGTGAGATCGGAGGGCAAGGAAAAAATATCCGGGACGGGCGACCATGACCTCGCGGACGGTAATGCTGTCGAGTTCGATGGCGTTGTGGATCATCTCTTCCTGCGACTCGGGAATCTGGCCGAACTGGCGGCTGGCGGTGACGATGAGCTTGAGTTCGTCGGGCGAGTGGACGGCGCCGCCGCGGCGGGCGTCGCGGGCGCCGAAGAGGCGCAGGACGAGGCCGCCGGAGCGGCGCATGAAAAAAAGCACGGGACGGGTGAGGGTGAGAAAGGCTTCCATGGGCGCGGCGACGGCTAGGGCGATCTGCTCGGCGCGCTGCAGGGCCAGAGTTTTCGGGACGAGCTCGCCGAGCAGAACGTGCAGGTAGGTGATCAGGCTGAAGGCGATCACGATGGCGATGCCGTGGGCGTAGACCGCGGCGTGCGGGACTCGTTGCACGAAACGGAGAGATTCGACGAGGCGGGCGACCATGGGTTCGCCGATCCAGCCGAGGGTGAGGCTGACGATGGTGATGCCGAGTTGAACGCCGTTGACGACTTCGTCAAGATGTTGATGGAGGCGCTGGACGATGCGGGCGCCGGTGCGGCCGGACTCGATGAGCTGCTGAATGCGGGTGTCGCGGACGCTGACCAGGGCGAACTCCGCGGCCGCGAAAAACGCGTTCGCCGCCACCAGGAGAAGGATCAGGAGCACGCGGAGCAGCACGAAGGCGATCATTGAGGATCGGTTCTGATGGGCAATTCTAGCATTCCAAAGGGGCTGGCACAGAGCGTGGCGACTTTGAGGCATGGCGTCTTTGAGCACACGGGCCACAGCCGGGAGCACGAGGATAAAAATTTTGGGCCCTGCCGGGCTAACCTTTTTTCCTCGAGCATCGGTCTAATTGGCAGGTGGCTAGCGGGTTAGGCCGCCGCTTTAGCTCATTCGAATCTCGAAATCTCTGGAACAAAGACACGTTCAGGTTGCGTACAGGATAATGAGAGCGCAAGACAGCGCTTTCCTCAATCAGGCATTTCGGCAAATTTCAGCGAGCATTTCCATCAGGCATTCAGGAGGCAGTTGTGAACGGAAACGGAAATCAATAAGAAGAAGCGGCGCAAGACTGTTTATCTGGGGCGGCATCGGGCTGGCGATTGTCCTGCTGATTGCGATCGGGGTGTTCGCGGCCACGCGCGGCGGCACCAAGATTGATCCTACGAAGCTGGCGAAGGTGGAAAAGGGCGACCTGGCGAAGAGCGTGGTGGCGACGGGCAAGGTGACGCCGATCACCAAGGTCGAGGTGAAGTCGAAGGCCAGCGGCATCGTGAAGAAGCTGCTGGTGGATTACGGCGACAAGGTGAAGAAGGGACAATTGCTGGCGCAGCTCGACAAGGTGGAGATCGAGGCGCAGGTGGCGCAGTCGCGTGCCGCATTGGATGCGGCCAAGGCGAACCTGACCAGTTCGCAGGCGGATTACGAGCGCGCCAAAGTGGATGCGGAAGGTCCGGACGTGCCGCTGCTGAAGCGCGCCTATGACCGCGCGGAAGGCATGGCGAAGGATGGAGTGGTTTCGGCGTCGGCGCTGGATGATGCGGAGAAGAATTATGAAATGTCGCTGAACAAACAGAATGTCGCCAAGGCGCAGGTGACGGTGCTGAAGGCGAAGATCGCGCAGTCGAAGGCGCAGGTGGCGGAGGATCAGGCGAATCTGAAGCAGTTGGAGGAGCAGCTCAGCTATACCGACATTGTTTCGCCGATCGATGGCATTGTGCTTTCGCGCGACGTGGAAATGGGCGATGCGGTGAGCTCGATTCTGGTGCTGGGTTCTTCGGCCACGCTGGTGATGACGCTGGGCGATACCAGCGAAGTCTATGTGAAAGGGCAAAGTGGACGAGAGCGACATTGGCAAGGTTTATCTGGGCCAGCCGGCGCGGATCAAAGTGGAATCGTTCAAGGACAAGACTTTTACCGGCAAGGTGACGAAGATTTCTCCCATGGGCGTGGAGAAGGATAACGTCACCACGTTTGAAGTGCGGGTTTCGATTCAGAATCCGGGCGGCGAACTGAAGGCGGAGATGACCGCCAACGCGGAAATCATTCTCGAAGAGCATAAGAACGTGCTGCAGATTCCGGAAGGCGCGATTCTTTACGACAAGGATAAGAAGGCGTCGGTAGAGATTCCCGATCCGAAGGGCAAGGACGGCAAGGACAAGGTCGCGGTCAACATCGGAATTTCGAACGGCGCGAAGACGGAAGTGCTTAGCGGATTGAAGGAAGGCGAAGAGGTGGTGCTGCAGTAGGGCGGGGCTTCGGGCTTCAGCGTAGACAACTTCTGTGGAGTCACTCGACATGAATAAGCAGCGAATCTCCTGTATTCCGGCTTCTATTCTGGCGCGGAGTCGTTGCTGGCGATTGCGCTGGTTCTGGTGGCTGTCCACGTTCGCGGTTGCCTCCACGCCGCAGGGACACATTTGAGAAAACGTTTCAGGTCAGCGGGCCGGTGGATCTGGAAGTGCAGACCCACTCCGGCGACATCATTGTGCGGAGCGGGCCGGCAGGGTCGGTCTCGATTCGACGGCAAGATCTTCGTCGGGGACCACTGGCTGTTCGGGAACCGTCACGCGGATGTGACCGGGATTGAACAGAATCCCCCGTTGCGGCAGGATGGCAACAGCATTCACATCGATTATGTGAATGCGCGCGATATTTCGGTGGACTACGAAATCATCGTGCCCGCCGACACGACGGTTCGACGCTCACAGCGGTTCGGGCGATCAGACCATCGAAGGCACTGCATGGCAACGCTGATCTGCAGAGCGGATCGGGAGACATGAGACTTTCGCAGCTTACCGGAGAGATTCGGCTGCAGACTGGATCGGGCAATGTGCGGGCGCGCGGAGATCGCCGGACCGGTGCGCGGAGGCACGGGCAGCGGCGACATTGAGGTGGAAGAAACCGGAGCGGGCGATATCGATCTGCATACCGGTTCGGGCAACATCACGGTTCGCGGCATTCAAGGCGCATTTCATGCGCGAGGCGGGCAGCGGCGACATTACCGCCGAGGGTACGCAGATGGGCGCGTGGGAGATCCGCACCGGATCGGGCAATGTGCATGTGCGACTTCCTGCGAATGCCGCGTTCGACGCCGACATCTCCACCAGTTCCGGCACGCTGGACATGGATGCGCCGATCACGATGACAGTGCAGGGGCGGGTGCAGGAGACGCGCAAGCACGATCGTGGGCAAAGTGCGCGGCGGCGGCCCGCTGCTGACCCTGCGCACGGGATCGGGCGATATTCACATCGAGTAGCAGTGGCCAGTGCAGATCAGTGGTCAGTGACCAAGTGAGACGCGGGCCAGGTTTCACTGGGCCACTGATCACTGGCCACTCCACTTTCCTCTATTACCTCCGTGCCTTGACTCTGCGTTCAGCAGCAGTTACTTTCGACATCTGGGAGCACTTCGTCTTCCCCCGCGAGGAGAACCTTGGCCACGTCCGATTATTACTCTGACCACCGACTTCGGCAGCAACGACCATTTTGTGGGCACCATGAAGGGCGTCATCCTGGATATCGTTCCGGAGGCGGAGATTGTCGACATCTGCCACTCCGTGCAGGCCTTCGACGTGCTGGATGGCGCGCTCACCATTTCCAGGCTTATTCCTATTTCCCACTCGAACGGTGCACGTGGTGGTGGTCGATCCCGGCGTGGGCACGGCGCGGCGGCCGATCCTGGCCTCTAGCGACAAATATCATTTCGTTGCGCCCGGACAATGGCGTGCTTTCGCTGGTCTATGCGCGGGAAGAGCGCATGCACGTGCGGCACATCACCTCCGAGCATTATTTCCTGCAGCCGGTGAGCAATACGTTTCACGCGCGCGATATTTTTGCTCCGGTGGCGGCGTAGCTGGCCAAAGAAGTCGATTCGCAAAAATTTGGCGAAGAGGTCGAGGAGTACGTTCGCTTCACTGCGCCGAAGCCGAAAGCTGTGGATGAAAACCGGCTGCGCGGGGTTGTGCTGAAGGTCGACCGGTTCGGAAACCTGATCACCAACATCACTCCGCAAGATGCTCCCATGCTTTTCGGAGCCGGACGCGCAGGCGTTCAAGATCGTAGTGGGCAGCCGCGAGATCACCGAAATTCGCAATGCCTATGCCGAGGGCGCTCCGGGACGAAGTGATCGGCATTCTCGGGAGCATGGGCTTTCTGGAGATTGCCGCCAATCGCGGGGCCGCGGCGCAGTTGACCGGGGCGGGCAAAGGCAATGAAGTGAGCATCATTCTCGGCGAAGCTGCCGCGGCCGGCAAGGGCATAAGGCAGTGATCAGTGGTCAGTGATCAGTGGCCAGTAAGATCCGTGGCTTGCGGCTGAACCGTTTTTCACTGACCACTTCTCACTGACCACTGGCCACTGCCTCAGCTTTTTGGCTTGGGGTGGGCGTAGCGCTCCATCTCGGCTGTCCACTTGAGAAAACGCCAAAGACTGGTGCGCTCCCGCCAGAGAAACTCCCAGAACTCAAGAAAGCCGATCTGCGTCATCTTGACTCCGCAGTAGGTCTCGATGCGCCACAGCAGGTAGGGGCTGCGCCACGGAGCCAGGCGATGGCCTTTGGTGGCGTTCCAGAGAAAGCGGAGCGGGTGGCGCATGAAGCGATGATAACCACAAGTGGCACCGTTCGCCTAGTTGTCATCCCGAGCGCAGCGAGTGGACTGTGGTTCTTGACTCCTCCGTGGGCGCTGCGGGCAAACACCAGGGTCCCTCGCGTTTGCTCGGGATGACAGTTCATGTCGAGGTACATGTTAAAATCCTCGCTCCGCCAGGAAATTTCTTTCATGTCCGACGCAGACACCCGCCAGAAAGCCGAAGACCACTACTATGCCGCGCTCGATTTGATGGCGGATGGGAAGTGGAAGAGGCGGTCGCGGCTTACCGGGAATCGCTAGCCGTGGATCCGGCATTTACCGAGGCTATGCACGGGCTGGCGCGGGCGTTGCAGGATTTGCAGCGTTACGATGAGGCGATCGCAGTGGCGCAGAAGATACGGAATTGGATCCGGATGACGTGCTGGCCCACACCAGCTTGTCGGTGCTGTACCAGAAAAAAGGAATGATTCCGGAGGCTGAGGCTGAGGGGGCGAAGGCGCGGGTGTTGGGGTGGAAGCAGCAGTTGAAGAAGAGCTAGCTTCGAGTCGTCAGCCTCGAGCAATTCCGGCTCGTTTTCGCATCGAAGCTGATTGCTCGCGGCTCACAACTCGAGGACTCGCGAGCTAGAGTTCGTACTTCTTCATCAAATGCCGGAACGACCGATAGGAGATGCCGAGCAGGTCGGCGGCTTTGGTCTGCACGCCGTTGGAGCGGTCGAGAGCGCTTTGCAGCAGCGTGCGCTCGATGTTTGCCACGTAGACTTCCATGCCGACGCCTTCGGGAAGCACGGCGCCCGGGCGCTACTTCAGACATTCCTCCGGCAACACCAGCTGCCGCGGCGCGGGCTTTGGGGCGTTCCGCCGGCAGTTCAACGTGCAACTCGTCCGTCATCTCCAGGGCAACGGCGCGCTCGACTGTGTTTTCCAGCTGGCGGACATTGCCCGGCCATTCGTAATCGCAGAGAGCGTCGAGCGAATTTTTGTTGACGCGCAGAATGCTGCGGTTCGCGGCGGCCGCGTATTTCTTCAGAAAGTGATTGGCCAGCAGCGGGATGTCTTCGCGGCGCTCGCGCAGGTTCGGCACGCGGATGGGAATCACGTTGAGGCGGTAATAGAGATCTTCGCGGAAAAGATTTTCGGCGACGGCTTTGTCGAGATCGCGATTGGTGGCGGCGATGACGCGCACATCGATGGGAATTTCGCTGGTGCCGCCGACCGGGCGCACGGTGCGCTCCTGCAAGACGCGCAGCAGCTTCACCTGCATGGCCAGAGTCATTTCGCTGATTTCGTCGAGGAAGATGGTTCCGCCGCCGGCCACTTCAAACAGTCCGCGCTTGTTCTGATTGGCTCCGGTGAAGGCTCCCTTCAAATAGCCGAACAGTTCGCTTTCCAGCAGAGTTTCGGGAAAGCTCCGCAGTTCACTGAGACGAAGGGCTCGGTGGCGCGCGGCGAGCAAATGTGGACGGCGCGGGCTACCAGTTCTTTACCGGTGCCGCTTTCGCCGTGAATCAGGACGGTGCTGGCGGTGGAAGCGACGGTGCGCACGGTTTGTTTCAGCTTCTCCATCGCCGGGCTGGAGCCGATGATGTTGTCGAGCGAGTTGTGCGAAGCGGCGTCGCGGCGCAGGGCAAAGTTCTGTTTGCTCAGAGACAGTTTTTCCAGCACGCGGTTGATGGCGAGTTTGATTTCATCGACCAGGCCGGGACTCTTGCGAATGTAATCGGACGCGCCTCCGGCTTTCACGGCTTCCACTGCGGCTTCGTAATCATCGACCGCGGTGATGAGGATGACCGGGGAATCGGGCGAAACGCGGTGCGCATGGCGCAGCACTTCGATGCCGTCGATATTCGGCATCTTGATGTCGGTGATGATCAGATCGTAAAGAGCGCCGTCGATCTTGTTTTTGGCTGCCTGGCCGGATTGCACAGTTTCGACGCGATGTCCGTCGCGGCGCAGGGCGATGTCGAGCATTTCGCAGATGGAGCGCTCATCGTCGCAAACCAGAATGTTAGCCACGCAGCCTCCCTTCTCCCGCAGCGGCTGCGAGTTGGGCGGGTGCGGCGAAGTTTTCGGGCGAAGCAGTGCGGAGCGGTTGCCGATCTGCGAGTTTCTCCGTCGCGGCCGTTCGCATCGAACCGGCGCAGCCGGAGAACGAAAGTAGTTCCCTGCCCGGGCTTGGAGCGCGCCCAGACTTTGCCTTCGTGGGCCTGCACGATCTGGTAGACGACGGCCAGGCCAAGTCCGGTGCCGCCTTCAAAACTCGACTGGAAGGGCTCGAAAATCTTTTCCGTCTGCTGCGGAGTCATGCCGGTGCCGGTGTCGGCAAAGCTAACCTGCCAGTCGTCTCCCTGGCGTTCGATGCGCCACTTTCAGCGTGCCGCCGTTGCGCATGGCGCGGACCGCGTTCTCGGCGAAGTTCCAGAAAACCTGTTTGATTTTGTCGCCATCGGCGAGCACCCATGCTTCCGGAACGGCAAACCGGCTCTCAATCGTGATGCCGGTATTTTCCGCGGTCATGCGGTGTCGCATGAGTGTGAGCGTGTCTTCCAGCAATGGCACCAGGTCGATCTTGTCGAAGCGATACTGCTTGCCGCGGGAGTAAGCCAGGAAATCGGTGATGATGCCATTCAGGCGCTGCGATTCGCGGGTGACGATGTCGAGCAGGTGGCGATGCTCCTCACTCATTTCGGGAATGCCGGAAAGCATGCTGACCGAGCCGGCAATGGAGGTGAGCGGATTGCGAATTTCGTGGGCGATGGCGGCGGCGAGGCGGCCTACCGCTGCCAGCCGGTCCTGCATGCGGACTTCGCGCTCCAGACGCCGGATCTCGGTGAGATCATCGAGGGCGTAGACGTAGCCCAGAGCGCCCCGCTCCGGCCCGCTCAGGGCGGCTACTCGCACGCGAACCGTTTTGCGGAAAGTTCCCACCGTGTCGAAACGAACTTCGGCGTGGGTCTGGGACTCGGCGTTGGGCAGCGGGTCGAGGAAGATTCCCGCAACCGGTTTTCCCAGCAACTGGTCGGGGGCGCGCTCCAGAAGTTTTGCGCGGCGTTGTTGACCAGAGTGATGCGGCCATCGAGACCGGTGGTGATCAGTCCGCTGCTGATGGATTGAATGATGTTTTCGTGAAGAATCTGGAGATCTTCGAGCGCGCCGCTGGTATCTTTCAGCTCGCACGCGCGCCTGGCGCAACTTGGCGACCAGCAGGCCGGCCAGGTAAGCGACGGCGAGGAAGGCAAACAGGTTCACGAAGATGATTCCCTGCAGCGCCTTCAGGCCGGGATGAGTGGTGCAGTAGGAATGCACGACTCCGTAATAATTGAGTTCAAGAACGGTGCCGTAAAGAATGAAGGCAAGGGCCGCAACCAGTTGCGCCCACACCCGGGGCAGAAGGATGCCGGCTACGATAATGGCCAGAGGATAGAGAAAGTTCAGCGAACTGTCCCAGCCTCCGGTTTCGTGCACCACCAGGCTGATCAGGATCAGATCGGTGAGGACCTGCAAAGAAGCCTGCAGCCGGTGCTCGCGCCAGAAGGAGAGCAGGACTACATAGAAGAGCGAGACGGTATACCACAGCAGCATGGTGCTGAGGAAAAGGCGCAGGGGCAGACGCGAGGGGGTGAGCTCCGCGACCGCCAACTGGATTCCGAGCAGGAAAGTGAGGATCAGGATCCGTACTTTGACCAGCCAGGCCAGCCAATTCCGCTCGTCGAATGTCGATTGCATGGTCAATCCCAGAGTTCAAGGTTTCAAGGTTTCAAGGTTTCAAGGCTTCAGAAGGTGCTCGCTCTTGAGACCTTGAAACCTTTTTTCACCTTGAAACCTCGCCTTTAGCCAGCCAACTTGGCGATCATGGCGAACAGCGGCATGTAGAGCGAAATCACGATGCCGCCGATGGTTACGCCGAGCAAGCCGATGATGACCGGTTCGAGCATGGCCAGCATGTCCTTGGTAGCGGCGTCGACTTCTTCTTCGTAGAAGTCGGCGATCTTCTGCAACATGCTGTCCATCGCGCCGGTGGCTTCGCCGACGCCGATCATCTGGGTCACCATGTTGGGAAATACTCCGCATTCGCGGAGCGGATCGACGATGGTGCGGCCTTCTTCGATGGCCTTGCGCACTTTCATCAGCGCTTCTTCCAGCACGGCGTTGCCTGAGGTTCTGGCGGTGATGGCCAAACCTTCGAGAATGGGCACGCCCGAGGTGATCAGAGTGCCCAGAGTACGGGTGAACCGGCCGACGGCGATCTTGCGAAGCAGAGATCCGACGACGGGCAGATGGAGCAGGAATTTGTCGAAGTAATAACGGCCTCGCGGATGCTTGCGGATCGCCT
Source organism: uncultured Acidobacteriaceae bacterium (assembly GCA_963841125.1). Classification (GTDB taxonomy): domain Bacteria; phylum Acidobacteriota; class Terriglobia; order Terriglobales; family Acidobacteriaceae; genus Sulfotelmatobacter. The sequence goes on from CAWJBH010000001.1 coordinate 139,989, forward strand.
TGAGGCCGAAGACAAACGACCACGCCGACCACGATGACGACCCACCAGAAACTCTGCACGAACCCGCTCAGCCCCATCACGATACGGGTGGGAAGCGGCAGCGCAACGCCCAGGCCGGCAAACAGGTTGGCGAAGATGGGAACCACCCACTTGAGCAGGGCGGCGACGATCAAGCCCGCCAGGCTGACGACGGCGACGGGATAGATCAACGCCGATTTCACGGCGGCCTTCAGGCGAACCGCCTTTTCCACGTAGACGGCCAGACGCTGCAGAATGATGTCGAGAATACCGCCGGTTTCACCCGCCTCGATCATGTTGGTGGTGAGGTCATCGAAGACCACCGGGAACTGCCGCATGGCATTGGCCAGCGTCGCGCCGCCTTCTACGGTGGTGCGGACGCCGGTCAGCGTCTTCTGGAAGGCTGGGTTTTCCTGGTTGGCCGCCAGGATTTCCAGACACTGCACCAGCGGCAGGCCGGCATCGATCATGACCGAGAACTGGCGAAAGAAAATCGCGATGTCCTTGACCTTGACCTTGCCCGATCCGAAAGTGGGCATGGAAAATTCTTTGCCCTTTTCCCGGATAGCACCCGGCGTTATGCGCTCGCGCCGCAATGCCTGCTGCAGAGCCTGTTTGTTTGGTGCTACGCGCTCTCCGGAGATTTTCTGTCCGGAGGCGTCCTTGCCGGAAAATGTGAAAACTGGCATGGTCTTGGCCTCTCCTCAGTGTCGTCCCTGATTCCTGAATTTCCTGCGGCTCAAACTTGTTGTGCCCTGCTCATCGCGTCAGCCGCATGCGCGATGCGCCGTCCTATCTTTTATTTCGAAGCTGCCCCTCTTGCCGCCGTTCCCGTGCCGCCCCGGTTCAACAAGCTGGCGCCGCGGTTGATCATTTCCTGCAGCTCTTCCTGATTGCTGGAGCGAGCCAGGGCCACTTCCAGCGTGACTTGCTTCTGGAAGTAGGCCGTAGCCAGAGCCTGGTTGAAGGTTTGCATTCCGAACTTGTCCTGTCCGGACTGCATGGCCGAATACACCTGGTGAATCTTGTCTTCGCGGATCAGGTTGCGCACGGCCGGGTTGGGGATAAGGATTTCCATGATCATGGCGCGACCCTTGCCGCTCGGTGTTGGCACCAGGCTTTGGCACATGATGCCTTCGAGCACCAGCGAAAGCTGGGCGCGAATCTGCGGCTGCTGGTGCGCCGGGAACACGTCGATGATGCGGTTGATGGTGGAAGTTGCCGAGTTGGTGTGCAGCGTGCCGAAGGTCAAGTGACCGGTTTCGGCGATGCGCAGAGCGGACTCGATGGTTTCCAGGTCGCGCATTTCGCCGATCAGCACGACATCGGGATCTTCACGAAGCGCGGCGCGCAATGCGTCGGTGAAGCTCTTGGTGTCGGCGTGCAGCTCGCGCTGGTTGACCACGCAGTTCTTGTTCATGTGCACGAACTCGATCGGGTCCTCGATGGTGAGGATGTGGTCGTGGCGTTCGCTGTTGATCTTGTCGATCATGGCGGCCAGCGTTGTCGACTTACCGGAGCCGGTTGGTCCCGTCACCAGCACCAGGCCGCGCGGCTTGTCGCAGAGCTTGCTTACGACGGCGGGCAGGCCGAGCTGGTTGAACGACTTGATCTCGAAAGGAATCAGACGAAAGACGGCCGCCGTGGCGCCGCGCTGGTTGAACACGTTGGCGCGGAAGCGGGCCAGGCCTTTCAATCCGAAAGAGAAGTCGAGTTCGAGGCTTTCCTCGAAGCGGTGCTTCTGGGAATCGGTCATGACGCTGTAGGCCAGTTGCTTGGTCTCGGCAGGCGTCATCTGCGGCAGATCCAGCGGCACCAGGTGTCCGTGGACGCGGATCTGGGGCGGCGAATTGGTGGTGATGTGAAGATCGCTGCCATTCATCTCCAGCATCCTTTTCAGCAAATCACTTAATGACAGACCCATAATCGTGTTCCCTTCCCTCGTCTTAAATCTTCACGAATTAATCTTCACAAGCTAGTGAATGGTCTCGCGGGCAACTTCTTCCAACGTGGTGATGCCCGCCGCCACTTTGATCAAACCGCTGCGCCGGAGCGTGATCATGCCGCGCTCGATGGCCTTCTTTTTCAATTCGACCGCCGAAGCGCCTACCAGCACCAGCTCCCTGATTTCATCGTCGACTTCCATTACTTCGTACAAACCGCAGCGGCCTTTGTATCCGGTGTTGTTGCAAACGCCGCAGCCTTTGCCTTTCTGAATCTTGATGGTCTTGGCTTCCTCGGGCGAGAATCCCTCTTCGATCAGCGTCTGCACCGGAACCTCGACGGTCTCGGAGCAGTCTTTGCAAATCCTGCGAATCAGGCGCTGGGCGCAGATCAAGTGAACCGAGGTCGCCACCAGGAAAGGCTCAATGCCCATGTTCATCAAGCGCGTGATGGTTTCAGGCGCGCCGTTGGTGTGCAGAGTGGAGAGCACCAAGTGGCCGGTGAGAGCGGCTTTGATGGCAATTTCCGCCGTTTCAAAGTCGCGGATTTCGCCGACCAGGATGATGTTGGGATCTTGCCGCAGGAAGGAACGCAGGGCCGCGGCAAAGTTCAATCCAATCTGCTCCTTCATCTGCACCTGGTTGACGCCGCCCAACTGAAATTCGACCGGATCTTCGGCGGTCATGATGTTGGTGTCAGGCTGGTTGAGGCGCGAGATCGACGAATAAAGCGTGTTGGTTTTGCCGGAACCCGTGGGGCCGGTGACCAGCACCATGCCGTAAGGCTTGAGAATGGCTTTCTCGAACTTGACCAGAGATTCGGGCTCGAAACCGAGCTTGGTCATATCGAGCCGCAGATTTTCTTTGTCGAGCAACCGGAGCACGATTTTCTCGCCCCACAGCGTGGGCAGGGTGCTGACGCGGAAGTCGAGCTGTTTTTTGCGGCCGCCGATATTCATTTTCAGCATGATGCGGCCGTCCTGCGGCAGCCGCTTTTCGCTGATGTCGAGCTTGGCCATGATCTTCAGACGGGACGTGATCGCGTCCTTTAACTTCATCGGCGGCGACATGATTGCCTGCAGCACGCCGTCAATACGGAAGCGCACGCGGAATTCTTTTTCGTAGGGCTCGATGTGAATGTCGCTGGCTCCGCGCTTCACGGCGTCGGTGAGCACCAGATTCACCAGCTTGACCACGGGAGCTTCGTCCGCCGCTTTCTCCAGCTGCGACAGCTCCATCTCCTGCTCTTCCGCCTGCACTTCGATGTCGCTTTCGTTCATCTCCGACATCGACTGCATTACGGTTTCGAGATCTTCCTCCGCTTTGCCCCCGTAGGCTTTGTCGATGCCCGTCAGGATGGAGCTTTCGGAGGCCACGACCGGCTCGATGTTGAAGCCGGTCATGAACTTGATATCGTCCATCGCGAAAACGTTGGTCGGGTCGACCATGGCGATGGTGAGCGATGCGCCCACGCGGCTCAGCGGAAGAATCTGGTAGCGTTTCGCGGTTTCAAACGGAATCAGCTTGACTACTGCAGGATCAATTTCAAAATACGAGAGGTTAATGGCTGGGACGCCATACTGCCGGGAGAGAAAATTGGTGACATCCTCATCCGTGAGGAAGCCGAGCTTCACCAAGGCAGACCCCAGGCGGCAGTTCTGCTCCTTCTGGGCCTTGGTGGCTTGTTCCAACTGCTCCGGGGTTATGATCTTCTCTTTGACGAGAAGGTCACCCAGCCGTTGAGACATACGTCGATCTCCTATCCACGTAGTGGAACGCTGCGGGCGAAACGTCGCCGGCATTTACACAAATCGCTGCTTTTACTGGGGAGAAGAGCAGTGTCTTTGTGGTGACACAAATTGTCACAGCAAGTCGATTACCGTACCAGTTACCGTGGTACTTGGACTTGTCGCTCTTCCTTATGCGCTGCCAGCTATGTTTCAGAACCCGCGCCAGATGAGCTTTTTCCTCAGAAAAACCTAAAATCTCAGGCTCAGGTACATGCACTTCGGTAAGCGCTACAGACTTTGCGGCACTTCGATGCAGCGCGGTTTGCTGGCGGCATGCACCTCGGCGCTATCGATTGCGAGCCTGTGCAGGCTAAAATTACAGGCTCAATGTGACGAATGCTCTTTACAGAAGTTCCTGCTTCGGTCTAAGCAGGAGGATCCCCGGGTCTTGGGATTGTCATCCCGAGCGAAGCGAGGGACTCGGTTCCTGCCCGCTGCGGCGACACTGGTGGCGTAGGCAAAACAAAGGTCCCTCGCTTCGCTCGGGATGACAGTCGACGTTCGCTCATGGGTGTGCGGTCCTGAGGAGATTTCTTGTTTATCCATTGTTGGAAGTCAGCAATTCTCACAGTGGCGTTGAGTTCTGTGTGCTGCGCCCAATCGTTGCGTCAGGAGGCGGAAAACGCGGGCTGTGCTCATCGGCACGGCCGTCCGTCCCGCTCAGCTTTCGGAGCCCGCCTACGCTTCTACCCTGGCTCGCGAGTTCAACATGGTTGAGGCCGGAAGATGCCATGAAGTGGTGGGTGCTCCGGCCCGATCGCGCCACCTACGATTTTCGCCAGGGTGACGAAGTGGTTCGCTTCGCCGAGGCGCATCAGATGAAGGTCCGCGGCCATTGCCTGGTCTGGGGCCGTTACAACCCGGATTGGCTGACGCAGGGTCACTTCACCCCGCGCCAACTGTCGCGGCTGCTGCGCGAACACATTACGCGCGTGATGAAGCACTACCGCGGGCAAGTCTTCGCATGGGATGTGGTGAACGAAGTGCTCGATGAAAACGGTAACCCGCGCGATTCCCTCTGGTACAACCAGCCCGGCATTGGATTGTCGACCGAAGGAACCGCCTACATCGAGCAGGTATTTCGCTGGGCGCACAAGGCAGATCCGCATGCGTTGCTGTTCTACAATGAAGCCGAGGGCGAAGGGATGAACCGCAAGTCGGACGCGATCTACGCCATGGTCAGGGATTTCAAGCGCCGAGGCGTTCCCATCGATGGCGTGGGATTGCAGATGCACATACCCACGCTCGATGCAGGCATGGCCGGCGACCGCGGGCATTTCCTCGAACATCGCCCGGCTCACAGCGCTCGGCGTGCAGGTTCACATCACGGAACTGGACGTCTCTTTGCCTTTGGATTCCGGCGGCTTGCCCAAGTCCGAGGACTTGACGCGCCAGGCGGAGGTCTATCGCGGCATCGTCAGGGCGTGCTTGAACAACGCGGGCTGTACGGCGATCCAGACCTGGGGATTTACCGACAAGTATTCGTGGATCGGATCCCATTCGCACGGCACCCGCGGCCACGCGCTGCTCTTTGATCGAGCGTACCAGCCCAAGCCCGCCTACCGCGCGGTGTGGGAGGAGCTTTCAGCGGGACGGACGCCCGGTCACTGATGCGCGGGCGGGAATGACGATCAACGGGGCTGATCGGGACTTATCACCAATTGAGGGCACTTCCAGGTGTATCATCGCAATGTGCTTTCCCGGCGGTAATCAAACAAACGCCCAAAACGCTATGGTAAAGATGGTTCTTGTTGCCCTCCTCTTTGCAACATCCGCATTAGCTCAAAATTCCTCTTCAGCGTGTGGATCTGAGAATGTGAGCTTTAACGTGACGCTCGACAAGTCGCATTCCTCGCTGCCGAAGGCAGAGCCGGGGAAGGCGACTGTCGTTTTCATTCAGGTCTTTAGCGCAGAAATTCGGTATTGGAGTGCATGTGACGGGCAGGATCGGCGTCGACGGGTCGTGGGTTGGCGCAATCAAGGGCAATTCCTATCTTTTTGCGTCCCTCGAACCAGGAGAACACCATATATTGCGTGAATCTAGATTCCGATATTGCTCGAAAGATCCTGTAGAGTTTGAAGCACTTCACGGCAGAAGCTGGCATTAAAGGTGGTACTACTTTCGTTCGCGGTACATGTCTGGGTGGCAAGTTGCGTCTCTCGCTCGAAGCCGTCGATAGTGATGAAGCAAAGATATCACCGCAATCGGACACCGCGACGTTTACCGCTAGGCGTGGAATTCGAAGCCCAAGAAGTCGACACCTCCACAGTAATTTTGAGGGCATTTACACTCGTTGGCCCGGTTCAGGGTAACAGTAGCGACTCCGATTGATTCATCTCCCCCGGCCGCGTCTGCATCTATAATGAGTTCCGGTCCGTTCGACTGGACCGCTGGATTCGCGTGGTGCAGACCGTTCCAACTCGACCTCCCGAGACCTCGCAGCGCAAGCGGCTGATTATCGTGCTGACGGTTTCGGTTTTTCTTTTGTTCGCCATCCTGGTTTCACAGACTGCGTTTAACCAAACCATATTGCGTCCCGATACCAACCAGCAGGCGATAGTTTTTTATGCGCTCTCGCTGCTGATTTCTCTTTTGTTCGTTGCCCTCACTTTTGTTCTGGCGCGGAACCTGCTCAAGCTGTTTGCCGAGCGCCGGCTGGGAGTGTTGGGGTCGAAATTCCGCACCCGCATGGTGGTGGGAGCGCTGCTGCTTTCATTCGTTCCAGTAATGGTGATGTATTGGTTTGCCTATGGGCTGATGAATCGCTCGATCAACATATGGTTTTCCACTCCGGTCGAAGAGGTCCGCGAAGATACAGACGCCATGGCTTCTCTGCTGGCCAACTATGCGGCGCAGAATGCGCGCGCAGAGGCGGTTGCCATTGCTGCCTCGCCGGAGGTGCAACGGGCTTTCGAAGGCCACGGGTTCTCCTCCGCAGTCGAAGAATTTCGCGGACACGAGCCCACTTTGCAAGGCGGATTTGCCCTCGCCATTGAGAATGGAGTTCCGGAGGCGAGTCTCGGAGTCCCCGCGCCCTGGCCGCAATTGAAGGAGAAGCTGCCGCTGGCCGAGGCCGCCGCGGCCCAGCCCGCGCGTTTCACCTGGGAGCAAACTGAGTACACGCTGGGCAGCGCTGCGGTTGGGAAAGACGGCTTGATCCTTGTGGCGTTGCCATTACCGCCAGAGTTTTCGAGGACGGTGCGCCAGATCGAAGCCAGCCAGCAGCGTTATCTGCAACTCAGCCGCGAGCGCAAACACGTGCGGCAGACCTACATGGGCCTGCTGCTGCTGCTCACCATGATGGTTCTGTTCGTGACCACGTGGCTGGCGCTGTTTCTCTCGAAGCTGGTAACTCGTCCGCTGGCCGCGCTGGCCGAGGCGACGCAGGCAATTTCTCGCGGGCGTCTCGACTACCGCATCGATGTAAGAGCCGCCGATGAGATTGGAGATCTGGTCCGCTCCTTCAACCGGATGGCAGAGGAGCTCGAAACCAGCAGGCGGCAGAATGAAGCTTCGAGCCGCAATGCCAGCGCGGCCAATGCAGAACTCGACCAGCGCCGCCGCCAGATGGAAACAGTCCTCGAGAGCATTCCCACCGGCGTACTTTCTCTCGATGCCACCCGCTCGGTGACTCACGCCAACCACGCCCTGCTGCGCATGTTCCATCCGCAAGGCTATGCGGAGGGGGAGCAAATACTGCGCGGAGCACCACTGGCGGACGTATTTCCGCCGGAAGTGTTGCAGGACCTGGAGCCGCTTCTGCGCCGCGCCGACCGCATGGGCATGACCACCAGCCAAATGGAGATGTCTCTGCAGCGCACGTCTCTCAGCGTGGCCGTGACTGTCGCGACCCTGCGCCATCAAGATGAGCGCTCGGGCTACGTAATCGTGTTCGAAGATCTCTCTGACCTGTTGAAGGCCCAGAAACAGGCCGCGTGGCGTGAAGTCGCGCGCCGTGTCGCGCATGAGATCAAGAATCCCCTTACGCCCATTGCACTCTCCGCCGAACGCATTCAGCGTCATCTGGAACGCGGGATGCCTCTCGACAAGACCTCGCTCGATATCGTTCGCTCCTGCGCCCAGACGGTTGCCAGCGCGGTCGAAACGGTGCGAAGGCTGGTGGATGATTTCTCTGCGCTGGCCCGCTTCCCGGCGTCGAATCCACACCCGGCTGACATTAATGTGGTCATCGAGAACGCGCTCTCCATGTTCAATGGCAGACTGGACGGCATCGCTCTCCACAAGTCGCTGGCGGCAGACTTGCCCAAAGTGATGGCGGACGCAGAGGCGATCAAGAGGGCCGTGGCCAACCTCGTGGACAACGCCGCCGAGGCATTGCAGGATTCTCTGGTGCGCGAGATCCAGATTTCAACTTCGCTGGTGGCCAGCCGCGACGCGGTAGAAATCACGATCGCAGACACCGGCCATGGCGTCACCCGGGAGCTGAAGGAAAAACTTTTTCTCCCGTATTTCTCCACCAGAAAGCGTGGAACCGGGCTTGGTTTGGCGATCGTGAGCCGCGTCATCGAAGAGCACCATGGATCCATTCGGGTGGAAGAAAACCAGCCGGTCGGCGCACGCTTCATCGTCGAACTGCCGGTTGTTCCTGAACCCGCGCTGGCCGCGGTGACGGCGCTGCATGCATAAGATTCTCATCGTTGACGACGAAACCGGCATTCGCGAATCGCTGCAGGGAGTGCTGGCGGACGAGGGCTACGAAACTGCGTCGGTTGAGAGCGGTGAAGAATGCCTCAAGCTGCTGCGGCGCGAGCACAACTATGAGGTCGTGCTGCTCGATATCTGGCTGCCCGGCATCGATGGCCTCGAGACGCTGGAACGACTCCGCGAGATGGACAACCCGCCTGAAGTAATCATGATTTCTGGACATGGCACCATCGAAACCGCCGTACGCGCCACCAAACTTGGCGCGTATGACTTCCTCGAAAAGCCACTCTCCATCGACAAGACGCTGATCCTGGTCAAGAACGCGATCGAATCCAAGAAACTACGGCACGAGAACGTCGATCTGAAGAAACAGCTTCACGGCAAGAGCATGATCGTGGGCGACAGCATTCCCATGAAAGCCCTGCGCCAGCAGATAGGCCTGATGGCGCCGACCAACGGCCGAGTGCTGATTTATGGCGAATCCGGTACGGGGAAAGAACTGGTGGCCCATGCGATCCACGCGCAAAGCCTGCGTAAGGATGAGACTTTTGTCGAGGTGAATTGCGCGGCCATTCCCGAGGACCTGATCGAGAGCGAACTGTTCGGGCAGTACAAAGGATCGTTCCCCGGAGCCGTCGACAAGGACGGCAAGTTTCAAAAGGCCAACGGTGGGACGCTGTTTCTCGACGAAGTCGGCGACATGAGCCTGAAAACGCAATCGAAGGTGCTGCGCACTCTCGATGAGCAGCGCGTCGCTCCTCTGGGCAGCGAGAAAACGATTGTCGTGGATGCGCGCATCATCGCCTCTACCAACAAAGATCTGGAAGAAGAAATTTCGCGGGGGAATTTTCGCGAAGACCTTTTCTACCGGCTGAACGTGATCCCGTTCTTCGTGCCGCCGCTGCGCGACCGGAAAGAAGATATTCCGCTGTTTGCCCGTCACTTTCTAAAAGACCTGGCCGCGACCTACGGGAGACGGCCGCGGGAGATCACCGATGACGCCGTCGAGGCCCTGATGCGTTATTCGTGGCCGGGCAACGTGCGCGAACTGCGGAATGTAATTGAGCGCATTGTGATCATGAATCCCATGACCACAAGATTCGACTGCAAGCATCTGCCGACGCTGGTCTACCGCGACGGCCACCGGCGCGCTGCACGCAGCGAGTTCTCCACGCTGCACCAGGCGCGCGACGCCTACGAACGGGATTTCATTCTGAAGAAGCTCGATGAGAACCACGGCAACGTCACGCGCGCCGCGGAAGTGCTGGGCCTCGAGCGCAGCCACCTGTATCGCAAAATGAAAACCCTGGGAATCACGGTCAAAGAATAGGGCGCAGCGCGGAGGCGTCTGTCATTCCGGGTCCTCGCACCCAGACTTGTCATCCCGAGCGAAGCGAGGGATCCTGGTTCTTCCCGCAAGCGTAGTCACGGCATGCAAACACCAAGATCCCTCGCTTCGCTCGGGATGACAAGTCTAGGTGGGGGATAACTTGTTCAGGTAGGATACAGCAGGACCGCGCTACCGCTTCACCATGCGAATTTCGGTGCCGTTCCTTCTGAATTCCACTTTGTCCATGAGCTGGTTGATCAGAAAAATTCCGCGCCCATGATTGGAATAAACGTTCTCCCCAACCGTGCACGTAGGGATGGCGTCCGGACGAAAACCCGGACCTGGGTCCCGCACCACGATCAGCACGCCGCGCTCATCGTCGCTGCTCACCAGGCATTCCACCGTCTTGGTGGGGTCTTCCTTGGCGCCGTGAATCACGGCGTTGGCCAATGCCTCTTGCACCGATAGCTCGATGGCATCTTCTTTGCCGTCCACGCCCTTCATCTGGCGGACCACGCCCATCACTTCCTGCACCACGGGATCCACCGCCCGGCGGTCGGCGGAAAGTGTCACCCGCAAAAGCAAATGCAATTGGTCTGGATCAAAATCTTTTTCGGGAAGTGGTTCCTCGGTGGAATCCGCCTGGGGCATGTTTTGGCTCGTCTGCGACTTAATGCTGTAGACAGCCTATTCTAGCTGTGAAAGCTCAATCCGACAAACTCCAAGGTATCAATACGGACCGAGGTTGCGTTGCGAAATGCGCACAGATGGCGCTCGTCCACTATGCTGTCGCGATGGTTGTTCCCCGTTTCCGGGGTCGATTGTCTTGTTTGGGTGGGGCTTTCGGCGGCTCGACAGGACCGTCGGTCAGATGTTCCAACTGCCTTCTCCAGTCGAGTTCTTCCACAAAACCGCGCGATTCCCGCCAATTGGGTTGCACTTTTACGTAGAGTTCGAGAAAGACTTTTGTCCCCAGCATGCGCTCGAGTTGCAGGCGCGCCGAAGTGCCGATGCGTTTGAGCATCTGTCCCTTTTTGCCGATCAGGATGCCCTTCTGGCCTTCGCGCTCGCAGTAGATAGTGGCGGCAATGCGTGTGAGCTTCGCGCCCTCCTCAAAAGAGTCGACGATCACGGTGGTGGCGTAGGGCAGCTCTTCCTCGGTCTCGACCAGCACTCGCTCGCGAATGATTTCGGCAGCCATGAAGCGCGCCGGCTGGTCGGTGACCTGGTCGGGTGGAAAATACGGCGGGCCAGCCGGCAGCGCGGCTGTCACTTGCTTCAGGAGTATTTCGAGTCCATCGCGTTTCAGCGCAGAGATTGGAATGATCTCCTGGAACGAATGCAGCTTCCTGTACTCCTCGATCAAGGGCAGCAGCTGGCCCTTGCCGCCCCGCAGCAGGTCGACTTTATTGAGGACGAGGTAAACCTTGGTCGCCGAATGCTTCAGCATCTGTATCGCGAACTCATCACGCTGATCGAGCTTGCGTGTGGCGTCCATGATCAGGAGAACAAGGTCGCAGCCTTCCAGCGCCTCGCGTACCTCGACCATCATCTTGCGGCCCAGGGAACTGTCCGGCTTGTGCACGCCTGGAGTATCGATCAAGACGATCTGCGCCGCGTCCCTGCCCTTGGCCTTGGGAAGGTTGACGATGCCCTGAATCCGGTTGCGTGTAGTTTGCGGTTTGGGCGAGATGATAGCCAGCTTCTCGCCCACAAGAGCATTCAGCAAGGTGGACTTGCCAGCGTTAGGGCGACCGAGAATGCAGACAAAACCAGAGCGGAAAGGCATAGGTTTGAGTAACGCCGGCATCCTGCCGGCCTTCCCGATTGCACCGGCCCGCATGCGGCTTCTCGAAGCCGACGACCAGCCGCCGAGACGGCGGCGCTACTGAACTATATCAGCTTCAACTGCCGGGGCTGCATCGCGGTGATTCTCACGCGTTCCACCTTGCGGTCGGTCGATTCCAGCACTTCAAAGCGCAAGCCGTCGTCATCCACCGTTTCGCCCCGCTGCGGAATGTGTCCTGCCAATTCGCTGACCAGGCCCGCCACGGTGGCCGATTCCTTTCCTTCCGGCTTCGAGCCAAATAATTCGGTGAGGCGGTCCACATCCATTCCTCCGGAAACGATGAACGACTGATCGTTCTCTCTGACGATTTCAGGCTTCTCATGCTCATCGCGGATTTCTCCGACGATTTCTTCGACCAGATCTTCGATGGTCACCAGGCCCGCTACGCCGCCGTATTCATCGACCACGATCGCCATGC
>CAWJBH010000002.1:0-436544 GCA_963841125.1 uncultured Acidobacteriaceae bacterium
GAGAGGGAGGGATTCGAACCCCCGATACCCTTTCGGGTATGCCGGTTTTCAAGACCGGAGCCATCAACCACTCGGCCACCTCTCCGATTATTACAGTTTTACTAAGTTCAACTGAATGTTGGATCCCAAAGCTGACTGGGCGAACTGACGCGTTCAATCCTACTTTAGCCAACCTGAAGGCTATGAAGAAGGCCGAAGGCGCGGGAATGAAACTCCATGACCTCGGTGAAGTGGGCCATAAAATAAGTCAGGCTGTGGTCGCCGGGATAAGAATGATACTCGTGCTTCACGCCTCGCTTTTGCAGTTCGTCGTGCAGCGCGGCTGCGCCTTTTTCAAATCCGTAGTTGTCATCCTGGCCGCAGTTGAAATAGATGGTAAGCTTGTCGCAGGCCGGCTGCATTCTTCGCGCGAGAAGGAATGGACTGTTGTCGTTCCAGTGAGGCACGTTCGATCGGGTTTCCGAAAACCGCGGCCAGCACTTTCCCCAGGGGCGCGCCGGAGCGGGAGGCGAGCGTCGAGTTCTTGTGGCGACTCGGTAATCAGCGCGGCGCTTTGCGCGCTGACGGCGGAAAACATTTCGGGATGGCGAAAGCGAATCGCAGCGCACCGTAGCCGCCCATGGAGATTCCGCTGATCGCTCGATTACTCCGGCCTTTGCTGATGCGGTATTTCGTTTCGATGAGCGGGATGAATTCCTGCAGGAAAAAATCACTGTAGCGCACTGAGCCGTCGGCAGAATTGATGTAGAAACGTTCGTCCGCCTTCCGGAGCGACGATGAGAAAATCACCCATCTTATGTTGCTGACGAAGATCGTCGAGCAGCGTCCATCCGCCGCTGTTGAAGAGCGTTTGCTCGTTATCGCCGAGGCCGTGCAGGAAATAGAGCACAGGATATTGTTGTGCAGGATTCTTGTTCGCGCCGGCGTCGTAGCTGGCGGGAAGATAGACGCAGTAATGGACTGGATGTTTCAGAATGCGGCTGTTCAGCGCATTGCAGTCGATGCGGCTCTGAGCGTGAACTGATAATGAAACGCGAGCAAGGTAGAACAGAAGAAAGATTCGGAGGACGAGCATGATCGAGCCATCGATTCAGTTTACTCGTAGCGTAAGGCTTGTACGGGATCGAGTCGGGCCGCGCGTCCTGCCGGGATAAAGGCCCGAGACGAGACTCACGAGGAAAGAAAACACAAGCGCGAACGCGACCAGCCACCAAGGCACTGCCCAGAAATGCTCTGGGGGAAAAGACTGTCGCTTGAGATAAATATTCGTTCCCAGGTTGATGACTTGGCCGATAGCCCAGCCCAGGATACGCCGACGATGCCGCCCAGAATGCCCATGGCGCCGGCTTCCGCAAAGAAAAGTTTCTTTACATCGCCATCGCTGGCGCCGATGGCCTTCATAATCCCGATCTCGCGGCGGCGCTCCAGGATGGCCATCACCAACGTATTTACGATTCCGATGGAAGCGACAGCCAGGGCGAGGCTGCCGAAGATTCCCAGAAACACGTCCAGCACTGTGAAAAATTGCTGCATGACTGCGGGTGGCATCAAGGATGGAGAACGTGTTGAAACCCATCTTCTTGATGGCGTCTTCCACCTCTTGATCTGGCTGGGATTTTTCACTCGCACACTGACCGAGGAATAAAGCGGCTGATCATTAGGGGCGCGGGAAATTTCGCGCAGATCCGTGGGCTGCATGACGTGCAGGCTCTCGGCCAGTTTGAGCGGGAGAAAGACTCGCGCGCGAGTTGGCCCGCGCATGCTCTCGGGATCAAGATCGGCAACTCCAACAATCTTGAGCTTCTGCTCGCGGGAAACAACGGAATACGCGGCACCTGCTGGACTCTGATCCGCAGCTGCAGTATTCCTGTCGTTGTGGTTGTCATCGCCTTGCGTCGAAGATCCGCTCTGCGCTGCCTCGCGCTGCGCGTAGCGCATGGTCAATTCCTTGCCGAAAAGCGGAGCGGCCAACTCGCCTACGTTGGTTTCGTCGACGCCCGGCTTCGGGGTTTTTCCTAATAACTCTTCGGCGAAAGCCTTCTGAAGAACAGCTTCGGGGGCCATGTCGGACGAGAAAAACTGTCCCTGCACCGTTTCAAATGCGTCATTGGATTTGGCGGAAGCCGGCAGACGCCGCGATCATGGTCAAATGCGGCTTGTCTTCGTAACGCAGTTCGGTGATGAAGCGGATGTCAGGATAAGCTTCGAGCACGTTCGGCAGGTGTTCAATTTCCTGCCGGGTTGGCTCGTCAAGGATGCGGCTTTCGGCTGCCGGTGCGGGCCGCTGCGTTCTTCGTCGCGACCAAAGTTGCGCAGATCGCGGCGTGAGGTGACAACCACCGTATCGAACAAGCCGGACTTCATCAAACGGCGCGAGGCGAGTTGTTGCAACCCGATTCCCAGAGAAAGCATTGCGACCAGCGATGCCACGCCCACTGAAATGCCGATGGTGGTTAGCGAATTTCGCAGCAAAGATTCGCGCAGATTGCGCAGAGCAAGTTCCGTAAGATCGGGAAGCTTCACGGCCGTATTCCTTCCGCTTCGGCGCTGTCGGCCACGGCTGAGCTCGTTCATCGCCCACCAGCTTGCCATCGGCCAGAAAGATAAGGCGCCGGGCATAACGCTCGGCGAGTGCACGCTCGTGCGTCACCATGACGACGGTCATTCCCAATTGCTGGTTGAATTCGCGGACCATGTTCATGATTTCGGTTCCAGTATGGCTGTCGAGATTTCCGGTGGGCTCGTCGGCTAGCAGGAGTTGAGGACGGTTGATCAGCGCACGAGCCAGTGCGGCACGCTGTTGTTCTCCGCCGGAGAGTTCGCTTGGACGATGGTTCATGCGCGCCTGCAGGCCAACTCTCCCCAGAGCTTCGCGAACCAGATTGTCACGTTGCCCGCGATCGACCTCGGCAAAGCGCATCGGCAATTCCACATTTTCCGCGAGCGTCATACTGGCGATCAAGTTGAACGATTGAAAAACCATTCCAACGGTGTGCAAGCGATATCCGGCGAGTTCCTCACGTGTGAGTTGCGCAAGATTTCGATCGTGAACGATCACGCTGCCCGAGGTAGGACGATCCAAACCAGCGATCAGATTCAATACCGAAGACTTTCCAGAGCCCGAACTGCCGAGCAGAGCGACGAATTCGCCAGCGGGTATTTCGAGACTCACGCCATCAACGGCCCGGATGAGAGCTTCGCCCATGCGGTAATGGCGGCAGAGCTGTTCCGCGCGAATCGCCGGAGTGTTGGTCGTTGTCGCGTTGGCCATCGTCGCGTTGTTCATTGTCGCGTTGTTCGTTGTCGCGTTGTTCAGAGGAAGTCTGTCCGTGTGGCTCATCAGCTAGCGAACCTCTCCCCTGAGTACGCGGAGCGCGCCGGCAGGCTTGTCATCGCCGTTACGTTCAGGGCCGGAGTTGCCATTCAAATCCGCGCCAGGCGTGTCGCCTTCACCCGGTGCGAGAAACAGATTCTCCTCCACGCCATGCTGTCTGGTGTAGAGATCGTAGTAGCGGCCATGCGCGACATAGAGTTGTTCGTGCGTGCCTCGCTCTACGATTTGCCCCTGTTCCATTACCAGAATCTGGTCAGCGCGGCGGATGGTTGAAAGCCGGTGCGCGATCACAAATGTGGTCCGGCCCTGCATCAGATAAGAAAGTCCGTGCTGGATCATCTGTTCTGATTCGGAGTCGAGGCTGGATGTCGCCTCGTCGAGAATCAGGATGCGTGGCTCGGCCAGAATGGCGCGGGCAATCGAGATGCGCTGCCGTTGGCCACCCGAGAGCTTCACCCCACGCTCGCCGACGATCGTGTCGTACTTGTCGACGAAAGATTCGGCGAATTCATCGACGCGCGCGATGCGGCAGGCGCGTAGCATTTCCACTTCGCTCGCGCCGGGACGCGAAAACGTGACGTTCTCGCGAATCGTTCCATCAAACAGAAAAGATTCCTGCAACACGACACCGAGACGCGTTCTATAAGAGTCGAGCCCAACTGTGCTCAAGTCGGTGCCGTCGACCAAAATTCTGCCTTTGGTGGGAACGTAAAAAGCGGAGATCAACCCGATGGTTGTAGATTTTCCCGAGCCGGAAGAACCTACCAGCGCGGTGACCGTACCAGGCTCGGCGCGGAAAGAAAGATCGCGCAGCACATCGCGGATTCCATCGTAGCTGAAACTGACGTCATCAAATTCGATGCGGCCCACGATGTCAGGCAGGGAAACAGAGCGTTTGGGGTCCTGATCTTCCGGACGTTCGTGCAGGATTTCCTGCGTCCGCTCCAATCCCGCCAAAGCTTCGGTGATCTGCGTTCCGATTGCCACAACCTGCGCCATGGGTGCGATCAGAAAAGCAAGCATCGCAGTAAACGAAACAAGGCCGCCAATCGACATTGTCCCCGCCATAATTTGGTGTGCGCCCACAGTAACGTGACCACCGCTCCAACCACGCCCAGAAGTACGCTGGCGGAAAGGCTCATCACTGAAGTGGCTGTAAGGGTGCGCATAACATTCTCCAGCAGGCGTTGCACGCCGCCAGCAAACACCGCTTCCTCGCGTTCCTCCGCGTGATAGCCCTTGATGACGCGAACTCCGCCCAGCGACTCCGTGAGGCGCCCAACGACTTCCGCAGTGATTTTGCCGCGTTCGCGGAAGATGGGCCGGATCGTGCCGAAGGCTTTCGTCAGAGCGAGGGCAAAGCACAGCAGGAATCCCAGAGCGATCGCGTCATTGCCGGACTAATGCGCAGCAGCAGCACCAGCGCAATAGCGGAGGTGAGGAGTCCGCCCGCAAAATCGACCAAACCTGTTCCCAAGCAGGTTGCGCACGCCTTCCACATCGCTCATGATGCGCGAAACCAGCGCGCCCGTCTTATTCGTGTCGTAAAAAGAGACCGTCAGGCGCGAAATGTGTTTCTGCACTTGCTGGCGCAATTCCGTGATCAGCCGCTGCGCCTCCTTTGAGAGCAATTGAGTCAGCGAGAAAGACGTGATTCCCTGAATCAGCGTGGCCCCAAGAACCGATCAGCACAAGCGGTCCACAGCTTGTCCATGTGGTGTTTATTAATGACGCTGTCGATACAAAAATCTGGTGGAATACGGCAGCACAAGTGCCGCGACGCGGTTGATCACCATCAGAGCAGAAAGCCAAGCGCGAGCAGGCCGAGGCGCGGGCGAGTCAGCTTCCAGACTTCCGGAAGAACAGCGCGCAGTCTCTCGACTTTAGGAGGCTTTTGGGCTGATTTTAGGTCGTCACTCAATCTCTTGTTGGACTCCGGGGAACGCCGATTCGCTTCATTATTACTGCATTGTGACATGTCTGGGCCACCCGTTGTATCCTCGGGGCGTGATACGTCCGCCTTCGCCGCAGCGCTCTCCGACCCTGGGCTTGTTGCTCGGTTTGTTCATCACGCTTTCGGCGGTCGTGGCCTACTCCGTTTACATCACCTCGCAAGTTGCGGGTTTGCGCAAGCTTCAAGCCGAACTGATCGACCGTAATCGCAAGGATTCTCTGCAGTTGCTGCGCATCCAGAACGATCTGAATCTGCTCGCGGTCGCGATGCGGGACATGATCGACAATGACGAGCCGTATCCGCTCACTGCCTGGTCGGCGCAGTTCGAGCGCATTCGCACTGATCTGGATGATGCCATGCGCCTGGAAGCCGCATTGGCGCCCACGGGCCGGACTCGCGAGCAGAGCGCTTCGCTAAGCAGTTCGCTCACCCAATTCTGGGATGCGGTCGACCGCGTGTTCGCGCTGGCGGGGAAAGGCACAGAAAAAGACGCGAGGGAACAGATTCAGCTTTCGCTGCTGGCGCGGCAGGAAGCCCTCAGCACGACGGTGGCGCGCCTGCTGGTGCAGAATAGCGAGAACGAAGAACAGGCTGCGCAACGCATTGTCGAAATTTATGACCGGGTGCAGCGGGAAGTGTACGTGTTCCTGGCTGCGACGCTAGCTGCGATCCTGCTGACTGGTTTTTCCATGATCCGATGGAACCGGCGGCTGTTTGCGCGCATGGCTGAGCTTTCGGAGCGGCGCAGCGAACTGGCGCAGAAGCTGATTGCCACCCAGGAATCGACGTTGCGTTATATCTCGCGCGAATTGCACGACGAATTCGGCCAGATTCTCACGGCGATGGGATCGATGCTCGGGCGCGCCGGAACTCATGCTCCGGAAGGTTCGATGTTGCGCAACGACCTGCAGGAAGTCCGGCAGATCGCGCAGGACACGCTGGACCGCGTCCGGAGCCTGTCTCAGGCGTTGCATCCGGTCATGTTGGACGAGGTTGGATTGGAGGCCACGCTCGACTGGTACATTCCGACCGTCGAAAGACAGACCGGAATTACCATGTCCTATGAGAAGCAAGGCGAGCCGTTTGCAGTGGATGGCAGCGCGGCAGTGCAGATCTATCGCATACTGCAGGAAGCGTTGAACAACGCAGCGCGGCACTCCGGCGCGAAGCAGGCGTGGGTGCGATTGCGTTTTCTGCCTGCCACGCTTGAGTTGGAAGTAGAAGATCACGGCGCGGGTTTCAGCGGACGGCCAGCGAAACAAGGCATTGGACTAGTCGCGATGCGCGAGCGCTCAGAATTGATGGGAGGACGGATTGTGTTTTCGACCCCTGCTGCGGGGGGGACGTTGTTGCACTTGACGGTACCCCGCGAGAAGATCGAGTCCCGGGACAAGGACCGAAAGATAAGCAAGAGCTCAATATGACAAAGAAGATCACGGTGTTGCTGGTCGACGACCATAGCTTGGTGCGGCGAGGTTTCCGGCGCATGCTGGAAGACGAACCCGACATGGCCGTCGTGGGCGAAGCAGGCGATGGCGAGGAGGCCATCAGGCTGGCGCGGGAGTTGAAGCCGAAAGTCGTCGTCATGGACTGCGCCTTGCCCAAAATGAACGGTCTGGACGCAACCCGGCAGATTCTCGAAGACTTGCCCGAAATCGCCGTTCTCATGCTCAGCATGCATTCGGAGAACACCTGGGTGCGGCAGGCGATCGAGGCGGGGGCTAAAGGATACATTTTGAAGAATGCGATGAACCTGGAACTCGGTCCCGCCGTCAGGCGCGTGGCCAGCGGAGAAACAATCTTTGATCCACAAGTGGAACAGCACTCGGTGCTTAAAGGCGAACGCAGTAGCGGACTGACTCCGCGTGAGCTTGAAGTTTTGCAGATGATTGTCGATGGCAAGTCGAACAAAGAAATTGCCACAGTGCTCGACCTCAGCGCAAACACGATCGCGGTTCATCGCGCCAACATTATGAATGCTCTGGGCATTCACAAGACTGCCGAACTTGTGGTTTATGCCATTCGCGCAGGGCTGGTACGCGTTCCGTGAATCGCAGATCTTTTCTGCGGGTGCGTGGCCGGGCTGGCGTCGGTATCACAGTTGCCATTACTGCGGGCTCTGGGCGCGGTATCCGGGACAACGTCGCCCGGATTTCGGCTGGTGGATGTGACTTCCAGCGCCGGCATTCAGTTTCAGCACAACAGCGGCGCGTTTCGGAGGAAAATTCCTGCCCGAAACTCTGGGTTCTGGTTGTGCTTTTCTTGATTACGACCGCGACGGCTGGCAGGACATTCTTCTGATCAATGGGATGGATTGGCCCGGCCACAAGCAGCGGCGCTCAACGCTGCGGCTTTATCACAACAACCGGAACGGCACTTTCAGCTGACGTGACTGTCCGCGCCGGACTCGATATTGAAATGTACGGCATGGGCGTGGCCGTCGGCGATTATGACAACGATGGATTCCCCGACATCCTGGTGACCTGCGTGGGACAGAATCGGCTGTTCCACAATACCGGCAAGGGAACTTTCGTGGATGTAACCAGCGCGAGCGGACTGGGGAAACGCCAGGCGTTCAGCACCTCCGCTCTCTGGTTCGACTACGATCGCGACGGCCGGCTCGATCTATTTGTCTGCAACTACGTCAAGTGGTCGCCGGAGCACGACGTCTTCTGCAGTCTCGATGGCAAACATAAGTCTTATTGCACGCCGGAAGCTTATCGCGGCGAAACCTGCTGGTTATTTCATAATCGCGGCGATGGCACATTCGAGGACGTCACCGCCTCCAGCGGAATTTTCGACAGCAGTTCGAAATCTCTTGGCGTCGCCATGCTGGATGACAAGACCAGAGCGGACGGCCCGACTTGTTGGTAGCGAACGATACTCAACCCAACAAGCTATATCGGAACCAGCGCAACGGTACTTTCAAAGATGTCGGCCGTGGAGGCTGGGCTGGCCTTCAGCAGCGAGGGCAAAGCGCGCGCCGGCATGGGCGTGGACGTCGCCGATTTTATCAACTCTGGTCATTCCGGCGTCGCCATCACGAATTTTGATAACGAAATGACCGGCCTCTACGAGTTCGGAGGGAAAACCTACGAAGACGTTGCGGCGCGGACCGGCGTGGGTCTGGCCTCCAAGAACAGCCTCGGGATTCGGATGCGTTTTTCTGGACGCCAATCTCGACGGCTGGCTCGATCTCGTCGTGGCCAATGGTCACATCGACGAGACGGTGCGGAATATTCGCGGCAACGTGGGATACGCCCAGCCGCCGCTGCTGTTTCTCAACAATGGCAAGGGAAGTTTTCGCGACGCGGCCGCGGATGTTGGCGGCGGATTCGATCAGCCGAAGGTTGGGCGCGGACTGGCCTATGCTGACTTCGATCGCGATGGCGATCTCGATCTGCTGCTGACCACGAACAGCGGTCCCGCTTACCTCTACCGGAACGACCAGTCGCCGGAAATCACAGCATTCGTTTTCGACTGGTCGGCACCAAATCGAACCGCGACGCAATCGGCGCATTCGTCCGCATCGTCTCCGGCGGGTTGAGCCAGTCACGCATGGTGAAGAGCGGGTCCAGTTATCTGTCGCAATCGGAACTTCCAGTTACGTTTGGTCTGGAGAAACGCGATCGGGTCGAGCGCGCTGTCATCGACTGGCCCAGCGGCAGAACCGAAGAGTTCAAGAACCTCGCGGCAGGTCGATGCTACGAATGCACTGAAGGGAAAGGAATCTCGCCGCAGGATGGATATTGATACCGAACTCGGCAGGAACTCTGAAGATTTTTCTTCATGGGTTTATGCCGTCAACAGTCCCCACCCCAGCGTGAAACCGTCGAGGGCAAGGTGAAGAGGAGAAAGACTTCCTACGTGCAGAGCCAGCAATCGGTCAAAAATGTCGGGACGCTTGCGAAAAACCTGGAGGGTGCGTTTCTGAAAGCCGGGACGACCGTCAAGCCTGAGCATCAATCGCGCCATCAGCAAAGGGCGTCGGGACAGGCGACGGTGCGCGGCTTCGTAACCGGCGAGTTTGCCTGATCCGAGACACTCGGCCAGGGACACGGCCTGGCTGAAGGCAAGACCCAGCCCTTCGCCAGTGATTGCATCGACGGTTCCAGAAGCATCGCCGATTAACGCAACATTGCCTCCGCCACACGCGCTTCAGTTTGCGATTGGCGGATACTGAGCCCCTTTCGGTGGAGGCCGTCTCGGTGCCGCGAAGGCGGGCATTGAGCTCAGGAAACGCGAGCAGCGATTGTTCCAGGCGAAGCTCGGGATTTTGCGATGCCACAGCGACGCAGACTTCCTCTTGGCTTACGCCCGTCGTATAAGCCTGACTGCTCTTTCCCCAATATATTTCCATGCGGTCGGTCCAGGGCTGTATACGGTAGTGGCGGCGAAAAGCATATCGAAGGCCGGTTCGCGAGTGGGCATCTAGATTCGCCCAGCGGCGCACGCGTGAGTTGGCGCCGTCGGCGCCTACAATCCATCGGGTGCGGAAGGTGTGTTCTCCAAGCCGGACTTCCTCGCGAGATATCCCCGTGACCGCGGTTTTCCAGAGTAGATCGACTCCCAGCGCCGCAGCACGTTCGGTCATGACGCGATGCAACGCCGTCCGGCGAACCGAGAGACCTCGCTTGCCGGAAGGGAAGTCAGCTTCCGCGGACAACCCGGAACTGAGAAAGCGCACTCCGCGAATTCGGCAGGCCTCATTCGCAGCTGGGGCGAACTCCTAACCGTTCCAGCGCCTTGAGCGCATCCGGCATCAGCGCCTCGCCGCACGCCTTGTCAATTGGCGGCTTGGCTCCATCGGCAACTACCACGCGGAATCCCAGCTGGCGGGCGGCAATTGCCGCAGCCAGCCCGGCTGGGCCGCCACCAATGACGAAGACATCTGTCGAATCCAATAACAAGGCGCGCCCTCACCATTGCAGAAGTAGAAGCTCGGAACAAAAGCCTGGTCCCATGGCGGCAAGCAGGCCTAACGTACCGGGTTCAGGGCGCCGGTTCTTCATCACGTCTTCAAGCACGCACAACACGGAAGCCGAAGAAAGATTTCCTACCTTGCGCAGGCAATCCCAGGAAGCATCGAGCTGTCCGTTGTGCAATCCCAACGCGTCCGCCGATGCATCGAGCACTTTCGGCCCTCCCGTATGGAGGACGAAGCTCTTCAGATCACTTCGCTTATGCCCGTTATCCGCCAGAAACGCGTCCACATCCTTCCCGAGGTTTTGCCGAATCAGGGTGGGAACCTCGGTTGACAGTATGATGCGGAAACCTTTCTCGGAAATGCTCCAGCCCATCATGTCTTCTGTGTTGGGATAAAAAATCGAACGAGTGGCGAGAATGGTGGGGCCGGGTTAGCTCCGAAATCTCCAGGCCGGACGATTCGAACTCTCGTCCGGTCACAATCACGGCCGCCGCGCCATCGGCGAAGAGTCCCGACGAGATCAGGTTCGCGACTGAAAAATCCTCACGCTGCAGGGTGAGCGAACAAAGTTCGACCGAAACCAGGGCCGCTGCCTGCTTCGGATAGGCCCGAACGTAATCGGAGGCGCGCGCGATTCCGGCGGCGCCAGCCACACACCCCAAGCCAAAGATCGGCGTGCGGCGAATGTTGGCCGGAAGCCCCATGCGGTTGATCAGAAGCGCGTCGATGGATGGGCTTGCGACTCCGGTGACGGTCGTGAATAACAGAGCACCCCAGATCTTCGGGTTTTAAGCCCGCGTTGTGCAAGTGCAACGCAGAGGGCCTGTTCGCCCAACTCCTGTGCGACCTTGATCCAGATGTCATTGGCTTGACCCCAAGTCTTGATGTCCACGTACTGCTCCGCGGGGATCGCGAGGTAACGGCCATCCACGGTTACGTTGCGATGCAAGCGTGCCAGCAGTAGAGGATTCTTGAGTTGATCTCCCCAGTAGTCCTGGAGGCGCTCAAGAAGAACTTTCTGTGTGTAGTAATGCTTGGGGAAGGCGCTTGCCGCGCTTGCGATCCTCATGGACTCAGGCTCCTGAAGGCAGTCTCGGCACAGAATTACACCCACAGCCGACCGAATGCGGAAAGCTTTCTCCCGATTCGACCTTCTGGCTCCCGCGACGGCAAACACGGGGGGCGTGCCGGTTTAGCTATTGTCGCAGACTTCGGAGTTTTTGTTTGCCCTTGGCTGTAAAGACGTCCGTTCTGTCGCCGAAATTGCGTCGTCTCTGCACGCTACATTGTTGATTATACTGCAATACCGCGATCGAACTGGGCGTATTCCCGACGCGGTACGTATAGAGAGCAGTCAGATTACCGCTACTGACGCTAAACGACTGAATCCCCGCGAGGTACCCTGGCTTCCCACAAACAAATACTGCCCGCTCGGGTCCGCAGCCAGGAAACTGGGACTGCCCTCGGTGAAGAAGGCACCTGTGGTCGGTGGCACTGCTGAGCACTGGGAAGTCCGGTGGAGGAATGATCGAATAAACTCGAATGTTGCTGGAACCTTGATTCGCCACGTAAAGAAACGCTCCGCTTGGCGTCCAAGAGTCAGCGCAACTGGAGCCGTATAGGTGTCAGCGAGTGGAGATTCTGAACTGGCGACAAAGCGCCGGACGCGCCAATGGAGAAAATCGCGATGGAAGTCGATGAGGTATTTGCGACGTAGAGATAGGCGCCTTTCGGATCGATTGCGATCCCGTTGAAGGATTCACCCAGCGGAGTCGGTGACTGGGGGTCACAAGAAGTTGGAGGACTCCCGCGTTCACGCTGAAGCCGGCGATCGAGCCATCATTAGATCCGCCCTGCCCTCCTGACGCGGTTACGTAAAGAAAGTTACCCGATGGCGTCAGTTGCATATTCAGCGGCGGTAAGCCAATCCGGAAGGGAGAATCGGGAAGTTGAGTGAGCGCGCCGCCAGTGTTGTCTATCGAGAAGACCGAAATGTTGTTCGATCCCGTGTTTGCCACATAGAAGTAGCTGCCCGCAGGATCCATGGCCAGGTATTTCGGCTGGGAGGCGTTGATTCCGACCGGTGTCCGTGGAGTCACCTCGGTCAAAGCGCCGTCGCTCGCAATGGTGAACAGGGAGATGTCGTTTTCGAGCTGACCAGGATTCGCCACGTACAAGAATTTTCCTGAAGGATGCAGGACCGCAGAAGTGGCGCCATCACCGACAGGGTAAGGACTGCCCTGGATTTCGGTGAGCACGCCGGAATTGGGATCTTCCCGGTAAGCTTTCACTTGATTGGCGCTCGGAATGGTCGCATAAACGTAGTGGCTCGAAGTCTTACCGCAGCTGATGCAACTGGCAATGCTTGCGACAGCAAATATCAGAACCAATGCCTTCTGAAGCATCCGTGACTCCTGAGAGAATTTGAAAGCGAAACACAATAATACTGGCTGCCGGGAAGCTCCGGCATGGAAAGCATCCCCTATCATACGGTGACTGCGAAGAAAAAGGGGCGGCACATGTTAGCACGGTCCGGCGCTGCGGCTGCCGGAGACTTCTGAAGGCCCATTAAAGTTGGCTGGTTCCCCTGTTTCTGTGCTCACTCCTGCGATGCCGTCCTTCTGAAACCAGGTTGCACGCAGTGTCTCCGCGAGCGTCCAAAACAATCTGCCTTCAGGATATTTCAACCTTACGTGATCCCAGACCGTGTTCAGTGCGCTGGGCTTGGGGTGGGCGAGGGTCCAGCCAGGGATATGTCTTCACCGCCACGCAACGCCATCCGCAAGCGGTCGAGGTAGACATAAACGACGGGAGTCGTGAATAACGTAAGGGCCTGGCTGACAATCAGTCCGCCAACAATCGTGATGCCGAGAGGCCGGTGCAGTTCGGAGCCAGTGCCCGAGCCGAGCGCCAGGGGCAAGCCTCCGAGTAGAGCAGCCATGGTCGTCATCATGATGGGGCGGAAGCGCAGGCAGGCAGGCATCGTAGATTGCCTCGACCGGCTTCTTGCCTTGCGTGCGCTCCACCTCGAGAGCCACGTCGATCATCATGATTGCGTTCTTCTTCACCAGCCCGATCAAAAGGATGATGCCGATGGTGCCAATGACATTGAGTTCGTTGTGCGTCAGCAGCAAGGCCAGAAGCGCTCCCAGGCCTGCCGAAGGAATTGTCGAGAGAATCGTGATGGGGTGAATGTAGCTCTCGTAAAGCATTCCCAGCACAATGTAAACCGCTATCAGGGCAGTAAGAATCAAGATCGGCTCGCTCGATTTTACGTCCTGGAAAGCGGCGGCCGTTCCCTGGAAACTTGCCTGTAGCGTTTCCGGAAAGCCGATGGAACTTTGGGCTTTTTGGATGGCTTGTGTAGCCTGACCCAGAGAGATTCCCGGAGCCAGGTTAAATGAAATCGTGACCGAGGGAAACTGGCCCTGGTGATTCACCGCTAAAGGTATGTTAGAGGGCTGGTAGTGAGTGAACGCCGCCAATGGTATGGGTGCGCCGCCCCTGGAGCGCAGGTAAATATTCTGTAGAGCCTGGGGCGTTTGCTGGAACTGCGGCGCCACCTCCATGACCACGTGGTATTGGTTCAGCGGACGGTACATGGTAGAAACCTGCCGTTGCCCGAACGCGTCATATAGCGCATTATCGATGTCCTGCGCCGCTACCCCCAGCCTGCTCGCGGTATCGCGGTCGATCACCAACTGCGCCTGTAATCCGCGATCCTGCTGATCGGTATTTACGTCACGCAGTTCCGGCAGCGGACGCATTTCCGCCAACAACTTCGGCGCCCAGGTATTCAGCTCATTTAGATCCTCGCCTTGTAGCGTGTATTGGTACTGTGCATTTCCGTAGCGCCCGCCAATGGTGAGGTCTTGATAGGATTGCAGATAGAGCGTGGCACCGGGAACCACCGCTAGCTTGCCACGAAGACGGTTGATCACATCATCCGCGGTAATGTTGGGGCAAGACTGCCAGAAATGATGCGCCGGACACACGGCGCGCTGTTGCAGCGGCTTCAGCATGATGAAGAACCGGCCTTGGTTCGAAACGGTGTTTCCTCCGGCAAACGCGACGACTGTATTCACGGCGGGATCGGTCACCACAATCTTGACGTAGCGTTCCATCTTGTCGCGCATCGCCTGGAATGAAATATCCTGCGCCGCTTGAACAGATCCTCCAATGCGCCCCGTATCCTGCTGAGGGAAGAAGCCCTTCGGCACGATGATGTAGAGATACACAGTCAGGCACGCCACCAGAATGGTCACGACAAGCGTTACCAACTGGTATTGCAGCACTACTTTCAGCGCATGGCGGTAGGTCGCCAGCGTCCTGTCGAAAAACCACTCACTGACGCGATAAAAGAGATTGTGGCGCTCATATTTCGCCGGACGCAGAAACTTGGCACACATGGTGGGGGTTGTGGTGAGAGAGACCAGCAACGAGACGCTGATGGCAATGCTCAAGGTGACCGCGAACTCGCGAAACAGCCGTCCCACAATTCCACCCATCAGCAGTAAGGGGATGAACACGGCGACCAGCGACGTGCTCATCGAAATCACTGTGAATCCGATCTCGGCCGCTCCTTTGAACGCTGCCTGCACCGCGTCCATCCCCTGCTCTACGTAACGCGTAATGTTCTCCAGCACCACGATGGCATCGTCCACTACGAAACCCGTGGAAATCGCCAGCGCCATGAGCGACAGATTATCCAAGCTGTAACCCAGCACATACATGCCGGAAAATGTGCCTACAAGCGAAAGAGGCACGGCGATGCTGGGAATAATTGTCGCCCGGACGGTACGTAAGAATGCGAACACCACCAGGATCACAAGAATGATCGAAATAATCAGCGTGGCTTCGATATCTTTTACTGAAGCCCGGACCGTTACCGTGCGATCCATAGCGATGGTGAGTGCGATGGCCGGCGAAATCGAAGACTGTAGATACGGCATCAGGGCAACCACGCGGTCCACGGTTTCAATGACGTTGGCTCCGGGTTGGCGGAAAATAATAATCAGTACGCTCGGTTTTCCGCCAGTGCCGTGAGCAGCGCTCTCCTCATTGCCCAGCAGTCCAATGTTACGGGTATCCGAGACTGAATCTTCAACGTCGGCCACATCCCCCAGTCGCACCGGCGCCCCATTACGGTACGCGATGATCAGCGGCCGGTACTGATCGGCGGTAAACAGTTGGTCGTTGTCGTTGAAAGTCCAGGACCTCGTGCTGTTCGACACTTCTCCTTTGGCTTGATTCGTATTGGCCAGATTGAGCGCGTTGCGAACGGTGTCCAAGCCAACGCCGAGCTTATTCAGCAGCATTGGATTCACTTCCGCGCGCACCGCCGGTTGGGCCGAACCACCCACAAATACCGTTCCCACACCCGCCACCTGAGACAGCTTCTGCGACAGAATGGAGTCGGCTGCATCGTACATCTGCGGCACCGTCTCAGTATCTGAAGTCAGGGCGAGAATCAGAATCGGCGCGTCTGCCGGGTTAGCCTTGCGATAGGTGGGGTTGCTCGGCAAGTTGGCAGGAAGTTGGCTGCGTGCGGCATTGATGGCTGCCTGCACATCGCGTCCTGCAGCGTCGATGTTCCGATTGAGGTCAAACTGCAAAATTACGCTGGTCGAGCCCAATTGGCTCGTCGAGGTCATCTGGTTCACGGCAGCGATGCGCCCGAACTGCCGTTCCAGCGGGGTTGCTACAGAGGACGCCATGGTTTGCGGGTCCGCGCCCGGCAAACTGGCACCCACACTAATCACGGGAAAGTCCACCCTGGGCAACGAAGACACCGGCAGATAATTGAAGGCAAGAATTCCTGAGAGCAGCAGCGCCGCTGCCAGCAGCGACGTGCCAATCGGACGCCGGATAAATGGAGCTGAGATACTCATGCTTTCATTCGGAAACCCTATAATCCCCCGGCAGTTGCTGCGGAATCGGATTGCCGATTTTGTACTTCTCGAATCGTTGTCCCAGCCGGTTAAACCACAAATAAACGACCGGAGTGGTGTAGAGCGTGAGCATTTGACTGAGAATCAAACCACCGACGATGGTGATGCCGAGCGGACGCCGCAACTCCGCGCCCGTCCCGGATCCCAGCGCCAGCGGTAACCCACCGAGCAGCGCCGCCATGGTCGTCATCATGATGGGACGGAAACGCAGCAGACAGGCTTGAAAGATCGCCTCTTCGGGTGGTTTGTGCTCCTCGCGCTCAGCTTCGAGAGCGAAGTCGATCATCATGATGGCGTTTTTCTTCACGATGCCGATCAGCAGAATGATGCCGATCAACGCGACCACCGTCAGATCGTTGTGCGTGATCTGCAGCGCCAGGATCGCGCCTACGCCCGCCGACGGCAATGTCGAGAGAATCGTGATGGGATGAATGTAGCTCTCATACAAAACTCCCAGCACAATGTACACCGTGATGATGGCGGCCAGAATCAGAAACGGCTCACTCGCCAGCGAGTTCTGGAATGCGGCGGCCGTTCCTTGAAATGAGGCGTGGATGCTCGCCGGCATCTGAATTTCTTTTTCCACTTCCTGAATGGCCCGCGTGGCATCGCCCAAAGAGGCTCTGGGAGCAAGGTTGAACGACAGGGTCACAACCGGAAACTGCCCTTGGTGATTGACCGCGAGAGGCGCGTTCGTGGTTTGCATCCGCACAAAAGCGGAGAGTGGAACTGGAGGTCCGCTGGTGATTGCTGCGGCTGCATTGGCGGTGGGCGCTCCGGAAGCCGGGGTGGTGCTGCTGGGGCGAACGTAGATGTCATTCATTGCGTCGGGCGTCTTCGCGAAATTCGGCAGGACTTCCAGCACCACGTGGTATTGGTTTAGCTGCGTAAAGATGATGGAAACCAGGCGCTGCCCGAAGGCGTCGTACAACGTGTTGTCGATGGCCTGCGGAAGGATTCCCAGCCGCGACGCCGTATCGCGGTCGATGTTGAGCGACGTCCTGAGGCCGCCATTGAGCTGGTCCGTGGCTACGTCGCGCAATTCCGGCGCTGCGCGCAGTTTCTGTACCAGTTTCGGCGTCCACTGAGCGAGTTCCTGCGCGTCCGCGTCTTCAATCGAGTATTGAAACTGGGTGCGGCTCACTCGATCTTCGACGGTTAAATCCTGCACCGGCTGCATGTAAAGGGTGATTCCGTCCACCTTGGCCAGTTCAGGCTGCAATTGCCGGATGATCGCAGAGGCATCCGCGTTGCGCTCGTCGCGGGGCTTCAGGTTGATCTGGATGCGGCCGCTGTTGGGCGTCGTATTCGTGCCGTCCACACCAATGAAAGACGACAAGCTCTCTACATCTTTGTTCTTCAGGATCACCTTCGCCAGTTGCTGCTGGCGCTGCGACATCGCGTCAAACGAAATATTATCGGGAGCTTCTGAAATCCCCAGAATCACTCCTGTGTCCTGCACGGGAAAGAATCCTTTGGGCACTACCACGTAGAGAACCAGCGTAAGAACCAGCGTTCCGAAGGTTACGAACAGGGTTGCAGTCTGATGCTTCAATACCCATTTCACCGTGCGGCCATAAAATGCGATGACCCGGTTGTAGTAATCCTCGGTGACTTCGTAAAAACGCCCTTTCTCGCCTTCCTTGCGATGCTTGAGCAGCTTGGCGCACATCATCGGAGTCAAGCTCAGAGAGACCCCTGCCGAAACCAGAATCGTGACTGCCAGCGTCACCGCAAACTCGCGAAACAGCCGGCCGACAATGTCGCCCATGAACAAAAGCGGAATCAGCACGGCGATCAGCGAAACGGTCAGCGAGACGATGGTGAAACCAATCTGCCCCGAACCCTTTAGTGCCGCATCCAGCGGCGAATCTCCGGCTTCCAGATAGCGATCGATGTTTTCAATCATGACGATGGCGTCGTCCACTACGAACCCTGTGGAAATGGTTAACGCCATCAGTGTCAGATTGTTGAGACTGTATCCCAGCAAGTACATCACGCCGAACGTTCCCACGATCGATAACGGAACTGCGACGCTGGGAATGAAGGTGGCCCTCAGGTTCCGCAGGAAAAAGAAAATAACGATGACCACCAATACAATCGTCAACGCCAATTCGAACTCGACATCTTTCACAGACGCGCGGATGGTGGTGGTCCTGTCTGTGAGAATCTGCACCTTCACGGCAGACGGCAACGACGCCTGCAGCTGCGGCAGCAGCTTCTTGATTCGGTCGACTACGCTGATGATATTCGCCCCCGGCTGGCGCTGAATGTTGACGATCACTGCCGGAGTCTCATTCATCCATGCCGCCAGGCGCGTGTTCTCCGTGCCGTCGATTACGTTGGCCACATCGCTCACCCGCACTGGCGCGCCGTTACGGTAGGCGATGACGATCGGCTTGTACTGATCGCTGGTGAAGAGCTGGTCATTGGCGCCGATAGTGTAGGACTGGCGCGCTCCGTCGATGACACCTTTTGCCTGATCTACGTTGGCCGCGGCCAGCGCCGCGCGAACGTCCTCGAGACTCAACCCGTAGGAAGCGAGCGCAGTCGGGTTCACTTGGACCCGCACCGCGGGTTTTTGTCCGCCGCTGATGGAAACCAGGCCCACGCCCGGCAACTGCGATATCTTTTGCGCCAGAGCTGTGTCGGCGAGATCCTCGACTTTGGACAAGGCCAACGATTCCGAGGTCATGGCCAGCGTGAGAATGGGAGAATCGGCAGGATTTACTTTGTTGTAAATCGGAGGATTCGGCAGGTCGGCCGGCAGGAACGTAGCTGCCGCATTCACCGCTGCCTGCACCTGCTGTTCCTCAACGTCAATGTTCTGATCGAGGGCAAACTGCAGTGTGATGACGGAGCTGCCAAATGAGCTTGTCGAAGTCATCTGGCTCAGTCCGGGAACTTGTCCGAACTGCCGCTCCAGAGGAGAAGTTACTGACGACGCCATCACCTCGGGATCGGCTCCCGGATAGAACGTCACCACCTGGATCGTTGGGTAATCGACTTCGGGCAATGCGGAGACTGGCAGTTGCAGGAACGCAACCCACCCGACCAGCAGCACGCCCACCATCAACAGCGTGGTCGCCACTGGCCGGAGAACGAATAATCGTGAAGGACTCATGAAGCCGGAGTTCCTGATCCTGTGGTCTGCGTGGTTGGGGCTGGCGTTTGATCCGCCCGCGCTATTGCCAGGCTCGCTATTCCGGAACTCGATCTTGCTGCCGGTTTGCAATTTGTCCTGGCCGTCGGTTACCACCGTGTCCCCAGGATTAAGGCCGCTGGCAACGGCTGTGTTGTTGCCTTGGCTGATCGATACTGTCACGGCGCGTGCCTCGACTGTCTTGTCGGACTTCACCAGATAGACGAACGTTCCTTGCGGGCCGCGTAATATCGCGGCCGTGGGCAGCACGGTGCTATTCTTTCGCGTCTCGAGCAGCAGGTTCGCGTTCACGAACTGGTTGGGCCAAAGCTGGTTGTCTTTGTTATCGAAGACGGCCTTCAGCTTCGCGGTTCCTGTGGTCTGGTCGATCTGGTTATCGATCGTCTGCAGTTTGCCGGTCGCCAGCTTGGTCTGATTGTCGCGGCTGTAAGCCTCGACCAGCAGTGTCGAGTTCTTCATGTGTTGCGAAACTGTCGGCAATTGATCTTCGGGCAAAGTGAAATCACTGCAATCGGCTGCAGTTGCGTGAGGATCAGCATTGGATTGGTGTCGGCGGCGTGCACGATATTTCCCGGGTCCACCTGCCGCAGCCCGACCCTGCCGGTGAACGGCGCCGTGATGTTGCAATAGACGAGTTGCAGCTTCGCGTTGTCGATCTGCGCCTGGTCCGTGCGCACCTGGCCGTCGAGCTGATCCACCAGTGACTTCTGCGTGTCCACTTGCTGCTGGGCAATGCTTCCGGAGGGAATCAGCGTTGTATATCGGTCCAGGTTCAATTTCGCATCGCGCAGCGTCGCCTGATCCTTGAATATCTGCGCCTGCATCTGCTCGAGTTGCACCTGGAAGGGTCGCGGATCAATTACGATCAGCAGGTCGCCTTCCTTTACCGTCTGACCTTCCTGGAAGTTGACGCGCATGATCTGCCCATCGACGCGGCTTTTGATATTCGCGGTGTAGAACGCGGTCACCGAACCCAGCCCGACCAGATAGACCGGCACATCCTGCTGCTGCACTTTGGCCACCGCCACCGAAACCGCGTGCGGACCCGCAGCTTGCGCTTTCTGCTGTTTGGAGTCGGCGTTGGTGCAGCCGGCAAAGAAAGCGCAAATGATACCCAGCAGCAACGGCTAAAACCAGCCAGGGCCGGGAGCGGCGCGACAAATAGCGGCTCTTCTTGCGTAAAACTCGAATCGATCATTTTCACGGGTTTTGGCAGGTTGCGGCTCTTTCCACAAGATCGGCGGTAGAACCTGCGATTCATTAGACGTATTCATTTCGATTCGGTTGCGGCAACCCTGCCCTGGGAGAGTGAGCAGATCGTCTTACGCCAAAAGGTCCTCCCGATGGAGAGGCTCAGGTAGGAACCGGAGCGCAGATGTAATACTAGAACCGTACGAAACCAGCATCAACTGTGGCGTCGCAGCAGGTCAAGAGCGGGGCGAAGGTTTTACAAATCTTTACCTCCTTTGACCTTCTCTTTACTCTCGAGAGCGTTTGGAGCGCGGCGGGCGCCGGGTGCAGCGTTTCGTATGCGGCAATCTCCGCTTCATGTTGCAAAGTGAGCCCGATATCGTCCAGACCGTTGAGCAGGCAATGGCGCACGAATTCATCGATCGGGAAGTGTGGCGCGAAAGCCCTGATCGTCGCGCACCTCGCATTGCTCCAGGTCAACCGTGAGCTGATAATCGTTGATCTCGCGGGCTCGCCGCATCAACTCCGGCGGCTTCATCTCGCTCAGGCGCACCGTGAGGAAACCGTTCTTCGTGCTGTTGTTGGCAAAGATGTCGGCGAACGAAGACGAAATCACGGCGCGGAATCCGAAATCCGCCAGCGCCCACACCGCGTGCTCGCGCGAAGAGCCGCAGCCAAAATTTTTCCCCGCAACCAGAATGCTCGCGCCCTGCGTAACGCGGCTCATCCAGAACAAAACCAGCGTTCTTCTTTCCGTCCGCCGCGAACCGCCAGTCGTAAAACAAAAACTGACCAAAGCCCGTGCGCTCAATCCGTTTCAGAAACTGCTTGGGAATGATCTGGTCGGTGTCCACGTTGATCCGGTCCAGCGGAGCCACGCGCCCGCGATGCGTGCGAAATGGTTTCATATCTCTTCGATTCCTTCAGCGCTTGTCATCCTGAGCGGAGCCGTTCTCCAGGCATAGCGAAGGAACTCCAGCTTCACTGCCGCTCGCAGGAATTAGCGCCATCATCGAAACTTCCACTCCCGAATATCCGTGAAGTGCCCGGCAATCGCCGCCGCCGCCGCCATCATCGGACTCACCAGATGCGTCCGCCCACCGCGCCCCTGCCGCCCTTCAAAATTCCGGTTGCTGGTCGAAGCGCAGCGCTCGCCCGGCTGCAAAATGTCAGGATTCATTCCCAGACACATCGAGCATCCCGATTCCCGCCACTCGAATCCTGCATCCAGAAAAATCCGGTGCAGGCCTTCCTGCTCCGCCGCCCGCTTCACCGTCTGCGAACCCGGCACTACCATCGCGCGCACCTTCGCACTCACATGATGCCCCTTCGCCACACGCGCCGCCGCACGCAGATCTTCAAGGCGCGAGTTCGTGCACGATCCGATAAACACGCGGTCAATGCCAATATCCTCGATGCGCTTCCCCGGCTCCAATCCCATATACTGCAAAGCCAGTTCGGTTGAGCGCCGGTCGGATTCCTTCATGCTGCCAACATCCGGCACTCGTCCCGTCACCGGCGCCACCATTCCTGGATTCGTCCCCCACGTCACAAACGGAGAAAGCTGCGCCGCGTCCATCTCCACTACTTTGTCGAACGCTCGCGCCTTCATCGGTCGGTAAGCTGCGCCAATATTCGACAGCCTTCTCCCATTCCCCGTCCCGCGGAGCAAACCGCTTTCCCTTCACATACTCAAACGTAGTTTCATCCGGCGCCACCATTCCCGCCCGCGCCCCGGCCTCAATGCTCATATTGCACAGCGTCATGCGGCCTTCCATCGAAAGCGCGCGCACCGCTTCGCCCGGCGTATTCGATCACATGTCCGGTCGCGCCATCGGTGCCGATCTGCCCAATGATTCCGAGCGCCAGATCCTTCGCCGTCGACGCCTTCCGCCAATCTTCCGCGCACTTCGATCTTCATCGTCTTCGGCGTTCTGCTGGGCGAGACACTGCGTCGCCAGAACGTGCTCCACTTCAGACGTTCCAATGCCGAAAGGCCAGAGCTCCAAAAGCCCCGTGCGTGCTGGTGTGGCTGTCGCCGCAGACGATCGTCATGCCCGGCTGCGTCAGCCCCAGCTCCGGCCCAATCACGTGCACGATCCCCTGGTCAGGCGAATCCATGTCGAAGAGCCGGACACCGAATTCTTTGCAGTTCGCCTGCAGCGCCGCAATCTGCTTGGCGGCAATCAAATCGGTAATCGGAGTTCCCCGCGGCTCGGTTGGAATGTTGTGATCGACGGTGGCCACGGTGCGCGCGGGCTGGCGCACTTTTCTTCCCGCCGCTCGCAAACCATCGAAAGCCTGCGGCGAAGTCACTTCATGCACCAGATGCAGATCGATGTAGATGATCGGAGACCGGCCGCTCGGTTGCGCGACCAGATGCGCATCCCAGATCTTCTCGAAGAGTGTTCGTCTTTGCCGGCATGCTATAGATCTGTGAGCCTCGGACTGCGGTGCTAAGGGTACATCCGATCGATGAGTCTGTAGTTTTTCACAGCGCGACGGAGAGGATCAAGCCGTGCACCGCACGAGCGGTGAAATCACGACTTATGCACATCGTGGCCGCCAACGCTGCGCTCTCAGGTATCATAGAATTTCCAGCCGTGATCTTCGAACCATGATCAACGGCAAGCGCATCGCGGTCGTAATGCCCGCCTACAACGCGGAGAAAACGCTCGAGGCCACCGTCGCTGAACTTCCCGAGCTGGTCGATATCCGCATTCTGGTGGATGACCACAGCTCCGACCAGACCGTTGACCTGGCGCGCCGCCTCGGCCTGCAAGTCTTCCAGCACGACCGCAACTACGGTTATGGCCGCAATCAGCAGACCTGTTATCGCGAAGCCCTGGCCGCGGGCGCCGACGTTGTCATCATGCTCCACCCGGATTATCAGTACACTCCGCTGTTGGTCACGGCCATGGCCAGCATGGTGGCTTATGGCGTTTACGACGTTGTGCTGGGCTCGCGCATCATCGGCGGAACAGCGCTGCGCGGCGGCATGCCGCTCTACAAATACATCTCCAACCGGCTCGCTTACCGCGTTCGAGAATCTTTTTCTGCGCGTGAAGCTTTCGGAATATCACACGGGATACCGCGCTTTCAGCCGCAAGGTGCTCACCGAACTGCCGCTGCTGGAGAATTCCGACGACTTCGTCTTCGACAATCAGATGCTCGCCCAGTGCGTACACTTCGGCTTTCGCATCGGAGAAGTGTCCTGTCCCACGAAGTACTTCGAAGAGGCCTCGTCCATCAACTTCCGCCGCAGCGTGAAGTATGGTTTCGGCGTGCTGGCCACAACTTTGCAATTCGCTTTGCAGAGGGCGGGCCTGATCCACTTGCCCCGCTTCAGCGACAAAGGCCGCAAGCTGGAGCCCGGCTATCCGACCTATTACGCCCGCAAGACCGACCGCGCGCCCCGCCTGAGACAAGTCTTTGCAGAATTACTCGGAGAATGTCGATTTCGAAGCTACTTCTTCTTCGACAGAAACCCCAGCACCTTGCTGGCAAACTCATCCGAGAATCCAAATCGAGCCTTGGCTCGCGAATAAAGATCCACGGCCTTCTTATCCAGCCAGATCATCGCCGATTTCCCCCATCCATCCTGCGGGCGCGCAAAATAATCGGTCGAGTGCCCGGTGACCTTCTTATCCCGGCTCGATGCGTGTAGTAGTACAAGAGCCAGACTCTTGCGCGACTGTCCTTCCGGGCACGTCAGCGGATCAGGAAACCCGTGCAGCGACCTCTCGTCGGTCGTGAAAATGAGCGCATGGTTCAGCAGCGGCGAATACTTCGCCCCGCAGCGCGCCATCTTCTTCTGCGCTCCCACAACTCGATCGCCCCGCCCCACTCCTCCTGCCATCCCGGATTCAGATACAGAATCAGATTCACACGCCGGTGCCAGTGCGTGTGGAAGTGGTGCATGGAAAAATCCGTGTGCACATTCAGATAACCACCCGGCCCGGACTGGTGCAGACCGCCGCCTTCTAACATTGGGTCCGCCATCAAGTCAGGGATTCCGGTCAATTCCGAAACCCAGGCCACAAACTCCGGCGAGTTCAGTTCGTCGGTGACGGCGCCGATCGCCGCCGGAAAAAGCTCGCGCTTGGGCATGCCCAGCTTGTTTTCGTTGGCGTGCTTGTACTGCGTCCATGCGTCGCTCGTAGGCTTGCGGAAACTGCCTCGCCATCTCGCAGCGCGATCTCGGATCAAGAAAATCTCTCAACAGAATATGCGGACAAGGACTGTTCTCCCGGTATTGCCGGGCGAGCGCAGGCAGTGGGACTTCCCACTTTTCGTAGGGAAATAGCCGGACAGGAGCCTGAACAGCCCGCGCAGTAGACATGCCTAGGATCTCCTCACTACTTGAAATTGTATCTGAATCGGCATCGCGAAGCGCGGCTCGGCCTTGCGAACGCACTCCAGAAAGCTCGTCATCAATGCCTTCATGGAATCCGGCAAACGCGCACCGCGCTGTTCTGATAAGCACAATCGAGCCCGGCAACTGCCAGGCTGTTGCAACCACCACCCAGTTCACGCCGTATGTGTTTTTCAATCGCAGAAAAGTCTTGCTGCACTGAAGACTCTTCCACGGAGTCTGCGCCTGCACCTGCGCCCACCATTCCTCGGCCAGCGGCGGGAACATGCTCACCACGCCGTTGTCCTTGACTCGCGTCGGCCAGACGGCTTCTTTGCGCCAGGCACCGAAATCCAATCTCATCCTCGCCCGCGATATGCATATATTCCGGATCGAGAGCGAACACTGCATCCACCGGCGTGTTCTCCCGAATCCAGACAAACGCCTGCGCCCATGGATTCTTGGGC
Organism: uncultured Acidobacteriaceae bacterium; assembly: GCA_963841125.1. GTDB lineage: Bacteria > Acidobacteriota > Terriglobia > Terriglobales > Acidobacteriaceae > Sulfotelmatobacter. The sequence continues at coordinate 25,342 of CAWJBH010000002.1, forward strand.
GCGACGCCCGGCCATTCCACTTGCGCACTCGCCGGAAAAAGCGACCGCTGCGCCATAAACATTCCCATACTCAAAGGCACAAACAGCAACAGCCAGCGCCATACGCGGTTCGTTCAGTACATACTCGCCGAGAAATCCGCCGATCACACAAACATCACGATATAAAGCAGATGCAGACTGCGCAGCGGCTGCAGCCGGGCCAGGCTTTCAAAGCGCGCCGGCAGGTCCACCACCAGCGCCGCCACCAGAAAGATCAGGCCATAAACGACGAAAGCGCGGCTCACGCGCTCGAGCACCGGCCACTGCCGCTCCCGCGCGATCCGCGCAAACCACCAGAACAACATCAGCGGCGCAACGATTCCCAGCAACTCATACCACGCCCATTCTGGATGTAATGATAAGCATGGCGCTTCGCCGCCTCGTGATAGGCCGGCGGAAGCGGCGGGCGCAAGAGGTATCCCCAACCAGCAGCAGCCCCGCGAACCGGCGGCGCGTATCTTCCAGCGGCCTTCGAATCTTTCCATCACCAGCAGCAACACACAAAACGAAAATGGAAACACCCACATCAGCGGATGCATGCAGCCAGCGAACGCCAGCCACAACAGCGCACTCACATATTTTTTCTCCAGGGTTCGCACCACCATGAAGATTCCCGCGAACGCCGCCAGATTCCGCGGGTTCAAATACTGGTCCATGATGTAGAGCGCGGTTCCTGCCACCGGAATCGTCAACAGCGCCGCTACCAGGCAAACTCCGCCCCACCGGCTGCCCGTTGCATTCGAAAAGAGAAGCCCGCTCAACTCCCAACAGGCGAGGAGCAGCAGAAAAATAGACGCCACATGCCACAAGAACAAGCCAGTCTCCATGGGCAAATGAGTCACGCGCAGAGAAAACGCAACCAGATTGGGGAAAAACGTCAGGCTGGCGTGCGACAGGAAGAACTCCTGCCCCATCGGAAACAGCTCCGGATGCAGAATCTTCTCCACGCCCGGCAGGTAAATCTCCGCATCTTCGGCGTATGGATGGTATCCATGCACCAGCACGGCTGCAGACGTCAGCAGCCCGAGCCGAGGGCGGGCTTCCATTTCGATGGGGTTGATCGAGGGTTGATGCCAAGGAGGAGGCCTAGCGTCTTAATGCTAATGTCGGAAATAATTTCTGTCAACTCGACGCGAGACGACAACGTCGAATCAGGCCTCGACCAGTTCACTCTCGCGTCCTGTAGATGTTGGCCCGCCTTTGTTTCCTCTTTAACTGCGGCTGTGAGCGGCCAGCGTAGGCCGCGAGAACGACGTACTGCGGATCAATAGGGCCGCCGATAATAGACTTCCGGGTGCGTCAAGTAATAGATCACAGGAAAGAATAGAAACACTAGCATATAGGCATCGCGATCGACTGGATCGATCGAAATGCCCGCCAAGTCCGGTCAAGCGTCGAGTACGGTGAAGACTCGTGCATAGAATAATATTGGGTGGGTCCGCCGGTTCCTGCGCAGATAGCGGTGGCTGAAGCTCCAGAATCCCGTCCACAGATAAACCACTCGCCGCATTGTCTGCTCCATATACAGCAGGGTCGATGCGAATTGATAAATGCCAGTGCCTGTTTCCGTTTCTTCTCACATGTAGCCTGTCTCGCCGAGTCGCTGGAACTGGCCGCCATTCATTCTCGTTATCTAAGGATGATGGCCATAGGGAGCCCAATGAGGAGTCCTGATTGTTGCCCAAACTCAAAACCATTCCCATACTGACTGCGGAACGGAATAACCATGTGAAATGTCTCATAGTTCCGAATGAACCACGGTGAAACGAAAGTATCACGGCAAGCGCCGGAACTGCTGCGGGACGCAGCCATCTTGCTCCGCTCCGATAGAGGCGATACCAAATCCATCCCCCCAGGAAACGGCGCCACGGCATAGGACCACCGGGCTGTTCAGCGAATCCAAACCCGATCAGCGCCCCGAAGCCCACCCAAGGCCAACCGGGATGGCCTAAGACGATCCTCAATGTACAAGCAAAAAGAAAAAGCAGGCTCAGGAACAAGAGTAGACAGCCAGGTGTCCCAAATGCTATCGACTGGAAAATACATGGCGTATGGGAAAAATACCCAGCCCCATCCTGACCACATGGCTGTCCGCTCACCAAAAGTCCTGCGAGCGATGCAAGAGACCGGAATGCAGGTAAGCGCGAGAAGCAAACATTCAGGAAAGCAGCACCCGATCGCCGAAGCCGTGGTGTAGACCCAAACACATTGAAAATGCCAGGCAACAATGTACGGAAAGACCGGAGTCATCCACGCGGTCGGTCCGGTTTCGCGAAAAGCGGACTGCTGAAGCCCCGGCCTTCAACAATGGAGCGCGCGATTCGGCCCGTTTCGTAGCCGAAATGCCAGTGGTCGCGCGATGGGTCAAGCTGCTCGGGCAACAGGAACACCATCACAACCAGCCGGATAGCAAGCGCCGCGAGAACCATCCAGATCAGGGATGATCTGGTTATGCGGCTCCCTTGAGGAGACGACAGAGATTCGCGTGCAGCCGTACCGTAAAATTCCTCTAGGACGAGATGCATTCCCTTCCCTAAAAAATGCACAAGCCGCCCCAGAAGCCTGCACAGCTCAGTTTCTATTACGGTAAATCATCCCTGCCGAAATGGGAAGTTGACGAGAAGCGGCTGACGAGTGGAAATGCCTCGTACCGCGCCAGCACCTTGCGCGCAGCGCCGAACCCTAAGTAGCATCTAACTTACATGGCTGCTGCCTTGATCCCCGAGCGCCTTCGGCCCAAAATGGCCTTGGGCGAAATCGTGAGTTTCGCCTACGACACTTTCTGCAGCAACAAGGTGCGCTTCATCCTCACTGCGTTGGGAATGGTGATCGGAACCGCATCCCTGATCCTGGTGGTCACCATCGGCATGACCGGCCGTCAATACGTTCTCAATCAAATCCAGGGCATCGGCGCCAATCTCATCTACGCTCAATACCCAGGGTGCTCCGCACATCAGCCAATCCACCCCCGATCCGCTGACCATCGACGATCTGGAAGCCGTACGAAGCCAGGTCCCGGGCGTGGTGGCGGCCTCGCCTGTGGTTAATTTGTCGGAGCGGGTTCCCTTCGGCGATGGCAAAGAGCGCGAAGTGCAGATCCTTGGCGTCTATCCCGAATACCTGCAAGTGCGCAATCTGGTCGTGCTTTCCGGCCGCTTCTTCGACGCGGAGGATTCGCCAGGCCCACAACAAAGTGGGACTCATCACCGAAAAGATGGCGAGGAGGTCTACGGCTCAACCCAGGCGGCAATCGGAAAGGTCATCAAGCTCACGGGCTTGCCCTTCACCGTCATCGGAACTTTCAAGGAGCGCGTCAACACTTTCGATCAGTCGGAAGTAGTCGGCAGCACCATGCTGATCCCCTACACTGTCAGCCGTTATTTCACCGACACCCTCACCGTCAAGATGATTTATTTTTCCATGGAAGATCCTTCCATGGTGGTTACCGGCACCGCACAAATCAAGCGCGTGCTGCAATCGCGCCATCGCCCCGAATCTGTCTACGATGTTACCGACCTGTCCGAGTTGCTGGCGGTTGCTGACCGCTCCGCGACCATGTTGACCTGGATGCTGCTGTTGATCTCAGCCGTTACCTTACTGGTTAGCGGCATCGGAATCATGAACATCATGCTGGCCACCGTGACCTCCCGTATCCGAGAGATCGGAATTCGCAAGGCTGTCGGCGCCACCAACCGAGAAATCCGCTTTCAATTTCTCGCCGAGGCCATCCTCATCTCACTCATCGGAGGCTTCGCCGGGATCGTCATCGGCCTCGCCATCCCTTACTCAGTGCGCTTCCTAACCGAGTACCGCATGCCAATCAACGGTTGGTCGGCCATCATCGCCATCATCGTATCTTCGCTGGTGGGCGTGATTTTCGGCACAGTTCCGGCTGCCCGCGCGGCCCACCTCGACCCCGTAGAGAGCCTGCGTTACGAGTAGCTCGTACATTCTCAAAGTTATGAAAGGAAATGACTTGAGTGCGTAAGGGTGGGAGCCTTGAGCGCCGCCGCGAGACAGAAATCAACAGGCTTTAGCTCCGAAAGGGCGGCATGAGAAAGCCCGACGGGGAAGTGGCAGGAGAAGCAGAAGACGTAGAGCAAGTCCCGCGAGACGACACCAGATCTTACGCAAATCGCCCGACGTCCTCCGCCCCCCCCGCAGCCCCCCGCCCGCCCAAAAAACCCTGCCGATGCCTCATGCCACGAAAAAGTTGCATTTTGCATGCACTCCGAAGTAATATGCTTTACGTTGTTTGACAATGGTTTTCCCAGTGTTCTACACCCGGTACCGCTCGAGTTAACTTCCAAACTTGCAACTCGGCTGTGCAAAAAATGAGAGGTGGTTGGTCTCGCCTCCGTCCCGGTTCGGAGAGTTCAATATGGCGTGGTACGCGTACTGTCTTACCGAGCACCAGACCCTCCCTAATGGCACCCGTTCTCGTCGCCCATTTGTAATTGAAAACGTTCAAGGCGTGAACAATGCCCCTGTGCTCAGCTATCCCAGCGGTGAGTTTGCTGTGATTGTGAGTGAATACGATCAGAATGCCGGACAGCTTGACCAAAAAGCCGCCATTGATCACGCCCGCGTGGTGAGCGGCTGCTTCCGCAACTCCACCGTATTGCCGTTCCGTTTCGGAACCGTCTTCGAGAGCGACGACGCTCTCCGCCAGGCTGTACGGGTAAACCGGCGAGCCTTCGGACTGAGTGTCGCCCGGCTTCGGGGCAAGTCCGAAATGCACATCAAGCTCACCGTCACTGACGGCTCCCTGCGCGAAGCCATGATCGATGTCATCCTGCCCGACACTGTCGGCGGGGACTATCTTTCCAAACTCCGCGTCAAGGCTTCTCGTGAACGTGAACGCCAAACCAAGGCTCGCGCCCTTTCGGTTCAGGTCCACAAGCTGTTCAATCCGCTGGAAGAAGAAGTGAGCTGCAAGAAAGTTGCTCCCCAAGGCATGCTCATCGACATCGCCCATCTCATCGATTCCAAATCTGTCGAGAAATACCAGAACCGCTACAGCACCGCTGCCAAGCAGTTGAAGAACTGCGAAGTAGCCATCAGCGGACCCTGGCCTCCATACCACTTCCTCCCCGGGAAGCTGCGTACTGTGGCTGGAAACAGCTAGTCGCAACCTGCAAATCTTCGGGCCGCCGCGCCAGATGGCGCTGGCGGCCCGTTTGCTTATCGGCACACTGCCGTGCGATCAAAGTGCATCCTTGTGCACTTCTGTGACACTATTATCTAACCTGCCTGATTGCCATTCGGCCATGGACTGATCCTAAGCCTCGCCACATCAATCGTTTATGGACTCCACGCTGCTTAGGCTCGGACTTTGCCACCTTTGGTTCAGCAAATGCTTCTTATGGATGTAATCAAAGAGGCCGCAAACCCAAAGAAATGACCTTCACTCTCTTTTCCCGTCACCCATTCCCGAAGTGCTGTTCCGCTCTGCGAAACGGTCACTTCCATTGCCCGTCCTGAACCCTTCCAAACCTTGACCTCTTGAAACGTGGCCCCAGCAATGGGGCCACTTTTTTGCTCCGCGTGGAAGCCGATCGTCCGAAGACCGGTTGTATAAAACGAAGATTGTGAAGAGGACACGAAGTTGTGTGGTGACGGGCGCCTTCGCCCGTCCAGGCCAGACCCGGCCCTGAGCGACGCCGAAGGGGCGAAGCCCGGCCGCATGCCGCCCCGTGCTTTAGCTCCAGCCTCAGCTCTCGGTGGCCGGAGCGTTTGCGCTGCTCCGCCGCGGCGCTCCCGCCGGGAGTCCGCCTAGAAAAGCCGCCAAACAAAGTGCGCCAACAGCGCGAACAGCAGCAACATGAATACCCCGCCAATCCAGACGAGGAAGTTCAGAGTCATCTTCGTCGAGTTGATTTCCTTCTTATCCATAGATTCAAACCCTAGCACACTGCGCGACTCAATACGCACGGTGTCAATGCTCATGTGGAGACCGTGTCTCGGCTGCCCGGCCTGAACGAAGTCGAAGGATCCGCCAACCGAAGCGAGGGCGGCCTCTTACCCACCCGCTTCGGCAACCGCTGCATAGACTCCGCCGACTTTGCCGCACCCATTACTCTCAGATACACTGCCTGCATCTATGACCAAGGCCTTTCGCTGTGCAACAGTGTTTTTCGTCCAAGCTTCGACGGCGCTTCTGCTCATCTCTTCCGCAGTCACGAACGCGCAAAATCCGCCGCAAAACCCCTCCTCAGTCCCCTCATGGATGTCCGCTCCTCAGACCTCCACTGCGAATTTCCCTCCACTCCTTATCCAGCAGCTTTCCGCCATCAAAGCCGCCGCGCTCAATGACGACTACGGCTACCGCCAGCTTGCCCACCTAACCGAAAACATCGGACCACGCCCCACCGGCTCGCCCCAAGCCACCGCCGCCGCCGAATACGTCGCCGCCGAACTGCGCAAGCTCGGTCTCGAGGTCCGCCTCGAGCCTGTCACCGTCCCGCACTGGGTGCGAGGCGCCGAAACCGCCGCCCTGGTCGAGTATCCCGGCATGGTTCCCAACACCACGCAAAAAATCATTCTCACCGCTCTCGGCGGAAGCTCTTCCACTCCCGCCGACGGCCTCACCGCCGACGTCGTCACCGTCGACACTCTCGACGAACTTCAGGCCCTGGGCCGCGACAAGGTCGCCGGCAAGATCGTCCTGTTCAACGAACTTTTTGACAAGCAAAAAGCCGCCGCCGGATTCGCCTTCGCCTCCTACGGCGACGCCGTCCTTTATCGCGTAGCCGGACCCAAAGCCGCCGCCGGATTAGGCGCCGTCGCAGCTCTCATTCGCTCCATCGGCAGCGCCGACTACCGGCTCCCCCACACCGGAATCAGCGTCCCCGCCGGAATCCCCGCCGCAGCCGTAACCGCCGAAGACGCCGACCTGATCGTCCATCTAGCCGCCGAGGGCAAAGTCCGCTTGCATCTTACTCTGACGCCCCAAAAGCTCCCTGACGAAACCAGCTACAACGTAATCGCAGACCTGAAAGGTTCCGAACACCCCGAGCAAATCGTAATAGTCTCCGGCCATCTGGATTCCTGGGACCTCGGCACCGGAGCCATCGACGACGGAGCCGGCGTAGTCATAGCCATGCAGACCGCCGAAGTTCTGCAACGCCTCCACCTGCGCCCCGCCCGCACCCTCCGCGTAATCGCCTGGATGGACGAAGAAACCGGAGGCACCGGCAGCCGCGCCTACGCCGCCGAATATACGAACGACTTCCCCCACCACATCGCCGCCATCGAAAGCGACGCCGGCGCCGGCCACCCTCTAGGCTTCGACGTGAAAGCCACCCCGGCCACCATCGAAGCCCTGCGCCCCGTCCAGGCAGTTCTCCACAGCATAGGAGCGACCGTCTTCCAGCCCACCACCTATTCTCCCGGCGCCGACATCACCCCAATGTCGGAAGCCGGAGTCCCCGCCTTCGGCGTAATGCCAGACGGCCGCAAGTATTTCGACTACCACCACTCCGCCGCCGACACCCTGGACAAAGTAGTCCCCAGCGAACTAAGAGAAAACGCCGCAGCCATGGCCGTACTGGCCTACGCCCTAACCAACATGAAAGACCCGCTGCCGAGATAAGAATGAAGAATGCCGAGCCGTCCTCAGCCGCCCACTTTTGAGGAAACGAGCGAATACAGAAACAACAGAACGCCCGACGCGAAAAACAGGCCGCCAACCACCACGAAAGACATAAAAGAAAACGCATTGTTCCAGCAGAGACTTAGCGCCTCAACCAACAGGCCGAGGATCAGCAGGATTCCGGAAACCCGCAGCTTACGCAGCATCGTTTTCTTCTCCCGTCATTCCGCAGGCTTCCAAAACTTCGCCTTGTCGAGCTGGTCGACATTGTGGAACGTGTCATGGCAGCCACTCGTGGTACAGGAAATCTTGTTCGATTTCAAGTCATCCATCATCGCCAGGTGCGTGGGATCTTCAAACGAGCGCGCCCCGGCGTGGCAATGCAGGCACTCGCGATTGTTGTAGGGCTGGTAAAGGTGAATGGGATGCATCGGGGTCCCAAACCAGTAGACGTAGACGTGGTGCAAACCCTCGAGCTTAGCGTGAACCGTGCCAAACATGGCGTAATCGGTGTGGCATGTGTAACAGGCCTTGTCCGCGGGAATCCTGTGATTCTGGAAATGAGCGGCTGGAATGTAGGCGGGATCATCCACGTAGAGACTCCGCCCATACGGTTCCATGATGTGGCAAGAGAGGCAGAATTGCGTCTGCTCCGAGCGTTCCATGTGCTCCGACGCGCCCACCCCTGCCGCTACCACCGGGACAATGAATAGCGCAAGAAACGCAACGATTTTGCCCTCGCGCGAAGTAGTGATCGAGGGCCGGCTCACCACCACCAGAATCAGCAGGATGCTGGCGCCGATCAAAAGAAACACGAGAGTCTGGGGACCGATCATCGGATGAATGTTCAGGCGCGCTGCACCGCTTGCCACGCGCGGGTAAGCCTTTCTGTTCCGCGCTATTTCTGCTTGCCCAATTCTCGAACGTAAGCCACCAGGTCTTTGATTTCCGTCTCCTTCAGGCTCTTGCCATAAGCGGGCATTTTGTTCTTGCCGCCGCTGACGATTGTGATGAGATCTGTGTCACTCATTTTCGTCACATCGTCGGAACTGAAATCATGTACTCCGAGTGCCTTGCCAGGAGCAGTGCTTCCTTTTCCATCCGCACCGTGGCAACCGGCGCATTTGGCTTTGTAGGTTGCCGCTGCACTCTGCGCGCGTACCGCCGACGGCGCCATGATGACAACCGCCAAGAGTGTTGCGAGAACATAAACCTGAACATTCCTATGCTTCATTTGGAGTCTCCATATGCTGTGGACCGCAGTGGGTCGCGATTCCCAGCGCTATTCAGAAAGCGTACCGAAGTGCGAATTCCCCTGTGCTGCCATTGAAATCTTGCGTCGGAATTGCCGCCAATCCCGGTATTGCATTGGAAGCTTGCCCCCTGCCGTTGTAGCCGTAGTAATTCCACGTCATCCGGTAGCTCAAACCTTTGCCCAGGTCGAAAACCGCCCTCGCATACGGCTTCTGATAATTGAAAGCGAGAGTCCCCGGCACCTGGAACGGGTCGATGGCGAGCGTATTGCCTCCAACGAAAGTCGCCGCGTATCCCACGCTGGCGGTGACTCGCGGCACAGGCTTCCACATCACGTCGCCATACAGAAAGTGCTGCTTGCTGGAATACGACCCCAGGCCAGAAACTGCGGCCGCAGTGTAGCCCAAACTAGTTTGGCAGAGAGAAGTTGGAGGAGCGCCGGAAGCGGCATCGTAATAGCAAATCTGCGCCTGGTTGTAGATGTCCGAGTAGGTGTAGCCAAGATCGTAGAACACTTTTGCCTTCGGCATAAACGTGGTTACGAAGCTGTAACTCCGGCTGTGTTCGATATCGTTGACGGTAGAAACGTTATCCCGGTTCTCGTGGAGGTCGATTGCCCCGTCGAGGTTGATCCATTCACGCGGTTTGTAGTTGGCATGGACTTTGTAACTTTGCACCTGCCGCGGGCTGATTCGGGTGAAAGAATAATCGTTATAACCGAACTGAAAGTCTCCCGTGATGCGCAGCGTGTCGAGGGGTCGTGCGACGAAGCCCGCCAGCAGTGTATTTTCACTGATCCCCGTAAGGTTGCGAGAGGTGTCGTTGCCCGCCGCCGGACCTGAAAACGTCAGCGAAATAAGCTGGCCAGTCGCAGGATCCACGTTCTCGGCGCAGCCAGCCGGGGGCGCGGTCCCACCCATAGGCACCTCACATGCTCCGCGCGCCGCGAAGTAGTAATTCGCTGCCGTCCCGCCGGTTCCTCCCGGAAAATAGGTTTCCGCCGTATAGAAAGTAGAGTTGAAGTCCGCAATCGTGCGATTCGTGTACTCATACCCGATGTGCGCGGTCAGACGTTTATTCACGTCGTACTGCAATTCGAAAGTATTCGAGCGGATGTTCTGCCCCAGAAAACTCGACGTGGGGCCATTCACTATATCGGCGGACGAACTCGCGGCATGGCTCGGACAGGTCACCGCGGTGTAGGGCGCGGGACAGAGCGAAAGAAAAGTCGCCGCACTAAACACCGCCTGCGGCTGTGCTAGACCCACCAGCCCGGGCTGCATTTGCCCGAATATATTTGTCTCAGACGTGTCCCAGAGGCCGGGAGTACGCCAGTTGTCATAACGAAACGAATCGAGGATGCGAAACCTGTCAGTGACCGAATAAATCCCCGACCAGTTAGCATTCACCGAGACGCGCTTGGCATCCGCCGGGCCGCCCGTGGTGCCGCCGCGCGATCCGTTCCGCGAGACGTAGTCGTTCACGATCTCGTTGAAATTCGGGACCGAGTTGTTAGCCGTGCTGTAACCAAGGGAACCCGACGTCTCAAAGTTCTTGAAATAATTCGACTGGAAGCGCAAACGCTCCGTGGGCATAAAATTTCGCGGCTGCCCGGCCTGGCTGTAGGAGAGATAAGCATTGCAGTTGGGATTGAATATGTTTGGCGCGGCCGCAATCGGCGCGGCACACGGCAGAATCTCTACTGGCCCGTTCGTACTCCAGATAATGCCTGGATCCACGGACGTGCCGTTGGCGAGTTGGTAGCCGGAATTCTGCGGATTATCCGTGACAACGTTGTCCTGCTTGAAATAGCTCATGAATTGATCGTAGGAAATTGTCGTCTTAGGCAGGATCTTAAAGTCGACGCCGAGGCGATAGGAGTTCGTCGTATAGCTGTAGTTTTCATTGAACTGCGGAATCGTGCCGCCGTCGGTGGTAAAGAATCCGGGTCCTTCGTCGCGATTATGCGAAAAGCCCAGCCGGAGTTTTACCCGCGATTGCGGCAGCAGCGTCAGATTGTAATCCTGCATGCGGCGAACCAGGTCCAAAGAATGCGGCGACGTCGCGATGCCCACCGCCGGAGTCGAACTCGAAGGGTTCAGCGGATTGGCCAGCAGGTTGTAATCCCAGAAATTCTTGTCACGGCGAAACAACACTCGAAAGTCATACCATTTGTTCTTGTCGAGGCGCAGCCGTGTCACGTCGTTCGGATCGCCCCCATAACCAAAGTTGCTGAAGCTGAGATCGTCGAACAGCAACCCGTTGTGGTCGAGCGAGCGCATATCCAGTGTGTAATCGAAAAGACGCAGTCCCGGACCAAGATTCACGAACGTATCGTAAGTGTCGGTGTTTCCATTGATGTAGCTGGTCCGGTAGCCGGCTTCAATGGATTGCTGAATGTTGAAGCCTCCCGACTCCTTGCCCTTGGTTTCTCCGGAGCCGCCTTGTGCTTGAGACCCCGGCGACAACGCCACCAGCGTCAAAGCAAGAATGAACGAAGCGAGCCCCCGAGCCGACGTGATCGTCTTGCCGGCCATCGAAACATCGCGCTTTTGGATAAGCTTCATGGGCGATCGCTACTTGAAAAGAGTCGAATCGAAGTTGGAGCCGTGAATCTGGCTATGGCACAGCGTGCACGACTTGAACAACGTCTGCTGGCTGTGAAATGAAGGCGCCCCCGGAGCCCCGCCGACTTTCGAGCCGAGAGCAGCCGTGGTATGGCATTGCAAGCACAGCAAATTGACATTGCTCACTCGCAACATGTGAACGTTCGCGCCCCCGTGGGGAATATGACAGGACGAGCATCCCTCCACTTTCACCGGCTCATGCTCAAACACAAACGGCCCCTGCTTGTCGGTGTGGCATGTGAAGCAAACGGCGTCTTGCGTGCCCGAGGTGCGCACTTGCTTCGCCCCAACCGTGCCATGCACATTGTGGCAATCCGAGCACTGTACCAGTCCCTCGTTAACGCGATGGTGAAACGGCATTTCGAATTGAGACTTCTGCTGCAAGTGGCAGGTGTAACAAAGCTCCGGCTGCGCCTTCACCAGCAGAAACTCTTTGGTTTGCGCATGATGCGGCGAGTGGCAGGAAATGCAGCTAACATTATTCTGCGAGTGGATTGAGTTGATGGCATTCATGTGCTGCCTGCCACCGGCGTGACAAGTCAGGCACCGGCCGTTGACTTCCTTCGCCGAAGCATTCTCGAACAGGAATATTTTCGTTTTGTCGCCGCCGCCGGCCACATGGTCGGCCCCGGGACCATGGCAGCCCTCGCAACCTTGCTTCCCCGGACCGCCCACTTTATCCAGCGTGGTCTTCCAGTGCGGCGTTTTCTCCCACGCATTGTAAAGATCTTCGTGACAGGTCTTGCAGGTCTCCGCACCCACGTACTTGGAAACGTCGGCGGAAGGCGCGCCAGTCAAGGCCTGAGATGCTGGAACACTCTTAGCGGGAGCTTGCGGACTGCCCTGCCCGAAAGCAAAGGCGACGACCAGAAGAAACGGAGCCGAGACCAGAAAAGCTCGGGAGATGACGCGACGTGCTGGCATTACCACGCTCCCCTCGGCATCGATGTTTCACCGAATAGTAGAGCAACGTGCCATCCCGAAGCTGTTCAATAGTGCACACTCGATCGCCCTGTTCCCGAATTCGAAACCGGAACTGCCCACCCGCGGTCGAGTCACCGCGAGAAAGCTCGCCCTGAGCGAAGCCGAAGGGTGGGATTCCACACACCCCAACGCCGTGGGATTTTCAGCCGGACAGCCACCATGATTCCGGCTGACCCACGACAGCCGCGTACCATAAAAAGTACGCAGGACGCCTGTCAAGTCTACTTTAGTAGACATCCGACCCCCTCGAAAGTAGACATTCCTTCCACAGCCTAACCCCATGATTTCATTGACCCGCCAAAAGGCCAGCACGAAGAATCAACAACTTACGCCACAGATTTTTCTGCAAAGTGAAATGTTCCAGTTGGAACACTTAGCACAATGTTCCAACCGGAACATTAAGCTGTTTTCACACTGCACCGAACAGATACGCTCAAAGGTAACTCCCGTCACCCGGACCAGAGGGCTGATCCCTCAAGTGTTCCCCCGCCCCGCCGATGATGCCTGCAGTAGAGAGCCAAAATAAAAGAGCCGCACCTCGCCCCGGAGGCCCAACAAAAATGTCCCACCTGTTCTCCGCGTCACTGCAGCGTCGCGCGTTGTCGTCGTCATTCTTAACGTTAACAATTCTCTTGCCGTTTCTTTTCCTGCACTCGCTCGCCCAAGCGCAGCCTCCGGCCGAGCCTCCGTTCGTTCAGGCGAAAGATCGCATCACTTCCTTCATCGATGACGAACAGCGAGTGACTCTGCGCGGGAACGTGCACCCGCTTGCAACATCTCAGTACGACGCGGGCGCAGTCGCGCCTGGGTTTTCCATGGAACACATGCTCCTCACGCTGCTGCCCGACGCCGAACAGCAGGACGCTCTGAACCAGTTGCTGGACGCGCAACACAACCCCGACTCGCCTTACTACCATCAGTGGCTCACGCCCGAGCAGTATGGAGAACGCTTCGGCATCTCCGACGCCGACACCGCGCAGGTCGTGGGCTGGCTGCAGGACCACGGCATGGAAGTGGAAGAGGTCACTGCCGGCCGCCGTTCCATTGTCTTCAGCGGCGCGGCGTCGCAGGTCGAGTCGGCGTTCCACACGCGGATTCATGCCTACAAGATTGGCAACGAACTCCACCACGCCAACGCAACCGACCCGGAAATTCCCGCGGCTCTAGTACGTGTGGTCGGAGGTGTGGTTTCGCTCCACGACTTTCACAGCGATGCGATGCATGGGCCGGTGCAGAAGCCATCGCCTGAGTTCACCAGCGGAGGCTCGCACTACCTGGCCCCCGCGGACTTCGCGACCATCTACGATCTGGTTCCGCTTTACCAGCAAGCCATCAACGGCAGCGGACAATCCATCGCGATCGTCGCGCGCTCGAACATCAAGATCGCAGACGTGCGCCAGTTCCGAACGTTGTTTGGATTGCCCGCCAACGATCCACAGATCATCGTCAACGGAGCTGACCCAGGCATTGTGAGTTCGGGTGAAGAAACTGAAGCCGATCTCGATGCGGAATGGTCGGGCGCCGTAGCGAGGAACGCCGCGATCAAGTTTGTAGTTTCGAAGTCGACGAACGCGAGCGATGGCAGTGGATCTCTCGGCGCAATACATTGTCAGCCACAACCTCGCGCCGGTAATGAGCATGAGCTTCGGCTTATGCGAGGCTTCCCTGGGCTCTTCTGGAAATGCTTTTCTCAATAGCTTGTGGCAACAAGCGGCGGCGCAGGGTATCACGGTCGTTGTTTCTTCGGGAGACAGCGGGGTCGCGGGATGCGATACCGCATCGGCGGCCTCCGCCAAGCATGGACGCGGGGTCAATGGCTTGTGCTCGACTCCCTACAACGTTTGTGCAGGCGGCAGCGAGTTCAGCGACTCGAGCCCGTCGCTCTATTGGTTGTCATCGAATGTCTCCGGTACGCAAGCATCAGCTATAAGCTATATACCGGAAACAGTCTGGAACGAAAGCGGCCCGGGTGCCGGGCTGTGGGCGAGCGGCGGCGGCGCCAGTTCCATCTATGCCAAGCCTTCCTGGCAGGCTGGCACGGGCGTTCCTGCCGATGGCAAGCGCGATGTTCCTGACGTTGCGCTTAGCGCCGCCGGGCACGACGGCTATCTCATCTATCAGGAAGGGGCGCTCTACGTGGTCGGCGGGACATCTGCCTCAGCGCCTTCCTTTGCCGGGGTCATGGTCCTCGTGGTGCAGCATGCGGCGGCGCGGCAGGGTAATGCAAATACAACGTTTTATTCTTTGGCCGGGAAGCAGAGGGCGGGCGGTGCGTCGGTTTTCCACGACGTCATCAAAGGCAGCAACAGCGTGCCGGGACAGGCTGGCTTCAACGCAACCGTTGGATACGACCAGGGCACCGGACTCGGTTCAATCGATGGTTCGGTGCTGGTCAGCCACTGGAGTGACGCCAAAGTTGTTCCTGCTTTTCAGGCAACTCCGTCAGCGAGTTCTCTCTCGGTCACGGCCGGATCGAACAACAGCATCAAAGTGAATGTCACGGTCAGCGGAGGGTTCGACGCGGCCGTTGCCTTCTCTGTGACCGGACTTCCCGGCGGGGTGACGGCTGTTTTCTCGCCGGCTACTTTGTCCGCTCCGGGGGCAGGTAGCAGCGTTTTCAAGATTGCGGTAAGCAGCAGCGTCAAGGCCGGAGTTTATTCCGTCATGGTTTCGGCAGCGAGCGCATCGAGCAGGCAGCAGATGCCAGTGTCGGTCACGGTTGTGCGGTAGGCCTCGCATTCGCTCTGAGCCCGCTCGAATACTCATGTGATACAATAGTATTGAGCTGCAGTACTATGGACCTTCATGATCGCGAGCTTCCGTGATAAGGAGACGGAGCGGCTGTGGCAGTCGGGCAAGAATCGACGGCTTCCCGGCGATTTACAGCGAAGAGCGTTCAAGAAGCTTGCCATTTTGAATGCGGCCGTGACGCTGGACAATCTGAAAGTGCCACCAGGGAATCAACTGGAGGCGCTTCGCGGGAACCGAGCCGGGCAGCATAGTATCCGGGTGAACGGCCAATATCGCGTCTGTTTCGTGTGGAGGAACGGTAATGCCTTTGAGGTAGAGATTGTGGACTATCACTAGCAGGCTGGAGAGTTACGAATGAAGTCGAAAAAGGTCTTTGCGGTACATCCGGGAGAGATTCTCAAAAGCGAGTTCATGGAGCCGATGGGGTTGAGCGCTTACGCACTGGCGAAAGCGCTCAATTTCCCTGGCATCTATGAGGTGGTCCGCGGGGACCGAGCCGTCAGTGCCGATACTGCGATTCGTTTGGGAAAGTATTTTGGTTTGCCGGCACAGTTCTGGCTGAATCTTCAGAATGACTATGACCTGAGAGTTGCCGAGGGGAGCGGGGTGGGTAGAGGGATCAGGCCGCGAGACCTTAGTCCCGAACTCAGGTTCAACCCTTAGAGTGCCCCCCGCACCAATCCCCCTCCTGAGGCCCTGGAAATGATCCTACGGGTGCTCGGCGACTGCGATGTGATCTTGCCACCATGCAGCAGCCTGAAAATCAGAGCAAAAAGTACACGACCCTATTCACAGCAATTGACGAGGGTTACATCAAAATCCCGCAGTTCCAGCGCGATTTCGTATGGGAGAAAGAGCGCACTGCTAAGCTGATTGACAGCATCATGAAGGGTTTTCCAATCGGCTCGTTCATACTCTGGAAGACCCATGAGGAGCTGCGTCACATAAGAAACATCGGTAACGCCGTCTTGCCTACTACGCCGAAGGGGGATGCCACGCAGTACGTATTGGACGGCCAGCAGCGCATTACTTCCCTTTACGCGGTGCGTAAGGGGCTGATAATTACGAAGGAGGGGAAGGGAATTGATTACAAGGATCTTGCGATCGCGTTGGATGTCAACCCCGATCAAGAAGATGAGGTAGTGAGTCTCGAACCCCCGCCGTGCAGGCGCTCCATCTCCGTGTACGACCTCCTTGACCAGACCATTTCTTACCTGACTTCAAATTACTCTCCGAATCGAGAAGATCGACGTATACCGCACTCGGCTCCAAGGATACGATTTTTCTGTAATCAACATCGACAATTATCCAATCGACATTGCGTGTGAAGTGTTCACGCGCATCAACACCGGCGGCCTCAGCAGTCTGAATATTGAAGCGTGCTATCAAATCAAAGGCACAGATGGACCTACATCCAATCTGTACTGTCCGGAGTGAAATCGGTGCCTCATCGTCCCGCTTCAGCCTTTTTGATCTTTTCTCGGAGGGCCGCAATTTTGTTCGCGCACTCAGTAACAGCTTGGTCCATATCGGGGACTTGGGAAATCCTCGATAGGCGCTTTTCCAGTGAAACCAACTGAGCTTTAAGTTCTGCGACGGCTTCGGTCATGTGAAAATCTTAGTTGCAGAAAAGTCCAATTCCGATGCCGAAAAAGATAGCAAAAAACTCTACGTGTACCACAGAGACCTAACAATCCTATTAGTTCCGGCCCGGGTACGATTCCCCCTCGTTGCCTATCTCGGGCGAGGTTTCTGCTGGCCCATTGTTTTCTCGTTTTCCACGGCTTGTCGTTGGGGTTAGATCAAGAAAATCAAATTAGGACAGTACCCAACCCAGGGCCGTGGTTGACGCATCTGGATTGGGCGCTTATGATTTTCGGTTGGTCCTTATACCCTAGGCGGCTCCCAGGGAGCCGGCGCAGGATTTTAGAAGTGACCTTATGGATAAGAAGAAGTTAGAGAGTTTTAAGAAGAGGCTAGAGACGCGGCAGCAGGATCTGCGGCGCACGGTTTCCCGCACCCAGGCGGACGGACGCTCGGCCGATGAGGACACAGCGCAGGACATCGCCGACCGCGCTGCGAGTTCCTACACCAAAGAATTTCTGTTCAGCCAGAGCAACAACGAGCGGCAGCTTCTGCAGATGGTGGAGCGGGCGCTGGCGCGCATTCGCGAAGGCAGTTTTGGCGAGTGCATCCATTGCGGCAAGGAAATCAACGCCAAGCGCCTGGAGGCCGTGCCCTGGACGCGGCATTGCATCGAGTGCCAGGAGAAGCTTGAGCAGGGACTGCTGGAAGAAGCTCCGCGGTAGGGGCGGGGATCGCCGTTTCTCGACGCCAGCGTGGCCGAGGCGAAAGCAGGTTCCTCACCGGGCTCAGTGCCCGGTTCGGAATGACAACCTACTTTGAACTGACTGGTCGGCACCGGTATTGTCTTAGAAACCACCCCTGCCTCGAGCGGCTTTGACGGTGCTGTTTTCCGGCTGATAAACTGGTAGTTTGTCCCACCAAGATAGAGACATCTAGAGCGAGTCATCAAGATAGACGCACGAAACTGAGATTGGAAGGTAGCCTTGCGCGCAGAAACCCGCCATCAACTTAAACAGGACGCATTCAGCCGGGTCACTATCGGAGCCGCGGAGAAGACCGCGCACTGGAGCGTAGAACACAGGAATACGGTCACGATCGCCGGCGTTGTTGTGGCGGTGGTCGCCGCCGCGGTGCTGGGCGGATGGTACTACCTGAGCAGGCAGGATGAGAGGGCCAGCTTCGATTTATCGGTGGCGATCAGGACTCTCGATACGCCGCTTCGCCCTGCGGGAACGCCGGCGCAGCCGGAGGCTCCCAGCTTCGCGTCGGCGCAGGAGCGCGCCGAAGCCGGCAAGAAACAATTTCAGACGATCGTAGACAAATACCCGCACACGCGTACGGCGGATATGGCGCGCTACTTTTTAGGAGTGACCGCAGAGAGCGCGGGCGATAATGCCGGCGCTGAAAGCAACTTCAAGGCGGTGGCTTCGACCGGCAACAAAGAGCTGGCTTCGGTGGCAAGGCTGGCGTTGGCCGCCCTCTATGGCAACACGAACCGCGCGAAGGATGCCGTGGCCCTGTACCAGGAGCTGATCAACCAGCCCACCGCCTCAGTGAGCAAAGTTACGGCGCAGTTGCAACTGGCAGAACTTTACCAGACCACCAACCAACCGCTCGACGCCAAGCGTCTCTACGAGCAGATCAAGAAAGACAATCCCGGCGCGGATGCGGTGCAGATCGCGACTCAAAAACTGGCGGAGTTGAAGTAAGCATTCCGGCGCCTGTTTAGACCTTCGCGGATAGGGTTTGTTCCACAGACAGCTGGCGGCAGGTATTCCGAATGATTTCCTGCACGGCGGCTGACTCCAGGAACTGAAAACCATAGCGAAAGCAATCCCTTTGGCGGACGATGGCGTGAACTTTTACCTGGCCGATCGGAAGCGTGAAGTTCAACTCCACGATCTCGGACAATGGGACGTCAATTCTGAGCATGGCGGAGATTCCGGATTCGCTGAGATCGGCAGTTCGGCCGGTCAGCACTCCGCAGGTTCGGGTGCGGATAGTGATATCAAGCACAAGCGGGAACCGGGGTTCGCAACGCGGCGAGTCTTGCACGGGGCGGGTTGCGGGCTGATTCTGAGTACTCATATTTCGATTTCTCCGGCCAGAGCTGCCAGGCTCGCGTGCGGATCAGATTGCGTCTGAGCTTCCCCAGCTGTGTTAAAGAGTCTTCATTTCCTATCGGCACCAGCCCCGGAAACTTTAGCCCCGGAGTGGCATGCTGGGGTAGTGGCTTGAGTTTGCCGCGGCGCGACGAAAACGTGGAGCTTCGCTCGACGGACAGCCGAGGGTGGGTGTCCCCAGAGAGGCCCATTCCACTTTTCATGCCGGTTGGGTAGGATTGTCCAGATCTCAATTCACCTGTCTTGATTGAACTGTTTCAATTGACTTGGGGAAAAAATGGCCGAGTTCACTCTACACATCAACGGTAATGAGAAAAATGTAAGCGTTCCGGCGGAGACACCGTTGCTTTGGGTATTGCGGGACACGCTTGAGCTTACGGGAACGAAATTCGGATGCGGCGCCGGGTTCTGCGGGGCGTGCACGGTGCACGTGGAGGGATCGGCGATTCGGTCGTGCTCCACGCCGGTTTCGCAGGTTGCCGGGAAGAGCATCACGACGATTGAAGGGCTGGGCGCGAACGGCTTGCACGTGTTGCAGCAGGCATGGATTGCCGAAGAAGTTCCGCAATGTGGTTACTGCCAGACGGGGCAGATTATGACGGCGGCGGCGCTGCTGACGAAGACACCGAATCCCAGCGATGAGCAGATCACGCAGGCGATGAACGGCAACCTGTGCCGCTGCGGGACGTATGAACGGATTCGCAAGGCGATCCATCGGGCCGCGGGAGCAGGAGTTGTGGGAGGTGCGCGATGAGCCTGCTTAGCCGGCGCGAGTTCGTTGCGGTGGGAGTGGCGGCGGGAGCCGGGCTGGTGGTGGGATTCTATTTGCCGCATCAAGGTGGCACGGACAAAGAAGTGTTCTCACCGAACGCTTACCTGCGGATCACGCCCGACAACAAGATCACAATCGTGGTGGCGCGCTCAGAGATGGGGCAGGGAGTACGTACGGCGTTGCCTATGATCCTGGCGGAAGAGTTGGAAGCGAACTGGAAACAGATTGAGATCGAGCAGGCCGGCGCGAGCACGCTCTACGGGGATCAGACGACGGGCGGCAGCGCGAGCGTGAAGACGACGTGGGATCCGATGCGCAAGGCGGGAGCGGCGGCACGAGAGATGCTGATTTCGGCGGCGGCGCTGACTTGGGGCGTGCCGCGATCGACGTGCGCGGCGGTGGAAGGAAACATTCTGCACGGGGCATCGAAGCGGCGGCTCAGCTATGGGCAACTGGTGGGGAAAGCCTCCACATTGCCGGTGCCGACCGATGTTCCGCTGAAGCAGAGCAAGGACTACAAAATTGTTGGGCAGCGCCTGGCGCGGGTGGACACGCCGGGGAAGGTGAAAGGCGAAGCGGTGTTTGGGATCGACTTCCGAATGCCGGGGATGAAGTTCGCGCTGCTGTCGCGGTGTCCAACGATCGGTGGGAAGCTTGTGAGGTTTGACGATGTGGAATCTAGGAAGATTTCCGGCGTGAGTTACGTTGGCAAGGTTGGCGACGCGGCCGTGGCAGTTGTGGCCGACAGCGTTTGGGGCGCGATGGAAGGGCGCCGCTTGCTGAACGTGAGTTGGGATGATGGTCCGAATAAAGACCTGAACACGGCGGCGGTGATGGAGTCGCTGAAGCAGGCGGCGGCGAAGAAGGGCGTGAGTTTGTATTCCGTGGGCGACGTTGCGAAAGCTGCGGGACGGCGAGTGACGGCGGAGTATCGGCTGCCGTTCATGGCGCACGCGCCGATGGAGCCGGGAAACTGCACGGCGAATTATCGCGGAACGACGTGCGAGTTGTGGGCTCCGACGCAGGTGCCGCAGGATTGCCGCGACTCGGTCGCGCAGGCCGTGGGGCTGGATCCGGATCAGGTGAAGGTGAACGTAACGCTGATGGGCGGAGGCTTTGGGCGGCGGCTGGAGCATGACTATGCGGTGGAAGCGGCGCTGGTTTCGAAAGCGATCTTTGATTCGAAGAGCAGTAATCCGGTGAAAGTGATTTGGACTCGGGAAGATGACATGCGGTTTTCGACATACCGTCCGGCGAGCCTGCATCAGTTGAGCGCGGTGCTGGATGGAGCGGGATGGCCAGCGGCATTCACGCACCGGATCATCGCGCCATCGATCAGCGGGCAGAAAGGGCAGCCAACGCCGGGCGGGGTCGATCCGGATTTGCCGGATGAGGCGGCGTTCGTTTATGCGCTGGAAAATGTTTCGATTGAAAGCGTAATCGCCGAAACCGTAGTGCCGCTGGGTTGGATGCGGTCGGTGTACGCTCTGCAGGCCGGGTTTGCGAGCGAGAGTTTTATCGATGAACTGGCTGCGGCGGCGGGAAAAGATCCGCTGGAGTACCGGCTGCACATGCTGGGGAAAGATCGAGACATCCAGTACTTCACGACGACGTGGCATACAGCGCGGATGCGCGGCGTGCTGCAACTCGCGGCCGACAAGGCGGGATGGGGCAAGCCCTTGCTTGCCGGACGGTATCGCGGGATCGCCTGCTTTGGATGTTTTTCTTCTTACATGGCCGAGGTGGCGGAGATCAGCATGGAGAACGATGTGCCGCGCGTGCATCGCGTGGTGGCGGCGGTGGATTGCGGGCAGGTAGTGAATCCGAGCATCATGGAACAGCAAATCCAGGGCGGGATCGTTTACGCACTGTCGAATGCGCTACGGGCGAAGATTACGATTGAGAAGGGGCGCGTGGTGCAGGGAAATTTCGACGACTATGCGCCGGTGCGTATGGAGGAGACTCCGGTCGTGGAAGTTTATGCCGTACCCAGCACGGAGGCGCCGACGGGGATTGGAGAACCGTCGGTGCCGCCGCTGGCGCCGGCGTTGTGCAACGCGATTTATGCGGCTACTAAGAAGAGGATTCGGGAGTTGCCGATTTTGAGTTGAGGCGCTTCTCGCATTTTCCTCTGCGCCGGGGACCGGGCTATCATCGCGATGCGGCAACGGGGTTTGGCGCCGGCATGGGCTGGCCAACTGTCATCTTGAAGATTTTGATGTTCTTGCCGAACGATTCGAAATGCAGGCCGCGGAACTCCGCCAAGTACTTTTGTAAATCTGCGGGACGATCTACTCCCCAACCTGCCTGAACAATCCAGACGGTGTCCCCTAGTTTGAGATTGTAGGATTGCACGGCTCGCTGCCACTCTTTGGGGAAATTGTCCGCTGAAAACATCCATGCCGCTCTGAAGTTGCTGGCGACGATCTTGTGGCCATCGCAGGAAAACTGTTCGAAGTCGGCGGCGGTGACCTCCAGCGAAATGGGATGTTGTTGGCAGAGATAGTGGCCGAGAATGAGATCGGACTGGTAGTCGGTGAAGATGAGATCGGACGGCTTAATATTCTGGCGTATGAAATTGATGGCATCAGCCATGTGCGTCCGGCTTTGGTCGGCGCGCACCATCCGGGGCTGGCGCGGTTTTCCAAAGGCGATGCAGGCCACGATGACGATCATGGCGATGGTGAATCCGCGCGCCCATATGCCCGCCGCTAAACATGCTATCGCCACACTGACGCCCGCCACGCCCGGGATAATCAGGAACGCAATGTGGCGCGTGCCTCCGTAAGGATAGACATGAACCAGGCTGGCGCCGGCAGCAATTGCAAATGAGAGAAGCAGGAATATTCCCAGAGGGTGCGAAAAAGTTCGATCATTTCTTGTTTCGACTTCGTCCGGAAGGCCCTTACCGCGCAACAGCAATGCGACTCCCACGAGGAATACGACGCCCATTACCACGCCCACCGCAAGCTGCCCCAAGAAATATTGAAAGACTCCAAAGCTGTGGCCCACCAGGAACGTCACAAGATGGTCGCGTGCGGGATCGAAATAAGATCGCTGCAGATAATACTCGCTCATCCAGCCCTGCATCGCGGTTCTGGAATCGCCTGCGCCCAGTTTTGAAAGATGGGTCTTATACAGGAACACCGCGAGAGCCATCCCTCCGAGTTGTCCGGTCACCCAGGTCAACCACAAGTTGGCAGGCGGACGCTCTGTGAAAATTCTGAGCAGAGCATAAATGCCGAGGGCTGCGGCGAACAGGAACGCCGAGTAGTGAAACAGCATGGCGAGGTAGAGGCATAGGGAAAAGGCCGCCATTCGACTCAGAGAGTTTTCCGCGAAAGCTTCATCGAGAAAGTAGAGAGCGGCGGCAAGGAATGCCAGCAACAGAGAGTACTGCCGCACTTCTGCCGCGATCAGGACAATGGGCGGAAGCAAGGTGACGAAGAGAAGTCCAATAAACCCTGCTAGGTTGCCAGTTGCTTTGCTTAACCACTTGTAAAACATCCAGCAGAAAATCGCGCCCGCAATCACGGAGGGCAATCGCAGCCAGAGTTCCGAGGAGCCGAGCGTGCGCCAGTAATAGAGCAGGAGAATGAACAGAGGAGGATGAGCCGCGGTGAGACTTGCCTTGTAGGCAAGAGCCAGCGAGAGTTGGTTGGCCAGGCGGAAGTGCAGCGCCTCATCGGGATTGAGGAATATTCCGGAAGCAGCCCAAAGACGAACTAGGAATCCGAGCAGGGTGATGAAGATCGCCACGAGGCCGGCGTGGTCTTCGAACCACTGATTTCTGTCTTCTGAAGTCGCCGTCATTCTCGCCCAATCGCGAATGCGCCCAGCCATTTTACCGGAAGGCGCGCCGCCAGGGCATTGGCCAAGCGTTCGTCCGCGGTAATCATCTCAATCTTGAACTGAATGGCGAGGGCAACATAGAGGCAGTCGTAGACGCTGCGGTCGTTGGCAAAAGCAATTCTCACGGCGTCGGACAGCAAGTCCAGCGATGACACGGTGAAGAAGTTCCTCTTCCTCATATCCGAAGCAGCGCGCTCCGCGACGGCCTTCTGCCATCTTCGCCGACGAACGCCCTTCCACAACACGTTCCCCACTTCAGCCCAGAAGACATCGGGGACGATGAAGTTGATCTCTCCTTGCGTATAGCGTTTGAGCAGTTGGAGGGATTCACCGGTGAGGGTTTCACTCGTAGACGGGATAGCCCACTTCACCGCTACGCTTGCGTCGAGGACAAGAGAGGTCAACGATCCCGGTCCTCGCGAATCATTTCTTCAACAGTTGGAAATGGGCCGGGGCTTTCGGGCTGATGGGTGCGCAGTTCCGCCATGCGTTTGTAGAATTCGCGACGGCCCTGCAACTCTTTTGCCGTGGGCACGTTGCGCTCCAACAGGGAAATGACTTCCGCCGCAATCGACTTGCGATTTTCTCTCGCGCGTTTGCGGAGGGCCTGATAGAGATCCGGGGGGACATTTTCGACGTAAAGTGCCGGCATATGGAATACCTATGGAAAGTATAGCACATAAATATGGATGTGAAAGATAGACCTTTCCAATAGCCGCCTTGACACTGCTTTCTACCAACCTTTATCCTTAATTCTTGCTCCTTGCGGTACTTGCGCCTTCCTGCGCGCTTCCGCGAGCCTGGGGCGGCAACTGGACGGGGCGCGGAGGTTCCGATGTTCTTCGAGATCAAAGACTTAGAACTTCATCCTGTAGAGTTTGCGGAGAAGTTCGCGCCGGGCATGATTGATCTGGGAGCGGACTACCGCCAGATCGCGCCGATCGAGAGCAGCGGGCGGGCCGATCTGGTCGAGGAGCATCACGGCAAGCACAAGATAATCCAAGACATACGAATCAGGGGCCGCCTCGCGACCAGCCTGGAGACGAACTGTGCGCGATGCCTGGAGCCGATTACTCAGGATGTAAAACGGGAGTTCGACCTGTTGTATCGTCCTCAGGGAGCGGATGCGGGGCGGGACGAGATTTCGGTGACCGACGCGGAGGCTGAGATCAGCTATTATGAAGGCGAGGGAATTCTGCTCGACGATGTAGTGCGCGAGCAGGTATTACTGGCGGTTCCGTTGAAGGTCACGTGCCGCGAAGACTGCAAGGGATTGTGTCCGCACTGCGGCGTGAATCTTAACCAGGAACAGTGTTCATGCGCCGTAACGCTGGAAGAGCCACGGTGGGCGGCGTTGAAAGAAATCCGCAGCAAGCTGGCGCATTGAGCGGTTGCGATATTTGAGAGATTTATACGAGGCGAAGCGCCTCGACGAGAGGAATTTTATAAACCATGCCGAATCCTAAACGAAGACATTCTCAGAAGCGGACCTCAACCCGGAGGGCGCACGATGCGCTGAAGAGCCACTCGCTGTCGGAGTGTCCGAACTGCCACGAGAAGAAGATGCCGCATCGCGCCTGCGTCAAATGCGGCTACTACAAAGGCCGCGAAGTTGTCGAAGTGAAAGAAGCCAGCTAATTTCCTGCCACCATGCCTAGCGTGATTGCGCTGGATGCGATGGGCTCGGACCGGGCTCCTAAGCCTGAAATCGAAGGCGCGATCCATGCTGCGCGCAATTACGGTGTGCGCGTGCTGCTGGTCGGTCCGGAAGCCACGATCAAAGCGGAACTCGACCGCCATCCCGTGGCGGCGCGGTTGCCTATCGAGATCGTTCACGCCAGCGAAGTCATTTCCATGGAAGACAAAGCGGTGAAGGCGGTACGGGCCAAGCGCGACTCCTCCATGCGCGTAGGGTTGCGCCTGGTTCGAGAGGGACGGGCCGCGGGCTTCGTCACGGCCGGTAATACCGGCGCCGCGATGGCTACGGCCAAAATGGTGCTGGGCGCTTTGCACGGCCTTGACCGGCCGGCTCTGGCTGCGGTTTTTCCTACTGCTCCGGGAACGGCTGCGATCCTGCTCGACGTTGGTGCGAATGTGGATTGCAAGCCGCATAATCTCGAACAGTTCGCTGTGATGGGCGAGATTTATTTCCGCAGCATGTTTGGACGCTCCATGTTTGGACGCAGCACGTTTGGACGCAGCATGTTCGGACGCAGCATGTTAGGCCCGGAGAGAGGGCCGCGGGTGGGGTTGCTCTCGATCGGCGAAGAAGAAACCAAAGGCAACGCGCTGACCCGCGAAGCGTTTCATTTATTGAAGCGGCTGCCTTTGAATTTTGTGGGCAACGTTGAAGGCCGCGACTTGTTCAACGGCCACGTTGACGTGATTGTGGCCGATGGGTTCGTGGGCAACGTGGCGCTTAAGATTTCCGAAGGCGTGGCGAACCTGGTGCGCACGGTTCTGAAAGAATCGCTAAAGGCGACGATTACCAGCCAGGTGGGCGCAATGCTTTCGCGCAGCGCGTTTTCCGATTTCAAGAAGCGCATTGACCATACTGAATACGGTGGAGCGCCCCTATTGGGATTGAAGGGTGTGTGCATTATCACGCATGGCTCGTCGAACGCGAATGCGATCAAGAATGCAGTGCGCGTGGCTGCTGAGTTCGCCGAGCGGCACATCAATGAGGCGATCGAGCAAGGACTGGCTGCGCTTCGTCCCGCACCGGCGGAAGTGGAAGTCGCACCGTTTCGCTGAACTTCTTGCACAGAGCTGTCGCATAGAGCCGCCCACAACCAAGATGATGACAGAATCAGGAAACGGTCACAGCGTCGACGCATTGCAGAGCGCGTCGAATGTCCCACCGGCTGCCGCATCGAAGATCGCATTCATTTTTCCCGGCCAGGGATCGCAGGCCGTGGGCATGGGCAAGGATATCGCCGAAAAATATTCCATCGCGCGGCAAACGTTTGAAGAGGCTGATGAAGCGCTCGGCTACAAATTGTCGCAAGTATGTTTTGAGGGCCCGGAAGAACAATTGCGGCTGACCGAGATCACGCAGCCGGCTATTCTTACTGCATCGATTGCTGCTTTGAGAGTTCTTGAGGACCGCATTCCCAGGCCGGGTTTTGTGGCGGGCCACAGCCTGGGCGAATATTCGGCACACGTGGCTTCTGGCACGATGAGCTTTGCCGACGCGGTGCGTACCGTACGCAATCGCGGAAAGTATATGCAGGAGGCGGTCCCGGTAGGGGTGGGCGCGATGGCGGCAATCCTGGGTATGGAATTCGAGAAGGTTGCCGCGGTTTGCCGGGATGCGGCGCAGGGCGAAGTTTGCTCTCCCGCGAATATTAATTCTCCAGAGCAGATTGTGATCTCCGGCAACACGGCGGCAGTGGAGCGCGGAGCGAAGCTGGCTGATGAGCGTGGAGCGAAGCGCGCCAAGTTGCTGCCTGTGAGCGCGCCGTTCCATTGTTCGTTGATGAAGCCTGCGCAAGACCGGTTGGAAGCGGACCTGAACAAGCTCAAAATGCAGAGGCCGGTTTATCCCGTGGTTTGCAATGTGGAAGCGTCTTTGGTCGATGACGAACTGCGGGCGCGCGCAACCCTGGTTGGGCAGGTGACCGGCTCGGTGAAGTGGTTGCAGTGCATGCGCCTGCTGATTGCAGAGGGCGTCGGGACCTTCGTGGAGATCGGGCCCGGAAAAGTTCTGTGCGGGCTGATGCGGCAGATTGACCGCTCGAAGGCTTGCCTGAATGTTGGCGACGAGACGTCGCTTACGAAAGCGCTGGAGCAGTTTGGAAGGTAAGGATCGTCCTAGACTTCGAATGCTGCGCGGTCAGATATTACTTGGCAGCAGGAATAAGCCCAAGAGCAACGAGACCAACAACACTTAAGCAAAGCAGTCCGGCGGGCCTGCCCCACCGACTTTGGGGATTACCAGAATAATGTAAGCAGCCAGAGCCAGCCAAAGAATAGGACCGTAAACGCGCAGGTTTCTTGCGCCTGTTCTTACCGCCCATACTGCGATCGGTGTGATCGCAAGTGAAACCATCGTGCCGGTAATAAGGGCAACGGGAATGACACCGGGCAGTCGAAGCGTGCTAAGGGAAAGACCTCCAGACGAGCGGGCCGCAAATAACAAACCCAGCGTCACGGAAGAGGTCCAGCTGATAGCCGCCGCCAACAATATTCTGTTCAACATTCCTATCGATATTCTAGCGAAACTCCAGATCGCAGGGCGGTGTGCTGATTGTTTTGTCCGTCTTGTCCACATACAACTGGGCGTGTTGCGCGCGATCGTTCACAATCAGATCGATGACTACACCACTACCTCCGCCGGGACAATTACTGCTGCCATAAACGCGATAACTTTTGACCACGCCCCACTGTCCGCCCGGGCCCCAATCCTGCCAGAATTCGTTGAACGGATACTGCGCGTGATTCTGCCGATGCTGCTTCCAATCAGGATCGTGATAGTAGATGCCGTAGGCGGTTTCGAAGTCTTGCTTTTGCAAGGAAGAAAAGAATTTCTCGGCGATGCGCTTTTCCGGCCAGAAGCGGTTCCACCACACACTGAAAACCAGAAGCAGCAGAAGCACGACTGCTGAAATGATGCGGGTTCTTCGCTTCCGCTCTTTTTCGGGATGGTACTCTTTCGCGTCCAGTAGGGTCATCACTCCCTAAGCATAACGGCAAAGCTCTTAACCACCAAGGCCACGAACTACCACGAAGGTCTATTACCAAGCTCATCCTTAGTGACGTTGGTGGTTGATAGCTACAGCGAGCGCTTGAACAGCGGAATGGCAATCCCCAGAGTAACGGCCGAAAAGATCGAAAGATAGAGCATGTCGCCCCATACTGCCGCGAGCGTCGTCTGTTTCAGCAGCAGACACTTAAAGCCATCCACCGCAAAGGTAAATGGATCAACTCTGGCGATCGCCCGCAGCCACGGCGGGAATGCCTGTATAGGATAGATTGCGCCGCTGGGGAAAAACAGCAGCGTATTCAGAATGCCAAACATGGCTCGCGGCACCAGCGGGTCTTCGATGCGCACCATCAGCAAGAACATCATCGTGTTGAACGCGAGCGAAGTCAGCACGATCATCACCAGCAGCCCAAACATTGTGACTGGATCGAAAATCGTACTTACTCCTGAAATCAGCGCCCCGATGACGCAAATGATTACGCCCGTCATCACCGCCTTGATCGAGCCCGCAAGGTTAAGTCCGAGAACAAGTTCGAGCTTGGTGATCGGCGTGACCAGATAGCCTTCATGTACTCCGCGCGCCTTGTCGTCGATATACAGCATGCCGCCGCCGATCATCACAGAAACAAACATCGCCAGCGTCAGCGAACCGGGCAGCAGATACTTCATATATTCGATGTAAGGATAGAGTTCGACAATCGAGAGCGCGGTCTGCTGCAGGATGCGCGGCTCGATCGTAGGCTGGTTCAGCGCAGCGGTCAGGTCGGTAAGTTCCGACTCCAGCGCGGAACTCATGAAGTTGTCGCTGTTATCGACGATCAGTGCAATCTGCGGATGGTTGTCCTCATAAACGCGCCGGGAGTATTGCGGCGGGATAATCACCGCGCCGTCGAGCTTGCCGTTGCGAACATCTTCCGTCGCTTTTTTCTCGTCGGTGTAATAAACGGGCACGAACGTGCGGATGTTGGCGCGTACGGAATCGAAGGCTCCGCGAATCTTCAGCGCCTGCGTGCCCCCGTCCTGATCGACGATCGCAACTTTGGCATCGCGAATCTTGCCGCCAAACGCATTACCTAAAATGACGAGCTGCACCAACGGCATGATCATCGACGCCATCATGAGCGTCGGAGAGCGAAAGAACTTGCGCATTTCGCGCTCGACAATCGCCATCATTCGATTCATAACTTCAATCCCCGACGCATCATGGCCGCAATCCCGGACTCTGCGGCATCGTGAAGGCGTAAGCTTTCTGCAGTTCGTCGCGCAACTGCCGGCCGGTGTAGTGCACGAACACATCGTCTAACGTGGTGTTCTGCACCGAGAGCGTCTTCAGTGCAACCCCGGCCCCGACGGCCATCTCCACCAGTTCAGTTGTAGTTCGTGAGCCATTGCCGGTCAGCACGCGATACATACCTGCTCCTTCATGCTGCACTGAGGTCACATTGTCCAGCGTGTGCAGGCGCTGCTCCCAATCGTCCGGAGGATTCTCGAACTGTGCTTCAATCACGTTCGAACCCGGCACGCTCGCCTTCAAAGCCATGGGCGCGTCCAGCGCGACCAGCTTGCCATGATCCACGATGGCAATCCGGTCGCAGAGCCGGTCGGCTTCGTCCATGTAATGCGTGGTAATAAGGATGGTGAGTTGCCGTTGACTCTTGATGTTGCCCAGCATCTCCCACACCGCGACGCGCGATACCGGGTCCAACCCAGTGGTCGGCTCGTCGAGAAAAAATATTCTGGGATGATGCACCAGCCCGCGCGCGATCTCCAACCGCCGTCGCATGCCGCCGGAGAGAGTTTTGGTCTGAGCATCGCGCCACTTGGTTAAATCCACCAACCCCAGCAATTCGTCGATCGAACGCTTTCTTTCTTTCGCGGGTACATCGTAAAGCTTGGCGTAGATGCTCAGATTCTCCTCAACCGTAAGATCGAGATCGCTGGTCAGCGCCTGTGGAATCACTCCGATGGTTCGCCGCACCGCATTTGGATCTTTGGCAACGTCGTGGCCGGCAATGCGAGCCAACCCAGAAGTAAGCGGAATCAGCGTGGTCATCATGCGGATCAGTGTCGATTTTCCCGCTCCATTCGGTCCGAGCAGGCCGAAGATCTCGCCTTCCTTCACATTGAACGAAACATCGTCGACGGCGGTGAAGTCCCCATACTTCTTGACGATGTGTTGAACTTCGATGGCATAGGGCGTTTCGTCGCCTGGCACGGAACTGCCGCCGCCATTCGCCTTGGCATTTGCTTCCGCCATCATTGCGGCCCCGCTGCAGCAGCACTTTGCGGATTGCTGCCTTTCAACTGCTCCGGGGAAATCAGTACCTCAGCCGTCATCCCCGGCACGTACTCGCCCTTGGGATTGTTCAACCGGATTTTCAGCACGATGGTCTTGATATCCCGCTTCATCCGGCCCACATCGCGCTGTGTGGCAAAATCGCCTTCGACCCCTTTGAAGAACACCTTGCCGCTGGTGATCGTTCCACCTGGCATTCGGACGCGCAGCACATCTCCGTAACCGATGTGGTCGGCATAGGTTTCCGGGATCGCGGCCCGCGCCCAGGTGTCGGTGAGATCGACGATGGTCACAATCGGTGCACCGATGTTTACCACTTCTCCCTGCCGCGTTGCGCGCACCGAAACCGTTCCGCTCACGGGCGCATAAACATTGGTGTAGCCCAACCGCACTGCTGCCTGATTCTTTTGAGCGATGGCGTTTTTGAGATCAGCTTCAGTCGATTGCACCGTACTCTTCGCCGCGTTGGCTTGTTGCGTGCGCGCGATGGCTGAGTTCAAGTTTGCCTCTGCCGCTTTCACCAGTTCCTGCTGAGCTTGCACAGTAGCCTGGGCCGCCTGCAGATTGGTTTCAGCTTGCACGCGATCCTGCTCCGACTGGACACCGGCCTTGGCCAATTCGATCATGCGCTGGCTGTCGCTCGCGGTTCGATCAAGGGCCGCCTTCGCCTGCAGCAGATTTGCTTTGGCGGAAGAGATCATGGCTCGCGCATTGGCCACGTCGCTTGACGTAGAGCCTGACGTGGATTCTTCAGTGTGTTGCATCTCGGAAACTTTGTGCTGCATGCTGGTGATGGCGGCCGCCGCTGCCGCTTCCTGCGTCTGCAACTCCGAGGGATCTAGCACGGCGATCAGATCTCCGGCCTTCACCGGCGTGCCTTCATCCACCAGCAGTTTCTGGATGCGGCCTTCCAGCTGCGCGCTGACGATCACCTGGTTCGCGTCTACGGTGCCGATCAAGACCAAATCTTTGGAATGATCCGTCGAGAAGAAATAGTAAATCGCAGCAATCACGAAGATGATGCCAAGAAAAGTAAAGAATCGATTACGGGCGCTCATTTGCGTACTCCTGATTTGCGAAGTGCTGCTTTACGTGTAACAAGCTCCGCGCCGGTACGGGGTTGGAAAAGTGCCGCGGCAACGAAATCAAGAACCGCGGCTCGCCGCTCGGCGATGCGCTGCGGAGTCAGCGGATTGAAGTGGACGATGCGCTGCATCACTGGACCGCTGCTGAAATAGAAAACGATCATCGCGACCATTGAGGGAACGAAATGTACCGGGTCAACTGGCCGGAACTCCCCTTCGGCGATTCCTTTATGCAACAGGTCTCCTACGCGCTTGTAGACTGGCTGAAAGTAGGTCTTAACCAATCGGTCGATGTGCTCCGAATGGCCTTCGCGCGCGCGCATCATCTCGCGTTGCATCAGCTTGGGATAAATCTGGTTAGAAGCAATGAAGTCGAAATAAGCGCCCACGTACGCCATGATCTTCTCGCGCGGTGGCAGGTCGCTGTCGAGAACTTTGAAAACTTTAGCCTTCATCCCGGTGAACGCGTCGTCGAGCACCGCGCCGTAGAGCGTTTCTTTGTCCTTGAAGTAGTAATAGAGCAGGGCCTTGTTAACGCGAGCCTCGTGAGCAATGGCGTCGGTGCGGGCCCCGGCAATTCCGAGCTCGGAGAACTCCTTGGCGGCCGCCTGCAGAATGGCGGCGCGGCTCTCCTCCGGCTGGCCGCGCGAACCGAGGCGGGGAGAGAGTTGGCGATGCTGGAAGAGTTGAGCCATTACTAATTAACCAGTTAGTTAGATTATGGCAGAACCAGGCGGGGATTGCAACCGCCGGGACGGACAAACTCAAAAAGGCGAGCACCGCCGGTGAACTCGCTCCGCCCGCGATCGACGGCACCAGCAGCACTTCATCTCCATCGGTGAAGATGTATGCCGACCCGCCGAGGAAGCGGATGTCTTCCTCGTTTACGTAAATGTTGAGGAATCGGCGCACTTGGCCCGCCTCGTCGCGGATATGAGGTTTCAGTTCCGGAAACTTCTCGTCGAGGACGGAAAGCAGTTCGCCGAGATTTGCGGCCGCGCACGCGATCGAGCTTATGCCCGCCGTGTGCCGCCGCAGTGCGCTTGGAATTTGTACTGTGATTGCCATCGTATGCCTCCGACTTTCTATGCGCCCACGGTGGCCGCTGCCTCTCTTGCGACCTCGACCGTATCCAGCGTCTCATGCAGATACTTCTCGAACTCGGCCAACTTCGGCGCAATCGGCCGTTCGATCTCGTAAACCCCGGCGAGCACATCGGTTGTCTTCAGTCCATTTCCCGTGATGCACAAAACTGTCGTTTCCTCGGGCAGGATGCGGTCCTGCCGATAGAGCTTGCCCGCGGTGCCCACAGTTACGCCGCCGGCCGTTTCGGTGAAGATGCCTTCGGTTTCTGCCAGCAAGCGAATCGAATCGATCACCTCCGGGTCGCTGACGTCCTCGCTCCATCCCCCGCTTTGTTTGATCGTCTTGATGGCATAGTGCCCGTCGGCGGGATTGCCGATGGCGAGAGAACGCGCGATGGTCGCGGGCTTCTGTGGATCGATCTCCGCGCTGCCGGTTTTCACCGCAGTCGAAATCGGTGAGCATCCTGTGGCCTGCGCTCCGAAAAACTTCACCGGCTTTTCCTCGACCAAGCCGAGCTTGCTCAGTTCATCGAATGCCTTCTTGATTTTCACGATTAACGAGCCGCCGGCCATGGGAACGACCACGTTGTCGGGCAAACGCCAGCCTAGTTGCTCAGCGATCTCAAAGCCGACAGTTTTCGATCCTTCAGCGTAGTAGGGACGGAGGTTTACGTTGACGAATCCCCAGCGGCGCTCTTCGGCGATCTGGGAGCACAGGCGGTTTACCTGGTCGTAGTTACCCGCGATGCGAACTACGTTCGCGCCGAACACTTGTGTACCGAGAATCTTTGCGGGCTCGAGATCGGATGGGATAAAGATCCAGGCTTTTAGACCCAGGCGCGCCGCGTGCGCTGCGACAGCATTGGCCAGGTTTCCGGTAGAAGAACACGCGACTGTATCGAAACCGAAAGACTGGGCCTGGGCGAGCGCGACGGCCACAACACGATCCTTGAAACTCAGCGTCGGCAGACAGACTGCGTCATTCTTGAGATAGAGATTCTGCGCGGCAGTTTTTGCGTCGTTACTGCCGGCGTTGTTGCCGTCGGCCAGCCGAGCCGCCAACCGGGGTGCCTGGAGCAAGGGAGTGAATCCGACCGGCAGCCGCGGCTCGAAGCCCGCGGGCAGCGGCAGCAACTCGGCGTAGCGCCACATGTTCGGCGGCCGCTGCGCGATGCGCTCGCGATTGAAAGCTCCTTGTGAAATCGAGGTGCGGATGGTGTCGTAGTCGTAGGTAACTTCCAGAGGAGAGAAGCACTCGTCGCAGATCGAGCGGGGCTGGTTTCCCCAACTTCGGCCGCATTCCCGGCAGCGCAATTCGTAGTGAGGTTGAGCGTTGTAATTCGACATCGGGCTACTCGCTTTCTGTTACAGCAGCGAATAGCTGGAGACGAGCCGGGAAAAAGCGCCCCAAAACAAAAAGGCCTCTTTTTCCAGGAAATAGGAAAAGAGGTTATCGGAATGCAAATAGAAATAAGCTTCGCATCCGAATCTCATGTTCCCCGTTTCCGGGCGGGAGTTGGCACCTGGCGGTCAGGATATATGATCCAGATCCGGTTGCCGTGGCGTCTCAGGGCTCGTCCCTCAGCCACTCTGCATGAAATTCAGGTTTGCCTCGAAAGGCAAACTTGTCTTGACAATGCTACACAGCCATCCGGGGTTCGTCAATCAATAATTCGAAAACGAAACCCACCGGTCTTATCGGCTGTACTGATTCCTTTTCTTGTCGGCGTGCCGCTCCAGACCAAACCGGATCAGTCTATCGATCAGGTCTGCATAGGCCAGTCCCGACGCTGCCCATAGCTTTGGATACATACTGATCGCAGTGAACCCCGGCATGGTGTTGATCTCATTCAAGTAAATCTTACGTGTGGTGGGGTCCATGAGGAAATCCACGCGCGCCAGGCCGGAGCAATCCACTGCCTTGAAGGACCGCACGGCCAGTTCCTGCACCTTCTTCGTTTCTATCTTGGTAAGCTTTGCCGGAATAATCAGCTCGGAACCTTCGTCGAGATACTTGGCGTTGTAGTCGTAGAACTCTTTGACCGGAACAATTTCACCGGGGATCGAAGCGACCGGTTCGTCGTTGCCCAGCACCGAGCACTCGATCTCGCGCGCCTTATTCTTCTTTCCGCCCACGCCTTGCTCGATGACAATCTTGCGGTCGAACTTAGCGGCCTCCTCAATCGCGGGGCCGAGTTCCTTGCGGCTGTGAGCCTTGCTGATACCCACAGAAGATCCCAGGTTCGCAGGCTTCACAAAGACAGGATATTTGAGCTTGCTCTCGACGGACTTCTCAACTTTCTTCGGTTCCTTCTCCCAGGCACTGCGCAAAATCGTGACGTGCTTCACGATCGGGATTCCTGCGGCAAGAAACAAAGACTTCATAACATCTTTGTCCATGCCCGCGGCGGAACCTAGGACGCCCGCGCCCACATAAGCGATGTCGGCCAATTCAAGCAGACCCTGAATAGTTCCATCTTCGCCGAAGGTGCCGTGCAGCACGGGGAAAATTACGTCGACGTTGATGGCACGATCGCTGGCGCGCCGCGTGAGCGCCGCATCCGTTTGAAACGGGACGAGTCCGCTCTGCCGATGCACCGGTTCCGGCGGCACCACTACTGATTCTCCCCGGGCCAGCACCGCCGCAGCCTGCGTAGTTTCAGGATCGCCGGCGCGCAACTGTCGCGGCTCGAGAACTAACTTCCCCTGCAGCAGGTTCTCGGCGTCACCCGCCGTCAGCCAGCGGCCGTCCTTGGTGATGCCGATGGGTACAACTTCGTATTTGTCTTTATCGATGGCCTGGAGGACCGAAGCAGCTGAAAGCAGCGACACCTCGTGCTCTCCACTGCGCCCGCCAAAAAGAATTCCGACTCGAAGCTTTTTCATAAGCTTTTAAAGAATTTTCTTTCCGAACGCCGACAGCGCCAGCTCCACCGCCAGATCCGCAGTGCGATTGTGCTCGTCGATCACGGGATTCACCTCGACGATCTCGAAACTCAGCATGCGTCCGTGGTCCGCGATAATTTCCATCGCCAGGTGCGCTTCGCGATAAGTAGCGCCGCCGCGCACCGGAGTGCCCACGCCTGGCGCGTCCTCTGGATCGATCCAGTCCATGTCCAGCGAAATATGATAGCCGGCGGTCCCGCGTCCAGCCATACGCAAGGCTTCTTCCATCACCGTTCGCATGCCGCGTTCGTCGATGTCGCGCATGGTGAAAACACCGATGCCGGCGCGGCGCACATTTTCTTTTTCAACGGCATCAATGTCACGGACCCCGACCAACACGCAGTTCTCCGGTTTCACCTTGGGGGAAAAATCGAAGATGTTCTGCAGTTCCGCTGGACCCAGCCCCATCAGGGCGGCGAGCGGCATCCCGTGTACATTGCCGCTCGGCGAGCTATCAGGCGTATTGATGTCGGTATGCGCGTCGATCCAGATAAGCCCGATCCGCTGGTTCTGCCGGCGATAAAACTCGGCCACGCCAGATACCGTGCCAGCGGCCATGGAGTGATCACCGCCCAGCGCCAGGGGAATTTTCTCCGCTTCGAGAGTCTTGATCACCAGTTCCGCATGTTTGGTGCAGGTCGCGGTGATTTCCTTCAAATACTTGGCGTGGGTGTCGCCTTCTTTTTTCTGCTCAGGGATTGCCACAGCAACGTTCCCGCCATCTTCCACCTGATGCCCAAGCGCTTCCAGTCGCGCCTCAAGCCCAGCCACTCGGACAGCCGAAGGCCCCATATCGACGCCGCGCCGAGATTGGCCCAGATCGAGCGGCACGCCAATCACGCGAATCTTCTTAGGCGAAATATTGGTGGTGCTTAATGTTGTCATATGATTTGCGATCTTGCGACTGGGTGAAAATCGAAACTGGAAAAGTTGGGTTCTTAAATCACTCAATGACTCAATCGCCCGATGACTCAATTCGTCATGGGTACAACCGGTGCAGCATACGCGGAAATGGAATCGTCTCCCGCACATGCTCAAGCCCGCATATCCAGGCCACGGCCCGTTCAATGCCCATGCCAAAGCCACCGTGCGGCACAGTGCCATACTTGCGCAAATCCAGATACCACTTGAACGCTTCTTCCGGTAATCCGTGCTCGTGAATGCGTTGCACCAGCAATTCATAGGATGCCATGCGCTGCGACCCGCCAATGATTTCGCCGTAACCCTCCGGCGCCAGCACATCGACGCACAAAGCCAATTCAGGCCGCTGCGGATCAGGCTCCATATAAAACGCCTTCACCTTCGCCGGATATCGATGCACCATCACCGGCTTATCGAATTGCGCCGAAAGATAAGTCTCGTCAGGCGAGCCCAAGTCGCCGCCCCACTCGAATTTCGTTTCCAGCGCGCCCTTGGCGTGGCCTTCCTGCAGATTCTTCACCGCGTCGTCATAACTGATGCGGGGAAACGGCGCTTCAATTTTTCGAGTTTGGATATGTCACGGCCAATCGCCAGCAGGTCCACGCGTCGCCGTTCCAGACAGCGCTTCACGACAAAGCTGATCAGTCCCTCGGCCAGATCCATCAGGTCGTCAAGTTCGCCATAAGCAATCTCCGGCTCGACCATCCAGAACTCGGTCAGGTGACGGCGCGTCTTCGATTTCTCCGCGCGAAACGTCGGACCAAACGAATACACTTTGCCCAATGCCATCGCCGTGGCTTCAATGTAAAGCTGCCCCGACTGCGTGAGATATGCCTGCTCATCGAAATAATCGACCGGGAAAAGTGTGCTGGTGCCTTCGCAAGCCGCCGGAGTAAGAATCGGCGGATCGGTGAGCGTGAATCCTCGTTCGTCGAAAAAATCGC
Source organism: uncultured Acidobacteriaceae bacterium (assembly GCA_963841125.1). GTDB lineage: Bacteria > Acidobacteriota > Terriglobia > Terriglobales > Acidobacteriaceae > Sulfotelmatobacter. The sequence goes on from CAWJBH010000002.1 coordinate 62,907, forward strand.
GCACCGATTTAATGATCTCCGCGCGCACTCGCAGAATCGAAGCCTGCCGTTGCGACCGCACCCACAGGTGCCGGTGCTCCATGAGAAATTCGGTGCCGTGTTCTTTCGGCGTGATCGGGATACGGATCGGATTCGGGTACACGCTGCACGACCTGCACGTTCAAAACATCGAGTTCATAGCCGCCGGGCGCGCGCTTATCGGCGCGAACTTTGCCTTCGACAATCACGCTCGACTCCTGCGTAAGCGTCTTGATCGCCTCGAACACTTCCGGCGTGACGGCATTCTTCGGCACGACTCCCTGAATCACGCCCGAGCCATCGCGAAACTGGGGGAACAGCAACTTCCCGCTCTCGCGCAGGTTGTAGAGCCAGCCGCGCAGGGTGACCGACTGACCTTCATGCGTTCCGATTTCCGCGATAGTAGTCACAGGTGAGGACATAATCGATTGAGTCATTGAATCATCGGGTTCTTGAATCATTTGAGGGTTATGGCGTGGAATGCTCCAATGAGTCAATGACTCAATGATTCGATCTCTCAATTCCTACGCCGTTTCCAGTTTTTCGAACGCCTCGCCAAATTTCTCCAGTGGATTCACCTTCTCATTCTCCTCCAGTTCCAGCAGCAGGGGCGGGGTCTGCGGAGCGGAGCGCAACAGTTCCATCGCTTCTTTCCAGTCGATGGTTCCGTCTCCCGGCCACAGGTGCGAATCCTGAAGTTTGGCATTGTCGTGAACATGCGTCGAGCACACCAGCGCCCGCACAATCTCGAAGGCTTCACGAACCGAACCCATTATGTGGGCGTGGCCAAAATCGAAGCAAATCCCCACATCGTTAAAATGTGCCGGTCTGAATCATCTCGATCAGCTTGTCGGGCGTCGAAAGTTCATTGGGAATGTTTTCCAGCAGAATACGTACTCCCAGCGGCTTGGCGAACGCCCGCAAGATGCTCGATGGCTGTCATCGCCGACTCAAACTTTTTTTCGCTGAAACTCTCATTGGGCAGACCAAGATGCTGCACCAGAAAGCGGAATGGAATCTGCTCCGCGATCTCCAGCGCGCGCTTCACTTCATCCATCGCCTCTACCAGTCCCGCGCGGTCCGTGGCTGCCAGATTCACCGGCGGCGCTCCCGCCCGGCCCCACTCGTAGTCGGCATAGAGCGGCGAATGTACCGAATTCAAGGGCACCCCGCTCCCGCGAAACCATTCGGCGATCTCCTTGACATGGGCCTTGCGGTTGGCATAGTCGAGGTGCTGGCGCGCCGCGAAGATCTCAATCGCCTGCACGCCGCTGCGAGACAGGCCATCCAGAATTCCAGGATGCAGCCGCTCTTTCACGTACAGATACGTCGATACCGCTTTCAACATGCCGGTCCTTATTAGAATTGATGATTGCCGATTGTTGATTGACGATTAAAACCCGAGCACGAAGGCTTTTGATTTTCAATCACCAATCAACAATGTTCCAGGTTCTAGTATCCCACGGCCTTCCCGTCGCTCCGCCCATCGCTTGCGCCCAGCCTCTCTCCAGTCTTCGGATCTACGGCAATACACTCCGCTTCGCTCCAGTAGGGATACACGTTTCCTCCCGCGTGCAGACCTATCTGCACGTTGTATCCCATTTTCTGCAATGCTTGCACTGTATCGAGTGAGACCCAGCGCTCAACGTTCAACACGTCCGGCAGCCACTGATTGTGAAAGCGCGGAGCATTCACCGCTTCCTGAATATTCAGCCCGTAATCCACCACGCCCATCAGAACATTGGCCACGGTTGTAATGATCTTCGAACTCCCCGGCGAACCCAGCACCAGAAATGTCTTACCGTCTCGCGCTACGATGGTTGGCGTCATCGACGATAACGGCCGTTTCCCGGGCCCGATGGCATTCGCCGCGCCCTGAATCAATCCATCAGCATTCGGAACACCAGGCTTCGCGGAGAAGTCATCCATCTCATCATTCAACAAAAACCCAAGACCCTCCGCCGTAACCCGCGATCCGAACCAGTCATTGATGGTAGTTGTGACTGCGACTGCGTTTCCGTCTGCATCCACCACGGAGTAGTGCGTCGTGTGGGGAGATTCATGATTCGCCGCCGGTTGCGGATGAGCAGCGGCATATTGTTCGAGTTCGCTGAAGATTTCGGGCCGCTTCAAGTCTTTGCTCGCGCTGGCGCGGTCCGTATCGATCGATTCGCGCCAGGCTGCCGCGTATTTCTTGTCGATCAATTGCGACACGGGAATCTTTGAGAAGTCCGGATCTCCCATGAACTCCGCGCGATCGAAGAACGCCCGCCGGAATGCCTCCGTCACGTAGTGGATTGATTGCGCCGATCGGTCGCCAAACTTGGCGAGATCGTACCCTTCCAGAATATTCAGCGATTCAATCAGAACCGTCCCACCGGAAGAAGGCGGTGGCGCGCTGATGATCTCATACCCGCGATACGTGCCCCGAACCGGCTCGCGTTCTTTCACTTCATAGTGCGCGAGATCTTCGACCGTGATCAGCCCTCCGCCCTTCTGCATTGCCGCCGCCAGTTCCCGAGCCAGAGCGCCGTGATAAAAGTCGCCCGGTTTAGCGGCAATCCGCTCCAAGGTTCGGGCCAGGTCTGGCTGGCGAAAAATCTCGCCAGGTTTGTAGTAGTTGCCGTCACGCTGAAAAATTCTCCGCGACTCGGCAAACTTCCCGAGGTATTGATCATTCTTAAAATCGTGCGCCTCGTCCCAGCTCAACGCATAACCCTCGCGCGCCAGCCGGATCGCCGGGGCCATCACCTGCTTGAGCGTCAGCTTGCCGTATTTCTGCTCGGCATAAACCATGCCCGCAACCGAGCCCGGCACGCCGATCGCCTTGTATCCGTACTCACTGGCGCCCTCGATCACATTACCCTGCGCATCCAGATACATGCCGGCCGTCGCTGCCGCCGGAGCCTTCTCGCGGTAGTCGAGGAAATGCACTTTGCCGTCGGCCATGCGCACCAGCATGAATCCGCCGCCGCCCAGATTTCCCGCCGGAGGATGCACCACCGCAAGCGCGAATCCCGTGGCCACCGCAGCGTCGATTGCATTACCGCCAGCCTGCATGATCTCGACTCCGGCCCGCGAGGCCAGCTCGTGAACGCTGACCACGATGCCGTGAGCCGCGTGCACCGGCTCCGTCGATCCAAAGGCAGCGGACTCTGCGCACACAACAACCGCCGCCATCAGTAGCAAAATCAATGATTTGTGCCGGAATCGCATGAAGGTCGAAGATGTCCAGAATGGGCGGACTCTTGAGGCTAGCCGACGGCGGCAAGTAGAGTCAAATCCAGTGTAGGGCGGGCGCCCTCGCCCGCCAACTCTATCTACGAGCAGAAACTCAAAGCCTGTTCACATTTTTGGAACTCCCTGTCTTGGACCGTGTTAGTTTTCCCGCAGATTTTTTCTTCGGCACCTTCGCCGCCACCATCTCGTACGACTCCCGAATCAACTCCCGCAACTCGTCCCAAGCCACGGCATCCAGCCGGTCCAGCATTACCCACTTGTAGCGCCCCACATACGGCGCGGGATGAATGTCCTCGCGCTCGATCAGTTCGGCAAAAGTTTCAGGCGCACACTTGAAACAAAGCCGCGGATTATCCAGGCTGACAATCGCAAAGATCTTCCCGCGGATTTTGAAGCAGAGGTCGTCGCCCCACTGCAGATTCTCAGTGGCGTCCGGAAACGACAGACAGCAGGCGCGGATGGAATCAACGGTCATGAATTGAGTAACTTGTTAAGCGTGCAACAACGCACCAGAGTTTACTAAAGCCTCGATCACTCAATTGCAAAATTCTTAATCACCGTCACCTTGCTGTAAGCCACGCGAAATCCGAGTCGCTCGCAGTTGCGCTGTGAGGGCGTTCCGCCCTGCGTGACGACAACGGCATATTCGCATCCCGCCTCGGCTGCTGCCGTCAGGCGGGCACGCAGTAGCGCTGTCTGCAGTCCACGTCCGCGAAACTCAGCCAGGGTTCCGGCTCCGCACACCGCGAATACCCGGTGCTCTGGAATGATGAGGCCCGCTCCGCAAGCCGCCATTTGTCCTTCGATACTAGCGACGAACGTCACAGCTCCCTCCATTTGGTAGAGCGGCGTCAGCAGACCTGTGAATGCCTCGGGTGCGCCATCGGGAAAGAATGCGCGCTCCACGATGGCCGACGCCGCTTCCGCTTCTTCTCGAATGCCGCGGCGAATCTCGCAACCGTCAGGCACGGCAAACTTCTCCTCGCGATCCAGCCGCCGATACAGCACGTTATTCAGCTCCGCGATACCGTAGCCGCGCTCCTTAAACATCTCAAATACGGCCGGTTCGTGCAGAGGACACAGATCCACCTGCGACGGAGCCTGGTGCGAGCGATAGAACTGCTCCACGCGGTCCAGATCCTCGGCTGTAAACGGCCGGTCAAAGCCCGCGCCAGTCGCTCTGCCGATCGGCGATCCCAGACCGGCGAATATCATGTGCCCGCCGCAGATCTCTTCTTCCGCGGCTCCGATCCCAGGGCGAGTTTTCTGGAACTCCCGCGCATAGAAAACCTGCGGCATCTCTTCGCAGGCCTCAAAGCGGCGCGCAAACGCTTTATCCACGAATTGCATGACAAGGATCCTTTCTGGGAGAAAACAGCAACCGGTCAGAACGAAACGCGCGCACACTTCGGCGCATCTTCGCTCAACGTTGCAAGTCGCGGAACTAGCGTGCGGCAGTCATAGGCAGGCACATAGAATAACGCGTTCGCCGCTTCGGCACAAATTCGATTTTGCCGGAGTTTGAGGAGCAGCCTAACTACTCAAACCTGTTCTCTGGCTTCGGCCAGCACAACGTTTACGTCCAGTTTTTTCTTGTTGCGGTAGATCGTAATCTTCACCGTGTCTCCGGCGCGGTGGTTGTTCATCATCTGCGACAGGTCCATCTCGTCCTCAACTTTTTGGCCGTCGATAGCCACAATCAGGTCGCCGCCCAGCATGATGACTTTGTTGCCCAGGTAGGCTTTCTCGGAACCGCCGTGCAGTCCAGCCGCATCGGCGGCGCCGCCCGGGGTGACCTGCAGAATCAGCAGACCGTAATCGGCAGGCAGACCCATTTCATCAGCGAGATCCGCGCCGATCGGGATGGTGACCACGCCCAGTGCCGGGCGCCGCACCCGGCCAAGCGTCATCAGATCATTGAGCACGGCCTTGGCCGTATTGATGGGGATGGCGAAGCCGATGCCTGCGTTCTGGCCGACCTGGGAGAGAATCATGGTGTTGATGCCAATCACTTCTCCGTGCCAGTTCATCAGCGGACCGCCCGAGTTGCCGGGATTGATGGCGGCATCGGTCTGAATGGCTTCGTCAATGGTTGCGCCGTTGGGCTCGCGCACCGGACGGATGGAACTCACAATGCCGCGGGTCATCGTCCCCGCGAGGCCGAAAGGGTTGCCGATGGCGTACACCTTCTGCCCGACCTGCAAGTTGCGCGAGTCGCCAAGCACCGACGGAACCAGGTCAGGCGCTTTGATTTGGATCACGGCGAGATCGTGCGCCTGATCCGTCCCAACCACTGTGGCTTTGTACTTCTTGCGATTGTGCATCGTGACTTCCACCTGCCGCGCGTCGGCGATGACATGATAGTTGGTGAGGATATGGCCTTCTTTGTCGATGACGAAGCCCGAGCCTTGGCCTTCCTGCGGCACCGGCCCGTAAAAGAAGTCGAAAGCCATGAGGCGCGACGTGACGTTGACCACGGACGGAATATTCCTGCGGTAGACGCTGATGTTGTTCTGCTCTTCGCTGTCTAGGCCTTCGCCGCCGGAAGCTTCGGTGATCTCGACCTGCGCGGGATGGCTGATCCAGTTCACCGGATTCGAGCCGGCCTGTTTCGCATTCGAACGCCATGTGGTGAAGTAGAAGAATGCGCCGGCGATCAGCAGCGCGAACAGTGCAGTCCGTAGGAGTCTCATAGGGTTCAACCTTCGGGGGCGGACAAACTGTATCCAGCAAAAGCCCGCTTTTGATTCTACGTTTGATTCTAAACAATGTTCCAGTCACAGAGACGGCGAACGAGCTTTTCTGGCGGTGGATTTCTGCGAGTAATTGCCCTGTTAAGGCAGACGAATCCCCTGAGTCCGCGTATACTTGAGCGCGAGAAAAGTGAGCGACTCGCCCGCGACGACGCCATCTTCGAACTCGAATCTCACAAACCTTCCCTCGAAGGAGATCTTATGGCTACGATTACGACAAAAGACGGTACCCAGATCTATTACAAGGACTGGGGTAAAGGACAACCAATTGTGTTCAGCCACGGCTGGCCGCTGACGGCCGACGACTGGGACACGCAGATGATGTTCTTCGGCGAGCGCGGCTATCGAGTGATCGCGGCTGACCGGCGCGGGCATGGCCGTTCCGATCAGACCTGGGATGGTAACGACATGGACACCTACGCCGACGATCTCGCGATGCTCACGGAAAAGCTTGACTTGAAGAACGCGATCCACATAGGCCACTCGACCGGCGGTGGAGAAGTTGCACGCTACATTGGACGGCATGGCTCGAAGCGTGTTGGCATGGCCGTGCTGATCAGCGCGGTGCCCCCGTTGATGGTGAAGACGGAAAAGAATCCAGAGGGGGCGCCGATCGCGGTCTTTGATGGACTGCGGGCCGCGTATTCGGCCAATCGGCCGCAGTTTTACAGGGACATCACCCTTCCGTTCTACGGCTACAACCGGCCGGGCGCCAAGATCTCGGAAGGCATCCGGGACAAGTGGTGGCTTCAGGGGATGATGGGCGGGGTGAAGGCGGGTTACGACTGCATCAAGGCTTTTTCCGAGACCGACTTCACTGAGGATCTAAAAAAGTTCGACGTGCCCACTCTCATTCTTCATGGCGACGATGACCAGATCGTACCTATCGGCGCGGCAGCCCTACAATCCTCGAAGATCGTGAAGGGTGCGACGCTGAAGGTGTATCCCGGCTTCCCGCACGGGATGCCGACCACCAATGCGGATCAGATCAACGCCGATCTGCTGGCATTTATCAAGGAAAGAAAGCTAGCGGCAGCCTAAATCTCACGACTGGCCCGGTCTTCCCCTCGTGGCGACGGCCGGGCCAGTCGGTCGTATCAGGCACAACCAGCAAACATTTGAATTCCGCATGCTTGCCCAGAAAAATGCTCGCGCATTCACGCCCCGCCGGGCAATTGTTTTTGCGGTCGCATCGTTGTTGTTTCTCGCAGTTGTGGTACTCGTTGCGCAGGACGCGCTCGACGCATCTGTTGCCGTGGGACCTCAATACGATTCGACGCATGTCTACGTTGCCCCGGCCGATCTCGACGCCTTAGTAAAGAGCTTCGTCACCACGTTCGGTGGAAGTGCTTCCAGAGCGAGCGTCTCGCAGATCACGCCGGCTGCGAGCAGTACAGTGTTTCAGGCGGTTGCGACTCCGGTCGGAGGCCTGTCCGTCTTCGCTTTCCAAACCCCGGTACCATTTCCTTTTGGCGAGGAGCGTACCGGATATCGTGTCACCGACATGGATCATGCGATCAAGGCGGCTCGCGCGAACGGAGCAGAGGTGATCGTCGAGCCGTTTAAAGATCCCATCGGAATGGACGCCGTCATCCAGTGGCCGGGCGGCGTCAGAATGCAGCTGTACTGGCACTTCAAGCCGTCCACAAGTTCGGCGCTTGAAACGATTCCGGACAACCGAGTGTATGTGTCGCCTGACCAGGCCGACAATTTTGTTCGCAGCTTCGTGGGCTTCGCCCAGGGCAGGGTGGTCGCGGATGACAAGCATGCCGATGCAGGCGAAATCGGACGCGCGGGAGAAACCTACCGGCGCATCCGCATCACATCGCTGTTCGGCAATATGCAGGTCCTGGTGACGGATGGCCATCTGCCGTATCCGTTTGGTCGCGAACTGACTGGATACCAGGTGCAAAATCTTGGCGACACGCTGGGCAAGGCGAAAGCCGCCGGTGCAAAGATCTTATCGCCGCCTTACATGATGAACGATCGGACCAGTGCGATCGTCCAGTTTCCGGGTGGCTATATCGCCGAAGTGCACAGCCTGACGGCGCGCTAGAATTGTCGACCGAGCGCCTCAGAATCCTGGATCGCGTGTTCCTCATCAAAAGACTTCTCGAAGAGAGGATTTCTTATGTCCATTCGACCAGTGAAGCGGGTTATCAAATCGAAGCCGACTCTTGAGGGTGCGGGCGTGCATTTGCGGCGCGCCTTCGGCTTTGGAAACACGAAAGAGACGGATCCATTTCTCTTGCTGGACGATTTTCGCAACGATGTTCCAGAAGATTATCTGGCGGGCTTTCCGTGGCATCCCCATCGCGGGATCGAGACCATCACTTATGTGCTTGCAGGAACGGTGGAACACGGCGACAGCATGGGAAACCGCGGAGCCATTGCTGCCGGTGATGTGCAGTGGATGACGGCGGGCAGCGGCATTATCCATCAGGAGATGCCGAAGGGCGATCAATCAGGAAGGATGCATGGCTTTCAGTTGTGGGCGAATCTTCCGGCGTCGCTGAAGATGACAGCGCCGCGATATCAGGAAGTGAAGGCGCTCGATATCCCTGAGATCAAGGACGACGACGGCACGCATGTGCGAGTCGTGTGCGGAAGTTTTTGGGGAAAGAAGGGCCCGGTCGACGGAATTGCGGCCGATCCGATTTATCTGGATGTGTCGGTGGCTCCGGGCAAGAGAAAAACGCTGCCGGTGGAGACCAAGCGGCACGCCTTTGCCTATGTCTTTGGAGGAAGTGGAAAGTTCTGTAACTCGTCAGGTCCGCTGGCAGTGCCGACAGAAGCGGTGAAGTGGCTGGACACGACGCCTCCCGTGGAAGCGGACAACCGCTCGCTCATACTGTTTGACCGCGGGGACGAAGTGACTGTGCAAGCCGGAGAAGATGGAATACGATTTCTTTTGGTGTCGGGAAAACCTCTGGAGGAGCCTGTGGCGTGGTACGGCCCCATCGTGATGAATACGCAGGCCCAGTTGCAGGAGGCATTTCAGGAGCTGCAAGAGGGGAAGTTCTTGAAGAAGAAGTGAGGCCGTCCCATCCCTCGTCGTCCGTCTGGAAGCACGAATTCCGGCATCGTGTGAGGCCATAATCATTGCCTATGCGAATAACCCTCGACCTTGATGATGATCTCCTCCGCACTGCCCAGGAGTTCACTGGCGTCGCTGAGAAAACGGCATTGGTTCGCGAAGCTCTCAAGGCCCTGATCGAGCGGGAGGGCGCTCGAAGATTGGCGTCTCTTGGCGGCACGATGCCGAGTTTGAAAAGTATTCCGCGCCGCAAGGTGCGTTCGTGTTGAACCGCCTCGCATTCGGGTTTCAAGTTCGCGGATCCGAACGCAGTTTCGCCCACACTTGCTGTACTTGTGCTCGCGTCTGATCGAGCGAACCGGAATTGTCGATTACGCAGTCGGCGGCTTTGATTTTTTCTGCTTCCGGGAGTTGCGCGGCCATGCGGCGGGATACTTCTTTACGCGCCGCATCCAGGTCTAACTTCTGGCGTGCGGCGAAGCGGGCTATCCGCTGCTCGTCGCTGCAGGTAACCACGATCAGGCGGTCGAAGCGCTTGGCTGCGCCCGCCTCGATGATGAGGGCGGCCTCCACGATAGCGACGGCGTGCGGATCCTGACGTCCCATTTCTTCCATCCACTCATCCTGGCTGCGAATTACAGCCGGATGCACGATGCGATTCAATTCTTGAATACGGGATGACGCTGTGGATGAAGCAGTCGAGCCGAAAGCGGCTTCGGCTAGCTTGGCGCGGTTCACGCTGAGATCGGGATTGAGAATTCCGCCGCCGAAATGGCGCACCACCTCGTTGTAGACGGGCTGGCCGGGGAGCATCAACTCGTGGGCGATGCGGTCGGCCTGGACAAGACGCGCTCCTAGGGCGACTAGCATTTCTCCCACGACCGACTTGCCGGATGCGATGCCGCCGGTGAGGCCGACTTTCAGCATAGGCAGTGGCCAGTGGTCAGTGGCCAGTGGTCAGTGAGAGCGCCTTGCATGAAACTGTTGCGGAGTCCTTCCATGATTTTCTTCAGCATCAGCCAAAACCGAACGCGGTGCGACGGGCCACTGATCACGGGCCACTGACCACTGACCACTGACCACTGCCTCTCCGCATCTTCGCCGCTTTCACAGTGTTGTACATCAGCATTGCTATGGTGAGCGGACCGACGCCGCCGGGGACGGGGGTCAGCGCTCCTGCGACTTCGGCTACGTCCGGATGCACATCGCCGACGAGCGTCGATCCATTCTTGCGGAAAGCTTCATCGCGCTTGACGTTTTCGCGCAGCCTGCCGCCGAACAGGCGTTGGAAAACCCCTGCGTCGGTGACCTTGTTCATGCCAACATCAATCACGGTCGCGCCGGGCTTCACGAAATCGCGCGTGATCATGCCGGCGCGGCCGATCGCCGCTACAAGAATGTCGGCACGGCGGCAGACTCCCGGGAGATCGTGCGTCTTCGAGTGACACACTGTGACCGTGGCGTTGGCATTCAGTAGCAGCATGGCGGCGGGTTTGCCGACGATGTCGCTGCGTCCTACGATGACGGCTTCCCGGCCAGCGATGGGGATGTGGCTGCGCTGCAGTACCTCGATTACTCCGGCGGGCGTACACGGCACAAGACCGGGGCGCTGCGTCGAGAGAAAGCCGACGTTCACGGGATGGAAGCCGTCTACATCTTTGGCGGGATCGACGGCCATCAGTATTTTTTTCGAGTCCACCTGCGGGGGCAGGGGCAACTGCACCAGGATGCCGTCAATTTCGTCGCGGCGATTGAGATCTTCGACCAGAGCCAACAGTTCGGCGGTGGTCACGGTTTCAGGCGGCGTGTGTTGTTCGCTGTAGATGCCAACTTCTTCGGAGGCTTTGACTTTGCCGCGTACGTAAATCTCCGACGCCGGGTTGTGGCCGGCGAGTACAACGGCGAGGCCGGGGCGCACTCCGGCGGCAGACATAATCTTCACTTCCGCAGCCACTTCGCTACGGATGTCGCTCGCGATCTTCGCGCCGTCGAGGAATCTGGCGGGCATTCGGGCTCCGGGCTTCGGCCTGCAGGCGTCGGCTAGAAAATCTTACACTGCCGAGGCTGCCGGGAAGAAGATTCCACGGAAAACTGCGGCGGTGTCTATCCGTGCTCCGCGATGAATTGATTTTGAGTACAATGCCTTTGTCATGATTGCCAAAGACTTGTTGGAAATTCTGGTCTGTCCGGCGTGCAAGCAGCCCCTCGAGTACCGGGAGAATCCTGAGAGCTTGAAGTGTAAGCAGTGCCGGCGTGTATACCCGGTGAAGGACGACATCCCCATCATGCTGGTGGACGAAGCCACTATCGAGGGCTAGCAGCGCCCATCACCGATCACCGATCCTCGCGTCGGCAAACAATATCGGCAAACAATATCGGCAAACAATGAAGATGGCAGATATTCATTCCAAAGCCAGCGGTAGCCATCTCGTCGGCTTCGGAACCGCCTTCGGCTCCAACGGCAACGTCTCCCGCCTATAGTTCGCTCCTCATCTCTCTGGCAGCCCTCCTCCGGAGGGGGGACGGTAGAGCGGTGGGGAAGTGTTTTCCCGAAATGACACTCTGTGTCTCTTCTTGGGATTCCTCCGTGTACAAACGACACTCACGGCATCGCCGAGTTCTATTGGAGCTGCCCGCAACTTCCGATAATTGCAAGGGTTAATGAATCTAAAGCGGCCTGCTTTCCGTATATAGAACTAGAGGCAGGAGCGGCAGCCAAATTGCATGCAACTTGCATGGCTGCCGATGACTCTAATAGGCACAAATGGGTTCAAGGTCGGAGTCGGAGGTGATGACGGCCATGCTTGAAAAGGAAATGAACGACGCAAATAACGATAAAGACAGATTCACCATGAGCGAACTGGCGGCATTGCGGAGCGATCTGCTGCAGGGTGGCATGATCGATTCCTACGAAGCGGCCGAGCTGTTGCAGGTATTCCTGATGGGCCGCGGATACGGGGTTTCGCCTAAGGCGGCTCTGGACGCGGCGGGCCGGGTTGAGATGGCGGGGTGCGCCCTGCCGGTCCTACAGTATGAACTGGAGAACCTTGCGCTGGTGATGTAAGGGCTGGACCCTCCGCTTTCGGAGGCCGCGGTGCGGGCCGGTGACCCAGCGGCGCAAACCAGAGCGATTCTGGCGATGGGTGAGACTGCGGGGTTAGTGGGGTTGAATGGCCCGAGCGAATGAGCTTGAAGCCCCAAGACGAGCGGCAAAAGGTGCGGGATTTTGACATTCTGGGTCGGCTGATCGAAGCAACATTGACCGAAACCAGATCCACGCAAAGGGAAGCCGGGCCAACCAGCCCGGCTTTGTGGTTCTTAGGAAGATGCAGGTCAGGGTTCCGACTCTACGCGCGGGACTCTCCAAATTCGCCGCCACTGGGAACTGTGAGCCCCGAACCGGTATGCAGCACCATGGTTACGGCGTCCTGCCGCAGCCGTTCCAAACGGATCCAGAGGTGTTCTCCACACCGCGCCAGGCGGACCTCGCTGGCTCTCACTTTCGCGCAGTAGTTGCCGATGATGTGGGCGCATTCGCCGGCATCTTCCATCCTTTCAAAGACGACATCGCTTGCCGCTCGCTGACGCGCCAGTGCCTGCAAACCTTTCTGCAAAGTGCTGGGAGACACGAGGCACGGTTCGGTGTGATAGCCCAGCATTTGCTCGATGGCGTATAGGACCGTGTAATCGATTCCCTCACTGAAGGCAATGAGAAGAGTTCCCGTGGCCTCAACCAATTCGACCGGGATCATTTGAAAAGATTCGAGCAGCGGTATTGGGATGCCAGGAAAAACGGGAGGGAGGCGGCTGGCGCCCATTGCCGCGAGGCCAGTCCGCAAAACCGGACAGGACCACTGGCGAGCCAGAGCAGCCGTGACTTGTTGTTCGGTAGCGAATCCGAGTTCCTGCAGCCACGCTCCAATCTTCATTGTTTTCTGGATTGTGTTCTGGTTGGACCCGCGGCCTGCAGCCCGTTGCGCTTCGAGTGCGGTGCGAAGTTGCAGGGCGGTAAGTTGTTGGCGCGAGAGAAGAAGGAGTCCCAGCGGAATGCGATGTGGCGCAATCGCGGCACGGTGAGGAGTGGGCCGCGCCCGCGTCAAAACCTCAAGCAGCGCCAGCTCCAGGCATTCTGTCCGGCAATAGAGCGCTCCCTGCATGCTGACGCCCCGCGCCCGGAGCCGCATTCGGCGCCATTTGCTTCGGGCATGGGCGGAATCGCAGAATCTGCACATAGGCGCAAGCTTTCTGCAGTAAACGCCCCAAGCCGACCGCCAGGATTGCAAACGAGCATGCACTCCCCGCATCATGGCGCCCTGACTGGATCCAGTGGAGACACGTCCGTCACCCGCAGACCGTAATTTCCATCGATTACGACCACTTCTCCGCGGGCTACCAGCTTGCCATCCAGCAGCAACTCAACCGGTTCCTGTACTTTCCTGTCCAGCTCCACCACAGCGCCGGGGCTGAGGTCGAGCACCTCCCGCAACAGCAAGCGCTTCGCTCCAAAGCGCATGGTCATTGCCAACTGCACATCCATCAGCAAATCCAAGGTTCCTGCCCTGGGACCCTCATCAGCCAATGCGGCAGGGAGTGCAACCGAGGATGGAACAGATGTGGATGAGTCCATGACTGTCCCGGTGGCCTCGGCCTTTTCCGCTTTCAACTCCGCCACCAGCGCTGCGCTCAAAACCAGTGTCAGGGCAATGCTGGCCGGGCCTTCCTCTCCAAGCTGCAGTTGGAAGGTCGCCGCCGATGTCCACGAAGGCGCGGCCACCGCCAGTTCTATACTGGTTTGAAACTCGCCCCAACGCGCTTTGGCCTTGGTTGCAACGATGCCGGAAACCTGCCGCAGGAGTTTGACCACGGCCTCGCGGTAATCTGCCGTAGACTCGGCTTCGGGGGTCGCCGTTTCGCTCATGAACATCTGCGCCAGGCGAATCGCGGTCGCGGCCGCCACCTGCAAACTCATCTCCCCCCGCAACCCTCCCGAGAACGTGACCATCGCCCAGAGATCGTCCGCGCCCGCAGGCGCAGGCGCAGGATCTCCGCTTTGGAGATCTGCACGGGCTTCCGTCCGGACCACGCAAGGGACGGCGGAACCTGTGACTTGGCCAACCACGTGGGAAAAGCTGTCCGCCCAGATCTGGAGAAACTCGGTGGGCTCGGGTTGCCTGGCAGGAGCACTGGCTTCCGTCATGGTCTATTCATCTCCTCAATTCCGGGAATGATTTCCGGGATGCCTGCGTGAGGCTCCGCCGGTTCGCCTCCCAGAGGAAGAACATGGGCAGCGCGTATGTCCCCGGAACGGGCTGGCTCGGCGCGAAACATCTCAACCCCTGCCACGAGCAGTGAGGCGGGCTGGGTTGCGCTTCGGCACAGCGGGAGCAGCTGTCCGGGAACCAGCCGTGACAGTTCGCCCACCGCGGCGCGCAACTCTTTTACGCGTAACTCGACGGAAAAAGGACATTCCAGCAGCCGGCGTTTGAGCCGTTCGCGCCATTCGCCGTGGCCGCGAGGCCTGCGATCGTTCCACTCCGCCGAGATTTTGCGCAGCAGGGCGTGGGACACCGAGACTGGAACGGCCAGATTCAATTCTCCACGCACTTCGAGTATGGCGATTTCGAAACTTAAGAAAAGAATTTTCTCGTCAGGCAGCAGCAGGCGCTGCGCCTCGGCCGTTTCCAGCCGCTGGTCAAACCCCACTTTGAGATCCACGGCCTGCCAGGCTGCGCCCAGTTCCCGGAAGACGATGCTAGCGACGCTCTCTACAATCTGCTCTTCGATCTCAGTGCTCTCGCGCGTGGCAGAAAGGCCTTTGCCCTCGCCGCCGAGCAAGAGATCGACGATCGGGAAAATGACCTTCAAATCCAGTTGCAGCACGCCATTCACTCCCATGGGTTCCAGCTTGCAGGAAGCCAGATAGGTAGTTTCCGGGATGCGCTCGAGAAATTCACGGTAAGTCAAGTACTCAGCGGAGATTAGAGTGGCGTTGAAGGCCACGCGCAGATAGGCTCCAAGGGCGTGCGTCAGGCTGCCGGCAAATCCTTCATGAAGCTGAGTAATGGCTTTCAGTTGCTCTCCTCCAATCTGTCCCACACGGCGCACATCCCAGGGCTCAACTTTGGGTTCTTTCGCGAGCTTGGATGTGACGCCTCCGCCCGAGTGGGCTGCGGTTCGGTCCTCGGCGTCGACGTCCTGGTTCAGTTCATTTTTCATTCAGGTTCGATCCCTCCCAACCTTTGACCCCGATCTGTGCGCTCCGGTCTGTAGATCAGAGTGCGCCGGCTTGTGCCGCGCGGCCGGCCGGCTTAGTCACGCTCATTAATTCCTCCAGACGAGCCCGTACCCGAACCACGGCCAGAGAATGAATCTGCGACACGCGGGACTCTCCGATCCCGAGTACAGCGCCAACTTCCTTCATGGTGAGTTCTTCAAAATAGTAAAGAGCCAAAACCTGCTGCTCTTTTTCCGGCAGATCGGCGACGGCGCGGGCGAGCAATTCCTTCATCTCGGAACGCATGCAACGGAAAAATGGGGTGTCCTCGGGCGCGTTAGGCAGGTAGTCGCAGGCGCCGCCCTTCATGGCAGTTACCGCATCGGGAACACTCGCAAACGCAGTGAGTAAGATCACCGCCGTATGTGGCGCCAGCGCGCGCGCTTCGCGCATCACCGTGAAGCCGTCTGCGCCGGGCAGGCGAATGTCGGTCACCACCAGCGGATGCTGCCCCCGGCGAAATTTCTCCATGGCCTCGCCGGCATTCGCAGCCGTGTCCACGCGCCAGTCGCGCCGCAAGAAATGCGCTTCCAGCGCCGCCCGCATGCCGGCTTCGTCGTCGACCACCAAAACTCGGTTCATCTCGCTACCTCGTCGATTGTTGTCATCCTGAACAAGCGTTCTTCGCGCAGTGAAGGATCTGGGCGAGCCGCGCGATGTGTCGCGCTCTTTGCGACACATTAATCGCGCGCCTGGCTCGCTTCCTTATCAGACTCAGCTGCTCCCAAGCTTTGCCATCTCAGTTTTTCTTCCAGAGGAAGCGTCAGCGTGAAACTTGCTCCCGCCCCCGCGCGATTCGCCGTTTCAAGCGATCCCCCGTGCTGGCCAACGATCTTGCGGCATACCGCGAGCCCCAGTCCCGGACTGCCCGCGTGGGTGCTGAATCCCGGCTCAAATATTTTCGCCCCGTTTCCAACCATGACGCCTGGCCCTGTGTCGCTCACAGAAATCGCCGCGGCCACTACGTCCCCGTCGTGAATCCGGTGCCCGGAAATCTCCACCCAGCCTCCGCCCGGCATGGCCCGCAGCGCATTCAGCACCAGATTCAGCAGCACCTGTTCCAGTCGGTGGCGGTCGGCGGCGAACCACACTCCTTGCAGGCGGTTGCGCAGGCATAACTCGACGCGCGCCTGCCGCGCCATCGGCACCAGGAACCCGGCCGCCCAGTCGAGCAACTGGCCAAGGTCCGTGGGTGCCCGCTCCGGGGCTGGCAAGCTATGAAAGTGCAAAACATTATTGACAGTCGCCGCCAGCGTGCGCAGACCGGTCTGCACCTGCTCGACCCACTGGTGGCACTCTGCGGAGAGCCCCGCGCCGGCCAGCAAGCCGGCAAACAACTCCAGACTGCCCAGCGGATTGCGGATTTCATGCGCCAGGATTGCCGACATCTCTGCCAGCGCCTGCTCGCGGCGCAGCTTCTCCCGCTCCTCGACCAGCCGTTTGGCATCGCTCACGTCGCGCAGGATGAAGATCGACACACTGTCCGCGGCGTCGGACGCAGCATCGCCATTTTCGCCGGTGTCCAACCCGGCATCGGCGACCGCTGCGTGACGCACCGCAAGCCAGCGCTCGTCTCCGCATCCCTCCGCAAATAACCGCTCCTGCTCTCCAGGTTCCGAGCGGGCACGCTGCAACAGATCGAGCAACTCGCCCGGCACCGACGAGAGTTGTCCGAAAGAGTCAACTGTCTTTGTCTCTGTCTCTGTCTCTGTCTCTGTCTCTGTCTCTGTCTCTGTCTCTGTCTCTGTCTCTGAGCCGAACCCAGCAGGCGCCGGCCTTCGGGATTGATCAGAGAAATCGTGCCATCGGATTTCGCGACCAGCACACCGCAAGGAAGGCCGTCCAAAATGCGATCCAAATGACCGCGCATCCGCCGGTTCTCTTCGAGACTGCGCTTCAGCCCGGCATTGCTCTGTTCCAGTTCGCCGCGCAGTCGCGCTACTTCGGAGCCAAGCATGCCATAGGAGCGTTCGAGCGAATCCGCAGCTTCGGCAAAGGAGTGAAACGCCTGCAGCAAAAACTGTTCACTCTCACCCCGCAAAGTCTCCGGGCCAGCCGCCGCCAGCGGATGGGAGGCGGCCGAAAAGCATGCCGGCATGGGCAAGGATGTCATAGCTGCACAGGCAACATTTGCACGGTGAGTGCCAAGGAGGTGGGGTGGGGGCTGAGATTCTTCTTATATTGCCTACCGGAGAGATATCTCAGTGAGTGCCTGGGAAGCGTACGGTTTCCGGTCATGCCGCTGCGCCGCAAGAAATGCTGGAAAGACCGATGAAACGGAGCAGGCCTTCCAGTCCTGCATCGGAGGCGCACTCGCTGCGAGCCTAAGCTTTAGCGATCGCACCGGCAAAAAAGGTTCTCACTGACCACTGATCACCGATCACTGACCACTGGCCACTGACCACCAGCCACTGACCACTGCTTTCAGATCTTCTGCAGCCTCTGCACTTCATGCACCCCGGGAATCTTCCGCAGCCCAGCCATGATCAGTTCAAGATGCTTAAGGTCGGAGATGTCGAGAACGATCTCCACGCTGGCCTGGCTATTTTCGGTGCGCGCGCCGATGTTCCGTATATTACTCTTAGCATCTCCTATTATACTTGTAATACTTTTCAGCATACCAAAACGATCGTCACAATAAACCGTAAGCTTTACCGGATAAGCTGTCGGCGTATTCTCGTCGCGGCCCCACTCCACATCGATGCGGCGTTCCGGTTCGTACATCAGGTTGGTCACGTTCGGGCAGTTCACCGCGTGCACCGCCACTCCCTTGCCGCGAGTGATGTAGCCGACAATATTTTCTCCCCGAATCGGATTGCAGCAGCGCGCGCGGTAGACCAGCATATCTCCCTGGCCCTTGACCATAATCGCGTTGTGATCGCCAAAAACACGCCGCACCACACTGGCAATCGCGCCCGGCGTGTTTGAGAGTCCTTCGGCTTCAATGTCGCCCGCCATCGAAGGCGTAGCGCCCGCGGGCAACAGACGGGCGAGTACCTGCCGTGCGGAATATTTTCCGTAGCCGATGCCCGACATGAGGTCGTCGACCTTGCCCAGTCCGTAACCGGTGGCGACTTTCAGCAGCTCTTCATCTTTGATTTCCTTCAAAGCGATGCGATACTTGCGTGCTTCTTTCTCAATCACCTTGCGCCCAATTTCAATCGAGCGCTCGCGCTGATGCACATTGAGCCAGTGCTTGATCTTGTTACGCGAGCGCGACGACTTGACCAGTCCGAGCCAGTCGCGGCTGGGCTTGTGCCCGGCCTGCGTGAGGATCTCGACAATGTCTCCGGAATGCAGCTTGTGACGCAACGGCACCATGCGCCCGTTCACCTTCGCGCCCACACAGGTATGGCCGACCTCGGTATGAATGGTGTAAGCGAAGTCGATCGGCGTAGCATCGCGCGGCAGCACCACAACTTTTCCCTTGGGCGTGAAGGTATAAACCTCCTCAGGATAGAGGTCGACTTTTAGCGCCGTAAGAAATTCATTGGGATCGCTGACGTCGCGCTGCCATTCGACCACCTGCCGCAGCCAGGCGAGCCGCTGCTCATCCTGCGCCGACACGGGGCCGTCTTTATATTTCCAGTGCGCCGCGATTCCTTCCTCCGCCATCTTGTGCATCTCTTCGGTGCGAATCTGGATTTCAAATGGCGTTCCGTCTTCGGTGATCACCGAGGTGTGCAGCGACTGATAAAAATTCGGCCGCGGCATGGCGATGAAATCCTTGATGCGTCCCGGCACCGGACGCCAGATGTTGTGAATGATGCCAAGCACTGCGTAGCAATCTTGTAGCGAGCGCGTGATGATGCGCATGGCAAACAAGTCGTAGACCTGGTCGACGGAAATGCGCTGGCGCTGCAGCTTTTTGTGGATCGAGAACAGGCGCTTGATGCGGCTCTCCACGCTGGCCTGGATGCCGGCCTCTTTCAGCTTGTCGTTGATGATCGCCTGCATCTTCGCGAGAAAAGCCTCGCCTTGTTTGCGGCGCGCGTTGACCGATTTCTCAACCTGTTCGTAGCTTGCGGGGTCGAGGAAGCGGAAGCCAAGGTCTTCAAGCTCGCCCCGAATCTTTCCCATTCCTAATCTGTGCGCGATAGGCGCGTAGATCTCGAGCGTCTCTTGCGCGATCTTGTGCTGGCGTTCGGGCTCCAGGTGTTCGAGCGTGCGCATGTTGTGCAGTCGGTCGGCGAGTTTGATGAGCACCACGCGGATGTCATCGACCATGGCGAGCATCATCTTGCGCAGGTTTTCAGCCTGCGCTTCCTCGCGCGTGGCGAAATCAATCTTGCTGATCTTGGTGACGCCTTCGACGATGTGCGCGACCTGCTCACCAAATTCTTTGCGGATGTCGACGATGGTCACCGAGGTATCTTCGATCGAATCGTGGAGCAGGCCGGCGGCGATGGCGACCGGAATCCATCTTCATCTCGGCCAGCACCAGCGCCACTTCTAAAGGATGCACCAGGTAAGGTTCGCCCGAGGCGCGGGTCTGGCCTTCATGATGCTTCAGGGAGTAGTCGTAGGCCTTCTTGACGATCGACAGGTCGTCCTGCGGACGATTTTCTTGGATCCGCTTCATCAGCTCGCGGAATTTGGTGAGCGTAAGAGCGGTGGTCGCGATCTGTTGGCGCAAGCTCGCCATGTAGGATTATAGCGTGCGCTGGCGGGCGGACGCGCTGAGGGTTCCAGTCGGACAGCAGGTTCCTCGCGCGCCTTCGCAGCACTCGGAATGACAGACCTAAGAGCTGGTCCACCCGCCTTCACATAAGTGTCACTGTGAGTCTGCGCAGGTGATACTCTTCTTGGACGATGAACAATCTCACCCGTCGTCGATTCGGTAAGACTTTGGCTGGTACCGCCGCGGCGGCTCTTGCCGGCGCTCTCTCTCCCGCGGATCGCATTGGCAGAAATGGCCAAGCGCGGGCTTGCTGAATTCCCGTCCGAGCTTTCTCTGGGGCTGCGCCACCGCTTCCTATCAGATCGAAGGCGCGGTGAGCGAAGATGGGCGCAAGCCATCCGTCTGGGATACTTTTTCGCACACTCCCGGCAAGACTTTTCATGGAGAAACCGGCGACGTCGCCGATGATTCCTATCACCTCTACAAAGAAGACATTAAGTTGCTCAAGAACCTGGGCGCGGAGGTTACCGCTTCTCGATTTCCTGGTCGCGCGTCTTCCCCGATGGCACCGGCCAGCCAAACCCGAAAGGCCTCGATTATTACAATCGCGTCGTTGACGAACTGCTCAAGAACAATATCGATCCCTACATCACACTCTTCCACTGGGATCTGCCGCAGGCTTTGCCCGGAGGCTGGCAGTCACGCGACACCTCGAAAGCTTTCGGCGATTACGCAGCCTATATTTCCAAACAACTTTCCGACCGCGTCGGCCACTTTTTTACCACGAACGAGTTCGTCTGCTTCACCGACATCGGCTACAAAGAAGGCAGATTCGCGCCCGGTCATGAAGTTGCCGGATGCCAAGTAAATCAGATTCGCCACCATGCCGTGCTGGCGCCACGGCATGGCGGTACTGGCCATTCGCGCCAACGGTAAGCCGGGAACGCAGGTCGGTCTCGCGGAAAATGCCACGGTCTATGTGCCCGTCATCGAAAACAGCGAGAACATCGAGGCCGCGCACCGCGCCACTCGCGAGGGGAATGCTCCATTTCTCACCGCCATCATGGAAGGCAAATACACCGACGGCTATCTCAACGCGAGGGCGCGAACGCTCCCAAAGTAGAACCTGGCGACATGAGAACCATCGGCAGCCCGCTCGATTTCGTCGGCCTCAACGTATACACGCCGGATTATGTACGCGCCGACTCATCCCCCGCAGGCTACGTGGTCGAGAAGCGCCCTGATTCCTTCCCTCGCATGGCCTCCGACTGGCTCTACATTGGGCCGGAAGTGATCTACTGGGCGGTTCGCAACGTCGGCGACATCTGGAAGCCAAAAGCTATTTACATCACCGAAAATGGTTGCTCATGCCGACGACGTAATAACCGCTGGCGGACGCGTCGAAGATACCGACCGCGTAATGTATCTGCGCAATCACCTCACGCACCTCCATCGCGCCGCCTCCGAGGGTTACCCCATCAAGGGTTACTTCCTTTGGAGTCTGCTCGACAACTTCGAGTGGGCAGACGGTTACAGCAAACGTTTCGGCCTGCATTACGTTGACTTCAAAACCCAAGCTGCGCACGCCGAAGCTCAGCGCGGAGTGGTACCGCGAAGTGATTTCGCGTAACGCGGTCGAGTGATGGGGGAAGTACCGCGTAGGTCAGAAATGGGGCGGGACCCACGAGTACGCCTGCGGGCAGGGGTGCGGAGGCATCGGGCTCGTGTGCTCGTGTAGAGAAGCGGGCGAGGGCGCCCGCTCTACCCGGGCATTCTGCGTGGGCGTCGCTTCGCTCCTTGGATGGCCGAGGGGTCGTCTCTACATGAGTTATTTCTGGCGCTTCGATGGTTCAAATCTTTCTGCGGTTTGTTCGGCCGCTCCGCTAACTGCTAGAGTTGCAATCGGCGAGTCATGAATTCCAGAATTCTTGTTAGCGGGGTGTCGGGGCCGATTGGGGCTGCTCTTCTTCCTTCGCTTCGAACTAGTGGATGGTCCGTGGTGCGGCTGGTGCGCGGCACGGCTGCGGGCGATGGGCAGATTGCGTGGGATCCGGCGGTGGCGCTTGCGCCGCAGGCGGTCTCCGGATTTGACGCTGTGATTCATCTGGCGGGCGAAAGCATTTTCGGACGATGGACTGCGGCCAAGAAGGCGAAGATTCGAGACAGCCGCGTGGCCGGGACGTTGAATCTGGCGTCCGCTCTGGCGCGGGCCGAGGAGAAGCCGAAGGTTTTCGTTTGCGGATCGGCGATCGGCTACTACGGCAATCGCGGGGATGAGTTATTGCGAGAGGACAGCGCGCCGGGCGCGGGATTTCTTGCTGAGGTTTGCCAGGAGTGGGAGGAGGCGGCCACGCCTGCGGTGCAAGCCGACATTCGCACCGCGCATATCCGGACTGGAATCGTGCTCAGCCCCAAGGGTGGCGCGCTCGGAGCGATGCTGCTGCCCTTCAAGATGGGCCTGGGCGGCCGGACCGGAGACGGGCGGCAATGGATGAGTTGGATTGATGTGCGGGACATGGTGGGCGCGATTCACCACATTTTGAAGAATGATCTGCTTCAGGGACCGGTGAACATGGTCGCGCCGAAGCCGGTGAGGAATGCGGAGTTTGCTTCGACGTTGGCTGGCGTGTTGTCGCGTCCGGCGATTTTTCCTATGCCTGCTTTCGCTGTGAAGCTGGTTTTCGGAGAGATGGGCGAGGAATTGCTGCTGGGCAGCCAGAAGGTGGAAGCCGGGAAGCTGATCTCCAGCGGGTATCCGTTTCGATATCGGGAGTTGAGGGTTCGTTGGAGCGCTATGAGCGTGATTGATGAGTACTTCGGAGGTCGATTGCCGAAAGCAAGGTCTTCTCCGCGGACTACACGTACAGATCTTAGCTTTTGGACTAGTCGCTTTGAGCGGTTGATTTCTTCTTGCAGTTTTTGCAGAAGCTGGGCGCGCTGCTCCGTGCTCAACTCGCGCTGCAGTTCTTCCAGAGCCAAGGCCACGATGTGGTAGTGGTGCGCTCCGGCAAACTTGGGATCGGTGGTGATGTTGAGCCAGAGCTTGTGCATGAGTTCGACATCCTGCGGGCGAAGGCGCGGGGTGTGCGGACCGATGGCGTATTCGCGGACCGTCCGTCGGGAGCGCAGACTTCCAGGCAGTACGCGGGGACGGGGCTCGGGCATGCGCTCCCAGGCATCGCCGGTGAGCTTGGCCTGCTCGTCGGCGGTGAGCTTGTTCGAGAGGCCGCAGATCACGCGGGAGGAATCCAGCCGCTGCGCGGTCACCATGATGGCTTCGAACACATCGGTGGCCGGAACCACCAGGAGAGAAATCGGCTTGCCTTCTTTTTCGGCGACGGCCACGGCGGCGGTAAAGAGTTCCTGCTCGTAGTGGTCGAAGACCTGGCTGGCTTCCATGACGGAGCTGCCGCTGAAGCTGTGCTCGCGATGGTAGAGGCGCGCGCTCATTACGACCACGTCCTGCTTCGTGGTGTCGGTGTGGGCCAGCACCTGGCGCAGGTAGTAGAGATTGCGGGGATCGCGAACCGCGACCAGAATGTTTCCCGGCCGAACGCCCATGGCGCCGCTGCCCAGTTCCTGATTGCCGTAAACGCGGAACTGGTCGAGCTGTTCCGGTTTGCCGTGGCGCTCTTTGGCGACGTGGCGCTCGGAGAGCGTAGAAGATGGTGAAGAATACGGCGCTGAAAATTACTCCCGCGATCGTGGCTTGATACTTGGTAAACAGATTCACAACCGCGGTGATCAGCAATACGGCGGAAATCGAGAATCAGTCCCACGGGAATTTCAGTTTTGCCGATGTGCAGGTTGCCCGGCACTTTCCATGCGCGGTTTCCCGGCTCGGTGAAGCGCAGCACGAGCACGGCGATGGACTTCATGGCGAAGCTCCAGATCACGCCGAAAGCGTAGAGCGCGGCCAGCACGTACACGTTGCCGAGGCTGAGGACGATGGTGAGCAACTGCATGCCGACGATCAGGTTGATGATGCGATAGCTGGTGCCGTAACGGTTGTGCGGCTTCTGGAACCAACTGGTGAGCACGCCGTCTTCCGCCACGCGATTCAGAACGCCATTGGCGCCCACGATGGAAGTATTCTGCGCGCCCGCCAGAATCAGCACGCCCACCAGCACCACGAAGCCGTGAAAGAGCAGCTTCAGGCTCTCCGGCCCGGCCAGATACATGGCGATGCCGCCGATGAGGTTGGCGAAATAATCGGGGCGAACCTTGTCGGGGATGATCATCACCGCGAAGAACGAGACCAGCGAAGTGAACAGCAGGCTGTAGATGAAAATCACCAGCCCGGTTTTTTCCAGGTTCTTCAGCTTGGGATGTTCGATCTCGCGATTGACCTGGGCCAGCGTTTCTTCGCCGCTCATGGCGAGCACGGAGTGCCCGAAGCCGACGAAGAGAATGATCCACGTGATGTGGCTGAAGCCAGGTGGAATGCCGTTGAGCCAGCCCAGCGATTCTTTGTTCAGCGGGACCACGCCCGCGTGCAGCGGGTTGGGCGGCAACTGGATGGGCGCGCGCAAAACCGTGATGGTGCACCAGATGAGCAGAATCACTACCATCACCGTGGTGATGGCCATGATCTGCAGAGCTTTCTGGCTGGACTCGTGCATGCCCTGAGTATTCTTCCACCAGAAATAAGAGCACAACGATGATGGCCAGGCCGGCGGCGAAGTGGTCGTCGGAAAAATGCAGCGGGCGGTGCATGTACACGCCCATGTCTTTGATGAAGCCGGCCAGATATTGGCCCGCGGAGACGGCGCTGATGGGGCCGGTGAGCACGTAGTCGAAAAGCAGCGCGGAGACGGAAAATTTGGCCAGGCCTCCGCCCATGGCTTCCTTGACCACGCGGTAGACGCCGCCGCGAACGAACATGCTGCTGGATTCGATATAGAGCGCCCGCACGGCATAGCTGAACAGCATGACCGCGAGAATGAACCAGGGAGCGCTCTTGCCAATGACTTTTTCGGCGTCGCCGCCGGCGTAGTAAGCGGAGGAGGCAAGGTCGGAGAGAACGATGGCGGAGGCCCGCCAGAAGGAGATGAAGGTCAACATCACCGTGGTGGCGACGAAGACCTTTATGGCGGGTTTGGAACCTTCAGCGGATGTAGCCATGCTTCAAAGAATGCGGGGACTGCTGATTAAGGTAAACCTAATGAAGATAGCATAGGGGGGCAGACCCTGGGGAACGGGGCGAAGCTACTGGTTCGGGGCTGCGGGGTTGGGCATCTTTGCCTTGGAATTCCTCGCAGCGAGATATGTGTGCGTGATGCGGTCGTGCCAGCAAAGCGAGTCTTCGTCGAGGAAGACCCAGACGTATCCCATGCCGAGCGAAACGGCGGAGAGAAATGAAGCGAGAACGCGCCAGCGACGGAGGCGGCGGCCGACCGGACTTCCATCGAAGCGCGTCAGTTCGAGTCTTGCCAAGCGCAATCCGGGCGTTGTGCCCGAGTAGACTACGAGCAGGTATTGGTAGGCCGCCCAGAACACACCGAAGAGCCCGGCCGCTAACCCCAGGAGTTGGACTTGCGGTGGGCGGATCGCAGTCAACTTCCAGAAGATGAAGCCGAACAGGGCGCAGGCGGCGGCGATGATCACATCGTCGACGGCGGCGGAGAAAATGCGTCGGCCCAGGGGCGCACCCTGCAGCGGGATGTCGATGCCTGGACGCTTCTCCACTTCGGGTTGCTGGGCAGGCTCGATGGTGATTCCGCCGAGAGCCGGCGGCGGTGGAACAACATCCGGCGCTTCCAGGATGCGGGGACGGGCTGATCACCGGCTCGGCCAATTCGTCGAGCGGAGCAGGCGGAGGCGTCCAGGAGCGCGGGAACTCGATGATCTTTCGCCGTGGTCGGGCCTGTGGTCGGGCCTGTAACCGGGGCCGTGGCTGGAGCCACAGGCGTAGGCGCTGTAACTTCGATCGCATCAGCTTCGCTTTCGACGAATCCATCCAAGGCCAGAGCTTGGTTTGAAGCTGTGGTTATTCTCCGGTGAGAAGTCGGGGACGCGTCAGCAACGTCGCTTTCGCTGCGATTATGAGTCGCGTCCTCAAAGCGCAGGCCTAGCGACGGATAGCGTGGCGGGCGCGGCTTGCGCCGGGCCTGATAACGATTCAGCCGGGCAGCAACTTCCTGCCGCCAGAGAGTGGAATCTTCAGGGGTGGGCTGGTTGCCGTCATCAGGCGAAGAGTCTTGTGCCACCGGATGCCGGCCTAGAGTCTCCGCCGCCAGCGTTCCGGTTCTGCAGCCCGCGTGGCCGCGACTGGGAGCGGCGTGGCGTCGGCTAACCATCGCGGCGAAGCGGCGGAGGGCGCGTCGGAAGAGCAGCGGCAAATGTCACCACAAAGCGGACAAGACATGAATCACAGTCTTACGAGAATATTAGGACGTAGAGCCAGCCGGATAACCGGAAAGACGCCGTCGGAATCCAAGACTTCGGGCGGCTTTGCCTCCCAAGGCTCAGCCGTGCTAAGTTCACACGACTGCTGCCGGTGGAAGCGTCCGAGCGCCGCTTACCAGCGCGACGGATAGCTGCTCCGACAATCTGGTTCCAACGATCTGGTCCCGATGATCTTTTTCAGATGATCTTGTTCCGATGACTCTTCGCAACAGATTCCTTATCACGGCAGCGGGCCTTTGTCACCTGCTTCTCGTCCCGCCATTAGTTACCAGCCAGTTGCCGCCTGTGAATTTCGCCACAACGGGCTCTGGCGCGCAGAAAACGCATTGTCCACTCAATCAACGCCGGCTCAATCAACGCCGGCTCAATCATCGTCCACTCAATCAACGACCACTCCGGCAACACCCTGCGCCCTGGCGGCTGCGGCGCAGAAGGAAAACGGCGATGTACGCACCGTCTGCGCCATTCAGCAGGAAAGAGACAGGGTTCCGTTTACAAGCTGCACGGGGCGGTTGAAATCTACTACGACAACTATGTGGTGCGGGCCGATGAAGCGACCTACAACTCTGACACCAAGGAAGTGATGGCGACCGGACACTTCGCGCTCGACGGCGGTCCGAATGACGACCACATGCGCGCCTCTCATGGCAATTACAACTGGAACTAGAAACGGGAAGCTTCTATGATGTGACCGGGACGACCGGGCTGCGCTTTCGCGGCAACCGGTGATCTTGACCTCCACCGCTCCTTTCGCGTTTACCGGCAGGATTGTAGACAAAACCAGTCCGGATCAGTACCTGGTCTACGACGGCACCATAACGACCTGCGAGTTGCCCCATCCCAAGTGGGAATTCGATGCGCGCAAGGTGAGCGTGGACGTGGGCGGCAATGCCAAAATCTACCGCAGCAATTTTCTGCTGCATGGCATTCCCGTGCTCTATTTTCCGTTCGCCACCCACCCCGTTCAGAAGGAATCGAGGCAGTCTGGATTTCTAATGCCCTCCGTAGGCCCGGTCTTCGACCAAGGGCAACATGCTGGGTGACGCTTACTACTGGGCCATCAATCGCATGATGGATGCCACGCTGGGCGCCGAGTACTATTCTCTGCGAGGTTGGTCGCAGAGAGGAGAGTTTCGGGCCCGGCCCAGCGAAACCTCCTATGTAGACCTGAACTATTTCGGTGTGATTGACCGGGGCATCGGCTCACCTCCACTCAAAGAAGGCGGGGAGAATGTACGTCTGAACTCAGCCGGAAACATTGATGGTTTTCGTGGCGTGGCCAACATCGACTACCTGAGTTCGTTTCTCTTCCGGCTGGCTTTCAACGAAGTTTTCAGCCAAGCGGTGTATTCAGAAGTGAAATCCCAGGCCTTTCTCTCGAAATCCGCCGACGGCTTCAATGTAAATGGATTTCTGGAGCGCTACCAAAACTTCCTGAGCACCACACCGGGGCAAGTGATTACGATTTCACATGCCCCCAGCCTTGATTCCTCCAGCGTGGACCAACGGTTGGGGCGCACGCCACTCTACTGGTCGTTTGACGCGTCGGGGGCCGGCTTGTCGCGCAGCGAGCCCGCGCAATGTTCGGGCTCAATCTTTCAGTTTTGCACGCCACCTTTTCGGACGGGTAATCTGCTCGGGCGATTCGACCTGAACCCGGAGATTTCATTGCCATTGTTGTTTCACGGATGGTCTCTGCGTCCCGCGCTGACATTGCATGAAACCTATTACACGGAGCGGCTGGTTGGAGAAAAAGGAGAAAATCCCGGGCAGGCGGTCAACGATGCGATTAACCGCCAAGCTCTGGAGACGGCAGTGGAACTGCGGCCACCCGCACTGGAACGCGTCTTCGATAAAGAATTCCTGGGGCGAAAGTGGAAGCACGTCATTGAACCGCGCGCGGTATACCGCTTCGTGACTGGGGTGAACAACTTTGCGAATGTTCTGAAGTTCGATGAGCGCGACATCCTTACCGATACCCATGAGGTTGAGTATGGCTTTGTGACGCGCCTGTACGCCAAGCGCACATCGGAGAAGCCGGAAGATTGCGACGTCATTATGAAAGCTCTCACGGTAGGCGGCCCTGCGCCGGAATCGATCATCCCCTGGCAGCATCCCACCTCCAAAATGCTGGCAAATGCCGCGTGCCCGGCCGGGCCGCAAGTGCGAGAAGTTGTGACCTGGGAGCTGGCGCAGAAATACTTTCTTGATCCCACGTTCGGCGGGGCTCTGACTTCCGGCCAACGCAACGTGTTTACCTCTACCGCTGACCTCACCGGGATTGCGTTTCTCACGCAGCCGCGCCATCTTTCACCGATTGTTTCGCGACTGCGGGTGGAGACCAGCGCACGCACGGACGCAGAGTGGGATCTGGATTATGATTTCCAAAATAATCGCGTCAACGCCAGCACGTTGCTGGCTAACTACCACTTCGGGCAGGTCACCGTTGGAGGTGGCGACGCGATCTTGCAGATACCCGTACAAGCTGCAACCTTCTCGTCCGGTACGGCCGAGCCCGCCCACTTCAATCAATTTCGAGCGGCCCTGGGCTACGGCCGCCCCGTCAAGCGCGGCTTCAGCGCCGCCGGCAGTGTCGGCTTTGATGCGGATAACGGTTCGTTGCAGTTCGTCAGCGCACAGACCACTTACAACTGGGATTGCTGCGGGGTGGCCATGGAATACCGCAGCTACACGGTTGCGAATGTGCGGACCGAAAACCTGTTCCGCTTTACGTTTACCCTGGCCAACATCGGCGGCTTCGGCAGTATGCGGCCGCAGGAGCGGCTGTACTGAGGTCAGTGGTCAGTGGTTAGGGGCCATCGGTGAGTGGCCAGTAACTCATTCCCAGCCCTCGCGGAGCCTGCCCACATACTCGTCGGCGTGCTCATCGGCCCAGAGTTCTCTGCCAGAGCCTCGCAGGGCCAGCAGGGGGTCGTCCTCCATGTTGCCAGATGTCTCCAGGTAATCACGGAGCTCTTGTTTTCCCTTAGGAGGCTGCATAGCGTCCATTCTAAGGTTAATCCTGATGTTTGACGCTGTCGCCGGCTCACCCTTGAGCCTGCTAACATGGTTTTGTGTCAGCCGCAGGAATGAACATCGGCGCAAAAAGCGTATCGCTGCAGTCCCGCCTGCGCTCTTTGGGTCGTCTTCTCGTCGCCTATTCCGGCGGTGTCGATTCCGCCTACCTGGCCTGGGCCGCCCATCAAGCGTTGGGAGATCAAATGCTGGCGGTCATCGCTGACTCCCCGAGCCTGGCGCGAACTCAGCTCGCCGACGCGATTGCATTTGCCCTGGAGAAGGCGATTCCATTTGAGGTGATTGCGACCTCGGAACTCGATCGCCCAGAGTATGTACGCAACGACGCACAGCGCTGCTTCTTCTGCAAAGACGAACTCTTCACCCTGATGGAAGAGCTTCGCGCGAAGCGTGGCTTCGATGCTATCGCTTACGGCGTCAATCTGGATGACCAGAATGACTTTCGCCCGGGCCAAAGGGCGGCGACTTCACACCACATCGCAGCACCCCTGCTCGATGCGGGCCTTACTAAGGAGGAAGTACGTGCCCTCGCGCGGGCTGCTGGCTTGCGCATCTGGGACAAGCCCGCGTCCGCGTGCCTGTCGTCCCGCATCGAGTATGGCCGTCCGGTTACGCGAGAGGCGCTCGACGTCGTTGAAAAAGGCGAAGATGCTCTGCGGACGTTGGGCTTCCGGCAGTTCAGGGTGCGGCACCACGGGGAGATCGTCCGCATTGAGATCGCTCGCGAAGAGTTACAGCGGGCGCTCGATCCGGCTATGGCGGCGGAGTTCACCGGCATATTTAAATCGCTGGGCTTCAAGTTCGTGACTCTCGATCTGGAAGGTTTCCGTTCCGGCTCGATGAACGCCTTGCTGACGCCCGAGGAATTATTCCGCCGGACCAGTTAAAGAAACCCTGGCGAGAAGGGCAGGAGGTTCTCACCCCGCAGAATTCTTCCATTCTTCGGACAATTCCTGAACCATGCACGCCCGGCGTCCTTACCCCTGGCTATGAGATAATCAACGTTCAACCTGTGATGTTGAGGCGTTTCTTGGTGACTCTAATTCGACGATCTTTCCTGCTGCTGCTGGTGGTCTGTTTGGGCTGTATTGCTCAGTCTGCTTCGCCCGATTTAACCAGGAAGATCGAGCGCCAGGTCCGTTTCCACTACAAGATGCCTCCGGAAATACAGGTTACGGTAGGAGCGCCGTCGCCCAGCACGGACTTCCCCAACTACGACTCGGTTGTTGTGACGGTGGATAGCGGGGAAAAGAAGCAGGACCTCATTTTCCTGGTATCCAAAGACCGTTCTTCCATGACGCGGCTAACCAAGTTTGACTTGACGAAGGACCCGTTTGCGGAGACGATGAACAAAATCGATGTCGGCGGGCGGCCCACGCGAGGGGCGAAGGCATCCAAGGTAGTGCTGGTTAATTTCGATGATTTCGAATGCCCGTTCTGCTCGCGCATGCACCAGACCCTGTTTCCTGAAATTCTCAAGGAATATGGCGACCGGGTCACTTTCATTTACAAGGACTACCCGCTGACGGAAATTCATCCTTGGGCAACACATGCCGCAGTGGACGCCAATTGCCTGTCGGCACAGAATGGCGATGCTTACTGGGATTTCGCGGATTATATTCATGCCAACCAGCACGAGGTGAACAACGAAAAGACGCCTGGAGCGCGGCTGGAAGCGCTCGACCGGCTCACCATGCTGCAAGGCCAGAAGCACAATCTTGATGTGGTGAAGCTGCAAGCGTGCATTAAGGCGCAAGACGAGAGTGCCGTGAAGGCATCCATGAAAGAGGCGGAAGGAATCGAAGTGGAAGCTACGCCCACGATGTTCATCAACGGAGAAAAGATCGACGGTGCCGTGCCTATCAGCCAAGTGCGGGCTGCGCTGGATCGTGCCTTGAAGGATGCCAACCTGCCTGTGCCTGAGCACGCGGCTATCCCCGCCCCGGCAGCGGCTTCCAAGTGATCGCGGTAAATCGGGGATGGTGGTAGAAGCTGTCGCACATTTCAGGTGCTGCGCAAACCATCGGCGTGAGGGAGAAACTGGTTTGAAAAGAAACGCAGAATTTGCCCGGCTTGCGGCACTGCTGGCTGCGGCCGTCCTGTTGGCGGGACTGCTGGGCTGTAAACCGCAAGTTAGCGGCGACGTGATGGCCACGGTCGATGGCCGCAAGATCTTCCGTTCCGACGTCGACAAATATTACGACAACCAGGTGGCCAGCGCCCAGCAGGCGCCCACCGGCGAACAAGCCACCATTCTCCGCCTGAACATTCTGCGCCAGCTCATTGACGACGAAATGGTGATGCGCCGCGCCGAAAAGCTCGGCCTGCTGGCCACGGAAGACGAAGTCGACCGCAAGCTCAATGAGATTAAGTCCCCCTATACGCAGCAGGAGTTCGACAAGAGGCTGCTGGAAAAAAAGATCACTCTGGAAGATTTCAAGCGCGACATCCGCCGCTCCATCACCGTGGACAAAGTGATGAACAAGGAAGTCTCTTCCAAGATCACGGTGACCGACCAGGACATTAACGACTACTTCGCGGCGCACAAATCCGAATTCAATTTGATCGAACCGCAATACCATCTGGCGCAGATCTTCGTGACGCCCGCGCCCAACCCGCAAGTACACAATCAGAACAACAAGGCACAGAACGAGCCCGACGCTCGCAAGAAGATACAGATGATTGCCAACCGGCTGGACAGCGGCGACGACTTCGCGACGCTGGCCATGAATTATTCGGAGGACCCGGAGACAGCCGGCAACGGCGGGGATCTTGGGACGCTTCCCGAGTCCTCTCTGCGCAATACCGACCCCGGCACACGCGACACGGTGACCAAGTTGAAGCCCGGGCAGTATAGCCCCATCGTCACTCTAGCCAACCCCGCGACCAAGCAGGTGATGGGGTTCCGCATCGTGAAACTTGTGTCGAAAGAGCCCGCGGGTCAGCGCGATTTGTCCGACCCACGCGTGCAGCAAGCCATCCGCTCGCAGCTTCACGACCGGCGCGAACAGCTGCTGAAGGCCGCTTACTACGAGGTGTTGCGTGACTCCGCCACGGTGGAGAACTACTATGCCAAGAAGGTGTTGGATAGTAACGGGCTTACGAAGTAGGGCAGTTTCGTTTTTTCACGTGTTGGTGCGTGTCGAAGGAATTACTCCACAATCGCGAGCACATCGCCCGCGTTTACTGCCGCACCTTCGCTGACTGGGATCTTCCGGATCGTACCCTTCTTAGGCGATTTGATTTCATTCTGCATTTTCATGGCCTCGACCACGGCAACGCCGGCGCCAGGTTCCACCTCGTCGCCTTCCCGGACTAACAGGCGCACGACCTTGCCGGGCATGGAGGCGGTAATCTTCCTGGGGCCGTGATCGTCCCCGGCCCGCGCGCGGCCCCGCAGAGAGCGGGGATCGCGAACTTCAACGGCAAAGCGCGTGCATCCCACCCACAAATGCAAATCGTCCCCCACGCGCTCGGATTTAATTTCATACGCCATATTTCCGATGCGCAACGAGAGTACGTCCGGGCGGACCAGAATCGCATCTACCTCCAGCTCCCGGCCGTCGAGGCGGCAGGACCAGCGTCTGTCAGCGCGGTTGAGATCGAGCCGGTGATTCTTGCCGTCGATGGTTATTTCGTAGAGCATAAGAACCAGCGGCCAGTGGTCGGTGATCAGTGATCAGTGGCCAGTCATTTGGATCAGCGCAGGGCTTCGCGACGTCCCGCAGCTTTCCAGCTCGAAACTTTCTCCACCGCACGCGAGCCGCTGTCCGCCACGCCGTTGCCTGTGCGTTCCCCCGTCGAGCCCGCAGCAAGGATGCCTGCGGCAATCGCTGCCACTTCTGCTGCGTTTGCATCGACCGGGTTGTCCTCAGTTCGCTTCAACATGCGGTCGAGGAATCCGGTATCGAGCTCGGCGGCGCGAAAATGCGCGTCGCGCAAGATGCGCCGGAACAACGAAATGTTGGTCTTGATCCCGCCCACAAAATATTCGCCAAGAGCTCGCGTCAGTCGCGAGATGGCCTGGTCCCGGTCGGCGCCGTAGCCGATCAGTTTGGCAAGCAGCGGGTCATAATTAATGGGCACGTCCCAGCCTTCGTACATGCCGCTGTCGGTGCGGATTCCCGGACCGGAAGGTTCCTGCAACAGGGTGATCTTGCCGGGGCTGGGAAAATAGTTGTTGTCGGGATCTTCCGCATAGATGCGGCATTCGATGGCATGACCGCGAAGCCGAACCCCTTCTTGTGTAAACGGCAGCTTTTCGCCCGACGCAATGCGAATCTGCAAATGGACCAGGTCGAGGCCGGTGATCAGTTCCGTCACGGGATGTTCCACTTGCAAACGCGTGTTCATTTCCAGAAAATAAAAGTTCCTCTTTTCATCAACCAGGAACTCGACCGTTCCGGCGTTGGTGTAGTTTGCAGCCTGCGCGACGCGGACCGCAACCTCGCCCATCCTGCGCCGCATGGCGTCGTCGACGATCGGCGAGGGGGCTTCTTCCAGCACTTTCTGATGGCGACGCTGCAGCGAACATTCGCGTTCGCCGAGGTAGACTGTGTTGCCGTGCTCGTCGGCGAGCACCTGCATCTCGATGTGCCGCGGATTAACGATCGCTTTTTCGATGTAAACTTCGCTGTCGCCGAAAGAGCGTTCCGCCTCGCTCCGGGCTACCTCCAGCGCGGACTTGAGTTGCTCGGAAGAATGTACCAGCCGCATGCCTTTGCCGCCGCCGCCCGCAGCCGCTTTCAACATTACGGGATATCCGATTCTCGCGGCCACCTGCTCCGCCTCATCGAATGAACCCACTCCGCGTGATGTACCCGGCACGAGGGGAACGCCGGCTTTCTCCACGACCTGGCGGGCTCGGGTCTTTGATCCCATGGCTTCCATGGCCGCGGCGGTGGGGCCGATGAATTTCACTCCCGAATCGGCGCAGGCTTGGGCGAACTTCGCGTTCTCGGAGAGGAATCCATAACCGGGGTGGATGGCGTCGGCGCCAGATCGCGCCGCTACGTCGAGAATCTTGCCGATGTTGAGATACGACTCGGAGGCGGAAGCCGCACCGATGGGATAGGCTTCATCGGCTTTACGCACGTGAAGCGCAACGCGGTCAACGTCCGAATAAACAACCGCTGCCGCAATCCCCATTTCGTGGCACGCGCGAAGCACGCGCACCGCAATCTCGCCTCGATTGGCTATGAGAATTTTCTTGAACATTCTCGAGAACGTCGGCATCGTGCCGCGAACCCCAGATTCTACAGGAAACCCGGCCACGTCCGTGACCCAGCTCGAGAATTGCTTTCCTCTTCTCAGAGCCGGTTTCCGGGCTGAGAATAGAGCGCCCATGCGGTTGCCAGGTCCTGAACGATATGTCCGAGTGACTTGTAAGCTGTGATCTCCTCTACCGAGCGGCGGCCGGCGATTTCGCCCGCCAAAACCTGGCCGATCTCAGCGACGATATGGTCGTCCCCGACTAAACCCGCGGTCTTGGCTCGAAGAAACTCTGCGCCTTGCGCCAGGACTCCCTGGCGGCTGTCAGCAATGAAGCGCGATCGCACGACCAAATCGTTGTCCACCTCCACTGGCCCTGCATGGCTTGAGCCAACGAGATTCAAGTGTGTGCCCGGCCGCACCCAGGCGCCTTTTAAGATTGGCTCGGCCGCCGAGGTTACGGTGCAGACGATGTCGGCGTCGGCGACGGCCTCTTCCGCGGTTCCTGCGCTCGATACACGCACGGCAAGTTCTTTTTGCATCCGGTCGGCAAATTCGCGGCAGCGATCGGGCGAACGTCCCCAGATCGCGATGGATTTCAGTTCGCGCACTTTGCTGATGGCCCGGGCATGAGTTGCGGCCTGTTCGCCATAGCCCAGGATCGCCAAGTGGCGAGCGTCCGCGCGCGCCAACGCGTCGGTCGCGACCGCGCTGGCCGCAGCAGTGCGAATGGCTGTAATCTCACCCGCATGGAGGACGCAAACAGGTGCGCCTGTCTCGGGATCGAAGAGAATCACGAGGCCCTGATGCGACTGTACTCCTCGGGCAAAGTTTTCCGGAAAGACACTGATCAACTTTGCTCCGAATGGCGCATGCGCTCCCATCGCACCGGGCATGACGCCGAACATACGGCCCTCGGCGAGCGGGATGATCGAGCGCAGAAGTTGCCTGGTTTCGCCGCGCGAGAATGCGATCATCGCCTCACGCACGATTGGAATGCACATCTCATAAGTGAGCCGACGAGCGACTTCTTCGCGGTCTATGAATCGCATCAGCGGTTTCCTATCGAGTATTTCGTCACTCCGGGGGTACGCGAGAAAAACTTACTGCAAACGGAGCGGCTGCTGCTGCTGATTTCTCCCAGCGCGAGCGGCGGGCGAAGCGGTAGCGGAGCAGGGTCCAGATGGCGAGCCAGCCATCGGCGTGGCGAATCTTCTTGCCTTCGCCAGCCGAGCGTGGCGTGTAGGCGACGGGCACCTCCGCGATTTTCTCGCCCATGCGGCAAAGTTTTGCCGTCACTTCCGGGCAGAACTCAAAACACCGGCATTCCAAACTGATTTGCGAGATCAGAGATCGGCGGAAGACTTTGTAACAGGTAGCCTCGTCGTGGATGCCCACTCCATAGAGCAGATTGGTGAGATGGGTCAGAAGCTTTGCTCCCAGGAAGAATCGGAGGCCGCGTTCGGGACGGTCTGGCCGCACTCCGTAGACTACGTTAGCTTCGCGCTCTTGGAGTGGACGCAGCAGTGCGGGATAGTCCTGCGGGTCATATTCCAGGTCGGAGTCTTGAATCAAAATATATTCCCCATGGGCGTAGCGGAGCGCCGTGCGGATGGCTGCGCCTTTGCCGCAGTTTTTCTCGTGGAAGACTACTGTGACGTCGCTGGCGAGAGGCATGGCCTGAAGTTTCTCGCGCGTGCCGTCGGTGGAACCGTCGTCGACAATTATGATTTCCTTCTTTACGGGCGAGGCATGGATGGCCCGCAGAAGTTCGTCCACATGCGCGATCTCGTTGTAGACGGGGACGATGACGGAAACTAATCCCACCCACCGTTTGCCGGCGGCGGGGGCGTCGCTACGCGGTGTGGTTGCCAACGATGCCGCACCCATCATACGAAAGCCAGTATTTGCTGGCTGTTCTTAAATAATATCATCTGGAATTCCGCGTAATTGGTCGGGCCATGCGCCCAGAAAGATAAAACCCACGGCTTACGCCGTGGGCTCCATTCTGTCGCCGCTATTGCGGCTCGATTCTTTGGCACTCGTGCTACTTTGGCTGATCCATGGTGATGCCCTGCGTGCCGGGCTGCTTCTCGGCTTTGGCTTTCTTTGTGATCAGTGTCTGATCCACCCAATGGTCGGCAGTCTTCAAGTCTTCCTGGCGGGCAGCAAGGTCGTCGCATTCCACGTCAGCCTTCTCGCGGTACATAAGGTTCAGGTAGGCCATGGCGTCGTCGTAATCGGGACGGAGCGAGATGGCTTTATTCAGATTCTCGATACCTTCCTGAATGGAGGGTCCGTTCTTCTCTTTCAATTCCGTGCAGACCTTTTTCTGGTCTTTATTCTTGGGACTCAGGTTCTCGTCTGGCTTAAGGCCCAGTTTGGCGCGCTCTTCCATGCGCGGCTGGTAGCAGGCCGTCCAGTCGATGACGCCCACCGAGTAGTAAGGCTCGGGATCGTTAGGATCGATGTCGGCGGCCATGCGGTAGTACTTCTTGGCGTCGTCGAACTTCTTCATGTTCAAGTACAGGTAGGCGATTCCCTTGGCGGAGTTTACTTTCTGATCGCGCGCCGCATTCATGTCGAGCACGCGCTTGTATTGCTCAATGGCCTGGTTGGCCATTTTCATGTTATCGGGATCTTCGACTCCAGGGATGTATTGCTGGGCGAAAGCGGTGGCCAAGTACATCTTGGCGTTAATGAGCGTTGGGTCCAAAGCGACGCTCTGCTGGAAATGGTCGATGGCCTCTTCATACTTGGCGTTCTTGTAAGCAGTCACGCCTTTGTTGAGCTGGTCTCGAGCCCGCAGCTTGCTGCAACCCGCGGAAGAAAAAAGCACCAGCGCAGCGGCCACCAGCGTCAGCAGTCGAAAGTGTTTATTCATTGCGGTATAAGTCTCCCTTGCCACAGCATCCTAGGCCCAGAGACAGCGGGTTGACAAGTCGTGGCCGAAGGCGGCAGGGAAATGACTCTCCGCCGCGGGCGGAATGTGCTGCACGACCGTCCGGGCACTGCTTTCCTTAAGGCTTAACTCTGAACTTCAACGCCGCGTCTGTTTACTGGCCCGCTTCAATCTTGGCGGTAATCAGACCAACCTTGTCTACTCCCGCAGCATGCGCGATGTCAATCACGTTGGCCACGTCGGCGAAGGGGATGGCGTCATCGCCCTTGACGAACATGACTTTCTCGGCGCGGGTTTTATAGATGTCGGCCAGACGCCCCTGCAGGTTATCCCAGGTGGCATCTTCCTGGTTGATCTTCAGGCCGGGATCTTGACCGGCGCCGCGATCGATCAACTGCACCACGATGGTGCGGTCGGGCGTATTGTTCTTGGGTGCATTGGGCGGAGGCGGCTGAGGGACAAGCGCGTCCAGACCCTTCGGCGTCAAAGGCGTGATCACCATGAAAATGATGAGCAGCACCAGCAGCACGTCAATGAGCGGAGTGACGTTAATGTTCGCGCTTTGGCCTCCGCCGGTTCCAACTGCCATACTCATATTCGTTCTCCTCTATTGCCCGCCCGTCGGAGAAACTGGCGGAGCGTTTGGAGTGCTTTTCCTCTGCTCGGTGAGCAGGCCCAGATCGTCCACGCCGGCGGCGCGTACCGCGTCCACCACCTGGACCACATTGCCAAAGTGGGTGCGGGCATCTGCCTTGAGGTAGACCTCTTTGTTGGTGCGATTGGTCAGGCGATCCTTCACCTTGCTGGTCAAACTGTCGACTGGGATCTTGTCGGAACCGAAAAATACATCGCCGTTTCGCATGACCGAAACCAGCAACGCGTCTTCTTTGTCCGCATCTTGCATCGGAGTCGGATTGTTTACTTTGGCCATATCCACGCTGATGCCCTTTTGCAGCATGGGCGTGATCACCATGAAGATGATCAGCAGCACCAGCATCACGTCCACCATCGGCGTAACGTTGATGTCCGAGTTGACGTTGGCCCCTTCATTTCGTTTGGCTAATGACATAATTTCTCCGGTAAAACAGCTGCGGCTCGGAAAGTTGGGAAGGCCGGCGCTGGGAACGCTCCCAGCGCCGGACAGCAACTCATAGCGGACAACTCCGCGATGCCACTCCGAGATGCTACGACCGGCGAACTTCGCGCCGTTTCAGGAAGTAGTCGATCAGTTCGCTCGACGAGTTGTCCATCTCCACATCGAACGCTTCTACGCGTCCGGTGAGGTAGTTGAACATCATGACGGCAGGGATGGCCACGAGTAGCCCAAAAGCTGTGGTCACCAGAGCTTCCGAAATGCCGCCTGCGACCGCGCCCAGACCGGTTGCCTTCTGTTCGGAAATGCCTTTGAAGGCGTTCAGAATGCCCATCACCGTTCCAAACAAACCCACGAAAGGGGCCGTCGAACCGATGGTAGCCAAGCCTCCCAAACCGCGCTTCAGTTCGGCGTGGACGATGGCTTCCGTGCGCTCGAGAGCGCGCTTGGAAGCTTCGATGGTCTCGCCGGGGATGGCGCCGGGGCTATCCTGGTGGGCCTTGAATTCCATAAGGCC
Organism: uncultured Acidobacteriaceae bacterium; assembly: GCA_963841125.1. Lineage (GTDB taxonomy): Bacteria > Acidobacteriota > Terriglobia > Terriglobales > Acidobacteriaceae > Sulfotelmatobacter. The sequence goes on from CAWJBH010000002.1 coordinate 102,017, forward strand.
TGCGGTAACCACCTTGGCCAGATGGCTCTTTTTATTGCGCTCGGCGACCTTAATAGCCTCGTCAATGCGGCCGTCGCGCAGGGCTCCGGCAACCGCCGGAGCGAAGGCGCGAGACTGCTTGCGGGCCGCGCTGTATGCCATGGCGCGGTCAATCATGACGCCGATCGACCAACCCGACATAATGAAGAGAATGATGACCACGATCTTCGCGATGATACCCATCTGCTTCCATAGCGAAATCGGATCCCATCCCACTGCGCCACCTTCCTGCACGATCCAGGTGGCTACCCGGGGAACATGATGAAATGCTGCTACGGCAAAGTTAGCTAACATGAGTTGCTTTTCCCTCCTCGGAACTTCTTAGACTTTGATGCGAGATATGTACGTCCGGCAAAGCTTCGACGGCAAAAAGTCCGCCGTGAGACCCCGGTTCGCGTACCTGAGATGAAAGGCACAGCGGCCGCGCCCCTTAAAAGGGCTCTCCCGGCCACCGTTTTCGGATGGGCGGGGGAGGGCCATTCCAGTTACTTTCCAACCTTACAACGTGAAACTCGCTGTTTCACACCTGCCGGGGCTCTAGCCTCCGGACAGGGTGAAGTTGACCAGTACTTCCGTATCCACTTCGACTGGTTCGCCGTTCAGCAGATAGGGCTTGTACTTCCACTGTTTGACCGCTTCGAGAGCACTCTGCACCAGCATGGGATGCCCGCTAACCAACTGCAGGTTTTGGATGGAACCATCCTTGCCGATCTGCGCTCTCAAGACAACTTGCCCCTGAATGCGAGCCTGCCTTGCCAGCGGAGGGTAAACCGGGTTGACCCTGCGGACGAGCAGACCCGAGGTCACGCCCGCCGAAACTCGAACGCGTTGCGGTGTTGCGACCTTGGGTACTGCCATCGGCGTGGAACTGATAATGCCGCCGATGACTCCGCCCATCTGACCGCCGGGAATGCCTCCCGGAACACCACCAACCACGCCGCTCGAGGCCATCGCTGGCGGCGGAGCTTCGTCTTCCTTGATCATCTGCACTTTTTGCGGAATCTTGGTCGGCGTGCGGAGTTCGCCGTTCACAATGTCAGTCTGAACTTGCTTTACGATTTTTACCGGCGCAGCTGCGGGGGGTGGGGGCGGTGGAGGCGGTGGGGGGGCCACCAGGAATGTCATCAACTGTTGCTTAGGCAGGGCTTCTGTGAAGATAAGCGGCATTAGAACCATGAGGCCAACCAGCCCTATCTCAAGAATGATAGCGAAAGTCGTCGTCCGTCCCCGCTTTGTCTTCAGCCTGCCACCTGATTCCAGAAGGCTATCTTCAAACATAAATGTTCCTCCCTACTACAGACCCTACGTAAACTTAGACACCGACTGATTCCCCTTTGCTCCCGAATTGAACCACGCAGCCGGAAGCCGCGACCAAGGCCCATTCCGGCGTCAAACCATCACCTTCCAACCTGCTACAAATAAAGGACTAACCGAGAATCTACGCCCACGTACTTGGTTCATTACCTGGCCCGGACCGACATTGTAGCGGTTCGCTTGCCCTTCTCAATCCTCCAATCCTGGTAAGCCACCAGAATCGGCGCAGCGATCGCGATCGACGAATACGTTCCGATCAGAATGCCAATCACGAGCGCAAGGCTGAACCCACGCAGTACCTCGCCCCCGAACAAATAGAGTGCAAGCACTGTAAGGAACGTCAGCCCTGCTGTCAAGATGGTCCGACTTAAAGTCTGGTTAATACTCCGGTTAACGATCTCTGAAAGTTTCTCCCGCCGCATGAGTTTAATGTTTTCCCGGATGCGGTCAAATACCACGATCGTGTCGTTATTAGAGTAACCAATCAGGGTCAGAATCGCGGCGATAACGGTGAGGGAGATGTCTTTGTTCAAGAGCGAAAATGCGCCCACTGTAATCAATGTGTCGTGAAACACCGTAACCACAGCTGCAATTCCGTAAATCCACTCGAAGCGAAATCCCAGGTAAATGAGCATTCCGGCGAGCGAATAAGCCGTCGCCAATAGAGCCTGCTTGCGCAGCTGCGCGCCGACTTGCGGCCCGACGATCTCGACGTTGCGAACCCCGAAATCGGAAAGGAAGAAACCATCTGATAAAGAAGGGACTACCGCCGGATCGACCGGGCCCTTTAATTGATCGAGCGAACTGAGCACTCCGCCTTGTACTTTGTCACGCGTATCTACGATTGCCTGGGCTTGCTGGCTGTATTTCTGGTCGGCATCCGAGCCCAGGTGCATGGGGTCTTTGTCCATCAGATAATTCTTGATGGTCAAAAAGCTGGCGTTGTTCAAGTCCTGTTTGCCGGCGGGAGAGTTGGTTTCAAGCGTATTGATGATCTTGGTTTTGCCCTGGTCGAGCGCCTGTTCGCTGGTTTCCTGCACGTCGAGGTCGATCAGCACCTCGTTGTCTGGAACCGGTCCGTAACGCTGGATTTTCGCATTGTGCAGGCCGGTACGGTCCATAGCCGCGCGCAGTGCGTTATCGTCGGGCGGGTGTGAGAACTTCACATACACCAGCGTGCCGCCGCGGAAGTCGACCCCGTATGGAATGTGGTGCCAGAACAACATGGAGAAGAGGCCCGCCACACTGAACACGAGCGAGAAGGCGAGAAAATACCACTTCTTGCCGAGAAAATCTATGTTGGTATTGCGAAAGAACTCCAAGATCAAACTCCAGGTTTCAAGGTTTCAAAGTTGCGAGGTTTCAAGGTTTTATGTTTCACGGTTGATACTGAATCGGTCCAGTGCTTTGCAACCTTGAAACATTGAAACTTTGAAACCTGTTGTTGACTAAATACTCAGCGCGTCACCACGCTGCTTGCGGCTCAAGATCCAGTCAAAGATCAGTCGCGACACGAACACGGCTGTAAACAGGTTCGCCAGCAGACCGAACGTGAGCGTGACCGCAAATCCCTTTACCGGACCGGTACCAAAGATAAACAAGATTGCTGCGGAGACGATGGTGGTCACGTGGGTATCCACGATCGTGATCCAGGCGTGACCGAAACCCTGATCGACTGCGGATGGCGGCGTTTTGCCGTTGCGCAATTCTTCGCGAATGCGCTCGAAAATCAGCACATTCGAATCCACGCCCATACCAACGGTAAGGATCACTCCAGCGATTCCCGGCAGCGTCAGCACCGCTTCGAAATAACCCATGAACCCGAGCAGAATGATGAGGTTCAGAATCAGCGCAATGTCGGCGTTGATGCCCGCCGCGCGATAGTAGATCAGCATGAAAATCAGCACAGCCAGCATGCCGACAATGGCAGCACTCACGCCGTGGCGGATCGAATCGGTGCCCAGCGACGGCCCAACCGTCCGCTCTTCGAGGTACTTGATACCCGCGGGCAGCGCGCCCGAGCGCAGGATCATCGACAGATCCTTGGCCTGTTGCTGGGTCATGCTTCCGCCACTGATTTCGCCGGTATCGCGAATGGCTTCTTTGATGTTTGCGACTTCCTGGACTTTGCCATCCAAGACCACTCCCAGCCTCTCGCCCACGTGATTGGAAGTGAAGTTGAAGAACCGCTGGCCGCCCTCGCCGGTTAACTGGAACCGAACGTCGGGCTGTCCATTCTGGTCGGTGCTGGCTTGCGCGTCCCGCAAATCTTTGCCGCGGACTGCCGAAACGCGCGACACCGTATACCAGGCCTGTTCATCTCCTGGAGTTCCGGGAGCGGAGTGTCCGGACATAAGAATCGCGTCCGGCGGCAAGACCCCACCCTTCGCCTGCCGCGCGGCATCTTCGCTCGGATAAGGTCCATCCAGCACTTGCTTAATCTCAAGCATGGCGGTGGATTGCATGATGTCTTTCACGCGGCCGGGATCGTCTACGCTGGGCAACTGGACCAGAATCTGATATTGGCCGAGGCTGTGCTCCTGGATGGTGGGCTCGCTGACACCGAGTTGATCGATGCGGTTGCGGATGGTCTCGATGGCCTGGCTCACGGCCTTGTTCTTCAAGTCGGCGAGCATTTGCGGCTTCATGGAGAGAGACCAGACGTTATCCGCGCCCGAACTCAGGTTGTACTCAGGCAGACGCTCCGAAGCTATATCCAGCAGATCTTTCCGTCCGTCCGGCGAAACGCCCTTCAAGACCACCTTGTCGGGACTGTTCTGTGGGTCGGGTTTGGAGATATCGGCGAAAGCAATCTTGCGTTTGTTGAGTTGCTCTTTGAGCACCTCGACCGCATTGTCGGAATCGGCGTTGACCGCATCGTTGACCTGCACCTGCAGGATCAAGTGGGTTCCGCCCCGCAAATCCAGCCCAAGGTTAATGCGCTTGGTAATGGCTGTGAGCAAGCCCTGGCCGGAAAAGCTCTGAGGAATGCCGAATATCCCAAACAGAAATACGAGCAGGATTGCGACGACAACTACCAATCTCCAGGTAAGATTCTTGTTCATAAAGAAAATAGTATCCAGATATCAAGATTGTGCCGCACTACTTGGCCTTGGCTTCTTCCTCCGTGGTCGTGACCTGCGTCACGGAAGCCTTGGTCACTTCCAATACAAGATTATTGGGCGGAACGCGCAGATGAACCGAATCATCCTTAAGCGCCATGATTGTTCCTCGCAAGCCGCCGCTGGTAACCACCTTGTCGCCAGTCTTGAGGGCATCCAGCATCGCAGTCCACTTCTTCTGGCGGCGCTGCTGGGGAAGAATCAGCAGGAAATAAAAAATGCCAAAGATAAAAAGGAGCGGGGCGACGCTCAACCATCCCATTCCGCCACCGCCTGTTTGTACCGCCAAGAAGAATTGCATATTCACTAGACGACGCTCACGATTGGGTTTCCCGCGTTCGGGAAGCTCATATCTCGATACTCCGCCCGCAATCCGCAAACAACCGCCCACGCCTACAAGCGCCACGGGCCTGTTATTTCACGACGGGGTGCGGATTGATGCCGGCCGGATCACATACCGTTCAGGCTTGAATCCGGGGAGGTCTCCCTAGAAAGGTCACGGTCTCGGTTTGAGACCAGACGCTAGAGAAAACGGGACTCTTCCCCAAGCTGAATAGAATGACGCACCCGCCGCATAGTGTCAAGGTAGAAACTCAGGTTATGCAGCGTATTTAAGACTTGAGCAAGCACTTCATTCGAAGCATAAAGGTGACGCAAGTAGGCCCGCGAGTAGCGTTGGCAGACCCGGCAGGCGCAGTTGGGATCGAGCGGGCCTGCATCCTGGGCATAGCGCGCCTGTTTGATGGAGACTTTTCCCTCCGAAGTAAACAGCAGTCCATGGCGCGCGGCCCGCGTGGGCAGGACGCAATCCATCATATCGACGCCGAGGCTGGCGTACTCGACGATCTCTTCGGGCGTGCCCACTCCCATCACATATCGCGGTTTGTCGGCGGGAAGGTGCTGGAGGGTAGCTGCGATGACCTCCCGCGTGCGCTCGCGCGGTTCACCGACACTAAGTCCGCCGATGGCGTAGCCGGGGAAGCCGATTTCGATGGTTCGCTCGGCGGATTCTTTTCTGAGATCCAGATCCATGCCGCCTTGGACGATGCCGAAGAGGGATTGCGTAAGGCAGTGGTCAGTAGCCGGTGGCCAGTGGCCAGTCTGAATGCTGTTGCCGGTTTCCAGTTTCTGGTTTTCACTAACCACTGACGACTGACCACTGGCTACTGCCTTCCACGGCACCTCATGCTTATGCTCCTCGAAATAGTTCTTACTCCGCTCCGCCCAGCGCAGCGTTAGTTCCATCGAAGCCTTTGTGCGCGCCCGATCGGCGGGGTACTCGGTGCACTCGTCAAACGCCATGATGATGTCCGCGCCCAACCCGATCTGTGCCGCCATGGCGCTCTCTGGACTGAAGAAGTGCGATGAGCCATCGAGGTGCGAGCGAAACGTGACGCCTTCCTCGCCAACTTTGCGAAGCTCGTTCAGGCTAAAAACCTGAAAGCCGCCCGAGTCGGTGAGGATTGCCCGTGGCCATGCCATGAAACGATGCAACCCGCCGAGGGTGCGGACGGTTTCGACTCCGGGACGCAGGTAGAGGTGATAAGTATTGCCGAGGAGAATCTGAACTCCGAGTTCTTCGAGAATGTCCTGCGGCACAGCTTTGACGGTCGCTACCGTGCCGACCGGCATAAACACAGGAGTTTCGATCTCGCCGTGCGGCGTGAGCAGACGTCCGGCGCGAGCGGCTCCGGTGCGAGCGTCGAGATGGAACTCAATGGACATAATTCTTTTGATTAGCTTTGCGATTGTAACAATGCGGAACGGGCTATTGGTCAGCGGCCAGCAAAGTCAGGAGTTCGCCGCGCACGATGCCATCTTCCACAATCAATTTGCCAAGGCTCACCGGAAGTTTGAATCGTCGCGGCCCCGCGCTGCCGGGATTGAAGTAGAGCACTCCGTCGTGCGTTTCTTGTTTCGGAACGTGAGTGTGTCCGCTGACGACGACCGCAAATCCGGCGGTTTTTGGCTTGAGGTCCAACTGCGCGAGATCGTGCAGGATGTAAATGGAAACGCCGCTCAGTTCGAGCACTTCGGTCGCGGGGAGCTTGCGAGCCCACGCACCCTTGTCGATATTGCCCCGCACAACGGTAACAGGGGCAATCGCGGAGAGCGCTTCGAGTATTTCAGGCGACCCCAGGTCTCCGGCATGAATAATCTGTTTCGATCCGCTCAGCCCTTCGAGTGCCTCGGGACGCAGCAAGCCGTGAGTGTCGGAGATCACGCCAATCAGGATGGGAGCCATCGGATTTTACGGGCGGCGTTTGCCGCAGCGCGCGTGGGGCTACGTTCGAGCCAGCGCGACGGCGCGGTGCAGACTCCGCACGTCCTCCTCGAGAACTTCGAAATGTTGGTTTTCAAAATGTAGTCCCTCAAAACGTTGATCTTCAAAACGCTGATCCTCATATCCCGTTCCCAACGAAATCCGTGGATTGTGGTGGAGCACCGGGCTGACCACGGGGCGCCTCAAGCCGACGTGAATTTCTCTCACTCCCGTGCGTTCGACGATGCTGGCCGCGTCGTCGTGTTTAATTCCCCCGCAAGCCATGATTGCGATCCTGCCGCGCGCTGCTTGTACCAGTTGAGCGATCTGCTCAACTGCCTCACAGGCTGTCTTCTTCCCGCCCGATGTCAGGAGCCGGTCGGCGCCGGTCGCGCAAACATCTTCCAATGCGCGAGAAAGATCTGCGGATATATCGAACGCGCGATGAAAAGTGACATGGAGTGGCCGCGCCAGTTCGACCAACTGCCGCGTGCGCTCAATATCCACATTGCCTTTGAGGTCGAGGATGCCCAACACCACACCGTCGGCCCGTAACTTTTTTGCGGCGATAATGTCGCACCGCATGGTCTCGAACTCCTCCGGCGTGTAACAGAAATCGCCGCCACGAGGCCGAATCATCACGTGCAGGCCGATGGTTGTTCGGGCTCGCACCTGTTCGATCAATCCCGCGCTGGGGGTGACGCCGCCTTCCAGCAAATTACTGCACGTTTCCACGCGTGCCGCTCCGCCTCGCTCCGCAGCACGAGCGGAGGCGACCGAGTCGACGCATACTTCGATCAAGACAGGATGACTCACGATTTCAGCTGCTGCAGCCAGAGTGTTGAATCGCCAAACAAGCTCTTGAGATTCTAACTTCTGTGTTTTGTCACTTCGCCTTCATCTTCTCCACAAACTTCCCAATGCTTACGATGGCCCGGCCCACGGTGCCGCGGCCGATTTCCTGGACATCGTCGCGTGCAGTCACGCGCAGCGTGTAGAAGCGTCCGTCGAAAGATTCAAGCACGGCCTCGGCTTGAATGTGTGCGCCGATGCCGCTTGCGGCTCGGTGTTCGATGTTGATCGCAGTTCCGACCGAGATCTCATCGCCCTCGCGGTAGAGTTGAAGAGCGTGAAAGGCGGCCGTCTCCATCAGACGAATCATGTCAGGCGTGGAATAGACCGGAGGCAACTCGGAATGGTGCGCGGTCAGCGTGTGTTTGAATTCGACAGTTTCTCGGGCCTCGCCGCGCTGCGCTCCGATGGGGATTGGTTTGGCCATTTGTTGAGTCACCAGAAGATCCGGACTTTCGATCTCGTGATTATGCTGAACGGTCACCCGAAGGGAATTGGGCATACGGGCAGACTTATGGCTGACTCGGCCCCTTCGTAGTGTCGGGGGTCGTCTCAGCTTGCATCATAGCGAAGACCTTCTGCGGGTCGAAGAGGAGTGCTCGCAGTTCCTTTTCAAGGCGCTTGAGATCGTTCTTGCTCATCTCTTTCCATAAGCTTTGGGCCTGTGTTTTCGCATCTGGCGCACCTCTTTGGCTGGCTAAGAGCAAAAGACAAAAAGCCCGTGGCCGGTCGACCGCTACTTCCTTACCCTTCCAGTACATGTCGGCCAGGGCCATCATTGCTGGAGGAAATCGTCGCTCGCTCGCCAGTTCATACCATTTTGCCGCTTCCTTAGGAGCCGCCGGCACACCCAATCCACGCTGATGGAGATATCCAACGCAAAACTGCCCGGGGGCGTAGTTCTGTTTCGCCGCGCTCTGGCAGAGAGTCAGCGCTTGCTCATAATCTCGTGGCACGCCCGTTCCGTCGATCAACATCGACGCGAGTTTGACTCCCGCCTCGGGGCTGAGGTCGGCAGCCTTACCGTACCACTTGGCCGCCTTCGCATAATTCTGTGGCAGTTCGTCCCCTTTTTCGTACATCGCAGCTGCCTGTCGAAGAGCATCCGGAGTTCCCCAGCCGTCCGCCCTCTTCGGCGCTGCGTTTCACAGCGTCCTCCGCAGCGGCGTTTCCTGCTTCTTGAGCCAAAAGAAACCAAGCGTATGCTAAGTTCGGGCTAGGGGAAACTCCGTCGCCGTTGTAGTAAGACACACCCAGGTTAAACATGGCTTGCGCATTCCCTTGTTTTGCAGACCTGCGGTACCAGAGAACCGCTTCCTGCTTGTCTTGGCTCACTCCCAGGCCGAGACGGTACATGATTCCGAGCCTGACTTCCGCATCCGAGTTGCCCTGGTCCGCCGCCTTCCGGTACCACTTCACGGCCGATTCGTCATTCTTGGGAACTCCGTTGCCGTATTCGTAAGCTTTGCCTAGGTTGAACTGCGCGGAGGCGTCGCGTGCTTCGGCGCTGGTTCGAAGTCTAGAAACCTCGGTCTCGCTGAGCTGGGTGTGAACGGACTGCTTCTCTGGATGATGCGATTCGGGCGTTTGGGGCGGCGCCTGAACGCCGGCAACCGCGATGCCTAATGCGAGATAAAAGACAAACGTGTTCACAGAAGAATAGGCGCCTTTTTCGGGCGCCTGTGCCGAGCGAAAATTGCTTACGCTGCGACCGCCGTCCGCGCTGCTTCAATCCCATCCAGCGCTTGCCACAGTAATTTGGCTGTGTTCTCAGCCGCATCCAGTGCGGCTTGCGCCGTTTCTGGATTGGCCGTGATTCGAGTTTCCAGTTGCTTGCGCCAGACATTCGAGTGGAACACGTCGGCGGTGGCGTGCAGCGTGAAGTAGCAGCAAGTTTTGTCGTCGGAGCTATACATCTCGCGCAAGCCGCGTTCTTTCTCCTTGGCCACGCGGGGCACCTGGGATTCATAGGCGTAGAAAGCGGCCAGCGCTTCTTCCGGCGTGCCTTCTCTCGCTACGCGGTGGAAGTGCCGTCGTCAGTTCGCGGATCTCTGCCACCGACTCGTGCCCGCGCAAGTCGCGCCTCGCTCCCATGCCTTCGGCGAAGTCGAGCCAGAGCTCAGAATGGGGCACGGAATCCTTCCCCGACGTGCCTGCCGTACCATTCTCGTCACACATGTTGGCCAGCACCGCGCGGCGCAACTCGCCTTCGTCCAGGCGAACGGCTAGCTCGGCCAGATAACTGGGAAATGCTTCCACGTGATGGTAGTAGTTCCGCGCATACTCGCGCAGATCGTCGCGCGTCAGCTCGCCCGCCGCCCACGCCTTATAGAACGGATGGCAGAGCAGATCGTACTTGGCGATCGATGCTTCCAGTTGTTCGAAGAATTGTGTCGTATTCATAATGGCCTCCCGGTTGCGGTATGACAGACTACTATACGGTCGCCTCCGCAAGTCGGCAAGTGATTGGGATCACTCCTAATCACTGACTTGCTAGAATGAAAGCGGAGATGCTGTTCACGGAACAATTCGATGTAGTCGTAGTCGGCGCCGGCCATGCCGGATGCGAGGCCGCGATGGCCGCCGCACGCATGGGGCTGAAGACCGCTCTCTACACGCTGAATGTCGACTTGATCGCGCAGATGTCGTGCAATCCAGCAATCGGCGGCATCGCCAAGGGACACCTGGTGCGTGAAGTCGATGCCCTCGGCGGAATCATGGGCGAGATCACGGATGCGGTCGGCATCCAGTTCCGCCTGCTGAACACTTCGCGCGGCCCGGCAGTGTGGTCGCCGCGCGCGCAGTGCGACAAGCAGGCCTACCGGCTCAAGATGCGCGAAGTGCTCGAGTCGCAGCCGAATCTGAAGATCAAGCAGGCGGAAGTGGCGGAGTTGATCGTCGAAAGTTCTCGGTTCTCAGTGCTCAGTTCGCAGCCCCAAATGGATGTTGACTTAACTGAGAACCGAGAGACTGACGAACTGAGAACTCGACGCGTGCTCGGCGTCAAACTCCGCGATGGCCGCACCGTGGGTGCGCAGGCTGTAATCATCACCACCGGAACTTTTCTCAACGGCCTCATTCATTGCGGCGAGCAGCAATATCCCGCGGGACGTTCGGGGGAGCCGAACGCCATCCTGCTCGGAGAAGCTTTGAAGAAGCTCGGTCTGCGCGGCTGCCGGCTGAAGACCGGAACGCCGCCGCGTCTTGATGGACGCACCATCGACTGGTCCCGCTTCGCCGAGCAACCCGGCGACGCCGACCCTACGCCCTTCAGCTTCCGCACCAAGCGCGTGGCGCATCACGACTCGCAGGTGCCTTGCTATATCGCGTGGACTACGCCGGAGACGCATCGCATCATCCGCGAGAACGTGCATCGCTCGCCGATGTACAGCGGCCAGATTCAGTCGATCGGGCCGCGCTATTGCCCGTCGATCGAAGACAAGATCGTCAAGTTTCCCGACAAGGAGATGCACCAGCTTTATCTCGAGCCCGAAGGCTTGAACACGCACGAGATTTACGTCAACGGATTAAGCACGTCGCTTCCGGTAGACGTGCAGCTTGCGATCTTGAAGTCGATTCCCGGACTCGAAAACGCCGACATGCTGCGCCCCGGCTATGCCATCGAGTACGACTCGATTGATCCGACCGAATTGCAGCGCACTTTGGAGACGAAGAAGATTGCGAGCCTTTTTCTTGCCGGCCAGATCAATGGGACGTCCGGCTACGAAGAAGCCGCCTGCCAGGGCCTGATGGCGGGCATCAACGCGGCTTTGCAAGTGAAGGCGCAGCCGCCGCTGATCCTCGACCGCACCGAAGCCTACACCGCGATCCTGATCGACGACCTTATCTCCAAGGGGACGAACGAGCCGTATCGCATGTTCACGTCGCGGGCCGAATTCCGCCTCCACCTGCGCATCGACAACGCCGACCGCCGGCTAACGCCGCACGGCCGCCGCATAGGCTTGATCTCGGACGGTGCGTGGGACGATTTTCAGGCCAAACAGCAGCGGCTAGAGCACATGAAGAAGCTGCTGGAAAGCACGAGGCTGACCAGTGCCGTGCTCGGCAAGATCGCACCAAATTGTCATTCCGAGGAGCGAAGCGACGAGGAACCTGCTGTCGTCGGCAGTGGCCAGGAACCGTCCTACGATTGGACTTCAGCCATCGGGCAAACTTGTGCGCAGTTGCTGAAGCGCCCCGAGATCGTCATCGAGAGGCTGGCGCCCATTCTCCGTGAGCTGGATCCGGCTTTCTTTGAAAGAGAAGGAATCCGTGAGAATCCGCGCGAATCCGTGGCGACGCTCTCTTCGGAAATCCGCAACGAACTCAAGTCCGTGGAAACCGAAATCAAGTATGAAGGCTACTTGCTGCAACAGCAGCGCGCCATGGAGCGAATGAAGAAATCGGAACAGCGCTCGATTCCAGGCTGGTTCGATTACCGCTCGGTCAGCGGACTCTCGCACGAGATGCAGGAGAAGCTCACGCATGTGCAGCCGCGGACGCTGGCCCAGGCCTCGCGCATCCCCGGAGTGACGCCGGCGGCAGTGTCGCTGGTCAACGTCTTTATTGAAATTCAGGCGAAGCGGCGCGAACAGGCTGCCAATCTAAACTAGCCCCCAGAAACAGCCCCAAATTAACGTTGCGTTAACAATCCAATGTTACGCAAGCATTAATATCTCCCGCATGCCACAAGAGTCCCTACGTATTGACGACCAGCCAGGAGCGCAATCAGGACAGCGCATTCTTCGACTCGACGGTGCGCTCGTCATGGCCACCGTGTTTGGATTCCAAGCCACGGTTCGCGCCGATACTTCGCGCTCGCTGATCATTGATTTCACCAACGTCCTCTATGTGGATTCGGCAGGCATCGGGGCGCTGGTGGGAGCGTACGTCACGCGCCAGCATGGCGGACGAAGCCTGGCGCTGGTGGGAGTGAGCGAGCGCATCCACAACGCGCTCAAGGTGACTCACGTAGAGCAGTTCTTCCGCTTCTTCGATTCCGTGAGTGCAGCCGAAGAAGCGAAGAACAGTGGTCAGTGAACAGTCAGTGGTCAGTGATCAGTGGTCAGTAAGTCTACGAAGGTTTTACTGGCCACTAGCAGCTGGCCGCTAGCCACTGACCACTGGCCGCTGACCACGGCTCTCCGTTTGACTGCGTTTCCCATCCCTCCTAAGATGAGTTTCCCAAACATTTGTCCACGATCTACCAGACATGATCGGTCAGACCATCTCGCACTACCGCATCACCGGCCAGCTAGGGAGCGGCGGGATGGGCGTCGTTTATGAAGCGCAGGACCTCGATCTAGGACGCCGTGTCGCTCTGAAGTTTCTGCCGCCACAGCTTTCCCGCGATCAAAATGCGCTGGACCGCTTTCTGCTCGAGGCACGCACCGCCTCGGCGCTGAACCACCCCAACATCTGCACAATTTACGCGGTCGAAAAAATCAAGCTTGAGAACGAGCAGGAACAGTCGTTCATCGCCATGGAATTGTTAGAAGGCGAGACCCTGGACCGTCGCCTGAGTGCCGGCGCGATGCCGCTGGATCGCCTGCTCGACTGGGGTATCCAGTTGGCGGATGCGCTCGACGCCGCCCATGCGAAAGGCATCATCCATCGCGACATCAAGCCGGCGAACATATTCATTACTCAGCGCGGGCAGGTGAAGGTTCTCGATTTTGGCCTGGCCAAGCTGACGCGTCCTGAGATGGCGATGGAAACCATCGGAGCGACGCAGGACTCTCCGGCGCCGCTGCACCTCACCAGTCCGGGCGCGACCGTCGGCACCATCGCGTATATGTCTCCGGAGCAAGCGCGAGGGGAAGAACTCGATACGCGGACCGACTTATTCTCTCTCGGCGTGGTGATCTACCAGATGGCGACCGGACGCTTTCCTTTTTCCGGCGCCACTTCCGCCGTAGTCTTCCATGCCATCCTTGAGCTCGATCCGACCCCGGCAACGCGGCTCAATTCCACCCTGCCGCCAAAGCTCGAGGAGATCGTCGAGAAAGCTCTGGAAAAAGAGCGTGACTTGCGGTACCAGTCGGCCGCGGATCTTCGCGGCGACCTCAAGCGGTTGAAGCGGGATACGGAGTCGGGAAGAAAAACCGCGCAGGCGGGGTCGGGCAGCGCGCTTGCAGTCCCGGTTTCTGCCTCAGGTTCCGCACAAAGCATCCCTCGAGCGTCAAGCGCAGGCTTGATTCATCCGCCGTCCGTCGAGAATCAGGCGGTTGCAGCCGCATCGGGACGCGATAGACCGAGATCCCGATTTCGCTTACTCGGCACTGGCCTTGCACTCGTGCTGGCGGGATTCCTGGCGTACTCGATATTTTTCCGAGGCCACTCGGTTCCGTTCCAAAACATTTCCGTCACCAAGGTTACCGACACGGGTGACGCGGTGCTCGCCGCTCTTTCTCCCGACGGTCAGTACATCCTCACGATGACGAGAAAGAACGGGCTCTCGAGCCTCTGGCTGAGAAACGTGCCCACCAACAGCAATGCCCAGGTGCAGCCTGCGGAGGAGGTGTACTACAACGGCCTGCATTTCTCGCCTGACGGGAATTATTTCTACTTCGTGCGCAGCGATCCGGGAAATCCGGAACTCAGGTTTTTGTACCGGGCTCCTCTGCTGGGGGGCACGCCGCAAAAGTTGGCTGACGACGTGGATTCGAACGTCACTTTTTCTCCCGATGGAAAGCAGGTTGCCTTTATGCGCTACGACAATCCTGAGCCGGGAAAATACCGGCTCATTGTGCGTCCGGTGCAAGGCAGCGATGCTGACGAGCGCGCGCTGGCCAGCGGTTCCAAGAGTCAGGCTCTTTACAATCCCGCGTGGTCTCCCGACGGAAAGACCATCGTGTGTAACGAATTGAATGTTGGAGGTACGATCGCGAGCTTGGCAGCGGTAGACGTGGCTGATGGAAAGCAAAGGATCGTCTTCGGCAGCAACACCCAGGCATTTGAAGATCCGACCTGGATGCCGGACGGCAGCGGCCTGCTGGGAGTGCTGCGCGAGCAGAGCACAAACTTTAATCAGTTTCGGATCGCATTTCTATCTTTCCCCGGGGGCAAATTATCTCCCGTCACCCACGACACCAACAGCTATTCCTACCTGAGCGTTGCCGCCAGCGGGCGGGCATTAGCGACAGTATTGAGCGAAAGCCGATGGAACATTTTTGTTATGCCCGCATCTTCACCCAGCGCGCAAGGCCATAACCTCACGTCAACCAATGGTGACACCAATTTGACCTGGACACGCGATGGATTCCTCATCGCCGACCAGAATGCGATTCTTAACCGAATTGATCCGGCGACCGGCGCCAAGACCACCATCGCCACTCAAGAAGGCAAATCAAGCAGCAACCCCAATGCCTGCTCCGACGGCCGCTATCTGGTATTTGACCTCGGGCTGCCGGGCGGCAACAGCCAGGACAACGTTTGGCGCATCGACTTGCCGGGCGGCAATCTCAAGCAGCTCACCCACGGCAAGAGTGACAATCACTCCATATGTTCCGCCGATAGCCGTTGGGTGTATTACATCTCTCAGCAGGATGAATCGACACTGGCCCGTGTGCCGATTGACGGCGGGCCGCCGCAAACGATCTCCAATCTGCCCATCAGTGAAAGCCAGTTTGACGTTTCCGCAGACGGAAAGCTGGCGGCATTCGGAACGGTGCAGCATACCGGCGATCACAAAGAGCGGCTGGCCTTGGTCGATACCGCTTCCGGACAGGCAAGAATGATGGAGTTCGACCGAATTCGCTTCGGGTTGCTGCGCTTCAATCCTGACGGCAAGGCGGTCGTCTATCCCGCGCGGCAGAATGGAGTTGACAACCTGTGGTTGCAGCCGCTGGACGGGTCCAAGGGCCGGCAGATTACGGATTTCACATCCGAACGCATCTACGACTTCCACTGGTCATTCGATGGAAAGCAACTGGCGATCGTACGCGGGCACACCGATTCGGATGTGGTGCTGATCCGGCAGAATAATTGAACGATTGCCAAATTACCCAATTACCCAATAAGAAGGCGGCCATCGCTGGCCGCCCTTTTTCGAGTTGTCAGCTGCGAAATGGTTTATGCACCCTTTACGTTCTCGGCCTGCCAGCCCTTAGGGCCTTTGACCACGTCAAACTGCACTTGCTGACCTTCCTGCAGGCTGCGGAAGCCGCTCGCCTGAATGGCCGAGAAGTGCACAAATACGTCTTCGCCGTTCTGGCGGCTGATGAATCCGTAACCTTTGGCGTCGTTAAACCACTTCACTGTTCCTGTTTCCATGTGTTGCAATGTTCCTTTTTCTTTGATGTAGCGCTGAAACTTTGGAAGGCTTCTTCTGCAGGCAGGTCACGCGCTGGTTGGCGGAGAAACTGGATACTGCGAAAGAATTCTTAAAGATCAAACGCAGATAAATTGTAAGTGAACTGTTTCAGGAACGCCACAATATTTTGGCTTGTCAGCGGTTAAGTGTATGCACTTCAGCATCTTACGGAACATGGGCGAGTTAGTGCGAGGAAGCCGGATTTGCCAGCCTGGCGGCAAAAGATACATGATCAAGTTGTATGACCAAGAACCAGCCTTTCCGCAAGCTTCTGATTTTGATCGCACTTGTGACTCCTGCCTGGGCGGGGATTGTTGACGACGTCCGCGCGGCTTTGGGTCAGAATAGTTTCTCTGCAGCCGAGGCGCAACTGAGCTCTTACCGTACCAAGAACGGGGTCACACCCGAGTACGTCGAGGCTTATTCATGGATGGGACGCGCCGCGCTCAGCGCTCGCGATTACGATCGGGCGGCGGCATACGCCAGACAAACCATCGCACTCGCCTCGGAGCAAATCAAGAAGCGTCCCCTCGATTCCGAACCGCACTTACCGATTGCCTTGGGAGCGGCCATTGAAGTTGAGTCGCAGACGCTGGCGGCTCGCGGCCAGCGCACTCAAGCTATCGCAGTTTTGAAGACCGCCCTGCGGACTTATGGCAGTACGTCGATCCACGCACGGCTGCAGAAAAACCTGAACCTGCTCTCTTTCGAGGGAAATCCTGCGCCTCCACTCCGGGCCGAACAGTTCTTGGGTTCGAAACCGCCCGGACTTGTGCATCTCAAGGGCTCTCCCGTACTGCTTTTTTTCTGGGCGCACTGGTGCGGTGACTGCAAGGCAGAAGCTCCCATCATCACGCAGCTTCGGACGGAGTTTGCGCCCAAGGGATTAACCGTCCTCGGCCCCACGCGGCTCTACGGCTATACCGCGCAGTCCGAAAATGCTTCACCCAGCGACGAACTCGCCTACATCGACGCCGTGCGCCATCGCTTCTATGCAGGGCTGCTCGACATGCCCGTCCCCATCAGCAAATATAACTTCGATGCTTACGGAGCTTCGACTACGCCGACGTTAGTATTGCTCGACCGCACGGGCAAGGTTGCCATGTACCATCCCGGTGCACTGCCCTATGACCAACTGAAGGCGGAGATTGAGAAAGTGGTGGCCCGGTAACCCGCTACAATTGCCCGGTGAATCTCGACGATACAATCGTCGCCATCGCAACGCCTCCTGGACGCGGCGGCATTGGCGTAGTGCGTCTCGCGGGGCCAAAAGCACGTGAAATCGCGAATCCGATGTTGCGGCTCAAACAGGCTCTTGACCCGGGAAGGGCGCTATTCGGCGAGCTCATCGAAACGCCTGGAACGGGAGTTTCCAGTGTCCAGTTTCCGGGTTCTAGTACCCTTACTGGAAACTGGAAACCAGAAACTGGAAACGCGACCCGCATCGACGAAGTCGTAGTCACTTACTTCGCCAAGCCTCACTCTTACACCACCGACGACATCATCGAGATTGCTGCCCACGGCTCTCCGGTGGTGCTCCGCCACATCGTCGAGCTGTGCATCGCTGCCGGCGCGCGCCTCGCCGAGCCTGGAGAGTTCACCATGCGCGCCTTTCTCAACGGTCGCATCGATCTTACCCAGGCAGAGGCAGTTCGGGATCTCATCGATTCGCAGACGCTCTATCAGGCGAAAATCGCCGCCCAGCAACTAGAGGGTGCACTGTCCAGGCGCGTACAGCCAGTCAAACAGAAGTTAGTGGAACTGATCGCTGTGCTCGAAGCGGGCATCGACTTCGCCGAGGATGACGTTTCTGTCCTGTCCAACTGCGCGATCCTTGAACGCATCGCCGCCGTGCGCGAGCCGCTCAGTCAGCTTGCCGCTACTTTCGCTTACGGCAAGATCGTGCACCAGGGACTAATGCTCGCCATCGTCGGCCGGCCAAACGTAGGCAAGTCAAGCTTGTTCAACCGTCTGGTTGAGCGCGAGCGCGCCATCGTCACAGCGACACCCGGCACGACACGTGACTTGGTGAGCGAAACCGTCGCGATCGGCGGCATCCCGATCCAACTGGTCGACACGGCAGGGATCCGGCACGCTCTCGACGAAGCGGAATCCATCGGCATCCGCAAGTCCATGGAAGCGCTGGCGGATGCCGATTTGGTGTTGGTCGTACTCGACACATCGCAGCCGGCGACGGTGGAAGATAGTGAACTGATTGGGCACGCAGAAGGTCGTCCGACGATCTTCGTTGGAAACAAGTGCGACTTGGAGAGTAGTGGCCAGTGCTCAGTCGTCAATCGTC
Source organism: uncultured Acidobacteriaceae bacterium (assembly GCA_963841125.1). Classification (GTDB taxonomy): domain Bacteria; phylum Acidobacteriota; class Terriglobia; order Terriglobales; family Acidobacteriaceae; genus Sulfotelmatobacter. The sequence goes on from CAWJBH010000002.1 coordinate 120,223, forward strand.
AGTCTTTCCCGGTTCGTCCCTCTGCCGTTCGCGTCTCTGCCTTGACCGGCGAGGGCATCGCAGAACTGCGCGCCGAAATTCTGCGCCATGTCGGCGGCGAAACCGGCGCACAAGCTGACGCCGGATTTCTTACCAATGTCCGCCATCACGGACTGGTGAAAGACTCGCTGGCCGCGCTCGATGCCGGTGCCTGCGCAGTGACCGCCAAAACTCCGCATGAAATGCTGCTGCTCGATCTCTACAACGCTTTGCGGCCTCTCGACGCGATCACCGGAGCCACCACCACTGACGACATCCTCAACCTGATCTTCAGCACGTTCTGTATTGGAAAGTAGCGATACTTGCGGCTATCGATGGGCAAGGTCAAACGTCACGGCTGCTGCCGAGGAGCCAATGTTCAACATAGAGGTGAAACGCTCCAGGTTGTGATGTCCGGTCTTGTGAAAGAAATAGCTGAGAGCAACCACGCCCGCGGTTTCGCCCGCGAAGTTCACTGCAAGCCCCGGAGTAGTGCCGCTAAACGCACGAGTCACAGGGTTCAGCTCCTTGCCGCCACTGCGCAGGTTGTCCCGGGTTACGACGAAGTCGGCAGCGTTGAAGGCAGCACTTGTTGCGAACAGTAGTGTGTTCTCGCGATCCCAGAATCGATGGGTGGCTTCAGGTAGCGTTGCCGGCCGCGCGGGCGTAAACGCTGGGCTCGGTGTGAACGAGGAGGATTCCATCGCCGCAGGTTGAAGCAGCGCCGCGGATACTTCTTGTGAGATCGCCGGCTGGCACAAACCCAGAAGTCCCAGCAGGATTGCTGTCCTGGGTTGCAGAATCGCGCTCAACCAATTTCTCCGCACATTAGTGAATATCGGCATTGGCCACCTGTACTAGTACTAACGCAAGTGCCGGACCAGTAGGAATGGCCCCTTAGTGCTACTAAGGTGTTTAGAATGATTACTTTGTGGGGGGGCAGGAGTTACTGTGGTTACTATTCCGTGTGCAAACAGTTGCATACTCGTTCGCTGATTCAACGACTACTTGGAGAGGGCAACTAATGCTCCGCGGAACAGAGCATCGAATGATCTGCCCTTTTCGCTCTTGCTCGATCTATCGTTCCCTGCGTTCGCCAGTGCTTTCTCGGCTGCAGCACGCTGGTAGCCCAGGTTCACCAGCGCTGACAGGACATCTTCTTCCATCGCGCTCAGCGCAGGTACGGTGGGAGTCGAGGCCCCTGTGGCAACGGGCAACTTGTCTCGAAGCTCCAATACCATGCGCTCGGCGGTTTTCTTGCCAATGCCGGGAATCCTGGTCAGTCTTGCCACGTCATTGCCGCGGATCGCGTTCGCCATTTCGTCCGCCGCCATCCCGCTAAGAATGGTGATAGCCAGCTTCGCCCCGATGCCACTCACCGTCATGAGCCTCTCGAACAATTGCTTCTCCGCCGGGCGGAGGAATCCGTAAAGTGCAATCACATCCTCACGCACGTGCGTGTGGATGTGCAGTGCGACCTCAGATCCGCTGGCGGGTAATTCGGAAAAGGTCGGGACACTGATATTCACTTCATAGCCGACGCCGCAAGTTTCCAGCACAACCTGATTGGGATGCTTCGTCAGCAGTTTTCCGTGAAGATGGGCAATCATGCGAGTACCTAGTACCGAGTACCTAGAACCCAGTCCGAAAAAGTTGAGAAGCCAGTAGTAGCGTCACTTTCGACCGCACTTCTGGGTACTGAGTACCAGGTACCAGGTACTGAAAAACAGAGAAAACGGCAGGGCCGACCCCCTGCCGTTCTCACCAAAAATCCGAAGCTCTTTGTTTGCTGTTTTCGCTACTTCTTGTTGACGGTTTTCTTCAGTTCGGCTCCAGGGCTAAACTTCGCGACCTTGCGGGCAGCAATCTTGATGGTGGCGCCGGTTTGCGGATTGCGCCCGTTCCGTGCCTTTCTCTGCGATACCGAGAAAGTGCCGAAGCCTATCAAAGCCACCCGATCCCCTTTTCGCAAAGCACCGGTAATGCTGCTCACAGCGGTATCAATCGCAGTTGTAGCCTGCGCTTTGCTGATTTCGCAAGCGCCAGCGATCTTATCAACCAGATCGGCTTTATTCATGTGTTTCTCCTCGCAGGTCTCTTTCATACCCAGCGCACACCGGGAGGACAAACACTCGTGGCTGAGTTGGGAAACCCGACGGGTGGTATTCTCCTCTCTCCGCGTAGAATGTCAACTGTGAAAATCCGCGCCGGAAGCCTGTTTCACACCCCCCTGTCCCGGATTGGGGCTGAGGGGGCGGGTTCTGGCGCTGGGCGCGGCAATCGATAACCACGTGCCACTCAGTACAGACCGCCGAAACGCAAGCCCGGAGCCAGTTTTCCTCTGCCCTCCACAGCGCCGGTCACGCCTTCACAGTTTGTACACAGGCCGCTGCCGTTTTCACACTTGCGGGAATGTGGCGTCCGGGTGCAAAGTCAGAGAACACATTCTCAGAGAATTGAATTGAGAAGGATGGCATTGAGAGAGATCGAAGAAGCCGGGTTGAAGTTGATCAAGACGGCGGCCGAAGTTTGCCCGCTCTGCGAAGGCACCGGCTGGAAGACGCTTCCGGCCAGCCCCAGTGCGCCTAAAGACAAGAATACGAACAAAGACCGCCGGGTCACGCGCTGCGATTGCCAACTACGGGCGCGAACCGGGACTCTGCTGGCGGCGGCGCGCATTCCGCGGCGCTACGAACATTGCGAACTCGCCAGCTACACCACAGACTTTCCGGGAGCCCATCCCTCTTTGGCGTTCGCCTGCGTCTCCGCCACCAGGTTCTCGCACGAGTATGATCCTCGCGACGGCACAGGCCTGTTGATCATCGGCAAGATCGGCACCGGCAAAACTCATCTGGCAGTTGGGATCACGAAGCATCTGATCATCAACAAGGGTGTTGCGTGCCTGTTCTACGACTACCGTGAGCTGTTGAAAGAAATCCAGAATTCTTACAACGCCGCGGTTCAAACCACGGAGTTGGATGTTCTTCGCCCAGTCTTTGAGACTGATGTTTTGGTCCTCGACGAATTGGGCGCTGTAAAGCCGACCGAATGGGTTTGGGACACGGTCAGCCTCATCCTGAACACTCGCTACAACAACAACCGCACGACCATCATCACGACGAATTTTGAAGATCAGCCCGCCGCCGGCGCAAATGGGTCCGTTTCTGGCGCGCGGGCCGCCACGCGCGCCGAAACCCTCGGCGACCGTATCGGAGAACGTATGCGGTCCCGCCTGCACGAAATGTGCCGCATAATCAAGATGGAAGGCGAGGACTTCCGCCAGACATTCCGCAGCGCAAGTTTTCGATGAGTCTTTACTTTTGGAATCTGCTGAAACGAGATTTTCTCGAGGCCTGCTGCCATTCGGTTTTGCAATTAGGAGGGAGCAACCATGCGCTGGTACCACTATGTGGCGTACTTCTTCGGGGGCATATTCCTCGCGAACGCTCTGCCCCATCTCGGCAATGGAATCTCGGGGCATGCCTTCCAGAGCCCCTTCGCATCGCCACCTGGAGTAGGCCTGTCCTCTTCAACGGTCAATGTGGTGTGGGGTCTCTTCAACCTTGCCGTCGGATACCTGCTGGTCTGTCGCGTCGGCAGCTTCAGTCTGCGCAATACCTGGCATGTGCTCGTGCTCGGAGCGGGCATTCTGATGATGTCGCTGAACCTTGCTCACTATTTCGGACGGTTCCACGGTGGAATCTGAGTCCGGGTAGCTTTTGGTTTTCGTTGTGCCTCAGTGGTGAACACTTGCTTACAATGGCTTCGTGCTGACCGAGCGTCTGGAATTCGGGCCTGAACGCGACGCCGAGGTTTTCGCCGCAGTCCCTGCCGCTCCGGCTGTATTTCTGCTGCGCGGCGACAACGAACAAGCCGAGCCTTACGCCAGTAAAACTGCGAATCTCCGCCGGCGTCTCCAACGTCTGCTGGGTCCGGTCGAAGAGCGCACAAAGAAACTAAATCTGCGCGACCGCATTCGCTCCATCGAGTACGCACCAACCGGTTCCGACTTCGAATCCAGCTTCCTGCTTTACCGAGTCCTGTGCGCCACCTTTCCCAAGACGTACGCGAACCGTATGCGCTTCCGCTTCGCCCCGCTGGTCAAGCTGCATCTCGAAAACCAATATCCCCGCGCTTCCATCACCACTCGACTCGGACGACTCAAAGGCCGCACTCTCTATTACGGGCCATTCCAGTCCCGCACCGCTGCCGAGAAGTTCATGAACGATTCGCTCGACTTCTTCAAGATGCGCCGCTGCGTGGACGACCTGCATCCTGATCCCAAATTTCCCGGCTGCATCTATTCCGAGATGAAGATGTGCCTCGCTCCTTGCTTCAAGGGCTGCAGTGACGAGGATTATTCCGTCGAAGTGAACCGCGTACAGGCCTACTTCGATTCCGGAGGCGAATCTCTGGCTCGCGAATTTTCAGCGCAGCGCGAATCGGCATCAGCCAATCTCGCATTCGAAGACGCTGCTGCCATTCACGTCCGGCTGGAAAAACTGAAGCCTGCGCTGAGCCAACTCCCTGAGATGGTCCGCCGCCTCGACCGCTTGTCGGCGCTGATCATTCAGCCCAGCCATCTCGCGGACTCCGTAACTTTCTTCCGCATCGAAAGAGGGACAATCTGTGGGCCGGTGGTATTCTCAATCCAACCCGCCGAGCACACAAAATCGCAATCCATGGAATCGCGGGTGCAGGCTGTTCTCGATTCGTTCACGCCGGTGAATGCCAGGTCCGCGCTCGAAACCATGGAGCACCTCGCACAACTCAAGCGCTGGTACTATCGCGGCCGCCGCGTTGGCGAAATATTTCTGGCCGACGACAAAGGCGTTTTCCCCATGCGCCGCATCGTTCGCGGGATCGGCCGCGTCTTTAGAGGCGAGGGACCGGAAGTTGACTCCTCGCAGACTCCGAGAACTGATGATTCGTATCAGGGTACGCCTTCAGGCGTGCCGTAAGAATATCCCATTACGAATCGCGCCTTCAGGCGCTGGAGGCGAGGCTTTCAGCTTGCCGCAGAAAGGAAAGAAGGACTAATGGCCATCAAAGATACTAACGGCAAGCAACTCCGCGAACACGTAATCTACCTTCTCAACGGCGGCGGCGCCCACGCCAGGTTTGACGACACCGTAAAGAACATGCCGGAGGAGTTGCGCGGCGCGAAGCCAAACGGACTCCCGCACTCTGCCTGGATGCTGCTCGATCACCTGCGCCTCGCTCAGTGGGACATTCTTGAGTTCAGCCGCAACCCTAAATACAAGTCTCCCAAATGGCCTGAGGGATACTGGCCCAAAACAGAAGCTCCGCCGACTACAGCGGCGTGGAACAGAAGCGTTCACCAATTCCGCAAAGATCTGAAGACCATGCAGGCCCTGGTTGAAAATCCAAAGACTGACCTTTACGCGCGCATCCCGTGGGGCGATGGCCAGACGATTCTGCGTGAGGCTCTGCTACTGGCTGATCACAACGCCTACCATCTGGGCCAGCTAGTCGACGTTCGACGCCTGCTGGGCGCCTGGCCCGGATGATGAATTGTGTTGCTGGTTAGCAGCGAGAAGAGAGAAGCCGATAAACATCGGTGGTTGCACGGCCGCGCTTGCCAGGATCGACACGCCATAAATGATCCAGCCGTACCACGCCGTGTCTTGAAGCCGGAATGGGAACAAGAACGTCAATCCGTAGTGGACCGCGTACCAAGCTGCGTAGGACCCAACAACGGATTCAACAACCAACAACAATAAGAAAACCTCGTACCCGTTGCTGAGTCTCATGCTTCGTTTGAGTGCGGCCCAAACCCTGATATCACCCGAGAGAATTAGCGGAATGGCCATTCCAAACCAACTGACGATGCTGGCGACCAGTACATAACCGATGAGGGTAGCGCTCATGTTGAATCGCGAAAAGTGTGCCCAGCCGACGTCGCGAATCACCGCGGCCACAACGACTCCCACAGCTACCGTGCCTGCAAGGAATGCGCAGAACGTGAACGCGGCTGTCAGCAAGAGTGCCCAAGAATGCTCACGCGCTCGTTGGTAACTGTCTCTTCTCCAAACCTCGTTGCCATCGTTTACATCCAAGCTATTCACAGCCGTCGCAATCGCTGCCAGAATAAAACACCCAAGAAGCCAATCGACGAAAAAACCGCCAAAGCGCAGAACGAAGGCCTCCGCAATCTTGTCCCAGTGAAACTGAATCTCACCGCGTGGAATGCTTCCGTAGATTGAGCGAATCCGTTGGTCCGCCATCAATAGAACCACTGAAGCCAGCAAAGACGTGGGTGCTGTGATGGCAAACCAGCGACGGAACTGACTCCCGTAAAGGGTGTAGACATTCTTGAGTAGCAGCGTGGGGGTGGGTGCGCCACCGGGTTCAACTGGCTGCACAATTGAGTAATTCTGATCCACGTTTCGCGCTCCGGTCAGGCCGCTTCCGGAACACGACCTTTACTCCCTCGCGCCATCGCTCGTCAATCCCTACGAACTCCCATTCAATCTCCGGAGCAATGTAGCGCAGCAATGTATCCGTGGCGGGATGCACGCGCAACGCCGGAGCCACCAGAAACAGCAGCGGCTTTTCAGCTGACAACTCGCGGCCTTCAAAAAATCCAAAGCGAGGAAATTCGCCGCGCTCGTGATGCCACTCCACGCGAGACCAGTAGTCGAGACCCTGCAGCGGCAGGTGGATGTCTTCGTCGGCCTTCAGTTCCACCACCGCCAGCCGTCCCGCTTGCGTAGTTGTAAGCACATCGATCATGGCGCGATCCGACGCGGAGAATGCCGGAACCTGTGAATACCGACACGATGGCTCCAGTCGCCCATCGACCACACTTACATCGCCCACCACGAGAGACTCCAGCCATCTCTCCGGACGCAGTCGCCACAAGGGATGCTGACGCGGTCCGTAGGGATGGCGAGTATTCCGCAAGCAGTGAGTCAGCGCCGCAAACTCAGATTCGCTGCCCGTATCTAGAACCCGTTCTTCCGCGCCCACGCCAAACACAATCTCCTCGGCGCTGCGAAATGTTCCTGGAACGCTTGCCAGCCGCGCCCGCGCGAACTCCAGGCCGCGCCAGCGAAAAACCATCTCCGCCGCCGACAACGCAGCGACTTCGCAATTCGGCAGAATCTGCTGCACTCGCGCAATCGACTCCTTGAACCGCTCGCGGGCCGCATCATCATCCGCGGCATGCATCAAACGCGTCGACACATTGCCGCGATCCGCGCAGTCGATTTCCACCAGTGCGTCGTGCCGCTCATCCAACTCAAACAGCGACCACTTGGCGGCGTTCCGGTTCAGGTTCGCCATTCGCTCCCTCACCAGACCGGAAGTTCCAGCGGGAACAAACATGTTCAATCCCTCCACCAGGACGTTCACCGCCTGCGCCCGCCGGCACACATCGAGCCACAAAATGCCGAAGGTAAGTGCTGCATCGATCGAAGCCTGCGTCTCTTGTGCATTAACCCCAAGTACGGCAAAAACCGAGCGCCCCCGCCGCACTAAGCCTCGCGTGTAGACTGGCCCAAAGGATTTCTCCAGATCCACGCCGGTTGTTAACTTTACGATCTTGAATTCGGGAAAGTGGCGTTCCAGTGTTCTCCGCAGCTTCTGCTCATACGCAGCGCGGGCCACTCGTCGGGCGGTAGGAGAGCGCCGATCGCGCTCACGGCAGATCTCCAGCTTTGAGGGCCGCGCCTGTCCCAACCGCTGCACCGCGAGTCGCAGCGTGCCATTCTTCACCTCGGCCTCCAGCACGCGCCGTACCGCGTTGCGTTCCGCCGACCACAGATGCAGCAGGCATCGGTTGTACTCACCCGAAATGGAGTACTTGGATTGCGCCAGATCAAAGGCGACTGCGCCGTTTTCCAGCACGACCGCGCCCGCGGCTTCGCTAAGAAAGTCCTGCACGGTACGAGTCAATGCTTGCGGGGTCACGGTCGGCATGTAAATCTCCCTGCCGGATTGTCTGCCAAGAGCCCTCCTGGTGTCTGTGACATGTAACCATCGTCACATTTTCCCTGTGGATGTTTCGTCTGCCCGCTTCTACCCCATGTGGGATAATGAACGAATCCGCCCAACTGAGTCTGCCCTCAGCCCGGCGGCATCTAACTCTTGTGAGCAAAAGCTTGAACAAGCAGCCTCTTCTGGATCAAGACAAACAACGCTTCTTCTTCGATCACTACGGCGTCACCGAGAACGACCTCGAACATTATCTGGCGGCCGCTCTTTCCGCCGGTGGCGACTATGCCGACCTTTATTTCGAATATCTTTCCTCCACCTCGCTCTCGGTGGATGAGTCCATGGTTAAGTCGGCCTCCCAGGGAATTTCCGCCGGCTGCGGCGTGCGCGTGGTTTCCGGCGAGCGCACCGGATACGCCTACACTGACGATCTTTCCGCCAGCCGCATTCTGCATGCCGCGCGCACTGCGGCCCTGATCGCCAGCGCTCCCGCGAAAAGTACTGTCGCGGGCTTTCGGCAAACCGCGGCACGCAGCCTGTATCCCGTAGTGCTGCCCTCGGTCGACGCCGAAATCACCGCCAAGGTGGAACTGGTAATGCGCGCCGATAAAGCTGCGCGGGCCTATGATCCGCGCATTCAGGAAGTCCGCGCCAGCTACGGCGACGAGCTGCGGAACATTCTCGTAGTCGGCTCTGATGGAACTTTCGCTGAGGATTCCCAACCGCTCGCCCGCATGAATGTGTCGTGTATCGCGAAAACCGAAAACAATTCGGCGCGTGGCGGCTCCGGCGGCGGCGGACGCGTTGCCCTCGACTTTTTCTTCGGCGACAAGAATCCCGAGTTCTTCGCAAAAGAAGCAGCTCGTCAGGCAATCCTTCAACTCGATGCCCGTGAAGCTCCCGCAGGCGATATGGAAGTGGTTCTCGGCCCCGGCTGGCCCGGCGTCCTGCTGCACGAAGCCGTTGGTCACGGCCTGGAAGCGGACTTCAATCGCAAGAAAACTTCCGCCTTCGCCGGCCTGATCGGCAAACGCGTAGCCAGTGAAGGCTGCACGGTAATTGACAACGGGACCATGCCGTGGCGGCGCGGGTCTTTGAATGTGGATGATGAAGGCGCTCCCACGCAAGAAACCGTGCTGATTGAAAAAGGAATCCTGAAAGGCTACCTGAGCGACAAGCTTTCCGCACGACTGATGGGCATCGCCGACACCGGCAACGGACGCCGCGAGAGCTACGAGCACATCCCCATGCCGCGCATGACCAATACGTATATGCTCGCCGGCCAGGACAATCCCGAAGACATCATTCGCTCGGTGAAGCGTGGCATCTACGCTGTGAATTTCGGCGGCGGCCAGGTCGATATCACCAACGGCAAGTTCGTCTTCGGAGCCTCGGAGGCCTACATGATCGAAGACGGCCAGATCACCGCGCCCATCAAAGGCGCAACCCTGATCGGCAACGGCCCAGATGTTCTAACGAGGGTCTCGATGGTGGGCAACGATTTGAAACTAGACGAGGGCGTAGGCACCTGCGGCAAAGATGGACAAGCCGTCCCGGTAGGCGTGGGCATTCCGACTATCAAGATCGATCGGTTGACTGTAGGCGGCACCGCCAAGAAAGATCCCGGCGGCTTCATGCAGTAAGCTGCGTTGGATCGCAAGTCGGATGAGATTGCGGAGTGACGATCAACACAAATGTCGTTGGGTGGTTGCGGCTCTTACTTTTCGCATCCGGGGCTGCCTATTTGTGGCGCAGCGGGCTGTCTCCTAAGAGCGGCGAACCGAAAAGCCGCCTTGATCGCGGGCTGCGTATCTTTGGTGCAGTATTGCTCTCGGCGGTCGTGATTTATTTTTTCGGGTTTGGCCTCGGGATGTACGGATCAAATTGAAACCGGCCACTATAAGCGATTTCTCGTTCTCTTCTATAGCAACCGCGCCGATACCCCCTGCGCGGTAAGCATCTCCACCGCCTTTTTGTCGAACGAAACAAACGTCTCTGCCCCCAACCACTTCCCCTCATAGGCAATGACGCCGTCGGCGAAATCTCCGCCCGCGTCGAGCATATCCAGCCCCGCATCGATCGCTGGGCGGTTTGTCTCCACATTCTCCGCTGCCAGCAGAACGCGGATCGCTTCGGCTATTCTTGGCGCGCGATAACCGTAGACGCTGCGCAGCACCCAGACAAACTCGCAGACGGAAGACAATGCGATCGCCAGCATTTCCGCTCGGGCCATGATTCGGGTCGCCACTTCCGTCTGCTCTGGATCGTCGCGCACGGCGGCGCGGACCAACACGTTCGTGTCGACCGCGACCTTCACTTCTTACCCACACTTCGGCCCATCTTGACCCGACCTGCCCAACCGTCGGCCGCGGCTTGGTTCATTTCTTCTATGGTTGCGACTTTTTTCGTTTGGCCTGCCAGCACACCGAAGAAGTCCTGGATTCTTCCCGTCGGACGTGCCGCCCGGAGCAAGCCCCGGCCGTCGGGAAGCAATTCCAACGCGATCTTTCCCCCGGGCTTGATGCCAAGGTGCTCTAAGACCTTTTTTCGAAATGTAACTTGCCCCCGCGCAGTCACGGTCAAGGTGGTCATGGCACATCCTCACACTTAATTCATTGTAATGCAAAACTACATTACAGACAATAAAATCTGAAAAGCCGTAGCCGGGCGTCATCCCGAAGTTCCGCGTTTTCACGAGCGGACGAGGGATCTCCCGCCAGCGCACAGCCGCGTAGGTAGGGTTTGTCTCCGCCTCCTCTTTCTCAATTGGGATAAGATAAACGAAGCCTTATGCCTTCAACTGAAATTGGGGCTAGCGCGCCCGCTCTAGCAATCGATCTCCGCTCGCTCGCCCAGGACATCGTCCGTCGCGCCATGAACGGCGGCGCGACTGCCGCCGAATGCGTAGTCCGCCAAGGCGACGAATTCTCTACGCTAGTCCGCCTAGGCCAGGTCGAAACCCTGAAAGAATCCGGATCGCGTTCCATCGGCGTCCGCGTCTTCAACGGCCAGCGCGCCGCCAGCACCTACTCCAGCGACTTCTCAACCGCTGCCCTCGACCGCATGGTGAAGTCCGCGCTCGAGCTTTCAAAGATCACGTCCGAAGACCCGTTCGGCGGCATCCCTGATCCGGCCCAGCTAGGCTCGCTCACCGGCGACCTGGATCTCTATCACGAAGACGTTTATTCGCTCCCTGGCCCCGATCGCATCGACTATGCCCGCCGCACCGAAAAAGCCGCGCTCGATTTCGATCCGCGCATCAAGAATTCCGAAGGCGGTTCATTCGACGCCGCCACCGGCCGCAAAGTCCTCGCCAACTCGCACGGCTTCGTCGGCGAATACCGCCGGTCGTATTGCTCCATCTCAGCCGTTCCCATCGCGCAAACCGAAGACGGCGCGATGCAGCGCGATTATTGGTACTCAGTCTCCCGCACGTTGTCGAAACTCGAGTCGCCCGAGCAAGTCGGCAAGGTCGCGGCCGAGCGCACGCTGCGCCGCCTGGGCGCGCGCAAGGCCAAGACCGCGCAGGTTCCCATCATCTTCGATCCCATGGTCGCCACGTCGATCCTCGAACACATCTTCGAAGGTGTGAACGGAGACTCGGTCTACCGCGGCGCATCATTTCTGGCCGGCAAGCTCGGACAGAAAATTGCTGCCGACAACGTCACCATCATCGACGATGGCACCATTCCCGGCGGCTTCGGCACCAGTCCCTTCGATGGCGAAGGCGTCCCAACGCGCCGCACCGTGGTCATCGAGAATGGCGTGCTCAGCTCGTACCTGATGAACACGTATACCGCGAAAAAGCTGGGGCTTAAAACCACCGGCAACGCTTCCCGCGGCCTCGCCGGCACACCGGGCATAGGTCCTGGAAACTACTTTCTGCAGCCCGGAACCAGAACGCCGAAGCAGTTGATTTCCGAAATCAAAGAAGGTCTCTACGTGACTGAATTCCTCGGCCACGGCGCGAATCTGGTGACGGGAGATTATTCCCGCGGTGCTTCCGGCCTCTGGATCTCCGGCGGAGAGTTCGCCTACCCTGTCGAAGAAATCACCGTAGCCGGAAACCTGAAAGAAATTTTCTTCAACATCTCCGAGATCGCAAACGATCTCGAATTCCGCGGCTCCGTCGCCTCGCCGACCCTGCGCATTGACGGCCTTACCGTGGGCGGCGAATAATCAGAGCCCATGAAATTCGCCAAGATCGTATTCTGGATCGCCGCTATCTGGGGCGTGCTGATTCTCACGCCTCTGTATTTCATCTTCGATATGATCGGCCGCAATGACCCGCCGCCCATCACGCACCCCGCGTTTTATTACGGATTTGTCAGCGTGGGGCTTGCGTTCCAGCTTGTGTTCATCGTAATCGCCAGAGACCCCGTGTCCCTCCGCCCGATGATGATTCCCTCAGTGCTCGAGAAGTTCGGCTATGGCGTTACTCTGCTCGTGCTCTACCTGCAGAATCGCTTGCACCCGCAGGATCTCGCGCTTGGCGGTGTCGATGTGCTGTTCGGAGTGTTATTCCTGGCAGCATTCTTCAAGACCGGCAACTAGCACGCGCGTCAACCTTCGTGATACTTAGTGTCCTTAGTGGTTGACGGGTTTGTTCTCTCCCGCGATCCACTCCCGACGCGCGTTCCTATGCGATACTGAACCCATGCAGTCCCCGCTTCAAGCGCCCACCGCGGCCACAGACCCTAAATCAGTTAAGGTGAACCTCACCACCGGCACGGGTGTAGACATCGAATGGGCCGACGGCCACGTATCCCACTACGGTTTTGTCTATCTTCGCGACGCATGCCCTTGTGCCATGTGCAACGACGAGCGCGGCAACTCCGGACGCAAGCCAGGCGAGCCTCCCAAACTCGCCCCCGGCGCGCTCCCCATGTTCAAAGCCGCGGCCAAGCCGGTTTCCGCCGAAGGCATGGGCAAATACGCCATTCGCTTCAAGTGGAACGATGACCACGACCTCGGCATCTATTCGTGGAAACTCCTGCGCGAAATCTGCCCGTGTGAGGAATGTAAAGCGGCGCTGGCGGGAATCGAGACGTAGGGTCCGAGCGATTGCGATGCTAGAAGGTAAATTCAGCAAGACCGCGCGCCGCGTGGCAATTCGCCGGGCCGCGCACCAGCTTCTCGACCATCCCAGAGTGCTCGATGATCCGCTGGCGCTGCGCATCATCGGCTCCGAGGCCGAAGAAGCTCTAAGATCCGATCCGAAAGAAGACCATGCTTTCTCCCGCGCATTCCGCGCATTCATGGCGGCGCGCAGCCGCTACGCCGAGGACGAACTCGCTCACGCGGTTGCTCAAGGTGTGAAGCAATATGTAGTCCTGGGTGCCGGACTCGATACCTTCGCCTACCGAAATCCTCACCCGGGACTGCGAGTGTTTGAAGTAGATCATCCCGCAACGCAGGTCTGGAAGGGCGAGCAACTGCAAGCGGCGGGCATTGCCATACCTGCGTCTCTGACCTTCGTTCCCATCGACTTCGAGCAGCAAACGCTGGCAGATGGACTTGAGCATTCCGGATTCGACCCAAACGCTGCAACGTTTTTCTCCTGGCTGGGCGTGACGCCGTATCTCACGCGCGAAGCCTGCATGACCACGTTGAGCTTTATTGCAACATTGCCTGCTGGGAGCGGCGTAGCGTTCGATTTTGCGATCGACCCAGCACTGCTCAATGCAGGACAGAGGCAGGCACTCGATGCGCTCTCAAAACGCGTCGCCGGGTATGGAGAGCCTTTTCAGCTTTTCTTCAACCCCGGAAAACTGCGGGATGAACTAAAGGAGATGGGATTCCGCCGCACCGAATTCCTGCAGGGCAAGGAAATCAACGCGCGTTACTTCAAAGAGCGCAGCGATGGATTATTGGTGCGGGGAAGTTTGGGGCATTTGATGGGGGCCTGGTTGTAGTCGATGGCCTAAAAAAGCGATGGCCCCGATCCCTCGGGGCCGATCAGATTCAGGCAAATAGCACCTTGCGATAGTTTGAGTATAGTCCGCCAAATGTTCTAGTCAAGTTACTTTTGTAGGAAGTTATCCTTGCTTTCCTTCCCACAGAACCTGCGCCCCGGAAAACCGGAGCGGTGGACCCGACGGGATTCGAACCCGCATCTGCGACCATCGCAAGGTGCTATGTTGCCTTTACACCACGGGCCCTGCCAAACAGCTTATCCTCGATTCGTCGGAATGATCACCGTTACAGGGCATATATGAATTGATGATGTTCCAAAAGAGGAAGCGCCACGCACGTCGGAGACGGCCTGGACATCTTATGGGCGCTGGGTGGGAGCCGGGAGCGGCTTACTGGCCATCAGGCGGCTTGATCTGCGCACGGACTCCTGCTGCTTGCTGGTCCTTGCCTATCGATTCTAAGAAATTAGCGAAGAATTTAAGTCCTGCCTCATTCTCAGGCTGCAAGCTGGTCACGAAGCGGTAGGTCTGTTTGGCCTCGGCCGCCCTTCCTTGCACGGCGAAGCAATTAGCAAGGTACAAGTGAGACCAGTAGTCGGTGGGGTCTGCCTCGAGGCTTCGGCGAAAATGATATTCAGCCTGAATCAAATCGCCAGAGTGGTGACGCAGCACTCCAAGCCTTTGGTGGGCGAGAGAGTAATCTGGGTCGATCTCAATTGGCCGTTCCAATAACTCGACCGCTCTCGCGGGATCTTTTTCTTGGTGCATGCCTGCAAGGTTGAACAGTGCTTCTTCGTACCGAGGGTCTATCTGGATTGCTCGTTCAAGGGCATCCAGTGCGGCCATCGAATCTCCCAACGCCAAATACGAAGAACCCAGAAGCGTCAGAGCGCGAGCGTTGCGATCCAGTTCAATGGCCCTAAGGTACCAATCTCTGGCGGTCTGGAAGGATTCAGTCTCATCTCTATCCGTCCTGTCATACCAAAGAATCCCCATCCCCTCCATCGCCAGTGAGAAGCTTGGCTCTAGACGAAGCGCCTCAGCAAAAGCGCCTTCTGCTTCGTTCCACCTCTCCAATTTGTGGGCAATCCGGGCATAGCTGACGAACGAAGTAGCATCCCTGTTTCTCGCGGCGATCTCCTTCCGGAGGCTAA
Organism: uncultured Acidobacteriaceae bacterium; assembly: GCA_963841125.1. Lineage (GTDB taxonomy): Bacteria > Acidobacteriota > Terriglobia > Terriglobales > Acidobacteriaceae > Sulfotelmatobacter. The sequence continues at coordinate 135,269 of CAWJBH010000002.1, forward strand.
GCGCCGTCTCCAGGTCCCCCTCCTCCTCCGCTTTCTCGGCCCTGCCCTCTAAATTCATCTCTAGACCTCGCGACGCAGCTATATTTTGCCACTTGCCCCGAACCGCCGCATCTTCTTTTGCTCAATCCCCTGTAAAATTGAATCATCAGCTCCGGAGCCACTTCCGCATTGTCTTTTCTTGATCAACTCAACCCGCAGCAGCGCGAGGCCGTCGAAACCACCGAAGGCCCGGTGCTGATCCTCGCCGGAGCGGGCAGCGGCAAGACGCGCGTCATTACCTACCGCATCGCCTACCTGATCGAGAATATGCGCGTGATGCCCGAATCCATCCTCGCGATGACCTTCACCAACAAGGCCGCGGCCGAAATGGGCGAACGTGTTGAAAAACTTGTCGGCGGACTCAGCATTGCCAAGCCAGTCATCTCCACATTCCATTCTTTTTGTGTGCGCGTGCTTCGCCGCGATATTGAGGCGTTGCAAATCCCCTCGGCCACGCCCGGCCAGCCGCCGATCGGTCACACCAAGAAATTCGTCATCTACGACGAGAGCGACCAGCAATCGGTAGTGAAAGGCGTCATGAAGCGCCTCGGCCTCGACGACAAACAACTCACACCGCGTACCGTGCTCTCGCGCATCTCCTGGGCAAAGAATCACATGCTCGATCCGCAGGAGCTTTACTTGCAATCAGCCGATCCAAAGACGGAGAAAATCGCACACCTGTTCGAGGAATACCGCAAGGAACTACGCAAGGCCAACGCTCTGGATTTCGACGATCTTCTTCTCGAAGCGACGCGTCTGCTGAAAACGGCCGCGCCCGTGCGCGAGTATTACAACCGCCGCTTTCAATATCTTCTAATCGACGAATACCAGGACACCAACCGCCCGCAATACGAACTCATGCGCATGCTTGCCGGCGCGCGCCACAACGTTTGCGCCGTCGGCGATGAAGACCAGTCGATCTATTCCTGGCGCGGCGCCGACATCCGCAACATCCTCGAATTCGAAAAGGATTTTCCCGAAGCCAAGATCATCCGCCTCGAGCAGAATTACCGCTCTACCCAGAATATTTTGCAAGCGGCGTCGTCCGTGGTCGCGAACAACATCCGCCGCAAAGGCAAGAACCTCTGGACCTCGCGCCAAGGCGGCACCAAACTCGGTTACTACGAAGCTCCCGACGGAGAAAACGAAGCCCTCTTCGCCGCCGACCACATCGCGAAGTATCTGCGCGAGGCCGGTCGTGGTGAAAACTCCGGCGGCGAGACTCCGCGCGCCGCCGTGCTCTACCGCACAAATTCGCAGTCGCGCCTGTTTGAAGAAGCCATGCGCCGTTACGGTCTCAAATACAAAGTGGTCGGCGGATTTTCCTTTTACGAGCGCGCCGAGATCAAGGACTTGATCTCATACCTGAAAGTCATCCAGAATCCGGACGACTCCATCTCGCTGCTGCGCGTCATCAACACTCCGACTCGCGGCATCGGCAAAGGCACCATCGATACTCTCGAGCGCTTGGCACTCGAAACCGGCCTGTCTTTGTGGGGTGCGCTCGGAGAGGCGATCCGCCGTCAACTCTTGCCGCAGCGTGCGTTGTCCGCGCTTAAGAACTTTCAGCAGTTGATTGTCGATGCTCAAGCGATGCTGTCAGGAACGTTCGCAGAGCAACTGAAAGAAAGCGCAGAGAGAGAAAATCTGGCGCGGGCGCCCTCGCCCGTGCAAATGCTGGCAGCGCCGCAAACGCCGCATAGCGCGGACGATTCGCTCCCCGACGACGCCTCGGCCTTCGATCCCAATGAATTCGAAAACACAGCTTTCGATTTCGGCGGAGCCTACACCGGCGACGAATCCGTCGACGCCGATGACAGTAGCGCCGGCGTCCCGCCGGCTGTCGAGCGGGCGTCCCGCCCGCTCCTCGGCCAGCAAGATGCAGCCGTGACCAATGCCACAACCGCTGACCTCCTCAAGTTCTTGATCGACCGTACCGGCTACATCAAGCTGCTCGAAGACGAAGACACGCCCGAAGCCTTTTCCCGCATCGAAAATCTGCGCGAACTCGTCAACGCGGCGGCCGACTCGCGCGACCGTGGCGAAACCCTCGACCAGTTCCTGGACCATGCTGCTCTCATCGCAGACGCCGATGACTATGATGAGCGCTCGCAGATCACACTCATGAGCCTGCACGCCGCCAAGGGCCTGGAGTTTCCTCTGGTCTTTCTCAGCGGCCTCGAAGAGGGACTGTTTCCACATTCACGCACTATGCTCCAGCCCGACGATGTCGAAGAAGAGCGCCGCCTCTGCTACGTCGGCATGACCCGCGCCATGGATCAGCTAGTCCTCACACGCGCCGTTTACCGTCGCAGGTACGGTACAGATCTGCCCGAAGCCAGCGTTCCGTCGCGTTTCCTGGAAGAAGTGCCGATCCAACTGGTCGAAGAGCTGGGAGGCCGCCGGGGCAGCACTGCGGCTCGTGTAGGGACGGGCACTCCTGCCCGGCCAGCGGGGCGTAGCCCCGCAGTCTACGACGCAGATGTCCACTATTCCTACGAAGACGAAGACCAGAGCGCAAGCTGGAGAGGTTCACGTGGGGACGGCCGCCCTCGGCCGGCCGGCGGGGCGCAGCCCCGCGGTTCTGCCTCCACAGGACCAGCCAAGCCCTACAACTCCATCGAGAACATCGCCGAGTTCTTCGCCAGTCGAGGCAAGAAGTTCAATGTCCCGAAAACTCCAGTCGAACAACCCACCGGCAAGCGCGGATTCCGCCCCGGCCAGAAGGTCCGCCATCCCAAGTATGGGGAAGGCACCGTCTACCAGCGGGAAGGAGAAGGCGAAGAAGCCAAGATTACGGTACAATTCCCTCGCTTCGGATTAAAGAAGCTGGTCGAGAAGTACGCCCAGTTGGAGCGGGCATGAGCGCAATCTGTTAATTTTGTAATTGGACAATTTCGCGGTTCGCATCTTCTGCCTTAAATTGCGAAATTACCCAATTACCAAATTACGGATTCAAGAAAGCAATCATGGCAAATACAGAAAAGCTAACCAAAGAAGAACGCAAGAAATCAAAACGCGCGTCGCGTAAGAAGACCAAGGCGGAAAAGCCCAAGAAGCCCCGCGATTACGCACGTGGATCGAAAAAGCGCAAGGTGAAGAAGTTGGTTCGCGGCCAGTCGAAGAGATAGGCTGCAGTCGGAATTACGGGCATGGGCCGCATCGCCCATGCCCGACTCCCGCTGTGAGGAGAGAGCAACCTCTTGTCACCATCACCCACGGAACCCGCCGCAACGGTTCGCACCTCAACCGTTCGAACCAGCGACAACCAGCTTTTCTGCTGCAAGTCGATCGACAAGCTGATCGCGGAATCCGAGATCCCGGGACAGCGGCTGCAAAAAACCCTTGGTCCCTGGTCACTGACCGCGCTGGGCATCGGCGCGATCATTGGCTCCGGCATCTTCGTGCTCACCGGAACCGCGGCCGCCGGAGAATATTTCCAGGCTCCGTCGATTCTCCACGCGCAGGTTCTCGACATCATCGTGAATTTCCTTCGGGGCGGCGGCATGGGGCAAGTGCTCATGCACGGACGTCCAGCAGCCGGACCCTCCATCGCCATTTCGTTCTTTCTGGTTGCGATGGCCTGCAGTTTCGCCGGCCTCTGCTATGCCGAACTGGCCTCGATGATTCCCATCGCCGGCAGCGCCTACACCTATTCCTACGCCACCCTCGGTGAAATCTTTGCCTGGATTATCGGCTGGGACCTCATCCTCGAATATGTTGTCAGCAACGTCGTAGTCGCGATCGGCTTCGCCGCCTACACGAAGGCGCAACTGGAATCCTTTGGCGTTCACTTGTCCGACAGATGGTCAACGCCGGTCTGGGAATCCGGACACTGGACCGGCTCCTACTTCAACTTCCCCGCGTTCCTGATCATCTTCATCCTGACCGTGCTATTGGTGCGCGGCGTGCGTGAATCCGCTAAAGCCAACAACGTCATGGTCGCCATCAAGATTGGCGCCATCCTCGTTTTTCTCGTCATCGGCGGCGCGCTGGTGAACCCCGCCAACTGGCATCCTTTCGCGCCCTCCGGATTCGGCGGTGTCGTCACCGGAGGCGCCATCGTCTTCTTCACCTACATCGGATTCGATTCCGTCTCAACCGCCGCCGAAGAAGCGAAGAATCCGCAGCGGGACTTGCCTTTCGGCATCATCGCCTCGCTCATCGTCTGCACTATCCTTTATGTAGGCGTTTCAATCGTGCTGCTCGGCATGATGAAATACACCACCTTTGTCACCGGTGAAGCCGCCGATGCGCCGGTTGCCTACGCCCTGAAGGTGCTCGGAGCCAGCCGCTGGTCGCGTTCCGTCATCGTGATCGGAGCGCTGACCGGCATGATCTCATCGCTGCTGGTTTTTCAATATGGCCAGGCCCGCATCTGGTACGCCATGTCGCGCGACCGGCTTTTCCCGGCGCTGTTCTCAAAGGTCCACGCCAAGTTCAAAACGCCCCACTACTCCACTTGGATCGCAGGATTCGCCGTCGGCATCCCCGCGGGAATCTTCGCCATCAGCGATGCCGCCGATCTCTCGAACATTGGGACACTCTTCGCCTTCGTTCTGGTCTCGCTCGGCGTCATCATCCTGCGGCGCACACAGCCCGATCGCCCGCGCATTTTCAAAGTGCCGCTGGTTCCGTGGTTTCCGCTGATCTCGATCGTCCTCTGCGGCGGCCTCATGACCGGACTCACCGTCATCACCTGGCTCCGCTTCGTGGTCTGGCTAGGACTCGGCTTGCTGATCTATATCTTCTACAGCCGTCACCGCAGCGAGTTCGCGAAGAACTAACCGTCGGCCATTTAACTATTAGTGGTCGCTCGGGCTAGGATGGAAGCTTGCAACGCGAGTCCTCGCAAATCTAACCGCAAAAACCTACAATGAAGAAGTAATGTCCTACACTTCCGATCGGCCGCCAAATAGTTTCCTGAGACTCCTGCCCAAGGCTGAACTGCATCTTCACCTCGAGGGCGCGATCGAGCCGCAGACGCTGTTTGAAATTCGCCAGCGCCACGGCGAACGACCAACTCAGTCCGAGGTCGAAGCGCTTTACCGGTACCAGGATTTTCAAGGATTCCTGCTCTCCTTCAAGAACATCACAGAGCACTTGCGCACGCCGGAAGACTACGAACTCATCACCTACCGCCTGATGCAGCGGCTGAAGGAAGAAAGCGTGCTGCACGCCGAAGTCTACGTCTCGGTTGGCGTCTGCCTCTGGCGCAAGCAGGACTTTGCCGCCATCTTCGAGGGACTAGACCGCGGCCGTGCCCGTGGCGCCCGCGACTTTGGCATCTCTCTCCTCTGGGTCTTCGACGCAGTCCGCCAGCTCGGCGCGGAGGCTGCGCAGAAAGTCTTCGAGCTTGCCGTTCGCTATCACGATCGCGAAGTCGTCGGCATTGGCATCGGAGGCGACGAGCAAAAAGCGCCGCCCGAACTTTTCCGCGACGCCTACGCATGGTCCGCTGACCACGGCCTGCGCCTCACCGCGCACGCCGGCGAAACCGGCCCGCCCGAATCCGTCTGGGGAGCGCTCAACCTGCGCGCCGAGCGCATCGGCCACGGCTTAACCGCCTTCCATGATCCCGATCTGGTCGAAGAGTTGGCGCAGCGCCAGGTCCCCGTCGAAATCTGCCTCACCAGCAACCTGCGCACCGGACTCTGCCCCAACCTCAACGAGCATCCTGCCAAAAACTATTTCGACCATGGCGTGATGATCACGCTCAACACCGACGACCCTTCCATGTTCGGCACCACGCTGGCGCGCGAATACCAGATCGCCCAGCAAACCTTCGGATTCACAGACGAGCATTTGCGCGAACTAGCCCGCAACTCATTCGAAGCATCATTTCTGCCAGCAGAAAAAAAACTGGAATTCCTGAACCTATTCGACGCCGCCGCGGCCAGATAAGCGAGCGAGTAGCCGTAACGACAACGAATCATGTGGAGACACCCGCCCCGGCTGTCCGGCGAGAACCTGCCCTGAGCGATGCCGGAAGAGCGAAGCCCAGCCCACGGCGCTGATGTAAAATCGCAAATGAAAACTCAAAAATGCGCAACGCACCTAAACCGGAAACTCAGAACGAACTGATCACTGATCACTGATCACTGATCACTAATCACCGACCACTGACCACTGACCACCGACCACCGACCCGCATGCCTCAACACATCGGCATCGTCGCCTGCAGCGCGGAAGGCGCCGCGCTCTGCTACCGCACCATCTGCCTTGAAGGCGCGGAACTGCTTGGCCCGCACGCTCATCCCGAAATCTCCATGCACGGCCACAGCTTCGCCGACTACGTGAAGTGCATCGATGCCAGTGACTGGGCAGGCGTCGCCGAACTGATGCTCTCCTCAGCGGATAAGCTTGCCAAAGCCGGCGCCGACTTCCTGATCGCTCCAGTCAATACCGTCCATCAGGCTTTTGATTTGATCGAGCACCGTTCGCCGCGCCCCTGGCTGCACATCGCCGTCGAGGTGGCGAACGAGGCGAAGCGCCACGGCTACAAGCGCCTCGGAGTTCTCGGCACCCGTGCGCTCATGGAAGGTCCGGTCTACCGCGAAAAACTGAAAGCCGTCGGCATCGAGCATCGCATCCCCGGTGCCGAGCAGCGCGAGCGCATCCACCGCATTATCTTCGACGAGCTGGTTCAAGGAGTGTTCCTGCCGCGGACCCAGACCTATCTGACAGAAGTGATCCGCACCCTGAAAGACGAGGGCTGCGAGGCGGTGGTCCTCGGCTGCACAGAGATTCCGCTGGTAATGACGCAGGAGCAATCTCCATTGCCTATGCTGGATTCGACCCGCCTGCTGGCAAGAGCGGCGCTACGCAAAGCAGTAGAGGCATGAAGGTTAAATGTGGGGACGGCCGCCGTAGCCTGCCCTGAGCAGAGCCGAAGGGGCCGTCCAGCGAGCGCAGCGAGGCGATTGTGTGGCCGCGAGAGAGAGCGACACGATCTTCATAGGACGCCATTCGCCCCGCCAATTTCGCCGACCACTGTCCCCGAGCCTGCATTTATCCAGCATCCATGCTGTAATAAGAGTATTCAACCAATGCCGTCGACGATTACAAGTCTGCGCCGCCGCGCCAAGGCCCTCCACCGCAACTTGCGCGGAGCCGCCATGGCCGCGCGTGCTCTGGCCTCGACCGATCATCCGCTCCTGGCGCACATCATTCCCGTCCGCCGCTGCAACCTGGCCTGCACCTACTGCAACGAGTTCGACGATTTCTCAAAGCCCGTCGCCACGGAAGAAATGTTTCGCCGCATCGACAAGCTGGGAGCGCTGGGCACGGCGGTGGTCACAATCTCTGGCGGCGAGCCGCTGCTGCATCCCGAACTAGACGACGTCATCCGCCGCATTCGCTCCAACGGCATGATCGCCGGATTGATCACCAACGGATATTTTCTGGTAGCGGAACGAATCAAGCGCCTCAACCGCGCCGGACTCGAGTGGCTGCAAATTTCCATCGACAACGTCAATCCCGATGAAGTGTCGAAGAAGAGTTTGAAAGTTCTCGACAGGAAGCTGCAATGGCTCGCCGAACACGCCGAGTTTCACGTGAACATCAACTCCGTAGTGGGCGGCGGCGTTTCGAATCCGCAGGACGCGCTCACGATCGGCAAGCGCGCTGTCGAACTCGGTTTCAGTTCGACCATCGGAATCATTCACGACGGCAGCGGCCAGGTGCAGCCGCTGAATGAAGAAGAGCGTCGCATCTATGACGAAATGAAGTCGTGGGAGAAGCGCAGCTTCACCCGCATCAACGCCTTCCAGGACAACATCGCGCAAGGCCTGCCGAACGATTGGCGCTGCCGCGCCGGCGCGCGCTATCTCTACATCTGCGAAGATGGATTGGTCCACTACTGCTCGCAGCAGCGCGGCTATCCCGGAGTGCCGCTGGCGACTTACACGCGCGAGGACATGCGCCGCGAATATCTCACCGAAAAATGCTGCGCGCCGCACTGCACAGTCTCTTGCGTGCATCAGGTTTCAATCTTCGACGGCTGGCGCGCCCCGCAGCATCCCGCGCCGTCGATTCCAGCAGCGGAACCCGCGGGTGAACTGGTGCAAATCAAGTAGGATGATTGAGAGGGCGCGGCTTCGTGTGGGGACGGGCGCCTTCGCCCGTCCAGGCCTGGGCGAAGCCCGGCCGCATGCAGCCCCGCGCTTTAACGCCTACTATGATTTGAATGACGCCGCGCTTCCGGCGCTGCGATAAGCGTACCACCAAGATCAGGGGCCTTAGCACGCTAGACTACTTCTTCGGCTGCGCGCTCGGCGGCAGAATTCCATTCAGCCGCAAATACATTGCCGCGGCAGCGTAGTGATCGGCCCATCCGCTGGCCAGGATCAGGTCCGCCATGGCGCGCGGGAACTTGGTGTCCGCCAAAGAGTTCAATGCTGTCGCCCAGTTTTGAGTCGTCCATTTTGCCCAGCGCCTCGGCGCAAAAGTCGAACGAAGCCGTGGCCGCCGCAAGCAGCTTGTCTTTGGAATCGGTTTCCTTCACCTCCTCGACTTTGGGTGCGGCAACGTCGGCCGCCTTGGCGCAACCGCATTGTTGAAGCCAATGATGTGTACGACCAGATGCGCGAAAGTCATCTGATCAGGCGTGGGTTTGTAGCTGAACTTGTCGGCGGGCATGGCGGTAATGGCGCCGAGAGTATTGTTCCGCGAGCGCGGCAGCAACAACCGGAGCGAAGTCGCCACCGGATCTTTCACCGGCGCTGCAGCTTGCGGAGCCGCTGGCGCGCCGGAAGGAGCGCTCATGGTTTGCGCGAATCCAGATGCGACGCAGGCACAAATGCACACAGAAACAAAAAGAAATGTGACAAGAACATGTTTCATTCGTAATCTCCTTAATTTACTCGATCGCCGCGCAGGCCGCGGCCTGCCTCCGCCTCTAACCCCGGGCCGCCAGTGCTGCCATCACCAGCTTCCACAGCAAATACCAGCCCGCGACCACGCCAATAGCCGTACTCCGTTTCACTTTGCTGTTGCAGGCAAAACCGATTCCCATGAGCACGATGCTCCAGATGACGAGAATGTCTAGGCCCGATGCCATGCCATAAAGAAACTTGTTGCCTGCGCGATCCATGAAGTACGCAGGGTTCGTGGCTACAGGATTGTTCACGTTGAAACCTTCCGGATCAACTCCTGCGAACATCGACACCGCGCCCAGGATCGAACCGATTATGCCTGGCAGGCTAGCATAAAAAATGATTGCATACGCCGCTTTAAAGGAAACGTTGGCGCCCAAGCCAAAGCTGAAGGTTGCCCACAGCACCGCTGTGGTAATCGCCAGGAAGAGCAGGATGGTCGCCGGAATTCCGTAAGACAAGTAGCGAACTAAGGTGTCGGAAAAGCGAAGTTGTTTTGCCTGGTCGTCAGGCGAGAGCTTGTCAAACCGGTCGGCCCGCGGGGAGTGCGCAATTTCGTTTCTGCTGATCTGGTCGAAGCCGATCTGACGGTCCATCGAATAAATAAAAATCAGGGCAAAGATGGAGATCACCAGCCATGGCCCCCACCAGCTTGCATTGCGGCGCAGGTCGCTGAAAGTCTTCGAGGGCGCAATGAAAGTGTTGACAATGCGCGCGCCTTCGGAAAGCCGTGCGGGTTCTGGCGTGGGCCCGGGCGCGGAAAGTGGCGGAAGCGGAGCGGCAGCCATGTTCTTGCCTCCTGTTCAATAGCGAGGGAATTCTAGCCGGGAGGCGGCGCCGAAACAAGCGCCGAGTTCGAGGGCTGATCGCCGGTCTACTGACCACCGGTCACTGACCACTGATCACTGATCACTGATCACTGATCACTGATCACTGATCACTGATCACTGATCACTGCTCTTTCAAACCGCCAGTTCCGGCGTGGCTTCCAGCAGACTGCGCGTGTAGGCATGCGCAGGCCGCTCGGTAATCTGCTCGGTCGGTCCGACTTCCACAATCTTGCCGCGATGCATCACGGCAATGCGTGTTGAGACATAGCGAACGACGGGCATCGAGTGCGAGATGAAGAGATAAGTCAGTCCGAAGTCGCGTTGCAATTGCGCGAGCAGGTTCACAATCTGCGCGCCCACGCTGACGTCGAGCGCAGAGACTGGCTCGTCGGCCACAATGAACTTGGGATGCAGCGCCAGAGCGCGCGCAATGCCGATGCGCTGCCGCTGTCCTCCGCTGAATTCGTGAGGGAAGCGTTGCAGAATCGATTCGTCGAGGCCCACGGCGCGAAGGAGTTCAAGCACACGAGGTCGAATTCCATCTTTCTCTTTCCGAATGCCATGAATCACCAGCGGTTCCGCGATGATCTCTTCGACACGGAACCGCGGATCGAGCGAGGCAAACGGATCCTGAAAGATGATCTGCATATCGCGACGCAACCGCCGCATTTCCCCGCGCCCGGCCGAGAGCAGATCGCGTCCTTCGAAGCGGATGCTGCCGGAAGTAGGCTCGATGAGGCGCAGAATCAATCGTCCAAGCGTGCTCTTGCCCGAGCCCGATTCGCCCACCAGGCCGAGCGTTTCACCCGCATGAATATCGAGCGAGACATCGTCAACGGCCCGCACCTCACCGTGAGACTTTCCGCCCAGGACCGACTCACCCTGCGGATAAATCTTTGTCAGGTTGCGCATTTCAATGAGCGGCATCGATTAACCTTCTAGGACCAACCGTTTCATGCATCCGATCACAAGACCAATACGTAGCTGACTGGTGGTATCAAACGATAGATGTCCGGGTAACGCGTCCCGGAAGTCGCGGTTCGATAGTAAAGCCCCAAACTCGTCGCTCAGATATTTTTGCAAGTCCGCCGGCGCGAGACGGACCTCGTCCACAAGTTCGGGCCGGCCGTCAATAACGGTCACAATGTCTTCCAGATCGTGGCTGCTGAAATCGTTCTTGCCGCGTCCATAAAACGCTTCCAGCTTAGTCGCGAGAAAATAGGGCGCGGTGATGAGGCGAATTTCATATTCGCCCATTCGGGTTCTCTGCGCATTTTCCAAGGCGGGATGATACCAGCGGTTACTGAATCCGAGAATCGAAGAGTCCGTTGGCATCAAGTCGAGAATCAGGTCTCCACTGATCCATCGGCAAATCAGTGCACCCTCAGCGTGAGGCTGGTGAAAGCCAAGATCGCGCAGACGGTTTTCAAGGAGTGTGGGCTCGACGTAGGAGCCAATCGCAACAATTGCGTCGACATCAAGCGTAGGCCGAACGGGAGCGGCGGCGGGATCGGTCAAAAGCAATCCGGTGACGCAGCCGCCAACAAACGCGATCCGATCGAGCAAAGGTGCCAACTTCGCCGCCGCGGTGGCGAGAAGCGCAAGATTCGGATTCTGCTGGATGCTCACGGGGCATCAATTCTCGCAGTTAACTCGCGGATCGCGATTTCACGTTCCCTCGCGCGTCCTTCGCGAATGGCATCCACGAGGGCAAGCAGTTCATATAGCTTGGGGTCTCGCAATGCAGCCTGCGGGGCATTCTTGTAGAGCGGAGAAAACTCAATTCCCCGGACTGAACCTCCTGTATAGGGCCAGACCGGCGGAAGAGGAAAATCCTGCGAAAAGTGTCTTTTGAGCGGAGGTGCCGCCTCGGCGGTGGGAACTCCGCGAGTGGAGCCAGCACGTTCAACTGGAAAGGCGTACTTTACTCCGTGAATCAAAAATTCCTTGAGATTCTTGTTGTTAGGCCACATCCCCACGTGCGGGGCTCCCTTTCCCAGACCGGGTGGAGGTGGAACAGTGGGTGGGTTCAGCAACCGCGCCGCTTCCGCTCGGTCAATCGAGCGGAAAACTTGCGAAGCACTCATGAATAGATCTTTACTAAGGTCGGCATAGGTCCACCTCCTGCTGGCGTCGCGGTTAGCGACCAGCTTCAAGACAACGACCACATCTTGCGGATGAAGAGACATGAATATTCCATATTCCAGAATATGGAATATTCATTGATTATAGGGCATTGAGTCGAGATTCGTCAATTCATTCCATATTCCAGAATATAGAATGTATTGACACTATCCCGCTGCAATCATAGGCACGGCAGCCAATGCGGCTAGCAGGCCGACGAATCTCCAGCGGGTGAAGCGTTCCTTAAGAAGCACGCGAGCCAGCAGCACAGTGACGGCTGGATAGAGCGACGAGATGACTACAGCTTCGTCGAGGCGTCCGGTCTGGCTGGCGCGAACGAAGAGAATTGTGCCGAGGGAGTCGATGCAACCGGTGAGCACGGCCCAGCGCACGCCGGGTGTCGTGATGTCGCGAAACTTTCCGCCCAGCACGACGATGAGAGCAGTGATGGTCAAGCCACCAACGCGGGTGAGCGATGCGATCCACAAGGCGGGGGCGTCGCCGGCCTGGCGGACGCAAAGATAGAAACTGGCGAAGCCAATCCCTGAGAGGACTGCGAGTCCGACGCCTTCTGGCTTGCCGCCATCTTCGGTGCGCGTGATGAGCCAGAGTCCAACGGCGGCGAAGACGAAGCCGAGAATGGGCATGCGTCCGGGCAGACCTTCGGTGAAGATGGAAAACAGAGTTGGAATCGCAGCGCCGAGCACAGCGGCGATCGGCGCGGTCACGCCCATTCGTTCCGGAGGAGAGTGCGCGATAAAAGATGGCGAGAGAAGCGCCACCGGAAAGACCGCCGGCCACGACCCAAGCCACGCTGCGTGTGGAGGGGAATGGCGCATGCGTGGCCAGAGCCAGCGTGCCTACCAGAGACAGTCCGCCAAGGTTTACGATCGTCGTGAACAGAAAGGCATTGGCGCGGCGGGTGGCGTAGCCGCCAAGAAAATCGCTGGTGCCCCAGGCGAGGACGGCGGCCAGTCCGTAGGCGGCGGTTGCGACGTGGGGCGCGGCGGGCATGTTCGACGAGGGTACCATGCGCCATGCTGCTGAATGTTCCAGCTGGAACATTGAAGCGATTTCACGATTGTATGTACAAAATGTTCCAACTGGAACACAACTCACGTTTGACCGGAACACTGTGGAAATCTCGGAAAACTCGGAAGACCACCTTGAAGCTATAGTCGGTGCGCGGCAAGGGGCTGGGCTGGATAGGGTTAGTGCCCGAGGGGGAAAAGTGGCAGGAAAGACACAGGGCGAAGGGAAAGCGACGAAAAAGGGCGAACGAGGATGGCACTTAGTCTCTGCGAGTGCCAATTCATAGACTTACGCGCAGTCCCACCCTTTCGCAAAGAACGCGAAAGGATGGGCCACCCGCCCGTCTGTCTCCAAATTAGCCCGTCCCCAATTAATCGAAAAAAGGGCGGACGCTTATGCGCTCGCCCAATGGTTACTGCCCAAATGCAAACTATGGCATCTGCGCCGGGGTGATGGCTATACCTATGGGCTGCGTTGCGCCGCTGATCGTGATCACGTTTTCCGGGTTTCCGCCAGCCGGATACGCGAACTCGTTCGCGCTCAGAGTGCCTACATCAGCCGTGTACAGGTTGTGGTTGTGAATCTTAAATGCAAACGTTACGGGATCCACCGAACTGCCGAGTACGGTCGTCGAGATCGGAGCGCCAAGCGAGCCACCGGACGGAGGGTTGTAGGTGTAGATCGCGAGGCCTGCCTGGTTGCCTATGGAGATCGTGCCGTCGTTGTTTACCTGGACCCCGCCGGGGAACCCGATGGTGTTGTCGGTCGTCAGGTACTGAACCGTCCGGCCGCCAGTGGTCGCGTGGGCGATTACGGCAACAAACACTTCGCCGCTCGTGTTGAAGCCGTTGAAATAGAAATTACCGGTTTTGTCGAACGCGCCGAAATACACCATTTCGAACGCCGGGTCGGTGACATTCCCGACACGGTTGCCATTCCTGTAGAACGTGACGCTGGCCCCGCCATTGTCGTCGAGAATGTTCGTCACACCAAGGAATGCCCCGTTATCTCGGACATCAACGTCAGATGGTACCCCGTCCGGATCGGCAATCGCGATCGGCGGCCCGCCGAATCCTGCAGCCCAGATTAGAATGTTCTGTTCACCCGAATTGGCGACGTAGAGGTTCCCCATGCGATCAGTCGCCATGCCCTGCGGGTTGGCTAGGCCGGAGGTGAGTGTCGCCTGCAGCGTGCCGGAGTCGTCGTAGACGTTAATGTCGCTATTGATAAAGTCGGAGACCGCGATCGTTGATGGCACTCCGACTCCCGAGAAAAACTTATGGTTGACGAACGGGCGAACGACACCTTGGGTGTATGGACTCACGCTGAGGCGCGCCGTGCACTTTGGCATTGCATTCTGAGCGAAACTGGCTGCGCTAAAGGCAGCCACAAGTAACAAAAGAGAAATCTTGCGCTTCATTGTTAGCTCTCCTGGGCGGGGTTGCCGCCATCGCAACGGTCTATACCAGACTCAATTTGTTCCAGCCTGTTCGCCCTCGCAGTCAAATGAACAGGAAAAAGTGTTAGGAGGATCGTGTGGAGCGGAAGCACTCGAACGATCGGAGCCTATCTGCGAACCCGTTGACACTTTGAACTTGATCTACGGGGTAAACACACTGGTGCTCAAGCTGGCAAAGCCCATGATGGCCATGCAGCCGTCTCCATTTGTATCTCCACACCCGAAATCCACTTCGATAGAATGCAATTCGTTATCGGAAGTGTTTTTTACCTTCCCAACAACTGCGAAGGATGTAGTTCTAGACGAGGAAGAATTCGGGTCAAAACCGGCAAAGCCAACCTCCCCGGTTGGGCCGGTCGGACCGGGCACGGGAGTAAGACCATCGATCAAAAATCTGAAAAATCCTTCATCGTTGGCGGTGACAAGGGTCTGACCTTCGAGATGCAGGTACAGGGTGCAAGTCTTTCCCGCCTTTACGGGGCACGAGATGGGCCTCGTGAACACGACCGCCGTTGTCTGGCACGCTGACTCACCACAGGTCGCTTCGGCGCCGGTCAAGGTGGCCTGAAAAGTGGTTCTTTGCAGAGTGCGATTGGGGAGATTCGTTACCACCACTGTCGGTCCCTTTTGCGCTACGGGCAAGCCAATCTGAGCACTCACAAATGATAATGCTCCCAAAGCTGTGACGGCCATCACGGCCAGTGCGTACTCCAGTGAAATGTGTGGTTCTCATTTGGTTCTCCTTTTGGGGAATCATCTCGACTTGCTTCTGGTATCGAGTTTCATAATTCCCTATATGTAACGGCGGAAAGCGCTGGCGGATTCTCTCATCGGAAGGGAAATTATTTTTCAGAATGCAGGTTCACAACCCGCGCGGGTTCTCGGCGCCATATGGAAAGAGATAGGCCACTCAGCCAGTGCTTCCGACGCACTAGGGCGAACATGTTGGCACACGAGCTTCCGACTCAGGTCACAAAACTGTTGCAGGGCAAGTGAGGCAGAGACGCGTTGCTGAACCAAGAACGGAAAGCGGTTCCTAAGCTATTTTTTTCCGACACCGCACGATAGCGAGCGGGCCACGACCTTTGTTGGGGCTGATGAGTCCTAGGTTTTCGAGGGCCATGATGGTATTGCGATTGGCAGGCCGCCTTAGTCGAGGAGTCGCAAAGATGGGCCAGCCGCCACTCGTTTATCAGAAACAGAGTTATCGCGTTGTCATGGCAGAGTAAAGTTTACAGTGATCTGGATGGGCATCTTTACCGGTTGGCCGTTAAGCAGATACGGTTGGTAGTGCCACTGGCGCACAGCATCGATGGCAGCCTGAGCAAGGACGGCATCACCACTTACCGTTTTCAGATTTTGCACCCCTCCAACTTCGTCAATCACAGCCTGCAAGACGACCGGGCCCTGTAACCGCGTAGACCGCGCTTGTGCCGGGTAGATCGGCTGCACCTTCCGCTCCAGCGAGCCACCGGAGACGCCCTGTGAAGCCATAAAGGGAACGTCCGCCCGTACCGAAAGCGCGCTGTCCAACACACTTACATCCTTGCCCACGCCGCTTGTAGCACTAATCATCGGTGTCGGTGCCGACGGCTCAGGGTCATTCGCGGGCCCCCCACGGTCGCGGGCCTGGCCTGACAGCGATGGAACTGTAATGGTAGCCTTGACGTCGTCTTCGCCGGAGACAGGCTCTGTCAAAGCAGCCTTTTGTGCTTTCCCCTTGGAGGAATGCTCCGAAGAAGTCGGGGAGGCTGCCGCCTGAGGCCTGACGCTTCGACTGACTGCTCCAGGCACTACAATATTCAACTGTTGTCGCGTCTCCATTGTTGTAGCACCCGCTGGCACCGGCTTCGCCTGCGGTAGGGCCTGCGTCGAGGGGACGGCGCTACGTTCCGTTCTGCGCCATGGCTTCCAACTGAGGATGGTGAGCAGGCCCGCCAGCGCGAAAACTGCAATTGCTGCCACGTAATACCGCTGTGACGCGGGCGCCGTCCACTTCGTCAGCCTCTTTGGGAGCAGGCCGCGTAATGCAATAGGCGCCGTCCACTTCCTCAGCCTTTCGCTGCGAGAAGGCAAGGCATACGAGTTCACCTTGGCCACAGGAATTTCCGGCCTCTCCTCACTCCTCGGCACGGCTTCGGAGATCGTTTCCTGATTTTCTTGTGTAGCGCCTCCCGTGACGGTAGTTACAAGTTCGGCAAGTTGCTGGAGGATTTCCAGATGACGATCATCGAAGGCTCGGGGCTGACTGGAAAACACTTCCAGGATACCGGCGACCGTGGTCGACTCAAAGATTGGCACTACTGCGATCGAACGCAATCCGAGTTGCCGGCAGACTTCGGGATCCAGGCGGAGGTCTCTTTCCGAATCTTCACAGCGCAGAGCCTTGCCGGTGCGCAAACACTCGCCCGAAATTCCGAAATCTGCATCCAGCTGAGCGCCCAACGGTGGGCTCGTCTCACCACATCGTGCCCGGCACAGGATGACCGTCCCTTCACGCAAGGCGACGGCAGCCCCGTTTGAGCCGGTGAGAGCCAATGCATGGTTGACGATTCGATCGAGAAAGGCGTCGAGATCCAGACCGGCGGTTCGCACCTGTTCCTGCAATACGGCCATGTCTTCCCCAAGAGAAAGGCTGACTCGCGCCGTTTCCACCGATTGAAACCTTCTGGAAGGAGGATTCGAGCCAGTCACAGGATCCTGCTGCTCACGAGGTGAGGGGAAGGGCACGGGTTGGTGAGCCATTTCAACTCCTTGGAATCGGACAGAGTCCGGAGTCGTTGCGGCAGAAGTTTAGTTTGATGGGTAAGTGTGTCCTATCTCTATTCCCCTGTCAATCATTCCGAAAATGTTTTCCACGGTTTTATTAGCAGGTTGCCCGTAGCCCGATAACTGACGTGGCGCGCAAAGCCTCACGAGCACAATTCGCGCGAGAGCTAAACACGAAATTGACTCTCTCGGCGCGGCACTCTACCATGGTGCGACTTTGCGGACGTTGCGGCGCTGTGCGTCCGGCTACATGATCGACCACTCATGATCGGCGAAACTATTTCTCACTATCGCATCCTGGAGAAGCTGGGCGGCGGCGGCATGGGTGTGGTGTACAAAGCCGAAGACACCCGGCTGCATCGCTTTGTTGCACTCAAGTTCCTTCCTGAAAGTGTGGCGCGTGATCCGCAGGCGCTGAGCCGGTTTCAACGCGAAGCGCAGGCGGCTTCGGCGCTGAATCATCCAAACATCTGCACGATCTACGACATCGGCGAAGCCGACGGGCGCGCCTACATTGTCATGGAGTATCTGGACGGCTTCACGCTGAAGCACACCATCAACAACGCTCCACTCGAACTGGAGACGCTGTTGCGAGTTGCTCTCGACGTGACGGATGCGCTCGATGCAGCGCACGCCAAGGGTATTGTTCATCGCGACATTAAGCCGGCCAACATTTTTGTGACCAGCCGCGGCGACGGCAAGATTCTTGACTTCGGATTGGCGAAGGTGACCGCTGTGCCTGGGGATGCGACGCAGACAAGCGCGGGCGTAGATCAACTGACCGATGCGGGCTCAACGGTGGGCACGGTAGCTTACATGTCGCCGGAGCAGGCGCGGGGCAAGCCGCTGGATTCGCGCACGGACCTGTTTTCTTTTGGCGCGGTGTTGTATGAGATGGCTACCGGCACGCTGCCGTTTCGTGGAGACTCGACGGCGCTGCTGTTTGATTCGATCCTGCATAAGGCGCCGGTTGCGCCGGTGCGGCTGAATCCCGATTTGCCGCCCGAGTTGGAACGCATCATCAACAAAGGTCTTGAAAAAGACCGCGACCTGCGCTACCAGCATGCCTCCGACATGCGGGCGGATTTGAAGCGGCTGAGGCGGGAAGTGGAATCGAGCGGCACGACGGTGGCGGCTGCTGAGGAGAAGGCATCGAGCGGCTCGGCTGCTTCCGCTGTGAAGCGGGAATCGAGCGGGAAGGAAATGGCTCCGGCGAGTTCGGGGGCGAGCGTAGTATCCAGCGCGCTGCGATCGAAGCTGATCTGGATGGTTCCGGCGTTGGTGGTCGTGATCGCGGCTGGCGCGGCCGGCTATTACTACACGCACCGTGCAGCGCCCAAGCTTACTGAGAAAGACACGATTGTGGTGGGAGATTTTGCCAACTCCACCGGCGATGCAGTGTTTGACGATGCGTTGAAGCAGGCGCTGAGTGTATCGCT
This sequence comes from uncultured Acidobacteriaceae bacterium, assembly GCA_963841125.1. Lineage (GTDB taxonomy): Bacteria > Acidobacteriota > Terriglobia > Terriglobales > Acidobacteriaceae > Sulfotelmatobacter. Next base: position 153,837 of record CAWJBH010000002.1, read on the forward strand.
GCGGCAATCGCCTTTTCTGAATGTGCTTTCTGACGAGAAAGTCGCGGCCACACTGAAGTTGATGACAAAGCCGGTGAACACGCCGCTTACGCCGGGTGTGGCGCAGGAGTTGTGCCAGCGGGCTGACAGCAAGGCTTACATTGCGGGCTCCATCGCCAGCCTGGGAAGTCAGTTTGTGGTGGGACTGAAAGCGGTGAATTGCCTGAACGGAGACACCCTGGCGCAAGAGCAGGCCACGGCGCCGGGCAAAGAGAAAGTGCTCAACGTTCTAGGCGAGGCCGCTGGAAAACTGCGGGCACAGCTTGGCGAATCGCTGGCCTCGGTGCAGAAGTTTGACTCTCCGCTGGCACAGGAGACCACGCCATCGCTCGAAGCGCTGAAGGCAGCGAGTATTGCCCGGAAAACCTCGCAGGAAAAGGGCTCAGCGGCAAGTCTTCCCATCTACCTGCATGCCATCGAACTGGATCCCAACTTCGCCACTGCGCTCGAAGGGGTCGGCATTATGTACGGCAACGTGGGCCAGCCTACCCGCGGCAATGAGTATCTGACCAAGGCTTTCGCTCTGCGCGACCGCGCCAGCGAGCGCGAGAAGCTGCACATCACTTCAATGTATTACATGTCCGATACGGGAGAACTGGACAAAGCCGTAGAAGCCTTCCGGGAGTGGGAGGAGAACTATCCGCGGGACTCCGTTGCCTTCAATAACCTGGGCACGGTTTATGCTTCCGAGGGCAAGCTGGAGCAGGGCATGGAGCAAGCGCGTGAGGCTTTGCGGCTGAATCCGGACAATGTGATCGCGGCCGAGAACGTGATTGCATTCCAAGCCGGCCTAAACCATTTCGATGAGGCCCGGCAAGTCTATCAAGAGACGATCGCGCACAAGCTGGATGACGACACGTTGCATGAGGTTCTCTACGGTATCGAGTTCGTCGCAAGGAACCCGAAAGGGATGGCCGAACAGGCGGCCTGGTTTGAAGGGCGTCCCGAACTTCAGAATGAGATTCTGGCGCTGGAAGCGGATACGGAAGCCTATTACGGACATGTCGCGAAAGCCCGTGAGTTGACGCGGCACGCGATCGAAGCGGCGTTACGGTCGGATAACAAGGAATCAGCAGCGGTATGGCAACTCGAAAGCGCATGGCGAGAGATACTTTTCGGCAATCTTGACGAAGCGAAGCGCGAAGCGAGTGCGGGGCTGGCTCTTGCCCCCGAGAGCCGCGATGCACAACAACTGGCGGCGCTGGTTCTGGCGGGCGCCGGCGATCTGGCGAAAGCTCGCGCCCTCACTGAGGAACTGGCCAAACGGTACCCGCTGCACGCTGTGGTGCAGTCTTACTGGCTGCCAACAATTCAGGGTCAATTGGCATTGACGGCGAAAGATCCCGCGGGTGCGATCGCGAAGTTAAACAACGCCGCAGGCATGGAATATGGTTTGCTCGTAAGCAACGCGAATACCTCGTGCCTTTACTCGATCTATCTTCGCGGTGAAGCCTATCTGGCCTCGGGGCAGGAAGGCGCCGTGCCGGAATTTCAAAAGATCATCGACCATTCCGGATTGGTCTCGAATTGTGTCACCGGCGCGCTGGCGCATTTGGAATTGGGCCGGGCTTATGCAACTGCCGGGGATAAGGCGAAGGCACGAGCGGCTTATCAGGACTTTCTGACCTTGTGGAAAGATGCTGACGCGGACGTTCCCGTGTTGAAGGAAGCTAAGGCGGAGTTTGCAAAGCTGCAATGAGGGCTGCCGGTTCAGCAATTGATTTAGCGTGGGCCGTGGGATAACCTGCTTGCAGTTATCAGAGGCTCACCATGCGTCGAACCTTCCTAATGGTTGCGGTCTGTTTAGCTCTTATCCCTACTCTGAGCGCAGCTGCTTCTGCGCAATCTTCCGACAATGATCCGGCCACAAAAGACGACATTGAGGTCTACCTGCGGACGATGCACTCTCACGACATGATGCAGAAAACGATGGAAGCCATGTTGAAGCCGATGCATCAGATGTTCTCCGAAGGGTTTGAAAAAGGTGGCAAGACCCCGACTGGAGACGCTGAAAAGCGGTTCAACAAGATGATGGACGAACTGATGAATGGCGCGCCGTTCGATGAGATGACGCAAGCCATGGTTCCCATTTACCAAAAGCATTTCACCAGGGGCGACATCAATAACCTGACCGCGTTCTATTCTTCACCCACAGGACAGAAGGTTCTGGAGGATATGCCGGCAATTTCAGGCGAGACCATGGCGGCGATGATGCCCATCATGCGTAAATACATGGAAGCATCGAAGGCACGCATGCAGCGGGAGCTTGAGGAAATGGAAAAGAGCGCACCCAGGGCCGAACCGGACACGACTGTGAAGCAGTGAAAGCTGCTGTGCAGGTAGCGCCCAGTTTGAATTTTGTTGGCGTCATCCTGAGCGGAGCCGCATTTCAGGCGGAGCGAAGGATCTCCCGAACGCGACTGCCGGTGCCTACGGAGATCCCTCACCCGGCTGAACTGCGCCGGGTTTCGGGATGACGCCCCTCAAAAAGGGACGGATGCAAACTGAGCCACTACCGTTGTGCGGCTAGGTCGCGGTTGAGGACTTCCAGCGTGTTAGAATTTTCGAAAGCAGTTTCCTTAGGCGAAAGCTTAGGTTCTAAGAGACCACATTGATCGAGCTGGCACCTTCGATTCTTTCGGCTGACTTTGCCCGTCTTGGTGAGCACGTGCGCGCCGCGAGCGAGGGCGGGGGAAGTGTCGTCCATGTAGATATTATGGATGGGCACTTCGTCCCTAATCTCACGATTGGCCCTCCGGTGGTAAAGTCGCTGCGCAAGGTGACGGAGTTGCCGCTGGATTGCCACTTGATGATCGAGAATCCCGATGAATTCATTCCCGCATTTGCCGACGCGGGGGCAGATTGGATCTCCGTGCACCAGGAAGCTTGCCGGCATTTGAATCGCACGCTGCATCTGATCAAGAGCCACGACTGTCTGGCTGGGGTAGTGATCAATCCGGCTACGCCGGTGGACGCGCTGGCCGAAGTGCTCGATATTGTGGACTATGTGCTGGTGATGTCGGTGAATCCGGGGTTCGGAGGGCAGAAGTTTATTCCTTCGACCCTGCACAAGATGCGGCGTTTAGCCGAGATTCGCAGCCAACATCGGCTGACTTACCGCATCGAAGTAGATGGCGGAGTGGGGCTCGACACGGTGGGCGATGTTGTGCGTGCAGGCGCAGAAATTCTGGTGGCGGGCAACGCCGTGTTCGGTAGTGGTGATCCAACTAAGAATACGGAAGCGCTGCTGAAGGCGGCGACGGAAGCGGCGCTGCTGAAGTCTAGGCGATAAGCGAAGCGGCTGGCGGCCCCAGGTAAGCAATCTCTGGTCTCGAGGTATTAATGTCTCGTCGAATTTCATTGATTACGGTGTTGGGCTTTCTGCTGGCGCTTACCGTCGGTTGCAGCAACAAGAAGTCGGTCAATCCGCTGGCCGGTGTTGGGTCGAAGCAGCCCGATAAGGTGTTGTTCGACAAGGCTATGGACGCGATGAAGCACAATCGCTTCGACGTGGCGCGCATGACACTGCAGACCTTGATCAACACCTATCCGGACTCGGAATTCATCGCGCGGGCGAAGTTGGCGGTGGGAGATTCATGGTACGCGGAGGGCGGGACGGCGTCGCTGGCGCAGGCCGAGCAGGAATACCGGGATTTCGAGACGTTCTTCCCCAACATGCCGGAGGCGGCTGAGGCGCAGTTGAAGATCGCCAACATCCAGTACCAGCAGATGGAGAAATCGGACCGGGACTATACCCACGCCAAGCGGGCGGAGGACGAATACCGGAACCTGATCATGCAGTATCCCGACAACGCGAAACTCGTGAAGGAAGGCAAGGAGCGTCTGCTGGAAGTGCAGGAAGTGTTGGCCGACCGCGAGTTCAACATTGGCAGGTTCTACTATTACCGGCTGACGTATGGGGCGTCGATTGCGCGGCTGAAGTCGCTGGTGGAGAAATATCCGCTATACAGCCGGGCCGATGAGGCGCTGTATCTGCTGGGTCAGGACTATGAAGGGCAGATCGCACAGTTACGGGTAAGACCGGTTTGCACGGCGATGAACACTCCGCCGGGCTGCGTTGGTACTGAATCGACTAAGGCCAAAGTGATTGAGGAGTGGACCAAGGAAGCGTCCGCAGCGTATTCGCAGATCATTACGCGGTATCCGGCGATGGAACGCGAAACGGACGCGAAAAAGCGGCTGGCGGCCCTGCATCAACCGATTCCGCGGCCGACCAAGGCTGCGCTGGCGCAGAACCGGGCAGAGGAAGAAAGCCGCCGCGAAGCCAGCGCGCTTGACCAGTTGATGAGCGTGCTGAAGAAAGGGCCTGACGTGGCGAATGCCGCGAAAGTGGGCGACCCAACCCTGGCAGATCCGACGCCGTTGTCGGCCAACCAAATTTCGGGGGAAACAATGCGGAAGGCGTTGGGAGGTCCCGCCGACGAGCATGGCCTGAGCGGGGAAATCGTGAAGGGTGGGCCCCCAGGCGGGAACGAACCGGCGCCGCGGTCCGATGCAACCCCGGCCAACAGCCAGCCTTTTGCGCGCCCGAACCCGGCGGCCGATCCCAACGAACTGAAGCCGGCAGCGCCGGATCCAAACGAGTTGAAGCCGGCTGTGGAGAGTCAAAGTGCCGCATCAGCCGATGCTCCCGCGCCGCCACCAGTGCAACTCAATGAGATTCAGCAGGCACCGGCGCGGCAGCGGGGCCGTCGCGAGTTCCAGCTCCACGTCCGAACTGGCCACCGACAAGGATGTTTCGAGCAGCAAGAAGAAGAAAAAGAAGGGATTGAAGAAGATCCTCGCGCCGTTCTAAAGCGCCTGTAGTCGAGATTCTTCACTTCGCAGTCTGCGGCTCGACCGTGGGCGAGCGGTAGGTCAGATCCAAATCCCTTTCTATCTGCCGGGCTTGGGATGGATTCTCCGCCTTCATCGCTTCAAGTATCGGCTCCAGGAAGCGGTTGTACTTCTGCAACCCCGTGAGGTCATGAGTGGCGAGTGAATAAAAGTACAGGACAGGCGTCTCCATGCGAACCGTACCCCGCAAACCGGCTTTGAACTGGGCGCCGTTCAGATGTTCCACAAAGCTGGGAAGGTCGGCGGATCCTTTCAGGGTCGACCAGTCCACGGCTTGGCCGTTTCGGCCCGCGATAGAGGTGAAGGTACCCCATTCATGGGCCGTGAGATCGGAATTGACGCGCTGGTCCAGCGCACCGAAGGCGCCGGACAGACCAAGGCAAAGAACCACGAGGCCCAGAACGCGGAAGCGGGTAGTGAGTGTGGGCATAGGTAGCCCTCCGGCGCAGGCGGCGCTAGTATACCTCATCTCTTGGACGGTGGTTTCAGCGGAGAGGTTAGCCGCCACGGGGTTTTTCGGCGCTTCCCGTGTGAGCGTCGCTTTGCTGGACGCGGTAGGCGCTGACCACTGGTAACCAGGTAACTCCCCGTCTGATCATTGACTTGCGTCGACGGGCAGGTTACCTTCGCGATATCTCCCCTCATCAGAGGAATTTCTTTGGCCAGGAAAATACTGCTTGCAGACGACAGCGTGACCGCCCAGAACATGGGGCGCAAGATCCTCGCCGATGCGGGGTATGAGGTGATTGCCGTCAACAACGGCTCCGCTGCGCTGAAAAAGATTGCCGAACTGAAACCCGACCTGGTCATCCTGGACGTTTACATGCCCGGCTACAGCGGGCTGGAGGTTTGCCAGCGGCTTAAGGAATCGCCGGAAACGGCGCGGATTCCGGTGCTGCTGACCGTCGGCAAGCTCGAGCCTTTTAAGCCGCAAGAAGCACAACGGGTGGGCGCCGAAGGTTTCATCGTCAAGCCCTTTGAAGCCAGCGAATTGTTGAGCGCATTGTCGAAGCTGGAAGACAAGGTGGTGCCGCGGGCCGAACCCTCCAAGCCGGGACGCTTTGCCAGGGCGATTGCGGCTGCGGAAGAAACTAGCCGTGGGAGCCGGAAAGAACCGGCGAGCGAACAGGATGGCTGGCCCAGCCGGATTGCGCGCCCCCGCGAGAAGACGGGGATCGAGGAGAAAGCTGCCGACGACTCTACGATCTATAACTCCATGAACCGGGATCTCCGAACGGTGGTGGAAACCGCCGCGGAGAAGGCCGCGGAGACGGCAAAAGGGAAAGAGAAGCAGTCCGCGACTGGAACAGCGGACGAGACGACTGTGGATGTGGCAGCGCTGGCGCCGGCGGGCTTTCCGAACGATGTGACACCCGAAGAGGTCGCCGCGATTGCAGCTGCAGTTGCACACGCACGGATTGCAGGCGCTGTCGTTGGGGACGAGCATCCGGTTCCTGAAAACAGAAGCTCTGAGACCGAGACCTTTGAAAGCCGGATACTCGAAACACCGATTCAGAACTTAGAACTACCTTCCGATCGAGTCGAAGACAAAGTTGCTCCCGCGGTACGGGAAGAATCGGTACGGGAAGAATCGGTGCGCGCGGAAGCGAAGACGGAAGCCCTGCAAGAAAGCAAGAGCGATGACGTAACGGCTGAAGTGAAGGCGGAAGAAGCGCAGGATCTGCCGGTCACCATGGCGGCGGCCACGGCTGAAGCGGTGGCGAACGTAAGCGAGGGCACCTCGCGATGGGCAGCGGTGCCCGTGGACCTGGGAGACGAAGAGGCAACGGCCTCGCTCGAGCAGGAGATGCGGAAGGCGTATGCGTATTTGGCGCCCGTGGAGGCGGAATCTGCCGTTAGCGCTACCGCGCAGGAAGTAGCGGCTCCGCATGCCGAGAATTCTTTTTCACCGGAAGCTGAGCCAGTAGAGGCGCAAGTTGAGATAGCTCCAACTGCCGAGTTCGCCGAGCCGAATCCGGCGCCCGCTCCGCTTGCCGAGACTGTGAGCTCTGTGGTGGAGGCGGTAGTTTCGAATCCTGGCAGTCATATTGTGCAGGACCTGGTTGTGCCAGAATCGGTTGCGTCGGCATCGGTTGCGCCCGAGGTGGAGGAATTGCAGCGTGCGCCGGATGCGGAACACGCGATGGCCGAGTCAGCAACTTCTGGTAGTGACTTTGCCACGGTTGCCGGTGGCGACGATCACGCAACGGAACACAAACCCGATTCCGAAACGGTGAAGAGTACCGCAGCGGCCTGGGCGAGTTGGCGTCAGATGCGCGATACGCGAAAAGACAGCGAAGTGGCGCAGACGCAATCTCCATCCACGGAATTCGAAGTATCCGAGGCGGTTCCGGCAGAGACTGCTGCCATGGCGGTGGCGGCGGGCGCTGAGCAGATTTTGCAAGAGGCAACAGCCGCGCCGAAAGGCGATCGAGCAGATGTCGCCAGCATCGTCGACAGCGTGCTGGCCGATCTTCGGCCCAAGCTTATGGAAGAGATCTCGCGGAAAATGGCGGAGAAGAAGTAGACCGCTCCCAGCCGCCAGCTACCCGCTTTTAATAGCCTCACCATCCTTTGTTAACTCTGCGTTGACAATTCCTTGCAGGCTCCGGTATCTTAAAGACTTTGGGAAGTCCAGCGGTTGCCCGCCTGATGGTCTGGCGTCCTCGCCGGAGAATCAACGAGCGGTCTTCTTTCGCAACTTTTTTTCATTCTGGGAGAATTCTGATGTCAACCTATTTCCCGTCACCGGGGGAAATTGTGCGCAAGTGGTACGTCGTGGATGCGGATGGGCAAACGCTCGGGCGTTTGGCCTCGCAAGTGGCGCGCGTCCTCATGGGCAAAGAGAATCCGCAATACACACCTTTTCTCGATACTGGCGATCACGTGATCGTGGTCAACGCCGAGAAGATTCGAACGACCGGTGTGAAGTCGGAGCAGAAGCAGTATCACCACTACACGGGTTATCCGGGTGGTCTGCGCACTGAGGATTTCCGCAAACGTTTGGCACGCAAGCCGGAACGAATCATCGAAGACGCGGTGCGGCGCATGTTGCCGAAGAACAAGCTGGCGGCGCACATGCTGTCGAAGCTGAACGTTTACAAGGGCGATAAGCATCCGCATGAGGCGCAGAAACCGCAGGATTTGAAGTTGGAAGTACGGGCATATGCGGCTTCCCGTGAGAGCTGAGTAGATTGAGATCCTTCGCTCCGCCTGAAGAACGGCTGCGCTCAGGATGACAAAATTTAGAAATAAAGCTCGCTTCTTGTATTCAAGCTAGAAGCTTAAGAGCTAGGAGCTAAAAGTTAAATGGCGGAATTGGTTCAGTACTACGGAACGGGACGGCGGAAGCGGGCGATTGCGCGGGTTTATTTGCGTCCGGGCAGCGGCGACTTCAAGGTGAACGGACGCGCGTTTGAGGAATATTTTGTGACTCCGGCGCAACGCTCGGCGGCGAAGTCTCCGTTGGCTTTAACGGATTCGGCCGCCGCGTTCAACATTATCGCCAACGTGCTGGGCGGCGGAGTGCGCGGCCAGGCCGATGCGGTGAAGCTTGGGATTGCGCGCGCGTTGATGCAGTTCAATGCCGAGCTGCGCGGCAAGCTGAAGGCCGAGGGCATGGTGACGCGGGACTCGCGCGGCAAGGAACGAAAGAAGTACGGACAGAAGGGCGCGAGAAAGCGGTTCCAGTTCAGCAAGAGATAGTACCGAGTTGCGAGTACCCAGTACCTAGTAAGACAGAGATTCCTCCGCCCCTCGCTTTCGCTCGGGGGTCGGAATGACAAGGTTTGGTTTTAGGGTTCACTGGCCACTAACAACTGGCCACTGATCACTGTTTTAAGGTGTTCAATTCTTCCTGTGCCTCGCGGCGCGGGGCGGGAATGGCAATCGGAGAGCGGTACCCAGTTGCCAGTACTCAGTCGCCAGCAGTTTTCGCTGGGTACTGAGTACTCGGTACTGAGAACTAGCTTCCCGATGCAGACTAAATAAGGAGGTTCATTGGCTACCATCACCATGAAGGAGTTGCTCGAAGCAGGTGTTCACTTCGGGCATCAGACGAAGCGCTGGAACCCTAAGATGAAGGAATACATCTTCGGAGAGCGCAACGGGATTTACATCATTGACCTGCAGAAGACGCTGAAGATGTTCAAAGAGGCATCGAAGTTCGTACAGGAACTGGCGGCCGACGGCAAGATTGTGCTGTTCGTGGGCACCAAGCGCCAGGCGCAGGACGCGATCGCCGAAGAGGCTACGAAGTGCGGCGGCTTCTACATCAACCAGCGCTGGCTGGGAGGACTGCTCACCAACTGGGTTACGGTGCAGAAGTCGGTAAAGCGGCTGAAGGAGCTCGACGAGATGGCCACGGACGGCCGCTACGAGCTGCTGCCGAAAAAAGAAGTCATCAAGCTCGAGCGCGAGCGCAAGCATTTGCAGGCCAACCTGGCGGGCATCAAGAACATGAGCCGGTTGCCGGATGCGGTATTCGTGATTGACTCGAACAAGGAACAAATCGCAGTTCGAGAAGCCCGCAAGCTGGGCATTCCCGTGGTCGCGGTGGTCGATACCAATTGCGATCCCAGCGAAGTAGATTATGTGATTCCGGGCAACGACGATGCGCTTCGGGCGATCCGGCTGTTTACATCGAAGATTTCGGACTCGATCGCCGAGGGCGCGCAGTTGATGACCGATAAGCAGGTCGCCGATATGACGGCCGCGACGGAACAAGCACAGGCTCGGGAAGCGCAACGAGCGGAAGACGCCGCAGCGGCGAGTGAACTTCGTGCCCAAGAGGCCGCGGCCGCGTCTGATAGCGCGGACATTGGTGAAAACATCAGCATGGAAGAAGTGCTGGGTCCGGGGACACACAAGAAGCCGGTTGCGAACGAGGATGGCGACGTCGTTCCAAGCGTGGAGAGTCAGACGGTTTAAGAGCAGTGGTCAGTGGCTAGTGGTCAGTGACCAGAGAAGAACAAACCGGGCGTTTGACATTAGACCCGCGCGGGTCGTGCTTAGAGAATTCCCGGCGCGGGTCAAAGTTTGTAGAGGAGTTTCCGGTTTCAGGTTTCCAGTTTCGAGTAGCCTGGAACAAGGACAAACATTCATTTTAATACTCGAAACTAGAAATCAGAAACTGGAAACTATATTTATGAGCACTACTATGGCAAACATTTCCGCAGCACAAGTAAAAGATCTCCGGGATAAGACCGGAGCTCCGATGATGGATTGCAAACAGGCCCTGACCGAAGCCAAGGGTGATATGGAGCAGGCGGTTGTAATCCTGCGCAAGAAGGGCGTTTCGGTGGCGGCCAAGAAGGCGACGCGTGTGACCAGCGAAGGCGCGGTAACTAGCTACATTCACGCCGGCGGCAAGATTGGCGTGCTGGTCGAGGTGAACTGCGAGAGCGACTTTGTGGCGCGCACCGACGATTTCAAAGAACTGGTGCACGATATCGCCATGCACATCGCGGCCAGCGATCCGAAGTATGTTCGCAAAGAAGACGTCACGGCGGCAGACTTCGCCCGCGAGAAAGACATTTTCCTGGATCAAGCGATTAAGAGCGGCAAGCCCGCCAATATTGCGGAAAAAATGGTTACCGGCAAGATGGAAAAGTTCTACGAAGAGGTCTGCCTGCTGGAGCAGCCCTTCATCAAGGACCAGACTGTGTCGATTGCGCAGCTCATCGCAGCGAAGATCGGCAAGCTAGGCGAGAACATCAGCGTACGGCGCTTTGCGCGATTCAAAGTGGGCGAGGCAGGCGAGACTGTCGCTACCACCAAGCCTGCGGAACAGAAAGCGGAGTAATTGCTGGCGCCTTCGGGCGCCTTTTTCTTGTGCTCGCAGCGGGGGCGGACGCTCTCGCGACAGCCGGCGAGACGCCGGTGCTACGCTATGCAAACCCCTGCCTTCAAACGCGTTCTGCTCAAGATTTCCGGAGAAGCTTTGGCTGCCAACCAGGGCTTCGGCGTCGATACGGCTCGCATCCACGAGGTCGCCGCCGAATTGGCCGATGTGCACAAGCTCGGAGTGCAGCTAGCGATTGTCGTCGGTGGCGGCAACTTTTTCCGCGGTGTGGCCGACCAGGCGCGTGATATGGACCGCGTCTCCGCCGATCACATGGGTATGCTGGCTACCGTGATCAATGCACTGGCGCTCCAGGACGCGCTTGAGAAACAAAACGTCTATACCCGGGTGCAATCGGCCATTGAGATGAAGCAGGTAGCCGAGCCATTCATCCGGCGGCGCGCCATACGGCATCTGGAAAAAGGGCGTGTAGTCATCTTCGCTGGTGGAACCGGCAATCCCTACTTCTCGACCGACACGGCGGCATCGTTGCGCGCAATGGAGATCAAGGCCGATGCCATTCTCAAGGCTACGAAGGTTGACGGCATTTACGACGCCGATCCCATGAAGGTGAAGGACGCCAAGAAGTTCACCGACATCACCTATATGGACGTCCTGAAGCTGGGACTGAAGGTGATGGATTCGACGGCCATCAGCTTGTGCAAGGACAATAATCTGCCAATCATCGTCTTCAACTTGAATCAGCATGGGAACATTCGCAGGGTAGTCAGTGGAGAGAAGATTGGATCGAGGGTGAGCGCTTAAGACTTTGCCACGGATCTTCACGGATTCACACGGATCTCCTGGTTTCCGATCCGCGGTAATCCGTGAAAATCTGTGGCCGATTTTCTGTTGGGTTTATAATTCAGCGTTTTGATTCTTGAACTCTTACGGAGCTGACTGATATGGCTCAAGCCACGATGGCCGCGATTCCGGGCCTGAAAGAAACCTACATACAACTGAAGACGCGGATGGACAAGGCGGTGGAGGACTTCCGCCAAGCGATGGCAGCCACGCGAACCGGGCGCGCTTCGGTCCATATGCTGGACAGCGTGAGCGTGGACTACTACGGTTCGCAGATGCCGCTGAACCAGATTGCACAGGTGCATGCGCCGGAACCGCAGATGATTACGGTGCAACCGTTCGATCCGTCGCAAATCGGCCCGATCGAGAAAGCGATTCGCTCCGCTGAACTCGGACTAAATCCGATGAATGACGGGAAGATGATCCGCGTGCCGGTGCCAGCGCTCACTCAGGAGCGCCGTCAGGACATGGTGAAGCACCTGCACCGGGTGCTCGAGGAGCACCGCACCGCAGTGCGGAATATTCGACGCGACGGCAACGACGCCATCAAAAAGGCGATGAAGGACAAGAAGATCAACGAGGACGACGAGAAGCGGTCGCTCGAGGAAATCCAGAAACTCACCGACGGCGAAATCAAGAAGATGGAAGAGATGAGCAAGGCGAAAGAGAAAGACGTGTTGGAGCTGAAGTAAGCGTTCGTTTCTTGCATCCCATCGAAATCAGGGCATCCGAAAAGTGCGGATGCCCTTTGTTTTGCGTGAGGCGTCCGCCCTTATAATATAGGGGCTCGAAGATATGAAGGAAATTGTCCATGCCGCGTGTCCGCACGATTGCCCCGATGCTTGCGGCGTTCTGATTACGGTGGAAGACGGGCGGGCCACGAAGGTTCAGGGTGACCCGGAACATCCGGTGACGCGGGGATTTCTCTGCGGGAAAGTGGCGAAGTATCTGGACCGGGTGTATTCGCCGGATCGAGTTCTGTATCCGATGCGGAGGGTGGGGGCGAAGGGAGCGGCGGCTCGCGCCGCCAGCGCCGGCGGTTCACCCGCGCCCACACAAGTTTGGCAACGCATTTCCTGGGACGAAGCGCTGGAGGAGATCGCCTCGCGCTTTCGCGGCATCATTGCAGAGTTCGGAAGCGAGGCGATTTTGCCTTATTCCTACGGCGGAACCTTGGGGGCGCTGAATGGCGCTTCGATGGACCGCAGATTCTTCGGCCGCCTCGGCGCTTCGCAACTGGATCGGACGATTTGTTCGTCGGCGGGCGAAGCTGGGCTGGAGTCGGTAATGGGAGTGAAGCTGGGCACGGAGCCCGAACAATTCATCCATTCCCGTTACATCATCGCCTGGGCTTCGAACATTCACGGGAATAACGTTCACCTGTGGCCGTTCATCGTGGAAGCGCGGCGCAGGGGTGCGAAGCTGGTCGTTATCGATCCCTACCGAACGCGGACTGCTGCGTGCGCCGACTGGTATCTTCCAATCAACCCGGGAACTGACGGCGCACTGGCGCTTGCCATGATGCACGTGATCATCGGTGAAGGCCTGCACGATGGCGACTATGTGTCGAAGTACACGCTCGGTTTTGACCAGCTGTGCGAAAAAGTGAAGGGTTACCCGCCGGAGCGTGTGGCGCACTGGACGGGGATAGCAGCCGAGGACATCCGCAAGCTGGCGAGCGAATACGCCACGATACGCCCTTCGGTGATCCGGCTGAATTACGGCGTGCAGCGGTCGGAAGGCGGAGGAATGGCAACGCGAGCGATCGCCATGCTGCCTTGCATCATCGGGTCGTTGAAAGAAGTGGGCGGCGGAATTCAGCTCTCGACCAGCGGCGCGTTTGGGCTTAATAAAATTGCGTTGACGCGCCCCGACCTTAAGCCCGACGGGCGTCCACATACACCGCGAACCGTGAACATGGTGGAATTAGGCAAAGCGCTGAACACGCTGAGCGAGCCGCCGGTGAAGGCGTTGTTCGTCTACAACTCAAACCCAGCAGCGGTCTGTCCAAATCACAACGAAGTGGTTCGCGGGTTAACGCGACCGGATTTGTTTACGGTTGTCCACGAGCAGTTTTTCACGGACACGACGGACTATGCCGATATTGTGTTGCCGGCGACCACTTTTTTTGAGCACAAGGATTTGCAGACGGCATATGGCCACTACTACTTACAAGTGTCGGAGCAGGCGATTGAGCCGTTGGGAGAGTGCCGGGCGAATGTGGAGGTGTTCCGGGCGATGGCCGAGCGGATGGGATTCAAGGACACATGCTTCGGTGAGAGTGTCGACGAGATGATCGACGGCGCACTGGCTTCGAGCAATCCGTGGTTGGAAGGCATCAGCCGGGAGCGACTGGAGCGGGAACGGCAGGTGCGGTTGAACTTCAACGGACAGCCGTCAGTGGCTGGTGGCCAGTCAGAGTCTTCGCAACCCTTTCTTCCTTTCGCCCACGGCAACTTTCGCACACCTTCAGGCAAGGCTGAACTGTACAGCGAAGCGATTAAGGGGCTGGGGCTTGATCCGGTGGCCGCGTTTGCTCCCCCGGCGGAATCCCGGCATGGAGGACAGGGAGCGGCTTTTCCCCTTGAACTTCTGGCGCGCAAGGCCGACAACTTCCTGAACTCAACTTTTTCCAACTTGCCTTCGGTGCGGGAGATGGAGGAGACGAACCTTCTGGAAATCCATTCCGTCGATGCCCGGACGCGTGGAATTGCCGATGGAGAGACGGTGAGGGTTTACAACCGTCGAGGAGAGATTTTCTTGAAGGCCAGAGTCGATGGCACGGTGCAGCCGGGAGTAGTTTCGGCGCGGCTGAATTGGGCCAAGCTGGGCCCTGATTTCCGAAATATCAACGTGCTGACCTCAGAAAAACTTACCGATCTGGGCAACTCGGCCACGTTTTATTCCGTCTTGGTTGAGGTGGAGTCGACCAAGTCCCTTCCATGAAGCCACCGGCAAGAGTGGCGGCTTGGACGCTTTCCGTTTTTCTACCGTATAATGATCGTTTTCCCGCATCCCAGAGGCTGAGGTCGTAGCGATTCATCTTTGCTCTCATCCAGACATTGTTGTGTCCGGGCGCAGCCGCGGTTCCTCCGGCGCCGTCCATCCCTCATCTCCTTCATTTACACAACGTTGCCGGAAAATCCTAGGACTGGGGTGGGCCCTTGGAGCTACGCTCGCGCTGCTTTTCAATTCTCTGAGTTGGGCGCAGACCGACATAATTTCCGAGATTAACGTTCAGGGGAACCGAAGAATTCCTGCCGAGACTGTCAAGGGCCGCATCTTTACTCACCCCGGCGACATTTACGATCCCGCGGCGCTGGAGCGCGACTTCAACGCGCTTTGGAACACCGGCTACTTCGAAGATATTCGTTTCAGCCGCGAACAGACTCCGAAGGGTTGGCGGCTGATAATCCAGGTTAAGGAAAAGCCAACCATCCGCGAGATCAACTATGTGGGCTTGAGTTCGGTCTCCACCAGCGACGTCTTGGACCGCTTCAAGGAAGCGAAGGTGCCGCTGACGGTGGAGAATCAATACGACCCGACGAAAGTCAAGAAAGCGGAAGTCGCGATCAAAGGTTTGCTGGCAGAACACGGCCGGCAATTTGCCACGATCAGGACGGAAATACGGCAGATTCCTCCGGCCGCGATTGGGATCACATTTGTGATCAAAGAAGGTCCCAAGGTCAAGGTAGGCAGGATCAAGTTCGAAGGCAACAAGAATGTCAAAACGCGAGTGTTGCGCTACGCCATGAAGAACTTGCGACCCATCGGCATCCCGCACTCGATCTTTTTGGAGAATATCCTGGCCCGGACGTACGACGCCACCAAGCTGGACGAAGATGTGGAACGCGTCCGCAATGAGTACCAGAACCGCGGCTATTTCAAAATGAACCTTGCGGGCGAGCCCAAGACGCAGATTCACGATACCGGACACACAGGTCTCCATGTCCCGCTTTTGCAGGGGGGGGCGGGCAAGTCTGTCGATATTACGATGTCCATCGACGAGGGCGAGCGCTATACGCTGGGCGGGATCACGTTCAAGAACAACAAAGCAGTTCCCAACCAGAAGGCGCTGCGAGCCATCTTCCCGATCAAAGACGGAGACGTCTTCAGCAAAGAAAAAGTGGGCAAGGGTCTGGAGAACCTGCGCAAGGCCTATGGTGAGTTGGGCTACATCAACTTCACACCAGTACCAGAAACCAGGTTTGATGACGAAAAGAAACTGATCTATCTCGACATCGACGTCGACGAAGGCAAGCAGTTCTATGTGCGGCGCATCGAGTTTGTGGGCAATACAACGACCCGCGACAAGGTGATCCGGCGCGAGATCGCTCTGGAGGAAGGAGGCATCTACAATTCGAAGCTTTGGGAGTTGAGCTTGCTGCGGTTGAACCAGTTGGGGTACTTCGACGTGATGAAGCCGGAGGATCCCAACGTCACGGTCCGTCAACTGGACGAGAAAAACGGACTGGTTGACCTGACGCTGAAGATCAAAGAGAAGGGCAAAAACAGCATTGGCCTGAACGGTGGTGTGAGCGGGTTGGAAGGCGCGTTTATCGGCATCAACTATGCGACCAATAACTTCCTCGGCCTGGGTGAGACGCTTCAGGTCCAGGCCAGCGTCGGGAACCTGGCGAAGAGCATCCGGTTCGGCTTTACCCAACCCTATATGTTTGACCGGCCATTGCAGTTCGGTTTCAACGTGTACTACACCAAGACCAAGTACGACCAGGCCCGGCAACTCTCCATCTTCAGGGGCCAGAACCTGAGTCTGCCCAACGCGGTGCTGCAGAACCTGCAGAATTACACGCAAGCCAGTGCTGGGTTCACAACCTCGTTGAGCTACCCGCTGCGCGCGCGCAACAAACGCCGTTTCAACCGCATCGGAGCCACCTATTCCTTTGACCGGTCCTCGCTGGCGGCGCTCAGTTCAGCATCCAAGAATTTGTTCGAGTTTCTGGCCTTCCGCGGAATCTCCGGGCCCAATGCGCTGGAAGGAATCGTTACCAGCAAGATCTATCCCAACTTCTCCTTCAACACCATCAATAATCCGATCTCGCCGCACAGCGGGCACCAGTTCACACTGGGCGCGGAACTGGCCGGGCTGGGAGGGACGATTCGGTCGGTGCGGCCGATCGTTCAGTACAAGCGCTTCATTCCCGTGCAGAAGGGGCGCAACGCCCTGGGCTTCAATGTTCAAGGGTCTTTTATCACGGGCTACGGTGGGTTGGTTGCGCCCCCATTCCAGCGTGCTTACCTGGGCGGAGAGAACGATCTGCGAGGTTTCGATATCCGCTCCGTGTCTCCTGTGGCATTCCTGCCGAGTGTAGGCGCGATCACACTGACCAATCGTGACGGAACACCCGTCCTTAAGAACCCGCTGGACCCCCTGGCGGGGAACGTATCCATTCCGATTCCGGTGGATCAGATCGTTTTCCCCGGCGGTGATTTGAGCATTGTTACAAACGCGGAGTATCGCATCACGATCTACGGACCGGTGGCCCTGGCGCCTTTCATAGACATGGGAATCGACCCTATTCTCCGGAAGTCGCAGCTGCAAATTGCACAGGTGCAATACGATGGCGTGATCGGTCAAGCCTTTGGATGTCCTCTGCTGTTGCAGACTGCTACCGCTAATACCTGCACGGTGGGCAGTCAATTGAACCCGCCGCCATCGCAAGATCTGCAGATTCTGGGCGCTACCAACTGGCGGCCGAGAATGTCCACGGGACTTGAACTCCAGATGTTTCTGCCGGTGGTCAACGCGCCCTTCCGAATCTACTGGGCGTATAACCCGTTGCGGCTGGATAGCCCGGCGATGCCCCCGATTCCGATTACTCCCAGCATGTTCCCGCAAGTCTGCGGACCGGCGGGTTGCCACCTAACGGAGGCAGGATTGTATACGTTCAACCTGGCAAGGAACGCCTACTCTCCGAGTTTTCTGCTGCGGGAGCCACGTAAGACATTTCGCTTCACGGTTGCGACGACGTTCTAAGGGCAGGCAAGCAGTGGTAAGGGTGCAGTTGCACTACTACCTAAACAGCAGAAGGTTTGACGACGGCTGAGGATGCTCTTTATAATTGCTGTGATCCACGCCATTGCAGAAAGCTGATCAGGGTGGACGGCACGTCCGCAACCCCGGCGTGTGAGTCTGGCAGTCCAGTGCGTCTTGTCGTAGCGAAGTCTGACGGCGGTCGTTGCAAGAAACGCAAGACACAAAGAACGCATCACCATGACCTCGTGAGTTCAGGCCTGATCAAGTGCAGCCCAATGAGTCCGGCCCAGCGTGCCTGAGGGCAATCTGAGTTCATTCTCGGAGCCATCTTCACCGGAACTATGTTCCAAGGAGTTTAGAGATCCAATGACAAGCAAGTTTCTGCGGTCTGTCCTGGCCATTGCGGTGTTCTCGATGATTTCCGCATGGGCCCAAACCGGTGGCGCCGCCACCTCGTCTAGTCCATCTAAAGCAGCTGCGAGTCCCGCCGCTGCGGCGTCCACGACTGGTACCAGGGTCGGAACGATCAACGTGGAAGCTGCCGTCTTCGGTTCCAACGAAGGCCGCCGCGACGGCGATGCCCTAACCAAGAAACTGGAACCCAAGCAGAACGAACTCAAGTCCCAGAGCGAAGAGCTCGAGGGTTTGCAGAAACAACTCCAGACCCAGGGCGACAAGCTGAACGATGATGCACGCGCCACTCTGGTCAAGCAGATTGAAACCAAGAAGAAGTCTTTCGATCGCGCCTATCAGGACGCTCAGGAAGATGCGCAGAACCAGGGCAAAGAAATTTTCTCGCGCATTTTGCAGAAGATGGCGCCCACGATCGTGAAATATGCCCAGGAAAATGGATACCAGCTGATTGTCGACACCTCGAACCAGTGGCCCCAAAGCCCAGTCTTATGGTCGGGTGAAGGTGTGGACATCACTAAGGCGATCGTCGACTCCTACAACGTGTCGTCGGGCGTGCCGGCTCCCGCTCCTACGAGCGCTCCGGCAGCAAAGAGACCCGCGACTATTGCGCCGAAGCCGGCGGCTCCGGCGTCAACACCACCGAAGTAAGTTTTCAACGACACCAGGTGTGTCGGGAAAGTTCCTAGGGGCCGCGTGCAAGCGCGGCCTTTTCTCTTTGCTCGAGCGGCATCTGCGCCTGGAACTAGAAACAAAGAACTGGAAACTGGAAACTGCCGTGGGAGTAGCCCAAGCGTAACGTAAGGGCGCGCGCCGCTGCCGCTATAATCAGGCCAGTGGCGACCACTGCAGAAATTCTGAGCCGCGTAGCGACCCGCCCCACATGGGCGGAGGTTTCTCTGGCTACGCTCCGGCAAAACTTCCGCACAGTTGTGAAACATGCAGGCGCGGGTGTTACTGTGTGTGCGGTGGTGAAAGCCGACGCTTACGGCCACGGCGCCGTGGAATGCTCGCGCGCTCTGCAAGCGGAAGGCGCGAAGTGGCTGGGCGTCACATCGCTCGATGAAGCGATTCCGCTGCGCGACGCCGGCATCGAGTCACGAATCTTGCTGATGACGGGTTTCTGGCGCGGAGAAGAAGCCGAAATCGTGCGCCTGCGGCTTACGCCAACAGTGTGGGAGCCTTGGCACATCCAGTCTCTGGACAATGCTGCCGCGTCCGGCGCGGTGCGGCAGGCTGTGCATCTGAAGGTGGATACGGGGATGGGCCGGCTGGGTGTATCGATCGATGGGCTTCCGGCTGTGCTGCAAGCTCTCAGCGCCGCTCCGCATCTTCTTCTCGAAGGCCTCTCGACCCATCTGGCGTCGTCAGAAATCATGGATGCTCCCTCAGTGGCGGAACAGGAGCGTCGTTTCGAAGAGGCGCAAGGCATGGTGCGTGCGGCCGGCTTCGATCCAGGTCTAGTCCACATGGCGAACACCAGCGCGCTGATCTCGCGGAGCGAGACGTGGAACAACATGGTGCGTCCGGGCGTCGCGCTCTACGGCTATTATTTGCCATTCCAGCGCGCGGGAAGGGAAGTGAGCGGTGGAACGCTGCGCCTTCCTGTGAAGCCGGTGTTGACGTGGAAGACGCGAATTCTTTCCATGCGGAACTTTGCCGCCAACCAGGCTCTGGGCTATGGCGGAACTTATGTGACCAAAGCGCCGGCGCACGTTGCCGTGCTGCCCGTGGGATATGCTGACGGATACAATCGGCAACTTTCCAATCGCGGCCGCGTAATCGTCCGTGACCACTACGCACCGATCGTCGGCAGCATCTCAATGGACCTCACGCTGGTTGATGTCACCGGCATTCCCGACATTGCGGTTGGCGATGAAGTGATTCTGCTCGGAACCAGAGACGGCTTGAGCATCGATGCGCTCGAACATGCCAAGTTGGCCAATAGCTCACCGTATGAAATTCTCTGCAACATTTCCAAGCGTGTGCCGAGAAAGTACGGCAGCTAGCAGATTTTCTCTCACGGAACTGTTCTGTGCAGTTCGGCACTCTCTGTTGAAAATCCCCCTAAGCTGAAGTCGAATTCGTCCCGCGAATCTGCCCACGATTCCTCGCGTGGCCCTCGCGTCCCGCTTAAGCTTGTGGATTTCTTTTCTTCGGGCGTTCATCTTCGTTTCACATTCCTGTAACCACGCTCCGGCTACCTTGGCTTGTGCATAGTTCTCTTTAGTTTGTCTGGAATGAGTTCATCTCGGTCGCTCAATCTGATGTTGAAGAACATTCCCATAGCGCTGCTGTGTCTGTGCTTCGCCCCATCGCATTTGATTTTGTATGCGCAGGCGGCCGAAGAAGCTTGCCAGCGTCCCTCGCCGGGCAGCACTGTCACCGAGCCCGCGGATTTGCGCAGCCGCAACGGTGTGTTGAAAGTTGAATTGACGGCCCGCAACGCAAAGCAGAGTGACGGATCTACTCGTTACTGCTTCGTTGACGGCAACGGTGAAGAATCGCCCACACTGCGCGTAAATCCCGGCGATCTTGTCATCCTGACTCTGAAAAATGACTTGACGACATTCACTCACGGCGCTGTGACGCCTGTCCATCAACACGCGCCAGGGGACGCCGGCAAGAATGGGAACTCCTGCGCCAGCGAATTGATGACGCGCGAGTCCACGAATCTGCATTTTCATGGTTTGACAATCCCACCGGTCTGCCATCAGGACGATGTGCTGCACACGTCGATTCAGCCGGGCGATCCGCCGTTCGAGTATCGCTTCCGAATTCCGGAGAATGAGCCGCCGGGGCTGTATTGGTACCACCCGCATATTCATGGATTCACGAAAGAGCAGGTGCTCGGCGGCGCATCGGGCGCCATCATCGTGGAAGGCATCGAGCGGGCTGACAAGGCAGTTGCAGGATTGCCGGAAAGAGTTCTGATCATTCGCGATCAGGATTTGCTGAACCCGAACGCTCCGCCCTCGAAATGGGAACCGGTGGTCCCCAAGATGCTGTTTGATCGCGATGGGGACGCAGCCAACACCGGTACCGGATTTGGCAAGCCTGCGAAAGATCTCTCCATCAATTTTGTGCCCGTGCCCTATCCGAATTACCCGCCAGCCGTCATCGAGATGAAACCGGAGGAGCAGCAACTCTGGCGCGTAGTGAATGCGTCAGGAATTACCTACCTTAACCTGCAGGTTCTATTCGGTCATACGCCGCAGCAGCTTGGCCTTGTGGCCGTAGACGGAGTGCCGCTAAACACGAGCGGCCTGGCGGGAGATTTTGTTGACTGGCAAACTCACCTCGGCGTCCCGCCGGGGGCGCGGGTGGAATTCATCGTGAAGGGGCCGCCGGCGGGCGTTTCGGGGCTTCTCGTCACGAAAGCGGTGGATACGGGAGCCGGTGGCGAAAACGACCCCAATCGTGCGATCGCCACGATTACGGCTTCCAGCGAGGCACCGGAACCGCTTTCGAGATTCGCTGCGTCGCCACAACCGCTTCCTGCTTCGCACACGCCGTGGCTGGGAAGCGTGGCTCCGGTGCGCACCCGCAAACTTTACTTCTCAGAGAAACTTCTCGATCCGAATGATCCCAACAGCGCCACAGAATTTTACCTGACGGTAGAAGGCCAAACGCCCGCGCTGTTCGATCCGAAATCAGGAATTCCAAACATCATTGCGAAGCAGGGAACGGTCGAGGATTGGATCATCGAAAACCGGTCCAGCGAACTGCACGCATTCCATATTCATCAGTTGCATTTCATGCTGATGGATTACCGCGGTAAGCCGGTGGACGAGCCGTTTCTTCGCGATACGGTCAACGTCCCTTACTACGATGGCAGGGCTCTTGAATTTCCCACAGTCCGATTGCGGATGGACTTTCGCGATCCCAATACAGCCGGCGATTTTGTGTTCCATTGCCACCTTTTAGAACACGAAGACGGAGGAATGATGGGGCTGATTCGTGTCGAGCCATGAGGAGTGAGCGCAGGGTTCAAAGCGAATTCGTCCTGACACAACAACCAGTTAACTGAGCGCGACTCGCGCATCAACGCTCCCACTCTGCCAGGTTCACTTGTTTTTCCCGGAGAGTTTTTGACGTTGGTGTCCACCTCAACCAGAAATTCAACTCACAGGAGAAAAGCAATGACTTTCACATCGCTCGCATCGAAGGGCGTGCACTACTCGCGCGCAGGGCTGGCGTGGCTTGCAATGTTGCAGATCACGCTCGGCGCTCCCTTTGCCAACGCAGCTGGTCCGCAGAAACCCTCAACTGAGCCGGCGACCGCTACGCCGATCAAGCACGTCATCGTGATTATTGGAGAAAATCGCAGCTTCGATCACGTTTACGCCACCTACGTGCCCAAAAGTAGGGACGGTATAAAAAACCTGCTCTCGGAAGGCATCATCAAGCTGGATTCCAACAAGAACGCAGTTCCTGGGCCGCATTTCGATAAGGCTCAACAGTTTTTCGCCAAGGATACCGATACCTTTCTGCTGAGCCCGCCGACGCAGGAATTTCCCAAGAACGTTCTGCCGGCGCCGCTCGTCGGGGGTCCCTCGGGCCAGTATGGTTATTTTTCCAGCAGCCCTCCTTGCTCCAGGGAACCCAAAGCTCAATCCGGTACAGTGTGCGGAGGCTTCGGAAGTCGCATTGCCGGCAGGCTCGTATTCTGCTTTGGCCAGCGGCGGCACAGGGCTGACGAACTATACGCCCGACGAGCGCATCAACAACGTCACTTCGTTGCCAGCCGGACCGTTCCAAATCACCAACGGCAAGACGTTTACCTACAACGCGTATGCGGCGAGCCCGGTTCACCGCTTCTATCAGATGCAGCAGCAGTTGAATTGCAACCTGGACAATGCGACCCCCAGCAATCCCTCTGGCTGCAATGGCCAACTGTTTTCCTACGTTGAAGTCAGCGTGGGAGCGGGCACGAACGGCACAACGCAGCCGCCGCTCTGCTCTAAAGATAATGGCAAGACTCCTTGCTTCACCTACAACTACAATCCCAAAATCCCTGATGCACAAACCACGGGTGAAGGATCGACCTCCCTCGCCTTTTACAACGTGCAGGCGGGCGACGCTCCTTACTTCAAGAGCCTTGCTGATCAGTACACCCTGAGCGACAACTTCCACCAATCCGTCCAAGGAGGCACAGGGGCCAATCACATCATGTTCGGCCACGCCGACGCGCTCTGGTTCAGCGATGGCAATGGCAATCCTGCTGTGCCACCGGAGAACAAGAAGGTATTCACCAAGCCCTACAAAGGGAAACCCAACCCGGACGAGGGTGTGGTCCATGAAATCGCAAACCCAAATCCCGCGAAAGGCACCAACAACTGGTACATCGAAGATGGCTACGGCGGCGGTGGCTATGGTTCCTCGGTTTACGGTGGCGGATCATACAGCGATTGCTCCGATACCACCCAACCCGGCGTCAAGCCGATCGTGGATTATCTCAGCGGCCTCGGTATCGACCCGCGTTGTGAAAAGGGCCACTACTACCTGCTGAACAATTACAACCCAGGTTACTTCGGCAACGGCAAGAACGCTTACATCGACCAGAATCCCGCAAACACCCCTTTCACGATCCCACCCTCTTCAACGCCCAGCATCGGCGACAACCTCAACGCTAACGGTATTTCCTGGAAATACTACGGCGATCAGTGGAACAACTACGTCCCCGACCAATATCAGGAGAATTATGGAGTCAATGGGCCGAGCGCCGATGAATATTGCAACATCTGCAACCCCTTCCAATACGACACAGCGATCATGTCGCACCCGGATCAAGTTGCAGCCCACCTCAAGGATGTGGTTGACCTGTACTCGGATATCGCCGATGGAACTTTACCTGCGGTTTCGATAACCAAACCCAGCGGCTATTCCGATGGTCACCCAGCATCTTCGAAGCTCAACCTGTTTGAGTTGTATACGAAGAAGATCGTCGACATGGTCCAGAATTCGCCGTACTGGGACAACACCGCGATCTTCATTACCTTCGATGAAGGCGGCGGCTACTATGACTCCGGTTACGTGCAGCCGCTCGATTTCTTCGGCGATGGCACCCGCATCCCGCTGCTGGTGGTCTCCAAGTATTCGACCGGCGGTCATGTCACGCACGGCTATGCCGACCACGTCTCCATCGACAAGTTCATCGAGAGGAACTGGAAGATGGGCACCATCAGTTCCCGCAGCCGGGACAATTTCCCCAACCCGGTCACAAAACCGAGCAACCCTTACGTTCCCGTTAACGGGCCGGCGCTTACTGACTTGTTTGACGCCTTTAGCTTCTAATAAGAGCGGATGTAAATCGCCTGCATCAGTTCACTACAAGTCAACTCAACAGCCGATCAGGGAGGAATCCTTGGTCGGTTTTTTCACTTAATTCGATTTCCATAACCCAGAATCTCCCGCTTCCCAGCGCGCATCCGTTATCCTAGTAACGGACCTAATATGGCTACTCCGAAATCTAAGACTTCTAGCGGCAGCGCGGCTGTAGTCGATGCTTCCGCCAACAACGGCTCCAACCCGGAGCGTGAGCGCGTCTTTAACGCCTTCCGTCAGTGGGGATATCTTGAAGGCGATCTCGATCCCCTCGGCTTTCTCCGCCCGCGCAT
The DNA here is from genome assembly GCA_963841125.1 of uncultured Acidobacteriaceae bacterium. Lineage (GTDB taxonomy): Bacteria > Acidobacteriota > Terriglobia > Terriglobales > Acidobacteriaceae > Sulfotelmatobacter. The sequence goes on from CAWJBH010000002.1 coordinate 178,408, forward strand.
TGCTCCCGAACTGCAGTTCGAAGGCGAATACGCCCGCGAGGCTCGTGCCATCTACTCCTCGACTATCGGCGTCGAAATCAACCATATCTACGCTCCCGAGCGCAGGCGCTGGATCTACGAGCAGATGGAATCGCCCACTCAGGGTTTCGAGGTTACAGATTCCGAGGTTCCTAAAAAAGACCAGCAGCGCATTCTCGATCTGCTCATCCGCGCGGACGTCTTCGAGCAGGTCATGCAGCAACGTTATCTGGGCAGCAAGCGTTTCTCGCTCGAAGGCGTCACTGCGCTGATTCCTTTGGTGGATGAAATCCTCGACACGGGCTCCCGCCTCGGTGCTATCGAGCTTGTAATGGGCATGAGCCACCGTGGTCGCCTGAACGTCATTGCCCACGTGGTTAAGCGACCTCCGGATGAAATCTTTGCCGGCTTCGAAGACGTAGATCCGCGCAGCGTTCTGGGCTCGGGCGACGTTAAGTACCACATGGGCGCGACCGGCGAGTACGTCACGCGTAGCGGTGGCAAGGTTCACATCCATCTGGTTTCAAACCCCAGCCACCTCGAAGCCGTCGATCCCGTCACGGTAGGCCGCACTCGGGCCAAGCAAGACCGCACCGGTGAAGGCGGACGCGAAAAATATCTTCCGCTACTCGTTCATGGCGACGCGGCTTTTGCCGGACAAGGCATCCTCGCCGAGACCATGAACTACGCCGATCTTCCTGGCTACACCGTCGGCGGCACGATTCATGTAATCGTCAACAATCTGCTGGGATTCACAACGAGCTATGTCGAGGAACACTCCACGCGCTTCGCCGCCTGCATCGCGCGCCGCCAGTCGATCCCTATCTTTCACGTCAACGGCGAAGATGTGGATGCCGTAGTCCGCGTAGCCCGGCTCGCCACCGAATACCGCTACCAGTTCGGCACCGATGTAGTCATCGATCTCATCGGCTACCGCCGCCACGGTCACAGTGAAGTCGATGATCCCACCATCACTCAGCCGCTGCTCTACAAAAAGATCAAAGAGCATCCACCGCTGTGGGAGATTTATGCCGACGACATTGGAGCAACCGACGCGCCCGCGCAGGTTGCCGCCATCAGGGCCGAGTTCGAATCCGCTCAGAAAAATGCCGGCAAGGTCACCAAGAAGCCGTTGATGCGGGACTTGCCAAAATATTGGGATCAATATTACGGGGGCCTCCACAAGCCCGAATTCGAAGTGGAAACCGGACTCTCGACCGAAGAGTTCGCCGGACTCACCAGTCACCTCACTACGTATCCCGAAGGTTTCCACATTCATCCGAAAGTGAAGAAGCTCCTGGAACAGCGCGCCGAAATGGGCACAGGCAAACGCCCTGTGGACTATGGCATGGCTGAAGCTCTCGCTTTTGCCAGCCTCGCAAAAGTCGGTATCCCAGTGCGGCTCTCGGGCCAGGACTCACGCCGCGGCACCTTCAACCAGCGCCACTCGGTTCTTATCGACATCGAAAATGAGAATGAATATGTGCCGCTGGAAAACATCTCGCCAGGCCAGGCACGCTGCGGAATCCACAACTCAACGCTTTCCGAACCCGGCGTGCTCGGCTTCGAATACGGCTACAGCCGTGACTATCCCGAAGCGCTGGTTCTTTGGGAGGCGCAATTCGGCGACTTTGTGAACGTGGCGCAGGCCATCATCGACCAGTTCATTTCCGCCGGCGAAGCCAAGTGGAACTTGCTCTCCGGTGTCGTCCTGCTTCTACCTCACGGCTACGAAGGCCAAGGCCCGGAACATTCCAGCGCCCGCATCGAGCGCTTCCTTCAACTAGCCGCGAAACATAATATCCAGATCGCGCAACCGTCGAACGCCGTGCAATATTTTCATCTGCTTCGCCGCCAGGCCCTGCGCCACTGGCGCAAGCCGTTGATCGTATTCACGCCGAAAAGCATGTTGCGCCATCCTGACGCCTCCTCGCCCATCGCGGACTTCGCGCAGAAGAAGTTCCAGAACGTACTTCCCGATACCGAAGTCGGAGAGGCCGACCGCATCCTGGTCTGCACCGGTAAGATCGGGCACGAACTCCGCGCCGAGCGCAAGAAGAGAAAAGACAATTCCACCGCCATCGTATTTCTCGAGCAGCTTTATCCCTTTCCCGACCAGGAACTCACCGCCGAATTTGCCCGGCACGGAGACGCCGGCGAAATCGTCTGGGTGCAGGAAGAGCCCGCGAACATGGGCGCATTATTCAACATGCTCCCGCGCCTCCAGCGCATAGCCGGCAATCGCCATGTACTGTCGGTCAAGCGAAGCTCCAGCGCAAGTCCCGCTACGGGCAGCGCCAAAGCCCACGAAGTCGAACAAAAAACGCTGCTGACACTAGCCTTCACAGCGAAGCATGACGGAAGGTAGTCACCACAACTCATGTGGGGACAGCCGCCTCGGCTATCCAGCGAGCCAAGCGAGCCGCGCCTGCGATCTCTCCCGAAGTAGTTGCGTCAAAAGGGGCTTGATGACTATAATGACCATGATAGTCATCTGGAGTCCTGGAGTCTCCTACGCCATGAACGCGCAAACTTGGACAGTGGCCCAAGCTAAAGCAAAATTCAGCGAAGTGATTGACCGTGCCTGTGCGGAAGGTCCGCAGACGGTTACCCGAAACGGCCGCACCGCCGTGGTAGTGGTCGATGCCGCCGAGTGGCACCGAAAGACGAAACGCGTCGGAACCCTCGCGGACTTCTTTGCGCGCTCCCCGCTCCGCGGATCGGGTCTGAAGTTGCCGCGCCGCGAACTCCCTCGCAAAGTTAACCTGTGAAATTTCTCCTCGATACGAATACCGTGTCGGAATGGGTGAAGCTTCGCCCCAATACCGGCGTCATTGACTGGATGGACTCCATCGATGACGAGCGCGTCTTCCTCAGCGCCGTCTCATTGGCCGAAGTGCGTTATGGGATCGAGGGCTTGGCCCACGGAAATCGCCGCCGGCAGCTCGAGGAATGGCTGGGACGGGAACTGCCGCTACGATTCGAAGGCAGGATTTTACCCGTGGACGCGAGCATTGCCGATACATGGGGAAGAATTGTATCGCGCAGCGAAGTGGCGGGCAGGCCAATAGCCGCAATGGACGCATTCCTGGCCGCAACCGCGGAAGTTCATCGCCTCACGCTGGTGACGCGGAACATTTCGCATTTCTCTGTGCTCAAAGCGGTTATAAACCCCTGGACCGAAGCGCCGTCCTAGTATCGCGACCTGACCACTCAAATAGCGAGTCACACCAAAACATGTAAGGACAGCCGCCACGGCTATCCAGCGACCGAAGCGAGCACTTGAGCGCTCTCTTATCCTGGCCGCTCCGTCACGATCTTGCCTTCACTCCCCGGCAGTTGCGCCTTATTGCCACCTGCACGCTCGCCCGCCAACAACGCCTCCAAATCTGAATACGCATAGATCGTCGGCGCATGATTCTGCATCAACCCACCTGTATCCGCAGTCGGTCCGTAATTGCTGTGCACATCCCGCCCCAGCATCCGCAGCATCGCCATTAACTGTCCCCGATGATGCGAGGTGTGCGTCATTCTCCGCGTCATCACCCAGGCTCGCGATCGCTCCACATCAACAAACTTCACGTTTTCTTCCCACCAAGCGGCATCTTCTTCCTGCAACACGGCCAGTCGCCTCCCACTGTCCTCGGCATATCGCTTCATGAACTCCAACCGTGTCTCCTGCTTCGGCAGCGGAGGCGCGCCTACGTCAATCCCCAGCATGTTGCGGAACCACAAATCCTCGCTCACGCACTGATGCACCATCTGCTCATGCACGCTGCGTCCTCGCGGATCGTCTTCCCGCGGACGCATCGCAAGATCCTCGTCCCGGAACTCGCTCCACACGCTCACCACCTTCAGCCGTTCGGTCGCATAAGTCTCGACAAGAAATGTGTATCCCATGGCTGCAAATGTTACCCTAGTTTTCCGATTCCGATGCCATGACCCGCCGCTCACGACCCCTCCACGTAGCCAGCGACACCGGCGGCACTTTCACCGACTGTGTCTGGATTGATGCCAGCGGCCAACTGCGGATGCTGAAAGTCTTCTCCACCCCGGCCGATCCCTCTCAAGCCATCGTCGAAATCCTCCGCAAAATCAACCACGACGGCAAACTCATCCTCCTGCATGGCACCACCGTTGGCACCAACACTCTGCTCGAACGCAAAGGCGCGCGCACAGCCCTGGTTACCAACGCTGGTTTCGAAGATGCCATTGAGATCGGCCGCCAGGCCCGCCCCAAGCTCTACGACTTCTTCTTCGAGCGAGTCGAACCGCTGGTCCCAGCCAATCTCCGCTTCGGTATCGCAGAACGTACTGCCAGCGATGGCGAAATTCTGACCGCGCCGCCGTCCGCGGAGTTGAAATCGCTAGGTGCCCGGATAGCGGCGAAGCACCCGGAATCCATCGCCATCTCCCTACTCTTCTCGTTCGCGAATCCGAAAAACGAGTTAGCGATCGCAAAGGCCCTCAAGCCGCTAAACATCCAGCTCTCCATCTCTCACCAGATTCTCCCCGAATTCCGCGAATATGAGCGCACCTCAACCGTGGTGATCAACGCCTACCTCCAACCAGTGATGCAGAGCTATTTGGAAAATTTGCAGCAGCGCCTTTCAAACGCAAAGCAGCGCGTCGCGAAGCGGGGGTTCTCGCGGGTGGAGCAGCGCTTCAGCGCTGCGTTAAAGGAATCTGACTCGACCCGGGCTTTAGCCCCTAAGCAACCTCTTTGTTCCCGCATCTTCGTGATGCAATCGACTGGAGGCATTACGTCTCTCGCCGCCGCTGCCAGCGAACCAGTCCGCACCGTTCTCTCCGGCCCTGCCGGAGGCGTGGTCGGTGCCGCCGCCAGCGCCCGTCGCAGTGGCTTCTCGCGCATCATCGCCTTCGACATGGGAGGCACCTCCACCGATGTCTCCCTGGTCGACGGCGCCATCACCACCGCCAACGATGCTCAAGTCGCCGGACTTCCGATAAGTGTGCCCATGCTCGACATTCACACGGTAGGCGCGGGTGGAGGTTCCCTTGCCCGCTTCGACGCCGCAGGCGTTCTCCGTGTCGGTCCCGAATCCGCCGGTGCCGATCCCGGACCCATCTGTTACGGCCGCGGCACGCAGCCCGCCGTCACTGACGCCAACCTCTTACTGGGCCGCCTCCAGCCCGAGCGTTTCCTAGGTGGAAATTTCACGCTCGATCTTGACCGCACCCGCCGCGTCACCCGCGAATGGCTGAAACAGCAGCGAAGCCCGCTGACTCTCGAGAAGTTCGCCGCAGGCGTTGTCCGCGTGGTTGATGCCACCATGGAGAAAGCCATCCGCGTAGTCTCCATCGAGCGCGGCCGCGATCCCCGCGACTTCGCCCTCGTCGCGTTTGGCGGCGCCGGGGGACTGCACGCCTGCGCTTTGGCTGAAGCTCTCAGCATTCCGCGCGTGATCGTGCCCGCGTTTCCCGGCGCACTTTCCGCTCTCGGTATTCTGGTCAGCGACATCGTTAAGGATTACTCCCGCACGGTCCTCTGGCGCGTCCGCGGCAAACTCCCAGCCGCGCAGCTGGATCGAGAATTTACGACTCTGGAGAAGCAAGCCGCGAAAGACTTTCAGGAAGAATCGTGGCAGGGAAGAGTTCATTACGGGCGCAGCGTCGACATCCGCTACCGGGGCCAGGGATACGAACTCAATCTACCGTTCACCAGGAATCTCCTGAAGGAATTTGAGAGAGAACACCAGCGCCGCTACGGCTATGCCCATCCAACTCGCGAGACAGAACTAGTAACCCTCCGCTTCCGCGCAATCGTGAAATCTCCAAGTTTAGGGATCAATACAGCCGATGTGACGAATACGGATCGTGTGGGGACGGCCGCCCTCGGCCGTCCGGGCTGGGCGAAGCCCGGCTTGTCTTCCTCGCTCAAGGCCCCAGTCCTATTCGAAGGCAAGAAGTTCGCAACGGAAATCCACTCCCGCGACGCCCTCAAACCCGGCAAGGCTTACTCCGGCCCAGCCATCATCACCGAATACAGCGCCACAACAGTCATTCCGCCGGGGAAGCGGTTCCACATCGACCGAGCCGCCAACCTGATTGTTACAATCTGATAAAAATCACTCCTCGCACCCGCCAACCCGCCACTCGGTACTAGGTACTAACAACTCCCTTCGCTACAATAAGGCCGTGAAACCCAGCATCTTCGTCGTCGAAGACGATCCCGATATTTCACGCCTCGTTCGCCACCACCTGGAGAACGATGGTTTCGCGGTGCGCGTCTATCCCACCGGCACGAATGTGATCACCGACGCTGAGCGCCAGCGGCCTGCGCTGTTCGTGCTCGACATCATGGTGCCCGGCAAAGACGGGCTCGAGCTCTGCCGCACGGTTCGCCAAACTTCAGGTCTCGCATCCGTGCCGGTGATTTTTCTCACCGCGAAGAGCAGTGAAGCCGACCGCGTTCTCGGTCTTGAGATCGGAGCCGACGACTACATCGCGAAGCCTTTCAGTCCTCGCGAACTCGTAGCTCGGGTCAAGGCGGTACTTCGCCGCTTTGAGCGCCCGCTTCCGCCCAGCCCGCTTAAAGTTGGAGACATCGCCATCGATCCCGCCGCCATGATTCTGACTGTCCGCGGACAAACCGTTCCCACTACCGCCACCGAGTTCCGCCTGCTCGATTACTTCGCCCGCCATCTTGGCCGCGTGTTCTCGCGCGATCATCTGCTTGATTCGGTATGGCGCGACACTTCTTACGTGACTCCGCGCTCGGTCGATGTTTACGTCCGCCGCATACGTGAAAAGATCGAACCGGACCCGGAAAACCCGCGCTACCTCAAGACCGTGCGCGGAGCGGGCTACCGCTTCGAGGCCCCAAAGGGAGAAGCTTCAGAGTGAGAAGCTTCAGAATGAGTACGAAGTGAGAAGCGGAATCTTCCTCAAGCTGATGGCGGCATTTCTGGTCGTCATCCTTGCAGCTGCGGTGACCTTCGACGTCATGGTCGGCAGCGCGTGGCAAGCTTCACTGCGCGCGGAAATTGAACGCAACCTCATCCAAAAAACGCAACTCCTCGCTCACCGCGTCGAAGCCGAGCGCAGCGGCCACGCCCCCGCAGATATCGCCACGCTGGAAGGGCAAGCCGCCGGCGCGCGTGTAACTATCATCGATCTCAGCGGCAAGGTCCTTGCCGATTCAGAAACGAATCCAGCGAGCATGGAAAACCACGCCACCCGTCCGGAATTCGTCGCAGCTCTCTCCGGCAGAATCGGCAGCAACGAACGACGCAGCGCAACCTTGGGAGTTCCGTTTCTTTATGTCGCCGTTCCCATCTCCGGCGGCGCCGTCCGCCTCGCCTATCCGCTCTCCGATGTCGAGGCCGTTTCCGCGCAGGTTCGCCACCGGCTGGAATTGGCTTCCGCGCTGGCATTCCTGTTTGCTCTTCTCGTGGCCGCCATAGCCTCCGATTGGAGTGCTCGGCGCCTTGAGCGTATCGTCGATGTCGCTGCTCGCATTGCGGAGGGCGATCTTCAGGCGCGCATCCAGGAGACCTCTAAAGATGAGGTCGGTCGCGTCGCCGCCGCTATCGACGTTACCGCTCGCAGGGTCGAAGAAAGCTTCGCCGCGGTCCGCTCCAGCCAGCGCCAGCTCGAAACCCTGCTCAACAGCATGCAGGACGCCGTCATCGCCGTCAGCGCGGAAGGCCTCGTGCAGTGGGCCAACCAACCCATGGACCGCCTGGTTCCGCAAGGCACCCGCCTGCACCAGCCGGTCGTTGAGACCATCCGCGACCCCGATTTTCTCGCCACCGTCAAAGAAGCTACAACCACCCGCGAAGTCAAAACTTCCCGCGCCACTTCGATCGTTCCCGGCCGCGCATTCGATGTCACCGCTGCCCCACTGCCCGACGGAGGCGCCGTCGCTGTCCTCCGCGACCTTACCGAAACTGAGCGCGTCGAGAAAACCCGCCGCGATTTCATCGCCAATGTTTCACACGAACTGCGCACGCCCCTCACGTCAATTCAAGGCTACGCGGAAACTCTGCTGGATGGCACTCCTGACAACGTCGCGCCCAGCCGCGAATTTCTTGAAATCATCCGCAAGAATTCGGCGCGCATGTCCCGCCTCACAGAAGATCTCCTTACTTTGGCACGCGTCGAATCCGGCGAAACTCGCTTTGATATGGAGCCTGTCCCCCCCGCCGAGCTTCTCCACGACGCCGAGGAAAATTTCCGTGAAATCGCTCGTAATCACGGCGTTGATCTGCGGATTCAAGATTCGCAAGTTCCCGCCCAGCAGAGTCGGGATTCACTCTTAAACAATCGGCCCAATCCACTCCCCGAAAACCTCCCCGCTGTCCTCGCCGACCGCGAAGCCATTCACCAGGTTTTTGCGAACTTGATCGACAACGCCCTGAAGTACGGAGCAAAGTATGGGGGTTCTGGTGGGCGGATCGTCCTGGGAGCCCGGGTCGTTCCCGACGCCATAGAATTCTTCGTCCAGGATTTTGGCGCGGGCATCGCCTCGGAGCACCTTCCGCGCCTGTTCGAACGCTTCTATCGTGTCGACAAAGCCCGCTCTCGCGAATCTGGAGGCACCGGCCTTGGCCTCGCCATTGCCAAGCACATTATGCTGGCCCACGGCGGCTCCATCCGTGCCGAAAGCGAACTAGCTCACGGCTCAACCTTCCTCTTCACGCTACCCATCGCCTAAGGATGCAAACAACCACAACACATGTGGCGACAGCCGCCTCGGCCGTCGAAGCTTGGGCGAAGCCCGGCGCCAAGTAGAAAGCCCTCTACCCGCAGTACCACAAATTCCTACGCGCCTGGATGAATCAACCGCACCAGCCAGAAAGCAACCGCCGCCACCAGAGCTGATGCCGGAATGGTCACCACCCACGCCCACACGATGCGCCGCGCCACGCCCCACCGCACCGCCGACAATCGGTGCGTCGCTCCCACCCCAACAATCGCTCCCGTGATGGTGTGCGTGGTGCTCACCGGGATTCCAGCCAGAGCCGTCGAGAATAGCGTAATCGCTCCCGCGGCTTCCGCGCAGAATCCTCCCACTGGTTTCAACTTTGTAATGCGCGATCCCATGGTGTGCACAATGCGCCATCCACCAAAATACGTTCCCAGCGCGATCGCGGTATGCGCCGCCAGAATAATAGGCCAATGAAATTTCCCCCAACTGCCGGCCAACTCCGCCGGAGTTAAGAAGTGCGCTCCATACAGCGCGCTCGCTACGATTCCCATCGTCTTCTGCGCGTCGTTACCCCCGTGTCCCAGGCTGTAAGCGGCCGCCGAGAGAAGTTGCAACTTGCGAAACCATGTGTCAATTCGCTGGGGAGCCTTATTTCGCAGAAGCCAGGAGATGGCAACCATGAACGTCAAACCGAGAACCAGTCCCGCCACGGGCGCAACCACAATGAAGATCAACGTCTTGTACCAGCCCGCTGCGATAATCACGTGCCATCCCGAGCGCATCACTGCCGCTCCCGCAAGCCCGCCAATCAAGGCATGCGAAGAAGATGTCGGCAGGCCCCACCACCACGTCAACAGATCCCATACGATAGCGCCGACCAGGCCCGTGATCACCACGTACTGCGTCATGTAGTTGATCTGAATCATCCCACTGCCGATGGTCTTGGCTACGGCAGTGCCAAGAAAAAATGCGGCGGCGAAATTGAAGAAAGCTGCCCATGCTACCGCCAGTTTCGGAGACAACACACGCGTCGACACGACCGTCGCAATGCTGTTGGCGGCATCATGAAATCCGTTCAGAAAATCGAAAGTCAGGGCGACTAGGACTGTGATGATCAGCAGCAGCAGATCAGGCTTCACCGGTTTTCCTGTTTGCGCAGTGGTTTGAACTTCAGGTGTTCTTCAGCACAACGGTTTCCAGCACGTTGGCAACGTCTTCTGCCTTGTCGGTAGCCCGCTCGAGGAACTCAAGCAACTCTTTGATCTTGATCAGGTTGATGGGATCCTTCTCGTGTTCAAACAATCTGGCAATAGCGTGCTGCGAGACCTGGTCGGCTTCATTTTCCAGCCGGTTGATCTCCACGCAATGGGCCAGGATGTCACCATTCTTCTGCATAAGAGACACAGCCTTCTGCAGCTCCTGGCACTGCATCAGGATTATCTTAGCGAGTTCTCCAGCAGCTGGCGGCGGAGTCGCGATCCTGTACATCACCAGCCGGGCGCCGGAAGCGTTAATGTAATCCAGAACGTCATCCAGCTTCGAAGCCAATTGATGGATGTCTTCCCGGTCAAACGGTGTGATGAATGTCTGGTTAAGTTTAGTCAGGATTGCATGGGTAAGTTCATCCCCTGCGCGCTCGAGCCGGCGAATCTCCTCTATCCTTTTGTCCACATCCCGGTAATCCGCGAAGAGATCGACCAGAGCGCGGGCCCCCGCGATGAGGTTGTCCGACATCGCAGAGAACATCTTAAAGAAGGTGGTATCTTTCGGAATGAGCCAGGACATTGGGGGAGCAACAAACTCCAGGAGCGTTAGCCTTTACCGCCGATTGTGGCGCTCAAAGCCAGCCACTATCTCACGCCGCGCCAATCCAGTCAAACGGGGTCGGCCTGAGGTGGCCATGGGAGGGTCTTCAGCAGGGACTTCTTATGAGATGTCGGCGGCGGCCCCGCTTTAATGCCTTGACCGCCGCGTAATCGCAATACTTGAACGTCTGGGCAAACCGAGCCGAATGCCAAGGATCAAAGCAAACACTGCGCCCGCCCCAACCGCGATTCGCTCTAGAAAGTCGACAAAGACCGTACCAACGCCCATGCACACATTGTGCAACGCTTGGATAGCAAGAGCGACATTACGATCAGGCTTGTCCTGCCGTGCGTCGAGCTGCCGCGAGTTCCAAGGCAATCACTCCCCAAAGGAGACAGCCTCGGTGTTAAGATCACCGCAGGATCCTCTGTTCGGAGACGCCATGAAACGATTTGCAGTTTTCTTATTGCTGGCCGCAGCCAGCGTCGCATGGTCCGTACCGGCCAGCGCCGAACGCGAAAACAGGAGTATTGGCGAAAACAGCCGCGAGGCCCGGAAGGCAGCCAAACAGCAGCAAAAAGCCTCGAAGAAGATAGGCAAGAAACAGCGCAAAGCCATGAAGAAGTATCAGAAGCAACAGCGCAGGGCAGCCAAGCAGCAGAAACGTCGCAAGTGACCTATACCCGCCGCCGAAGAAACAACTAAGAATTCACAGCCCCTTAACCCACGCCCGAACAAGAAAACCTATTATTACTCGTTGACCATCTATCCTTATGAACGGCACAATAGCCCCAGCGAGTCAACCGGTACGCGCCGCTCCGACCCACGTCAGAGGGATACTTACATGAGCACCGCCCGCGTAGAAACTCTCACCCCCGAGCCCGCCCATCGCCACATTGTCCGTCGTACTATCGAAGCTTGCCGCCTGGCTAAGGAAGCCGCCGGCGCTGCTGCCGAAGGCATCGCCACCGGGTCAACCCCGTTGTTGAACTCTCTGCGCCAGCGCGAGCGGGAACTCGATGCGCTCGACATGGAAATCGATACCGCCGTTACTACGGCCATCACCGAGGTCGAGCCCGCTGAAGCCCGCGAACTGCTCGCCTGTATGAAGTTCATGATCAGCCTTGAGCGCATCGGCGACTTGCTTCTCAGCTTTGCCAACAGCGCTCAAGCCGCCGCCGGACGGGTCGATTCCGATGACACTCGCGACCTTACCCACATGGCCACCATCCTCGAAAAAATGCTGACCGATGTCGGCGATGCTTTCTCCGCCCGCGATGTCGGCAAAGCCGTCGACGTTCTCCGCTCCGACGCTGAGATCGACCGCCTGCGCAATCTCATCTTTCTTCGCCACATCGAGAATCCCGAAAACCTCGCTCGCCAGGCGAGCCTGCAGGTCATCTTCATGACCCAGTCCATCGAGCGCGCTGGCGATCACGCCAAGAATCTCGCCGAGGAAGTCTGCCACGTCGTCAGCGGCCGCACCGTCCGCCACGTCTTGATGGCCTATGACAAGCCCGTGGAACAAATGTTCATCGACTACCTCCGCCGCCGCGACCACTAGATAGGGTTGTGTGGGGCGGACACTCTTGTCCGCCTCTTCCCACGGATAGTGATGCGTTATCTCCAGGAAAGGGCCTGGCAACTACTTCGCCTGCACCCAATAAATTTCTTCCTTGATCGCCGTCTTGTCCAGGAAACCCCGGCGTTTCAAAATAGCTTTGCTGTTCGCGATCATGTCGGGATGGCCGCAGAGATACGCGTGAGTATTGCTGGCGTCGAGCCCCCACGAGTCGGCATACTTGCGCAGGATGTCATCGGCTCGTCCGATCTCGCCCGGCCAGTCGGCGTGATCCCAGGGCCGGCTTACGGTGGGAATATATCTCAACCACGGCAACTCCTCGGCAAAGCGGGTTAGTTCTTCTTTGTAACCGAATTCCCACGGACGGCTCGCGCCGTTGAGCAGGTACAGCCGATGGGTGCCGTCGAAGCGGCCTTCTTTCCAGTCTTTGGACAACGTGCGTATGAAGCTGACAAATGGGGCGACGCCCGTCACCGTGGATACCAGCAAATGATTGGTGCGTCCGTTTCCGGTGTCGAGCGTGAAGCGTCCTTTGGGAACCTTGCGCATGAGTAATCCGTCGCCAGGCTGTAGTTTGTGCAGCTGCGGCGTAAGAGCGCCTCCGGGTACCAGCTCGAAGAAGAATTCGATCTCACTTTCGCTCGGAGACGACACGATCGAGTAAGGACGCTCAATCCGCTTGCCCCCCTCCTCAACTCCCAGCGTGGCGTATTGCCCCGGCACAAATTTGAACTCGCCGCCCGGCTGAATGCGGAACATCCAAAGATCGGGCGCGAAGTCCACACGCTTGGTGACTCGCGCCTGGAAAAACTTGTCGTCCGGAATCGTCATTTTCTGTATCTCGCGGGCCCAGGGCGTTAAATCCAAGAGTGAAGCCGCCAAGTTTGGGCGAGTGGAGTCCACAGATAGTACACGGCCACTGCATTCGTTGACAACCGAACGGTCGTTCGAGTAAGCGGCCTCTGGAATCGCTATGACCTGGATAATCCGCGCAAACTTCCTGGAGGTTTCATGTCGGGCCCGCAGTTTCGGACCGGATATCAGAAGTTGCTTTGCCGCCGGGCGCGGACTCGGGCAAGGCACGAAGTTTCTCCAGTTCGTCCAGTTTCTTCTTCTGGTCATCGGGCGTCGTCTTGGTCGCAAGGGGCCCGTTCGGATCAGAGTAGAAAGCTAGAATGTTACTCCGCAACCCGGGGCTGATCTGGTCGAAGTTGTGTCCCGCCAACTGATCGAGCAGGCGCGCATAGGTCTTATCGCTCAGGCCATACTCCCCGGCGCGCGTAGCCCGGCCCGTATCGAAATCAGTATTCTCGAGTTGCAGTTTTCCGTCGGCAACTTCGTGGAGGAGCTTCGTGTAATCTTCGACCGTGCGGTCTACGCTGGCGATGTAAAGATCCTCGGTTTGCTGGGTAGGAATCTTGAAGTCGAGCGCCTTGAACGGGCCCACCTTGGGCATAAACTTAAGAAAAAACGCCAGCACGCGCGTTCCAAAGCCCGGACGCTGATACGTCCGGCCCCATTCCTTCTGATAGTTCGTCCGTGATAAATAGTACCGGAACTGTCGTGCGCGGAAGTTCGGAGTTTCCGCCACGATCTCGTTACGCCGCGCAATCAGGGCCACCCGGGTCATTTCCGGGATCACGTTGCTGATCCCGCGTCGGAACGTTCCGACCGCGAGATCTTCGTTTGAGATGACGTCGCTCAACGGAATTCCGTAAGTATCCTGAAACGCCCGCTCCAGCACCGGTTTGGAAATCTCAAAGCCAATGAAGTCGTGGTAGCGGTCGGAAGTGTAGCGGTTCTTCGCCACTTGGGTTACGTCGAAGCCGAACTCCGTACGGATGTGGGCCTTCGGGTTGTCTTCGTAGGTCACCTCTTTCCCGAACTTTCTTGCCAGCTTGGGGAATTCGATCGCAACCACCTGATTGATGGTGGGATGTCCGCAGTTATCGGCTGAGTAATGAGCCAGAGCGCCCAACGCAAAGGCATACTCGTTGATGTCAGACGCCTCCTTGAACAGGTTGACGACAAAGTCGCCGCTGCGAACATAGTGGGTCAGATCGCTGAAATACTTGTTGCCGAACGGGTAGTAGCCCATGTCCTGTATCAGCGACCCGCCGTAGGCAAATGCGTGTGCCTTCTTTAGGTCGTCATCCGTGGCGGCCGGAAAACGCTTCTTCAGCAGCGGGAGCAGGTTGTCCTTCCATTCCAGATCCACGATCTCTTCGTGCGTCAGCACGGAATAAGCCACACAGAGCTGGACAGAGCAGGTCCCCAACAGGACAAGCGCCACCGCGATCTGCCAGAAACGGAAGAGGCGCTTCATTTGCCCACAACCAGAACCACAAAGCTGTCGGGCAAAATAGTCCGCCGGGGATGCGGGTTATCCGCTGTTGGCGCCGGAGTCGCACCGAACTTCGCCGTCACCAGGAACACATCGTGCGTCTTCGAATCGAGTGCGAGGGTACGCGCTCCCGGTTGAGTCGGTACATTTTCCGCCACGCTGAATTTATCCGGCGACTCTTCGCGCACCACCGTCAGCACTCCTTCACCGCAGGAAGCAAACGCCAGTCCGGTTTCGTCGTCGAACGCGGTTGCGTCCACGCCATCCCCGATCGCTGGCGTCGCCAGCACCTTTCCGGTATCCGCATTCACCACCGCCATCATCTCGTTGTCGCAACCCACGAAGAGCCGGCGGTTCTTCTGGTCCATGGACAATCCCGAGGGTGATTCGCAAGGCGCCAGAGTCCACTTCGACTTGACGACCAACCTGCCCGGATCAATTGCGGTCAGCTCGCTCTTATCTTCGATGTTCACAAAAATCCCACCCTTGCCGTCAGTGGCCGCAAATTCTGGTTTGCCGTCGAGTTTGATGGTCGCCAGTACCTTGCCGTTGGTAGCATCGATGGCCGTCGAATCCTGGCTGCGGCCATTGAACGTAAACACGCGCTTTGATGCCGGATCATAAAGAATGGCGTCCGGGTTCTCGCCCACCTTCACTTTGCTGCTGGTCACGAGCGTCTTCAGGTCGAAAATGCTGACCGTGCCTTCCCGACCGTTACTGATGAAGCCGCGCCCCAGTTCTGGCGCCAACGCGATGCCATGCACCCCAGGCGTGTCCGCAATGTCGCCCACCGTCTTGCCGGAATCAAGATCGAGCACGATGACGTGGGTCGCTCGCGAAATATAAAGACGACGCGCCGCCGCATCCGCGATCAGGTAATCCCAGCCACCATCGCCGCCTATCTTGTAAGTGTTCACCACCTTATATCCGGGACTTCCCAGACCAACCGGCGATCCGGCCGAATTCATGTGGCCGGCCGAAACAGATGCTGCGCCAGCCAGAAGAGCGAGCCAGGGCAGCACCCAGCGCCGCAGCGAGTTTCCTGTATTCATTGTTCCTCGGCAAGAGTTTCTGAGCTGCGGAAGTGTAATCCAATGCCAGTTTCGGCTCACCGGTGGCCCCATTTTGCATCAAGCTCTGTTGGACGAGACCCCGAAGTAACTTTACCCCATTCCGAGCCCTTTCTAAACTTGCTTATGGATGTAGTTCGACCGAACATTCCGTCGCCGGACGCAGATGTGGGCGATCCCTGTCCCGCACCGCCCCATTCGCCAGATATTGGCAACCTCGGTCCTACTCCCGACGTTACGAACCTAGCTTCGCCAACATCTGTTTCGCTCGAGACTGTGTCCAGGCGCGAGTCCAGCTCTTCAGGCGGTTCGGTTTCAGGTCGACTGTTCTCTTCGAATCTGCGCCTGCTCCACTTCGTCGCCCCCATCTTGGGGGCACTGGTGGCGCTCCTCATCTCAACCGGCGGGGGCCCGGCTGCCCTTTGGGGAAAAACCATCAGCGCGCTCTTGCCGCACACAAATTCTTCTGTATCCTTCGGCGTGCCTTCGGACCGTGATCTGGACTGGCAGAGGCCGCAGAAACAAGCCGAGATCCTTCTCGAACGCGCCGTGAGCCGCTCCGACGGAGCCGCCAGCCAAAACGGAGATAGAGACGAAGAGAGAGGTAGTCATACAGACCAGGACAAAGCCCAGGCCGAAGCCCAGATCGCCGCGCGTATCGACACCTGGCGCGGCAAGCTTAAGTGGGATTCCCAACTCGGCCAACTCACCACGGTCGCGCTCAATTCCGGTGACCCGAGCCTGCGCGCTTCCGCCATCGAAGTACAACTCGCAGTCTATGGACTGACGGAGAGCAGGTCGAGCGTCGACAGGTTGGTTCGTCTGGCTGATTCCTCGGATCACGCACAAAAGATTTGGGCCTTGTGGACTTTGGGTCTGCTCGGGAACCGCGGCGTTGAGACCGGTCGCATAGTCCAGGTTCTGACCACGCACCTGAAGGATTCGGCTAAGACCTCCGCGAGAGATCAAGACAGAGAACAAGACAGAGGTCAAGCTAGAGGTCAAGACAGAGATCAAGACGACGATGTGCGCCGTTGGGCCGTCGAAGGCCTCGCATTGGTGGGCACAACTTCAACCATCGTGCCCCTGCTCAACGCCATGCACAATGACCCTTCGCCGATCGTGCGCGAACGCGCCGCCTGCAGTCTTGCCGAGTCCGGCATGTTAAACCACCAGCAGCGCCTGGCCGCCGTGCCGCAACTGATTAACTACGCCGACGATCCCGCTCTCGATGATCAAACCCGAGGCTGGGCGTTCCAGGCTCTGGCCGACATTACCGGACAACGCCTATCCAACGATTCCGCCGCATGGCGAAACTGGTACCAGACATCAGCCGCCAGTGGCCAGTGATCAGTGATCAGTGGCCAGTGATCAGTTGAACGTGTTCGATTTCTTACTGACCACTGACCACTGACGACTGACCACTGCTCCTTCACCCTGCCATCTCCGCCGCGAACGAAAAATAAGCTCGCCCTTGCACCCAAAATCAACCTTGCCAGCGTCAAACAAAGGGCCGTCGCTGCATGACCCAGCGCGAGAACGCTTCTAGTAACATCGGAGAGGGTTCCCGTCGTATTCTTCTTTTGATGCGTGCCACGAAATCGATCTCCGGTGCAGTGCAATCGGCAGTCGCCGGTCTGCTTGCTGAACTGTACGCGAAAAGCGGCTGCGGGAATATCGGACTAGCCCGCGAATCTTTCGCAGCGATTCTCTGCGAAGTGGCCACCAGGTATCTGCCCGCCGGAAACACCGAAGCCGAAGCCCGAGCCTTTCTGCTGACGCTGCGCGTCGAGGAACTCGCTCTAGCCCAGGCCTGCGCCGCCGGCAGCAACTCTGCCTGGGAACTTTTTCTGACCCGCTATCGAGAAAAGCTGTATCAGGCGGCTCTGCGCATTGCGCGCGAAGACTCAGCCGCACGCGACCTGGCCGACAGTCTTTACGCGGAACTCTACGGCACTACTACGCGCGACGGCGAACGAATTTCCAAGCTCGCCTCTTTCACCGGGCGCGGGTCGCTCGAAGGCTGGCTCCGCACTGTGCTGGCGCAGGAATTCGTCAACCGCTACCGCCGCACCAAACGCTTGGTCAGCCTCGACGAAGAGAGCGAAGACGGAGCGCAGTTCGCCGCCCCCGCTCCCGAACCGCCTCCATCCGCCGACTCGCGCCTCGAATCCTCCACCGACGCAGCTCTGACCGCACTCGACAGCGAAGACCGCATGGTGCTGGCGGCATATTATCTCGACGGACGCACCTTGGCCGAAATCGCCCGCATGCTGGGCGTGCATGAGTCCACCATCAGCCGTAAGGTCGATAAGCTCGCCAAGGCGCTGCGCAAGAAGATCCTGGCAAGCCTGATGCAGCAGGGCATGGCCCGCCGCCAGGCCGAAGAGGCGTTGGACGTGGATGTCCGTGATTTGCAGGTGGATATTCGCCGCAATCTGGCGCAAGATTCCCCGGCAGCAGCGTTCTCAGATAAGAGGGAAGTGCTACCCCGTCAGCAAAAGGTCGCGCCCAGAGCGAAAAGCTAGAAACCAGAAACTGGAAACAGGTCGAATGCAAGATGTTCCCAAAATCGTGCGAGCCAGGTTGCAGCGGGAGTCGCCTGCCGCGGCTGACCCGCATCCGGATGCCGATCTGCTAACCGCGTTCGCCGAGCAGTCCTTGACCGCCCGCGAGCAAGAACCCATGCTTGAGCATCTTGCCCGCTGTGGCGAGTGTCGCGAGGTCGTCGCGCTTGCCTTGCCTGCCACCGAAGCGGTCGCGCTCACCAGTTCGGTCAGCACCGCCCGAATCGGCTGGTTAAGTTTGCCCATCCTTCGTTGGACAGTTGTGGCTGCGGGAATCCTCACTGTCACTTCGGTCGGCCTCCTGCAATACCGCCAGCGTCACCAGGAAAAGACGTTGGTTTCTACCAGCCTCATGCCTCGGGATCAGATGGCGGATCCCTTCGCGCAGAGTCAGCCCCCTCCGCACGCGACGGCTTCCCCGGCGGTTGCTCCGGAAACGGGCATCGGCGGAGGCTCTGCCGCACGTGGTCGCGCGTTCCATGGCAGCGCCGCGCCAGGCCGTAACTTCCATTCGGCACCATTGCCGCAGAATCCCACAGCAGCCGCAAACCAGAATTCCAGTCCTCCTGCAACAACTACCCTCGTAGCCTCAGGCGAGCCCCCGCAAATCCCGACACAATCGAGCGCACAAAGCCAGGTTCGGGATCAACTCATTCAGAATGAACAGGCGGAACCTTCGCAGGCGTCAGTAGACTTTGTGAACAAGGCGAAATCCGCGCCCGCGCAAGCTTTCCCACCCGGCATGGCGCTGCCGCCGCCGCTGCCTGCGAAAAGCCCGGCAGCACCTCGCTGGACCATCAATGCCAGCGGCGCACTGCAGCGCTCCCTCGACGGAGGCCAGACCTGGCTCGATGTGGATGTCGCGATGGATGCCTCCATGAACACCAACCTCGTGCGCCGCGCTCCGATGGCCACGGCCCCGTCCCCGCGCACCATCTTTCGCGCCGTTTCCGTCTCTTCCAATGCCGCCGAAGTCTGGGCTGGAGGTTCGGGTGGCGCCCTGTATCACACTCTGGATGACGGCAATCACTGGGCGCGCGTAATTCCTTCCGATGCCGGCACCATGCTAACCGGCGACGTTGTCGGCATCCAGTTCGCCGACCCACGCAACGGAAGCGTAACCACATCAACCGCCGAAGTCTGGACCACTCCGGACGCCGGCCAAACCTGGCAGAAACAATAATTAGGTTCTGATCTTCAGCGTCCATGTGGGGACAGCCGCCTCGGCTGTCCAGCCAAGCGCAGCGAGGCGCGTCGGGCCACATGCAGCAGCGCTGAACAAGTATCGAAAGCTAAGCGGGTGGAGCAGGCCTTTCCCTGCCTGCGTCAGCAGACACCGGAGATTGCGAGCTTCCGCCCCTGAGGACCGCACCTGTCCCGATTCAGCAGCTCTTCGATAATCGGAAAAGCGTGATTACCAAAGTGACGTTTACACAAAATGAGTAGTTCTCTAATATCCATTTCGTGGTTTGGCAGTTCTGGGGGAGGGCTGCCGGGGCGTCCTTGACTGAAAAGTCCAGGACGCTTTTTTTATTGCAGTTAAGTGTGGGGACAGCCACCCTCGCATGTCCTGAGCGGAGCCGAAGGGTTTGTCCGCCAGGCGCAGCCCGGTATTTTCCCGATACTATTATTTCGAACATCCCGCGCAGTAACCGCCAATTTCCAACCGCGATACCACAATCCGGAAGCGGCAGTCTTTCTCCACCTGTCCCTTCAGCTTCTCGAAAATGTCGCTGACAAACTCCATGATCTTGCCGCAGCGCAGGCATGCCATGTGGATGTGGTCGCGGTTCAGCTTGCGCTCGTAATAGTGGCCTTCGCCGTGGATGTGCATCAGGTCGAGTTCGTCGATCAGTCCCTGGCGCTTGAGCAGCCGCAAGGTGCGGTAGACGGTGCTGCGGTCGACGCTGGCGTCCAGCTTCTGCGCTTTGCGCAAAAGCTGGGCCGCGTCCAGATGTTTGCTGGCAGTTTCCATCACGCTGCAGAATCGCTCGCCGTTGCTGGGTCATGCGGATTCCGCGCTCGGCAAGATGGGACTGCAGATCGGCCCGGAATTTCGGTTTGTGGTAGTGGCATGGCAGCTCTCCTGGCCAGTCGCAACTGGTCGCAACGGCAGCTGCGACGAATTGTTTGCGCCGAAACTTGACGCTGCCGGACTTTCCGGCAATATTGGAACCTGCCCTTAGATGCGACGCGATTGCAACTAGCAGGCTCTTATTAATCTCTTATCGAACACTCATGCGACGATTTCACACGCCAGATGCGACTCGGTTGCAATGTAGACTCTAGATTGCGACCCGTTTGCAACTGAAAAGTCGAGTTATCGCTCTCCGCAAATGTCGCAGTGTTCCTATTCTTCTCTGCTCTTGCTGGCGCACGGCATTGGCCGGTGTCGGCGGCAGCATCTCCGGCACCGTCAAAGACCCCTCGGGCGCGGCGATCGCAGGCGTCGGTCACTGCTGATCAACCCCAGCACCGGTGTCCGGCAATCCGCCACCGCCGACGACGGGGTATCTACACTTTCCCCGTTCTCCCTATCGGCAACTACGTCCTGAAGTCAACCATCCCGGTTTCAAACCCTACCGCCGCATCGGCATGGTGCTCGACACCGACAGCCATTCTGATCGACGTCGCGCTGCAGGTTGGCCAGCGAACCGACGCGGTCACGGTAAGCGACAGCGCGGTCCATCTCGAGACTTACAGCAGCCAGATGGGCGAGGTCATCAACAGCGAGCAGATGAACGCCGTGCCCCTTGAACGGCCGCAGCTTACACCGATCTTCTCTCGCTTCAACCCGGAGTCGCTCCCGCAACATCCATCACCTCCAACACCGTTCAGGATGTCGGCGCCAGCGCGCTCTCGCCCTCCGGCGATCTGAATCCCGGCACCGATTTCGATCAACGGCCAACGCGAATTCGCCAACGCTTTCATCGTCAACGGAAGCGACTCCGAAGAAGATGTCAACATGGGAACGGCGATCATTCCCAACCTCGATTCCATCGCCGAGTTTCGGATTCTCACCAGCAACTTCGATGCGGAATATGGCGAGTTCAGCGGCGGCCAGATCAACGTCGTCACCAAGTCCGGCACCAACGCCTTTCACGGCGATCTTTTCGAGTTTCTGCGCAACACCGACCTGGATGCGCGCAATTACTTTTCTCCCGACTCGCGGCACGTTTATTCAAAACCAGTTCGGCGGGACTTTCGGCGGTCCCATCAAGCGCAACAAGATCTTTTTCTTCTTCCGACTATCAGGGCACACGCCAGCGCCAGGGAGTCGATACCGGCTTGATCCCCGTTCCCTCCACGCACGACCGGACCGGCGATCTATCCGATCTGGCCAGTTCCTTCTACACGACCCAAACCGTGAACGGCCAAACGGTTGTGACGCCCACGATCGTCAGCGGTCCCGCTTGGGCCGGTTCGCTTTCCCAGGCTTTCGGTTATCAGGTTTCCGCCGGCGAGCCCTACTATTTCCCCGGCTGCACTAATGCCAACTATCTCCGGGAAGCACGCCGCTTGTGTTCTTCCCACTCTGCAAATCCCGGCCAGTGCATGGTCCGTGCCCGCGCAGCATTTGTTGCAGTACATTCCAGCACCGAATGCCTCCGACAACCAGTTCGCCACCTCCGCCTTCAATCAAGCGCTGCGCGATGACAAAGGGGCGGTGCGCTTCGATGCCAACACACGCTGGGGCCTCGATCTCCGGCTATTACTTCCTGGATGACTATTCGCTAAACAATCCCTATCCGGTCGCCCAAGGCGGAGCCAGTGTCCCCGGCTTCAACGCGCTTGTATCTCGGCCGCGCCCAGCTATTCAGCATCGGCGATACGAAAACGCTGAGCACGACGGCGGTCAACGAACTCCACTTCAGTTTCATGCGCGCCTACAACGACCTCGGCAAACCGCAAGGCGGACTTGGCGTAAGCCTCGTGTCGCAAGGTTTCGTCACTCCTTCGGGAACCCCAACCATCGTGGCCCTCGACCCTCAAAGGCGAAGGCGTGGAAAACCTCGTCTTCAACAATTTCTCCACCGGCACCAATACGAACGAACTGAAGCAGGCGAACAATACGTTTCAGGTGCTCGACAATTTCTCCAAAGTCGTGGGACGCCACACCATGAAGTTCGGCGGCGAATTCCATTACGATCAGGTCAACGTGAATCCGATCGCGCAGTTCAACGGCAACTTCTTATTTACCGGAAGCGAGACCGGCGCCGATTTCGCCGACTTCCTGCTCGGGATTCCCAGTCAGTACAACCAGAGCCAGCTCAATCCTTTCTATGGCCGCAATAAATATATCGGCGCTCTTCGCGCAGGACAGTTGGCGCCTAAGATCCAACCTCACTCTCAACTACGGCTTGCGCTGGGACCGCATCGAGCCCTGGTATGAAAAGTACAATCAGATTTCGACCACCGAGCCGGGCAAGCAGTCGGTGGTATTCCCCGGCGCGCCCGGTCGGGAATCCTCTATCCCACCGATCCGGGAGTGCGGCGCACCCTGGCGCCTCCCGGTGACGAATTTTCGCCGCGCATCGGCATCTGCCTATTCGCCGAATCTCTCTGCTGACACCTTTCTCGGCAAGCTTCTCGGCGGTCCCGGCAGAACCAGTCTGCGCGCCGGTTTCGGAATGTATTACACCTCCATCGAAGCCCTCACCCTTGGAGTTCTCGCGGCCAATGCTCCCTACGGAACCACCTACAGCAGCCCCGCTCCACCTCTGTTTTCAAACCCGTTCGTCACTGCTTCCAATGGACAGGATCTTGGCCAGTATTTCCCCGTCACTTTTGCGCCGTTGAATTCCTCCCGCAGTCATCCCGATCCGAACGTTGACTGGTCGCAATATGTGCCCATCAGCGGCATCCCCGCGTATCCCGTCAGCAACCGCATCCCTTATACCGAGCAATACATGTTCTCCATCGAGCGCCAGATCGGAAACAATACTCTGCTCAGCGCCAGTTACGTAGGCAATCAATCTCATCGCCTTCTGGTGCTGGTGGAATCCAATCCCGGCGACCCGGCGCTATGCCTCAGCTTGAGTCAGATCAATGAGGTGGCGCCAGGTTCGGCCACCTGCGGACCTTTTGGTGAAAGCAACGTCTTCACCACCGCGTCCGGCCAAACCGTGAATGGAACCCGCGGGCCCCTGGGCTCGAATTTTGGCAGCAACACCAATCAATCCACCATCGGCAACTCCAACTACAACGCCCTGGAGCTCAGTCTCCGGCACACCAGCAAGGCCTTGCAATTGTTTGCCAGCTACACCTACAGCAAGTCCATCGATCAGTCTTCGAACGTCGGCGAAGAAGTCAATCCCATCAATCCCGCGCTCAGCCGCGCGTTATCCGCATTCGATGTGACGCAGAACTTCGTGGTCAGCTATGCCTACGAGCTTCCCTTCGAGCGCCTGTTCCGTCTTTCCAATCGTTGGACAAAAGGTTGGACACTTTCCGGCATCACCCATTTCAGCACCGGCTTTCCCGTGACCCTGCTCAACTACGGCGACAACTCTCTGCTCGGAGCCGAGCCCAACGGCATCAACAACTATGGCGTCGACGAACCGCAATACACTCCGGGTGCGCTCCAACTGAATCACAATCCGCGCAACGGCCGAGCCGCCTTCAATACCAGCCTCTTCGGATGTAGCTCTACCGGATGCAGTCTCCAGCCCCTCGGCCAGCCGGGCAATGCCAGTCGCCGTTTTTTCTACGGCCCCGGCATCGACAACTACGACATGGCGCTGCTGAAGAGCGTCGCGCTCACCGAGTCCAAGTCGCTGCAATTCCGATTCGAGGGATTCAACATCTTCAACCACGCTCAGTTCTATGGGCCCGATTCCGTGAACGGCAACATCAACAGTTCGTCGTTCGGAGAAATAGTCGGTGCCGCCCCTCCCCGGCTGATGCAGGCGGCAGTGAAGTTTATCTTCTAACCGGTCCGTTTCCACCCCAGTCTGTGCGGTACCGCACCCTTCTAGCCTCTGCGACCTTTGGCCCCGCCCGCGCATCAAATGGCAGTGATACGATAAGAGAACGGTCCCCAGGTCAGGGGGAAGCATTTCATGGATTCGTATTTACTGACATCGTAATCATCAGCGTCGTAATCGATAAGATCGTAATGATTTAAGATCGTCCGGGTCCCGGCAAAGACTGCTCGTTGTTTCCAAGACATGGGAGCGTCGGCCGACAACGCGACGTTACAACGAGGAGAAACAAACATGGCAGGTAATGGAATCGTCGAAGTCACCGATGCGAACTTCGACCAGGATGTTTTGAAGTCGGATAAGCCCGTACTGGTGGATTTCTGGGCGACGTGGTGCGGCCCCTGCCGTGCGATCGCTCCCATCGTCGAGGAGCTGGCGAAAGACTACCAGGGCAAAATCAAGATCGGCAAAATGGACGTGGACTCCAACAGCTCCACACCCATGCGCTACAAAGTGACCGGCATCCCCACGCTGCTGGTCTTTAAGGGCGGGCAGGTCGTCGAGCAAATCGTCGGCTACAAGCCCAAGGAGACCATCGCGCAGGCCCTCGACCGGCACATTAGCTAAGTCAGCTTCTCGCTGCTAGCTTCTAGCTAAAATTTCAAACGCACGCGGACTGTCATTCAGTCGCGTGCGTTTTGCTTTCGCGTCAGCCTTCGGCGGAGTTTGGAATTGGCTAGGAGTCTCTCTCACTCCGGCAGCGTGTACTCGAAGTCGTACGAGTGCTTCCCGTCGGCGACCTTGATGGTTAGCGTCCCGGCAATGCCTTCGAGTTGGCCGGTGCCGGAATCCGGTACAACCGTAACGCTCAGTTGCGGTGTGCCCCGCGTCATCGTACCGCTGTGCTGCAGGACGAAGCTGCCCGTAGGGCCTTTCAGGGTTCCAGTGAATCGCTCCATCGCGACGTAACCCGCGGAGCCCTTCACGCTGCCCATGGCGGAGAGCATCTGTCCCTTGCTGGTTCCCTCCAGATCGCCGTGAAACTGCTTGTCGATCGACGTTCGACCCAGGCCCGCGTCGCCTTCGGCTGTTTGCGGTGCCAGCTTCACATCAAACGTTCCACTTGCATGAATCGTCACAACCTTCTCCTTAACAGGCACACCCCGCGCCGCCGGTTGGCTCTGTGCGTGCCCATAACCTGCAACCCACAGAACGAGCGCTACAATCAATCGAACATGCACGTGATGTTGCATTGCATTGGGCCGACAACCGAGAACCGATCATTGCTGACTGACCACCGACCACTGACCACTGTTCTTAATACTTCCGCAGCACCCCAATCACCCGCCCCTGCACCTCTACCGATGCCGCCGGTACGATGATCGGCTTCATAGTCGCATTCGAGGGCTGCAGGCGAATGTTGTCGCCTTCGCGGTAAAAGCGCTTCAGCGTGGCATCATCTTTGTTAACCAGCGCGACCACGATGTCGCCGTTATGCGCCGTCTTCAGCTTCTCGACCAGCACGTAGTCGCCGTCGAGAATGGCCTCATCCTGCATGGAATCGCCACGGACTTCGAGCACGAACACTTCTTTCGAACGAACAAAGTCGGCGAGTGAGATCGTCTCATTGCTCTGCACGGCCTCGATGGGCATGCCGGCGGCGATGCGGCCAAGCAGCGGCAGCACCAGGCCGGTGTTCACGCTCATGGCCTGCTTGAGGCGTCCCTTGGGCGGCAGCAGGTCGATGGAGCGGCTGCGATTGTAGTCGCGGGTGAGCAGTCCCTTCTTCTCGAGGTTAGTGATGTGCTTGTGCACCGTGGCCAGCGAGTTCAGGTCAAGCCCATTGCCAATCTCTTCAAACGACGGAGAGTATCCATGCTCCGCCACAAAGCGGGAGATGAAGTCATACACTTCGCGCTGCCTGCGTGTGATCGCCATGGAAACATTGTTGGCGAATGGAAGGCGAAAAGTCAAGAGGAATCAGCTGCTAGCTATCAGCTGTCAGCTGTCAGCTCTCAGCTTCTAGCTTCTAGCCACTAGCTACTGGCTGCGGCTCGTGTGGAGCGGACACTCTTGTCCGCTGCTTTTGACTTTCGCAGTGGTCTACTCTTCACTCGCGTTGCGGGCCGGTGTTTACTGCCTGGGCTTGTGCACCTGGCGCTGTCGTTGCTCGGGCTGGTGGCTTGCTTGGGAGCTGCGCTTCTGGGAGGCTTCGCTGCGCGGCCCTTGCGAGGGCCTCTTCTTTTTCGAGCTTCTCCGATATGGGTGGGGCCGGCGGATATTCGGGGATGGCGCGGACCATAGCGCTTTCTTGGCGGTCGAAGCGGAAGCGGCGGGAGTTGTGGGTCGCGATGCTGAGGGCGCGGAGGATCAAGGCTGCACGCTTGAGGTCGATGGTGTTGCGCACGATGGCATTGACGGTTTCCATGAGCGCGACCTGGATTCCTTCGGGGTCTTCGATCAGGGCCATGGGATGAATGCGCGACTGGGGCGGCGTGCGGACTCCGCGGATCATGCGCTGGTGGAAGTAGCAGAATCTCTCGCCGCTGAGTGCTGGAGAGCCGCAGGAGTGTCCGGTGACCTTAATGTGGGTGCAGGTTTTAACGCTTGGTTGGCAGGGCATAGGGTCAGGCCTCGAGAAAATTTAGATACCTTTGAGGTAAATTCTTTGCTTTCTCCGAGTTACCGGAGGTGGGTATGAGGCGGTCGTGCAAAATCTTTGGAACCAAGGGCTTACGGGTAAAATATTGCGGAATATGGAGTTAGCGGAGCTTGGTGGGACGCATTTCTTATTGCTAATCACGACAATCACCATTATATCAATTACGTTTAGTGGGGCCTGTGGACGGCTCGCTGTATGAGGATGTTGTGGAAGGAGTTAAAAATTGTGGCTTGACAGAGTTTTCCAACGTTGGGAATGGGTTGGATGTCACAGACAGGAGTGGAGTGGGGGAGGGGTGGGTGGTTTTTCGGGTTGGCGCGAATGCGCCGGTTCAGCTGCGCCGTTCCTCTTCAAAGGCAACGGGCAAGAGTGTCCGTTCCACACTTGCTTGGCGTCGCTTCGCTCCTTGGACAGCCGAGGCGGCTGTCTCTACATGGTTCGTCGCGCTGCTGGCGAACAGCAGGCTCCTCACGCGCTTTCGCGCGCTCGGAATGACAGGACATGGGATGGAGGCAGCTTCAAGATCAACATCTACGTCAAAGGCAACGGACAGGAGTGTCCGTTCCACACGACCTTCGCGTCGCTTCGCTCCTTGGACAGCCGAGGCGGCTGTTTCCACTTGAGTCGTGGCGCTACCGGC
Source organism: uncultured Acidobacteriaceae bacterium (assembly GCA_963841125.1). GTDB lineage: Bacteria > Acidobacteriota > Terriglobia > Terriglobales > Acidobacteriaceae > Sulfotelmatobacter. The sequence goes on from CAWJBH010000002.1 coordinate 205,695, forward strand.
TGACAGCAGGTTCCTCACGCGTCTTCGCGCGCTCGGAATGACAAGAGCCGGGATGGAGGCAACTTCGAGATCGACATCATCGACATCAAGGTCAAAGGCAACGGACAGGAGTGTCCGTTCCACACGTGCCCGGCGTCGCTTCGCTCCTTGGACAGCCGAGGCGGCTGTCTCCACATGGTTCGTTTCTGTGCGAGCGCCCCTGCGGCGAGAATCGGGTAAACTGGAATTGAGATTTCGAATTCATACCTCAGTTTTCCCAAAGAGGACACATTCAATGAGCACTTCCACACTTCCTGAGACTCACGAAAAGCACGCCAGCGCTAGTGCCATCAAGTACGTTTACTTTTTCGGCGACGGACGAGCCGAGGGCAATGGCGCGATGAAGAACGAACTCGGAGGCAAAGGCGCGGGCCTGGCTGAGATGACCAACGCTGCGCTGCCTGTGCCTCCCGGCTTCACCATTCAGACCGAGGCTTGCCGTGAGTACATGCGTGGCGGCAAGGTGTCGGCCGACGTCACGCGTCAGATGGAGGACGCGCTCCGGCGGTTGGAGGAGTTGCAAGGGCAGAAGCTGGGCAAGGGCGAGAACCCGCTGCTGGTAAGCGTCCGCTCGGGAGCGAAGTTTTCCATGCCGGGCATGATGGATACGATTCTTAATCTTGGATTGAACGATCAAAGTGTGGAAGCGCTGGCGAAGCGCAGCAACAATCCGCGGTTCGCCTACGATTCCTACCGGCGGCTGATCCAGATGTTCGGCAACGTGGTGCTGGAGATTCCGAAATCGGCTTTCGACGAAGTGTTCGATGCGAAGAAAAAGCAGAAGAAGGCGAAGCTTGATACCGATCTTGACGCTAAAGCGCTGCAAGAAGTGATCGCCGAGTATAAGAAGGTGGTCAAGAAGCACACCAAGCATGACTTCCCGCAGGATGCGCACGAACAACTGGTGATGGCGCGCGACGCCGTTTTCCGCTCGTGGCAAAACGATCGCGCCAAGCATTATCGCCGCATCAACAACATCGACGACATGCTCGGCACCGCGGTGAATGTGCAAGCGATGGTATTTGGAAATCTGGGCGAGACCAGCGGCACCGGCGTGGGCTTCACGCGCAATCCGGCGATTGGCAACAAAGAATTTTATGGCGAGTTTCTGATGAACGCGCAAGGCGAAGATGTGGTTGCCGGCATTCGCACCCCGGTTCCAATCCTGGAACTGGAGAAGGTGATGCCGGATGTTTACAGGCAGCTGCGCGAGATCACGACGCGCCTGGAGAAACATTATCGCGACATGCAGGATTTCGAGTTCACCATCCAGGAGGGCAAGCTTTACATGCTGCAAACCCGCAATGGCAAGCGCACGGGACTTGCGGCGGTGCGCGTGGCTATCCAGATGGTGGAAGAAGGGTTGATCACCAAAGAGGAAGCGATTTTCCGCGTCGAACCGAACCAGCTCTACGACTTTCTGGTTCCGCGACTGGATGAGAAGAAAGTAAAGATCGAGGTTCTGGCCACAGGCTTGCCTGCGTCTCCGGGGGCCGCTGTTGGGCAGATTGTGTTTACTGCGGATGAGGCGGTGGAAAAGGCGGGGCACGGGGACAAGAGAAATCCTGTGATTCTGGTGAGAGCGGAAACTACTCCGGAAGATATTCACGGGATGGAAGTAGCTGCGGGAATTTTGACTTCACGCGGCGGCATGACGAGTCATGCGGCAGTGGTCACGCGCGGCATGGGAAAGTGTTGTGTGGCGGGCGCGGGCGATATTTCAGTGAACGAAAAGGACCGCGAGATGCGGGTGAAGGGCCAGGTATTCAAGCCGGGCGACTGGATCTCGCTCGACGGAACGACGGGCCGAGTGATCAAGGGCAAGCTCAGCACACTCGACGCAACACCTGACGATCCTGAACTGATGAAGTTCCTGGGGTGGGCAGAGCCGTTCCGCAAGTTAGGAGTGCGGGCCAATGCGGACATTCCGCGGGATGCCGTTCAGGCGCGGGGATTCGGCGCCGAGGGCATTGGATTGTGCCGGACCGAGCATATGTTCTTCGCCGAGGACCGGCTTCCGCACGTGCGAGCCATGATTCTGGCTGACAATGAGAAGGATCGGCGCGCGGCGTTGAAAAAACTGTTACCCATGCAGCGCGCCGATTTCATCGGCTTATTTCGCGTGATGGATGGGCTGCCCGTCACGATTCGCCTGCTGGATCCGCCTCTGCACGAATTCCTGCCCAAGCGGGAAGAGTTGATGGTGGAGATCGCGGTGCTGGAAGCGACCAAACCGCGCTCGCCGAAGTTGAAGGGGTTGAAGAGCTTGCTTCGCCGGGTCGAGGAGTTGCACGAGTTTAATCCTATGCTCGGGCACCGCGGCTGCCGGCTCGGGATCACGTATCCCGAAATCACCGAGATGCAAGCGCGCGCAATTTTTGAGGCTGCGGTTGCGGTGGAGAAGGACGGAGTAAGAACGCATGCGGAGGTGATGATTCCGCTGGTTGCAATTGTGAAGGAGATGGAGAACCAAGCTACGATCGTGCGGCGGGTTGCGGAGGAAGTTTTCGGCGAGAAGGGTAAGAAGGTGCACTACCTCGTGGGGACAATGATCGAGTTGCCGCGAGCTGCGCTGGTTGCTGATGAAATCGCCAAGGTGGCCGAGTTTTTCAGCTTCGGCACCAATGATCTCACCCAGACCACGTTTGGATTCTCGCGTGACGATGTGAACAAAGTGCTCCCGACCTATCTCGCGGAAGGCATCATCAAACAAGATCCGTTTGCAGCGATTGATCGCGACGGGGTGGGCGAACTGGTTCGCATCGGAATCGAACGCGGACGCAAGACCAGGCCCAATCTCGAAGTTGGAATTTGCGGCGAACACGGCGGCGACCCGTCGTCGGTTCAGTTCTGCCACGAGGTGGGAATGGATTATGTCTCGTGCTCGCCGTTTCGCGTGCTGACCGCGCGCCTGGCCGGGGCGCAAGCCGGCGCGAGCGATAAATTGAAGGTCGAGGGCGGTAGAACGAAATAGATTTCAGGCAGATGATGTTAGCGGCTGGTGAGGAAATTGAGGTTAAGCTTCGTCACGTAGTGCAGGAGGTTCTCCAATCAAAAGCCGGCCCGCCAGAAGGCGGGCCGGCTTTTGTTCTCAGAAGGAACTAAGGATACAGCCGTTGAAAGCTAGTTTCCAAGTATGGCGTAGCCTGGCAGCGGATCACCGCTCTGACCGACCGTCCACACTCCGCTATTGTCGCCGCAGTACGTGCTTGAGCCCTCGCACCAGCTGGCGATCTCGTGCGATCTCATGTCGGTGCTGTTGAAAGCCCAGCCACCCGCGAAGGATGTTTGCGTGCTGGAAGTGGTAACGGCAAGCCAGTATTGCGTGCCTTTCTTCACGGGAATGCCAGCCTTGTGGTTACCTACGTCGAGAGTGCAGCAAGTTCCGTAGGTAGGCTCCGTCGCGACAGGGAACGTCTTGATGGGATTTCCCGGCGAGTCATTGTTGTCAGCAAGGAGTTGCATCCGAAATGCACCCGCGTCTGACCCGCCAAATGTGCCAACTGAAGCTTCGACGCGGGTCACAGAAGCATCGGCTGTCGGCGTGAAGGGAATGGCCACCCAGGTTTGAAATGGAAAGTTCGGCGGGCCCGCGGCGATGGTATTGCCAAAGCAACAGAAATAGACGCCGTACTGATAGGTGCTGAGGTTGCCGGCGATGGTCTTCAGTGTGGTGTCGTGGTTCGAGGACGTAGCGAAGCTCGGCGCTTGGTTTGCGGTGACGTTTCTTTTGTTTTGACTGAAGCTGTAAGGGTTTGGACTCGCTGCCAAGGCAGCCAGTGCGATAAGCGTCAATACGATGACGCCAAGTATTACAGCTGGTTTCTTCTTCACGATTGTATCCTCCATGGGGGTGGTTCAAAAACGGCACGATCATACGCCGATGCCGCTGTTCGACGATAGTGTGAAACAATTTTCATACTGTGTTAGGCCCGCCCCGCGCTTTGATGGAGCCCGCGGCATCGACGATCGGGACAGTGCGTTCCGAGTCTCTGACGACCCGGGCTGCCAGCGGCTTCAGCCACAGCAGAGCCATAAATGCGGCAATCAGATCGCAGATAATCATTGCCCAGAAAACTTTGGACCAGGAACCGGTCCTGGCAAACAGCCAGGCAGCGCCGGGGCCGGCAAAGGCTGTGGCCACTCCTTTGGCGGTGTAGACGATGCCATAGTTGGTGGTAGCCCATTTGTTTCCGTAGAGATCTCCTGTGATCGAGGGGAACAAGGAGTAAATGTTGCCCCAGGCGAAAAAGCAGAGGCCCGAAAGGGCTACGAACCAGACGGGACGGGTGATCAACTGGAGCAGAGCATAGACCGCGATTGCCTCGAGGACAAAAGAGATGAAGATGGCGTTCTCGCGGCCGATGTGGTCCGAGACCCATCCCCAGAAGGGGCGCGTCAGGCCGTTGAGGATGCGATCGACCGTGATGGCCAGCACCAGAGCCGTCATGCCCCAGAGCACCACAACTTTATCCACGTGGTAGGAGGACGCCATGGGGTTGAGTTGCACGGTGACCACGATGCCGCCGAAAGCCAGCATGGTCATCATCAGGTAAATGACATAGAAGGATGGCTGGCGCAGCATCTGCCACGGCGTCATGTCGACGGATGATGTTCTCACCTTGGCTTTGATCTTCGCTTCGTTCTCTTTCCAGTTGGGCGGCGTCCATCCCACGGGTGGTCTGGCTAAGAAGAGGGAAGCGGCGAGTACGACGACTCCCTGAATCGCTCCCCAGAAGATGAACGTATGCTGATAGCCAGAGGTTTTGAGCATGGCGGCCACGGGAGCGATGGTGGTTGCGGTGCCAATGCCGAACGCGCCGGCGGTGAGCCCGACACATAAACCGCGATGGTCGGGAAACCATTTCAGGGCGTTTCCGATGGTGCCACCATAGACTGCTCCAGCGCCGATGCCGCCGAGTCCGTACCAAAAATAAAGACCCTTTAGCGTCTCGGCGTAGCCGGAGCCGATCCAACCCAATCCAGCCAGGATCGCGCCGGCGCCCAGCATGAACCGGGGCCCGATGCGATCTACCAGGAATCCTTCAAACGGAACGAGCCAGGTTTCCAAAGCGACGAACAGGACGATGGTCCATTGAACTGCCTCGAGCGAAACGTGCAGATGAGCTTGAATGGGTTTGGTGAAGAGCGTCCATGCGTATTGAAGATTGGCGACCGCCATCATCGCGACGATGCCTGCGACTAACTGGACCCAGCGGTTCGGAATTCGCGAGGGATGGATCAGAGAGTTTGGATCGATTGCGGGTGCGGCCATAGTTTAGATCTTCGCGATGGCGCGTTAGACGTGAACAGCGCTACTGCTGAGCCACATGGTCGAGCTGTCAAACCTGTCGCAAATGTTCGCCTCTCCGTTTACTCATTCCGATGGCCTTGAGGCGGCGCGCTCCGCCAACAGCCTCGTGCAGCTGTACACCGTTCGCGTGTAGGACATGGGAAGACCGACGCGCTCTCCCAACTCCACCACCGCGCCTACGAGCGCCTCTAGTTCGATCGGCCGGCCGGCTTCGAGATCCTGCAGCATGGAGGTTTTGTGCTCCCCAACTTTTTCCGCGCCAGCGATACGCTGATCGATGGAGACGGGCAGCTCCATGCCTAACTTGCTGGAGACCGCTTCCACTTCCTGCATGATGTTTCGGATCAGCGAACAAACTCCCGGATCACGGACCATCTGAACCAGCGTGGCACGCGTCAGCGCGCTGACCGGATTGAACGAAGCGTTACCCAAAACCTTGACCCAAATCTCGTGGCGGATACGCGCTGTGATGGGAGCGCGCAAGCCGGAAGCAACGAGCGCTTCAGCAATCTGGCGACAACGCTCGGAACGGGAGCCGTCCGGTTCGCCGAGAGAAATGCGGTTGCCTTCGATGTGTTGAATCACGCCAGGCGCCGTAATCTCGGTGGAAAAATAAACGATCGATCCAAGCACGCGATGGGCTTCAATGGCCGCGGAAATCACGCCTCCTGGATCCACTCGCTCCAGACGCAATCCCTTCCATTCGCCTTCGAAATTCTGGAAGTACCACCATGGAATTCCATTCTGAGTGCTGACCACTGTGGTCTGTGGCCCCAGAACGGATTTCAACTGGGGCGCGAGTTTCGGCAAACCGTGCGCTTTCACGGCGAGGAAGACGACATCTACGGGGCCAACTTCTTCGAGGGAAGCGACGATAGCAGGCCGCGCGACGAAATCTCCGTCGGCACTCTTAACCTGCACGCCGCGATCCTGCATGGCGCGAAGGTGTGGCCCGCGGGCGAACAGTGTAACGTCGAAGCCAGCCTGCGCCATTCGCGCTCCGATGTAGGCTCCGATTGCACCCGCTCCCGCGATCAGGAATCTCATCTTTGGTTGTCCACGATCGCCGCGGCAACAGCGCTCCGGCGAATTTTTCCGGTTGCAGTGGTGGGAATGCTATCTACAAAATAAATTTTCTTTGGAACTTTGAATTCCGCCAGCGACTCACAGCAGTGCTTGATGAGCGCCGATTCGGTGGCGCCGTTGGGCTCGTGCAAGACGACGGCTGCAGCTACTTCTTCTCCCAGGGCGGGATGCGCGCGGCCGAACGTGACTGCTGCCGCGACCGCGGGATGTCTCAACAGAATCTCATCCACTTCGTGAGGCGCGATGTTCTCACCACCGCGGATGATGATGTCTTTGATCCGGCCCGTCAAATGCAAATAGCAGTCCGCGTCAAGGAAGCCTTCGTCGCCGGTGCGGAACCATCCGTTCACAAAAGAGCGAGCGTTGGCCTCGGGATTGTTCTCGTAGCCACGGAACACATTCGCTCCCTGAATGGCGACTTCACCGCGCTGGTCCGTGCCCAGGTGATTTCCGGCTTTGTCCAGGATGCTGAGGAGAAGCCCGGCGCCCACACCGACCGAGCCCGGCTTGCGATGTCGCGGAGGTAGAGGATTTGAGGTCATCTGGTGGGCAGCTTCGGTCATTCCGTAGGCTTCTACGAAAGGCACCTCAAAGGTCTCCTCGATTTTGTGAATGAGTTCTGCCGACATGGGCGCGCTGCAGGAGCGAATAAAGCGCAGAGAGGTCTTCTCTGCCGGATTGTGGTGAGCCCGTGCGAGCACGAGTTGATGCATTGTGGGCACGCCCGAATACCAGGTCACAGCATGTTCGCGCACTGTGCGCCAGAAAGACAGCGCATTGAATTTTGGGGGAACGACGACAGTTCCCCCGGAAAGCAGAGTTGCCATGGTTGAGCCGATCAATCCGTGAATATGAAACAGCGGCATGACGCACAGTGAAACATCTTCTTCAGAGAGCGCGTAGCTGTTCGCGATATTGGCCGAGGAAACGGCTAGATTGAAGTGCCGTAAGGGAACACGTTTGGGACGTCCCGTGCTTCCGCTGGTGTGCAGGATCAGAGCTACGTCATCAGCCTTTGGCTCGTTCGCCGTGGCTCCGGTGGGAGCACCTTCCAGGCTGACAATCCCCTGGTCGCTCATCTGCACAGAAAACGCTGGGATCTTGCGGTGTGCGGCTGCGCTGCGCGCGAGTTCCGCTCCCATCGGTGGACAGAGCAGAATGCGCGCGTCGGTGTCGCCGAGGAAAAAAAGAAACTCCTCATAGGGATAGGCAGGGTTCAAGGGGGCTGCGGTTCCAGCGATGGAGGCGGCTAAGAAGGCCACAATCGCAGGTAATCCGTTTGGCAAAACGATCGCTACTGCGTCGCCGCGGCGAATGCCCATCGAGGCCAAAGCGTTGGCCATGTCGAAAACCTGTTTGCGAAGCGAATCATAGGTGACACGGATTCCAAGCTCGGGAACGACGATTGCCGTGTGACTGTCGGCGAAATGCAAAACGTCAAGAAGAGTCTGTACCGACTTAAGCGTCATTCGTTGTTGCCCTTGGTGCGGGACGTTAGTGCCGGGTCCGGTGCTCAGTCTGATGGCGCAACGGCGATTATATCTCCATGCGCGGCGAATCCTCGCTCTAGCGAACTGTGACAAAGAAATATGCGCTCATTGCGATACCCACGCCAATCACGACGGCTCGCACGCTTCGAGGGTCGGCCTTCTGCGCGTAACGCGCGCCGAACCAGCCTCCGGCGACAGAACCCGCGATCATCACTACACACTGTGGCCACACCACGGCACCGGCTACGATAAAGGTGACTACTGCCGCAGCATTAATGGCGACTGCCAGCAGTGATCTGAGTGCGCCCATGGCATGAATATCACGCATCCCCAGCATGGCGAGCATGGCCAGCGTCATGAATCCGATGCCTGCGCCGAAGTATCCGCCGTAGACGGAAACCAGCAATTCCGCGATGGAACTCATCAGGATAGCGTTCCACGATATTTCGCTGAGATCATCGATGACCGCAGTTTTGCCGGCGATGGAGCGGATCGAATTGCCGAACGCGAAAAGCAAAGTGCCGCCCAGCAGTAGCCAGGGGACGAGGCGCAGAAACGTGTGCTGCGGAGTCTTGAGCAACAGCAATGCGCCAGCCCAGCCTCCGGCAACGCTGGTTACGAGCAACGGGACCAATACGCGAGAAGGCGCGTTCAGCCGCTTTAAATAGGCGACGGTGCTGGCCGCCAAGCCGGGCCACAGAGCGACTGTGTTGGTCGCGTTGGCGGTTACTGCGGGGACGCGAAGGAACAACAACGCCGGGAATGAGATGAAACTGCCGCCGCCGGCCAGTGCGTTCAGCGCACCGGCGATTCCAGCCGCGATGAGCAGGAAGATGGCTTGGCTAAAGTGCAAACCCATATGAGTCAGATACGGACCCCAGAGCAAGTCGCCGGCAACAGCGGCGGAAATGATGAACAAATTTATCAGGAATTTGTGCGGGAGTCTGCTCCAACTCTTGATGAGAACTTGCTGGTGTAAGATGCTCGGTTGTGGCCCATGCCCCGTCGTATGCCGGACAATCCTATGCCGCGCAACGAAGCCGAAAGTCTGGCGCGTGAACTCCTGTCCGCGCAAGAGACTGGCCAGATGGTGCCCGTGCTGCCCTCCATTCGCTCCGGTTTCGACCTCAACACGGGTTATGAGGTTGAAGCAATCCTCAAGCAGTTGCGCGAAGCCGGTGGGCGTAAAGCCGTCGGCCGCAAGGTTGGCTATGCGAATAAGGCTATGTGGCGCGCGCTCAAACTTGAGACACTGGTTTGGGCTCACATGTATGACGACACGGTGCACTACAGCGATGGCAACCCGGTAGAGCTGACGCTTACGCATTCCCGTTCGCTGAAGGTCGAACCTGAGATTGTTTTCGGTTTGAAGCAGCTGGCTACGGGAGAAACCTCGGATGCTGCAGCTGCCCTTGCATTTGCTGATTGGCTGGCGATCGGATTCGAAATCATTGACTGTCCTTTTCCGGATTGGAAATTTCAGCCCAGTGATTTCGTGGCGTCTTTTGGATTACACGCCGCGCTTGTGGTCGGCGAGAGGATGCAAGTGCGTCCGGACCTGATCGCCAGTCTGGTAGACCAGTTGCCACAATTCAAAGTGCGCGTCTCGAAGCATGGAGAATTTGTGGAAGAAGGATCGGGGAGGAGCAGCTTGAGGAGCCCAGCCTTGTGCCTGGCGGAACTTGGTTCGGCCATTGCTCGAAGATTCCCAAACCAGCAACTGAGCGGGGGAGAAATCGTCAGCTCCGGAACGCTTACCGCCGGACATCTGGCCGGCAACGGCGATGTGTGGACGGTTGAGGTCGAGGGGCTGGCATTGCCGCCGTTGACGCTTACTCTCGCCCTCAGCGGCTAAAGCCGTGGTTGATTCCAGAATTCCTACGGTGCGGCTGAAGCGGCTGTCCTTTCAAAGTAAATTGAAACTTAGCCATCACCATGGGCAGCCGTGACGAACCGCTCAGCGATGCTAGACTATTCGGTCGTTTCACTTCTTTTGAGGACTCTTCTTGCCTACTGATCCTGTTCTGGTAGTTCATGGTGGCGCCTGGGCCATGCCCGACGAGATGGTGGAGGCGCACTTGCGTGGAGTGCGAAATGCTCTGGAGGCGGGATGGCGCGTGCTGGAGCGTGGGGGCGCTGCGCTGGATGCGATCGAGGAAGCGGTTGTGGTTATGGAGGACGACGAGACTTTTGATGCGGGGCTGGGGAGTTTTCTGAATCGCGATGGCCGGGTGCAGATGGATGCTCTGATTATGGACGGGGCAACGTTGCGGGCGGGTGGCGTGGGGTGCGTGGAGCGGGTGCGGAATCCGGTGCGAGTGGCGGGGAAGATTTTGAGTGAGAGTCCGCATGTGTATTTTGTGGGCGACGGGGCGGAACGGTTTGCCGCAGAGCATGGCGTGGAGTTGTGCGCGAACGAAGAGTTAATTATCCCGCGAGAGGTGGAGCGGTTGCGCGAGTATCAGCGGGCAGCGGCGGGGGATTCTTCCGCGAAAGATGGGAACGATTTGTTTGCGCCTGAGATTTCGCACGATACGGTGGGCGCGGTGGCTCTGGATCGCTCAGGCAACATTGCCGCTGCCACTTCGACTGGCGGGACTCTGAATAAAGCGCCGGGACGGTTGGGGGATTCGTCCCTGATTGGATGTGGCTGCTATGCGGACAACTTGAGTGCGGCCGTATCGACTACGGGTTGGGGTGAGCCAATCATGAAGCTGGTGCTCGCCAAGTGGACGGCCGACCGCGTGTCTGCGGGGAATCTTCCGGAGTGGGCGGCGCAGGAAGCGATGAATTATCTGAAGCAACGGCTGAATGGGCATGGCGGGATTATTGTGTTGAACGCGCTGGGTCAGTTTGGGATTGCGCATAATACGCCGCGGATGGCTTGGGCGGTGAAGACAGTGAAGAAGGAAGAGGCTGGGATCGAGCGCGGGGCTGCTTGATTTCGGGCTGACGCTTTTTTCGCAGAGACTCGGGTGTTTTCAGTCTGCTTAGGAAGAACTGAGTTTTGGCGCCGGACGCACGCGGACAGGAGTGTCCGCGCCACACGAGCATTCTGAACTACTGCAGCTTGGCGTACTCTGCTTTGGCTTCTTTCAGGATGGGGATTTCGGGGTCGGCTTCTTTCCAGAGCTTGAGGAAGTCCTGGTAGGCGGCTTTGGCCTTCGCGGTGTCGCCAGAGGTGACATAGGCTCGGCCGAGTTGGAGGTGGGCGAGCGAGCCTAACAGGAAATTTTGGATGACTCCGGGGTGGTCGAGGAATTTTTGGAATTCTGCTGCTGCCGCCGGACCATTTTTTTGAGCGAGGTACGCCACGCCGCGAATGTACGGAGGATACATTGCGATTCCGGGGGGAGGCGCTCCGAGTTCGTAGGGAAGCGACGGTTCGAGTGCGATGATCGCCCTGTCGGGCGCCTGTTGTGCCATCGCGATGGAGGCTTCGATCACCGGAAACCAATACACTTTTAGATAGGTGTTGCTGGGTTCAGACTTCTGCAACCCTTCGAAGATGGTTCTCGCTTGCGAGGCTTCGCCGGTGCGCGCCAGCGCCAATGCGGAGAGAACTTTTACGTCGCGCCCGGGAGCAAGCGCTAAGGCTCTGGTGACGGCTTGTCGGGCGGCAGTGACGTTGCCCATTTCCGCCTCGCGGAGCGCCTGAAATCCGATCCACTGGGCGCCGGTTTCTTTGGCGTCCGATCGCACGGCCGAGTCCGAGGCGCGCCGGGCGAGGTCGCGTGCTTTTTCCAGGCGGCCATAATAGGCCTGGGTGTCGGCGTGGCTGGTGAGCATCTGGTCTTCTTCGCCCGGGCGTCCAGCCCCCCACGCAACCTGGCGCTCCATTTCGGTGTTATCCCCTGCTAAGAATGCCAAGGAATAAAGATCCTGGCGAATGACAAGGCCATCGAAGTTCTTCTGCTGTGCTTCCTGAATCGTCTGGCGGGCGTCCTTGAGGCGATCTACATTGATGTAGAAGGAGGCGAGATTCCCGTAGCCGACAATAGTGGGTTCCACGCGCTGGCCCGCTTCGGTTTCCGTGACAGCTTTGCCGTATTGGCCGAGGGAGCCATAAGCAACTCCGAGATTACCGTGCGGCACCATATCGAGCGGGTAGCTCTTCGCCCAGAGTTCATAGGCTTCGGTAGCCTTCTCGATTTCACCGGTTACCTTGTCGAAGTAGAAGGCGGAGATGCGATAGCGCTCGCGTTCGCTGACGCGGTCGCGCAAGTCATAGGCCTTCCTGGCATTCGTGGCGGCAGAATCCGCCCGTCCGAGATTTGAATACTCCACTGCGATACCACAATAAGCCATGGCGAAGTTGGGGTCGAGTTCGATGGCACGCTTCATGAACGGAATGGCTTCGGCGTCGCCCTTGGTGCGTCCGGTGGTGATGCCCATGCTGTAAGCCTTGAGAGCTTCAAGCGACGGCGTGGTGGCTTCCACAGGCACATCAAACTTCTGTACCGAGGCCAGCGATTCGCCGAGTTTAGTGCGCAGGCTGGTTACTGCCTTACCCAGAGCCTTCAGCACGTCCGGCTTGCCGGCGGCTTCTTCTTGTTCCTTGGCCAGCGTGTCGCCAGTGCTGCAACCGACGGCGTCCACGCCAACCACGTACTGCCCGCCGAGGTTTGAAATTGAACCCAGGACGATTGCTTTGCTGCCGGTGCGAATGCAGAGTTCACGCGCTATCTCGCGAGTGATCCGCTCATTCGAGGGACGGCCCATCAGGTGCAACGTTTCTTCTACTTTGCGATCGGACAGGATATTGAGGAAGGGAGATTGTCCGAGCTCGACGCCGAGCGCCTGCTTGAGCGCGTCATCGAAGACAGGGTCGCCGGTGGAGTTGGTAAAGTCGGCGAGCACGACCGTGTCTTTCTCGGTGAGAGGCGTCGAGTTCGTCGCCGGCGTCGCTGAACGTGAGCGGAAATAGAAAGTTCCTCCGATTGCAAGCGCGACGAGTATCACGGCCGCGGGGACGAGAACCTTCCAGAGGTTTCTGCCTGCTGCAGGAACCTCAGCAACTCTCGCTGCGCCGGAGGATGATGCCGAGGAAGCAAGCGCGGGAGAGGAGCCGGATGCTGGCCTTGGTTGGTCGCCACTAAGTGGCGCGGCAGCGGAGTTGTTGTCCTGTGCGACCGTCTCGGACCTCGAACTAGAGGCTGCGCCGTGGCGCGATTCGGTTTCGCGCTTCAGCCGCTTCAGATCGGTGCGCATATCGGAGGCGTGCTGGTAGCGCAGGTCTCGATCTTTCTCCAACGCTTTATTGATGATCTCTTCCAGCTTGAGGGGAAGATCAGGATTCAGGCGCACTGCGGGAACCGGGTCGCGGTCCAGAATCTCGCGGAAGATGACTGCGGAGCTTTCTCCGCGGAACGGCAATTGGGCGGTGGCCATCTCGTAGAGCACCGTGCCGAAGGAGAAAAGATCGGTACGCGTGTCCAACTCTTTCGCTCGGGCCTGCTCTGGCGACATGTAAGCCACAGTGCCGACGGTCGAGCCTGGGCTGGTCAGATGAGCTTCCGCTGCTTCAGTTCGCGTGTCCTCATTGTGTGTACTGGGGCCTAAGGTCGTGAGCTTGGCGAGACCGAAGTCCAGAATTTTGGCGTGGCCGCGCTTGGTCACGAAAATGTTGGCGGGCTTGATGTCGCGGTGAACGATGCCTTCGGCGTGCGCGGCATCGAGCGCGTCGGCGATCTCGATAGCCAGGGAAAGCAGCGTCTCCAACTCAAGCGGTCGAACGCCGATCAGGTGCTTCAGAGTCTGCCCGTCCAGAAACTCCATGGCAATAAAAGCCTTGCCATGTTGATCGTCGATTTCGTAGATCGTGCAGATATTCGGATGATTCAGGGAAGAGGCCGCCTGCGCTTCGCGTTGGAAGCGGGCTAGAGCCTGGGCATTCTTGGCAATTTCATCGGGGAGGAACTTTAAGGCCACAAACCGGTGCAGGTTTATGTCCTCAGCTTTGTAGACCACGCCCATTCCGCCGCCGCCCAGTTTCTCTACGATGCGGTAGTGGGAGATGGCTTGGCCGATCATTCTGGAAAGTGCCTGTTTTTGGTCGCTTCATCTTACGGACGCGGCAGGTGCTAGTCAACGGATGCCGCGATTCGGTAGTAGTGCAGCTTGGCTTACGCATTGGGCCGCTTAAGCGGGAGATCCTTCGCCACCCCTGAAAAACGGCTGCGCTCAGGATGACAAAATGTGCAAGAGCCAAACTGTACCACTACCCGCGATGATTGACTGTGGGCCAGATATCCGTGTGTCTTCTAGACCACTGTGTCAGTGTTTATGCTTCGGAAGAACTGAGTTTTTCCGCTTTACGCACGCGGGCGAGGGCGCCCGCGCCACACGTTCCTTTTTATAGCCAGCCTTTGGTGCGGGCCATTCTGGAGGCTTCTACCCGGTTGCTGGCGCCCATTTTGCTGATGGCTTCGGAGAGATAGTTGCGGACTGTGCCTTCTGACAGGCCTAGTTCGGCGGCGATGTCTCCGCTCTGCATGCCTTCTCCTGCGAGACGTAAGACCTGGCGTTCGCGGTCGGTTAGCGGATCCATTTCTCCCCAGGCTTCGGTGGCTAGATCGGGATGAATGACGCGCAAACCCTGCTGGACGCGGCGGACGGCGTCGGCTAGTTCCTCGGCGCGCATGTCTTTCAGAAGATAGCCCAGGGCCCCGGCTTCCATGGCGCGACGAAGATATCCGGCGCGGGCGAACGTGGTGAGAATAATTACGCGGGTTCCGGTGCGGCGGCGTTTTAATTCGGCGGCGGCATCGAGTCCAGTCATGAGCGGCATCTCGATGTCGGTGATTAGAACATCGGGCTTGTGAGTGAGAACGGCTTCGAGCGCCTGCTTGCCGTCGCGCGCCTGAGCGACGACGGAGATGTCGCCTTCGATTTCGAGCAGTGCGGCGAGCGCGCCGAGCACCATGCCCTGATCTTCGGCGAGGACTACGCGGATGGTTTTGCGGCCGTCCTTCGAGGTGGGATTCAATTGGGGCAGTCCTCGGGTTTTGGCGTCACTTCTTTGAGTGGGAGTGTGATGGTGAGTCTGGTGCCGGACTGAGAGTCGCGGTGAAGAGTGCCGCCGAGCATTTCGACGCGTTCGCGCATGCCGCGCAATCCGTTGCCCTCGCCCGGGAAGCCGCCGCGGCCGTCGTCTTCGATCTCGAGGCGGCAGGAACCATTCTGCTGTTCCAGACGCAACGTGCAGGTGCGCGCTTGCGCGTGGCGAACTACGTTGGTGACGGCTTCCCGCACTGCCATCGACAGCACGCCCTCCTGCAGAGCGGGGAGCGCGATCTTGACCACGGCCGCCTCGTATTTCACGGCGACGCCTGCGGTTTCGAGCGTGGACTTGGCTTGTGCGAGTTCGGCTGCCAGTCCCTGCGAGCGATAGCCGCGGATGGCGTCGCGGACTTCCGACAGAGCCTGGCGGGAAATCTGTTCGACCTCGCGGATTTCGTTGCCGGCACGCAGAGGATCACGGTCTATCAACTTTCCGGCGAGTTCGGACTTCAGGATGATGACCGAGAGCGTGTGCCCCAGGACGTCGTGGAGGTCGCGGGCTATGCGCTCGCGTTCGGCTACTTTCGCGAGGTGCTCGATTTCATCCGAGGCCATGCGCAACTTGGCCAGAGCGCGATTGCGCTGCGCGAAATAAATGTTGCTGCCACCGACCGCCAGCGACATTCCGCCGGCATAAAAGAGGAACCAGCCCGAGAGGTGGAAGATCTGTTTTTCGATCGCGGCCGCTGCCACAATCCCTGCCATGAATGCAATCGCCGAGCGCTCGGTTGGCACGCAGAAGGGAATGAAGGCTGAAGCGAAGATAAAGAAGGTAGCGGCGCCGGCGTTGACGGGTGCGACTGCCAGTCCCAGGAGGACCATGCCGGCGATGTGCCACAGAGGTTTTTTGCGCTCCCGCAGGAATAGGCTTAGGTAAAGAGCGAGGAACACGACTGTGGCGCCGATGGTGATCGACCACTTCTTCCAGTCAGCGTGGCCCAGGACGGGATCGATGTAAAAGAAAACCAGATAGACGAGCCAAATGTACTGCGCCCAGCCCTGTGTCTTACCGAGCGGCGAGAGCCGTATGCTGCGCTGGAAGGAAGAGTCGGGTTCGGCGGTCATGCTTCGATCAAGCTCCAGTCTCCGCGTTCGTTATCTTCCAAGTCATGTTCGCAGTTATCTTCCCACGGTTCTATTGTCTACCCGAGAGTCAATGGGAGTCATCTGGGCGCGCCGGCTTGCATACCACACCAGGATCGCGGCCGGGACAAGGAGAGCCAATGTTCGAGGACCACCGTAGAGCGCGAGCAGTCCGAGCGCGACGAGAGAGAGTGCCCAGCCGGGGGATTTCTTTGATCGCGTGTTCATCGTGGCCTCCTTTTCTGTCTGTCTCGAACAAGTTGTGGAAGAAGGTAGCTTTCGCAGCAGCGCCTGAGGGCGCGATTGACCGCGTAGCAGTTACGGTATGCCCTTCGACTTCGCTCAGGGCAGGCTCTGAAGGCATACCCTGATACGAATCTGCCTAGCCGTAGAGCTTTCCCTGGTCGCGCTGGAAGCCGATGCGGGCTACGCCGAGACAAATCAGGGTGAAGGCGAGCAGGACTTCCCAGTGCGTTGCGCTAGACTGGTTTGCTCCTGCGCCCACGGTTCCCAGTGCGAGTTGTGACAGGTGATAGGACGGGAGCGCGAGCGCAATCTGGCGCACGAACTTCGGCAGAAACATGTAGGGCACCCACAGGCCGCTGCAGAACGACATCGGCAGATAAATGAGATTGATCGCGGCGGGGGCTGAGTTTGGTCCGACGAAGTAACCGATGGCTAAGCCCATGGCGGAAAATGGGAGCGATCCGGCGACGAGGGTTCCGAGCAGCTTTGCCATTTCTGCGAGCGGCATTCGGACGCCGCCGAAGCTGATGCCCAATACCAGCAGCAGCGCAACAACGATGGCGCTGAAGATCATGGCGAGGATTACCTTGGCGGCGAAGTAAGCGAACGGCGGCATGGGGCTGGCACGCTTGACTTGGAGCCATCCCAGGCCGCGGTCGGCGGCGAGGCCGGACGCGGTGCCGAACAGCGACGCTCCCATCACTCCAAACGTCCCGTAGGTTGCAATCAAATAGGTTGGAACGTGGGTACTGCCGATCGATTCTTTGGCGTTCAACACCAGGCCGAAGAGCACATAGAACATCAACGGGAAGCTGATCACCGACGCCGTGTATACGCGCAGGCGAAGGTTCTTGAGGAACTCATACTTGGCTTCCTTCAGGTAGACGGTGGCGGTGTGGCGTGGGGAGCGCTCGATCTGGGTGTTGCTTAGAACCGCTGCGGCCGTGCTCATAATGCGTTTCCTCGTTTGTCTTTGATCGTTAATCTCTTACTCTTGGATCTCTATCTCTATTCCTCGTGCTCGACGCGTATATGTCGAGATCGTGGATCAGTTGTCGCGACTGGCTTTTTCACTGTTGTCCTGGGTGAGAGCCAGAAATGCTTCTTCCAGCCCCGCGCTCGTGATCTCCAATCCTGAGAGCGAGGGGTCGCGCGTCAGCAATGCGCGTACAACCGGCTCGGCTTCGCGAGCATGGATCTCGACCGCCTCGCGATCCTGCCTGGCATCGGTGACTCCGGGAATTTGAAGCAAACTAGCCAGGCTGAGCTCGGTGATGCAGCGAATGCGCTTACCGCTGGTCTGCGCTTTGATTTCCGCCGGCGTGCCTTCCGCGATGATCTGGCCTTGATTGATGACGGCGATGCGATCGGCGAGAGCGTCGGCCTCCTCAAGGTAGTGCGTTGTGAGCAGGACGGTCTTACCGCGCTCAACCAGACGGCGGATTTCTTCCCAGAGTGCGCGGCGCGCTTCGACATCCAGTCCGACCGTGGGCTCGTCGAGAAACAGCAGGTCGGGATTGCCGCAGATGGCCAGGGCAAAGAGAGTTCGCTGTCGCTGACCGCCGGAGAGATCGCCGAACTGGCGGTCGCACAATTTCTCCAGACCAGCCGCGGCCAGCACTTCCGCGAGTGGCATCGGCTTCGGGTAATAGCTGGAGAACAAATCAATGTGTTCGCGCACGCGCAGGGTTTCCGGCACTTTGCCGACTTGCAGCATGGCGCCGGTGCGCATGCGATTCTGCGGATTGGTGGGATCTCCGCCGAACACCCGGGCCTTGCCGGAGTTGGGTTGCATGAGCCCCAGCAACAGTTTCACCGCGGTGGTCTTGCCTGCGCCATTCGGTCCGAGCAGCGCGACGACCTCGCCCGCGCGCACACTGAAGTTCACATTACGCAGCGCGCGGACTTCGTCGTAGTTCTTGCTGACAGCTTCCAGACTGGCTACAACAGTGCCGGAGCTTGCTCGCTGCCAGTTTTGCGTTGCTTCCAGAGTCGCGATCATAGGGCCTTCTCTTTGCTTGCCTTCGCTTGATTTTGCCGGTGAATCCATCTCTGCCGGTGAATGCATCATCGCGGAGCGGCGCGCTCACCGCCAGTGCCGTTCATCACGCCGGGAGCGTGACAAATGTCATGAGGGCAAGAACCCGGTGGGAATGGGGGTCAGAAAACTCGAGGAAATAGATGAAGAAGAGGATTTCTTGGAGTGGAATGGGGAAGGCTGGAGGCTGGATTTTGCGATATTCGGTGTTGCGTGTTACGAAATCCGAACAAACCCACTAAGTTCCGACAAGCAGGACAGGCGGATCGCAGGATGGCTTGCCAGCGCGATACCAGCATTTCCCTAGGCTGGTGGCGGGGCAGACTCTGTTCGGAAATCGTAACAAGCCGGTCCGCGCAAAATTCTTGCACAAATGATGACGCGAAGCGGCACACCCCTGCTATGATGTCGGGCACTTGTTCTGGAGGGCGTGCGATGCTCCCGGCCGGTAAGAGCCTTCGAACCCTGCGAGAGAAAATGGGCCTGACTATGCGCGACATAGAGACATCCAGCGCGCGTATGGCGGAAAAATATCGCAACGAGGAGTTTTCTATTCCTCCCAGCCGTTTGTCGGACATTGAGACCAAGGGTGTCTTGCCAAACATCTTCCGCCTTTATACGCTGGCGGTGATTTACCGCCGCGATCTGCGAGAACTGCTGTCCTGGTACGGTATTGACATGAACAACATGGCGGCCGATCTCGGTCTCATTTCTCCGCCGCGGTCGCATGTCTCGGAGGCTCTCTCGGGGCTATCGTCGGTGCAGATGCCGGTGCGCATGGACCCTGGCTTTGATCAGCAACGCACTACCAACCTGGGCCGGATGGTGGAGCAGTGGGGTCTGGTGCCTTTGGCGTATCTAGCCCAGTTTGCCCACAGTGATTTTACCTACGGCTACATCGGTCACCAGGATTTCACCATGTACCCGATTCTTCCGCCTGGCAGCTTCATCCAGGTGGACGAAGGCAAGAACAAGGTGGTGGAGGGTTTGTGGCGCTCCGAGTACGAACGCCCGATCTACTTTGTGGAAACGCGCGACGGACACACTTGCTGCTGGTGCAGCATGCGTAAGGACGACGTGGTTTTGCAGCCCCACCCATTGTCGCCGGTGCCGGTTCGAATTCTGCGTCATCCGCAGGAAGCTGAGATCATTGGTCAGGTGGTTGGGGTTGCAATGAAGCTGACGGAGTGGCACGCTTTTGGGTCTTCTCCAGGCTCGAAAGTGCACTCAGCACTGAATTAAGATGGCGGGCGGAGGCTGTGTCCTGGGGCGATGGAAGTAATTCGCTGGACTGTTCCCGCATATCTTCGACGTAAGAGCCCGCGGTTTTCCTGCTGTTTTGACTCGACTCGCGCAGATCTTCCACCAAGTCTGATATCGGCGTCCGCAGAAGGGTAGACAACACCTCGGTATGGGCCGCCTTCAGGGCGCGGTTCGACGCTTCCTCGCCGTGAACCAGCGCCATGCCCCAGTGCAGGTAGCCGCCTTCCCGGCGGCGCAGCGAGCCCAAATAAGCGAGTTTCGCCAGTAGTCCAGAAATTCCGGCCAGCGTGGTTTCTCGCAGATCCTGCAGAGCGGATTTCAGCGTCATCTTGTTACGAATTCCGAACAGTCAATGGCCGGACGTGATCTCCCGTCCGGGCGAAGAGTTATGAAAGTATCACGGTTCGATTTTCCAAAACAAGGAGAAAACAACCGTGAAACGACTTCTACTGATCGCCGCCGCAGCCCTGATGCTCCTCAACACTTTGGTCGTTCCAACCGTGGCTCAAACGGACGGCGGAGGTGGTGGTGGTAATTGTGGCGGAAACAGCCTGTGCAAGCCGTAATTAACGAGTAGCGTTACGAAAACCGGACACGATCGACGTTGCTCTTGTCGCCTGCAGCGAGTGGCTGTATAGTGCCTTTCTGGCCATGCTGCAGGCGCACTCACTCCTTTGGCATTATCTTTGGGTTGCGCCCAATGTGCTCCTCCTTGTCTTCGCCGCCCTGATCTGGCCACGCAAAGTTTCCAAGCAGTACCCAGTCTTCCTGTTTTTTGCGGTCATTTCGGCGATAGAGCAGCTTACGGTCTATACCGCTGACCTCCTGCCCTCGGTTAGTCCAGGAACTTGGTGGTACATATTTGGCGGAGGCTTGCTGGTTGAGGCTCTCTTAAAGTTCGCCGTTATCGGCGAGATCTTCGGTGTGCTGTTGGGCAGGTATCCTTCCCTGGCGAGGCTAGGCAGGTCGCTAATCATTGTGGCGGGAGCGGCTTTGCTACTCCTGGCCACTGCGGCTGCGGCGTTTACGCCGGCAAACAATATTCAGTGGGTCGTCCCCACCGTTCATAGGTTCGAACAGTCAATCTACATGATCGAATGTGGACTGATTTTGTTCCTGTTTTGGTTTGCGGCTTACTTCAAATTCCGTTGGAGCCGTCCCGCGTTCGGGATCATCCTGGGGTTGGGAATCTCTGCTTGTGTACATCTTGCGACGTGGGCGCTGATGGCGAAGCCAAATTTCCCCGCTCGCTATCAGATCCTTCTTGTTTTTCTGAATATGGCCACGTATCACGTATGCGTCTTGATCTGGTTTTATTATCTGCTCGTACCCGAGAAAGTTGTCCCTAAGCCGCCGGTTCCTCCTGAGCACAAACTCGAGGTCTGGAACCAGGAATTGGAGCGCCTACTTCACAAATGAATCTAGCCATTGTCATTGTCATCTTTGCTGCTGTTGCGCTCGCCATCATCTTGTGGGTTGCCGTGTCACGAGGCCTGCAAACTTCCGGGCGAAGCCCCGCCCAAACTGGAGCGATTCGCCCCATCGACATCGAAGCTTTCCGCAATCTGATCGACTCTGCCGAGGACGGCTACCTGAGGCGCCATTTGCCGCCCGCTGAGTTTCGCGCAGTACGTCGTAAGCGCTTGCGCGCCATGGCTGCCTATGTTCATGTAGCGGAGAGCAACGCGGTAGTGCTGATACGGGTTGGCGAAGCCGCTCTCGCCAGCGGCGATGAGAAGGTTGCTGGAGCTGCGCAGCAACTGGTGAATGACGCCCTGCTGCTCCGACGCAACACGACCCTGGCCCTGGCGCGGATTTACCTCGCGCTGGCCTGGCCGAACTCCGGGTTCGCCGCCGCACGGGTGATCGAACGTTACGAGCAACTGAGTGGCGCAGCCATGCTGTTGGGCCGGCTGCAGAATCCCGTTGTCCCGGTTCGTCTGTCCGCGCTGAACTAAGCGTTTGAGATGCATCCCGCACCTTATGGCGCAGTCTGTGCCACAGCCCAGTCCCGGCATCGCGCAATATTCTGGTTTACTTGCGCACCACCTCCGATGATTCCTCACTTGTTTTTGCCACCCGTTCTGGTGTAAAAACCAGCGGGAACCTGCTCACCCTCAGAATCCAGTGCGTATTCTGGCCAACAGTCGTTGGAGTTGTTTCTGCCGCCACTTTCGAGCTGGCGAACTCAAGGGAGACTCTATGATCCGCAACCGGAAGACCTGCTTCGTCTCACTCTCTCTCCTCTTGCTGTTGCTTTCCTCTATCGCTCTCGGTCAAGGCGGCGTTGCCACGGGCGACCTGAACGTAACCGTGAAGGACCCCAATGGGAATCTTGTGGCCAATGCCACGGTTACGGCGAGCGATGTTGCCAAAGGTTTGGAACGCACCGCCACGGGCGATGGTCAAGGAGGCTATAGCGTCCGGCTGCTTCCGCCGGGAAGCTATACCGTCACTGTGGGAGCGCCGGGTTTTGGCAAGGCCGAAGCCCGGGACGTGAGCATCACAGTCGGCGGACTGGTGGATTTTCCGGTCGCTCTCGCGGTCGCCAGCGGCAGAGAAGTGGTGGAGGTCAGTTCTCAAGCGGAATTAGTGGAGACCTCGCGGACCTCGACGACGGATACGATTGGACAACGCCGGATCGACAATCTTCCAATCAACGGACGCAACTATATTAACTTCACGCTGACCGATTCTCAGGTGGTGCGCGACAACGCCCCAAGCATTGGCGCCGCGCCCACCTCCGGGCTCAACATGAGCGGACAGCGCGCTCGTTCGAACCTGGTAAACGTAGACGGCGCAGACGCCACTGACAACTCGACCAACGGCGTGCGCTCCACCGTATCGCAGGAAGCGGTGCAGGAATTTCAGATCATCACCAACAACTACAGCGCGGAATATGGCCGCGCGGCCGGCGGAGTCGTGAACATCATCACGCGCTCGGGGTCGAACGCTTTCCACGGGGACGTCTTCGGTTATTTGCGCAACCGGAATTTTCAAGCGGTGAATCCGTTCAGCACCGTTCCAAATCCGGCCTACACCCGGGTGCAGGCGGGCGCGGCTTTCGGCGGTCCGATCAAGAAAGACAAGACGTATTATTACTTTTCCTACGAAATTACACGCCGGCACGAGACGGGATTCTCCAGCATCGGCCAGGGTAATTTCGGGCTCACGCCCTTCGATACCACGGCGATCGGGCTTCCCTTCGGAACCTTGCAGTTGACGAGCGACCAGATAGCATTTCTACAAACCCGAACGTGCTCACGCAGGAAGGAATGGATCCTGCTGGCTTCGGCGCGGAAGTCGGCAGCTATGCGGCCCTTTTAGGTGCGTCGTCTGGTCAGGCCGTCCAGGGTTTTTGGCCAACCCAGTTGGTCGCGGGCGCAACCGGCGGATTGCTCACGAGTTGGGCAGGATTTCCCACCACGTGCCCACCGGGAAGCACCTGCGCACCGGTTCCGGCTTCGTACCAAACTCTAGGCTCGCAGGTAGGGAATTTTCCAGTGTTCGAAGGCACCAGCCTGTACTCGCTGCGCCTTGACCACAACATCAGCAACAACAACCGGCTGAGCTTGCGCGTCAATGTGAGCCCGAGCACGATCACCGGCATCGAGGGCAGCGGCCAGGATCAACCCTTCGGGCAGAACGCGTACTCGCGCACCTCGGAGCAGACTTACCGCGACGTAGCGGGAGTTGCTGAAGGATACATGGACAATCGGCAACAACAAAGTGAATGAGTTCACTTTTCAGTACGCGCGGCGCGGACTTTCATATTTTTACAATACTGCGATACCGGGCGGCTCCGATCCGGCGGTAAACATTCCCGGTTATGCGCTATTTCGGCCGCGAGCCCTACTCCTACATCCAGCGCGTGGAACAGCGATATCAGTTCACGCGACAATTTTTCCTGGACGATGGGCCGTCACAACACCAAGTTCGGCGGCGACTTCAACTACATTCCCACTCACCGCGACATTCACTGTGAACTACGGCGGCGTGTACGATTTCGGTCCGTTCAGCTCGAGTAACTGGGCTTCGCTGCAACCTCACGACTATTCCAGCCTGCCCGACCACGGCGGCGTTCCGTCCTTCCCTGATCTCTCTCCGGTGCAAGCTTACGGCGCAGGCCTACCTGGAGATTTCGTTCAAGGGCTCGGCAGTCCCAGCGACTCATTTCACCAACAAGCCATTGGGAGTCTTCTGGCAGGACTCCTGGCGGGTTCGACCCAACGTCACTTTGAACTATGGGGTGCGTTACGACGTTGAATTCCCGCCGCAGTTCAAGCCGTCACGCCGCTGGCTCTGGCCGGATATAACTACCTTGGATTGCAGAAGGGCATTCAGACCGATACGAATAACATTCAGCCTCGCATTCGGCATGGCGTGGGATCCGAAAGGCGACGGCAAAACGGTGATGCGCGGCTCTTATGGATTGTTCTATGATCACCCGCTGCTGGGACTGTATTTCCTGGGCGACGCTTCCGATGGTTCTACCAGCGGGCAGTTAGCATTCGCCGGCACTGGGTTTTGCAGCGGGGCGGAAACCCGGCAATCTGAACGCGTTCCCGATTTTTCAGGGGTTGGTGAACCAGCCCGGCTGCGCGCCGTCGCCGTTCCCGGCGGCCAATGCCAACCTCGGCTATCTGCCCAACCAGCAGCAGTTCCAATCTCTCAACTTCCCACAGTCGGATTTTCTCAACCAGAATTATTTAAATCTGGGCACGAATCCGGCTGCGTCGACGTTCCTGCCGCTCGGCTTTCAGCCGTTTGGTTATCCGCAGGCGAAGAATTTTGTCTACGCGTATTCGCAGCAGGCCAATTTCAGCGTCGAGCGCGATCTGGGCGACGGCTATGCTTTCAATCTGGCCTACAACTTCAATGGCGGACGCCACATCAACCGGCCTATCAACGCCAACACGATTCGCGGCGATCTAATGACGGCCAACTTCGAGGCCGCGTATTACGATGCGGTTCTCGCGGGGCAGGCTCCTCCGGCGAGTCCATTCACAGTCAGCTGCAATCCTGCTGGACGGCGCCCCGTTTCCCTATGTGGATGCTGCATTGATGAATTTCTTCCGGCCGGGCGGGCTCGAATCCCTCAATCGCAGCGGCGATATAATCTGAACGGAGCCACGGCACCTTGCGTGACGCAGGCGCACGACTCTGAGTTGCAACTCTCCCGGGGTTCAACACTGCCTGCAATCCCGGCGGCCAACGGGTTCTCCTACACCGCTGCTTCCTTTCGGCGACATGGACGCCAACTATTCGAACGGCAGTTCGGTTTATCATGGCCTGACGGCCAATCTGCGCAAACGCTTCAGCGACCACTACGAGTTTCTCGGGTCCTATACCTGGTCGCACGCCATCGACGATTCGACCGACTTGCAGGCAACACTCACGCCGCAAGACAGCTACTATCCCGCTCTCGATCGCTCCAATTCGCTGTTCGATCAACGCCAGCGCTTCGTCTTCAGCGGCGTCTACCAGACCGGCAAGCTGGGCGGCAGCGGCTTAGCCAGCAAGTTCTTCAGCGATTGGACATTTGCTCCGCTCATCGAGTTCGGATCCGGGCGGCCGTTCAACATCATCACCGGCAACGGCGACAACCTCCAGATTGTCCTCGCTGACGGGCCGCCCAAACACCTTCGTGAACCCGGCATGTACCGCGCTCGGAGTAATCCTCGCCGGTGACTTCGAAGTATTCTCCACCGGAGTTTCCAGGAGCCTTGCTGCGCCGATTTCGACGGAACACTGCTTTCGCTGGACGGCAATCTGGGACGCAATGCCGGAGTACAACCCTGGACTCTTCGACGATGTGCGCATGGCCAAGCGGATTTACTTCGGCGAGCGCTACAACATGGAATTGATCGCCGACATGTTCAACATCGCGAACCGCTACAACGTGGCGGCCGTCAGCCCGCTATTCACCAATGCCGGGCCAGGCCACCGCCGCTTATGATCCGCGGCAGTTCCAGTTCGCAATGAAGTTGAACTGGTGAGTTGCTGGCCGCGATATCAGTCCGCTTGGCAAGCAGTGAGAAAGTCTTCCTGTGGTTGAAGCAGCCGAAGCCCGAAAGCCGGAGCCCGAAGCCCGGTGTTACACTTTCCCTTCACCCATCCTTGGCGCTTGCCGGAGTTCGTTCCTCCATGTCCCAACCTTATACGCCCACGCCGCGGACCCGTCTGGTCCGCGAAGCCGATCGTGCGGTTTATGATCGCGAAGCTGCATACCGCATCCTCGACGAAGGCTTTCTTTGTCACGTCGGCTTTGTCGCCGACGGCCAGCCTTTCGTCATTCCGACCTCCTATGGCCGAAGGATGACAGCCTCTACATTCACGGCTCTGCCGCCAGCCGTATGTTGCGCCAAATTGAAAGAGGGCGTGTCCGGTCTGTGTGACGGTCACATTGCTCGACGGACTCGTGCTCGCCCGATCCATCTTCAATCACTCCATGAATTACGGTCGGTGGTGGTCCTGGGTAAGGCGACGTCTGGTGCGACGATCCGGAAGAAAAGATCGAGCCTTGCGACTGCTTTCCGAGCACATCATCCCCGGGCGCTGGGCTGATTCCCGCCAGCCCAACGAGCGCGAGCTGAAGGCAACTTCCGTGCTGCGTCTGCCCATCGAGGAATTTTCGGCGAAGGTTCGCAAAGGGCCGGTGGTTGACGACGAGGAAGACTATTCCTTTCCGACATGGGCGGGAGTAGTGCCTCTGGAAATGAAGGCTGGGGAGCCGATAAACGATGCGCGGCTTCAACCGGGACAGGTTGTGCCGGAGTACGCGCGGCATTATTTGCGCAGGAGGTAGGCTATCCTATTGCATTCATTGGTAAAAATGGATATCCTTACAGTAAGGATGGTGGGTAAGATGGGGCATTTTAGCACAATCAGCAGCAAAGGTCAGGTCACCGTTCCGCAAGAGATCCGTAAACGCCTCGGGCTGGAAACTGGCGATCGGATCGAGTTTGTCGTGGAAGAAGATCGCACTGTGATCCGGCCTGCTCGTTCGGAAGTCAATCCCTTCGAGAAGTATATCGGAATCGCGGGCCCGTTCCCAGGCGGGGAAGAAGGGATAAAAGCCTGGATTGAAGAGATGCGAAGCGATAAAGACGAGGGCGAATGAGGACGGCCCTCGACACAAACATCCTATCGCCGATTTGGTCGGCAGGCACCGTTGGCCGGTCACGATTGCCGCTCAGTTGACAAAAATTCGCGAAGAGGGAGCGCTGGTGGTAAGTGCGCCGGCCTTCATCGAGCTTTCGGCATTGCCAGGTGATGTGCAGCGGTTCGGAGAGATTGCTCGCAGAGATGGGCATCGCAGTTGATTTCGACCTAGAAGAGGATGTCTGGATGATGGGCTGCAAAGAGTTTTGCGGACTATGCCATCCGCCGACGTCGTTCTGGCGGTGGCTCGGCGAGGCGTTTCCTGCGGACTTCGTAATTGCTGCTCATGCGCAACTGAAGGCCGACAGGCTTATGACCCGCGATGCAAGGCGCTATAGCCTCGATTTTCCGAGTCTCCGGCTGATCTAGGGCCTGAGCGCCAGGCGTGTTAATCCTTCATCTAATCGCGAGACCTCACGGAATCAGCAGCAGCTTTCCCGGTCGTCTTCCGTCCTTCGAGATCGCGATGCGCCCGCTGCGCCTCGGCCAGCGGGTACGTATGCTCGATGCGCAGCTTGAGCTTTCCCGCGGCGATCATGCCGAAGACCGCACCCGATCGCGCCACCAACTCTTCTCGCGTGGCGATGTAGTTCCCCAGCGTCGGACGGGTCACGTAAAGCGATCCCTTTTGCGACAGCGTAATCAGATCGAACGGCGGCACCGCCCCGCTCGATCCGCCGAACAGCACCATCATCCCCCGCGGGCGCAGGACGTTCAGTCCCTTCTCGAATGTCGTCTTTCCCACCGAGTCGTAGACCACGTCCACGCCTTTGCCGCCGGTCAGCCGTTTGGTCTCGGCTTCGAAATCGGCTTGCGTGTAAAGGATCACATCATCCGCGCCCGCCTCGCGCGCCAGCTTCGCCTTTTCCTCGGTGGAAACCGTGGCGATCACCCGCGCGCCGATGTTGTGCGCCATCTGCGTCAGGAGCAAGTCCCACGCCTCCTGCCGCCGCATGAACCAGCGCCGTCTCGCCTTTCTTCAACGGATAAGTATCGTGCGAAAATAATGTGCCGTCATGCCCTGCAGCATCGCCGCAGCAGCCTGCTGATCGCTCACGCCCTGGGGAACCGGCACCAGCCGATCCGCCGGCACCGCCGCATATTCCGCATAAGACCCAGCACGCCGCACCAAGCCACACGGTCTCCCACTTTCACCGACTTCACCTCCGCGCCAACTGCCGTCACTACGCCCGGCGCCTTCCTGTCCCGGGACGAACGGCAGCGGTGCCTTGTAGCGGCCCTCGCGGAAGTAAACGTCGATGAAGTTCACGCCCGAGGCGGCCAGCTTCACCACTGCCTCGTTCGCCTTCGGCTGCGGAACCGGCAACTCGACCAGTTCCATTGCTTCCGGCCCGCCCACTTGTTTGACTTGAATGGCTTTCATGCTTGCCTTCGATTCGTTTCGCAGACAAAGGATACCATTTCGTGACTTGCTCGTCCGCAGCTCAAGTCGCTACAAAAGAGGGCGGCTTCCAGTGATCAAAAACGAACGGCAACTGAGAACTCTTCTTCTGCTACACTTGCCCGTTCTTCTACAGGAGCCCTTCGTCATGGCTGAAAAGAAGCCGCAGACCTTCGCAAACCATGCGAGATTTGATCCGCTCTTTCATTTCTTGCGTTGCCGGTCTTCGTGCCTCCTGCCATTTGTCGGGGCCGCCAATTTCTCCGGCACCCCGAGCCTCCACGCGGAGTATTTTTCGTGGTCTCGGTAGCGGCGGCGATCGCGGTCTTGAAGATTCGCCTTTACGCACTCAAGAGTGCAGGATCGTGTGATTCGCCTGGAAGAGCGGCTGCGGCTGGCTTCGCTGCTGTCCGAGCCTTTGCGCTCGCGCATTCCGGAGTTGACCGAAGGCCAACTCGATTGCTTTGCGTTTTGCGTCGGATGCGGAAGTCGCCGGGGCTGGCCGAGCGGGCGCTCTCTGAAAAGCTGTCGCCCGCAGACATAAAGAAGGCGATCCAGAATTGGCGTCCGGACTACTGGCGGGTGTGAGATTTGGTGCTACGCAATAATTTGCGAGTACGCGAGCAGCGCCCGAAGCGAATCGTCGCCGTTTAAACCTTCACCGCCTTCCGCCGTCTGAATAGGCAAGCGCCGGTACCATAGGCCGGTGCCGAAAGTAACCGCTGTGGTGTCCTTTTCCGCGTTGACCCGAAGGCAGACCGCAGGGTACGATTTTGATAGAATCCGAGGGTTACGACCAGGGACAATCCGTATCTCATAGAGAAATATGCGAGTTGCAAAACTCCAAGTGCGGATCGCCGTGCTGGCTGTGGCTGGCTCAGTTGGCTTCGTCTTGCCAGACGGCGCAGAAGCCGGTTTCTTTACTCCCGGCGAAAACTGCCCCGGCTTTGACGGCCGTCGCCTCAGCGCCAGTTGCTCCGCCGCAGCAGGCTCCCCCGGGCGAATCACGCCAACGCAGACTCCGGCCGCTAGCCCAAGCGGACCAGCACGCAAGCTCCACGCCGCAGCTCCATCGACCAGCACTCCGACTGCCGACCACCAGCTTCCGATCCGGTAGGGGATCTCGTTGCCAGGGTGGAAAATGAATATCAGGCTGGATTGCAGAAGCTACCAGGCGGGTCAGACCGACGCAGCCAAAGAGGATTTCGACAACGCCTTCAATGCCTTGCTGGAAAGCAAACTGGATATCCGTTCCGACGACCGGCTGGAAAAGGAATTTGACCGGATTGTGGAAGGCGTCAACCAACTCGATCTAGTGAGCCTGGCATCCGACTCCGAAGCGCAGAAGTCCGAGCCCGCGCCGATCGACGAAACTAACGGCATCACTCCGTCAGCCGATCCCAACATGAAGGCCAAGGCTCAAGCCGAGATCAAATCGACTCACTCCGACCTGCCGCTGATGATGACCGATCAGGTCGCCGGCTATATCAGCTATTTTTCCAATCGCGGACGCGGCACATTCGAGCGTGCTTTCGCCCGCTCCGGCCGCTACCACGACATGATGGTCACGATCCTCAAGCAGGAAGGCGTTCCGCAGGATTTGATTTATCTGGCGCAGGCCGAGTCTGGGTTCCAGCCGACGGCTGTTTCTCGCGCCGGCGCTCGCGGCATTTGGCAATTCATGGGCAGCCGCGCAAGGGGTTACGGCTTGCAGCACAGCCATGTGGGTGGATGATCGCCAGGATCCCGAAAAATCCACTCGCGCCGCCGCCCACCATCTGAAGGATCTCTACGCCCAGTTCGGCGATTGGTATCTCGCCATGGCCGCCTACAACTCCGGGCCCAGGCACGGTGCAGGCCGCGGTCAAACGCACCGGTTACGCCGACTTCTGGGAGCTTTACCGGCGCAACGTTCTTCCCAAGGAGACGCGGAACTACGTTCCCATCATCCTGGCCATGACCATCATGACCAAGAACCTGTCGCAGTATGGTTTTGATGATGTCTCGAAGGACGAGCCATCGCGTATGACGCCGTAACCATCAATTATCCCGTGGACTTGCGTCTGGTGGCCGACTGCGTGGATGCGACTCCCGCCCAATTGCAGGAACTAAATCCCAGCCTGCTGCGGCTGACCACGCCGAGAGAAGGGAGCTTTCGAACTCCACTTCCGCGCGGAACGAAAGAGCAATATCAGACCGCCATCGCCGCGATCCCGAGTGACATGCGGCTTTGGTGGCGCTACCACACAGTTCAGCCAGGCGACACTCTGGCATCTCTCGGCCGTTCCTATCGCGTCACGCGCCAAGTCGATTGCCACAGCCAATCAGCTCGACGGCTCGGAACTCGAGGCAGGCGGCAAGGTGATTATTCCGGTGGCCGCTGGCAAGCATCCAGCCAGCGATACCGCCACCTACGCCCGCCGGATCACGCGCTACAAAGTTCGCGCGGGAGATACGGTCGAGACGGTCGCCGAGAATTTCGGCGTCCCGCCGCAGATGGTCCGCCGCTGGAACGGCTTGCGCAACGGCGACAGCTTGCGCGGAAGGAAAGTGCTGGCTCTGCACTTGCCGGTTACGCCCAGCACGGAAGCTGCCTCGACCGCGTCCAAGTCGACTGGCGCACACTCGGAAAACCACGCAAACCGCTAGCGCAAAAGTTCCCGCTCAGAGTTCAGCCAAGAAACCCGGTGCAGATGCTTCCGGCCAAGCCGCCGTGCTCCGACACAAGGTGAAAAGTCGGCGAAACTCTCTACTCCATCGCCACCACCTACAAAACCACGGTCGCCGCCCTGAAGCGCAACAACGGCAACATCGCCGTCCTTCGCCCAGGGATGATCCTGGTCGTCCAGCCCAGCCGCTAGAAGCACCCGCCTCAGCTCCGTCATCCGTGCACTGGATATAGGGAATCAGGTGTTTTACTGGCCCAACCCAGCGCGAGTCCCACAACGGCTTTCGCTTCCACTTTTCTGGTCTCCGACACTACCCTCCTGTCGAATCTTCTTCCATTCATCCCGCTCATGTGGTAACAGGGAGAGAGGCCGGATGCAAACCCGGCCCTTGCAGTCTGCATCAAACATCGTGCTATAATCGCCGCCGTTCCGACACAGGTTTCTGGTGGTCTTTTAATTTCTCGTACCCGGCACCCTCGCGAAGCCGTTTTGCGCCAGGAGGCCAAACAAGATCAGGAGGAGCAATGACGTTCTACGATCCCACACTCTACGGACGCGATGAAGAAGAGGATTTCGGCGACAGCGGCGCCTACAGCGAGTCGCTCGAAGAGGATTTCGAAGAGGAAGAAGAAGAGGAGGAAGAAGAAGCCGGCGTCGCAGAACCAGCGATGGGTGAGCCGGTGATGCCCGCCCCTCCGCCACCGCCCGCGCCCAGACCCGCTGCTCCCGCTGGAGGTGGAGGTGGCGACAAGAAGCCAGCCGCGAAGAAGAAGGCTGCGAAAAAGAAAGCGGCGAAAAAGCCCGCCAAGAAGAAAGCCGGCCAAGAAGCCTGCGAAGAAAAAGGCGGCCAAGAAGCCCGCGAAGAAAAAAGCTGCAAGAAAGCCGGCGAAAAAAGCCAAGAAGAAAGCTAAAGCGAAGAAGGGGCGCCGCTAAGGCAAAGCTCCGAAATCAGAAACCGCGGCCAACCGGCCGCGGTTCTTTTCTCGCATGACGATGTGGGACCTATATCCCTATTTAGTATTGCCCCGCGCCTTGCCCAAATTGTGCGTTGGACGGCGACATGAGGACTGCCATACACCCCGCCGCAGGAGTACAACTTAGTTGAGCCCTACGCAGGATTTTCGCTTTGCTGCCCGCCGGGAACTCGATCTGATAGTGGACCGTCTTTAATTTGCCAGTCAGCGATTTCAGGGATTCTTCTCCATTAACGTACTCGACCGACTCAATCTTTCCCGGGGCAAATACGATCGCGAACTCCGCCGAGCCCGAAAGATTGGGCAGTTTGCCAAACTTGGCAGTACGCATTTGGCTTAGTTGCTCGGAGGGCATCTTCGTCCACTCCCCGTTGGGCAAGCGGTGGATCTCCCCCGAAGGCTTCTTCCCGGTGAGCTTTTCGTAGCGGGAGAGTATCTCCTCTCGCTGTGCCCGGTACGCACTCGTGTCGAAAGATGGAACGGGCATACCGAACGTACCTGAACTTCGCGCCATTCTGACAGCGGGTGAGGGTTGCGCCGCCAGAGCAAGTTCATAAGCCTGCGCTGCTGCTTTGCTCTTTCCTAGCTTCTCGTAGATTTCTCCAAGATGCTCTCCAACTATGGAGTCTTGCCCCAGCAACCAGGCGGCTCGCACAAAACTTTCGGCGCGATCCGCCTCTCCACTCTGGAAATAAACCCAGCCCAGGGTGTCCCATACCAGGGAGAGTTGGTAGGTAACCTGCGTACCTTTCTCGATAGCGGCAATCTCGTCGGCAGACGTGTCGGCCGACCGCACCTCAAGCAACTCCAACGCATGTTCCGCATACTTCCGGGCCAAGTCCAAGCTGGTCTTGCTCTCGGCCAAAGTGTAGGAGATGTTATTCAGCAACATGGAATCGCCGCTCTTCGCCTCCGCCGCCGCACGCATATGGGCAACTGCCTTTTCCGGTTGGCCCGTCTTCAAGTATGCAGATCCCAGCGCAAATTGCAGATTGGTATTGTCCGGCGAGGCCTTAACCGCGCCCTCCAGCACCGCCGCTGCTTCCGCGTACTTGCCGGCCACGCCGAGCAACTGGCTCAGATTCATCGCCGCATCGCGATTGTCAGGATCGACCTTGAGAAGCTTGCGCAACTCTGCCACGGCCTCATCTTTTTGCCCAGTGAAGTTGGCGTATGTGGCCGCGGCCAGATAGGATCGCACTTCGTCTGGAGAAATTTCCTCTTCCTTGCGGAACTCGACAAGCGCGTCGCTGAAATTGCCCTGTGCTACCAGCGCAATACCAAGATTGAAATGCGCCCCCTTGTACTTCGGCTCATGTGCGATTACCTTCTCGAATAACCTCTGCGCCTGCCGGCCGTCGCGTCGCTGCAGCGCCTGGTTTCCTTCGCGGAATGTTTCGTTGACATCTTCCTCCGTTCCCTCCTCTTTGCCGTTCTCCCCCTTCCCAGCCACAATCGCCCCGGCCCCGGCCAAGGGTATAAAGTTGAACTCATCATCCCCGATCTCCCGGCCAAACTTGCGGAAATCGTCCCAATCGCCGATTGCCACCTGATTTTTCTTGATGATGAACTGTCGCGAGGTCGTCAGCACTCCGTCTTCAACCACGTTCGTGGTGTGATACTCGGCGTAAGGCTTCACAAGATTTACCGGGCTGGGAGCGATCATCGAGTAGCCTGGGGGAAGCTCCACTCGCGCACGGTAGACGATCTTACCGAGGCCGCCGAGCAGTACCGGTTCCGATGGCTTCTTCTCTCTCGAATCCTTCGTTACTTCGATCCCCAATGGCGGCATGGGCGGTGTGATCTGCCGGTGCTCCCAGTCACCATAGTTCTTGCGCACATAGTCATACGAGAGTTCAAAGGGCTTTTCAGTCTCTTCCGGCGGACTCACCTTGATGTTGCTGACATCGCCCGCGAAGCCCAGCCGGTAAGAGAACCCTTGCACCGCTTCCTTCCATTGTGATTGCGCTACTTGCCGGAACAAAGTCCGCAGTGCCACTTCCACATCCCCGCGGTACGATTGCTCCACGTGGCCAGTAAAGGTTCCGTCGGCGCCCAACTTGCCCTTCGCCGAAAACTCCTGTTCCTCGGGGAAAGGCGGATTCTCCGGCGTGGCCATCAGCGTGGGCGCCTTATTCGAGGGAATCACCAGCGTCTGTTTATCGCGCAGAGCGACCAGCAGCAATCCGTAAGGCGCCACCTCCGGCGTCGTGTCCAGCCAGATCAACTGGTTGCCGATCGGTACCACCGTGATCACGTGATTGAACTGGGCGAGTGATGGAACGTCCGGATCCAGCTTCCGTTGGCTGTGAATAAGCGCGGGCCAGGCATCGTAGCCCGACGCCTTTAACAGCGCCGCCATCAGTGTGTGCTTGTCTTTGCAGTCGCCATAACCATTGCCCAGAACATCGTCGGCGGCGTGGGGCTGATAACGTCCGATACCGAAATCGAGACCGATGTAGTGAAATCTCAGCGCAACAAAATTGTAGATGGCTCGTATCTTCTCGTTGTCCGTTTTCAGCCCTTTGGTCAACTCGGCGGCCTTCGCCTGAATCGCTGGGGTTACCTCGAGCGGATCTTTTTGCAGGCTCCCATACCAGCGCCCCACATCTTCCCAGTCCGCAAACGTCGTCAACTGCACCGAAGGATTGGGCGGCACTCGTCGCGGGATTTCGTTCGGATCTTTTTCCTGAACCTCGAGGTTCGAGTGGGTCCAACGGTAGATTCGCCGCGCGCCCTCATCCTTGATCTCGGGCTTAAACTCGGGGCTGACCACTTTGACGTACTTGTCAACGGGAACGCTGATCTCCAGTTTCTCGTCTTTGATGATCGCGTCTTTCGAGAAGGAATGCTCGTACCAGAACTGCCCGGGGACCTGCGGCTTCACCAC
Organism: uncultured Acidobacteriaceae bacterium; assembly: GCA_963841125.1. Lineage (GTDB taxonomy): Bacteria > Acidobacteriota > Terriglobia > Terriglobales > Acidobacteriaceae > Sulfotelmatobacter. Next base: position 240,415 of record CAWJBH010000002.1, read on the forward strand.
GCGGAACCGGACCAGATACTCCAGAACGTCTCCCACGCCGAGGCCTTTGACGGCAACGTGCTTCTCATGAATGTCGCTATACAGTGGAGCGGTCCGGCTTACTTCCGCGGGCATGTCCTGAACGTTGTAGTCCGGTGTCTTGACTACAACTCCGTCTGGTTTACGAACGCGAACGTAGTCGATATCCACCACTTCATTTGCGCTTGTGTAAGTAAAATTCAGGACGGCGAATGCCTTCACGCCGGCTTCGGCAAGAACCTTAATCTCGGCGGAGAGTTCACGGCTGCCGCTACCGTCGGCTTCATCTGTAATCCGTACCTGAATTTTTTCGATGACGTAGGCTTCCTTCGAATAGTCCCGTGTCACCCCGGACTTCTCTGGCAGTTGGGAAACAACGGGCGTGGCGGCCCACACAGAAAGTGCGAGCGCGAGCAAAATTCTCGATCGCATTAGCGTCACCACTTTAACGCACGGAAACAAGAAGCTCCTTACTTCTTCCCCTCCACTGCAGCTCTGCACTTGGCGTACAACTCCAGCAAATGCGTTGCATACTCCTCGGGCTTCGACGCCGAGCCTGTGCCCTGAAAGCCTACGCCCGAGGAAGTAGTCCGGCCGTATCCCGTAGTCATCGCGACGAACTTCATCAGATCGAGCGCAATGTCTTCATTGCGCCGCGCACTCACATGCGAACCTGGACCTTCATCCATGAGTCCTTCTCCTGAACCGGAAATATAAGGAAGCTGCTCTTCGTCTTCCAACTCTTCCATGGTGTTCACTACCATTCCGCCAACGATGATAGCAGGTCGGCATGCCGCCATCGGACGTGGCAAATCCAATGTTACGGAGAAGGGAGCAGCTTCTCGGCCAGCACCCGCACCCGTTTGCCGAAAATTGAGCCGTGTATCCCCAGGAGCGGTCCGATGGCAAGATACACCCACCCGGCCCATCCCGGACTCTTAAATGCCACCAGAAGCGACGAGACGCCGACCAGCGCCATCAACCCGTTTTCCTGCATTGCAAATCGCGTTTCCAACACCTCGACCGGATTCAATCCCAGTTCCCGGCGCAGTCGATACGCGTGAGCATACATCAGCACGAAGAGGAGGAACACGGCGGCGAATCCAGCAGCGTAGATTCGCATCAGCACCGACGCTTCGTGCCATCCCAGGTCGGCGCTCACATGGGCGCCCATGATCTCTGAAAACAAAAGAGTGAAAACAAATTTCAAAGGGTAAACATAGAACAGCACCAGGAAAAGCAAAACTACATTAAGCAATACCGTGTAAGGATCTTCGAGTCCATAACGGCGTGAGAATTTGTAGTGCGTACGCCAGATCATCGCTAACTGGGCGAAGCACGCCGCAAAAGGCAGAAAGCCGCGCATGTCCGCCATCAGCTCCGCATAGCTGTGCGGCACTTCCAGAGACACCACCAGGAGTGTGATGGCGAAGCCGAAGATCACGTCGCAAAAGGCTTCCAAACGCGTGATCTCGCCCGCGCGCCAGCGGAAGTACTGCTCCGGAACGATCCCCGCCCGGTGAGCGTGGGCTGCATCATTTGCGCTTTTGGTCATGCCGTTGATTGTCCACGCTCAATAGCCAGTTGGCAATTGAAAATCGACTCGCCCGGTACGGCGCAGCCGGACCATCAACCACAACGAAGCAACGAACAGAATCGGAGAAGAATAAAATCCCGGCGCCGGACGGGGAAATGTCACCGAAGCTACCGTGTGTCCCAGAATCGTAAACAGCGTGTGGCCCAGGCCGTTAAGAAACATGATGATGGCATAAAACCACGCCAGCGGCCGCATTCCGCGCATTCCGCGCGCCGCCACCGGAGTCAGGCAGAACAGCAGCCCGCATGCCACGATCAGAGCGAGAAGCCATTCGCGAAACTCGAATGTGGGCATGGGGAACCAGCTCCAGCGCAATCGCAAGATGGTCATGGTCGGGTTGTAAACAGCCAGAAAGCCGGTCGTCGCTTCATCCAGAATGTGCAGCGCGAACGCCACGCATAGTGCCAACCACGCGCTGCCAAAACCCGACGCTGAAAGTGCAGGTGCTTGTTTCACAGAACAGACACGCAAAATAGTCACACGCGATCGTCACGAGCTCGTCACACGGCATCGCCTGTCACTCGAATTCTCAATCACCCAGCGGATACTTGGCAATCGTAAATCGGCTCGAAAGCGCACTGAGGTCTACGGCTAACTTAACTGCAGTCGCCAGCTTACCGCGCTACTTCGCTCATCAGGGCCAGCAGATTCCCTTCGGTGTCGCGAAAGAACGTCATCCACAAGTCATGCGCCGGCATTTTCGCGATCAGGTGAGGCTCGTCCTCGAAGTGCACACCGCTCTCTTTCAGTTTTCCGTGCGCCGCCCGAATATCGGACACTGCAAAATACAAAACCGAGCTGGGATGATCGAACTCCGGCTTCTCCGCCCCCGACAGCATCAGCCGCAATCCGCCGCAGTCGAAGAATGCGAGTCCTGGCGGCGCTTTGAAAAGCAGCTTCAGCCCCAGCCTGTCCTGGTAGAACGCCGCCGCACGGTCTACATCTTTTGTGTTGATGGCGATCTGGGCCAGATGCGTGATTCCAATTCCGGTTGCTGTTGCGCTCATCTCTTGACCTCCAGAGTCATCCTAGTCCCTGCTTTCGGGGTCTAGTTCGTTTTTCGTAACAAGTGCGATTTCTACGTTGCAACCGCACCTCCGGCGTTTTATTATTCGCGGCGCGTCTTCCCCTCCCATATGTTTGGCTGAGATTTTCAACTGCACCGGGATCCTCGCGGATCTTGTAGTGTCACGCATTATTTCTAAACAGAAAGGACCACAGCCATGTCCGTAAAGGTGCTCGTCACCGATCCCATGAACGCACACAAGAGCGTCACCGTAAAGTCCGACCCAACCAGAATTGATCCGCTTAAGCTGAAGCTCGGTAAACAGCCGCCGCGCCACGACCCGCGAACTCTTCTGTTCGCCAGTTACGTCACGGCCGCCCTGCCCGCTCCGCCTCCCAGCCTTAGTCTGACCGCCAAAGTGAAAGTTCCCTGGGGAATGATGGACAACGCTCAGATCGGCGACTGCACCTGCGCCGCCGCCGGCCACCTCATGATGGAATGGACCGCCAACGCTCAATCCAAAACATTCGCGCCGTCCGACGCGCAAATCGTAGCTGCCTATTCCGCTATCACCGGCTACAACCCCAAGACTGGAGCCAATGACAACGGCGCCCAGGAAATCGACGTACTCAACTACTGGCGGCAGACCGGAATCGCCGGTCATAAGATTCAGGCTTTCGTCGCTCTCGAACCTTCCAACCACACCCATGTCATGGATGGCACCTGGATCTTCGGCGGTTGCTACATCGGACTGGCGTTGCCCAAGACCGCCCAGGCGCAAACCCAGAATCACCAGCCTTGGTCCGTCACTCCGCTAGGCACGAAAGGCGACGGCGCCCCCGGTTCCTGGGGCGGACACGCCGTCCCCGTGGTCGCTTACGATTCCCGCAGTCTCACCGTCGTCACCTGGGGCGCGCTGCAAACCATGACCTGGGGTTTCTGGGCGGCTTACTGCGATGAAGCCTACGCCATTCTCAGCCCTGACTTTCTCAAGCCGAAAGGCGGTCAGCCCGTCACGCCCAACGGCTTCAACATGGCGCAGTTACAGGAGGACTTAGCCGACTTGAGGTGAGCTTAGACGCCCTGACCGGCAAGGGATCGACTCTACAAATCCCTGAGCGAAGGATCAGCCGAACGGCCACAACCACCAGCACTCTGGACCGAGATGCTCATGTGGAGACACCGCCTCGGCTGTCCGCCGAGCGAAGCGAGGCAGCTTCTTCATCATTGTCACCAGCACACCCTCGAGTCTTTTGCAATCGGCATGCCGATCCTGAAGGCGTTACAATCTCGCGCTGGCCTCATGTGCGCAGACCGCTCATTCGATTAAATGCCCTGCCCGCGGCCATAATGAAATCGACGGCCATCACGCGGAGAGACCGGGAAGCTCATCCAGCACTATGAATGCTCTCGCGTATCATTGTTGAAGGAGCTGCATTCTACTGTGCGCTGGTCTCGCCGCGAATTCATCCACTCCGCATTGTCTGCCAGTGCCCTTGCCGCGCTGCCGGCCGCTCTGTTTTCAGGATGTAGTGCGTCCTCAGATGCGGCGCTGACGGGGAATTCCATGGCTCCTGCCAGTTTCCCCAAAAAGTTCGACGCTCCTTCCGGGATTTCTTTCCCCAGGAATTTCTTCTGGGGCGCGGCCACCGCCGCCTATCAGATCGAAGGCGCATGGAATGAAGACGGCAAGGGCGAATCGATCTGGGACCGTTTCTCGCACACTCCCGGCAAAATCAAAAATGGCGACACCGGCGACATAGCCTGCGATTCCTATCATCGTTGGCAGGAAGACATCGCGCTCCTGCGCGCGATGAATCTAAACAGCTACCGCTTTTCGATTTCGTGGCCGCGCATTCAGCCCGCCGGCGCCGGTCCGGCAACTCCCAGGGGCGTCGATTACTACAGCCGCCTCGTCGATGCCTTGCTGGAAGCCCGAATCCGCCCATTCGTCACCCTCTATCACTGGGACCTGCCGCAGGCTCTGGAAGATGCCGGGGGGTGGCCCAATCGCGATACGGCTTCTCGTTTTGCCGACTACGTGGATGTGGTCACTCGCGCTCTAGGCGATCGCGTTTCCGACTGGATGCTGTTCAACGAACCCACGGCCTTCATCGACCTGGGTTATCTCGAAGGCAAGCACGCTCCCGGACGCAGAAGCCTCCTCGATTTCCTCCGCGCCTCGCACACCGTGAATCTGGCCCAGGGCGCGGGCTTTCGAGCATTGAAGGCAACTCATCCCGCGGCGCGCGTGGGAACCGCATTCAGCATGTCAGCCTGTGAACCCGCATCCGATTCAGAACCGGACAGGCTTGCCGCCGAACGGGCTCACGCCGTCACCAACCTCTGGTTTCTGGAACCGGCGCTGAAAGGACGATATCCGGATGCGCTCGCGTTTCTTCCGGAAACCATCATGCGCATCAAGTCGGGCGACCTCGATAAAATGCGCGCGCCGCTCGATTTCATCGGCATCAATCTTTACTACCGCACCATCGCATCGTCGCCCAGCACCGTGGAGCGGCTCTCTCACGCGCAGCAATGGCTGTTCCCGGTGAAAATGACCGGCGGCCAACAGGGGCCGAAAACCGGCATAGGCTGGGAGGTTTGGCCGCAGGCCATGTATGACATCATCATGCGCATCAGCCGCGACTTCAGCCGGCCACAGATTGAGATTACGGAAAGTGGCTGTGCCTACAACGATGGCCCCGACGCGAGCGGCGCGATTCACGATGCTCGCCGCATCGATTATCACCGGCAATATTTACAGGCAGTCGCCCGCGCCATCGCCGACGGCGCGGACGTCCGCAGCTATCATGCCTGGACTCTGCTCGACAATTTCGAGTGGGCCGAAGGTTTCAGCCAGCGCTTCGGCCTGGCCTACGTAGATTTCAAAACGCAGCAGCGCACGATCAAAGAATCAGGAAGATGGTACGCAAAGGTAGCCGCAGAGAACCGTGTGCCGGCGTCTTCTACTTCGCAGGCTCCGCAACCTTGAGACGATCTCGTTCCTCCGCCAGCTTCCTCTGCAGCGCAGGATTCACCAGCGATATGGGCACGTCTACGTCTCCAACCTTGAACTCCGTGGGATCGAACGTGGCATATCCGTCCTTCTGTCCCATATGCCCGGAAATTGTGATCCAAACGTCCTTCCCAGCAATCTCTGTCAGAAACTGTCCGTGAACCGTATCTCCATCGTACGTGACCTTCTGATCTTTGATAGTTGGCGCTGCGTCGCCGACGTTCGTGTCCGGAGTCAGCCCCGCCCCACCCGCGCCCAGCAATTTGTTGACTGCGGCGTTAACCGCGTCGGAGTTGATGCGGGCTTCAGCTTTCGCGTTCTGTGGCGCTGATGCATTCTGCGTGGGTTGCGGCGCCACAGCGGAATATCCGCCGCCCGTCTGTGACGACTGAACTGGCTGACCTTGCGTCACAGCCGGCTGGATCTCGTCTACTTTCTGGCCGAGCGATTGTCCGCTGGATGATTGGGAGTTCACCGCCGCCGGAACCGGTGCTGGCTGCGCCACCGGCGTTGGCCTTTTCACCAGCAGAAAAATGGCCACGAGCAATGCCCCCAGCGTCGCAATGCTAATGATGCGGTCGAGCTTGCTTTTCATGAAAGCTCTCTAACGGTCAGCCCAGGCAGAAAGGCTCAACTCATCGTATCGAGAACGGGGCAAGAGAGCAGATTACTTCGGTTCACTGAGCATGCACATCTCACTCCAGCTCGGTAGGCGCGACTTCACTGGCCGGCGCCACCTATGCGGCAACCTGCGCAAATTCGGACACTGATCCACTACTCCAGCTTCTTGTTAAGCAACTCATTTACCACCTGCGGATTGGCCTGCCCTTTGGAAGCCTTCATCGCCTGCCCGACAAAAAATCCGATCACGGTCTTCTTGCCGGCGCGATATTGTTCGACTTGTTTCGGATTCGCGGCAACGATTTCGTCAATGATCTTTTCCAGCACGGAGGTGTCCGAAGATTGCTGTGGGCGGCCTTCCGCGTCGTACACATCTGAAAAGTCTTTGTTGCGCTCGAAACAGAGATCGTAAAACTCCTTGAGCATCTTGCCGGAGATGGCGCCGCTCTCCACCAGATCGGCGGATTCCGCCACGCCCTTCATCGAGATCGGAGAACGCTCAATCGGAACGCCGCTGGCGTTGAGCCGGCCCATCAGTTCCCCCTGCACCAGGTTCGCCACGCGCTTCGGATTCTTCGCCGCCTTCGCCGCGTCCTCAAACTGATCGGCAAGCGCTTTCGAAACCGTCAATACCTGCGCGTCGTATTCGGTGATGCCATATTCCCTCACCAGACGCGCTCGGCGCGATTGCGGCAACTCCGGCAGGGTCTTTGTGATCTCAGTCTTCCACTCGTCATCTACGACTAATGGCAGCAGATCAGGCTCCGGAAAATACCGGTAGTCATGCGCCTGTTCTTTCGACCGCATGCTGTAGGTCTTGCCTTCGTTTGAGTTGTAAAGCCGAGTCTCCTGCGTGATCTTACCGCCGCCGTCGATCACCTCAATCTGCCGCGCAATCTCGTATACGAGTGCCTCGCGAATGAAGCGGAATGAGTTCACATTCTTGATTTCAGTCTTCGTTCCCAATTCTTTCTGACCACGCCGCCGCACGCTGACGTTAGCATCGCAACGCAGCGAACCCTCCTCCATATTGCAGTCGCTGACCCCGGTATAAAGGATGATCTCTTTCAGCCGCATCAGGTATTCGTAAGCCTCGTCAGGCGTGGCAAGGTCGGGCTCGCTAACGATCTCGATTAAGGGAACGCCAGTACGATTGAGATCGATGGCCGTCTTTTCGTCCGAATCAGGAAAGCCCTCGTGCAAACTCTTGCCAGCATCCTCTTCAAGATGCAAGCGAGTAATCCCGATTTGCTTTACCCTGTGGTCCCCTGTGCCCTCGGTGGTTAGGATTTGGACTTCGACTTCGATGTAACCATGTTCAGCCAAAGGCTTGTCATACTGCGAAATCTGGTAGCCCTTAGGCAGATCAGGATAAAAGTAATTCTTCCGTGCGAAGATTGAAGTCTCATTGATGCGGCAATTCAAAGCCATAGCCGCCAAAGTAGCAAACTCCACCGCCTTCCGATTCAGCACCGGCAAAGCCCCCGGCATCCCCAGGCACACCGGGCAAACATTCGTGTTAGGCGCAGCCCCAAAGCGCGTCGAACAAGAGCAAAAGATCTTCGAAGCCGTCAGAAGCTGAACGTGAACCTCGAGCCCGATGACCGGCTCATAAGCTGTCTGAGCAGTGATGGAGGCGTCCACGGAGGTCGGCATACGGGTGATTATAGCGGCAGCGAACGGCGACCACCGATTAGAGGTTAGACAGAGCCTGTCTTCGCGCCCTCGGCTCAGGAAATCGCAGTCGATCCGGCGCAGATTAGGGCAGGGGGCAGGCCGGCTGAGCTAAATCCCCCATCTCCCATTACTTGGATTGCAATGTACATACTATACTAGCCGTACGGCAATGCATGCACAAAATGTTCCAGTTGGAACACTCAGCACGAATGTTCCGGTTGGAACATTCAGCACAATATCTCCTCCGGAACCGTCCGTCTCAAAACACCTGCGTCTTCACCACTTTTCCATTCTCGAAGTGCACCACCCACCTGTGTCCGCTCTTCAGGTAGAACCAGGTCTCGCGTAGATTCTCCGAATCAACGTCATCCACTTTCTTCTGGTCGGGATCGCCGAAGCTCATCAGCACCATTTCGTAGGTCATATTTTCCACCACGGTGTGGGTGTCGATGGCGGCGCGAAGTTCCGGCGGCATGTCCTTCTCCCGGAGCGTCAGCTCGATGCGGCTCACGTCCAGCAATCTGGACATGAACCTCAGAATGTTTTCGGGAGCGATGTCGGTGTCGGTGAGATCTTTCTGATACTTCAGATTCAGCCGCGAGCCTCCAGCCCGTTTGTAGGTCGCGCCAACTTTGTTGGCGTGATTGCTGCCCCGCCGTCCCTCGCCGCCACCTTCCAGATGGATCTCGATCTTGTCGTTGTCGATCTTCACATTCGTAATGGTCACCCACTCGTCGCGCTCCACGCCCACTCCCTTCGCCTTGAGCCACTTGGTCATCTCGGCCAAATCGACTCCACGATTGTCGGTGCGCTTGTTCGATAGCGGCAGGTAGTACACGTCCACTCCATCCTTATAGGCCGGTAGATCCACCAGCGCTCTTACATCTTTGCCCAGCAACAACGCATTCAGGTTATCCTGCGCTCCTTTCGACGCGGAAGCATGAGCCGTCCCCATCAAACCCACTATGAGGCTGGGCAACACGGCCCAGAAAATCCAGCTCTTCTTCTTGTTGTCCAGCATCGTGTTCTCCTCTGCCGCCTCGATGCAAAACGTCCAACCGCATCGAATCAACTGGCGTACCACATGACAGGTGAAACTTATATCGTGACACGATTCGCGCCGATGTAAATAGCTCCGGGGTGCCAGTTGGCCGCCCGCATGATGCCCTTCCCAATCATTGCCTGTCAAACCTGTTTAGTTCGTCTTCTGCGGTGGGTTCAGGTATTTGTCCAGCGGCAGCTCGAAGTACATCAATTCAGTGCCTTTGGCGTCGTTGACGCCGGTTACGTAGATGTGCGCGCCGGCGAGGGGCGCGTTGATGTCTTCCACATCGAAGAAGAAAAATCCGGATTGCGTGGTGTGGGGTTCGACGGCTTTGGCGGCGAATTGGGAGGAATCGATCTTCGTCGCTTTCTTTCTTGCTGATCGTGCCTTTCACTTTTTTGTGCGGGATGGGAAGCGGTTCCGGAGGATTGGTGTTGGCCTGGGGATTGGTGAGGCGGCGGTAGATATCTTCGGGCGAAACTGGCGTGAGCTTGGCGCGGTCGGCCGTGGTCAGAGTCGACCTGCATATTGGCGATGGAGATGGGCTGGTCGCCGTCATTGGTGACGATGAAGAAGATGGGGAGGAGTCCGTGCTCGTGAAAGTTCATGGAGAATATTTTTGCCTTATCGGGAGTATCGTAGGGGTCGGCGGCGATGGCGACTTTCTCGTCGGTGTGATCGTCGTGGGCAGGATAGGTTTTGGCGGGTTGGGCTGCGGGCTTGACGAAATCCTTGGCGGCCGAGGTGAAGGCGAATCCGGCGACTGCGCATAGGACAAACACAACAGGACGGGAACCACAGCTTCAGCTGGACTGCATGCTTCCGATTATAGAGCTGGCAAGCGCTACGCGGTTGTGGTCTTCCGAAATTCAATCACGCGGGAAGACTTCCGGCGCCAGAGTTTGTTTAGAATGGCTGGACTTGATCTCTTCTCTCTACAGCTTTCTTTACAGCGTGGCGCTGGGCGTTGGGATGTTGGCGAGCCTGCCCTACTGGCTCTACCAGATGGCGCGCCATGGCAAGTACCGCAAGGGATTTGCGGAGAGGCTGGGGAGGGTTCCGGCGCGGCTTCGGTTGCCGGGAGAGCGGGAGCCGGTGATTTGGGTTCACGCGGTTTCGGTCGGCGAAGTGCTGGCGGTTGCTGGTTTGGTGGAGGAACTTCAGCGGCGTTTTCCTCGGTATCAGATTTTATTTCCACGACCACCGATACTGGGCAGGCGCTGGCGCGCAAACGCTTTGGCGAGGCGAACGTGTTTTATTTCCCGATGGATTTCGCGTTCGCGATTCGTCCTTACCTGCGGGCGTTGCGGCCGCAAATGGTCGTGGTAGCGGAGACCGAGTTCTGGCCGAACTTTCTGCGGCTGGCGCATGCCGGCGGCGCGCGCAGGTTGCGGTGGTGAATGCTCGAATCTCAGACCGGTCGTGGCCGGATTACCGACGATTTCGTGGATTGCTGCGAAGGCTGCTGGCGAATGTGGATTTGTTTCTGGCACAGACGCCTGAGGATGCCGCGCGGCTGCAGGATATTGGGGCGCCGCCGGAACGTGTGCGCGTTACGGGGAATCTGAAGTTCGATATTCCTGCGCCGGCTCCGCCGGCGATTGTTGAGAGCTTGCGTAATCGATTGTGGCAAGCGGCGCTGGCCCGGTGCTGGTTTGTGGCAGCACTGTGGAAGGAGAAGAGCCGTTGCTGCTGAAAGCGTTTGAGAATCTGCGGGTGCAGTATCCGCGGGCGGTGATGATTCTGGCGCCGCGGCATCCGGAGCGCTTTCCCGCTGTGGCCGCGCTGCTGGAGCAGATGTCGATTCGCTTCCGCAGGCGATCTCTGTGGAATGGAGAGCCTTTGGCTGGTGGAGTGTTTTTGCTGGATACGATTGGAGAGCTGGCGGCGTTGTATGCGCTCGCTGACATTGCATTTGTGGGTGGGAGTCTGGTGCCGCGGGGCGGGCACAACATTATTGAGCCGGCACAGCATGGCGTGGCCACGGTGGTGGGCAATCATACGGAAAATTTCCGCGACATCGTGAGCTTGTTTCAAAGCCGGAATGCGGTGAGGATTGTTGGTCCGGCGGAGTTGCCGCTGGTGTTGCTGGAGTTGCTGGCTAACGATGCGGAGCGAAGCGCTTTGGGTCGGCGCGCCGCCGAGACCATGCGACTCGCAGATTGGAGCCACGCGGCGGACGGCTCGACGCACTGCGAGGAGTTGCTGGCGCGGCCATGAACTTGAATCCGCTATCGGCTATTTACGGCGGTGTGGTCGGGAGCGCGTAATGCGCTCTACGACCGCGGATGGTTGCGTTCGCGGTCGCTGCAGGGACCTGTTATCAGCGTGGGAAATCTTTCGACGGGAGGTCGGGGAAAACTCCGTTCGTTATTCTGTTGGGTGAGCTGTTGCAGGCACGGGGAATTCGCTTCGATGTGCTTTCGCGCGGTTATGGACGCACGACTCGCGGCGTGCTGCTGGTGGATCCGGGCGGGCTGCCGCGGGATTTCGGCGATGAGCCGTTGCTGATTGCGAGACGGCTGCAAGCGCCGGTGGTGGTGGGGGAAGATCGTTATGAGGCAGGATTGTTTGCCGAGGCGCGATTCGGCGCGCAAATTCATTTGCTGGATGATGGATTTCAACATCGCGGATTGGCGCGCGATTTCGATATCGTGCTGGTGACGCCGGAGGATGCGCGGGATCGGTTGCTTCCTGGTGGTCGACTGCGGGAGCCTTTGTCTTCGCTATGGCGGGCCGATGCTGTGGTGTTGGCTAGTGGGGCCTCGGCGGAATCGTTTCCGCTGGCGGATAAGGCGGTTTGGCGGGTGCGGCGGGGGATTGTTACACGAGAATATTCCGCCGCGGCCGGTTGTGTTTTGCGGGATTGCGCGGCCGCAGAATTTTCTGCTGCAGTTGCGGGCTGCGGGGATTGAGGCTGTGGCGCAGGCGTTCTTTCGCGATCATCATGCGTACACTGAGAAAGATGTGCGCGATTTGCTAGAACTTCGGCAGCGCAGCGAAGCTGGCGGCTTCGTCACTACGGAAAAAGATGCAGTGAATCTCGGTGGATATCTGGCCGCGCTGGCGCCGCTGGCGGTTGTGCCGGTGAAGATGGAACTTGCTGACGCGGCTAACGCTGTGGATACCATGCTGCGGGTGATTGAGGAGCGGCGGCGGTCGCTCGTGAGAAAATGCGGGGGCAGAGCGGCAGTGGTCAGTGGTCAGCAGTTCACTTGGATTTACTGACCACTGGACACTGACCAACTTTTTCAATTGATGACCAAGCATTTGAAGGAAGTCGACCGGCTGCAGAAGATCGTTGAGGCATTTCCCAAGGTCACGATTACGGTGCTAGGGGATCTGGTGGCCGATGAATTTGTGTTTGGGGAAATCTCGCGCGTGTCGCGCGAGGCGCCGGTGCTGATCCTGAAACATCGGGAGCGCACGGTGGTGCCGGGCGGCGGCGCGAACGCGGTCAATAATCTGGCTGATCTGGGAGTGAACGTGCTTCCGGTGGGTGCCATCGGCGACGATGAAGCGGGACGAATGCTGCTGAAGTTTTTCCGCCACAAGCGCATTCCGGTGAGTGGCGTGCTGAAGGACAAGAGTTATACGACTGTGACAAAAACGCGCATTCTCGCGGGGATGACGCACAATACGCGGCAGCAGGTGGTGCGCGTGGATCGCGAGCCGGAGAATCCTCCGAACCGGCATTTGACGCGCGAGTTATTTCTGGCGGCGCGGGAATATTTGCGCGCTTCGGATGCGTTGCTGGTTTCCGATTACGGGTATGGGTCGGCGAGTCCGGCGATCGTGAATGCGTTGCGGCAGGCGGGACGGCGAAGAGTTGTGTTGGTGCCTTTGATCGTGGATTCGCGCTACCGGCTGCTGGAGTATTCCGGCGCGACGGCGGCGACTCCAAATGAGCCTGAGGTGGAAGCTGCGCTGGGTATTCGCATCGGGCAGGACTGGGCGAAGCTGACGCGGGCGGGAAAGAAATGATGGAACGGATGAAGCTGCAGTCGCTGGTGATTACGCGCGGACGCGACGGCATGGTTGCGTTTGATCAGGGGCACGCGCCGGTGGACATTCCGATTTTTGGTTCGGACGAAGTGGCCGATGTGACGGGAGCAGGCGACACCGTGATTGCAGCGTTCAGCGCAGCGCTGGCCGCCGGGGCAAGCACAGAAGAGGCGGCACAGTTGGCCAACTATGCTGGCGGAATTGTCGTGATGAAGCGGGGAACGGCCACGGTTTCTCGTGAAGAACTGTTGCGCGCGATCGAGCAGGCACCGCCGGAGACGAGGGCGCATTAGAACGCATTAACGAGCTTCACATGGGATAGGAAGGAGCAAGGCCTTAGTATAAGATATGACGTGAGATCGGAGCCGCAGGAGCTACATGATCGCGTGGAGCAGTGGCGGCGCGCCGGGTGAGCGCATTATTCTGGCCAACGGCAATTTTGATTTGCTGCATGTGGGCCATGTGCGCTATTTGCGTGGCGCGAAGGAGTTGGGCGGGAAGCTTGTTGTGGCTATCAATTCGGACGAATCGGTGCGTGCGCTGAAGGGCGACGGGCCGCCCGGTGATGCCGGCGGAGGAGCGCGCGGAAATTGTGGCAGCGCTCGGCTGACGTGGATGCGGTTGTGATTTTTTCCGAGCTTGATGTGCGTGCGCTTATTCGCGAGATTCGTCCGGACATTCAGGCCAAGGGAACAGACTACACGGTGGAGTCTGTTCCCGAGCGTGACGCGGTGGTGCGAATATGGCGGGCGGGTGGAGATCGTTGGAGATGCTAAGGATCATTCCACCAGTGAGATTATCCGGTCGCGGCTGGGGCGAGCCGTGAGTTTCGGGCCGGCAAGTACAGTCAATCGATCAATACTTCCGCGAGAAAAGCCAGAACGCCTACTGATCGTGCGGCTCAGCGCCATGGGAGACGTGATCCATACGCTGCCCGCGGTTCATGCTTTGCGAGAGGCATTTCCGAAGGCACACATCGGCTGGCTGATTGAAGAGCGCTGGGCGGAGTTGCTGTGTGCGCCGGGATCTGCCGCGGCGTGGGCCGCGGTCTCGCTGCGGCCGCTGGTGGATGAAGTGCATGCCGTGAACCTGAAGGCTTGGGGGAAGTCTCCGTTTTCAATTGCCACTGTGCAGCGTGTCAGCAACAGTTTGGAATGATGTTCGTGATTCGCACTACGATGCCGCGGTAGATTTGCAGGGAGCGATGCGGTCGGCGGTGCTGGCGCGGTTGTCAGGGGCGCGCGTTGTATATGGTGCTGCGGAGCCGCGAGAGTCTCCGGCCAGCTTGTGGTATACGCGGAAGGTGGTTGCGCGCGGCCGGCATGTCGATTGAGCAGAATATTTCGGTTGTTGCGGGGCTGTTGGAGCAGACAGAGAAAATCCCAGCACCAGACGTTTCTCGCGACTTTCCTTTCGACCTTCAGGCTGATGCGTGTATCGGACAGCGGCTTGCGGAATACGGGCTGGAGGACTTTGCGATTCTCAATCCCGGGGCGGGGTGGGGCGCGAAGCGATGGCCGGCGGAACGGTATGGCGAAGTGGCGCGCGAGCTGGCGGATCGGGGGGTGCGGTCGATCCTCAACTATGGTCCGGGCGAAGAAGAGTTGGTCCGCGCCGCGGAAGCTGCCAGCGGCGGCGCGGCTCGGGCGATGAGTTGTAACGTCACCGAACTGATCGCACTGACTCGCCGCGCGCGTTTGTTTATTGGCGGCGACACGGGGCCGCTGCATCTGGCGGCGGCGTTGCGAATTCCGGTGGTGGCGATTTTTGGACCCACGGATCCGGCGCGCAACGGGCCTTATGGGACGCGGAGTGTTGTGTTGCGCAGTCCGGAGAGCGTTACTTCGCACGCGCGACGGGCGGCGGCAGATGAGGGAATGTTGGCGATTGGGAGCGAGGCGGTGGTGGCGGCAGCTAATAAGATGCTGGACGGCGGCGCTACGTAGATTAAACGCATGGCTGAGTGGTCACAAATCGCGCGGCGGGTTCGAGTGCCGCTGGGATTTCTGTTTGCCGTGTTTTATTTCTGGTTGGCGCGGCCTTCGTGGCGATCGATGATGCTGGGTGCGGTTGTGGTGGCGCCGGGACTGTTGATTCGTGCGTTGGCTTCGGGGCATGTGCGCAAGAATGAGTCGCTGGCTACTTCCGGTCCTTATGCTTACACGCGCAATCCGCTGTATTTGGGATCGCTCCTGATGGGGTTGGGATTCTGCGTCGCCGCGCGAAGTTGGTGGGTGGGCGTGGTCCTTGTCGTGATGCTTGTCGCTATTTATCTGCCGGTGATCCGCGATGAAGAGGCGTTTCTGCGGAGGACGTTTCCGGAGTTTGAGGAGTATGCGCGGCGGGTGCCGCGGATGTTGCCGCGGGTTGCTCGGCGTTCGGATGATGAGAAAGCTTCGGCCGGATTTTCGTGGGATTTGTATTTGAAGCATCGTGAGTACAACGCGCTGCTGGGAGCGGTGGGGATGATGACGGCGCTGGTGGTGCGGATGGAATTGTTTCGGCGGTAGCAATGTTCCAAAAGCCAGCGGGACGCTCCGGCTTCGCTCAGGGCAGGCTGCGGGCGGTACGGCTGTCCTTGCCGCGACACAACTACTTTTGTGCCACTAATTGCCTGGCGCGGGTGAGCTCCGGCCTGGTGGAGTTTGAGCCGTCGCAGACTTTCAGTAGCAGGGCGTAGTATTCCGTCGCGTCGGTCTGCTTGCCGGCGGCTTCGGCGGCGCGGGCTGCGCCGTAGAGTCCATCGAAGCGGTTGGGATGGAGTTTCAAGTCGGTCTGATACTCGGTGAGCGCCTGCTGTGGACGCTTGGCCTCGAGCAGGATATCGGCGATCATTTCGCGGGCTGGGATGCCTTCCGGTTCGTCGCCTAGGGAATCTTCCTTGTCAGCGATCGTGCGCAGCGCCTCGACGGCATCGTCATCTTTGCCTTCGGCGAAGGCCAGCCAAGCTTGGGCTTCTTTGCGATCGTCTTCGACGGAGTCGGCAAATCGTGATTTTTCGGCGGCCAGTGTTTTGTGAAGATTCTCAATCGCAGAAATATCCTTGCGCACGTCTTCCGGCTTGCGGAGATGCGCCGAGCCGATGGCACGAGCCCAGTAGATCACCGATTCCTCGGACGTACCCGCAACCTCGGCTGGAGGCAGCGCTGCTGCGCTTGACCAGTCGTGCATCTCTATCGGATAGAGCGCACTCAGGTGCGCCAGGGCTGCGGCATGCGGATCGTAGCCTGCTCCATACATATCGTCTTTCTTGTTGGGCATGGCGCGGATCTCCTCGATCAGCGCTTTGGCGTCGGCGTCGCGTCCGCTCTGCATGTAGGCGTAGAAAAGAAAATCCATGGCGTGAAACTGGTGGCCTTCGCCGCCCATGCCCATGGCAGCGGTTTTGCGGGTGGCGGCGACGGAGGCGAGGTTGGAATTGATGTCGTCTTGCCACAGGCCGACGCGGGCGAAGATGTGCGAAGGCATGTGCAGAGCGTGCGGAGCCGCGGGAGCGATCTGCGCGTAGCGGCGGGCAGCGGGCAAGCCAAGTTGCGCGAGTTGCGGCTTGTCGTAGGCGTGGATCAGATAGTGAGCCACGCCGGGATGGTCGGGCTCGATCGCAAATAGTTTTTCGAGGATCGCCGCAGCTTGCCTGCGATTGGCGAAGGTGGCATCGTCGTGGGGTTCGGAAGCCAGCAGGGAGAGCGCGTAGAATGCGGCGGCTTCGTGGTC
Source organism: uncultured Acidobacteriaceae bacterium (assembly GCA_963841125.1). Classification (GTDB taxonomy): domain Bacteria; phylum Acidobacteriota; class Terriglobia; order Terriglobales; family Acidobacteriaceae; genus Sulfotelmatobacter. Next base: position 257,117 of record CAWJBH010000002.1, read on the forward strand.
ATCGGGATAAGCGTCGTAGACTTTCTTCATCGCGTCGGAGTATGCCTTGGCGCGAGCATCGTGATTCAGTGTTTTGGAATCGCTATAAAAAGCAGTGATGGCTGAGATGTAGGCCTGCTCGCGCGGGGTCGTGGGGCTAGTGGTGTTTTCCGCCTTATGAACTTCGTCGAGACCGTGCTCAATAACCTTTGCATCCGGATTGTTCCAGAGTTGATGCCACAAGCTCATGGCTACGCCCCAATGAGCCATGGCGCAGTGCGGATCGTCCGTGGAAATCTTCATGAATTCTTTTTCCGCCTCTTCGTACCAGAAGGAGTGGAGCAGGGCGATGCCGCGCTCGAAGGGCTTCTGTACGGATGCGGCGCACGACACCGGAAAAGAGACGGTGCCCAACTGCGAGGCCATCAGGTCTTCATGGTGGTGTTCTTTGTCATCATCGGCCACGGAAACAAATGTGATGAGCGAGAAGAAGAGCAAGAGGTAAGCGACTCGTTTCATAGGAACTCCACGAGCGAGTTTAGCTTCGCGGCAGGCGGGGGTCAAACGTACCTCAGGTGCAAAGCCTCGAGCCCGAAATGGCCCGACCGACGAGTCTTTATGAAATCTTTATGGATTATTTATTCCGCGATTCGAGCGTCCATCTGATAGACTGCGCCGCAATCGGACTTGGGTTGCGTCAAGGGCCCCGTTGGGCGTGCCTTCCATCCGTCTGGCAGAACTCTGCCAGACGTAGAATCCACGCAAGTAATTTCACATTTTTTTCCAGGTCCGCAGGGGACTCAGTTATGGATGTGCACCCTGGGCCAGAGAAACGTCGCGTTCCTGAAGCAGGGCCGGTCCAATCGGATTCCATCCGGCGGGCTCTTCAAGAAAATGAAGACTGGTATCAGGATCTGGTCGAGCACAGTCAGGATCTGCTGTGCGTTCACGATCTTGAAGGCCGGCTCCTGTCGGTGAATCCCGCCCCCGCGCGCATGCTCGGATACAGCGTTGAAGAAATTCTGCAGATTCCCATGCGGGAGTTGATTGCTCCGGACTTCCGCTCTCAATTTGATGCCTATCTTAGCCAGATCGAGCGCGTAGGTGAGGCGCATGGATTGTTGGCCGTCATGACACGGTCAGGCGAGCGCAGAATCTGGGAATATCACAACACGCTGCGCAGCGAAGATGTGGAAACTCCCATCGTGCGAGGTCTGGCGCACGACGTTACCGAGCAAAAAGATGCCGAGAAGCTGGCACGCGAGGCCAGCCAGAATCTGCGTGACAAAGTGGACGAAGGCGAGCGCACGATCCGGGAGCTGAAGTTGTTCCGCACTCTCGTGGACCAATGCACCGATGCCGTTGAAGTAGTGGATCCGGAAACGCTCCACTTTCTTGATGTCAATGAGACAGCCTGTTCCGAGCTTGGCTACAGCCGCGAGGAACTTTTATCGCTGAGAGTCTTCGACATTAATCCTGCGATTACCGCGTCTTCGGTGGAGAAGATTAAGGAGAAGTTGGGAGAATCGGGATCGTTCGTGATGGAAAGCGTGCACCGGCGAAAGGACGGCTCGACTTTTCCCGCGGAAGTCAGCCTGAGGCGGGTTCAGTTAGAGCGCGAGTATGTCGTAAGTGTCGTCCGCAACCTCACGGAGCGCAAGCAAGCCGAGGCACGATTGCGGGAGTACGAGAGAGTGGTCGAGGGTTTAGAGGAGATGATCGTGGTGATCGACCGCGATTACCGTTACGTGATCGCCAATCGAGCGGTCTTGAGTTACCGTGGGTTGGAGGGGGAGGAGCTTATCGGGCGCTCGTTCGACGAGCAACTGACCTCGGAAGGGGCGTCAGAGCAGACGATTAAGCTGGTCAAGCAGAAAATGGATGAATGCTTCCAGGGCAGAGTTGTGCAGTACGAAACGAAGTACATCTATCCGAAGCTTGGTGAGAAAGACTTGTTGTTGACGTATTTTCCCATCGAAGGCACTGCCGGCGTGGATCGAATCGTCTGCATCGTTCGGGATGTGAGCGAACGGAAGCGGGCGGAGGAAGCGCTGCGCCAGAATGTATCCCAGTTGCAGAAAGTGTCGGAAGAACTTCGGCTGGCCAAGGAGAAGTTGTCCGAAGAAAAACTTTACCTCGAAGAAGCCATCGACACCGAACTCGGGTTCGGAGAAATTATCGGGCGCAGCAGTGCCTTGAAAGAGGTGATGGCGAAGGTGGCCAAGGTCGCGCCCAGCGATGCTACGGTATTGCTGCTGGGCGAAACCGGCACTGGCAAGGAGTTGGTGGCGCGCGCTCTGCACCGCATGAGCCGGCGGGACGGCAATAGTTTCATCAAGCTGAATTGCGCCGCCATCCCCTCAGGCCTGCTCGAGAGTGAATTATTTGGCCACGAGAAAGGAGCCTTCACCGGCGCGGTTGCGAGAAAGCTCGGACGCCTGGAGCTGGCGGACCGGGGCACGCTTTTTCTGGATGAAATTGGAGAAGTTCCGCTGAACCTTCAGCCCAAGCTGCTGCGCGTGCTGCAGGATATGGAGTTCGAACGGCTGGGCGGGACACAGACGTTGAAAGTGAATTTTCGGCTGCTGGCGGCGACCAACCGGGATCTGCCGCAGAGTGTGAAGGCGCACGAGTTTCGCAGCGACTTGTATTACCGCCTGAATGTGTTTCCTATCTACATCCCGCCGTTGCGGGAGCGGCGGGAAGATATCCGGCCACTGGTCGAGCACTTCGTCCGCAAGTTCGCGAGCAAAATGAAAAAGTCGATCGCCAGCATTCCGTCAAGAACCATGGAAACGCTGGTGCGGTGGGATTGGCCAGGCAACATCCGTGAACTGGAGAACTTCATCGAGCGCTCGGTCATTCTGACTCCGGGCTCCGTGCTGCAGTCGCCGCTGTCCGAATTGGAAAAAGCGTCTCACGAAGGAGATGATGGCGAGAACGTCAATCTCCGTGATAAGGAGCGCGAACGCATCCTGCGCGCTCTCCGGGAGTGCGGCGGCCGGCTAGGAGGACCCGACGGAGCAGCCGCGCGCCTGGGTTTGAAACGCACCACGCTGCAGTCCAAGCTCGACCAGCTCGGGATCAAGCCGGGAGCGTTTCGGGCGTGAGCTGCGGAGCCGCGGGAGGGATGCGCGATTAGGGTATGCTTTCCTCATGACACCGCAATTTAAACGAATCATGGAAGCCGCGTTCTGGTTTGTCGTGGGCTTTGTGGCTCACATGCTGCTGCTGCACTTTCATCATCATCCGGGGTAGCCGACGGATCCGATGTGCCTCCCTCATGTTTGCCCTTCTAAACATGAGAAAGCCCCTCGCTTGCGCGAGGGGCTTTCTCTGGGGAGGTGCTTAGCGAAGAGCTAGTACCACAGACTGATTGATTATTACTTCGGTTGCTGTTGTTGGTCCGACATGGTCGCCGGAGCCGCAGAATTGCTGGAGAGTTGCTCCAGATCATTCTTGAGCAGGCTGATTTCCACGCGGCCGCCGGTGATGTGCTTGGTCTTCGCGTCCGCGTCCGAACCTGCGACCGGGGCATTGCCCATGCCAACGAGGTAGATGCGGTAGACGGGAATCTCGTGGTTAAGCACCATGTAGCGCACCACTGACTCGGCCATCTTCTGCGAGTTCTGGATTGCGATCTGGCCCTTGCCGGAGGAGAAGCCCTGCACTTCGATGATGTAGCCGTGCTGGCCCTGCACCGTGTTCGCCATTTCATCAAGAGCGTCTTTGGCGTTCTTGCTCAACATGGTCTGGCCGGGCTTAAAGCGGATTTCGGTCTGGTTCGAGGCCTTGTACTGGTCAATGTTGCCGACCACGGTCTCGACAGTCTGAATGCGGGTAGTGGCTTGCTGAGCGCTCTGCTGCGCCATGGTGGCTTTGTTACCGGCATCGATGGCGTGCTGATCGGCTTCATTGGCTTTGTTCGAAGCCATCTGAATGCCGGCCTGGGCGCGCGAATCGGTGTCTTTGATGTTCTTGCTGTTGGCCGCGGTCAGATCGTCCAACTCATTCACGCGATCGCGGATGGGATCGGTCTGGCGCTTGACGTAGTTCTTGCGGGCAAATGGATTCACGCGGCCCCAGAAACCTTCCCGGCTGGGTGGTTGAAGAGGCTGCTTGCCGGTGGCGGTGTCGGTCGTCGCTGGCTGCGACGCGGCGGGTGCGTTCGATTGATCGGAAGATGAAGGCGAAGTCTGCGCTAAGGCCGGAAAAGCGAGCACGGCGGCCAGGGGCAAAGTAACGAGAATGCGGCGATTCATAATAAGGTTCCTCCAAGTTTGGGGGAGCGTTTGGGGCTCCACTCCAGCACGCCGAAACGGGCGTGTTGCGTGATTTTTAGTTGCGTCCCCTAAAACATTACAGATTGGTGAAGCAAGCGATGGCCGCTTTGCCGACATGCGCTGACGCAACGCACGCCTGAACATCTAGAACTCCAGGCTCCGAAAACCCTAGCTTGGCGCCTACGTCCATCAGTACAGGTCAGATGCCAAACCGAGTCTGGAAATGGCCAAGCTAAGTCCTTGATATCTAAAGACATTGTACGTTGGTTGCTGGCGGAAGAATAGCCCGATGAATGCAGGCAGGGTAATTTTGGCAAGGCTGATATAAAAAGTGCGTGCATCCGAAGTTTGCGGGACGGACAAGCTTGGGAGTGGTGGAGTGCGAAAAATGCTTGCTCGACGGGATGGTCGCACACTCTTTCCAGCGAAACCGCGGATGCGCCGGAGAAGCGCTGTAGGGGGAACCCGCGCTGGCACTTTCTTCCAGTCCGCGACGATCTCATCATTCGTTAGGACATGCAGGAAAAGCTTGTGTCCAGCAGAGCGATCGGAATTCATCTAACAAGCGTATGGGAGTGAATCAGGAATTTCATCCGGAGCGGCGGCGGTGTTTGCGGCAGATGGTGCATGCGCCGGCGTTTGCCAGTTTTGATGGCGTAAGCGGCGGGATGATTCTGGATCTGAGCGAGGAAGGATTGTCGATGCAGATGGGTCATGCCCACGATGGCCAGAGCATAGGGCACAGCATGGGCCAGAGCACCGACAACGAACGTCCGGTGCGGCTGGAGCTTGACCTCTCCCCGAGCGGACACGTCGAAACTACGGGCTACATCGCGTGGGCCGATGCGCTGGGGCGCGCTGGAGTGCGCTTCTCGGAATTGCCCGAAGCGGCGCGGCGGCGGTTGAACGAGTGGTTGACAGTGAACGCCGGAGCGCCCAGCCACATTGCTCCGAAGGTGGCGTTGGGCAGAGGCTGGGCTTGGGGCGCGGGAGCGAAGTCCGCCGGGAACGGGGATCGGGGGCACATTTCCATCAGCCTGGAAGCGGACTCCGAGACGGTGGAAGCGGGAGCAGGGGAAAACGGAAATGAACGTCAGAGTTCAGCGACGGTGCAGTACGAATTCAGTTCGCTGGGCACCGATCTCGGGGCGACGCTGCGGCTTATTGGAGAGCGGGCGCGAGTGCTCACGCGGGGCACCGGCGCGGCGATTGCGCTGGTCCACAAAGATAACGTGATCTGCCGGGCGAGTGTTGGAGCGAGCGCGCCGGCGCTGGGAACGCGGCTGGATGTGAACTCCGGAATTTCAGGCGAGTGCTTTCGCGAAGGAAAAACTTTGCGCTGCGACGATGCGGAACATGATCCGCGCGTGGATTTGGAAAGCTGCCGCAGGCTGGGCGTGCGGTCGATCTTGGCCGCGCCGGTTCGCTATGAGCGGGATACGGTGGGGCTGCTCATGGTGTTCGCACCCGAGCCTTTCAATTTCGATGAAGGCGACGTCGCCGTGGCGGAGAGCCTGGCGCACACCGTAATCAGGAGCATGCGGCAGGCGGAGTCGAGGTAGCGACCGGTTTGAGGCAGCGCAGAAAGATCCCCACTTCTTGCGAAAGCGAGAGATACCCCTACACGGCCTTTTTGCGGGGTTTAAGCGATTCCCAATCCTTGTCCGTCAGGGCGCGTCCCAGGGCGCTGAATTCTCCGGCGCCTTGCAGAAATTCTCCACCGTCCATGCGGACAACTTCTCCGTTGATATAAGACGAACCCTCGCTTACCAAGAACGCGGCGAGGTTGGCCAATTCTTCTTTCGTGCCGAAGCGGTGCATGGGATTGCGGTCTAAAGCCAAGACTTCCAACTCCGGGCGCGGAAGGACTCGCGAGAACGCCCCTTGCGTGGGAATGGGGCCGGGAGCGATGGCGTTCATGCGGATGCCGCGATTGCCCCACTCGACGGCGAGACTGCGGGTGAGGGCTTCGACTCCAGCCTTCGCGACGGCAGAGGGAACGACGTAGGCCGAGCCCACGGGCGCATACGTGGCTGAGATGCTGAGGACGGTGCCGGCGTGGGAGGCTTTGAGCCAGCGGCGTCCGCAGGCCATGGTGGCGTGAAGCGTGCCGTGGAGCACGATGCCGATCACCGATTCGAAAGCGCGCGGGGAAAGTTCTTCGGTGCGGGCGATGAAATTTCCGGCAGCGTTGTTCACGAGAACGTCGAGAGCTCCGGCCTTCCAGATGGTGTCGATCATCGCCTCGACGGCTTCAAGATTGCGGACATCGCAGGGGAGGGCGTGGATTGAGCCTTTCGTCTCGTTCGAGAGTTCGGCGGCGGTTTGCTTGATTACCTCTTCGCGACGGCCGCAGATGTAGACTGTGGCGCCGAGTTGGAGAAAGCGGTGAGCCATGGCTTTGCCGAGTCCGGTGCCGCCGCCGGTGATCAGGATGCGCTTATTGCGGAGAAGGTCTTCGCGAAACATGAGAGCTTGCCCTCGATTCGGAGTCACTGCCAGCGAACAGCAGGTTCCTCACCGGGCGTTCGCCCAGTTCGGAATGACAAGAGTACATGAGCGATCGGCAGGACAGATTATATGTTGCCGCAGGCTAAGCGAAATCCGTAGTCGGCGTAGTGGAAGTCCGGAGGGATGCTGGAGCGGGCGGAGCAGCGGGAGACTTTGACGTGATGGCGCCATGAGCCTCCGCGGGAGGCTTTGCGCTGGGGGATTCCTGAGCGAGACTCGGGTCCGCGTGGATTGCGCTCAGGCGAGGCGCCGTAATAGTTGGGATCGTACCAGTCACTGCACCACTCGTGGACGTTGTCGCAAATGTTGTAGAGGCCTAAGGCGTTCGGAGAGTAGCAGGCCACGGGTTCGGGTCCGGTCTGCCAGCGGGTCGCATAGTTGGGGAGAGATTGCGGCGGATTGTTGCCCCAGGGGAAATCATTTTGGTCGAGATCGGCGCGAGCAGCGCGCTCCCACTCGGCTTCGGTGGGAAGGCGGTAGGCGCGCCCGGTCTGCGAGGCGAGCCACTGGCAGTAACGATCCGCGTCGAACCACGAGACTCCGGCGACGGGCTGTTCGGGATGATTGAAATTATTGTCATGCCAGAATGGCGGAGGGTCAGCCGCAACGGCGTGTAGAAAGCCCGCGTACTCGGCGTTGGTGACTTGCGTGGCGGCCATGAGGAATGCGTCGATCCAGACGCGGTGGACGGGACGTTCGCAGTCCTGACCGGAATCGGAGCCCATGAGAAACCACGCTCCGGGAATGGAGACGACTTGGGGCTCGACGCCGGGCGCCACGCCGGGTCGGGAGTGTGAATGCGCCGCCATCGATTCGCCTTAACGCTTCGCTGCTATCGGCGCTCTGACCGTTTCCGGAGGGGCGCTTGGCATGGTGGTGACGCGTGCACTTTGAGCTTGCGGCGAAGTCTGCGCCGGCCCTGTTGCCGGTTGCGCTTGCGCCGGAGCCGCAATCAATCCCAGGGACTTGCGCACTTCCGCGTCGAGCCTGGCCATGGTGTCTTTGTTGTCTTTGAGGAACTGGCGGGCGTTTTCGCGGCCCTGGCCGATGCGCTCGCCTTTGTAGCTGAACCATGAGCCGGATTTCTCAAGAATGTTACTGTTCACCGCGATATCGAGCAGGTCGCCTTCGCGCGAGATGCCTTCGCCGTACAGAATGTCGAACTCGGCCTCGCGGAACGGCGCGGCCACTTTGTTCTTCACGATTTTCACGCGAGTGCGCGACCCTGTGACGATATCTCCGTCCTTGATGGCAGCGATCCGCCGGATGTCGATGCGCACTGACGAATAAAACTTTAGCGCGCGACCGCCGGTTGTAGTTTCCGGGTTGCCGAACATCACGCCGATTTTTTCGCGGATTTGATTAATAAAGATCAGGCAGGTACGCGACTTCGAAACCGTCCCCGTGAGCTTGCGCAGGGCCTGCGACATGAGCCGCGCCTGGAGGCCCATGTGACTGTCCCCCATTTCGCCATCGAGTTCGGCCTTGGGCACGAGGGCAGCGACGGAATCGACCACTAGTACGTCAATGGCGTTCGAGCGCACCAGGGCTTCCGTGATCTCGAGCGCCTGCTCACCATAGTCCGGTTGTGACACCAGCAGGTTGTCCACGTCGACTCCTAGCTTCTTGGCGTAGCCGGGATCGAGCGCGTGCTCGGCGTCTACGAACGCGGCCATGCCGCCGGTCTTCTGCGCCTCGGCAATTACTTGCAGAGTGATGGTGGTCTTGCCGGAAGACTCCGGCCCGAAGACTTCGACGACGCGCCCGCGGGGAAAGCCGCCCACGCCGAGGGCGGCATCGAACGAGATCGCGCCGGTCGAGATTACCGAGATGGGGACGATCGCTTCCTTCGACCCTAAGCGCATGATCGACCCTTTGCCAAACTGCTTCTCAATCTGCGCAACCGCCAGCTCAATTGCCTTGCCGCGTTCATCCGCCATGGGAGTGTGGCTCCTTTAGAAATGCAAAACTAATCTGGCCGAATTATACATACAGATCGAAGCGAATAAAAGGCGAATCTTGATAATAAACAGTGGAAATCGTTCCGAAATGGGCAAGCGAGCGTTACTTAGCCAGGCGCTTGTAGAGATCAGGATACTTTTCGTTGGAGCGGCGATGGGCGGCCATTACCTCGGGCCTTACAATCGCATTTTCCAGGGCCAGGCGGATGAAGCGCTGATAGGGCAATCCTGCGTGGGTGGCGCGCTGGCGTACGGCATCATAAAGTTCTTCGGGGAGTCGCAGGTTGATTGATTTGTCCTTGCGCTTCATCTCGAAGCGTACCGTTTGCGCGCCCGAGAGGTCATAGTGTGACAGGTCAGCCTTGTCGACGAAGGCCGCGGCGGCGCGGGAGCTTTTAAACGCCGGAATTTTCTTCTTCATAGGATTCGACCTCCTTCTTGTGCATGTAGCGGGCGCTGATCGGCCTGATCAATTGCCGGTCGCCCCCGTGCTTGTTGCCCTTGCGCCGCAGCGTGAACACAAGGAACACTCTCCGGCCATCGCCAGTTTGTCCTACAGCGCAAAAGCGGCGCTCCTCTTGCGAATCAGCCGCGCTGGGAATGATGGCAAGAGGCCGGGCGAACAAGCTTTCAATCAGCGCAATGGAAAGCCCGTGCTTCTGGCACTTGGCTCTGTTGCCTCGATCCCAATCAAAGCCGTCGAACTGCAAGGACATGATAACGGATTAGGTACTCAAATGTATAGGCAAATGTAAATACCTTACCTTTGCAGCAGATCCACTGGCGCGGTAACATCGTGCACGCGAAAATACTTGGCCAGCGCCGGATACTTGCGGGCCACGGCTTCGTACATCGAGTAGGCCACGTTGCGGTAGGAAACATGGCCGGCCGGCGTGGTGCGCAGTTCGGAGATGTAGACGGCTTCGGCGAAGTCCATCTTGAACAGGGCGCGCTTGCGAAACGCGAGCGGGATTGCGTACTGCGAGTTTTCTTCTGCCTCGGGCGCTTGGCGCGTGGCCAGCTTTTCGATTGCCGCCTGCGTGCGGCGCATGGCGGTGTCGTAGCGGTGGCGCATGCCGGCATCTTCCACGTCGAGCAGCATTTCGTAGCCATGCTTCGTGGTGAACCCCTGCATTACCTGAATGCAGCGGCGGTGACGGTGCATGTCGCGGAAGCCGCCGGTGTCCATGAGGATGTCGAAGCGGAACTGCTGGCCGGCGCGGAAGCCGCGCAGCATTTCGTCATGCTTGCCGCGATGCCGCAAGCCAAGGTCGATGATCTCGCGCCGGAAGCGCTCGCCGGAAACCTGCAATGCCTGCCGGATCTGCCGGTAAGAATGGTGACAGTGCTCGTAGAGCAAGGTGGTCGCAATCTCAACTTCGAGCGGTTCTTCATCGAGCAAGTCAACGATCGCCTTCGATGGTGCGACCGACTCGCTCTTCATCAGTTCGCGCGCCGCCTGCCGCAACTCGCGACGCGTCGCCATCTCATACTCATTCGGGTCGGCATACTTTACCAGCGTGGGCGCGACGCGAACTTCGTGCAGCAGTTCCTGCTCGGCGCGCGCGCCCAGTTCCGGACTGACCGCTCGAATCTCCTCCACTAATTTCTTCAATGACTCGGCATTCACGTTATAGGCGGCTGAGGTCGCCGCCTTCTTCAATGACTCGCCAAGCGTCCGCACCTCTTTGTGAGTGTGCGAGAGCAGGTGCGCAACCTGCGTTTCAAGAGTCCGCGCGTTGACGATCTCGCCCAGCGAAGTATTCGTGGCCAGCGGGAGCAGGTAGCGCGTGATGTCGAAAGCCCGCGCCTTCAGCGTGCGCTCATACGCTTCCTGCTTCATCTCGGCAGGTTTGGGAGTGATGCTGATCAGGTGCTGCGTCATGTGCGCCGAAAGCTCGTTATATTCCGCAAACAGATTATCCATGGTCTCGCAGTAGAGCTTACGAGCTTCATCGTCGACACCGAAGTCAGGGACGTAATAACCGCTCTTCTTAAAGTCCTGATATCGTGTCGAGCGTTCCTGGCCATCCCAGCGTTGTTCGTCGGCTAGTTCGATCGCCGCTAGAATCGAGAGTCGCTCGACGGCCAGCGCAATGTGCGCCAGGTCGGCAATTGAGCGGTGACCATACTGAAAATAAAACGTGTTGAGAAACTTCTCTGCCTTCTGCGCGCTGATCTCGCGCAAAGACTCTTTCATCGACAGGGACGAGCGCGAATACTTCGCCATGGCGTATGCCTGAATCTCAGGCTCGACGCCGTAAACGGCGAAGACTTCGGTCGAAGGCGCTTCGGCGCGCGGCTCTTCAGCGGCGGGACTCTCTGCGGCCGAAGCCCTCAGCGTCGAACGGTGCCCGGACGCTGCCGAAAGCGAATCCGTCGTGGATGAATTCTGTTTGGAAGGCTCAGGCAAAGTAAACACATCGTTGGCCACAGATTGAGACATAGGAGTGTCTGGAATGGTAATCGGCGGATGAACAATGTGCAATGCGCCGGGTGTTCTAAATTTCTTTAACATAAAGCACCCTTCGGCTTCGCTCAAGGCAGGCACGGGGTCATACAGGGGAAAGCCGCCTCGCTTCGCTCGGCGGGACAGCCGAGGCGGCTGTCTCCACGCCCGCATTTTGGCGCGTATAATTCCACGTTCTAACGTAGAGCGTTCTTAATTTGGGCTCGAACACCCTGGAGATCCTCAATGTCCCTTTCAGGACGAGTGGCATTTGTCACCGGCGCATCGCAAGGCATTGGACGGGCCTGCGCGCTGAAGCTCGCCACAGCGGGCGCGGCGGTCGCCGTCGGCGCACGTAATCAGGACAAGCTGAATGAACTGGTGAATGAAATAACCGCGGGCGGCGGCAAGGCTGCGGCCTTCGCTCTCGATGTAACTGACGAAGAGCAGATCAAATCTACGATCAAGGCCGCCGTCGCGCAGTTCGGCAAGATCGACATCCTGGTAAACAACGCCGGCATCACGCGTGACCAGCTCGTCATGCGGATGAAACGCGCCGACTGGGACGCCGTGCTCCAAACTAATCTTACTTCCGCGTATCTTTGCATTCAGCAGGTTTCGATGTCCATGATCAAACAGCGCTGGGGACGCATCATCAACATCAGCAGCGTCTTCGGTCAGATGGGGCAGGCGGGTCAGGCCAACTATTCCGCATCGAAAGCCGGGCTGATCGGCCTGACGATGGCCATCGCTCGCGAACTGGGATCGCGCAACATTACATGCAACGCCGTGGCTCCGGGCTTCATCGAAACTGCCATGACGGAAGTGCTCGGCGACGAGTTCAAGCAGAGCGCCGCTAAACAGATTCCGCTGGGACGTGTGGGTTCGCCCGCCGACGTGGCCAGCGCGGTCGCATTTTTAGCGTCGGATGAAGCTTCCTACATTACCGGACACGTCCTCAACGTGAACGGCGGAATGCTGATGGGATAGGAAATGCCTTTGAATTACCCTGCGTCCTCTGTGGTAAAGATTTTGAGTTTTGTTCAAGCTGACTCTCCAGCGCAAGTCGCCCAAGCCCGCGAACTGTTCCTGGAGTACGCGCAGTCCCTCGGCTTCAGCCTCTGTTTCCAGAATTTCGACGAAGAACTAGCCGGACTGCCGGGTGCTTACGCTCCGCCCGAAGGCCGCCTCTTGCTTGTTGAACGCGAGGGACAACCAGCAGGCTGTGTCGCCCTGCACAAGCTGGATTCAGACATCTGCGAAATGAAGCGCCTTTACCTGCGCCCGCAGTTTCGCGGCAAGGGCCTGGGACGAACACTTGCTGAGCGCATCATCGCGGAGGCGCGCCAGATCGGCTATCATCGCATGCGTCTTGACACCGTTGAACCGGTAATGAAAGATGCGGTTGCGATGTATCGCAGGCTGGGATTCAAGGAAATCGCTCCCTACCGCGCGAACCCCATGGCCGGCACGCTGTATATGGAGCTGGAATTGTGAACTGTGAGGGGTCTTTGAAATGAAGAAAATGTATTTGTTGATCTGCGTTGTGTTGATCCTTGTCGCTCTGTTTGCGTCCGCGGCCGTTGCCGCCGACAGCAAATCCGTTTCCTACAAAAGCGGCGGCGAAACCGTCCAGGCGGTGCTTTACACACCCGCCGGCAAGGGACCGTTTCCTGCCATCATCGTCATTCACGAATGGTGGGGTCTGAACGATTGGGTCAGAGAGCAGGCCTCGAAGCTGGCCGATCAGGGCTATGAAGCGCTAGCAATTGATTTATACCGCGGCAAAGTTGCCACTACGCCCGAGATGGCGCATGAAATCATGCGTGGGGTTCCGGAAGACCGCGCCAAGCGCGATTTGCATGCAGCTTTTGAATTCCTCCGGTCGCATCCCAGCGTCAAGAAAGACCGCATTGGCGCGATCGGCTGGTGCATGGGCGGCGGCTACGCGCTTGATGTGGCACTCCAGGAGCCAACGCTTGCGGCCGACGTGATCAACTATGGCTCTCCCGCCACCGACCCCGAGGCACTCAAGAAAATCAACGCTCCCATCCTCGGACTGTTTGGGGGTCTGGATCAAGGAATCACGCCCGACGATGTGCACAAGTTCGAGGCAGCCTTGAAGCAGATGGGAAAGAAGATTGACGTAAAGATCTATGACGACGCCGGACACGCCTTCGAGAATCCGAACAACAAAGGTGGTTATCGCGCCGACGATGCAGCCGACGCCTGGAAGCGCACCGTCAGCTTCTTGGCCGAGACCCTGAAAAAATAACGCTGCCCCGCCCGCCGCAGATCCTTCGCAAGCCGCACTGGCCGCCCACAATAATTCCTTGCACGCTGTCTAAGATACCTCTGTTTCGGCGTTGTCAAGTCCTGGCAAGAAAGTGGTGCTTCCCATGGCACTAATTTCCACTTGCCAGAAAATGCCGATCTGGTTACTATGTCGCATCCTGAAATGCTCCCCCAGATCAATATCGGCCAGACCATCCGAGACTACCGGCTGCAGAGAGGCATGTCTCAGGGAGACATCGAGAAGCGCACCGGCCTGCTCCGCTGCTACCTGTCGCGCGTAGAGAACGGCCACACTATCCCATCGCTCGACACGCTCTCGAAAATTGCCGGAGCGATGGAGATCGCGCTCTCGCAGTTCTTCTCCGAATCCGGCCACAGCAACGGCTCCAAGGGATTGCCGCAACTCTCCGACGACGAAGTCCGCTTTCTGAGTCAGGTCCGCCGCTATGCTGCCAGCCTGAATGATAGCGACCGCAAGCTGGTGCTCGCTATGGTGAAGAAGATGGCGGCGAATTCGAGCAAGTAGCTGTCAGCGCTCAGCTTTCAGCCATCAGCCAAAACCCAAGACCCCAACTTTGCGGAGCAGCAATAAAACTCCAACAAACTTCCTTCACTCGCCGATCCGTGTGCGAACCCGTTTGACTGAAAGCTGAGAGCTGATGGCTGACAGCCCTTACTTTCGTACCATGACCTCCTGTGACCGCCGGGCACCTCGCGCCCACCTCTTCTCCTCACTACACTGTTGATTGGAGACTCCCGCGTGACCACCGACGAAGAACTGAGCGTACTCGAGACCCAACTCCGGCGGCTGAAGATCGAGTACGAGGTTTACTTCAGCAACCCGACCAAGCGCCCACCCACCGACATCGAGTGGAAGGTGCTCTCGCTGCTGCGCAAGTTTTCTGACGGCGGGCGCATGAGCTTCTCCCAGCGCTTCCGCTACAACGAAATGGCCCAACGCTACGCCATCTACAGCGATCTGTGGCGCAAGAAGTCACGCATTCGCGAAGAAGGCTACCGCCGCCCGCAGGATGCGCTGCTCGCCGTGCAGGGAGTTCGTCCCGACGCTGAGGAGCACAAGGCCCACCACAATCCGGTTTATGGTTTAAGTCACGCCGCCGCGGCGGCAGGGGATGCGCCCGCAATCAGCTCTCAGCCCTTCACCTTGCACACCGCTGCGGACAAAGACAACGCCGAGCGCGAGCAGGTAGAGCGCCTGTTCAACACGCTGGTCGCCGCAAAGAATAAAGCCGGAGAAAAAGTTTCCGGCAACCTGGATTCTTTCTCCACCTTCGTACAGAAAAAGACCGCCGAGATCCGCGGCAAGTATGGCTGCCAGGACGTTGAATTCTCCGTCGAGCTCAACGACGGGCATGTGAAGTTGAAGGCTAAGGCGAAGTCGTAGTCGGAGCTCTACGCTGAGGGTTACTTTTCCAGCAATATCGTCCGATCGGTCTGAACAACGTAGATTTTCCTGTCGAGAGTTCCAACGTATTCAGGAATGGAGGGTTTCCTCGTCAGTACGTAGAACACATCGCTGTCTTCAGGAGTAAGGCTGAGCACGTGAGTGTGGTAGCCACTTTCGAGCTTCCCTCGTTTCTTCGCAGGATCGTTCACGTCGAATTCGAGGATCGTCTTGTGCATTTGCCTCTTCTCAACCATCGAACCCCCGTCCGGAGTGAACGTATACCGCACGTCTCCTCCGAGGGGGTAGATGCCATTTTCCGTCGGAGCCGGCAGTAGATACACGTACAACTGGCCTGCCTCTGAAGGAATTGCGTAGGCGTTATAGGGCCGGTTCACGGGGCCGAGATCCTTCAGGGCCGATTCAAAGGCCTTAGCCGCGGAGAGACAAAAGTCAGTACTCGCCAGCGGGGGATTGTACTTCTTTACCGTGAAGAACTCTGGCCGCGTGCCCTGCGTGGCTTGGTATACGGTCAGGAATTTGTCGTGCGCATCGCTAAGTCGCCCGAAGGCAACGACCCACCCTGTTTCAGCCTTTTTCGCAATGTACCAGCGCGTACTCCCCTTTTCCGGTTTCAGGTCCTGGACCGCGTCCGTCGCGTGCCACGATGCAACATCGTACTCAGCGAGCATTTTGCCGCGGATGGTTACGGCGTGCAGATCAGCTGGCGTGGGTACCTTGTTTTCTTGTTCGGCCTTCTGGGCCGGCAGCACAGCGCATGAGGCGAACAGGAGCAAGGGCAAAGCTAATCTTCTGTCCATCACAATCCTCTGGGCTGAGTAATTGTACCTTCCAAGCTGGGCAAGAACGGAGATTCAGTTGAGGAGTACTCTCGCCACGCGGTCTACTGATAGAATCTTCGGTCGCTCCGCATTAATCTTCATTCGCCAGAGGCCAATCATGTCCCGCAGCACCACCCGCGTCCAGCGCGCCATCCTAAGCGTCACCGACAAGACCGGCCTGGTAGACTTCGCGCGCCGGCTCTCCGGCCTCGGCATCGAACTCGTCTCCACCGGAGGCACAGCCAAGCTGCTGCGCGATTCCGGCATTGCCGTCAAAGATATTTCCGAACTCACCGGATTCCCTGAAATGCTCGATGGCCGCGTCAAGACGCTGCATCCCAAGGTTCATGGAGGCATCCTGCATCGCCGCGAGAACTCCGCGCACACCGCCGCTGTAGCCGAGCACGGCATCCAGCCGATCGACATGGTCGTTGTCAATCTCTATGCCTTCGAAAAAACTGCCGCCAAGCCTGGCGTTGCGTTCGAAGAACTGATCGAGAACATCGACATCGGCGGACCGTCCATGATCCGCTCCGCGGCCAAGAATTTTCACGATGTCGCCGTTGTCACATCCCCGGCCGACTACCCGGCCATCGCCGAAGAACTCGCCCGCAACCAAGGCACACTCTCGCTCGAAACCAAGTGGCGGCTGGCGCAGAAGGCCTTCGCCACCACCGCTGCGTATGACTCCGCGATCGCTTCGACGCTAGGAAGCATCCCGGACGCAAACGATTTTGCGCCGCCGGCAGAGGCGGAGCTTCGCTCCGCCGGACAGCCGAGGGCGGCTGTCCCCACAAAGATCGAAACAAAGATCGAAATATTTCCGCCAACTTTGCGTCTGTCCTTCCAGAAAACCCTTGACCTGCGCTACGGCGAGAACCCGCACCAGAAGGCTGCGATGTATTCCGATGGCTCCGGTGTGGGCGTAGCCAACGCCCGGCAACTTCAAGGCAAAGAACTTTCCTACAACAACATCGTCGACCTGCAGGCCGCGTGGGATCTCGCGCAGGAATTCGATCCGCAAGACGCCGCCATGTGCGCCATCATCAAGCATACGAATCCCGCTGGTGCCGCAACCGGTAAGACTCTGGCTGAAGCCTACAGGCGCGCGCTCGAATGCGATCCCGTCTCGGCATTCGGAGGTGTGATTGGAGTGAACCGTCCGATCGACGGCGAAGCTGCCGAAGAGATGCACAAGCTTTTTCTCGAAGTCATCGCCGCTCCCGGCTTCGACGAAGCCGCGAAAGCCCGGTTCGCCACGAAGAAAAATCTCCGTCTCGTCGAGGTCAAAGCCGCATCGCAAAAATGGATTCTTAAAAACATCTCAGGAGGAATCCTCCTACAAGACAATGATTCACGGCCCCTGCACGATGTCGACCTCAAAGTAGTAACCCAGCGGGCTCCAAAGCCGGAAGAAACTCGTGCGCTGCTATTTGCGTGGAAGGTCTGCAAGCACGTCAAATCAAATGCCATCGTGTACGCCCGCGACGGACAGACCGTTGGCGTCGGCGCGGGGCAGATGAGCCGTGTTGACGCCGCCAAGATCGGCGCCATGAAAGCGCAGTTGCCGTTGAAAGGAACCGTGGCCGCGTCCGACGCTTTCTTCCCGTTTCCCGATGGCGTGGAAGAAATCGCCAAGGCAGGCGCGACGGCCATCATCCAACCCGGAGGCTCGCAGCGCGATCCCGAAGTAATCGCCGCCGCGGATCGCCTGGGACTTGCGATGCTCTTCACCGGTGTGCGGCACTTCCGGCACTGAGAGAGGCGGTGATCAGTGGTCAGTGATCAGTGGTCAGTGATCAGTTAATACGAAGCCAGATGGCTTTGCTTTTACTAATCACCGACCACTGACCACTGACCACTGATCTTCTATCAGCAATCAACAATTTGCCCCTTTACCAATCTTGACAATCGCTACAATCAAGTCCCCTCGGTCCCTGTACTTCCGCTTTCACCTTAGCTTGATGAGCGCAGGGTTTTTCCCCAATCCGGCCCGTATCGGGTTAGAATTAAGGCACCCCACCCCCGGCGGTCTTGCATCCAAATGGTGATGTTCACGGGAAGTGCGCGAGGCTCAAGCAGAGTGGTTCTATATAGAGTCAAGTCCGGTAGAATTAATTCCAGCGTCGTCAGGTCGAGCATGAATAGAATTTTTTGCGGCATTTTATCGGTTTCACTTTTTGGTGCGGCTGCTGCCGCGCAAACCAGTCCATCCGCGCCGGAGTCCAAGCCCGCGGACTCCAAGACAGCTTCATCGAAGCCCGCCGAGGTTTCGCCCCGCAAAGTCGACCGCGGCGCAGCCTATTACCACTACACGCTCGCGCATATGTACGAAGAACAGGTTACGGTGTACGGCCGCAGCGAGCTGGCAAACAAAGCCATGGATGAATACCGTCTGGCCATCGAAGCCGACCCGTCGTCCGAGTTCCTCACCTCCGGCCTTGCCGAACTTTACGTGAAGACCGGACGCATCCGCGACGCCGTGCTCCAGGCGCAAGACATTCTTAAGCGCGACCCCAACAATCTGGAAGCTCACAAACTGCTTGGCCGGATTTATCTTCGCTCGCTGGGCGACATGCCGGGCAGCGGCGGCGGCTCCGATAACGTGCTCAAACTAGCCATCGAGCAGTACGAACAGATCGTCAAGATCGAGCCCGACAATGTTGATGACCACCTTCTGCTGGGACGCCTGTATCGCCTGAACAGCGATTCGCAGAAGGCGGAAAATGAACTCAAGATCGCGGTGAAGCTCGATCCCGACTCGGAAGAAGCCATTACCACCCTGTCTCTGCTTTACAGCGACGAAGGCGATACCGCCAAGGCGCTGCAGGTGCTTAGTTCCGTGCCTGACACCGGGCGTTCGGCCAAGCTGTACGCCGCACTGGGCGCCACTTACCAACAACGCAAGGAATATAAGAGCGCGATCGACGCCTACAAGCACGCCATTCAGTTGGATCGCGACAACCTCGACGCCATTCGTGGTCTGGCGGAAAATCTTTTGAACGACGGCCAGATCGACGCCGCTCTTGATCAGTACAAAGTGATCGCCGACGCGAATCCCGAGGACGCGCAGACTTACCTCCGCATCTCCGAAATCTACCGCCGGCAGGGCAAGTACGACGAAGCGCTCGACAGCTTGAAGAAGGCTGAAGCCATGGTCCCGGATGCTCTCGAAGTTCCCTACAACGTCGCGGTGGTTTACGAAGCGCAGGCTCGCTACGACGAGGCCGCCAAGATTCTGCAGGGTCTGCTGAAGAAAACCGAGAAGCCCGACAATAACTATTCTCAGGCCGACCGCAACAACCGCGCCATCTTCATCGAGCGCCTCGGCATGGTCTATCGCGATCAGGAAAACTATCCAGCCGCCGTGGAAGCTTTCCGCAAGATGATCCCGCTCGGTGACGACAACGCTCGCACCGGTTATCAGGACGTAATCGATACCTACCGCGAAGCCAAGCAGTGGCCCGAGGCCACCGCTGTCGCCAAAGAAGCCGTGCAGAAACTGCCGGACGATCGCGAGCTGCGCATGGTGTTGGATGCTCAACTCGCCGACACCGGCGATCCCGAAAAGCCTCTCGCCGACGTGCGCTCGCTGCTCAAAGGCGCGCCCGAAGATCGCGACGTCTACCTGCGGCTGTCCATTATGTACACGCGTCTGCACCGCTGGAGCGACGCCGAGGAATCTCTCAACAAAGCTGAACAACTTTCCACCAAGGCCGAGGACAAAGAATACGTCTACTTCCTGCGCGGTTCGACCTATGAGCGTGAGAAGAAATTCGATGCGGCCGAGACCGAGTTCAGAAAAATACTGGCAGCCAACCCGCAAAGCTCTGCCACCCTCAACTATCTCGGTTACATGAATGCCGACCGCGACGTCCGCCTCGAAGAGTCGCTCAACTACATCAAACTGGCCGTGAGCCTCGAGCCTACCAACGGTGCATACTTAGATTCTCTGGGTTGGGCCTATTTCAAACTTGGCAAATACGATCTTGCCGAAGAAAGCCTGAACAAGGCGGCGCTCCGCATGGGGTCCGACCCAACTGTGCAGGATCACCTTGGCGATCTCTACCAGAAGACCGGCCGGCTCAAGCTGGCTGCGGCTCATTGGGAGCGCGCCCTCGAAGAGTGGAACAAGACCATCGGTTCGGAATTGGACGGCGATCTATTCGCGTCGACACAGAAAAAGCTCGACGCCGCTAAGGTGCGCCTCGCGAAAGAAGGATCGGGGAATCATTAAGTAGTACCTAGTATCTAGTATCGAGCAAGGCGATTCGGTCTCGGCTGCTTACAGGTGGTTGTGCTTTGGAAACAGGTGCTCGGAACTAGGTGCTCGGTACTCGATGATGACTGTCAAACTGCCGTCCTTCTTCTTACTTTTCGCAATCCTGACATCACTTCCACTGTTGAGCGCGCAGAAATCTAAGGAGCCGATGCCTGCTTCGCCCGGCCCGGTGCCGGCGCAGATTGCCGCTGCACGGAAGGTATTCATTTCTAATGCGGGTGGAGAGAGTTTCGAGACTGTCATTGATCAGGTTGTGTTCAATGGCGGCCCCGACCGGCCCTACAACCAGTTTTACGCGGCCGTGAAGGATTGGGGCCGGTGCGAAATAGTGTCGTCTCCCTCCGACGCTGACGTGATCCTCGAAATCAGTTGGGTCCTGAGCGATACCGGATTAAGACTCCCTGTTCTCGGACAACTGCGATTGGTGGTTATCGATCCCAGGACGCACGTCACGCTGTGGAATTTCACTGAGTATGTGCGGGGAGCAATCTTGCTGGGGAACCGCGACAAAAACTTCGATCAAGCCATGACCACGATCGTAAACCGGCTGAAGATTCTGATGATGCCTGCAGCGCCTGCGGTCCAGAAATAGACGCGAGTAGCGAGTAACTGGTTGCGAGCAAGAACTCCTAACGCCAGTAATCAAAGTGCCTTGCTCGCTACTCGGCACTAGGTACCCGATACTCGCACCTGCTAAACTTTGACCATGCTCGCCGGCTACGCCGTGCAGGTGGAACATTCGCGCGGACGCCGCTTTCCTGAACCGCCGCATCCCTACCGCAATGACTTCCAGCGTGACCGCGACCGCGTCATTCACGCCCGTGCCTTCCGCCGTCTCGAAGACAAGACGCAGGTTTTCACGCGCCGCTACTCCGACCATTTCCGCAACCGCCTCACTCATACCATCGAAGTAGCGCAAATCACACGCACGGTCGCCGGAGCGCTTGCGCTCAATGTCGATCTCGCCGAAGCGCTTGCTCTCGTGCATGATCTTGGCCATCCGCCTTTCGGCCATGCGGGCGAAAAGGCGCTCGACGCCGCCATGCGCGCCCACGGCCTGTTCTTCGACCACAATCTGCACGCCTTGCGGATTGTGGAAGACTTCGAGCAACGCTACGCTGCGTTTCGCGGGCTGAACCTGACTTTCGAAGTGCGCGAGGGCATCATCAAACACTCGCGCGACTACGATGCAACGAAACATCCCGAACTGACGGAGTATTTTCTCGACCAGCGGCCGCCGCTCGAAGCCCAACTGATCGACTGGACCGACGAAATCGGCTACAACACTGCCGATCTCGATGACGGTTACGAGGCCCATTTGCTGACGCTGGAGCAGATTCGCGACGGCGTGCCTGTCTTCGAAAGTTTTTTCCGAGAAGTCGAAAAAACCTATCCCAAAGCGCCGGATAAATTGAAATTCAACGAGGCTCTTAAGAAAGTATTCAACCGCCTGGCTGGTGACCTCATCACCAATACGCAGTTGCGTCTGCAACGAGCCGGGCTCAAGACTCTGGCAGATGTTCGTCTGTACAAGGAGCGGCTAGCCGCTTTCAGCCCTGAGGTGGAAGCGGAACGGAAGCAAATCAAAGATTTTCTCTACGAAAATCTTTATTACAGTGCCTCCCTGGCAGGAGAAAAAGACCTTGCCGAACGCATTGTCAGCGAACTATTCGACTTCTGGATAAACAAGCCCTCCGCGCTGCCGCACTATTACCAGGAGAGGGCCGGGCAGGAATCCCTGCCGCGCGTGGTCTGCGATTACGTCGCCGGCATGACCGACCATTTCATCATCGAACAGTACGAAAAGCATTGCGGCGGTGAAGCGTCTTCGCCATCCGTCGCATAAGTCAAGTCGTATCAATCGTTTCCGAGGCATCGATCCAGCTATAAAAACCCTAGGCGTCGTCGCCGGCTTCTCGTTCGGAGCTTCGCGCCGCTTGGCTCCGCGGACAGCCGAGGACGGGCGGTCCACATGATTTCGCCTCACCGTTCGCGAGTGCATTAGGTTGGGCTTCAATTCGTAGCGGTTTTGAGGTAGGCTTTAGGCCGCTTCTTCAAGGAGGTCTTTATGGCACAGAACGCTCCGGTTGAGATGGTGCGAAAAGCTTCGACAGCGTCGATTTTGTGGGGAGTTTTGCTGATTCTATTTGGTGCGGTGGCGATGGGTTCGCCGTTTCTTGCGGCGGTTGCGGTTAGCGTGGTGGTGGGGTGGCTGATTCTTTTGGCGGGCCTTGTTCACGTAATGCTTGCTTTTCGCGCGCATGGCGCGGGGAGCAGGATCTGGAAGCTCCTCGTAGGTATCGCGTATGTGTGCTTCGGGGGATACCTGCTCTTCCATCCCGTGCTCGGTGTGACATCGCTTACGCTGGTGCTGGCGTCCCTGTTTGTGATTGAAGGCATCCTGGACATCGTGCTGTTTGTGAAGATGCGTCCGGCGCACGGATCGAGCTGGGTGCTGATTGATGGAATCGTTAGCCTGCTGTTGGGGGGGATGATTTATCTGCAATGGCCGTCGAGTTCGGCATGGGCCATCGGCACGCTGGTGGGTATCAGCATGATCTTCAGTGGCGTTGCGCGTGTGATGATGTCGTTCGCGGTGCGCAATGCTACGGTCGACGTGGCTAAGACAAAGTTGGCGGCTTAGATTTCTGGTGCCGGAAAGGGAAAGCCCCACTTCTCGCAAAGAACGCGAGAAATGGGGCACCCCAAGTCAGAATCAAAAGACGACCGGCCGGAGTGTCTTCTACTCCAGCCACCACATTACTTTCCCCACATCATCCGTCCCACCTAATTCCGCGCTGCCTTGCGGTCTATTGTTTTGTCGCGTTTTCCAGGAACATGGCTACGTTCTGTTTCAGCTTCGAGAGGTCGGCTTCGTGGAGGTACATCATGTGGCCTGCATCGTAATACTTGAGGCTGATGTTTTTCTGTAGGTTTTCGGGCAGGCCCAGATGCGTCATGGTGTATTCGGTGGCGAAGAAGGGCGTGGCCAGATCATACAGCCCATTCTCCACCTCGACATGAAGGTGGGTGTTGGTCACCATGGCTTCGACCGAGATCTGCTTCGACGTTGGGTGAGCCGGGAAATCCGTATTCGCGGCCGGTGCCGGGGTGCGCTTCCAATCCCATTGGCGGCCGGGATATCCGCTGTGGTGTTGTAGGTCAGATCCTTGCCGAATTTCAGCTCTTCGCGGACGTAGCTGTTGAAGGCGGCGACAAAGGCTCCTTCGAACGGCAGTGCTTTGCGGATCATCGACAGCGTATTCGGTGAGCAGATCAGGTGCGGGGCCGGTAGAAGCGGGCGTCGTAGCGTCCCGTGGTGAGGCCGCGGCTGCGCTGCAGTTCGGCCATGAACTGGGAAAGCTTTACGCGCAGATCGGCTTTGACGAGGTAATCCTCGCTTAGGCCGGTGAAGCGCGAGACTTTTTTGGCGATGTCGGACTTTTCGGCGGTCGGTGAGGTTCGCGCCTTTCATCAGCGCTCCGGCGTATTCGGTGGTGGCAAACTGGCGAGCTTCGGCGAGGAAGGCGTTGAGGTCAGCTGGGCTGGTCCTTCAGAAGTTTGTGGTAGGCCGCAGTGGCCGCATAGCTGGGAAGATAGAAGATGTAGGGCATGTCGTTGCCGGGAGGGAAGGAAATCGTGCCGAGATCGAGAACCGATGAGATGAGGACGATGCCGTTGAAATACATTCCGTTGTGGTTCTGGAGATAATTACCGAGCGCGGCGGAGCGGAAGGTTCCGTAGCTTTCGCCGATGAGGAATTTGGGGGAGTTCCAGCGGCCGTTGCGCCTGATGTAGGTGGCGATGAACTGGGCGAGGGATTTAACGTCCTGGTCGACGCCCCAGAAATCTTTGTCCTTCGCTTTGCCGACGGCGCGGCTGAAGCCGGTGCCGACGGGATCAATGAAGACGAGGTCGGTCTTGTCGAGCAGGGATTCGGCGTTATCTACCAGCTTGAAGGGCGGAGGCGGAGTGGGGCGGGCATCGGTGGTGACGACGCGGCGCGGGCCGAAGGCGCCCATGTGCAGCCAGATGGAAGACGATCCGGGCCCGCCGTTGTAGAGGAACGAGATGGGACGCTGGCTCATGTCTTTGCTGTTGGCGTCGGTGCGGGTGTAGGCGATAGAGAAGATGCTGGCGGTGGGCTCGCCTTTGTCGTCTTTGATTAGCGTGGTCGAGGCCGTGGCTTTGTAGGCGATAGTCTGGCCGCCGATTTTAATGGTGTGGTCGGTGACGGAAGATTCTTCTTTGGGCTCTGGGAGCGGGTTTGAGCGTCTGGTTTGCGTCGCCGGTTTTCGCGTCTTATTCTGCTTCCTGGGCTTGCGGCGGCAAGTTGGGGTGCTGACCGAGAGCGAGCAGGAGTGACATCAGGGAGAGGGTAAGGATCTTCTGCAGCATTCATTTGCTCCGGTGTGCATCTTTGATCTTCTGAGGATTTCTTAACGGCATGGAAAACAGGACATTGTATACCTCATGTGCCAGGCGCTTGAAATGATGGGGCCCCTTCGACTTGCTCAGGCAGATCGCGAGGCGGCCGCCCAGTGATGAAACTAAGATACAAGGGTTAGACATCCGAAACTTCTTTCGGACTCGTAACTCTAATGGGTGAGGATACGGTTTCGGACCGGGAGGATTTATGTCCAGAGTTTCGGTGCGGATGTTTGCGATGATTTTGACGGTGCTGGCGGGGGCATTGGCTTGCCGGGCGCGGAGTGGGAGCGGGGTCGCGGTGCCGGGTCCGGTGGCGGATGAGGCGAAGGCTGCGGCTTCGGGGAAAGAGACGGCGGTGGTAGCGGGAGGATGCTTCTGGGGAATCCAGGCGGTGTTTCAGCATGTGAAGGGCGTGTCGCAGCGCGACCTCGGGATATTCGGGCGGGACGGTGAAGAATCCGGATTATGAGGCGGTGAGCAGCGGGCGAGACCGGGCATGCGGAGTCGGTGCAGATTGTTTACGATCCGTCGCAGGTGACTTATGGGGAGTTGCTGCGGGTGTTCTTCTCGGTGGCGCTTGATCCGACGGAGGTGAACCGGCAAGGGCCGGACGAGGGCACGCAGTACCGGTCGGTGATTTTCTACGGGAACGACGAGCAGAAGCAGATTGCCGAGGCTTACATTGCGCAGCTCGATCAGGCCAAAGTTTTTCCGCGGCCGATTGTGACGCAGGTGGTGCCGCTGCAGGCGTTTTATCCGGCGGAGGGGTATCACCAGAATTATGCGACGCTGCATCCGAACAATCCTTACATTGTTTAACGATGCTCCGAAGGTGACGAACTTGAAGAGGGAGTTTCCGGAGATGTACACCGGGAAGTAAGCAGTTCTGAAGTTCTCGGTTGCTTGAGTTCTCAGTCACGCAGCTGAAGCGATTCCTTGCTGAGAGCTGAGAACCTGAGGATATATGATTGGAGGAGCTATGTTTGACTCGGATCGCGGCAAGGAAGGAAACAAAGTTTCGCGGCGTGTGTTTCTGGCGGGCGTGGGGGCGGCGCTTGGCGGGCGCGTTGTTGTGGCGGTTGAGGAGGCCGCATGTAATTGCGGCGGCGAAGTCGGAGCCGGGAGAAGTGACGATTGTGCAATTTTCCGACGACGGGCAAGCGGCTGGCGAAGGTGAAGATTGCGAAAGTGGTGAAGACGGAAGAGGAATGGCGGAAGCAGCTTGCGGCGGAGTATTTGAGATCACGCGTCAAGCGGACACCGAGAGTGGCATTCAGCGGGCAAGCTACTGAATGTGCACGACAACGGGAGTTTTCCGCTGCATCTGCTGCGACAACGCGCTGTTCAGTTCGTCGACGAAGTTTGAATCCGGAACTGGCTGGCCGAGTTTTTGGGCGCCGATCGCGCAAGAAAATGTGCAGGAGATTCACGACACCTCGCTTGGTATGGAGCGGATTGCGGTTTCCTGCACGGAATGCGATGCGCACCTGGGGCACGTGTTTGACGATGGTCCAAAACCGACGGGACTGCGCTATTGCATGAATTCGGCGTCGCTGCGGTTTGCGAAAGCGGCGTAGATCGAGTTGTGCCCATCCCGGGGAGCAGGCCTGGGGCTACAATTGCGTGAATGAGTTCCAGCGTGCCCGTTTTTCGTGAGCCGACTCCGGTCGAGAAGATCTTTAATCGTGTTTTCGGAGTTCTGGTCGGGATCGGCCTTCCTTTTCCCCACAAATATCTTCTGCAGGTGCGTGGACGCAAGAGCGGGAAGCTCTACTCGACTCCAATCAATCTGCTGGAATGGAAAGACAAGCGACTTCTGGTGGCGCCGCGCGGTCGCACCCAATGGGTGCGCAATGCGGAGGCCGCAGGTGAAGTCACGCTGAAGAAGGGAAGCTCGCATCTCAAGTTTCGCTTGCGGCCGATTGCCGACGGGGAGAAGCCCGAGATTCTGAAGGCTTATCTTGAGGCCTTCAAGAGCGAAGTGCAGCGCTACTTTCCGGTAGCGGCGGGCTCGTCGGCGGAGAGCTTCGTCGAGGTGGCTGCGAGTTATCCGGTGTTCCAGTTGCTGGCCGTTTGAGTTGGACGAAATCATTGATTCTGATTGGAGGCGCTTAACTTACTAGGCCACAATCAGTAGTCGATGAGCAGCCATAAACAATTTTTGTCTTCCGTTCTACCCTGTGAAGAAAAATGGAGGACGGGCTTGTCCCCGTCTCTCCACTTCCTGTTGGTTCAAATCGAGAGTATGCGGTCAGGCATCTTTGTCGGTTGACGCCCCTTTGGCTGCAACCGTGCTTTTCAGCGTAACCGTGTCGGAAGGCTGCGGACTGCTCTTTTGTTGGGGGTGAAGTTTGAGGGCGGCCACCGATGTGGATGGCTCATTCACTTGGCGGGCGTGTGTGGTGCTGATTGAGTTCACCATATGAAAAGAGATCGGCGGCGCGAGTCTGGGCTTTAGGGATTTCGAGCGGAGTTGGTTATCTTTGGTAATGGTTACTCACAGAGAATATCCGTAGCAGCATCGAGAACCAGCGAAGAACAAAAGCAAAGTCAAAGGCGACGGACAGAAGTGTACGTCCCACACGAGCTCTCTTTCAACACGAACTATTCCAGGACGCTGTCGTCGAGCTTCTTGCGGCCCCAGTCGGCTGCGGCCTGGGTAAAGGCCAGGATCACGGGATGGGGATTTTCTTCGGTCGAAGATAGTTGCGGCTGGAACAGCGTTGCGATGAAGAAGCGGTGGGTGGGCGATTCGAGGGCGCGAATCTCTCCCTGGGCGCCGCGAGCAACGACCGGAAAACCGGCCTCCATGGCGCACCATTCATAGTCGGGATTGATTTCGAAGTTGCAAAAGAATTCTTCTGTCACAACTTCTTTGTCTTTGCCGTAGAACGATTGCAGGTAAGAGCCGGGGCGGAGGCGGATCTCGGGGACCTTGCCGGATAACTTGGGCTCACCTTTGTGGCCGGGTACGGCGCAGGCTACTGGATAGATGACGATATTTTTCGAGCCGGAATTGTTTTCGGCGCTGTCGGCGTCGGCGATGCCGACAACATTGCGGGCGAACTCGATGAGGGCGTACTGAAAGCCTCCACAGGTGCCCAGAAAAGGCCAGTCGCGGCGGCGAGCAAACTCGATCCCCTTGAGCATGCCATCGAAACTTTTGTAGGGACTGCCGGGCGAGGCCCAGAGACCGTCAAAGCTCTCAAGAATCTTTTCCGCGCCGGGGGCGGCAACCGACGGCGTGGGGATCCATTGCGATTCTATTTTCAGGCCGATCTTGACGGCGGCATGCTGCAGGGCGTGGTTGGTGGCGTGGTGAGAAGGGAATTCGGGATTGAAGTCACCGAGGATTCCAATGCGAACGGCGTTGCTCACGGGGCTATTGTACTAGAGGGTGTGGTGGCGGCTTAAAGCAAGAAACTATTCTGCGGGATCAAAGTCAACGGCAGCGGGCGAGCGCGCCCGCTCTACATGGTCTAGAGCAGATGAGTGATGGCTAACAGGGTGTAGAGGCTCAGCAACGCTAGGGCGGGGCCTCCCCAGATCATTAGCGTGCACTTCCAGCCGAGTAAGCGGGCCACGTCGCGCTGGCTACGCCAGGAGATCAGAAAAATTGGATTGTTCTCGCCTTTCATCAGCACTACAGGGGGATGCGGGTCAAAGCTTTCGGGAGGCATCGCGGGCTGCGAGGGAGCTTGAGCGCCAGAGTTCGGAGCGCCGCCATGAGGGGCGCCGTTCGGACCGCTGGCTGCGAGCGCTGAAGGCGTGATGCCGGCAGCAGCCCAGGCTGCGGGATTGGAGACGCCTGCTTTCATAAGTGCTGCGGCGATCTTCTGCTGCTGGGTCATGTCCTCTACCTTGGCCGAACTGGCGTCTGGCGAGAGCCGGATTACCCGGGCCGATGCCGTGGATAATGCTTTCTCGTAGGTCGAGTCGAACTTTGGATCATGCTGAAGGCCGCCTGACAGAGGAAGGCCGCTGAAGGCATCGCCACCGCCCGCGAACGACAGGGCAGCCCTTCCCAGAGAGAATGAGAGCCCACCTCCATTGGTGAGCGAGATAGCCTCGTCGTCCTGGACCGGCTGCGGAGTAAGTTCGAGGCCGGGGTTTTCATCCAGCGTTCCGAGCACGAAGAGCGCGTTCTTGGGCTTGATGCAGAACTCTTCGACTTTAATTTTGTTCGTCGTGCTTACGCCGTGGCGCTGAAGCAAAGCGCGCACGTTGTCGGGCACTTCTTCTTTTGTGGTGAAGAAGGAATCACAAAATTCCTCCTGGAAGTCGCGGTGCAGATCGAGATCGGCGCCGCGGGGATCGACCATGACCTTGCCGGTGTTGTCGTCGAGAAAAAAAGGCACATGCATACACTCGGCGGCGACTTTGACCCATTGCTTGTTCTTGCCGCTCTGTTTCCACTCCCAGACGAGACTGCGGTAGTAGTAGCAGGCGCGGGCGGTAACGGGCGCGACCATGGTGTAAGGTCCAACGGCGAGGCCACTGAGTTCGACCATGCCGAGGGAGGCGCTGCGAATTTTGGAAACCGGCGTGTCGAGGATGAGATGACGGCGCTGCAGCAGACGGAAGCCCCGGACGAATAAGTAGATCCCGGCGCAGATTCCGATCACGCAATAAACGATAAAGCCGTCCGGATTCGAAGACCGCAGTATGAAGGTAGGAAGAGTCAATGGCTGGATCCGCCGGGCTGGATTCGGATGCGCCCTGTACATAGGCTAGCGGAGCGGGTTCGGAACTGGCAGCAGAAAAGCCTGAATTGGGCTTACGTTAGTAATCAGGTTCCGTGATTACCTTGAGGGTTAGGATCGTGAACTGCTGAGGCTGCCCCCACCAGCACTTCTATGCCGGGCGTCTGCGTTTCAGTAAAACGTAAGTGATGGTGAGCCCGGTAAAGAAAACGATTCCGCCGATTGCGTTTATGCGGGTTGAGAATAGCGTGTGGAGGATTGTGGCTGAAGCGAGGAGAAAGCCGAGCATCGATCCCCAGATTCCAAGCGGCGAGCGTATGGGCAAGGCCGCGAGCTGCTGGGGAGTGAGGCGCCGGCGGAAGTTCACGTGGGCTGCCAGGGATACGACCCAGGAAAAGATGAGGCCGGAGAATGCGGCTCCCATGATGTAAAGGAAAGCTTTCTTCGGCGCCCAGTTCTCAATGATGAGTGCGGTCACGATTCCGTAGGATGAGACCAGCAAAGCGAGACGTGGCGATCCGGAGGCGTTTAATTTTCCGAGGCTCGCGGGAGCCCATCCGGATCGGCCCATGGAAAATAGCAGGCGGGAGGCTACGTAGAGTTTGGCGTTGGCTCCAGATAACGCCGCCGTGAGGACGACGAAATTCATGAAGTAAGCCGCTGCGGGGATGTGGGCGAGGCGAAGTACGGTGACGAATGGGCTCTCGGAGACTCCAGTGTGGTTCCAGGGCATGACGCCGACGAGGATTGTGATTGCGCCGAGGTAGACGCCGGCCAGCATGAAAAAGGTGAGGCGCGTGGCGCGGGGAATGTCTTTCGAGGAACGCGATTCGCCGGTGGTGACGGCGAGCATCTCAACGCCGCCGAAGGCATAGATGGCCCAGAACACCGCGAGCAGAGGGGCGAATGGACCTTTGGGCAGAAATCCGCCGTGGGCAGTATATTGCGGAGCCACGCTGCCACCGAAAAGTAGTGCCGCGCCCGCCAGAATGAAGGCCACGATGGTTGCGAACTTGATCATGGAGAACCAAAACTCGAAGCGTCCGTAGGAACTTACGCTGCGCAGGTTGACCATAAGAAGCAGAGCCGAGAACACGACGACCCAAAGTTCGCCTGGCACTGCGGGCAGCCAGTAGCTCATGTAGGTGGCGGAGGCGACCAGTTCGGCTCCGATCGAGAAGGCGATGGCGGCCCAGTATCCGGCGCGGCAGAGAAATCCCAGATATTGATTGAGATAGAGTTCGCCATAGACGGCGAATGATCCGGCGGCGGGATGCATGCTGGCCAGTTCGCCGAGGGCCATGGCGACTGTGTACGCGATGAAGGCGGCGATGATGTAGCTGAGGATCACGCCGGGCCCGGCGACTTCGAGAGCCGCGGCAGAGCCGAGAAGAAGTCCGGTGCCGATGGAGCCGCCGACGGCGACCATGGTCATTTGTCCGGCGGTGAGTTGATGGTGGAGGCCTTCTTCTTGAATGACCTCCGGGGCAGTTGAGGCTTGAGGCATGGGGCACGATATCAAAACAAGTGGTCAGTGGCCAGTGGGCAGTGATCAGTGAAACCTCTAAGCTTTCTGGTACCTGTGGCTGGCCACTGGCCACTGATCACTGACCACTGACCACTGTCACTGACCACTGCTTCCGGTGACTTTCGTAATCGCGGGCTGGTCCTTACGGATTGCTGGGTGCAGGAGCGGCTCCTAGAATCGAGGGAGCAGTACTCTGCCCAGAACTTACCCATGCCCGAGATCACAAAGACGCCTCAACCGAGCTGAAGTAGACCGGCGCGTAGAGCGCGCGGAAAAACTTCTGCAGAAGGGGAAGGCCGCCGAAGCCCTGGAAGAATATCTGCTGACCCTGCGCGACGATCCGGAAAACGACACGGTGCGGCAACTGGCGGCCGATTTGTGTCTGTCGCAGAACCGGACGGCGCGATGCCGTGGCGCTGCTGGGCGAACTGTTTGAGCGGCAAGTGAAGGCCGGAGATGCGACGCGGGCGAGCCTGACCTATAAGAAGCTGGCGCGGCATGGCAGTCCGACCTGGGAGCAGAAATTCTGCTTCGGGCAATTGCTGGAAGGGTCGAACAAGAAGCTGGCGGTGGGCACGTATGAATCCGCGTTGAGCGATCTGGCGAAGCTGGAAAACAAGAAGGGTGCATTGCAGGTGCTGGGGCGGATGGTGGCGCTGGAGCCAGTGCAGGCGAATTTTCTGCGGCTCGCGGAACTTTCTTCAGAACTGGGCGAAAGCAAGGCCGCGGCCCAAGCGTTCAAGCGGGTAGCGCAGTTAGCGGCGGCGGGAGGCGGCGATCCGGCGCAAGTGGTATGAGCGCGCGTATCAGGAAGATTCCTCCGATGAGGAGATCACGCTGGCCTACGGCAAGAGCCTGTTGGAGCAGGGGCAGGTGGGAGCAGCGATTTTTATTCTCGAGCCGCAGGTGAGCGCGGGAAAGAATTCCCCGCAGCTGCGGGAAATTTATGCGGAAGCTCTGCTGGCGGCGGGCCGCTATGCGGAAGCGGAGCCACTGATTTGGCAGCTGTTCGAACAGAATCCTAACTGGATGCCGCAGATTACTGCGCTGATTGGACAGCTGGTGGATGCGGATCAGGATGAGGCTGCGGTATCACTGGCGCGCAAGCTGGGACAGGTGCAGGCGAAACGCGGCGAGCGCCGGCAGTTCCTGGCGGTGATGCAGGAGATCACGGCGAAGCGGCGGGCATCCCCTGAAATGCTGGAGTTTCTCAGCGAGTTGTTCAATGCGTCGAACCGCGAGGGCGATTACTGTCAGACTCTGCTGAAGCTCTTTGATGTGTATTGCGGTACGGGAGATTTTGCCAAGGCCGCGGAATGCCTGGACCGCGCGGCGAGAAGTGGATCCGTATGAGTCCGGGCACACGAAGCGGCTGGAGATGTTGAAGGGCAAGATTGATGAGAACAAGTTTAAGGCGATTGCCGCGCGGTTCACTCCGGCGACCAAAGCCACGGCCGCAGCCCGCCCATGAGCAGGAAGCGACACTGGGAGCTTCGACGCTGCAAGATCTGATGCTGCAGGCGGAAATTCTAGTGCAGTACGGCATGCGCAACAAGGCTGTCGAGCGGTTGCAGAGGATCCAGGAACTTTTTCCGCGAGAAGAAGAGCGCAACGAAGATTTGCAGCGGCTTTACCTTTCGGCAGGTGTGACGCCGAGCTATGCCGGGTCGGCGCCCCTGCCTGCGGCGACTACGGTCTCCGCTTCGCACCGGCGCCAGTCGCGGCGGCGCCAGCGCCGGCAGTGGATCCAGCGGCGGAGATGCGCAACGTTACCCGCGTGGCCGAGATCACGCGCAAACTGTATCACCAGGGGACGGCGCCGGCCGTGCTGACGACGGCGGTGAACGAAATTGGCGGGCACTGGGAAGTATCGCGCTGTGTGGCTTTGATGCGCACGCCGGGTTCAGCGCCGACCGCGGTGCAGGAATTTTGCGGCAGTGGCGTGAAAGAAGGTAATCCCGGCGGCGATCAAGGCATGATGTGCGCGCTGCAGGATATGGCGTCGCCTTCCGGCGAGCCCGTCGATCATCGCCGATGCCCAGAGGGCTCCGGAGTTGCAGGCCGTGAGTAAGGTCAGTGGCGGAACTGGGAACGACGGCGGTGCTGGCGTTTCCGCTGAGCAATGGCGAGGATTCTGTGGGCGTGCTGGCGTTGCTGCACAACAAGCCGCGCGACTGGCCGCAGACCGATTCCGTGGTGCTGAAAACGCTGGCCGATCAGATGGTGATCGCGTTGAATAATGCCGGCCTGCGGCGCCTGGTGAAGAATCTTTCGGTGACCGAGGAGAAGTCGGGGTTGCTGAAGCGGGGATCTTACTTGGATTTGCTGCTGGCCGAGAGCAAGCGGGCGGTGCAAAATGCTTCGTCGCTTTCGGTGCTGCTGCTGCAGTTCGGGCGAAGCGCGGCGCTGATCAAAGAATACGGTGAAGTAGCCGTGGAAAATGCGATGGAGAAAATCGGGCAGCAATTTGCGGCGAACATCCGCACAAACGATCTGGCGTTCCGCTACGACACTACCACCATCGCGATCATTCTGGGCGACACGGCGGAGAAAGAAGCGATGCTGGCCATCGAGAAACTGCGCAAGGTCATCGCCGGAGTTCGTCTGCCGGCGAAAGATGGCGCGGAAAAAGGCCTGCGCTATGGAGTTTTCCGCGGGGCTGGCTGAGGCCGTGGTGCAAAGAGAGCTACGATCCGGTGGATATTGTGACGGAAGTGATTAACCGGGCGGAATTCGCGCTGGCATCCTCGCTGGCGCAGGGGCATGGGAAAGTTGTGGCGCTGGGCGCGGCACTGGCTGCGGGAGCTGTGGCTTAAGGCAAGAACCTACCACGGAGGCACAGAGTCACAGAGAAAACCAGGCAGGGCTTATAGTTTTCGAAGCGAATTGGAGTTCTTCCTTACCTAGGGCAATTTCTGTCTCTGACTGCTGCGTTAAGTCCTTAATCCCTGGATTGCGAATTTATTCCTGAGGTCTGTTTTTCTCCGTGCCTCCGTGTCTCCGTGGTGGGTTCTAGCCTGTGGTCAAATCTGCTTCTGCGCTGCTACACTAACCAGTTTTATTGTCACTTTTGATCCGCTCTGAGGGCGGGTCTGTCAGGAAAATCATGTTGAAACCGGGTGATATTGCCATTGTCAGTGGGGCGCGCACGCCCTTTGGCCGCTATTGCGGCAAATTGAAGGATTTTACCGCGCAGGAGTTGGGCGCGGTCGCGGCCAAGGGAGCGATCGAGCGCGCGGGGATCGATCCCAAGGAATTTGATCATGCGGTGTTTGGCAACGCGCAGCAGACTTCGGGCGATGCGCTGTATGGGGCGCGGCACGTGGGGTTGCGGGCGGGACTGCCGATTGAGACTCCGGCGCTGACGGTGAACCGGTTGTGCGGGTCGGGGATGCAGGCGATTGTGAACGCGGCGCAGATGATTCAGATGGACGAGGCGAAGATTGTGCTGGCGGGCGGGATGGAGGCCATGTCGCAGGCTCCGTTTGTGATTCGCGGGCGCGACGGATTTACTCTGGCTCCGGGCGGCAAGCTGGAAGATTCGCTGATGGTGGCGCTGCTCGACAGCTATTGCGGCTTGTACATGGCGAATACGGCGGAGTTTTACGGCGAGCAGCAGGGCATCACGCGGCAGGCGCAGGATGAATTTGCGCTGCGCTCGCAGCAGAAGGCCGATGCGGCTTATAAAGAAGGACGCATTCAGGAAGAGCTGGTTCCGGTGCCGCTGAAAAATCACAAAGGCGAGGCTACGGGAGAATCGCTGACGGAAGATGATCACCGGCGTCCGCAGACCACGATGGAAGGGCTTGGCGAAGTTGAAGGCCGCGTTCGGCAAAAGTGGAACGGTGACTGCGGGCAATGCGAGCGGCATTGTGGATGGCGGCGGCGGCGGTGGTGGTGATGTCGCTGGAAGAGGTTCGCAAGCGGAAGATGGAGCCGCTGGGGCGAATTGTGAGCTGGGGGATTGCTGGAGTTGAGCCGAAGCTGATGGGGCGGGGTCCGGTGCCGGCGACGAAGGTTGCGCTGCAGAAAGCTGGGCTGTCTTTGGACTACATCGATTTGATTGAAGTGAATGAGGCGTTTGCGGCGCAGTATTTGGCGGTGGAGAAAGAATTGGGCTTGGATCGCGAGAAGGTGAATGTGAATGGCGGGGCGATTGCGTTGGGGCATCCGCTGGGCGCGACCGGGACGCGGCTGGTGATTACTTTGCTGTATGAGTTGCGGCGGCGGAAGAAGAAATATGGGCTGGCCACGGCTTGCATTGGCGGCGGGCAGGGGATTGCGATGATTGTGGAGAGTATGAATTAATTCGATTTCACGTAAATCAGTGTGGCCACTTCTGCGAAACATGATCCAAAGCGTCCTAAGTCGTAGCGTTGCCCTCGGCGGTATGTACGCCTTCGTATTTTGGCGACTCGCTAGGCGAGAACAAGAATAAGGTCATTGAATTTGGCGGCCTCGCCCTAGAATGCTTTTTCGTTATGGGAGCAGTGATCAAAGTGCCCAATCTTCCGGATTGGGTTTGCCCAGGCTGTTCCTGTTATTTTTCTTTCTTAGTTGTTTGATGATGTTCTTTCTAGTACAGCCAGGTGCTTGACTGGCTTCGAAGCAAGAAGCAAGCAAGAACGAAATAGGCTGAATACATATGGAAATCAAGAAGGTCGGTGTTCTCGGTTGCGGGTTGATGGGTTCCGGCATTGCGCAGGTTTGTGCTACGGCTGGATTTGATGTGACTGTGCTGGAAGTGGAGCAAAGTTTCTCGATAAGGGTTTTGCCGGGATTGAGAAATCTTTGGCGAAGTTTGCCGAGCGACCGGTGGAGAAGGGCGGGATTACGGCGGCGCAGAAGGACGCGATCCGGGCGCGGCTTCAGGGGACGACTTACAAGTCCGACCTGGCCGATTGCGACATTATTATTGAGGCCATCATTGAGAATGTGGAAGAGAAGAAGAAGATGTATGCGTCGATTGATGGCATCGTGAAGAAAGATGCGATCTTTGCTTCGAATACTTCTTCGATTTCGGTGACTGAGCTTTTGACTTCGGTGAAGCGGCCGGAGCGGTTTATTGGGCTGCACTTTTTTAATCCGGTGCCGCTGATGAAGCTGGTGGAGGTGGTGCGGACTATCGCTACCGCCGACGATGTTTATCAGACCGCTTACGAGTTCGGAAAAAAGCTGGGCAAGGTTCCGGTGCGGACTTCGGACAAGACGGGATTCATCGTCAACCGGCTGCTGGTGCCTTATTTGCTGGATGCGATCCGGGCCTATGAAGAAGGCGTGGGATCGATTGAAGACATTGATAACGCGATGAAGCTGGGGTGCGGGTATCCCATGGGTCCGTTTACACTGCTCGATTTTGTGGGGCTCGATACTACTTACTACATTACTCATGTGATGTTTGACGAGTTCAAGGAGCGGCGGTTTGCGTCGCCTCCGCTGCTGAAGCGGCTGGTGATGGCGGGGTGGTACGGGAAGAAAACTGGGCGAGGATTTTACGATTATTCGGATCCTAATAGCCCGAAGGCGAATAAGCTATAGAAGCGGCCGGCAGGAAGCAGATTCCTCGCTTCGCTCGGAATGACAAGACGATTCGGAAATCGAATGACGATGGCAGCTGAAATCAGTCCCCAGGATGTGCAACGGTATCGTCGGGCGTGGAACAACTACGTGGCTCGGCGGAATCTGGTGGTGGTGCTGTTTGTGGGCTGGTGCCGTTGGGTTTTCTGATTGCGAGAGTAAGGGTGGGCGAGATTTTGAGTATGGTCGTGATGGCGGGCTGGATCGCGGTGTACCTGGCGGCAGCTTGGTGGCTGACCCAGTGGAAATGTCCGCGTTGCGGGAAGGAGTTCGCCAACCGGCTTTGGACGCCACGTTGCATCAGTTGCGGGTTGAGCAAGGATGAAGCCGAGGCAGTCGCGCGGGGGAAGTGAGCTTCAGCGGGGGTAAACCTCGCTCCGATGCCCAATGCGGAGAACTAATACGACGAGTCGGGCGTGCTCGATGGAGCAGATGAGGCAGTAGTCTCCGACGCGGTATTTCCAGAATTCGCTCAATGTTCCCTTCAGTCCTTCGCCGATCTGTCGTGGGTCTTCCAGCTTGGCAACCCGTTCGTGGAGAAACTTCGAAATGCGGCGGGTGACGTGCTTGTCGAGTCTGTCGAGTTCTTTCTTCGCGGCGGGATCGAACTCAATCGTCCACTTTGGGCTTGAGGCCATATCGGCGCATTACTTTTTCGAGTGGAATGGTACGAACGCGCCCGGCACGGATTTGGGCGAGACGCTTCTCCGCGAGATAGATGTCTTCGAGGTCTTCGAGGTGTTGCAAGATTGCTTCGCGCGCGTAATAGGTCTTAGTGCGGCCGGTACGTTTGGCGAGGCGCGCGAGGCGCTTTTCGATTTCTTCGGGCAGGCGGATGGCAAGCATGGACGACCTCGTGCTATACAATTATAGCAGGCTGACTTTATGAACTTCGAAAACATTCTGCTGGAAAAGAAAAACTCGATTGCTTACGTTACCGTCAACCGCCCGAAGGTGCTCAACGCGCTGAACATGGCTACCATGGAAGAGTTGCGCGCGGCTTTTCACGACATTAAGAATGACTCATCAATTCGTGTCGTCATCTTCACCGGCGCGGGCGAGAAGGCGTTCATTGCCGGCGCGGACATTGCCGAGTTGGCGAAGCACGATGCGGTTTCAGGAAAGGAATACACGCATCGCGGACAAAGCGTTCTTAATTTGATCGAGAATCTAGGCAAGCCGGTGATCGCCTGCATCAACGGATTTGCGCTAGGCGGCGGATGCGAGATCGCAATGGCATGCACGATCGCGTCTCGCGAGCGAGAATGCGAAGCTAGGGCAGCCAGAGGTGAAGCTGGGGATTATCCCGGGCTATGGCGGAACACAGCGGCTACCGCGACTGGTGGGCAAGGGCATCGCGATGCAGATGGTGCTGGCGGGCGAGATGATTTCGGCGCAGGAAGCGCATCGCATCGGGCTGGTGAATGAGGTTACGATTGCCGCCGAGTTGATTCCGCGAGCCGAGGTGATTGCGGCGAAGATCATCGCCAACGCTCCGCTGGCGGTGCAATATGCGATGGAGGCCGTGAACAAGGGCATGGAGATGACTTTGAGCGAGGGGCTTTATCTGGAGGCCGTATTATTCGGCGTGGCTTGCGCTACTGAGGATAAGAAGGAAGGGACTACAGCGTTTCTGGAGAAACGGGCGGCGGGGTTCAAGGGGAAGTAAATTCTTTGCCACGGATTTTAACGGATTAAGAAGCGAATTTACCAGAGAGACACAGAGAAGAAAGCCACTCATTGATGAAATGGGCTAACGTCACGGCACAAACCAGGAGCGCGGAGGACTTCGAACTTTTGACCAGAATGCTCGATGCTCTCGGTTTCCGCAGCAGCGAGGTAGAAGACTACAACCACTATCGACTCCAGCCTTTTCTGCCTTCTGACCTCAGGTTAGAAGTTGTGCACCGCAAGAACCCACGTACTTATCCAGATTTGGAGCTTACGATATCAGACCCTGATTCGGCGGTAGAGGTTATCAAGAAGCTGGGTCTGAAGATTGTTCAGGATTCTTCGGGCCCTGAGCCCAAGAATTCGGCTCGGTCTTTTGAGGTGCGGCTCCCCGGCGGGACGATCGTCTCCTTCCTGGGAATTCGGACTGGGGGGAGTTCGGAGCCGGAATCCCCGGCATTTGAGGGAAACTTCAATGCTTCGGGAAGGACCTTCGGAATCGTGACCTCGCGGTTCAATTCGTTCATTACCGAGCGGTTGCTTGCTGGCGCGACGGATGGATTAATTCGATGCGGCCTGAAAGTCGATGGTGGCTACGATCTGGTGCGGGTGCCGGGGGCGTTTGAGATTCCGCTGGCGGCGCGGAAGCTGGCGGAGACCAGGAAATATGACGCGATCATTTGCCTCGGGTGTTTGCTGCGCGGCGACACGGCACACTACGACGTGATCGTGAACGAAGTGACGCGCGGGATTGGGCAGTCGGCGCAGGAGACGGGCGTGCCGCATGCTTTCGGCGTGCTTACTTGCGAGAACCTGGAGCAGGCGATCGATCGCGCTGGATTGAAGATGGGTAACAAGGGATTCGAGGCGGCGCTGGCGGCGGTGGAGATGTCGTCGCTGAAGCAAGCTATCGGCCGCTCAGCTATCAGGTGTCGGCAAAACCAGATTCCTCGCTTCGCTCGGAATGACAAAGCTCGGAATGACAAATCCAGAAGAAGACGAAGCGCAAATAATCCCTCCTTACAGTAAACTGGCCACTGAACACTGATCACTGGCCACTAGCCAACGATCACCTCTCTATGGGTACTCGTCGCAAATCTCGCGAACTGGTTCTGCAGATGTTGTTTCAGGCGGACATGGGCAAGCAGACGGTGGACCAGGTGCGGCACACGTTTTGGGCGGAGCATGGCGCGGCCAGCGCCGAAGTGCGGGGATTTGCGGATGATTTATTTCGTGTGGCCACCGATCGCGGCGCGGAGATCGACAAGCTGATTGAGGGTCATGCGGAGCACTGGCGCATGGAGCGCATGGCGGCGGTGGATCGCAATCTGCTGCGCGCGGGAGTGGCGGAGTTTCTGGGCTATCCGGAGACACCGCGCGCGGTGGTGATTAACGAGGCGCTCGAGATCGCGCGAAAGTTTTCCAGCCTGGAATCGGTGCAGTTCGTCAATGGCGTGCTGGATAGTGTGGCGAAGGATTTGGGCAAGACGGCGTAGGTTTCCTCAGCGTTTAAGCTTCCGATTCTCTCGGCACTCATCGCAGCGCTCAAGCCTGCGGCACCCAAAACACTGTTCGAAATCACAACCTAAGTCATCGCGGGCGCCAAAGCGCGGGGCTGTATGCGGCCCATGCGGCCGGGCTTCGCCCAGGCCTGGACGGGCGAGGCGCCCGTCCCCACACGCTCACGGCCATACTTGTTACGGTTTCACGGCCACTATGTTCAGGCTGCAATCGGATCCCGTGAAGCAGAAGTTGTTGGAAGAGTTGGGGAGCGGCACAAAGGAGGTCTGGTATAGGTCTGACTCCCAGTACGGTGTTGAGCTGGTGGAGCAATCCGTCGGATCCGGCCACATAGACGAGTGTGCCATCCACGGTCATGTCCGCGGCAACGGGGGTTGCGTCGTTGATGAGTTGGATTCTGGACACGGACTGCGTGCTGAAGTTATAGACCAGAACTCCTAGATCGCTGGTGACGATGTAGGCGTGAGTGGCATCTGGCGAGAGGAAGAAATTGATAGGGTGGAAAGTGCCCTGATTAATATTGATGTGGAACGGCGCAAACGGAGCGTTCGCCGTGGTCTGGGCAAGGGTGACTTTCTGCGGGCAAAGCGTGGCGAACGATTCGTCCTGGGAAGAGTTGGTGGCGATGATGTCGATGCCGGTGTTGTCGAGGCCGAAGAAAAAGTCGAGGCCAGCGGGTTCGAGATTCGGGATGAGTACACCGCCGAACGTGTTGCCCAACGGTTGCCCTGGGGATTTCTCCCGCGGGCACCATCTTCAGGAACACAGGCGGTCCGGGCAATGCCGGAGACGGCGGAGTCAGAGTCACGGAAGAGTTGTCGCAGGTATTGTAGACGGCGAGGTTGCAGCAGGATTCCGGCGGGGGTTCCGCCAGAGAGCAAGGCGAACGAGCCAGTAGAGTTGAAAACAATCGAACGTCGCGGGAGTGCCAAAGGAATGGGCGGTTGCAGGTATTGCAGGGTGGAGTAAATATACAGGGTGTTGCCGCCGTCGCCGAGGATGAAAGCTTTCAAGCCGTCGGGAGAAAATGCAGCCGCCGTCGCACTATTAATGTTCAGCGCCGTGGTGGTGGACGACAGGCCGAGGCGACGACGTATACCTGATTGGGAGTGGAAACGGTGTCGGAGAAGACGGCCGTGCTGCCGTTGCGCGAGATCGCCAGGATTTTGCCGGTTACCAGCCCCAGAGTGGTGCCTGGAGCGGGCAGGCCGTAAACTGGTTGGATTGCCTGAGCCGAGGTTGGCGGCAGATGATGATGAGAGCGCCGAATTCGCTGCCCATGATAGGCTTTGTCCCCCGCCGGGTCGAACATCAGAGAATTGGGTGGAGTGGGCAATGCGATCGCGGCGCCGGGGAGGTTGGTGGAAGTCGAGACGCTATAAAGGCCCACGGTCGCACACGATGTCGCTGTAACAATCCTGACTGGTGGCGAATACGCTGGTCGAAGCCGGGGCGCCGGTAACCAATCCGGAAATGGCAGTGACGGGATAAACCGGTTGCGGGATGTAGGGCGCGGGAAGATTCGCCGGATTCAGCGGGAACCCAATGTTGCAAGTCGGGGGCGTGCAGGATGCCGTGATGGCCGCCGCGCCGGGCTGAGGAGTGCTTACGGAGCAGGTGTGTGCCGGCGGCGCATGCAGTCGTGGTGCTGCCCGTGGTCAAGCGAGGCCGGCTGGGAAGAAACCCAGGTCAGCGGGGGTTTGGGCACGATGCAGCCTTGAACGTCGACGGCCGTGGCGGTAATTGTCTCGGTCGTTCCTTTGCTGGCGAGCAAAACTTGTCTGGTCGGTGTATTGGCCGTTTGCGCCAAGTTGCAGCGCGATGCACTGTACCGGGCAGGTTTCGAAGTTGAAGGGCTGGCTGTAGACTCCCGAGGCTGAGGCGATGACCTGGGTCTGGCCCGGCGTGCCGGGAGACGCAGTGGCCTGGTTGGTGGCAACGTTGAAGGTAGAGTTCACGATCGGAGTGATCGTGGCCACGCCGGCGTTGGCTTGGGTCCAGGTGAACGGGCCCGACCTGCGCCGTAATATCGTTGCCCTGGCTGTAAGGCGTGGCCTGCAAGGTCTGGAGCTGGTTCTGCGAAAGGCAGTAATTAGGCAGCGTGTCGTGATTGAACGGGATGGTGGCAGGCCGGAGGCAGGGCTTGCTGGTGGGGCAGGCTGGGGGCGGGGAATTCACGGGAGGAACTGACGCTGACCTGAATGCTGTCGATGGGCGCATGAACGAAGATGAGAGTAGGTGCGCTGGTTGCGCCGAGGGCTGAGGCAGTTACCTCAACCACGCCCGATGTTGCCGGGCGTGCAGACGTTGTAAGACGGGGCATTCCAGCGTGCCGGCGCAGGCGAAGCCACTGGGAGAAAGGTCGAGCACACCTGCCGGACTGGAAGGGCTTATAGCGAAAAGGTGAACGTCGTCCTCAGGCCTGAGTTGGAGCCATTCTCCGCGCTGGCGGTGAGCGGCAAGCTGGATCCCAACTGCAGGGAAAAGCTGGGGCTGGGATTGAGAGTGATTTTGCCGGGAAAGGCGAAGGTCCGGGGGCTTGCTGCCGCCGCAGGCTGGCAAGAAGCAGGGATAAAAAGAAGATGACGACCAGGCACGCCACGGACCGAAACGCAACCTACCCATGCACCCTCTCGTCGCTCACGGTTCTTTCCCATGGGCGAGCCGCTCAATGGAATGGAAAACTGTTAGTGTAGAGGCTGGAGACGGATTCAGCAAGCTCGCACTGCGAACGCGGTTGAACGTTGTGCGAGGAAGATTCTTGGCAGATCGCTCCGGTTTCGACAATGGGATGCAAAAAGATGGGTTGACGATGTTTCCACTCAGTTGTTATAGTTGTTAAGTTCCGCGAGTCAATCCAGGCTTGGTGTGTGCCGTGAGTTCCGCGATCGTGTGGAAACTTGCGGTAGAGCTTTTGAGAAATGCGTTTCCGGTGAAATGGTAGCATTGCGAACCGGAAACTTTCCTCGCTGAAACGTTCCTGCGCTGCCTTTCGCCCTATCACGAGGGCTGCTGAAGCGCCTGAGTCAGGCGCGTTAGTGGTCTGCGGAAGGATATGCAGGACAGAGCTGGCGATACGGAGCACCCCCGGAGTTTTGGCCGGGTGCCACCGTCGGCAGCAGCAAATCTAGAGTTGGTACCCAAGAATCTCTCTCCGTGATTCGTGTGCGGCGAGAAGCATGGCAAGCTGGTTGTGCTTGCCAGCCCGGATCGTGCGGTCGGCCCGGGAAAGCTGATAATGCCGCGCGCTGCCTGCGGGCGGATTCAGTG
The DNA here is from genome assembly GCA_963841125.1 of uncultured Acidobacteriaceae bacterium. Taxonomy (GTDB): domain Bacteria; phylum Acidobacteriota; class Terriglobia; order Terriglobales; family Acidobacteriaceae; genus Sulfotelmatobacter. The sequence continues at coordinate 299,825 of CAWJBH010000002.1, forward strand.
CGCGACGTTACGGTGAACGGCTTTTTAGTGAGCGATTTAAGGAGCGGCAAAGAGTGCCTACTTTTAATCAGTTGGTGCGTGATGGGCGGAAGCGGCCGCGGTATAAGACGGCCAGTCCGGCGCTGCAGGGATGTCCGCAGAAGCGCGGAGTTTGTACGCGCGTGTACACGCAGACGCCGAAGAAGCCGAACTCGGCGCTGCGCAAAGTGGCGCGCGTGCGGTTGACCAATGGAATTGAAGTGACGACTTACATTCCCGGCGTTGGCCACAATCTGCAGGAGCACTCGATTGTGCTGATCCGCGGAGGCCGCGTAAAGGATCTGCCGGGCGTGCGCTATCACGTGATTCGCGGCACGCTGGATGCAGTGGGCGTAGCCGGCCGTCAGCAGGGACGATCGAAATACGGCGCGAAGCGCGCGAAAAAGGGTGGAGATAAGAAGTAGTTAGCAGTTAGAAGTTCTAGCTAAAAGCTAAGACCTAGGAGCTAAAAGCTTAATGCCTCGTAAAGGACATACAGCAAAGCGGACCGTGCCAGCCGATGCCGTCTACGGCTCGAATCTGGTGACGAAGTTCATCAACTCGATGATGTGGCAGGGCAAGCGCTCGACCGCCGAGGGCATCTTTTATGAAGCCCTCACCAAGGTGCAGGAAAAGGGCGGCGACGAAGCTTTGAAGCTGTTCACCAAGGCCGTCGAGAATGCGAAGCCGTTGCTTGAAGTGAAGACGCGCCGCGTCGGTGGCGCGAACTATCAGGTGCCGGTGGAAGTGAATGCCGACCGGCGCACCTCGCTCGCGATCCGCTGGCTGCTGACTTATGCGCGCGGACGCGCCGAGCGAGGCATGGTCGACAAGTTGAGCAATGAATTACTGGACGCCGCCAACGGAAAAGGCGCGGCCATCAAGAAGAAGGAAGATGTACACCGCATGGCTGAGGCCAATAAGGCTTTCGCGCATTACCGGTGGTAGGAAAGCAGCTACTAGCTTCTAGCACTAGCCCGAAGCTAGCAGCTAGAAGTTAATTTTTCGGAGCCCAGAAAGAGTTAATTGTCGTGCCTAGAACAGTCCCATTAGAACGCTGCAGGAACATCGGCATCATGGCCCACATCGATGCCGGCAAGACCACTACGACGGAGCGCATCCTGTTCTATACGGGAAAGACGCACCGCATCGGAGAGGTGCACGAAGGCACTGCGACGATGGACTGGATGGAACAGGAGCAGGAGCGCGGGATTACGATTACGTCCGCGGCGACGACCTGTACCTGGCGCGATATTCGCATTAACATTATTGATACGCCGGGCCACGTGGATTTCACTGCGGAAGTGGAGCGCTCGCTGCGCGTGCTCGATGGCGCAGTCGCGGTGTTCGACGCGGTGCACGGAGTGCAGCCGCAATCGGAAAAAGTTTGGCGCCAGGCTGACAAGTACGGCGTTCCTCGAATTTGCTTTATCAATAAGATCGACAAGATGGGCGCGGATTTTGAGCATGCCATCGATACCATCCGTAAACGTCTGAGCGCACGAGCCCGTCGCGATTCAGATTCCTATCGGCCAGGAAGATAAGTTCAAGGGCGTCATCGATCTGATCAACATGAAGGCGATCGTGTGGGTCGATGACACGATGGGGGCGGAATACGTCACCGAAGAAATTCCCGCCGAGTTGAAGAAAAAGGCCGAAGCGTTCCACGCGCAGTTGGTCGAGAGCATTGCCGAGAACGACGACGAAATCCTGCATAAGTTTCTCGAAGGCGAAGAGATTACTGCCGATGAGTTGCGGGCGTCGCTGCGCAAGTCGACCATTGCGCTGAAAGTATTTCCGGTAGTGGTGGGAACGGCGTTCAAGAACAAGGGCATACAGCCGTTGCTCGATGCGGTCGTCGATTATCTGCCTTCGCCGCTCGACGTGCCGGAGACGCATGGGACCGATCCCGACAACGGAGAGCAGATTTTCCGCAAACCCGAGGACAAAGAGCCGTTTTCGGCGCTGGCGTTCAAGATCATGGCCGATCCGTTTGTCGGCCAGTTGACGTTTATTCGCGTATATTCCGGCCAGTTGAAGACCGGGGACTCCGTGCTGAACACAGGGCGGCGCCGCAGTGAGCGCATTGGGCGTCTGCTGAAGATGCACGCCAACAAGCGCGAAGAAATCAGCGAAATTCTTGCGGGCGACATTTGCGCCGCCGTCGGACTGAAGGGCGTGAGCACGGGCGATACGATCTGCAATGAAGATCATCCCATCGCACTCGAAAATATTACGTTTGCGGTTCCGGTGATTTCGGTTGCGGTTGAGCCCAAGACGAAAGCCGATCAGGAAAAAATGGGCATGGCGCTCGGGCGCCTGGCCCAGGAAGATCCTACTTTTAAAGTTCACACCGATCCCGACAGCGGACAGACCATCATCAGCGGCATGGGCGAGTTGCATCTGGAAATCATCGTCGACCGCATGATGCGCGAGTACAAAGTCGAGGCGAATGTCGGCAAGCCGCAGGTGGCGTATCGCGAGACCATCCGCAAGCACTCCGAGGCGGAAGGCAAATACATTCGCCAGACCGGCGGCAAAGGGCAGTACGGGCACGCCAAGATCAGGCTGGATCCGCAACCGGCGGGCCTTGGCTACGAGTTCGTCAACGACATTACGGGCGGTTCGGTGCCGAAGGAATTCATCAAGCCGATCGATCAGGGAATTCAGGAGGCGCTCGAAGGCGGCATTCTCGCGGGCTATCCCATGGTCGATGTGAAGGCAACGCTCTACGACGGCAGCTATCACGACGTCGATTCGAACGAAATGGCGTTCAAGATTGCCGGTTCGATGGCGTTCAAGGAAGCTGCGCGCAAAGCTTCTCCTGTGTTGCTCGAGCCGGTAATGGCGGTGGAAGTGGTTACGCCGGAAGATTATGCGGGTGTGATCATGGGCGACTTGAGTTCGCGCCGCGGACGCATCGAAGGCATGGAGCATCGCGCCGGTTCGCAGGTGATCAAGGCGATTGTTCCGTTGGCGGAGATGTTTGGTTATGCGACCCACATGCGTTCGTCGACGCAGGGCCGGGCTGAGTACTCGATGCACTTCGCGCGCTATGAGGAGGCTCCGCGATCCGTCGCGGAGGAAATCATCGCCAAGGTGCAAGGGACGACGAAGTGACTGGCAGCGCCGCGGTTCGTCGTCGACCGCAGGTTCTGGGTTCGAGAAGGCAAGCGGGTTGAGTTTGGAATGGTTTTTGGGGCGGATGGAATGTGGTCCAGGTTTCTCCGGCAAGGTGAGGGTTACATCGGTACAGAAGTGAAGTGCGAGTCGGTGAGCGATGGGCGGTACCGGGTGAGGGATTTCTGGAGTGGACATCGCGGATTTGAGAGTCTTCCGCGAGCGGTTTGCGGAGTTTTCCGGAAGACTTGACCGGATGATCGCCGAGGGATTGGTGGAGAAGCAGGAATTCGTTGGCGCGTATTACGAAGCTGACGGTGATGATTTGGTTCCGGCGTAACTGGAAGCCGAGGAGAAAGAGAAATGGCGAAAGAGAAATTTGATCGAAATAAGCCGCACTGCAACGTAGGGACGATTGGTCACATTGACCATGGCAAGACGACGTTGACGGCGGCGATCACGAAGGTATTGTCGAAGCATAATCCGAAGAACATGTTCCGGTCGTTTGACTAGATTGACAACGCTCCGGAAGAAAAAGCGCGCGGCATCACCATCGCGACGGCGCACGTCGAGTATGAGACGGCGAACCGGCACTACGCGCACGTGGATTGCCCGGGCCACGCGGACTACATCAAGAACATGATTACGGGCGCGGCGCAGATGGATGGCGGGATTCTGGTGGTGGCTGCGACTGACGGTCCGATGCCGCAGACGCGCGAGCACGTGCTTTTGGCGCGCCAGGTCGGCGTGCCGTATCTGGTGGTGGCGCTGAACAAAGTCGATGCGGTGGATGATCCCGAGTTGCTCGAACTGGTCGAACTGGAAGTGCGGGAGTTGCTGAAGGCTTACAAGTTTCCTGGCGACGATGTGCCGGTAGTGCGGGTATCGGCTCTGGGCGCGCTGAATGGCGAAGCCAAGGCGGAGGCGCAGATCGACGAGTTGATGGCGGCGGTGGACAAGTACATTCCGCAGCCGGCGCGCGAACTGGACAAGCCGTTCCTGATGCCGATTGAAGATATTTTTTCGATTCAGGGGCGCGGCACGGTGGTCACCGGACGAATCGAGCGCGGCAAAGTGAAGGTCGGCGAGGAAGTTGAGATTGTCGGCTTCCGCGACACGCGCAAGACGGTTGTCACGGGCGTCGAAATGTTCAAGAAGCAACTCGACGAAGGCATGGCGGGCGACAACGCGGGACTGCTGTTGCGCGGCATTGCGAAAGAAGATGTGGAGCGCGGCATGGTGCTGGCGAAGGGCGGATCGATTACTCCGCACACCAAGTTCAAGGCGGAGGTATACATCCTGACGAAAGAAGAAGGTGGGCGGCATACGCCGTTCTTCAAGGGATACCGTCCGCAGTTTTATTTGCGCACGACGGACGTGACGGGAGTGGCGGAACTGCCTGCGGGCACGGAGATGGTGATGCCTGGGGACAACGTCTCACTGGTGATCGAGTTGATCACGCCGGTGGCGATGGAGAAGGGTTTGCGCTTTGCGATTCGCGAAGGCGGGCACACGGTGGGCGCGGGAACGATTGCGGAGATTGTGCAGTAAGGCTTTTAGAACTAGAAGGCTAAGAGCTAATAGCTGAAAGCTGGTTTTGAGCGGCTTGCTTCCTGCCGCAAGTTCTTTCCTTCCGCGGATAGCGGGAGGGGTAGAGAGAGTGAAACGTGATTGGAAAAGAAAGAATTCGCATCCGGTTGAAGGCTTACGACTATCGCATTCTGGATCAGTCGACGGGCGAGATCGTGGAAACCGCGCGGCGCACCGGCGCACAGATTGCGGGGCCGATTCCATTGCCCACGATGAAGAACAAATACTGCGTGCTGCGTTCGCCGCACGTGGACAAGAAATCGCGGGAGCAGTTTGAGATCCGCACCCACAAGCGCTTGCTCGACATTCTCGAGCCGACGCAGCAGACGGTGGACGCGCTGATGAAGCTCGATCTGCCGGCGGGCGTGGATGTGGAGATTAAGGCGTTCGGGAAAGAGCATAAGTAAGCTGTCAGCCTCTCAGCTCGATCAGCGTTTAGTTCGCATGAGAGATGCTCCCAGCCAATAGCCGGTGTCAAGAGACTGAGCCAAGCTGGATGGAGAAAGAAATGGCAACGAGAGTTACAGGCATTCTGGGCAAGAAGGTCGGCATGACGCAACTGTTTGACTCGAAGGGCGATGTGCGCCCGGTCACGGTGCTGCAGGCTGGTCCTTGCGTGATTACGCAGCACAAGTCGGCGACGCGAGACGGTTACGAGGCCGCCCAGATTGGCTTGGTCGAGTTCGTGAAAGAGTCGCGGCTGACCAAGCCGGCGCGCGGACATCTGGCGAAGAATAATCTTCCGCCGGTGAAGTTCATGCGCGAAGTGCCGCTTGAGACCGATGGCGCCGCCGACGGCGACGTGACGGTGAAGGTCGGCGACCGGGTGCTGGTCGAGATTTTTGAAGGCGAGAAATTTGTCGACATCGTGGGAGTGAGCAAGGGAAAAGGTTTCCAGGGCGTGGTGAAGCGGCATCATTTTGGCGGCGGTCCCAAGTCGCACGGGTCGATGTTTCAGATTACGGGTTCGATTGGTTCGTCGGCGTTTCCTTCGCGCGTGTTCAAGGGAATGCGCATGTCGGGACACATGGGCCATGCCCGCGTGACGCAGCGCAACCTGCGGGTTTTGGGTGTAGATAAGGACGAGAATCTGCTGGTGGTCGAAGGCAGCGTGCCGGGGCCGCAAGGGCGGATATCTCGTGATCATGAAAGCGAAGAAGCCGCCCAGAGAGCGCCGTGGATTTGCGGGTTCGGCTACGGTCGATCCGTTGAAGGCGGCCAAGAGAGCGGCGAAGAAGGCGTAAAACCAGTGGCCAGTGATCAGTGGTCAGTGGTCAGGACAGAAGCTGAGCAATATGGCAACGATTGATATACACGATTTGAGCGGCAAGAAGGTCGGGACATTCGATCTTGCCGACGAGATTTTCGGCGCGGTGAACGAAGATCTGCTCTGGGAGGCGGTGAAGCACTACCGCGCCGGGCAGCACCGCGGCACGCACGCGACCAAGGCCCGCTGGCAGGTTTCCGGTTCGGGCAAGAAGCTGTGGAAGCAGAAGGGTACGGGGCGGGCGCGTATCGGCTCGATCCGTTCGCCACTGTGGCGGCACGGCGGCACGGTGCATGGTCCGACGCCGCGCTCCTATGACTACGCGTTCCCGCGCAAGAAACTTGCTGGGCGCGTCTGCGTTCGGCGCTGGCGGCGAAGTTTGCCGATGGCAAGCTGACCGTGGTGAATGCGTTCGACATGAAGGATGCGAAGACAAAAGCGTTCCGCGCAGCGCTCGATGCGCTCAAGGTCGAGAAGACGGTGTTGATTGTGGAAGCGCCGAACGCGGCGAACCGCAACCTGGAGTTGAGCGCGCGCAATATTGAAGGGCTCGAGCTGATCGCCGGGCAATGAGGTTCATCCTTATCACTTGCTGCGCTATGACCGCGTGATTTTTTCGCATCCGGCGATCGAGAAACTGCAGCTCACGCTGAAAGATACGTTTGCCCAAGCGGCAGCGCAAGGCGGCGAAGGAAGACGAGGGCGCGAAGAAGGCGTCGGCGGCTCCGCGCAAGCGTACGCGGCATGAAAAAGCGGCGGAGGTGGCCTAGGGCCGAATCAATATGAAATCCGCATATCAGATTATTCGCCGTCCGGTGATCACCGAAAAAGGTTTGGCGATCAAGGAACTCCAGAACACGCTGGTCTTCCAGGTCGCGCCGAAGGCGACCAAGACGGAAATCAAGCAGGCGGTGCAGACGATTTTCAAAGTGAAAGTGTTTTCCGTGCGCACGGCGACGTATCCGGGAAAAGAGCGGCGGCGCGGGAAGTTTGCCGGCTACCGTCCGGACTGGAAGAAGGCGTATGTGCGGCTGCGGGCCGGCGAGAAGATGCCGGAGTACGCGCAGAATTTGTAAGGCGAGCAGCTATCAGTTCCGTCAGCCTTCGGCTATTCAGCAAGAGCGACGGTTTGAGGTGAGCTAAAGGCTGACAGCTGAGAGCTGAGAGCTGATTATGCCAATCAAGACATATCGACCGACAACGCAGACGTTGCGCTACCGCACGACCATCGTCAACGACGATATCACGACGCGGCATCCGCATAAGCCGCTGCTCGAACAAAAGCATCGCACCGGCGGCCGCCGCAATTCCGGCGACATGACCATGCGCTTCATCGGCGGCGGGCACAAGCGCAAGCTGCGCATCATCGATTTCAAGCGCGACAAGACCGGGATTCCGGCGACCGTGGTCAGCATCGAATACGATCCCAACCGTTCGCCGCGCATTGCGCTGCTGGCGTATGCCGATGGCGAGAAGCGTTACATCCTTCAGCCGGAAGGGTTGAAGGTGGGGCAGAAGGTGGTGAGCGGTCCCGAAGCGGACATTCTGGTGGGCAACGCGTTGCCGCTGCGAAATATTCCTCCCGGCACGCAGATTCACAATCTGGAGCTGAAGCCGGGCAAGGGCGGGCAGATGGTGCGTTCGGCGGGCGGAGCGGCGCAGTTGATCGCGAAAGAAGAAGAGTATGCGCTGGTCAAACTGCCTTCGGGCGAGACCCGCAAGATTTCGCAGGACTGCATGGCGACCATCGGCCAGGTGGGCAATCTCGATCACGAGAACATCACCATCGGCAAGGCGGGACGCTCGCGCTGGCTGGGAAAGCGTCCGCATAACCGCGGCGTTTCGATGAATCCGGTGGACCATCCGCATGGCGGTGGTGAAGGCAAGACTTCGGGCGGACGGCATCCGGTGACGCCGTGGGGACAGCCGACGCGCGGGTACAAGACGCGGAACAACAAGCGGACGGATAAGTTTATTGTGAACCGGCGGACGAAGTAGCGCTGCGGGCGGAAGCAGATTCCTCTGGTCGCTTTGCGACCTTCGGAATGACAAAGGTTTGGTTTAGAGGTACGAGAACTGAATTTATGGCACGTTCAACCAAAAAAGGCGCGTTCGTGGATGGCTTCCTGATGTCGCGGGTCGAGGGCATGAATTCGCGCAACGAAAAGAAAGTTTTGCGCACCTGGTCGCGGCGCTCCACCGTGGTTCCGGAGATGGTGGGTCACACCATCGCGGTGCACAACGGCAAGAAGTTTATTCCGGTGTACGTCACCGAGAACATGGTGGGGCACAAGCTGGGCGAGTTCAGCTTCACGCGCAACTTCAAGGGCCACTCCATGCGGGCGGCGACGGAAGTGGCGGCGAAGCCGGCGGGCATTCCGGGAGGTCCGGGAGCGATTACTCCGTCGGCACCAGCGGCGCCGAAGGCATAAGAGAGTCAGCCGATTAACCTAAGCTTAAGGGTTAGCAGAGCGAAAGGCTAAGAACAGAGACGAGAATATGGAATTTCGAGCGGAAATGCGTTACTTGCGAGTCTCGCCGCAGAAGGCGCGCCTGGTGCTGGAGTTGATCAAAGGGCGCAAGGTGGAAGAGGCGCGCAACACGCTGCTGTTCACCAAGAAGCGGGTGGCGGCGCACGTGGGCAAGCTGCTGCAGTCGGCGCTGGATAACGCGAATTTTCTCAGCGCCGAAAAGAATTTGGATGTCGAGCTCGACAACTTGTATGTGAAGAGCGCCATCGCCAACGACGGTCCGCGCATGAAGCGCATTCGTCCGGCGCCGCAGGGACGGGCTTTCCGCTACCAGCGGCGCATTGCGCATATCACGCTGGTGCTGGCCGAGCGCGGGAATGGTGCGGCTCACGCTTCGGGTGCCGGCGAGCGGTCGGCGGCTGCGGCTCCGGCGAAGCGGCGGGCGCCGGCGGCGAAGAAGGCGGCGGCGCGGGCAAGAGAGCAGAAGAAGAAAGCGGCTGCGAAATAGAGCGAACAGCAGGTTCCTCACCCGCGCTTTGCGCGGGTTCGGAATGACAAGGTTTTTGATGAGGTTGATTTGGATCGACAAGGTTTGGGATTGATTTAGGAGAAGCAATGGGACAAAAAGTCCATCCTTATGGTTTTCGCCTCGGCTATACCAAGCCGTGGAAGTCGCGCTGGTTTGTCGAGCGGGACTACGACAAGCTGCTGCTCGAAGACGTCAAGCTGAAGAACGAACTGAAGGAAAAGCTCAAGTCGGCGGGCGTGAGTTCGATTGAGATTGAGCGGCCGGGCAACAAGCTGCGCATCATTATCAAGACGGCGCGTCCCGGAATTATCATCGGGCGCAAGGGCGCGGAGATCGACAAGCTGAAGGGCGATTTGCAGAAGCGCACCTCGCGCGAAGTGTTTGTCGACATTCAGGAAGTGCACAAGCCCGAACTCGATGCGCAGCTGGTTTCGGAAGCGATTGCGCTGCAACTGGAAAAGCGCGTCGGCTTCCGCCGCGCCATGCGCAAGGCGGTGGATTCGGCGCTGCGCTTCGGCTGCAAGGGAATCAAGGTTCGGGTGAGCGGACGGTTGAATGGCAACGAAATCGCGCGCTCGGAATGGTATCTGCAGGGGCGATTGCCGCTGCACACGCTGCGCGCCGATATCGAATACGGATTTTCGGAAGCCAGGACCACTTACGGCGTGATCGGCGTGAAGTGCTGGGTGTACAAGGGCGAAATTCTTCCGGCCAAGAAGCGGGAACAGACGACGGGCGTGGGAGCGTTTTAGAGCAGCAGTGATCAGTGATCAGTGGCTGTCAGTGGCCAGTAAGATCAAAGGCGCGAGACAGATTTGGCTAAGAGCTAAGAGCTAGAAGCTAAGAGCTGACTTTATGTTGATGCCAAAGAAAGTGAAGTACCGCAAGCAGCAGCGCGGGCGCATGACCGGCAAGGCCTGGCGCGGCAGCACGCTGGCGTTTGGCGATTTCGGGCTGAAGGTGCTTGAGCCGGGCTGGATCACCGACCGCCAGATTGAAGCCAGCCGCGTGGCCATGACCCGCTTCGTGAAGCGCGGCGGCAAGATCTGGATCCGCGTGTTTCCCGACAAGCCGGTGACCAAGAAGCCGGCCGAAACCCGTATGGGTAAGGGCAAGGGCGCGCCCGATCACTGGGTCGCGGTGGTGCGGCCGGGAAAGATTCTGTTTGAGATGGAAGGGGTCGCGATGGTGGATGCGACCGAGGCCATGCGGCTGGCGTCGCACAAGCTGCCGCTGCGCACGACTTTGGTGAAGCGCGAGACGGCGCACTGAAACGGCTATCAGCTTTCAGCCGTCAGCTATCAGTAAAGCGGCGGCAAAAGCTGAGAGCTGATAGCTGAAAGCTCTGGGAATTTATGAAGTCAGACAAAGATCAGAAACTTAACCGACGCCGAGCTTCAGCACCAGGGGCAGGATCTCGCGGACCAGTTGTTCAAGCTGAAGTTTCAGCTGAACATGGGCCAGACCGAGAGCCTGAAGAAGATTCGCGGCCTGCGCAAAGACATTGCGCGCGTCAAGACAATTTTAGGCGAGCGCACGCGCGCGGCCGCAACGGAGAAACGATAATGGCGGAAACCGCAAGCGGAAAGTCTGCAACGCCGCAGAGCGAGCAGGTGCAGGGCCGGCGCAAGGAAGTGGTGGGAGAAGTGGTCGCCAACCGCATGCAGAAGACGATCGTGGTCAAGGTGACGCGCAAGAAGGCGCATCCGTTCTACGGACGCGTGGTGGCGCGCAACAAGAAGTTCTACGCGCATGACGAGAAAAACGAAGCGCACGTGGGCGATGTGGTGCGGATCGAAGAGACGCGTCCGCTGTCGAAGTTGAAGCGCTGGAAGCTGAAAGACATTGTGCGCAAGACCGCGCTGGTGCCGGAGATTGTGCTGGAGCACGACGCAAGTAAGGAAGCGATCGGACGCGCCCATTCGAGGGATGAGTCCGGAGGCTCAGATCCTTCGCGAGACAAGAAGCGTCTCGCTCAGGATGACAAGCGAGGATGACTGAGAAGGGAGATTGAAGCCATGGCTGTGATGATGAGAAGCATGCTGGAGGTCGCCGACAACTCCGGCGCCCGCAAGCTGCAGATGATTCTGCCGCTCGGCGGTTCCACCGGGTTGAATGCCGGCCTCGGCGACATAATCACCGCGGCGGTGAAGGAAGCGGCGCCCGAGGGCCAGGTGCAAAAGGGCAAAGTGGTGAAGGCGGTGATCGTGCGTACGCGCAAAGAGCATCGCCGGCGCGACGGCACTTACATCCGCTTCGATCAGAATGCCGCGGTGCTGATCAACGATGCGGGCGAGCCGGTGGGCACGCGCGTATTTGGTCCGGTGGCCCGCGAGCTGCGCGAGAAGAAGTTTTTGAAGATTGTTTCGCTGGCGCCGGAAGTTATTTAGTGCCAAGGTGAGCGAGTACTTGACCGTACCTAGTACCTAGTACCTAAGTACAACGACTTAAGAATTGAGACATTGGAAATGAGAACAGTCAGCACTGAACACAAGCGAGTGGATATCCGCCGCAACGATACCGTGAAAGTCATTACGGGGCGGGACAAGGGCAAGGAAGGACGCGTGCTGCGCGTGTTTCCCGACGACGCCAAGCTTCTGGTCGAGCATGTGATGATGGTGAAAAAGCACGTGCGCCCGAACCCGCAGCGCAACATCGCGGGCGGCATCGCCGAGCAGGAGAGCCGGATCGCGCTCTCCAACGTGCAACTGGTGTGCCCAACCTGCGGCCCGGTGCGCATCGGGCACGAAGTGCGCGGCGACCGGAAGGTTCGGGTGTGCAAGAAGTGCGGAACGACGCTGGATAAATAGCTGTCAGCTCTTAGCCATCAGCTTTCAGCTTGTGGCGTAGATGTTAGCAGTGATGAAGAATTAAGTCTCACGCAGCGGTATACGCAGGTAAGCTGAGAGCTGACGGCTGATAGCTTCCTGCAATCCGACACCGTGAGGAAAGTGGAAGAGACCAATGGCAAAAGATAAAGACAAGAAGGGCTCGAAAGATTCGGCGCAGGAGCAGAAGGCTCCGGCGCAGGCGCAGCATAGCGCCAAGGAGCGGCCGCGGCTGCGCGCCAAGTTCGAGAAGGAAGTCGCGCCCGCGCTGCTGAAGGAACTCGAACTCAAGAACACGATGGCGGTTCCGCGCCTGAACAAGATCGTGGTGAACATGGGCATGGGCGAGGCCACGCAGAACTCGAAGATTCTCGATCCGGCGGTGAACGAACTGGGCCAGATCACCGGCCAGAAGCCGATCGTCACCAAGGCCAAGAAGTCGATTGCGGCTTTCAAGGTGCGCGAAGGGCAGGCCATTGGGACCATGGTGACGCTGCGCGGCGACCGCATGTACGAATTTTTCGACCGGCTGGTGAATATCGTTCTGCCGCGGGTGCGCGACTTCAAGGGAGTTTCCACCAAGTCGTTCGACGGCCGCGGCAACTACACGCTCGGCCTGCACGACCAGTTGATCTTTCCGGAGATTTCTTACGAGAAGGTCGACAAGCTGAAGGGAATGAACGTCACCATCGTGACCACGGCGGCGAACGACAACCAGGCGCGCTCGCTGCTTGAAGCATCTGGGCATGCCGTTCCGGGCGCAGTAAAGCAAAGTTTCAGAGTTTCGGGTTTCAAGGTTCAGGTTCAACGAACAAGATTCTTTAAGGATTTCATGACTACAGCAAAACGAGTGAAAGACGCGAAGATCGAAAAGAAGTTTGAGTTGGCGCGCGACAAGAAGGAGAAGACTCCGAAGTTTTCCACGCGCCGGCACAACCGCTGCAAGATTTGCGGACGGCCGCGCGCTTATTTGCGCAAGTTCGGCCTGTGCCGCTTGTGCTTCCGCGGGCTGGCGCTGCGCGGCGAGATTCCGGGCGTCGCGAAGTCTTCGTGGTAGAGGCAGGCTTGCCGGCGGAGATCCTTCGCGAGACAAAAAACGTCTCGCTCAGGATGACAAGCTGAGAGGTGAAAGCACGAGTAAAGAAGCCGCCGCAGGTTCTCCGCTGAACGCGGAGCGAACGGGTGGCGAGAGGAGAAGCAAACGATGAGGTTGACCGATCCGGTCGCAGATATGCTGACGAGGGTGCGCAACGCGCTGCAGGCGCGGCACCAGAAGGTGGATGTTCCGGCTTCCCGGCTGAAGGTGGAGATTGCCCGCATCCTGAAGGAAGAGGGCTACATCTCGAACTTCAAGGCCACGGAGGAAGAGGGCCACAAGGTCATCCGGATTTATTTGAAATACGGCGCGCACAACGAGGCGGCGATTTCGAAGGCGGAGCGCGTGTCGCGCCCCGGCTGCCGCGTCTATGTGCGCCGCAGCGAGATTCCGCGCGTGCTGGGCGGCATGGGGATCAACATCCTCACCACGCCGCGCGGGCGTGATGACCGGACGCCAGGCGCGCAAAGAAGGCGTGGGCGGCGAGTTGTTGTGCGAGATTTGGTAAGGCAGCTCGCTCTAGCTGTCAGCTGTCGCGCTACAGACTAACGGCGAACGTGAGTTAGCTGAAGAGCCTGAGAAGCTAAAGGCTAGAGAGCTGAAGTCTTATGTCACGAATTGGAAAAAAGCCGATCCCGATCCCCAAAGGGGTGACGGTCAAAATCGAAGGCAACACGGTATTGGTGCAGGGGCCGAAGGGCAAGCTGGATACGGCTCTTCCCGCCGGCATCAAGGTGGAGCAGAAGGACGGGAACCTCGTCGCCATCCGCGAGAACGATTCGCAGGCTGCTCTGCACGGGCTGGCGCGCGCTCTGGTGAACAACGCCGTCGAAGGCGTGACCAAGGGCTGGACGCGCGAACTGGAAATCGTTGGCATCGGCTATCGCGCCGAGATGAAGGGCAAAGGGATGGTGGTGTTCAGCCTGGGATATTCGCATCCCATCGAGTACCCGTTGCCGACCGGCGTCGAGGCTACCGTCGATCCCAAGCAGACCAAGATCGCGCTCACCGGAATCGACCGCCAGCAAGTGGGCCAGGTGGCGGCGGAAATGCGCTCGCTGCGTCCGCCCGACCCTTACAAGAACAAGGGTGTGCGGTATGCGGGCGAGAGATTGAAGAAGAAGGTCGGCAAGACCGGAGCGAAGTAAAGCCTCGGGCTCAGGCTTAGATTTTAGGAAGTGCCAGGGCCTATGACCGACACGCTAAGACCGTTTAGCGACCGAGGACAGATTTTATGCTTACAAGAATTTCGAAGAACCAGAAGCGCGATCACATTCACGACCGCATCCGCAAGAAGATGCAGGGCACGGCGGAGCGTCCGCGGCTGAATGTGTACCGTTCGCTGAATCACATTTACGTGCAGGTCATCGACGATCTTCACGGCCAGACGCTGGTTTCGGCGAGTTCCGCCGAAGGCAAGAAGGAAGACCGGAAGACCGGCGGCAACGTGGCGGCCGCGAAGGCTCTGGGCAAGATCATTGCGGAGCGCGCCAAGGCCAAAGGCGTGAGCAAGGTCGTGTTTGACCGCGGCGGCTACATTTATCACGGCCGGGTGAAGGCGCTGGCCGATGCGGCGCGCGAAGCGGGATTGCAATTTTGAGGAACAGCTTCTAGCTTCTTAGCTACTGGCTAACCCGCTTCCTGGGTGGCTAGAAGCTAGGAGCTAGAAGCTAGAAGCTAGGATAAAGAATGCCAACTGTAATCAAGAAGCTTGATGCAAATTCGTTTCAGTTGAAAGACCAGGTCGTCGCCATCAACCGCGTCACCAAAGTGGTGAAGGGCGGCAAGAACCTTTCTTTCGCCGCGCTGGTGGTGGTGGGCGATCCGTCGGCCGCGGTGGTCGGCCATGGCGCGGGCAAGGCCAAGGAAGTTCCGCAGGCGATTCGCAAGGCGATTGAGTCGGCGAAGAAGAATCTGATCAAGGTCAACCTGACGCAGACTTCGATTCCGCACCTGGTGCTGGGACGCTATGGCTCCGGCAAAGTGCTGCTGAAGCCGGCTCCGGAAGGCACGGGAGTGATTGCCGGGGGCGCGGTGCGCGCGGTGATGACGTCGGTGGGAATCCAGAACGTGCTGACGAAATCGATCGGCACGACCAATCCGCACAACGTGATCAAGGCGACGTTCGACGCGCTGCGGCATTTGAAGAGCCGGGAGAGCGTTGCGGCCATGCGCGGCAAGACGGTGCAGGAGCTTTAGCAAGTACCTAGTAGCTGAGTACCCAGTACCTAGAAAAGGCGACTCGCGGTGAGATTGAGGAATTATCGATGACGACGAAGAAACCGAAAGCGGTTGCCGGAAAGATTCACCTGAAGTGGGTGATTTCGGCCATTTGCGCGCCGGTGAAACAGAAGCGGGTGGTCAAGGGATTGGGATTCACGCGGTTGAACCAGGTGATCGAGCGTCCGGACAATCCGGCGATTCGCGGCATGGTGGCGAAGGTTCCGCATCTGGTAGTGATTATGAAGTAGAAGTCATAGGTTATCAGAGTCTTCAAGGCGTAATCCAGTTCCTCGAAAGCTCGAAACCTGGATAACTCTGAAACTTTGAACTGAGGTTTACTTATGAATTTATCCAACATTCGAGCACCGAAGAAGGCGTCGGAAAAGCGCAAGCGCGTGGGGCGCGGTATGGGCTCCGGCATGGGCAAGACCTCCACCCGCGGACACAAGGGCCAGCGTTCGCGCACCGGTATGCGCCTGATCCGCGGCTTTGAAGGCGGCCAGATGCCGCTGCACCGCCGCATGCCCAAGCGCGGCTTCACCAACATCTTCCGCAAGGAATTCAATATCGTCAGCCTGGAGCGGCTGGTTGCGCTGGGCGCGGATCTGCACGCCGCGCCCATCACTCCCGAAGTGCTGCGCAAAGCGGGAGTGATCAAGGCCAAGCATCCGGTAAAAATTCTGGGCGATGGCGAACTGACCATCGCCATCACCGTACACGCGCACAAGTTTTCCAAGTCGGCGCAGGAAAAAATCACCAAGGCAGGCGGCAAGGTTGAGGTCTTGCAGTAATGGCGGGGCAGGGTCATTTCCACTTTTCGAAAAGCTGGCGAACATCTTCCGCATTCCCGACCTGCGCAAGCGGGTTCTGTTCACGCTGGCCATGCTCGCGATCTACCGGCTGGGCGGGCATCTTCCCACGCCGGGCGTGAACTTCCTCAAGCTTGAGGAAGTACTTCAATCGAAGCGGGGGATCGCTTCTCGGTTTCGTCGGATCTGTTTTCCGGCGGCAACCTGCGCCGCATGACCATCTTTGCCCTGGGCATCATGCCGTACATCACGGCATCGATCATCCTGCAGCTTTTGACCGTGGTGTATGAGCCGCTCGCCAAGCTGCAAAAAGAAGGCGAGCTGGGGCGCAAGAAAATTACCCAGTGGACCCGCTACATCACCGTCATCCTCAGCGCGGTGCAGTCGTTCGGCATCGCCATCGGCCTCGAGAAAGGCCGGAGACTTCGTGCTTCACCCCGGCCCTGGCTTCATCCTGATGACCATGCTGACCCTGACCACGGGCAGCGCGTTCATCATGTGGCTGGGCGAGCAGATCACCGACCGCGGTATTGGCAACGGCATGTCGCTGCTGATCTTTGCCGGCATTGTGGTGGGCCTGCCGCGCGGCGTGCAGGATCTTCTGGACAAGGCGAAGAACGGAACCTGGGGAGCGATCACGCCGGTGCTGATGGTCTGGCCTGGTGGTGTTCATGATTGCCGTGGTGGCGTTCATCGTCTACGTGGAGCGCTGCGAACGGCGCATCCCGGTGCAATATGCCAAGCGGGTCGTGGGACGCAAAGTCATGGGCGGGCAGTCCACGCACTTGCCTTTGCGCGTGAATGCAGGCGGCGTCATGCCGGTCATCTTCGCGTCTTCGATTCTGACTTTGCCGCAGACGGTCGGATATAGCTTGAGGAACAGCCGCTACTTCGGCGACTTGATTCGAATGCTGGGCTGGGGCGAGCCGCTCTACACGGTGTTGTATGCGGTCGGCATCATTTTCTTCGCATACTTCTATGTGTCGATCG
This sequence comes from uncultured Acidobacteriaceae bacterium, assembly GCA_963841125.1. Lineage (GTDB taxonomy): Bacteria > Acidobacteriota > Terriglobia > Terriglobales > Acidobacteriaceae > Sulfotelmatobacter. Next base: position 316,766 of record CAWJBH010000002.1, read on the forward strand.
TTTTCAATCCCAGCGAAGTGGCCGACAATATGCGGAAGTATGGCGGCTTCATTCCCGGCATTCGTCCGGGCAAGCGCACCGCCGACTACATTAATGAAGTTTTGACCCGCATCACGCTGGTGGGCGCGCTCTATCTGATCATCATTTCGTTTATTCCCGAGTGGATGATCACCGGCATTCACTTGAACCATTTGCCATTCTGGCTGGGAGGCAGGATGTTTGAGCAGCTTCCGGTGTGGGTGACCAACGGTTTGGGCGTGAATTTTTATTTTGGCGGAACGTCGCTGCTGATCGTGGTGGGCGTGGCCATGGATACGGTGACGCAGATCGAAGCGCAGCTCATCATGCGCCATTACGATGGCTTCACGCCCCGCAGCGGACGCATTCGCGGCCGCCGGAACTGGTCGTAGGAACAGGTCTTAGGTGATAGGTCTTGGGTGTTAGGTTCTGAGTGATAGGTCTTACGTGAAACTTTTCGACGTTGATTTTCCTGAGACCTGAGACTCAGGAGCGGTTTACCAACTGATGGCGCAGGAAACCTCACGCGATGTCGGCCCCGTGGTTCTGCTTGGCCCGCCGGGCGCCGGTAAGGGCACCCAGGCCAAGCGCATCATGGAGCGGTATTTGATTCCGCAGGTCTCCACGGGAGACATCCTGCGGTAGAACGTGAGCCCAGGGCACGGAACTCGGCATGGCTGCCAAGGCAGTTATGGCGCGAGGCGAACTGGTTTCCGACGACCTGGTTTGTGAAATGGTCCGGCTGAGGTTGAAGCAGCCGGACTGCAAGCGGGGTTACGTTCTGGATGGCTTTCCCCGGACTGCGGCTCAGGCCGGATGGCTGGATGCATTGCTCGACGACAAGCTCTTTGACAACTCGCGCCCGACTCGTGCCTGGCCAATTGTGATCCGCCTGGACGTGGACTATAATCAATTGTTGCTCCGGATCACTGGACGCCGTTCTTGTCCCACCTGTGGGCGGATCTATAACGTCCACTTCCAGCCGCCCCGAGTCGATGAAGTTTGCGACATCGACGGATCGAAGCTGGTGACCCGCAATGACGACCGGTTGGAAGTGATTCAGCCCCGTTTGGCGGCTTACCAGGAGCAGACTACTCCCGTGGCGGATTACTACCAGCGCACTGGGAGACTGATCACGGTGAACGGCGACCGGCCGATGGACGAGGTCACGGAAGAGATTTTCCGGATTATCGAGGACCACAACGCTTAACGTTTTCCTGATAGAGCATGGCGATTGTCTGCAAATCGGCGGCGGAAATTGAGCGGATGCGGCACAGCGGCCGCATCGTGCGCCAGGTTCTGGATGAGTTGCGTTCGCTGGTGGCGCCCGGCGTCACCACGATGGATCTGGAGCGCGCCGCCGAGAAAAAGATTGCGGAACTCGGGGCCAAGCCGGCGTTCAAGGGATACTACGATTATCCCTGCGTGCTGTGCACGTCGGTGAACGAAGAGATTGTGCACGGCATCCCGTCGGAAAAGCGGGCGCTGAAGGAAGGCGACATCGTTTCGATCGATTGCGGAGTGGTGCTCGACGGCTATTACGGCGACGCTGCGATCACGGTTCCGGTCAGCGATGCGGTGAAGCCGGAGTTGCGCAAGCTGCTGACGGTGACCGAGGAGTCGCTTTACCGCGGCATCGACCAGGCGCTCATCGGCAACTCGGTGGGCGATGTGGGCGCGGCGGTGCAGGAGCATGTGGAAGCCGCGGGCTTCAGCGTGGTGCGCGAGTTCGTGGGACATGGCATTGGGACGCGCCTGCACGAAGAGCCGCAGGTGCCGAACTTCGGAGCGCGCGGTCACGGCGCAAAGTTGCGCGAAGGCATGGTGATCGCGATCGAGCCCATGGTGAATTACGGCAAGCCGGAAACGCGAGTGCTCGGCGACAAGTGGACGGCAGTCACGGTCGACGGCAGTTTCAGCGCGCACTTCGAACATTGCGTGGCGGTGACGAAAGACGGTCCGGTGATTTTGACGAAGTAAGAGGCCAGTGATCAGCGATCAGTGATCAGTGCTCAGTCATGCGGAACAACTGTATTTAGCTAAGGAAGCTAGGGGTTGCTGGCCACCAGCCACTGACCACTGACCACTGATTTCAAGGAGCAATGAGTAAAGAAGACGCGATTGAAGTGATGGCAGTGGTTCTGGAACCGCTGCCCAACGCCATGTTCAAGGTGGAACTGGAGAACAAGCACCAGGTACTGGCGCATGTATCCGGCAAGATGCGCAAGAATTTTATCCGCATCCTGCCCGGCGACAAGGTTGCGGTGGAGCTTTCGCCCTACGACCTGAATCGCGGAAGAATTGTTTATCGCTATAAATGACGCGTTTAGCGGGCGTGAGCCCGCTGGCGTCATCCTGAGCGTTCTTTGCGACAGGACTACGAGGGCGGAGAGACTGGAACAGTTATGAAAGTACGAGCATCGGTAAAGAAAATCTGTGACAAGTGCAAGGTCATCCACCGCAAGGGTGTGGTGCGGGTGATCTGCGTCGTCGCGAAACACAAACAGCGCCAGGGGTAGGAGCTTCTGGCTTCCAGCCACTAGCTCAACCCTGATTTGCTAGAAGCTAGAAGCTAAAAAGCCGGAAAGCAGTCGGAGGCATAAGGAACTATGGCACGTATCGCAGGCGTCGACTTACCGCGCCAGAAGCACATCAACATCGCGCTGACCTACATCTACGGCATCGGGCATCCGCGCGCCGGCAGCATTCTCGACGAGGCCAAGGTGGACCCCATGAAGAAGGTCCAGGACCTCAGCGAAGAAGAAGTCAACCGCATCCGCACCGTGATCGAGCAGCAGGGGATGGTGGAGGGCGATCTGCGCAAGGAAGTTTCGATGAACATCAAGCGGCTCATCGAAATCGGCTCCTATCGCGGGTTCCGTCACCGCCGCAACCTGCCGGTCCGCGGACAGCGCACGCACACCAACGCGCGCACCCGCAAAGGCCCGCGCAAGGGAACGGTATCGACCAAGAAGAAGGCGACGTCGAAGACATAAGAGCAGTGTCTCAGTGGTCAGTGATCAGTGGTCAGCAAAAACCACTTGATCCACTGAGAACTGAGCCACTGACAACTGAGAACTGGAATTATGGCAAAACCAGCAGCAGCGGGCGGCACAGCCGCACCGGAGAAAAAAGGCAAGAAGAAAACGTTCAAGAAGAAGGAGCGCAAGCACGTTCCGCATGGACTGTGCTACGTGCAGGCGTCCTTCAACAACACGATCGTGACCATCACTGACATGAACGGCAACGTTCTGTCGTGGAAGAGTTCGGGATCGCTGGGCTTTCGCGGATCGCGCAAAGGCACGCCGTTCGCCGCGCAGCAGGCGGCCTCGAATGCGGCCAACATGGCGCGCGATCATGGCGTCCGCAGCGTGGATGTGCGCGTCAGCGGCCCCGGTTCCGGCCGCGAGTCGGCGGTGCGCGCTCTGGCGTCGTCGGGCATTGAAGTGCGCTCCATCCGCGACGTGACGCCGATCCCGCACAACGGATGCCGTCCGCCGAAGCGGAGAAGAGTGTAAGAAAGTGGCCAGTGGTCAGTGATCAGTGGCCAGTAAGATCAAAAGCGGTTCGCTGGCCACTGATCACTGATCACTGGCCACTGACCACTGTTCCGGGACGAAGGGTGAAGCCAAACCCGTAAACCGGTCATCTAAAAGGAGAACAACTTGGCCCGTTATACCGATGCAGTCTGCCGTCTATGCCGCCGCGAGGGCATGAAGCTTTTCCTCAAAGGCTCAAAGTGTTTCAGCGATAAGTGTCCCATCGAGAAGCGCAACTTCGCTCCCGGACAACATGGGAAAGACCGCAAAGCCAAGATCGTTGGCTACGGCCTGCAGTTGCGCGAGAAGCAGAAAGCCAAGCGCATCTACTTCACGCTCGAAGGCCAGTTCCGCAACTACTTTGAGAAGGCCGCGCGCACCCGGGGCGTGACCGGCGAACTGCTGTTGCAGCAACTGGAGCGGCGTCTCGACAACGTGGTCTTCCGCCTGGGTTTCGCGCAATCGCGGCGCCAGGCGCGGCAGTTGGTGCGCCACGGCCACGTCGCCGTCAACAATCGCAAGGTCAACATTCCTTCGTATGAAGTGAGTGCGGGCGAGGAAATTTCCATCCGCGAGAACAGCAAGAAGCTCGTCGTGCTGGAAATGGCCAAGGAATTCGCCAGCCACGGCACGCTGCCCAACTGGCTGGAAGTGAATCGCGATGCATTACACGGCGCGGGTTCTCTCGTTGCCCAAGCGCGAAGATATTCAGCTGCCGGTGAATGAGCAGTTGATCGTTGAGTTGTACAGCAAGTAGCACATTGGCGTCATCAGGTTTCGAGGTGTTCATCAGTCTCAAGGTTTCAAGAACCTTGCTGCGAGCCTTCGAAACTTTGCAATGGTCTAGTCCACATTTCGAGCCAGATCAGCCTGTGCTGGCGCTTGACCTGAGTCGGACCACTCAGCGAGCCGGGACTGAGCCAAACGGCCGAAGGAGAAACAAATGCTTTGGAAAGGTTTTCAGAAACCGAAACGTCTCGCAGTTGACACTTCCACCCTCACCGACAAGTACGGAATTTTCTGGGCGCAGCCCTTTGAGCGCGGCTTCGGCACCACCGTGGGCAATGCCCTGCGGCGCGTGCTGCTGAGCTCGATCGAAGGCGCTGCCGTCACCGCGGTGAAGATGGAAGGCGTGCTCCACGAATTCCAGTCGATCCCCGGCGTGGTGGAAGACGCGACCGACATCATCCTCAACCTGAAGCAGATTCCGTTCAAGCTGGCCGGCGATGCGCCGAAGGCGATTTATCTGCGCGCCGATCAGCCCGGCGTGGTCACCAGCGGCATGATCGAAGCCGATGGCGATGTCGAAGTTCTCGACAAAGACGTTTACATCGCGACCGTCAGCGAAGGCGGCAAGCTCGACATGGAAATGCGCCTCAAGCGCGGCCGCGGTTACACTTCCGCCGACAAGAATTTCGACGAGGATCTCGGCATCGGATTCATTCCCATCGATTCCGTGCACTCGCCGGTGCGCAAGTGCAACTACACCGTCGAAGCCGCGCGTCTCGGCCAGATCACCGACTACGACAAGCTCACGCTCGAAGTGTGGACCAACGGCTCGATCACGCCCGCCGATGCGATCGGCCTGGCCGCGAAGCTGATGAAGGACCACATGAACATCTTCATCAACTTCGAGGAAGAAATCGAAACCGGCACGTCGTCGTCGGACGATCGCAAGCCCGAGATTCACAACGAGAACCTGAACCGCTCCGTCGAGGAACTCGAGCTTTCCGTGCGCAGCTACAACTGCCTGAAGAACGCGAACATTCAGACCATCGGCGAGCTGGTGCAGAAGACGGAATCGGAAATGCTCAAGACCAAGAACTTCGGCCGCAAGTCGCTGAACGAGATCAAGGAGATTCTTTCCTCGATGGGCTTGAGCCTGGGCATGAAGATCGACGAGCACGGCAACGCCGTGCCCGGCCCGACTTCAAATCTGGTTCTGCCGGCTTCGGCCTACGGACCGGACGATCAGCTGTAAGAACAGTGGTCAGTGGCTAGTGGTCAGTGGTCAGTAAAGACAAGACCGCTAGCCGCTGACTTCTAACATTACGAGACTTGAATACTGGCCACTGACCACTGGCCACTGACCACTGAGGTTCAACCATGCGTCACAAAGTTGCAGGCTACAAACTCGGACGGAACACCTCGCACCGGCGCTCGCTGCTGCGCAACCTGGTCACCTCGGTGATCGTAGAAGAGCGCGATCGAAACTACCGTTCCCAAGGCCAAGGCCGCGAAGCCCATCGTCGAGAAGATGATCACGCTCGGCAAGCGCGGCGATCTCGCCGCCCGCCGTCTGGCTGGCGCTTACCTCATGACCGACGAAGCGGTGGTGAAGCTGTTCGACACCGTCGGCCCGCGCTTCGGCGACCGCAACGGCGGCTACACGCGCATCATCCGCACCGGCTGGAATAAAGGTGACGGCGCCGACAAGGCTTTCCTCGAACTGCTGGGCAGCGAAAAGGTGCTCGACGAAAAGCGCGAGAAGCGCGCCGAAGCCCGCGCCAAGAAGAACGCCGAAGCCCGGAAAGCCATGGAAGACGCCGAAGCGCAAGCCCAGCACGACGGCGGCATCGAGCCGGTAAAGGAAGAAGCCGAAGACAAGAAATAGTTTGTCACGGGGCGCGGATATTGTTTGCGCGCATTTTTCTTCACATGCTTAGCGTGCGCTCCTCCGTGGGCGCAGGCCCAGTCGCGCCTTAGTTGAACAATTCGAAGCTTGTCATCCGACGGTCGCGCCCAGGATGACTGCCCGGCAGCGTACATGTCCTCCCGCGCTCCCCGCCGGTAATCTTGCCGTAAGTTGCCATCCCGATAAACTCTTCTCAGGATGGGCTTTACTCGCATACAGATCGGCATTGCTGTCGGCGTTGCCGCGCTGCTGGTGTTCGGATTTCTCGGCTACATCTATTGGCTGAGCAATCAGGGACCGGTGCTGGCGCGCTCCGAAGAGCGCGATACTTTGACCGGGCTGCCGGTCAGCATCCGCATGAATCCGTTGCGGGACCGCACCATTGAGCACAGCGCCAACAAATTTCTCCGCGAGTTGCGCGACGGCCATTGCGACGAACTGCTCTCCCAGCTGGGAGCACGACTACCGCAAGAAGTACGCCCACTTCATCTGCAACTCGGAGGCGCAGCATCCGCTACTTTCCTGGGAACTGGCGGAATGGGAGAGCGCGCCGCCCCTGACCATCCTTCACTACCGCGGCAAACGCCTAACAGCCCGGGCCAACCCGGCACCTACAAGGAAATCTTCACCGTCACGACCGAGAACAAAGACGGGCAGTGGGTCGTGACGAAGTACGACGCGATGTACTGAAGGCGGTCGGTGGTCGTTCGTCGCTTTACCCCGCTCAGGGCCAGCTAAGTACGGTTGTTCGTCTAATTCAGAATTTTCCCGATCTTCTCCGTGGTAAAACTTATTCATGCCTTCTCCTGCCGAGCGTGAGCCTTCCGCTGCGCGCAACATTTATGTCTTTGGCCTCACTTCTTTTCTGAACGACACGGCCAGCGAGATGGCGTACTGGGTGCTGCCGGCGTTTCTGGCATCGCTGGGCGCGGGGCCGGCGCAGTTGGGATTGATCGAGGGCATCGCCGAAAGCGTGGCGTCGTTCGCCAAGCTTTTCTCCGGATATCTCGCCGACCGCATCGACCGCCGCAAGCCGGTCGTGGTCGCAGGATATTTCGTGGCGAACGCCGTAAAGCCACTGCTCGCCTTCGTCACGTCATGGCCGCAAATTCTGCTGATTCGCTTTACCGATCGTCTCGCCAAAGGGGTGCGAGGCGCGCCGCGCGACGTGATGGTTGCCGAGTCTGTGCCGAAGAACCGGCTGGGCGCGGCCTACGGGCTGATTCAATCGATGGATTCCGCCGGGGCCATCGCCGGTCCTCTGGCCGCTCTGGTGCTACTTGCGCATTACGGAATCCGCAGCGTGTTCTGGGCAGCCGCTGTTCCGGGAGCATTGTGCGTGCTGGTTGCACTGCTGGGCATCCGTGAAACCAGGCGTCCAAGCGGAAAAGAAGAAGCGGGCGGCTGCATCCACTGCGAAGATTCGCTGCCCGCGGCCGATCACGGCAACAGAGAAGCAGGCATGCTTTCCCGCCAGCTTTTATTTTGTTCTGGTTGCGGTGACATTTTTTCTCTGGGAAACTCGAGCGACATGTTTCTGGTTTTGCGGGCGCAGAATGTCGGGATTCCCGTGGCTCTTGCGCCGCTGCTTGGGCTGGTCTTCAATATCACGTACACGCTTGCATCCTGGCCTGCTGGCTGGTTCAGCGACCACGTTTCGCGCCGGCTGGTTGGCTCCGCCGGCTACGTGATTTTTGCCGCGGTCTATTTTGTTTTGGGCGAGCGCCGTCCACGCTGGCGATTTGGATTGCGATGGCGGTGTATGGTTTCTACTACGCTCTAACGCAGCCCGTGCTGAAGGCGCTGGTGGTTCAGACTGTTGGCGAGCAGGTGCGCGGCCGCGCTCTTGGTATTTATTTTTTTGTGACCAGCGTGGCCACCTTGGCCGCGAGTTTGATCACGGGCGGACTCTGGAAGCATTACGGCGCGTCGATCCCGTTTTATTTTTCGGCAGCGATGGCGCTCGCCGCAGCGGGAATTTTGCAGGTTCTCGGCACGAAGTTCGAGCATCAAACCGGTAACGATCATCTGACGGTTATGCGAGGGTAACGCTGTACCTCTCGGAACCGGCTTAACGGATTTCGCAGGTTAGTTTGAAATCGAGCGCATCGAATCGTAATTGTCTTCGTTTTTCCTTCTCCACATCCACCACAGGAAAATAATTAACTGCGCCGCGAAACCGGCGCATGTGTCGAGAACCACATCCTGCCAGCGTCCGGTGCGTGAAGGGATGAAGCTCTGGTGCCACTCGTCGAGGCTGGCGACGAGGGCGGTGCCCAGAATTGCGATGGTCGCCCACCGCAGCGTCCACTTCGCGTCGACATGGCGGGCAGAGTGGCGCGCCACGCGCGGAAAAGCAGGATGCTCAGCGTGCCATAGCCGACCACATGTCCTGTCTTTCGAATGAAGAAGTGCCAGACTTCGAAGCTGTTCCCAGTCCAAGCCGAAGAGGAAATGCAGCAGGGGATAGAGAATGCGGCTGGTGTTGCTGGCCGAGAGCAGAGCGGTGGATTCAATGGCAATGACGATGAGCCAGAGAATCGCGGCGATCCAGGCCTTGAGAACTTCGTGGCGATCGGAGTTCAAGAGGATAGGTTACTCGACGCCATAGTTGGGGGCCTCGCGGGTGATCATTACGTCGTGGACGTGGCTTTCGCGGAGTCCGGCGCCGCTGATGCGGACGAAGCGGGTTTTCTGCAGGAGTTCGGCGATGGTGGCGCAGCCGCAGTAGCCCATGCCTGACTTCAAGTCCGCCAACCATCTGGTGGACGATCATGGCGACTGAGCCGCGATAGGGGACGCGTCCTTCGATGCCTTCGGGAACAAGTTTGCCGAGGCGGTTGGATTCGCCATCCATGGCGAGACGCGGCGGAGGAATCGCCTTCGGTGTTCTGGAAGTAGCGCTCGCTGGAACCTTGCGCCATGGCGCCAATCGAGCCCATGCCGCGATAAGACTTGAAGGAGCGGCCTTGATAGAGGATCAGTTCGCCGGGACTTTCATCGGTGCCGGCGAAGAGCGAGCCGATCATCACCGCGCTTGCGCCCGCGGCCAGCGCTTTGGTGATGTCGCCGGAGTACTTGATGCCGCCGTCGGCGATGATGGGAATGCCGGCATCTTTCGTGGCGCGGAAAGCTTCGGCGATGGCGGTGATCTGCGGCACTCCGGCGCCGGTGACCACGCGCGTGGTGCAGATGGAGCCGGGGCCGATGCCAACCTTAATGCCGTCGGCTCCGGCGCGAGCCAGTTCGCAAGCGCCGTCGAAGGTGGCGACGTTGCCGGCCAGCAACTGCATCCCGGGCAGCTTTGACTTCACCAGCTTCACCGCTTCGAGCACCTTGGTGGAGTGGCCATGCGCGCTGTCGATGGCGAGACATCTACTTTGATCTCCGCTAGATTCTTGCGCGCGCTCGAGGAAATCTCCCGCTGGCGCCGATGGCTGCGCCTACGCGCAGGCGTCCCTGGGAATCTTTCGCGGCGTTGGGATATTTCAGCTTCTTCTGGATGTCTTTTACGGTGATCAGTCCCTTGAGGTTGTACTTGTCATCGACCACGAGAAGTTTTTCGACGCGATGCTCGTGAAGAATTTCTTCGGCATCTTCGAGCGTGGTGCCCACGGGGACGGTAATGAGATTTTTCTTGGTCATCACGCGATCGATGGGAATATCGAAGCGGCTTTCGAAGCGCAAGTCGCGATTGGTGAGAATGCCGACCAGTTTGCCGTGCAGAGTGATGGGGACGCCGGAGATTTTGTACTTGCGCATGACTTCGAGCGCGTCGCTGACTTTATCGGTGGGCGACATGGTGACCGGGTCAACGATCATGCCGCTTTCCGAGCGCTTTACCTTATCGACTTCGTTGGCCTGTTGTTCGATCGAAAGGTTGCGATGGATGACTCCGAGCCCGCCCTGTTGGGCGATCGCGATCGCCATGTGCGATTCGGTGACGGTGTCCATGGCGGCGCTGACGATGGGAATGTTCAGGCTGATCTCGCGGGTGAGTTGGGTCTGGGTAGTGGCGGTCGCGGGAATTACATCGGAGTGGGCGGGTAGGAGGAGAACGTCGTCGAAGGTGAGAGCTTCGGGTACTGGGAAATGAATCATAAGATTTCAAAATGCTCCCTGGCGTGAGGGGGAATCTTTATTCTAGAGAGAGCGGAGGATTGAGGCAACTTCGAGCGCTGTTCGAGCAGTCGTCCTAAGTATCGCGTAGAAGCTGGAAAAAGGCCCTGACTCCCGGTGTCCCCTCAAAGTTGCGATTCGTTGAAGTCAGGGCCGGTAAAAGCTACTTCATTGCAGGCGATCCTAGTACTGATGAAGAACGACTACCAGCCGCAGTGCTCTACAATTTAGGACGCTTTGAAATCCGGCGCTCAGGCTTCGACGAACGATTTTAGCCTGTTGAGTGCCTGATCCCAGTGTTTGGAGACGCCATCCAGGTACTTCTTCGTTTCTTCAATCGGCCTCGGATCGAATTTGAAATGGCTCTCGCGGCCCTTGTAAATGCTGTGAACGATCCCTACGCCCTCGAGTACTCGAAGGTGTTTGGTGATGGCCTGCCGGGTCAGCCTGGAACCCTCGGTTAGCTGAGAAATGGAATAAGGCTGTCCGGTGCAGAGCTTCGCGACCAACGACAACCGCGTGTCGTCACCCAGGGCGGCGAAAACGGGCGCACGGAGCTGCCGTTTGGCTTTTTTTCTACCACGACGTTTTGGTGACATGGTTTTCGATGTTCTTCATTTGCTGGATCCAGCCGCCGTCGTTTCTTCGGAATGCTTCCACGCGACGGTCATCGGGAAGCTTATCGAAGCCGGACTCGGTGAGCACGAGTAACGTGCCGTTGGCGGTCTTCTCCAGCCTGAATTCGACTAGCGTGGTTGGTTCTTGCGAATAGTCGGGTGAATAGTCCGCCTTGTCGAATGACTTGGGATGGGACCAGGTGAAGGAAAAAAACCGCTCGGGCTCCATTTTTTGCACGACTGCTTCCCATTTGACATGCTCGAAGCCGGGATAGGTCATATGACCGCGCGATACCTCACCAGCGACGAAGGGGCCTTCCAGCTTCACTCGGAACCACTCGCCGAACTCGCGGTAGTCCGTCAGCGCGCGCCAGACCTGCGGCACCGGCGCCTTGAGTTCGATGCGCTTCTCAATGCGGTCGGTCATTATAGGCAACCTCTGGGTTGCATGTTAGCGTAGTGTTCGATGTAATGCAACCCTTCGGTTGCTCGTTGTGCAGGAAAACCGTCAGATGGCTTTGGTACTGTCGTGGCGGCTTATTGCCGCGCGACCGAGCCGGCTGCGGCGGATCAACGAATAGCGGTATGCGAAACCAGCCTTCAAGATGCCCCGCAAAGAGGACGCATTGTTTGCGCCGCTGAAGATCCATGCTGGTCGGAATTCCTGTCGCAGATTCGCGGCTGCCTGGCGAATGGCGGCCGCATAATGGCCGTGGCCTCGATCCGCGGCGGGCGTCCAACAGTCGAAGATCATTGCGGCATTGGGAGAAGATGGCTCGATATTATGGCCAATCTCCGCCAATGAGAAGCCGTCGTAGTTTGTGATCCACAGGAAATGGATGGGACGGCCGGTTCCATCTTGTAAGAGAAAACCTGACGCACCCGGTTTCGTCAGGCGATTGGCGCATCGCATCAAGTAGCGGAGCGTGTGTGAATCGCCCGCGTTGCTGATCGATGCTTCCACCAGGTGCTCCCGCGTCAGCGGCAGCAGTTCAACCGCCTGGTCTTCCGGCAATCGAGGTTCAGGAGCTTCGAAGATCAGCACTTCATCCTGCGACGCTAGAGGCCTGAGCGCCCGCTGAATCGAGTATCGAGCGGTGGCGACGACCCCGGCTTCCTGAATGTGGCTTACCACAAGCTGGCAAAAGGCCCTGGCCTCGCGGAGTTTATCGCCCGCCAGCGGAAAGCGAAGGGCGGTTCTGGTCAGCGTCTGGCGCGCAAGACTGGCGACGTGCCGCCGGAAACCGCGAGACAGGTGGACATAGCGCGTCTCCCGGGAATTGTTGGCAAATCGCTCTTTGTAAGCCTCATCTCCGAGGCCGAGGTCGAGCCATTGCAGAGAAGCGTCCTTTGCCCCTTCTTCAACCATAAGACGGAGAAGGCAGGATCCGGGTGAGACGTGCTCGTACTCCATCTGGAAAGTTGGAAGATACCAGAACCAGCTGCCTCCAAAGCGGAAGCCATAGTTCCATGCGACAGGGTGGCCATCGATCTCCAACTGGCTGATCTTGAGCCAGCCGGAGTGAGACAGCAGATCGCTTAACTGGCGCAGGAAGGTGCGACGCTCGGGGCCAACCAAAGGGCTGACGCGGTTACTGGCGAGAAAGCGTGAAATCTGAGCGGAGACGATTGACTCGAGGCTCTCTCCGATCTGTTCCGGCTCTGTAAGGTGAATGACCTTCACCGACCCGAGAGTTGATAGTTTTTTCAGGGCGCGCTTCTCCCTGCCTCGGGTCGCGAGCGTTCGGAGAAGGGTTTCGCGCTGCTCTTCGCCGCCCAACTGAATGACACCGCAATTGTAGGCAGTGCGCGACGTGAGATGAAAGTGGCGCGTTCCGGCCACCATGGGAAGCTCTTTGAGCGTGGCTGAATTCGCGGGAACGTTGGCCAGGACCAAATCGTTGAGACCAAGATTCTTGATCTCCTGCAGAAGCGCCAGCAGCACCGCTTTCCGATTCGCAGGAGTGCTTACAATATCGCAATAGTCGGCGGTGCTGGAGGTCAGGAAAAAAGCTGCGCGGGGCGCGTTCGGATCGATGGCAAGCGCCACCACGCCCGCGAGTTGACCGGACTCATACATGAGAAAAAGCAAGGGAGACAGACGGTTCTGGAAGCCGCGGCTGGCGGCCAACGCCCACTGGTAGGTGAAAAACACCTCTGGATTGTCCATCGCGAGCACCAGAGTGTTCCAAGCCTCAGATAGATCGGGATCTTCCGGAATTTCCTTCAGAACGGTTACTTGCACAGGTTTTCAGGCTTTCGCATCGAGAGACTGCAGACTGGTGTAAGGATGCCGCATTGTAGCTGAAGACGCAACCGAAGCGCGATGCTATCCCGCCACGGCGCGCTGGAGGCGCGAGTGAAGGCCGCTCAAGTGCGCAGAGAATTCAGGAAGCGTCGTATTCATGGTGACATGGGTTCGAGGAATCGCGAACGGACTCGAAGGTCCGGAGTTCCAGTGCTCTACGTTCAGAAATGCGCATGAGAATCCAGCTTCGCGAGCCAGGCGCAGTTCTCGTTCTCCCATGGTGGAGGGGTTGCCGAAGGGGTAGGCAAATGCCCAGAGTGGCTTTCCGAGCGCCTTTTCGAGGCTGTTCTTGCTTTCCTGAATCTCGTGGCGCGCTTCTTCTTCGCTGCACAGCGACAGAACGGGATGGGACAGGGTGTGGGCTCCGATGCGCATTCCAGCTTGGGCCAGGTGTCTGAGTTCATTAATGTTTAAGAGACGCCATCGCCTTTCGGAACTGGGAGCCGGCGTTGGGCCGCAGTGATTGCGCACCTGGCGCATCCAGTCTGTTCTTGTTGTTCGATCCAAGCGTGAGGCGCTTCTGACTGTGCTCCACCACCGCGCTTGGAAGGTTAACGGCGGAGAGGCTGCGCCATCTTCCGGCGGAAGTTGGAGGTCCGTCGGGAGCGGGCGGGCGCGCATTAAGCGGTAGAGCTCCTCATACCAGAGCATGCCTGGTTCCTTGTCGCAGGAAGCGGCAGTCACGAGGAAGAGGCATGAGATGTCTTCGCTTTGCAGCACCGGCAGCATGTCCGTGAGCGTGTTGAGCAGGCCGTCGTCACAGGTCAGCAAGACGGCGCGTGGAGGAAGGTCCATGGCTTGGTCGATGCCCGCGCGGAATTCATCCGGGTGAACGACGTGATAGTGAGACTTCAGGAATTTGAGTTGTTGACGAAAGACATCCGGCCGCACGAGATTTCCGTCGAGAAAAACTTCGTCGCCGGGATGGTCCGCCGGGACAACGCCGTGGTAGTTCACCACCGCGAAGCCGCTGGATGGCGCAATGCGGCCGAGCCATCCGCTGTAATGCAGCGCCGGGTATACCACGTGCTTTAAGACTGGACTGACGAGCCGCATCGTTCAGTGGGATTGTAGCAACTGATCAGGCCGCAGTGGTCATTCTTGGGATCATCGCCAGGGCCATTCCCAGGGAACCACGCGAAGCGATAACCAACCCAATACCTCCCCCGGAAGGACGATTGTTTAGGGTGAAGCTGTGCCGTAATCTCAGTTTGGGGATGTGCAGATGAATCCCGAAGCAAGGAGATTGCGCCTTGATCACTGAGCCGGAGCAGTTCCTTGTCCGTTCGCGGAGCGTTGTTTCGCGGATCGCTGGAGGGGAAACTCTGATCGTACCGCTGCGAGCGAAGGCTGGGAGTCTGGCGTCAATCTATAGTTTCAGCGGAACAGCGTCTTTGATTTGGGAATTGCTGGAAGCGCCCAAGTCGCTCGCGGAATTAGTGAGCGCGCTAGAACGTGAGTACCGGGTGGAGACGGAACAGGCGCAGAGGGACGTGACGCGATTTGTGGATGAGATGTTCTCGGTTGGATTGGTGGAGTTCTGCCCCATGGTTGCGATGGCTGCAACCGAGCCGAGGGGGCAGGTGGAGTGGGAGACTGCGGACTCGCGGTAGCGCAGTTGCGTATGCTGGCAGCATCGGCTGCTTCGGCGTAGACGTTGCGAGCAACGTTTCTGCAAAAGTCTTTCTTGCAGCAGACTCACTGGCCGTATCCTCGACGACAGAAAGATCTTGTAAAAACTGAGCGGCTGCGGCCGGCTTCCAGCGCAGGTGCGGTAGCCCCGCTCCGCGGTGGCGCGGCGTTTGTCTTTTATCCCCATCCCGGCGTATATTAAATAACTGAGAACTGTTGTGTAGTACCAGGATTTGGCGGAGCACACCAGTGGGCGCAAGCCCACTTTTTCGTTGCGGAGGAATCTGCCGGGTGGGCTGGACTGCAAGTTATTGGATGCATGGCACTTGAGCTTGATCGAGTACGCGAGATTGCGGAGCGGGTAGCGGCTTCCAGCGGGCTTGAGGTGGTCGAAGTCGAGTTTCGCGGGAGCGGCAAAGCCCGCATGCTGCGCGTGTTTCTGGACAAGCCGGGAGCGGCGAGCGGCGATCCGCTGGCAGGAGTGACGCACGGAGATTGCGCCAACTTCAGCCGCGAGTTTGGCACGATCCTCGATGTCGAGGACGCAATTTCGACCAGTTACACGCTGGAAGTTTCGTCGCCGGGGTTGGACCGGAAGTTGACGAAGGCGCCTGAGTTCGAGCGCTTTGTTGGCAGCCGGGTGAAGCTGACGACGAGGAATCCGGTGAACGGCAACCGGTACTTCGAAGGGCGGCTGGAAAGTTTTCGCGACGGGCGGTTGACGCTGGATTTGAGGGTGGCGAGCCACAAGTCGCGCCGCAAGATGAAGATGGGTGCGGCGGGGGTGGAGCAAGGGCAGAAGATTGCGATTGAATTCGCCAATGTGGAGAAGGCGAATCTGGTGCCGGAGATCTAGAGGGATTTTGGTAATTTGGTAATTTGAAACCCGGCGACAACGATTTAGGTTTTCAATGACCGAATTGCTAAATTACCCAATTACAAATTGGTTTTTCTATGGCTAGTGAGCTTTACAACACGATCGACGCGTTGAGCCGCGAGAAGGGGATTGATCCGCAGATTGTGGTTAGCGCGGTGGAAGACGCCATTGTGATGGCGACGCGCAAGTACTACAAGACGCAGGAGAACCTGCGCGCCGAACTGGATAAAGAAACCGGCAAGATCAACGCTTTTGCGGTGAAGACGGTGGTGGAGACTCCGGAGCAGGTGGAAGATCCGCTGCTGCAGATCACGCTGGAAGATGCGCGCAAGATGGATCCGAACCTGGAAGTTGGCGGGGAGTTGCGGACGCCGAAGGTCACGGAAGGAATTCTCGGGCGCATTGCGGCGCAACTGGCGAAGCAGGTGATTTTCCAGAAGGTGCGCGAGGCGGAACGCGACACGGTTTACAACGAATACATCGGGCGCGTGAATGAAGTGGTGAACGCGACGGTGAAGCGGGTGGAAGGTCCGGATGTGATCTTCGACATCGGCAAGGCGGAAGCGCGCATGCCGCGCAAGGAGCAGTCGCGGCTGGAATCGTTCGCGATCGGCGAGCGGGTGCGGGTGGTGATTGCGCGCGTGGAGAAAGCTTCGAAAGGGCCGGGCGTGGTGGTATCGCGCGCCGTGCCGGACCTGGTGCAGCATTTGTTCCAGACGGAAGTGCCGGAGATTTATGACGGGACGGTGGTGATCCGCGCGATTGCGCGCGAAGCCGGCGAGCGCACGAAGATTGCGGTCATGTCCAAAGATAAGGACGTGGACGCGGTGGGCGCGTGCGTGGGCATGAAGGGGATGCGGGTGCAGTCGATCATCCGCGAACTGCACGGAGAAAAGATTGACATCATCGAGTATCACGAAGATGCGGTGACCTTCGCCGAGAAAGCGTTGCAGCCGGCGAAAGTGAGCAAGGTTACCGTGGTCGATTCCGGCGGGAAGCATCTGGAAGTGGTGGTGGACGACAGCCAGCTCTCGCTTGCGATTGGCAAGAAGGGGCAGAACGTGCGGCTGGCGGCGAAGCTGCTGGGCTGGAAGATCGACATCAAGAGCGAGGAAGAGAAGCGGCAGGAAGTGGAGCAGCAGATGTCGGCGATGGTGCCGCAGACCTCTACTCCGCTGGAGAGCGTGCCCGGCCTCGGCGACGGGCTGGTGGAGAAGTTGGGTGCGGCGGGCGTGACTACAGTGGAAGCGCTGGCCGACATGACGCCCGAGCAGCTTGAGGCGATTGAAGGCATTGGGCCGAAGACGGTGGAAAAAATCAGTCTTGCGGTGAATAATTACTTTGCCAGTCTGGAGCAGGGCGCGCGGTGGAAGGCGAAGTGGCGGTGGAAGGCGAGGTTGCGGTGGAGGGCGAAGCCGTGCGGCGGAGTCTGCCGACGTGGCCGGGGAAGACATTACCGCGGAAATTCCTGCGGTGGTGGAAGAAGTGGCGTCCGCTGGAGAGACGGTGGCGAGCGAGGAAGTTGCCGTGACAGAAGAAGGCACGGTCGAAGCGGATGCGCTGTGCCGCGGAGCGCATCACGAAGACGAGCACGAAGGGCAGGCGGAGCATTCCGCAGGAGCAGGCTGCTCCGGAAGAAGAATCCGCTTCCGAAAACAGGAGAATAATGATGGCACGCTGGCATAAGTTCGACGGCGTGGGACCGAAGAAAGTGACTCCGCGAGGTCGATGATGACCTAACTAAAACGCGGAGAAACGAAAGGCCGGATGAGTAAGGTTCGAATCAACGATCTAGCCCGAGAGCTGGAAGTCAAGAGCAAGGCTATTCTGGATACGCTTCCGTTCGTCGGGGTGACCGAGAAGAAGACGCACTCCAGTTCTCTGGAAGAGCACGAAGCCGAGAAAGTACGTGTGTACATCCGCTCCTCGGCGGAAGGTTCGTCTACGGCTGGCAAATCCAGTTCGCGCGCGCTTCGCGGCGAAGAAGAAATCAAAACCAAGATTGATCTGTCGAACATTTCCCGTCCCGGGGATGTGTTGAGAGCGATTACGCAGAAGAAGGAAGCTGCGGCGCCGCCAGCGGCGACGCGTCCCGCGGCACCGCCGGTGACGCATGCTCCGGCGGAAAAGCCTGCGGTGGTTGTGCCTCGCCGGCTTGGCCGGCCGGTGGTCGCACCTGCGCTGACGAAGCCGGCGGTGGCATCGCCCGTCGCTGCGCTGACTGCGCCTCCGCGCCCGGTTGCTCCTGCGCACCCGGTGGTCGCGCCTCCGGTGGCATCGTCACCCGTGAGTGCGCCGCCGGCGCGGCCGGTGATCCGCCGCCTGCGGCCCAGGTTCCTGCGGCAGCGCCTCCGGTGATTTCCGCGGGCGCTCCGCCAGCGGCTCCAATTGCGGCGCGTCCGGTTGCTCCATCCGTTCCGCGCCTCCGGTGCCGCGCATGATCGTTCCGCAAACCGGGCCACGGCCGGTGTACAAAGCTCCGCTGCGTCCGGCTCCGCCGCCGGTGCAGCCCGGCGTGCCGATTGGCGGCGCTGCGTCCTGTGCCGGGACGTCCGGTGCCCGGCCAGCCAATCTTTCAGCGCCGCCCGCCGATGGCGGGCGGAGCGCCGGGTGCGCCGCGTCCGCCGCTGCGTCCGGGCGAGCGCAGGCCGATGCATCCTACGCGGTCGGCTCCTGCAGGAGCGCGTCCGCTGGGCGTGGGTCCGGCGCTTCCACCTCCGGGGACAACGCGGCCTGGCAGCCCGTCCGGGTGGGCCATCGCGAAGGCCGGGGCAGCGCTATGTTCCGCGCGGCGTGAAGGAAGGTCCGATGAAGGGCTACACGCCGCCACCGCGCATGGTGGTGTCGAATGAGCCCATGCCGATCACGCGCAGCATCACGATCACGGAAGGGATCAGCGTAAAGGATCTGGCGGAGAAGCTGGAGATTCGCGCCAAGGATCTGATTTCGCGGCTGCTGTCGAAGGGCGTATTCGCCACGATCAATCAGACGCTGGATGCGGAACTGGCCAGTGAGATGGCGCGCTTCTTCGGCGCGGATACGAACGTGATTACGTTCGAAGAGCAGACGGCAAAAGAGATTGATGCCGCCGCTGCCGGCGAAGAGTTGGTTCCGGAAACCGGGATCCGTCCGCCCGTGGTTACGATCATGGGGCACGTGGACCACGGCAAGACCACGCTGCTCGATTCCATTCGCATCACGAATGTGGCGGGGGGCGAAGCGGGCGGAATCACGCAGCACATCGGCGCTTACAAGGTGCGGATTACCGACAAGGAATCGCCGGCGTTCGGGCGCGAGATTGTTTTCCTGGATACGCCGGGTCACGAAGCGTTTACGCGCATGCGGTCGCGCGGCGCGAAGGCTACCGACATTGTTGTGTTGGTGGTGGCGGCCGATGATGGCGTGATGCCGCAGACGATCGAAGCCATCGACCACGCGCACGCCGCTGAAGTACCCATCATTGTGGCGGTGAACAAGATCGACAAGCCGGACGCCTTGCCGGACCGCGTGAAGAAACAGCTTGCGGACCGGGGTCTGATGCCGGAAGAGTGGGGCGGCAAGACGGTGTTCGTGGATGTTTCGGCGAAGAAGAAGACGAATCTGAATCTGCTGATGGAAATGATTTGCCTGGTCGCCGATCTGGGCGAATTGAAGGCGACTCCGGAACGCGCGGCCACTGGCGTGGTGCTGGAAGCGAAGCTCGATCGCGGGCGCGGTCCGGTGGCGACGGTGCTGGTGCAGAACGGAACTTTGAACGCGGGCGACAATTTTGTGGTGGGCAACGTTTACGGGAAAGTGCGCGCGATGTTCGACGATCGCGGCGCGCAGTTGCAGACGGCTCCGCCTTCGACTCCGGTGGAAATCATCGGCATGGAAGCGCTGCCGCAGGCTGGCGATCAGTTTGTGGTGGTGGCGGATCGCGACAAGGCGCGCGGCATTTCGGAATACCGCGAGCAGAAGTCGCGCGAAGCGGCGCTGGCCAAGAGTTCGCGCGTATCGCTCGAAGGATTGGCGGAGCAGATCAAGGCCGCGGGCACCAAGGAACTGAATGTAATTCTGAAGGGCGACGTGCAGGGATCGGTGGAAGTGATCACCGACTTGCTGACGAAGCTCTCGAACGAAAAAGTGCGGTTGAAGCTGCTGCGGTCCGGTGTGGGCGCGATTACCGAAACCGACGTTCTGCTGGCTTCGGCATCGAATGCGATCATCATCGGCTTCAACGTGCGGCCGGAACGCAAGGCGCAGGAAATTGCCGAGCAGGAAAAAGTGGATATCCGCCTGCACTCGATCATTTACGAACTGCAGGATGAGATCAAGCGCGCCATGAGCGGCTTGCTCGAACCCACGATCAAGGAAAACTACCAGGGCCGCGCCGAAGTGCTGAACGTTTTCCGCATCCCGAAAGTTGGGACTGTGGCCGGTTGCCGCGTGAGCGATGGCTTGATCAAGCGCGACTCCGAAGTGCGCCTGCTGCGCGACAACGTGCAGGTTTTCAAGGGCAAAGTGGGATCGCTGCGGCGCTTCAAGGACGATGCCAAAGAAGTTACGAACGGCATGGAGTGCGGCATCTCGATCTCGAATTATGGAGACATCAAAGTCGGCGACGTGATCGAGGCGTTTGCTACCGAGCGAATTGCCGCGGAAGTAATTGCTTAGAGAACAGTTGTCAGTGATCTAGTGGCTCAGTTAAACCCGTGGTTTTTGCGGTCTTGCTGAGAACTGAGTCACTAGGCACTGACCACTGCATGATTGCCTTCCTCACCCTCGAACTTCACATCGAAGCGGCGCAATCGCTCAAGGACAAGCGGCAGGTGGTGCGCAGTTTGAAAGACCGGCTGCGCGCCAGCTTCAACGTTTCGGTCGCCGAACTCGACCCCAGCACGTCTGTGGAATCGCGCCACGATTGGCGTGGTCAGCATCTCCGATTCGCGCGACTATCTCGATGGACTTGATGAAGAACGTGGAGCGTGCGGCCACGCGCATCGCCAACAATCACGGGGCGGATATGGCGGATGCGTTTGTGGAATATCTGTAAGGGTCATAATGGCTATTGGTCAGCCGAATCAACGCGATCACTGATTTCACTGGCCACTGGCCACTGCTTCTATCGCCTTGTTACCTCTGTACTTACCCGGATCACTCTTTTGTGCGCGACAATAGCACTTCAGGGCCAACACTGGCAGGCCGATTTTCTGATATTCTCATGCGTTTTACTTCGAGGTGAATGGTGGAGAAGCGCGGGGTCAAATATCATCGCGGGCGGTTAGGCGAGGCTTTGCGCGAGGAGATCGAAACGCTGGTGGAAGGCGAGCTGGCCGATCCACGCATCGGGCTGGTGAGCGTGACTGCGGTGCACGTGGCCGACGATGGCCGTTCGGCGCAGGTTCTGGTGGATGTGGATGGCGACGACGAGGAAGCGGAGCGAAGTCTCGAGGGCTTGCTCGCCGCCAAAGAATATATCCGGCATGAACTGGTGGAGCGTTTGCGGCTGAGACGCGCGCCGGAATTGTATTTCCGGCTGGACCGTTCGGAGCGGGAAAAGGCGCGAGTGGAAGAACTTGTTGGCGCGGGCGAAAAAGAGGATGAAGTCCGCGTACGAGACCGGGTGAGAAAAAGGCATAGCAATGTTGCGGGACGTTCTCCAGCAAATCGAACAGCGCGACCGATTCGTGCTCACCTCGCACGCGCGGCCCGATGGCGACGCCATTGGATCGGCGCTGGCATGCTGCCAGGTTTTGCGCGCCATGGGGAAGCAGGCCGACGTGGTATTGCACGATGGCGTGCCGCGCATTTATCGCTCGCTGCCGTTCGCCGATCAGGTGCTGCAGGCCGATCGCGTCGCTGGCAATTACGAAGCTGCGATCATTCTGGAATGCGACAGCATCCACCGCACGCGGCTGGAGGGCCTGGAAAATCGCTTCCTGATCAGCATCGATCATCATGTGAGCGGACGGCCGTTCGCCAACGTGAACTGGATCGATCCGCATGCCGTGGCCACGGGAGAAATGGTGTTCCGCCTGGCGCGCGAAGCGGGGACGCCCGTTTTCTCCGGAGATTGCGACCTGCCTTTACACCGCGCTGATGACCGATACGGGATCGTTCATGTTTCAGGGGACGAACGAGCACACGTTTGCGTCTGGCGCGCGAACTGGTTCTGGCCGGCGCCGATCCTTCGCATTGCGCGCGCAGTATTTATTTTGCGCACTCCGTGGCCAAGATGAGGCTGCTGGGCGAAGCGCTGCGCAACCTCAACACCGAAGGCCAGTCGGCTGGACCTGGGTGACGCAGGAGCAGATGGAACGTTGCGAAGCGAAGGAAGAAGATTGCGAAGGCCTGGTGAACTACGTGCTTTCGATCGGCGAGGTCGAAGTGGCGGCATTCTTTCGCGAGATGCCCGACGGGCGTTTTCGCGTGAGCCTGCGCAGCAAAGGCAAGCTCGATGTGGCGCGAGTGGCCGAGGGATTTGGCGGCGGCGGCCACGAGTGCGCCAGCGGCTGCTCGGTGGATGGGCCGCTGACCGAGGCGGTGCGCCAGATTCTGGAACGCTGCGCCGCGGTCCTTCCGTGCAATGAATCAACATCAGGTTTCAAATTTCAAGGTTTCAATGTTTCGAGGGTCCATTCGTCCGATGTGACTTTGTTCGCGATCACTTTGAAATCTGAAATCTGAAACCTTCAAACCCTGAACTTTTGTCCTCCATGACGAATCGCACCCGCACCGACTCGCTGTTGCTGGCGGGCTTCTGCGCGTTTTTGTTTTTCTACGGGCTGGGGCAGTTCGGGCTGATCGGCGCCGATGAGCCGCGTTATGCGCAGGTGGCGCGCGAAATGCTGGAGCGCCACGACTGGATCACGCCGGTGCTGGGCGGCCAGCCCTGGCTGGAGAAACCTCCGCTTTATTACTGGCAAGCCATGCTTGCCTACACGATTTTTGGAGTGAGCGACTGGGCTGCGCGGCTGCCCTCGGCGTTCGATGCCACTTTGCTTGTGCTGGCGGTGTATTTTTTTCTGCGCCGCTTTCGGCCCGGATTTGAAGTGGATGGCGCGCTGATTGCGGCATCTTCCGCGGGGATCGTCGGCTATGCACGCGCGGCCTCGATGGACATGGCGCTGGCTGCGGCTTTCACGATTGGAATGCTCGGTTGGTGGGCCTGGCGGGAGAGTGGAAAGAAATTTACCTCGCAGTTTTTTACGGCTTCATGGCGTTGGGGACGCTGGCGAAGGGCCCGGTCGCGCCGTTTCTCGCTGCTCTGGTGATTCTTCTTTACGCGGTGCGGTTCGCGAACTGCGCTGGTTTTGAAAACGTTGTGGCTGCCGGGAATTTTTCTGTTCTGCGCGATTGCGCTGCCATGGTATATCGCCGTGCAGATGCGTAATCCGGAGTTCTTTCGCGAATTCATCGTTCGAGCAAAATCTGGGCCGGTTCTCGGAGAATATGTACCACCACACCGAGCCATTCTGGTATTACTTGCCCGTAACGGCGTTGGCTCTTGCTCCCTGGACGGTTTTTGTGATTGCGGCTTTGGTGCATGCGGTGCGTCCGTGGTGGGCTGGACGAAAACCGGTGGAAGCTGCCGAGCATTGATTTCGAAAAGCAATTCAGCATTTTCGCGTGCTGCTGGCTGATCGTGCCTGTCGTGTTTTTCTCGATCTCGCAGTCGAAGCTGCCCGGTTATATTCTGCCCGCGATTCCGGCCGGCGCGCTGCTGCTGGTGGATTATCTGCGGCAGCGTCTGGAACAAAGTGAGGCCGAAGCGCGCCGTGCAAAATGGCTGGTGGTGCTGCATGCGCTGCTCGCGGCGGCTCCGATTGTTCCCGCGTTGTTGATTGCCTACCTGATCACGCAGCATCGACTTCCGGGAGGGCGGCCGATGCTGGTCGCCCTGGTTGTCGCATTTGTGTTGTGCGCCGGAATTGCGCTTACGTTGGTGCGTAAGACAGGTCTGCGCATGCTGCGCTTCGTCACGGTGATTCCGGTTGTGCTGGTTGTGGGAATCGTGTTGAAACTGGGATCTGTTGATCTCGACCAAACGCTACTCGGCGCGGCCGTTGGCGCGCGAAATTGCGCGTATGGAAACGCATCCGCTGCCGCTGGCTGTTTATCATGTGCGGCGCGAGCTGGAATACGGACTGACTTTTTATCGCAATCGGCTAACTTTCAACTACGATTGGGGCAGCGTTCCGCAAGGAAGAACACTTGCTGGTGGCGCCGGAGAATTCGCAGGCGGAAATTGCGAAGCTGGTGACGGGCCGGCGCGTATCTTATCTCGGACACTATGCGGCGCAGCATGTGGATTATTACTGGGTTGCCGCGGCGGGCGCAGGTTCCACTCACTGATTCGAGAGTCTGCCTTAAACGGAGGCCTGACCGCCTGCTCCACCGTTTGCCATTCAGCCTGTTGCCGCCTCGTGTTCCGGCGGTTTGCCTCGCGTGCTCGAACACACTAAACTCTGAGTTTTGCCGCCGCGAACCAGCCCCTGGAGAACCAAGCTGGAGTTTTGGCTGAGTTTGCAGGAGCCCATGGAGATTCTCGACCTCAGGCATTTTTCTTCCGTGGATCTGCGTCCTCTGCTCGACGACGAGACGCGAGCCTGGGCGAATCTGCTCTCATGGGATTACCAACGGATCGGCAGAGATGATTCTGCGCTATGTAGATGCGAAAATCCTTCCCGGATATGCCGCCATCGAACGCGGCCGCATTTTCGGCTACAGCTTCTTCGTGTACGAAGGCAGCAAGGGAGTTGTCGGCGATCTCTTCGTGGCGAACGGCGGGCGTTTCCCCAACGCGCGCGAGGTCGAAATCAAGCTGCTGACCCACGTGATCGAGACGCTGCAGCAGTCTCCTGGAATCCACCGGGTCGAGGCGCAGTTGCTGGCGCATGAGGCGGGGAGCGTTGCCCGGCCGTTTCTCGATCAGGGATTTCAGCGCCATCCGCGGCTGTTTATGGTACTCGAGTTGAGCAGAAGCGCTCCGCAGGTCGATCGCAACGCATCCGGATGTCGAAATCCGGCGCTGGACCGAAGCCGATTACCAGCCTGCCGCTGCAGTGATTACGGCAGCTTATCGCGGCCACGTCGACTGCGCAGATCAATGACCAGTACCACACGCTGGGCGGTTCCCTGCGCTTTCTGAATAACATTGTGCGTTTTCCAGGATGCGGGCTGTTCGATCCGGAATCGTCGTTTGCCGCAGTGGATCGCAAGGCAAAAAATCTGATCGGTCTGATCCTGTGCTCGCGCGTGCGCGGCGACGTGGGCCATGTGACCCAGGTATGCGTATTGCCGGAATACCGATCGCGGGGGATCGGCGAATCCTTGCTGGGCGCGACCTCGGCCAATCTCCGCAAACGCGGCTTTTCCATGCTTTCTTTGACCGTGACCGAGGCTAACGCTGGAGCTGTCGCTCTTTACGGTCGCCTGAATTTTGATTCGAAGCGAGCGTTCGATGCTTTTGTGTGGGAGGGGTGAGAAGAAGCTGTCTAGCTTCTAGCCGCTAGCTTGAAGCAAAGAACCTGCCCCTGCGACTAGCGGGAACTGGGACTGCTGCTACTCGGAGTGGGCTGGTAGCTGGAAGCTCATCGCCGCACTAGCCACATGGCCCAGCCTGCCACGAAAACGCCGCCCAGGAACATGGCAAAACAATACAGACCGTAGCGGATCATGTCGCGGGGGGTTTCGCGGTGCGTAATGCCGAAGACGATGGAAGCGAATAGTGCGAACACGAAAGCCGCACTGAAGTGGGTGAGCTTGATGATCATTGTTTCCCCACCGCGTGTGAGCTCTTGCCCGAGGGCTGACGCCTGACATTTGATAGCTGGTTCATTGTTTTTTCCCGATGGCGATGTGGTAGGCGTCGGCCACCGCAATGAAGTTCAGCAGTCCAGCGACGATCATGAACTTGGTTCCGTAATCAGCGATGGCGAAAGCGATCGCGCCCTGGCCCCAGTTCATGGCGAGGGTCACAATGTACAGTCCGCCCGCGCCAAGGTCGCCGACGAACCCGAGAATGTCGAGGATGTCGCCGCCATTGGCCTTGTAAATGTGGCCCTGCATCAACAGGCCGAGTACGAACAGAGTTCCGATCGAGACCAGCAGCAGCACGCCGCGAATCCAGCGTTTTTGGATGATGTGGCCGGCGCCGGGAATCAGCCAGCCCACCGCAGGCGCGAGTACCGCCATCATGCTGGCTGGCTGCGCCGGTTCGGCCGCCTTGGCTTTAGCTGTCGTGGGATTTGCCATCAGATAGTTACGATCTCGCGTTGAATGTTGCCGGTGACTTCCGCCGACTTGGCCCGGACCAGCATGTTGACTTCGCTGCGCACGCCGAACTCAGGCAGATAAATGCCGGGCTCGATGGAGAAACAAGAGTTAGGAAGGATCTGCCGCTCGTCGTGAATTTCCAGATCGTCCATGTTGGCTCCGTTGGAATGGACGTCGGTGCCGATGGAATGTCCGGTGCGGTGAATGAAATAATCGCCGTAACCTTTCTGCTTGATATGGTTGCGGGTGGCGCGATCCACTTCCCATCCGGCTATGCGGCGCCCGGCGTTGATCGCATCGGTAACGGCTCTTACGCCGGCGTCGCGTGCGTCGCGCACAATCTCGAACACCTCGCGCATGCGGTCCGACGGCGCTCTGCCGACAAACCCCATCCAAGTAATGTCATAGTACACAGCTCCCGGAACGTCCTTTTTCCCCCACACGTCGAGCAGCACCAGATCGCCCTCGCGAATGGGAACTGGATGATCGGCCCGCGGCTCGTAATGCGGGTTTCCGGCATTGGCATTGACGGCCACGATTGGTGGATCGTCGGTGAGCAGGTTCTCGCGGCGAAATGCTTCCATGAACCAGTTTTGGATTTCGTGCTCGGTCGCGCCGCCGTTGCGAACGCGCCGGCCAATTTCCTTGAAGGCCGCGGCCACGATTGAATCCACGCTGTCGCGCGCGGCAAAATGCGTCTTGATTTGCTCTTCGCTCCAGGTTGCTTCGAACTGCGCGACCAGGTCGGCCGAGCTGACGACATTCTTTCCCAAGCCGCGCAGCAACTCGACGGTCCCGGCATCCACCAGGGAAATCGTGAAGACGATGTTGTTTGGCGAGTACTGCATGGCGATGTCGCGATAGGCAGCCAGGATCGACTTCAGGGTATCGAATAGTTCCTGCCATCCGGAATACTGGCGCTTGCTGCCGGGTAGAGAATCGAGGTGGCCGGCTTCGATCTTGTGGACCAGCTTCACCGGCTCGCCCTGCGCCGGTATCAGGTAAAACCAGCGCCGCGTGACCATCAAACTCGCGGGCAAGCCGAGCACACGATAGGCGATGGGATCGCGATGATGGTGGTCGTAGAACAGCCACGCGTCGATGTTGCGTTCGCGCAGCGCAGATTGGATGGCGGCCAGGTCCATGGGCAAACTTCTATTGTAAACAATAGGCAAGGATTTGGGCGAATCGGGGTGTAAGCCGCCGAATTTTCGAGCGCCAATTTATTTGTGGCTGACTCCTTGCTAAACTATCAGGCCATATGGCTGCGATAGCCGAGTCCGTGTTACGCCTGTGGTTACCAAGCGCTTCCGCTTTGAATCGATCGATGTGGTTCGCGGCGTCATCATGATTCTCATGGCCCTTGACCATGTGCGGGATTTCTTCGGCAATTCCGGCATTAATCCCACCGACCCTGCCACCACGACGATTCCGCTATTTTTCACGCGTTGGATTACGCATTTCTGTGCGCCTGTTTTCTTCCTGCTCACGGGCACGGGAGCTTATCTTGCGTTGGGCAGGAAAACGAAGCGGGAGTTGTCGCGATTCCTGTTCACGCGCGGCCTCTGGCTGATCTTTCTGGAGTTTACGGTGACGCGTTGTCTGGGCTGGCAGTTTAACTTCGACTATCATCTGACGCTGTTCCTCGTTCTGTGGGCGCTGGGCTGCGCGATGATCGTACTTTCGGTCTTGGTTTACCTGCCCGCTTGGGTAGTGACCACGTTTGGCGTCGTGATGATCGCGGGCCACAATCTGTTCGATTCCGTCGAATCCTCGAACCCGCTGTGGACCATCTTGCACTCGCCCAACTTCCTCCTGAACAATCCGGGGCGCATCATCTTTGTGACTTATGTTCTCATTCCCTGGATTGGAGTTACGGCGGCAGGATACGGCTTGGGACAGATTTATAGTTGGCCGTCGGAGCGGCGAAAGGCATTCCTGTTGCCGCTGGGGATCGGCTTGACTGCTGCATTCGTCATTTTGCGCGGCATCAATGTTTATGGCAATCCGGTGCCGTGGACCACGCAGAAGTCCGCAGCTTTTACTTTGCTTTCATTTTTGAATACCAATAAGTATCCGCCATCGTTGCTGTATCTGCTGATGACGCTGGGTCCGGCGATACTTTTTTTGTTGGCCGTCGACGCCGGCACCCCGCGATGGTTGCGGCCCGCACTGACCATCGGCAAAGTCCCAATGTTTTACTATCTGCTGCACATCCCTCTAATCCATCTGCTCGCGGTGGGCGCGTGCTACCTCAAATATGGACAGATGCACTGGATGTTTGAATCCCCGGGCCTCGACGATTTCCCCGTTACCAGCCGGCCGGTTGGGGATACTCTTTGCCGATCGTCTATCTGGTCTGGGCCGGCGTCGTGCTTGCGCTGTATCCATTGTGCCGTTGGTTTGCAGGATTGAAGCAACGACGCAGCGATGCCTGGCTGAGTTATTTCTGAAGAGTTGGTCGCCGTAAAAGCCAATGGCCCCAACTCAGCCGGGGCCATCGCGATTACGTGGCATAAGCGCTCTGTCGGTTCTCAGTATCGGAAGTGTGTGCGACGGCGTCAAGTTACGGGAGGGATTATCTCTATTTTCCCTCCCTTGAAATTTCCCTTTGGCCTAGGAACCTGGGGAAATCGACTCGACGGGATTTGAACCCGTATCTGCGGCCTGGATGCAAGAGTGCCGTGTTTATTTACACCACGAGCCCTGTAGCAATGTGAACATCGGAACGGGCCAGCGCGCAAGGATTTGCAGCCTAAAGTTATCGGGCGGCTTCCCAAAGCGGGACTGATGTTCCGGGGCGGCTAAAAAGTTCATGCGCGATCAATTGCCAGAATCCGTTTTTTTACTCCTGGCGGCAGTGTCTCGCAGGCTGTTCTCAGTACCAGACGCGGCGCGCGCCCGCGAATTTCATCAGATACGGAACTGTCCGCTTGGCATCGAACTTTGCCGTCTCGCGCAGCAGCCAGCCTAATCCTTTCTGCACCATGTCATCTTCATCGGTGAGAAGCGAGTTCGATAGTTTCACGATCTCCGGGAAGAACATCTTCGCGCGCGCTCCGCGAATCAGGGCTACGCATGCGGCGCGGCGGCTGCCAGCGGTTCGGCGACTTCGCCCAGCGGAAAACTGTTTTTGTGCGTGCCGGTTTCGCAGCGACCATCGGCGCGATCAGGTAGTGCACCAGCCCATCGTGATCGGCCCAACTGCTGATGCGATCGAGCCAGGATTCGAAACGTTCGAACTCGCGGTCGCCGAATTCGGTATCGAGTTTCTCCAGCAGAAATACGGCGGCGACTTTTTCTTCCAGCACCGAGCCGGAAAAAAGATGATCGGCGACCTCAACCAGGAAGCCGAGCCCGCGTTCTTTCTTCAGTTCCCGCCGAAAACCTATGGCCGCGCGGCGCAGGTCCGCCGTATACCATCCGTGCGATTTGATTTCATCTTTGAAAAACCACTGCACGCCCGCTGCATGTTCGGCGGAACCGCCGGTTTTCAGCGCGCGGCGAATTTGAGCGGCGACTTCTGCTGGTGTCTGCATCGACCGCGTCACCGAAGGTTGAATGGCCAAGCGGCCAGTCATGGCGTTACGTTTCATTTTGCTGGGGCCGAGACCACTCTGAAATATCTGTCATACACCCAGAGCAGAGCCGTGGTCACCACTCCGACTGCGGTCACCGACCACCAGATCCGATTCGGCTGGTGAGTGACTTCCCCGAAGTGATGCATAAGCGTTCCCCCGAACCATCCGCCGATCAGCGAGCCAATTCCAATGGGCATGAACGCAAACCCCATGTAGGTGCCCTGCTGTCCCGGAGGCGCGAGCAGCGCGATGTATTCGTAGTAACGCGGTTGCTGGATGATCTCGCCCAGGGCAAGAACAAATATTGAGAGGATCGCTCCCCAGATGGTTGGCCGAAAGATAAGGATTATCCACGAAACTGAAGTGATCAGTGTGCCCAGGATTACGGCTTGAAACGCAGGAATCTTGCGCGTCAGGAAATTTATGGCGAGGGTGAGGCAGATCACCACCAGGCCGTCCGTAACCAGAATAATCTCGACGTCCGCGTGAGGGTTGATGAAGCCGTGAATGTAGCCGGGCAAGCTGATGTACTGTTGCCAGAAAACGATCCAGAAGCCGGTGAAGAGCACGAGAAACCACATGAAGCGGCTGATTCCGGCGAGGACGAGCACGAGGAGTCCGACCCAGATCCACCAGGGCACGGTGAAGGTGGGATGAATCCACAGCACGATGCGAAGAACCAGGGCGGTCATCAGCACGGGCAAAACCAGCCGGTAGTTGCCGACTACCACGCAAAAATTCCGAGCGACGGTGGCGATGGATGGAGGAGGCGCGTCACCGGGCTTGCGCGGGTCTCGGAAGAAGATGATAACCACAAAAAACATGGCGAAGACGCTGAGCGCCGCAATGCGGTAAACGCCTTCGACGCCCAGGTGGCGATGAGCCCAGGATGCGAAATAGGGCCCGGCAGCGCCGCCGATGTTGACCATTGTGTAGTAAATCGAATAGCCGATGGAGCGGACGTTCTCCTTGGAAGCGCGTGCGGTGGTTCCGACCACACAGGGTTTCACGAGCGAGATTCCGAGCGCGGGCAGGATAAGAATGAAGCCGACAAACAAACTGAGCGGCACGGCGTTGCGCACGGGCGCCAGCCACGACGCTCCGATGGAACCGATCAGGAAATACGCAGCCGCGAGGATGAGATATGCGATCGAAAGCGCGCGGCGAAAGCCCAGTCGGTCGGCGGCGGCGCCGCCGAAGATGGCGAGAAACCATACCATGCCGCCGAAGATGCCGGTCAGCGTTCCAGTTTGCTCGGCTGAGAAATTCAGCCGCTCCTGCAGGTACAAGGCAAGAGACGCAAAAGCCCCGTAGTAGGAAAGGCGCTCGAAAATCTCACTGATGTTAGCGACCCAGAAGGGACGCTCAAACCCGGTGCGAATTTCCTGCAAGCGTTCGGAAAAGCTCAAGAGTGGCTCCTCGATGCATGTGTGGCGCGGGCGCCCTCGCCCGCGTTCGTTGCTTGGCATACAATCTGCCGAGTCTGCATCCGAATGCGGTCGCTTACTGCCTCGCCCGACAACCCGGACACACGAATCACTTTTCCGCGGCTGGCTTGGCCGGAGGCAATCGTAACGGAAGATCGCGGCACCTTCAAAAGTTTTGCGAAGAATTCGATGCAGGCGTCGTTGGCTCTGCCATCGATCGGTGGCGCGGCAAGAGAAACTTTCAGTGCGTTGCCGAGTTCGCCGGTAATGGCGTTCTTCTCCGCGCGCGGATGGACTTTGACTGCGAACGTCACGCCTTCAGAAGTTTCATGCATAGCAATCACCTTGGCTCACGCTCCCGCCCGCTCCCCGAAAATCGCCGTGCCGACGCGCACGCAAGTCGATCCTTCTTCGATCGCCACTTCGAAATCGTGCGACATGCCCATGGAAAGCTGGTCCATGGCGATCCTGTGCAATTGTCGGGCGGCAATCGTATCACGCAATTCGCGCAGCTTGCGGAAGTATGGCCGCGCGCCTTCAGGATCGTCGGTAAACGGAGGCACGGTCATCAGACCGCGGAACATCAGTCGCCTCCAGGCGAGGTGCGGCGATCAGTAACTCTTCGAGTGCGGGCGAGTCCGGCGCCACGCCGCTCTTGGCGGCTTCGCCCCCCACGTTAATTTCGATGAGAACGTCCAGCTTCTTGCCGAGCGCTCGGGCCGCCGCCTCCAGTTTCTCTGCCAGTTTCAGCGAATCGACTGAATCCACGGCGCGAAACAGTTCCGCTGTCCTGGCGGCTTTGTTGGTCTGCAGATGTCCGATCATGTGCCAATCTGGCATCGTGCAAATCGGAAAGCGCCGCAGCCTTGTCCGCAAATTCCTGTACCCGGTTCTCGCCGAATAGACGCTGCCCCGCTGTCATAGGCTTCGCAAATACGTTCCGGCGGATTGCGTCTTACTGACGGCCATCAAAGCGATCTCGCCGAGGTCGCGTCCCGAACGTCGCGCAGCCGCAGCGATCCGTTCTCGGATCAGCGAAAGATTGGCGACGATGGACATGAGATGAACAAATCACGAAACCCTTCGCTGCGC
The DNA here is from genome assembly GCA_963841125.1 of uncultured Acidobacteriaceae bacterium. Classification (GTDB taxonomy): domain Bacteria; phylum Acidobacteriota; class Terriglobia; order Terriglobales; family Acidobacteriaceae; genus Sulfotelmatobacter. The sequence goes on from CAWJBH010000002.1 coordinate 348,871, forward strand.
GAAGGCGGCGGGCGAGAGCCTGCCCTGAGCTTGCCGAAGGGGCGTCCGCTCCACACCACCAGTTGCATCGTCCTCTACATCATTGCCGTCGGCGGCGCCGGTTCGTTTGGATCGCCGGCGGCCGAGACCGGCAAAAAGATCATCAGAGCCGCCAGGCCGGCGAGCACGATCATTCCTCCGACCAAGTAAGAGGGATTGCTGAAGATTTGCGGCGGATGATTCGGCGCGCCCCATGAGGGGACGAACTGCAACCCCGCCCAAACCAGGCCCAACAACGCTTCTCCGGCGATCAGTCCGGAAGCGACCAGCACTCCTGCATTTTCCACGCGCGCTTTCTGCGCGCTGTTGAATCCACGCCGCTCTGCGACCCAGTCGCCGAGCGAACGAAAAACTCCGCCCACAAAGATCGCGAATGTCGTTCCGAACGGCAAGTACATGCCGACCGCCACCAGCATGGGACTCTTCACCTGCATCATGATCATGGCGATCCCGAACAGGATTCCCACCACCACCAGCGGCCACGCCATATCGTGGCCTACGATGCCCATGGCCAACGTGGCCATCAGGCCGGCCTGCGGGGCGGGAAGTTCGGGGCCGCCGAACCCCACTCCGCCAGCTCTGATGTTGCCTTCATGCAGCAGCATCAGCGGGAAATACATGACCAGGCTTGCGACCACGACCGCGATCAGTTCGGCGGCCTGAATCTTCTGCGGGGTGCCTCCTAGAATGTAACCAACTTTGAAATCCTGCAAAAGCTCGCCAGCCACCGCCGATGAAACGCAAACCACTGCGGCTACTCCCAGCACCGCCGCCACTCCCGAGGTGCCGGAGACGCCCAGCGCCACCATCAGAAGCGCTGCAATCAGTAGCGTCGAAAGCGTCAAGCCGGAAATCGGATTGTTCGACGAGCCAATGAATCCCACCAGATTGCCCGACACCGTGGCGAAGAAAAAACCAACAAGAAGCATCACTACCGCCGCCAGGATGGCCGGCCAAACCAAGCCCGAGATCTTGATGTAGAGCAGACACATCAGCACAAACATCACGGCAATCAAACTGAAGACAATTTTCGAACTCATGTAGCGTTCGGTGCGCGCCAGTTTGCGCCTGCTGGTCGGCGGTCTGGCGCAGATCCGCGAATGCCTTGCCGATTCCGGCGGTCAGGCTGGCGCGCATTTTGAACAGCGTGTAGGCAGCGCCCACCAGCATTCCGCCGACGGCGATCGGGCGCACAATGTATCTCCAAACCGCATCCGCCATAGTCGCCCAATTATCGGGAGTGTCGGCTGGAATATAGGCTTTGAGCTGCGGCCCAAGAAAAAAGATCATCAACGGAACCATCAGGCCCCAGGCCAGCACGCTGCCTGCAAACTGGATCGACGCCAGCTTGACGCCAATGATGTAGCCCACGCCGAGATAAGCCGGGCTCACGCTGGGCGCCGCGAACACGGTGGTGCCTCCAGTGGGCAGGACGTGCGTGCTTCCCGCCGATCCCAGGCGAACCTGACTGTGGCCCAGACTGCCGACGCCAACGTGGAGGTCCGTGTCGGCGGCGAACAAGCCGAATCTGCCCAGGATGTACACCACGCCGCCAATGCCGATATTCCAGAAAAGATATTTCGCGGCTTGCGCGCCGCGTTGCCCGGCCTTGTGAATTTCCGACGCCGCCAGCGATTCCGGGAAGGGCAGTTCTGGATCTTCCACCATGGCGCGGCGCACCAGGGAAATGAACAGAACGCCGAGAATGCTGCCCACCATGATCAGCGCGGTGGATTTCCAGTAAGCATCGGCGGAGCGGAACGATGGCCACGCCTTGGCCAGCAGAAACGCGGGCAGCGTGAAAATCGCTCCGGCGGCGACGGACTCGCCGATGGAGCCCGCGGTTCGAGCAATATTTTCTTCGAGCAGCGATCCCTTCCACGCCCGCATGGCCGCCATCGCAATCACTGCCGCCGGATACGTGGCCGCGATGGTGATACCGGCGCGCAGCCCGAGATAAGCGTTGGCTGCTCCCAGGACGATCGTCATCAGAAGTCCGAGCAGCACTGCGCGCAGAGTGAACTCCTTCATCTCCATGTGCTCGGGAACGAAAGGGACATGTTTCTTGACGCCAGTTCCTGATTCGGGGACTGGACTGCTCATAGGTGAATCCTCGTCGGGCATGAAGATGAAAGCGATTTCGTGCCGTAACCTATTCAAAAGACTAAACGGCGGCACGTTAGCACGCGGGTGGGCTGCAATTACAAGTGCGGTGCGGGTTTCAGGCATATGCACTCCTGTGCCGGCAGTTCCGATTGGCTTGTGCCGCCGCCTCGGCGTAGAATGACATTAATCGGTTGGTTGCCCCTTCGTAGTTGCGTCAATCCGAGGTGTAGCGTGGTAAGAAACTCCCCCGATCAGGTCTGGTTCCAGAGCTATCTTGAATTTCATTGCGACGATTGCGGCAGCGACATCGGCTTCCGCTCGCGGCGGCGCACGTTTCTTGAGCGTTTTCTTCTGCCGATTTTTCTTCTCCGGCCAGTGCGCTGTGCGGAATGCTTCCGGCGCGACTATCGTTTGGTCTTCGTGCCGGTAAGAGAGCGGCTTCCCGAAGCAGTCAAGAAGGTGCTCGACTTCGGCGCCGCGATCCGATCGTAACGTTGCCTAGCGGACCCGGCCGCCGTTATACTCTATTCAGCAGGCAATCGCAGGGTCGCCCGCCCAAACTGGAATCATGCGGGGAACACGGAGGCCGTCTTCAGCAGTAGCTGGGGACAGAATTCGGGCTAGCCAGGCCAAAGCTGCAGTGGCAGGCCCTTCTATTGCTTCCGGTAGCGTGACATCCGTGAGCCCGACCGAGCGTTGGACCGGCCAGATCGCCGAAAGTCTTTTCGCTGTTTTGTTTCCTTCCGATTGCCGCATCTGCGGCACACCTCTGGTTAGGGTTTCGCGCCTCCCAGTATGCCAGGAATGCCTTGATGCCATGCGCCCCATCGCTGGCGGAGTCTGCGCAATTTGCGGCGAGCGCCTGTTTTCCTCTTATGCAGTTTCGTCCGTTCCAGGCGAGTCTCGCGATGCGGGCTGTGCCGCCGCATCGACCCGGCTTTTGCGCGGGCGTCGGCTTATGGCAGCTATGAAAGCGGGCTGCGCGAACTGATTCATCTGCTGAAGTATGGCGGCGTGCGCCCGGCGGCGAACGTTCTTGGACGGATGCTGGCAGAGGCGATCGCGGTGCTCGAACCTGAGTTTCTGGCTGACCCGTCACTGTGATTCCTGTCCCTCTGCACCGTACCAAGCTTCGCCAGCGCGGCTTCAACCAGGCGGAACTGATTGCGCGGGCTGCGGTGAAAATCAGCCCGGCGCAGGACCGCTTGCATTTATGCGCAGGAGTTCTCGAGAGGAAGCGCGAAACCGCTTCGCAAACTGGCCTTACCAGCCACCAGCGCCGCGAGAATCTGCGCGGTGCTTTCGCAGTGGCGCAGCCTGAATTGGTGAAGGGCCGAGAAGTGCTGGTGGTGGATGACGTTTACACGACCGGAGCGACCGTTTCGGAGTGCGCGCGAGTTTTGCGTCGCGCGGGCGCAACCAAAGTTTGGGTCGCGACGGTGGCGCGCACATTGAAGATCTCGGCGCAGCATGTGCAGATATCGGACCGGGCAGACCGCCGAGACGGAGGAAACGATTGGAACGCAGTCCGTTCCAATGGCGAAGGCCGTAGGAATTAGATTGGACCGCGGATAAGTTCAAGGCAATCATATGTCAGCGCAGGATCGAATCCGAGGCCGGACCAACAGGCAGGCACGCCGCCGGCCTGTTCGCGGCGGCGGCGATGCATCGCGACAGCAACGGCAATGCGCTGCATGCGCCCGTGCTGGTGCTGAACGCGTCGTACGAGCCGATCAACGTCTGCGCCGCGCGTCGCGCCCTGGTGCTGGTGCTCAAAGGCGTGGCCATGACGGAGGAAGAGAATGGACACTTCCTGCATGCGGCGCGAATTGCGATGCGCGTGCCCTCGGTGATCCGGTTACTCGAGTACCGCCGCATCCCGCACCAGAGCCGCGCCTTATCGCGAAAGAACATTCTGCTGCGCGACCGCAACACCTGCCAGTATTGCGCAACCGTGCTGCCATCCGGCGAACTGACGCTCGACCACGTGATTCCGCGCTCCCGCGGAGGCTCTTCCACGTGGGAAAATCTGGTCGCGTGCTGCCATACCTGCAATCGCCGCAAGGGCAATCAATTTCCCCTCGAAGCCGGCATGAAGCTGATGCGCGAGCCCCGCGCCTTCAACCTCCACACCAGCCGCCACATCATGCGCTTGATGGGCCGTAGCGACGATAAATGGCGGAAGTATCTTTTCTATTGACCGGGTCATTCGTCTATTCTCTGCTTCTCACTTTTGATAGTTACCAGCGCGCAAAGCCTATGCAAACCCGCCGGTTCATTTCGATTTTGGTGATCGTGTTGGTCTGTCTGCCGCTCCTGGCGCAGGAGCAGCGTGCCCGATTCCATGACACAACGGACTGGGATCTTCACCCGTCCTTCCTGTTCGATACCCTGTGTGCCCTGAATTTTCTGAGCGGGGACAAGTATTACCTGGAGTTCTACCAGAACGACTACGACCGCCTGTCTCCGCAACTGCGCCCGCAAGAGCACGCAGCTTTTGTCAACCTGAAGCGCAGGATCAAAGATGAGAACGGAGGCATTATCTCCGCGCAACTCGCTTTGTATTTTTCCGCCACCAATGCTGAGTCCCTCGATGACATGATTCGAGTGGTGAAAGACAGTTCCGAGATGCAGCGCAACCTCAAAGCCACTTCGTACTACAGTGATGCGGGCTGGAAAGTTTACGAGGAAAGCCGCGGCGATCTTGAGGCCGCATTCAAAGCGCTGAAGCGCATTCATTTTGACGCCGACTGGCAAACAGTCATCAGGCCCCAGATTGAAAAGTCACGCGCGGCCATTGCTCAAGACCTGCCCGGATACAATGTCATTCCCAGGATCGAATCGGCGCTGGGTTCGCCGCGCCCGACCAACAAAATAACCGTGTACCTGCTCTACTACTCCAAGCCGCACGGTATCAAGATCACTGGAATGCGGTTTCTCACGCACTACTCGTACCCTTTCCGGATCGTGCTGCGCAATGCGATTCATGAAATGATGCACCCACCCTATGATTTGGCCCACGATGCCGGTTTGCGCGCAGCTTTGCAGTCTTTGCGCAGCGACGCTTTCCTGATGAACAAAGTGGAGGACCACAATCCGTCTTTCGGCTACAACACGCTGGAAGGTCTGGAGGAAGAGGATTGTGTGCAGGCCCTGGAGCAAATTCTATCCGAGCCCCTAGGCATGGGCGGCGACCCGCATCGCTACTGGAAAGAGCAGGATGACGGGATTCACGTGCTGGCCGTGGCAATTTACAGTCTGATGAAGCAGCAGCATTTCCCCGATGGAAAAGAAGCCTTTCCTGCTTTTCTCGACCGGATGATTCAATCGGGGGCGTTATCCAACGGACACGTCGAAGAACTCAATAAAGCGTTCTTCGCCAACTGACCGGGATCAATTGGCGAACTGAGCACGATGCAGACTCCTGACGGCTACTTCTGCGGCGACTGCGGACTCTGCGACGCATCCGGCTTCTTCTGATCTGGCGGCTGCGGCGCCGTCTGATCCTTAGGATCTGCCTTCTGCACTTCCTGGCCCTGATACAGAATCTTCACGCTCGATCCGAACCGCTTATAGTCCTCATACTTCACGACCTCGCGAATGTGAATGTCATTAAGATTGAAGTGCAGCGTGTCGTCGGCGCGGGTGTAGCTGGGAAACCAGTACTTGCCGTCGATTTGCTGCCGCCACGTCGTGAACTTGGGATAGAGATGTTCTGTCTTGTTACCCTTCTTCTTCGTGTCGCGGGTCTCCGGCACCGCTTGACCATAGGTCTTGACGATTTGGAGATCGTGATCGTCCACCCAGATGCGTCCCTGAAAATACCGCTTCTTGCCAACAATCTGCTTGGGAGCGATGTCGAAGACGTAGCAGTGCAACTCGTCTTCCGTCTGCTGGCCCACATAAAGAATGTTGTATTCCGGAATCTCGTCGCTGGTGAGCACGAACGGCAGACGGTTGCGGAAATCCTGAACGTCGCCCTCATCGAGCGAAAGGCCGCCCTGTTCCAGACTTGACTGCGGTGCGAACACCACGTTTTCGATGCGCCGGCCTTTGTCGTCAAACAGCACATCAAAGACTTCGTGGTACTCGCCGGTAACGGTGCTGCCGTCCAGAGTCTTCACCGTGATGTCTTGCCGGTAGGTGTAGTGGTCGCGTGCCTCTTTGAATTCCTTTTCCTTGGCGGCAAAGCGCTGTGATGATTTCCTCGGGCGTAATGCCTTTGGGCGGCGTGTTCTCGAGGGCGCCCTCCTGCGCCGTCACGCGTGAGGATGATAGTGCGCAGGCAGCCAGAACAGTAAGAGACAAAAAGATGCGGACCGGCCTTTTCATAAGCCTATTTTATCGGATAACAGGGAATCGATGGTGCGAGGAGGGCGGCAGGGACATACATGTGTCCACCGGAACGGCGTTCGGCGGGATCAGAAGTTTTGGAAAGCTTACGATGCAATCATTGCCATCAATGATATCATTGATGGCATGGCCAGCATCACCATCCGCAAACTGCCTGAAAACACCAAGCGCCGGCTCCGTATTCGCGCTGCCCGCAACGGGCGGTCCATGGAGCAAGAGGCCCGCGAGTTGCTCGAAACCGGTCTGGCTCAACCCGATCCCGAGCCAGTTAATATCGGAGAGGCCATCCGCCGTCGCTTTGCCCCTTTTGGCGGCGTTGATTTGAAGATTCCTCCCCGCCGCATTTCTGTCCGGGAAAATCCATTCAAGTGAGTGGTGTGATCACGATTCTGGACACAAACGTGATTTCCGAGCCGATGCGGCCCTCCCCCTCGCATGCCGTGCTGGCATGGTTGTCCGAAAGTCACGCAACAGGCCCGCTCTTCGTGACGACGATCACGGTGGCTGAAATTCTACTCGGGATCGAACTTCTTCCCAGAGGAAAGCGTCGCGACCAGATGCTCGCCCAAGCTGAAGCGGCAGTTGCAGAAGATTTCGCCGGGCGGGTACTGCCCTTCGACGAAGACGCCGCGCGGGAGTTTCCGGAGATCGTTGTCCGCCGCCGCGCCGAAGGGCGCCCCATCGCGGAGCTCGACGCGCAGATCGCCGCCATTGCCCGCTCCCGAGGCGCCATCCTGGCCACCCGCAACACCGCCGATTTCGAAGGCTGCGGCGTGCGACTGGTGAACCCATGGACTGGACAGTAGCGCCGGCGTCCCGCCGGAGAGCGGCACGTAAGCTGCCACATCTGCAAAAAAGTCTGGCGTTCTCTATGCTATCCAGCCAGAGGGCGGGATGCCCGCTGGACAGCCGCCGGGGACGGCGGCGCTACCAAACCTGTTACACTCTTCCGTTTGCCGAGGAGCGTCTCTATGCGCCGTTTTTTTCTTATCGTTCTTGCTCTCGCCGCTTTCGCCTTCCCCGCATTCGCCCAGGCCAAGCATCCCTTCACCTTCGAAGACATGATGAAGCTCAAGCGCGTCGGCGAACCGGAGGTTTCGCCCGACGGCAAGTGGGTGATCTTCAGCGTGGTCGATGTGAATCTCGAAGCCAACACGAAGACGCCGCACATCTGGATCGTGCCCACCGCCGGTGGTCAGGAGCGGGAGATCATCGCCGATCAGGACGCCGATCGTCCCCGCTGGTCGCCGGATGGCAAGCGGTTCGCATTTCTATCGACGAACGTAGAGGGATCGCAGGTGTGGATTGCGGAATTTGACGGAGTAGCCGGAACGGTGTCGCAGAGTGTGAAGCAAACCTCAATCCTGACCGAAGCGAGCGGCGAGCTCTGGTCGCCTGACGGCAAAAACATTCTATTTACATCGGACGTTTATCCCGAGTGCGATAACGAGTCTCCCCGCGCTGAGGAGACGTGCAACGCCACGAAATCGAAGGAAGCGGCAGCGTCGAAGGTGAAGGCTCAAATTTTTACGCATCTGCTCTATCGCCACTGGAATGCTTACAAGGAGGGTAAACGAGCCACATCTTTGTGATGCCTGCCCTCCCAGCCGTCATTCGACCTCCGTTGGGCGGGTACCCGATTAGCAACTTTATCGTTCGAGAAGACTACCGCGACCTCACCCCCGGCGACTACGATGCCCCGGTGTTCTCGCTCGGCGGCCAGGACAACTATGCCTTCTCGCCCGACGGTCAGGAGATTTGCTACACCTCGAATCACGACAAGAATCCGAGCGGCTTCCACCAACAACGATCTGTGGATCGTCCCGGTCAGCGGAAGGCCAAGCCAAAGAACATCACTGCCGACAATCCCGCCAGCGACTCGACTCCGCTCTATTCGCCCGATGGCCGCTACATCGCCTACCGCGCCCAGCAGAGGCCGGGATACGAGAGCGACCGCTTCCGGTTGATGCTGTATGACCGCAAGACGGGCGAGAAGAAGAATCTGACCGAGGACTTCGACCGTTGGGTGGGAACGTTTGCGTGGTCGCCTGACTCAAACGAATTTATCTTCGCGCACCGACGATGCGAGGCGACATCGACGGTTTCGTTCTGTACTGATCGACCGTTAGACGCCTTCAATCCCGCTGATGACGATGACCGGACGACCGCCGACGATTTCACGTTGACCGCTAGCGGTACCGAGAATGTTGTTTCAACGACGATTAGCTCTAACTCGGACGGAAAAACGTCGATCTTACCAGATGTCGACTCAGTGTCCAAACGAGATGTACAATCACTGATTCGAGCAAGCGTGCCCGACCGCTTCCAATCCAGTAAGCGCTGACGCACTTCAACGACGCAATTCTGTCGCAAGTCGCCATGTCCCCGCTCGAGTCCTTCTGGTTCACCGGCGCCCACAGACGATAAGGTCGAAGGCTTCCTGGTCAGGCCGCCGAACTTCGACCCCAGCAAGAAATATCCCGTGAAGTTCCTCATCCACGGCGGGCCGCAGGGCGCCTGGGGAGACGACTGGAGCTTCCGCTGGAATCCCGAACTCTTCGCGGCGCCAACTGCTGCGACGAGCAGCGGATACGTGGTCATCATGATCAACTTCCACGGCTCGACCGGCTATGGGCAGAAGTTCATCGACGCCATCAACGGCGACTGGGGCGGCGCTCCATTCGAAGACCTGATGAAGGGCCTCGACTACGCCGAGAAGACTTACCCGTTCATCGATAAAGACAGGGAATGCGCGCTGGGCGCCAGCTACGGCGGCTACATGATCAACTGGATTCTCGGCCACACCGACCGCTTCAAGTGCCTGGTGTCGCACGACGGCATGTTCAACGCGGAATCCGCCTGGGGTACGACCGAAGAACTCTGGTTCAACAACTGGGAGTTCAAAGGCACTCCTTACGACAACCGCACCAGCTACCAGAAGTGGTCGCCGCACCAGTACGCCAAGAATTTCAAGACGCCGACTCTGGTAATCCATGGCCAGCGCGACTACCGCCTCGACGTGAGCGAAGGCTTGCAACTTTTCACCACGCTCCAGATGGAAGGCGTCCCGTCAAAGATGCTGTATTTCCCCGACGAAGGCCACTGGGTGCTGAAGCCGCAGAACAGCCGCCTGTGGTATGAAACAGTGAATGCATGGGTGGATCAGTGGACGAAGAAGTGACCGGGCTTCGGACTTCAGCTTTCGGGCTTCGGCCCTTGACTCTCTAGTTTGTCATTCCGACCGAAGGGAAGCACCCGCTGTCTGCCGACGCCAGCAGGAAGCAGGTTTCACCCCTGAGCTTCGCTCAGGTTCGAAATTACAACAAGGGTGACGGAGTCCTATGCGCAAACCGAAACGCGAACCCCGCACTCCTTCTAAGTCACCCGCTGACGCGCAGGCTGACCCGAAAACGCAACTCGATTCGTTCATCGCGAAGTACGACCCGGAGGTTGCCGCCTTTGCCCTCCGCGCTCTCGCGAAAATGCGGAAGCTCGTCCCCGGCGCCATCGAGATGGTGTACGACAACTATAACTGGCTGGTGATCGGCTTCAGCCCGACTGAGCGGCCTTCGGAGGCGATCTTCTCCCTCGTGCTGCCTCCGGGCCGCGTGACGCTGTGCTTTCTCCAAGGCGCGGGCCTGCCTGATCCTGCGAAGCGTTTGAAAGGCAGCGGCAACGTGGTGCGCAACATCCGGCTATGCAACGCTGGCGAGCCGGACGCTCGCGTGCTTGACGATCCTGAAGTCCTTGCCCTCATCAATGTTGCTCTCAACCGCGCCAGAGTACCGATGGCCGCCGGGGCTCGCCGCAAGTTGGTGATCAGAGCCGTCGCAGAAAGGCAAAAGCCGCGTCGCCGCACTGCCGGAGCGGAGTAAGAGCGGCCCGCCGATTTCAAAATATTTTGCCATTCCGATTATTTTTGTCATTCCGACCGAAGGGAGGAACTTGCTGTTTGCTGTGGGCCGGCAGATAGCAGGTTCCTCATCTTCGCCTCGCGAAGACTCGGAATGACAAGCATCATGACGTCAGTTCAACTTCCGAGCCCCGCTCAAATCAGTGCCACGCTTAGAAAGGCGGCCCACGCGGGGCGGGAACACTTCCGCGCCAGAAGCTACTACTGGGTGGGGAAGTGTTCCCGCCGCTGCCGGCCGGAAAGGTCTCCACTTCGTCTTGCAGTACGGCTGTAGTTCCGGCCGAGACCTGAATCTCAATTTCCAGTGGTCCGGTAAACGATCCCACCGAGGGAAGCAAACTCGTCAGGCCATTGGCGTCACTCCGCGCAGTGCTCTGGCTCATGCTGAGGATGACTGGCATTCCCGTTTGCGTGACCGTCGGGTCGCCCGGCACAGTCGTCAAATTGGTTCCCATTGGGCGCAGCACTGTAGATTGAAATAGCACACTCGCCCCGAGCACAAGATTGGGCGGCGTGGAGGAGTCGGTCACGCGAACCACAAGAGGCTGAAACGCCGTCCCCGCGACGACTTGGCCCGCGCCAGCCACGGCTTGCAGTTTTATCATCGCGGCGGCCACAGCGTTTCCATAGATGGTTTGGCAAGGCTTGTTACCGGGAGCAACGCATGCGCTGAGTTGCACGTTGGTAGTGAAGTTCGTCAACGTGAGCGCGACCGATGCGTAGCCGTTGCTGTCCGTAACCGCGCTTGGAGCGCTGAGCGACCCAGATCCCTGATCGATGAAGAAATCCACCGTGGCGCCACTTTGTGGTACTCCCATGTCTACCACGCGCGCCGTAAGCTGCGCCCTGAGCGACGCTCCCTGGGCGATCCAGAGATAAGGCGTGGTGACTCCGATGTCTAATGACGAAGACGTGGCCGACAGCGTGCCCGCCACCGACTGAGCCGGGCTGTACACGCCGGGAGCGAGCGTGGCCGTGATGGCCGCAGTGCCCGTGGCGGCGGGCGTAACCAACGTGGAAGCGATTCCGCTTTCGTCGGTGATCTCTGAACAACTGGAAGCGCCGCCACAGATTGAAAGGGTTGCACCGTTCGTGGTAGTCCACCCCACGGTCGCGCCGTCCACTGGCGTGACGCCATCGGAAGCAAGCACTCGCACGATCACGGGATTGGTGGCCTGGGTTCCCACAGGTGTTGGGGGATTCGCTCCCAGCAACAATACGATCTCGTCAGTCGCCGCGGCTCCGAACGTGAGCACATCGGTCATGATCGAGAACGCCCCACTCACCGGATCGTTGAGGGTGATGGTTTGCGGTCCGTCGCTTTGCGCGGGAGCGGCCACCAGCATCTGGCCGGCATTGGTTGCCAGCGGGGACAGATTGATGCTGCCCAGTGTGATGCCGAGCCCGGGCGCAAAACCGGTGCCCTGTAAAGTGATCGCGCCGCCATTGACCGACACGCGTGGCGGAATCGCGGCATCTCCGTAAAGCACATGAGCGTGGTAGTGGTAGTCGGGGCGGCCGTCGCCGCGCAGATCGGCGATGCCGATAATCAAGCTGCTGGAATTCAAGACCTGCGCGTCGAGACGGCTCATGCCGAACGTCGCTGAGTTGAACGGAGCGGCGGTAAAGGCCGGCGGAGCTGTGCCCTGCGGATCGCCGAGGGGCCAGATCCCAACCACCGGTTCGGCCTTCGCTTCGCTGGGCGCGCTCGTTTCATCAAGCGCTGTCACGGCGACAGACAAAGTGCGGTTGGCTTGAGCGGTGATCAGGAAGTAGCCAACATCGCCGTAGCCGTTCAATGAGCCAACCCAATCGCCCGGCGAAGGAACCTGCGCGGGAGCACTCCAGGTCTCCGTCGCAGCCCACGGCGGGACGGGCTGGGCGCTGCCCGCCATAAGAATGTCTTGCTCAAAGCCGCCGCCTGCGTTCACGGTTACTACAAAAGGCTGCGGGGCTCCCGAAGGTGCGATCTGCGCAGGTTCATAAGGGCATACGCCGGCCGACCACAGCGGATCCAGGGTCTCGACCGAAAGCTGGTATTCGGCCGTGCTCGCGCCGTTTGGAATGGGCAATCCCCCGAGATCGAAAAATCCTTCGAGGGTTTGATCGGATGATCCGAACTCGCTATAGGGATTCCCCAGCGGATCGTCCAAGCCTGTGACGGGATTGCCGGCGTTGCCGGTGAAGGAGAATCCGGAAACCGACGATGCTCCATATGCATCCGAGGGCAAGTTGGTGGAAGGATCAATCCAGCGCGCGACCACGTTCACCCCCTGCATCGGCTGGGCTTCTTGCCCTGTGTGATTTACGAAGTAAACAGAGCCGTAAATGCGAGCGTGAGTCGCCGACGGGGCCGCGGGATAGAGGCGAGACAGCGCTGCTACGTCGTCGGGTGCAAGTTGGTAAGGATTGGCGTAGCACACCGTGATTGGGACGCAGGTAACCGGGTCCATAAAGTGCATGACGGGGAAACCAGCATAATCGGCGGGCGTGGGATGTGGCTTGCCGGTGATCACGTTCAGATTCATCTGCGACCAGCCCAAACCGATCACGCTGCCGAGCACTCGCACCAGCCGGTATTCGACATCGGTGAGTTGCGAGGGCTGCAGGGCACACTGGCCGTTAATGACCACAAGAGCGTGCAAGAAATTTGCGCTCGCGGCGAAGTTATCGCTGCCGCCGTAGACTGCGTTCCAGAAGCATTGCGAAGGATCGCCCGCGTCCGCGCCAAGCAACGCGTCCGTGACCGAACCGTCGTAGTCGTAGACGATTCCTACCGGAGTTTGAGTAGCCGAGGGAGTAATATCGGCGGGCGCAGTGACGACTCCGCTTGAGTTGACGGCGATGTTGCCGCCGTTAACGTCTTCGGCGAGCTGCCCGGCGTTGGTGGCAGTGAGGACCGCGGCGGAAACGGAAGTCCATTGGGCAAAGGCGTTCGCGACCAAGGAATTGGCCGAGGCGTTGGGCAAGATCGGGCTGAGATCGCCCTGGTCGGTGTAGTAATTCACCTGTCCCGATGACCACGTGATGGACTGGCCCATGGTCCCCGAGTTGAAGTAGCTGGAGCCCGCCACATACTTTGGACCGCCAGCGCGCGCGAGCATCGCGAAAAAGAAAACGATCGCCAGGGCCGAGGCCAGCCGTAGAAGGAATGAGCGCGCGGGGAATGTCGTCTTCTTCTGTGTGGTCACGTCTATCTCATTCCTCACGGTTCCTCACGGCCTCAAGAAATTCCGCGTACGAGACGACGGTCCTTCCACCCAGGATCGAATCGGCCGCGAAGGCTGCCGCGTGTAGCGGGGTCAGCACGATTCCGCCTTGAGAATCCATCGCGAATCTCCCCATGGTCCCGGCCACCGGACTGGTCAGGCCCAACCTGCTCGGGGCATATAGAAACAGCAGCACTCGTTCGCCGACGCGATAGCGCTCACCACTGGCCCAAAGGCCAGCCCACTCGTGGATAGTCAGGCTGTGCCCCGCCGCCGCGCCCCGCATGCCGTGTTCAACCCGGAACGTGATGGTGGTGGACGCGGGCGCTTGCCCGTGGGATGAGCGGGCGCGTCCGATGGAGGTGACACGACCTGAGAAGATAATTCCGGCAACGCGAACCAGTTGCGGGAGAATGCCCGTGCCGGGCATATGTGGATCTCCAACAACCGGGTTCGGCTGAGGGAGACTTGGGGGAGGAATCCAGATGGCCGCGACGGGCGAGGAACGGCGCTGCGGGCCAAGGTTTGGGGCGAGAGCAAGATCGCTAGCAACTGGGGAACGATCCGCCGCGGCGTCCTGCCCGCGCAGAAGCGTGGACCCTACGAACGCAATGAAGATCAGCGAGCAAGCAGCGAGCAGACGCCAGCAACTTCTCCCGGCCATAAAGAATCACCTGGGAACGAATGGAAATGAATGTCTGCTCGGAAGGAATTTGGGAAACCGATACCATCTTAAGCGGCGACTGGCGGTGGTGATGTGACGGATGTCACATCGAGCCTGTGGATTAAAGTGTCGTTTCCCATTCTGAACCGGCAAGGGATGGACCAAGCTGACGATGCGGCGATATCAGAGTGGATGTCGCAAATGTTCTTCAGCACTAAGGTTAGCGCCGGCCAGCAGCAGCAGCCCCGTAAGGAATGCCCAGAACATCAGGCTTACCGAGAGCGCGAAGGGTCCATAGACTTCGGCAAAATTCAGCCAGGGCAATGCCATGATGTAACCGTACTTCAGCGCCTCCAAGAGCAATCCCATAATGATGGCGGTGGGCAGCACGGCGCGCACAGGAACCTTGCCGTTGGGCAGAACCCAATAAATAAGAAAGAAGATAGCGACGCTGGCGGCGATGGCAAAGCCCTTCATTGCCAGGAATTCCGCCAGGCGTACCGCCGACATGGCGTGTCCACGCAGCAGGAATTCGAACGGCCGCACGATCCCCGCGGTCATTCCGATCGAAAGCAGAGCCAGAACGCCGCAGGCAAACGCCAGTCCGAGTGAGACCAGTTGATTACCGAGGTAGGAGCGGTTTTTGGGGAAGTGCCAGATACGGTTGAGCGCAACCTCCAGCGGCACGAATATCCCAGTCGAGGTCACCAGCAGGATGACTAGCGAGGCCACTTGCACGCGCTGGCGCGAGTTCACCATGGCGTTCAGGTTGCGGATGACGAACTCCTGGCCTGCGGGAAGATAGTCGCGCAACAACGAGACGACTACGTCGGACATCACGCGCGAGTGAAAAACCCGCCGGATGAGCGTCATCAAAAGCACCACAAAAGGGAAAAACGAGAGGATCGAGTTGGCCGCAACCGAGAACGCAAACGTGTGCACCTCCGTGCGCAGAAGGTATTTGGCAGTGGAAACTGCCATCCCCGACTGCGCTCTTGCCGGGCGCTTCGGCGGAATTGCCGGGCCTTTCGTGGGCGGAGGAGCCGTAATTGTGGTTGGACCAGACACAGGCGTATTCCCTAATCTTATCAAAGGGTTGCGGCCAGTAACCGGCCTCCCGGAGCACGAAGGTTCAGTGGCAAACCGCGCGCCGTTTCTTATACCTTGTTAAAGTCTTCGAATGCGCCCCCCCCGGGTCATATTTGGGTCCGAGTCTCTAATTTTTCTTGCGAAACGATTTAATACTCCTTATTATCGGTTCGCTCAAAAACCGGACCAGTGCCGGGCAATGAGTTCGTAAGGGCAAGGGTTGATGTCTTGAGCAGCGCAGTAGAAATCAGCGCCGATGGTCGGGCTCCAGAAGTTCGCGCCGCATTTTCTTCATGCGGGGCCGAACTGAAGGAGTCTTTTGCTTTGGGGCAATTTCTTCCGCACGCGCATTAAGAGACGCAACCGGGTTTCACCGGCTTTCCTGGGAGGGGGCGCTCCGTTCACGCGGGGCAACGACTGGGAGATCCTGGAAACCAATTCTTAATGATCAGAGGAAAGGAGTTTTTCTGTGAGAGAGAAGGGAACAGTAAAGTGGTTCAACGGGGCGAAAGGATATGGCTTTATCCAGCGCTCCACGGGAGAAGACGTTTTCGTGCATTTCTCTGCCATTCAAGAGAACGGCTACCGCTCGCTCAACGAGGGTGAGACCGTGGAGTTCGATCTGCTCAAAGGTCCCAAAGGCTTCCAGGCGGGCAACGTAGTCCGCGCCTAACCTCGATCATCGTAGATCGCAACCCTCCCGCGCTCAGCGGGAGGGTTTTTGCTTTTTGGCGCAAACGCTTGCGTCCCGGCGTAAAATATCGTGATGACTCCTGAAGTTTCCAACATTCTCAAGAAGGCTCTCGCGCTGCCACCCGAAGCGCGCGCCGCTCTCGCGGGGTCGCTTCTGGAAAGTCTCGACGACACCGTAGACGCTTCCGTCGAAGAAGCGTGGAGTTTGGAGATTGCCCGGCGTATCGAGGAGCTCGATTCCGGCAAAGTCAAGCCGATCCCCTGGGCAGAGGCGCGTCGGCAAATCACAGCACTTCTCAGTCTTGCCAACCCGATGATTCCAGATGTTGAGGGGGGATACCCTGAATAAAACGAGAATCGTGCTCAGCCAAGAGTCTCCAATGAAGCGCGTGCGGGATTTATTTCAGGCGGAAATCCCACAGAGAATGACGCCTCGACGGCGCCGGCAAACAGCAGGTTCCTCCGCTCCGCCGTCGCTGGCGCTCCGGCTCCGGTCGGAATGACAGAGTGTGATGGGTCGCTGGCGCTCAGACGGAGCCCGAAGCCGGAAAGCCCGCCCTCACCGCACCTCCACTGACACCAAGTCTCCATCCGCCATCCCGCCGGGTTTGTAGTTCACCGAGACTGGGCGATTACTCCAGGCGCAGGAGAACGCGTCGGTTCCGATGAGCAGCAGCGATTTGTAGTCGGCGGTGCGCAGCTTTAGAGTTGCTCCGCCGGAGCTGACGGTGAGAACCGCTGCCGGAGATTGGGAGCAGTCCACGTCCACCAGCCGTCCCTGCAAGAATTTCGCGGGACGTTTGTCTGCAGTGCCGGCGGATTGCGCTGTTTGTGCGGCGGCGCGCTTGGCGGCGTCCTGCTCCAGCACATCGAATGGCGAAGGTTGGGCCGCAATCTTCCTGTCCGCAGCCGCTGCGTTCGCCGAGATGCCATACTTTTGCTCGTTGGCGAGTTGCCCCAGCCGTTCGCTGGCCTCAGCCGTGACCTCCGAATTGCTGTTGTTTTTCAACCGCTCCAGCAAGGCTCGCGCGGCTTCCCACTTTTTGGCGGAGATATAAATTTCCGCCATGTTGTACAGATACTGCTGGTTGCGCGGACTGAGCCGTATGGCGGCGCGTTCGGCCTGCATCGCGGCAATCGGGCCACCGCCTCTCATGTGCGCAATGGCCAGCAGATTGTAGGCGTCGGCGAATTCGGGATACCACTCCACGACTGCTTGCAGGTCCTGCATCATGTTGGGCAGGCCTTCGATTTCGGCGTGCTTCGACTGCGCGACCCGATACTTCAGCACGCAAAGGTAGTAGCGGATCCACATGTCGCGCTGGTTCAGAGCGGCGGCGCTGCCCAGTTCTTCGGCGGCTTCTGCGTACTCTTTGTGCTCAAGGCGATCCCACGCGAGAGCGCGGTAGGCAATCTCGTCGCCGACGGTCATGACCAGGAGGGGGTTCTTCTTGTCGTCTTGATTTTTCTCCTTGCCCTTGGCCGGCGCGGCAGTCGGGTCAGGAGCCGTAGCCAGCGCCTGCAATTCCTGCACGGCGGCCTCGCGGCGTTCGGGAATTCTCATCTTTACCTCATCCGTTAAGGCGCGGGCGTCGGTCTCGCGGAGAACCTTCGTAGTGATCACGCTGGTGTCCGGCGCTATGAGCTCAGGGAACTGGTAGACCTGAGGCGGCTGCGGCATTCCGGGCTTCTTGGATGCATCCAGCGCAACGAACAGCGGCGTGAGTGAGTGGAAGTAATCCTTCACCGCTTGCTCGAACTGGGCGGACGTCACGCCATAGGCCTTCTGGATGGCTTGTTCGACCGGAACGTGCTGGTTTTCTACCAGATCAAAATAGGTTCCCGTCTGTACCAGCTTTTTTTCGTGCAGCAGGTAGTGCATCACCATCCACGACTCGGCATGAAACATCGTGCGGTGCGTGCCTTCGTCGTAGGTGGAATTGTCATGCTTCATTTTGAACAGATCGGGCAAAGCGAGCCACGGTTGGCTATTCAGAAGCTCGGTGAGCGATTGCTGCTCGGGATCGCCGCCGATTTCGTACTTCTTGTCGTCAAGGCGGATCGAGCTGAAATATTCCGCCAGGCCTTCGTCGAACCATGCCGGAACTGGAGGATAGTTGTAATCGATCAGCAAGTGGGCAAAGTCGTGGGCGACGGCGCGCCAGGATTCCTCTTCAACCAGATTCAGTACGATGAAGTTCTGGTCTTCTCCGGGAACGAAGAAGCCGGGAACGTCGATCGGCTGGCCCTGGCGCAGCGGCGCGCTTTGGTAATAGCTTTTATCGTCCTTGAAGGCGAGGATGGTCAGCGGCAGCGGCTCGTTGAGGCGATCCTTCATCAGCAGGGTGGCGAACGCGGCTCGCATCTGCTCAAAGCGCAGCGCGACTTCCGTGCCTTTTTTGTCTCCGGCGTCGGTGATGACTGCGTAGTGCGGGGAGTGAATTTCGCGCCAAGGCGATGGCTCGGCCGCAAAGACGGAGGACAGAACAACGCAGAGAAGCATCGCCGGAAGAAATAGGATCGGGATGGGACGAGTGCGGGCCATACGCGTTCCGCCGGGGAGGAGGACAACTAGCAAAATCCTAACACGTGGGCTGCCGCTTGGGCGCTGTCGGCAGTCATCTGCATTCTGCTGCTCAAGGTGCGGCATGTCCCAGCTGCGGGGTGGGCGTCGGCGGCATTGCTGATCGCGCTTCCCGGAATGTTCGGCGAGGCTGTGCTGCTTTCCCGCTTCGCCACTTTCATGCCCCGCATGCATCCCGAGTCGGCAGGGAAATACGGAGCGTTTCTCTTCGCCGCCTATGCGCTGTTCCTGACGATTGCTGAGATTGTTTCGCTACGCGCCTGAGGTGCAGGAGGGAATCAATCTCCCACGCGCAGGATCATCACTTCGGTGGCCTTGATCAGAGCAATGGCGGTCTGTCCCGCCTTGAGATGCATTTCGCGCGCCGAGGTCGCGGTGATGATGGAAGTGATCTGCTGCTCTCCGATGGATATCTTCACTTCCGCCATAAGGCCACTGATGCGAACCTGATCGATGCGCCCCACGAGCTGGTTCCGGCCGCTTACCTGTCGCACGGCCTGCGTTCGTTCCGCGACCGTTTTCCCTCTGGTGCGGAAAAGCAGGCGGTCCAGTTCACTTTGCGGGATGCGGTGATGTCCTCCGGCCGTCGGGATACTGCGAATCTTCTTCTTGTAAATCCACTGCTTGATGGTTGGGAAGCTGATCCCCAGCTGCAAGGCAGCATCGCGCAGCTTGAGCAGTTCGTCCCGCGTGCCTTCGGTTTTGCCTGAGCTTCGCATCGGTGAAAATCCTACAACAAAAGGCAGCTTCCACGCCGGTTCGCGGTCACCATTCTTCGCCGAATCTGCCGCGCTATATCCATATCTGTATAGGTGTTGAAGTTGAAACTGTATTTGATATACACTTCGCAGTTCCCAACTTCAACCCCTTACCCGGAGGCTCGCTTGCGTAAGATTCCTCTGTTTCCCGCCGCGCTGGTTTTCGTTTTCTTCACCATTTTGTCAGCGATGGAGGCGTTCCCGGCTTGGGCCCAAACGGGAGCGAGCGTTTCCGGCGTGGTGACGGATCAGGCCGGCGCAGCGCTTCGCGATGTCGCGGTGACAATCCGGAACCTCGACACAGGTGCAACCCGCACGATCGCAACCGACGGAGCGGGGCGCTATCAGGCGTCACGCCTGCCTCCGGGACGCTTCGAGGTTCGAGCTGCAAAACAGGGTTTCGCCGATGAAACGCGTATGGGAATCAGCTTGGCGGTTAGCCAGGAGGCCGCGGTCGATATTAAGCTGCAGCGAAACATCCCCGACGCCTGCGCGAGCGGCCGCGAGTTTGCCACCACCGATTGCGCGCTGACCTGGCACGGCGTCACGCTGTATGGTGCGTATGACGTCGGCTTCGGCTACGTCAGCCACGGCCTTCCGGAAAATGGCTACAACTATGAAGGCGAATCTCTGGTGAACCGGAACGGCTATGAACATCGGTTCCTCGTCGCACCGAACAACCTGTCGCAGACAGGTCTGGGCATCCGGGGCAAGGAAGAGTTTCGGCCTGGCTGGTCCGTTGTGTTCAACGCCTCGACCGGCATCAATCCGCAGTCCGGCCTGCTCGCCAACGCGTCGGCCACCCAAACCGCCAACAACGGCCTTCCCAGGAGCAGCTATTCGTTCGCCATTGACGGTGCGCGCGCGGGCCAACCCTTCAATGATCAAATCTATGTCGGCGTCTCGTCCACGCACTTCGGCGAGCTCACATTTGGTCGGCAGCGCTCGCTTGGGACCGATGCGATGCTGCAGTACGATCCAGCCGGGGGCGCTTATGCGTTTTCCTACATTGGGTATAACGGCACGATGGCCGGCGGCGGCGACACCGAGAACAGCCGTTGGGATGACGCCGTGAAGTATCGCATCGCCTATGGCCCGGTCCATTTCGGCGCGATGTATAAATTCGCCGATGGTTCTGGCGGCTGCTATTCGGCCACCGCAGGCTGGACTGCCGCTACCTGTACGCCGGAATCGGCGCATAACAACGCCTTTGGATTCGACCTCGGAGGAAACTCCGGCAAGCTCTCCGCCGACTTGGTCTATCAGCATTACAACCAGGCGATCAGCGTATTGAATCCCTTGCTGGGACCTCAGAGTCTGAGTTCGGCGGGTCAATATCAGTCGACCACCGACAGCATCAATACCAATCCCATCAACGGAGGACCCGGCATCGGGCCCAATCTCATCGACACGAACAACACCGTATATGGCATCGTGACCGACAACAACGCAATTATGTTCGCGGCCAAGTATACGTGGAACCCGATCAAGTTTTTTGCCGGCTACGAATACATCTGGCAGAATAATCCGCACGACCCGTTGGGCGTTGGCGCCTCGGACCAGGGCGGTTATAACTTGAGCGGGGTCGAAGACAACAATCTTGATTCTGAAAAGTTGGTGAATATCTGGTGGATGGGCGGGAAATATGCCGTCGACAGCAAAACCGACGTCACTTTATCCTGGTATCAACAGCGGCAGAACGACTTCCGTCTTCCCCCGACCTGCTCGTCCTCAGCCGGTTTCCGCGCCTCCTGCGCGGGCACCCTCAACGAGGGGTCGCTCTTTGTGAATCACCACTTCACCAAGCGTTTCGACGGTTATGTCGGGATTGCGTATTCCTGGGTAAGCGGCGGGCTCGCTATCGCTATCCCTCACGGCCCCGGCGTCCCCTATAACGACAGCAACAACTGCGCTCCGACAGTCGGTGGTCGTTTCACCTTTTGATCACTGCGGCCGGCTGAGTCGAGAGCCCTGCTTGCTAACAGCGGCGAGCTTCCACGCTATGCTTCCTCCATGCGCAAGCTAGTTTCGATTGTCGGCGTGCTGTTGGTCGTGGTCTTCGTCCCCCTCGCGCTCTCAGCCCAGCAGGCTGCAAACACGGCAGTCACCATCCGCGTGACCGATCCAAGCGGCGCTGTTGTCCCGCACGCCCAGATCCGGCTTGTGCCCGCTCCAGATCCCGCTCCGCTAAGACTTGAAACCGACGATCACGGCCAGCTCTCAATCGACCTGAAAGTCGGTGGCTATGCTCTATTCGTTTCTTCTCAAGGATTCGCGGTCGACACTCGGCATATCGATGTCAGCATTCCAGAGGGCAAGGCCAGCGCCGGTCAGATTGTCCTGGTGGTTCTAAAGATAGCTCAAAGCAGCGGGCCCACCGTCTATCCAGCGGAAGTCGCGAACAGCTTAACGCTAACTGCCGATCCCTATCACGAACCCGTCATTCTCTCGCCCGCGGATTTTCGCGCCCTGCCGCACGTCACCATCACTGTGCACAATGGCCACAACAACGCTGCGGAAACCTACTCCGGAGTTCCGCTCGCCACCTTGCTGGCCAAGGTAAACGCGCCCCTAGGCAAAGAACTTCACGGAGAAGCGATGACGAGCTACGTGATCGCGACCGGTTCCGATGGATACGCGGTCGTCCTCTCGCTTGCCGAAGTCGATCCCAGTTTTCATGGAGGTCAGGTGCTGGTGGCCGACACGCGCGATGGGCAGCCTCTGGGAAAGAACGGTCCATTCCAACTGATCGTTGCAGACGACAAGCGCCCCGCCCGCTGGGTTCACAACCTCAATTCCATTGCTGTGCAGCACGCCCGTTGACCATTCCGCGAGAAGGCTACGCCTAACTCTCTTTGGAGTGATCGGCTTTGGGATGATCGGCGCAAGCGTGGGATTTGAACTCCCGGTCGCGTTCCGACTCGAAGTTGCGCATCATTTCACCGAAACTTGTGCCGTCGGGCGGGCCGGAGGGTTTGAACCGCCAGTCACATCCGGAGCAGC
The DNA here is from genome assembly GCA_963841125.1 of uncultured Acidobacteriaceae bacterium. Taxonomy (GTDB): domain Bacteria; phylum Acidobacteriota; class Terriglobia; order Terriglobales; family Acidobacteriaceae; genus Sulfotelmatobacter. The sequence continues at coordinate 371,282 of CAWJBH010000002.1, forward strand.
CAAAGCCGCGGAAACGCTCTTGCTCAATCCATGTCAGCTTCCGCGTCATGAAGGGGCACAGCTTACAGGCACCAACCCCGATGGTCTGTCGGGCGTCCTACATAGATAGAAAAAGTTCGGTCGCGGAAAGTCTGGGTCCAGGGCCTGGTTTTGAAAGAAGCGAAATCGCTCTAAGTGGCGGTCGCATTCGCGAGTCGCGATGCTTGCGCGTCACTCTGATAAGGCCAATGTAAGGTACCCTACCGATGCGTCGCATTTGGCCCTGTATACTCCGCGGGGTAACGCGAATCGTTGAGTTCCCGTTTCGCGCACCCCAACGGGTGAGTTCGTCCCCGCATCCTTGGAGGTCTGTTCGGTTCTAGCTCGTGGCGCGCAAGCAACTCCAAATCGTGCAGTCTGGCGAGCGGACAAATGCCGCCGGAAAGCCAGTCAGCAACAAAATACTTCTATCCATCTGCGATAGCGAGTACAGCTCCCTTCGCCCTCACTTGGAGTATGTTCGCTTGCCAAACCATCTAGTCCTTCACGAGGCCGGCGGGAGGCTGGAGTTTGCATGTTTCCCGAATCGAGGTTTGATTTCGCTTGTAGTAGTAATGAAGGATGGAAGAACCGCCGAAGCTGGCGTGATTGGCAATGAGGGCTTTACCGGAACGCTGGCGGTGGTCGGCCTGCGCAGCGACCCGTTGCGGGCAGTGGTACAAGTCACAGGGGACGGATTTCGGGTAAAAGTCGGGGCTTTGCCAAAGACGCTGGAATCCGCTCCACACTTGCAAATGATGTTGAATCGCTATGCCGCAATTCGGAGTATGCAGGTGGCACAAACAGCCGCATGTAACCGGCTGCACGAAATTAAGCAGCGGCTGGCGCGGTGGTTGCTGATGACTCAGGATCGAGTGGATTCGGGGGCGTTGCCCATCACCCATGACTTTCTGGCAACGATGCTAGGGACTGACAGGCCTAGCGTGAGCCTGGCAGCGGGTGCTTTGCAGAAGAAGGGCCTCATCGAGTACACCCGCGGCGCAGTGAAGATCGTGAACCGCAATAAACTTGAAGACTCCGCCTGCGAGTGTTACGGGATTATCCGACAGTACGACGGCGAACTCGGTCTGAAGTAGACCCTCCAGTGAAGACTCGCTGTGTTATATACGATGACTTCCAGAGGGAGAGATGGCTTCTAGTCGCCGCTGGCGTGGTTCTGCGTCGGCACAAGAACCAAACGCCGCCGGGCCTCCGTGGGTCGTGTTGATCTGCGATGCGCGACCGCAAGCCTCAAGGATGCCGAAGACTGCGAGATATGCGGACAATACGCCGATGCCAACCGAAGCGACTACGGTGAGGCAGAGAATCAGAGGCATGAAGAGCGAAATCACGATCGACCACCCTTCTTAAAAGTGCAGTATTCAGATGCCGACAAGCTCGACTTTCGTCTACGGCTTCTTCAATCTACCTGCCTTGACGCCTGCCGCAAGTGGCGAGCCGGATGCTCCCGCAGCGAGCCGGGCCGTAGTAAGATACGGAGTAGAGCTGTGCACTCCTACTGTCGGACAAGCCTGTAGACCTGTCGACATTACGGAAGGGCAATCCGCCTGAATTTCAGACATTACCTAAATGGCCATTACCAAGATCTCGGTGCGCGGGGCGCGCCAGCATAACCTCAAGAACATCGACGTGGAGATTCCGCGCAACACGCTGACGGTGGTGACCGGGCTGAGCGGGTCGGGCAAGTCTTCGCTCGCCTTTGACACGATTTACGCCGAAGGCCAGCGCCGTTATGTGGAGACTTTATCGACCTATGCGCGGCAGTTTCTCGACCAGATGGAACGCCCGGATGTCGATGCAATTGATGGACTTAGCCCCTCCATCTCGATCGAGCAGAAGACCACCAGCCGCAGCCCGCGCTCAACCGTGGGCACGATCACCGAAATTTACGATTATCTTCGCCTGTTGTTCGCCTCGATCGGCGTGCCGCACTGCCCCAAGTGCGGGCGGCCGATCAGCCGCCAGTCGGCGGAGCAGATTGTGCAGCGGGTGATGGTGCTTACCCCTGAGGACCGCGTAATGGTTCTGGCGCCGATCGTGCGCGGGCGCAAAGGCGAATTCAAGAAAGAGATGGAGACGCTGCTCAAGCACGGCTACACGCGCGCCCGCGTCGATGGCGAAATGGTGAATCTGGATGACGATCTGCAATCTCGACAAGCGGAAGAACCACACCATTGAAGTGATGATCGACCGTCTGTTGGTGAAGCCGGGCATCGAGCATCGCCTGGAAATGTCGGTGGGGCTGGCGATGAAGTTGGCGGGCGGGTTGGTGCAGGTAGCCGTGGTGGGCGGCGAGCGAGCAGCTTTATTCCGAGAAGCTGGCTTGTCCGGATTGCGGCATCAGCGTGCCGCAACTCGAGCCGCGGTCGTTTTCTTTCAACAGCATGTATGGAGCTTGTCCCGAGTGCCACGGCCTCGGCAGTCGGTATGATTTCGATCCCGCCAAAGTGATCACGGATTGGTCGAAGCCGCTGCTCGATGGCGGATTGGGGCCGGGTTCGGCGTCGCAGGGGCTGATCCACGCGTTGCAGGTGACGGCGGCGGCGCACGGCATCGACCTCAATACGCCCTTTGAAAAGCTTCCTGACAAGATTCAGGATCTGCTCTTGAACGGCGAATCGGGCCGCGGCAAGACTGGTTTCCGCGGAATCTTCGGATACTTGAAACAGAATCTCGAGGAGTCGACTTCGGAAGGCTATCGCGATTGGCTGATGGATCACATGTCGGCGACGGAATGTCCCGCGTGCCAGGGCAAGCGGCTGCGGCCGGAAAGTCTGGCGGTGAAAGTGAATGGCATGTCGATCGCCGAATTCACCGCGCTGCCGATTTCGAAGGCGCTGGAAGTGGCGCGAAGCATCAAGCTCGCGGGACGCGAAGAGAAGATCGCCGGACGCGTCATGCATGAAATCGTGGAGCGTCTGCAATTTCTGAATGCGGTGGGGCTGAACTACATTTCGCTCGACCGCTCGGCGGCGACTTTATCGGGCGGCGAAGGGCAGCGCATTCGTCTGGCGACGCAGATTGGATCGAAGCTGCGCGGCGTGCTTTACGTGCTGGATGAGCCTTCGATCGGCTTGCATCATCGCGACAACGGACGCCTGCTGACGGCGCTGGAAAATCTGCGTGATCTGGGCAATACCGTGCTGGTGGTCGAGCACGATGAAGAGACCATTCGCCGCGCGGATTACGTGATCGATCTCGGCCCCGGCGCCGGACGCCACGGCGGAGGATTGGTGGCGCACGGCACGCCGGCGGAGATCATGCGCGAGCCGAATTCGCTGACGGGCGCTTACATCTCCGGCAAAGTGCAGATCGAGATGCGGCCCGAGCGGCGGCAGAAAAATGGCGCGGCGCTGACGATTCTCGGCGCGAAGGAAAACAATCTCAAGAATCTCGACGTAACTTTTCCGCTCGGCGTGATGACGGTGGTGACTGGAGTTTCCGGCTCGGGCAAGTCCACGCTGGTGAATGACATTCTTTATCGCGCGCTGGCGCGCCAGCTTTACCGCTCGCGCGAGAAAGTCGGGCGAGCACAAAGCGATCATGGGCGCGGAGAACATCGACAAAGTCATTCGCATCGATCAATCGCCGATCGGGCGCACGCCGCGCTCGAATCCCGCGACTTATACCGGAGTGTTCACCGCGATTCGCGATATCTACGCCATGCTGCCCGAGGCGCGCGAGCGCGGCTACAAGCCGGGACGATTTTCCTTCAACGTTTCCGGCGGACGTTGCGAGGCCTGCCAGGGCGAAGGCCAGCGCCGCATCGAGATGAATTTTCTTCCCGATGTTTACGTGCTCTGCGAGGTCTGTGGCGGGCGCCGCTACAATCACGAAACGCTGGCGGTGAAGTACAACGGCAATTCGATTGCCGATTTGTTAGAGATGCCGGTTTCCGACGCGCTGCCGATTCTCGAAAACATTCCGCAGGTAAAGCAGAAGCTGCAAACGCTGGTTGACGTCGGCCTCGGCTATATTCATCTCGGTCAATCTGCGGTAACACTCTCAGGCGGCGAAGCCCAGCGCATCAAGCTGGCCCGCGAGTTGAGCAAGCGGCAGACCGGCAAGACTCTTTATCTTCTCGATGAACCCACGACCGGCCTGCACTTCGACGACGTGAAGAAACTGCTCGACGTGCTGCACCGGTTGACCGACCTGGGCAATTCGATCGTCATCATCGAACATAATCTGGACGTGATCCGCAACGCCGATTGGATCATCGACCTCGGCCCCGAAGGCGGCGAAGAAGGCGGACGCATCGTAGCCCAGGGCACGCCGGAGCAGGTGGCGCGGGTGAAGAAGTCGTATACGGGGCAGGCGTTGGCGGGATATTTTGCCGGGAACGGGAAGCGGAGCGCGTAGTGGTTAGCAGCTCGGCGAAGCGTTCTGGGTGAATTACGAGGCGCGCTTCCTGTGCAATTGTTTCGGCGCGATGAATCCTGACCTTGACCTCGATGCGCGCGCCGAGCCGGTTGATGATCGACATGAGGCGGTCAACGGTGAAGCGTCCGAGGTCAGCATTGCGGATGCGCGAGAAGTCGGCGGCCGCGATGCCGGTTCGAGCGTGGGCCGCGCGCACAGTCAGGTGGCCCCGGTCGAGCGCCTTGATGATCTCGGCGGCCAGGATGGCTTTGAATTGCTCCGCGTCAGCGTTCTTGTGCCCGAGGTCGCGGAACACATTGCCGCTCCCCCGCACCACTTCCAGTTTTTCGCTTTTCATCGCAGCATCTCCTTGAGTCTCTTCAGGCGGTTCTGTATCAGTTCGATTTCGTGTTGCGGTGTTTTGATTCCCTGCGTCGACTTTTTCTGGAAGGCATGCACAACCCAGATTTCACCGGCGAGTTGCACCGCATAGACCACTCGAAACGCATCACCCCGGAAAGGCAACGCAATCTCGAACACGCCCGAGCCCAGGCCGCGCATAGGTTTTGCAACGTCGGACCTACCGCCTTCTGCTGCAATCGTCAGTGCCGCAAGGCAGATCGACCTGGCCCCTTCTGGGAACGTCTCGAATTGCTTCAGCGCTGCCTTGATCCATGAAACGGGCCGCGTCATTCGGGTCATTTGGCCGTCCGTCACCGCAGCCCTCACGCGTCCATGTTGTCAGATATGACAACCGTTGTCAAGGCCGCGGCTGCTAAGGGCCGTCCGTCAACGAGAGCGGAAGCCTCCGCTCAAGGTAAGATGCAAAAGGGAGATCGCCGCAGGAGAAGCAATTGTGCGTATCAAGAATGAAGGTCCGGCGGGCTGGGCGGAGCATCCGGTGGAATATTCCAAGGAACTCAAGGCCATACGGCCACTTGCTACCGCCGCACACGCTGACAGAATATTTTGCGAACAAGAAGCGTAACGCCTGAGCGAAGAGATATCTTTGTCATCGCCCGAAAATCCGCAGCTTGATCCGCCGCCACTAAGCAGCGAGCCGCCCACTCCGGTCTCGTTGGCACCTGACCCGTTTCCTCCGCCAGTGTTTGCCCCGGTACGTCCCTTCCCCAAAGCCGGCGAAGACCCCGTCTGGAGCGGCTGGGACGTGGTGCTGATTGCCGGGCTCACGCTGCTCACGTTGTTCATCGTGCAGCTCTTCGTTGTTTTGGGAGCGCGTCGCTTCGTTTATATCCACGAGAGTTGGCTCGATGTGGCGCAGAAGCCGGTGCTGGCGCTGCTTTCCGAGTTACTGACCTACGTCATAGTGGCGTTGTATATGATCCTGTTGGTCGAAGGGAAATATCACACGCGTTTCTGGCAGGCCATTCGCTGGAGCTGGCCCGGGCTGGCTGGGGTGAGCATGGTGGGCATCGGAGTTCTCATGCTCGGCTTCGACATCCTCGGCCGGTTCCTGCCTATGCCGAAGACCACGCCGTTCGATCAATTCTTTGCGCGGCCTTTCGACGCCTATCTCACCGTAATCTTCGCCGTCACACTCGGGCCACTGATGGAAGAACTCTTCTTTCGGGGATTTCTATATCCAGTCGTGGCGCGGCGCTTGGGGGTGGTGTGGGGAGTTCTTCTCACCGCGCTACCCTTCGGCCTGATCCACGCTGTCCAGTACGGCTACGCTTGGGGAGCGGTGTTGATCATCTTCCTGGTCGGTGTGGTGCTCACCGCGGTGCGCGCGATGACGAAATCCGTGGCTTCAAGCTTCCTGGCGCACGTCGGCTATAACGGGACGCTGATGCTGCTGGCGGCCTGGGCGACCGATGGATTCAAGCACATGGAAAAAGCAGGAGTGCTGGTGGGCTATCTCAAAGGCTAAAACCAGTAACTCAGCACCAGGTACTCGGTACTTTATTTCACTGTGACCGTCAGCAACTGCACTCCTGACACAACGTAATCCAGCGGAGCCGTCGCGGTTTCATCCACGTTTGATTCGGCGCTGACGATCATTTCCTGATTGCCGCGCATGCCATCCATCACATTCATGATCGAGACGGGCAGTGTAGGCATTACCTTGTCGGCGACGCGGGCTTCGGGGTCGGCCTCCAGCAGCGAAACGTAGACTCGATTGTTCGAGTGCTCTTTGTTGAGCAGCGCGATGGTGGAGGCGAGATCGAGTTTGCGGCCGAAGGCCGGACTGCCGTGTCCGACGCGGTCGAGAGTGTCGCCGTCGCTCACCAAAATACGCAATGTTCCTTTGCTCGCCGAAGTGGGAATCTTCACCGGAATCTGCCGCACGATGCGCTCGCCGCGATATGGAGCGAGCACCGTTTCGATCATAATGTCTTCACCCGGCCGGGCTTCTGTGACGTCGGTGCGGGCGCTCTCCAGGCGCGCCCAACGGCGTTCGCGGACCAAGTCGAAATCCAGCTTCACGCCTGCGATGGCCGGAGCATTGTAGGGATTGTCGTAAATGCGTTCAAAGCGCTCGCCCAGCGAAAGCGCGGCTTGCATCGCTGCGGGCTGCCCTCCTTCCGCCGGAGCGAACATGTTGCGCATCATTACCTCAGGAAAGCCCTTTACGCCGATGCTTCCCGTGAGCCGGTAGGTAATCTCTTCGCCGAACTCGTTGACGCCATGCAGCGCGTTGAACACTGTCACCATCAGGGCCACCGGCGTCAGCTTGGGATTATTCAGCACTTCGTAATGGAACTGCTTCGCCCCAGTGCTGCTGTGGATGCTCAGCGTGACCGGAATCATTTGCGGTTGCCGGTCGAAGACGCCGAGAATGCCGCTGTGGCGATCCTGAACGAAGGTCCCGACCGCCTCAGTGGTGTTCACAATCTTGAAAGCGTTGAGCGGCGAGGGCAGCGTGGCCAGAACGTCAGCCTTATTCATCGGCAGGTCGACGGAACCAAACTGCAGCAGGGGATGTCCGCAAGCCAGCAGGCGTTGCGCGTCAACATAGGTGACAGTGCAGGTGCCTGCAATGTCCATGTCGCCCCGCACCAGGATCGCGCTGATGGCGGAGCCGGCCTCGAGCGGCTCTGGCTGTTTATCGTTACTGATGGAACCCGCTCCCATGACAGGGACCACTCCAGCGGAGGCAAACTGCCGAGCGAAAAGTTGAACCGCCTGTTCGGAGAATCCGTTGAAGACCAGCGGAGTCTCGATAGGTTTGAGGTAATTCGTAAAATCCTGACTTGAAGCCGGAAGCGCAACCGCCTCGCCCGGAGCCGCAGTCTTGCCCGCGGCTGCGTTTACTGAGGGCTTCACCGTGCTGGTCTCCTCAGCGGGGGAGCGGTCCAGCGCACTGATTTCCAGCATATCGGCGATGGGCGTAATCCCGGCGATGGGCTCTTTGGAGAATTCTCCGATACGGAAGGCGAGCGCTCCCGCGAGTTTGCCATCAAAATAAACCGGGCTCCCGCTCATGCCAGCGACTACGCCCGTGTATTCAACCTTCTGCCCATGCAGCCGCACCAGAATAACGTCGCCCTTGGGCCCGTTCATGTTCCGCAGCACGCCCAGCACTTCCACTTCCATGGACTCGGGCTTCACGCCCTGAAAAACCGTGTAGGCGACCCCGCGCATGCCGGCGTGAATCTGGCTAACCGGAATGGTTTGAGGGTTTTGTGTGCTTTGTGCGGAGGCGGGCGTTTGCGCGAATGTAACAGAGCCGAACGCCAGGTAAGTGATCGTGAAGAAGAGAGCGCAAGCCAGTTTTTTCATGAACAACGCCCGGAAAGACTATACAAGTCCCATCCTTACTGGATTAGACTCCGCCAGATTGTAAGTCGTTGCCAGGAGGGGGAATAACGGGAGCCGGGCAAACATCCCAATCGCGAATCCTTGCGTCTATACTAGCACAGGGGATTTTCGCTCCATAGATTCTTTATCTCCGTCTCCCCAGGGGTTGTTATGTTTTCCACATGGATGGTAAGAAGTACCTAATGCCCAGTACTGAATCAAAAGTCTCGAACGATGGCCTCTTCTGGGTACTCGGTACTCGGTACTCGGTACTGCTTTTTCTGGCAGTCTCGCTGCTCCTGATTTCCGCAGTGACTCCAGTCTTCGCCCAGGATCAGTCGCAAGCCCCGGCGCAAGATAACACGCAGAACGGCTCGCAAAATAATGGCAAGCCCAAGCAGGAAGTTCCCGCCGAAGCGGGTGGGCCCACGGGTAACGTCGGTCCCTATTCCATCCCCAAGAAAAATCCCGAGGAAGCTTCCCCTGCTCCACCTCCGCCAGCTTCGCCCGCGAAGGTCGAGGGCATGCCCGACTATTCCATCAAGGTGAACGTACCGCTCGTGAACGTGGATGTAATGGTCAGCCTGAAGAGCAACGGCCAGTTTGTTCCTGGCCTGAAGAAGGAGAATTTCCGGCTGTTTGAAGACGGAGCGCCGCAGCAGATCACTAACTTCAGCGTATCGAAGGCGCCCATTACAGCGGTGCTGCTAGTGGAATTCGGAGACACGAACGCCAGCTTCATGATCGATGCGTTGCGCGCTTCTTATGCCTTTGCTCACACCCTTACCAAGGACGACTGGATCGCCGTTAGCTATTACGACATGCTGCCGCACATTCTGGTGGATTTTACTCAAGACAAGCAAGCCGTTTATGGCGCGCTGAACCAGTTGCGCGTGGGGGCGTTCTCCGAAACCAACTTATTCGACGCCTTGTATGACACCTGGACCGTCTCGACCGGGTGGAAGGAAAAAAATATGTCATTTTGGTCACCACAGGAGTCGATACTTTCAGCAGAATCACGCTGGACAAGATCTATAAGAAGGTCAAGGATACCAAAGATGTGACCATCTTCCCCATCAGCGTGGGACAGATCCTCAGGATAATGCGCCCCAATGCGCCCCGTGGCCTGGGCATTCCCCACAGTGAACTGGACTACCTTCAGGCCGACAACGAAATGCGCACCTTCGCCGCCATGACCGGCGGCCGCGCCTACTTCCCACGATTTCAGGCGGAGTATGGCGAGGACTTTCAGGATATTGGCAACGACATTCGCAATCAATATTCGCTGGCCTATCATCCCACCAACAGCAAGCTCGACGGCACCTACCGCAAACTGAAAGTACAAATAGTGACCACCGACGGCGGCCCGCTCAAAGTGAAAGACCAGAAGGGCAAAGAACAGAAAGTTGAAGTGGTCTCCCGCGACGGATACACCGCCAAGCACACCGTGGACTAGCCAGTACCTGGTACCTATTACACAGCTTCGGTTCTTGGGGTGTCACAGGGTTACTGGGTACTGGCAACTGACTCAGTGCCCGTGAAACAACGCGTCCAGCAAAAAAACAACCCCGGCCCCAACGAAGACCAGCAAAGCCATCCGGGCTCCCGGCTCTTTATTTACTTCCGGAATTAAATCCGAAGCCGCCACGTAGATCGTGACCCCGGCTGCCAGCGGCAACCCCGCGTCGACGTGTTGGCGGAAGACCGCCATGGTCAGGACCCCGGCCAGCGTTGCCCCGCCTAAGATCACGGACGCGCCCCACGCCGTGCCTCGGCTGCGTCCGCTCGCGAGCATTACCGAACTCACCGTGAAGCCTTCGGGGATTTTGTGCAGGAAGATGGCGAAGAAGATAATCCAGCCCAGAGCATTCGATACCAGAAATCCGGACGCGATCGCAATGCCGTCAAAAAATGTGTGGATGATGAGGCCGAGCAGCACGGAGTATCCCTTGTGCGAGTGCATGAACTCGTCTTTGTGCGTCTCCTCGCCAAAGTGGAAGTGCGGCGTAACCGTGTGCTCGAAAAAGTGGATGAGGAGGTAACCGAGCAGAATCAGAAAAGCCGCGCTTCGGCCGCGCAGCTCCAGACTCTCGGGGACCATCTCGACCAGAGCCGTAGCCAGCATGAAGCCCGCGCCCAGCGCGACAAAGTAGCGGAGATAGCGCCGCTCCCAACTACGCTGCACAATAATCGCCCCGCCGAAAACGTTCGCCGCCGCGGCGGTCAGGCCGAGCAGGATGCTGATGTAGATCGGGTTCATGTGCAGTAGGCGAGGATGATATCAGTTCTCATAGACGAATCCACCACGGAGGCACAGAGACACGGGGAAAACCAATTTCTCGATTTTCTCCGTGACTCCGTGTCTCCGTGGTGGGTTCTAGGAACTATCCCGAGTGCCGGATATGCATCACATCGCCATCCTGAACGATGTAATCTTTGCCTTCAAGCCTAAGAGTCCCTTTGGCGCGAGCATTCGCTTCCGACCCAGCTTCGAGAAGTTGATCCCATCGAATTGTTTCCGCGCGGATGAAGTGTTTCTCCAGATCGGAGTGAATCGCTCCCGCCGCGTCCTGCGCACGCGAATGCGCCGGGACTTGCCAGGCGCGGCACTCATCTTCTCCAGCCGTAAAGAATGAAATGAGGCCCAGAAGTTTGTAAGTGGTCCGAATGAGCCGGACCAAGCCGCTCTCTGTAAGACCGTAGCTCGACAAGAATTCGGCAGCGTCGGCGTCGCTCATCTCGGCCAGCTCAGCCTCCACCTTGCCGCAGATCGCCGTGGCGGCGGTGTTCGGCCGCGCCGCGATTTCTGTCAGCTTGTACTTGCTCACCGCTTCGTCCAGCTCCTTGCCCAGTTCGGTCGACTCTCCAATATTCAGTACGTAGAAAATTGGCTTCTCGCTGAGGAACATGAATCCCTTGATACGCTTCTTGTCGTCGGCGGTCATTTCCATTTCGCGCAACGGTTTGTCGGATTCCACCTGCACCTTGGCACGCTTCAGCAGCTCAAATTCTTTTTCCAGCTCCGGAGTCTTCATCTTCTTGAGATCTTTTTCCAGGCGCTCCAGCCGCTTTTCAATCTGTCCGAGATCGCTGACCAGCAAATCGAATTCCACGTTCTTGATATCGCGCAGCGGATCGATTTCCCCAGTGTGCGGAACCGAAGGATCGTCAAACACACGCACCACATGCGCCAGCGCATCCACGTTGCGCAGATGCGCGGCGTAAGCGCTATCTTTCAGCGCTTCCTGGCCGATGGCGCCCACGTCGACATACTCAACCGACGTATGCGTGAGCTTCTTCGGGTTGTAAAGCGCTGCCAGCCGGTCAAGCCGGTCGTCCGGAACTTTGGCGACGCCAATATGCGCCTCCCGCGGGTTGGCCCGCGCTTGATCCGAAAGATGCGCCTTGGTCAGAATCCGAAACAGCGATGTCTTGCCCACCTGAGGCAGGCCAATAATTCCAGTTTTCATAAGAAAGCTTCTAGCTTCTAGCTCCTGGCTGATGCACCGCCGAATCGAACTCAGAGTGGATACGCACTACGCCATCGGCGATCGTAGGACAACATCTCAGGATAAATGATGAAGTCATTATTGCCCAACGGCGTGCGGGAAACGTTCTGGCTAGAAGCTAGGAGCTAGAAGCTAGAAGCTGCGTGCAGTCAGATACACCACGACCAACCCCAACAGCAATACCGCGCCTTCCACCCGCGTAGACCAAACATGCAGCGCATCGAATTGAACGCGCTCAGGATTATCAATCGCCGCGGAACGAACGTCGCCCAGCGAAGCCCGCAAGATATCCATGCGCGGAATGATCCCGAACTGCGAGATCAACGTGAGCGCCAGCATCAGGCAGAGCAGCACGTGGCGCGCCGCAAACACATGCGCAGTACCATCGGTGAGCCGACTGTATAGCAGAGAGCTAGCGAGAAAGACGATTCCGGAAACGATCCCAATCCAGTGCAACTTACCCAAAGCGCGCCCAACTACATTGCCGGCAAGATGCGTTGTAGGCAGAACAGAGAACGCCGTAGGCGCCAGCACGAAGGCAAAAAAGATCAGCCCGCCGATCCAGCAGATGAGCGAAAGCAACATGAGAAAACGAAGGAAAGACATAACGCGAGAATTATAGTCTGCAAAGTCAGTCGAAGGAGCCAGACTGACTGACCACTGACCACTGACCACTGACCACTGACCACTGACCACTACTCTACTTCCCCTGCCGCAGATTATCCCAAACTCCCCGCATCAGCGACCCGCCATAAGCGCCCGCAATGCCCGGCAGCGCTGCCAGAAACGATCCATAAACCTGCGCCCGAGTGGGCTTCACAGTCAGAATCAGGTAGGCCGCAAGCTCCGTAAGCGGGATGAACGCCCCCACCACCAATACCCAACGCCACGGCCAGCGAGGCCGCAGCAGCCCTAGCAGCATGCAAGCCATCAGCACCAGCAGCGCGGTGAAGAGCAAGTCGTTGACAGCCACGTCGGCCCAGCCCGTGCCCATGCCCGCGAGCGCGGCGAGCAAGTAGAAGGGAACGCCGCTGCGGACTCGTGGAGGCGGTGAATCGATTGTCATGATTGCTGCGCGGTTTAACTGGGTACTAGGTACAAGATACTGGGTACTGTTCAATACTTATAAAACCCCCGCCCGCTCTTCCGCCCCAACCACCCCGCATCCACCATCTTGATCAGCAGCGGACAAGGCCGGTACTTCGGGTCGCCCAACCCGTCGAGCATCACCCGCATAATGTCGAGGCAAACGTCGAGCCCAATAAAGTCAGCCAAAGTCAGCGGCCCCATAGGATGCGCCATCCCCAACTTGAACACTTCATCGACGGCCTCAGGCGTAGCCACACCTTCCATCACGGCGTACATGGCTTCGTTCAGCAGCGGCATCAGCACGCGGTTCGAGACAAATCCTGGCGCATCGTTCACTTCGACCGGCGTCTTGTCGAGCTTCACCGACAAATCGCGCACCGCCGCAAACGTTTCCGCAGAAGTAGCCAGCCCGCGGATCACCTCCACCAGCTTCATCACCGGCACCGGATTAAAGAAGTGCATCCCAATCACTTTTTCCGGCCGCTTGGTGAGCGCGCCAAGTTTAGTGATCGAGATCGACGAAGTGTTCGAAGCCAGAATCACCTCGGGCCGAGCCAGCCGGTCAAGATCGCGAAAAATCTCCGTCTTGATCTCAAACTTCTCGGTAGCCGCCTCCACAATAAAGTCGCAGTCGGCAAGCCTGGCGCGGTCAGTCACCGCCGCAATCTTCTTCAGCGCGGCGGCTTTGTCTTCCGCAGAGATTTTGTTCTTCGCGACTTCGCGGTCGAGATTCTTCGTTATGGTCGCAAGTCCACGATCGAGAAAGCGTTGCTCCACATCGCACAAGACTACGTCGTAGCCGCCGCGGGCGAAGACGTGCGCGATGCCGTTCCCCATCGTCCCCGCGCCGATTACCCCCACCTTCCGAATCGCCATATGATTACCTCAGGGTCGTACGATGAAAACCTTCGAGTCTAACATCGACACAGGGAACCGATGATAAAGAATTATGGTGCGCGGGTGTAAAATTATCTATTCGCGATCTTGCACCTTTTGAAAGGACCTCCCATGGCAACCCTCGAAGCCCCTATCCGGCCGCGCACCCCAACATCACCTCATTCCCATCAAGGCCCATTCACCAACGAACCCTTCTTCGACTTCCGTCAGGAAGACAACGCCCGCAAGATGCGTGCTGCCATCGAACGCGTCCGCGGACAGCTTGGCCGCGAGTATGACCTCATCATCGGCGGCCAACGCATCAAGACCGCCGACAAGATCAAGTCATTGAATCCTTCGAAGCCGTCGCAGGTAGTCGGAATCCATCAGAAAGCCGGCAAAGAACACGTGGAACCAGCCATGGCCGCCGCGCTGAAAGCATTCGACTCCTGGAAGAACACTTCCATGGAAGAGCGCGCCAGCCTGCTGTTCCGCGCCGCCGACCTGATGCGTCAGCGCAAAATGGATTACATGGCCTGGCTCGTCTTTGAAGTCAGCAAAAACTGGGGCGAAGCCGATGCCGATATTTCCGAGACCATCGACTTCCTTGAGTTTTATGCTCGCGAAGCCCTGCGCCTCGCCAAAGCCCAGACGCCCGTTCAGATGCCCGGCGAGCACGATTCGCTCACCTACATTCCGCTCGGAGTAGGCGCAGTAATTCCGCCGTGGAATTTTCCCTGCGCCATCATGGCCGGCATGACGGCGGCTTCCATCGTCGGCGGCAACACAGTAATTCTGAAACCGTCGAGTGATTCCCCCACCATCGCCGCCAAGTTCATCGAGTTGCTTGAAGAAGTTGGCGTGCCCGAAGGCGTGGTGAACTTCTGTCCCGGCTCCGGCGCAAGTTTCGGCGACGCCGTGGTCGCGCATCCAAAGACGCGCTACATCGCCTTCACTGGCTCCCGCGAAGTCGGACTCCACATCAATAAAGTCGCCGCCACGCAAGCTCCCGGCCAGGTCTGGATCAAGCGCACCATCCTAGAAATGGGCGGCAAAGATGCGATCATCGTCGACGCCGATGCGGACATCGACTCCGCCGTCGAAGGCGTAGCGCAGGCCGCCTTCGGCTTCCAGGGCCAGAAGTGCTCAGCCTGCTCCCGTGCCATCGTCGATGAGCGCGTCTACGACAAGTTCCTCGACCAACTCAAGGCCCGCGTTGAAAAAATTACCGTAGGCGATCCCGCCGAAAACACCGGCATGGGCGCGGTGATCAACGAAGGTTCGATGAAGACGATTCTCGGATACATTGAGCAAGGCAAAAAAGATGGACGCCTCATCACCGGCGGCGAACGCGCCACGGAAGCCGGAGAGGGCTATTACATCCGCCCCACCGTGATTGCCGACATTCCCGCTAAATCAAAACTCGAGCAGGAAGAAATCTTCGGACCGGTGCTTGCGGTCATCAAATCCAGCGGCTTCGATCACGCTCTCGAAATCGCCAACGACACCGAGTTCGGACTGACTGGCGCCATCTACACCAAATCACGCGACAAGATCGACCGCGCCCGCCGCGATTTCCACGTGGGCAATCTCTACATCAACCGAAAGTGCACGGGCGCCATGGTCGGCGCGCATCCCTTCGGTGGATTCAACATGTCAGGCACCGATTCCAAAGCCGGGGGCCCCGAGTATCTGTATCTGTTCACGCAAGCGAAGTCGATCGCAGAGAAAGTCTAGCGGAGGAACAAGTACCTGGTACTCAGTACCCAGCGAAGCGACCTGTCTAGGTACTGGGTACTAGGTTCTAGGTACTCAGCAATCAGGGAAGAGTAGCGCTCGAGAATCGCTCGCACGCCTCAATCAACTCTTCCTGCTTACGCACATCCCGGCTGACCGGGTTCGGTGTGCGAGGCCGCATGTGATAAAAATACCCTCCTGTGACGGTCGCAGCCGGATCATCGCTCACCGCAAGCCACACTTGCGTGCGATGCCCGGCATCAAGGTCATCGGGCGCTCCCGCCCCTCCCATTTTCGTGGGCACCCAGCCCGGCTCAAGTGCGTTCGATAAAACGTCTGTCCACCGGCGGGCGACCGCGAAAGCCAGAAGCACATCGTGCAGCTTGGTATCGGAATAGGCTTGCTGCCCCTGCCACGGGCGGTTCTCCCACTCCAGATCCTTCAAGCTGGCATCGCCGTCGCGGTGCAGCCCGGAACTCAAGTACACCAACCGCTTCGGCCTCTTGATCAGCGCGGTGAGGATGTAGGGTGCAAGGGTGTTGACAGCAAATACATGCGGCAATCCATCTTCGGTCGCGATGCGCCGAGGTTCCCTGTAGCCGATCGCCGCATTGTGAATCACTGCGTCGAAGGAACCGAGCGCGTTCACCTGCTCAGCCACTTTGCGTGTCTGCGCGATGCTCGTCAGATCGCCGACCACCACTGCCTCGGCTCCCGGGACACGCGGACAATGCCTCCTGGCTCCTTTGCTGGTTGCGCGCATGCAGAACCACGCCGTGTCCCTGCTCGATCAAAAGCTGTGCCGCCATTCGGCCCAACCCATCGGAAGAACCTGTTATGAATACGCGTGCCATCTTTTGCTTTTTGTCGGTCAAACGCGGACAACGCCAACGAAACTAACTGCCAGTTTTTTCAGCGAGAGGAACCGGCGCCGGATTCCTCTCCCCAAACTGCCGCTGGTGCCAATACGGATAAACCGGAGTCACCGCGCTTGCGGCATCTAGCTTCGCAACCTGCTCACTAGAAAGATTCCATCCCACCGCGCCCAAATTCTGTCGCAACTGTTCTTCGTTCCGCGCCCCAAAAATCACAGTCGAGATCGATGGCCGCTGCAACAGCCAGTTCAACGCCACCTGCGGCACGCTCTTTCTCGTCTCCGCGGCAACCGCGTCCAGCGCATCGATCACTTTGTACAGATGCTCTTCCGAAACCTGCGGACCTTGCTCGCTAGTCTTGTGCAGCCGACTCTCCGCCGGCAGCGGCTTCCCGCGCCTGATCTTTCCCGTCAACCGCCCCCATCCCAGCGGACTCCACACCAGCGCGCCCACACCCTGATCCAGGGCCAGCGGCATCAACTCCCATTCATACTCCCGCCCAATCAGCGAGTAATACACCTGATGGCCCGCATAGCGCGCCCAGCCAAACTTGTCCGCAACATCCAGAGACTTCATTAAATGCCAGCCGGAAAAATTCGAGCAAGCGATGTATCTGACTTTTCCGCTCACCACCAGTTGATTGAGCGTGCTCAACACTTCTTCGGCCGGAGTTAGCGCATCAAATCCGTGCAGATGATAAATGTCGATGTAGTCCGTCCCCAGCCGCCGCAAGCTGGCTTCGCAAGCCCGAACCAGGTGATAACGCGACGATCCCAAATCGTTCGGCCCCGGCCCCATGCGGAAGGTCGCCTTCGTCGAGATCAAAACCTGATCGCGCCGTCCGGCAATCGCCTTACCCAGAATTGTTTCGGAGAGTCCGTCCGAGTAAACGTCGGCCGTGTCGAAGAGATTGACACCCGCTTCCAGGCAAACATCGACAAGCCGCGTCGCCTCGGCCACATCACTCGCGCCCCAGGCTTTAAAAAATTCGGTTCCCCCACCAAACGTCCCCGTGCCATAACTCAAGACGGGTACCTTCAAACCAGAGCGTCCCAGCGTTCGGAATTCCATGAGAGATAGATGCGCACGTAAACAGAACGATGCGCCGGAAGAAAAACGGAACAAAGCAATTCGGGAGGGTTACCCTGTGTAACCCTGTGCCCCCCGTGTTAAAGATTTTGAACTGCCGAAACGGTGCTAGAAACAAAAAAGCCGCCCCAAGGAGCGGCTTCGTCTCTAATCCCAAAAAAGTGGCTAAGGCATCACGCCCGCCGGTGCCTGTGGGCTAGGCCCCGCCGTAGTCGCCGCCGCCGCTTCATTCAATATCCGGTGGTGGATGGTGAACAACGCCAGCTCCAGCCGATCCGACACTCCGATCTTGTCATACACGTTGCGCAGATAATTCTTGATGACCTGCTCGGTCGTCCCCAGCTGCGTGGCAATCTCTTTGTTCTTGTAGCCCTGCACAATCAGTGCCACGATGCGCAGTTCTTTCGCCGTAAGGCGATCGCGCACTCGCAGTCCCACCATATCGTTCTCGGTGAGTTCGCTCGGCACCGCGACATCCTGCACCCAGGTTTCACCGCGCGCCACCTTGCGCACGCAGTCCACCAGGGCCGCGCTGGTCACGTTGCGGTAGACCACGCCGTGCGCGCCGTTCGCCATGTGTCGCTGCGCGCTCTCGCCCGTATCGGCCAGCATCACCACGCGGGTCTTGGCGCGGTTGGCTGACTGCATGATCGCGGCAAAATCGTTGTGAAAGCCCGCCGCCACGATCAGCACCGCGGCGCGGAACTTGTCCAGAGCCATGAACATCTGCTCTTGCGTCTGAGCCTGCGCCACAATGCGCATCTCATCTTCCACCGCCAGCACTTTGGCGATCCCGGCGCGGAAGATTGCCTGGTTATCGGCCAGTATCAGTTTGAGCATGTTAGGGCGCTCCCAAAATTCTATTGTCATCCTGAGGAGGGCGCTTCTTGCCCGCCGAAGGATCTGGGCGAGCCGCGCGATGCATCGCGGTTTTTGCGATGCAATAATCGCGCGTTTGGCTCGCTTCCTTATCAGACTGCATCATCACAAAATCCAGCTCCAAAGCCGGTTTAGTTCCTGACAAACTCGTATGAGTCGATCACGCAGGCCACACCTTTGCCATCGGGGCTAGTCCCGGTGGGGTCAGAGCGCACTACGCGCCCCTTGCATTGAATGGTGACGTTCTCCCGCCCGCCGGTAACATCGGGTGGAAGGGTGATCTCGAACTCCACCGCCGACCCAATCTCCATCGCCGCATCGGCGCGGATGTAAACCCCCGCCGCGCTCAGATTTCCCGTGAGTCCCTTGGTGTCGCCGCTGGCCTTCTCCTCATGAATCTTGATCGGCAATTCCAGCGGAAATCTTTTTCCGGTCCGTGCTTCGGACACAGTGCCTCCTCGTTCGTGGCTGATCTCAAAAGCCAAGCCAATGCCTCCAGAATACGCCACTGGCAGGCCGATCCCCCACATTTGTTGCTTAGGGGCGGTTATATCACGGATGCCGCGCGGATAAAAGACTGATTCCGAATTAGTTAAGGGTAGAACCTAGGTTCCCCCCTGGAATGCTCGTGTGGGGCGGACGCCCTCGTCCGCCGCCTTTGACCTTGCTTTTGAAGTTGGTCTTCCCTGAGGCCAGGGATCCAGTCGCAACCATCTGCCTGGCGTATGGTCAAGATGCGCTCACGCTGACGCATGCAGCACCTGCAGCCCGAGGATCTTCTCAAAGCAATCAAAATCGCGATCCCGGTGCAGCAGTTCGTGCCTAAACTGCAAACAAAAAGTGGCAATGAGGCAATCGATCGTCTTCTGAACGGTGTAGCCCTGCTGGCGCAAGGCCCGGTAGTTTTGAGCGGCGGCGATGGCCAGCTCGCTGCCGCCCGTCTGAAAAACCTGGAACCTCAACAGGTCGGCTCTCACTCGCGCGAACGAATTTTGTTCCCGAATGCCCTGCAATACCTCGCAAAGGATCAGGTCGGTCAGCCCAAGCCGCTGCCGTTGCAGTTCCCGATCCAGCCAGTGCGTTTCCGCATTCTCCGTGCCGCGCAGGTAATCGATCCACACGGTCGTATCCACGATCACCATCGCCCTGTCTACTCCCGCACCCGCGTGAGGCGCGCGCGGTTGAGGTCGCCCTCCCAAAATACTTTTCCCCGAAGCCTCCGGATCGAGCCCTGAGCGTGCGTCTCCGCCAGCAAACGCAACCCGGCCTCCACGGCGGCTCTTTTCGTGCGCGCTCCGCTCCGCCGCATCGCTTCCTGAATCAAGCGGTCATCAATCTCGATGTTTGTGCGCATCCACAATCTCCGATGTGTAACAATCTCATATTTATGTGTACGAAGTAAACCGCGTCCTAAACCGCGGCCTTTTATTCCGCGCCGGGGATTCCCCCCTTGACGGACCTTTACAAAGCGGCCCACTCGAGCACTACTCCCTGATGTAATCTTCTTCCTAGAGAGCTACTCAGGAGCGCTAACTCATGCCTAATTCATTCTCCTCCCGATTCATGTACCAGACAGCCGCGCTGATTTTCACCTCGGTGTTGCCCCTGATGTCCCAGCAACCCCAGCCCAAGCCGGACGAATCCGCAAACGCATCCCGCCAAACCCTGGCCCAGTTCAACGACGCTCTGGAAAGTCTCGCCGCCAAAGTTTCTCCTGCCGTAGTCCAGATCCTCGTCACTGGATACGGCCCACTGCGCGAAGAAAACCGCACCCAGACAGCTCTCATCGTTCGCCAGCACGCCGTCGGCTCTGGCGTCATCGTCGATTCCACTGGCTATATTATGACCAACGCCCACGTCGTCGAAGGCGCTCAACGCATCCGCGTAGCTCTCCCCCTGCCCACCGACATGGGCCGCTCCGTCGCGCCCGGCAGACGTCGCACCTTCGACGCCCGCCTCATCGGTACGCACAAAGACACTGATCTTGCCCTGCTCAAGATCGACGAGAAAGATCTCCCCACCCTGGTCCTCCTGACGCAACAGCGTCCTCGCGTCGGTCAACTCGTTTTCGCCATCGGCAGTCCGGAGGGCCTGCAAAATTCCGTCACCATGGGAGTCGTCAGTGCCGTGGCTCGCCAGGCCGATCCCGATAAGCCGCTCACCTACATCCAGAC
Organism: uncultured Acidobacteriaceae bacterium; assembly: GCA_963841125.1. Lineage (GTDB taxonomy): Bacteria > Acidobacteriota > Terriglobia > Terriglobales > Acidobacteriaceae > Sulfotelmatobacter. The sequence goes on from CAWJBH010000002.1 coordinate 391,673, forward strand.
CGACGCTCCCATCAACCCCGGCAACAGCGGCGGACCGCTCGTCGATACGAACGGATCAGTTCTCGGTATCAACACGTTCATTCTTTCGCAAGGCGGCGGCAGCGAAGGCCTCGGTTTCGCCATCCCTGCTCGCATCGTGGATTTCGTCTACCACAGCCTGCGCAAGTACGGCCACGTTCATCGCGTCGAGATCGGCGCGGTGGCGCAGGAAATCACTCCCACGCTGGCCGACGGCCTGCAACTCGCCCAGCACTGGGGAGTCATCGTGGCCGATGTCAAGCCCGACAGCCCCGCCGCCGCCGCCGGCCTGCAGATTCAGGACATCATTCTCACCGCCGACGACCGCCGCATCGAAACTCTTCCCCAGCTTTCCTCTGCGCTGTATCTTCACCGCCTCGATCAGGTGCTTAAACTTGAAATCCTGCGCGGCGACCAGAAGAAAACTCTGTACATCCCCGCCATCGAACATCGCGACCAGATGGATCAACTCTTCGACTCTGCCAACGCTGAGAGAGACATCGTTCCACGCCTCGGCATTCTCGCCATCGATCTCACCCCAGATCTGCGCAGCCAGATCGGTACGCTTCGCATTCCTTCCGGCGTGATCGTACTCGGCCGCGCCGCCGACCTGATTCTGCCCGATACCGGCCTCCAGACCGGCGACGTAATCCACACCGTCAACACCACTCCCATCACGTCCATGGACGCACTACGCGCCGCCGTATCTACCTTGAAGACCGGCGGCCCGGTAGTAATCCAGGTCGAACGCGCAGACGGACTAACCTACCTGAGTTTTGAAATGGAGTAGCGAAGTGAGATGTCTAAGTTTTGAAAATGGAGTAGCGGGCGAGATGCCCCCGTTGGGACAGCCGTCCGCGGCTGTCCGTCGAGCGAAGCTCGACGCCTTCTTTGCCAGCGCCGTCGAAGCGCGAAACGTGCATTACCGAAGCCAGCCGCAAAGCTCTCGTGTACGCCACCCAGAAGTGGGTGCCCCATTTCTCGCGTTCTTTGCGAGAAGTGGGAGCCCCTGAAGCATGCGGCGAAGGGTTAGTCCGGCCACCTGTGCCCTCAATCGCCGCCCGCCCGCGCCGCCGACGCAACCACACCGGCTGCGCCTCCACGCTTCAAAGCGGCCTCAACAGCCGCACCCAACCCCGTTCCCAATTCCTGCAGCACACTCAGCTCATCCCGGCTAAATGCATCCCCAAGCCCTCGGTAGAGTGCCAGCACAGCCACCACACTAGACGCTCCCGACAACGGTACCGCCAGCGCCGACCGCAACGTGCTGTACTTGCTCGGATCATTAAGATAGCCGGGCTCGACTGAAGGATTGCCATTCAGAATCGGCTTCTCATTCTGCGCAACCCAGCCTGATAAACCATCGCCCATCGGAATTCTCAAAGTAGAAAACAATCGGAAATTCTCTCCGCTTACAAACTCCGGAATCAGCACTTCGTTCCTCACCACATACACCGCCATCGAGTCGTGTGCTACAAGATGTTTTACCCGCACCGCCAGCAGCGAGAGCGTGTCCTCCAGACTGAGCGTAGTGCCCAGCTTCAGGCTGAACTCCCGCAGCGCCTGCGCTTCCTGCCGGGCCGCTGCCATGGCGTTGATTTGGTCTAGAGCCGGAGTCTCGTAGACGAGAGGCTTTTCCGGCTCCGCGAAACCCGCGTCAGGAGCCAATCCCCGCTCCACCTTGATATCAGTCGACAATTTCGGTGGCGCTTGAAAAGGCTGTTCGTTGGCAAGCTTCTCCAGTTCCACGTAACGCCGCTGCAGAATTCCAACCACGCGCGGATCGAAACTGATGCCCGCTTCCGATGCCACCTTCGCCATAGCCTCGTGCAGCGGCAACGCCTTCCGGTATTGCCGGTCGGAAGCCAGCGCGTCCAGGCAGTCGACCGCGGCAAGAATTCGCGCCCCGATCGGAATGGCTTCGCCCTCCAAACCATTTGGATAGCCGCTGCCGTTCCATTTCTCATGGTGCGCCCGCACAATGGGCACGACTGGATAAGGAAAGTCCACCTGCTCCAAAATTTCCGCCCCCACGATGGGATGGATCTTCATCTTCTCGAATTCTTCCGGCGTAAGCTTGCCGGGCTTCGAAATAATATGTTCCGGCACGGCCAGTTTGCCAATATCGTGCAACACCGACGCGGCCCTCAGCGCTTCAGTTTCGTCTTCCGTCAAACCCAGATCCCGCGCCAGTTCCATTGCATAAATACGAACGCGCTGCAGGTGCTCGCCTGTAGTTTGATCCTTGGCCTCAATGGCCAGTGCGAGCGCTTCAATGGTTCGCAGATGCAGGCTCGAAAGTTTCTCAGCATGCTGTTTCTCCGCCTCCAGTTTGCCCAGGTAAAGGCGATACGAGCGGTACATAAGGTAGATCGGCGGCAAAACCAGCAGAGAACCCTGCCATCCGATGTGCCGGTTCAAAAAACTCACAAACCCGGCGATCGCCGCTCCCACCATGTAATAGGGAAACGACCATAAGTAGATCTCGGTCCAAACCTTCGGGATGGCTTTCTCTTCCGTCAGCCCGATAATGATCGACATCGCGACCGTATTGCAGGCAAAGTAGGTGACCGCTGCGAGCAGAAGCGCTAGTGGGCCAGGCCCATGCGCCACATGAATGGAAACCAGTTGGTACGCGCCGTATGCGGCCCCGCTGCACACGGTGACCTGAGACAGATTGAACACCAACTGAATCAGCTTCAGCCGCCGGGCGGGCCTCCAGTAAAACTGAGAGAGTGTGCTGGCCAACCCCAACAAAAGCATCTCCGGCAACGTCAACTCAAGGATGCCGATCAGCGTGAACAGAAAATTCGCGGAGAGTGTCCCTTCGATGCCGGGTAAGCCAACCTTCAGGGACGATGCCAGAATCGCTGCCGCCAGATAGCAAACAAATTTAACCGGGTCCGTTGAGTGCCAGAAGACGAACGCTGAGACCAGCACGACAACGGCAACCAGTGCCATTCCAGCGACATACGCCCGCGCGCCAATTTGTCGTCCCCAGGACATAGCGGTTCCCCATAGATTCTTGCCGAAGCCAGCCCCAATGTCCGCCCAAAAGTGACCCGGCTGGTTACCAGAGTGTTCGTCTCCAAGAGCAGTCAGCTTGAGGCTCGGCTTTTGGGTGGCGCAGGGCTTCCAGCGCTGCGATTAGCAGGATGCTGAAAAACTGACCCATGCGTGGAGTGCCGTGGAAGAGCGGCGCTTCAGCGCCGCGTAAGGCTTATAAAATCAGCCTGGGCTTCAGCCCCGGTGGCCGCACTTTGTTGTCCTCTAACGAGTTTTTCCGCAACCCCTTGGGGCCGAAAGAAAAAGTACGTTTGCGCAAACAGCTTGCTGCCGCCACCACTCATCAAGTGCGACATCCACTAGCGGGTTCCCCGCATGCGACAAACTGTCCCAAACCCAATGGGACGGGACAACCTGTCCCATAAACCCAAAACCAACCTACGCTAACTCATTGATTCGCAACAACAACCCCTACACCACTTTGGACCTCAGGCTGCACTTATCACAACGGGCGGAGAGCGTCCGCCTCTGAGGAAATATGAAGAGATTTCTAGTTCTATTGTTAATCGTCTCGGGAACGCTGGCCTACGCCCAGAATTCCAAGCTTTCGCCGGAGCTGCGCAACTATAAGTCCACGCAGCAGGCCCAGGTGATCGTTCAGTATGCTCCGGGCACCCAGCTGAGTTGCACCGGACTGCTTAGCCTTGTCGATTGCCTCTTAAACGACGTCGTGAAACTTGGTGGGACGGTTCTCGGTCAGTTGCCGCTGGTAAATGGCCTCGTCGCCCAACTCGATGGCAGCGGCATCCAAAGTCTCTCGACTCATTCGAATGTCGTTTACATCAGCCTTGACCGGCCGTTGTCGCCGACGCTGAGCAACGCCGCCACAGCGGTGAACGCACCCTTCGCCTGGGAGTCGAACTACACCGGCGCGGGCATCGGAGTGGCGCTCATCGATAGCGGCGTGAGCCCTCACCCAGATCTTTATCAGGGCATTCTTCCTCTGTCGCGAGTTGTCTATCAACAGTCCTTCGTGCCGGGAAACTCAAGCGCCAACGATCAATACGGTCACGGCACTCACGTCGCCGGCCTGATCGCTGGCGATGGCTTAAGTTCGACTGGCGTTTTCTACAGCAAGACATTCAAAGGGATTGCCCCCGGCGCAAGTCTCATCAACCTGCGAGTGCTGGACCAGAACGGCGCCGGCACCGACAGCCTGGTGATCGCCGCGATCGCGCAAGCGATCTCTCTCAAATCGCGCTACAACATTCGTGTGATCAATCTTTCTCTTGGCCGCGCCGTCTACGAATCTTACAAACTCGATCCGCTCTGCCAGGCCGTCGAGCAGGCCTGGAAAAGTGGAATCGTGGTGGTTGTAGCTGCGGGCAACAACGGCCGCTACCAGCCCACCGATGGATACGCCACCGTTACTTCACCCGGTAACGATCCTTATGTGATCACCGTTGGCGCCATGAAGCCCATGAACACGCCCACGCGCACCGATGACCTCATCGCCAGTTACAGCTCGAAAGGCCCAACCGTAGTGGACGCGGTCGTAAAACCAGACCTCGTCGCGCCGGGCAACCTGCTCACGTCGCTCGAAGCGCCGAACTCCACGCTCTACAACGAGTATCCCGCCAACCAGGTTCCCAACAGCTACTACGTCAACGGAGGCAGCAGCGCACCTTCGCCCAGGTACTTCACCCTGAGCGGAACCAGCATGGCTGCCGGTATTGTCAGTGGAGTCGTTGCCGATCTGTTGCAGAAGAGTCCGGCCCTCACTCCCGATCAGGTGAAGGCCCGGCTGATGCTGACGGCATACAAATCGTTTCCAACCTCCAGCAGCACCACCGACCCAACGACTGGAATTACCTACACCGACCAATACGACGTCTTCACCATTGGTGCCGGTTACGTCGATGTCGAAGCCGCACTCAACAGCAACGTGGTAGCGAAGGGAACGGCAATGTCTCCCATCGCGACGTTCAATGCAAAAGCAAATGAAGTTTACCTGTCCGACGATCCTTCCGCGGTTTGGAATACTTCCTCCGCATGGTCGAACGCCGCGGTGTGGGGCTCTCCGCAATTCGTCGCCGGAACCGCCAGCGCCACGGTTTCAACCAACAATGCGCTGTGGGGATCCAACGCTCTGTGGGGCAGCAATGCACTCTGGGGGAGCAACGCTTTGTGGGGATCGAATGCACTCTGGGGTTCGAATGCGCTGTGGGGCAGCAACGCCCTATGGGGTAGCAACGCACTCTGGGGAAGCAACGCAACCCCCGGAGAGAACTAAGATTTAGCTTTTGATTTTTAAAAAGAAGGGGCCCAGACTCTTTCGGGAGCGGCCCCTTTTGCCTTTTCTGGAGCCCACACCCTCCGCACCCTCACATGCCGTAAAATACCCCAACGCGCCCGTAGCTCAATCGGATAGAGCATCTGCCTTCGGAGCAGAGGGTTGGGAGTTCGAGTCTCTCCGGGCGCACCAAAATGTTTCTTGAGGCGAGAACTAGAACGCGCTGCCGCCGCCGCCGCCGAAGCCGCCGCCGGAAAATCCACCGCCGCCGAAGCCACCACCACCGCCTCCCCAGCCTGATCCCGAGGAACTTGCGCGCGGGGCTGACACGAATACCTGGTGCATATCCGTCGCCATGCCGTGCATCGACGCCGAGAAGAAGATTGGATTGAAGCCCATCCCGTATCCATATCCCGGTCCGACATACCACGACGGAGGATCTTTCACGATGCCGGCGAAAGCCTGCGCCCAGTGGTGTTCGACGCCGAGGGCCATGGCATACGGAAGAAATTTTTCGAAGGTGTTGGACGGCATGGTCTTGAGGCGCTCGCCGTCAACGCGGTTCATGAATTCCTGAAAGCCGAGCACGGCGGTGTGAACGCGTGATCCCTGCAGAGTCTTCGCAGTCATCACTCGGGCGAAGAGCCACCAGATCACGGCCGCGATCAACACGGACACGATTGCCATCGGAACCGAACTGAAAAAGTCGACCCATCCCAGGAACTGGAGCAGGGCGAATGGGACCAAGATGCAGACTGCTGCTCCGGCGCTGTAACCGTTCGCAGACTCGGGATCGAGCGCGTAGATGCCCTTCTGTTTGAGCGCCGACATTATGTCAGTCCGAATTACAGGGACAGCGGTGTAGAACCGGTTCTTCAAACTGGAGAGCCGCGTCTCAGAGGCGCCGCCCATGAAGATGTTCGTCAGCATCACGAGTTCGTGTGGCGCCAGGCTCTTGTCCGTCCACTGATCCATGGGCTTGAGCAGATGGAAGATGTAATCCTTGTGGTGGAATAGAAGGCCTTTTTCGTCGGTCTCTTCAATTTTGATGAAGCCGCGCACCGCAAGATCGACAATGGTCGATGTAATGTCACGAGGATGTATCCGATCGTCGAGCAGCGTTCCGCATTCCGCGGGAGAAATGCCCGGCGGAGGATCGTACATGGGCGCGACCGACATGCCGGGATCGGGATCGCGGCCTTTATACATCCACAGAACGAACATGACCGCGAGTGTGACCACCGGCAGAAAAACCGCGGGATTGCCACCAATGAACCAGAACAGTTTAGTGAGCCATCCCGGCTCTTTGAGAATGCCCTTCGGGATGTAGACATCGATGGTCATGCCGCCGCGCATGGGCAGAGGGCTGGTGGTCGCGAATTCAACGTCCGAGCCAGTGACGTTCGCGGTTGCGTCGCGCTCGGTCGAGCCGTAGACGCCGGTGAAGGCTTGCGCGCGCAGAGATTCGCTGGTCGCAGCAGGGAAGCGCACACTGGCCGCGGCGTGATCGATGGGCACGGGCCAGTCGTTGCCGGTCACGTTCCAATAAAACTCGTCGTAGCCGTCGAAAAAGCGCGTGCCGTTGCGCACACGGTAGGCGATCTCGACCGTGTGCGTGGCATCGACCGCGTTGGGGACGTAGATCTTCAGATCACGATAAGCCCCGGAAGTGGAAGAGTCGTATTTGAGCTTGCGTCCGTTTTCGTCGGTGACGCTGGTGACAGCGACGAAGAGCTGATAGTTGGTCCCGTTGGGTCCGGGGTATTCGATGGGGATAGTGCGGTGAATGCCGTGCCACTCTCCGACGAATTTCAGGGTGATGGTTTCGTTGACCAGAGCGCTGCCGTCGGAGTTGACGGTGATGGTGTCTTGAAAGTTCGAGACGCGCCAGGATTTTGCGGCGGCGGGCAGGGCAAGGGTGAGGATGGTTGCGAGAAGGAGTGCCGGATAGAAAGTGCGACCACGGGGGCTGAAGCCCATATTTATTCCGGACGCTTTACGCGGCGCTGAAGCGCCGCTCTTCCACGGTCGCGCATGCATCAGTCGTGCATGCTTTCCGATCAAGATCAAAAGTAGCGGGCGAGCCGCCCCCTTCCACCCGTGCTGTTTTTCTGATGCGATGTTCCTCTCGTGCTTCATCGCGATCATACGATCAGAACTTAACCGCTACCGGCTCGCGGTCGGCGGCGTCGGTGGTTTCGAAGTACTGGCGGGCGGTGAAGTTGAACATGCCGGCGAGAATGTTCGTCGGGAACGATTGAATCTTCGTGTTGAGGTCGCGCACCACGGCGTTGTAGTAGCGGCGTGAGTTCTGGATGGCGTCTTCGGTCTGGCTCAGCGATGCCTGGAGCTGGGTGAATTGTTCCGAAGCTTTCAACTCAGGATAATTCTCGGCCACGGCGAACAAGCTCTTCAACGCTCCGGTGAGCTGATTCTCGGCCACGGCCTTGCCTTCTGGCGTGGTGGCCTGCATAGCCTGGGAGCGGAATTTGGCAATGTTTTCAAACGTCCCTTTTTCGTGCGAGGCATAGCCTTTGACGGTCTCAACCAGGTTGGGGATGAGGTCGTGGCGGCGCTTGAGTTGCACGTCAATATCGGACCAGGCGGCGTCGGTGCGCACGCGCAGCTGCACCAGGCTGTTGTACATGCCGATGAGCACGACGGCGATGACGACGAGAAGTACGAGTATGATGATGCCGACCATGGGGCGTCTCCTTGGATCTTGAACGCTTGATCTCGGAATTAATGGGACGGTAGCACAGAGGGGGCGCGGGCGCAAACGGAGTCTGGCAGTCTTCTTTCTCGGCTTGTTCGTGGGTCTCGATAGGATAGTGAGTCCATCTCGATGTTTCGCCAACTCCGTCGAGGCGTTCAGTAATAGTAAGGAAACACCCAGGCTGGTATGCAAATCGTTTTCCATTGACAGGTTCTTCCCGAGCAGCATAGCTTTACGGGCGGCTCGCATTTCCGTATGAAGCTATCTACTTAAGGAGAATCAAATGAGAACCACACATTTCACCGGAGTGCGCACGGCGGTGTTGGGCGTCACGGTGCTGGGAGCATTATCACTTGTGAACGCTCAGATTGGCTGGCCCGTTGCGCAAAAGGGACAGAAAGCGGCGGTAACGCATCTCCCGAATCGCTCGCTGCAAAGAACCAATTTTCTGACCAGCTCGACCCAGGTAGTGGCGTCCTGTAGTGGGAACGGGTGCATAGCCACGGCGATCGCTTTTACGACGCCTATCTCGTGCCCGGTAAAGGGGGGAAAGACTTGCACCCTGTACATGCATGTCGAAAGTCAGGCCGCACTCAGCGCCAGCGATGGTGGATTGTTCAGATTCTTGATCGACGGTGATCCTCCCAAGCCCGGTCCAACCGACAGCGACGGTGATTTTTTCTGGGTCAGTGGTGACCCGAATTCCGATAGGGGTGTCGCTAGATCCTACGCGGTTGTGGGGCAGGTAACAAACGGTTACGACAACCAAACACATTATGTCGAAGTGGATCTCGGTTGCTTGGATGAAACTGGGGACGGCTGCAGGGCCTCATTGGGTTTTGCCAGCATGAGCACCGGTGTATTTACGCCGTAGGTCAAGTTCAAAGCGTCAATGGGCTAGGGGATAGGGTCCGATAGTTCGAGTGCGTCCGCTTCTATTTGCGGGCCGATTACGGCCGACCCGTTAGAGCGGAAGTTCAGTTGGCAACAAAAAGGCAATAGTACTCATTAGACTTCGGGATCGCAAACTGGAGGTTGCCGTACCACCGAAGTCTGTGTCATGGCCTGTCTTTTGCCCGTGCCGGATTTGCTCTCGTTCTACTTTTCTACTCACGCCTTGCGTCCCTTCGGCAAGCTGTGGGCTGCACTCTGTCGCCGCTTCGCGGCTCGGGATGACAAATCGAGTGCGCAAACTGTCACGGGCTTCCCCTGCGGCTTAGCGGCCCACTAGTTTTTGCAACTCTTCGGTGTAGCGAGCGCCTTGTACCGCGATCTTGGAGGCTGCGGTGTTTAGTTCGCGGAGATCATCGGGCGACAATTGCAGGTTCGCGGCTCCGATGTTTTCTTCGAGCCGATGCAGCTTGGTGGTGCCCGGGATGGGCACGATCCACGGCTTTTGCGCCAGGAGCCAGGCGAGTGCGATCTGCGCAGGGGTCGCTTTCTTCTGTTGCGCGAATTTGCCAATCAGATCCACCACCACCTGATTCGCTTTGCGGTTCTCGGGAGTAAAGCGAGGGACTTTGCTGCGGAAATCGCTTTCGCCAAACTTCGTATCTTCGTTGATCTTGCCCGTGAGAAAGCCCCTACCCAGAGGGCTGAAGGGAACGAACCCGATCCCGAGTTCCTCGAGCGTTGGCATCACGTCCGTTTCAGGCTCTCTCCACCATAGCGAGTATTCGCTTTGCAGCGCGGTGACCGGCTGAACTTTGTGAGCGCGACGGATCGTCTGCACCCCGGCTTCTGAAAGTCCGAAGTGTTTCACCTTGCCTTGCTGGATGAGTTCTTTCACAGCGCCGGCCACGTCTTCGATCGGAACATTGGGATCAACCCGGTGCTGATAGAACAGATCGATGACATTGGTCCGAAGGCGCTTGAGCGAGGCCTCGGCAACCTGTTTGATGTGTTCCGGCCGGCTGTCGAGCCCGGCCTGTTTCCGTGTGTCCGGATCAATTTTGAAACCGAACTTGGTGGCGATGACCACTTGCTCGCGGAAGGGAGCGAGCGCTTCGCCCACGAGCTCTTCGTTGGTGAACGGTCCGTAGACTTCCGCGGTATCGAAGAATGTGACGCCGCGTTCCACGGCGGAGTGGATAAGAGAGATCATCTCTTTCCGGTCTGGAAACGGAGGGTAGGAAGCGCTCATCCCCATGCAGCCGAGACCCAGAGCTGAGACTTCGAGATTGCTTTTTCCGAGTTTGCGTTTTTGCATGGGTTGTCTCCACTCCGCACGGCTCATTTGCAGCTAAATTCTAGCAGCAGTTCGAGTTACGGCGACTGAAGCGACACACTTAGCCAGTAGTTATACAAAATTGCTCAAAATTCTTGTCAAGAAGAAGAAAGGGCGAAAGGCTGAGTTAGGTTGTTGAATGGAAAGGAAATATAAAGTTGGCGGATGTGGCGCTTTTACCCTATGCAAAATGTCATACTAGATATAGAGGGTAAATACAGAAAATAACGGCCGCGGGAACTCGGGTGGAAGAAAGACCTTAGTGGTTAGAGTCGCGCGGCGGGTAGGGATGCTTCGACTGCGTAAATGCTTCGCTTTCGCGAAGCCTTTCCTTCGCTCAGGATGACAGCCCGCCCAGGATGACAGCTCGGATGTGGCGCTAACGTCGCGGCCTTTTGGCCGCGATTTCTATTTTGTGGCGAAAAGTGAGGCTTAAATGAAACACCGGAAGATCATGGGAAGCCGGATCAAAGGAACTCGGGAGCGTGGAGCCTGGGCCGAGATGTACTTTATGGTATTGGCGATGAGTTACGGACTGAAGGTGTCGAGTCCGTATGGTGGGTTAGGGCCTTATGACGTGGGTGTGGAGGATGGTACCGGGCCAATCCTGCGGGTGCAGGTGAAGTGCACGCTCTATCAGTGTTCCACGGGCAGTTACTGTATGAGCGTCAACATGAAGGATGGGGCGAGGGGCCGGCGCGGGTACGCTCCAGGGATGGTGGACTTTTTCGCGATTTACATTATTCCTACAGATGACTGGTACATCTTTCCGTATGCCGTGGTCGGCAATCGCGACGCGAATGTTTATTTCAGGCCTGGCGTCAAAGAGCAGAAATATGAGAAGTATCGGGAAGCGTGGGATTTGCTGCTGGATGCTGCCAAGGGCGGGGGCGCGGAGCCGATCGACATTCACGCATCTTGCGACGAGGAAGCGGAAGTACGGGTCGCGAGAGAAGAGATCCAGAGGGCGGCTGTTCGAAGGATGTTTCGCGGAGTGTTGCAGAGGTAAGCCAGGCCGGCGTCCGAGATTCCCACTTCTCGCAAAGGACGCGAGAAATGGGGCACCCCATCTGGTATTTCTGAGAACTGAGAACTGATTTCCTACTGTTGCGGCGCGAAATATCCCTTGCGGGCGCGGACTTGCAGGTCTTTCTTGAGGGCAGAGATTTCGATGGAGCGGAAGCGGCCGTCGGCGTCGAAGTCGGCGGGCTTGTAGCTGACGATGTACTGGCTGCGGAGTTCGTCTTCGATGGCGGCGAAGGAATGGGTGATGTCCTTCATCTTGAAAGGGAAGAAGGCGCGTCCGCCGGTGGCTTCGGCGAGTTGCTCGAGAACTTTGTCGCCGCGGAGGATGAGGCCGCTGTCGTCGGTGGAGATGGCGTAGATGATGACTTCGGCGCGCTGCGCCATTTCGATGGCCTGGGCGCGGGTGATTTCGCTCTGGTTATCCTCGCCATCGCTCACGATCACGATCGCCTTGCGCGCGGGATGGTCGGGGCGATCCTTTAAGAACTTTTCTTTGCAGGAGCGGTAGATGGCGTCGTAGAGCGCGGTGCCTCCGCCATCCTGCAATTTGTGTACGCCGGCGGAGAGCAGTTGGACGTTGTCGGTAAAATCCTGCGACATCTGGCTCTTGGTGTTGAAGCCGACGACAAAAGCTTTATCGAAGCCGGCGCGGACTGAGTGCTGCAGAAAGCTGATGGCCGCATCCTGCTCGAACTCAAAACGGCTGTGCACCGATCCGCTGACGTCGATGAGCAAGCCCATGTGCAAGGGCAGATCGGTTTCGTGGCGGAAGTTCAGAATCGACTGCGGCGGCTTGTGATCGTCAAGAAAGGCGAAATCGGTTTGGCTGAGGTCGCGGACAAATTTGCCATGCTTGTCGGTGGCGATGAAAAGAACGTTAACTTCGTCCACCCTTTTGTGGATAGTGAGCAGAGTGCCCTGGGTATCGTCGTCAGAAGTGGAAGGGTAGATGCTGACATTGGCCGTGGTGCTGGTGTAATCCTGGGCAAACGCGGGAGATGCGCAGGCAAGGGCGAAAGCCGCCAGCAACGCCGCAATCAGCCGAGTGTACTTCGTGCTTGAACCGTCCAATTTTTTCACAGTTACCCACGGCCAGAGGGTCTCCACTTCATTAGATGCACTTGGAATGCCGAAGGGCGGTGGCCATTCGCCAGAATCTCACTTGACTGTAGAAGGGGTTGGAGCAGAACGCCAAGTTACAAAAGGAGCACCCGTTTGGTCATGGCTGGAAGAACGGCAGGAGTGGGGGCTCCAGACATTGAAAAGTGAGGCCGGGAAGCCGCTTTTTTCGTCCTGGGGAATTACAATTCCGGAGAAAGAGTTTAAGATGGTGGGCCGTGAGTAGTTTTGTAGAAGCTTGTGTGGAGGAACTTATGCCGAACAAGATTGGAATGAGGATGAGCAAGGTCGCCGCGTGGTTGCTGGCGATATGCATGTGTGCGGCTCCGGCGTTCGCTGCCGCTAACGACGAAAAGGAAGAAGATCGGGTGAAGGATGCTGGGGTGGTTTTGAAAGAAATCCTGAACATTCCCGACAACATTCCGCAGGACTTGCTGGATAAGGCGGAGTGCCTGGTGATTCTGCCGTCGGTGAAGAAGGGAGCGTTTGGAGTGGGAGCCAGTTACGGCCGCGGGGTAATGATTTGCCGCAGCGGCGCGCACTATACCGGGCCGTGGGGACCTCCGGCACTGTATGCGCTGGAAGGGGTGAGCGTCGGATTTCAGTTGGGTGGACAGGCTACGGACTTTGTTTTGCTGGTGATGAACCCGAGTGGGGCACGCTCGCTGTTGTCGAGCAAAGTGAAGTTGGGAGCGGACGCTTCGGCGGCAGCTGGTCCGAAGGGACGGACGGCGGAAGGAGCTACCGACGTTGTGATGCAGGCCGAGATTCTTTCCTACTCGCGTAACAAAGGTTTGTTCGCGGGAGTGTCGCTGGAAGGCTCGACGCTGCGCTCCGACGGCAGCGCGAATGAAAAACTGTACGGAAAGAAACTGGACGCGAAGGATATTATCGTCGATCACAAGGTCGCGATTCCACCTTCTGCGAAGGGGTTGGTAGCGCTGTTGAATGCCAAGTCGCCGAAGAATAAGTCGGACCCGAAGTCGCTGGAGTAGCGACCGGGGGCTCAAGCCCCTTCAGACTTTGGGCCTTACGCGGCGCTGAAGCGCCGCTCTTCCACGGTGCTGCACGCGTTTGTAAGTTTTTCCTGCAGCGCGTAAGGCCAAGGTTTTTCAATGCGTAAGGCAAACGGTTATTGATTGCTTGGAGGCTTTTGCGGCGCGGCTGGAGGCTGCTCCCTTTCAAGCAAATTCGCAACCCTTTCAGGACGTATCCGCGGGTCTTTTCACGGAACCGCGCGGACGAGTTTCTCTAGTTATCGATGCATGACGAAGGGCAACGACAAGGGGCCGGTGGTTCGCTGCGACTGGGCGCAGAGCGAATTGATGATTCGCTATCACGATGAAGAATGGGGCGTGCCGGCGCATGATGATGACACACTCTTTGAATTTCTGATTCTCGAGGGCGCGCAGGCCGGGCTGAGTTGGGAGACTATTCTCAACAAGCGGGAGAATTACCGGGCCGCGTTTGACGGGTTCGATGCGCGGCGCGTGGCGCGCTACGATCGGCCGAAGATCGCGCAGTTGTTGAAGAATCCAGGTATCGTGCGCAACCGGTTGAAGATTGCCTCGGCGGTGCGGAATGCTCAGGCGTTGCTGCGGGTGCAGGAGGAATTCGGGAGTTTTGACCGCTATGCGTGGCAGTTTGTGGATGGCCGGCCGCGAGTGAATTCGTGGAAGTCGCGTGGCCGGGTTCCGCCGCGGACTGCGCAATCGGATGCAATGAGCGAAGCGTTGAAGAAACGGGGATTCAATTTTGTCGGATCCACCATCTGCTATGCGTTTATGCAGGCCGTGGGCATGGTGGATGATCACGTGGTGCAGTGCTTCCGGCATGGCGGTGGGTAAGAAGCGCCTCGCTGCGCTCGGCGGGACAGCCGAGGCGGCTGTCCCCACTTGGAATCAGAACTGACGGCCGGGGCGGCCCTTCCCACATGACATTTTCTCCCGGATGAGCCCATTCTCACAGTGAGACGTCTTCCTCTATCGAATTCATTTTGAATGCCTTAGCTGCACGAATACAATGGGAACGATCTCTTTTCCTCCGAACCCATGGGCACTCAAGTTTCGAAGATATTTCGCTGGTCTTTCATGCTGCGGCCGACGCAGCGGGCGTTCTTTTTGCGCTCGCTGGCGCTGGCCGCGATCGGGTGCGTGACTCTTACACAGAGCCCCGCAGTCGGGCAATCGGTTCCGCCGCAGGGGCAGGAACTCAAGCCGATTCTGGATTACATTTCGACGGGGTGGGATACGCTCACGCGTTCCATCACCGACTGTAAGAGCCTGGTGGATCCCAAGTTGAAGGCGGCCGCAGTCCTGTACCTGCCAGCGGGAATGGCCGAACCGGCGGCGGTGCGGAAACTTGCCGGCGAGTGCAATGTACAGATCGAGCACCTGCCGGTTGAAATCCACCAACTGGGAGAAGTGGATACCAGCAAAATCCAACCGCAGGGTCTGCTCTACCTCGAGAATAAATATGTCGTGCCCGGGGGACGCTTCAACGAGATGTACGGTTGGGACAGCTACTTCATTATTCGTGGGCTGCTGCAGGCGGGGCGCGTGGAACTGGCGCGGGGCATGGTCGACAACTTTTTCTTTGAGGTTGAGCACTACGGGGCGATGCTGAACGCGAACCGGGGGTACTATCTGACTCGTTCGCAGCCGCCTTTTCTGAGTTCGATGTTCGTGGACGTGTACGAGGCGCTGCAGAAATCAGGGCACGCGGATCCGGCGTGGCTGGCGAAAGCTTATGCCGATCTGGAGAAAGATTACAGGATGTGGGAGCGCGATCCGCACCTGGCGGGTGACACGGGCTTGTCCCGTTACTACGATTTTGGGGATGGTCCGCCTGCCGAGGCCTTGCAGGATGAAGCTGGTTTTTACCGGAAGGTCGCTACTTATTTCTTCTTCCATCCCGCCAAGGCGGACGGCTACATTGTGGAGAATCTGCCGGGCGCGAAGGAGTCTGCTGGCGCTGCCTTTACTCAGCAGGTATGTGAAGTTTCCTCCACGATGGCGCGCGCGGAGTGCGAAAAGCGGCGGGAATTCCGGCTGAGTTCCGACTACTACAAGGGCGACCGGTCGATGCGGGAATCGGGCTTCGACGTCAGTTTCCGCTTTGGGCCGTTCGGCGCGGCGACGCACCACTACGCGCCGGTGTGCCTGAACAGCCTGCTCTACAAGACGGAGAAAGATCTGGAGCAGATCAGCCGCTGGCTGGGCCAAACGGCCGATGCGGAAAAGTGGAGCAAGCGCTCGGAAGAACGGAAGAAGCTGATCGCGCGCTATCTCTGGGATGACAAGGCGGGATTCTTTTTCGATTACAACCTGCAGACCGGGCAGCAATCGTCGTATCGGTACGCAACGACTTTTTATCCGTTGTGGGCTGGGCTGGCAACCGCTGAACAGGCGAAGGCTCTAGTGAAGAATCTTGCGGTGTTCGAGAGACCGGGTGGTTTGGCGATGAGTTCGGAGGAAACGGGCGCGCAATGGGACCTGCCGTATGGGTGGGGAAACATTGAGATGCTGGCCATCGCGGGTTTGCGACGTTATGGATTCGATGCCGACGCCGACAGGATTTCTTATGAGTTTCTGTCGATGGTGGCGGAGAACTTCCGCCGCGATGGAAACATTCGAGAGAAATATGACGTTGTGACCCGGTCTTCCGAGGCTCATGTCGAAAATGGATATGCGATGAACGTGGTTGGGTTTGGTTGGACTAATGGGGCGTTCCTGGAATTGCTGCATGGGTTGCCCAAGGATATGGTGGAACGGCTGGGTAGGGAGCAGGAGCAGGTGTTGGGGGCGGGTGGGAAATAGAGAGGCGCTGCGGGCTAAAGCAGGGTCCTCAGCCGGGCTTGGCGCCCGGTTCGGAATGACAAGTTTGCGGGGTTTGTCGGCTTCACGAAGAAGGCGTCTAGCTTCGCTCGACGGACAGCCGAGGCGGCTGTCCCCACATAAGCATTTTGGCTGCCCGCCTAAGCAATCAAGATCAGGGGCGGGGTTCTTGTTTGGTTTGTAATTGCTCGGCTAACTTTAATTCGTTTTCGGCTTCTTCTTTTTTCCCCATGTCGCGATAGGCCTGGCCCAGCAGATGGTGAGTGGTGGGATTATTTGGGTCCATGGTTGCCGCTCGGTGCAGGGCGCGTACGGCTAACTCGAACTCCCCTTTCTTTTCGAGAACTTTTCCCATCAGGATGTAGGGGCCGGTGGATGTGGCGTCGAGCCAGATGGAGCGCTGCAAGAGCCTTTCGGCATCGTCGTACTTCTGAATACGCGAGTAGGCGTCGGCGAGCTTATAGTACGTTGCTGCGTCGGCGGGGTTGACGGCTAGTTCTCTCTTGAACTCCGCGACGGCTTCGGGAACCCGCGACTTGTACAAAAACAATTCTCCCAGCAGGAAGTGAACCAGCGGAAGCTTGGGGTCGAGGGTTGCGGCTTTCTGCGCATATTCTTCTGCGACCGGATCAAACTCCTGGCGCAATAACATCCGAGCGGTGAACAGGTAGCTGGCAGCGGAATCGGATGGCACGTCGAACATTTTGGCAAATGCGACGCGCGCGTGAGGATAATCCTTGGTCTGGATATAGCAGATTCCGAGAACATAGGACGCATCGACATTCGCCCGGGGATACCAGCCTTGCACTTTTTCAAGAAGCGGAACAGCTTCCGCGGGATGTCCTGCCAAGTAATAAGACAGGCCTAGCAACTGCACAGCCTCACCGCTATTGGCATCGGCGGCCGAGGCCTTTTTCAGTGACTCGATCGCTTTGGCGTACTCTCCTTTCTTGTAGTAGGCCGTACCGAGTTCGAGGTCGAGGCCTTTTAATTCAGGAGTATTCGCCTGGAGCGTTTGTAGCTGGGAGATAGCCTCGTCGATTTTGCCCTGCTGCATCAGCAGGCGCGTCGCGGCGAAGTCGGGAGCGGGCTGAACCTGCGTGGATGGAGCGGAGGGCGCCGGCGCCGTTTGCTGCGCGAGTGCGAAGGTGGTGAAAGCCAAAGCGCACGCCGTGACCCATGAGCATCGCGAGATTGAGAAGTGCGGCGTCTTTTTCATCATCGTTTGCTGGCTCGGTTACTGTCTCGTTGCGCGCTCGAGCGCTTGCAGATTTTCTTTGGCCAGAGCGTGATTGGGATTGAGTTGAAGCGCATGTTTGAAGTGTGTCATGGCTTCGGAGAGATGTCCCATCTCTGCGAGGGCGCTTCCCAGGTTCGCTTCGGCGTCGGCATCGTCGGGCTGCAACTGCGAGGCGAGACGGAATTGTTCGGCGGCGCCGGCGAAGTCCTCTTGCGCGGCTAAAGCGTGACCCAGATTGTAGCGCGCGTTGAAATAATTAGGACGCGTTTTCAAGGCTTGCGCTAGATACGCGATTGCGTTCTTAGACTGGCCAGAGGACAGCAATGCGGCGCCCATGGCGTTGTTTGCGGCGGCATCGTCGGGGCGAAGGCGAAGCGCTGAGTCGTACTCCCGGATTGCTTCTTCGAATTTGCTTGCGGCTTGCAGCATGGCGGCGAGGTTGTAGTGCGCTTCGAAGTCGGCGGGATCATTTTTGATGTTGTGGCGCGCCAAGGCTTCCTGCAGCACCATGCGAGGATCGCCCTGGGCAGCGTCATTGTGGACGGGCAACACCTGCAGCCAGAGGTGGCACATTTCATCGCTGGAACGATTGCCGGACTTTACGCGAACCGGGGGATGGTTTGGGTTCAAAGGATTATCCGCGGAGTTGTCGTAAACGTAACGCAGGGCCACGATAGTGCCTTTGGGCAAGAAGACTGGTTCGGCATAGCGATAGACGGCTTGCCAGCTCAGATTCCAGAGCGGAATGTGGATCAGAGTTTTTTGGGTTCCGTCGGGCAGGGTCGCGGAGGCCTGGATGTCTTTGCCGAGGTAATGCGCATGCGGATAGATGGCGAGCAGATCGACGTCGACGGGCAGGGTGAACTGGTCGGTGACGACGAAATCTTTTTGGCCCGGGAGGGATGTCGAGCTTGGCGTCGTCCTCGAGTTGCAGCAGCATGGGAAATTTTGTCGCGGGCTGGGGCGTGAAGTAGAGGCCAATGCTGGGCTGAATGATCTCGGGCTTGCCGGAGGGCTGCATGTGCGTGTTGAGAATGAGGTCAGTGCCTTTGTCGAAACGCAAGGCCATGCCGTCGGGTTCGAGGTAGGGAACGGTGCCGGGTTTCCAGAAGAGAAGATGGCTGTCGGGGTCGAAAACTTGCGACTCGATGCGAATCTCCATGCCGCCGAAACCGGCGCCCGGTTCGGCTTCGCGCTGGCGCGAGGATGCTCCGCGATCGACGAGGATGTTGGCGTGATGCACGTAACGTTTGTCGCCGGGGCGAATTTCCATCGCGTTCATCCAACGCGTCTTGCTCGATCGGAAGCCGGAAAATAAAATTCCAATAAGTGTCCGTGCCTTCCGGAGGAAGGATGAATGGTTTCGGCGCCGTGCAGAATCAGGTCGGGCTTGCCGAGCCGCCAACCTGCTGCGAACTTTGGCTGCGGTGGCAGATCGGATGGGTCGCCTTCGATGCCGCACCTTGCGCAACCCAGCGCTGGATGAGATCGATTTGCGGATTGTAAGGCGAAGTTCGTCGGCGAATTTCAATGGCTGAGGGTCGGGCAGCCACGGTGGCATGGTTCGCGCCTGAGTCACATCGGCAATCTGGCGCGCGTGCTTTCTTGACGTCGGAGTAGGTCAGGAGCGGGAAGGTCGCGGCTTCGCCAGGGCGATGGCACGAAGAGCAGGAACGAAAAATGATGGGGGCGATGTCGCTATTGAAGGTTACGGTTTGACATCAGGGCGGCGGCGTCGGGAGCGCGGCGGCTTTGCGCCGGGAGCTCCGGCGGCGCCGGTTGCGGTGATGAGCGTAAGCGACCATGCCAGCATGCGGCCAGCGGTTCATTGCGAGATCGGAGATGTAGCATCCCACTCCCCTGACCTGATTCGCGGCGCTGGCAGCCTTGCCGGCGAGCGCGGCGTCGAGATCGCGTCGTCTAATTCATGAGTGGTGGGCGCGGGACGGGCGCGGCCGAGATCGACATACCAATTGTCGATTCTTCCGTCGTAAATAAGTCGATGGCTGCGATTGAACACCGCGACCTCCGGCGTAATTTGCACGTGGGCCAGTTTGACCAGCACGTGGCGGGATCGCGCAGGGCCAGGCAAGTGGTAAGCCATATTCGCGGAGATAGTTGCGGATGTCGGACGGCGAATCGGCCTTATCCGGAAAGACGAGCCAGAAGCTGGCGTGGCGTTCATGCGCGTGCTGATTTTTGAATAACCGGCGCGTAACGGCTGGAGACTGGGCAATCCCGGCGAAGAAAAACCAGCACGACAATCTTGCCGGAAGCCGTATCGAATGGATCCAGCGCTTGCCGTCGAGATCGAAGGCGCCGTGCTGACTGGACGCCAGTCCGGGAGTCAGGAGGCAAATCAGGGTTGCTGTCAGCAGAATGCGATGCGCGCGGAAAGCAGAGAAGCCGCTATGCATAAGATTTCCGAACCCTCCAAGCCAATTAAGATTTTAGGGCTGCGTGATGCGGCTGTCCATATGGTTGCTGCGTGATGCGTCAATGGCCGCAACTTGCCGGAAGCAACGAAGAGGCCACCTCGCTGCGCTCGGTGGGACAGCCGAGGCGGCTGTCGCCACATGAGTTTCTCTGTACATGAGTGTCTGGGCTTCAAGGGCTGCAGCTTGGTGGCGTGCTATTCAGCGAGTGCAGTAGTTTTCTTCGCCGACCGAGGTCGGGATTGAACTCCAGCACGCGAAGTACGTAGCGGCGAGCCTCAACGAAATTTCCGGTCGCGCAGTAGACGCGCGCGAGGTTGATTCCGATGCTGCTTCTGGCCGGAACGCGCGTGGAATGCGTTCTGCCAGAATTTCATCGCGTCGGGCAGATCTCCCGGCTTGCGCTTCGATTACTCCGAGGTTAGTTGCGGCATCGACCAGGCTGGAATCGATTGCAGGGCTTTCTTATAGAGTTCGCGGGCATGCTCGTTCGATCCTCTTCGTTGTTCCGCATAAGCGAGTGCGGAAAGAAGGACAGGATCGTCGGGGAGTTGCTTCACCGCTTTCGAAAGCAGTTCTCTCGCGTGAGGCTCGCCCGCGGACATTCCGTTCTCGACAAGTGAATCCCAGGCGAGAGCAAGGTCACGCGGATCGGGTCAGTCTTGGTATCGGGGAACGGAACCAGTCGCGGCAAGGATGCTGTCTCGTTCGGATTCTGCAGCAATTGAGGGGAGACTTGCGGGCGGCGCGGAAATGCGATGGTCCGTGACTTGAGTATGGGCGATGTCGGTGCTGGCCGATGCCGGCATGTGGCATGCGGTGCAGTCGGGGCGATCCGGATGGTGCTTGGTTGCGAAATCCGCGCCGTGGCAAGTCAGGCACTTGCCGCGATAGAACGCGACCCGGTCTTGTGAAGACGTTGACTGATGCGGGTCGTGGCAGCTCGTACAAGACATGGCATCGCCCGATTTCTTCTTGCACTGGCTTTGCGCGAAGGCTTCCACCTGGCTGACGGCGCCAAGGCCCGACCCTTTGGCGTCGACGAGAAGAAAATAGCGGACGTAATCGGAGAGTGCGTCTCCGGGGCGGTATTCGTATACATGACGTCCGGGGCGTTCGATGGCGGCCTTGCCTTCCAGATGGCACTGCATGCAGATGTCATCCCGCAGCGCAGGGGTCAGCTTGGCGGGGTTGACGATTGGGCCTCCATTCATATGGGCTGCTCCGGGGCCATGGCAGCGCTCGCACGCTACTCCGTTTGCAGTGAAGGGCGGCTCGGGATAGCGGTTATCGGTGCCTGGAGCGGGAGCTTGCATCCCGCTAACATGGCAACGCAGGCAGCTCGTGTAAGCGGGAAGGTTCAGCGGGATCTCGCGGGCGGTCTGGTAGGCGGGAGCCATGTCCCATATCTGCTTGTTCGCGTACCAGTTCACAGGAGACTCGAAGAGGAAGCCGTCGGTCTCAAACAGATAGCTAAGGCCACGGCGTCCTGAGCCGATGTAGTAGAGCAGCTCGCGCTTTCCGCTGAACATCCGGATCACCCGGCCGGTCGAAGTTTAACCAGGCGCGTCCATTCTCGGCATAGATGCGGTAGTGCACGCCGGATTCCTTGTGCGTGAACTCGGCTGGCATGAAGCCGTCCATTGCGGGGCCGCTGGCGCGCGCCATGGAAGTGCGTTGGTAGGACTCATAGATGGCGGCATGGCAGCGGGCGCATGCTTGATTTCCGACGTAACGGTCCTGGCTGGAGACCTTGGCCGGCGTGGCGTCATTTGCGGTTGGATTCTGCGCCGCCCAGGCGGCGACTGACCACACGACAATGAAAAGCAATTGCGCTGCTATTTGCGTGCCCAGCGATCTCGAGCGAAGCATGTTTCGTCCAGCCTGACAACTCCAGTCCATTGTAAGGGAAGCAAAGGAGGTGCATGCGAAGCAAAAAGAGGGAGTCCCGAAGGGCTCCCTCTGACGAAACTCGGTTTTGTAGAACCTAGAAGGTGAGCCGCAGAGCAAACTCCAGTTCACGCATCGTGGTTCCAGCTTCAATGTCCGTAATCCGTCCGTTGTTGCTGGATACGGAGGAATTTTGGCAGTCAATGCAAGCATTTGCCCCGTTGTTTCCGCTGAACGCGTAAACCGGGTGGTTGAAGATGTTAAACGCGTCCATGCGGAACTGCATTTTGACGCGTTCAAAGATCGGAATGTCCTTCGTCACCGACAGATCGGAATAGAATCCCGCCGGGCCGCGAAGGGAGTTGTAACCGGAGTTACCGAGATTTCCATTCCCGGCGTCGGTAAATGGTCCGGTCAGCGAAGTCAGAGGGGTGAAGTATTGGACGTAGGGGCCTCCTGCTGACCGTTGCTGAAGAGATCCCGGACCCATGTGGAACGAACCAGAGCCGTTGTTGGGCCGGCAGATGCCCACGTCTTGCTCACCGCCGCACTCGTTGGTGGTGGGCGTCCAGGGGAGACCGCTGCTCCAGTTGGTGGTATTGCTTACTTGCCATCCTCCAACCACGTAATCCTCTGGGCGGTTGGCGTTGCCAAGGAACTTCTTCCCTCTGCCGAAAGGAAGTGAGTAAACCGCGTTCAGCACAAAGACCTGGTCGCGCACGAAATCGTTGGGTCCGTAGGCGATGGGATGGCTGATTGGATAGTAGTTGTTGTTGTAAGCGTTCGCGTGGGCAAAAGTGTAGTGCGAAATGAGTTGGAGGCCGTTGGCGAACCGCTTGTCGACCTTGGCTTCAAACGCGTTGTATTCGCTGCTGGCATCGTTGCCGTAGTAGTTCCCAAGATCATCGGGGATGCCCGTGCAGGTACCCGTTGGAGTGCCTCCGCCCCCGGGAGGAACTGTGAAGACGGGACGGCACAGAGGCCGCCGCAAGCTGGAATCAGCGCCGGTTCCGTACAAGTACATGGAAACCGGGTTGATATCATAGTTCGGACCATCCCCGGTAAATCCATGGGAGCCCTTGTTTCCGACGTACGCGACCTCCGCCGAAATCGTATTGGTGACCTGGCGCTGGACGGTGAAGTTCCATGCATCCAGGGTCGGTAACACCTGTTTGATTGGGCGAATGTGAACGCCGCTATCCTGGCCATTCAGGCTGGCGAAAGTGATTTGCCCGTTGGCTGGAATGGTTGGGAAGACAGGAGCAATGGGCCCCTGCGACAGTGCAAAGAGCGGAATCTCGTTCGGATTTGCCCCCGTGATAATCGCTGATGCATCGATGTTCTGTTTGATGAGCACGGGCAGGTTCTGCGTTACGGTATGTCCGAAGTTCGATCCAAACACTCCCATGTCGTAGCTGCGTCCGTAACCCATGCGAACAACCGTCTTGTGATCGATCTGATAAGCGATTCCAAGACGGGGGGCGAAGGCGTTGAAGGTGTCTTTCACGTTTCCGTTCAAGCCGTAGCCGCCATATCCCGCGACACGAATGACGCCGGTGCCGTTGTTGTCGACGATGTTGGCAAACCCTCCGTAGCCCTTTGCCAGCACGGATTCCGGCGTATAAATTTCCCAGCGCAAGCCGTAGTTGACGGTTAGTTTTGAAGTCGCGCGGTAAGTGTCCTGACCATAGAAGAACAGGCGTTTCTGCCTCTCGGCGGCATTATTGATATTGGTTAGAGCAGGGTTGTTGATATAGCGGGCGAACGACGTAACATCGCCCGAGCAGGAATGTGGCTAAATCCAAACCGCCAACGGGCGGCGGCGTCGTGCACCCGGGGGGAAGACACGGAAGGGCCTGGTTGGAGGTGGCCAGCGGACTGAAGTTATATTCGCCTGTGCGGTTGTTATCGCTGGGAATGCGGAGGTTCCTGGCGTAACGAACGTCGGCTCCGAATTTGATGATGTGATTGCCCTTGGTCTTGGTCCAGTTATTGACGAACTGGAATTGATCTTCGCGCTCGGTGAGAGGGCAGTTGCAACGAGCCACGCCCAAGCCGTCACCGAAGCTGGATATGGCGAGTGCGCTTCCGTTGTTGGGCGCGCCACCTTCACCCGTGTTGGGGTCCGGTCCCAAGAGAAATGCGCCGAGACCGGCCGTCTTCGGATCGCTCGTGTTCGCATTGGGTATGCCGAATCCGGTCATGGGAGTGCCGCCGTCCGGCTTTGCGGTCTGGGGATTGTACTTAAACCATCCGAAGCGGAAATCGGTCAGCAGGGTATTGCTTAAAGTCTTGGTGAAACCCGTGGCTAAACTGTAGTTATGAGTGATCGAACTGCCAGCCAAACCGAGCAAGCCAGTGCCGGGTCCGCCTAACGGTCCCAAGGAGCCCTGACCTGAGAGTTTGAAGTAATCGAGGCTGAAGCGACCGAACACATTCACGGTGGAACTGGCGGCATAGTCAATGCGAGTATCGAAGCTATTCTGACTGAACGGGCCGGAGCCAGAGGAGACGTAATTGTTGCTTATGCCGTCGTTCTGCGGTGCCGGGAATAAGGCCAGGATAGCGGCAGCCTGGGGGGAAACCTCGCCGATCGGGATGCAGTTGCCAGAACAGGCGCCAGCGGGCCCGAAAGCGGTACGGTTTCCACCGTTGCCAGATGGAGTGCCGGTGGAGGGATCGTAAATTTGTCCGCCACCGGTGAGTCCGGCGTTGAGATATTCGCTCAAGTTGCAATAGCCGGGGCTGGCGCTGGTACCGTTGGTTGTGGGGTTGCAGGTACTTTGAACCAACGCGGTCGGAATCGACAACTGATTCGTGATGCCGCTGGACTGTCGAGTTGCCTGATAGTCGCCAAAGAAGAACAGCTTGTTCTTGATGATCGGGCCGCCGACTGATCCCCCGAATTGTTGCCAGCGGGATGAGGGGAGAAAACGGTGCGTGATTGGATCTTCGGCATACTGCGTGAAAGGATCGCGCGCTTCGGTTGCATCGGTCCGCCGGAACCAGAAGCCGCTACCGTGAATGTCGTTGCTGCCCGATTTGGTTTGTGCGGTCATAACTCCGGCTACGGCCTTGCCGAACTCGGCATCGTAATTCTGGAGCGCAAACTTGGTTTCAGTTACAGCGTCCAGATTCGGGTTGACCACAATGATGCCGAGAATTGGATCTTGATTATCGGTTCCATCCAATTCGTATGCAGTTCCGCTGAAGTGCTGCCCTTGCACAAAAATCTGCTGGCTGCCTTGCGGATTTTCGGTTGCGGCGTGGCCCCATCCAAGCTTCTGGGTACCGGGCGAGGTCAGTTCCAGCTGAGTAAAGTTGCGGTTGAGAATAGGCAGGTTCTCTACCATGTGCGCATCGTATTCGATGGCGACTTCGGCGCGGTCGGTCGTGAGTTGCGGCGATTCCGCGGTGACTTCGATCTGCTCGCTGGCCGAACCGACTCGGAATTGGCCGTTCACGTCGACGCCGGCGTCGGCATTTACGACCACATCCTTGAAGTCCATGCTCTTGAAGCCCTGAGCTTCGAAACGCACCGAGTAGACATCAGGAATCAAGTGCGTCACCGAGTAGTTGCCGCTCTCATTCGAGGTGGCCTCGAAGGTGGTGTTCTTGGTCTGGCTGGTGACTTTGATTTTCGCGTTGGGAACGGCGGCCCCAGAAGGGTCAGTGGCCGTACCAAGAATGCTGCCATAAACCGCTTGGCCGGATGCGATGGGTGTCCAAAGACCGCAGAGAAGCGTAAACGCTGCCACAGCCGCGAGAACTGACCTCTTCATGAACTTCCTCCTGAGTTACTTGAAAGCAGGGTGAACCAGAAACGGTTGCCGAGACACACTTACGTTGTGTAGCATGCAAGTTCTAGTACAAAAACACTATTGGATTAGGTTTCATTAGGTCTTATACGGTTACCAGGTGTAAAGTGCTGGCTTTGCAGTAAGATACCCTGATCGTTACTTCGTTTGTCACATGGCCTTGACACGCAGTTTCGCTGCCGGGCGGGAGCAATGCTTCCAACAAATAGATAAGCTTATTAATAGTCATAGCCTGCGCGGCTCAGAATCACTGTGTAAACTGCTGCGCTATCTGGCTGAACATTCCCTGGATCATCCTGGTGTCGCACTCAAGGAATACCAGATCGCCACCGAAGTGCTGGGCCGACCTGGGGGATTCGATCCGCAAAATGATTCGACCGTCCGAGTGCAGGCGGGGCGGCTACGCGTAAAGCTGGAGGAGTATTACTCTCACGAGGGTCCAAACGACGGGGTCGTGGTGGAACTGCCCAAGGGATCGTACACACTTACCTTCCACGGGCGAACGCCTTCCGCCACGCTGACCACAGTTCTTCCGAAGGCCGAAGGAGCCACGAAACCTTCGAAGCGCAGCCTGGCGATTGCGGTTGTGGGGCTCTCGGTTTTGCTGGTGGCCGCTTTGTCGACGGTCGGCCTGCTACTGGCGAGTCGTGACCGGACACAGGATGGTGTGAGGGAGCCTGTCCCGGCCGACTATCAGATATTCTGGAACCGCTTCGTTACCAGCCCGCAGCCTCCGTGGGTGATTTTCAGCAACGCGAATTTTGTCGGACGCCCGCAGACGAACATGCATTACTTCAATCCCTCCACCGATTCGCGCGAGGTGGTCCTTGATCATTACACCGGGGTGGGCGAGGTGCTGGCGATCCACGAACTGGATCGCGTTTTCTTCCTGTTCAACCGCCAACTCCGAGTGAAACGTGGAGCGCTTTTTTCCCTGGATGACGTTAGGAACAACGATCTGATCTTCATTGGCTCGCCGGCGGAGAATTTGACACTGCTGGAGATCCCAGGGACGGAGGAATTCGTTTTCCAGAGAGTGAATTCAGGGCCTCGCAAGGGAGACATGCAGGTGGCCAACGTACACCCGGCAGCTGGCGAGTCGCAGACTTACATGGCGAGTCCTTCCAGCCAGTCGGTGACCGAGGACTACGCGGTCGTCGGTCTGAAGCCGGGATTGGACCCGGCACGTTCGATGTTGATCCTGGCCGGGACTACTACGGTAGGCACGCAGGCCGCGGCGGAGTATGTTTCGCGCGAAGAATCTCTGGCGGAACTTTTGCGACGCCTGGGCGTTTCGAAGGCTGGGGAGATTAAGCCGTTCGAGGCGTTGCTGAAGGTGAAAGTGACGCACGGAGTTCCCGTGAGCACCGATATCGTGGCTGTCCGCAAGCGGAGCGACTAGGAAAGCTGGCCAAGGATTTTCACGGATCCACGGATGACCCGGATGTTAACTTTCCTCTAAGGCATGCTTTGATCAGAGTTAATCCGCGAAATCCGTGGCAGAAGTTTTCTATTTTGGCGTGACGGGCGGAATGAGATGCGGGTCGAGTTCCGCGGCCTTCCGGTATTCCGCGCCGGATTCGTCCTTTAGTCCTTTCTGGTTCAGGGCCCGCGCGAGTTCGTAATGCGCCGGCGCGTAGGAGGGCATGGCGCGAATCGCAGTGCGGAACTGGGATATGGCTCCATCGAGGTCGCCGGCGGTGAGCAATCGGCGGCCGGAGTTGGTGGCGAATGTTGCGGCCTGCAGATTATTTGTCTGGTTCACTATCTCGGCGGCAACCTTGCTCTCGGCGGCGGCGCCGGCGCTGTCCCCCAGTTGACGCAGAACGGCCGCCAGCGTGGTGTGAGCGCCGGCGAAATCAGGGTCGAGTCGAATCGCCTGGCGCAAGGCTTCAGCAGCTTCTGGCAGTTTATTCATCTGTTTCAAAACTGTGCCGAGTGTGTAGTGGGCCTCTGCATAGTCGGGTTTAATTTGGATGGCTTGCCGCAATTGTTGCGCCGCCGCTGGAAAATCTCCCGACTGCCACAGGGTGACTCCCAGGCTGTAGTAGGCGTCTGCCAACTTCGGGTCGATGCGAATTGCCTCTTTCCACTCCGCGATGGCAGCGGGCAGATCATCCGAAAGTTTTAGGGCCAGAGCGAGGTCGTAATGCAAGCTCGCTTTTTCCGGATCGAGCTTCAGCGCGGCGCGAAACTGGGAGATGGCGGCGGCGAAGTCCGTTTTCTGCAAGTAGGCTGTGCCGAGGTTCCCCTGGAAATCGGAATCGTCGGGGTGTAGGCGGATGGCTTCCTGAAATTCCTTGATGGCTCCGTTTGCGTCTCCGAGCTGCAACTGCGCGAGTGCGAGATTATTGTGAGCTTCCGCGTCGCCCGGAGCGAGCGTCACTACTTTGCTGAAGGCGCCCACGGCGCGTTGCACGTCACCGCGCCGTTGCAGCAGGAGCCCGAAGTGAGTCTCGATCGCCGCGATGTTGGGCTGCAGTTCGGCGGCATGTTCGTAGGACCGCAGCGCCTCCTCGGGAAGGGCTTCCGCCTCTAGCACTATGCCCCGGTAATACCATGCCGTCGCATCTCGTGGATCGAGCCGCAGTGCGTGGTCCAGCATCTCTTGCGCTTTTTTCGTTTCACCATGGCTGGAGAGCGCGGCGCCGAGATGGAAATAGGCCGGCTCGGAGTTCGGATCGAGCCGCAAAGCTTCCTGGAATTCACTTTCGGCGTCGACGAACTTCGACTGCTGGGCGAATAGCGACCCGAGCTCATCGTGCAACTCCGGTTGCTGGGGGGCGAGGCGAATCGCATGCTTGAATTCTGCGATGGCGTCGTCCGTCTTGTTTTGCAAGCTGAGGGCGCGTCCCAGCGACTGATGCGCTTGCCACTGCCCGGGCGCCAGCTGCACGGCGACGCGGAACTCATTCACAGCTTCGTCGAGTTGGCCCTTAGTTTCGAGTGCACGGGTTTCGAGCGCCTGCGCGAGATAAGCGTGGGCGATCGCCAGCGACGGCTGAAGTTTGACCAAAGTGCGGAAGCGCGCGATGGCATCATCCACCGCGCCCTGCTGTAACAGCACCTGGCCCAGCATGTTCTGCGCGTCGGCGCTGCGCGGGCTGAGTTTCACCGCTTTCTCAAAGGCATCGCGCGCAGCTGGCAGGTCGCCGCGGCTCATCGCGGCGAGGCCCGTTTGGTATGCTGTGGATGCTCCCCCGGACTTGGTTTGCGGCGAGGCGGCCGCGACGCCGCAGACAATTGCCATCGCTAGCAAACCGGCGGACAATCGGGAAGCGGGCATCGTCATTCGTCATTCATTCTAACGGCTGTTAGTGAACCAACCCAACATTCGTGAATCCGATTATGCCGCCTACGTGCTGTTTTGTTCGCAGTAAATTCGCACGCTCCTCGGTCTTTCTATTTCTGATTTCATTTTGTGCTTCGTTCTGCTCAGGGCAACAAGCGAAGATCGCCGCCGAGCCCATCGCCAACTTCGTCGATGTTGCCGAGAAGGCCGGGCTGACCATGCAGAACATCTTCGGCGGCGTCGTGACGAAAAAGTACATCATCGAGACTACGGGCACGGGCGTCGCAATCTTCGATTATGACAACGACGGCTGGCCCGACATTTTTCTGGTGAATGGGACAAGCCTGGAAGGATTCCCTTCAGGGCAGGCTCCGAGCAATCACCTCTATCGCAACAATCATGACGGAACCTTCACCGACGTGACTGCGAAAGCCGGCCTCACTGCGACCGGCTGGGGTCAGGGCGTCTGCGTCGGCGACTATGACAACGACGGCTGGGAAGATCTGTATATCACTTATTACGGAAAGAACCGCCTGTATCACAATGACGGCGGCGTCTTCGCCGAAGTTGCGGAGAAAGCCGGAGTTGCGGGTTCGGGAAAAGCCTGGGGCTCGGGTTGCGCGTTCGTCGATTACGACCGCGACGGCAAGCTTGACCTAATGGTGACCAACTACGTGGACTTCGATCTGGCCACCGCTCCCACCCCAGGGCAGCGGATTAACTGTGTGTGGAAGGGCGTCCCTGTGATGTGCGGCCCGCGAGGATTGCCGGGCGCGAAGAATATCCTCTACCACAACAAGGGCGACGGCACATTCGAAGATGTCACGATCAAGGCGCACATCGACCGCACCGACGGACATTACTCGCTCAGCGTTTCGACGCTGGATTTCGATGAAGACGGCTGGCCCGATATTTATGTTGCCTGCGACAGCACGCCCAGCATTCTTTACCGTAACAATCATGACGGCACATTCACCGACGTTGCGGTCACGGCGGGAGCTGCCTTCAACGAAGACGGCCGCGAACAGGCGGGCATGGGAACGACGGTCGCGGACTTCAACGGCGACGGACATCTCGACATCTTCAAGACAAATTTCTCCGACGATACTTCGACCCTTTATCGCAACAATGGAGACGGAACGTTTACCGACGCGACCTCGGCCGCAGGACTTGGTTTGTACACCCAGTATCTGGGCTGGGGTGCAATGTTTTTCGACTTCGACAACGACGGGTGGCCGGACTTGATTCTGGCGAATGGTCACGTGTATCCGGAAGTTGACAACCAGCACCTCGGCAGCACTTTCAAAGAACCTCGTATCCTCTACCGCAACAACGGCGACGGCACCTTCAGCGATGTTTCCGCGTCTGCGGGCCCGGGCATTACGACTCCGGCCTCATCGCGCGGACTGGCGGTGGGAGATTTGAGGAACGATGGCAGGATGTCTGCCGTGATCAGCAATATGAATGCCGCGCCCAGCCTGCTGGTGAACCAGATCCGGACACCGAATCATTGGATCGCAGTTCGCACCGTGGGGACGAAGTCGAATCGTGACGGCATCGGCGCGCGGATTCTGGTAAAGGCTGGACCGCGAATCCTGGTCGATGAAGTTCGCAGCGGCTCGAGCTACATTTCCAATAGCGATATGAGGGTGCACTTCGGGCTGGGAGCGGCAACGAAAATCGAATGGGTGGAGATTCGTTGGCCGAGCGGACTGGCGGAGCGTTTCGCTGACCTTCCCGTCGACACCATTCACACCTTGAGAGAAGGATCGGGTGCGGCGGCGCCCAGGGACGCGAAGAAGCCATAAGTCGGCTCGTGCTAAAATTCGCCCGGCTTCTTTATCCCGTGAACCTTCACATGGCAAGCTCCGACGCTGGGCGGATGGATCGCAGAGCGGCACGGTCTTTAATTCTCTGCGGCCGATTCGTCTTTTTTCTTTTCCTCTGCCTCTTCCTCGTGATTCAGTTCGCCTTCTCACAAGAGCCCGCGCCGGGTCTTGAGCTTTCCCGTACAGTGCGCACGTGGGAGTTTCTTCCGGTGGTCGGCACGCGAGCGGGCCTTTTCGGCAACGAGACGGGGCGCCTTGAAGCCTGGGTCTATCCGCTGAAGATCTTTCGCGGTTTTCATTTGACGTTCCACGTTGACGGCCGTGCGCTGCCGGCGGAAAGTCTCGCGCGAACGCTGACGGTTCGTCCGGAATCGGCCACGCTGATCTATGTGGGAGATTCGTTTCGAGTCAAAGAAACATTGTTCGTGCCAGTGCAGGAACCGGGCGCGGTGATTCTATTGGAGATTGAAACCACGAATCCACTCGAAGTGGAAGCCGGTTTTACGGGCGACTTCGCGCTGGAGTGGCCCGCGGCGATCGGGGGCACCTACACGCAGTGGGACGCGACCCGGCACGCCGTTGCCTTCGGAGAAGAGACCAGAAAGTTCGCCGCTTTGGTGGGTTCTCCAACGGCGG
Source organism: uncultured Acidobacteriaceae bacterium (assembly GCA_963841125.1). Classification (GTDB taxonomy): domain Bacteria; phylum Acidobacteriota; class Terriglobia; order Terriglobales; family Acidobacteriaceae; genus Sulfotelmatobacter. The sequence goes on from CAWJBH010000002.1 coordinate 423,054, forward strand.
AAGACGCGCACCTGGCCTACGAAACGAACTATTCTTCTTCGAACGAAACCTCGTTTCGCCTGGGCGTAACAAAGAAAGGTCGCGAAACGAAAGTGCTCGTGATCGCGGCATCCGTGGCCCGGCGCGAGGATGCGAGGGAAGATGCTCAAAAAAATTACGAGCATCTTTCAACGTCATACCAGCAACTGGAGCGCGATTCCGCCGACTACTACCGCAATTATCTTGCGCGTACCGTCAATCTTGAGCTTCCGGATAGTGCCTTGCAGCAAGCCTACGATTGGGCGCGGATTAGTACGATCCAGGGACTGGTTGCGAATCCTTACCTGGGCACGGGGCTGGTGGCCGGGTATCGTACCTCCGGAACAAGCCAGCGGCCCGGGTTTGCGTGGTTCTTTGGGCGGGATTCGTTGTGGACGTCCTTCGCCCTGAATGCCGCCGGAGATTATGCGACGACCCGCACTGCGCTGGAGTTTATCAGCAAGTATCAGCGCGAAGACGGGAAGGTTCCGCACGAGATCGCTCAGGGTGCCAATTTCGTTTCATGGTTCAAAGATTTACCCTACGCGTACGCCTCCGCCGATGCCACCCCACTCTTCATTATTGCGATGAACGATTATGTGACGCAGAGCGGCGATCTCGCTTTCGCGCGCGACAAGTGGGACAACGTGTGGAAGGCTTATCAGTTCCTGCGCTCGACCTATGATGTACAAGGCTTCGCGCAAAACGCCAGTATTGGACATGGCTGGGTGGAGGGAGGTCCGCTGCTCCCGGTGAAGGAGGAGTTTTATCAGAGCGGGCTAGGCGTGGAAGCTTTACATGCGCTCGCCGGCCTCGCAGGGTTGGTCGGCAAAGACGACGTGAAGAAGGAACTTGCTGCCGAATTCGAGCGCAAGAAGTCTGCGCTCGACCTGGCGTTCTGGCTGCCGGAAGCGAAATCCTATGCATTCGCGATCAGTCAAAGCAATCAGCGCGTAGAGGAGCCGAGCGTACTCGCAACCGTGCCCATGTGGTTCGGATTGCCCGACGCGGCTCACGCGGAAGAAATGATCACACGGCTGGCGGATGCGGATCACGAGACAGATTGGGGAATGCGCGTTATCTCTTCGCACTCAAGACTCTACGACGGTTCCGGTTATCACTTTGGAGCAGTCTGGCCGCTGTTTACCGGATGGGCATCGGTAGGCGAATACCGGTATCATCGCGAACTTCCGGCGTATTCCAACCTGCGCGCCAACGCGCTTATGGCTGCTGACGGCTCCCTGGGTCACTTCGAGGAAGTTCTCTCCGGCGATTATTACGAAGGGTTCGCGACCAGTTCACCGCATCAGATATGGTCGGCGGCGATGGTGGTCAGTCCGATTCTGCGGGGTCTTTTTGGATTGCAAACCGATGCGGCGAATCATCAGATCACGCTGGCTCCGCATGTGCCCGCAGACTGGACGTCGTTCGCTGTACGCGATGTTCACCTGGGTGATGCGCGCGTAGATTTTCAGTATCACAAGACACCAGATAGCATCACTCTCGAGACCACTCGCACCGGAACCGGGGATTGCTGGGTGGAGTTTTCACCTGCGTTCAGTTTGCGCACCGAAGTGGTTTCCGTCGAGATGAACGGACGGCCGTTGCCATTCCAGATCGAACCGAACAGCGGAGATCAGCATGTGTCGATGCGATTTCAAGTTCATGGCGGGCCCAACAGCGTGGTCATCCGGGTGAAGAACGATTTTGGACTCGCGTTGGCAAACCAGCTTCCAGCGCTCGGCAGCACGAGTCGCGGCCTGCGAGTGCTTTCGAGTTCGTGGAATTCTGGGCGAAACCAGTTGACCGTGGAAGTATCCGGCGCGCGAGGTATGGACTATGATCTGGGCGTTTGGAATCCGGGGCAGATCAGTTCGGTCGACGGTGCGGTTCTGACGAAGCAGAGAAGCATTCGAATCCAGATCCCGGCGGAGAATGACAACCGGACAGGCAACGACAACGACCAGAGCGGCGACTACCTGCACCGCACCGTCGTGATCCATTTTGGCAAGTCTTAACGAGAAAGTGCAGCGAGGAATTTGACTCGCCGGGCAAAAGAGTTCAATCTCAACGAGGACTCGGTGCAGCGCCAATTTCGGACGGAGGCCCTTAAGGATGAAGGACGCCATTTCACAGATCGCCAAGTTCTTATTCTGCGTATCCATTCTAAGTTTGGCCGCCGCCGCTCAGACCCCAGCGCACGCCGTGGATGCCGAAGGCCATCAATGGTGGCAGCACGCGGTGTTCTATGAAATTTATCCGCGCAGCTTCGCCGACAGCAATAACGACGGCGTCGGCGATTTGAAGGGGATTACATCGAAGCTGGATTACTTGAAGGATCTCGGAGTCGACGCGATCTGGATTACGCCTTGCTTTCCTTCGCCGCAGGTCGATTTCGGCTACGACGTTTCCGATTACGAGAACATCGATCCCATGTACGGAACGCTGGCGGATTTCGATCTGCTGGCCAGCGAGGCCAAGAAGCGGGACATCCACATCATCCTCGATTTTGTGGTCAATCACACCTCCGATCAGCACCAGTGGTTTCTGGATTCGAAGTCGTCGCGCACCTCGGCCCATCGCGACTGGTATATCTGGCGCGATGGAAAAGGGCCGGGCGAGCCTCCCAATAACTGGGTTTCGACCTTTGGAGGCTCGGCGTGGACGTTCGATCCGGCCACGGATCAGTATTACTACCATTATTTTTATGCCGAGCAGCCCGACCTGAACTGGCGCAATCCGGCGGTGAAGGATGCGATGTTCGACGTGACGCGCTGGTGGTACAAGCGCGGCGTGGCGGGCTTCCGGCTGGACGCGGTGGATACGCTGTTTGAAGATCCAAATCTGCACGACAACCCGATTCAGAGTCCCGGCAAGAATGCATTTCGGCGATCCAATCGAAGCAAGACAAATACAACACCAAGCTGCCGGAAGTGCACGACGTGCTTGCGCGGATTGCGCAAGGTGGCGGACGAACACAACGCGGTGCTGATCGGCGAGACCTGGACGGCGGACGTCGACGAACTCAACCAATATTACGGCGAGAGCAACAACGAACTGCAGTTGCCCATGGATTTTCTTTTCACCACGGTGAACAAACTTTCGCCGGCGGAATTCCGCAAGCAGATTGCCGCGGTGAATGCGGCTTCCGGCTGGCCTACGTTTGTGATCAGCAACCACGACATCGTGCGCTCTTACGACCGTTACGGCGACGGCGTGCACAACGACCAGATCGCGAAGCTGATGGGCAGCGCTCTATCTCACGTTGCGCGGCACTCCGATCATGTATTACGGCGAAGAGATCGGGATGAAGACCACGCCGCCGACGCGCAAGGAGGATGTGAAGGATCCGATCGGGCGAACGGGATGGCCGGAAGAAAAAGGCCGCGACGGCGAACGCACTCCCATGCAATGGGACGGCAGCGAGAATGCGGGCTTTACCAAGGGAACGCCGTGGCTTCCGGTGCCTCCGACCTACAAGACGCACAACGTGGCGGATGAGTCGAAGGATCCCGAGTCGGTGCTGGAGTTTTACAAGCAGCGTGCTCAAGCTGCGCCACACCAACCCGGCGCTGCTCGGAGGGAAACTACACCGCGATCAATGAGGATGATGCGAACGTGCTTTCTTACTTGCGCATTTACAAAGATCAGGGCGTGGTCGTCGCTTTGAATATGTCGGATACGCCGCAGAAAGTGAAGCTCTTGAGTTGAAGAGCAACGGCTTCAGCACGACGAATAAACTGCTGGCGACAGGGAAATCGGCAGCAAAGGGAATGAAGTTTCGCTTGGAGCCCTACGGCGTTTTTATCGGCGAGCTGACGAAATAGCGGTACGCAAAGAAAAAGAAGCGGTAAGAAGCTGCGATCAGGGGGGCGGCGTGGTTTGCCCGGGCTTTGGTTCTGCTTGGTTACGGTTGCAAAGGCTCAGTTCGTAAATTAAGCTAGTGCCATCCGATGTTTTAGCATTCAGGCCGGGATGGCGGAACTGGCAGACGCAGCGGACTCAAAATCCGCCGACCTTCGGGTCTTGGGGGTTCGACTCCCCCTCCCGGCACCAACCCTAAAGCCCACAGAATACGCGGCTAGCTGGTGCTAGCTTCCGCATGAAATGCACCTCTGGAGCAGACGCAGCGGATTTCGCGTCATATATGGTCACGAATGAAAATCTATCACATTGAAATGAGTGGGTTTATGGACACCTGCGTAGTAGGTCTGGTTTACACGTCAGTTACACATTTTCGGATTCGCACCGCCTTTCAAGCGAATTAAAGATGGTGGGACTACGAATCAACCTTGGCGGCAAGGGTCACGCTCTACAAGCGTCCAAACCACAGCCTGTCGTGCTCGCGCTACTTAGCAGGCGACCAAGCCGGAGCTTCATCTGGGAAGTTGTAGACCGTGAAGGGATGGTCCAGACCGCAAACCGGACACTAAGGCTTCGCACGGCATCGTCGTCGGCGGCATCCGCAAATCTCAAAAGGCCTGTGAGAGTTCGACTCTATCCGCGCGCACCATGTTTTGCTCCGGCATTGAGTTGTTCGTCACCGACATCGATATGTGTCATCATTTCCTGATGTGGAACGACGTATTGCAACACCTTCGTAAGCGTCTGGTCGAGGCCGTATTGACAGCGTCCGGATGGGTTGGGGGTAAGTGTCCACGTGTGGACACTTGTGAACAAGAGTGGGAAGCTATTTCGATGAAGACGGGAGCCGCTGGTAGCGATATCCCCGAGGTTTGAGTTGCTGATTCCCGTAGGTGCCTTTGGAGTCGGCGGCGAGGAATGCGGTGTATTCCTCGGCGGGCACGGCAAAGTATTGATAGACCTCGCCTGATTGACGAAACTCCAGTTCCAGCACGCGTTCCGTGGGAGCGTAGCCGATGCTGGCGATACTGCTGGATTCTACCGGAACTCTCTGCATTCTCGAATCGAGCGCTTTCCGGGCGCGCTTTCTCCTTGGATGCGAATGACGTCAAGGAAGGAACTCGCCCACTTGTCTAGACGGTCACAACCGGACGCTTACACCTTCATCCACTGCGCCCCGAAGACCACGAAAATTCGAGTCACGCCCACAAGCAAGACATTGGCGCAGCAACAAGACGGTCGCCGAAGGGGACCGGCCTTCCGCCATCGTAGAGAACCACTCCCAGCTTGAAGTTATCGCCACAGGCCTCCGCCAACTTTCGGAGTCCCTTGAAGTCACCAGCATTCACGGTAGCGCTCGCCTTGACTTCGATACCGACCAATGCGCCACTTCCCGTTTCGATCACAAGGTCAACCTCGTCCTGATCTTTGTCCCGGTAGTGGTATAAAGCGCAGCTCTCACCAAACCAAGACGCCTGTTTCAATACCTCAGAGAAAACAAACGTTTCCAGCAATGGTCCGAAGATTGTCCGGTCTTTCGCGACCCGCTCCACACTAGCTCCTAATAGTGCGCCGAGCAGGCCGGAGTCAAGGAAATGCAGCTTGGGCGTCTTTACCAAACGCTTCAACTGGTTCCGAAACCACGGTTCCACCCGACGAACGAGAAACAACTGCTCCAGGATGGCCACGTATTTCCTTGTGGTCTTGTCGTCAAACCCAACTTGGCCGCCTATCTGCGTGAAATTGGTGAGCTGGCCAGAGTGGTGGGCAAGAACCTGTAGCAGACGCGGCATTTGGTCGAGTTTTTCCACGTCGGCAACCTCGCGCACATCCCGCTGCACGATGGCTCTTACATAATCGCGTGCCCATGTCTGGCGTCGTTTTGGATCTCCGCGCCGCAGCATTTCGGGGTAGCCGCCAATCAGCACGGCTTGTACTAGATCTTTGCCGATCATCGGCCCCGCGGGTTTGCCAAGTTTGCTATCGAACGCTGCTTTGAGGAACCCCGGCTTCTTGCCTCGGATTTCAGCCCGCGAGAGGGGCAGAAGGCTCACGATCTCCATGCGGCCAGCTAGACTCTCCGAGACTTGAGGCAGAGTGAGAATATTGGCTGAGCCCGTCAACAGAAACCGGCCGGGCCGGCGATCATCATCCACTGACTTCTTGATGGCCCGGAGAAGGTCGGGCACTCGCTGTACTTCGTCAATGGTCGTTCGATCGAGAGCGCGCACCAACCCAGTTGGATCGCTGCGTGCCGCAGCCAGCACTGTGTCGTCGTCCATGGTGATGAATTCGCGTTTACCCGCGACTAAATCGCGGACCAGCGTGGTCTTGCCGCACTGGCGCGGCCCCGTAACCATCACGACCGGCGTATCCTTGAGCGCGGTGGCCACCAGTTCGGCGGAAAAGCGAGGAAAGAGCGCGTGATCGGTATCGTCCATGCCGGGTGAAGGCTCCGTCTGATTCGGATTAATGTCCCGTCTGTTTCGGATTATAGACTCGTCTGATCCGGAACGCTGGACAAGTACTGGGACTCATTCCGGTTCGTGGTGCTCTGGGTGAGATTGGGAATTGACAAGAATTGATAGGTGAGGGCAAAGGCACTTCTTTGCCCCCGGTCGCAGAGGTCAGACAAAGAGCGCTCGAAAAAGGCGCGTCGTCGCGAGGTTCTTGTTGCGACCTGAGCAGTGGAAAACCTTCAAGAACGGCACATTTGCTTACACACTTTCACGTCTTGCACAAAATAAACTGCTTATTATCAGGGCTATACCGCGATACGCAGCGGACTCAAAATCCGCCGACCTTCGGGTCTTGGGGGTTCGACTCCCCCTCCCGGCACCAGCACAAAAAGCCTACGTCGACGGGCACTTCCCGGAAGCGCGTTTAACGTTACCGATGTGGTGAAAACCCCCTACACGCCGACTTCTCGCCTGGAACAGTTTCCGGATTGCTCGTTAAACGCAAATGTACTGCTCGGCGCGCTTCGCCCGGAACTTCGAACACGTTGACTAGCCTCGACCCCGTCCTTAAGATGAATGCTCCGGCGACAAGCGCCTTCCATGATCGGCCAAACCATCTTGCACTATCGCATCCTCGAGAAGCTGGGTGAGGGCGGAATGGGCGTAGTATTCAAAGCCGAGGACACCAAACTCGATCGCTTTGTTGCGTTAAAGTTTTTGCCCGACGAAGTGGCCAAAGATGCTCAAGTCTTGGGCCGCTTTCGCCGTGAAGCAAAGGCCGCTTCTGCTCTGAACCATCCCAACATTTGCACAATTCATGAAATCAACGAGCAGGATGGGCAGACGTTCATCGTGATGGAGTTTCTGGATGGCGTCACACTCAGGCACCGCATCGCGGGACGACCATTAGAGACTGAGACGCTGCTGGAGGTAGCTATCGAGGTGGCGGATGCGCTGGACGCCGCGCACACCGGAGGTATTGTTCATCGCGATATTAAGCCCGCTAATATCTTTATCACCAAACGGGGGCACGCCAAGATCCTGGACTTTGGGCTGGCCAAAGTTTCCCTCCTGCCGAAAGCGCAGTCGATGGGGCCCACAGCCGCCACCATCGCGGATAGCCACGAGCTTCTGACAAGCCCTGGCGCGGCGGTTGGCACCATCGCTTACATGTCCCCGGAGCAGGCCAAGGGCAAGGATCTCGATGCCCGCACCGATTTATTTTCCTTCGGGACAGTGCTGTATGAGATGGCCACAGGAGCGTTGCCTTTTCCGGGAGAAACTTCAGCAACCATCTTCGACGGTATCCTCAATCGAACTCCGCTGCCGCCGATACGGTTGAATCCGACACTACCACCCAAGCTGGAAGACATCATCAGCAAGCTGCTGGAGAAGGATCGCGAACTACGCTACCAAGCCGCGGCCGAACTTAGAAGCGACCTCAAGCGGCTCAAGCGCGACACGGAATCGGGAAGGCTCCGGGTTCAGGATTCTGTTCAGGATTCCGCGGCCGTTCGGGTTTCGAGTGCAACCGTGCCCGTCGCAGGGGTCGAGCGCCGCTCCAGTGGTTCGGCCCTGGTCGCGGCCGCGCGCCAGCATAAAGCCGGCGTTGGAGTCATGGTCGCCGCTATACTGCTACTGATCGCCGCGGCTTCATTCGGCATATACAGTTTGTTTTTCTTCGCCCGCAGCCAGCCTTTCCAGAGCATCAAGATCACCAAGATCAGCGGCACTCACAATGCCCGGATCGGGGCCATGTCTCCCGACGGCAACTACCTGGCCTACGTGTTGAATAGCGAGGGTGATGAATCATTGTGGCTGCGCCATCTGGCCAGCGAAAGCAACGTGCAGATCATTTCGCCAGGGCATGTGCAATACTCCGCCCTGCGCTTCTCTCCCGATGGCAACCACATTTACTTTTCGCATACCCAATTGGTCAGCGGTCCTGCGTCTCAGGAGTACGATCTATACCGCATCCCCGTGCTGGGTGGAACTCCACAACTTCTGGTCAAGGATGTAGACACGAATCCAAGTTTTTCTTCCGACGGGCGGCGCTTCGCTTTCATACGCGCCAACGATCCCGACCCCGGCAAGTACCACCTCCTCATCGCAAATGCCGACGGCAGCGGCGAGAAGAGTATTTTCGCCGGTTCAATGTCCAAGGTGATGTCGGATTCAGCCTGGTCGCCGGATGGAAAGGCGATCGTCGGTACGACCTTCGATCAGGCGGAAGACAGCATAAGTGCCGTGATTGCGATTGATCCGGACACCGGCGCCCATAGGACAATATCCAGGCCACCCTACACACAGCTATCCAACTTGTCCTGGCTACCCGATGGAAGAGCCCTGGCAGTAATTTACTCGAGCATGGAAACAAATCAGCCGGCAGCAGGTTGGGCTGATCAGTTATCCGGATGGCAAGTTTCGTCCAATTACAGCCGACACGAATGACTATGCCAACTTGAGTGTCTCCGCCGACGGTGCGACCATTGCCACTCTCATGCGCCAGTCGGTGCGCGATGTTTATGTGAGTTCAGGCCTGAAGGCAGATTACTCCGACGCCAGGCAGGTTAGTTCGGGAGACCCCGTGCCGGTGGTCGCATGGGGGAGAGATGGCAATCTGCTGACGGAGCAGGGGTCATCCATTCGGGAGATCAGCCCGAACGGCGAACTCAAGGGGGAGATCGCTTCCGAAAAGGATTCTGCTGCGATGCAGCCGAACGGTTGCAGCGACGGCCACGTTGTTTTCGCGCGCAGGATGTTGAAAGGCCTCTCGGTGAACATCTGGCGCAGTGAAGCGGATGGCACTGGATTGCGCCGTCTCACCGAGGGCAAGAGCGATATGTTTCCGATGTGCTCCCCGGATGGAAAAACCGTCTTTTATGTGGATATAACTGTTCCTGCCTATATGAAAGTGTCCATCGACGGAGGTCAGCCGGAACGAGTTACAAAGGATTTTGCGGCATTCAACGGCGGTTTTGACATTGCCCGCGACGGAAAGACGGCTGTGCTGGGCACCTACGATTTCAAGACCCAGAGGCCATCGATCTCCCTAGTTTCTCTTGATTCCGGCGAGGTGCTGCGAAGGTTCGAGTACGACCCGCGGCACCAGGGGCAACCCCGCTTCAGCCCCGAAGGCAAAGGTATCGTCTACCCTGTCCGTGAAAAGGGAGTGGATAATTTGTGGCTGCAACCTCTGGACGGCGGCCCGGGCCGTCAGTTGACGAACTTCGGTTCCCTTAAAATCTACTCTTATCAATGGTCGCCCGATGGCAAGAGTCTGGCCCTGGTGCGCGGAGATTCTCCTTCGGATCTGGTATTGATTCAGAATTCTCCAGGGAAGTAGTCAGAACCCGCTTTGAGCGACTCCGGACGAGTTGTTGGCCGTACGGAAACTATCCAGAAACGGGCTTCGAGGAAACTGTCCAGATTGGTAACGGGAAGTCGGGTAGTCCATAGTCTTCATGCGACTTTCCCCTATGCCGTTTGAAGTAGTGCTGACCTTCTTTGGCGAACATCCCAGCGGCTGAAACTCATTCGAAATCATTCTCGAAAAAAAAGGAGGGCAGCTGACTAGCTGCCCTCGTCCTATCGAGGTTGGTGGCGGGATTAATTTATGGTAGCGGGACCTTGGCAAAGTCCACGCTCTGCACCGGTACGCCGCTGATCGAAAATCGACCGTCGGTCCAGGTGACATAGGCAGCCGGTTTGCCGCCGTTGTCAGGCCCGTTCAGGGCGCTGTTGTAGTCGTAATCTCCGGCATAGCAGCCCACAACGTCGGGATCGTTCTGCGACGGCTGGGTGATGATGCCAGAGCTGATCGTGATCTCGGCGGGCTCCCAAGTAGCGCCGTTCGTGGTTGACTGTCGGCCGACGCGTTCGTAGTTACATCCCGCATCGCCTACATTGACGCACGAACTGGTGGCCTTTCGACGATCATACCAGGAGGCGGTGATCTTGCCCCCGGAGGTTGCGGAGAGTGAGGGCATCCACTGCTCTTTGAATTGAGCGTCCTTGTCAGTGTTGAGTTTGATAGGGGCCGACCAGGTACTGCCGTTGTTGGTGGAACGCGTGTAGAAAATGTCGCCCGTGTCGCCGTTCGTCCCTGCTCCGGCGTAGACGTAGTGGACGACCCCGTTCGGTCCAACGGCGGGTTCGCCCCAGCCCATGTGCCGGATGATGGGATTCACCTGCCAGAAGTAACTGTTCGAAGGGCATGGGCCATCGCCGGGCGGATTGAAGCGCGAACCCACGAGGACCGTATTCCAGGAGGTGCCGCCATTGGTGGAGTTGTACATGACATTCTGCCGGGTAGAATTGCCACCGCCACCCTCATCCATGCTGGCCAGGAACACGGTGCTCTGCGCTCCTCCGGCTCCTCGCGGCGAGCCCGTGATCTGCACGTCGCGCATGAATGTCGAAGTGTTGCTCACGACAACCGGGCCATTCCAGGTCACGCCGTCGTCGGAATAGACAACCTCAAGAGCTCCACTACCGACCTCAAAGTCGTTAAAGGAGATAAACATGCGGCCGAAGGTTGCGCTGGATCCCACGTTGTCCGACCACATCGACGGTCGATCGTCTGCTTCTCCGCTGTGCGCACAGGCTCCAGTAGTCCAGGTTTTGCCATCGGGCGAAGTCCACAAACCAATGCCCTGACCACCGCAGCCGGTCGCCAGATCGCCGGCGAAGAACATGCCCAGCTTGGTGTTGAAAACCACGAGCGGGTCGCCAACGTTTTCGCCATGTCCGTTGGCAAAAGGCGCAGGTTGAATTTCCGTGAAGGTCGCCCCACCGTTGCTGGAGTAAGACGTACCCGAATAGTTGGAGCTTTCGTAGTTAGCGTTATAGTTCGCCACGATGGTCTGGCCTTTATCCTTGGTGCTGCCCGCCACCATGCTTTCGCTGCCACAAACGTCCGAAGAGGATGAACAGGCTGATCCGTTACTGACACGGATGTTGGGCGGAGACGGCGGCTCGGTCAAGTTGCCGCCAGCCGATGGCTGCCCTCCGCGTACGATTCCGCACTCAATTAAAATTCGGCCGGCTCCCAGATTGTCTTGCTTCAGCAAGGAAGCGATATTAATGTTCGAACAGTCGACGCCCTGCAAGGTCGTTTGGGCGCTGGCGAGAGACGGTTGGATGAAACTAATTGCCAGTAACAGCAGCACCGGCAGCGCAAAGTAGCAGAGGCTCTTACTTCTGTCGTTCATCTTCATTTTTACTTCCCCCCTTTAGGGCCGATTCTTGAAGTTCAGATTGTTGTGGTTTGGAATTACGCCGCTGCGCGCCCGTGTCACGAGCCGCCGCGGTCCCAAAATATCGTTCATCCATCCAGATGCCGGCTTTCTTTTTCAGGCCATCCAACAACGCCTGCATCTTCTCGCCTTGCAGGCTCTTTTCGATACGTGACGATACCTGTCCCAGTTGTTTACGGTCGGATTTTACCAACTGAATGAGAAGAAGCCGGGACGGAGTGTCGTCGATTTCGGACCATTCTCCCGGCTTGAGTGCGAAGGCCACTTTTTCCATTTCCGGCGGCAGCTCTCCGCGGGAAAAGGTGAGCGGCGCGGGATCGAGCATGCCTTCCTCTGCCTTCCTCAGATCTTCTGACAGCTTCTCTGCGCCGGTTCCGGCTGCGGATGCCTTACGAATTTGCTCGGCGTGGGCTCTTGCAGCCTCCGTGCTCACAGCTGTCCCGTCTTTCGAGTTGCCCCGTCGCTTCCAAATGAAGAGCCGGCGAATTCGAACTTCGTCATAATCCGACGCGTGCGTGGAATAATAGTGGTTGATTTCTTCCAATGAGGGCTCGGCTTGACGCATCAGGGCGGCGAATTCGGAGTCGGAGAGCGTCTGCATGCGGGCGATGGCTAATTGCTGGGCAACCTCGGGCGAGGACTCGAGGTTGTTGGCAACGGCCTGCTGCGACAGCATGAGGACGGAGGCATAGTCGTCGCCGAGTCGTCGACGACTCTTCGCGCTGGTCTCTTCTTTGTCGGGATCGCCACCTTGGCCCTCGATCGCCTTGATCCGCGATTCGAATTCTTCCTCGGTCACCTGGATGTTCCCAACTTTCAGGACCACGCGGTCGCTTCCAGCGGAAGCTTGCTTTGCAGATGAGTTTTCGGAGGACGCCGCAGGGCTCGGGCTGACAGGCTGTTGCGCGTAGCTCGCCACAGTCAATAGGCCAACCAGTAAACAGTAAGGAGTCTTTTGCGTTCTAATCAAGTTCACCTGGATATCTGAACGCCGGCCAACCTAGTTCGTTCGTCAGAGCACCTGCCAATCGCCACCACGGAATGCCAAGAGTTGGCCTGCAGGGCTCAGCACTAATCCGGCCGATTGGAGCACAACGATGCTCAGTAGTAGAACGTCCAAACTTTAGTTGATGAAGACGGCAGCTGTCAATGTGAAATCTCTTGCGCGGCGGGAATAGAGGAGGGACCTCAAAATCTGTCTCGACGCAGGTACCCTGGGAGAACCGACCCCTGCCCGGGGATTCAACTCACAAGACAAGACGTGAAGATCCCGTAGGAATCAGCCCGGGAGCGCTGATGTCGGAATCTGCAGGGCCTGGTTGCGGAGCGCGTCGAACAAAACGCTGGTTAAATAACGTTCGCCGAAATCCGGCAAGACCACCACGATCAGTTTGTCGGTATTTTCCTTCCGGCTTGCGACTTTCACTGCGGCAACTACGGCAGCTCCCGAGGAAATGCCAACTAGTAGTCCCTCATCTTTGGCGAGGCGTCGCGCCATGTTGATTGCGTCGTCGTTGGTTACTGTAACGACTTCGTCGATATAGTCGCGGCGCAGAATGCTCGGCACAAACCCGGCACCGATTCCCTGTATCTTGTGCGGCGAAGGCTTGCCGCCCGAGAGCACTGCGCTATCCGCTGGTTCGACGGCGATGGCCCTGAACGAAGGCTTCTTGGGCTTGATATATTGGCAAACGCCGGTGATGGTGCCGCCGGTGCCAACGCCGGAGATCAGGATGTCGGCCCGCCCGTCGGTGTCATTCCAAATTTCGGGACCGGTGGTTTCGAAGTGAATTTTCGGATTGTCCGGATTGTCGAACTGCTGCAGCATGAAGCTATTGGGAGTTTGGGCGACAATCTCGTTTGCTTTGGAGCAATACGTACGGTTGAAGGTA
>CAWJBH010000003.1:0-1085000 GCA_963841125.1 uncultured Acidobacteriaceae bacterium
TTCGCGTCGAGATGCAGGCCTTGCGCAATCAAGTCCGCGTCGGCATTGAGGTCACGGGAAGATTCGCGCAGCAGCAGCGCTGAAAACGATGGATAGTTATCGACGATGATTCGACCTTCGCGGTCCAGAATCTTGCCCCGGGGCGCGAGAATCGGGACATTGCGGATGCGGTTTTTTTCGGCCGCTGAGGCATAATAACCGCTCTCCATGACCTGCAGCTTCCACAGCCCGTAAGCCAGCACCAGGAAGATGGCCAGAATCATGTACTGCGCCGCCGTCAAGCGGATAGCCGATACTTTGTCGTCGCGTCCGAACATAAAATCAAGTGGTCAGTGGCCAGTGACCAGTGACCAGTCAGAGGCCCGTCAGAGATGCGCTGATCCGCGAAAATCACAACCCAGCAGACTCGAATGTATGGGAGCTTTCACATTCATTGTACTGCCGTGCGGAAGTCAAAGGATTGCCGAGAAGGGTAACGGAAGTCACAGCCTGCCACGAATTCACTGGCCACTGACCACCAGCCACTGGTTTCAGGTTCTCTGCTTAAACTTGTCCAACAGAAAGTACAATCCCACACCGACGACGCCATTCGCCAGCCCGGCCAGGATGCCCCGGCTCCAGTTCCAATCCAGCGTCAGGTTGACCATGCCCCGCGCCACCGTAAAATAGACGGCTGCGTGCACCAGGTAAAAGCCCACCGTGACCAGGAACCGTGCCCCTACGTTCTCCACGTCGAGCTTCGCTCCCAGCGATGACGCCCCGAACCCCACCACTGTCTTGGCGATCCCATAGATTCCGATCGGATAAGGCCCCAGCATATCCTGCACCAGCCCGATCGCCGCTCCGGTAAAGAGCCCGGAAATCGGATTGCGACGCGCCATGGCAAAGAAAATCGTGACCAGCAAAGGCAAGTCGAAGATGGAGAAAGTACCGCCTCGGCAGGAACGCCTGCAGAAACAGCGCCAGCAGCGGCACACCCACGGTCACCGGAATGCTGAACCGGTAAACCTCAATCTGCTCTCCCGATGTGTAAGTGATGGGCACGCTAGTGGGGATTATCTTCCGTTGGAGGTGGTTGAGGACTGGGCTGTGAGTTCGTGGGCTTAGGTTGCACCGTTAAAGGTTTCTCCGCAGGATTCGCAGATTTCGTAGTCGAGTTCGAGCTATTGGTTGAAGTGACGTTCGGACTGGCGCTCGAAGGGGCATTCGAACCGGCCTTCGCAACCGGTTTCGGCGGAGCGCTCAAACCCGCGCCCGGCCCGGTTCCGCTTTCCGCAGCATTCGTGACGGAATCCGCGGCAGCCGGCTTCTGCACCACCTTCTTCAAAACCTCGCCGGTCGTGCCGGTTCCAGTCACAATCTTGGCGGCATTCGCGTGCGGCTTTTCGCCTGCGCCCGCGCTCTGCCCAGTCGCGCCGCCCACGGCAGGTCCCGTTCCGGCCGGAGTCGCCACCGGAGCGGTCGCGGGCTTCTCCGGCACGGAAGGCAGCCGCTGCGCCAGAATATCCGCTGCGCGCCCCCTGCTAGCGCTATCCGCTACGGGCGCCCGTTCCTGCTTCTCAGTCACCACCAGAACTTCCTCCAGACGGCTCAGGTCCGCCGCTGGCTTCACCTTGAGGCTCAGAAACATTTCTTTTCCCGCACTGACCTTGCTCACCGTACCCACCGGAAGCCCTTTGGGAAAGATCTGGTCGCCTCCGCTGCTCAGCAGAGTTTCTCCCACAGTGACTTGTTCGTCGCTCATCACCCGATCCAGGACCAATTCGCCATTGGGCGTTCCGCGCACTACACCTTGTAACCGCGACTTCTCCAGCATCGCCCCCACGCCGCTGCTCTGATCGTTGATCATCAATACCAGCGAAGTCGAAGGGTACACGCGCAGCACTTTACCCACGATGCCGCCGGAGGTAATCACCGCCATATCCGGCGCAATACCAGCATTCGATCCCTTATCGATGTAGATGGATCTGTGAAAGATCGCTTCCACTCGAGCCGATCACCTGCGCCGGCACGGTCTTGGCGATGAACTGCTCCTTAAAAGCCAGCAGAGACTGCAACCGGTGGGCCTGGGTGGCGTCTTCGCTCAGCCGCACCTGCTCCAATCGCATCTGCTCGATCTGCTCCTTGAGTTGGCGGTTCTCGGCCCGCACCCCGCGCAGAAAAAGATAGTTGTGCCAGAGATTGTTGCCGCCGTTTTGCGCCCAGACCAGCCCGCGCTCGAAAGGAGTAATTAAATCCACCGCCCAGACGCGAATCAGCCGCGTACTTTGCGCGTCCGCGCTGCGCTTGACCTGCACCGCCAGCCCCAGCACCTGCAGAAACAGCACCCCCACCAGGATGGTCAGATTGCGGTAACGGCCAAGTACGGATTCCATAAGACAGTGGTCAGGGATCATTGGCTAGTGGTCAGTGGGTCTTGCAACTGGCCACTGATCACTGACCACTGACCACTGTTCTGCTACTCAATTGAAATTTTTCGTAAGCAGCTTGAAGTCCGAGAGCATCTTGCCCGTGCCCAGCACCACGCTGCACAGCGGATCATCGGCGATCGAAACCGGCAAGCCGGTTTCTTCCCGGATGCGCTTGTCCAGATTCTTCAACAGCGCCCCGCCTCCGGTCAGTACAATGCCGCGATCGCTGATGTCGGCCGAAAGTTCTGGCGGCGTGCGTTCCAGAGCCACGCGAATCGCATTCATGATCGTCGATACGCACTCGCTCAACGCCTCGCGGATTTCGCCGTCATCCACCGTAATTGTTTTCGGCACGCCTTCGATCAGGTTGCGTCCCTTGATTTCCATGGTCATCGGCTTGTCGAGCTGGTGGGCCGAGCCAATCTCCATCTTAATTTGTTCGGCCGTGCGCTCGCCGATCAGCAGGTTATATTTCCGTTTCAGATAATTCATGATGGCTTCGTCCATCTGGTTGCCCGCCATCCGCACCGAACGCGAATAAACAATGCCGCTCAAAGAAATCACCGCGATGTCGGTCGTGCCACCGCCGATGTCGACCACCATGTTGCCACTCGGCTCCGTAATCGGCAGCCCCGCTCCAATCGCCGCCACCATGGCTTGCTCCACCAGATGCACTTCGCTGGCCTTGGCGCGATAGGCCGAATCCATGACCGCGCGCTTTTCCACCTGCGTAATTTCCGAAGGCACGCCGATCACGATGCGCGGATGCACCAGCATCTTCCGGTTGTGCGCCTTCTGAATGAAGTAGTTCAGCATCTTCTCCGTGACCTTGAAGTCGGCGATCACACCATCTTTCATAGGCTTGATGGCGACAATGTTGCCCGGCGTGCGGCCCAGCATCTCTTTCGCTTCTTTGCCCACGGCCTCCACTTCGCCCGTGTTCTTGTTGATGGCGACAATAGATGGCTCGTTGACCACGATGCCCTTGCCGCGCGCATAGACCAGAGTGTTGGCCGTGCCCAGATCGATGGCCAGGTCGCTGGAGAACAGGCTGAATAACGACCTGAGGTTGTGAGAACGTGATGAATGAAATCCGTTATTTGACATGAGCGAACTCTTCTCGCGATCTACCTTGATCGCCCCAGTGTTGATCGCAGCCGGTTCATCGCACCGTTTCCGGGCGAACCCGATTTGCGCCGTCCGGCTCGGCTGCTTCCTCTTTCTAGTCTATGAGAGGCTCAACCATCCTGCCGGGACCAAAGGTTCCTTGTACTTTCGTCCGGAACCAGTTACTGCATTGCTTGTCATCCTGAGGCGGGCGCTGTTTGCCCGCCGAAGGATCTAGGCGAGCCGCGCGATGTGTCGCGTTTTTTGCGACACGCAAACCGCGCGTTTGGCTCGCTTCCCTATGAAACTCCACCGCACTCCGCACTTACCCTAACTATTGAATAATGATCTTCTTCTGCTGCGTATTCACTCCACCCTGCGCCGTCTGCGCCGTCACCGTAATCACCGCTTCACCCTGCGTCAGCGGCGGCGTGAAGTAATGGAACGTCCCATCGGCCGAGAACATCGGAACCTCCCGCCCATTCACCATCACCCGGGCTCCCATCTGCGTCTTACCTGTTACTTCAATGATGTGTCCATGCTGAATGAAGGGATCCAGTTCCAGTTCGATCGCCTACGTCTGCTTCCCCTTGGGAATGATCGTGAAGCGATTCTTCTCGCTCTCCACCGATTCCTTGCCCGACGCATCATACGACTGCACCGCCCAGTAGTATGCCCCTTCGCCCAGGCTTGTAACCGTAACATCCGCCGTGTTCACTTTCTTGTCAACCAGGGTAGAGGAGAAATAAGGGTTTCTCGAAATCCGCAGCCGGTAACCGGTCGCGTTCGCCATCGCCGTCCAGGAAAACTCCACATCCTTCGTCGTCTCTCCGGAAGTAAAGATCGGCGCCATGTTCGCTGGAGAAATCGGCGTCGGCGGTCCCGTCCCTTTGTCCTTGTCCATGTGCGTCTCTGCCGCCTGAAAGCTCACTCTTTCCCAGTTCGCCAACTGCACCGTTTCTCCGTTTCGCGTAACCTCGCCGGCGCCCTTCTTCATCAGGATCTCGTGCTGATCCGTCTTGGGATCGTTATGCACCTGCGCCGCCGACTCCGGAGCCAGCGATGCCGTAGCGCCAGCCACGATCACCTGCGATTTCGATCCCTGGGAATAAGTCGCCGTCGAAAGATCCACGGTTCCCGTGCTCACCGCCACCGCCACATTCGTCTGCTGCTGATCGTTGGCCGAATTCTCCTCAATCACGATCAGCGAATCCTGTTTCACGGTATAGCTGGTGCCGTCGTTGAACACCACTTTCGCCATGCCCTCCGAGCCCGTCTGCACCACATCGCCCTTTTCCAGAGGAATGTTGTAGTCCGCCCCCACCCAGCTATTGCCGTTGCCCTTCTTCACCCGCACCGTGCCGTCGAGTGCCGTAAAGTGGGCCTGCTGTGCCGTGGACGCGCCATGACCCGCCGCCGGAGCCATCCCAGCCACGCGCTCCAATGCCTTGTCGGCAACGCTTCCGGCCGCCTTGATGCTGCTCTCCGTGAATTGCGGGAAGGTCAGGCGTATCGCGATCAACACCACCGCGAAGCCCCCAATGATCATCAGGGCCACACTGCGATATGTGACCGTCTTCCACGCGATGTGGATGCCCGGTTTGCGAGTCGGCGAGGACACGTGGACTTGAGACCTTATTCAAACCTATTGAATATGCGGTAATTTCAACGTTACCACAAGCCTATCGGCACTAAAAATGAGGTAATCAACTAGGGAACGTTACCTTCGTTTGCCGAAACATTCATCGCGCATCCGCCTAAAGCTTTAGCTCCTTATCAACTTCATGACAGACTCCCCGTCCTTCCGCTATCCTTACTACCTCCATGGCCAGCACGTCCTCGACTCCAGCCTCGCCCAGCCGCAGCCACCAATCATTCCTCGCCGGGGGTATGGCGATTATCTGCGCCATCGCCCTTGCCAAACTGCTCTTCCACATCTATTTCAACAACCGGTACGGCTACTTTCGCGATGAGTTCGATTACATCTCCTGCGGCGATCACCTTGGCTGGGGATACGTCGACCAGCCGCCGCTCATTCCATTTCTAATCCACATCTGCCGCGCCGTCCTCGGAGATTCCCTGCGCAGCATTCGCTTCATTCCCGCGCTGGCTTCTTCTCTCCTGGTCGTGCAAACCGCCGTCCTCGCCCGCGAATTCGGCGGACGCCGCTTCGCCCTGCTCCTGAGCGCAATCACCGTCGTCATTGCGCCGCAATATCTCTCCAACGGCGGCCTGCTCGGCACCAACTGCCTCGAACCCAATCTCTGGATGGGCTGCGCCTACTTCGCCATCCTCGCCATCAAACGCGATAACCCCGCTACTGGCTCTGGTTCGGCGTCGTCGCCGGCATTGGGATGGAGGAGAAGTACTCCATCGCCTTATTCGGTTTCGGCATCGTCGATCGGCCTTCTGCTCACCGCGCAGCGCCGTGTCTTTCTCAATCCCTGGATCTGGATCGGCGGGCTGGCCGCGTTTTTGATTTTCCTTCCCAACCTGCTGTGGAACATCCACTATCACTGGCCATTTCTCAGTTGATGCACAATATCCGCGCCGAAGGCCGCGACGTTGTCCTTCCCTTTCCCCAGTATTTCTTCCAGCAGACGCTGCTTGTCCATCCTTTCACTGCGCCCATCTGGCTGACAGGATTGTTCGCGCTGCTGTTCTCCACGCGCCTCAAACCCTATCCGCTTTCTCGGCTGGTGTTATCTCGTCTGCTTCACCGTCTTCTTCGTCCTCCACGGAAAAAATTATTACCTGGCTCCCGTCTATCCCATGCTTCTGGCAGCCGGAGCGCGTCATCATCGAATCCGCAATTGACAGCTCGAAAGAGACGTTCGCCGGAGTCCGCGTCCGCGCTACGCGTGGCTGAAGCCGGTCATCGTCATCATTCTTCTTGCCAGACGGCATCCATCTTGTTCCCATCACGGTCCCGGTGCTTTCGCCCGGATCGATTTCTCGCCTACACGAAGACTCTTCCCTTCAAGCTGCCGGTGATGGAGCACGATCACGCCCGCGCCCCGCTGCCGCAGTGGTATGCCGACCAATTCGGATGGCAGGAAATCGTCGCCGAAACTGCTGTTGCCTGGAACAGCTGACTCCCGAAGAGCGCCGCGACAAAAACTGCGGAATCTTCGCCCAGGACTACGGCCAGGCCGGCGCCATCGACTTCCTCGGCCGCAAGTACGGCCTGCCGCCAGCGCTCAGCGGCCACCGAACCTGGTTTCTCTGGGGACCGCGCGGTTATTCCGGCAACTGCATGATCGTCCTCGACGATACCGCGTCAACGCCTCGAACAACTCTGGCAGCACGTCGAATACGTCGGCAGATCCGCCGACAATCCCTACGCGCTGGAAAAAGAAATCGCAGTCTACATCTGCCGCGGCCCAAAATTCGGCACCATGGCCCAACTCTGGCCGCAAATAAAACGCTGGCGCTAACGGGTTCATGTGCCGACGTTCGCCCGTAGCTTGCCCTGAGCAGAATCAAAGGGGCTGTCCGCCGGCCAGACTGGGCCGCTGAGCACAACGCCGGGGCCGGAGGCGTTGTGCGCCGACGCTAACCCTTATTCGCCCGGCGCGTCTCAGAGCCATCATGCTTTCCTCCATTCCGGCGCATTTCCCGGCCTCACGCTTGACATCGTCAACGCTCCGTCATCAACAATTTCTTCGCATCTCAAAATCGATTCGAAATCGTTCCACCCTAAGTTCCTCCACGAGGCTCTTTCATGTTGCTCGCCGCACGCCTGGCAATCTTGCTCTGTCTCCCTTTGCTTCTGGCTGCCGTCCTTTCCGCCCAGACGCGTAACCGTCTCCCAGCCCACAATCTGGGCCTCTAAGCCCGATGTAGCCGCCTTCGAAAAAATCGAGACCGACCGCCTCGCCGCCGGCCAGCGCGCCATCGACACTCTGCTCGCCGCAAAGGCCCGCGCACCATTGAGAACACTCTCGTCCCCTTCGACGAGGCCGTCCGCCAGAACAACTCTGCCGGATACTTCGCCGGACTCATGGAGCAGGTCCATCCCGACGCCGCCTTCCGCGATCACGCCACGGCCATGCTCACCAAAGCCAGCGCCGCCCAGACCGCCATCGCCCTCAATCACGATGTCTACAGCGCGCTCGCCGCGCTCGATCTTTCCAAAGCCGACTCCGCCACCCGTTATTACGTCCAGCGCCAACTTCTCCAATTCCGTCTCGCCGGCGTCGACAAAGACGACGCCACCCGCGCCCGCCTCAAGAAATTAAACGACCAGGCCACCGAACAGCAGTCCATGTTCGATCGCAATATTTCCGACGGCCAGAAAGTGGTCGAGGCCGATCCCTCCGAACTCGACGGCCTTCCCCAGGATTACATCGACCGCCACAAGCCCGGAGCCGACGGCAAGATCCTCATCACCACCGAATTATCCCGACGCACTTCCCATCTTCAGCTTCGCCAAAAGCGATTCCCTGCGCCGCCGTCTCACCCTCGCCTTCAACACCCGCGCCTATCCCAAGAATCAGGAAGTCCTCACCAGCCTGATGAAGACGCGCTACGAAATCGCCACCCTCCTCGGCTATTCCAACTGGGCCGACTACAACGCCGCCGACAAGATGATTGCCAAAGGCCACAACATCGCCGACTTCATCGAGCAAGTCAACGACGCCTCCCGTCCCCTTGCCCAGCGCGAATTTGAGATGCTGCTCGGCCGAAAAGCAGAAGACCAATCCCGGCGCGAAAGAAATCTGGGACTACGAGCGCGCGTTATCTCTCCGAATTAGTTCGCCGCTCCCGCTACAATTTCGATTCTCAATCCGTGCGCCCATACTTCCCTTTCATGGAAGTGAAGCAAGGCATCCTCGACACCGCCGCCGAACTTTTCCACGTCAGCTTCCAGCAAGAGCAAAACGTCCCCTCATGGGATCCCTCCGTCGAAACCTGGATCGTCATCGACCACGACAAGCCCATCGGCCGCTTCTATCTCGACATGCATCCGCGCCCCGGCAAATTCAGCCACGCCGAAATGGCTCCGGTGCTCGACGGCATCCGCGGCAAGCAATTGCCCGAAGCCATCCTCGTCTGCAACTTCCCCGCACCCACCGCCACCGATCCCGGCCTGATGGATTACGGCGACGTCCAAACTTTCTTCCACGAATTCGGCCACCTCATGCACCACATCCTCGGAGGCCAGCAGCAATGGGCCGGCATCAGCGGCATCAGCATGGAATCCGATTTCGTCGAAGCTCCCTCGCAAATGCTCGAAGAGTGGATTCGCAGCCCGCAAGTCCTGGCCAAGTTCGCCCGCCACTACAAAACCGGCGAGCCCATCCCCGCCGAACTGGTAGCCCGCATGAACCGCGCCTCCGCCTTCGGACGCGGCGCCTGGACAAGCCCGCCAGAATGCGCTCACCGCCATCTCCTACAACATCTACAAAACCAAGCCCGAGGACGTGAACCTCGACGCCGTCACCTTCGAAGCCAACCGCCGCTACACTCTCTTCACTCCGCTCCCCGAAACCCACATGTGGGCTTCCTTCGGACACCTCGGCGGCTACTCCAGCGCCTATTACACCTACCTCTTGGGACAAAGTGATCGCCGAAGATTTCTTCCTCCAATTCGACCATCAAAACCTGCTGGCCGGCGACGCCCCCATGCGCTACCGCCGCGTCGTCCTCGAACCCGGCGGCTCAATGTCGGCGAATGACCTGGTAAAGAATTTCCTCGGCCGCCCGCAAAACATGACCGCCCTGCAACACTGGATGGCCGAAGAATTCGACACAGGAGCGACGGGAACCAAACAGTCAGCCGGACAATAAGCTCATGCGCGAAGAGCATGGTGTATAAGCAAGGGTCGTGTGGAGCGGGCAATGCTGCCGCGGCTTGAGACTTGCCCCAGCTAGGGTCGCCGGAAGAACCCCACTCAGTGGGCGTGCGACCGACATGACCAACATGGTCATGTCTGCTATAATCGCCTCATGCGCACCGTGAACATAAGCGAACTGAAAGCGCGGCTCAGCGCTCATATTCAGTATGTACGCGACGGGGAAGAAGTGCTGGTGTGCGACCGCAACCAGCCCGTCGCGCGCATCGTTCCCTGCTCGGCGAACGATCAGCCGGAGCGGGAGCGGCAACTGATTGCGCGGGGGATACTCACTCCGCCTTTGAAAAAACGGAGCCGAACAGCCCGCTGGCCGCAGCCGCCGGGCAATGTATCCGATGAGGTCATGCAGCGGGTATGGCGGGAAGAACGGGACGAGCCCTGAAACGCCGTTCCGCATTCTGGGACGCCAGCGCCTTGTTCCTCTCTGCGTGGCGCAAGCTAGCACGGTCCGGGCGCTCACTCTCTACCACCACTACGATGCGGTTGTTTGGTGGGCGACACCCGGTTGAGATTGCCAGCGCGTTGGCGCGGCTGGTGCGAATGAAACACCTCGATTCCGGCGAATGGGCCACGTCACGCCGGCTCGCAATGGATCTGGCTGACCAGTGGGCTGTCATCCGGCCTTCCGACAGTTTGCGGGCGCGGGCCGCGCAGTTGGTGAATCGATACGATTTAAGTGCTGCCGACGCGCTGCAGCTCGCGGCCGCGCTGGAATGGTGCGGAGATCTTCCGCAGGGCCAGGTTTTCCTCGCAGCCGATCAAAGGTTGCGCGACGCCGCCCTACTCTCCGGATTCGCAGCGGAACAGCTCTAGCCGCGGTGCGAGTGTCAGGATGCGAAGTCCTTGCCGCACCTTCCCCACCCCCTGTAGCATCAATATCCAGGCATTCATAAGACAAGGAGCAATCATGGCCACCGAAACCCTGGCTTCCCCTGCCATTCTGGGCTACAACCCGACCAAAGTCATTCAAGAACTTCATCGACGGAGAGTGGGTCGAGTCCTCGACCGGAGAAACCTTCGAAGACCGCAATCCCGCCGACACGCGCGACGTGGTGGGCATCTTCCAGAAATCGGCCAAGGCCGATGTAGACGCTGCCGTTGAAGCCGCCAAGCGCGCCTTCGCCAAATGGCGGCTCGTTCCCGCCCCGCGCCGCGCCGAATGGTTTTTCGCGCCGCCGAAATTCTGATCGAGCGCAAAGAAGAGTACGCCCGCGAGATGACCCGCGAAATGGGCAAGGTGCTCGCCGAGACTCGCGGCGACGTGCAGGAAGCCATCGACGCCGCCTACTACAACGCCGGCGAAGGACGCCGCCTCTTCGGCCCCACCGTCCCCTCCGAAATGCCGAACAAATTCGCCATGGCCGTGCGCCAGCCCATCGGCGTCTGCGGCATGATCACGCCCTGGAATTTTCCCATGGCGATTTCTTCCTGGAAGCTGCTGCCCGCCATCGTCTGCGGCAACACCTGCGTCATCAAGCCCGCGCAGGACACTCCACTCTCCACCTTCAATCTTGTCCGCGCGCTCACCGACGCCGGCCTGCCCAAAGGCGTAATCAACATCGTCGCCGGATACGGCCCCGAAGTCGGCACGCCGCTCGCTGAACACCCCGACGTGCGCGCCATCTCGCTCACCGGATCATCCGCCGTAGGCCGCATCATCGGCGGCATCGCGGCAAAGAGTTTCAAACACTGTTCTTTAGAACTTGGCGGAAAGAATCCTATGATCGTCCTCGACGACGCCAACCTCGACCTCGCCATCGAAGGCGGCCTCTGGGGCGGATTCGGCACCACCGGCCAGCGCTGCACCGCGACCAGTCGCATCATCGTGCAGAAAGGCGTCTATCGCGAGTTCGTCGAACGCTACGTCGCCCGCGCCAAGAAATTGAAAGTCGGCAACGGCCTCGACGAAACACTGAGATGGGACCAGCGATCAACGAAAAGCAACTGCAGACTGATCTCAGCTATGTCGAGATCGGCAAGAACGAAGGCGCAAAGCTCCTCTGCGGCGGCAATCGCCTCGACAAAGGCGATTACCAATACGGCTGGTTCATGGAGCCAACTGTCTTCTCCGACGTCGATCCCAAAATGCGCATAGCGCAGGAAGAAATCTTCGGCCCTGTCGTTTCGATCATTCCCTGCGACGACCTCGAAGACGCCATCGAGATCGCCAACGGCATCGAGTACGGCTTATCCTCCGCGCTCTACACCAAAGATGTGAACAAAGCCTTCGCCGCCATTCGCGACCTCTACGCCGGCATCACCTACATCAACGCGCCCACGATCGGCGCCGAGGTTCACCTTCCCTTCGGAGGCACCAAAGCCACCGGCAACGGCCACCGCGAAGGCGGCATCGGCGCAATCGATTTCTACACCGAGTGGAAGTCCGTCTACGTGGATTATTCAGACAAGCTGCAGAAGGCCCAGATCGACCGCGAGGGGTAAATCTTTAACACAGAGGACACAGGGGAACACAGGGTAAGGCAATCCGGTTTAGAATTACCCCGTGTGACCCTGTGACCCCCGTGTTTAAGCATTTGACTTCCATGCCCACCACCCAAACCCGCGAAGTAACCGCCGCCAAGCGTCTAGATAATGTCCGCTACGCCATACGCGACCTAGCCTGCGTAGCCGACGAAGTCACCAAGCAAGGCCACAAAGTTCTCCCGCTCAACGTAGGGGACCCGCTCAACTTCGATTTCCAGACTCCTCCGCACATCATCGAAGCCGCCTACAAAGCCATGCGCGACGGCAAGAACGGCTACGCGCCATCTCCAGGCGTTCCCGAAGCGCTCGACGCGATTCGCGGCGAAGCCGCGCGCAAAGGCATCACGACCGTGCAGGATGTCTTCGTCACCTCCGGCGTAAGTGAAACCGTCGATCTCTGCATCAGCGCGCTAGTCAATCCCGGCGAGGACATTCTTACCCCGAAGCCCGACTACCCGCTCTACTCGGCCGTCCTGTGCAAGCTCGGCATAGCGCTCAACGCCTACGATCTCAACGAAGAAGACGCCTGGCAGCCCGAACTCGCCGACATCGAACGCAAGCTAACGCCGCGCACCCGCGCCATCGTGCTGATTAATCCCAACAATCCCACGGGCTCTCTTTGCTCGCGGCAGATGCTCGAGCAAGTCGCGGACCTGGCGCGCCGCCACAATCTGGTCGTCTTCTCCGACGAAATCTACGACAAACTGATTCTCGATTACGATTCGCAAGGAAACGTCACGCCGCACATCGCCTTCGCCGCAGTCGCGCCCGACGTGCCCTGCATCACTTTCGGCGGAATGTCGAAGAATTATCTAGTCCCCGGATGGCGCATCGGCTGGGGCATCGTCTCCGGCGACGCCGCCGCCATCAAGCCTTACACCGAAGGCATTCACCGCCTGCTGCGCGCCCGCCTCTGCGCCAACCATCCCGAGCAATACGCCATCAAGCCCGCGCTCGAAGGCCCGCAGGATCATCTCATCGAAGTGCAACGCAAACTGCGCTCCCGCCGCGACCTCACCCAGAAGTGGTGCGAGTCCACGCCGCGCGTGAGTTGCGTTGCGCCGCGCGGAGCTTTTTATGCTTTCCCCAAGATCGATATTCCCGAGAGCGACGAAGTCTTCGTCAAGGAACTGATTCGCCAGAAACACGTCATGGTAGTCCACGGCTCCGGCTTCGGCCAAAAGCCCGGCACGCAGCACTTCCGCATCGTGTTCCTGCCGGACGAAAAAACGCTGACCAGCGCGTATGCCGCGATTGCAGACTTCATCCGTGAACGCTACCCGCTTTCGTGATTTGGTGCGACAGTCGTAAGAACTTCTCAACCCTATCCTCGGCGCATCTGCTCGAAAAAGAGTAGGATTCTCCTGTTTTCTTCCGCATTCACTCCAGGGACGATCGGTAACTAGATATTGATGTTTACACAGGCGGCTGACGCCGTTGCTCGTGTTTGCGGAAGAAACGAAAAACCAACACGAAGAAATGAGGACGAATGAAACGCAATCCGCTATTAGCAACTCTTGGAGTTCTTCTTGTCGTTGCCGGTTCGCTGGCGGCCCAGGACAAACCCGGCACCCTTGCCAGCATCGAGTTCCAGAAAGTGAAAAACGGAGCCCGGGCCCAATACGAGGCTGGCCGCAAGCAGAAGATCGCGTGGCACAAGCAACAAAACGACCCGCTGCCGTTAATGGTTTTTGAGGTACTCAGCGGCGATGAGACCGGATCGTTCCTGGTCGGCCATTTCTCCCAACACTGGGCGGATTATGACAAGCCACCCGTTACCGACGAGGCCGATCTGGCCGAGTTTCAGAAGGTTATCGGCGCGTATGTAGACTCGGTTGTCCTTCGCTACTATGACTTTATGCCCAAGATCAGCAACGTCATGGGCGAAGACAAGATGCCCGCCAAGTTTTCCGAGATCCTCACCTTTCAAGTACGCTCGGGGAAGGAATCAGACTTCCGCTCGGCCATCGCGCGGATTCACGATGCCTCTGAAAAAACCAAGTGGCCCATTGAGTACCGTTGGTATGAGCTGGTCAATGGCGGAACGACAGGAACCTTCGTTCTATCCCTTCCCCGCAAAAACTGGGCGGACTTCGAGGACAATCCCAACGCCAAGCCCTTCCGCGACATGCTCAAAGAAGCCTTTGGACAGGCAGAAGCGGATTCCATTGTCAGCCGCCTCGATAGTTCGGTCGAAAAGGAATCGAGCGAGATCCTTCAATTTCGTTCGGACCTGAGCTATTTGCCAGGCAAGTAACTCTCAAACGCGTTGCCGGTGCCCGTTATTCGCAATAAGGGGCACCGGGCTTCCCTTATGACCATGGTATAATGACCATGATCGAAAGGATAGCTCTCCATGAAAACAATGGCGGCAGGCGCATTCAAAGTCCACTGCCTAAAAGTCATGGACGAAGTTCAGTCCAAGCGCCAAGCCGTGCTGATCACCAAGCGCGGCAAACCGGTGGCCAAGCTCGTCCCGGTCCAGACAAGAAAAAGACGACATCTTTGGCTTCTACAAAGGCAAGATAAAAATCAACGGCGATATCGTTTCCCCAGCTTTTTCTCCGGAGGAATGGGGAGACTTGTATTGATTCTGCTGGATACGCATGTGGTGATCTGGTTGGCACAGGATCAACAGCGCATTTCTTCACGGGCGCGCGATGCGATTATCAGCTCACGCGAAGGCGTCCAAGGCCTGGCCGTTTCCACCATGACGCTTCTCGAACTCGCCCGACTTGCCAGCCAAAAGCGTATTGAGCTGACGCCGAACCTGGAGGACTTCCTCCGGGATGTGGAGCGGCGATTCGCTGTTCTGCCGATTACAGGACGAATCTGCGCGCAAGCATTCGAGTTTCCCGTAAACTACCCCAAAGATCGCGCTGACCGCGTTATTGGCGCTACTGCGGTCATCGAAGGGCTAAGCCTTGTAACCGCAGACCAAGCGATTCGCCAGTCGAAAGCCGTGCCGACCATCTGGTGAAGCTCACGGTTGCTTTAGCAGTCTCCCTGACCTTTCTCTTTCCGCGCGAATCTGCTTAAATCAGATGAGACGCAACCCGCGGCGTGCACTTGGGTTTCTACAATCGTGGTCGACATTCATTCCCACATTCTTCCGGAAGTAGACGACGGCTCCAAGTCCTGGGACGTCTCCGTTGCCATGTGCCGCATGGCCGCCGCCGACGGCATCACTCATCAGGTCGCCACTCCGCATGCCAACGACCGCTATCCCTACGACCGCGCGCATCTTCAAGGACTGCTCACGCACCTGCAACAACTGGTCGGCGACGCAATCACCCTGAGCCTGGGCTGCGACTTCCATCTTTCTTACGATAATCTGCAGCTCGTGCTGGCCAATCCCGCGCACTACTCGATCGAAGGCTCACACTACATGCTGGTCGAGCTCAGCAACTACGGCGTGCCCCAACAAATCACCGACTGCTTCACGCAACTTGGCGACCGCGGCATCACCGCCGTCATCACTCATCCGGAGCGCAACCCGATTCTGCGCGAAAATCCACAGCGCGTGGTGGAGTGGGCCGAGCAGGGTTGTGTGATCCAGGTGACGGGATCGGCTCTTACAGGATTCTGGGGAGAGCGCGTCCGCCGCGCCGCTCTCTGGCTGCTGGAGCATGACGCCGTGCATGTGCTAGCAACTGACGCTCACGACACCGAGAGGCGGATTCCCGTGCTCTCCAAAGCTCGCGATGCCGTCGCAGAAATTTGTGGCGCAGAGGTCGCCCAAGCCCTGGTCGAGGCCAACCCGCAAGCCATCATCCAATCCCAGCCTCTTCCCTACTTTCCCCGGCCAGTGCTGGGGACATACCCCAAGTCGCATGGCGCTTAGAAAGTATCTGCTTACGAATTGTCATCCCGATCGAAGCGAGGGATGACAACTCCGTGTCGTCACAATCTGCATGAAAACAGTCGAGAGCCGGCCTACTGTGGTCCGGGCGAATCGTTCTTGGCAGCAGGCGGAGCGGGCGCTGGAGAAACCGCCGGAGCCGTATTCATGCGCATTCCCGGATCGGCGCTATGCGACGCCGGAGACAAGGACGCCGCATTGGCGCGGCCGGCCCCGTCGTCATCGCGCTCTCCGGATTCAGCAGATGGTCGTGGCTCGGCCCCAGGCCCAGGCTGATCAGCGCGCGCGAATCGGGCACTTCCTTCGATTGCCAGCCGTGGTCAGCCTGATACCGCCGCATCGCTTCTTCACTGGCTTGATTCCACGGTACCAGCCGCCTCGCCCGACATATAGTGCTCGCGGATCAATGCTTCCTGAATGGCCTGCGCCCGCTCCGGATCAATCTTCTGCTGGCCTCGCGCGGTTTTCCTTTTACTGCCCTTACGCGAGCTCGCGTACTTCGATTTGCTGCTGCGGGCCGCGGCGGCCGTACTCGATTCTTGCGATGTGTACTTGCCGCAGATTGATGCAGACGTATGTGATGCAGACGATGCGATCCGGCGATGCGATTAGACGGATGCGAAGCAGAATGAGGCTTCGCTGGGACTCGCACGAGGATTTGCTCTTGGCGCTGCCGCTCAGCCTTCGAGTCAGCAGCGGACGCCTGCCCCAGCGCCGCCCCGGCGAAGCGCAGGCCCAGATCAGCGCCAGAGCACAACCTGCGCCCATCCATCTTCGCATTTTCGCGCGACGATTCGGTCCCAAAGGCAACCCTCGGAAGATCAGTGGCCAGCATTCAGTGGCCAGCGGCTAAAACCCTTCATATGATTCTGCCGCATTCACTGACCACTGACCACTAATCACTGACCACTGTCTGTTACGGAAGTGTTCCGGCCATGAAGATGGTTCCATCCGACGCAGTCGAGCCTCGCGGGCGCACCAGGAATACCGCATCCTGTCCGCTCTTCAGGCCCGACTCCACCTTGGCGAAATCTTCTTCGCTGTTCACCGGCTGCTTGTTGACTTCCAGAATCACGTCGCCGCGGCCCAGATTGATGTCCTCGGCGAACGAACCCGGCTTCACATCCTGCACGATCACGCCTTTGCCCGCGGGCATATCCAAGCCGCTCGGCCATCTCCGGCGTCAGCTTGCGAACCGTCACTCCCAGCTTGCTCTGCTTGGGCGTGCTGTCGTCGCCGCTTTCCTGGTCTTCGCCGAGGCGCGCCGCAAACAACTTGGCGCGGTCGGCAATGGTCACAGTCGTCTCCTGCGTCTTGCCGTTGCGCAGAAAGCTGAGCTTGACCTTCGCTCCCGGTTTGCGCGACGCAATCTCCGACACCAACTCCGCTCCCTTCGTTACCTTATGGCCGTCAACGGTGGTGATGGTGTCGCCCACCTTCAAGCCTGCCTGGTCCGCCGGACTGCCCGCCACCACGCTCGACACAGTCACGCCCGTACCTGCGCCATACACTCGCGCAATCGCCGGATTCTCCACCGAATCAAACATGATGCCGATCGACCCGCGCGCCACGCGGTGATCCGGCCCAATTAACTGGTTATAAACCTGCACCACGGTGTTCGAAGGAAGCGAGAATCCCACACCCGCATAGGCATTGGTCTCGCTCAAAATCGCCGTATTGATGCCGATCACTTCGCCATTCATGTTGACCAGCGGCCCACCCGAATTCCCTGGATTAATCGCGGCGTCGGTTTGAATAAACGTCTGGAACTGCCGGCCTGGCACGATATCGCGCCCTTTGGCCGAAACAATGCCGGCCGTCACCGTACCCACCTGCCCGAACGGACTGCCGATCGCCAGCACCCAATCGCCAACTTCCATGCTGTCGGAGTTGCCCAACTTCGCCGCGGGCACGGCCGGTCCAGGTCGATCTTAATGACCGCCAAATCGGTCTCCGGATCTTCGCCAATCACCTTGGCGTCATGCTGCACGCCCGGAGGATCGTCCTGCAGCCGCACCCGGATGCGGTCCGCCTTCTCCACCACGTGCCGGTTGGTGACGATATAACCTTTCGCATCGACAATCACGCCCGAACCCAGCGAACGCTCGCGAATCGCGCCGTCGCCACCCTGGCCGCCCTGCCCGCCAAAGAAAGCGGTTGAAAAAGTCGTCCATCTCGTTGCCGGGCCGTTGTCCTGGTCATCAGGAGTCTGCGCGCCGCGGCGCCGGTGCGGATTCTTGATGGTCGATTCCGTATTGATGTTGACCACGCTCGGTCCCAACTGCTTGGCGATCTGCGAAAACGCATTGGAAAGCTGCTGCGGCGAAGGCACTGACAGCGGAGTCGCATCGCGAACCCTTCTGCCCTTCCTTGCCTTTCACTCCGTAAGAAACAATGGTGCCAATCAAAATGCCCACCGCCAGCGTAGCTAACAATGCTGAACGAATAGACCCACCGATGGGTCTTCAAACGCATCCAAATTGCCTGCGAATCCATAAGCCTACTTCCCTCCGAAAACTTGCCACCCTATATTATACCCGCCGCCAAGCGACGGCACCCTGTAGGCCGACCGCCTACCGGCTCATGTGGCGACGGCCGCATCGGCGCATCTGACGAGCGAAGCAAGAGACGCACGAGGTCGCATTTCGGTTCAAGTGGAGACAACGAAGCGACCTTCAGACCGCAAATCCCTTAGACGCCTGAAGCCGCCTTAATTTGCCGCCGGAGTCACTTCCGAATCAAGTCCGCTCACTTCGCCTCATACACCGTCTTTCCGCCCACCACAGTCCGCAGCACCTTGGTCGCCAGCACTTTTTCCGGAGACGCCGCCGTCACATCGTGATCCAGCACCACAAAATCCGCCAGCATCCCCGGCACCAGCTTGCCCTTTTCTTTCTCTTCGAATTCGGCAAAGGCCGAGCCCGTGGTGTAAGCCGCAATCGCCTGATCCATGGTCAGCTTCTGCGCCGGGAAAAATTCCTGCTTGCCGTTCTCGCTCTTGCGCGTAACCGCGGCATACAGTCCGCGAAACGGCGACACCGGTTCCACCGGATAATCCGTGCCAAAAGCCAGCGTCACGCCCTTGTTCAGGAACGCAGCCCACATATAAGAATCCGCCGCCCGCTTCGGCCCCAGCCGCTCCTTCGCCCAGCGCATGTCCGTGAGCACGTGGCTCGGCTGCATCGAAGCGATCACCTTCAGTTCCTTAAAGCGCGCAATCTGCGCCGGCGTAGTGACCTGCGCATGCTCAACCCGCAGACGGAAATCATCGCCCCCGTTCGCCGCTTTGACTTTCTGCTCGCGCGCTGCTTTCTCGGCTTCGGCAAAAGCATCCAGCGCCATCTGCACGCCCTTGTCGCCAATCGCGTGAAAGCCAAGCTGGAAGCCCGCCAGCACGCGCTCCTTGGCCATTTCGTTCAGCTTCGCCGCATCATAGCGCGGCAAGCCGGAATTTTTCGGATCATCCGCATAGGGCTCCAGCAGCGCCGCTGTGTGCCCGCCCACCGAACCATCCATGAAGCCCTTCAGCATCCCGGTATGCAACATCAAATCCGACTGCGGATGCGAGTCGCGCTTCTTCTTCAACTCTTCGATCGAATCGTTAAAGGGCAGCCATTCGGAAATGCGCGCCGTCAGCTTGCCTTCTTTTTCAAGGTCCTCGTAGATCTGGAAATTCTCCCAGTCCGGCGAATAATCCTGCGCCGAAGTCACACCGTGCGCCGCCAGGTCCGCCAGCGCCACTTCAATTCCCTGCCGCCGCATCGTCGTGGTTCGGCGGCGGAATCACTGCCCGCACCGCCTGCTGTGCGGTATCGCGCAAAATGCCCGTCGGCTGCCCATTCTCATCGCGATCAATCTTTCCGCCTTGCGGATCGTGGCTGGCCAGCGTGATGCTCGCCAACTGCAGCGCCCGCGTATTCGCCACGGCAAGGTGCCCATCCACGCGATCCAGAAATACCGGATGCCCGCCCGAAACCTCATCCAGATCCCAGCGGCTGGGCAGAGCCTTCACCGGCCACATGGTCTCGTCCCATCCTCCACCCAGAATCCATTCGCCCGGCTTGGCCTTCTCCACCTTGGCCAGCACGCGCTGGCGAAATTCATCCAGCGTCTTCACCCCGATCAGATCAACACTCAACTTCTGCAATCCGGCATCGGCCAGATGCAGATGCGCATCGTTAAATCCCGGCATAACGAAGTGCCCGCCCAAATCGATGACCTGCGTCTGCGGTCCTTTGAGTTTCTCGATCTCCGACATTCTTCCCGACAGCCTGAATACGATCGCCGCGCACCGCAATCGCCTCCTCGCGCAGAATCGAACTGAACTGCGAGTTCGCCGGCATGCCGGTATAAACATTCGCGTGGATAAAAATCACGTCAGCCTTTGGCCCGGACATCCGGCGACGCGGAAGCGCGTGTTCTGCGCCGGCGCTGACATGCCAGAAAGGATCAGAACCGCGACAGCCACCATGAAAGCTCGGGTGCCCCATCCTTCGCGTCCTTTGCGAAGGGTGGGATTCCACTGCTGCGTGCAGCTTTGGAACGACGCAGCCGATCTTTGGGTGGCGTGGCGCTTCAGCGCTGCGAAAAAACTCTTCCCTGGTAACGGGCTTTAGCCCCCGAGGTTGCAAATCCCATCATTCCTCCCGCTCCCGCCAGCGCCAGCAGCGTCAACAAAATTCTCTTCAACCCCAACTCCCGTCCGTTGGAATCAAACCACTCCTGCAAAGTGTGCGCCCCGCCGCCCGACCCGCCGCCGCCGATGGCAATCGCCTCAAGGCCCAGTGACAGCGGAATGTTCGCGTCCGTCGAAGCCCGCTGCACCTGCGCCGCATTGTTCAACTGCGCATCCACCGCCCGAATCACATGCAGAATCCGCGCGCCCACCGCCAGCTCTCCCGCCGGACGGTTCCCGATCGCCACCACTTCGCAATTCACTCCCGAAGGCCGCTTCTGCGCCGGTGACCGCATCTCCGCCGCCATCGTCTCGTCTTCCACCGCGCGATTCAGCGCCAGCCGCAGCGTCTGCTCCAGCCGTTCCATCTCCGCCATCGAAGTCGAGCGGATATCCACCTTCATGCTCGCCGACTCCGGAATCGAATTCACCGAAGTTCCGCCGCGAATCACTCCAATGTTGAACGTCGTCTTCGGCGAAGCCGGCACCGGCGTCGCAGTAAACGCATCGATCGCCCGCGCCAAAATCACAATCGGATTCGGCGCGCCAAAATCGCTCCACGAATGCCCGCCCGGCCCGCGCACAATCACCTCAAACCGCCGGCTGCCCAGCGCCTCCGCCACAATCGTGTCCGCGCCCGCGCCATCCAGCACCACGCTGTAAGCAATCGAATCCTTCCAGCGCGGCGTGGAAAAAATGTGCCGCATGCCGCGCAGGTCGCCTTCACCCTCTTCGCCCACATTGCCGATAAACACAAACGGCAGCGCATGCCGCAGCCGCACCGCGCGCAGCAGCGCCGCAATCGCCGAGCATCGCCGTAACGCCCGCGCCGTTGTCGGAAACTCCCGGCCCATACAGCCGGCTTCCCTGCTGCCGGATATTCAACGGCGTGTTCGCCGGAAACACCGTATCGATGTGCGCGCTCAGCGCCACATAGCGCTGCCCCGTTCCCGAACCCCATGAACCGGATGCACTCCAAACACATTGCCCACATCGTCAATGCGAACATCGTCGAGCCCAACTTCGCGAAAGCGCTCCGCCAGCCACGCCCCGCGCGCCGACTCCCCAAACGGAGGCGCCGCAATCCGCGCCATCTCCATCTGCCACTGCGCCAGTTGCGGCTCCTGCGTGCGCAGCCAGTTAAAAGCCGACCGCACCTCCGGCGACGCCGCCAGCCGCGCCACATCCATGTTGCACCGCAGGCGCAACGTCGGGCATATCCGCGCGTGGAGGAGTGGGGCTCATGAAAGGTATTGCGGTCATCTTACAACACTGTCAGAAAATTGCGCGAAGCATAGTAAACATGGGACTGTTCTTGCAAGATGTTTTGTCATGCAACTGACGATGGGTGTAGGCAGAATGTGACCGATAGCCTTTGAAGTCAGCCAAGTGAATAAAGAGCACGACTGCATAAACCTTCATTTCTGGCACGCCCGTCCGGGCAGTAATAGGCGGTTACGTGAACGTTCGACATTTTGACTACTGTCAATCGCTTTCAGCGCTGAAATAGACTGGGGCGAAATGTCCGCAATATCCGCTCAGGCGTCTGCTCGAAGGTGTAAACCTTTTGAAAGCACTGACCTCACGAGTCCGTGCCAAAGAGCGTATGAGAAGGCTGACGAGATTGCAACATTCGCCGCCTGTTCGCGCCTGTACACGAAAAGCGAAGACAGCCCTCCGGCTTGAAGAAAATCTTCAATCGCCTTTGCGGCGAAAGAGTTGTGAAGACACGGCTGAGCACTGCGAAGCAGAATATTCGTGTCCACCAGGACCACGCATCAGCGGTTGCGGCCTTCATACATACTTACGCGACTAACAGAGCTAATCCGACAAGGGGGCTAGTAGGGCGGTGACCGGCAGACCACTCCTCAAATGCCTCCGCACTGCTCCTCCGCCGATGATGTTTTCTGCATGCCTGGAAGCACAGCACCCTCCACCATGGAAAGGAGATATTCTTCCACGGTCAATCCGCTGGCCTGCGCCCGCGCAAGCGCTGGCCTGCAACGTTCGGTGCTTAAAATTCAAGGTAACAGTCATCGACCATCTACCTCATGGCCATAGTTTACATTCAGTAACCGAACCCTGGAACCGGTAAGTAAAAAGTGGCTTGGAAAATACCTTGGAGCGGGGATTTGCCGTGGTTGCCACATTTACTCGCAAGTTCTTTAGAATGAGGATTTTAGAGGATAGCAATTTAGCTATGTAATTGATTCGAGGGATTTTAACTCGGATGATCCGTATTTTTTTGATCTGGATTCGCTAAGCCAGCTGCTTCTCTAAGCCTGCCCTCTGCTCCACCTGAGCGACCAGCTTCTTAGTAGCCGGAACCTCGATCCCATGCCGCCGAGCGCCGCGCAGAATCGGCCCTGCAATAGCATCCAGCTCCGGAGTCTTATGCTGATCAACATCCTTCTGCATCGAGCTGCGCATGTTCCCAGGCAAGCTCATCACCCCGGACAACACTTTTTCAGCATCCACCTTCGCACCCTCGGCGACTGCGACGGCGCATGCCTCGCGCAGACAGGCCTTCACCCAAACTCCGCCACCGTGGATCGGCAAGAATTTCGCCAACAGTTTTATTCGCGGCGGTCGTGCTCAGCGCAAACGGAGCCAGAAAAACCAACTTGCCCCACATCAGCGTCGGCTCATCGTCGACAAACTGGCACGTAAAGCCGATTTGCTGAAGCTGTTCAACAGTGTTCCCAAGCAGAGCCTCGTCCGGCAGACAACACATTCAGCCGCGCAAAAGGAGATCGATGAACGATGTGCCCCGGACTCACCCGCTCGGTTTCAACCGCAATCGTCGCCGGAATCACGCGCTCCGTGCCGTACTTAGCGCGCAGCACGGCAATATGATCAATGCCATTGAGCAGCGGAACGATCGCTCGCACCGCATCGGGATTTCTGAGCTCGCTCAAAGCCGATTCCAACTGCGTAGCCTTCACCGTAATCCAGAGCACATCGGCGGTAGGCACTTCAGCGGCGACGGCAACATCCACAGTGAAATTGCCGAAAGGACTTTCAAGTTAAGCTTTCTCGGATACTGCTGAAGCGCTTCACGCCTGACTACCAGCGTGACGGAATCTCCAGCATGCGCCAGACAAGCGCCAATCAGGCCGCCAATCCCGCCGGCTCCAAGAATCGCAT
Organism: uncultured Acidobacteriaceae bacterium; assembly: GCA_963841125.1. Taxonomy (GTDB): domain Bacteria; phylum Acidobacteriota; class Terriglobia; order Terriglobales; family Acidobacteriaceae; genus Sulfotelmatobacter. The sequence continues at coordinate 23,545 of CAWJBH010000003.1, forward strand.
GCCGCATAGGTTGAGAAATGTTTCGGGCATCGCACTTCAACTCTGTTTTTTGGTTACCGCTGCCGGCAAACACTCCGCGACCTCGGCGTCACTGAGCGTGTGGTCACTCGACTTCGCGCGGGAATAGATGCGGTCCACCAAATCGTCGGTCGCTGGAATGCCGCGCCGCTCCAGCCAGAACAGCACATTCGACTTCCCGCTCATCGGACCGATGTCGATGATCTGCTCCAGGCCGAACATATGAGACGGCACACCCGAATAAACCGTGTTGGCCAACTCAACGTCATTTTTCTTGAATGCCTTGATCACCGCCGCCGCGTGCACGCCCGTGGCAGTGCGGAACGCATCGTCGCCCACCACCGGATAATTCGCCGGAATCGGCACACCCGTGGCCCGCGAAACCGCCTGGCAATACTGCTTCAACCTAGTGAGGTCTTGTTCATCCCACGGCGGAATGCCCATCAGCTTCAGATTCACCAGCATCTGATCCATCTGCGTATTGCCCACGCGCTCGCCAATACCGATCGCGCAGGCATGCACGCAATTCGCGCCCGCGATAAGCGCCGCCATCGAGTTGGCAATGGCCAGCCCGCGATCGCTATGCCCGTGCCAGTCCACACGAATCTTCTCGCCGGAAGGTTTCACCACTTCCTCAATCACAAACCGCACCAGTGCCAGAGCGCCCATGGGCGTGGAATGCCCCGCCGTATCGCAGATCACAATCGCCCGCGCGCCGCAATTAATCGCCGTCGAGTACAACCGCTTCACCGTCTCCGGATCGCAACGCGACGTATCTTCGGTGACAAACATCGAATCGAGCCCGAGCGAAACCGCATATTTCACGGCCTTCTCCGTGGTCTGCAAAAGAAAATCGTCAGTCCATCCTTCAGTAAATCTCCGGATCGGACTCGATCCGATGAACGTAGCAGCCTCGATCGGCAGACCCGTTTTCTGCACGATCTCGGCAATCGGACGGATGTCATTCTCGTGCGTGCGCGCCGCGCAGTTGGCGCGGATCTTCATCTTCTGCGCGACAATCTCCCGCGCCAGCGCCGTCACATGCTCGATAGCACGCGCGCCCGCGCCCGGCAATCCGAGATCGAGCGAGTCGATCCCCAGTGCTTCCATGAGATGAAGAATTTCTATTTTTTCGGGAATCGAAGGATCGCGCACGGAAGGTGACTGCAGCCCATCGCGCAGGCTCTCATCATTGAGCAGGACTGGCCCGGCCGGCTTCATCCCCGGCGGATAATCCTTGTTCCAATCGTAGATGAGTTCGGAAGTGTTCATGGAAAAGCAGCTTCTAGCTCCTGGCTTCTAGCTACGGCCGGCTTGGGCTAGCGGCCAGGAGCCAGAAGCTAGAAGCTATTTGTCTTTCGGCGGCAGCGTCAACCCGAACACCGAAATCATTCCCTGTCCGGCGACGTTCACTTTCGCTTCCGCGGGATTTGGCAAATACAGCGTCTGGCAATGTTCGCAGCGGTAGACTTCGGCGTCCGGCCCCCATGCTTTTTCGGCATCGCCGCAGGCTTGTTCGATTACATCTTCGGAGTAGAACCAGCGCTTCAAATGGCCGCCGCAGAACTTGCCCTTCTCGTTTTTTTCGTTGCAGGCGCGCTGCCCGGCCTTCTTGATCTTGACCTTGTGATGAGGAAGTTGCGGGGGAGTTTGCGTGCCTGAAGTTGTGATTTCGCCAGTCGCCAAAGCGCTTACCCTCGTTCGCGCGGCCTTCAGGCCGCGGGATTCGGCGTTACGAGAGTCATTGTACTTGAAGGTTAGTGACAAAGGCCAAGACGCCCGATGTCGTATGCTAGGCCTATTGTGGTAACCGGGCATTCAACACCGGGGTGAGCATGCTATGAACTTTCTTCTCAAGCACAATCCGTTTCGCGCGAAAACAACGTTCCTGACCGGTGCGGCAATTTTTCTTGCGCTGGCGCTTCTGATCGGCTCAACCAGCGCCCAGACTCCGCACAAGAACGATGCCGGTAATGACGTTCCTAACAGCGCTCCCACCAGCGTGCAACTGGAACTGGTGCGCACCGAAACCGGATTCTTCGAGGCCTGGAAGACGATGGATCAAGCCTACTTCCGCGATCACATGCCGGAGAACGGAATTTTCTGGAGCGATAAGGGAACGCTCTCCCGCGACCAGCAACTCGCGGAACTGCAAGCTTCGGCGAAAACCTGCACCGTGGACGGTTATGGTCTCTCCGATTTCGGAGCGCTCCCACTGGCCGCCGGCGCATACTTGCTCACCTACAAAGCCGAGCAGTACGCTACCTGCAACGGAGAGAAATTACCGGTCCACCTGAACGGCAGCTCGATCTACATCCTCAAAGCTGGCCACTGGCTGGCCATTTACCGAGCGGAAATTCCGCTGAAGACTCCGGGCCAAGGAATCGCGGTCAAGTAATCTGAGTCAAGGGAACGCATGATCACAATTGTTTCGGGCCTGCCCCGTTCGGGCACGTCGCTGATGATGCAAATGCTCGCGGCCGGTGGGATGCCGATCCTCTCTGACGGAGAGCGCCAGGCGGACACAGACAATCCTCGCGGGTATCTCGAGTGGGAGCGCATCAAGCAACTCCCCAAAGACCCAGGCTGCATTGCCGAGGCGGAGGGGAAAGCCGTGAAGGTGATCTCACTTCTGCTGCTATCGCTGCCCGAAGGTCACGAATACCGGGTCATCTTCATGCAAAGGCCGCTCGCGGAAGTGCTGGCATCGCAGGAAGTGATGCTGCATCACCGGGGAACCGCTAAGCCCGGAGCGGACGCTTCCGTGATTGCCGCGGCATTCGAGAAGAACTTGCGCGCAGTTAACGCCTGGCTCGATAGCAAGGCTTATGTGAAGACGCTGCGCGTTTCCTATCACGACGTGCTGCGCGATGCTGAAGACATCGGTACGAACCTCTCAGAGTTCTTAGGGATCGAGTTGCATGTGAAAGCGATGACCAGCCAGGTGGATGCAACCCTGTATCGGAATCGCACCCGCTGAAAATCGCGAGAGTCGTGCTCTTAGAATTCCAACTTCGGCTTGGCCTGATCGGCGCTAACGCGTCCAACTACAATTTCAGCTTTGTAGAAGTTCTCGCCCTTCACTGGCTCTCCCGCCAGGCGCCGCAGGATGGCGATCTGGCCGACGTGAGTGAGCGCGTCGGCAATCGGGCCCTGAAAGAGTTTTTCCGGCGCAGCTTGCATCGGTTCACTCGAATCCAGGAAATCGTCGAACTTTTTCAGCGCCGCAAAAAAGCGCTCGACTTCTTTCTCCCACGGCAAGGGCTGCGAAGAATTCCAAGCCTGCTTGCCCGCCGCCATCGACAGCGCCCAATCCATCAGGTCACCAATGTGCGCGAGAATTTGTCCCGGAGTGCGCACGTTCTCATTGGCTTGAAATATGGCGAATCCCTCCGACGCGTTGCGGACGGCCTTGCCTCCGCGATACGCTAGCGTGGCCAGTGCGTGACGCAGCAGGTCGCGCTTCGGATCTGAATTGGAAGAGTTGCTCATTGAAACTCCTTTGGGTTCTCAGCAGTCGCGGCTTACAGCTTTTTACTAAGCATTACACCAGCTGCGCGTATCACTCCGTGCAGGCGGTCCGCCAACCCCCGAGCGAACTGGAGATCCAGGAACCCTTCCATCTGCCGCGTGAACTTTGCGCCATAACCGTACCACCAGACTTTTTTCATTCCTGGCATTAGGTCCGCATCCAGATACTTCAGCCGTACCATTTCTTCGAGACCGAAGCGTCCGTGAGCGCGGCCTATGCCGCTTGACTTTACTCCTCCGTGCGGGGCTTCGCTGATGCCGAAACATGAAACCACATCGTTGACCATGACGGTGCCCGCCTGAATGCGGCGCGCCAGGCGCTCTCCGCGGGCACGGTCGCGAGTCCAAACACTCGCCGCCAACCCATACTCCGAGTCATTGGCCAGCCGAACTGCTTGCTCATCGCTCTCGAACGCCATCACTGGAAGCACTGGGCCGAAGGTTTCCTCGCGCATGATACGCATTTCGTGCGTCACATCGGCCAGCACCGTCGGCTTATAAAAATTCTTCCCCAGCTCGGGTGACCGGGAGCCTCCGGCCAGAACCCGCGCCCCGCGCGCCACGGCATCTTCCACCTGCGCTTCCACAATCTGCAACTGACGCTCGTGGATCATCGGCCCCACATCAGTTTCGCGGTCCAGGCCGTTCCCAACGCGCAGCTTTCTTGTTTTCTCAACGCAGGCGCGAAGAAACGCGTCATAGGGACTGCGATGCACGTAGCAACGCTCGACCGACAGGCAGGTTTGGCCCGCATTTACGAACGCTCCCCATACTGCCGCGCTCGAAGCCACATCCACATCGGCATCGTCGAGCACGAGCATAGGATCTTTACCGCCCAATTCCAGTACGACTGGCAGCAGGCGCTCAGCCGCAACCACTGCAATGCGTTTGCCCGTCGCCACACTCCCGGTGAACACTAGTTTGTCAATTTTCGAATGAATCAAAGCCCCGCCCGTCGTGCCATCGCCTACGACGACCTGAAAAGCATCCCGCGGCACGCCCGCCGCGTGCAGCAGCGACTGCAGTTCCACCGCTACGAGAGAAGCTAACTCTGAGGGCTTCAGCACCACCACATTCCCCGCTACCAAGGCCGCGAGGGTCTCCGTCGCAGGGATCGAAAACGGATAATTCCACGGTGAAATGATCCCGACCACCCCATACGGATCGTGCACCAGTCGCCCGTTCTTGAGCTTGGTAGCAAGATTGCCGTGCGGAAGCGGCTCGTCGCGCAGCAGGCGCCAGGCGTTGTCGATCAAAAACCGCGCCGCATCGAGCACAACCAACACCTCGGTGGTCAGAGCTTCGGCCACGGGCTTGCCTGCCTCACGGGTGATGACCTCAGCGATTTCTGACTTCTTTTCGAGCAACATGCGCTGAAATGTGCGCAGCACGGCGATCCGTCGGCGTACGCCGATCTCGGCCCAGGCGGGCTGTGCGGCGCGCGCGCGCGCCACGGCGGCCTGGACTTCAGTTTCGCTCGCACATTCCAGCTGGCGCAGGAGTTCACCTGTCGCAGGATTCCACGACGAAATCTTTCCCGCCGCGATTTGGAGGTTGGTGGCCATAAATTAACACGCCACAGAAAGGCGTCGAGCTTAGCCCGACGGACAACCGAGGGCGCTGTCCCCACATGAACTTAGTACTCCACGTTAACCAGGTACAATCCGCTGGCTGGCGCAGTTGCTCCTGCAGCCGAGCGCTTTCGCGCCTCTAGGATTCGTGTGACTTCCTCGGGCTGCAGCGTTTCTTTGCCCACCAGAATAAACGTTCCCACCAGGTTGCGAACCATGTGGTGGAGAAAGCCCGATCCCTTCACTGTGTATATGAACTCGTCTCCCTGGCGCTGCCAGGATGAGGAGAAGATGCGCCGGATGTTCGAGGCTCGGGCATTCTGGTTATCGGCAAAAGCCGGCGGGACCCTTCTACTCTGCTCAGGGCAGACGCTGGCGATGCGTTCTGGATCTACTGCGGCGAATGACGTGAAATCGTGCTCGCCCTCCACCCGCGCCGCAGCCCGCGCCATCGCCAGTTCATTCAAGGGATACGGATAGTGCCACACATATCTGGCCAGAAACGGCGGACAAATCGCAGCGCGATAAATCCGGTAACGGTAGGTTTTTGCCCGTGCCGACTTGCGCGCGTGAAAATCTGCGGCCGCTTCTTCGACTTCCAGAACCCGCACCGACGCAGGCAAAATATCGTTCAGCGCCTTCACCAAGTTCGCCGCCGGGACTGAAGACTCCGTGACAAATGTCACGACCTGCGCCAGCGCGTGCACTCCGGCGTCCGTTCTGCCTGAACCCTGGGGTAATACCTTTTCACCTGTGATTCGTCCAATGGCTGAGGCTAGCGTGCCCTGCACCGTGACTGCATCGGGCTGCACCTGCCAACCGGCGAAATCCGAGCCGTCATAGGAGAGAATCAGTTTGAGATTGCGCATTCGATGCTTTAATTCTTGCAGCCACGAGTCCGACACCTGCGCCAGTTCATCCAACTATTTCATGCGTCAGGCCTTGCCATGCATTCGAGTGAATTACGCTTCCGCGGAGAGGCTCGGCCGTCGCCAGAACTGTATCAGTTTCAACTCACGCGGCGCTCGAAAGAGAATCCACAGCGTCGGATATACTGGTTCGTTTCACCAAACTTTCGTCTCGCGTTCGTTTTTCGGCTGCTTTTCAGGAACCGGAGTGCCACTGGTTGCGTACTAACATCTGAGCAGGCTTTCGTTTTGGGTAGATCGGGTTGCCTCACATGGCAAGCAGGTGTTTTCGTGGCACTGTCTTGGCGAAACTGATCTTAACGAACTGGTCTTAAACCATATGGAGAAGAGTAGATGCGATTAGCACCTTTAGCTTCAACCGTCCGGCTGATCACTGCCACAGTCTTATTTGGAAGCCTGACCATCGCAGTTTGGGGCCAGGACGCGCCCGCAGCGCCCGTTCCACAAAACACACCGGAGACGCGGCCGCTTCCCGTGTTGAACTATTCCCAGCCGGTATCGCATTTTCCTAACCCGATCGGGCCTTACACAGCGCGGCATCTGGCCCCACCGAGCCTGGCGAACACTGCGCGCATTGATGCTCTGATGCACGACGGCAAGCTATATCTATCGCTTAATGACGCGATCGCGCTCGCGCTGGAGAACAATCTGGATATCGCCATCGCGCGCTACAACCTGAACATCGCCGACACCGATGTGCTGCGCGCGAAAGCCGGCTCCCCGACGCTCGGCGTGAACAACGGAGTAGTGCAGAACACTCCTGGCGGCGGCATCGGCGGTCTCGGCGGACAGGTCGGCTCCGGTACCGGCGGAACCACTCTCGGCGCGGGCGGAGCAGGCGTCGGCGCGGGCGGATTGAACGGTTCCACGTTTGGCCTCGGACCGCTCATCACCAGCTTCGATCCTGTGCTCACCGGCACGCTGCAGGAGGACCGTTTCCATATCCTACCCTCCAGCACTTTTACTCCCGAATCTGCTCAGAACACCACCACGGGCACATTCGCATATACCCAAGGCTTCTCCTGGGGAACGACTCTGTTAGTGGGCTTTAACAACACGCGCATCGCGACTGGAGACGCGCCCTTCACCACCCTAAGTCCACAACTCAATTCGAGTTTTAAGTTCCAGGTTACGCAACATCTGTTGCAAGGATTCGGCTTCGCCGCGAACAATCGTTTCATTCGCATCGCCAAGAATACGCGCGAACAAACGGATGTGTCCTTCCGACTGCAAGTCATTGCCACGGTGAACCAGATTCAGACCATGTACTGGGATCTGGTCTACGCCTACGAGAACGCGCGCGTGCAGAAAGAGTCGCTGGCCTTCGCTGAAAAGACACTCTCCGATACGAAGAAGCAGGTGGAAATCGGCAGCCTGGCACCCATCGAGACGGTTCGCGCTCAGAGCACGGTCGCGCAGGACCAGCAAGTTCTAACTGTTGCTCTAACCAATCTGCAGCTGGAGCAATTGCTCATGAAGAACGCGCTTAGCCGCACCCTGCGCGATCAGACTCTGGCAGGAGCGGATGTGATCCCTACATCGACCATGGAACTTCCGGCGAACGAACCGGTTCAACCCACGCAGGATCTGATCGCCGACGCCTTACGTCATCGCGCCGATCTTGTGGTGCAGCGCATTCAGCTCAATAGCAACGAGATCAGCAACCAAGCCGTGCGTAGCGCCTTGCTGCCATCACTGGACCTGTTTGCTTACTACGGGGGCACGGGACTGGGCGGTGTGCAGAATCCGACGAACCTTTGTGCGAACCAACCGGCAGCCGAGCAGGCCGAGGGTTTTTGCGCTGGTTCAAATCAAGCAGCCGGAGGCCAGACCATTATTCCCATCGCTCCCACCACCAGTTACAACGGCACTCTCAATCAGCTCATCAATTCAACTGGTTCAGACAAGGGTGTCGGCCTGCAGTTGAATATCCCATTGCGTAACCGCGCTGCCCAAGCAGTGCAAATCCGCTCGGAACTGGAGTTCCAGCAGGCCCAGATGCGGCTGCAGCAGATCGAAAACCAGATCAGCATCGAAGTCCGCAATGCACAGTTCGGAGTAGAACAGAACCGCGCCAGCGTAACTTCAGCCCAGGCTGCGGTTGACTATGCCAAGCAGTCGCTGGATGCGGAGCAGAAGAAATATCAGTTCGGTACCTCGACTACAACGCTCGTGCTGCAGACGCAGAGCGCGCTGGCTACGGCGGAGTCCACTTTGATGTCGGCGATGGCGGCCTACGAGAAGTCGCGTGTCGAACTCGACCGCGCTACCGGCATCACCCTCGACCACGCCGGCATCAGCATCGACGACGCCGCCAAAGGCCAGGTCACGCGCATGCCCGGCGTACCCTACATCGCGCCGCGCAAAGAATTGCCCAACGTGGCTCCGGCGGCACCGCAGCAGCAGTAGCTAATTGCGTTCGTGCGTAGCGCCGCCATTCCTCGGACGCGGCGCTGCGCGAACTCCCGCCTTGGCGTTGCTCCTTCTCACAATTCTTTACAAACTCTGCCTGCTTCCTCCGCTCCGTGCCGCTAAGATGGAGTGACGCCTCTATGTTTTTCGCGTCCAACTTTCAAAATCTGTATTGCCCTTTCAGCACGATGCACCACCGTTCCTATTCAAGGAGACGAAACATGTCTTTGCCTTTTTCTCGAATGACCGCGGCCTACTGGCGACTCACTGTGCTCTTAACTGGCTTCGCCATCCTCGCCTGCGCGCAGTGGTCACCGTTCTTGTGCGCTCAGGATGTCCCTGCGGCTCCGATGCCGCAAACCACGCCGGCTCCCGCCGCCCAGTCGCAGGTCGTTCATCTGCAGGATTATTCCAAGCCACGCCCTGCTTTTCCGCATTTCCTGCAGTCCTACCGCACGCAAGAGGTAGCGCAGCCGAACCTGGGCAATTCGCCCCGCATCGACTCCATGATGCGCGATGGCAAGATTTATCTTTCGATTGATGACGCCGTTGCGCTCGCACTCGAGAACAATCTCGACATCGACATTGCGCGCTATAACCTGAACATTGCCGACACCGACTACCTGCGCGCCAAGTCTGGCGCAAACATTCTTGGCGTCAACGCCGGCATCGTGCAGAACACTCCCGGCGGCGGCGTAGGCGGTCTGGGTGGCACGGTTGGCTCCGGCACCGGAGGCACCACCGTGGCTCCCAGCGGCGTGGGAACAGGCACCAACGGCCTGGTCAGTTCTACGCTCGGCATTGGCTCGCCGATCACTAGCTTCGACCCGGTCTTCACCAGCAGCCTGCAACTCGACAAGAACGACACTGAATCTACTAGCGTCTTCAGCCCCGTTCCCGTCGTGGGCCAAAACACATACACGGCCAACTTCGCCTACACTCAGGGTTTCCAGTGGGGCACAAGCGTTACCGCCGGATTCAACAACACACACATCACCACCAACAACCCCACCAGCCTGTTAACGCCTGAGTTGAACTCGAATTTCCAATTCAAGATCACTCAGAACCTGCTGCAGGGTTTCGGGTCGCTTCCCAACCTGCGCTTCATCCGCATCGCCAGGAACAATCGTGAGATTTCCGACGTAGCCTTCCGCCTACAAATCATCACCACCGTCGATCAGGTTGAGGACATGTATTGGGATTTGGTGTATGCCTACGAAAATGTGCACGTACAGCAGGAGGCCCTCACCTACGCACAGAAGGCATTGACGGATACGAAGCAGCAGGCGCGAGTCGGCACCGTGCCACCTATTCAGGTGGTGAGCGCGCAGAGCACGGTTTCTACAGACGAGCAGAACCTGATCCTGGCGCAGAACAATCTGGAACTGGAAAAACTGCTGGTGAAAAATGCGCTCAGCCGCAGCATCGAAGATCCGGCACTCGCCGAAGCCGATGTGATTCCCACTTCCACCATGCAGATCCCGCAGGAAGAAGCCGTGGTTCCCACGCAGGACTTGATCAATGAAGCCCTCTCTCATCGTGCGGAACTGGTCGAGTCGCGCATCGATCTCAACTCCCGCGACCTCAGCAGCAAAGCAGTCCGCAACGCCTTGTTGCCCACGCTCGATGCCTTCGCTTATTACGGAGGATCGGGGGTCGGAGGAAACGTAAATCCGGTGCTGATACCACCAACTTGCAACCCAGCCGCGTCGACCTGCTTTAGCAGCACAACCGCACCACCTCCCTTTGCCAATGGTGGCCCCGTGGGATACGGCGGAACTTTGAACCAGTTCGTCAACTCGACCGCTCCCGACAAAGGCATCGGCCTCTCGCTGAATATTCCTTTGCGCAATCGGGAAGCGCAGGCCAACCAGGTGCGTGCGGAGCTGGAATATCGCCAAGCTCAGGTGAGGCTGCACCAGCTTGAGAATCAAGTGCGCATCGAAGTGCGCAATGCGCAATTTGATGTGAAACAGAACCGCGCCTCGGTGCAGGCAGCCCAGTACGCGGTCGACTTCTCCCGCCAGACGCTCGACGCCGATCAGCAGAAGCTCAAAGTTGGACTCACCACGACCACTGCTATCCTGCAGGACGCTTCCGTCTTAACTACTTCCGAATCGAATCTGGTTTCGGCCAAAGCCGCCTACGAGAAGTCGCGTGTGGAACTCGATCGGGCCACCGGGTTGCTGCTGGACCACTCCGGCATTGACGTGGCAGACGCGACGCGCGGACAAGTCACGCATCTGCCCAGAGTTCCCTACGTGGTTCCGCGGCAGGAAGCTCCAGCGGGCGGGCAGCCTGCGCCGGGAGGCCAACTTTAATCCCTGCTGGACAGCCGATCTGTGCAGCGAGACAATTGTAGTTATGCGGATCGCATCTATCTCCGAACGCAACCGATTGAGCCGCTCCGGGCGTGTACATCATTGCGACATTTGCTCGCGGCGGCGCGCCGCGCGTTTGCGCCGGTTGGTGCTAGTCGTGATCGGAGTATGCCTAGGTTCTTGTGTCCTGCTTCGAGCGCAAACATCCGCCTCCCAAACCAGCGACGCCGATAAATCCTGGAGAGTCACTAGCGAGTCGCAGGGCAACAATGTGAATCCCACGCGCACCGCCGAAAGCCACTCTGTAAACGGCAATCGCACGGTAGATAACCAATCGATCCAGCGCCGCGGGGCTAACGGAGATTTCGAAGCTTATCAGGACATCGAAAAAACAACCGTGCAGGTTAATGCTACGACGGTTCGAACCACAACGCGCACCTTCGGTCGCGATGCCGATGGAGCGAAAACGCTGGTGCAGGTGACTGAGGAAGAAGCGCGCACTTTGCCCGGAGGCGGCTCAAATGTAGTACGTAGCACTTCGAATCCGGATGTCAACGGCAACCTCCAATTGGTTCAGCGCCAAATGGAGGAGACGAAAAAGATCGGCAAGGATGTGGAGGAGACGAAAACCACTGTAATGCTTCCCAGCATCAACGGCGATCTAGCTCCAGCAATGAAGACGCAAGAGCGCCGCGAGCGAAGCGCGAATGACACGGTGACATCCCAAAAGACGACGCTGCTTCCCGATGGCACGGGAAACTGGCAAGTCAGCGAAACCCGGCAAGCCACTACCCGGCAAGGTGGCAAGGAGCGCACCACCGAGGAGCGAGTCTCCCGCCCAGACGGTGAAGGCAAGCTAGCCGAAGTCTCGCACACGGTGAGCAAGGACTCGGAAAACGCTCCAGGCGAAAAGCGTAACACGGTCGAAACTTATTCCGTCGATGTGCCGGGATCAGCACGGGACGGCGGCCTGCACCTGGTCGAGCGCGAGACTACAGCGCAGAGGACAAGCTCCACAGGACAGCAAACCACCGCCCGGCAGGTGGAGCGGGCGGACCCCGGCGATCCGGACTCTGGTCTGCGAGTGAGCATCGTGACCACCGACACCGTGCGCCCCGGCACTTCCGGCGCCCAGGCCGCGCAAACCATTCAACTGCTCGACTCGAACGGCAATTTTGAAGTGGTCTCCGTGGACACCGCAAAGTCTGATAACACTCACGCCGTTCAGGTTCAGATAGGGCCTTCCGCAAAGCCGGTAGCGCCCGCCCAAAAATCGAAATGAATTGGGGCGGCAGTAATTGTCGCGCGTCTGGCCACCTCCCTCAAGCCCGGCAAAGACCTGATAAACTCGCCCGTGATGGAACGACCGCCCGCCATTTCGCGATCTATCATTTCGCGATGTGTCGTTCCGCGATCGGTGTTGGGGATGGTGCTGCTATCGTTCGTGCTGCAAGTAGCCGCGATCGGCGTTTTCCGCCAGTACCACACTCGCACCGGAGAAGATAATTTTGGCTTTGGCTTTGAGATGGGCCGCGTGGGCCGGTCGATCGCGCTGGGCCAGGGTTTCAGTAATCCTTACGGAGGAAATACCGGCCCCAGCGCGTGGGAGCCTCCGCTTTATCCCTACCTGATTGGCGGGGTCTTCAAGATTTTTGGAGTCTACACCCACGCTTCGGCGTGGGTTCTGCTAACGATCAACAGCCTGCTCGCCGCGCTCACAACGATTCCGGTTTATCTAGTTGCGCAGAGAACTTTCGGAGCGCGGGTGGCGATCTGGTCGGCGCGAGCCTGGGCACTGAATCCCTATGTCTGGTACTGGTCGATTCATTGGATATGGGACACGACGTTCACTCCGCTCATGTTGGCGTTGATCTTTCTGGTCACGCTGGAGTTGGAGCGCTGGCCGGGTTGGCAGGGATGGATGCTGTTCGGCATATTGTGGGGCGTGGGGGCGCTGGCCAATCCCACGATGCTCGCCTTTCTGCCGTTCTGCGGGCTGTGGGTGTGGCGGCAGAGATACCGGCAGAGCGTCCCATCAGTGGCCGGTGTGTTGCTTTCGTCGTTCGTGTTCTTTGTGGTTCTTTCGCCATGGCTGGCGCGGAACTATGAGGCGTTCGGTCGTTTTGTTTTTATTCGCGACGATTTCGGACTGCAGTTCCGTCTCGGCAATAACAAGCTCGCCGATGGCATGCTGATCGCCACCCTGCAGCCGAATCTGAATAAGCTTGAGCTTGAGAAGTTTCAGCGCCTGGGGGAAATTGGGTACGAGGCCGACTGCAGGCGGCTGGCATTCGAGTGGATTCGCGCGAACCCGAAGCGATTCGCAGTCATTAGCATGAAGCGTTTTTTTTATTACTGGAACGGCGTTCCCAGACCCACGGATAGCATTGCTCCCTGGGACTTCCGCAGTTCCCTATTTCTAGCGTCGTCGATCCTGGCAATCTGGGGACTGATTCGTGCACTGCGGCAAAAGCGGCCTGGGGCGTGGCTTTTCGCGGGGCTCGTAGCAATCTATCCCACGACTTATTACTTCGTATTCCCCCACGCCCGCTACCGCCATCCCATCGAACCTGAGTTGATTATCCTGGCCGTGTTCCTGCTTTGCGAGGCGCGGGGCCGCACGCTGGTGGCCGAGAAGTTAATTGCTGATCGATGATTGTTGATTGATGATTGAAATGCTGATTCGATTTTGGCTTTCAATCAGCAATCAACAATCATCAATTTTTCTTATGACCATCTCCGTGGCCATCGTAGCGATGGATGAAGAGCAGAACATCGGCCGCACCCTGGCCAGCGTCGGCTGGGCGGATGAAATTGTGCTCGTCGATTCCGGCTCGAAGGATCGCACTTGTGAGATCGCGCGTGCGCAGGGAGCGCGAGTCATCGTCGAACCATGGCGGGGCTACGTTGCTCAGAAGCAGTACGCTATCGACTTGTGCACCAGGGAGTGGGTGCTGCTGCTTGATGCCGACGAGGAGGTTAGTCCTGAACTGGCGGAAGAAATTCGCACCGCGATCTCCGACCCCAGCGCCGTGAGCGGATATCGGCTCCCGCGCAAGAATTTGTTCCTCGGCCGCTGGATGCGCCATGGCGGGTTTTACCCTGATCCCAAGCTGCGCCTGTTCCGCCGCGGGCACGGATTCGTAACCGGCCATGATCCCCACGACCGCTGCGAACTGAAACCGGCCTTACCGGGACAAGCGCCGCAAGCGACACGCCAGTTCAAGAACGCGCTGGTGCACTACACCTATCCCAACCTGACACTTTACCTCGGCCACATGAATCGTTATTCGTCGCTGGGCGCGCAGTTGGCGATCATCAAAGGTCATCGCAGCTTCAGCTTCATCAATATCGTTCTTCGCCCGCTGGCGACATTCGCTTACAACTACTTTGTTCGCCTCGGATTCCTCGATGGCCGCGAAGGCCTGCTGTTGCACCTCTACCATGCGGGCTATGTCTCATGGAAATACTCGAAAGCATGGGAACTCTCGCGCCGGCAGCCGCGGTAACAGTGACACGACATACCGGCAACGGCTCACGTTTCCATCCCAGAGAGCGTCCAATGTTTGGGGGGTTCATGCCTATGTCCCGATCGCTGGCCATCATCCTGTTCTTGCCCTTAAGCGTTCTGCCCGCTCTCTTCGGGCAAGACACTCAGCCAGTGCCCGACGCCGGGCGAATTCAACTCAAGCTCAACACGGACGAAGCTGATGCAGTGCTCGAAATCCTGGAAAAGCACGCCGCCGGAGCGGCGGTCGCCGATGCTGATTGGGAGCGCCTCTTCGCCACAGAACCTTACATCCGCTTAAAAAAGCGCGAAGCTGGCATGAACCGTGACTTCACCGACGACGATTTCAAGAAGTTTGTGCTCTCAGCTGACCTGGCTGGCAAAGCAGCTGCGCTGCGGCACACGCTCGATGCCTGGTGGCGCGCTGATCTCGTTGCATCGGCGGAGCGAGTGCTCGCCTACCTTCCCGACCAGGCCTATATCCGCGCAAAAGTATTTCCGGTGATCAAGCCCAAGACGAACAGTTTCGTGTTTGAAACCACCAGTGACCCGGCGATTTTTCTTTATCTAGACCCGGAAGAATCGGCAGCAAAGTTCGAGAACACAGTCGCGCACGAATTGCACCACATCGGTTATTCCAGCATCGAGTCGCTTGCCGATGAAAAGCAGAAAGATCTTCCGGCGAACGTGAAGCCGGCGGTCGAGTGGATGGGCGCGTTCGGCGAGGGCTTTGCCATGCTCGCAGCGGCAGGTGGGCCGGATATCGATCCCCAGGCCTCGAGCTCTCCGGACGAGCATGCGCGTTGGGAACATGACCTCGCCAACTTCAACCACGACCTGGGTTCCCTTCAAGAGTTCTTTCTCGATGTCATTGACCAGAAGCTGGCGGGGAAAGACAAGATCGACGAGAAGGCCTACTCGTTCTTCGGCGTGCAGGGCCCCTGGTACACCGTGGGATACAAGATGTCAGGCGTGATCGAGAAGCGTTACGGCCGCAAGCGGCTGATCGAGTGCATGCTTGACCCGCGGGAGTTGCTGGCGAGTTACAACCGGGCGGCCACAGAGACGAACGCTAGCGCCAAGGAGAAGTTGGCGCTCTGGTCACCTGAACTGATGCAGAAAATTGGCCTGCGACTGGCGGAAACGAAACCGTAACCTCGGACGTGAGTAAATTGCGGCAAGCTGATGAGAATCAGCCACCGGATACTGGCCGGCCTGTGTCGGCGTGAGGCCCTGCGCCTAACTTGCCCGCTGGCGCTCACTTCCCTATCATCACAAGAGAACACTGAGGTCGTCCTCATGCCTGAGAAGAAGCCGTCGAAGCCGCAAGTTGCCGAAAGTCCCGTCGCCGACGTTTTTGAAAACCGCCATCCCTCCGCAGACGAGAAGAAGTGGGCAGAGAAAACTCTTGCGCCCACCCTCGACAAATCTCCCGAGCGGCCGATTGGCGCGCCCAGCGGCGTCAATCTCGACGAACACGGACACGCCCGCTTCACTACGATATCAGGCGTCCCTGTTCGCCGCCTCTACACTCAGGCCGATCTCCCCGAGGACTGGAGCGAGGAAAAATATCTGGGATATCCCGGCGCTCCTCCATTCACTCGCGGCATTCACGCTACGGGATATCGCGGCAAGCTCTACACCATGCGGCAGTTCTCCGGCTTCGCGTCACCCGAAGAGACCAACCAGCGCTATAAATATTTGCTCGAGCACGGCGGCGGCGGGCTTTCCGTTGCATTCGATCTGCCCACGTTGATGGGCTACGACTCCGATCACCCGGCCAGTGAAGGTGAAGTGGGCAAGTGCGGCGTAGCCATCGATTCGCTCGAAGACATGGAAATTCTTTTCGGCGGCATCGATCTGGAAAAAACCACGGTCTCGATGACCATCAACTCGCCTGCGTCGGTGCTGTGGGCTATGTACCTGGTCGTCGCAGAAAAGCAGGGCGCGGACTGGAAAAAGATTTCCGGCACGATTCAGAACGACATTCTCAAGGAATACATCGCACAGAAGGAATATATCTACCCTCCGGCGCCGTCGATGCGCCTGGTCATCGACACTTTCGAGTTTGGATCGAAGTTCACGCCGCGCTTCAACACCATTTCCATCAGTGGCTATCACATCCGCGAGGCCGGTTCGACGGCCCTGCAGGAACTGGTGTTCACACTCTACGACGGCATCGAGTACGTAGATTGGGCACGGCAGCGTGGTCTCGATGTCGACGATTTTGGTCCACGCCTCAGCTTCTTCTTCAACGCGCACAACGACTTCTTCGAAGAGATCGCCAAATACCGCGCTGCCCGCAAGATTTGGGGGCAAGTGATGAAAGAGCGGTTCGGCGCCAGGAACCAGCGCACCTGGCTGATGCGTTTTCACACCCAGACGGCGGGAGTGTCGCTGCCGGCGCAGCAGCCCATGAACAACATTGCGCGCGTGGCGCTGCAAGCGTTAGCTGCGGTGCTTGGGGGGACGCAGTCGCTGCACTGCGATTCTTACGACGAGGCACTGGCCCTGCCCACGGAAGAAGCCGCCCGCATTGCGCTGCGCACGCAGCAGATCATTGCTTATGAATCAGGAGTGACGCAGACAGTCGATCCCTTGGGTGGGTCGTACTTCCTGGAAGCCTTGACGCTTGAGATGGAAAAGGGAGCGTTCGACTCCTTTAAGAAGTTGGACGCGATGGGAGGCATGGTAAAGGCCATCGAGCGCGGCTATCCGCAAAAAGAAATTGCCGAGGCTTCTTACCAATACCAGCGCGCCGCCGAGGCGAAAGAAAAGATCGTCGTAGGGGTAAACGAGTTTGTAGTCGAAGAAGAGTCGCCGCATATTCTCTACATAGACGAAGCCGTGGCCCGGCAACAGTCTGCGAAACTGAAAGCGTTGCGCGCGCGGCGATCGAACCACGAAGTGCGGCGCAAGCTCGATGCGCTAAAGAAGGCGGCGGCACAAGACCCGAAGGCAGCCACGAATGGAAATATCTCTCCGGCGAACACGATGCCCTACATTGTGGATGCTGTGCGCGCGTATGCCACGGTGGGCGAGATCTGCGAGGCGCTCCGCGAGGTGTATGGTACCTACACCGAAGTGAGCGTCACATAGCGGCGAGATCATGGGGACCCGTCGGACTAAAATGGGAAGCGGGAAGAGTTTGGATGGTTATCGACGAGAGTATTGCTCCTTTCTCGGATTATGATTGAGGTCAGCGACTGTGACCTCAAATGAAAACACGAAAAAACGCAACGCTGCTCAGGATGCCGAAAGGCCGCGGGACTCCCGCAATTGCGGTGGAATCGCGCATCTTGTTTCTTCGCCATCAGCGGGTCATCCTTGACGCCGACCTCGCGCAACTCTACGGAGTGACGGTCAAGCGGCTTAACCAACAAGTCGCGCGCAATAAGGAACGATTCCCTTCCGATTTCACCTTTCAACTCAACTCGAAGGAACATGAATCTTTGAGGTTGCAATTTGCAACCTCAAAGAAAACCCGCGGCGGCCGCCGCTATACGCCATATGCGTTCACCGAACATGGAGCGATCATGGCCGCAACCGTGCTGAATTCCGAGCGCGCCGTTCAGATGAGTGTTTTTGTGGTGCGTGCCTTTGTGCGCTTGCGCGATATGCTGGCCACCAACCGGCGTCTCGCTGGCAAGATCGACGAACTAGAAGATCGTTTGGACACGAACGATTCTCTAATTCTGGATATCATCGCAACCATGAAGGAATTGACGATACCCAAGAGAGCACGCGGGGTGCGGATCGGTTTCCAGCTTCCGCCGGGGAACGCCAAAGTCCAGAATCCAGCCCTGAAGCTTCGGCGCCAGAGCTAGCGTGGCGGGCTTTCAGACCGCGCCCGGATCGCCGGACAACGTTGGTCACCTACAGCGCCGGGTCTGATGGCGCTCCGGGGCACTCTTCGATCACCCATGTTTCCTTCTCTCGGCCGCCGCACGGGCGAATATGGTCATGGATTCCCAACCACTCATCCTCCTGGAAGGGACGTATCGTGGTAAACGAACCACAACATTCGGGCGAAATCGTCGCACGTCAGGGGCAGTCCTGCGACTCGTCCGATCTCGAGCCCGTATCGGAGGCGATCACGGAGATGTTCTTGTCATCAAAGATGACGTTACTGTAATTGGTTTATCGTCGAGATTCGGTTTTTGTTCGCCTGGTAACCGATCTTGTGGTAAAAGATAGCCATGCGAAAAGCTCTCACTCACCTTAAGAAATCCGACCCGGTTATGCGCGCGATCATCGAGCGCATCGGCCCGTGCCGCATGCAGTTTGGGCCGCCGGAGTTTCACAGCCTGGCGGAAGCAATCGTTTACCAGCAACTAAACGGCAAGGCGGCGGAGACGATCTTCAAGCGCTTTGCCGCGCTGGCGGGCGAACCGCTCACGCCGGAGGGAATCCTCCAACTGAGCGACGAACAGATGCGCGGCGCGGGACTGTCGAAGCAGAAATCAGCTTACTTGAAAGACTTGGCGGCGAAAACCTCGAGCGGAATGCTGGATTTCGCGCGCCTGCCCTGGCTGCCGGATGCGGAAGTCATCGAGCATCTGATCCAGGTGAAGGGCATCGGCGTATGGACCGCGCAGATGTTTCTGATGTTCTCGCTAAAGCGCGAGAACGTGCTGCCGACCGGCGATTTCGGCGTGCGCATGGCGATGCACAAACACTATCTCGACCTTCGGAGCAATGTTCAGCAGAGCATGCAGCGCGCCACGGCTGCGAAAAAGCTGGCGAAGAAACCCGCGGCCGCCAAGAAAAAACGCGAGCGGAAGATCAAGCTGCCCACTCCGGAGCAGATGGAGAAGATCGCAAAGCGCTGGGAGCCTTACCGCAGCGTGGCGTGCTGGTATTTGTGGCAGGAGTCTCGACATCAAGACTCTTTAGTCACGCGGGAACCGCAGGCTTCTGTGCGCCCCGGCGGCCTCTGTGGTTAAATGAATGGCAGTGGCTGATCTCAAGATTCGCGTGTTGGTGGCCAAAGCCCGGACTCGACGGGCATGACCGCGGCGCCAAGGTGATTGCGCGCGCGCTGCGCGACTGCCGGCATGGAAGTGATTTATACGGGCTTGCGGCAGACTCCGGAGATGATCGTCAGCGCCGCGCTGCAGGAAGATGTGCAGGTGATCGGGCTGTCGATTCTTTCCGGCGCCCACAATGCCATCGTGCCGCGGGTGATGGACCTGCTCAGGCAGAACAAGATGGATGACGTTCTGGTGCTGGTCGGCGGAATCATTCCCGATCAGGATATCGATGCGCTCAAGAAGCTCGGCGTGGCCGCCATCTTCCAGCCCGGCACCGCCATGGATGACATCGTGAAATTCATTCGCGCCAACGTGAAAGGCGCCGGCGTGCCCGCTGATTGAGCAAGAGTATCGAGTGATTGAGCGATCGGGTAATTTTGTAATTGAAACGCCCAAGATTTTCAATTGCCCAATTACTCGATCACACAATTACTCAATTCCTTCGATGCCCACTCCGAATTTAACCAGCATCCGGCAACAACTTGCAGCGCACCATTGGCCCAGCGCCCTGGTATTGGAAGACCTTCCCCGCGTTCCGATCGCCGTCGCGGCAGCGTTTCGTTTGGACCCATCACGGCGACCAGGGACCGGTCGCCTATGTGGTCTCGCTGGCGCTGGAGCAGGAACCGGACAAGCCACGACTCGCGCTGAATACCTACTGCCGGCCGTTTGTGATGTCGCCCCAGCGTCTTGGGATCTGGTGTCCGGAGGGACGCAGCATTCGATTCGCTTTGTTTCGATCCGGATCAGCTTCAGGCGTTCGATCTGGCTGAGATTGCCGGGTGGTTCAAGCAATCTTCCGACCGCATCTATGCCAAGACCCCGCCGATCGCGGAGTTTGAGGTGCCGCTCACGCTGGGCCCGGGCATGCACAAGATCGATGTACCGCCGGAACTGGCGACGGTCGACGAAGCTGATCGTCCCACCAGTTACAAGGCGATGTCGAATGACGATCCGGCATTCGCACTCTTTGTCTTCTATCTACAGGCGGGGCTCGTGGAAGTATTGCCGCAGAGATGGTTCACCGCATCGCAATACCAGGTGGGCAAGCAATGGATTTCGCGCGCTGCGCGCGATGAGGAATCGCATCGCATCTTCGGGGAATGTTTTGGCGTGGGAAGTTTTCTGCTGGAGGAAGATGGCTGCCGGCTGGCGGAGTGGATGGAGAGGCGGCTTAGGCTGCCGGCATCGGGCTCCCGGCTTCCGTTAAAGTACATTCGACCTGTCAAGTCTACTTTAGACATCCAAGTCCTCAGTAGACATTTCTCAGTAACCGACCAGTCGCGAAAACCCGACTAGAAGAATCCTCTTACGCTCTGCATGTGCCATTGCGCGTTGCGCGTTTCTGCTCGGAGTGGTATACCGTAATCAGTCCGCTCTCTTCATTCAAGACCATGGCTGATCGCAACGAAGCCCCCACCGATCTTTCGTCCCAGCCGGCGAACGTCCTTGACGACGAAGGTCGATGCCACGTCGGCACGATTCGAAGCCAACATGCGTTTTCTTGCCGACCTTATGTCTCAGGTGCGCAATGAGAGTGAAAAGATTTTCGAGGGCGGCGGTGCTAGAGCTATCGAAAACCAGCACGGCAAAGGGCGACTCACCGCGCGGGAACGTATTGAACTGCTGGTGGACGCTGGAACTTTCTTCGAGCTGGGAATTTACGCGGCTCACGGGATGTATGAAGAGTGGGGCGGCGCGCCGGCTGCGGGAGTGATTACGGGCCTGGCGCGCGTGCAGACGCGCATGGTGATGATCATCGCGAACGACGCTACCGTGAAGGCGGGAGCGTTCTTCCCGATGACGTCGAAGAAGGTGATTCGCGCGCAGAACATTGCGATCGAGAACCGTATTCCCACGATCTATCTCGTGGACTCTGCGGGCGTGTTTCTGCCGTTGCAGGAGGATGTATTTCCCGACACGGACGACTTCGGCCGCGTCTTCCGCAATAACGCCGTCATGTCAGCTCTAGGGATTCCACAGATCGCAGCCATCATGGGAATGTGCGTGGCTGGAGGCGGATATCTGCCGGTGATGTGCGACCACGTCCTGATGACCGATGGCAGCGGATTATTTCTGGCCGGGCCGGCGCTGGTGCAAGCGGCGATTGGTCAGAAAGTTTCGGCGGAGGAGTTGGGCGGAGCAGCGATGCACGCAGGCATCAGCGGCACCGTGGACTTCCGTGAACCCGATGATCCGGCATGCGTGGCGCGTATTCGATCGATCATCGAAAAATGGGGATACCGGCGCCAGTCGCCGTGGGACCGCAAGCAGCCGGTCGAGCCGGCGCTGGCGGCCGAAGAGATTTACGGCATTTACGATTCTTCGCCAGCTCGCCCTTACGACATGAAGGAGATTCTGGCGCGCGTGCTCGACGGCAGCCGCTTCGACGAATACAAAGCGGAATATGGCAAGACGGTGATTTGCGGTTATGGACGCATCGGCGGGTTCGCCGTGGGAATTGTAGCGAATCAGAAACTGCACGTTCAGCAAACCGACCACGAGGGGCACAAGCGAATCGAGTTCGGCGGCGTGATTTACACGGAATCGGCGGAGAAGGCAGCGCGCTTCATCATGGACTGTAACCAGAACCTGATCCCGCTGATTTTTTTCCACGACGTGAACGGATTCATGGTGGGGCGCGACGCGGAGTGGAGCGGCATCATCAAAGCTGGTGCGAAGATGGTGAATGCGGTGTCGAATTCCGTGGTCCCGAAGATCACCGTGATTGTGGGAGGATCGTTCGGAGCGGGACACTATGCGATGTGCGGCAAGGCGTTCGATCCGCGATTCGTTTTTGCGTGGCCGACGGCGCGTTACGCCGTGATGGGCGGCGATGCGGCGGCGGGAACTTTGGTCGAGGTTAAGGTGAAGCAACTGGAACGCGGCGGGACAAAGCTGAGTGACGAAGACAGGAAAGAGTTGTACGAATCGACGAAGCGCACTTACGATGAGCAGACCGATCCACGTTACGGCGCAGCCCGGTTGTGGATCGATAAGATCATCGATCCGGTTGAGACGCGAGAGGCCATTACACAGGCCCTGGAGGCCGCCGCTTTGAATCCGGATGTGCCCGAGTTCAAGGTGGGAGTGCTGCAAACATGATTCACCACGGAGACACGGAGGCACGGAGCAAACTTCTTCATGAGAAGTTAACCGAGCAGGTCATCGGCGCTGCGATTGAAGTCCATCGAGAGCTTGGCCCCGGCCTTATGGAGTCCGCCTATGAAGAGTGTCTCTGCCATGAACTGCATCTCCGGGGTTTGAAGTTTGAACGGCAGATGCCATTGCCGGTGCGCTACAAGGGAGTAGGTCTCGACTGTAGGTATCGGATCGATCTTGTTATTGAGGATACGATTGTCTTGGAACTCAAGTGCGTCGAGCACATCCTGCCAGTTCACGAAGCGCAGCTTCTGACATACTTAAAACTGACCGGCCAGAGGGTTGGACTGATTCTGAATTTCAATGTTTCGGTCCTCGCTCGTGGCGGAATCGTTCGAAAGGTTCTTTGATTTCCCGATCTCCGTGCCTCCGTGTCTCCGTGGTGAATGAATGTCCGAGTCCGTAAAGCTGATCGAATGTCCGCGCGATGCCTGGCAGGGGCTGAAGGGGCAGATTCCGCCTGACATCAAGCGGGCCTATTTGCAGGCTTTGGTCAGCGCCGGATTCAAGCACATTGACGCGGTGTCGTTCGTGTCGCCAAAGGCTGTGCCGCAGATGGCGGATTCGGAAGAGGTGTTGAAGGAACTCGATCCGCCTGACGACGTGGAGATCATCGGCATCGTGGTCAATGAGAAAGGCGCGCAGCGGGCCATTGGGACGCACGCGATTCACACGCTGGGATTTCCGTATTCCATCTCAGAAACTTTCTTGCGGAAGAACCAGAATCAGTCGGCCGAAGACGCGCTCGACGAACTGGAGACGATCCAGAAGAAGGCTGACGATGCCGCGCTCGACGTTGTTGTTTACATCTCGATGGCGTTTGGCAATCCGTATGGCGATCTTTGGAATGTGGAGGAAGTGATTGAAGCCATTTCGCTGATGGAAGTTGATAACCTGCGCATGATTTCGCTCGCCGACACGGTTGGGATGGCCACTCCGCAGCAGATCAACGAAGTGGTGGGCGCGGTGATGGCGAAGTACGATTATCTGGAAATCGGCGTGCACCTGCATAGCCGTCCCGAACATGCCGCGGAAAAACTTCTTGCGGCCTACGATGCAGGCTGCCGCCGTTTTGATTCCGCACTGGGTGGCCTCGGAGGTTGCCCGTTTGCGCAAGACGCGCTGGTCGGTAATATCGCGACGGAGAAGGTGATTGAGACCTTAAAGCAGCGCGGCGCGGAGTTGCCGCCTCTGAAGTCTCTGGACACACTGCTGCGCGCGACGGCTGAAATGGGAGCAAGGTACTCGAACTCTATCGACGACGAGAACGATTTATAGACTATGAACTATAAGACAATTCAGCTCGCATACGATTCCGCGGTTGCAACCATCACCTTGAATCGTCCTGATAAGCGTAATGCTATCAGCTTCGAACTAATTGATGATCTGCTGCGCGCGCTGAAAGAAGTGGAGACCTCCGACACGATTGTGCTCATTGTGACGGGCGCGGGCAAGGCTTTCTCCTCGGGCATGGATCTGGAGAACTTGAAAACGCTGATTGGCCGGTCGCCCGAGCAGAACCTGCAGGATTCGCAGACGATGGTCCGCCTGTTCCGTTCGCTTTACGAATTTCCGAAAGTCACGATTGCAGCGGTGAATGGCGCGGCCATCGCTGGAGGTACCGGACTAGCCTTGCTGTGCGACTTCACGCTGGCCGTGCCAGAAGCCAAGTTTGGCTATACCGAGGTGCGCATCGGCTTTGTACCCGCCATTGTTTCCACGTTTCTGCTTCGCCAAGTTGGAGAGAAGCACGCTCGCGATCTGCTACTGACCGGCAGAATTATCGGCGCGGAGGAGGCAATGCGCATGGGATTGATCAACGAAATCGTTGCGCCGGAAACGCTGATGCCGCGGGCACGGGAATTGGCGGGACTGTTGATGGAGAACAGCCCCGCCTCGTTGCGCGCGACCAAGCAACTGCTGAGCGATCATGCTCGCGCTGAACTGGACACACAGATTGAAGCCGCGGTACGGGAAAATGCCGCAATACGCGCCACTGCTGACTTCCGCGAGGGTATTATTTCGTTTCTTGAAAAGCGCAAACCGGTGTGGACGGGGAAATGAATTCGGACCATCGACGGGAAGTGAATCCGCAGGCGGTCAACGAGACCCGCCTGCGCGTGCGTTATGCGGAGACCGATCAGATGGGAGTGGTTTACCATTCCAACCATTTCATCTGGTTCGAGGTGGGCCGCGTCGAATTGTTAAGACAGATGGGCTTTTCCTATCGCGATATGGAGAGCCAGGACAATTGCTTCATCGCCGTCGCCGAGGCCAGATGCCGCTACCGGGCGCCGGTGCTGTATGACGAAGAAGTTAAGGTCCGCACGACATTGTTGAATGTGCGCGAGTCGGTGATCCACTTTGGTTACGAATTGCGCCGCTTGGAATGCGGCACTCTGCTGGCGGAAGGCGAGACCACACACATCGTCACGGACAAAGAAATGAAAATCGCCGTGCTGCCTGGAAAGTATATGAAGGTTTTTCGCGAGGCGATCGGGAAGGTTCAATCCGGTCGCTAGAAACTGAAAACCAGAGGCTGGAAACTAATTTGAACGCACTTCATATCAACGGTAACGATCTCACGCTGGAAGCAGTACGCGAAGTCGCCGAGATCAACGAACGCCGCCCCGTGCTCCTATCCGCTGACGCGCGCGAGGCCGTGGATCGGGCGCGCGCGGTGGTCGACGAGATTGTGGCCAGCAACAAACTTGCTTACGCGATCACTACCGGTGTGGGCAAACTCAGCGACGTGCGCATTTTTGGCGATCAGATTCGCGAACTGCAAGTCAACCTGGTGCGTTCGCATGCAGCCGGCGTCGGCGAACCGCTCTCCCTGCCGGAAACCCGCGCCATGATGCTATTGCGGGCCAACTCCCTTGCCAAAGGATATTCGGGCGTGCGCGCTGTGGTCATCGACACGCTTTGCGAGATGCTGAACCGCGGCGTCATGCCCTTTGTGCCATCGCAGGGCAGCGTGGGCGCGAGCGGCGATCTGGCTCCGCTGGCGCATCTGGCGCTGGCTTTGATCGGGGAGGGCGAATGCGTCGACGCCGCAGGCGGTCGCATTCCCAGCGCCGACGCGCTGAAACTGGCGCAGGTCAAGCCACTAGTGCTGGAAGCGAAGGAATCCATCTCGCTGATCAACGGGACCCAAGGCATGCTCGCGGTGGGTACGCTCGCGCTGCTTGCGGCCGAGACGCTAGTGGATTCCGCCGACGTATTGGGCGGACTCTGCTGCGACGCGTTGAAGGGCACCGACACCGCCTTTGATGAACGCATCCACAAAGCTCGCCCGCACAACGGACAGATGAAGACGGCTGCGAACCTGCGAAAGATGCTAGAAGGCAGCCAGATCCGCGAATCGCATCGCTCGTGCGGCCGCGTGCAGGACGCTTATTCCCTGCGCTGCATCCCACAAGTGCACGGTGCGGTGCGCGACACCTTGGCATACTGCCGCGAAGTGTTTGAAACCGAGGCGAACTCCGCGGTGGATAATCCTTTGGTCTTCATCACTGACGCGAAGAATCTCAAAGGCGATGTGATTTCGGGAGGAAACTTTCACGGCCAGCCGCTTGCGTTTGCTTTGGATTTTCTGGGCATCGCCTTGAGTGCGTTGGCGGGCATCAGCGAGCGCCGGATCGAGCGACTGGTGAATCCCGCTCTGAGCGAGGGTTTGCCGCCGTTCCTGGCAGAGGGTGCAGGGCTGAACTCCGGCTTCATGATGCCGCAGGTTACGGCAGCGGCGCTGGTCAGCGAGAATAAGGTGCTGGCTCATCCCGCGTCAGTGGATTCGATTACAACCTCGGGCAACAAGGAAGACTACGTCTCCATGGGCATGACGGCGGCGATCAAGCTGAAGCGCATTGTCGAAAACTCGCGCAACGTTCTGGCGATCGAAGCCATGGCCGTGGCCCAGGCGATCGACTTCCTCGCTCCGCTGAAGAGTTCGAAACGCGGACAGGCGGCGCATGCGGCAATCCGGTCGGTGTGTCCCACGATGGAGAAGGACCGCGTCATGTACAAAGACTTCGCCCGGCTCGCGGAACTGATCGCGACTGGAAGGGTAGCCGAGGTACTCAGGTAGTCGTGCCTCACAACTACAGTCTGAGCATCCTCGGCCAGCTGTCTATGTCTACAGTCCAGCCATTTTCTGAGCCTTGGTTCGAACGAAGGCATAATTCAGTTGTGGCAATGAATTAAATCCAGCTGCTTTCGCCACGAACTCCTTCGCCCTTGCGCCGTCGCCCTCGCCTTCATAAGCCAGGCTCAAGCGATACAAATTCCGAGGGTCTTGCAGATTCGCCTGCTGAAGTTCCGCGATGGCCGTGTCGTTGTCCTTCTCGCCGAGCGCAATCCTGCCGGTCAACTCGTGGGTCTGTCTTAGTTGGAACGGGTTCTTGCCGGCCTCCGCACCTTTCCGGAATTCCGCGGCGTGAGTTCTCGCTGCCGCATAGTCTCCCTTTGCAACGGCAATGCCAGCCAGGTTGAAATGGTGAAGCAGCGTCGCGTTATCTTTGATGTCCTGGGAAAGACTCGATGCCCGAACTAGCTGAAGCGAACGCTCGAACTGGCGCGTTGCTTCCTCGTAGTTCGACATCTCAACCAGGATATTCCCTTTAGCCTGAAGATCTGCGGCCATTGACGCCACATCGTTTTTCTTTTCTGCGACGGCATACTCCTTATCCATCGCGTGCAGCGCGTCGCCCAGTTTGCCGCTATCTGCAGCAACGACAGCCATGCCGAAAAATGCAGTTCGACGTTCACCGTCATTGCGGGCATTGTCCACCATTTTCTGCAGTTCGGCCGTCGCTTCTTCCGGCTTAGCCAGATACATCTCATCTGCCGAAATCCCGAACCGAGAGGCAGCGAAGTGGGGATCGATCGAGAGCGCCTTGCGATACTGCGTGAGCGAATCGTCAAACCGGCCCATCTTCAACAGCAATTCTGCGTAAGAGTCGTAGGGATTGGGATCGTTGGGAATCAGTTCGATGTACTTCTTGAACGCCAACTCAGCTTCCGCAAAACGACCCTGCTGCCGGTAGGCATAGCCGAGGATGTTGTAGGTCGGCGAGTAATCCGGCGCCAGCGCTGTCGATTTCTTGAAATGATCGATTGCATGCTCGAACTCTTGCTGCCCGAAGTAGTAAGTGCCAAGGTTGAACTGCGCGCGTTCGTCATTCGGGTAGGCCGCCACCAACTTCTCGAGATACTCCTGTTGCTTCACCACGTCGCCGTTTACGCCCGCGTCATTCGCAAGGATGAGAAGTTTCTCCCCTTCCGAAACCTTACCGGCGAAGCTCATCGCTTTCTTTTGGTGATCGAAGAATTCCTTCGTCGTCGGGGAGCTGTTCGCGCGAGCCAATTCCGCGGAAGCAAAGCCCGGGTCAAGCGCGATGGCTTTATCAAAATGCTGAAGCGAATCCTGTGCGAGCAGTCGATCGGAAAGCTCGCGGCCCAGCAGAAATTCTTTTCTTGCTTCAGCTGACTTAGTCGTAATCGGGATTTTCCCACCATCCGCTTTCGCCGTGAGATCACCCTTTTTCGCGTTGCTCCATGCAGCCGAAGCTACCGCGCTCAGCAAGGCACCAACGACCAACACCACACACGTAGACTTGTGCAGACGCATGGAACGGCCTCCATCGATTCCTGTATCGACGCAGTGACTCCGGGCGGCCAAAAGTAGGGAGCCACCCGGAGCCATCCCGTCGTGATCAATGCGATAGACCGCGCAATTCAAAATTGGATAGCAAGTCTGAATCCGAGGTGGGATGAGCGCGGCAAAATATCGCACGATTGATTCGAATCTTGGGACGGAACCAATAGGGCCGCAGATTGACATCAGATTCATCCGAATCTACTCTTGCTGCACTCCTGATGGCACGGCCTACCGACAACGTCCAACGCAAACCTGAGCACGTTCATTACATAATTCTTGCGGTAGCCGTGGTCGCGTGCCTGTTGCCATTTTCCGGCAAGGCTTTCAATGTCGATGACCCTTTGTTTGTTTATGTTGCGCGGCAGATTACCCACCGCCCGCTTGATCCCTACGGATTCAAAGTGAACTGGTTCCTTGATGCCGTACCCATGGCGTACGAAACCAAGAATCCTCCGCTCGCCGCTTATTACATCGCAGCCGCTGCCAGCGTCGTCGGATGGTCGGAGCGGGCGTTGCATTTCGCTTTCCTGCTGCCCGCTGTGGCCGTGGTATTGGGTACCTATCGACTGGCGCAGCGGTTTACGGATTCGCCGCTGCTGGCGGCCGCAGCCACCTTGCTCACGCCGGTGTTTCTCGTTTCTGCCAACAGCGTGATGTGCGACACGTTGATGCTGGCGCTTTGGCTTTGGGCGATCATCTTCTGGATCGAAGGGATTGAGCCATCGAAACCGCATTATTTGGCCATTTCCGCGCTGCTGATCAGTTTGTGCGCACTGACAAAGTATTTTGGGATCGCCTTGATCCCACTGCTGGCAGCGTATGCGTTGGTTAGGCAGCGCCGCGTTGGAAGCTGGGCCTGGTACCTGCTGCTGCCCATCGCAGTTCTGACCGGATATCAGCATTGGACAAAGGCTGTCTACGGGCTCCGCATGATTTCGGAGGCCGCTCACATGTCCGCTGGCGTTCGGCAGGCGAGACAAAGTTCCACGCTGGCAAAAACGTTGATTGATCTGAGCTTTGTTGGTGGATTGACACTGCCCGCCCTGACCCTCGCCCCAGTCCTGTGGCCGCGCATGAAAATTCTCATCGTCGGCATCGCGAGCGGAGTAGCTGGGTTTCTCATCAGTACTGGACGAATCGGCATCGGCGAAATGCTTTGGCCGTTCGACTTTTACGGACGCTGGTTTCTGGTCGGCATTCAGTTGACGCTCTTTATTGCCGCTGGATTTTCAGTGCTTGCGCTCGCGGCCGCGGACACTTGGAAACAGAAAGACGCCGACTCCCTTTTGTTGATGCTTTGGGTCTTTGGAACATTTACTTTCACCGGTTTCTTGAACTGGGCGATCAACGCACGTTCCGTGCTGCCGCTGATTCCGGCCACCGGCATCCTGCTCGCGCGACGCGTCGATGCGCTACGCGACAACTCGACCCGGTGGCGCCTCGCGATGTTGGCCATTCCGCTCGCCGTGGCGGGTGCGGTATCGCTCTGGCTCACGTGGGCCGACACAGAACTGGCGAGTTCGGCGCGAACCGCAGCCGCGCTGATGGAGCAAAAGACTCGCAACCAGCCCGGCACGGTCTGGTTCCAGGGGCACTGGGGATTCCAATATTACATGGAGTCATTTGGGGCGCGAGCGGTGGTAGTGAATGACCCG
This sequence comes from uncultured Acidobacteriaceae bacterium, assembly GCA_963841125.1. Taxonomy (GTDB): domain Bacteria; phylum Acidobacteriota; class Terriglobia; order Terriglobales; family Acidobacteriaceae; genus Sulfotelmatobacter. The sequence goes on from CAWJBH010000003.1 coordinate 53,344, forward strand.
CCACGCCGCCCAGGGGATTTCATCGCCACGGCGGGAGATAGATTGTTGTTCGAAGTACGTCCGGGGTTCGTGGCTTCGCGCGATGTGATTCAAGTTCCTATGCGTCTAGGCATCACAGCCGCGCAAGGCAAGCTGGGCGCGGGCTTTTTCTCCTCCGACTTGGGCCCTCTGCCGTTTGCCATCGGGCCAGTCCCGCCCGAGCGCTATGAATTAATTCAGTTGGGAACGAACTCGACCCCGGCAGTTGCCGGAACTTCGCCCTAAGTTGATCCGACCACCTTCGCCGCGCTGCCATCCAGTCCTAGCTTGCCGGCAATTCCCTGCAGCGCTTCGATGCAGAAGGCGATATGTTCATCGAGTTCCACACCCAGGTCGGCAGCGCCGTTGACGATGTCGTCGCGGTTCACCTTGCGGGCGAAGGCTTTGTCCTTCATCCGCTTGCGCACCGACTTTGTGTCGACCTCGGCCAGGGACTTTCCCGGCTTGATTAGAGCGACGGCGGTGATGAATCCAGCGAGCTCGTCGCAGGCGAACAGAGCTTTTTCCATCGGCGTGTCGCGGGTTACGCCCGTGTATTCAGCGTGCGACATGATGGCTCGCGCAATCACTTCAGGCCATCCGCGCTGCTTCAGAATCTCGTTGCCTTTGTAGGGATGGTCTTCGAGGCTGGGATATTTCTCGTAATCGAAGTCGTGGATGAGTCCGACGATGCCCCACAGATCTTCTACGCTCATTCCCTCAGGGGCTGAAGCCCCGGATTCCTTGTGGCCGCCTTGCGGCACGCCTGAAGGCATGCCCTGATACGAACCGGCGAACTTTCGGGCACATGCGCGCATACACGCCTCAACTGCCAGCGCGTGCTTGCGCAAACTTTCGGACTGAGTGAACTCAGTTAGTAAACACCACGCGGTCTCGCGATCAATCATGCTGTTTGCCCTGTCCTCTGCGGGTTTTCGCTTTTCGCCAAGATTCGCGGCTTTATACATTTTAACCTTGACATCCACAGGCCTTGTACCGCAGATTAGCCCCTGTGCTCGGAACCTCTCCCAGATTTCAGGTTCCGTTGCGTAGTTTTCAGGAGTAGCCGGCTCTGGCACTCCCACAACCCGATGGCCACGACTCTTGCCCCAGTAGATTCTAGGGAAGTCGTCCGTTGCGATCATTGCCTGCTGGTTCAATTCCGTACGGTCAATAACAATTGCCGGCGCTGCCACTCGTCCCTGGACGAGGAACCCGAGCCCGAACCGGTGGTGATGGTACCGCCGGTGATGATGCCCATGCCTGGAATGGGCCGTGGGCATCTGAACCTGGCAACATCGATCCGCTCGCTGCGCTTGCGCAGCGGGTTGAGTCAGCGGCAACTGGCGGGACGCATGTCCGTGCCGCGGACTTACGTTTCCAAGATCGAAAACGAGAAAGCTACGCCTACGCTGTCGTCCCTGGAACGGCTGGCGCGAGCCCTGGAGGTGACCGTGCCGGAACTGCTCAGTGGCGGGGAGAAGAACCGTCAGGACGAAATCAGCGAACTGATGAAAGATCAGTTCATCGCAGAGATTCTGCCGTTTGTGTCGCAGCTGAATGGGATGCAGATGTCGAGCATCCTCACCCAGGTGCGGGACTTGACGGTGCGGCCGCGAAGGACCGCGTAAGCAACAAAGTTTATCCGGGCAACCAGCCAACTCAAAGCCGGGACCGAACTTGGTCCCGGCTTTTTTGCTCAAGACCGCTGCAGTCGCCATCCCACAATAATCACGCGCACGCATCGGGTGCTCATTGCAACCAAGACACCGCATCGACGAAATCCTGGTCCTCAACAGCGTGAGGGCTGTGAGCTGCGGTTAGTGATTGCAGGTGAGCCCCGGCTGCGAAGTCGTCAGGGATGAGCAGACGGATGCCCTGGGTTCCTTGCAAGGCGCGGCAAAAGACGATTCTTAAAGGTTCGCGATCCAGAGCACGCTCAACCTCCTTGATCTTAAACTCCTGATCGAACCAAGCTCTGGCTTCTTCGAGTGTCGCGAAGGCCGCTCCTCGGGTGCTCGTCCTCAACCTTGCCTGGTACTGCGCGAGCCGTTCCCAACAGTCTCGGCACTAGAGACCACATACGCCCGAACCGCACCTCGACTAAGGAGAATGCAACCATCCTTCGTTTCCACCCATACCGTCCGCACTCTCGTGTTCTCGCATACACCTAGCGGCAGCAAGAATCCGCCAGCCCGTGATGCGCATCTATCGACCATGCATCTGGAAAAACTGGGAAACGAGTTTTCTGAACCGTCCGCTGGAACGGGACTAGCGGCGGGGATTCCGAATGGCGACGATTCTCTGCTCGACGCCTACTCGCGTGCAGTCACAGGCGCAGTAGATCACGTTAGCCCCGCGGTGGTGAACATTGAAGTGCATCAGGCTGCTGGCCGCGCCCGCGCTGGCGAACCGCGTGAACGGCGGGGCGGAGGCTCGGGGTTCGTATTCACTCCCGACGGCCTGATTCTCACTAACAGCCATGTTGTGCATGATGCCAGCCGCATCGATGTAACTCTATCTGATGGCCGCCGCATGCCCGCGACTTCGATCGGGGACGATCCAGCAAGCGATCTCGCAGTGATACGTGTGGACGAACCCGGCTTGGCCGCCGCTGCACTCGGCGATTCGCAACAACTTCGCGTAGGGCAACTTGTGATCGCCCTCGGCAGCCCTTACGGATTTCAATCGACTGTGACGGCGGGTGTGGTGAGCGCGCTGGGACGTTCGTTGCGGTCGTATTCTGGACGCTTGATCGACGACGTGATCCAGACCGACGCCGCGCTCAATCCAGGCAACTCTGGCGGACCGCTGGTGGATTCCGCGGGGCGCGTAGTGGGAGTGAATACGGCTACTATTTTGCCCGCGCAGGGGATCTGTTTCGCCATCGGAATCAATACGGCGAAGTTCGTAGCCAGCCGCCTGCTGCGCGACGGCCGCATTCGCCGCAGCTTCATCGGAGTCTCGGCGCAGACGGTGCCGGTGCATCGCCGCGTGGTGCGCTTCTATGATCTGGCGAAAGAATCGGGCGCGCTGGTCTTGTCGGTCGAAGAAAATAGTCCCGCGAAGCGGGCGGGGCTGCGGGATGGCGACATCGTTGTTGCGCTGGAAGGCCATCCCGTCGCGGGGGTCGATGATCTGCACCGTGTGTTGGCGGACATCCCCGCGGGCGTGAGTTGCACGCTTACTGTGCTGCGGCATACGGAGAAGCTGGAGCTGAAGATCGTGCCGGAAGAGGCCAAGTAGCTTATGTGGCGCGGGCGCCCTCGCCCGCGAATGCCGACAGCGCCCGTAACCTTCAGAAGGCTAAGGCGCGAGTCTCATTGGCTCAGGGCAAAACGGCTGAAGCCATGCCCTTCCCGACCTCGTACTCATACCGTTGTGCACCTCCCAGCGTTCCCTGCGCGTCATTGCAACCCCGTTCCTGCCCATGTTAGCCTCAATCCGAAAGGGATCACTTTGCAGCACAAGGTTCCCGCCGGGCTGGATCGCAAGGAAGCTGAAATCTACCGGCAGTTCGATCCAGAGCGGCTCCCGAAACACATCGCCATCATCATGGACGGCAACGGTCGCTGGGCGAAACGGCGGCACATGCCGCGCGTGGCCGGTCACCGCGCCGGAGTCGCCGCGGTGCGCTCGACGGTGGAGACGGCGGCGCGTATCGGCATTGGAGCGCTGACGCTCTATGCCTTCTCGGAAGAAAACTGGAAGAAGCGTCCCAAGAGCGAAGTTGACTTCCTGATGGGCTTGCTCAGCCGCTACCTGAAGGCGGAAGTGCCCACGCTGAACGAGAATAATATTCGCCTGGAATACATCGGGCGGCAGCAGCAACTGCCCGTCGATGTGCAGGAGCGCATGGAGTGGGCGCGCACGAGTACGGCGCAGAATAGCGGAACGGTGCTGACGCTGGCGCTGAACTACAGTGCACGCAGCGAGCTGGTGGACGCGTTCCAGTCGATGGTCAACGCGGCGGCGCAGAACGGCGGCATTGAACACCTGCGCATCGACGAAGACATGGTCGGCGAACATCTTTACACGCGGAACTTGCCTGATCCTGACCTCGTTGTGCGCACCTCGGGCGAGATGCGCCTGAGCAATTTTTTGCTTTGGCAGTTGGCTTACGCCGAGATTTATGTGACGCCGACATTGTGGCCGGATTTCCGCGGCGCGCATCTGCTGGAAGCCATTGCCGAGTATCAGAAGCGGGAGCGCCGCTATGGCGGGCTGAACCATGGTGCGGCGCATGCGCAACCCGAGCCGGTGAAGACGCACAAGTAAGCTCTCGGCTTACGTGGAGAGTGCAACAGCGGATTCCTCACCGCGCTTTCAGCCCGGTTCGGAATGACAAAGATTGTGTAAGATCGAAGCTGCCTTGCTGAAGCGCATCGCCACCGCGGTCGTCCTGATCCCGATTGTGATGTTGCTGGTGCTGCGCGCTCCGGTGCCGGTGCTGGCCGTCTTTGCGGCAGCGGTGGCCTTGGTCACCGTGCAGGAATTCCTGAAGCTCACCGAATCCTATGGCGTGCAGCCGCTGCGCCTGCCAACTTATCTCTTCGTGGGATTGTTATTCCTTTTGCTGGCGGCGGGCGCGGCCGGCGAAACTCCGCAACTCTCCGCGCTGAAGTTCGTCCTCGGGCTGGGATTTGCCTGCGCCATCGCTCCATTCGTCTTTCTGACCATCGCCATGCGGCGGGCACAGATGAGCGGTGCGTATCCGGCGGCCGCGGCCTCGGCGTTCGCCTTCGTTTATATCGGGCTGCCTATGGCCATGCTGGTGCAGCTTCGCCAACAATGGGCGGGAGCGTTCTGGCTGCTCTACCTGCTTCTGGTGGTTTGGGCGGGAGACATTTTCGCTTATTTTGTGGGCCGCTCCGTAGGACGGCATCTGATGGCGCCGCGCATCAGTCCGAAGAAAACCTGGGAGGGCGCGGCGGCTTCGTTAGCTGCAAGCCTGGTGGTCGGAACCTTGCTGTTCACCTACGCCCTGCAGGTCAGTTCGTTCCTGCTGCGCCTGCGACTGATCGAGCGCCACGACGGCCTGTTCGGCTGGAGAAGCCCGAACTGTGGCCGATCATCCTGCTGACGGTGGCGCTGAACATCGCGGCTCAACTGGGTGATCTGGTGGAATCGCTGATCAAACGCGGAGCCGACGTGAAGGACTCCGGCAGCGATTCTTCCCGGCCACGGCGGCATGCTGGACCGCATCGACGCCCTGCTCTTTGCAGCGCCCCTGTTGTGGTACTACGCGGCAGCAGTCTTCCCACCCGCACGGCCCTGGTAGCGCGTAAAATAGAAGCTCAGTCCTGCGAGCTTATTTAGCATGAAACGTATAGCTATTCTGGGATCGACCGGGTCCATCGGCCGCAGCACGTTGAGTGTGGCCGAGTCCTATCCCGAGCGCTTTCAGATCGTCGCGCTAGCGGCGGGCGGCAATCTGGAGGGAGCGTTTGAGCAGGCGAGGCGCTGGCGGCCCCGCATGCTTTCGATCGCGGCGGAGCCTGACGCCGATATGCTGCGTGCGCGTCTGAAGCAGACCGGGCTGAACGATGTCGAGGTCGTGCTATGGAGCGGCGGGCACGGTGAAGGTCGCAACCCATAAAGAGGCCGACTTCGTGGTGAGCGCCATCGTGGGCGTAGCCGGGCTTGAGGCCACGTACGAAGCCGTAAAGGCAGGAAAGAGTGTCGGCATAGCCAATAAGGAATGTCTGGTCGCTGCGGGCGAATTGATCACTGCGGAGGCACGCCGCCAGGGCAAGCCGCTGCTGCCGATCGACAGCGAGCACAATGCCGTGCACCAATGCATGCGGGGCGGACGGATGGAGGAAGTGGAACGCATCTGGCTGACCGCTTCCGGCGGTCCGTTTCTGAATACACCGCAGTCGGAGTTCAGCTCCATCACGGTGGAGCAGGCCCTCAATCATCCCACGTGGAAGATGGGCAAGCGCATCACCATCGATTCGGCGACGTTAATGAATAAAGGTTTCGAGGTCATCGAAGCATGCAGATTGTTTCACTTGCTTCCGCGAAAGTGGAAGTGATTGTCCATCCGCAGTCAACGATTCACTCCATGGTTGAGTTTATTGATGGCAGCATACTTGCTCAGTTTTCTGTGACCGACATGCGGCTGCCGATTCTGTACGCTTTGACCTATCCTGAGCGAATTCAATCGGATATGCGCTTCCCGGTGGGTAATTTGCGGCATCTGGACTTCTGCCCTCCGGACATGAAAAAATTTCCCTGTCTGCGGCTGGCTTACGAAGCAGCAGAGTCGGGCGGGGCGAGGACGGTCGCGCTGAACGCAGCCGATGAAGTCGCAGTGGCCGCGTTCCTCGAAGGTAGCATTAGCTTTGATGAGATTCCAAAGATCATCGAAGACACGGTTTCAGCATCTAATTCTGGAATGCTGCAGTCGATTGCTCAAGTGCTTGAAGCCGACACTGAGGCCCGCCGATATGCTCAAGAGCGGGTTTTGAAAATCAGTAAGAGAGCCGCCCGTCCGCGGGCAATATCTGTGGTCTAGCAGCTGAATCTAACGGGGGAGCAGTTCACGTATTTCTAATATGTCTGACTTCTTGATCGCTATCGCCGCCGTAGCTGTCGTCTTGGGCTTCATGATCCTGATCCACGAGTTCGGCCACTATGCAGTGGCCAAGCTGCTGGGGGTACGGGTTGAGGTTTTCTCCATTGGCTTCGGCAAACGCCTGCTCGGTTTCCGCAAAGGAGATACCGATTACCGCATCAGCGCGATTCCCCTGGGCGGCTATGTGAAGATGAGCGGCGAGAATCCCATGGACGAGCGCACCGGCGACCCCGCCGAGTTCATGTCGCATTCTCGCTGGCACCGCTTCCTGATCGCGATTGCCGGCCCCTCGATGAACATTCTGCTGGCCATCTTCCTGCTCACCGGCGTTTACATGGTGCATTACGAGTATCCGGTTTTTCTGGACAAGCCGGCAGTGATCGAAGGAGTGAAGCATGACTCCCCGGCGGACAAGGCTGGCTTGCTTCCGGGCGACCGCATCGTGAAGGTCGAGGGTATCGACAATCCGACGTGGGAGCAACTTCAGCCTCGCGTGTGGCTGAGTCCCAATCAGCCCCTGACCATTAGCGTCCAGCGCGGAGATCAGATCTTCCAGAAGACAATCGTACCCCAGGCCGTGACTTCGTCAGAGGTAGGTTCCGCAGGATGGTTTCCAGAGGACCCCGTCATCGTCGGCCTGGTTGAGGCCAACTCACCAGCTGCCGTCGGCGGCCTGAAGGAAGATGACAAGATTGAAAAACTGGATGGCAAGCCGCTGGTTTCCATCGAAACCATGATCGAGCGCCTGCAGGAGTCCAAAGAAAAACCGGTCGAGCTCACGGTAATTCGAGGCGGCCAGGAACTGAATCTTGAGAACCTGAAACCTGTGCTGGGTAAAACCGAAGACCCCAAGGAACAAAGATATCGACTGGGATTTGTCGCCAAAAGCGAGACCAAGGTAACCACGTTGCCGTTCGCCCAGGCACTGAGTCTTTCACTTGAGCAAAACAAGAAATACTCTCTGCTTATTCTTGAACTGGCCAAGAAGATTGCTCAGCGGAAGGTGTCGCTCCGAGCTGTCTCGGGCCCGATCGGTATCGCTCAGGACGCCGGCTACGCGGCGCAGCAAAAAGGCTGGACGCCGCTGCTGGAGTTGACCGCAGGAATCAGCCTGAACCTCGGCATCATTAACCTGCTACCCATTCCTATTCTCGACGGCGGCGTCATCCTGTTCCTCTTGATCGAAGGGATCATGCGGCGCGACGTCAGCCTGCGCATCAAGGAACGCGTCTACCAGGCCGCATTCGTTTTCCTGGTGCTGTTCGCCGTCATGGTCATCTACAACGACCTGATGAAGACGCTGGGCTGGGGCTGAGGAACAGATTGCCGTAGCGGCGCAGAATCGGCGCGAACAATCCTCTGCATTTGAAGCCCTATCCACGCCTGGCTTCAGCGCACTCCCTCTACCAGACGCGGCGAAAATTTATTTCTGGTGAGAAATTCACAGACTGGGCTGATGTTGCCGTGGCTGACGGGCCGGATGCCGTAATCATTCTCCCGAGAAACGCTTTTGCCCCTGTCGCGCGAGAAGCAAAAAGAATGAAATCTACTTCAGGCCTTCCACGAGGTAGAGGTCTCCGAGGGTTCGGTGGAAACCGTAGGCGTAGGTCTTCCCGTCCGGGGTTATCAGGACAGGCCCGATGGTTGAAACCCCGGTGGGATCGACCGGAACGATCTGCTTCCAGGGTGTCCTTTTCCCAGTAGCTAATTCCAGTTGGTAAATCTTGGCGGGCACGTCACCGGTCCGGTAGAAATAAATCGAGCGACTGTCCTGATTCCAGCTGATCGGCAGATCTCCCGGTTCCAGGCCATTCACGATTTGAGGCTCGCCTCCCGCCGAAGGGTAGAAGTACCCTTTCTGATCGGGACCAATGCCCACGACTAACTGGCCATCGGGCGAAACTGCAAACCGGTTCGCATCTACTCCTTCCGGGGAAATCGCCTTCGGTCCTCCTCCGGAAACATTTTGCACGTAGATCCGAACTCCGTGCCCCGGTTCGTTCCCGGAAAAGGCGAAGCGCTTGCCGTCGGGAAACCATCGTGCCCACTGATGGTTGATGGAATCGTTGGTAAGCGGCTGAGTTTCACCTGCGCCGGTGGGCAGCAGCCGAAGCTGTTGGACCGAGCCTGGAGTCTGAACGATCACCCACTTTTGGTCTGGGGAAAGAGCATCGGCAGCTCCTTCGCCGAGTCGAATCGCGGAGGAACCATCCGTGCTGCGAATGTAAACGGCATAGGTCAGCTCCTGCGCATTTCCATACTGCACGCCACCGCCAACTCCCTCCTCGTCAAAAAGAACGGTCTTGCCGTCAGCGGAAATATCCGCGGGATAGGAGTAGTCCAGCCACGAGAGATCCCGTTCTTTGGTCTCGCCCTGGTAGAGAGACATCACTTCGCGGCGCCGCCCGGCGCGAGCCAGCAGCACCCGTCCGTCGCGCCAGATGTCGAACACCACCAGCGTACCGGGTATCCGTGTTACCAACCGTTCCTTCCCCGACAGACTAACGGCGGAAAGATAATGGTCAACTCCTAATTCGCTCGCGGTGAACCAGACCTCCTGTCCGTCAACGGACCAGGCAAGCCCCTGGGTACCGTACCAGTCACGCGTGAGCTTCTTCTCCTTACCGGAGAGATCCACCACGGCCACCGCGCCGCCATCGTCGCCCTGGTTCGCATGGTCAATGAAGGCCACGAAATCGCCCTTAGGGGAAACGCGCGGATAACTGATCCAACCGCCGCTGGTTTCATAAAGGACTTTGCCGATAGGAAACTCCAACCGGTCCCGCCCGCCCACATTCCGCACCACGGCCAGGCTGTTTCCATCGGGCGACCAATCGGCCCATTCGACATCCTCGAGAATCGGACGTGGCGCGCCGCCTGCCAGTGGCGCTCTGGCCAGCGTCCCCACATTCACCCAGGTTCCTGCGGGATGACTTGCCAAAGCGAGAGCCATCTCACCCGTCGACGAAACCGCCAGCAAGCTCGGCCCGGCCCAGCCCGAGCGAACGCGATTCCACGGTGCCTTGACGCGCGGAAAATATCTCAACTGGATTTCCCTGCCAGGCGGCGCTGTAAAGGATTGTCTGCCCGTCGGGCGCGAAGCGTGCCGAGCGAATTTCGCCGCGGCGGAAAGTGATCTCGTGATAAAGCGGCGCGCTGGTGCGAAGGTGATCCCCAGAAACGCTTGCCCGCCAACAATCCAGATGCCAGCGTAAGCAGAAAACCGAAGGCCAGCAGAACCGGCAGCGAGGCGGCGCGCTCTTGTGCGCCTGCTCCCGCGCCGTGACGAGAGCTTCTTCGCGCCGCTCGTCACGACGACCGCGGCAGTTCCACTGCTCCCGAGCGGGAAGACTTTCGCTATCGCGTTTGAGGCGCCTCAGGTCGGCGCGAAGTTCGGCCGCGCTCTGGCAGCGCATCTCCCGGTCTTTTTCCAGAGCTTTATTCAGGATGACTTCCATCTGGCGCCGGCAATCCCGGATTCAACTGGACCGGCGGAGCGGGAATCTTGTTCAGAATCGCTTCGAAGATAACGGCCGAGGTGGCTCCCGAGAAGGGCTGCTTGCCGGTTGCCATTTCGTAGAGCACGACGCCGAAAGAAAACAAATCGGTGCGAAGGTCCAGCGGCTCGCCGCGCGCCTGCTCGGGCGACATATAGCCGATCGTTCCCATCGCCGTTCCCGGAGTAGTGAGTTGGTCCGCGCTGACCGCGGTCATCGATCCCACAGTGGCATCGTTGCCGTGTGGGGTCAGCTTCGCCAATCCAAAATCGAGGATCTTGGCCTGACCTCTCTGGGTGACAAAGATATTCGCAGGCTTGATGTCGCGATGCACAATTCCGCCGGAGTGAGCCGCGTCCAGCGCATCTGAGATCTGGATGCCCAGTTCGAGCAACTGTGCAATTTTGAGTGGATGGCCATCGACCATGTGCTTCAGCGTCGAGCCTTCCAGATACTCCATGGCGATGAAGGCCTGCCCACTTTCCTGGCCAATATCATAGATGGTGCAGATGTTCGGATGATTCAGAGCGGAAGCAGCCTGGGCTTCACGCTGAAAGCGGCTGAGGGCTTGAGGATCTTGGCTACCGCATCGGGCAGGAACTTGAGCGCGACCAGGCGACGGAGCCGAGTGTCCTCGGCCTTGTAGACGACGCCCATCCCGCCGCCGCCAATTTTCTCGATGATGCGATAGTGCGATATGGTTTGGCCGATCAATGAGGAAGCTCGCACCGTGCCCGACCATATTAGGGAGCGGGCTACGCCAAGTCAATGCACGCGAAAGCCAAACGGCCGCACACCACGGGTAGACCCGCCGTGCAAGAGACAGGCCCGTAGTAAAGTCAGTGCCTCCCGGCAAACCACTCGAATGCGCAACGCCAATCGAAGGCGAGGGCCCGTTCCTGCGTGCTAAAATAGAAGTTCCCATGGCTATGATTCCACGCAGGAAAACCGTGACCGTCGTCGTCGGCGGCGTACGCGTCGGCTCGGATGCACCGATTGTGGTGCAGTCCATGACCAATACCGACACGGCCGACATTCCTTCGACCGTCCAGCAGTGCGCCGCCCTGGCCCGCGCCGGGTCGGAACTGGTGCGCGTCACCGTCAATAACGAAGAGGCCGCCGCCGCGGTTCCCCGCATCGTCGAGGAACTCGACAAGCAGGGCCTGCGTGTGCCCATCATCGGCGACTTCCACTACAACGGGCATGTTCTGCTGACGAAGTATCCCGAGTGCGCCCGCGATCTCGCCAAGTACCGAATCAATCCCGGCAACGCCAGCATTGGACGCACCGGCGACTCGAATTTCCGCACCATGATCGAAGTCGCGGTGAAGTACCAGAAGCCCGTGCGCATCGGCGTGAACTGGGGCTCGCTCGATCAGACCCTGCTCACCCGCATGATGGACGAGAATTCGGCGCTCGCCGAACCCAAAGATGCCCGCGAAGTAACCATGGAAGCGATGGTGGTAAGCGCCCTGAATTCCGCAGACCTGGCCAGAAATTCGGCCTGCGTCCCGATCAGATCATCCTGAGCGCGAAAGTTAGCGGCGTGCAGGATCTGATCGACGTCTACCGCGCGCTCGCCGCCCGCTGCGACTACCCGCTGCACCTCGGCCTCACTGAAGCGGGCATGGGTGCAAAAGGCGTGGTGGCATCGAGCGCTGCAATGGGCGTGGTGCTGCAAGAAGGCATCGGCGACACCATCCGCGTCTCATTGACGCCAGCGCCGGGAGGCGACCGCACTGAAGAAGTCCGCGTGGCGCAGCAGATTCTGCAATCCATGGGGATTCGCAGCTTCACGCCACAAGTCACAGCCTGCCCCGGCTGCGGACGCACTACCAGCACTTTCTTCCAGGAAATGGCCGAACAGATTCAGACTTACCTGCGCGAGCAGATGCCGACCTGGAAAGGCCGCTACGTGGGCGTGGAAGAGATGAAGCTCGCCGTCATGGGCTGCGTGGTCAACGGTCCCGGCGAATCAAAGCACGCCAACATTGGAATTTCCCTGCCAGGAACTTTCGAGGAACCAAAGGCGCCGGTCTACGTGGATGGACGCCTGTTCACCACGCTCAAGGGCGATCGCATCGTGGCGGAGTTTATCGGCATTCTCGATGAATATGTCGACTCACACTACGCGGCCAGGGAGACCCAAAAGCAAGAAGTCGCTGCCCAAGGTTAGCTAATTGCTCGATCCGACCTCACCCGCGGTAATCCAATCTTGAGAATTGTCTCTTCCCGATCGCTCTTACGCGTGCACGCTGCTATTGCCCAGTCAGCATGAAGATCGGATTTTGCACCGGTGAGCCGGTGACTTGGGACCGCCCGGCATAGGCCGCCGGCAGGTCGGTGATCAGCGAATCGGCCGGAGTGGCGCTACCGCCGGTGTTGTTGATGTTGGCGTCGCTGGTATTGACGTCGGCGATGGCGCTGGCGTCACACATACTCACATAGACATGGCTGCTGTCCACAGAGGCGATGGTGAATACACGAAAGCGCGTGTCACTGGGCGATAGAGCGCAGGCAGCGTGGCGAAACCAATTAGCCACCGGCGGCACGGCATATTGATATTCGTTGGCCGCTACATCCGCCGCGAACGGCGGGTAAGTCAGCAACGTGAGGACTGGTGTGCTTGGGATACTTAAGGGTGAGACTCGGGGCGTCAAACACCGTGAGCAGCGGGATCACGCATGCCGAAGACGGACCGAAAACGGGTCAGGACAGACGCCGCGTCTGGTAGCTGGCCACGTAAAATCGGCTGCCATCCGGCAGAGCCGTCACCGAGGTGGGCATGCATCCAGTGGGACACGGCGCTGAACCTGCAGCAAACGAGAGGGCCGCGAGTTGGATCGGCGTGTCGTTGGGTCCGCCGGTATCGGAAAAAACATAGACCACGCTGTTCAGCGGATTCGTCACATAAATCCGGTTCAGGTAGGGATCAAAGAAAATGAAGTTGGCTCCGGCGCCGACGGGAAGACTGCTTGAAACCGTGTCGGTGGCCGTGTCAATGGTCACCAACTGTCCCTCGACTGTCGTACTTCCTTGCGTCAGCACGTAAACCTTCTGGCTATCGCCGCGAGCCACGACCCAAACGGGAGGGTCAGGGTTATCCCGGCGGGAACGGTTACGAAGTTCGGCGTCAGGGTCGTGACGTTCAAACTGGTGACTGTGTTGTCCCCCTGGTTGGCCGTATAGAGCTTAAGACCGTTCGGAGTTTCCGCCAGGCTGACGGGGTGCACTCCGACGGCGCAGTGTTGGTGACCACGTTCGACGATGGAGTTGATCGCGGAAACGGAATTGGCGTTGTAGTTCGCCACGTACATCGCATTGTTTTGCGTGCTGTTGAGGAATACGGGCTGCGGAGGAAAGGCTGCGGTCGCGCCAGAATGCAGAGTCGTCAGTGCCGCGAAGATCGGGTTCGGGTCGGAGTAGGTGATAGTGGTCCCGGTGTTCGACAAAATCGTAAAAGCTCCGTTGTACGCGTTGGGATTGCACGATGGCTGTGAGTTCAGGCTGCAATTGGGAATAACCACATTGCTGATGACGGCCGTGTAGCCAACTGGGGCAGTCAAGGGCGCACTAAGCGTAACCGTGACTAAATTGCCAGCCTCGCTGATGGCGGTGATGCTGGATGTCGGGTTCGGCAAATTGATTGTGCTGAGCGTACTGAATCCGGTGGCGGTGGTGGACTCGAGGGCCGGGGAAAAGGTCGAAACTACATCGATGCCGCCCTGAACACTGGCCGCACTCGAAACAAATAGCCTGGCATTGTTAGGGAGAGCGGCGATGTAGGTCGGGTTCGCGCCAAGGTTGGGAGAACTTTGATTCGATGTGGGCGTTTCAGCGATGATGGAGTCCCCGGAAACGTCGATCTGCATCGCCCCGCCCGGGTAGTTGGGCGGGTTGGTGCTGATTGCGAAGACAGCATGAAGGCTGGCCGGACTTGGAGTCGGCTCCGGCGGGCACCCAGGAACTCCGCCCTGCGAGCATGGAATCACTACCGGACGGTATACTTGCCCGCAAGCCATCCACAGCAGACTTGGGAGCACCATGGCCGCCAATCGGCCCGCACGTCGAAGACTCATTCACACTCCAAAGGAAGAATTCTGACCCTGCGCTGCGAGGAATAAAACATTCTAACGGCTGGTCGAAATCTGCGCCAGTGAGCAAGCCGGCTTTCGCCTTCCGGGCTTCGGGCCCAGCTCAAATACCCTGGTGTGGGATGCGTGAACGATTGGGCGAGTTGGATCACCGCGAGGACAACGAGACGGATCGCGTCGGTAAGAAGACAAGCAAGAAGGCGGGGAAGCAGACTGTTGCTGAAGCCCGAAAGCCGAAGCCCGCTGTTAGCGCCCGCGCCGCGATTTGCCGCCCACAGCGGCGGTTGGCTCGTCTGACTGGGCCGTGGCAGCCGGTTTTTTCCTGCCTTCCATCTGCGCCAGACTCTGCTTGAGTGCGGCCATGAGGTCGACCACGGGAGCAAGCTTCTTGGGCTTCTCGACCGCCGCGACTTCCCCGCCCTCGAGTTTGGTCTCGATCAGCTTCTTCAGATTTTCCTGGAAGCTGTCTTTGTACTTTTCCGGGTCCCATTTATCTGCCAGCGCTTCGATAAGCTGGTGCGCCACTTTTACTTCGGCTTCCTTCAACTCCACGTCGGGCGCGCCAAAACCTTCCACCTTCTTCACTTCCTCGGCGTAATACATCGTGTGCAGCATCAGTCCGCCTTCGTGCGGCCGCAGGAACACCGTGTACTCGCGGTTATGCATGGTGATCTTGGCGATGGCGACATACTCGCTTTCTTCCAGAGCCTTGGTGAGGAGCGCGTAAGGCCGCCTCCCGGCTTCCTCGGGCAGCATGTAATACGACGACTCGAAATATACGGGATCGACGTCGCCGGCCTTGACGAATTCCAGAATCTCCATGGTCTTCGCCGTCTGCGGCTCGATCTTCTTGATTTCTTCCGGCTCGATGACGATGTATTCATCCTTGCGGAACTCGTAGCCTTTCACCATGTCGGCGCGATCGACGACGACGCCCTCCAACTGGCAAATGTACTGCTGCTTGAGCCGGGATTTGTCGGTTCGATGCAACATGTTGAAGGAGATGCCGCTACTGCGCGCGCCCGAAAACAAGCGCACCGGCATGGAGATGAGTCCGAAAGTTAAGTGTCCAGACCAGACCGAAGCTGCCATAAAATCCCTCTCGTTCACCAAGTCGGGGGGAAGGCAAAGCCCATGTGGGACAGCCGCCTCGGCCGTCCGGTCGAGCGGAGCGAGATCCAGCACACAGGAATCGCCGCCTAACCCACCCAGAATTGCGAGTTTAGCCCATAAACCAGCCTCAGATGCACAAATCTTAGGGCGCGGAGAACCGAAATGCGAAGCCGGAGGGAATGGGGTCGGGCACGCGGAAGCCCAAGGGGTTGTAGTTAACTGAAGGGGTTCCGCGATTTCGAGGGATTACCGCTCAGCAATGCCCCGGCGGCAGCCAGCAGTTTCGCGTTCGGCGCAGGTGGCTTCTCCAGCAGATTGAGAACCAGCAAACTATCCCTTCCGGAGAGCTGAACGTGTTGCCACGATGATGTAATCTCAATCCGATTGCCCATGGGCTCCTCCCGGAACCGTGCACATGGAAGAACTCGCCGTTCAGATCGTACGCTGCGTTGATGACGAACACCAACCCCGCTGGATCGAGTGTGGGTTCAAATACCCTCAGCTGGGAGGGGTCGCGCTTCCTTGCACCTTAACTGTCCCGCGAATGATCTGCTAGGAGACGCTCGCGACTGGAGGTAACCATGACCGACCTGCGCTATCCCATCGGCAAGTTCAAGTACGAAGGCCCACCCACTCCGGAACAAAGACAGGTATTGCTCCGCGAGATCGAGCAGGCGCCGGCCAACCTGCGCGCAGCCGTGAAGGGGCTCTCGGACCAGCAACTCGACACGCCCTACCGGCCCGAGGGCTGGACTGTGCGCCAGCTCGCACATCACATCCCGGACAGCCATCTCAACGCTTACGTGCGCTTCAAGCTGGCTCTCACCGAAGACGAGCCTACCATCAAGCCGTACGACGAAGACCGCTGGGCGCGACTCGCTGACACGCCGGCCACTCCCGTGGAAGTCTCACTGGCAATGCTCGATTCGCTGCATGATCGGTGGGTGCGCCTGCTGCGTTCGCTCCAGCCGGAAGATTGGAAGCGCACGTTCCGCCATCCTGAACTGGGTTTGGTGAGCCTGGAAAAGAATCTGGCGCTCTACGCCTGGCACGGCCGCCATCACGTGGCTCATGTGACGTCTCTGCGGGAACGGAACGGCTGGTAGAAGTTAGTTTCTGGTTTCCAGTTTCTAGTTCCAGCCTTCTGTCGCCGGCGCATGTCAATCAACTGGAAACTAGAAACCGGAAACTGGAAACTGTCTCCTCACGAGTTCACGGCACTTTGGTCACCTTTTTCCCGATCAAGCCGGCGGATACGATTTAGCGTGGCCATTTCTTCGTCAATCTATGGAGGTTTGCGGAGCGCCTGCTGCAAGCGTCTGTTTTCTTGCTTCTGGTCTCAGCTTCTGTTGCCCAGCAGCCGCCGCCCGTGGCGCCCGCGGCGCCAGAACCGACCGCCACGGGAACGGAGCAGCCGCTCGGCACTGTAGCCCGGAACTCCAAAAAGCCAACCTCCGCGCAAGCTAGGAAAGTGATCACCGAAGACGACATGGATGCGCTCGCAAATCTGCTTCCCCGGCTGCGCATGGAGGGAGCGGAGAACAGCGACGAAATCATCGCAGCGATCGGCCAGTACAAAGCCAGTCACACTCCCGAAGAGACAGAAGCCGCAGTACAGGCTTGGTATGAAGATATGACCAGGACTTAGCCGCCGCTATTCAACAAAATCAGACCGTGAGCAGCTCTTCGAGAAGAGAACTTCAGCAATGGAAACGAGCTTTGCCGCGAGTCCGGCGATTACCAGGGCTGTGAGAAACGGCGTCGCGCAGAATATATCGGCCTGCGCCATGATCAGTACACTCTCAGCAAGCAACATGGCTCTCGAGGTGCGAATCCAGCATGTGTTCATAAAGGTCCGCGGCGGCATCGGGCGCTACAGCCTGCGTTACGACTGGTTCAAGGTTCGAACCACCAACGGCATCGATACGTTTTGAAAGCAGTTTCTGGTTTCCGGTTTCTAGTTTTCAGTTCTAAGGGATACCGCAACTGCGGAAACTGGAAAACTAGAAACTGCCCTACGTCATTCCTAGCTTCCACAACAAATAGCTGCTCGCTTCCCGAAACACGGCATACGTGCGTTGCGCAGATGTTGTGCGGACTTGAATCAGGTCGAGGGGCGACATAGACCGGATCGATACCTTCGTGCTCCAGCAGCTTTTAATGCGAAATACATGATAGGCGTCGCTGACTGCCACACAACTGTGCAGCCCGTTGGCCCGCATGATCACGGCGACACGCATCGCCGATTGCGCCGTGTCAGAGCCCTGGGTCTCGGCGATCAGGCTGCGCTCGGGAATTCCGCGGTGGCGCTCCAGATAACTCGCTGCCCACGCCACCTTCGCTGAAGCTGGGGTCGGAAGCAGCGCCTCCGGTTGTGATAACGACGGGCGCGAGCCCTGGCGAAAAAGATCAAATGCGTGATCGAGCCGCGCCTGCCACACCGGCGAGGGATGCCCGGCATACTCCGCGGCGCCGAACACGATGATGGCGTCCGCCGGAGTGTACTTGCTGCCGCGATCCTTCACGCACGATGCGAACTGCCGTCAGCGCAGGAAACAGAAACAACGCGGCCAACGCCAGCGCGCCGCTCTCGACCGCAGCCAGCGCGGCGTCGCGGTTGACGTTTAACAAGATCGTCGCTCATCCTTTGGCAAAGAAGGTGGAAATCTCCTCGGCAGGGATCGCGCCTTCGCGGATAACGCGCCAGCGCGCGCCTTCGTCAGTCAGGTCAATAATGGTGGAAGCGACATCGCGAGGGGAAGTTCCGCCGTCCACAATAATGCTGATGCGGCCCTGGAGTTGGTCGCGCACTTGCTCGGCGCTGGTACACTCTGACGCTCCGCTCAGATTGGCCGACGTGGCTGTGATCGGAATAGCCGCGGCCACCACCACGGCCAGCGGTATCTTTGCGTTCGGGACGCGCAGAGCCACGTTGCCGGTGTTGGCCGTAACTTTCGAGCGGCAAACGCGATCCGGCTTTCACGATGATGCGTCAGCGGTCCCGGCCAGTATTGCCGCGCCAGCGCGTAAAATTCCTCAGGCAGCGATTTGGCGAGTTCTTCGGCCTGATCCACACTTTCGATCAAGCAGCGACAGGGGTTTGTGACGCGAGCGGGTCTTGATGTCATACACGCGGTCGACGGCGCGCAGGTTGAAAGGATCGGCCGCCAGCCCGTAGAATGTATCGGTCGGCATGCCCAGCACCTCGCCCGCGCGAATCTGGTCAGCGGCGTACTTTATCAGCGAAAGCTCAGGGGTCTCACTACTGATTTTTACGATTTCGGCGCGCACGGCGCTCCCTTCCTGCGAATACCGCTTGGAATATTTTGTCCGTGGAACCTACCATAATACGGCAAAGAGCTGCAAGGAGGGTGAAAGCGCGTCACGTCCTGACAAGTATGGGGGCACTCGAGAGTCAGTAAATACCCTGACAGGAGCCTAAAGGCTCTTGCCGGGCCCCGAAATTGGGATTAGCGTTGCGTTCCAAACAAAGTGGCAGACATGCCCTGACTTCATAACTTGGGGGATCCCGAAGTTGGGGCTTTCTTGGTGGGGGGCTATCTTGATTTCGAAACTTCTGGCAAATGTGACAGGCGACGCAACGAAGCAGCCATGGAATGACCCAAATGATCCACGCTATACCCGTAGCTTCGTTGGCGGCTTGATCGTTCTTGCGGTGGCGATGGGCACAGGCTTGGTGCTGCTGGTGGACTGGCTGAACACCGCAGTACGCTAGCTCATCAACACATGCCACCACCCTACCGTGCGGCGTGTCATTCTGGGCGTATCATCATTGACCAGTGACCGATGACGATTCGTGGTCACGCTCCCAATGAGAAAGCCGCCGGAAACCTCTCTCGACGCACAGCACAGGCTCCGCCGTATTGAGGGACGCCACAACCCGCTGGTCAAGCAACTGCGCCAGGCATTCTCGCGCGCCGAACTCAGCGAAGGCGGAGACTGCGCCATTGAGGGCTTGCGCATCCTCGAAGAAGCCATTCGCAGCGGTCTGCGCTTCAGTGCGGTATTTTTTCGCGAGTCGGCGCAAGACCTGGCCGAGCGTTTACTGCCGCAGATTGGTGCTCAGGTCGAAACCTTGCTGCTTCCCGACAAATTATTCGACAGCCTCGTGCCCAGCGAATCTCCGCAGGGCGTGGCCGCGCTGGTGCGCCTGAAGGAATTCTCGCTCGACGATGTCATGGAGAAGGAACGGCTGCAAGTAGGGCCGATCGTTGTGTTGGCCGGACTGCAGGACCCCGGCAATCTGGGTACGATTCTGCGTTCGTCCGAAGCGTTCGGCAGCGCGGGCGTGGTGCTCGGTGAAGGCACGGTCAGCCCGTTCAACTCGAAAGTGGTTCGCGCCTCGGCTGGATCGGTGTTCCGTTTACCGGTAATTCATTCTCACGGAAAGTCAGCAACAGGAAAACTGGGGGAGATTTCGGAGAAACTGCGGGCAAAAGGTGTGCGCTTGATCGCGACTTCATCGCACAAGGGGACGCCTCTCGATCAGGCGGACTTGAAGGGCGCGACAGCAGTCTTCTTCGGCAACGAAGGCGCAGGACTGCCGCGGGATGTGATGGCGAAGATGGATGAGATCATCGCCATTCCGCACACTTCGCAGGTGGAATCTCTCAACGCCGGCGTGGCCGCGAGCATCGTACTGTACGAAGCCGCAAGGCAGAGGAAGTAGAACATGTTCACCACAGAGTCACAGAGACACGGAGAAAAACAGAAAGATAAAGATCCAACGGTCCCATTGTCCAGGTCACCGGCACGGCTAGACTGTCACGGCTATATGTTCCACTTCGCGCCCCACCAAGGGCATCCCTTGAAGAGTTGTGTAGAGTTTCTCCGTTTCTCGGTTTTCTCTGTGTCTCTGTGACTTCGTGGTGAAATGTTTCGCATGGGACTTTTCCAGCCAGCTCCGAACGTTGATAGCCCCGCCGACCGCACTCGCCCGCTGGCGGACCGCATGCGTCCGCGCACGCTTGAAGAGTATGCCGGCCAGGAACACCTGATCGGTCCCGGGAAGCCCCTGCGCACGCAGATCGAGCGCGACGACACTGGGTCGCTGATCTTCTGGGGACCGCCTGGAACGGGCAAGACTACACTTGCGCAAATCATCGCCAGGATGACGAAGGCGGAATTCATCGAATTCTCCGCTGTGCTTGCGGAATCAAAGAAATCAAGCAAGTGATGGCTGACGCCGAACGCGCCCGCCAATACGGTACGCGCACCATCGTATTCATCGATGAGATTCATCGTTTCAATAAAGCCCAGCAGGATGCGTTTCTTCCCCACGTGGAAAAAGGCAATATCCGCTTGATTGGCGCCACCACTGAAAATCCTTCGTTCGAGATCAATTCTGCGTTACTTTCGCGCACTCGCGTCTACGTGTTGCAGCCGCTGACGGAAGACCAGATCGTGCAATTGCTAAGACGAGCCCTGACGGATGAAGAGCGCGGCCTCGGCGCATTGAAGTTACGTGCCTCCGATGAAGTGCTCAAGAAAATCGCAAGCTACACCAGCGGTGATGCGCCGCAGCGCCTACAACGTGCTGGAGGTCGCGGCTGGGCTAGCGCAGCAGGCTGGAAGCGCAGCCCGCGGAAATCACTGACGAAATCGTTCGCGACGCACTGCAAAAGCGCACCCTGCTCTACGACAAGGCCGGCGAAGAACATTACAACCTGATCTCGGCGCTGCACAAGTCGGTGCGCAACAGCGATCCGGACGCGGCGCTCTATTGGCTCGGCCGCATGATTGAAGCGGGCGAGGATCCGCTCTACATTGCCCGCCGCGTCGTGCGCATGGCGGTGGAAGACATTGGACTGGCCGATCCTAACGCGCTTTCACTCTGCATGGCCGCGCGCGATGCGGTTGATTTCATCGGCATGCCGGAGGGCAATCTCGCGCTGGCGCAAGCCGTGGTCTATCTCTCCGTTGCGCCCAAGTCGAATGCGCTTTACACCGCCTATGGCAGCGTGCAGCAGGATATCGAACAAACCGCCGCCGAACCCGTTCCGTTGCACTCTGCGCAATGCGCCGACTGGATTAATGAAGGGCCTGGGTTACGGCAGAGAACTATCAGTACGCTCACGATGTCGAAGGCAAAGTCGCCAACATGCAATGCCTGCCGGACAATCTGCGGGACAGCATCTACTACCGTCCGACAAACGAGGGCGTCGAGAAACGAATCGCGCGAGCGAATGGAAGAGATCAAGAAACTGCGCTCCCTGGCAGGCTGAAAACAAAGCTCCCTCGCGCCCCAAGAAAGAATCCTAAGCACACTGCATGTCATCTGCATAAGGTAGCCGCACTTTTGTGATTTTGCGCCCACGAATTGGATGCCATGGCCACGTTTCCGAGAGCCGTCGCCGCTGATGCCCCTCCCATTCATCCGCTGCGCATCGATCAGGTAGAGGATCTGCAGAAGTTGCAGAAAGCCGCGCAGAAGATTACTTCGATCCTCGACCTCGATCAACTCATCGACAACATAGTGAATGACGTGGCGCGTTCCTTTGGCTGCGTTGAGGCCAGCATCTATCTGCACGATGAAGAGCACGGAGAGATGGTAATGGCCGGCGTTCATGGATGCAGCATCAATCACAAAGGTTATCGGCTGAAGATTGGCAAGGAAGGTATGGTCGGCTACGCCGCCTCGACCGGCCAGATGCGCTATGCGCCAGACGTGCGCAAGGATGAATACTACATTGGCTGCGAGCACGCCACACTCTCTGAAGTAGTGATCCCACTTCATGTCGGCGAGCGCCTCGTCGGGTGTCTTCACCGCGTCCCATCCTGAACTGGACGCGTTTCCCCGGCAGCAATTGAGAATTCTTCAGGCGCTGTGCGATCACGTGGCCGTGGCCGTGTATAACGCCCGCCGCTTCCAATCGGAACGTGCGGAGCGGGAGACGATGAGCCGCGAGGCTCAGGAAGCCCGAATCATGCAGCAGGCTTTATTGCCCAAGAGTTCGCCTTACATTCCGGGTTTTATGATTTCCGGTCTCAGCGTTCCCGTCAATGCCGTCGGCGGTGATTGGTACGACTTCATCCCATTTCCCGATGGCCGCTGGGGATTGGTGCTGGCGGATGTCTCTGGAAAAGGTACTGCTGCCGCGTTGCTGATGTCGGCTACGCGGGGAATGCTGCGATCTTTGGCGGAGGCCTGTCGCGGCTCCGGGCGAGGTTTTGACCAAGCTCAATGAATTGTTGGTGGAAGATTTTCCCGCGGGCAAGTTTGTCACCCTGGTTTACGCCGTGCTCGATCCTGCAACCCGCACCGTGATCTTTGCTAACGCGGGACATTTGCATCCGCTCTTTATGATGACACTGGCGTGCAGTTCCTCGATACCGAACGCGGAATGCCTCTGGGCATAAGCTGCGGGGATTATTCCGAAACCCGCGTAATTCTATCCAAGGGTTCGCGGCTGGTTTTCTACAGCGATGGCATCACCGAAGCCGTGAATGCGGATGAACAGGAGTACGGGCTTGAACGCCTGGCCGAGCACGCGGCTGGCCCGACGGCGTCTGCCGTCAGCATCATTGATGATGTCCGCGCCTTCGCGAATGGCTCTGGCGTGCGCGACGATGCTACCGTGGTCTTCGTCGGGGTCGGGCGCTAGCCGGGCCTCGGCTCATCTTCATCCCGTTCTCTGCCCACAAAACCCAAGCTAGATCGAGCGCTGCAGTTCGTCTCCATAGTGAGCGCGGGGCAGCGTGAAGAGAATAATGAGACTGGCAAGGGCCAGAATCGCGAGAATAAAGATGCTGCCTTCGGGCCCAGTGGCGCCTCCGCTGAGAATCGGCTTGCCTACGGGATGCGTGGCCAGAAGATGGTGCTGAACCATGAGTCCCGCTATCGGCAACGCCGTAGAGGAACGATTGGCCCCAATCCCATGAAGTATGGAAGCCGATCGCCCACCAGAGTGAACCGGTGCGCCACAGGCTGAAGCAGAAAACCATCGCGGCTAGCCCGGCGGCGAGCAGTCCGATCGGGGACTCGCCCGGGTTACTGCTGTGGCCAAGGCCGAAGAGAATCGAGAAAACAACAGCTGCAGTCCAGAACCCTAACGCCCTGCTGTGCCGTGTCTTGAACGCCCCTGGTAGAGGCCGGCAAGGCCGCGCGTGAGCGTGTACTGGAGATAGCCGCGAGTAAGGTACTCCTCAAGCAGGCCGACCAGGAAGAAACCAACCAGCCAGATCGCTCCGTAGCGAACAATGTCTCTGCTAAAAAGCAGGCGGCGATCGAAGACAAGAAGTCCAGTCTTCCAGAGCGTCCAGATGAGAAGCGAAAGACAGACGAGCCCCCAAACCAAGCCAGCGAGGAAAAGTGCCAGAGCTTGCGCTTGCCTCCGAAACCATAGACAGAGACAGGCCGTCGCTCGATCTTCGACATGATCCAGGTGACGAGAGGCGTTATAAGCAAAGGGATGGATTCGGTGACGAAACCCGAGGGTGGGAGGAAATTTCGGCGCCCGGCTTCGGGCTTCCGCCAGGAGGCACGGGTGAAGTTTGTGGCCGATGACGGTTTACGCAGAAGGCAAGGCTGCAAAATAGCGAGGAAGATAAGCAGGCTCCAGCCGGCGCGGAGGCCATCTTTGCCGGTGAAGATCTTGCGCGAATGTTGACGGTTGTGGGGGTGGACCGGGTTCGGAGAGGTATCAGCGTTGCGTCAAGATTCAATGATGCTTCCTCGCGTGGCAAGAGTTTATCTCAACTTGTTTCGCTTTCCCTTGTAGCTTATCGGAATCGTGCCCGATGCTCCTTCAGGATGCAGCGATCCATCACCACAAAGATTCCTGCCTGCGCGCGCCTTCTCCGCGGCCTTTTCGTGGATCACTTCCTCTTGCATCCAGATCGCCGGAACATTCAACCGAATGGCCTGCTCCACAACTTCTTCCACGAACTCCGGCCGCCGGAAAATATTGACGATGTCGATCTTCTCCGGTACCTCAAGCAACGAGGCATAAGCTTTCTCACCCAGACTAGACTCGATCCGCGGATTCACTGGAATGATGCGGTATCCCTGGCTCTGCATGTAGGCAGAAACGCCATGACTGGCACGCAAAGGATTGTTCGAAAGCCCAACCACGGCGATGGTCTTCACGCGTGCGAGGAGTTCGGCGACGGGGTCTGCTTGAGGAAAAGAAACCATGCGATTGTCATCCTGAGCGAGCGTTCCTTGCGCAGCGAAGAGCCTGTCCCGAGCTTGCCGAGGGAATCGGCGAGCCGCGCGATGCATCGCGATCTTTGCGATGCAATAATCGCGCGTTCGGCTCGCTTCCTTGCTATTTCTTGTTCGCCATATCGAGCTTCTGCTTATACAGTCTTCATAGCCATCTTGCGGACGGTCTCGGAAATTTCCTTATTGGCTGGAGATGTTTTTCAAGTCCTGGATTTGCAGATGCTTCATCAACCCTAAACCAAGATCGAGCGGCGTACGCGGGTTCGCGACCAGATTTCGCACCACGATGTAATTTTTCATAAAACGCCGCTTCAGGGGAATCTGCCGCAGCACCGCTTCCAACACATTCTTCTGCAGGGCAAACTTCTCGACTTCTCCATCGGAGAGTTTCGGTGCATCGAGCACTGCCAGCGCCACCACCTTGGTGCCGTCGCGAATCAGAATCGACCGCTCTTCCTTATTGCCTTTCAATCGCCAGCTGGATGCGGCCTTTCACATCGAGGCGGTTGATCTTCTGCATGGTGTTGTCACGTTGGCGCGGGTTGAAGTTTCACAGCGGCAGCAGGTTTACGATGGCGCGGGGGCCGCGGCGGCCGCGCTGGCAGGCTCGGTCGGTTTTCTCGGCGCCATCGCAATCTCCGTCATGATTTTGTTTTCCGACACGGGAAAGTAGTCCGTGCCCAGCAAATCCACGATTCCGCCGACCGGCTGAAATGGCTTATCCTGCCTCCGCGGCAATCTCCGTTGCATGCTCGGCGAGATAAGCGGAAATTGCTTCATCAGGAACTTCTGCTGGCTTCGTCGGCTTCGGCCGGAGAGCGTCTTCGAGTTCGAGGGCATTCGTTGTAGCTGAACGGTTCGCGACAGCAACCGCTTCAATCCACTTCGGCGCGCTGGCTGAATCGGAATGGGCGGCTCGGCTGCCCTGCATTCAGCAGACTGGCAAGCGGCGGATGACTGCTCAGACCTCAAGTATGGGTTCGAGCGGAGAACATTCAGAACTCCCGCCGACGCCCGCACACGCGGGCTTTGCAGCATGGCATCGATGTGCCCTCGCGCGAGGCGGAGATGGCGAACTTGGCTAACTGACTATCCGCAACGGAAGGATTCTCCAGCAACGCCGGCAGCAGATTGGGCCGAAGATTTTCAGCCGCAATCAAATAGTCGAGCACTTCGCGCGCCGTCTTCGGATCGGACAGCCGCAGCCAGCGAAGCCTTCTCGTCCCATCCCGCCAAGGTCATGCGGGCGGTATCGCCGAACATTTTGTTGTGTTTGGCGAGATAAACCAGGATCTCAATGTTCTCGTCGGGCGGAACTTGCAATGCGCCCTTGGCCGCAAACTGCATCATGTTCGACGGCAGCTTGGAGGCGCGAATTAGATCAATCGTCCGCGGCATGAGTTCACCTCCTGGAACTTGCGTGGAAAAGAATTGCGAGGAACAAACTTGCCCAGCCCGGCCGGACTAGCCGTGGCTTCCAGTTCCCGCACCGCAAGTTCCAATTCTCGAATCAACCGGTTCGGCTTGCGCCGCAGAAATTCCTCCAACAGAGCCCGGTAATACCAAAGAGTGCCATCGCGCCCGGCCATTGAATCGCACCCAGATCGATTCTCCAACTTCCCGGTAGTCGGAAAGAATGGAGCGCACATTGTTCAGTTTGTCCGCGGCCGAAACCAGCCTGGTCTCCGCATCGGCATTCTTCAAATGACGGATATAACTTTCTTTGCGTTCACGCCACGGCGGCTTGGGATACGTATCAGAATCCGTGCATCCATCCACAATCTTCGCCACGCGGCTTCCAAACCGCCGCCGGACTTCTTTCAGCATGGGCGCGCCCCCGCAGTCTTCCACCACATCATGCAGCAGAGCGCGCGATCGCCAGATCTTCATCGCCGCCGAACTCCAGCACCAGCGAGGCAACTCCCATCAAGTGCGCGATGTAGGGAATCGTCGAAGCCTTGCGTGTCTGCCCGGCATGTTTCTCGGCCGCAAAACTAAATGCGCGCTGGAATCGCGGACCGAGCTTCACCGATTTCTGTTTCACCGCCGGCGCTTTTGTCCGTTTTCGCGCTCACGATTGCTTCTCTCCGCGCCGCGCCAGCAAATACGCCCGGATGAACGGCTGCAAGTCGCCGTCGAGAACGCGGTCCACGTCGCCCACTTCGGTCTTGGTGCGGTGATCTTTGATCATGCGGTAAGGCTGCAGCACGTAGGAACGAATCTGCGAGCCGAAGTCGTTGTCGAGCTTCGAGTCTTCAATTTTCTTCGTGGCCGCGCGCTTTTTCTCCATCTCGAATTCGTAGAGCTTGGAGCGCAGCATGCTCATGGCGCGTTCGCGATTTTTGTGCTGCGAGCGTTCATTCTGGCAATTCGCCACCAGGCCGGTGGCAATGTGGGTGATGCGCACCGCCGAATCCGTCGTGTTGACGTGCTGCCCGCCCTTGCCGCTCGAACGGTAGGTATCGGTGCGAATATCTTCCGGCTTGATGATCACTTCAATGCTATCGTCAATTTCCGGAGAGACATAAACGCTGGCAAACGAAGTATGCCGCCGCTTGGCCTGATCGAAAGGAGAGATGCGCACCAGCCGGTGCACTCCGATCTCGCTGCTCAGCAATCCGTAAGCATAATCGCCGTTTACCGCAAACGTCGCCGATTTCAGGCCCGCTTCTTCGCCCGGTTGGTAATCGTAAAGAATGGTCTCGAATCCCTGCCGCTCTGCCCACCGCAAATACATACGCAGCAGCATGTCGGCCCAGTCCTGGGACTCCGTTCCGCCCGCGCCCGGATGAATGGTCACAATCGCATTCAGTGCATCGTTTGGTCCGGAGAGCAGCGTCTCGGTCTCAAGCTTGTCGACCAACTCGCGCAGGGAGTCGATGTCGCGCCGCAATTCGCCGTCGACATTTTCGCCTTCTTTCGCCAGTTCGAAGTAGGCGGCAATGTCGTCGCCCCGGCGGCCCAGATCGGCATCGACGCTAAGCAAGTGCTCGAGACGCTTCTTCTCGCGCATCACCTGCTTTGAACGTTGCGGATCCGACCACAAATTCGGCTCGGCGGACTGCTTCTCGATTTCAGTTAGTTGCGGACGGAGCTTGTCCGCGTCAAAGATACTCCCGGAGTTCGCGGACCTTCTTGCTCAGTGACCCGTATTCCTGCTCGAACTCTTGATTCATGGGGAGCCTTTTGTCCTTCTGGGAAATATGAAGCGCGTGACGCAGCGCCACTGCTGAAATTATCGCACAGAGCCAGGCAGAACCAGTCGCCGTGCCGCGTATAGAACGTGGTTACGGAGGTGAGGGCATAAGGGGCAACCAGCGCGCCTCGTTCTTTGCGTGGAAGCCGCGCCACAGTCCGCCCGTAAGGATCGATCGAGGCCGTCACCCCGGTGTTCGTCGCGCTCAACAGCCAGCGGTCATTCTCGATGGCGCGCATGCGCGTCTGATTCAGGTGCTGCGCGTAAGCGCCACTGTCGCCATACCAACCGTCGTTCGACAGGTTCACCAAAACCTGTGCGCCCTGATCCGCAAACTCGCGCACTTCGCCGGGAAACACAGATTCGTAGCAGATGAAAATGCCGAGCCTCGTGCTTCCCGCGTCCAGCGGCGCTCTCGACGCCCCGGATTGAAACTCTCCCACCTCTTTCGTCAGGCCTCCGGCAAACGCAAATAGCTGCGGGAACGGCAGATATTCTCCGAAAGGCACCAGATGCACTTTGTCGTAACGCGCAGTCCAATCGCCCGAGGGACTGACGAGCGCAGCCGAGTTGAACACCTGCGATGCGGACTTGCCGCCTTGCATCACGGGCGTGTTCCCGATGGCGCCCGTCACAACCCACGTGTGGGCTTCGCGCGCCATCTCGCTCACCGGATTGCGAAACAGCGGATCGTTCGCGAAGAAAGGCGCAGGAGACTCAGGCCAGACGATCAAATCGACCTTGCTCTGGAGGCAGCGCGATCGCAGGCGAATTAGGATCGGCTTTCGCGCTGAGATCAGCAAGTTCGTGCAGCGTGCGCTGGAACGCATCCCGCGTCCAATTTGCATCCACCGGAATGTTTTCCTGCACCAGCAAAGCGGAGTGATCCGCTGGCAGCGCCGGAGCCTCGACCAGCCTGCCGGCCTGCAGCACCGCAGCCGCTGCCAACGAAGCAATCAGCAGCGTGCTGCGTTTTTTTCTGGGCACCAGAAACGCCGCTGCCACCGCAACATTCACCAACATGATCTCGAACGAGACTCCGTAGACCCCAGTCCAGGTGGTGATGCGGCTCAGCGAGATGTTATCCACTTGCGCGGTGCCCAGCAGGTTCCAGGGGAACCCGGTGACGCGCGTCCGCGCCAACTCCACCGCGACCCAAAGAAATGGCGCGGCCACCAGCGCGCGCCGGTTGTCACGGCCCGGCCCGGCCAACAAACTCAACAGCAGACCGAACAGGCCGTGATAAAGGCCCAGATAACAACAGAAGAGAAAGAGCGCGAGCAGAGCCAGCGGGGGGGTCAGGCCGCCGTATTCATGCATGGTGTTATAAATCCAGTAGCACGTCCCCGCATACCAGAGGATTCCGGAAACATACGCCAGCAGGAATGCCTGTCCCGGCTTCGCCGCCTGCAGATTAACGGAACCGGCAATCTCCAGCACCCCCGCAGGCCGCGCGCGCAGGATCGCCACAATCAGCGGAGCGAATGCCACCCACGATAAAACGTAAAGCCCGGGAAGCGGAAAAATTACGACCTGCAGCAGTGATGAGAGAGCAACCAACAACCAGGCACTGGGATGAATTTGCCGCACTAGGAAGGATAACAAAAGCTTGTCATTCCGAAGGGTGCCGAGGGAATCTGCTGTCCTCGCTAGCGCCACGGAACTCCGCACGAACTCGACAATCTCCGGCGTCACATAAGGTGGCGGCGTGATCCGAAAGACCGGCCGCTCCGCCACCGGCTTTAAGGAAATGCCCTTGCCATGCCGATCCGCCGGCTCTTGAATCATCGTGAAGAATCACAGCACCAGCGCGGTCGAGAAATTCTCGTGCCGAAGTCTTGAAATCCTCCGTGCCGGGGTCGAGCACGGTGAGATACAAGTCCGGACGCAAGAACTTCAGCACGCTGTTCGATTCCATCATCACATTCTGCGATCGCTCAAGCCGCTGCCGCAGCGCCGGCATCGCCTCGGCCAGCCTGCCCTGCTCCGTGCGCACCCACAGCGCTTGCACCGCGCCCGCTACCAGAAAGCGAGATGTGTCCGACTCTCCTCCACGCTCTTTCTCTTCGGTGATCGCCCATGTGTGATCCGCCGTTGCGCAATCGCAGGGCGCTCCATTGGCCGAGCACACTCCATGTCCATATTGTGTAATCTTCACGGCAGTCCAATCGCAATCGCGCAGCGCCGAAATCAGTCCGGCAACCACGCTGGTCTTCCCAACGCTTCGCGAATGCCCGCCAACGACCACGATCGCCACAGCTACCTCTTCTTCTCTTTCGTCTCTTGCCCCAACCGCGCCAACGCCGCCAATTGCTTCAGATATTGGCGCACCGGCTGCGCCGGAGTTCCCCAGAAGGCCACGCCCTTGCCGCGCAGAACTTTATTCGGCAGCACACCGCCTTGCCCACCCAGCATTACTCCTTCTTCGATGCGCGCATGTTCGCCAATACCGACTTGCCCTCCGAGTACGACATCGTTCTCGATCACAATGCTGCCTGAGAGGCCAGTCTGCGCCGCGATCACCACATTCTGACCCAGCCGGCAGTTGTGACCGATGTGCACCAGGTTGTCGATCTTCGTTCCCTGGCCAATGCGCGTTTCGTCGAGCGCTCCGCGATCAATCGTAGTGTTGGCGCCAATCTCGACGTCGTCTTCAATCACCAGCCTGCCGACCTGGGGAAATTTCTCGTAGCGTCCGCTCTTCGGGTCGCGCACATATCCGAAACCATCACTTCCCAACACTGCGCCCGCATGCACAATCACCCGATCACCCAAAGTCGTCCGGGAATAAATCGTCACGCGGGGATAAATTTCGCAGTCCCGCCCGATCTTCGCTCCTCGCCCAATCACACAACCGGCGCCGATCCGAGTGTTCTCGCCGATCTCGACATCCTCCCCGATCGCTCCGTGCTCTTCCACGACTACCCCCGGGGCAAGGCGAGCCGAGGAATGCACTACTGCGGTCGTGTGCACGCCCGCATTTCTGCCACGATTACTCTCTTGCAGAAAGCGTGCCGCACGTGCAAAAGCGAGCTTGGGATGACTGCTGATAAGGAGTGGCTTGCCCGAAAAACCTGCGGCGAATTCTCCTGCGACGACAGCCCTCGCGCCAGACTGCAGCGCGCGCTGGAGATATTTCTCTTCTTCCACAAACACCAGGTCGTGCTGCGAAGCGGATGCGATGCTGGCCACTCCGCCAATCTCAACGCTTCCATCTCCACGCAGGCGAGCACCAACTGCCTCAGCAATCTGTTGGAGCGAGCGCTTCATGGCTCCCACTCTACCGCAGAGCACGGACATGACGAAAGTGGTTGGCCAACAGAACTGCTGCCCTCCGCCTCCTCGCGAGCCTACAATTGCCTTATGGAAAGGAAAATCTTCTGGATGACCTTCACTGTGCTTGGCCTGCTGGCGGATTTCCTGCTGCCGCTGTGGTGGGGCCTGGCCTCGACCCTTCCCATCCTTTACGTCTCATGGTGGGTCGCCTACCGCAGCGATTGGTTCTGAGATAAGGCAGTAGGCTCGCGAGGAGGCGGAGGGCAGCAGTTCTGATCGCGATCTTACGTCGAGGAGAAGGTCATCGTGAAACTGCCGTTCGAATCGCCGCATCCCCCAGTGCCACCGCCAGTCAGCGTCCAGTCGCCGGTGATCGTGGCGCTGGTAAATGTAAACGTATTATTGCCTGTCTGCCCGGTCTCCGACACCGTTCCAGTCATCGGTCCAGTAAGGGTGAGGGTGTTGCCTCCCGACTGCACCGTGAACGAAAGGTTGCCGGTCACGGCCAAGGTGCTCGGGATGATACTCAAGTCCGTAAAGGACCCGGTCGGTATATATTCCTTGAATGGAAAACAGGCACCGTTGTTAAGGAATTGAAAGTTGGCAATGGTTAGCGACCCGTCGCTGCCCACTGTGAACTGCGTTTGAAAGCTAAACCCAGTCGACGGGCTCACCCCCCCGCTCAACTGCGCTTGCCAGATCGCTCCTGGCGCCTGCCGCACCGCCTGGTTGGTGCCACAGCCGTTAAGCAAAAGCGCGACCAGCAGTAGAATTGCAACTTCCTTCATGAAGCTTCCTTCAGTCTGGAATCAAATACAGAATTCGACCGCGAGATTTTACTTTCCAAGATTACAGAGATGCAGGCTGAACGGTCAATGGATGTAAGTTCCCAACGATCCTCGGGGAAGCAGGAACGGCCTGCCCCGGTTGCGGGGTATAAAGCGAGGATTAGAGCCCGGCTTCGATGCGAGAGCGGGGGTCGAGATAGTCGCGCAGCGCGTCGCCAATGAAGTTGAACGACAGCACGGCCAGCATCACGGCGAGCGCAGGAAACAGCACCAGGTGCGGCGCATCGAACAGGTGAGCGCGGCCATCATTCAGCATGGCGCCCCAGGTGGCCGTGGGCGGCGGCACGCCGAGTCCTAGAAAACTCATCGTGGCTTCGGCGAGAATGGCCCCGGCCATGCCGATTGCGGCCTGCACGATTACAGGCTGAATAATGTTCGGCAGAATGTGCCGCACGATGATGCGCAGGTCGCTGGCGCCGAGAGCGCGCGCTGCTTCCACGAATTCGCGTTCGCGCGCCGCGAGCACTTGTCCGCGGACCAGGCGTGCGTAGCCCACCCATCCTCCGAGTGAAAGCGCGAGTACCAGATTGAAGATTCCCGGACCACGGAAGGCGACAAAGGCGATGGCCAGAAGAATCCCGGGGAACGAGAGGAAGGCGTTCATCAGGACAACGTTAACGAAGCGGTCGATGCCTCCTCCGTAGTAGCCGGCGACGGATCCGATGATGAGTCCCAGCGCGAGCGATGTGACGACCACAGAACTCCCCACCAGCATCGAAATGCGTGCGCCATAGACGATTCGCGACAGAATGTCGCGCCCAAGTTCGTCGGTGCCGAACCAGTGGGCGTGGGACGGAGTGTTGAGGCGCGCGGGGAGATCGATGCCAGCAGGATCTTGCGGCGCGATCCAAGGAGCGAACAGAGCGAAGATCACGAAGAGGATGACGAACACCACGCCTGTGGCCGCCAGCGGATTATGGCGGGCATTTCCGGCAACAACTCTGCGGCGGAACGAGATGGCAGCGTTGGACATGGGTCGAATCCTACGACCAACCTTCTGCCGCCAATCTTAGACGTTGAAGCCGTTTTCGCAAAGAGACGTGAGGACGGGAAACGCCGCCGCTGCGACGAGCAGATATCTTCATTCACGGCCCAGGCTCTGACGCGCAATCTTAGGATTGGCCTACTCCGCGAAAAAGCGCTGCGACGTTTTCGGGAAGAGTTTCATCCAGCTTGCGGGCAAGCCATTCCTGCAGTTCCGATTTTTGCGGCGCAGCCAAAGATTGAAACTCCAGTCCCACAAGGCCGCCCTCGCCACACCAGACTACGGTGGTTTCGGCGAATAACTGGCTGGAGTGACCGGGGAGGCTAAAGCGCACGAGTGCGGAAGAATCTGGATCCAAGGAGGCCGGGAGCCTTAAGGCGATGCCGCCCTCGCTGATGTTCACGGTTTGGCAGAGGAGATCTTCGGGTTGCTGTGCCCTGACCAGGGCTGGAATCCCACCGGGCAACGGAAATAGCGCCGGCGCTCCCGCACCACCATTCCGAATGCGGCGCGCAGGGTTTGGTTCAGACGGAGGCCGCCGATAGCGGCCTTTGCAGCACAAAGGTCGAGTCCGGCCTGGGGGAAGTTGGCTTCGCGCCTGGAGTGATCGCAAAAGTAACCGCGGTCCGATTGGCGCGCGAAAAGCGGAGCTGCCGCAGGACCAGCACGGGCTTCGTCCCCCAGCGCTAAGTCCACGATTACAGCCTCAAACTTCTGCTTATCCATCAGGCTGGCCGCGACAAACTCCGTCTTCGCAGATCTCCGCGCAGGATGGCAAGCGGCTGCAATGACTCGATGATCAACTGGCGGGTTGGCGCATCTTTGCACAACACCAACGCGGTCCCGGCCGCGGCGGACTGACGCCGGCTGGCTCTCGCATCGTCATTTCCGGCTCCCTGGCCCGGTATGGTAATCGGCTTCTGCGATGGGACGAAGGTCCGCGATGGTTCGCTCCGCGAAATGTGGAGCAGCGCGACCAGCAGCGCTCCACTCGCGGAGCTAAATAAGGCAAGTCCCAGAACCAGCAAATAGTTCACGGTCAGCGCTCCCTATCGGCTGCGCGGATGATGTGGACTCGCGGCCACTAGAGGTCAGACTGATCGCGTGCCGGGCCTGCTGTCAACGAATTGACGGCTGAGGAACAACATCAGTTACTAAGTAATTCACAGTAGTTACTAAGTTGATTAGTTAGTAAGTGAATAAGTTCGATAAATCTGCTCTGCGAAAGGAATCTGCGGCGTACTCCGCAGGGGCTGGGTCTTCGGGTGGAACCCGCGGTTGCTATTTACTCTTTTGCTATGAGCAGTTTAGCTGTTGACTGTAACACCTCCAAATGAGGTATGCTCAGGGACAACGCGGTTCCCCTAAAGGGAGTGTGCATGGCTGATCTAGATGCGGTTCTAGAACAGTTGAAGAAGGAACGTGAACGTGCGGTGGGCGAGCTTAGACAACTGGAAAAAGCGATTGCGGAACTGAGTAAAGTGACGGTAAGAAGTTCACCGGACCTCATATGGTTCCCGGAAACACATGAAACGCCAACTGTCGGCGGCAGCCCGAGAGCGCATCGCGGCAGCGCAAAGAGCGCGCTGGGCGAAGGTGCGCGCGCAGTCCAGCAAAGTATCGTAAGTTGCAAAGAGCAAAGAACAAAGAGCCGGCGCAGACAATCGGGCAAGGAGTTTGTGCTTCCCGGCGACTGCGCCGGCTTTTTTCTTCAGGGCAAATTGCCGCGGTCAGGAATGAGAGATCAGTCGGCGGCCACGGGATGGATCGCGGGATCTTCGGATGGAAGGCGGCGGGGGGCGCGGTTCGAGGGCAGGCCAGCGTCGCGGATCTTGTAGAGCAGGGCGCGGTAGCTGATGTTCAGAGCGCGGGCTGCCTGTTTGCGGTTCCAGTGATGATGCTGCAGGACTTTGAGGATGATCTTGCGTTCCAGTTCATGGACCGCCTGGCGCGTGATTTTTTTCAGCGAGATCGGTCCGTCCACGGCAATATCGGCGCTGAAGAAATCCGGTTCGTGCGGGTGCAGGTCGCCGGAGATGGATTCTTCCGTGCCGAGAATCACATAGCGCTTCATCAGATTTTCCAGCTCGCGGACGTTGCCCGGCCAGTGGTATTTCTTCAGCGCGTTCATCAACTCGGCCGAAGGCGGGTTGGCGCGCGAATTGAATTTCCGGTTGTAGTACTCGAGGAAGTAGGCGACCAGCTGCGGAATATCGGAGGCACGCTCGCGCAGCGGACGGCATGTAGAGGTTGACAACATTGATGCGGTAGAACAGGTCGGCGCGGAAGGTGCCGGCGGCAATTTCTTCTTCCAGTTTTCGATTGGTGGCGCAGACCACGCGCACTTCCACTTTCTTGTCTTCCTGAGCGCCGATGCGGCAGAACTGGCCATCCTGCAAGAGCTGCAGCAGCTTCGACTGCAGGGCCATGTCGAGCTCGGAAATTTCATCGAGGAACAGGGTGCCGCGATGCGCCATCTCGACGCGCCCCGGTTTCATGCCATAGGCGCCGGTGAAGGCTCCTTTTTCGTAGCCGAAGAGTTCGCTTTCCAGCAGCGTGCCGGGAATCGCTGGGCAATTCACCTTCACCCATGGTCCGGTCTTCCACGGCGAAGTGGCGTGGATCATGCGCGCGATAATGTCTTTGCCGGTGCCGCTCTCTCCCTGGATGAGCACAGGGACGTTGGCGCCGGCTATCTTAGCCAGCCGTTCGCGCAGGGCCCGCATGGCTTCGGTGCCCCCGAAGACGACCGACTCGGGCGGCATCTCGCCGAGGGGCTGAATCAGGGAACTGACTGGATTTGAAGTGCTCATAAGTGCGCCATCGCTCGGAGCGCAGGTTCAGGGACAATCCCAGCTTCCGCAGGCACAGGGTTACCGTCTGATGTGCATCCGGAGAACCAAACACTGAGGGGAGCAAGTACGGTATTCGTCAGGCTAGTCTATCTGATTGATGAAAAGCAACTTACTAAAGATTGGCGGGGATGGAATGGTAATCGGCGAGAGCAGGCAAGGCTAGCAGAGAACTGGGAGAAGAGCAGTGGAAAAGATTTTCACAGCGAAGAAGATGACTTTCCGTCGGGGTTTGGCGGCGGACGTGCGACTTGACCAGCGGCCGGGAAAACTTCAGGCCGACCAGGTTGTAGCCCTCGCCATGTTGCATGCGCAGCACCTTGGCGCGCAAGTTGCGGGTAACATTCGGCAGGTCCGCAAGGGCGGCTAACGGAGCGCTGGGGATCTCGAGCGAAACCTGAGCCGCGGACGGGAATGGAGCGGCGAACCGCGACCAGCATGCCGCCAGCGGAGACGTTGAGGGCAGTGGCAAACTCCAGGAATTCCTTGTCGGCCTCAGGCTCGGCTCCTGACAAAGACAGGGATAGCCAAAGGCAAACGCGGCCACTGCCGACGCTCTGCCTACTGGAGTCTTGCCGGCTTCACGCACACCCCTTCCTTCGCGCTTTAACCTGAGCATTTCAAGCATCTTAGGGGCCAAAGCCTGAGTTAGGTGGCCAATGCACAGAGAGCAGCCTAGCCGAAACCACTGGAGAACAATGCTAAACTCGCGGCGGTTCGGAGGCAATAAAGCCGGCAAAGTGCTGACCTTTCATCGCTTTCGGTCGTCCGTTGGCGTTCTCGACGGCGAGGATCGATGCGAAGGCAGTCTTAGCCGTGTTGCGGAGTGCAAGCTTTTGCTACACTTGGGTAATCAGCTTGCATTTTTCGTTGACAGGGAAAAGTGGCCTAGCATACGATTTTGTTACGGCATTCTTCTTTAACCAGTCGAGTGCATCCCTCCCTCTGTGTTAGACCGCCGCGCCCCCTTATGGCCACCGTGCAAAAGAACATGTGTGTTCCCGAATCCGGCCATGGGAAAGGCCGGCGCTACCTCGGTCCCCGGTTGCGGGCGAACGGAATACTCCAGTCCGGCCGATTTGCAGCAGGCCTA
Source organism: uncultured Acidobacteriaceae bacterium (assembly GCA_963841125.1). Taxonomy (GTDB): domain Bacteria; phylum Acidobacteriota; class Terriglobia; order Terriglobales; family Acidobacteriaceae; genus Sulfotelmatobacter. The sequence continues at coordinate 90,083 of CAWJBH010000003.1, forward strand.
CGCCGAGTTGCAGCAGCGATTCCAGCGCACCACCAACGCTCTCGGCTCCGCCGCGCACGACCTGAAGACGCCGCTGGCGATTCTGAATGGGTACGTGGAATTGTTGCAGAGCGAGAAACTGGGAACGTTGAACGCGCGCCAGCGCGAAGTGCTGGGCGACATGCAGTCGAGCGGCAAGCGGCTGCAGCAGTTCATCCAGGATTTTCTGACCTTCAGCGCTCTGGAAACCGGCGGCCTGAAGATGCAGTTCGAGGCGGGCAACATCAACCAGTGCCTCTCGGACGTGTGCCGTTTGTGGTCGACGCGCTTTCAGGAAAAGGGATTGGCACTTTATTTCCTGGCGAATGACAAGCTGCCGGCGTTTCCCTTCGATTCTCCGAAGCTGGAGCGGGTGATCTCAAACCTGCTGGAGAATTCTTTCAAGTTTATTCCGCAGGGCGGAACGGTCTGGTTGCACGCGGAACCCTATATGTGGGAGCGCCGTGCCGCGGCTCAGCCGGCGTCGGCCGGCGAGAGGCGACGGCAGGATAATTCGCAGCCCAATTCCGTGAAGGTCAGCGTGTCCGATACAGGCCCGGGAATTCCGCGCGGAGTTTCATCAGGAAGTGTTCGACGATTTCTTCCGCTTGCCGGGCAACGAAAACCAGGAAGGCATGGGGCTGGGCTTAGCGATTGTGCGCCGCCTGGTGCAAGGCATGGGCGGAAAAGTCTGGGTGGAAAGCGATCCCGGCGCGGGCTGCAAATTCTCATTTCTGATTCCCTTCAAACCTTCCCCGAACCCTGCTGGCAAAGGAAAGAATCGATGAAGGAAACCGCCAAGATTTTCTGGTGGATGACGAACCGGCCATGCTCCGCTATATCCGGACGCTGCTGGAGGTCGACGACTACAAAGTGGAGACCGCCTCGACCGGCGAAGAGGCTCTGCAGCGCGTGGACAAAGGCATGGAGCCGGACCTGGTGCTGCTCGATGTTCTGATGCCGGGAATCGACGGCCTGGAGACGCTGGAGCAACTCCGGCAGAAGCGGCCCGGAGTCAAGGTCGTAATGCTTTCCTGCGTCAACGACACGAAGAAAGTCGTGCAGGCGATGCGCCTGGGAGCTCAGGACTACCTGACCAAACCGTTTCAGAAAGCGGAACTGGATGCGGTGATCGACCAGTGCCTGGGTCAGGGCAAAACCATCGTCGGCGGCGAAGTCGAAGAAGTTGGCGACGACGTCTTCTTCATTGCGGCCAGCCCGGCGATGCGGAAGATCCGCTCGCAAGCCGCGCTGGTCGCGCATGTGGATATTCCGGTGTTGTTGCTGGGCGAGAGCGGCACCGGCAAGGAAGTGCTGGCGCGCCTGATTCACAAACTCTCGCCGCGCGCCCACCGCACGTTCTTGAAGGTAAATTGCGCGGCCGTCCCCGCCGATCTGCTGGAAAGCGAACTGTTCGGCTACGAGCCCGGAGCATTTACCGGGGCGACGCACGCCAAGCCGGGCAAGTTCGAACTGTGCAACAAGGGGACGATCCTGCTCGACGAAATCGGCGAGATGCCGCCGGCGCTGCAGGCCAAGTTGCTGCACGTGCTGCAGGACCAGAGATTCTCGCGGCTGGGGAGCCGAAGCGTCATCAAGGTGGACGTGCGCATCCTGGCGGCCACGAACATCGACATTCCGCAGGCCCTGGCGACCAAGCGGCTGCGCGAAGATCTTTACTACCGTCTGAACGCGTTCACCTTGCAATTGCCGCCGCTGCGCGAACGCAAGGAAGAGATTCCCATTCTGCTGAAGCATTTCATGACGCGCATGGCGGAACGATATGCGCGGCCTCAGCTTCCGCTTTCTCCCGCGCTGCTGGAGGCTTGCCAGGCGCATTCCTGGCCGGGCAATTTGCGCGAGCTGAACAACTTTCTTGAAGCGCTATTTAATTCTGGGAGACGAGCATCTGGCGGCGGCCGAATTGCAGCCCCGCCACGATGGCAACGGCGGCGGCGGCGCACGCGGAGATTCCGCGACCAAAAGCGGAGAAGCGGGCGGAGGATTGAAGTCACTGGCCCGCAGCGCCAAGGACGAAGCCGAAGGCGAAGCCATCCGCCAGGCGCTCGAGCAGACCAACTGGAATCGCAAACACGCGGCCGCGCTTCTGCAGATCAGCTACAAAGCCCTGCTCTACAAGATCCGGCAATACGGAATCGCCGAAGCCAAGAGCCACCACAAGCTTTCCGCCGGAGCGTAGGAATCGGTTTCCGGCTTTAGCTTTCCGGTCTACCAGTTCGGACGCGTTCCACCGCCTGCAAGACAGTAACTGGCAAATAAGAAACGCGCGAAACTCCGAAGACTGATCTTACGGCGTCACCGTCAATCTGAACGGCGCACTTCTGCTGAACGATCCCGAGGTTACCGTAACCGTGAGAGGGTAGATGCCCGAAGGAGTTCCACTCGCCGGCACCGGCGTCTTGCTGCTGCTGCAAGCAGGGTTGCAGCAGAACCAGCGCGAAGAACACCCAGAGCATGAGCAGGCCCAGCAGACGCGCTTGCTGCCTTCCCGCGGCGTTTGCCGCCCGCCCTCAACCCAAGCAGGCCATCCCCGGGACCATCAGCCAGAGTGCATAAAGTGAGCGATGCCATCCCGACGAACCGCTCGTGGTCACCGGTTGCGCGGTCGTGGTCAGGTTCAGCGTAGTCGACTGCTGGTGCTGGTCGCCAGATCCAACGTGCTTGGATTAAAGTTGCAAGCCGCCCCTGACGGAAGTGCACTGCAGGTGAACGAAACATTTGCCTCGAAAACTCCGGTCTAGGATTCACCGTCACGCCAAACGTGCGCGATCTGACCGGCGGCCACCGTCTGAGAGGATGGATGAAATTGAAGCGGAAATAATCGGAAGCCAGGAACGAAGCCGTTCCCGTATTGTTCGTGCTTGGTATTGTTGCTGCTGAATACCGAGGCCGTCACCGAATACTGGCCCGCTTTGTTCGGCGTCACCGCGAAGACGACTGTCGAAGAGCGAACCGGATTGCAGCGTGGGGATCAGGCAAACCACCGAGTTATTGGTCGGCGTCACTGCAAGTGCCCGCGCCCGCGGTTCCGCTGACGAACGTCGCTCCCGTGGTAACCGTGCCAGTCACGGTGATGTTGGTCGCCGGGTCCGGCCCTTCGTTGGCCACGGTGAAGGTGATAATAACCTGGTTGCCCGCGCTCACCGTTCCAGCGGGTGATATGACTGGCGGCACGCAGGTGATGCACAAATCCGTCGCCGTTCCCAATTTGACGACGAACGCATTGCTCGTGGCGCCGGGAGTGAGCGTGCTCTGCAGCGGATTACGGGTCGCCAGGTTGCTGTCGAGGTAGTATCGCCGGCAAAGTAGGTATTCAGGTTCGGATCGACCGCGATGCTGGTCCCGCGGTCCACCCCGTTGCCTCCGAAATATGTGACGTAAGAACCAACTCCCGTTCTGGCCCGAACTCGTCGTCGTATCGATTTGGGCAAAGAACGCGTTCTGCGTCCCGTTCAGCGTGCTTTGGATTGGGAAAGGCGTAACCGGGAAGTTCGGTGGATTGGCAGTCCGGAATTTGTCGCGCCGGTCATAACTGCGTCGCCGAGCGTAGCGGTCGCTGCATCCAGCACCGCGATCGCCAGCCCGCTGTCGTTTCCCGCCTCCGCCCAGATAAGAAAAATAACGTGAGACCCACATTATTCGGAGTGCCAGTTGTGCTCAGCGTAGGGTTGGTCATTCGCGCCACATAGGCATCCGTATTCGCCGGACGTAGCGGGACAGGACCGTCGTAGTCGTCACCACCACTCCTGGGGTTATTCAGGCAAGTCTGGAAGCCCGCGGCACCGGTGGGAAGAACGAAATCCGGGGAATTGGTCGAGCCGGTGAGATAAATATTGGCGGCGCCGGAATCAATCGCAATCGCCGTGGCCGTATCCGAACCGCTGCCCCCGAGGATAGGTCGAGAAAATCAACTGAGACGCCGCCGGTCTGAGCGGCATTCGGGATTCAGCTTGGCCACGAAAGCATCGGTCGGATACGGCGTCGTAGCCGGTGCCGCACACGGGCTTGTAACTGGCGAATACGGTCGGCGGAGGCGTATCCAGGCACGGCTGATACGCATTGAGAATGGGAAAGTCTTCCGTCTGGCCGCTATCTCCATAAGCGCCTGCGCCGCTGTTGTAATAATTCGTTGTGCCGTTGAAGTAGATGTTGCCGGTGGTATCGACCGCAATCCCGCCGCCCACGGCGACTGCCGGGGCTGGCGTGCTCGTGCTCCCCCCGAAGTAGGTCGAGTACGCGATGGCGCCCACGCTGGGGATGTTGGTATTCAGTTTGGTCACAAAGAACTGGGGGTTCGCCTTCGGAGCGGACTGATACGGCACGGGCGAGAGGGTTGCTGGAAAAGCGTCCGTCGAACTCGGCGTGTCGTTCGAACTCGTGGTACCGGTGACGAAGACATCCCCACTGAGATCGATCGCCATCCCGCTGGCCTGGTCGTTGCCGTTGCCCGAAAGATAGGACGAATAGACCGGAGGAGCGGAACCGCTCGGGTTGAGCACGGTGACAAATACCGACGTGCAGGTTATCGCGGCGCATTGCGCGCCCTTTGTCTCCGGTGCGGTCTGGTAGGGAATTCCGGAAGTTGGGAAGTCCGGAGAACTGGTATTGCCTGCGAGGTAAGCATTGCCTGCGCTATCCACGCTGATGCCAACGCTGGTATCAGTTCCACTGCCGCCGATGAAGGTTTCATATACCACCGAGGGCGTGAAAGGGTTGATCTCGGCGACGAAGATATGGCTCGGGCCCGTCGGAGTAATCGACAGCGTCGACGGAATCGAGGTCTGGATCGTTCCGGCAGCATCTGTAAACGAGGCCTGGGGCGATGTCGTCGTCGCGGCGATATAGATGTTGCCGTTCCCGTTGACCGCAATTGAAGGTGAAGTTTCCGAACCGCTGCCTCCGAAGTAGGTCGAAAAATCAAGCACCGGATCGATGATCAGCTCGCGGCTGCGATCGTAAGATCCAACTTCGAAAGCCGACACGGTTGTCAGCGCGCAGAACGAAGCGTCCCGCTACCGGCTCTTGCCGGCCTGCTGCGCGGCGTTGATAAATGCGAGGCGCCCGCAAGCGCAAGCCGCCTTCGTCTTTACCTGTGAGAATCAGATCGCCGCCGCTCAGTTCCAGTTTGGTCGCGCCGTCAAACTGCAGTTCGGCTTGCGCGGGATCGCCGCCGGGGGCGACCCGGAAGTCGTATTCCAGACGGCCCTGGTTTCCGTAAAAAACCAGATCGATTCCAGGATAAACACTCTGATAGCGCACTCCGGCAAACTGCGGAATTCCGGTATGCCATTGCCGCGGGTCGTTGCCAATCATGTAATTGCTCTTGCCGGGCAGCGGATCGGTTCCAGCAGCGACAGCCGCCGGGTTCGCGCCAACCAGTTTCATGCGGACGTACGATGCGTTGTTCACTGATGAGTGCCTAGTCTGCATGGCGAGAACGGCGCCGGTTGGATCCAGGAAGAGACTGTATCCCGCTCCGCGCGAGAGGAATTTCACCCGGGAATCGGCTTGGCCCTGGTTGGCCTCGAAGATCAGCGGCAACTGCCCCAGAATGGCGCGCGCGTCCGCCTTCGCATGCAGCGGCTTCGAATCCAGCTGGTTGGCATACAGCGAAGATCGGGAGGAGCTTCGAATCGGAGAAGCGGGAACCTGAGCCGTGGCCCTCTGCGCATAGCAACGGGAAGCCGATCCAGGCAGCACGGAGCCCGCCAACAGCAGCACAAACATCGCCTTGAGGGCTCGCGTCCACCCCATGCCGCTTTTCACGCTTCTTCCCGACCAACGGCCATTGCCCATCACGCTTTTCCTCCGATTCACATCGGTTATTTGGAGAGAGTAGAAACGGCGCACGAGTCAGTATTTACCCCGCGCCGGCGAAACCGCCCGCAACTGACGTGTCACTTAGGAACTGGCGGAAAACAATTAACTACTTAAACATCTGACGGATAGCCAAGTCAAGCGTAGCTCCGCCGCCACCTGAGCTTCCGGATTTGTCAGATGCGTGGGGCGCACGGGAAAGATGCCGGAGCATGGCACGAAAGTGGCGTGAAACAGGTTGCGCCCATCCTCAATTGAGTTCCCAGACCATTTACTCAATTCAGTTCCCGGAGTCTTTTTGCTCTTGCAAAGCTCTGGCAATTCGATACATTGGAAGGTAATCAGGGCCTGCCGTGGGGCGGCAGAAGTCTGGTCTTCCCAGCCTGAAAGTTGATTCCGTATTTGAGTCAGGCTTCATGCGAAAAGAATGCTTTCGGAAAACACAGTCGGGATGCATACGGAGTCTCAGGAACGCCGGATGATGCGGCGCTTTGATATGCGTCTGCCCGCATTAGTTCGCCTGGATCAGGAGGGCGAATTCCGCACTGAAACTCAGAACGTGAGCGCCCGCGGAGTTTTCTTTTACCTCGACCGGCCGGTCCCGGCAGGAACCCGCTGCGAAGTCACTCTAACCTTTCCTCCCCACATCACGCTGACCGACGCAGTTCGCGTGCGCTTTACGGCGCGCGTCATCCGCGTGGAGTCTCCTCTGCCTTCATCGCGCATCGGAACCGCCGCCATGATCGAGGAATACGAATTTGTTCGCTCCGGCGGCACTGCGGATTTCTTCGGCGCGATGGAGTCCGAAGCGGAAAACTAAAAGCCGGGCTTCGGGCTTCGGCCTTCGGGAAATTCAGCTGGCTCAATCGGTTCCTATAGTCCCTCTCACAAAACCAAACGTCCAGGATGAGCGAAGGCCCGTCTAGGTTTTCCCGAAGCCCGATCGCCGAAGCCCGAAGCCCGAAAGCCCTACTTCCCCAGATCCTTCATTCGCTGGCGCAGACGACTGTAACGCCGCACCAGGCTGCCGATATAAAAGGCGTGAATCACCCAGGTGGCGATGTAAGCAGCGTAGAGGAATTTGACGGCACTTGCTGAATTCATTGTGGACTCCGGCCTAGAACTTTGCCTTTGGAAGTTTGCCCGTCCGGCCCTCCCGGTTCCAGCAAGGATTCCAGGGCCTCAGCTTCCTCTACTTCGCGACGCAGCTTCTCCAGTCTGAAATCGCGACCAGCAGATCAGAAACGCGAAGCACAGAAACGCCATCCAACTGAGCAGCAGTACGTGCAGCATGCGTGGATCCATCGAACCGCCGCCGCCGATCACAGGCTGCGGATGCTGCGTGCGAAAGAACCAGATCGAAAAATAAACCAGAGGAACGTCGAGCGCTCCAAAGACCGCCAGCACGGCAGCCAGCTTCTGCGTCTGCGCGCTGTCGGAAAAGCGCCGCAACACCAGATAGCTCACGTAAATCAGCCACAACACTAGTGTCGACGTGAGCCGTATATCTCCCGGCGCCCACCATATGCCCCACACCGGCCGCGCCCAGATCGGCCCGGTGATCAGAACAATAGTGCAGAAAACCACGCCCACTTCCGCCGCGGTCACGGCCAGCACATCAAGATCCTGCCCAGGGAAATACTTTCCGATCAGGAAATATGCCGCCGGAATCATCAACGCGGTAGTCGCGGCCGAACTTGGATACATTCCGATCGTGTTCAGCCACTGCTGCACCTGAGGAAGGAACGGCACAACAGCGCCGATAATCCCCACCGCGATCACAATCCACTTTGCGGCGCGCGCGGACGATGGCTTCGCACTCGCCAGATATTGCACCGAAGCGATGAAGTTGATGAAGAACAGCAGGAAAGCCGTCCACGCCGAAGGCACGTGATAGAAAATGATTCGGTACACGTCGCCCTGCAGGGCATCCGTGGGCGCGACGAACATCGCCTGATAGAAAGCGTATGCCAGGAAAAGCGCTGTCAGCACTGCCAGGATGGGAAACGCCTTTTTCATTTCCTGTTCTTAACTCATTCCGCCTGCAACACCGTGTCAAACAAGCCAATACACGCTGTAGTAAACACCACATCGTAGGTGAGAAGCAACACGATGTAGAAGTGCGCGGAATTCTCCCCGGTAAGAATGTTCGTAGTCGCAGCCACCATCCCCAGAACGGCGGGAATAGAAACCGGGAACAGCAACAGCGGCAGCATAAGCTCGCGGCTGCGCGTGCGCACCGACATCGCGGCGAAAAACGTGCCATTCACCACCAGCGCCCAGGTCCCCAGCAGCGCCACAGGAATCAACTGCCAGGCCGGACCCAGCACGCGCAAGTTATAAAAAATCACAAACAAAGGCGCCATCAGCGCTTCCAGCAGGCTGACCAAAATGAAGTTTCCTAGCGCTTTGGCCAGAAACAATGCCGTACCCGGCGCCGGTGAAACGCGGTACGCATCGAGCACCTGGTTCCGCAGCTCCCGCGCCCAGGTCTGGTTCAGCGCAACCACGGCGGCAAACAAGAACGCGATCCAAACCAAACCGCCGACAATATGCCGCGATTCCTCGGCCAACGGATCGAAAGAAAACACAAAGATCACGACCACCAGCAGAGAAAAGAACAACATCGCATTGAGCGCATCTTTTGATCGCCACTCCAGCCGAATATCTTTGGCCAAGGTTGCGAGCGTGATGGACCAGTACGATCTCATGGTTGCTCCGCTCGCGTAGCTTCCGAAGCAAGATGCCGGGTGCGATTAACGATCAGCCCGGCTTGCATCCACACGAATTCATCGGCCACGCCTTCCAGTAGCGCTCCCTGATGCGTGACCACGAAAATAGTCTCGCCCGCATCGCGCATGCTCTCGAGCAGGCCCACCATCTCCCGCGCCGAGTGCACATCCACGTTCGAAAAGGGTTCATCCAGCAACAATATTTTGGGATCGTGCAGAATGGCCCGCGCCAGCGACATGCGCTGCCGCATGCCTTGCGAATACTTTCCCACGGGTCGCGACAATTCAGGATCGAGCCCCACGGAACGAATCGCCCGCTCACAGCGCTTGTCGCCAGCGATGCCGTACAACCGGGCGAAGTATCGCAGGTTCTCCATGCCGCTCATCTCGTCGTAAAGCAACGACGGATGAGCCATGTAGCCAATGTCGCGGCAAGCCTCGCGCGGAGATTTACCCAGGATAGAAACTTCCCCGCGCGTGGGATGCGCCAATCCTGCCAGTGCGCGCAGCAGAGTCGTCTTCCCCGCGCCGTTGTCGCCAAGAATCACGTGGAACTTGCCCGCGTCAAACTCCGCCGTCACGCCGCGCAATGCGGTAAACCGGCCGAACTGCTTGACGAGTCCGCTGACCGTAACGACAGCAACCGTGGAGGCGTAACCAGCCGGCGTGGGCGGATTCGTCACAAGGAATAGATAACCCCCCGAACTTGTCTGGTCCTGGACACTGCAAAGAATCTATGGATTTTCCCGACTTTTTGCAAAGCCCCGTGCCCCCCACGATTCAGAGCACCAGAAAATGCTAACGCGGCAATGGACGCTTTGCCATCCTTTCGATTCGAGCCTCTCCTTCTTGTGATCGAAGCCAAAGCTCGACGACGAGGGTATTGATCGAGAAACCGATCCAGAACGCGACACCAAAGAACTGGTGAGGCGATAAGTCGGTGAACCTACTAGTGGCGAAGAATATCCCCATGATCGGGCGCGTAGTCGCGATGCCGAGCAGGACGCCAATTGCCCGCGTCATCCATCGCAACGTCAGCACTGGCTCGCGGCGCAGATGCCAGGCTCGAAACAACGAGAAAAGAAAGAGAGTATTGAAGAACAGAACGGCGGAGCGTTCCACCCAACCGCCGATGGAATATTTACTCATCGCGTAGGCGGTAACACCGACTATCAACCCGAGAGGGAAAAGAAGACGTTTCGGCCACGCCGCACCAGCGAACCGGCGAATATAAACAAACGGGGCCAACAGCACAAAAACCAGCGCTGGAAGAATATGCGTCAACGTGAGAACTGCATGAGACGCAAATGCAGCATCGAGTTCCGCCAATTGCGGTGGTGCAGAGTGTGACGGATGCGCGAGCGCAATTATGCGCCGAAGCACTACAGCGACGGCAATCAATGTGCAGGCCCAAAACCCTACACGCAACCACTGCACCGAAGCTGGCGTTTCCAAAATCGCTTTGACCGTTCCGGTCTCGGCGTTCGTCTTCACAAGCCGGCTCCTCGAATCACATCCCGACGACTCCGCGGTCGTGATGACGCTCGCAAACAGAAAGACTTAATTATTTGGACAGCCTCCAGTTCGCGATCCCGCGTGACCCACCGCAACTACGTTGTGCTCTTCGGCGGCACTCTCGCAGGCGCGCCATTTGCGGGAGCACCGGGCTGCTTCGGGGCATATTTTGATGCGCACTTGGCCTGCAGCCCTTTGGCGTGGAAGACGCCATCATGGCCAAAGTTGCCATCGGCCAGCGCCTGCGAGTCGTCCTTGAAAGTGTCGGGAGGCGCTTCGGTTCCGGTGTAATCCACCGAGAGCAACTGGTCTTGTTCGACCAGCACGAATTGCACGTGCGTTCCAGTCCGCTTGATCGAACCCGGCTGCACATTCCCCGCGACGCGCAAGCGCTTCGAATAAGCGCCGTTCCCCATCTTATGCAGTTCGCTGATGGTGACGTAGTAGCTCTTGCTGTCCTGCACGCCGGTGTAAGCAAGGTAGCCGAACAGGAAAACAATCACGACCGAGGCCGCGCCAAACTTCAGATACGTCTTGCCTTGACTGGACATAGATACCACCCACAACGGAAGCCTACTCTTCACCCAAGACTCTACTTTAGAGCGGCACCATAATCAAGGTTCCGACGGTGCGCTGGTTGCCCTGTCATTCCGACGCGCGAGCGAAGCGAGGCAGGAGGAACCTGCTGTTCTTCCTCCCTTGACCTTTGGACGGTACAGCGCTGCGATTGAGGCGCCGGGACCGCCCCAACATTTCCACAGCCACCATGTGATATCTAACCTTGTACCCGCCATCGAAGTTACGCGATCATGGTCGAGGCAGTGACGGTCCAAAGAGATCGAATCATGCCGTCCTAAGTCGTTCGTTATCAAGATTTTTGTATCTAAATTCTTTGACAACAAGATTTTGCGAAATCCGCCTCGCGAGACCCGCGCCAGTCAAGGCTTTTCGGCGGCATCGAAATAAAAAAAACATCCGAGATCCGCCAGAAACGCCAAAGCACTCTGATTCGCAAGATGCCCGCCGAACTTTATTTGGGTGGAGAAATCCACACCAGAACCGGCCCGCGAACCTGCAAGAAAGCAACCAAGATTGACGGAGAACCGGAAGCTGAAACTGAGAGCTGAAAGCTGAGAGCTAAAGCTAGCAGCCAGAAGCTAGAACCTAACTTCCTCCGCTAGAATGAACCCATGATCCATCCTTGGCACGACGTGACTCCCGGCGACAAGCTTCCGCAGGAATTTGATTGCGTGATCGAGATCCCATTTGGATCCAGTGTGAAATACGAACTGGACAAAGCCAGCGGACTGATCAAACTCGATCGCGTCCTCTATTCCGCCGTCTACTATCCGGCGAACTATGGCTTTATCCCGCAGACGCTGGCCGAGGACGATGATCCGCTCGATGTCCTCGTGTTCTGCCAGGATCCGGTCGTGCCGCTCACGATCATTCATGCCCGCGCCATCGGCCTGATGACCATGATCGACGGTGGCAAGCCAGATCATAAAATTATCGCCATCGCCACCCAGGATCCCGAGTTCAACTCCTACCACGAAGCCGCCGAAATGCCGCCGCACCGCATGATCATGCTGCGGCGCTTCTTTCAGGATTACAAACAGCTCGAAGGCAAGGCCGTCGAGGTCGATGAGATACGCCCGGCCGGCGAAGCCTATCCCATCATCCTCGACGCGCTGCACCGCTACAGCGAGCAACGCCGAAAGGGTTTCAAGGCGCCGGAGAAGCACTGAAGCAGAGGCACTCATGACAGACGCACAGTCGATGCGAAGTCCAGCGGCCGGGGACGGCTATCGCTGGCTGACGACGGCCGTCTCGCCGATCGTAGGCGCGGCGTTCTTCGGCTTGTGGTTCTGGCTGCTGCCGGGATGGCTCGGCTTCACCGTAAACACGGCAGGTCCGGCACGCTGGCGATGGCTGGCCGCGGTTCCGTCCGTCCTAGGATTTGCCGTCGCTCTGCGCTGCGTCTGGGATTTCGGCTGGACCGGACGCGGCACGCCAGCCCCGGTCGCTCCACCGCAGCGGTTGGTTGTGGTGGGCTTCTACCGCTATGTGCGCAATCCCATGTACGTGGGGTTCGCAGCCGGATGGATTGGGCTGTGGGTGATTTTCGGCCACGCTAATCCCAAAGTGATTGCTGCCGTCGCGGCGGTCGCCCTCGCCGTGCATCTGTTTGTCGTCTTATATGAAGAACCGACGTTGCGCGGAAAGTTCGGAGCGCAGTACGAAGAGTATCGCCGCAATGTGCGCCGTTGGTGGCCGCATCTGCGGGGCTGGAACCAAACGCAATAACCGCGTGCGCCGGAGGCTCGAGGCACTCGCGTTGGAAATATTAGAGACAGGCGTGGTCAAAACGTTTGCTCAGAATCTCTTGCCATAGTTTCAATTCACCAAAACATCTCTCATCTCCCTGAAAACAAGACGTCCTCATTTGGAGCCGCGGTTGCACCGCACCGTGGTGTACATCTCGAATCACCCAGTTGCCAGCGACCCGCCACCCCAGCGTCCGCCCCGCTAACCGGTCCTCGCGATGACAAATCCGAGGAGGTTTTCGTTTGCCGACTGCCCGGTTACTCGCTCTTACGCTCCTGATCTCCACTCACGCTGTAGCCCAAAATCACATGCCCAGCGAAATGCCGCTCGAAGCGCGCAACGCAATCCAGCCGGCCAGCGGAATCGGCTCCACTCCGACCACGCCAGCTTCGCTTCCGGATGCTCCCAGCCGGCACAGAGTCATCGACAAGAAATTCATTGTCGTCATGGGTGCACTCGGGGGCGCTGAAACTCTGCGTTTCACCTCGCGTAAGCTCGTGCTCGACAATGAGTTCGCCGCCGGCGCTCCCTGGATCAACCGCCTTCCCACGAACCGGCACGTGATCATCGGGCACGCGGGAATCTTCGCGGCCGAACTACTGGTAGCTTACGAACTCAAGAAGCCTCATTCCTGGCTTCCCGGCGACAAGGTCATCCGAAAACTCTGGTGGGCGTATCCAGCGGCTATGGTGGCGGTTCACATCAAGAACGGAGTAGGCAACATGCGCACGCAAGGCCCCGGGGGCTGCACTTCGATCGAGTGCGCCGAGCAAATGCAATAGCCTGCATGGCTAGGTCGTGAGAACGGAAATCTGATTTCTGCTCGCCGGAACAGCTTCTCAGGTTCTATTCGTTCCGCGCGTGCAGGTATAATCGCTGCTATCGAATCCACAGGAAAGCTGGCTCTGACATGACCCCTACGAATGGAAACTCCGGTAACGGCAATAACAGCTACATTGCCCCGAAGCCGCGCGCAGACTGGCTCTCCCGACGCAAGCAGGAAAACACTGACGGCAACTTCTCTCAGATGCACTATGCGCGCCAGGGCGTAGTCACCGAGGAGATGGGCTACATTGCCCACCGCGAAAAGATCGCGCCCGAACTGGTGCGCGATGAAGTCGCCCGCGGCCGAATGATTATTCCCGCGAACATCAACCATCCGGAACTGGAGCCGATGGCGATTGGCGTGGCGTCGCTGTGCAAGATTAATGCCAACATCGGCAACTCAGCAGTGACTTCTGAAATCAAGGAGGAGCTGAAAAAGCTGCACACCGCCGTGCATTACGGCGCAGACACCGTGATGGATCTTTCCACCGGCGGCAACATTCACGAGATTCGCGAAGCCATTCTGCGCAATTCTCCGGTGCCGATCGGCACGGTGCCGATTTATGAAGCCATCGCGCGCGTGAAACGCGTTGAAGATCTGAACGCTTCGGTCATGCTGGAAGTGATTGAAGAGCAGGCCGCGCAGGGCGTGGATTACATGACGATTCACGCTGGCGTGCTAATCCAGTATCTGCCGCTGATTTCGAAGCGAATCACCGGAATTGTGAGCCGCGGCGGCGCCATTCTCGCGCAGTGGATGGCTTATAACCACAAGCAGAATTTTCTTTACGAATGCTTTGACGACATCTGCAAGATTTTCAAGAAGTATGATGTCAGCTTTTCGCTGGGCGACGGACTGCGTCCCGGATGCGTCGCCGATGCCAGCGACGAGGCCCAGTTCTCCGAACTGAAAACTCTGGGCGAGTTGACGAAGATCGCCTGGCAGCACGATGTGCAGGTAATGATCGAAGGCCCCGGCCACGTGTCGATGGACAAGATCAAAGAGCAGGTCGAGAAAGAAGTTGAGCTCTGTTATGAAGCTCCTTTTTATACTTTGGGGCCACTGGTTACTGACATCGCTCCCGGCTACGACCACATCACGTCGGCAATAGGCGCGGCCATGATCGGATGGTACGGCGCGGCGATGCTCTGCTACGTCACGCCCAAAGAGCACTTAGGATTGCCGAATGAAAAAGACGTGAAAGACGGCATCATCGCCTACAAAATTTCCGCCCACGCCGCCGACATCGCCCGCGGACGCCCCGGCGCTCGCGACCGCGACGACGCATTGAGCTACGCGCGGTATAAGTTTGATTGGGAAAAGCAGTTTGCTTTGTCGCTCGATCCTGAGACCGCGCGCTCCATGCACGACGAAACTCTGCCCGATGACTTCTACAAGGAAGCTGCGTTCTGCTCCATGTGCGGCCCGAAATTCTGCTCGATGAATTATTCGTCGAAGGTGGACGAGTACAACAAGCAGGTGCATGGGATCGAGAAGAAGGATTATTCGGAGTTAGTGGAGCGGCTGGTTTCGATTAAATAAAACACGCACTTGAATCTATTTAAAGCAATCAACCCGAAGCGAGGTCTATGGATCACCACGAGGCAGTCCGGAAATTTGAACACTTGATGCTAAAAGAGGCCGATCACGCACGCGAAGTAGCGACAGAACTGGAAGCGCTGGTGCCGATCCTGACGACTGAGAACGCTCGACAGCTCGCACAGTTGCAAATAAAGGCGAGCCACAAGCTATCCAAAGAATTCCGCGAATTGGCGGAGAAGGTCAAAGAGAAATAGCGGTGGATGGCCCACTTCTCCGCCTTCTTGCGAGAAGTAGGATCCACCCTCTCCTTTTCAAAAACACCAACAGCCGGGACCACGAGGGCGTATCCTATGAGTATGGCTGTGGACTGGATCGAACTCGCACAGAAGATGGCCCAGGCTGCACGCGCTGGCGTGGCTATTGAAAGAAAGCGCTTGCAGGAAATCCTTGCTGAGCGTCGGCGCAAACAGCAACCCCAATCTTCCTCGCCCTCCCGTTGAAACGTCCCAGACTGACCATCATCGCTGGGGCCAACGGTTCCGGTAAGACAACTCTGACAGGCTGGAACTCCGATGTCTTCGAAGCGATCCCCATTCTAGATCCGGACGCGATCGCGAAAGCATTGCAGCCGACGTCGCCCACAGCATTTCCAATTGCAGCCGCGCGTCAGGTTCTGGCGTCTGCGAAAGAGCACATCAGCAAGCAGGAGAGCTTCGCGGTCGAAACCACACTCGCCGGAAGACATTATTTGCGAATGATGGTTGATGCGCGAAATCTTGGTTTCGAGGTCGTGCTGGTCTACATCGGGACCCAAAATGTTGAGATCAACCTCGCTCGAATCAGAAATCGAGTTCTCGCGGGCGGCCATGATGTCCCGGAGAAGGATGTCCGCCGTCGTTACCGGCGAAGCTTCGCGAATCTTCCTACAGCCATCCAACGCGCCGACCACACCATCCTGTTCGACAACTCAACCGAAGAGGGTTACCGGCTTATCGCGGTTCTCGGGCCGTCTGGAAGTCAGTGGTTCGGGCCTGCTCTAGATTGGGCAAACGAAAGTCGGAGCCAGGCAACCTGATAGTGTCCTACTTCCCTTCCAGCGTGATATCGCCGACCCCGACGTGCGCTTGCAGTTCGTACTTGCCCTCCCCGCGATATTTCAGAGTCTTGCCAAGCCATCCGCTGGTCTCTCCGTAGCCTTCACCGCTTACGTCGCCGATGCTGGTGCTGGCGCGCACCAGGTGATAGGCCGAATGCCCAAACGCTACGCGGATGTCGCCGACCCCTAGCCCAAGATCCTTGTCGCCCTCGATGCCCTCGATCCTCAAATCGCCGACCTTCTCGTGCACTTCAAGATTCGTGTTTTCCGGCACCTCTAGTTCCACGTCGAACTGTGTGTTGCCGCTGGATGGCGCATGGAATTCGATATCGGCATCACGGCCGTGGACATCGATCTCCACATGAGCGTCTTTCACGTGGCTCTCACGCCACGACTTGACGGTATAGTGCAGACGAATCTTGTCGGAATCGCCGCGCTTGATGTGCAGATCGCCCACTCTCAGGCGCACGTGCACTGTGCCGCCAGCTGTGAAGTCGCGCACCTCGCTGTGAGTTTCTTCGTAGTTCCAATGGTCCGAGGCGGCGCAAAAAGGCGCGAGCACGAGACAGACGAGGATTGTCTTGTGAAGCATGTTCAAACTAAGCACGTTCGAACGAATGGGAGACCTTCCGGGCATAGAGTACCTCCGGGGCGGACGAGCGCCTGTTTGTGATACGAGGGGGATGGAACTGCGGTTCCAGGAAAATTCGGCCTATATGACTAGTCAAATCGAACTACCGATAACCTTCCAACACCTTCGCCGCGCGCTCCAGCGCAGCCGTCAAAACTGCCAACTGTTTGCGCACGCTTTCCGCATCCCCCCTGTCGAGGGCTTCGTTCACTCCCGGAATGACTACCGCGGCATATCCCGTGTATTCACCCGGAGCATAGATCGCGTGGCGGAACCAGGGCCGATGCGGCAATCCATCTGGCACCAGCAGAGCGCGCTCGGCATTGCGCAGCGCCTGATTTAACCGAGCCGCATCTCGCGGGGGATTCTTCTGCTTCGTCAGAATCCTTGCTCCCGCCTCCTGAAAATGCTTCGCCGCCGCGGTCGCTGAACTCAGATCGAGCGCGCGGTCGCCGAACTTCGTTTCCACTCTCTTCCTGGCTGTATCCAGGTAGACGGCAACCTCTTTTCCATACTCGTTATGGTCGTAGGGCAGCACGTCGGCATCGGCCATACGCAACGCCTCCAGGCCAAAAACTCTCGCCATCTGCTGCTCGTAAACGAACTCCGGATCGCCGAACTTCTTGAACCAGGCAAAATTGTCGAACACAGAGTGATACACGCCGTAAGGCCCAGTGGAACTGATGTCGGTTGAAGGCACGCCGAAGTGTTGCTGGAACGCGCTGTAATCGGATCCACTGCCCAGGTCGCCGACCGGCGCCTCGCCTGCGGAAGGCGCGGCGGGCAGGCGGCGCGCTTCCCCGACGGCATCGGAGGGAGACTGCGTCAACGAAGAGCCCGGCTGATCACCCTTCTGCCACACTTCGTAGACAGTCCTGCCCCTGGGACTTGGTACAGCCTTGGTCACATCGCGCAAGAACTGTTTCAGGCTGGGCACGGCCGAGGCGCCAAACTTCGGGCCCGAGTCAGCCACGTCCATGTTGAAATATGCCGCGGCGTTGGCCATTTCGGATTCATGCTGCTCGGCCCACTCGGTGGAACCCATCAGGCCTTCTTCTTCGCCATCCCAGCTGGCAAATATCATGGTGCGCTTCGGCTTCCAGCCTGACTTCAGCAGCTCGCCGATTCCGTGAACGGCTTCGAGCATCGCCGCCGTACCGCTATTGGGATCAACCGCACCGTAGACCCACGCATCACGATGATTTCCGGCCACGACCCACTCGTCGGGAGACTGGCTGCCCCGCACGCGGCCAATCACATCCCAAAGGGTGCGGAACTGATAATCCTGTTTGAGGTGCATCTTCACCCGCACCGGCCCCGGCCCCGCGTGATAAGTAAACGGCAGCGCACCCTGCCATTCGCGCGGAGAATCGTGCCCGCGGAGATTTTGAAGAATCGGCGCGGCGTCGTGGTAGGAGAGCGGTGTAACTGGAATCTTCGGCATCTGCGCGGACTGCGCCGGCGCGATCCGCTTGTTCTCCGGCAGCGACGGCGTCGATGCAAATCCCGGCGTTGTGGGATCGCCGGGAAACTCGAACATGTATCCCACTGAACCGCGCTGCACAGCGGTATCAGGCCGCCACGGGCCATCCGGATACTTGTCTCCACGCCGCCAGCCATCGTCAAACGGATCTGAATAGAGAATCACTCCCGCCGCGCCATGTTCCTGCGCGATGAATACCTTCACTCCGCGAAAGTTTTGACCGTAGCGCACCAGCACGATCTTGCCGCGCACATCGATCTTCAACTTCTCCAGCTTCTCGAAGTCTTCCGGCGTGCCGTAGTTAGCGTAAACGACCTCGGCCTCGACATCTCCTGAGGGCGACATCCCGCTGAAAGGCATCACCACGCGCGGATCTCCGTCATAAGGATCGCCATCCACGTGCTCGCGCGTTGGTCCGTGCATTTCGACTCCGGCCGGCGCCGTGATGTCCACGTTTATCTCCACCGGATAGTTCATCCACACTTTGTATTCGACGATCTCGGTGTCGAGTCCGGCGGCGCGAAACTTCTGCGCTACGTAGTCCGCCGTAGCTTTGTCTTCCACGGTACCCGCCATGTGTGGCGCTTGAGTCAGCGTGCGCAGGTGCTCCTCCGCCAGCCTGGGATCGGGCACGGCAAGGAAACGGGCCTCTGTGGCGGCTTCGGCAGTAGAGTCACGAAAACCGAAGATGGATTGAGTCGCGGCGGAAGCTATCGGCTCACGACCGCTAACGACAGTCGGCAGATACGAAAGTAGGACGGCGAATGGAAAGATTGTGAAAACGAATCGCATGGGATCTCGCTATGAAAGTAAGTACGGTAACACATGAGGGGCAGACAGGTTGTGTCGTGTAGAAGCTGGCGTTGTCCGGACATGACGGGATCCATCGCGTTCCTCACCAACTTCACCGTCATCACCGACTTCATCATATTCACTAATATCAGCACTTGGTGCTATACTAAACTCATGAAACGAGCCACTATCACCCTGCCTGATGACCTGGCCGAAGCGACGGAAAGCTATCTGAAGACTCAAGATGCTCCCCCGGCGCTTACGACAGTCATGCAGACGGCGTTGCGCGAATACTTACGGGAAAGAGGATTTCTGCGGGTGCGCCGGACTTTGAAAATCAGGCCGGCAAAACGCGGGAGCGGGCGAAGCGACGTCAGTCAGAATCACGACCTTTACTTTACGGGCCTTAAGAAATGAATCACGCGGTGTTGGCCGATGCGGGTCCGTTGTATGCAGCCGTCGATCCCGAAGACAGCCACCATAGGCGGGCCGTGCGGGAGATGCAGAAGTTGGACGAAGAGGGGCGCGAGATCGTGGTTGCCTACTCAACTCTGCTCGAGGCCTACTCTCTAGTCTTATTTCGTCTAGGGAAGAGTGCGGCAATGAACTGGCTCGCCGACATGGCGGACGCTTCTTTGATCAGTCCCAGCCCGGAGGATTACCGGCTAGCAACCGCCAAACTCCGAGGATTACCAGACCAGCCCATCACCCTGTTCGACGCAGTCGCAGCCGTTGTAGCTACTCGTTTGCGCTTGGAGGTTTGGACCTATGACCATCATTTCGATGTCATGCGCGCTCCGGTCTGGCGAGGATGAGAAGCAGAGCAGGGATATTGTCGATTAAAATCAATCTCTGGCGAGATAAGAATAATCGCCACTTTCAAAGCCATGCCTGCCTCCAACGCCACTAGCCGCTTTTCCGATCGCGTAGAGAACTACGTGCGCTATCGGCCGGGATATCCGGCAGCCGTGATAGAGGAACTCAAGGCCGAATGCGGACTCGTTCCCGACGATGTGGTTGCCGACATCGCCTCGGGCACGGGAATTTGGACACGCATGCTACTGGAAAATGGCAACCCCGTCTTTGGCATCGAGCCCAACGCAGAGATGCGTGTGGCGGGCGAGCGGCTGCTGGCAAAGTTTCCAAAATTCTCGAGCATCGTGGGAACGGCAGAGGCGACGACGCTTACGGATCAGAGCGTAGATTTCGTCACTGCGGCACAGGCCGCGCACTGGTTTCACCGTGAGCGGGCGAGGCGCGAGTTCGTTCGCATCCTGAAACCTGGGGGATGGCTGGTGCTGCTGTGGAACGAGCGGCTCACCGATTCGACGAGGTTTCTCCGCAACTACGAACAGTTGCTGTTGACTTACGGAACCGACTACGAAGAAGTTCGTCATGAGCGCACAACTGATGCGGTGAACGAATTCTTCGATCCCGTTCCGTTTCAGGAGCGCACGTTCGACATGCGTCAGGAGTTCGACTATGCAGGAATAGAGGGGCGTCTGCTGTCGTCGTCGTACGCTCCGGGGCCGGAGCATCCTCAACATGCGCCCATGCTCAGCGAGTTGCGGCGCATCTTTGATGCGAATGCTGTCGATGGACGCGCCACATTCGAATACAAGACGCGAATGTATTTCGGACGGCTGACGTGAAAAGCAGAAGAGATAACCACGAAGGCCACTAAGGTTCACGAAGGAAAACCGAGCTCTGGTACGATTTGCTTTTGTCCATCCCTTCCGAGGTCAAGCTAGTGGCCGACGACAAGTCTTTCCACATGACGCCCGACGAATTCCGCCGCCACGGCCACGCCGTGGTGGATTGGATCGCCGATTACCACTCCCGGATCGAGTCGTTCCCGGTGCTCTCGCAAATGAAGCCGGGCGAGATTCGCGCATCGCTGCCACCGAACCCTCCCGCGCATGGCGAGCCGTTCGAGGCGCTGCTGAGAGATGTTGAGAAGCTGATTCTCCCCGGCGTCACGCACTGGCAGTCGCCGAATTTCTTCGCTTACTTTCCGTGCAACGCTTCCGGTCCCGGAATTCTCGGCGATCTTCTCTCTTCTGGACTGAACGTGCAGGGCATGCTTTGGTCGACCAGCCCAGCCTGCACGGAACTGGAAACACATGTGCTCGACTGGCTGGTGTCCATGCTCGGCTTGCCAGAGAAGTTTCTGTCGTACCAGTACTGGCGGCGGAGTGATTCAAGATACTGCCTCGAGTGCCGCGCTGTGCGCCCTGTTGGCCGCGCGCGAGCGCGCCACCGACTACATGAGCAATCAAAACGGATGCGACGGACGCGTCGTGGCTTATGCATCGTCGCAGACACATTCTTCTTTGGAAAAAGCGGCGATGATCGCGGGCATCGGCCGCTCCAATGTGCGCCTGATCGAAGTGGACGAGAATTTGCGATGCGCCCGGAGCGCTTGCCCGACAGATTGAAGCCGACAAGCGCGCCGGACTGGTTCCCTGCTTCGTTTGCGCGACCGTGGGCACTACGTCTTCGAATGCAATGGATCCGATACCGGAGATCGCCCATATCTGCCAGCGAGCACAATCTCTGGCTGCACGTCGATGCAGCCATGTCGGGAACCGCGGCTGCTGTGCCCGGAGTTTCGCCACTTGCAAAACGGAGTGGAACTGGCCGACAGTTACAACTTCAATCCGCATAAGTGGATGTTCACCAACTTCGACTGCAACTGCTTCTGGGTCGCCGACCGCAAAGCACTGATTCAGACGCTGAGCATTCTGCCGGAATATCTGCGCAATCAGGCGACGGAATCGGGTGCGGTGATTGACTATCGCGACTGGCACATCCAACTCGGCCGGCGTTTCCGCTCGCTGAAGTTGTGGTTTGTGATCCGGCACTACGGCGTCGAAGGCTTGCAGTACCATATTCGCCGCCACGTGCAACTGGCGCAGGAGTTCGCGGGCTGGGTGCGCGGCGACTCTCGCTTTGAATTTGCCGCGCCCGCGCCTTTGAACTTGGTTTGCTTTCGCCACAAAGGTGGGGACGCGGCGAATCAAACCATCATGGACCGACTGAACCGCAGCGGCGATCTATTCCTCACGCATACCAAGCTGAACGGGAAGTTCACTCTGCGAATGTGCATCGGCCAGACCAATACGCAGGCTCGGCACGTGGAAAGGGCCTGGAAGAGGATCTTGCGAGGAGGCGGAGAAGCTGTCGGCCGTCGCGTAGGTCGACTTTACTTTCGATTTACGGATCAAAACCCAGATCGATGTCGCGCCCTGGGCTTTTGTCACGCTCCAAATCGAGTTCCAAACCCATAAGCGGCGATTGGCGTAAGAACTCGACTAAGCTCTCCGGCTGAATCTGACGGGTGTTGGACAAAAGCGAATCCCCTGGTTTTGCTCTGCAATCTTTCTTGAACGGTTTAGCCATCCCTCGGTGTTTTATGGTCAATGTGACCACTATTCTAGGCCTTTGAAACGCATTGTGCTACGCCATTCCTGTGTAAGGCGCAGCCCTTTCGGAGATCTGTGCACCCGCCACCTCCGAACCGACACCGAGGTTATTCACTGCGGAGGTTGCGATCTCTGGGCCAGGAAATCCGACTGGCATTGTTTCGCGGCGGAGAGCAGTTCGTTGAACTCAGGCGCGCCCCTCAGCTTCGCCCACTCGGGGTCGTTCTGCAGGCCGGTGTAGGGGCAAAAGTGTCTGGCAACCGAATTTTTCAGCAGCCGGATGGCTAAGTCTTTCTGACCACAGAAAAGAAGCTCAGGCGCAACCACGTAACTGACTTCGGGGTCAGGGTCGGCCAAGGTTTCGTCCGTAAATTCACGAGCGAGGTTGACCGCGTTGGCGGATGATGGATTGTCCATACAGGCAGCCATCATTGCGAAATCCCGGTCTGCACGGGGTGCCGAAGCGGCCGAAGCCGAAGTCGATTGACCGCTGAATTTCTGGGCGATTTCTCTTGCTTGCTTCAGTTTTCCGTCGACCATGTACTCCCGCATAAGGTTCGACGACGCCCACAGGGAACCCGCATCGAGCTGAAGGAAATCCATCGCCCTAGCGTGGTTGCCCAGTTGGTCGAAGGTGAAGGCACAGGAACGGAACGTGTAGTTGCCCGGATCGAAAGAGAGCGCTGTATCGCATTCATGGGCGGATTCCTCGATGGCTCCTCCATAGCGAAGAACGTAGGACAAGGCAGCGTGGGCTCCGGCGTTTTCCGGATGGCGCGTTACGAGCGCCTTGGCATCCTGGTACGCCCTAACTAGTTCGCCTCTTTCGACCTGAGTCCCGGTCAGTTGACCGGCCGGCTCGATGAAGTTGGGATCAAGGGCCATCGCCCGTTCAAACGCCGCCGTCGAGCGCTCGAAGGCCGCGTCGCCGCCGTTGGAGTAGGCCGAATCGTAATGGTAGCGAAGACCGAGAGCGCCCCAGGCCGGCGCGTAGGTGGGGTCGAGGCCAACGGCGCGCTCGAGCATGGCGATGGCATCTTTGTTGGGCTGAGGATCGTGCGGCACCGCGATGCTGCGGAGATAGAGATCGTAGGCCTCTTCATTCTTGGGGCGCGTGGCGCCTTCGGCGGAATCGATTCCTGCGCCGAGAGCGGGGACGAGTCCCTGGCGAACTCTCGCCGTGATCTGGCCGCGCATGGCGATCATGTCGGGAGCCGCGACCGTCATGGTGTCGCGCCACAGCGTGCGGTTGTTTTCTACATCGATAGCTTCCAGCGTGATCTGCAGCTGCGAGCCCTCTTTCAGATAGTGTCCGGTAACAACGTCGGTGACGTGCATCTCGCGGCCGGCCTGTTGCAGGTCGAGGTTTGCGGCATTGTATTTGCTGGTAACTGGAAAATGGACGGATGGACAAGCGAGCGCACGTAGGTCAGCGCCGTAGCGATTTCGTCGGCTAGGGCGAGTCGAAGAAAATCCAGGTTCTGATCGGCTCCCAGGTTCTGCAAAGGCAGTACGGCGACGGTTCTTTGGCTGAGCGGTGGGGCAACGGCGGCCGGGCGCTGCTTGAAGAACCAGAAGGCAGCGGCCAGCGCCAGGAGTGCGACCGCCGCCAATGTTTGCTGGCGATCAATTTGTAGGAAGGTCTTTTCGCCGCAGGCACGGTTGCAGCGCTGCCGCCGACGGCACTTACGGCGCTGCGTTGAGGCAGACCGGAACTACTTGTCCCAGCCGCGACGGCGCTGGTTTGCACGCTTCCCGTGTCCGTCGGCAACGCCCTTCGTCCGGTATCGGTGTCACGCTTCAGGCGCTGCAGGTCGCCGCGCATTTCTGAGGCATGCTGGTAACGCAGGTTGATGTCTTTCTCCAGAGCCTTGTTGATGATGTCTTCGAGCTTTGCCGGGACTTCGTGATTCAGGCGCACGACCGCGACCGGCGCGCGATTCATGATGGCTTCGCAGATCACGGCCGCGCTCTCGCCGTGAAAGGGACGTCTCCGGTTGCCATTTCGTAGAGGACCGCGCCGAAAGAAAACAGGTCGGAGCGGGCGTCGAGTTCCCGGCCACGCACTTGTTCCGGCGACATGTAGGCGACGGTGCCTAGCATTGTGCCGGGGCTCGTCAGGTGGGCCTCGTCCATGGTTTGGGTCGCCGCGATAGTTTTGTTGGAAGAAGCGGCGGCCGTGACTTTGGCGAGTCCGAAGTCGAGAATCTTGGCGTGGCCGCGCTTGGTGACGAAGATGTTTGCCGGCTTGATGTCGCGATGAACAATGCCTTCGGCGTGGGCGGCGTCGAGCGCGTCGGCAATTTCGATGGCCAGTTGAATCAGGGTATCGGTGTCGAGCGGGCGGGAACCGATGGCGTGCTTCAGGGTTAGGCCGTCGAGAAACTCCATGGCGATGAAGGCTTCGCCTGGTTTGCCGTGCTCGTCAATTTCGTAAATCGTGCAGATGTTGGGGTGGTTCAGTGCGGAAGCGGCTTGCGCTTCGCGCTGGAAACGGGCCAGGGCCTGGGGGTCTTTGGCGATTTCGTCGGGCAGGAATTTGAGGGCTACGAAGCGGCGCAGTTTGATGTCTTCCGCTTTGTAGACAACTCCCATGCCGCCGCCACCGAGCTTTTCGATCACTCGATAGTGCGAGATGGTTTGGCCGATCACTGCGGAATCTTACGTTGGTGAGAGGGGCAAGTCAACGAAACGGCAGAGGCCAAAACCTTCACCACAAAGGTCACGAAGGCACACGAAGGAAAATCCGCGAAAACCTTCGTGTAACTTAGTGTCCTTAGTGGTCAAAGGGTTTCGACTGTGGAAAACTTTCGATTTTCGTGTGACGGATAACCTTTACTCCGATTTTTTCTCCGCCTAATCTGGGAAGCGTTGGCCAGGATGTTGTGCCGCGCAGCTCCGGACACCTCGCGGCCCCGCCCAAATCCCACGCGAGACTGCGGGCGGGACATCCGATGCGGGCGTTATGTGGCTTACCTGGTAGGCCCAGGGCTGGCGCTCGTGGTGGGGTGATCACTCCGCAGCTAAGAATCTGCTGCAAGGAGCTGAACAGTTGAATCGGGCTGGAAGACAATAAGCGGAAAAAAGAAACGAGAAATTATCGAGAATTCAGACACGAAAATCCGGAAACGGAGACACGAGGAGAAGCTGTGGCCGCACTTCACGTGCTCGGACCTCAGTCAGCGGGCATGGGCGCGGGGCGCGGGACTGCGGGACGTACTTTAGCTGAAACTCTCTCAGGAATGATTGCGGCCGATGGGGCTGCGAGCCACTTGCGGACTTCGGGAAGAACCTTCCGCATCGCTGCTTCTCCGGATTTGATCAGTTCTCCGGAGCGTTTGAAGTCGTCGTAGGCAAAGCCGCCCACTTCGGGTTCAACGACCACGTCGGCGGCGCCTCGCCACGCGCTGGACATTGCGTCCTGAGCGATGGCGAAGGATTGTCCGATCACATCAAAGAGATGGCGAGGCGCTCCACCTTTTGCCCAGGTCCCCCTTAGATGCACGGCCAGCACACGTTCCGCGCCCATCTCGCGCAGCGGCCGCGTGGGCACTGGATGCGAGAGCATGCCATCGACCAGATAGCGTCCGCGAATCTCGACCGGCAAAAACATTCCGGGATAGGCGCAACTCGCACGCACCGGATCGATGATTGAACCAGAATGAAAGACGATGCCTTCGCCGGTATTGAAATCAGTTGCCGTTACACCCAGCGGAATGCGCAGCTCCTCAAACGTCTTCACCTTCAAAGTGCGGGTGAGGAAAGCAACCATCCGATCATTGGAAGCGAAGCCATACCGCGAGACCGTCCAGCGGGCGAAGGTGGTGAAACGGCAGGAGCGCGCAACTTTCTCCAGCTCCTCGATGGAAACCCCGCCGCAGTAGCAAGCGCCGATCAGCGCGCCCACGCTGGTACCGGTAACGATGCGGACCGGGATTCCTTCTTCTTCGAGGACCTTCAGGACTCCGATGTGGGCCATGCCCCGGGCAAAACCGCCGCCGAGCGCCACACCGATAGCGGGCACGCGTGGTTCGGCCGCAACACCCTTGCCGGAGATTTCCCGTCCAAAGGCTTGCACGGACCGGATGATCCTGCCCAGACTCTTC
Organism: uncultured Acidobacteriaceae bacterium; assembly: GCA_963841125.1. Taxonomy (GTDB): domain Bacteria; phylum Acidobacteriota; class Terriglobia; order Terriglobales; family Acidobacteriaceae; genus Sulfotelmatobacter. The sequence continues at coordinate 116,415 of CAWJBH010000003.1, forward strand.
ACCGGAACCCCACGTCCCCGGCTTGCCGGGAACCCACTTCTCTACCTACTTAAGATGCCATTAATGCGGAAAAACGCCACAGTCCACTTTAGTGCTATTGGGGTAACGAATGAACCCTGCCCACGGTTACCAGAGTGTAATCCCTTCTTGCGTCAGGATGACTAACTCCTGTAATCCTGCTAACTTCCGGTCTATATGGTGCGGGAGATTTCTGCCGGCGGCGTGGTGCTCCGGAAACGCGAGGGAGTCTGGTGGATGGCTGCGATTGAGCCGCCCACAGAAGCTGCGCGCGCGAAGACGAGGCGAGTTCCACCTGCCGGTAAAGCGGCAGAGGCGGACTCCGGAGCGAACGACACTCCAGCGGCAGGCGAAGCCGAGTGCTGTCTTTGCCCAAGGGGCTGGTTGACCCCGGGGAGAAGGCAATCGAAACCGCGGTTCGAGAAGTTCATGAGGAGACCGGGGTGAAGGCTGATGCAGTCACCAAACTCGCCGACAGCAAGTACGTTTACACGCGCACATGGGGAGACGGGCGGCGGGTTTTCAAGATTGTCAGCTTCTATCTGATGCGCTACCGCTCCGGCCGCATTAACGATATCGCTCCCGCAATGCGGATTGAAGTGGCGCGGGCGCGCTGGGTGCGACTGGAAGATGCTCCGAAGCTGCTCGCCTACACAGGTGAGAAACAAATGGCGCGGCGGGCGTTGGAGTATGTGAAGGCGCATGCTGAATTGTAGTTGCGCCTAAGATTCAGATTCGGTACGACCGAGCCTTTTTCCCGCATAATGACTTCATGCCTGTTCGCAGACTTTCGAATCCCACGCTCACTCTTCGGTCGTCATCATTGATTCTGTGCGTGTTGTTCTTTTTGCTGTTGTCGCCTTTGACAGCTAAGACTCCGACTGCTCCCGCCCCGGAGCCTGGCTACGCGCTCGCCCTTGCCGCCGCCGATCATTTTCTTCAAGCCTGGCAGTCTGGCGACATCGAAAACGGAATGGTGCTGCTCAGCGCTCATGCTAAGGAAGCGGCGACCACGGATGCGATCGAAAAATTCTTCTCCAACGCCGATCCCGCCGGGTATGAAATCGGCCGCGGCAAAGTTGTTCAAGCGTGGGCGCTACGAGTTTCCCGGTTGTGCTCATCAGCGGCGCTTCGGGCGGCGCTTCGGGTGGTGCTTCGGGCGCCGCCTCGAACAACAACCGACCGCGCCGGCGATTCTCCAGCCTTGTGATGGTGGACACTGGCAGGAACGACTGGGCGGTGGATAAACTGCCATAGGAGACAGAATTCCTGATTGTTAATTACGGATTGTTGATTGTGGATTGTTATGCAAGGCCGGAGGGTTGTGGTGAGAGATTCTTGTTGAGGCAGGATCATGAAACGCATTAATAAAGTTGCCATTCTTGGCGCCGGAACCATGGGCGCCCGCATCGCTGCGCATTTTGCCAACGCCGGCGTACCAAGCTATCTGCTCGACATTGTTGCTGCGGATGTTCCACTCGGGCCAGCGCTGCTGCGCGGAACAAGATCGCGGCCGCCGGGCTCGACGCAGCAAGGAAATCCAAGCCGGCCGCTTTCATGGATCCGTCGCTCGCCCACTTGATCACCGTCGGCAACTTTGATGACGACTTGAAGAAGCTGGCCGAGGTTGACTGGATCATCGAAGCCGTCGTTGAGAATCTTGACATCAAGCGCGCGTTGCTTCGCAAAGTTGAAGCGGTTCGCAAACCCGGCACCATCGTTACCACCAATACCAGCGGCCTGCCCGTGGGAAAAATCTCGGAAGGCTTCTCCGAGGATTTCCGGCGGGCATGGTTCGGCACGCACTTCTTCAATCCACCGCGCTACATGCGCTTGCTGGAAATTATTCCGACGCCGGATGCCGAGCAGTCGGCCATCGACGCCGTCACTCACTTCTGCGACGTGCGTCTGGGCAAGGGAGTCGTCGTTGCCAAGGACACACCGAACTTCATCGCCAACCGCATCGGCACATTTTCGGTATTGAACGTGATGCGCCTGATGCAGGAGATGGATCTCAGCATCGAAGAGGTCGACGCGCTGACGGGACAGGCCGTCGGGTGGCCGAAGTCAGCGACTTTCCGCACGATTGATTTGGTTGGGCTGGACATTCTGGGGCACGTCGTTGGACAATATGGAGACGATCGGCGCGCAGGAGGGACGCAGCGACACTTCCACTTGCCCGATTTCTTCACGCAGATGCTCGAGCGCAAATGGCTGGGCGACAAGACCAAGGGCGGCTTCTACAAGAAAATGAAGGCCGGTGAAGGCAAGGAGGACGAACGACTGGCGCTTGACTGGAAGACGCTCGAATACCATCCGCGGCAGAAGCCGAAGTTCGCCGCGCTCGACATGGCAAAGAACATTGAGGACACGGGCGCGCGCCTGCGCATGTTGCTTGGCCTGGAAGGCGGCGGCCCGCAGAAGGGAGACAAGGCAGGAGCGTTCCTGTGGCCGGCGCTCTCCGATTTGTGGACTACTCCGCCAACCGCGTTCCTGAAATTTCCGATTCGATTGTTGAAATCGATCGCGCCATGCGCCTCGGCTTCAACTGGGAACTCGGACCGTTCGAACTGTGGGATGCCGCCGGCGTCGAAGCCACCGTCGCGCGCATGAAAAAAGAAGGCAAGCCGGTGGCGGCCAATGTTGAAAAGCTTGTCGCCTCGGGCAGGAAGTCCTGGTATAGCGACGATCCCACAGGCGTCGTCAGGACGCGTCTACTTCGATCTGCCGACTGGTGATTCGAAGCCGGTAGAGGTTCCCGCAGGCGTGTGGTCGGTCACAGTCGCGAAGAAATCCAACGGCGTGGTGAAGAAAAATTCCGGAGCGTCGCTGGTCGATCTGGGCGACGGCGTGGGGTGCATCGAGTTTCACAGCAAGATGAACTCGCTCGGCGCCGACATTGTCAGCCTGATTCTGCAAACCCTCAAGCCCGGAGGAGCCCGGCGACAACTTCGACGCGTTCGTGATCACCAACGACGCTACGAATTTCTCCGTCGGCGCCAACCTGATGCTGCTGCTCATGAGCGTGCAGGAAGAAGAGTGGGACGACGTCGACCTCGCCATCCGCCAGTTCCAGGGGATGACGCAGGCCATCAAGTTTTCGCCGAAGCCGGTGGTGGTTTCGGCGTTCGGATTGTGCCTGGGCGGCGGAACGGAAATTTCGTTGCACGCCGCCGCGCGCCAGCCTCATGCGGAGCTTTATACGGGGCTGGTCGAGGTTGGCGTTGGCTTGCTTCCCGGCGGTGGAGGCTGCAAAGAGATGCTGCTGCGCGCCGTCGACGGCGCCGCGCGGCGCACGGCAAGAGTTCGGGTGAAGCGCTCGCCGGATCGATCGAGATGCTGGAGGCGATGAAGCGCGCATTTGAAACCATTGCCACGGCCAAGGTTGCCACGTCCGCGCACGAGGCCCGCGGTTTCGGCTTCCTTAACGACAGCGACCGCATCACGATGAACCGCGAGCGCGTGCTGTCTGACGCCAAGGCCCGAGCACTCGAACTTGGTTCGCTCCGGATACGAGCCGCCGGTGCCCCGCACCGACATTCCCGCGCCGGGCGAAAATCTTCTGGCTACGCTCAAGATGGGCGTCCACATGATGCGCCAGGGCGGCTACATCACCGACTACGAAGTGAAACTAGGCGGGAAGATCGCCGAGGTGCTCTGCGGCGGGAACGTCACCCCCGGCTCGCTCGTCAGCGAGCAATACATTCTCGATCTGGAGCGCGAGGGGTTCAAGTCGCTGTGCGGCGAAAAGAAGACCCAGGAGAGGATTCAGTACACGCTGAAGACGGGGAAGACGCTGAGGAATTAGGGGACAGTTGAAAGACTCCGGAGCAACAGTATTAGCTAGCAAGTTAGCTATTGACAGTAGCTATTCCTGCAGCTAGTATTGTGGCTGGAGGAGTGTGCCATGTCATATGTTCGTCCCGAGGCAGTTTTGTCTCCAAGAAAGCGAGTGGGAGGCATTCTCGAGGTAATCCACGATCCGGGCGAGGGTGGGATGAGCGTAGCTCGCATCTTGTGGGACGGGGAAGCCGTGATCGCCACTCGTTGGAATGGCAGTGCTGAGCAACCTCTAGGGAATCCGATGTCGCGCCGACAGCCCACTTGGTTCGTAGTCGGTGGCTATGCCGCACCCAAAGTTGAAGAGGCTGCGCGCGCGGCCGCCGAAGAATCGCCAAACAGCCTAATCGCGCAGTACCGGGAAATGGCCAATGATTCGGAGCGGGAGCGGGAAGCCGAAGAGTGGATCGAAGGGTTAATCGGCGATGCATCCGATTAGAGGCGAGGTGTGGTGGGCGTCGTTCGATCCTTCGGTCGGCGGCGAAATCCGCAAGACGCGTCCAGCCATTATCCTCAGCAACGATCCCGCGAATGCCGCACTCAACCGCGTGATTGTGATTCCGATAACCAGCCAAACAGCAAGAGTCTATCCTGGTGAAGCCCTCGTAATCCTGAACGGCGAAAAACGCAAAGCCATGGCTGACCAGATCATGGCCGCGTCCAAGAGCCGGCTGAAACGCAAAATGGGAGTCTTGTCTCGGGCCGATCTCACCGCCGTTGAAGATGCCGTACTGTCGCAGCTGGGGATTCGACGTTAGGAAGAAATGCCTCCTTCCAGGCACTCTTTTATGATATATACTATTAGTATAGACCTTGGAAATACCAACATGCCGAAGACTGATATCGCCAAACTCTTCCAGAACGGCCGCAGTCAGGCGGTGCGACTGCCGCGGGAGTTTCGTTTTGAGGGCGACCGGGTACGCATCCGGCGAGTGGGTCAGGGCGTGCTGCTGGAACCGATCATCCAAGATGCAAAGGAATGGTTTCGGAAGCTCGATGAGTTTAATTCCGAACCATTTATGCCCGAAGGCCGCAAGCAGCCGAAGACTCCCAAGCGGCGCATATTCGAGTAGATCGTGGATTACGTCCTCGATACCAACGTGTGTATCGCTCTCATCAAGAACACAGACTCGTTGGTTCGCGGACGTTTTCAAGAGGTTTCGCGTGCGGGAGGCATCGTATATGTTCCGTCTATTGTTACCTTCGAATTGTGGTACGGAGTCGCGAATAGCACAAGAATTGCATTCAATACGGACCGGCTCGAAGCGTTCCTATCTGGGCGGGTTAACGTTCTTCCCTTCGATGACGGTGATGCTCGCGCGGCAGGCGCGATCCGGGCCAATCTGGAGGTCTCAGGCAGGATCATCTCAGGTAGGATCATCGGGCCCTACGATCTATTGATCGCCGGTCAGGCGCTGGCGCGTCAGTTCACGCTCGTCACAGCCAACGTCTCAGAGTTCTCGCGGGTGAAAGGACTCTCGTGGCAAGACTGGGCGAAACCGTAGAATGGCGGCGGCGAGACGTTTGTGGTTCTTCTTCGTCTAAACTCGGATGGCGTTAAGCGCAGAGCCCGAATCTGAAAGGTGCATATGAAATCTTCGAGACTGCTGTTGCCCGTCGTTGTCCTCTTGAGTCTGACACTCGCACACGCTGACGACGTTCGCAACGGCGAAGACGTATTGCGGGTCATGCATGATCGCTACGCGAAATCCTGGTATGAAACTTTAACCTTCACCCAGAAGAGCACAACCTACAATCCCGACGGCACCAGCAAAGCTGAGACTTGGTATGAAGCGCTGGCAGCGCCTGGGAAATTGCGCATCGATATTGGCGCTCCCAACGATAACAGCGGATACCTCATGGTCGATGGCACGCTCACGATATTCAAAGGAGGCAAGGAGACGGGAACTCGTTCCGCTCATGAATATGCTTTTGGTTCTGGGATTTGACGTGTATCGCCAAGCTCCGGCGGCCACCCTCAAGATCGCAAGAGATGAAGGTTACGATCTGACAAAGTTTCACGAGGAGACATGGGAAGGGCAGCCGGTTTACGTTGTGGGAGCGGAAAAGGGCGATCTGAAATCCAAGCAGTTCTGGGTGGACAAGAATCGTCTGTTGTTCGTGCGGTTGTTTGAGCCAACGCGGAGCGGATGCGAGCAAGTTTCAGGACATCCGTTTTGAGGATTACCGCGAGATGGCCGGGGGATGGGTGGCCGCACGCGTCGAAGTTCACGTGGATGACAAGAAAGTTTTCAGCGAGGATTATTCCGACATCCAGTGCAATGTGAAGCTCGCGCCAGGCACGTTTGATCCCAAGCAATTTAACTCGACCCATTGGGAGAAGCCCTGAGACGGTGGAATTGTTGCCTGCTACAATCGCCCTCATGCGAAGACTTGTATCACGCCGTATCTATTGTCATGGCGATCGGCATTCTCACGCTTGGAACCACGATCGCAAATGGCCAAGCTAAAGACGCTCCGGTGAAGGAGGAGCGGCCAGACGTACCTGACTCGATCCAGGCGCCTGCAGGCGAAGAAGTTGTTTTGCTCGCGCACGCGACTGGGATCGCAGATCTAACTCTGCCAGGCTGCGCCCGACGGCAAGTTCAGTTGGACACTGAAAGCGCCCGACGCGGAGCTTCACGATCGAAAAGATAAAGTGATTGGACAGCATTCTGCCGGACCGTCGTGGAAGTTGAAGGATGGCAGCGAGGTCACCGGGCAAAGCCGCTGCCAAAGTGGACGCACTTGATCCGGGCTCAATTCCCTGGCTGCTGGTGAAGGTCGTGAGTCATACGGGAAACGGTCTAGCTCAGCACCGTAACGACGATTCAGCGCGTTCGCACACACGGCGGGCAGCCCCGGCCGAGGGCTGCGATGCGGCTCACACGACGCCGAGACCAAGAGCAGCTACACGCGCGGACTATTACTTCTATGCTCCGGCCAAGTGAAGCTCGTGCGCGACACCACGCATCCAATAGACTGGTCCCGGAACCCAACCAGAAACCGAGAACTATTATGCGAGAAGTCGTCATTGCCTCATCCGTGCGCACTCCTGTGGGACGCGCCTACAAGGGCACGCTGCGCGCGACTCGTCCCGATGAACTGGCTGCCGTCGCCATCAAAGGCGCGCTGGAGCGCGTGCCGCAACTCGATCCCAAAGAGATTGAAGATGTGATCCTGGGTTGCGCCATGCCTGAGGCTGAGCAGGGGATGAACGTGGCTCGCATTGCCTCGTTGCGCGCCGGGCTGCCGGTGGAAGTTTCGGCGCTTACGATCAACCGCTTCTGCTCGTCAGGACTGCAGGCGATCGCCATGGCTGCCGAACGCATCATGAGCGGCGGCGCGGAGGCGATTGTCGCCGGCGGCACCGAGTCGATGACGATGATTCCGATGGGCGGGCACAAAGTTTCGCCCAATCCCTGGCTCGTCGACCACTACCCTGACGCTTACCTCAACATGGGCCTCACCGCCGAACGGCTTGGACAGCGCTTCGGCATCACGCGCGAAGCGGCGGACGAATTCTCCTTGCGCAGCCACCAGAAGGCGCTGGCGGCAATCCAGGCGGGCAAGTTCGATGAGGAAGTCGTGCCTGTGCCGGTGAGCTTTACCACTCCGAATGGCTCGAAGCCCAAGCGGCAGGAAATTATTTTCAAAATGGACGAAGGCCCGCGCGCCGATACTTCGCTCGAAGCTCTGCTCGCTCTGAAGCCCGCATTCCACGTGAAGGGCACGGTGACCGCCGGAAATTCTTCGCAAATGTCCGATGGCGCGGCGGCGGCGGTGGTGATGTCTGCCGAGCGCGCGAAAGCGCTCGGCATCAAGCCGCTGGCGCGTTACGTTTCATTCGCCACGGCGGGATACAAACCCGAAGAAATGGGACTTGGCCCGGTGTTCGCAATTCCTAAAGCTCTGAAGATGGCTGGGCTGAAGCTTTCCGACATCGATGTGATCGAGTTGAACGAAGCTTTCGCCGCGCAATCGCTCGCCGTGATTCAAAGAGGCGGGGATCGACCCAGAGAAAGTGAATCCCAACGGCGGGGCGATCGCTCTCGGACATCCTCTGGGCTGCACCGGAGCCAAGCTGACGGCGAGCGATCATCCGCGAACTCAAGCGCCGCAACGGACGTTACGGCATGGTAACCATGTGCGTCGGCGGCGGCATGGGCGCGGCGGGGATATTCGAAAACCTTGGGTAACGTCTGGCATAGCGAATCCAACACGCTTCTTCCAGTTTTCTCGCTTACAATTGATGAGACCTGCGTGCCCTGTGATGGAATTTGTAGTTGAAGGGATCAGTGATGGCCACAACCACAGCAGTTCCCAAGACCAGAATTTCCGGCGGCAGCTTTCTGCTGGAAGAGCGCCGTCCCGACGAAGTTTTCACGCCCGAAGACTTTACCGAGCAGCAGCAACTGATCGGCCAGACGGCGGAGGAATTCACGGTCAACGAAATCCTGCCCAACATCGAGAAGATGGAGCACAAGGATTTCTCCATCTCGCGCGCTCTGGTGAAGAAAGCCGGCGACCTGGGACTGAGCGGAGTCGAGGTTCCCGAAGCTTACGGCGGCCTGGAAATGGACAAAGTTACCGCCGCCGTGATCGCCGACCACATCGCGCAATATGCCGGCTTCGCCACGACCTGGGGCGCGCACAGCGGCATCGGCCTGCTGCCGCTGGTTTACTTCGGCACCGAAGAGCAGAAGAAGAAATATCTGCCGCGCCTGGCCGCCGGCGAAATTGTGGGCGCCTACGCCTTGTCGGAGGCGTCTTCCGGCTCCGATGCGCTGAACTGCCGCGCCCGCGCGGAACTTTCTCCGATGGCAAGCATTACATTCTGAACGGCGAAAAGATGTGGATCACCAACGCCGGCTTCGCCGACCTGTTCACGGTTTTTGCCAAGATCGACGGAGAGAAGTTCACGGCATTTCTGGTCGAAAAAAGCTTCCCTGGTTTTTCCGTCGGCGCGGAGGAGCACAAGCTGGGCATTCGCGGCTCCTCCACCTGCCCCATTATTTTGAACGACTGCAAAGTTCCCGCGGAAAATCTGCTGGGCGACATCGGCAAGGGCCACATCATCGCCTTCAACATTCTGAACATCGGCCGCTTCAAGCTGGGCGCGATGTGCGTGGGCGGAGGCCGGGTTTCTCTTGAAAACGCCATCGCGTATGCCAAGCAGCGCAAAGCTTTCAACAAAGTGATCGCCGACTTCGGTCTGGTGCGCGAAAAAATCGCCAACATGGCGACGCTGCTCTACGTAGGCGAATCGCTCGTCTATCGCACCGTCGGGATGATGGACGGCGCGCTCAGCGAAGTCGACAAATCGGGCGCGGACGCGATGAAGGAAACTCGCAAGGCCATCGAGGAATATGCGGTCGAGTGCTCCATCATCAAGGTCTGGGCCTCGGAGATGGTCGACTACGTGGTCGATGAGACGATGCAGATTTTTGGCGGCTACGGCTTTGTCGAGGAGTATCCTGCCGAGCGCGCCTATCGCGACGCCCGCATCAACCGCATCTTCGAAGGTACCAACGAAATCAACCGCCTCATCATTACGGGCTTCCTGCTGAAGCGCGCCATGAGCGGGCAGTTGCCGCTGATGCCCGCCATCAAGAAACTGATGGACGAAGTGCTCTCCGGGCCTTCGATGAGCGAAGAACTTGAGGGCCCGCTCGCCGAAGAGCGCAAACTGGTGGGCCAAGCCAAGAAGCTCGGCCTGTTCGCCGCCGGCGCCGCCACGCAGAAATATATGCAGGCGATCCAGGACCAGCAGGAGATCATGGGCGCCATCGCCGACATGACGATCGAAACTTACGCGATGGAATCGGCCGTGCTACGCGCGCAGAAGATCGCGGAGACGAAAGGCGAAGCTGCCGCCGCTCTTCCGATCGCCATGACCCGCGTCTATCTCACGCAGGCGATGGAGAAAGTCGAATCCGCGGCCAAAAAAGTAATCGCCGCAGTCGCCGACGGTGACATGCTTCGCACTCAGTTCGCGATCTTGCGCCGGCTGGCAAGTACGAGCCGTTCAACACGATTGAATTGCGCCAGCAGATCGCGCAGAGGGTGATTGAGCGCGGGAAGTACACGCTGGCTTAAATTCTTAAACACAGGGGTCACAGAGTGCACAGGGTAGTTCGGATGCTCAGCAATTCTTTCTGACCTCTGAGCTTAACTGTTCTTCTTCAACTCTTCCATCACGCTCTGAATCAATTCCTTGGCGTCGGTCAGGCTCTTCATGATGATCTGGATGTCCATCACCGGCTTGCCCGGCCAGCGCTGGCTTTGGCAATAGACGCCGTGCTGGCCGACCAGCGCCATGGCATCGGTAATGGTGTCCATGGTCACGGCGAGGCGCCCGCGCGGCACGCCCATCATGGTCTCGTAGTGTTCCAGTTCTTCCTGCTTTTCGTCGAATACCGGCATGGGATGATTGTAACTGTCGCGCTGAAGGAGCATAATCGTGGGTTCGCTGGCATATGCCTTTCCATCGCGTCTAAGCTATTAGCCATTGCTAATTCAAAAGGAGAATCCATGCAGAAACGAATACGTCCCCGCGCTTTTTGTCCTGTTCGCCACCGCTGCCTTCGCTCAAATGGGCGGAGGCAAACCCAGTCCTCCAGCCTCAGCCTCATGCGATCTTGGCGGCGGCAAGACCATCAAGACCGATTACTCCAGCCCGCGCATGAAAGGCCGCAAGATCTACGGCGGACTGGTGCCCTTCGGCGAAGTGTGGCGCACCGGGGCGAATGAGGCCACGACCTTCGTCACCAGCGCCGATGTGGTGGTCGGCGGCAAGACCGTGCCCGCGGGCAGCTACACGATCTTCACCGTGCCCACTGCCGACAAGTGGACTCTGATCATCAACAAGAAAACTGGCGAGTGGGGCATCCCTTACAAGTACGAGAGTGACGAACTGGCCCGCGTCGAGATGAAGGTTTCCAAGCTGCCCTCGCCGGTCGAGAACTTCACGATCTCCTACGACAAGTCCGCGGGCGGCTGCACGCTGCGACTGGATTGGGAGACGACGCGCGCTTCGGTGGATGATCTCGGCGAAGTAACGTTGCGATTTTTTGTAGCGCCGGCCGTGGGGCGTGACGCCCCACGCTTGCCCTGAGCTCGCCGAAGGGACAGCCGTCGGGACGGCGGCGCTACGAAGTTAAGGCCGGCTTCCAGCGCAGGACCGGCTTCCGTGCTGCGGCCGTTTCATCGAGCCGCGAAACCCGCGTGGAGTGCGGGGCGTCGAGCACCGTCTGCGGATCTTCTTCCACTTCTTCCGCGATCGATTTCATCGCGTCGATGAACAAATCCATTTCTTCTTTCGACTCGCTCTCGGTCGGCTCGATCATCAGCGCGCCGGGCACGATCAGCGGAAACGCCGTCGTATAAGGATGGAAGCCGTAGTCGATCAGGCGCTTCGCAATGTCCATGGTCCTCACGCCTTTTTTCGCCTGCAGCTTGTCGCTGAAGACGACTTCGTGCATGGTCGGCGTGGAGTACGGCAGATCGTAGGTGCCCTCGAGCCCCTTGCGAATGTAGTTGGCGTTGAGCACTGCATCTTCAGTAGTCTGCCGCAAGCCATCCGGCCCATTCGCCTGGATGTAAGCCAGCGCGCGTGACGAACATTCCAAAGTTTCCGTAGAACGCGCGAACCCGCCCGACCGATTGCGGACGGTTGTAATCGAAACCCAGCGTGCCGTCGGCCTTGGTGACCAGCACCGGCGTGGGCAGGAACGGCTCGAGGATTTTCTTGATCGCAACCGGGCCCGATCCCGGCCCGCCGCCGCCATGCGGAGTGGAAAAAGTTTTGTGCAAGTTCAAATGCATCAGGTCGACGCCAAAATCGCCGGGGCGCACTTTGCCGACAAGCGCGTTCATGTTCGCGCCATCCATGTAGAGCAGGCCGCCTTTGGCGTGCAGAATGTCGGCAATCTTGTGAATGTCCTGCTCGAAGACTCCCAGGGTGTTGGGATTGGTGAGCATGAGCGCGGCGACATCTTCGCTCATCTGCGCTTCGAGCGCCGCAATATCCACCATGCCGCGCGAGTCCGACTTCAGATTTTCGACGGCGTAGTCGACCATGGCTGCCGTCGCCGGATTCGTTCCATGCGCGGAGTCGGGAATCAGAATCTTTTTTCGCGGACGTCCCTGCGCATGGTGATACGCCCGCACCATGAGCAGTCCGGTCATCTCGCCGTGCGCGCCGGCGGCGGGCTGCAGCGTGATCGCATCCATGCCCGTGATTTCGATCAGGCACTCGCTCAGCGTTTTGAGAATCTGCAGCGCGCCTTGCGAAATCTTCTCCGGCTGGTAGGGATGCCCGTTCGCGATTCCCTCCACTCGCGCCACCGCTTCATTCACCCGCGGGTTGTATTTCATCGTGCATGAGCCCAGCGGATACATGCCGAGATCGATGGCATAATTCCAGGTGGAAAGCCGGGTGAAGTGGCGAATGATTTCGATCTCGCTCACTTCGGGCATGTTGCCGAGATCTTTTCTTTCCGAGGAACCGAGAAGCTTCGAGGTATCGACTTCCGGCACGTCGAGCGGCGGCAGCTTCCACGCGGCTTTGCCTGCGGAAGACTTCTCGAAGATCAGGCCTTCGTTCTGATTGACGTGGAGCGTGGCTTTGCGAATCCTGTGCTTCATCGCGCCACCTCCTCAACTCCGGCTTCTTCGTTGGCGGGTCTTACCGAACCTTCGCTCTCGGCCACGATCCCCACTGCCGTGTCGATCGCGCTGCGCGTGGTCAGTTCCGTGCAGCACCACAACGCCGCATTCCCCAGTTCGGGATAAAACTTCTTCAGCGGCAAGCCGCCAACGATTTTGTGATCGAGCAGCCGGCTGTTGATGGCATGCGGGTCTTCGCCGGTCTGCAGCACAAACTCGTTGAACCGCGGCGTGCCCGCAAACAGCACCTTGCCGTGCTTCGCAAATTGCGCCGCCGCATATGCCGTCTTCGCCAGATTCTGTTTGGCCAGTTCCTTCAATCCGACTTTGCCATAGACCGTCATAAAGATGTTGACCATCAACGCGACCAGCGCCTGGTTGGTGCAGATGTTCGAAGTCGCCTTCTCGCGGCGAATGTGCTGCTCGCGCGTGGCCAGGGTCAGCACGAATCCGCGCCTGCCCTGCTTGTCGACCGTCTGGCCGACCAGCCGTCCCGGCATCTGCCGCACAAATTTTTCTCGCGTGGCAATCACGCCGCAGTAAGGTCCGCCGAATCCCAGCGGCACGCCGAACGATTGCGCTTCCATGGCGATGACGTCGGCTTCGCGCGGCGGTTCGACGATTCCCAGCGACACCGCTTCGGCAATCGAAACCACCAGCATCGCTCCGTGCTTGTGCGCGATCTCGGCAATCGCCGCCACGTCTTCGATCGTGCCAAAGAAATTCGGCGACTGAATCAGCACGCACGCCGTTTCCGGCGTAATCGATTTCTCCAGCTCCTTCAGATTCAGCTCGCCCGTCGTCGCCGAAACCCGCCACTGAGAGCGGCATTCCCTGATGCGTGGCGTAGGTCGCGAGCACTTCGCGATACTCCGGATGCAGACTTCGCGCCACCACCACCGACCGCCGGCCGGTGAGCCGCACCGCCATCATCACGGCCTCAGCCGCGGCGGTTGAGCCGTCATACATGGAAGCGTTGGCCACTTCCATGCCGGTCAGTTCGCAGATCATGGTCTGAAATTCGAAAATCGATTGCAGCGTGCCCTGCGAAATCTCCGCCTGGTAAGGCGTATAGGCCGTGAGAAACTCGCCGCGCGAAATCAGCGAATCAATAATGACGGGCCGGTAGTGGGAGTACGCGCCGGCGCCCAGAAAGCTGGTGTAGCCTTCGCCGTTTTCTCGCGAGCGCTGGCGGAAATAGTCGACGATTTCCGATTCCGCCATCTGGCGCGGGACTTTGAGGTCGCGGTTCAGCCGGTATTCCGCCGGAATCGGCGCGAACAATTCGTCGACCGAACGCAAGCCAATGGCCTTCAGCATGGCTTCGCGGTCGGCAGGAGATTTCGGTAAATAGCGCATAGGAAGTTGATTAGATGTAACTCGAGGTCAATTCGATTGCGCATCGCGGCTCGAATTCCACCGGCTCAAGCGAACGTGCTCGTCAGGACGATCGGAACGACTCTTCAGTGTCCCGCCTCTTCCGCCACAAACTTCTCGTAATCCGCGGCGGAGAGCAGCGCGTCCAGCTCGCCCGGATTTTTCAGCGTGATCTTCACCATCCACGAGCCGTGCGGATCTTTATTTACTTTCTCCGGCGAAGTGGCCAGATCGCCGTTGATCTCGGTCACTGTGCCCGAGGCCGGAGCATATAAATCCGACACCGCCTTCACCGATTCGACCGTGCCAAAGGTCTTGCCCGCGGCCAGGTCCGCGCCCACTTTGGGCAACTCGACGAACACAATGTCGCCGAGCGATTCCTGCGCATGGTCGGTGATGCCGATGGTGGCGGTGCTTCCGCTCGGCTTGAATCCACTCGTGCTCTTTGGTGTACTTGCGATCTGTTGGATAGGCCATGATGCTGTCTCAGCTCCTAGCTTCTAGCTACTAGCAATATCTTAGCGTCCTCAGATGCTCTGCAGTTTTCATTTCTTCGGCCGCTTGTAAAACGGTGTCGGCACCACTTGCGCTCCCACGCCCTGCCCGCGAATTTCTACTCTTAGCGGCGTGCCTAGCGCCGCGAACTCCGGCGGCACATAGGCCAGCGCAATATTCTTCTTCAGGAACGGAGCAGGCGATCCGCTGGTAACATATCCAATCTCGCGGCCGCCGCCATCGAGCACTTTGTATCCGTCGCGCGCGATTCCACGCTCAACCATCTCCAGGCCGACCAGAGTCCGCTTCACGCCTTGGGATTTCGCTTTCTCCAGCGCGGCGCGGCCGATGAACTCCGGCTTCTCCATCTTGCAGAAGCGGTCGAGTCCGGCTTCCCAAACATTAATCGTATCGGAAATCTCGTGCCCGTAGAGCGGAAGTTTGCCTTCGAGGCGCAGAGTATTGCGCGCGCCCAAGCCGCAGGGGACAATGCCGAATTCTTTGCCCGCGCTCAGAATCTCATTCCAAACTCTCGCACTGGTGGCCTCATCCGCAGGAATGTAAATCTCGAAGCCGTCTTCTGCGGTGTATCCGGTGCGCGCAATCAGAATATTCTTCAGCCCGCAGACCGTTCCGCGCGTAACCCAGTAAAATTTTACCGCGCTCAAATCGGCGTCCGTCAGCTTCTGCAGCACATCCACGGCCTTCGGTCCCTGGATGGCAATCTGCGTGAAGTCGTCCGAAAGATTTTCCACTGCGCAATCAAACTGCCGCGTGTTGTCGCGCACCCAGTTGAAATCTTTCTCGCGCGTGCCCGCATTGATCACCAGCAGGTATTCATCCTCGCCCAGCCGGTGGACGATCACGTCATCCACAAACGTTCCCTGCGGATAGAGCAGCGCCGAATACTGCGCCTGCCCCACCGCCAGCCGCGAAGCGTCATTCATGGAAATGTGTTGCACGGCGGCCAGCGCCTGCGGCCCTGCGAGGCGGATGTCGCCCATGTGGCTGACATCGAAGATGCCCACGCCTGTGCGCACCGCCATGTGCTCATTGATGATGCCGCAACCGATCGACGCGGGATACTCCACCGGCATGTCCCAGCCATTGAAGTCGACCATCTTCGCGCCCATCTGGCGATGGACGGCGTTCAGCGCAGTCTTGCGGACAGCTGGGGGTCGTCTCAACGGAGGACAAGCGAGACCTCAATCAGCGCAGGGAACTGGCCTGCAGGATGGTGTGACTGATTACCGTATCACGCGGTTTTTCGGCGGGTCAAACGGGAGAGGATTTTTCGCCGGAAGCGCGGAGATCCAGTACCGATCAAGCTTTCATCGTCCGAACTGCACCGTCACATGCGCCCCCGCCGCCACATGCGTTCCCGCTGCTGGAGATTGTTGCCGCGCCACGCCGCTGCCCACAGCTTCTAATTCCAGCCCCGCATCCTGAGCGGCTTCCACGGCGCCGCGCACGGTCTTGCCGACAAACGACGGCACTTCGATTCCACCTTGCTCGACGTCGAGGACCACAGTTCCGGTCGCGGGTAATGCAGGCGGCACAGAAGAAGTATCCAGAGTCTTCGACGGCAAGCCTGGCTGGCTCGTGGAATCTGTCATCGGTTCGCTTTCGCGCATCGCCGCCTGGACAACTTTTCCTTCCCTGCCGGCAGTCGCGGGCGAGGGCGCCCGCGCCACACTGGTCTTTGCTCGCCCCCGACTCTGCATTCACTTCCGCCGTCTCCAGCGGCTCGCCGGGATGATCCGGCGTTCCTTCTTCCAAATCTTTATCTTTCATTTTCGCTTGCGCCAGCAGCAACTGATGGTTCGGGCGCTAGCGGCAGATCGTGCGGCGTGTGCAGATACTCGAGCACCTGCTGCGTCACGCGGCGAAACACCGGCGCCGAAACTTGTCCGCCCTGGTGCAGCCCACCGCTGAATCCAGAATCACCGCCACCACAATCTGCGGATTATTCAGCGGCGCGAATCCCGCGAACGATCCGATATATTTCGTCTTCGAATATGCGCCGGTTGCGGGATCCACCTTCTGCGCCGTCCCCGTCTTTCCCGCCGACGTATAGCCTTCCAGAATCGCTTTGCGCCCCGTGCCCTCGAGCACCACTTTCTGCATCATCGACCGCATCTCGGCTGCCGTGTAACTCGAAATCACGCGATGCGACGCTCCCGGATGAAACGCCACAGTCTGCGGCGTGCCCTGCGGCTCAACTGTTCCTGCGACAATGCGCGGCGCAACCCACACGCCATCGTTGGCGAAGGTGGAAATCAGTCCCGACAACTGAATCGGCGAAATCCCAATTTCCTGTCCCATGGAAATCGCCGCGATCGAAACCTTTCGACCAGCGGCTGACCGGCTTTGGTCATCCCGCGCGTTTCGCCCGGCAACTCGATTCCCGTCTGCTGCCCGAATCCAAACGCGCGAATGTATTTGTAGAAGCGGTCTTCGCCCAGCCGCAGCGCAATCTTGATCGCGCCCACGTCGCTCGACTCCGCCAGCACGCCCCACACCGGCAATAGGCCGTGCGGCTTCGAGTCGCGAATGCGCATGCCGTTGTAGACGATCGATCCCATCTGGCAGTCGAACATTTCATTCGGATTCGTGAGCTTCTCTTCGAGCGCGGCCGAAATCGTGACCAGCTTGAAGGTCGACCCCGGCTCGTACACATAGCTCACGGCGCGGTTGGTCAGCGCGGCAGGCGTGATCTGCTTGCGCAGATTGGGATTGAACGTCGGCCGGTTGGCGAGCGCCAGAATTTCCCCGGTGTGCGGATTCTCGACGATCACCGTGCCCGCAATCGCCTGCGTATCGTGAATCGCCTGATCCAGTTCTTTTTCGGCGATGTATTGAATATTCTTGTCGATGGTCAGCACCAGGCTTTCGCCCGGCTCCGGCTGCTTCTCTACATCGGAAAACCACTGCCGGCGCGCATCCACCGAGATGAACATCTTTCCCGCGCGCCCGCGCAGTTCGTCATCGAACTCGTGCTCGATGCCGCTCTGCCCGGAGTCCTCCATGCCGACCGTGCCAACCACCTGCGCTGCCAGATCGCGCGCGGGATAAAAACGCTTCGGCTCTTTCTGGAAATGGATGCCCTGCAGGTTCAGCGACTTGATGCGCTCGATGGTCTCGTCATCGGCTTTGCGCGCCACCCAGCAAAAAGTTTTGTGGTTGCGGCAGTCGGCCAGCACGACATTGCGATCTTCGCCGGTGATGCGCGTGATCAGGGAAACCGCCGTGGGCAGGTCTTTTACTTCGGTCGGAACGGCGAAGGCCGAATCCACCAGCACGGACATCGCCAGCTCGTGTCCGGCGCGGTCATAGATGACGCCTCGCTTGGCGGAAAGCGGAATCTCGCGCTGCTGCTGGTGCTCGGCCTGCTTCACAAAGCTGCCATAGCGGAAGATCTGCAGATAAACCAGCCGCCCGCAAATCGCCACGCACCAGAACAAAAGCATCGCCGCCCAGCAGGTAAAGCCGGGAGTTCTTGCCGAAGTTAGAGTTAGTCGCCATGAAGGCCGTCGTTGGTCGTTCGGTCGTTAGTCGTTAGTCGTTACGCCGTTAGCCGCTAGTCGCTAGTCGTTGGCCGCTTAGACAAACATGGCGGACCACCGTCAGGCGGACCGCCAAATAAGTTCGCGTGGGAGACGGCGCTCTCTGTCCGCCAGCGTTACTGCCCCGCCAGCACCATCGCCGGCTCCGCGCTAGCCATCACCGGCGCGTTCGAGTCGGCCGACGCGTTATCCATGCGGATCACCTGTCCCGGTTCCGGCGGCACCAGCCCCATCCGCCGCGCCATCACATCAATTCGCTCCGGATCGCGCAGCGAAGCATCTTCCAACCGCAGCGCCCGGTTCATCTCGGTCAGATTGTTGAGCTTCGCGCTTCGCCGATTCGATCTGGTAGCCATATTCAATCGCCCGGAAATGCTGCCAGGCATAGGTGAACACCAGCAGGAACAGAAATGCCAGCGCCGTGCCAAATTGCTTCATCTCGCGATTGCGTCCCGGGTCTTCCACTTTCACCAGCCGCGAATTGTCGATCGCCTTGGCAAAGTAGATTTCCGGCGTTCCGGTGAAGAAGGTATTGCGCCGCGCTGCCGGGATTGCACTGCGAATTGCCGCTGCTGCTGCGCCATTTATGCCGCTCCTGCGTAAACCTGTTCACTCTGCATCTGCGGAACCTGCAGCTCAAACATCCGTTGCAGTTCCATTTCATCGACGAGTCGCTTTCGCAGCACGCCTGATTCGGCCCGCTCCACCGTCGCCATCAAATCCTTAATCAATGTTCCCGTATACATTTCCCAGCCTCAGATTTGGATTCCTACCACGGAACCCTCAAAACTGCCTTCGGACTTCGGCTTTCGGCCTTCAGCTTTCGACATCTTTGCCGACGCCCGATAGCCTGAACCGCATTTCAGAACCTGAACTCCCGGCACGCCTATTACAGCTGTGCCGGGGACTCCGGCAGGTTTTCCGGAATCAAAAATCTGCTTTCGGGCTTGGGCTTTCGGCCAACCTCGTTTGCGTCAGAGTTCCTGAAGTCCGATTGCCGAAGCCCGAAGCCCACTTCTAAACTTTTTCCGCCGCCCTCAATTTCGCGCTGCGTGCCCGCGGATTGCGATCACTCTCTTCTTCAGTATGCCGTTACCGGCTTCTTGGTCAGCAAACGGAAGTAACCCTGCTTCGCTCCCTCGCGGAAGGCATCCTTTACGATGCGATCTTCCAGCGAGTGAAAACTGATCACCACCACGCGTCCTCCTGGCTTCAGAATCCGGGGCGCCGCTTCCAGCAGCGCCCTCAGATCGTCCAGTTCGCGGTTTACGAAGATTCGAAGAGCTTGAAAAGTTCGGGTCGCCGGATGAATTCGCCTTTGTTCAGAATTCATTGGCCGGGCCGCGGCCGATATTACCTCGGCAAGATGTGCCGTAGATCGTATCGGCCGCGACCGGACAATGGCTCTGGCGATTCTCCGCGACCTCCTTTCCTCTCCGAATTCGTAAATCACATCGGCAAGCTCGCGCTCGTCGAGGTGGTTTACCACTTGTTCGGCGGTTCGCTCCGACTGCGGGTCCATCCGCATGTCGAGCGGTCCATCCGCCTGAAAACTAAATCCGCGTGCGGCATCGGAAAGCTGCAAACTGCTCACGCCGATGTCGGCCAGCAGGCCGTCGCATCGTCGCTGGTCGCTGGCCGTTCGCAATTTCGCCGAATGACTGATGCCGCAACTCAATCTTCGGCCAGTCGGTCTTGGCCGAACGACTCAACGACCGAACGACTAACGATAAGCTTCGCTTTCGCGATTTCCAGCGCCGCCGGATCTTTATCGAGCCCAATCAAATGTCCCGGTGCGCCGAGGCGTTTTGCGATTTCGTAACTGTGTCCGCCCAGGCCCACCGTGGCGTCGATATAGGTCCCGCCACGCCGCACGTTTAAAAAGTCGATCGCTTCTTTTAAAAGAACCGGAACATGATTTGGTGAAAGATGGCTCGCTTCCCTTCCACCACCATGCCCAACCCCCTGAGGGGTGTCTGTTGAACCCTCGCCCACTAGATGCCCAGTTCGTCGAGCGTCTTCTCATCGTCAGGCGTGAACTTTTCTTCCTCGACCTGTCTGCGGTACGCATCCAGGTTGCGCACGATCAAGTGCGTCAAGTTGCCCGTAACCGCAACCTCGCCTTTGATTTGCGCCGCTTCCCGCAGCAATTGCGGCATCAGCAGCCGTCCCTGCCCATCCATCTCCACCATCTGCCCGTAATAGTTCACCCGGTCCAAAAACTTCTTCTTCGTAGGATTGAAAGTGGAGAGCCCGGCCAGCTTCTGCTCGATCCGCTCCCACTCCTCGAAGGGATACACTTGTGCAACCTTGCCATCCAGACTCGTGATGTAGAATTGCTGTCCGTACTTCTCGTCGATCACCCGCTTGAACTCCGCCGGGACCTTGAGCCGTCCCTTTTCGTCGACGCGAGTTGGGTGATTGCCGCGAAACATATTCTTTTCTCTGTCACGAAGGAGGCTAAAACGACGCAGAAACTGGTCAAACTCGGGTGGTTCGGGCTGTTTGTCGTGCTTTTGGGTCGGTTTCCCACCGGCTCCTCTTTATCAGCTTCCCGTTTCCACGACCTTGACCGTGCTTACCACTCTGCTACCACTTTCTCCCACATCTTACCCGTAAGTCGTTGATTGTCAAGCCGAAACTTGAAGGTACGGTTCCCACTGTAGGAGTGATTCAACAAACTACGAGGCCTTGTGGTTAACTAGAAATACGACCACAAGATGTTGCGTTTACGCTCCAGATTCCTTCGCTATTCATTCGCTTAGATTTTTCTTGCACTCCGCGCCGGTGGCGGGGTTCCCTGTGGAAATACCGGTATGCACTTGCGGAACCCAGCATTTTAGGCTGACACAGTCGCAGCAAAGGCCTGTACCATTTCTCTCGATTCCCGTCCAAAGCTGTCTTATGATGCGCGGATGAAGCGCTGTCTCTATCTGCTGATCCTGGTTGTTTCGCTTCGCCAAGACATCGGCGCATCTGACGCGGTCAATCAACAGGAAGCGATCGCCCGCTTGGAACAGGCGGTGTCGAAAACCAACATCTTCGAACTGCCATCTTTCGCGCTGAAGGCGGACGTGCGCCTCGACAACCACGGCAAGAAGATAGTTGGTACGTACCAGCTTTTGTGGAACGGCCCCGACCAGTGGCGCGAGGGAATCAGCGTCCCCGGCTATAGCGAAGTCGAGATTGGGGGAAAAGGAAAAATTTGGATCCAACGCAGCACCGATTTCATTCCGTTTCCGATCTACAACCTGCACCAGGCTCTCGGTTTTGGTTCGAACGCAAACTCGCCGCAGTCCATGTCACTCGTTCAACTGCGTCTCACCCCGAAAGATACGATCAAGAAAATAACTGCGAAGAAGGAACACGGAGATCAGATGACCTGCTTCGAACTTGAAGATGAGCAGAAGCATCCGTCGGAAATCTGCATGCATGACGCCAGCGGCACGATTGCGCGAATGCCTTCCTACAACAAAGACAACAACCTTCAACCTGTGGGCGGAAAAGTCTTCCCTCGCCATCTGAGCGTTGGTCTTGATAACAAAACCGAAGCTGAGGTGAGCATCACTGAACTCTCCACTCCTGCCCAATTTCCGCCGGAAACCTTCGTGCCACCAGCCGGAGTTTCGGCTCAACCCGGCTGCATGAACCCAAGCGGGGCGCGGCTGACCAAAAAGGAAAACCCCCATTACCCACCAGTGGCCCGAGAACAGCGCCGACAGGGAACGGTTGCATTCGACGCGTCGATAGGCACCGACGGGGTTCCGCGAATCCAGAAAGTAGTAGAAAGCGCGGGAGCGGATTTCGAAGCTGCAAGCTTGCAAGCGATCAACCAGTGGCACTATGACCCAGCCCTGTGCAGCGGCCAACCGGTCGAGGTGGAGACCGTCCTGCAAGTGAACTATACCCTGTCATACTAAAGCGACAGATGCACGAGACTGGAGCGAGCCCTCGCAAGAATGCCTCACCAGCTCCAATTTGGCGACTGGGTCCCCTTCCCGGTCCTTCATGTCTTCGCGTTCTTCTCGAACCCAGAGAACCTGCCGCGCATCATGCCGGCCGCAACGCACACCAGAATCGAGGAACTTCGTCTCGTTCCCCCGCCACTATTCAAGGATTCTGCCGCTTCTCCAGACGCGGCCGGCGCAGGCACGGTTATTGTCACTTCGTTTCGCTTGTTCCCGTTCTTGCCTGCACGCGCGCGCTGGATCGCCCGCATCACCGAATTCGAATGGAACGATTATTTTGCCGACGTACAACAGAAAGGTCCTTTTAAGCGATGGCATCATCGTCACCAGTTTCTGCCCGAAACCCGCGACGGCATCAGCGGCACGCTCGTCCGCGATGTGATCGAATATGAAGTAGGATTCGGACTGTTGGGTGCCGTCGCCGACTCCTTGTTCGTCGCCCGTCAGATGCGCCGCACCTTCGCGCAGCGTCAGCAGAGACTTCCCAGCCTGCTCTCAGCTTCGTAGCGCTGCCGAAGCCGGTGAGACGCCGGCGCTACTAATACACTCGGATGCTGCGGATCTGTCCGGACTCCACGGAGATCGAATAGGCCTCGCCACCGTCGCCGCTCCAGGCGTGAAGATCGAACGCAGATCCCGTGGGCGCGTGATATGCGGCAACTTTGCGCAGAGTCAACGGCTGACCGGGTTTGCAAACTTCGGGCGCGTCGGTGACTTGCAGAAAATAAACTCCGAGCCCCGTGCCCACCACTTTCGCCCTGCCGTTAGCTTCCACAAGCAATGCCGATTTCTCATCGATGGCAATTTCGCGCGGCGATTTCGACCAGCCATCCTGCACAATCCGCGCCAGGAACCCAAGGCTGCGCCCCATGCGATCGCGCTTCGCGAAGTGACTGTCGGTAAGAATGTTCTCGAGGCCGGGGACTTTCAGAAAATCGCGCACCACGGTCACGCGCTTGATGTGAGGGTCAGCCAGAACCTCGCGAGAGGTGAGATCGGCGTCATCGGGCTTATCTTCAAGGCAACCGTATACAAATTGCCCGAGCACCGCGAGGCCGGCGCTGGTTCCTCCGATAGGCCTGCCCGCGGCTACGTGTGCGTTGATGGCATCCTGCACCGGAGTTCCCTTCCAGAAATTGACGTAGCGCGATTGGTCGCCACCCGCAATGAAGATGACCTCAGCTTGACCGATGATCTCAGCCACGCGCGGTTCCAACGCAGCCTCGCGGCTGCGAATGATCAACGTTGCTACCGAGTTCGTCTTGCACAAGCCGTTGACGTAAGGGTTGTAGTCGGCGCCGCCGTGTGCCCGCAGAATCAGAAAGTCGCCGCCGTTCCCCTTGGCGCAAAGCCAGCGGAATGCTTCGTCCAGATCGGTACCCCCACCCATCATGGCAATTCCGGCCTCAGCGTGGGTTTGAACATCCTGCCGATTACCCCGGCGAATGTACTTGAGGTCTGCAGCGGGGCTCACCACCGCACTGGCACAAAGCGCAAGGCTGAGAAGCAAGGCAGGCGCGAGTCTCATGAGGACGACTATATCCCAGAGAAGATTGTGAGAAAGCCGTCGGCTTGATAAATCGCCATTGGCCATGAATAGGTGTACACTGCGTCCGCTTGTTTAACGACGACTTTCGGAGGCGCTTATGCATCTGAACCGGGGCAGGATTTGGCTGGGCGGTTTGGCTGGAGGCGTAGTCTGGACGATCTGGAGTTTCCTTGTAGGAAAGTTTGTCATCACCGATGCGCGCTACCTCGCGGCGCAGAACGCAGGGTTTTTTCTGAAGACGCCGCGCTACCCCTTGTTTGTGGTTCAGTGGATCGTGATGCTGTTCATTCTGGCGATCGCGGTCGCGCATCTTTACGGCTGGGCACGTCAGACCCTGGGACCCGGCCCCGGCACTGCACTAAAGGTCGGATTTCTGGCTGGCTTTTTCGCCGGCTTCCCGTCAAACTTCGCGCAGGAAACATGGTTCGCTGGAGACCGCTGGCTACCCTTTGGCTGGATGATCGAGATGTGGCTGGGCGCTATTCTGGCCGCGCTAGTTGCGGGCTGGCTGTACAAAGACTGAGCCGGCGCTACTTCATGGGTTCGACGAAGACTGCTGTCCCGTACGCCAGCACTTCGGTGACGCCCTGCATCACCTCCGTAGCGTCATAGCGCGCGCCAACCACTGCGTTGCCGCCCAGTTCGGCGGCATGTTGGAGCATCAAGTCGAAAGCCTCGCTGCGCGTCTTCTCGCACAAGTTGGTAAGTAGCGTGATGTTGCCTCCAACCAGCGTCTGCAATCCCGCGCCGATCGTGCCGAAGATGGAGCGCGACCGCACTACAATACCGCGCACCACTCCCAGCGTGCGCGTCACCCGGAAACCATCCAACTCGAACTGCGTGGTGACCATGTTGTGCGCCACCATCCGCCCACCGCCTGCGTAGTTGGTTGCCATCACCATTATTCCTTTCAGGAACCGTATCCGCGATTGTTCGGCTAAGATTGTTCGGCTAAGATTGTTCGGCTTGTTCGGTTCCCGGGCTAAACTATATCGCGAATACTACCAAGAATCAGCCGCAGAGACGAAGGTCGCTGCGTCTGTATTTCGAGGAGCCCCTTGCCCATTCACTCCAAAGTCGCAGTAATGAAGAATTCCTCCGACGCCGTATCGTACTGCACGCGCAGCACATTGGGCTTGCAGCAGACCTGGCAATCTTCAATGTAACTTTGCCGGATTCCTGCGGACTCATCCACGGAGGTGGAGTTCCACTCGCCGCAACCTGCGCATTGGAATCCCGGTTCCATAAGGAAATTATCTCTCAACGTCGCAAACCATTCTGAGAGGCCAAGACTAAACTCTCCTATAATAGGCGGTCCTCTCTTCACTCGGAGGCTTCATGATCTCGCGGCGGCAGTTTCTGGAAGCAAGCGGTGCAGCAGGAATTGCGGCAGTGTCTCATCCGTTGGTCGCTGCCGCCGTGTCTGAGAAACCGGACCACTCTTCCCTGCCGCCGTCTCTGGCGCGCCTGAAGTCAAGAAAGGACGAAGCTACGCCCATCACCCGCGAGGAGCGGCACGAGCGACAGGAGCATGCCCGCAAATTGATGAGCGAGAACGCACTGGACGCCATTGTGCTCATGGAAGGCACATCGCTGAAATATTTCACCGGCATTCGCTGGTGGGGCGGGGAACGCATGTTCGCGCTGGTGCTGCCGGCAAAGGGCGCTGCCTTCTATGTGTGTCCGGCTTTTGAGGAGGGCCGCGCACACGAGCAGATCGGCGACGCGCCCGATGGCAATGATCCTGACATTCGCACATGGCAGGAAGATGAAAGCCCGTTCCAGCGCATAGCACAAGCGCTTAAAGAACGCAGCATCGCCAGCGGTAAGGTTGGGATTGAAGAGACGACGCGCTTTGTGTTCGTCGATGGAATTGCCAAAGCCGCGCCGCAACTCACGCTTGCGAGCGCTACTCCAGTCACTGCTGGATGCCGCAGCATCAAGAGCGCGCACGAGATCGCACTGATGCGTCTGGCCAGTCAGGTAACGCTGGCAGCCTACGAATCCGTGTATCACGCATTGCGAGAAGGCATGACGCAGCAACAGGTGCAGGATTTGATTGCAGCGGCCTACGGGCAGCTCGGATTTCCCGGCGACGCCAGTGTCCAGATCGGCGAGTACACTGCGCTTCCCCACGGATCAAACACACCCCAAGTGATTCGCGAAGGTTCCATCGTCATGATTGACGACGGCTGCGCGGTCGAAGGATATCAGTCGGACATCACGCGCACGTTCGTGCTGGGCAAGGCGTCGGAAAAAGTCCGGGACAAAATGAAACAGGTCTTTGATATTGTGCATCGCGCACAAGCCGCGGCACTGGCGGCGGCGCATCCTGGAGTGGAGTGTGGAGCGGTCGACGCGGCCGCGCGAAAAGTGATTACCGACGCGGGTTACGGCCCTGACTACAAATACTTTACTCACCGCCTGGGACACGGCATCGGCATGGACGGCCATGAGTGGCCCTACCTGGTCCGTGGGAACGCGACCAAACTTCTCCCCAACATGACCACCAGCAACGAGCCCGGCATCTACATTCGAGGCGAATTCGGCGTTCGCCTCGAAGACGACATGCACATCACCGAAAACGGCGCGGAGCTCTTCACGCCGCAAAGCCCGTCCTTGGAAGATCCGTTCGGAAAGGCTTGACTTCGGCGATTTATTCCTTGACTTCTTACTTCGCCGTGTCCACTTGCAGGTTGTTGGTCACCGAAAAGATTCCGGGAACGCCGTTGGCGCGCACGAACGCGAAGTTCTTGTCGCCTTCGTTGTCGACGAATCCTTCTAAGGTGACATGGCCGTTTTTCACGAGGATGCGAATCGGCTTCTGCACACCCAGGGCATACCTCTCCAACGCGGGATATCCGTAGATCGCGCGATACAGCGCCAGACGCAAACGATCATCGATCGGCGAGTTGGGCAGCACCTCGATCTGGTTGTTCACTTTCTCCACGCCCTCGATGCGCTTCACTACGTTCTCCGCATCGGACTTGAGCGAAGGCCGCGCGACCTGCCCGAGCAGCGTGACGGTGTAGCCGTCCAGTTTGAACTTAATGTCGTCGAACACGCCGTAATAAGGAAGCATCAGAATTTCGTGGCGAACCTCCTTGACGATGCGTTCCTGCGCCTTGACTGAGGGCTGGTCACGGTCCTGCGCAAAGCCAAGAGCTGACACAAAAAGAAAAGCTGTGACGATCACAAAGCAGAATCGCCGTTTCATAAAGTTTCTCCTTGCCAGACGTTCTCGCGGAAAGTAAAAGTTTATTTGCAACTGAATCTTCAGGGTCTACCGTCTTTACTGTACTCTGCAAAGGATGTAAAGGGGCATTCTCCCGGGCGGCCGTTGATGTTGATCGGCGGCCTCCAGTAGCGATTGACCGCTCCCATTAATCGGAGACCAAGCCGTGCAGCATTTGAGTCCGCATGACGTGATGACCATGTTCATGGCGCTGGCCACGCTGCTGGGCTGCGCCAAGCTGGCGGCGGAGTTGATGCAGAAGATCGGCCAGCCACCGATTCTAGGAGAAATCTCGGTCGGAATTTTTCTGGGACCGACGGTTCTCGGACACTATCGCCCTCATATCTATGGGGCATTATTTCCTACAACCGGTCCGATGCCGATCGTGCTGGACACGGTAACCACGCTGGGAGTTGTGTTCTTCCTGCTCACCGCCGGGCTGGAGATCGACTTGCGCAGCATCTTCCGCCAGGGCAAGAGCGCGCTGCTGGTGAGTTTCTTTGGCGTGATTTTTCCTTTCGGCGCGGGATTCCTGGCTGCCGAAGTTTTTCCTCACTACATGGGCGCGGAAGCGGGCGCCGATCCTCTCATCTTCGCACTCTTCGTCGGCACGGCCCTGTCGATCTCGGCCTTGCCGGTAATCGCCAAGATCCTGATGGACCTGAATCTTCTGCGCACTGAGATGGGCACGGTCATCATTTCGTCAGCCATGTTCGACGATCTGGTGGGATGGATCCTGTTCTCCTTTGTTCTTGGGATGATGCACCCGCCGGCCGGGGGCAGCGTGAGCGACGGCGTAAAGCACACCATCGTGCTCGTCGTGCTGTTCGTCGGCATCACGCTGACGCTGGGGCGATGGCTGATCGATAAGATCCTGCCCATTTTGCAGGCGCATACCACGTGGCCGGGCGGCGTGCTGGGGTTTATTTTCACGCTCACGATGGCGGGAGCAGCCTTCACCGAATACGCCGGCATCCATGCGGTATTCGGAGCGTTCATCATCGGCATTGCGATTGGAGAATCCGGACACTTGCGGCAGCGCACCTCTCAACACATTCATCAGATCGTAACCAATGTGTTCGCGCCGTTTTTCTTTGCCAGCATTGGATTGCGGACGAATTTCGTCTCGAACTTCAACCTGGGACTGACTCTGACCGTGATCGGCGTGGCCTGCGTGGGCAAACTGCTGGGAGCAGGGTGGGGAGCGCGGCTGGGCGGGATGGATCGCACGTCATCGTTGGCCGTGGGATTGGCCATGAACGCGCGCGGAGCCATGGAAATCATTCTCGGGATCCTGGCGCTGCAGGCGGGGTTGATCCGGGAAAACATGTTCGTGGCCATGGTGATTATGGCGTTGTTCACTTCGCTGATGTCTGCGCCGGCCATTCATTTCCTGGTACGGCGGAGGCGCAAGCTGACCTTGAAGGACACCGTCGAGGCTAAACTATTCTTGCCCAGCCTGGCGGCGAAAACCCGGCTGGGAGCTCTGCGGGAGATGTGCGAAGTAGCGGCGGAGGCTGTAAGCAATGCGCCCGAGAGATTCCTGCGCCTGGTGACGGAGCGGGAGCGCGTGCTTCCGAGCGGCTGGGAAAATGAGCTAGCCGTGCCCCATGCTCGGGTGAATGGACTAACCCGGCCGCTGGTGGTGGTTGCGAAATCAGAGGGGATCGATTTCGATGCGCGCGATGGCAAGCCGGCGCGACTGATTATCCTGATTCTGACCGGGGATAACCAGGCACAACACGATCTGTTGGGGAATGCCAGCGAGTTATTCAGCCGCCAAGAAGCCGTGGAGCGCGCAGTGAACGCAACAAGCTTCCTCGAACTGGTCGCAGCCCTGAACGCGCCGGTGCAGTAGAGATCTTAATATCCTACGGAGCGCCGCTTGCGTTCAGCGGAGTGAAGCTGACGCTTCTGACATACATGTAACGGGTCACACCGGCCGCTGCCGTTCCGCCCCATTTGTTGCTGTTGGTGCCCCGATGCTGAAGGATGATGTAGGCCGGACTCTGAGGAATGTGCTGGTTGTGCGAAGCAACCAGCGTGCCGTCAATGTAGACTTTCACGCTCGTGGGCGCCCAGACCAGCGTGTACTTATGGAATTCAGCCGAAAGCGAGCGGTTGAAAGTTTGGGTGGTTTGTTTGACGTCACCGGATGGAGCGGCCTTGGGATCAGCATTCTGCCAGTTCGTGATCCACATGGCGTTTTCGTTTCCCAGGAATTCAAGGTCAATTTCACTTTCTGAGTTGTTGTAAAATACGAAGCCGGACGAAATCGCTCCAGATGTTGCCGTGCCTACCCCATCCGGCGTTGCCGAAGTCGAGGACATGCGCATCACAAATTCATAGGTGCCGAAACCGAAACGCTCTTTCGAAATGATTGCCCCGCCATGGGACAGAATGTTATCCGGCCCACCTTTCTGCTGTGTGACCTTGATGCAGAGCATGCCTCGTAAAAAATCAAGGTTTTCTGGGACGTAGCTGCCGGAATTGAGACCCGGCTTTGAATCAGGCGATTTATAAGTGGCAATGTTCCACTTGCTGGTATCGAGTTTGCCCGCGCGGAAGTCGTCAGAAAAGCTTTGAGCGAAAACGACGCTGGCTGAGCAGAGGAGCAGTGTTACGGCGAGTAGAGTTTTCATGCACTCCTTGGGCACAACAACCGCTGACAGAGTTCAGCCTGCTAAGTTCCTCCCCGGATCAACAAGGCCAACCGGGGAAACAGGAAATGCCCACCCGCATCATCGACCACATTTACCTGGCAGGTATAGAAACCACGTTTGAGCGATGTGAGCGGCACGTCCAGCTGGAAAATAGCCGCCTTCCGGCCTTGCGCATTCAACTCCGTCAACTCCACCAATGAACTCTCGTAGGCCTTAGCGTTGCCCTGAAAAAACGCGACGTTGCTCAAGAGCCGGATGCCCGGTCTGCTCTGGCCGCCTCTCGTGGAACTGGCGACCGCCCGCGGGGCCGGATCGTACACCTCATAATAAAGAAGCAGGTGCTGCGTAGCGGAGAAAACATGGGTGATGCTCGGAATGATCTCGGACCCGTCATGAATCAACGGATTCGGGTTCGCACTCTTCTTCGCCGGCTGAGTCTGGCTGGCCAGTACCACGGAACTCATCTTCAGCGGCTGTCCCTTCAAGTCTGGCACGGTGATGTCGGTTTCAAATGATCCCATGCGGCCGCTTTGATTCTCCCGCACCACAAATTTCAGGTGATACTGGCCGCTGAGCAGGCTCATCCCGGTGTCATACTGCACATTCTTTTTTTGCACATCGGCTGAAGTATTCACCGCTAGTTTCACGGTGTCGCGGATTCTATTCAAGGGATGGCGTCCGCTATCGAGCACCATTCCGATCACATCCAGCGTCGCCTTGTCACGGTCGCTGCTGCGGACGAAGGGAATCTGCGATCCCGGCACCACCAGAGACATAGGAACGAAAAACTTGTTGCCCTCGAGGCGGAAGTAGGCGACGCCGAGATATAAGGGCAAGTCCGTGGACGGCAACTCGGAAGCAAGTTCCTCCTCAAGCTGTCGCTCCTTGTCGTCGCTGGTGGAATGTTTGAAATCCGCGGGCGCGTAGTAGCCGCGGCGGAACTCGATCTTTGCACCGGGAACATTGCTCTTGTCGTTCAGCTTCACGACAATGCGCCGGTAATGTCCGTCACGCGCTGGGTTCGTGCTGTGATAGCCCAGCAGATAATATGTCGAGGTGTCCTGCTGCACTCCTTTGAAAATCTTGGTGAAGTCGTTGGAGTCGAGAAAAGCGCGCCCTCCGGTGTCGCTGGCCAGCGTCACCAGAGTTTCCTGAGTTGTGAAATTGGAATTCAAGGCATTCAGGGTCGCCTGTCCGGAATATGCCGAAACCCCGCGCAGGCTCGCGCTCTGCGCTTCGCCGCCCGCCACCAGCGCCTGCAGGCCGCGCATGTCCATGGTGTAAATTGCCAGGTTCGAGCGCACCGCGGCGTTCACGGCCGCGCGCAGCTCCGATTGATTCTCAATACCGGTGCGGTCCATGCCGCTGGAAAAATAAATCAGCGATTTCTTCTGCTGAATATGCGAAAGCTTCTCCGCCACCGATCTCAATGCTTCCAGCCGCCGGTCGGTATTGAAGATGTTGTATTCCGTATCGTCGGCGGTAAACGGCTGACCCGTATCGGGTGTGCCCTCGGTCGTCCCCGTAGTGCCTTCCTCGAAACCCTGGCCGCTGCCGGAACTGAATGCCTCTAGCTGTTTCTTGAGCAGGGCGCGGTCGGTGGTAAAGTCCTGGTTTACCAGCAACGAGCTTCCGAGCGTCACAATCGATACCAGGTCCGCAGGCGCCATCTGCGCATCGATATAGCGCTCGGCGGACGTAACCGCGTGGTCGATTTCGTCCGGCTGCATGGCAGAGAGATCGAAAAACAAAACAATCAGCCGCCGGTCTTTGAACTGGAGCGCGGCATTCGCCCCGGAAGGCGACGGAGTCGTCGGTCCATTCGCCGGCGTCGGCAGGGGCTTGGCCTGGGTCACATCCAAAGGCGGCGCGGCATCCACGTTCTCCATATCGAAGGAAAGAATCTTTTGCGGTTTGTTGTCCTCGAGAATCGTGAAGTTCTCAGGCTTCAATCCCTGCACAAAGTTTCCGCTCTTGTCCCGCACCGTTACGTTCACCAGCACGAGATCCGATTCCACATGAAGCACATAGTCAGACTGCTGCTGCGAGGGCAATGCAGAACACAGGAGCATAAGCACCAGCAGCGCCGCTACAGCTTGTTTGGCGAATTGGGTTAGCGTGAAAGTCATGGCGATCCTATCTATGCATGCATCCTTCAGCACCGTTGTTCTCAGAAGCGAAAGCGCGCCGTCATCGTGAACTGCCGCATGGCACCAACCGAGGTAACCCGGCCAAATGTGGGCGAGTTCACGGTGCTGTCGATCGAGGAAAAATTCACCAGATTGAAAATGTTGGAGGCCTGCGCCCGGAACTCCAGCGTGCGCGATTCCTTGAGCGGAACGATTTTTGTGAACGCCATGTCAAACACTTTGCTGCCGGGGCCGATGATGCTGTTGCGGCGGGCATTGCCGTAGGCGCCCGCAGGCGGTGCAACAAATGCGGCGGTATTAAACCACTCCGCAATCGAGTGATTCGCAAGGCTTGCCGCTTGCCCCGGTACAACGTCCGCCCGCAACGTGCCGTTGGTTCCTGCATTCACGTCATCGACATCGCCCAGCAGTCGCGGGGTAAACGGCAGGCCCGAGGCGATCGTCCAGTCGCCGCTCCATTGCCAGTCGCCAAGAATAGCCCGGGCCGGAGTATTTCCGGTGAGCCAGCGCCTGTCGTGGCCAAAGGGTAGCTCCAAGAAATAGTCCGCGGTGAATTTGTGCGTCTGGTTGAAACTGGAAAGCCCACGCTCTGCAGATAGATTGAAAGGATTCTGCGCAACATTCGCCGCACCGGCCGAGGAACTTGCGCCTCCACCGGCCGCGCCGGTTCCGCCCGCACCCAGTCCGGATGAGCTCGCTGCCGAGGTTGCGCCCGCTCCGATAGAAGACGCATCATCCAGCGACTTGGAAAATGTGTAAGTGCCGCCGATTGAGAACCCTTTCGCCAGGCGCTTACGCAGCCGCACCGATCCCGCATTCGCTTCTGAGTCCGCGACGGAACTTTCGTAAGTGAAAGCATCAACCCCGGAGATACGAATGCCGGTCGCAGTGCGGTTCGGCGCTTCCAGAATGTCGAGATCCGTTCCCTTGGTTCCGGTGTAATCAATATTGAGCAGTAGCGTAGGGCGAATCTGCTGTTGAATGTCCAGATTGCGAATCTGCACATAGCCCAGCCGGTAATTCGGATTCACCGCATAATCGTTGGCGATGCCGACGGGCGCGGGAAATCCGTTTTGCAGCGTCAGCTCTGCGGAAGCCGTCTGAATGTTGGTAGCCGCAGTGGAGAATGGCGGCTGCAGGGCAAGTTGCTGAGCGATGCCATGATACGCGCCCGTGTTGTAGTTGATGCCATATCCGCCGCGCACCACGGTTTTGGAAAACGGCTTCCATGCAAAGCCGATCCGGGGCGCAAAGTTGTTGCGGTCCGGCCGCACCAGACTGTCCGGCAGAGGGCCGTTGTATGGTCCCGCTTGCCCCGGCTGAATCGGCGTCGCCGCAGGCGTAAGCGCCGGGTTCAGCGTCAGCACGCCGGGAGAAAGGTCGAGATTCACAAGTCGATTGTTCTCTTCTGTAAGCGGCGAAACGTATTCGTATCGGACGCCGAGATTGAGCGTCAGATTCGCGCGCATCTTCCACTCGTCCTGCAGATATAAATCCCAATAGTTGCCGCGGAAGTGGTTGCCGTGGTCGCCTACTCCAAACTGCTCGGAAGTTTGCTGCGGGAATCCGAGCAGGAAGTCGGCAAAGTCATATCCAGTACCGGCTATCTGATTTCCGCTGCTGTCAACCTGTGAAGTGTTGATACCGGTAAAGACAAACGAGCCCCGCGGGTTGCCATCCGTTTCCGTGTTCACCTGCACGCGCCGAAAATCTCCACCCCAGCGCCACGTGTGCTTGCCGTGGTTCCAGATCATGTTGTCGGAGAAGGTGTAGGTCTGGTTGCGCGTGAGCGTTGGAGTCGTGTCCTGAAGACTGGCAATGTCTGTAAAGGAGAGATTCGGCAAGCCCCAGTCGAACGGATTCTGCGAAACTCCCGTGATTCCCAGCGTACCCGTAATGTCATTACTGAGAGCGTAGAGATTTTGGGTGCGCGCCCGGCTGCGGTTAAAGTCCACGCGAATAATGTTGGTCAGCTTTCCGATGCTGCGCGTGTAAGACACCGGAACGTCAAAGCTCCTCACCGACGTGCGGCCGCCCACGCTTGGGAACGGATTCGTCAGATTAGCTCCCGAGCCGTGATAGTGAAAACCAAACTGCAAGCTGTTGCGCGGAGCATTGCGGCCTCCGCCGCCCCTGCGGCCGCGCGCTGGCGCTGCCCCAAAGCTATGGTTTAAACGTATGTTCAGATCGTCGATGTCACTGTTCGCGGATGTTACGTAGTGAAAGTTTTGATAGCTGCCCGGCAGGTTCGGCAGCGGAATATATTGCAGCAATCCCAGCGCCGCCGGGTTGATTTGCGGAATCGTATTACAGGGTTGTATCGGAGGGTTGCACGGAAAGGGTGCGTTCGTCGCGGGATTGAAAATCTCTACCGACGCTCCAGAAGCGTATGTGGCCTGGGAAAAATTTCCCTGCCGCTCCAACGGAGTCGGCACCGTCGAAAACTGATCGAAAGGATTTTCCGCGCGCTTGCCGTTGTAATTGATGAAATAAAAAGTCTTGGCCCCGCCGTGGTAGATGTGGGGAATATTCAGCGGCCCACCCACGGAACCGCCAAAACTATTCTGTAGGTATCCCGGTTTTTCCGTGGGCTGTCCGGTGAGCGAAAACGGCGACGCATTCAGAGCCGAATCTCCCACTCCATAATACAAAGATCCATGCGGGCGATTAGCGTCAAAGCCTCTCCGGCCAAAGCCTCCGCCCCCAAAACCACCTCCACCGAATCCTCCGCCTCCGGCAGCGCCTCCCGCCCCGCCAAATCCACCTCCGCCACCAAACCCTCCTCCCTGTTGGCGGGCGTCGTTGAAGCGCTGCTGCATTTCGTCGGCGCTCATCGCATTGAACGAATTGGAAGTGTTGCCCGAGACCGCGACCGACTCGGTAGCACTGTCCGCCGCAATCCCGGGAATCGGCATGCCGGAAGGCACCACATCGCTCATGGAGCCACCGGTCGCATCCTGCCCGCCTCCACTCTGAAACACCGAAAGGCTCTGAAAGCCGCGCCTGCCCGCATTCGCCTGCTGCTGATCATTGGCGGCCGCGCGCGGCCGCGACGACAGAACCAGTTCAAAATTCGCCGGGACGTCCTGATGTGTCGCATCCAACACCACTTCCTGCGTGCCGGCGGCAAATGCCGCCATCTTCACCCCCGCGATGTAGCGCCCATCCGATGGAATCCGCAGCCGGTAACTGCCATCCACATCCGTCCACGTATTGACTTGTTGCTTCGTGGCCGCATTCGTCGCGGAAACGTCGGCGCCGGGAATCGGCATATTCCCCGACTTCACGACGCCGTGGATTGTCCAGCCCGCAGTCGTAGGAGCAGCGGCTTGCCCCGCAGTTTGCCCGCGCAACAGATGCGGTTGAAGCACGAGCAAATGAAACAAGAAGAGGAATTGGAAGATGAACTGAGGGCGCAGCCTGCCCTTGATTGCCAGAAAATTCAGGATGCGAAAGCCACAATTCCTCATGAGCGTCGCGCGCGGACGGTCGCTGCTGTCTTACACGAATCATACCGTGCTCTATAACGCAGAAAATGTAAAATTGTGTAAGGTTTTCCTGAATTCCAACCATTCCGCAAGGTTTGTCTCCGATCGGAAGTAGCTCCGCCCCGCAAGAGGAGATCGCAGCAGGGCTAGCTTGAAAGGATGGAGCCGACGAGCGGACTTGAACCGCTGACCTGCCGATTACGAATCGGCTGCTCTACCAACTGAGCTACGTCGGCTTATGGTTTTGAACTGCCCAAGGGGACTGTCCCAGTTTATCAAATCCTGGCGGCAGCAACGGCGTGTGGCGCAGAGAAGCAGGCGCTCCAACGAGGAGAAATAGGAGAAGATCACTTCGGATTTCAATCTCAGCCAATCACGCCGCCCGGGCGGCGACCAGCGCGTCGTATTCCTCCTGCGACTGGGCCGGAAGCAGAACCCACAGCGTGTACACCCCGACCGCCGTACCAAAGGGAATATTGAAGAGCGAGATGAAGCCCAGAACCAATGCAATCACGCGGGCCCAGGGTTCGCGCTGCATCAATCCCCATCCCGCCATAAATCCGCAAGCCGACTTGGCCAGGACGAAGATTCCGATCACACTCAACAGCGGACGCAGAAAGGCCGTGGCCCGTCGGGCCCGCCCCCATCCGGATTCGAGCAAATAACGTGTTGGCAACGAGATACAGAATCACTCCGCCGATGGTGTTGAACGCGGAGATGGCGAGCCAGAGAATGCCGAGCAAATGAAGGTGTCCCTGCACTCTCCCCGGTCGCTGCTGCATCACCGCCACGGGCCCAAGGATTTGTTTACCGCACCGGCTGCAAAATGCCTGGCCCGGTTGTACCGTTGTGCCACATCCATCGCAGAACATGATTTCCTCCCACGCCGAAGCCTGACCCGATTGTTGCGACAAGCAGCCGCTCAAGAATGACTGCCAACTATGACACGCAAGATGATACGCAAAGCGCGCAAGCAAGAGTTCAGGGGAAACGTCTGCGTTCACTCGAATCTCACAACGTGCTCTCCTGCAGGAACTGATTCAATCAGCAAAACGAAAAGGCCGCCCGGCAACAGGGCGACCTTCTCTTCTTCAAGGGAGAATAGTTCCAACGGAGGCTTAGATTTCCGTCAAAACTTTCTATGGACAAAATCTTATGAGCCGAAAAAGCAGGGTGTCAAGCAATTTTTGGTAAATAAATGTCTTTAGTTTCAGTAACTTACATAATCAATCAACAAACGCTCGTGAATTGTTCCAAATTGAGACGCAAAGCCCCAAATCGCGCCTAAGCCAATATTTCTAAGGCACTTAAGGGCGGTTTGGGGTATCCCCCGTGTCGGGGGAAGGCCGGCGGGAGAAGCCTGCGCAACCCTCTCTTTAAGGTCCAGGGAAATGAACTCTGTTCTGATCGGAATGGCCGAAAACTGGCCCAGGGAAATAACGCCGCAACAGCACTCGCGCGCCTCCGAAGGCCAGCTCCCGCCGCCAGCGATATCGCTCCCACGATAATGCAGAGCAGAATAATGTTGACCAGCAGGTTGGCGACGTTGTTCTTCTTGTCGAAGTACGTGTTCTCGTTCCAGGTGACGCTGGGCATCCCAGTTCACCGCGCCCAAAAGCGTTTGCGCGTCACTCTGCGAAAGCGGACCGGCCGCGATAGCGACGATCGGCCCCGTGCGCTTATCGAAAAATGGTCCTACATTTTCGATCGTCCGCAACCCCGGCCTGAGGTTGAGCGGCGTGATGCGCGGCATCGATGCGGCGCAAATGTTCGGCAGCCAACGCTGGCGTCGGATACTCAATCAGCATCAGCGTTGCTCCTCCGCCCGGAGTGAGTATTGCCCGAGCACCACTTCAGGGTTGGCGCTGAAATCGACCAACTCCGCCGGCAGCGGAGACGCGATCGCACCCAGCCCCAGCGGTCCCTCCGCATATTTCTCTGTATTCGCCTCGATAGCCATGGTGCGGCATGAAAGCCAGAATCGGAGGCAGGTTGCCCGCATTTCCGCCGGGCCGCGGCAACACGCCCGCCAGTTCCCGCAGGTCCGCCGCCGACATCACCGACAACTGGCTGAACACAGCCTCTACCACGATGTGCCCGCGGTAAAACAAGCACTCGCTCGATTGAGTCGATGCCGCCTTGGTCGCCAATATCTTCCTGCCGCGCCATCTCCGGCTGCACGTAGAAACTGTAGGCGCCGAAAGCGCCGCTGGCATCCGCAAACCGCGCCGCCCGGATTTTCAGCGTGCGCCCATCGTCACTCTTATAGGTAGCCGACTTCAAATCGGTGAACCCGTATTCCTTAAGCAGCGCGGCATTCGTAGGATCGGCGGCCGCCGCTTCTTTGCTGGCCTGGTCCGCACCCTGAATCTGCCACCCGGCAAACTGCTTCGGCAGGAGTCGGCGGCGGCAATCGCGCCCGTGCGCTGGCGGCAAAGCCGGCGCTCACCGAGGCAGAAAGCTGCCACAAAAACAACGATAGCAACGAGTAAAGACTTTGATCGACGCATGGATGGCCGCTGGGTACAGAACGCCTTCAGTAATTAGACCACAGAGGAGGAGAAAAAGTTTCCTGGAAGGAAGCTACTTCCGGTGCGGCTGGCTGGAATCCTGGAGAGCGTTCTTTGAAACGCAGTGGAAGGATCTGGGCGCAGCCGGCCGCGATGTGACTTCGTCGTTCTTTGACGGCACAACAATCGCGCGTTAGTGGACTCGCAGATATTCTGGAAATTAACGTCGAGCGGTTTGCAGAAGCTTTACTGCCCCGCAGGCTTATCCATCTTGCTAGCCACCTTAACCCCGCTAAGCCCGTTCGCATACTTGGCGATGCCGCGGTAAAGCGACTCGGCAATGCGTTGCCGGTATTCGGCTGGTCGCAAGACGATGCTCGTCGACCGGATTGCTGACAAAAGAAATCTCGGCCAGAATCGAAGGCATATTCGCGCCGATCAGCACAATAAAGGGAGCCTTCTTCACTCCCCGGTCGCGAATCGCCGGACTCTTCACCGCCAGCCCGCTATGCAGCGACTCCTGCACGTCCCCGGCAAACTCCCGCGACTCCTCGATCTTTTCCTTGAGCGCGATCTTCTTCACCAGGTCCCGCAACTCATAAATCGACTTCTCCGGAAACCGCGTTCTCCCGCGCCGCCACTTCCAGCGCTTCCGGCGAAGAAGTGAAATTCAGGTAGTAAGTCTCAACTCCGCGCGCGTCGGCGTCATGGCTCGAGTTGGCGTGAATGGAGACGAACAAATCGGCGCGGGCCTGGTTGGCGATCGCCGTCCGCGTTTCGAGCGGGATGAACGTGTCATTTTTCCGCGTATAAACCACTTCCGCTCCCAGTCGCGTCTCCAGCAGCTTGCCCAAACGCCGCCCCACATCGAGGACGAGATCTTTTTCTTCCAGCCCATTCGGACCGATGGTCCCGGTATCGTGGCCGCCGTGCCCGGGATCAATCACAATCTTGCCAATTTTCAATCCCAGCGCGCGAATCAGCGACCGGTCGCCGCCCGCCGTGGGCTTCGCCTCCCGAACGCTCGAGGCGTCCGCGTCGCCGTCAGGCCCATCGCCGTCAAGGTCATGCCTGATGTTCTGCGTCCGCAGGCTTTTCGCAACCGCGGCATTGTGCGCGGGCGTCAATCCTTTCTTCGCCTGCTGCAGCATTTCGCCGCGCCAATTCGGCCGAGGATGGCGCTCGTGTCATCGTCAGCCTCCACGATTTTCTTGACGACTGCCGCTGGCGACTTCTTAGTCGCAACGCCAGTCTCTGATACAGGCGCGGCCGCCTCTGGATTGGAGCCTCCGCCAGCGTTCGGCGAGGACGTGCCATCAGCTTCCGCCGAAGCGCTCTCAACCGAGTCTTGCTTCTTTAGTTTGCTTCACGCCCGTCTTTGCCGTGAATGTCGATGATCAGCCGGTAGGGATTCGGCAGCAGGAACGCATCGTAATCGGAAAGGTCGTCGACCTCAAGCACCACCCGCGTGCTGCCCGGAGCAAACTGAGCCACACGAATCTTTTTCAGAAAGCCGTCATCCACGTCGAAGCTCTTGCCCACTAGTGTGGAGGCGAGCTTGGTGTTGCGGAGATCGAAGAAAATGCGCGCCGGACTGTCGATCCGGCGGGAAACAAATTTCACATCGCCTTCCACGTCGATCGCAACCCGCGAATAGTCGGGAGTGGACCAGTGCCGGATGCCGGTCACCCGGGCGCCGCTGGAACCGCGCTTCTGGAGATTCGTCCTTCACTGATTGCGAAGAAGGTTGCAGCGAAGAAGATTCCAGCAAAGAAGATTGCAAAGAGGAAGCTTGCACAGGAGGAGACTGCGTATGAGAAGCATGATCGTCCCCGGCAACTCTCACATTCTTGTTGGTGTTGCCATTCTTCCCTGTCTGTTTCTTCTCCGCAGCTCTCTGTGCTTCCGCGATTTTCTCGGCCTGCTTTTCCCCGTTCAATTCCCCAATGGCCTGACGGGCATCGTCGGCCAGCCGATTGTGCGGATAGCGGCGCAGAAAATCCTGGAAGGTGCGCGCGCCGCTTCCAAATCGTTGAAGATCGTCCTTGTAAATCTCGCCGATGGTGAACAGCCCATCGAAACGGTACTTGCTGCCGGGATACTCGCGGCGCAGGAACTTATACTGCTCGATGGCCTCGTTCAGGATTTTGTCGTCGTCGAAACGCCGTCCCATTTCCACCAGCGTCTCGGCAACCGCCACCACGCTGGGATCGGCTTTCGGGGAAGCGGGCGCTCCCAGGTAAACGTCCGGTAGGCATTCAACACACGCTGGTAATCGTGCCGGGTGCGGTCCGCGGAGGCCTTCCGTTCAGCGCTTCGCGCATCCGCTCGGCAGCGGCGAAATGCTCTCGCGCCCAGGCGTCGGAATGGTGCGCGCGCGCGCCTGCCGGCGGAGCCAGAGACCGTGCACGCCGCGAACACGGCGAGCACCAGGCAACGCTCTCCACAGACCACGCTGGCGCGATGAGGTCTTCAAAATAACCAGCCCGTGCCTTCGTTCTGAAACGTGTTTCGTAGCGCCGCCGTCCCGGCGGCTGTCCCGCGGGCGTCCTCGCCCACCGCTCCCGAGCGCGACTACGCCCTACCTGTAAAGAGATTAAAGTAAAACCGCTGCCGTGAAACTTATTCGGTGTTGCTGATGTAGAGTACGCCCCGCGCATCCCGTTGAACCGTAACGGGATCCTGCGAAGCGCCCGAGCTTAAAAACGGACCCTCCGTAGTACAGGTTGGTGATCCGCCGGACGTAATTTTGGGTTTCGGCGTAGTGGGGCACGCCAGAGCTTCGCGCCACCGCTCCCGCACCCGCGTTATAGGCGGCCAGGGTCAGTTTCACGTCGCCGCCGTAACTTTCCAGAAGCTGCTTCAAATGCCGCACCCCGGCATCAACATTCTGCTCCGGGTCAAACGGATTTCTCACCTTCAACTGCCGTGCCGTCGAGGGCATCAACTGCATCAGCCCCATCGCACCCTTGCGCGACACCGCGTTGGGATTGAAGTTCGACTCCACTTTCACCACCGCGCGCACCAGGTTCGGATCCACGTTATGCCGCGCCGCAGCCTGTTCAATCGCGCTCATCAATGTCTCCCGAAGTCGCCAGCGGTCCGCGGAAATTGGCAGTCAGCGATCTTACGGCTGGCCGACTGGATCGAATCGTGCCCGATGTACTCGTCAACCTCGGCCGCCGCCGACTTGGCGGCCCGCATGACCGCCGCATTCGGCAGCGGGCACCGGCTTCCACCGATTCTCTTTGGAACTCCAATACTTCAGAGGTGCTCCGAGGCGCTTCTTGGGTATGCGCGAGATGAAGATGCCGCCACGGAATCATTGACGTAAATCTTCCGGCCACGCTCGTCGGTGGCAGTGATCTTCGTCGCAACAGTCTTCGTTCCGAGTTCTTTTCAGAGGATTCGTCCCCACCATCGGCGGCGACGCAAAGTTGGATTGTGAGAGAAAGCGAGGTCGCGGCTACGGTGCTGGCCATCAGGGCGATTTGCAGGCGCTTTCGCATAACCGGGTTCTCGATCCACCTTGGCAAGAGGGAAGACAGACTCCACCCTCGCATCTCGCTACCCGGAACCTGACGGAGAATTCCTAAACCAGAGTAAGTCAATTATAGGCGTCGAAGAAGCAGGAGCAATCTATCTGAAGGGTATAGAACCACCAGAGTAATCGAGGTAACCATATGAAAACAAGTAGGATTCTCGACTGGGGCGGCGAGGTTCGTATCAGTGCAGGCATTCATGCGTGCCGCAAGCGAGATTCGTATCCGGGCACGCATTCATTGCGTTCCGAAATGAAGCCTTTGAAGGGACGCGGCTTCAGCCGCCGAGGTGCCGGGGGCGCGATTCTTTACCCTGTGGAACCCCGTGTCCCCTGTGTTGAAGGTTTTGAAGTTGACCTCAGGCAACCAGGCACCTCACTGCAACTTCGCAAACTCCGCCCGAGCTTCCTTCAAAACCGGAATATCCGAATCAGCATCCTTCCAAAGCACAAAAAAATCCTTATAAGCAGCCAGCGCCCGGCTGCGCGCAAGATCAGCATCAGCCCCGGACGAACTCCGCGCCTGCAACGCATTCGCCCGCGCTACGCCCAGCCGCGCCAACGCCCCCGTCCAGCAGTTCCAGACGATGCCGCTGTGGTCGATGATCTTCTGAAACTCAGCGGCGGCTTCTTTGCCCTGCCCGGCTGCCAGATACGCCTCGCCGCGTATGTACACGTGATAGAGGCACGAAATATTGGTGACGAAATTGATTCCCCCCAACTCAATGGGTGAAGCACCTTGCAGCGCATTCAGGGCAGCAGCAGGGTTCTTCTTGTCGCCATTCAGCGCCAACTGCGCCTGAATCGCGGGCAACCAAAGCGACTGCACCTGCGTATCCAGCGGGAAGCGTTTCCCCAAGTCTTGCGCCATGGATTCGGCTCGTGCCGTATCGCCCGCCATGGCAAACGCCAGCGCGGCTTCGACCTCGACGCCCTGACTCGTGGGAGCCAGCTTCAAACCCTCTGCCGCTGCCTGCCGCGCTTCCCCAGGATTGCCGTAAGCGGCTTGTGCGAGAGCTGCATTCTCCTGCCAGATCGCTCCATTTTCTTTGCTGTCCGCCCGAATGGCCGAGTCCACCGCCCGCTTGGTCAGTTCCCGCGCCTTGCCCAGATGACCGCCATAGGCCTCGGTATCGGATGCGAGCGCCAGCCCAAAGTTCTCTTCCGGCTTGCCCGCAAACCACTGCTGCTGTTCCGCCATCGCCGCCGAGTCCGAGCCGAGGAAGGCAAGAGCGTAGAGAGCATTATGGAGTACTGAATTTTCCAGTTTTCGCGCTTGCGCTTGGTGGATGATCTGACGCGCCTCGTCGAAGCGTTGCAAGGCGAGCAGACTGTTGGCAGGGGCTGCGTAATTGCTACCGCTATCTGGCGCGAGGTGGAGGGTTTGGCGGTACGACTCCGTAGCCCGCTCATACTGTGCTTGCTCGGCGTATACATCGCCCAAATTGCCCCACGCTGCCCAGTCTCGCGGGTAGCTCTCAATAGCGTTCTGATACGTTTGGGCCGATTTATTCAGTTCCCCGGTTGCATTCTGGTAGTAGAGAGCGGTGATCGCCAGCTTTTCCCGTTCGCTGGCATGTTCCCGCAACTGAAATGCCTTGTTGTAGTAGTCGCGGGCTCGTCCTAACTCGGCGAGACCGACGTAGTCGTTGGCCACTCCCAAGTAGCCCATGGCAAAATTCGGATCAAGCTCAATGGCATGCTGGAAATACGGCAGGGCTGCGGCGGGGCCTTTCTCGTTGTTGGCCTTTATTCCAAGGCTAAGCGCCTTCAGAGCTTCGAGCGAAGACGTGGTGGACTCTGACAACGGAACATCTAACTTCTGCACCGTCGCCAGCGATTCGCCCAACTCAGTTCGCAGCTTCGCCGCCGCCTCGCCCAGCGAGTCCAGCACCTTCTCCTTCGACGCCGCCGTCACCTGCTGTTCGGCCAGCGGGTCTCCGTTCTGGCAATTCACCGCCTTCAATCCCAGCACATATTCGCTGCCCAGACTGGCGATCGACCCGGCAAGGTAAGCCTTGCTGCCCGCCCGCTGGCAAAGTTCGCGCGTGACTTCGGGCGTAAGTTTCGTCCCCGCCGGACGCGACATCAATTTCAAGGTAGCCGCGACTTTATTCTCCGAGAGCACATTCAGAAACGGCGACTGGTTCAGAGCAACGTTGAGCGCGGTCTTGAGCGTGTCATCAAACACTGCATCCCCAGTGCTGTTGGCAAAATCCGCCAGCACGATGGTGTCTTTCTCGGTGAGGGCAGTCGCGGCATGTTGCCGCGAGCGGAAATAATAGAAGCCGCCCGCAACCAAAGCGATGACCACAACTGCGGCCACAGCCGAAAACGTGCGGGTCAGCAAAGATCGTGTGGGGACGGGCACTCCTGCCCGCCTGCCCTGAGCGGAGCCGAAGGGTCCGGCCGAGCGCAGCTCGCCGCCTTCCTCTGCCGCCACCACAGCCCCCGAACTAGCCGCAAATCGCCCCGTCTCCGTATCCCGCTTCAGCCGCTGCAACTCCGAACGCATTTCCGAAGCGTGTTGGTAACGGAGTTCTCGATCCTTCTCCAGCGCCCGGTTGATGATCCGTTCCAGTTCTGCGGGCACGTCGTGATTCAGCCGCACCACCGCCACCGGGGCACGGTTCACGATGGCTTCACAGATCATCGCTGAACTCTCCCCGTGAAACGGCAAATCGCCCGTCGCCATCTCATACAGCACCGCGCCAAACGAGAAAAGATCGCTCCGCGCATCTAACTCTTTCGCCCGCACCTGCTCGGGCGACATGTAAGCCACCGTCCCCAGCATCGTGCCCGGACTGGTCAGATGATCCGCGTCCACCGAACGCGTCTGCGTGTTAAGAGCCGCAATGTTGCTCGAAGAACTCGCTGCCAGACTTACCTTCGCCAGCCCAAAATCAAGCACTTTGGCGTGTCCGCGCTCGGTGACGAAAATATTTGCCGGTTTGATGTCGCGATGAACAATCCCTTTCGAGTGTGCCGCATCCAGCGCGTCGGCAATCTCGATGGCGAGAGACAGAATCA
The DNA here is from genome assembly GCA_963841125.1 of uncultured Acidobacteriaceae bacterium. Lineage (GTDB taxonomy): Bacteria > Acidobacteriota > Terriglobia > Terriglobales > Acidobacteriaceae > Sulfotelmatobacter. Next base: position 160,515 of record CAWJBH010000003.1, read on the forward strand.
AATCAGTTTCCATCGGACGCCCGCCGATGCGATGCTTCAGCGTCAGCCCATCCAGAAACTCCATCGCGATAAACATCTGCCCGTCTTGCTCGCCAATGTCATAGATCGTGCAGATGTTGGGATGGTTCAGCGCCGACGCAGCCTGCGCTTCGCGCTGAAAGCGCGCCAGCGCCTGCGGATCTCGCGCAACTTCATCGGGAAGAAACTTGAGGGCGACAAAGCGATGCAGCCGCGTGTCTTCGGCCTTGTACACCACGCCCATCCCGCCACCACCGAGCTTCTCAATGATGCGATAGTGCGAAATGGTCTGGCCGATCACTGACGCGGAATGTTACGTCTCTTAAACGGGCAAGTCAACGCAAGCCACGGACTTGGCGGTGTCCTCAAGCCTTCTCCAGCGCCAAACTCAATCCATCCAGCGACAGCGACCGCAGAAGGTTCCGTCGCATCCCGCGTTCCACCTCAGCTAATCGGTCCGAGGCCGCAGCGATCCACTCGAAATCGGCAGCCTCACCCATCTTCACAAGCTGGCTTTGAATATCCGTGTTCTGAACCAGTTCAGGAGTGCCCGATCCCAAAAACATCAGGTCGCGCAGCAACGAATAAAGCGTTCGCAGAAGCTGCTCCGTCTTCTCCCGTCCCTCAGCCCCAGCCCGATAAGATTCCGTAATCTTGAACAGCGCGGTGTGTTCGCCTCCCAGCAACGCCGAGTTGAGGATCGCCATCGCGTCGCCGCGCGCGGCTACATAAGCCTCCACATCGAAGCTGCGAGCCCGCCCCAGCGCGCCCTCGCTGAGCCTCGCAACCAGCGCCCGCTGCGCCGGCTTCCACTCCGGACGATTCTCAGCCAGATAGCGCTCCACGTCCTCCACCGGCACAGCCCCAAGCGGAAACACCATCGCCCGCGACCGGATGGTCGGCAGCAATTCACCCGCATTCTCCGAGAGTAAAAATATCGTGGCGAACTCCGGAGGCTCCTCCAGAACCTTCAGCAGCGAATTCGCCGCCTCTTTCATGAACGCCGAATCAGTAAAGATATAAACCCGTTCCCGCGCTTCCGACGGCCGATAGTAGATAGTCTCAATCACCCGCCGCACCTGGTCCACCTTGATCATCATCTGCGGAGGATCCGGTGGAATTACCAGCACATCCGGATGAGTCTGCACAAACAGCCGCGTATCTTTCTTGTCGGCATCGCGCAACCCTTCGCGCGCTTCCACCGCTTCGGCAAACCGCGCATCGAGATCGGCAGCCTGCGCAATGCGCCGGCAGTTCGCACATGCTCCGCAGAAGTCAGGCAGCCCATCACTCACGGTAGGCGCCAGGCAATTCAAAGCCTGCGCCAGCATAAGCGCCAGCGTATACTTCCCCGCCCCCCGAGCCCCCGACAGAATCACCGCATGCGGAAAGTGTTTCCGCGCCAGCATCTCGCGCAAGCGATGAACCATCTCGGCATTACCGTGAAAATCAGAAAAGCCCATGTGGTTTAGATTTGGATTTCGTTCGCAGCACCCAACTGAGGGTGCCCCATCCTTGCGTTCTTTGCAAGGGTGGGATTAGTTGAGCCTCGCTGCGAAGGCCCTCCTCAGGACGTGATGCGCGCTCACTGACTTTTTCCCAACTTCATCTTCCGCTGCAAAATCTCCATAATCCGCCGATGCGTCTGCCCTGGAGTCCCGCTGGCATCCACCGCCACAACGCGCTGCGGCTCTCGAGCGGCGATCGCCTGATAGCCTTCCCGCACGCGAGAAAAGAACGCGCGGCTCTGCTGCTCGAACCTGTTCTCGTCAGGATGTTTCCCCGCACCCGTGTGTGAAATAGCATTCGCCTTGTGCGCCGCCCGCCGATTGCGCCGCCGCGCCCGTCCCACACTCATCGCCGGATCCGACTCCAGCAGGATCGTCAAATCAGGCTGCAACCCTCCACAAAGCACCCGATTCAACTCCAGGACAGCGTCGCTGCCGAGCTTCCGCCCGCTACCCTGGTAAGCCTCGGTAGAATCCGTGAAGCGATCACAAAGCACAATCTGCCCGCGCTCCAGCGCCGGCTCGATCACTTCGGAAATATGCTGCGCCCGCGAAGCAAACATCAAAGCCATCTCCGCCAATGGCGCAAGACCCTCGGTCGACGAATCCAGCAACACCCGCCGAATCTTCTCCCCGGTGGCCGTCCCCCCCGGCTCGCGCGTTTCGACGACCTTGTGTCCAGCCCCGCGCAACACAGCGGCGGCCTTGCGCATGTGCGTACTCTTGCCGGTCCCGTCTAACCCTTCAAAGGTTATGAATTTCCCGCGGCGCGCCATCCTGAGGATGATACCAGCCATGCTCGTCTGGATCGGACACTCCTGTCCGCTGCCTTTGTCGTTGATCTTGATCTTGCAGGGTCCAAGTACAGGGTGCAAGTACGAATGTAGCGATACCGTAGAAGAGCGCTGCTTTAGCGCCACGCAAAGGGAAGAGACAGGAACGCGGTTGCTACCGGCCGCGTCAATGACTGCAAACGCCTGATTTCAACGGTTGACTCCCGCCCATCGCAGAGGGATACTTGAGGGCTGCCGGTTGGGGAAACCATGCCACGCACGCTTGGGAAACCTGCCAAGTCTTATAGGAACTCCATCAAAGTTCGTGAACAACACACATGCCAATTCACATCAATAAGGAAACTCAAATGACTCGACTGTTGCCCAGGTTTATCCAAGCCAGGTTTACCCAAGCCAGGTTTACCCAAGCCAGGTTTATCCAAGCCAGGTTTATCCAAGGAAGTCTTTCCCAGAGAAGTCGCAGCCTCGTGTTCCCGTTATTTCAGCTTGTAACCTGCCTGCTGATTCTCGCGTTGTCAGCCGCGGCCCAGACTTCGTCGGAACAAACCTCCACCCCCGCTCCGAAGGGGTTTAGCGGAATATTTGGTGGAGGCCCGTTTTATAAGACTGCGAATTTCAACGTCAACAACGACATCGCTGAAATCGAACACTCTGGTTTCTCCGAGGCTATCGTCTGGAGCGTTGAAGTCAACGCCCAAGGCGACTTGAACTTCAACGGCGAGTTTCCGCTGACTTCGAACGGCGTCTATGTTGGCAATAAAACGTACCCGAGATTTGCCGAGCATATGGCCACGTTAAAGCAAGCAGGAACTGTCAAAAGAGTCACGTTCAGCATCGGCTCCTCGAACTTCGGAGACTGGGAAAACATCACTTCACTGGTGAAGGCGCAAGGCGTCGGCCCGAATAGCATTCTGTACAAGGATTTCAAGGCTTTGAAAGCAGCAATCCCCGCTCTGGATGCCCTCGATTTTGATGACGAAAATAGTTACGATCTCGCCTCCACGGTTAGGTTCGGGCTCATGGTGGGCAGACTCGGCTATCACGTCGTGCCGGACCCTTATGTCAACGCCAGCTATTGGCAGAGTGTGGTTTCAGAAATCAACACGAAACGCCCAGGCACGGTCGACGGAGTACATCTTCAGACGTATGCCGGCGGTGAAGGAAACAGTCCATGCTCGGGTTGGGACTTTGGAAGTGTGCCCGTTTTCCCCGGCGTGTGGGACAAGAACTACAACCCAAGCCAAGTCGAAACTGTGATGATGGGCTGGCACAATGAATGCGGGATAATCGGCGGCTTCATGTGGATCTACGACGACTTTGTGGGCAATGGCCTGGCCAAAAAATACGCTAACGCGATCAACACAGGAGTCAAATAGAGAAAAGAGCGGCGCCGTCAGCGCCGCGTAGAGAGCACAAAATCAGGCAACGCCGGGGTGCCCATTTCTCGCCTCCTTTGCGAGAAGTGGGGATTTCGACACCCGCCGCCAACACCCTGTCATCCTGAGCGAAGCATGCGGATTCGCTTTATGAATCCGCATGCGCAGTCGAAGGATCCCTACCCGCTCGTCCGCGCCCGGTCGTCTTAGGAGGTTGTCCCCGCCTCGCCGACTTTGGGAGAGAAAGATCAGGAACAGCACGAGTTCGCTCGCGCCAAATCACCCCTGCTCGTGTGGATCGGACACTCCTGTCCGATGCCTTTGACCTTGATCTTGATCTTGATCTTGCTGGCCGCAAGCCCAGGCCGATGCAACACCGTGGAAGAACTGCGCTTCAGCGCCGCGTAAAGCGCAGAGTCAGGAACGCGGCTTCAGCCGCAAAGCCCTCCGCGTCTTTACTCTCCTCTCGAAAATGTGCATCCGCACAAGCCTCAATCCGGCCCGCAACCCCCAGCGTCTCCCCGCGCGGTAAATGCCACGCTTGCTGATAGCCCGCGGTACTTCGCCGTCTCCAGCTTCGGATAAAGCCCCACGCTCCACATCCCGTGCGCAATTTCCTCCGGTAGGAGGAACCGCTTCTGGAGTTGCCGCTAACGCCGACCTGCCGGTCCAACGGTCACTCGGAGCGCAACGCTTGCATAACATCGACACGCGCCGCGCGTGCCGCGGGCAGCACCGATGCGATAACCGCGACCGCCATCAGCACGAAGGCAGAGACAAACACAGGCAATACGCCGGGCATCTTGACGTCCAGAAAATATCTTCCCGCCAAACGCGCCAGCACGAATCCGAATGCCGCGCCTGCAAGCACGCCCGCCGCCGCCATCACGGTGCCCTCTGCGATCACGCCCTTGAGGAGTCGCTCCGGTTCCGATCCGAGCGCCAGCCGGATACCGAATTCCCGCGTCCGCGCGCTCACCGAAAATGCCAGCACGCCCGCGACGCCCACCACGGCAATCGCCAGCGCGACAGCCGCGAATATGCCAAACACCAGCGAGTTTAAACGGTCCGGCGTTAGCACCTCTGCCCGAATGTCTTCGAGAGTGGCAGCGCGCTCAACGGGCTGATCGGCCGACATGCCGCGAATAATCCGCGTAACCGGCGTGACCAGCGAATACGGATTTGCACCCGTGTGAATGAAGAGACGGCCGGCAAACATTGGGCCTTCGTCAAAAGGGCTGTAAACAGTGACTGTGGGCTCCGGAACAACGTGTCCGTCGTCAATATCCGCAGTGACTCCGATGATGCGGTGCGGCGCCAGAAGACGCGCCTTTTCGAGCATCGGTCCCGCCAACGAATTGAAACACGGGATCCGTCCAATAGACATGCCGATTGACCGCATCCTGATTGGGGAACATGCGCTGCGCGAGAGTCTGCGCTGACGATAACGACAGGCTCTTGATTTTTAATTCTGGTCATCATTCTCGCGATCACTATTCTGAATGTCCAGCGCATTGAAATCGCGCCCGGCAATGATAGGAACGCCAAGCGCCGCAAAAAATCCGGGAGAGATGGCACGCCAGCGCGCCCGTGGATCCTCTGCCCCGGGAGTATGGACGTGTCCATCCCCGGAAAATTGCAGACCGGAGAAGACCAGGGCCGCCATCGCGCCACGGAACGACGTTGCCGAACGCGGTCTTGCTCACGCCCGGCAGGGTATCAATGCGGCGGATCGCTTCCTTGTAGAAATCAACAACCTGCTGCGGTGTCTTCCCAAAGCCCATAGCAGGAACATCGATCGCGAGGACATGCTGCGTGTCCAGACCTGTCTGCGCCTTTTGCAGTGCGATCAGCGTAGTGATCAACGTACTTGCGCCGGCCAGCAACACAAACGACGCGGCGATCTGTGTCACCGCGAAGATCCGCTGGCGGCGGCTGGTGCTGCCCGTGATCCGCGCACTTCCGCTCGAGAGGCCCAGTCCGCTCCGCTTGCCCGACGTGCTGGAGCCGGAAGACGTGGCAAGCCGCGGAACAAATGCAAGAATCACTGCGGCGACGATAGCCAGCGCGGCTCCTACCCAAAGCAGGGTCGAATCGACTTTGAAATCGAGAGCACGGATGGAGAATCGCGACGCGTAGCGGGCCAGCACGGCCACCATCGGCTGCGCGCTCATTACACCGAGTGCGGCGCCGGCGCCGCAGAGCAGAAGGCTTTCAGCCAGCAGCATGCGGCGCAACGCGCCTTTGCTTGCGCCCAGCGCCACGCGCACCGCCAACTCACCTTCGCGGCGAACCGTCCGAGCCAGAATCAGGTTGGCAACATTTGAACACGCGATGATGAAGACCAGCCCTGACGCTGCAAGCAGCACCAGCAGCACGGTCCGCGCGCCTGACGTGATCTGGTCACGAAGCAACTTCGTCCCGATCTGAAAGTCCGCTTCCCGTGCGTAAGCTTCCGGATGATCCTTCTTCATCGCGGCGTAGGCCGAGCGCAACTCAGCGCGAGCCTGATCGAGAGTGGCTCCGGGAGCGAGACGGCCGAAAAGCTCAGTCATACGATGGATGCGGCCCGTGACCATCGTTGCGGAAAGATGGTGCGGGCTGGTGACGATGTTGGAAATAATTTCGGTATCTTGCGGATATGGAACGCAAGGCTCGAGGACGCCAATGACTGTCGCGGACCGATCACCGATGCTGCCGAGGCGAACGGTCTTCCCCAGGACGGAAGGATCCTTGTGAAGAGAGTTCGCCCAGAAACGGTACGTCAGAACCACCACGCCCGCAGCTTGCGGACCGTCGTCCTGAGGCCCAATGAGGCGACCGAGCACGGGATGAAGGCCCATCACCTCGAAATAGTTGCCTCCGACAACCCCGCCTTGAATGGAACGAGGCTCACCGAGGCCGATCATAGTGAAGTCCATGGCGGAGAAGTCGCCAAAGGCGCTCACCGTTTTCACGCTGGCACGCAAGTCCTGTAGCTCGGGTACGGAAAACGCAGCGTTTTCGTCGCCGATGCCGGGAGCGCTTTGCCGGATATAGATCAGCCGGTCCTCGCCGCGGTTCACAAGAGGCTTCAGCAGCACTCCGCGCACCAGGGTGAAAATGGCAGCGTTCGCGCCGATGCCGAGCGCCAGCGTGAGCACCACGGCGACCGCCAGCCCCGGAGTCCGAATTAACGAATGAGCAGCTACTCTCAGATCGCGAACGAATGACATGTTCTTACCCCTCCCTGCCGGGGTATAAGCATCACACTTGCCATTACTAAACCTCACATTGTAAATAACTTAATATGCGAGAGGTTAGTCCGGGCTGTCCATTTCAGGACACCGCTATTGCAAATTCGGACACTAAAACACAGCCCTCCCACTCACACAGGATGGTTCGCATTCAATTCGCGGGTCGCACGAATTGACCGGATCTACCAATTCTCAAGAGTGTAATGGCCCCCCGGCACGCATGAGCCCGTGTGGGTCCGACACTCCTGTCCGACGCTCTTGATCGTGACCTTGATTTTTGATCTTGATCTTGATCTTGATCTTGATCAAAGATCAAAGATCAAAAATGAAAGAGGAAGATTGGGAAAGGCACGAGGCCCACTCGTCCCGTCAGCTGTTCGTGTAGAGCGGCGTTCACACTGACTAGCGACTGTGCCTCTGAGTAGGGTAAGGTACTGGCGTCGCAAGAAAGGTACATTGCCAGTCATGACATTGCTTCTCCTCTGCTTTCTTCTCGGCTGCCTAACCGGGCTGCGCTCGCTGACACCGCCAGCCGCTGTCTGCTGGGCCGCACATCTTGGCTGGTTGCATTTTGCAGGAACCAGGCTCGCTTTCTTAGGCCGCCCCGTAACCCTCGTTGTGTTTACGATGCTCGCTCTCGTCGAACTGATCGCAGACAAGCTGCCGAACACCCCAGCCCGCACCGCGCCTCTCGGGCTGATCGCCCGGATTGCCTTTGGCTGCTTGGGCGGCGTAGCCCTTGTGACCAGCACAGGCGGAAACTTCTTAGCTGCTGCAATTGTCGGCATCGCCGGTGCCCTTGTAGGGACATTTTTGGGTTACCGAATCCGCCATGATCTTGTCTCCCGGGCGCATCTCGCAGACTTCGCCGTCGCAATAGCCGAGGACATGATGGCTGTTGCCGGCAGCATGCTGATCGTTTCGCACATTTAGTTGTGTTGTCTTCCGGATTTGGACTGAACTTGCCGGGTGCCCCACTCTCGCAAGAAGTGCGAACTTCCAAGCCGCCACCACCGCCCTGTCATCCTGAGCGAAGCATGCGGATTCGCCTTATGAATCCGCATGCGCAGTCGAAGGATCCCTATTCGCTCGCCGCACCCATCCGTCTTAGGAGGTTGTCCCCGCCTCGCCGACCTTAGCGAGAGCAAGATCGGGAAGGGCACAAGTTCACTCGTGCCGCATCAGTTGCTCGTGTAGAGCGGGCGCCCTCGCCCGCTGCCTTTGACCTTGATCTTGACGTTGACCTTGATCTTGCCAGCTGCAAGCACAGACCCATGCAATCCCGTGAAAGAGCGGCTCTTCAGCGCCGCGTAAAGCGCTCGAAATCAAGCAACGCCAGGGTGCCCCATTTCTCGCGTCCTTTGCGAGAAGTGGGGATTTCGACTCCCGCCACCACCGCCCTGTCATCCTGAGCGAAGCATGCGGATTCGCCTTATGAATCCGCATGCGCAGTCGAAGGATCCCTACCCGCTCGTCCCCGCCCGGCGGTCTTAGGAGGTTGTCCCCGCCTCGCCGACCTTAGCGAGAGCAAGATCGGGAAGGGCACAAGTTCACTCGTGCCGCATCAGTTGCTCGTGTAGAGCGGGCGCCCTCGCCCGCTGCCTTTGACCTTGATCTTGACGTTGACGTTGATCTTGCCAGCTGCAAGCACAGACCCATGCAATCCCGTGAAAGAGCGGCTCTTCAGCGCAGAGTCAGGAACGCGGCTTCAGCCGCCGAGCCCCGCCGCGTCTTTACTCTCCTATAGAAAATGTGCATCCCCACAAGCCTCAATCCGATCCACAAACCCCGGCGTAGCCCCGCTAATCAAATGCCACGCCTCCTGGTACCCGCGATGCTTCGCCGTCTCCAGCTTCGGATACAGCCCCACGCTCCACATCCCCCGCACCACCTTCTCTGGAAAGATGAACCACACGTCCTCCGGAATCACATAAGCCGCCACAAAATCAAACGTGTTCTTCTTATACGGACCTTTACTGTCCTTCAGCGTGCACGAATATCCCTCCGCACCTTCCTTGAATATCGTGGACTTCACCTGCACCCGCACAATCCGCGCCCCCTGATCCACCGTAAAGTCATATCCCGAAGACTCTCCCCAAGGCCGCCCCAGCCGCATCCCCAACTCCATCGCCCGCACCGCAAACACCAACTCCACCCACTCCCCGCGCTTCTTGCAATTCTTGATCTTCATCCCAGCCAATCGATTTTTCCTCATACCGCGCCTCCACAAACCTCACCGTCTCTCATAAGTGTTGTCATTCCGAGCCGCTCGCAGCCGCGCAAAGCGCGGAGAGAGCGAGCGAGGAATCTGCTGTTCGGCCTGCGCCCCAACAAAAAACGCGGCCTACGCAGCCGCGCAATTCTCGGAACTTATTCCACCTTCACATGCTCTTTAGAAAACGTAAAGTCCACAAAAGTAGAGTCCACTTTAGTAGACATCCGGGTCAGGATTTTGCCCGTGTGGATCGGACACTCCTGTCCGATGCCTTTGACGTTGACCTTGACGTTGATCTTGCTGGCCGCAAGCACAGACCGATGGGGTACCGTGGAAGAGCGGCGCTTCAGCGCCGCGTTAAGCGCAAAAGACAGGAACGCGGCTTCAGCCGCTGACCCCGACCGCGTCAATGAGTGTAATCGCCTGGTTACAACCGTTAGAGGCAGAAGGGGAAACATGCGAATGAAAGGACTAGGGATGTCAGCATCAAAAGAACGCCAAGGCTGACACAGAACAGGTTCAATTTCCATGCTCGCCGCTGGGCGACGTTGAGTACCGCCCAAACCATTCCAGCGAGGAACAAATAGAAATACCCGGCCTGGATAGGTTCCCTCCAGCGTATCAGCCACCACGTGCCCCCCACTTGGGTGACGTTCAACTTCACTGGAGGCACGTAGTTTACCCACACCGAGTGACCGAGGACGCGCTCGAACAAGCCGGGCAGCGCCAGCGGCAAGCTCCCGATGCCAGCGGAGAAGAACAGCAGAAAGCATACGATAAATAAAGGGCCACGAGAGAGTATGGTTTCGCGGGGTTTCCTACGGAATAGGAAGTAGGCAGCAACGACAGCGATGCTTATGTTGATAAAGGAAAACAAGCTCTGCCAAACGTCCATTTCTCGCACTGCTCCAGACGGTTTGCGTGCACGATTATAACGGGCGCGTCGTCACAACTGGCGAAACATCGCCATTACACTCATTGACCCATCGGCCCGATCATTAACAGGTGCGAACGAACGCCTGCGGGGCGGGAAAAACAAACGGGGCGGCTACCGCCGCCCCGCCGAAAAACTGACCACTGAACACTAGCCATGACCACTGCCGTTAAGTCCCTTCCGACCACCCCGCCAAATACTCTTCCTGCTCCGGCGAGAGCCGGTCGATCTTGATCCCCATCGACTCCAGCTTCAGCTTGGCGACGCGCTTGTCGAGATCGTCTGGAACTTTGTAAACCTTTTTCTCCAGCGTCTTGAAATTCTTCACCATGTATTCCACCGAAAGCGCCTGGTCGGCAAAGCTCATATCCATCACCGACGCGGGATGCCCCTCCGCCGCCGCCAGATTGATCAGCCGTCCTTCGCCCAGCAGATTGATCTTGCGCCCGTCTTTCAACGAATATTCGTCGACGAACGGTGCGCGTGGTGCGCTTCGACGACGACATCTTTTCGAGCGCCGGAATATCGATCTCCACGTTGAAGTGCCCGGAGTTCGAAATGATCGCGCCATCTTTCATCAGGTCGAAATGTTCTTTGGTCAGCACGCTCTTGTTGCCGGTGACCGTGCAGAACACGTCGCCGAGCTTCGCCGCTTCGGTCATCGACATCACGCGGAAGCCATCCATCACCGCTTCCAGCGCCTTCGTCGGATCGACTTCGGTGATGATCACTTCCGCGCCGTTGCCGCGCGCGCGGCTCGCCAGTCCGCGGCCGCACCAGCCGTAGCCGGCCACCACAAACTTCGATCCCGCCAGCAGAAAGTTCGTCGCGCGAATGATGCCATCGATCGTCGACTGTCCCGTGCCGTAACGGTTATCAAAAAGATGCTTCGTGTCGGCATCATTCACCGCGACGATGGGAAACTTCAGCACGCCTTCCTTCGCCATCGCGCGCAGCCGGATCACGCCGGTCGTAGTCTCTTCCGTTCCGCCGATCACGCCTTCGAGCGCGTCGGTGCGCTTGGTGTGCAGAATCGTCACCAGGTCGGCGCCATCATCCATCGTGATATGCGGCTTGTGATCGATCGCCGCCAGGATGTGGTTGTAATAGGTATCGTTGTCTTCGCCCTTGATGGCGAAAACCGAAATGCCCTGATCGCGCACCAGGCTCGCGGACACATCGTCTTGGGTCGACAGCGGATTCGAGGCGCAAAGCACCACGTCGGCTCCGCCGTCGCGCAGGCAAATCGCCAGGTTCGCGGTCTCTGCCGTAACGTGCAGGCAGGCCGAGATGCGGATGCCCTTCAGCGGCTGGTTCTTGATGAATTCTTTGCGGATAATCTGCAGCACCTTCATGGACTGGTTCGCCCACTCGATGCGCTTCTTGCCCAGTTCGGCCAGTTCCAGACTCTTAATATCGTGAATTGATTGTTGCTGTTGACATACGCCTCCTGTGGCGCTTTCACTGCTGAAAAATTTGGTGTTGGTTACCTGGTTACTCTGCGATTGGTCAGATCTAGTTTGATTCAGAATACATTGTCAGAATACACGAATCGAGCCCAAGGTCAGCATACCCAAATACCCTTCAGGGAATGAGCACCTTCGGCCCATCTCCGCAGCTGAACTTTGGTCAGCGCTGCCACCAGTTCGGCCACTGCGACACATCGCGTAGGGCACGACTTCAGTCGTGCGACAGATCTGTAGCTGCCGGGTGCCCCATTTCTCGCTTCTTTTGCGAGAAGTGGGATTCCACAGCAGTTTCAACAAGGGGCTTTTTCTGGCGAACGCCCCAGCTTTCCGCCAGCTACTTCCGCGCCGCCGCAGGCTCCCGCACACCCGCGTCGCTAGCCAGCTTCGCCGCCTTGTCGGTCGCTTCCCACGTAAAGTCGGGATCGTTGCGCCCGAAGTGCCCATAAGCCGCCGTCTTCTTATAGATCGGACGCCGCAAATTCAGCGACTCGATAATCCCGCGCGGCGTCAGTTTGAAATGCGCGCGAATCAAATCCGGAATGATCGCCGGATCCACTTTCTCCGTGCCAAAAGTATCCACCCGCACGCTCACCGGCTCGGCCACGCCAATCGCGTAAGCCAGTTGCACTTCGCAACGGTCCGCCAGTTTTGCCGCAACAATATTTTTCGCAATGTGCCGCGCCATGTAAGCCGCCGAACGATCCACCTTCGTCGGATCTTTTCCGCTGAACGCTCCGCCGCCATGACGGCCCATGCCACCGTAAGTGTCGACGATAATCTTGCGCCCGGTCAGCCCGGTATCGCCCATCGGCCCGCCAATCACAAACCGTCCCGTGGGATTGATGTGATACTTCGTATCTTCATCCAGCAAATGCGCCGGAAGCACCGCCTGGATCACATGCTTCAAAATCCCCGCCCGCAATTCCTCATTGCTAACAGTCTCCGCATGCTGCGTAGAAATCACGACCGCATCCACCCGCAGCACTTTGCCCGTTCGAATCATATTCAACCGTAACCTGCGATTTTCCATCCGGACGAAGGAAAGGAAGAGTTCCATTCTTGCGCATCTGCGAAAGCCGCATAGTCAGCTTGTGCGCCAACGAAATCGGAGTAGGCATCAAACTCCTCATTCTCGTCACAAGCATAACCAAACATCATTCCCTGGTCGCCGGCGCCGCCGGTGTCTACGCCCATGGCGATGTCGCCGGACTGTTTGTTGATGCTGGAGATTACGGCGCAGGTGTTGCAGTCGAAGCCGTAGACGGCGTTGTCGTAGCCGATGGGCTGCACGGTGCCGCGGACTACGTTTTGGAAATCGACGTAGGCTTTGGTGGTGATTTCTCCGGCGATGACTACGAGGCCGGTGGCGGTGAGGGTTTCGCAGGCTACGCGGCTGGCAGTGTCTTCGGCCAGGCAGGCGTCGAGGATGGCGTCGGAAATCTGGTCGGCGATCTTATCGGGATGGCCTTCGGTCACGGATTCGGAGGTAAATAAAATGCGGTTCTTTGATGGGCTGAAGCCAAGATTTGTTCTCCTTAGGAATGCTGCTTGGACTTTATTTCTGGCGATGCCGGGGGGTGTTGCGTGCGGTCGCAACGGATGCCTGTTTAAGGAACAATCAACGCCTACTCAAACAAAATGTTACCAGAGCGCGGACGACGGCGCAACGAGTTTTAGCCTGGCTGCCGGATAGTGAATTCAATAGCAGAATTGCCGGGTTGGGCGGGTGATTCGAGTGTCAAACGGTGCGCGTGGAACCCGAGTCAGGAACCCTAAATTGAAGCGACCGTGGGATCCCGCACTTCGTAAAGACGAATGGTGGCCACTCGCCATCGCGTCCCACCCTTCGACTCGGCTCAGGGCGGGCTTTCTCGCACAGGACGCGAGAAGCGGGCCGCTCCCGAGTCCTGGAATCGTCACGCGCGCAAGTAGGCCAGGACCGCGCGGACTGCTTCTTCTTTGGCGGCGGTCAGGGATAGGCCTGGCGGGCGGCGAAACGTGGTACGCGCGCCTACCGGCGAAGGCAGGATCGCGTTTATTCATCCCGACGACATCGCCGCCATCGCCACCGAGGCGCTGATCAGCCGGGAGTATGGCGGAGAGTCGTTGCCGATCACGGGTCCGGAAGCGCTGAGCTACGCCGAGATGACGGCGAAGATTGGCGCTGCGATCGGGAGGCAGCTCAGATTCCAATCGATCTCCGACGAGGAAGAGAGTCGGCAGATGACCGAGGGCGGCGCTCCGGGGGAAGTCGTCGCAGCGCACACGTCGATCTATCACGCGATTCGGGAAGGGCGGCTTGCGGGTGTAACGGGCAATGTGGAACGCGTCCTGGGACGAAGGCCGATCAGTTTCGATCAGTGGGTGGAGCAAAATGCAGGAGGTTTTGCTGATCGATGACGGGCGTTTTCGGGAAGTCCGCAGTTTGCGTCGTGGCTATTCTTTCGCCCTCGGGGCTTGTTCTTATCCCACTCTCGACCCCCGGCTTACGTCGTGGGCTGAATTCTTTCGCCGCTTCGCGGCTGGGCGCGGTTCTTACATTTTCTAGTTTTCGAAGAGCAGGGTTCACGACTAACAGCTAGCTTCGGTAGTGGTGCAGTTTAGCTTACGCGTTGGGCCACTCAAGCGGGGGATCCTTCGCTACGCCTGAAAACGGCAACGCTCAGGATGACAAAGTCGTAAAAGCCAAACTGCACCACTCCCCTAGCTTCCCGCCGTTGCGGAAAATGTTCGGGGGAGAAGCGGGTCTGTGATACCGGTTTTGAGGAGGACGGCGAAAAGCTCGGGAAGGACTGGCCGGGCTGAAATAGTATCCCTGGGCCTCATCGCAGTGGTTGGCTTGGAGAAATGCCAGTTGTTCCGGCGTTTCGACGCCCTCAGCCACCACTCGCAGCTTCAAGCTTCGGCCCATGCTGATCACCGCGGTCACGATTATGGTCTCGTCGGGAACGGTCGTGATCTGACGGACGAACGACTGGTCGATCTTGAGTGCGTCCATGGGAAACTTTTTAAGATAGCTCAGGCTGGAGTAACCCGTGCCGAAGTCATCGACCGCGACCTGCACCCCTCTCGCCCGCAGAGTCTTGAGGATGGCTGCGGTGGAGTCGGCATGCTTCATAAGAACGCTTTCGGTGAGTTCGAGTTCGAGAAATTTCGGGTCCAGGCCCGTATCCTTAAGGATGCGGAAAACACCATTCAGAAAGTTCTCGTCCCGGAACTCGATGGCGGAAATATTCACTGCCATGGTGCCGAGGGGTAAACCTGCCTCTATCCAAGCCTGGGCTTGCTTGCAGGCTTCGCGAAGAACCCAGTTGCCGATGGGCAGGATGAGGCCACAGGCTTCAGCGACCGGAATAAATTGTGCCGGAGGGACAAGCCCCCGGGTGGGATGAGTCCAACGTATTAGCGCCTCGGCTCCAGAAATCCGTCCGGTCCTGAGATCGACTTTGGGCTGGTAGTGCAGCGCGAATTCCTTCCGTTCCAAAGCCCGGCGAAGGCTTTCTTCGATCGATTGCCGCTCCACAGCCCGGATGTTCATGGCGGGCTTGAAAAACCGATAGCTCTGTTGCCCATTTTCCTTGGCCTGGTACATGGCGGTGTCGGCATTCTTGATGAGAGTCTCGGCATCCAGGCCATCGTCGGGATAGACACTGACGCCGACGCTGGAAGTGACATGAAGCTCGTGCTGGTCGACGGAATGAGGTTCGGCGACCAGGCGCAGCATTCTTCTCGCGGTAAGGGCGGCGTCTTCCGAATTTTCCTCCTCGGAGAGCAGCACGACGAATTCATCGCCACCGTGCCGGCTCACGGTGTCGGTGCCGCGGACGCATCCCACCAGGCGTTCGCCGACGGATTGAAGAAGTTTGTCGCCGGTGCGATGTCCAAGGGAATCGTTGATGTGTTTGAATCCGTCCAAATCCAGGAACAGCACCGCAATTTTTCTGCTGTGACGCCGCGCCAGGAGGATTGCCTGGTTGAGCCGGTCGTTCAGGAGCATTCGATTGGGCAAGCCAGTCAAAAAATCATGCTCGGACGAATAAATCATCTGGGCTTCGGCTTTTTTACGGGTAGTGATGTCGCGGATCGCCGCCGTCACCAGGACGCCCTCAGCGCTTGCGAGCGGGCTGAGCATCAGTTCGATGGGAAACTCGCTGCCGTTCTTGCGCCGCCCGATAAGTTCAATCCCGGTGCCGATCTGCTGGGCCAGCGCGTCTTCCGCGGATCGAAGAGCGTCCGCAATCAAGCGCTCCGCGAAGCCCTCCGGAATGATGTTCGTTACCTTCTGCCTTATGAGTTCATGGCGGCGGTAGCCAAACTGCTTCTCGGCCTGAACATTCAGCAGGACGATCTCTCCCCACTGGTTCACTACGACCATGGCGTCGGGAGCCGCTTCCAGGAGTCCGCGGTACTGGCCCTCCATCTGCGCCAGATGGATTTCCGCAGTCTTGCGCACGCTGATGTTGCGAATCGCCGCCGTTACCAGGATCCCTTCCGGACTTTCGAGTGGGCTCAGCATGATCTCGATGGGAAACTCGCTGCCGTTCTTCCGCCGCCCGATGAGTTCAATACCGGTCCCAATCTGCTGCGCCAGGGCTTCGGCTGCGCTGCGCGTACCGTCGGCGATGATCCGTTCCGCGAAGCCTTCGGGGATGATGTTCTTTACTTTCTGCCCGACCAGTTCGTCGCGGCGGTAGCCAAACTCTTTTTCCGCCTGAACATTCAGCAGCACGATCTCTCCGCCCGGGTTTACCACGACCATCGCGTCAGGCGCTGCTTCCAGCAGTCCCCGGTAGCGGCCCTCCATCTGCGCCAGGTACTTATCCGCAGCCATGCGATCGGAACTGTCGCGCTGCACGCTCCAACCCGCGACGGCGGTGATCAGAAGTCCCAGAACCGTTCCGAAAACCAGAATCATTTTGATCTGAGCAAGTCGCCGCTTCGAGTCTGCGCTGCGCAGCGCCAGCAGCCGGAGCTCTTCGCCCTGCATTTTTCTGCTTATCTCTAGAAGTGCAGTCGCGATTCGCTGGCCAGATCCACCTCGAATAACATCTGCTGCCGCCTGCAAGCCCTGGGCGCGGCGCCGGCTCATGACTAGATCTTCAAACACGAACTTCTCAGCGGTTAGCCTTTCGAGGGCTGCAAGCTGGTTCTGCTGGTTGGGGTTATTGGCAGTCAAGTTGCGAACAGATTTCTCGTCCTGGGCGATGGTTAGTCGGGTGGCACGGTTGGTTTCGAAGTAGGATTCGTCGCCCGTCAACACAAATCCATGGCAGCTCGATTCTGCTTGCTCCATGGCGGAGCCTAAATCGTGGAGGTTGGCAAGAACCTCGTGAGTGTGGAGCAGCCATCGGTCGCTTTCGCTGGACAAAACTATGCCACGGTAGGAGACCGCACCCACGACGAGTAATGCCAAAATGGCGGACCCGAAGGCGAATTGCACCTTTCGACTCAACAACGACTTCAACTTGTTTGGCATGATTTTCGGGAGTGCAAACCAGGGTTTGCTTGGAGGGCAGGGAGACTGGATTTACTGTACCTTGGCTCGATTGTCTACGAACCGCGTAGCTTTGCGGCATTACGAAAGGCGTGCGATCGACCCAAACAGGGTTTGGCCCATCTTGGGTTTCCACGACCCGAGACAGCCGAAACTAGCTTGATCGTCTT
Source organism: uncultured Acidobacteriaceae bacterium (assembly GCA_963841125.1). GTDB lineage: Bacteria > Acidobacteriota > Terriglobia > Terriglobales > Acidobacteriaceae > Sulfotelmatobacter. The sequence goes on from CAWJBH010000003.1 coordinate 177,729, forward strand.
TGAGTTTGCTGTGGAAGGGTTCTTGTGGATTTAGCTTGTGGCTTTAGCGATTTGTGGTGGGCCGCAGGCCAGTGGGATCGAAAACGTAGGTAATTGCTTGGCCCTCGTGGCCTTGAGTGAGGATCTGTTTGCCGTTCAACTGGAAGGTGACACCGGCGGCGTTTCCTGTTTTGACGACGATCTCGTGGGTGGCGCGGACCGAGGTGTGCGCAGGTGCTATGAGGGTTTCGCGGGCGGCGGGTTTGCCGTCAACCATCAGGGAGACCCAAGTAGTCTCGTCGGCGCGGATCTGCAGGGTGAAAGTGCTGGGCGGCTTCGGAACGGCGGCGTGGGTGACTCGCGGTTTGAAGTCTGATTGGGACGCGCCGGGGAACGAAACTGGCGAAGCGGACGCCGGGTTTGTGATTGGCGCGGTGGCTGCGGGGTTGGGTGTTGACGACACTGTTCCGACCGGCTGGGTTCCAGCTGGCGACGGTGTTTCGAGTCTTGGCGAACTGGCGGAACCGGAGCGTTGGGTTGGCGATGACGCCGGTGCGGAGACTGGTGGCGGCGATTGATTGGAAGATGCTTGCTGGTGCGATGTTCCCGCGGGCTGGGCGTGGGGTCGAAAGTTCCAGAAAGCCAGAATCAGCGTTACCAGCAAGAGAGCCCCGGCCAGCTTGCCCCACGGGACCTGGGCGGACAGCTGAGCGGCGGGCTCGGTGGGAGTTCCGGCAGGATATTTTTGGCGGAAACGGCTGGCGAGACGATTGGCTGAGCGATCCGGGGTGGGAAGGTGATGACGCCGAGCTTCATCGCGCCGAGCTTCATCACGACGAACTTCATCACGACGATCTTCGTCGCGGCGAGCTTGGTTGCGACGGTCTTCGTTGCGGCGATCTTCATTATTGCGACGACCCTGTTTGCGGCGGTCTTCCTGCTGAAGCATCGGGGCCTCGGGCGCCGGGCTTTGAGGGTCCGAGGTCTGAGGGGCCGCGCTTTGAACGTGGCCGTCATCTTTTTTCTTTTGATCGGCGGGAAGGCCGGGGCTGGGAGGAACGGTTTCAAGAACCTGGTCGACGTCGGGATCGTGGGCTTCGGCCTTGGGGTCTGCGGGTTCGACCGCGTCCTCAGGAGTGGGTTCGGGCTCCGGGGCGCGTAAATCCGGGAGCATGGACTCGCGCAAGGCGGTTACATAGTCGGCGATCGCTTCTTCTTCGTCGAGTCCGACCTGGCGGGCGTAGGCGCGGACGAAACCTCGATTGAAGACGCCGCCTGGGAGCTGCTGAAAGTGTTCTTCTTCCAGGGCGCGCAACATTCGGATGCTGATTTTTGTGGTGTTGGAGATGGCCTCGAGTTCGAGGCCACGCTGCTCGCGCCGTTTGCGAAGTTTTTCTCCGAAGACACCCACGTTCCGACTCCTGTTAAGTTCCTTACGCAATAATCATAGGCGAAGGCGGAGGAGGATGCCAGAAGGGTTGTGTGATGGAGGTTACCGGAGGGTGGCAGCCAGCTCAACGGGAATGATTGCGGTTCTACGGGAGGCGCGGAGTGGCTCTCTTTCGCCCCTGCGGGCTGAGATATTTCCTAGCTTCTCCTACCCAGGGCTTACGCCCTGGGCTGCACTCTGTCGCCGCTTCGCGGCTGGTATGGGGTCCTACTCTCGACAGTTACTGAATTTTGTTTACGAGCGTGAGAGTGAACTGTGCTTTGCAGGTTTTGGACGGGTCGTCGAAGGCTGAGGCTTCGCGGTCGCCTTCGGAGGCGCGGAAGAACAATCCCTGCCGGGGCTTGTCGGGCAATCCAGTGAAGCGGGCTTTGCCGGCGGCGTTGGTGCCGACCTCGAGGTCAAGCTTGTGGAGGTTCATGAATCCGTAGGCGATGTGGACGCTGATCTTGGCGGCGTAGACCGGCGCGCCGGAGGCATCGTTGACGATGAAATCAGCGGAGCACGGGCCGATGGCGCCATCGATGATGGGAATGGTTTTGGGATCTACCGGCGGAGTGTTTTGGGCTGGCAGGGGTGTGACGGAGAGCATCGCGAACAGGATGGCGGCGGCGGCAAGGGATAGTTTCATATCAACTCAGGATACGCTTTTGGGCACGAAAGGCTTTGCTACGGATTTGCACGGATCACACGGATCGACCGGGAGCACGGTGGCGCAGACGCCTCGCTGCGCTTGGCTGGACGGCCGAGGCGGCCGTCCCCACATTTTTGGGTGTGGCTTGCCGAGGGGGCCGTCCCCACATTTTGCCGAAGCGGCCCTCCACACCTTCTTGGCTGTCTCAGCTAAGGTCAGCTTGGCATTGGCTTTAGGGGTTCTGGTTACCTAGGTTCATTGCTCCGGTGGCGGTGCGCCAATATACTTTTTGGAACTGTCACTCCGTCCACATTGAGGTCAAAGAATCAGGCATGTCCGAGGCCACCGGCACGCAGCTAACCCGCCAAAGCCAGGAGCTGACCATCTTTCACGACGTGGCCAAAGCGCTCACTTCGTCGCTGGACCTCGACTCCATTCTGCAGACGATCATGGAAAAGATGGCGGAATACTTCCGTCCGGACACGTGGTCGTTGCTGATGGTGGATGAGCTGCAGAACGAACTCTACTTTGCGATTGCGGTAGGCAATGCGGCGGAGGCTTTGAAGAATGTCCGGTTGAAGATGGGCGAAGGCATCGCGGGGTGGGTGGCGAAGCACGGGGAACAGGTGATTTCGAGCGATGTGGAACATGATCCGCGTTTTGCCAAGCGGATCGACGAGAGCACGCAGTGGGAGACGCACTCGGTGATTTGCATGCCGCTGCGGTCGAGGCTGCGGGTGTTGGGCGTGATCCAGCTGGTGAATGTGGACATGGCGCAATTCCACGAGCAGGAACTTTTCTTCCTGCGGGCGCTTTGCGACTACGCAGCCATCGCCATCGAGAACGCGCGCTGGGTGGAAAAAATACAGGAACTGACGATCACCGACGACTGCACCGGACTCTACAACGCGCGGCACTTGTACAAGACGCTGGAGACCGAGGTTTACCGTTCATCGCGTTTCGGTTATGAGTTCAGCGTGCTGTTCATCGACCTCGACCGCTTCAAGGTGGTCAACGACACGCACGGACATCTGGTGGGCAGCAAACTTTTGGCAGAAATTGGGAACCTGGTGAAAGCTCAACTGCGGTTGATTGACTATGCGTTTCGCTATGGGGGCGACGAATTCGTGGTGCTGTTGCCGCAGACGGGAAAGGATCAGGCGCTGGTGGTGGCCAAGCGGTTGCGGGACGCGCTGCGCGCCAGCAATTTCTGCCGCGATGAGGGGATGAATTTGAAGGTAAGCGCTTCGATTGGATTGGCGACCTATCCGCACGACGCGCGCGATGCGCACGACATCATCCGGCAGGCCGACGAGATGATGTATCTGGTGAAGAACACAACGCGGGATAATATTGGGATCGCGCAGCGGGGACTGATGAAGTAGGAAGGCAGCTTCTGGCTTCTAGCTTCTGGCTTGGATCCCTTGAGCATCTGACCGGCAGGCAATTCCCTTCTCAAATTCCTCATTGCGCGTGCAGTTCCTGGGGCATGTGCTGACGGCGGACCTTGATTTTGCTTTCGTCTTTCCGGGCCTGTGCGAGATCAAAAGCAAGCTGCATCCGCAGCCACGTTTCCGGCGTACTGCCAAATGCCTTGGAGAGACGGATCGCCATCTGAGGACTGATCCCAGACTTGCCGTGGAGGATGTTGTTGAGGGTTTGCCGGCTGACGCCAAGGACCTCGGCCCCCGCCGTGACGGATAGGCCCAAGGGCTCAAGACAGGTCCTTACAATACGTCCGGGGTGAGCCGGATTCTTCATTGGCATGGTTTTCTCCTCGCCCGGTGCTACCTTGACCGAAGCTTACGAGATTACAGATTCTCTTTTACCTCCAGCGCGGGCTTCTGCGGCTCGGCCGGCTTCACTTCCGGCTTCCAGGGGTTTGGGTTGGCGGGGGCGTTGGGGTTTACGCTGAAGTCCCAGAGATAGAGGTTCATGCCCTCGGTGCCTTGGATTTCAATCAGGGCGTATTCGCCGGGTGCGAGATCGCGGGTGGGGGTTAGCTTCAGCCATCCTCCATTGATGCGGTCGATGGTGGTGTTTACGAAATCCTGGTCCTGGCTGATTTTGCCGGCGGGGGTGCGCTTGAGATCGCTCACGATGCGCTTGCCGCCTTTTACTTTTGCGCGCACGATGCGGAAGCGATCGAAAGGGACGATGGCCTGCTCGGGTTGTTCGGGCTGCTGGGGATGTTGCGACTGGGTGCGGGGAGCGTCGAGGCTGGGCTGATTCATCTGGGCGGATGCGGTTTCGCCGCTCGGCGGCACCCTCTGGTCTTGCTGGTCCACATTGAGGTAGATGGAGGGGACGGCAACGTGGACATGCAGGGACGCATGTTCCCCATCGAGTTCCACGGTCTGTTTGCTGCTGGGCATGGGAATGGGTCCCCGAAAGATGTTGGCCTTAGCGTGACGGTTGACGTCGCCCTCGGTTTGCTGCATTTCGTCGAGCTGCGGCTGGCCTTGAAAGTTATCCAGCAGGAAGACGCCGGAATCTTCCGGGAGGCGCAGTCCGGGAGCAACTTGCGGAAGGTTGGAGCGTTGGGCTTCGCGGTCGGCGGTTTCTTTCTCTTCCTTGTCGAGTGCGGCGGCCTCGGGAATGGCGGCGGTGCGGTTGTTTTCGTATTTCTCGGTGGCCGGCCAATCCACCAGGGCAGACGGAAGTTCTTCCCATTCGTCACGCTCTGCGCTCTTGTAACGGACGCGGTCGCCCTTCACCTCATACTTGGTGACCAGTTGATAGGAGCCGTCTTTCAGGATGAGACGGTGCGCGAGGTCTTGAGCCGGGGCCGGGGCGGGGAGAACGAGACCGAGCACTAGCAGAGTGATGGCGGCAAACAGTTGAACGCGACAGTGGTTCGGTGATGTTGTGGTTGTGCGGGACATACCTATTATTCGATGCACGCAAGGACTGTTATGAATTCTATCGTCTTTAGGTGCGAGGCGGAGGCGGAGCCAGCACCCTGGGCAAAGAGCGCGGCGGCTTGTAGTATCCTCGGCTTGTCGATATCCTGTTGCTCCTGATTTTGTTACACTTGGCACGCCGCCGTCTACGAGCAAGCATCTACAACAATGAACTCCAAACTCATCTTCTCTTGTTCCTCTTTGCTGTTGTTACTGCTGTGGACCCGGACGGCGTTCGGCCAGTCTGCTGCGGCCACGGTGCCGGCTTCGCAAGCGACTCCACAATATTCCGTGCAGGGGAGTTTGGCCTCGGCTGCGGCGCCACCACTGCAACAGGGCGCGGCGGTTTCTTATGCGTCGGTGACGCAACTGAACGGGTTGCTGGCGCAACTAGAGGCGACGTCAAAAACCACGCAGGCCGACTTGACGAAACTGCGGGTTGAACGCTGGAAGACTGATAACGGATCGAAGAAGCAGGCGCTGGGCAATGTGGATTCGATCCAACGCAATTTGCAGAATGCCTTGCCCGCAATCATTGGGCAGTTGCGCAACGCGCCGGAAGACCTGACCCCGACTTTTAAGCTTTACCGGAATCTGGATGCGCTCTACGACGTGCTGGGCAGCGTGGTGGAATCGACCGGAGCGTTCGGGGCGAAAGACGATCTGCAGGCGCTATCGACCGATCTGAACAACTTTGAGGGCACACGGAAGCAGGTGGGGGAACGTCTGGAAAACCTGGCTGCGTCAAAGGAGCAGGAAATTGTTCGTCTGCGTACAGACCTGAAGACGGCGCAGGCGGCGATTCCAGCGGCACCTCCCAAGATCAAGGTGGTGGATGACAACACGCCCACAAAGAAGCCGACCGTAAAGAAGAAGCCGGCGGTGAAGAAGCCAGCGGCCACGACTCCGGCACAGATACCACCGGCACAGGCCAAGCCGCAGTAGACGGGCTTCGGCTTTCGGGCTTCGGCTAAATAACCAGGTTCCAATCCGAAAGCCTCGCAAGTTCAGTAGGGGGGTTGTGAAGCCCGATGGCCGAAGCCCGAAGCCCAAGTAAGAATCTTGCATGAGCTTTCACGGCAGCATTCCCGCGGCTGTCTTCGGCATCGTCATCATCTGCGTAGTCCTTCTGGACGCGTTTGAGACGGTGGTACTGCCGCGCCGCGTGACCCGGCACTTCAAGCTGACGGCATGGTTCTACCGGCGGACCTGGATCCCGTGGAGAAATATTGCCGGGCGCATCCGGACACCTTCGCGGCAGCAGAACTTTCTGGGATACTTCGGACCTCTATCGCTGATCATGTTGCTGGCATTCTGGGCGGCGAGCCTGATCCTCGGATTTGCCCTCTTGCAATATGGCATCGGCGGACACGAACAACTGAGCGGTGAACCGATCACGTTTGGCCGGATCATCTACCACAGCGGCCAGACGTTCTTCACGCTTGGCTATGGCGACATCCTGCCGACGTCGCCTTTGGCGCGCTTCCTTTCAGTGCTGGAAGCGGGGATGGGCTTCGCGTTTCTCGGCGTGGTGATCGGCTATCTGCCCGTGGTGTACGCTTCATTTTCGCGGCGGGAGATTCAGATCTCGATGCTGGACGCGCGCGCCGGATCGCCCCCGACGGCGAGTGAGTTGCTGGTGCGACTGGCGGGGACGACGGAGAATCCGGCGATCGACCAATTAGTTCTCGATGGATGCCTGCGCGACTGGGAGCGCTGGGCGGGAGAATTGCTGGAGAGCCACATTTCTTATCCAGTGTTGAGTTTTTTTCGTTCACAGCATAGTAATCAGTCGTGGCTGGGAGCGCTGATGACCATGCTGGACGTGACCTCGCTGGTCATCACCGGGATCGAAGGCATTCATCCCGGGCAGGCGCGGCTGACCTTTGCCATGGCGCGGCATGCGGCTGTCGATCTGGCGCAAGTGGTGAACGCCCGCTATGATCCGGCGGCGGCGGAACGGCTGACCGACGCCGATTTCGACGCACTGCGACAGACGCTGGCCGCGGCGGGATTGAAACTGCGGACGGGGGATGAAGCGCGGCAGAAGCTGAACAAGTTGCGGTCGATGTATGAACCTTATCTGCACTCCATGGGGAAGAATCTGATGCTTTCACTGCCGCCCTGGAAGAATCTGGCAAAGTCGAGAGACAACTGGCAGGCGGGGCCGTGGGACCGGATGATCCAGGCCAAGGGACTGGCGGTGCTGGGGCAGAAGCCGGTGCAGTCGCCTCTGTATGAGGACCACTTCTGAATTTGTAATTGAGCAATTTGGTAATTGGGCAATTTGAACTAGCGGCGCGTGTGTGGCTCTTGAATTCATTTTCATGAAAAGCATTGGCGAGAATGTGGTGCGCATTGAAGCTGAGGCGTTGCGCGCGCTGGCGGACCGCATTGGCGGCCCGATGGCGGCGGCGTTTCAGCGGGCTGTGGACTTGATGCTTTCGTGCACGGGGCGCGTCGTGGTCACAGGGATGGGTAAGAGCGGGTTGATCGCGCGCAAGATTGCGGCAACGCTAAGTTCCACGGGGACTCCGGCTTTGTATCTGCATCCTGTAGACGCGTTGCATGGAGACTTAGGAATGGTGGTGCGTGGGGATGTGGTGCTGGCCCTGTCTGCATCGGGCGAAACAGAGGAGATTCTCGCGCTGCTGGCTACGATCAAGCGGCTGCGGGTGCCGTTGATTGCCATGACTGGGGATGAGTTCGGTGTGGCGCGGGCGCCCTCGCCCGCGAATGCCGGCGGCGGCAAACCATCAAGGGGAACCAAACAGTCTGCAGCGAGGGTGTCAGTAGGCCGAGCAGAGTTCAGTGCCAGAGCGACGTCAAAAGCAGCGGGCGAGGGCGCCCGCTCCACACGAACATCCACTTTGGCTTCGGCGGCGGATGTTGCTTTGGATTGTTCGATCGCCGAGGAGGCTTGTTCGCTCGGTTTGGCGCCTACGGCTTCGACTACGACGATGCTGGCTTTGGGTGACGCGCTGGCGGTTACGCTCAGCGAGAAGCGCGGATTTAAGGAAGAAGATTTTGCCAACCTGCATCCGGGCGGAAAGTTGGGGAAGCGATTGGCCCGGGTGGAATCGCTGATGCATTCGGGCGAGGCGCTGCCGCGCGTCGGCCCGCAGACGAAGATGCCAGATGTGATTTATGAAATGTCGCGCAAGAAGCTGGGCGTGACGGCGGTGGTGGACGGTGAGCGACTGCTGGGCATCATCAGCGACGGAGATTTGCGGCGGTTGCTCGAGAAACGCGGGAAAGATGTGATGGATCTTTCGGCGGCAGAGGCTATGACGAAGAATCCGAAGACGATTGGGGCTGGAGAATTTGCGGCTACGGCGCTGGCTTTGATGGAAGAGAAGAAGATCACTTCGCTGATGGTGATCGACGGGGGCGGCAAGCTGGAAGGGATTGTGCACCTGCACGATCTGTGGGGAACGGAGTTAGTGTGATCGTCGATCGGGTAATCGGATGATCGGGTCATCTTGAATCGCCCGATGACCCGATCACCCGATCACCCGATGAGGAGATGGCATGTATCACTACGATCCCAATACCGCGCTGGAAGAACTGACTGAAGACGCAACTCTGCCGAACCCGGTGCACGTGCGCGACATGATTTTGCGTAAGCATCCCTCAACCGACAAAGCGCTGGAGTTGAACCGGCTGTTTGTCGAGTATCAGAAGTTTTTTGGGGAGACGCAGAAGCTGGGGAAAGAGATTCTGCGGCAGCTGACTACCTAGTACCCAGTACCTGGTACCGAGTACTTAGCCAACCCACACTATGTTTACTCGCAGCCTACCGTTCGCATCATCATTTACAATAGTCAATTCCCTTTAAGGATCAGCGAGCGCCCTTCACTCGGTACTCGCAACTCGGTACTAGGTACTCAAACTCTATGCATCGATGGTCAGAATCGTTCATTCCCACTCTGCGCGAAGCTCCGGCAGACGCTGAAGTCGCCAGCCACAAGTTTCTGGTGCGGGCTGGTTACATTCGGCAACTGGCGGCGGGCATTTACTCGTATCTTTTTCTCGGGAATCGCTCGTTCAACAAGATCATGGGCATCGTGCGGCAGGAGATGGACAAGATCGGGCAGGAGTTTCTTCTGCCGTTGCTGCATCCGCGCGAGGTTTGGGAGGCCAGCGGGCGCTGGGCTCTGATGGGCGACAACTTGTTTAAGCTGAAAGACCGCAAGGGCGCCGATCTTGCGCTGGGCTTTACCGCAGAAGAAGTCATGACTTCGATTGCGGCGAAAGAGCTGCGCAGCTATAAGCAGTTGCCGCAGATCTGGTACCAGATCGCTCCCAAGTTTCGCGACGAGCCACGGCCGAAGTCCGGATTGCTCCGAGTGCGGCAGTTCATGATGAAGGATTCATATTCGTTCGACATCGACGCGGCCGGACTCGACGTTTCTTATAAGAAACATTACGACACTTACCGGCGCATCTACGATCGCTGCGGGTTGAAATACATGGTGGTGGAGGCGGATTCGGGAGCGATGGGCGGGAAGGAATCGCACGAGTTCATGGTTCGCACTCCGGCGGGAGAAGATCAGATCGTGAGCTGCGACGGCTGCAACTACGCCGCGAACATGGAGAAAGCTACGTCGAAGCTGGACCGGGTGGACGATCTGGCGGCGGAGGGCGATGGCAAGCCGCTGGAGGTGCACACTCCGGGGCAGAAGACGATTGAAGATGTCGCGCGCTTTCTGGGAGTGTCGCCGAAAAATAAGATCAAGACGCTGGCTCTGATCGCCGATGAAGTGGTGCCGGAGAAGAAATCGGACAAGAGATTGGACAAGGGAGATGAGAAGGCCGGCAAGACCAGGTCACGCGCGATTGTGGTGCTGATGCGCGGCGACCATCAACTGAATGAAGCGAAGCTTAATTCAACGCTGGGGCAAGCGACGCGTGCGATGGAAGAAAGCGAGATTAAGGCGCTGTTCAAGTCGCCTGCGGGATATCTGGGGCCGGTCGGCATTGAGTGGGCTAAGGATCTAAAGAAGGATGTGGCGCTTCCAGTACTTCTGGTCGACAAAGCTCTCGAAGGGCGGGCGAATCTGATTGCGGGCGCGAATAAAGAAGATTATCACCTGAAGAATCTCACGCCGGGGAAGGACTTTTATCCTACGGCGTATGCGGATCTGCGTGCCGTGACGGCGGGCGAAGGTTGTCCGAATTGCGGGAACTCGCTGCGCATTGACACCGCGGTTGAAATCGGACACATCTTCAAACTCGGTTACCGTTATTCGGACTCGATGGGCGCACGGGTGCTGGATAAGAACGGTAAGGAAGTCACGCCGATCATGGGCTCTTACGGCATTGGAATTGAGCGCATTCTGACGGCGGCGGTCGAGCAGAGCAACGACGAGAACGGCTTCTGGCTGCCGCCGGCGATTGCGCCGTTTGAGATTGTGGTCACTCCCGTCAACGTGAAGGATGAAAGCTTGCTGAAGGCCGCGGTCGATATTGGAACCCGGCTGGAGGCGGCTGGATTTGATGTAATCCTCGACGATCGCAATGAGCGGCCCGGAGTCAAGTTCAAAGACGCCGACTTAGTGGGTATCCCCTTTAGAATCACGGTTGGGAACAAGGTTACCGAAGGTACTGTGGAAGTGGTTCTACGCTCGACTCGCGAAGTGCGCGATGTTACGATCGCGACGGTAGTGGAATATTTCCAAGGAGTGCTGCGAGCCAGGGCCTGAAAGTTGCGCCGCTGGCTGGCGGCGTAGTTTTGAGACTATGGCAACCCTTAAAGCACTGAGCGGGTTTCTTGCGATCCTTTTTGTGGTGGTGGCCTGCTTTGAAGTGGCCCCGCCGATGATGGCCAATTACAGCTTTACGGACGACCTCAGGAATGTTTCGCTGATGGACAGCGGCAACTTCCAGAAGACCGACGAAGACGTCCGCACCGATGTAATGCGGAAGATCAAAGAGCAGAACCTGCCGATCGAGGCCAAGCAGGTGACGGTGCAGCGCATCAACACGCCCGGCATGTCGGCGCTCTACATCGCGGCGGATTATTCCGTAACCGTGAGCCTGCCGTTTTACTCCTTCGACATGCACTTCAATCCCAACAGCGGAAACAAGTAGAAGATCAGTGGTCAGTGATTAGTGGTCAGTGGTCAGTGGTCAGTTAAGACCGCGCGGCCAGGCCCGCCACTGAACGATCGGACATCGGCTGACCACTGGCCACTAATCACCGACCACTGGCCACTGTTCTTCCTGCCAGTGACATTCGTAACCTTGCCGTTGCGTTACCTTCCTCCTAAGATCGCCGACAGGTGAGAATTTTCTTAGGCGATAAGTGAAGCTGAGTCGGAGGCAGTTCATGACGATGCGAGTTCGAGGGGTTGTAATGCTGGTGGCGGGGCTGGCGATGATGGGGCTGGCAAGTTGCGGTCACTACAATTGCGCCAGCGGCGCCAATTTTGGCAGCGCGAGCTGCGCGCCTTCGGGCGGAGGGCTTGGCAGCGACGGAGGCGGTGGCAGCGCGACTGCGGCCTTTGTCTTCGTCGCGGACGCGGCAGGCACTGGGACAACCGGCACCATAGATGGCTACACCCTGAACACGACGGCGTCAACTTTCGGACCGACCCCCAGCTACGCAGCGCCTGCGACCCCGCTAAATGACAACGGCGTGGGCCTGGTGGTGGCTCAAGAAAAGTTCCTGTATACCGGATTCGGCTCGACCGAACAGATTCTTGGCTGGTCGATTGGGACTGACGGTAATCTTACCGCTGCGGGCAGCCCGTATCCCGCGCCGTTCATGAGTTCTGTCCCGGCAGGATTTGGCACCCAGAGCATCATCGTCAACCCGGCGGGCACCCTTCTGTTTTTCTCGACCCTACAGGGCAATGTTTACGTGTACCAGATTGGCAGCGGCGGAGCTTTAACTGCGGCTACCGGCTCTCCATTTACCGTTTCGTTCGGAGGGAACCTGGCAACCGACGGGCTGGGAAACTATCTCTATATTACCGATGCGAGCGGCCATACCGGGACCGGGATCGCTGCCTACGTCATCGGGAGCACTTGCGCTACAGCCGGAAGCGCTTGTACTTTGACTCCCGCGCCAGGAAGCCCCTTCGTTGGCACTAACTATGCAATGTGGCAGGTGCAAGGAGAACCCACAGGAAAGTATTTGATCGGCACGACTGGCCAGAGCGTGGCCGTGAACGGAATCGATAACGACAACCTATACGTCTTCGGTATTACCACATCGGGAGCAAACGCCGGAGCAATCACCCAGATCGGTTCGGTCTCTACCGGTTCTAACTCGCCTTTAGACATCGCTGTGCAATCGAACACGAACGGAAATCTGGTGTACTCCTTCGGCATCGCGGATTCGGACCTGGCCTTCAACCCAGTCGATGGTTTTTCGCTGGACTCTGCCGGAACCCTAACCACGCTAAGTAGTTCACCCTTTAGCAATGCGGCGGTGGGCGACGAAGGACAGTTCGACCAAAGTGGGGCCTTCCTCTTCGTTTACGGCGGCATTTTCAACCAGGGCACCCAGACCATCACCTATCAGATGGGGGCCTTCGACGTGGGGACGGGTGGCGCTCTTACTCAACCGACCTCTACTTTGACTCTGACGAACGGTGGCTTCTTCGCCGTGACCGATCCACAGTAACGGAACTGGGTCGCTGACCCAGATTTGAGAGAATTCGCTTGCTGTTAACAGCCTAGAGACCCGCATGAACTGCGGGTCTCTTTTTGTTTGCGTGCGTGGCAGTACAATGGAAAGCATTGCATCCTGACATCGCGAATCGTTGAAAACGCGGACAGGGACAGTAACAGTCAACAGGAAGTGCCGGCGGTTCAAACCTTTTGACGCGTCTCCTCGTCTGACCATCAGGAACTTGTTTCGGCAGTCGTCTGTCTAAAACGTGGCGATTAAGATCAAAATCCCGAAGGGCGAGCGCAAACCCGGCGTCGGATGGCGAGGCATGCCGCGCGATCCCGTGATTCGAGCCGCGCTGGTGGTCTTTCTGGTGGTCGCGTTTGCGTAGGCGGAGTGCTTCTGCTATTTCTACATCAAGTACGACCGCATCATCGCGCAACGCTTCCGGTCGTCCGGTCTTCAGCAACTCCGCGAAAATCTATGCCCTGCCGCGGACCGTGCACGACGGCGACAAGATTGACGCCAAGGAAATCGCCGCATCACTGCGCCGCGCCGGCTATTCCGACAAGGAGGGCCAGTCGCAACTTGGCAGCTTCCGCCTGCTGAAAGACGGAATCGAGATCACGCCCGGGCCCGAGAGCTACCACAGTCCGGAAGCGGCGCGCATCACCATTCAGGATGGACAAGTCGAACGGATCACCAGCCGTGGCAACTGATCTTTCCGCCTATGAACTGGAACCCCAACTGGTCACCGCCTTGTTCGATTCCGAACAGCGCTCCAAGCGGCAAGTGGTCAAGTACACCGACATCCCCAAGGTAATGGTGGACGCGGTGCTCGCAATCGAGGACCGCCGTTTCTTCGAACACAGCGGCGTGAACTTCGTCCGCATGTTCGAAGCGGTGTGGATCGATCTGACGCGGCAACGGCCACGAGCAGGGCGGTTCAACGATCACCATGCAGTTGTCGCGCGGCTTTTTTCTTACTCCGGAAAAAACCGTGCGGCGCAAGCTGACGGAGATGCTGATCGCCGAAGAACTGGAACAGAAGTTCAGCAAGCAGCAGATTTTCGAGTTCTATGGCAACTGGGTAAATCTGGGGCAGCGGGGATCGTTTGCCATCAGCGGATTCGCCGAGGCCTCCCGCACTTATTTCAATAAAGACTTGAAGGACATCACGCTGCCGGAGGCGGCGCTGCTGGCCGGGCATCATTCAGCGGCCAAGCCAGCTTTCGCCCTACCGCCATCCCGAGCGCGCTCTGGAGCGGCGCAACCTCGTCCTGGATTCGATGGTCGAAACTCACGCCATCACGCGCGAACAAGCGGAGAAGGCCAAAGCCACGCCGCTGAAGCTGGCGCCCCCGAATGTGGAAGCCAGCGACGCGCCGTATTTCGTCGACATGGTGCGCGACACGCTGATCAACAAGTTCAGCGAGCATGATCTGAACGACCAGTCTTATCGCATTTACACCACGCTCGATCCTGACCTGCAAAAGGCCGCGGCGCAGGCGGTCGAGATGGGCATCAAGCTGGTGGACGAGCAGGTCAAGAAGTTGCGCACCAAGAAGGTGCGGGTGGGCAAGAAGATTGAAACGACAGTCGCCCCCGGGTCCGCAAGCGCAGGTGGCGATGGTGGTGCTCGATCCGCATACCGGCGCCGTGCTCGCGCTGGTCGGCGGACGCGACTACGGCTGGAGCCAGTTGAATCACGCGGTATCGAAGCGGCCGACAGGTTCCATTTTCAAGCCGTTCGTCTATGCCGCGGCCATGAATACGGCGCTCGACGGTTCCGCACACGGTAATCACTCCGGCCTCTATCGTGACCGACGCGCCCACCAGCTTCGCCTATGGAGATCAGATCTACGAGCCGCGCAATTACAAAGAGGAGTACAAGGGCGATGTGACGCTGCGCTATGCGCTGGCCATGTCGCTGAACAACGCGACCGTGAAAGTTGCCGAAGAAGTCGGCTATGACAAAGTCGCCGACCTGGCGAAGTCAGCGGGAATTGTTTCCGTGAAGGCCACGCCGGCCATGGCGCTGGGCTCGTACGACGCGCCTCCCATCGACATGGCGGCGCGCGTACACGTCATTCGCCAACAATGGCGTGCGCCTTTCGCCGATCCTGGTGAACTCGGTGCGCAATGCCAATGGCGACGTGATTGCGAACTACAAAACTGACAAGCGCCAGGTGCTCGACCCGCGCATCGCCTACGTCATGACGAAGATGATGGAAGGCGTGATCAACAACGGCCTGGGATATACCGCGGTTCGCCTTCGCGGCTTCACTCTGCCGGCTGCCGGCAAGACCGGCAGTTCGCACGATGGCTGGTTCGCGGGATACACCTCCAACTTGTTGTGCGTGGTTTGGGTGGGTTACGACGACTACAGCGACTTGCGACTTGAGCGGAGCCATGACGGCAGCACCCATCTGGACCGAGTTTATGAAGAAGGCCTCAGAAGCTGCCGCAGTACTCCGACATGAAAGCCTTCACGCAGCCGACAGGCGTGGTCGACGTGCAACTCGACAAGGCCACGAACCGCCTCGCAACGCCGACCTGTCCCGACGATTACGAAGCAGCCTTCGTGGCAGGGACACGAGCCGCGCGATACCTGCGACCAGCAAGCCGGGGTGACGGGATTCTTCAATCGACTCTTCGGCGGCGGAGAGAAGCCATTGCCTCCCGCGCAGGACGCCAACGCACAAGACAGCCAGGATCCCAGGAAAAAGAAGGGCTTCTTCGGCAAGATCGCCGGCATTTTCAAAGACGACAAAACACCAACGCCACCGCCCAAGCCGCCAGACCAGACCCAAACCGCACCGCACTGAACTTCTCAATCGAGCGCGCGCCCCTTCGTTGTGTCAACGTGTTTTGCAGGGACAGCCCTCACGCAAGAAATTGGCCAGAATGCGTCGTATCTAGGGCCTTCGCGCTACCAGAATTTTAGCCTGCTGGGATTCTTCACGCCCGACCGAAGCCGCAAACAGCGCCGGTATAACGAATTCCTTAGTTTCTGGCGCCAACAGCAAAATATGGACAATTCGCCAGTAAACCTGCAACAGGCCATCGCCGAATTGTCCGACGCCCGGCGCGATTCCCTAAGAGAGATAGTCAACCTTTTGCTAGGAACGGATATGGAAATCGTGCAAACGGTTCCAGAGAACTCGATGTCGCAAAAATATATTTCCACTGGCGGGCACAATCTCTCGTTTTCGAGCTCTGGCTTTCGACTCATCACCACTCTGATCACGAGTCTCCTGGACGAGGAGTACGATACATTTCTAATCGACGAGCCCG
The DNA here is from genome assembly GCA_963841125.1 of uncultured Acidobacteriaceae bacterium. Taxonomy (GTDB): domain Bacteria; phylum Acidobacteriota; class Terriglobia; order Terriglobales; family Acidobacteriaceae; genus Sulfotelmatobacter. The sequence goes on from CAWJBH010000003.1 coordinate 193,610, forward strand.
AGCTTGGGATTAGTCCAGAGGCGCAGGGCATCCTCGCAGACTTCCTGTTCGACAGGGAGCACCGGGCAAAATACTTCGGACATATTAAGACCCTGATATTCGCGACGCATTCGACCATATTCCTTGACCGAAGAAATATCTTGAATAACTTCATAGTGGAGAAGAAGAGTGATGAAGTATCGGTGACAGGAGTACTGTCGCAGCCAGACTTCAACAAAATTCATTTCTTCTTGCTCGGCAATCGATTCGAAACCCTTTATCTCCCGTCCTTGATAGTGCTCGTGGAAGGAAAGTCGGACCATGCGTTCATACAAAGGGCACTGGCGACTGGATTCCCGAACCAGCAGTTCAGCGTCATTAATGCGAATTCTGACATGCGGATTAAGGAGATCCTCAATACAGCCAAGAACCTGCTGACAGATATCCAACGCAGCCCCTATCGCGACCGAATCATTGCGGTCATCGACTCGGTCCATGGTCAGGGTCTCCGGCAGACGCTTGTGTCGATGGGGATGCTCGATGAGAACATCGTCGTCTGGTCAGGGAACGGGATCGAGTACGTATATCCGTCCGCCATTCTCGACGAAATCTACGGCAACGGTGGTCAGTTCGAGATAAATGGTGATGAAGTGAGCCGCAACGGCATCGTCTACCAGAAAGCAGTATTGGCGGACAAGGTTTGCAATCGGATGGACCCGGATACCCCGATGAGTAAAGAATTTGAGGACAGCTTCCTTGCTCTCGTCGGGGGCAGAACCTGAACCAGACCCGTGTCGGGTCGCACCACCCCTCAGTGTCGAAAATCCACAGCCCCAGTGTGACATCTGACCTTGCGCCGCGCATCAAACTTGCGCGATCATGGTCGAGGCCGAGACACCGCGCAATGCGCGGCTGGTCCCGCCCTAAGCTCTTTGTTCTCAATATTTTGACCTCTAAACTCTTTGACATCAATATTTTGCGGATATTTTTTGCCAGACCCGCGCCCAGCAAGACTTTCGCAATGTAAGGGGAGGGGGGGATACCCCCGATTTCAGGCTTCGGTGGAACAAAATGTCTCGCTCCGGGAAGGGCTCTCGAACTTTATTTCAACGAGGAATCCACAGCCGATTTGCCGCGGCGACCCGATTCAAATATCCGCGCCGCGAGACGAAAACTGTGGCAGAATGGGGCTTGTTGGAACTGGTCGCTTGGGGGTGTGTATGTCCTACCGAAAGGCCTGCCTGATTCTTCTTCTGGTTTCTTCCACTGCCACGCTGGCACAAGTTTCTCATTCGGAGCAGGTGCAGATCGCGCCGCCGCTGGTGCGTGCCGTCGAGCCTCCAGCCCAGGACGCGACCGCCGCGGATCTCGAACTGCAAGCCGACAGGTTGCGCTCGGAAAAACTCTATCTCGACGCTCTCGATTACTACCACGCGGCGCTGGCCAAGAAGCCGAATGAGGCTTCCCTGCTGAACAAGATTGGCATCACCGAACTCATGATGCAGCGCTATAAAGAGGCGAAGAAATCTTTCGAGCACGCCATCAAGTTCGATCATAATTTTGCCAACGCCTACAACAATCTGGGCGTGGTTTTGTACGAAAGCAAGAAATACGGAGCGGCGGTCAAGGAATACGAGAAGGCGATTGCGAAGGACAGCAGCGCGGCGTCGTTCTACAGCAATCTGGGCGCCGCCTATTTTTCCAAGCGCGAGTTCGATCCCGCAGTAGCGGCTTATCAGCATGCGATGGAATTGGATCCGGATGTGTTCGAGCGGACTTCGCGCGCTGGCGTGCAGGCGCAGCTGCCGAGCCCTGAGGACCGCGCCCGCTACGACTACACCGTCGCAAGGCTGTACGCCAAGATGGGACTGTCGGACCAATCGCTCGATTATTTGAAGAAGGCGATGGAGGCCGGCTACAAAGATCTGAAAAATGTCTACAAAGACGCGGAATTTTCGGAATTGCGCAAGAACCCGCGCTTTACGGAGTTGATGGCGTCGAGGCCACTTGTGCTCTCGAATTAGCAGACCCGCCCGTTTTGATCGCTCCAGGAATTACAAAGTTTTACAAAATTAGACGGAAGTTAGACGGAACATCGCTCGGTTCTGAGGTTTAATAATTTTAATTACTCCTGAAAACAACAGGGTGAGTAAGGAGAAACGGTAGCCCATCGGATGCTGACCCGAGCACGCCCCAAGCAAGCGTCCGGTGGGTTTTTCGTTTTACCTCTTCAGATGTCCTTCTCGCCGATGTAATCTTCCACCACGCTCTTCCACTTGCCCTGGGCCTTGAGAACGAATTCGACGGCATCGCGCAGCGCGCCCTCGCCGCCAGCGTGCGGCGTGACATAGTGAGATTCCTTCTTGACTTCCGCGCGGGCGTTGCTCACCGCGATGGCGAGTCCGCCGGCGCGCATCGCGGGGAGATCGATCACGTCATCGCCGACAAACGCGGCTTCTTCCGGCTTCAACCCTGCTTTCTTCACGACGTCATCGAAGCACGCTCGCTTGTCGTCGACGCCTTGATGGACGAATTCGAGCTTCAGATCGCGGGCGCGGAGCGCCACCGTTTCCGAGCTGCGCTTAGTGATGAGCCCGGTTCTTATGCCGCCGAGACGAGCCAACGAAATCGCCGCGCCATCATGAGCGTGGAAGCCTTTGAATTCCACCCTGCCCGATGGTGAGTTGTCAGGTAGAAAGAACAGCTTGCCATCGGTCAAGACGCCATCGACATCGAAGAGCAGCAATTTGATTTTGCGGGCGCGGGCTTGAGCGGAGAGTTTTGGCATCGAGTGGATTCTAACATTCGATTTAGGCAACAATCTCAATTGCCCAGCCTGCCAAAAGCGAACATTTTACGAAACCCCATTCTCCGGCTACAATATTCGGATGCCGTCCCTTCCTGCCTCGCTAGCCTGGGCACATCCTCTGGTAGCGGAGTGGTTTGTGCAGCGGTTTGGCACGCCTACCGAGCCGCAGGAACAAGGTTGGCCGCATATTCTTGCTGGACGGACCACGCTAATCTCCGCGCCTACGGGGTCGGGCAAAACGTTGGCTGCATTTCTCGCATGCATCGATCGCCTGGTGCGCAAGGCGCTGGCGGGTGATCTGGCGGATCGCACGGAAGTGCTGTACGTCTCTCCGCTGAAGGCTCTGGGCAATGACATTCAGAAAAACCTGGAAGTCCCGCTGGGGGAAATCCTGGCGATGGCGGGTGAACGCGGGCTGCTGATGCCGGAGATTCGCACGGCGGTGCGGACCGGCGATACTTTGATGCACGAGCGGCGCGCGATGTTGAAGCGGCCGCCGCACATTCTGGTGACTACGCCGGAGTCGCTCTACATTCTGCTTACGGCGGATAAGAGCCGGGCGATTCTGCGCGATGTTGAAACCGTGATTGTGGATGAAATCCACGCGGTGGCTGACGACAAACGCGGAGCGCATCTGACGCTGTCGCTGGAACGACTGGAAGCGCTGACTCACAAACCGCCGGTGCGCATTGGGCTTTCCGCTACGCAGAAGCCGATTGAAGAAGTCGCGCGTTTTCTCACGGGGAATTCTGACTCGAAGAGTTCGAGGAATGACGCGGTGATCGTCAACATCGGGCACAAACGCAAGCTTGATCTTGCTGTCGAAGTTCCGTCCATGCCACTGGGGCCGGTGGCTTCGAACGAAATGTGGGACGAGGTTTACAACCGGCTGGTGACGCTGGTGGAGCAGCATCGCTCGACTCTTGTGTTTGTGAATACGCGACGCATGGCGGAGCGCATCGCTCACAATCTCGGCGAGCGCATCGGGGAAGAAAATGTGGCGGCGCACCACGGTAGTCTCTCGCGGAAGCTGCGGCTGGCGGCCGAGAAGAAGTTGAAAGAAGGCCAGGTGCGCGTGCTGGTGGCGACGGCGTCGCTTGAACTGGGCATTGATGTGGGCACAGTGGACTTAGTGGTGCAGATTAATTCTCCGCGGGCAATTGCAGTGACGCTGCAACGCGTGGGACGGTCCGGACACTGGCGTGGCGCGGTTCCGAAGGGACGACTTTTTTGTACCACTCGCGATGATCTGCTGGAGTGCGCCGCGTTGGTGCGCGCGATCCGACAGGGCGATCTGGACCGACTGATGATTCCGGAAGCGCCGCTGGATGTGCTGGCGCAGCAGATTGTGGCGGCGTGCGCTGCGGGACCGGAATCGGCCTTATCTCGGTTACGGCAGCGAGCTCAGGATGGGCTCGCGACAGCCGACTGGGACGCCGGCGCTGCAACTGCTGCGGCCGGCGATGGCGGAGTTGTCAGTGACGGCTGGGGTGAGGATGAATTGTTTGCGCTGGTGAAACGCGCGTATCCGTACCGCAATCTTTCGCGCCAAGTTTTCGATTCAATTCTTGAAATGTTGGCCGAAGGAATTGCTTCGAAGCGCGGGCGATACGGCGCGTATCTGCACCGGGATCGAGTGAACGGGAAGTTGCGGGCTCGGCGCGGGGCGCGGCTGGCGGCGATCACCAGCGGAGGAGCCATCCCCGACAATTCGCTCTATGCCGTTGTCGCCGAACCGGATGGCATTGTGGTTGGAACCGTAGATGAAGACTTTGCCGTCGAGAGCAACCGCGGCGACATCATGCTGTTGGGCAACACGTCGTGGATGATTCGTCGCATTGAAACCAATGCCGGGCGCGTTCTGGTCGAGGATGCGCACGGCGCGCCGCCGAGCGTACCGTTTTGGCGAGGAGAAGCTCCGGCGCGAACGCAGGAACTTTCAGAACACGTTGGGGCTTTGCGGGAAAAGATCAGCGAGATGCTGCCGCATAACTCGCCGATGGGGTTTTCGGCGACTCAACCGGAAGTGGCCTCTGCAGTGGGTTGGCTGAAAGATGAGTGCGGACTGGATGATTCGGGCGCAGAGCAGGCGATTGAATACATTTTGCAGGGGCGCGCCGTGCTGGGCGCGGTTCCGACGCAGACGACCGTGATTGCGGAGCGCTTCTTCGATGAGGGCGGCGGAATGCAACTTGTGATCCACGCGCCGTTTGGAGGACGCATCAACAAGGCTTGGGGATTGGCTCTGCGCAAGCGCTTCTGCGTGGGATTCAACTTCGAATTGCAGGCTGCGGCTACTGACAATGGTCTGAACATCGCTTTAGCGGAGCAGCACAGTTTTCCTTTGGCCGATGTTTTCAATTTCTTACAGGCGGCGACGGTGCAACCGATTCTAGAGCAGGCCGCGCTCGATTCGCCAATCTTTGCTACGCGCTGGCGCTGGGATGCGAACCGTGCGCTGGCACTGTTGCGCTTTCAAAACGGAAAGAAAGTTCCGGCGCAGATTCAGCGCATGCGCTCCGACGATCTGCTGGCTTCGGTTTTTCCTGACGCCGCTGCCTGCTTTGAAAACATTCAAGGCGAGCGCCAGATACCGGATCATCCGCTGGTAGGCGAAGTGATGAAAGATGTGCTCACCGAGGCGATGGATCTTGATGGGCTAAAGTTTGTGTTGAGCGGCATTGCGGATGGCCGCATTCGATGTCTCGCGGTCGATACCCCGGTCCCGTCGCAGTTTTCGCACGAGATTTTGAATGCGAATCCGTATGCCTTTCTCGATGACGCTCCACTCGAGGAGCGGCGGGCACGCGCGGTGCAGATGCGGCGCATGCTGCCGGAGTCGGTGCTTGAAGAAGTGGGGGGACTGGACCAGGCGGCGATTGCGCAGGTGCGGGAAGAAGCATGGCCGGATGTGCGCGATGCGGATGAGTTGCATGATGTGCTGCATACGCTGGTGGCGCTGCCGGAAGCCGGTCTTAACTTCGGTACCGGCCAGTGGAAATTTCATTTCGAGCGCCTGGTCAACGAAGGCCGCGCCGCTTCAGCGATCTCGGGCGGCAAGGCTTACTGGGTCGCAGCCGAGCGTGCTAAGACTTTTTCAGTATTGTTTCCTGAGGCGCAGTTTGCGCGAGAGTTGACCGACGTCGAAGCGAACGCTCCCACACGCGACGATGCTTTGCTGACGTTGGCTACTGGATGGATGTCGCATCTTGGACCGACCACTACGTCACAGCTTGGAGAAACTTTAGGGATCTCGTCTTCTGAGATCTCAAACGCTTTGCTTCGCATGGAAGCTAGCGGAACTGTGCTGCGGGGAAACTTTAGTGGCTCTGCCCGGCGGGCGGGGGCGCCCGCGCCACACGAACAGGAGTGGTGCGAGCGGCGGTTGCTGGCTCGTATTCACCGGCTTACCGTCGCTACCTTGCGCAAGCAGATCGAGCCGGTGACGGCGGCGCAATTTATGCAATGGCTTTTGCGCTGGCAGCACGTGGCTGCGGGGACGCAGGTTTCTGGCGAGCGCGGCACGCTTGAAGTTTTGCGGCAACTGCAGGGATTTGAAATTCCCGCGAATGCCTGGGAGCGGCAGGTGCTGGTGCGGCGCATTGTGGACTACGATCCGAAGTGGCTCGATCAGCTTTGTTTGACCGGGGCGGTGGGTTGGGGAAGGTTGTCGCCGCATCCGGCGACCCTGGACTCGAATGTGGGTCGCAGAACCGAGGCTGAGGCGGGCGTTCCGACGCGGCAGCGGCGGGTGATTCCTACCAGCGTTGCACCGATCACATTCTTCGTCCGAGAGGATGCTGATTGGATGACGCCGCGACATCCGGGCGCGGACCTGGCGGAGAATAATGGTTTGAGCCACGGGGCGCAGAGGGTGCTGGATTTTCTGCGGCAGCGCGGCGCATCGTTCTTTGCCGACATCGTACGCGGTACCGACAAGCTGAAAGCAGAAATCGAAACTGCGCTTTGGGAACTGGTGGCTGCCGGACTGGTGACCGCCGATGGCTTCGACAATCTGCGTTCGCTGATTGATCCCAAGCGGCGGGCCGGCCAGGGCAGCGGGCGCACGACGCGTCCGCGACATAACGCTGGACGCTGGGCTCTACTGCATACCGATGAAGTTGTAGAACGTACTCGTGCCGTGGAATCAGCCTGCTGGATGCTGCTGCGGCGTTACGGGATTGTCGTTCGGGATGTGCTGGCGCGAGAGGCGAACTTGCCGCCGTGGCGCGAGTTGCTTGGGGCTTTCCGACGGCTTGAGGATCGCGGCGAGATTCGTGGCGGGCGTTTTGTTGATGGATTTATAGGTGAGCAGTTTGCGCTGCCCGTCACAGTAGAATCTGTGCGGGCGATGCGCAAGCTCGTCTCCGATACGGGAGCGATAACGCTGTCGGCTGCCGATCCACTGAACCTGGTGGGGATTCTGGTTCCAGGTGAGCGCGTGCCGGCGATCTCAGGCAACAGCGTGACGTTTCGCGATGGCGTGGCCGTTGCCCTGAGTGCGGTCGGCGCGTCGTCAAGCGATGAAGCCGTCGCGAGTTAGCTTCTTCTTAACTTCTTCTAGCGGAACTGCGTTCTGGCCATCGTGGATGCTCCTTTACGTTATGATGTCGTGCAATGGCCGGTGTCGAAAAAGTAATATTTCGTTTCGGCGTATTCGAAGCCGACGCCAGCAGCGGTGAACTGCGCAAGGCCGGCATGCGGCTACGATTGCAAGACCAGGCGTTTCAGGTTCTGATGCTGCTCCTGGCACGTCCGGGAGAAGTTGTCACCAGAGAAGAGTTGCAGCAGAAGCTCTGGCCGTCGGACACGTTCGTAGACTTCGACCACAGCCTGAATACGATCATCAATAAAATCCGCGAAGCGTTGGGCGACTCGGCGACGAATCCGCGTTTCATCGAGACATTGGCCAAACGCGGCTATCGTTTCCTCGTACCAGTCCAAGTGGCGGCAAGCCATCCGCACGAGGACAACACAAAGAAGACGACAATCGTCTCGTCATCGACTTTCGGGCTTCCCGATCTGGAAGACTTGCCGGCTGTGTCCAGTCGTTACGTGCGCGTTCTGTTTCTTCTGATTCAGATTATGTATCTAAGTTTCTACCTCGTGGCTTTGGCGCGGATGTCGGCGACCCAGGATCTGCTTGACCGTGCACTTGGCCATCCGGCGGCAACGATCGTGCTGATCGTATCGGCGGCCGTCGGCATCCCCGTGCGTCTGTATTTGTTTTCGGCGGCGGCATTCGACCTGAAGGATTTGAGTCGCAAGTTTCTCCAACTCTTTCCGGGGATACTCATAATTGATGTGCTGTGGGCGCTGTCGCCATTTTTGCTGGCGCTGCAGATCGGTCCAGGTCTCGCGTTGGGCGCTACCGCGGCCCTGCTCTATGTTCCATTCGCACAGCGGACGTTAGTGCTGATGCGGCAGCGTACCCTGACGACATACAAAGAATAGGCTCGCCGGCGGCTTCATCACTCCGATTCGCACGCCCGTTCGCATTTCCGCTCAAGATGACGAGAATACCCAGCGATCGCTGGCTAGAAAGTTCGCAAGGAAGCAAATAGCGATAGTTGCAATGTTGGCGTGCAACACCGGTAGTCTGAATTCTGGCACGAGAAGCCGCATCAGCAACAGGTTCCCAACAACCGAGATCAAACCATTGCTCAGATGGAAGCGAAACAGCGTCGTGAGAGAACCGCGCATCTTTATTCCTGCCCGATCGGCCCAAGTGAAGCGCTGGTGCCACAAAAAATTGTGGAGGACAGCGGCTTCTACCGCCAGGGCCGTCGCCAGCAGGTAATTGATCTTTATCGCATTGAGGGCGGCCAACACTCCAAGCTGAACCCCGACGCCCAATCCGCCGACGAGCACGAACTTTAAGGCTCGTGGGAATGCGGGGTTGCTCACGAGATTCTCTCTTCGTCATAGAGCTGCGCCGTATGGCGGATCGTGGAAACGATCAGCATGCATGTCATGCCGGCGATGGCCATCAAGCCTCCAAAATCGAACAGCAGGACTTTCCGGCTGAAGATCCTGATGAATGGGTTTCTCAGCAGAGCAACGTTGCCGATGGCGAGGAGGATGCGGATTTCCGTTGGACCGAGTTTCCAATGGGAGAGTTGAAACTTACCGAGGGTGTAGGTCGCGAGGTAGGCCTCGATGGAAAGCATTAGAAAAGCGAGCAGCATGCCGAAGGCGACCGCCGGATGCACGTATCCCGAGACTGAAAGTCCGCCGATAAGAAAGAACGCGGCGATGGTGTCGGTGATGTGGTCCACGTAAAAGCCGTACCGCGGGCGCTGCCGGTTTCGGACCCTGGCGAGGGTACCGTCCAGACTGTCGCCCAGCCAGTTCAGTGCCAGAAAGACAATGCCTACGACGAGCATGCCTGGATTCAGCCGGGACAGGGCATAACATATTCCGGCCGAACATTGGGAAGCGAAACCTAGTGCGGTCAGGTGGTCGGAGTTGATCCACGAAGGCGTCCGCGTGGCCAGCCAAAGTAGCGTTCGTTGTTCCGCTGCGGCGATCAGGCTTTGCTGAATGCGCATGGCCGGGGCAAATGCGTTGGTGGAATTTCCAGGAACCGCGAGTGCGTTCGACATGACGTGCCTCCTTGCGGAAGCAAATCTGGCCGAAACTAAACACAAAGACAATGCACAGGAGGTCAAACGCTCATCAAGAAGAAGTCACCGGGCAAGTCCCTGAGGACGCAGCACATGGCCGATGAGATTGCGGGAACGTCAGGAGGAACGAAGTTCGGAAGTCGTTGCTCGAGGGCTTCGGGGCGAAGAACGTGGTCAACAAAAAAACCAGGAATCCGTTGAGGGGGCCCCTCGGATCCCTGGGTTGCGCGAACTCGGCAGAACGGATGCAAAAGCGCTTCCCCTATCGCCTTTTACCGAGTCCCGCGCACGGCCACATGATGCATGCGATATGCCAGTCTCTTTTACCTCAGTAAGAAATCCGGCAATCCTCCCAACTCGCTCTTAGTAAAGTGGTTATTGGCTAACTCAAAGTACAGTCTCGCGCGAGCCGACCCGGCAGGGGGCGCCAATCGCTATCCGATCAGATAGCAAGCTCTATCCGTTCGGATAATGGAACAGATTCACTTGGGGAATGATTTTGGGGCCAAAGTGTGATAATGAAGAGCGCGAGGTGAGGAAGTTTGCGTCCCAGACTCCTGGTGCTTTCCGGGCCCTTGAAAGACTCGACCATTTCTCTGACTGAGGGAGAAATCACGATTGGGCGAGAGGCGTCGAATGGGATCGCGGTCGTCGATCCTTCGGTTTCGCGAAAACACTGCTCATTGAGCACGCAGGACGGAAGATTCCGGGTGCGGGACCTCGACAGCCGCAATGGAACTCTGGTGAACGGCGCCGGGGTCGAAGAACAGTGGCTGCAACATGGAGACGAAATTGCCGCCGGGGATTCTTCGTTCTTGTTTTTGCTGGAAGAGGAAGAGCCTACTCAGGCGGCGGGCCGGGTGGAGTTCGAAGACGCGCAGGCCACTGCCGAAACCACCATCATCCATCCCCGGGACGTTGTCTATCTGCAGCCGGACCGCTTGCTGCGCGAGTTGCCTGCGACCTCGCGCGTGGCGCGCAACCTGAACGCGCTGCTCAAGATCAGCCGCATCGTGCATGCGATTCGCGATCTGAACGATCTGCAAGGACAGTTGCTGGACCTGATCTTTGAGGTTGTTCCGGCGGGCCGGGGCGCCATTCTGCTGGCCGATCGAGAAGGCCACGAATTCAATTCCATGTTCGCCCGCATGCGGCAGACCGGGCAACCCCCGTTGGTGAAGGTGAGCCGCACGGTTGCGCGCCAGGTGCTTGAGCAGGGGATTGCCATGCTGGGCAGCGACGTCCCCGGCAGCGATGCGTTGCGGGACGTGGAGAGCCTGGCGGCATCGCAAGTGCGTTCCTTGTTGTGCGTACCACTAACCGTTTTCCAGCGAGTGATTGGATGCATTTATCTCGACAGTGACAGTCTCAACAACCGTCTTACCGAGGAGCATCTGCAACTGGTGACGGCGATCGCAGGAATTTCCGCAGTCGCGCTGGAGAACGCCCGCCGTCTGCAGTGGCTGGAGCTGGAGAATGAGCGCCTGACAGTGGAGGTCAGCCAGGACCGGAGTCTGGTTGGAGAAGGCGCCCGCATGAAAGAGGTCTACCAGTTCCTGAAGCGCGTGGCACCGAACGAATCAACCGTTTTAATCGAGGGCGAGAGCGGAACCGGCAAAGAGCTGGCGGCGCGGGCCTTGCACCGGAACAGTCCACGGGCCGCGGAGCCGTTTGTGGCCATCAATTGCTCAGCGATTCCGGAATCGCTTCTGGAAAGCGATCTGTTCGGCCACGAGCGAGGAGCGTTCACGGGAGCTGCGTCGCTGAAGAAGGGACGGCTCGAAGTCGCCGACGGCGGTGTAGTTTTTCTCGACGAGATCGGCGAACTGGCTCCAACGTTGCAAGTGAAACTACTGCGCGTGTTGCAGGAGCGTGAGTTTGAGCGGGTCGGCGGAACACAAACTATCAAAGTGGATATCCGCCTCCTTGCGGCAACCAACTGCAATCTGATGCAGGCCGTGCGCGACGGCAAGTTTCGCCAGGATTTGTACTACCGGCTGGCAGTGTTGAAGATCACGATGCCGACCCTGCGGGACCGTCGCGACGACATCCCGATGCTGGTTCGCCATTTTGTGCAGAAACATGCGAAACGCTGCAAGGTCAAACCTCGGCCGGTTTCCCGCGAGGCCCTGGCCTGCCTGCAGAACTACGACTGGCCGGGGAACGTGCGCGAACTGGAAAACGCAATCGAGCGCGCGCTGGTGCTGGGATCATCGGACATGATTCTGCCCGAGGATCTGCCGGAATCGCTGCTGGAGGGCACGCCGCCAGAGATGACCGAAGCGAAATACCACGCGGCGGTGAAGGAACTGAAGAAGCAACTGATTCTCGACGCGATGGAGCAGACGCAAGGGAGCTATACCGACGCAGCCCGCATTCTGGGCGTGCATCCCAATTACCTGCACCGGCTGATCCGCAACCTTGGACTGAAAGAGGTTCTGAAAGAAATGCTGCGAGACATTCCGGCCGCGGGGTGAATGGGAATTCGGGCGGGAACGCGCAAGTTCGTAGGGCACCGAAAAATAAAAGAACAACTAGGGCAAGCGCAAGCGCATCAACGCTGCTGGATCCAGGGATGTGCCCTGCCATCGTACTCCGACGTGGAGGTGCGGTCCTGTGGCCCGGCCGGTGCCGCCGCTGAGCCCGATTTCCTGGCCGCGTTTTACTTTATCGCCTTCCTTTACTTTGAATTCCGAAAGATGCATGTACATGGTGAGCAGACCCTGGCCGTGATCTAACACGATGAAGTTGCCCTCGAAATAGAGTGGCCTGGCCAGAAGCACGGTGCCGTCATTCATGGCCTCGACGGGAGTTCCGCTCGGGACGCGGAAATCCAAGCCAAAATGAGTGCTTTGGGTTTTGCCGTTGAATACGCGCTGGGCGCCAAAGACGTCAGAAATCTCGGCATCCGCCGGCGCGGTGAACTGTCCTGACCACTCGCGATCGGGCGTGATCCGGTTCAGATAGTCCTTCTTTACCTGCACTCCTTCTTCTATCTGTTTCTCTTGTTCGGGGCTGGGCTCGGTAAACTTGCCTTCCACACTGAGCTTGCCCTGGAGCTTGGGATACTTGCCGCTGGCGACAGCGAACTTTCGGCTGAACGAGATATTCTTGCTTTTCTCGGCCTGGGTGCGAGCCGATAGTTCAAGCACGTAGGCTCCGGGGACGGTTTCGAAGCTAATCCCCGCCAGCGCGTACCATGTCTTGCTCTTCGTATCAAAGCTGAAGGGAACTTCATGTCCCAGCCAGGTTCCGGTCAGCGATTCGAGGCGCTGCGGAGGCTTGACCTGAAACAGAACCGGGCCGCCGTTCACCAGTCTCGTGGGCTGCGCAGAGGCGTTCCAGTTTGCAGCAGAAGCCGGGGAAACTAAGACGAAAAGTGCCCAGACCAGAAACAGGAACCCAGCCGGAGTTGTCAGCCGCCTGCTCATCCCACCGGCGTGAGTGCGATTCCGGAAGTCATGGAAAGGCGCACAAACGAGTGCCCGATTTGTGAGTTGTCCACTGGTCGTCTGCAGGTCGCTCATCTTTCCAGTATCTCTTTGTAGGCATTCAAAGCGACTTTCTTCGGCTGGCCAGGCAACAGCACATCGGCGCTCCGGGTCGTATTGCCGATGATTCCGATTTGCCCGATACGGATCATGCCACCTCCAAAGTCGGCAAAGACCGGGACAGGCATGGCGAAGCGCTCGTCGACATCGCTCTGGGTAACGGTGAAATGCAACTTTACTTTGCCACCGTCCGCCGGAGTCGTCTGATACTCGAAGTGGTAGCGCGGCACTTGCGTGCCGTAGACCCACTCGTTAAAGAACCAATCCAGGCGGCCGTTTCCCTCCATATCCATGGTCTTGGTCATATGTTTCTCGGCAGTTGCCTTGAAAGACTCAGTGGTGGCCGCCCGTTCGCGGTGGCTCTCGACAAAGTCATGCATCATGACAATGAAGTTCTTGTCTGGCTCCTTATCCTGAGTGCTGCGCATAATCGAACGCAACATTTGCAGGACGTAGGCGCCTTTGGGATAGGTTACGTTCTGGTACGCATCCGGGGTGTGAGGGGAAATCAGACGCAGTCCCATCCAAAGAGGCCCGGCATCGTTGGGGGCGACGTCATAACGATTCTTCTCCAGCACGCGCTGGCGCAGACGCGCCCAAAATTCGATGTAGTCCTTCCGCCAGTCTCCGCCAACGGCCTGCTGCAGAAAAAGCCCCGCCGAAAACTCCGCAAAGCCTTCCGACAGCCACTGGTCGTGATAGGATGCCCAGCCAACCGCGTGACCCCACCATTGGTGGGCGACCTCGTGTGGAGTCACCTCCTGCACGAAACCCGTGAATTTGTTGTTGATCCCGCCGAAAAGCATCCACCTCTGAGTGGAATCCGTGTAGGCAGAGAGGGGAAGGTAAACCAGGCTGGGCCAAGATTGTCCAAAATTGAAGTTTGGTTGCTCGGTAATGGAGATCTCGTCGTAAGGGCTCTTGCCGAAATAAAAACTGCATAACTGCAACTGAGCGCGCGTTTGTTCAAGGGCGTACATTGTCATGCTGTGGGGCGCCAAGGTCTTAAGCGCTGGATATCCTCGCATTCGGTCCGGCAGCTCGTTTAAGTAGTAACCGGAAATTTTGTAGCCCGTTATCTGATCCGGCATGTCGAGCTTGATGTATTCGCCATAGTTGAATCCGGCCACGGCTACCGGCACCGGCGTTATCCAGTGGCTCACAGCCAGGTCCTGCTCGATCGACTCTGCTTGCAGCTTACCCACGCTGATGACTTTGTATTTCCGCGGAACCTTGAAGGTAAGATCATAAAGCGCCCGTTCGCCAAATCCGTTCAGGTTCGGATACCAGGAAGTGCGTGCGCCAACGTAAAAGCTTCCCTCCCCCGCTTCTTCCAAGACCTTGTCGCCGGCGTACTCGACATGGATCGACTGCTCTTTGCCCACCGGCGGCGCCTGCGGAAGCACTGCATAAAACGAACCATCTTCCTTGCGGCTCTCCTGTATGAAATAAATATCCTGGCCCTGCTCCTCGGCAACCCGCATGACGCGGAGATTTGGCAGCAGGCCAAACTTAACCACTCTTTCCCCAGCCACCAGGGGCTCAAAGGTAACGGTGGCGCTGCTGAATAAATGCCCGTTCTTCGCGATCACGGTCTCAATCTTGTAGCTCCGCGTGGCAAAGAGGCGGCGGTCCTCATTGGAGCGTGCAGTGTGGCTGGAGTATTCGGACGTCAAGTGAGCCAGATACCATATGCCATCGTCCAGCGCTTCGGGATCGAAGTTGACAAGCGCAACCTCTTCGGGTGAGTCGAGTTGAGGCAGCGCCCCTACCCGCGTCCGGATGAAAAAACGGAGGTCTTTATGTTTCTTACCGCGAAGGTAGGCATTGAAGAATTCCGGATGCGAGGGGTTGTAGATAGCGGCCAGAAGGTCGGCATCGACGTTGTCCATGGTTTCTCCCTCTAGCAGGTACTCCGTAAAACCTAGAGGATGTTCCCGGCGCTGTCGCATTTTCTCCCGCCAGTGAATAAAGATGGAGGCTGCTTCTGATGCCGGTTCCAAGCGCTCGCCCAATCCGCGAAGGAACCCCATGCGACCCTCCCGCGTGAACCGGAAAACCGCTTCGGTGAAGTCTTCATCGACTACATCTGAACCAGTACGCCGGTGTAGTTCGCGGGCATCGAGAGGCATCACTGGTTTTAGATTGAAATGTCCTTCTCCGATGAAGATCGCGCCGGTTACAACACCATTCACCGGAGTCAAGAAGGTCAGTGTGCCCTTCTGAAACTGTAGGGTTGCGGCGTCCTCAGTCAGTGTGAAGTTGGCGAAGCGAAAGGTCTGGCCCAGCCCGATTTCACGGAGTTGCCGGTAAACCGGATCAGAATTCGCAAATACGCTTTTCCCGGGAACGGAGACGGTCTCCCGCTGCTCAGGGATGGTGAGCGTGAGTTGCAAGTGGATGGGTCCCTGCAAGTCAACAACTTTGACTAAATGCTCGAAACCGTCCCGCGTCACCCGCAGCGAATAGGTTCCGGGCTTCAAGTCAGGGGAGTCAAACTCGCCCACTCCATTCGACGAGAGCACAACTGGCTGTGCAAGGTCCGCACCGGTGATCTCGATTCGCGCTCCAGCAATGACAGCGCCAGAAGTATCTTGGACAGTTCCGGAAATCGTCTGCGCATTCAGCCAGCGCGGCCCGATCAGCCAAAGAAGTAAGAACGCAATCTTCAGAAAGAAGAAATGCCATCGGCGCGCTCGGGAATGGCGCTGCATAATGCGCCAACTATAGCAATATTCCGGAGCGGTTGCGCGGAGAAAGCAGCTGGTGGCAGCCATGCAGTCAGCTTAGTTGATTGGGGAGATTTGGTGGACCTGGTCGGGATCGAACCGACGACCTCTTCCATGCCATGGAAGCGCGCTCCCAGCTGCGCCACAGGCCCACGATTGAAGACAAAAAGCCGAGCGCCCGATAAATCGGGATCAGGGGGAAGTACTGAATTCATTTTCGCCCACATTACCGGGATAGTCAACGCGGTGCCTTCGCGATCTCTGCGAGGAAGCCTCCTCGCTTCGCTCGGCGGACAGCCGAGGCGGCTGTCGCCACATGAGCATCTCTGTAAAATTGATTCTTGTGTTTGTTTCCACAGGCGTCTTCTGGCATAATTGATCGTGCACCCCACCTGCACAATCTTTCAATCACAATTTAGAGCGAGGAAGAAATGCCAGCGAAGTACATTTTCGTAACGGGCGGAGTTGTGTCTTCCCTGGGCAAGGGATTGGCTGCGGCTTCGATCGGTTGCCTGCTGGAGAGCCGTGGGTTGAAGGTCAACCTGATGAAGTTTGATCCCTATCTCAACGTCGATCCGGGTACGATGTCGCCGTTTCAACACGGCGAAGTCTTCGTCACCGACGACGGCGCCGAAACTGATCTTGACCTCGGGCACTACGAGCGCTTCACCCATGCCAAACTTTCCCGCGACAACAACTGGACGACGGGCAGGCTCTACGAGCAGATCATCGCCAAAGAACGTCGCGGCGATTATCTGGGCAAGACCGTCCAGGTGATTCCGCACGTGACCAATGAAATCAAAGCTGCCATGAAGAAGGTGGCGCAGGATGTGGACGTTGCGATCGTGGAAATCGGCGGCACGGTGGGTGACATCGAGTCGCTGCCGTTTATGGAAGCGATCCGCCAGATGCGCCAGGAACTGGGCCGCGAGGACACACTGTTCGTCCACGTGACGCTGGTGCCATTCATTGCTGCTGCGCAGGAGCTTAAGACCAAGCCCACGCAGCACTCGGTAAAGGAACTCCTCAGCATCGGAATTCAACCTGACATTCTGCTCTGCCGTACCGATCGCTTCCTGGCGAAAGAGCTTAAATCGAAGATTGCGCTTTTTTGCAACGTGCAGGAAGAAGCTGTAGTTACGGCCAAGGACGTGGCCTCGGTGTATGAAGTGCCGCTCGTGTTCGCCAATGAAGGTGTGGACACGCTAGTGCTGAAATATTTGCACATGGACTCGAAGGACCGCGATCTTTCGAAGTGGGAAGACATTGTGCATCGCGTTTACAACCCGAAGGACACGGTCACGATCGGGATCGTCGGGAAATATGTCGAGTATGAGGATTCTTACAAGTCGTTGAAAGAAGCATTAGTGCACGGCGCATTGGCGCACAATCTGAAACTTCAGTTGAACTGGATTGAGGCTGAGGGACTGGAAACCAGCGACCAGAGTAGCCTTGAGGCGCAACTCGAAGGCTACGACGGGTTGCTGGTGCCGGGCGGTTTTGGCAAGCGCGGCATCGAGGGAATGCTGATCGCGATCCGTTATGCTCGCGAGAGGAAAGTTCCCTACTTTGGCATTTGTCTGGGGATGCAGACTGCTTGTGTGGAGTTTGCCCGCAACGTGGTTGGACTGGCGGACGCGAATTCGAGCGAGTTCGATCCTGCGACGCCGCATCGCGTGATTTATAAGTTACGCGAGTTGCGCGGCGTGGAAGAACTTGGCGGCACCATGCGCCTGGGCGCATGGACTTGCAAGATCGAGCCCAACACGCTGGCCTACAAGATCTACGGCAAGCTCGAGATCAGCGAGCGGCACCGTCATCGTTACGAATTCAATCGCGAATACGAAGAGCCGATGGTGGCTGCGGGGCTGCGGATTTCCGGCTCGACGCCTGACGGCACTTACGTCGAGATGATTGAATTGCCGGACCATCCGCATTTCATCGGCTGCCAGTTCCATCCTGAGTTCAAGTCGAAGCCGCTGGAGCCGCATCCGCTATTCAGCGCGTTCATCGCGGCGGCTTATGAGCACGGGTCGAAGCGGCGGGCTGAGAAAGAGACTGCGGCGGTAGAGATGTTTCATCGTCCGGAGAAAGTCGCGCGCAGATAAGCAGTTTCCAGTTTCTGGTTTCCCGTTTCTAGTGGAGTCGGCCTTGCCGATGGCGAAGAATGCGAAACTTTAGAACTGGACACCAGAAACTGGAAACTTGAAACTGAATTTCCAAATCGGCGATATCCATATCGGCTCGGGGGATCTTTTCCTCATTGCCGGCCCCTGCGTGATCGAGAGCGAAGAGCACGCCATCCGTATGGCGGAGATCATCAAGGGTGTGGCGAAGGCGCTTAGCTTTCCGTTCATCTTCAAAGCCAGCTATGACAAAGCCAACCGCACATCGATTCGTAGCTTTCGCGGACCTGGCGTGAAGGAAGGCCTGCGCATCCTCAGAAAGATCAAGGACGAAGTTCAGGTTCCGTTACTCACGGATGTCCACGAAGTAGCCGATGTTGCAAGAGTCGCGGAAGTGGCCGATGTGCTACAGATCCCAGCGTTTCTGTGCCGTCAGACCGACCTCGTAGTTGCGGCGGCGTTGAGCGGGCGCGCCGTCAACATCAAGAAAGGACAATTCGTTTCCCCATGGGACATGCGGTACGCGGTGGAGAAATGCCGGGAAGCGGGCAACACCCAAGTCTTTCTGACGGAGCGCGGCACAAGTTTCGGCTATAACAACCTCGTCGTCGACATGCGTTCACTCTCCATCATGCGCCAGTTCGCGCCCGTGGTGTTCGACGCGACGCATTCGGTGCAGCTGCCTTCTGCGCAAAGTGATGCCGGTGGACCGGCGGTCAGCGGGGGACAACCTGAGTTCATCCCATTGCTCGCGCGTGCGGCCGTCGCTGCCGGTGTGGATGGTGTTTTCCTGGAAGTGCACGACAATCCTAAAGTCGCGAAGTCTGACGGAGCGAATGCGCTGGAATCCACGAAACTGCGCGACGTGCTGAAAGAATTGTTGCTCGTGAGGAAAGCGCTAGATGTAGCACACGCGACGCCATAACTCTGGTTTGCCATCTCCGTGGTAGATTTGAATTTCCGCATGAGAGAGATAGCTCACTGGGCTTTGAACACCGCCACCATGCGTGGGGCAAGCTATGCCGACGCGCGCATCGTTAGCCAGCGCAGCCGCGCGCTTTCTACTAAGAACGGAAAAGTTGGCAGCGCGTCCGACGCTGAGTCTGTAGGCATGAGCGTTCGCGTATTGGCCGATGGTGCGTGGGGGTTCGCCGCTTCTGAAGACCTGTCGCGCGCCGGAGTCGAAGCCACCGCTGCGCGCGCAGTAGAAATCGCACGCTCCTCAGCCCAAGTAAAGCAGCACGACGTTCGCCTCGCACCAGAAAAGCCTGGGACCGCCGAGTGGACCACGCCTTATGCGATTGATCCATTCTCGATCTCAGTCGAACAAAATATTGCGCTGCTGCTAGACATTGATTCCGAACTGCGTGCCGTTGTCGGCGTTACCCTGGCCGAAACCAACCTCAACTTCAATCGTGAGGAGCAATGGTTTGTGTCGTCGGAAGGATCCGACATCCATCAGACAAAATATTCCGCGGGTGCGGGTTACACTGCCTACGCGTTCGCCGGAAACGAGATTCAGAAGCGTTCGTATCCTAATTCTTATGGCGGACAGTGGCAGAACAAAGGATATGAGTTGATCGAAGAGTTGAAGCTGGTCGAGAATGCCCGCCGCATCGCCGAGGAAGCGGTTGCACTGCATCATGCGGACCAGTGTCCCGAAGGTGTGTTTGACATCATTCTTGATAGTTCGCAACTTGGATTGCAGATTCACGAATCGATCGGGCATCCCATCGAACTCGATCGCGTGCTCGGTATGGAAGCAAACTTTGCGGGGACGTCATTCTTGACTCTCGACAAACTGCGCAGGCTGCGCTATGGCAGCGAGATGGTGAACGTGGTCGCGGACGCACGCCAGGAGCACGGGCCGGGCCTCGGAACTTTTGGCTTCGATGATGAAGGCGTTCCGGCGCAGTGTACGCCAATCATCACCAGCGGATTGTTCACTGGCTATCTCAGCTCGCGCGAGACCGCGCACACCATTGGCGAGAACCGTTCGGGCGGGACGTTGCGCGCTGAAGGCTGGAACCGTCTGCCGATGATTCGGATGACGAACATCAGCTTGCTACCCGGCGAAAAGCCGCTGAGCCTGGAGCAACTGATTGCTTCTACGGATCATGGAATTCTGATGCAGACCAATCGCTCGTGGTCAATCGACGATCGTCGATACAATTTTCAATTCGGCTGCGAGATTGGTTGGGAGATCAAACACGGTAAGCGCGTGCGCATGGTGAAGAACCCGTCGTATTCCGGCATTACGACCGAATTCTGGAACTCGCTCGACGCGATCTGCTCGCGCGACGAGTGGACGCTCTGGGGCACGCCAAATTGTGGCAAGGGCCAGCCGCAACAGGTGATGGGCACGGGCCACGGCGCTGCGCCCTCGCGGTTTCGCGGGATCAAAGTGGGCAGTGCTTACAAAGGAAGCTAGTTCACCACAGAGACACTGAGACAACTAAGAACCTGCCATGCTGACCAGGGACCAAGCCGGTGACATCTTCGATCGCATCAGGAGATTCTCGTCTGCTGACGAAGTCGAAGTTCTTTTCTCTGGCGGAAGGTTCGCGCTTACCCGCTTTGCCAACAACATTATTCATCAGAATGTCGAGGACGAGAACCATACAGTCTCGGTACGCACGGTTTTCGGGGGACGAACCGCTCGCGCCACGACTAACAAGTTTGACGATGATGGCTTGCGGCGCGTGGTCGAATCTTCAGAAGTCTTGGCCAAGGTGCAGCATCCTGATGCGGACCTGCTTCCCATGCCCGATTCGCGGGAAGCTGCTGGAGTGGCGGGCGCGGCGCCCGTCACCACACGGGCCCTGCCGCCTCGCTACTTTGCTGAGACTGCAGGCATCACTCCCCAGCTTCGCGCCGATGGCGTAAGAAAAATCGTCGACATTGCGCAGAAGCACAAACTCACGACTGCCGGAATTTTCTCCAGCGCCGAATCCGTCGAGGGCATCTTCAATTCGCGCGGCCTGAGCAACTGGCACACGCAAACTCTGGCCGAAGTTTCCATCACTATGCTGGGCGAGGATTCTTCGGGATGGCAAAAGGCCAACTCGCCCGACGTGACGAATCTTGATCCGCTGGGTCTGGCGGAGACTGCCGCCCAGAAGGCCATCGATTCTGCGCACCCGGCGGAGATTCCGGCGGGGAAATACACCGTGATTCTTGAACCGGCAGCCGTGCTCGACATCGTGGGCTTCATGTTCTGGGATTACTCGGGCATGGCGATCCTCGACCAGCGTTCCTTTCTCACCGGCCGCATCGGCAGCCAGCTCTTCGGAGAAAACATCACCATCTGGGACGACGTCACACATCCGCTGCAAACCGGCTGCCCCTTTGATGGCGAGGGCATGCGACGATTGAGCCTGCCGCTGGTCGAGAACGGAGTCGTCAAGCGCGTTGTCTATGCTCGAGCCACGGCCGAAAGAATGCAACACTCGGAATTTAAGGATAAGGCCGGACCCATCGCACCCACCGGCCATGGATTTCCCTTGCCCAACGAAACCGGCGAGATGCCCCTCAACATTGTGTTCGCCGCTCCGCAGAATCCGCAAACTCTGCCTGAGATGATCGCTTCCACCGAGCGCGGCGTGCTGGTCACGCGGCTGTGGTATATCCGCGAAGTCGATCCCTACGAAAAAATGGTCACCGGCATGACCCGCGACGGCACGTTCCTGATAGAAGGCGGGCGAGTTCGGCAAGGAGTGCGCAACTTTCGTTTCAACCAGAGCCTCATCCACATGCTCTCGAACGTTGAGGCCATGAGCGTGCCTCGGCGCTCCTGCGGCGAAGAGTCGTTTGACATGGTGGTGCCCGCGATGAAAATCCGCGATTTTAATTTCACGGAAGTGACCAAGTTCTAGGTGTTCAGCCGAAGTGGTCGATGTTTTTCGTTTGGCAAACACTCACTCTTCTTGGGCTGCTCCACCTTGATGTATTGATATCTATGCAGAACGAATCGGCGCTGGCGGCACGACGATCTCAACAAGCCCGGTTGCCACGTCATACACGAGGCCTGAGATAAGCCACTTGCCCGGCAACGCCGGAATCGCCCGGAGCGAAGCAACGTCGACGACAACCGCGGCGCGGGGATCGGTGACAGCTTTTTTCCTGAGTTCCCCTTCCTGTATTTGAAAATAGTGCGTCAGCATGGCGGAGTCGCCCGCAAGGCGAGTGATGCCGCAATCGGTGTGTTGAAGTACTAGAATGTGAAACTCACCCCCGCCTCCGGGAATCGCTCCGGCAACTTCACCGATTCGCCCGAGTAGACCCAACTGCTCCAACAACCCCGGCGTGATTCGGCCGCCGATGTTCCGGATCACAACGGCCTCGCCCGGTTCAATTCCAAGTACATGAGCCGGATCAACGCGCATATCAGCGCAACCGATGATGATTGCTTTTACATTCGGCATCGCCCCCGGAAGCGAAGGCATCAGTGTGCCCGCCGCCGACTGCTGAGCGGCAAAGGCTTTGTTACGCTTTACCATGGAGTCAAGACTGTTCATATTGGTTCTCCTTTGAGAGGTGTTGCGCTTGCTCACTTTGGAAGGATCGCGCTTGTCCATATAGAAAAAGCGAGACCATGTCTTCACGCTCTGAAATGCTTTGATGCCGTCCTAGATCCTTCGACCCACGCAATGAAAGACAAAAATGCCCATCATTCCTGTCAATCACGTGGCAGCCCTAACCTCTTTGAGTAGGTCTGCTCATCCTGCTGTAAATTCCCTCTAATGCGCTCATCTGCAAGCAGTTAGCACCCATTTGTTCCATGACTTCAGTAACTTTGCACTCCTGATTCCTGGGTGTACGCTGCCCATAAGTCCGCAGAATCTCGATGCGCAGCGTCGTGTACGCGCGCACCCGAAGGAAGGTTCGTTAGAACGGTGTCAGACGAATCAGCAGAGGAGCAACTGGATCCGCAGGCGCAGCAGACTGCGATCAAGCACTATGCCGAAATGCAGAGTGCTCCGCGATTCCCCTTGCATCTGCCGGTGGAGTTGCAATCGCAAGGCGGAGCGTGTACGGCAGAGACGCAAAACATCTCTGCCAACGGTGTGCTCTTCGCGATTGATCGCGACGTCCCGGTGGGCTCTCTGGTGGACTTCACGATCCTTCTTCCAGGAGAGGTTGTGGGCTCCCGTTGCAATGTGCAGATTGACTGCCACGGCCGGGTGGTTCGCAGCTTTGAAGACAAGGGCCGTCGCGGGGTTGGCGTGGTGATTGACGAATACCATTTCGAACGAGCATAGGTGCAAGGAAACTGATGGCGAGCACTGCGGTCAGGGCGGCAGAAAATCACGGCACGCACGCGGGCAACGGCCCGGGACCGTTGATTCGCGTGATCCTGGCCGATACCCAGGCCATCTTCCGCGCCGGCCTGCGCAAAATTTTCGCTCTCGAAGACGATATCCGCGTGGTCGGCCAGGCCGAGACGTTGCCCCAAACGCAATCGGCAATCACGAAGTTCTCAGCAGACGTCCTCATTTTCGAGTCGGCGCTCGCGCCCAATCCGGTTGAAACCGTAACAGAATTCCTGCGCCAGGCACCGCAATTGAAGATCGTGGTCGTCACGCCCGTATCCGACGAACAACTCACGCTCGATCTGTTCCGCCGCGGAGCCCACGGCATCCTGTCGCGCGAAGTAGAGCCAGAGACGCTGGTCGAGTGCCTCCGCAAGGTTGCCGGCGGCGAGCCGTGGCTCGAGAGCCAGGCGATTCATTGGGTGATGGAAGCCTATCGCGGCCATACCTTGCGCCCCTCCGGAGCTCGCCCGAAAGTTCAACTCACGCCCAAAGAGACTCTCATCGTTTCTTGCGTTACCCAAGGCATGAAGAACAAAGAAATTGCAGTTCGCGTAGGGACGACCGAACAGGTTGTAAAAAACTACCTGCGCAAGGTCTACGACAAGCTGGGTGTTGCCGATCGGCTCGAACTCGCGCTTTATTGCCTGAGTCATCACATCGTCGATGGAGTCAAGCCGCCTCCAGTCCCCTCAAACCCTCCGGCAGCCGACATCGTCAATACTTCATCTGCGCGGGCCGCGGCGGGCGCTGCCGCTTCCGGTGGGTCGTCAGCTGTTTCTAGTCCAGCCGTGGCGCCCGATCCAACTACGCCGCAAAAACTTTCTTAAGGCTATCTGTTTTACTTCTCTTCTTTTCACGCCCCATGGACTTATTCCACCCCCCTTTGCCGATTTGCGCTCGCGCTCTCCTGTCCATAGAATGAGTTGAGCCAAGTCGGTGTGGTTTCCAGCCGATTCAACTCGTTATCGATAGCCCTGCAGAAGCTATCGTTCCTCCAGTTTTCCCGCCGGAGAGATGGCCGAGTGGCTGAAGGCGCACGCTTGGAAAGCGTGTTTACTCGAAAGGGTAACGTGGGTTCGAATCCCACTCTCTCCGCCATTACTTTGTAATCTTGTACTTACGTCCTGGTGATACCTGTGTTCTCCAGACTTGACGCTGTTATCTTCGGGGACTATCAGATATCGAAGAAGTTGACCTGACCAGACCGGTCTTTTGTACCAAGTGGAATGTTAGTGTAACGCCTCTTTTGATCTTTGTCCGTCGTAGCCGTCGGGGGGGTGGAGATGTGGGAAACGGATTTTGTTTTCCACATCTCCATGCCCCGGTTTTGGGATGATGGCTTGTGGTGCCGGCGGCCTGTAGCCCAGTGCCGAGTGCGGCCGCTTTGTGTTGTATTCCACGCGCCACCTCTCCGTCAGAATCTGTGCCTCCTTCAGCGAGTAGAAGATCTCGCCATTCAAGAACTCATCGCGCAGCTTCCCGTTGAAGCTCTCGCAGTACCCGTTCTCCCATGGACTCCCCGGCTCGATGTACAACGTCCTCGTGCCCACTTTGCCCAGCCACTTCCGCAACTCCTCGGCAATAAACTCCGGCCCATTGTCCGAACGAATGTGCTCGGGGATCCCGCGCACCAGCATCACATCCGCCAACGTTTCGATCACCTGCAAACTCCCTAAGTCGCCGTGCCACCTGTAACGCCAAGCACTCGCGCGTATACTCGTCGATCACCACCAGAATGCGCAGTGCGCGTCCATCATGCGTCATCGCCTTCACAAAGTCGTAGCTCCACACATGATTCGCCCGCTCCGGTCGCAACCGCACACACGAACCATCCCCGAGCCACAGCCGCCCTCGCGCCCGCTGTTTCTGCGGTACCTTCAGCCCTTCGCGTCGCCAGATCCGCTGCACTCGATCCTTCCCCACCGGCCACCCCGCATTCTGCAACAGCGCCGTGATGCGCCGATAGCCGTACCGCCCATACTTCGCGCCCAGGGCCAGGATTGCCTGCGTCAGCTGATCCTCGTCCGTGCGCTGCAACGGCTGATAGCGTTGTGTCCCTCGCCATTGCCTCACCACTCGGCATGCCCGTCGCTCACTCACTTCATACTCCTGGCGGGCATGCTCCACGGCGCACCGACGTCGCTCCGGGCTTAGAAGTTTCCCTCCGCAATATCCTTTAAGATCTGTTTGTCCAACGCCAGCTCTGCCACCAACCGTTTTAGCTTGCCGTTTTCCTTTTCCAGTTCCTTCATCCGCTTCGCCTGGTCCATCTTCAAACCCCCGTACTCCTTCCGCCAACGGTAGAACGTCTGGATTGTGATCTCGGCTTCCTTGCACGCTTGTGGGGTGGTTTTTCCGTTTGCGATGCCGACTTCGATCTGCCGCAGCATCGTCACGATCTGCTCTGGCTTGTACCTCTTGATTGGCATGACCCGCTTTCCTCCAAGTGGATTCTCTCTCATTCCACCTGGTACAAATCTTGCCGGTCAGGTCAGACCACAAAGGGCATGCTTGAGTGATCGAAAGGGCGAAGGGCGGCAGACCTCAGCTGGCTAATTGGGTAGCTAGCGTCCTCATCCTGCACTGCCTTCAAGAACCTCGCACCAATAACCGGGTCGATCCGATCGGCTTGCGCCAACGCCCATTGGCTCCATTGTTCACATTCCTCACTCGAAGAGGATCCGCCGCGGGATAGGGTCATCCTGATCGCCTGGACGTAGTTCCTTATTTCGCCTGCCTGCTGAAAAGCCGCTGCATCCCTGAGAAGGCGATTTACTCGACCTTGTTCGATCCGCTTCTGCCGTTCTTTCTCTGCGCGCCCAGCTTCAAGTTTGCGCTTGTGCTGCTCCTCTTCGCTGTGCCTTCCGCTCTATGCGCCATTCATACTGATGCACGGCATTTTCGCGGTACTTGATCTCAGCGGTCAGAATCGGTTGGACCGCGATCTCCGTCAGGAGGGTTTCTAGTTTCTGAGAGTCATCGTCCTGCCAAGTCGCCTGCATCTTTATGGGGCACAGTACTACGCGACGTCCTTCATCTTTGAGCCGCTGGGATATGCGTTGGGTAATTTGTCCAATACTTTCAAATCCTTCGCTCCTCCCTCTACTCCGGCGATAGAAGCCCGTGTAGCGCCCATGGGCAACTTCTACGTGAAATCGATGATCGAGGCTGAAGACCGGGAGCCCTTTGCCCACAATCCAACGGGATTTATCCCGCAATTTCGTGGAGCGCCGGTGGTCATTTCGGAGATCGGACACTCCGGGCCAGAGTAGAAGCTTCCGACAATGTCGAGAGCCGTAAGAGCTACGCCGGGCTTTATCAGTTCGGCGCTTCCTACAATCCAGGAAAGTTCACAAACTCGGCGGGATTCTGAGAGTTACGGGGCAGAAGCAATTCCCGCGCAACAGGTTGAAAGTTAAGAATCTCGGAAAGTCATCCTGCGGGTCTACTGAATCCAAGAGGGCGGCTGCAAGTTCTACGAACAACCATATGTTGACTCGCGCCCAATGATTATTGCGTTCCCTCGGAATATGTCTATTCGTTCATTGCTTCCTGGCTTTCGCATTCAGAATTAGTGGACTCGTCCCGATAAGCGGGGTTTCTCTTCATGCCGGGCAGTCGGTTGCTTCAGTGCTTTCAGCAGGCATGACACTACGCCCGCAGGAAAGCGTTCCTTCATCGGGGGGTAACACTATGAATCGCGTTTCAGTGAAGTTTGGGATGTTTGCCGTTTGTTTGTTTTCTGTACTGCTGCTGGTAGCTAATGTTTTCGCGCAAGAGACAACCGGCGGACTGCAAGGCACCGTCAAAGATCCCAGCGGTGCCGTAATTTCGAAAGCGGCTGTGGAACTGACTGGAGCCGCGCTAGCAGGCGCCAAGAGCCTGGAAACCGATAGCAGCGGCTACTATCGCTTCGCGAACCTGCCGCCCGGTGTTTACACCATCAGAGTAAAGGCCGCGGGATTTTCAGACTTGAAGCGCGAAGGCATCGTCATTGAAGTAGGTCACCTTCCCACGGTTGATCTGGTGCCAGCAGTCGGCGCGGCGGGCACGGTCGTTGAAGTTAGCGGCGCGGCTCCGGCGATTGACGTCACCACAAACGCGAACACCACCAACATCACCAACGAAGTTATCTCCGACATTCCCCATGGCTATAGTTTTCAGTCGGTCATTCAGTTCGCACCGATGGCCCGCGACGAGCCTCTTGCCGGTGGGTCCGCCGGACTGACTGGGAACGCGGGGGGTTCACTGCCGGGGAGTGCAGGCAACGGTATGGGCGTTGGTTACTCCGTCGGGGGCGCCGCTGATTCCGAGAACACTTACCTCGTGGAAGGGCAAGATACGGAGAATATCTCCGGCGGCGCTTCTAGTGCGAACGTGCCCTTCCAGTTCATTCAGGAGGTTCAGGTTAAGAGCTCTGGTGTAGAAGCCGAGCACGGTGGCGCCCTGGGTGGTGTGGTCAACGTCGTGATGAAGAAGGGCAGCAACGCCTACCACGGCTCGTTTTTTGGCAGCTATGAAGCAAACGGGCTGGATGGTTCTCCGGGAGAACAATTGCGTTACGACCCATTTCCAGTTGTTACCACTCCCGACATTGATTCCCAGTTGTACCAGCCAAAGCAAGACCATTTCCGGATTGGGCAGCCAGGCTTCACCATCGGCGGCCCGGTCGCAAAGGACCGTTTATGGTTCTTCCTCGGTTTTGCGCCGCAGTATACGGCCAGATCCAGAATGGTGGATTTCACGAATACCACGAATTCGTCCAACACGGGTCTGGGTCTTGGGAACCAGCTCTTCAACCAGGACAACCAGCAGTACTTCACCACTTTCCGGCTTGACGCCACTCTTACGCAGAAGGTCCGCCTTTTCGGGTCGTGGCTCTACCAGTATTCGCGCGAGTCCGGGGATAGCCTGCCAAATCCCGATTCGACAACTGGCCTCGCGAACACCGGAGGGTTAGTCGTCGGGCAAGGGCTTACCACCGGAATCAATGCTCCCATCACGCAGTACGCACACGGCCTCGGCTTTTCGAGCCCGAACGCGACTTACAACTTCGGCGCCGACATCACACTGACCCCGAAGATCGTTGCCACCACGCGCTTCGGCTACTTCTTCACGAACTATCACGACTTCGGCTGGCCGACCCAGGGAGTAGACCTGGTGGCGAATGGCGTCTCCAGCAACCTGGATAATACCGGCCAGCCGCTGCCCGCAGCTCTCTCGTCCCCACTTGGCGCGAGCACTGCTCCCTTCGATGCAAGTTTTACCGAAGTGAATGCTAGCAAGCATTTCCAGTTTGACGAGGATGTGGCGTTCTTCAAGAGCGGCTGGGCGGGCACGCACAATATCAAAGCCGGCTACCAGCTCAACCATCTGTCGAACATGATTAATCAGCACGGCAACTTGCCTTTCGCAAACGAGTATCTTGGCCAGGGAGAGTCCTTCGGGGCGAGCACTCCATTCGGGATTGCGAACTGCAACGGTCCCACGACGGGGGTAATAACGACAGGGCTATCGGGCGAATGGGGGGCTTGCGCCGGCCAGTATGGCTATCTGCAAGTACAAGATTTCGCGACCGTCCTGCAAAACACCGCGGGCGCGCCGGTACCCGCCACGGATTGGAACCATGCATTATTCGTGCAAGATGCGTGGACGATAGGGCATGGTCTCACTCTCAACCTCGGCCTCCGCGTCGAGAAAGAGAGCCTGCCTGCTCCGTCGGGAATCGGGATTGCGGGGATCCGGTCCATCAACTTCGGATGGAGCGATAAGATCGAGCCTCGTTTGGGAGCTGCGTGGGGATCAGCCAACGGCAAGATGAAGATCTTCGGCAGCTATGGAGTCACGAACGATGTCATGAAGCTCTTGCTGGCCCAGACATCCTGGGGCGCGCAAGGATTCGAGCAGTGCATGTATCCTCTGGGTCCAGATGGAAGCGGCACATTTACGAACGCCGATGTCACTCTGCAATTCAACGCGAACTCCCGCGCTTGCCCAACGGGTATCGACAACGTGGGAGCGATTTTCCAGGGCGGCAACGTTCCTGCAGCCCTCACGGACGCCGGGACTGGCGTTTCTCTGATTGAAAACCTCAACTTCCGCCCAGAGGAACCGGTCTCGCCTGGCGTGAAGCCTTATCGCCAGCATGAATACGTCGCTGGCGTGGACTACCAGATCGCCAAAGATTGGGCATTCGAAGCGCGCTATGATCGCCGCCGCCTCGACCACGTCATTGAGGACGCGGCGTTGTTTGACGGCAGCGCTTTCGAAGTCTATACCATCGTCAATCCAGGCCAAGGTGTCGACAAGACCATCAACGGTTACGCCAATTACTTGACCTCGATTGGTGACGCATACGGCCCTGGAACAGCCGCGTTCAACGGCAACCCCGCAACTCCGTTCGGCACTTGTGCCACGTGCCCAAACAACCCCACGGCGATCCGCAACTATGATGGCTTGGAATTCCGGCTGACCAAGGCCCAAGCCAGGGGATGGTCGGGATCGTTTAGCTACACTTGGAGCAGCCTGTGGGGCAACTACACCGGCCTCACCACCACTGACCAGAGCGACGGCGGCGTTACAGGACGCAACTCGCCCGACACCACGCGTGCGTTCGACGAGCCGTTTTATTATTTCGGCGCCAATGGCAAGTCAAACGATGGGCCGCTGCCAACGGATCGTCCGAACACGTTCAAGGGCTACGCATATTACACACTACCCTGGTCGGGCAGATTGAACACCAATACCACAACCATCGGAATCTTCCAGGTCGCCTACCAGGGCAGCCCGGTGAGTTCGTTCTCTGATGTGGGATTGGCAAATGGCATCACTCCTTTTGAGTCCGTGTACCTCTTTGGCCGCGGCAAGTGGGTTAACGCCACGACTGACCCGGTCACGCAGAGCGTCGACTTTGGCAATGTCTATGACCGCCGCACGCCGTGGTATACCCAGACCGATTTCAACCTGCAACATGCGATCAAGGTCAACAAGAATAATGAGCACCAAGTGTTGTCCTTTAGCGCAAACCTTACCAACCTGCTGAACCAACGTTCCGTCACCGCATACTGGGGAGGATTCAATTCGAATAATCTCCAGAGTTTTGTCACTCCTCTGGGAGCCTGCGGCGCTGGTGGTGCCATAGCCGGCTGCAATCTCTTTAACGGTGCGGCCTTCTACCAGGCAGCTGAAACCGGCTACAATCCGCAGGCGTCGGCCACCGCTAACGGAGTGGTACTCAACTCACATTACGGCTCGCCGAACCTCTGGCAGGCCTCACGCAACATCCGTCTCGGGGCTCAGTTCACCTTCTAGCCGGAGCTTGCGCTTAGTCCCACGGGAGCCGGAATTCCGGCTCCCTTTTTCTTGGCGCGCGATGCAGCAAGGAACTTATCGACCTCAAACGTGTCGCTCACAAGCCGGCCACTCAATAATTAAGATCAGCGAATTTTGATGGCAACAGGGGAGGCGCAATCGCGGAACGCTGTGCCTTACTTTCGCAGATTTCCGTTACCGCTAACGCGCACGAGAAATGGAATGCGCACATGCACCGTCGTCCCGCCTCCCGGCAAGCTAAGCAGGTCCAGCCTTTGATCTTGGCCGTACAGCGACTCGAGTCGTTCGCGGGTATTTCTCAAACCTAAACCAATCGACGGGAGCGTCCCTTTTTTCGAGAGTCCCGGCCCGTTGTCACTGATCTCGATCTGGAGTTGGCCGCCGTGATTCTTGGCTGCGATTCGTATCTCGCCGCCATCGGGCAGTTTTGAAATGCCATGCTTCACGGCATTATCGACGAGGGGCTGCAGCAACAAGTGCGGAACCGAAGCATCGAGCGTTTCCGGGGAGATGTCAAGAGTCACTCTTAATTTTTCTGCAAAGCGCACTTTTTCGACTTCCAGATAGCAATTTGAGAACTCAACCTCCCGGCGAAGAGTAGTGATTTGGGTTTCGGCCGATTCGAGACTCATCCTTAGCAGATCGCCCAGCCTGGCCATCATCCGATCCGCAGCCCTGACGTCGGTCAGCATTAGCGACGAAATGGAATGCATGGTGTTGAACAGAAAATGTGGTTGAAGTTGGCTTTTCAGTGCATGCAGTCGCGCTTGTGCCAACTGTCCCTCCAAGCGCACCGCTCGAAGCTCCCGCTCCCGAATTGTTCGGTTGTAGGAAACGGCATGGGCCGCTAGAACGATCGGAATGAATGTGTCGGCGATATCGTTAAATAGACTCGTGAGAAACTGCTCTGGAAAGACCGACCATTGAATTCCAAAAGTACGAGTGTGAGAATCCCAGATGGCGGACCTCCACTCATGATATTGCGGGTCCCAGAAGCCATAGGGAGTCGCTAATTTCAGAGCTACGTGTGCAGCCGCGAAGACGAGCCCAACTACCAAATACAGAAGCGACCGGTAGGTCCAGTTGTTCCGGCGAATTGGATAGCGGGTAGCAAATTCAAAGACAAACGGAGTGAGCGGAGCGTAGGTGAGTATGTCGCAGGCTTCCAGGCTTAGAGCACTGGTGAATGACATCGGAGTACGGGTCGCGCCGTATAACCTGTAAGTCGTCACCCCCGCCGCGAGAGCCGCGAGAGACCACACTCCAAAGCTTCCAACCCAGATTAGCCAGGGGCGATTTTCGGGCGGGTTCGATTCCCTTTCACCGGCATACTTTGGCTTGTGCACTATTTCACCGCCCCAACGTGAGCTAAGGCAGTGCGCCTTCGCAGGACACGCCGGACCACACATATATTCGAATTCCCTGCGGCCTGCTTCTCCGCTCGTCGATCGTGCCCCTTCGCGCGCTTCAAAAGGACCCCCATGCAGCGAGACTCCACTGTAATCAGATGCTCTCCAGGGTCGCAGGGGACGTAGCCCTGTTCCGTGGTTCTTCGTCGGATAGCCCGACGGGTTCATGGCTACACGGAATGTAGATCGCCAGGGAGCGGACGGTTGGAAAAAACCACTTTGCAATCAGCTCGTTTATCGTCACCGGGTCCGACTATGGCATTGTTCCCGCAAACCTTTTTGTCTTAGGCACGTCTATTCTTTGTGCAAGCCGAACCAGCGGAGTCAAGCACAATGTCCGGGCCTTACGCAGGCGTACCACACGAGCAGCCGAACGGATTAATGATTCGCGCAATCGTGGCCGATGATGAGTGCCTTGCCCGCAAGAAGCTCCGCATCCTGTTGGGGTCGGAGCCACAAATCGAAGTTGTGGCAGAGTGCCCGAACGGCAAACAAACGGTTTCCGCGATGCGCAGTTTTCGCCCGGATATGTTGTTCCTCGACATTCAGATGCCGGATCTGGACGGCTTTGAGGTCTTGAGCGAAATATCCCCGGAGGAGATGCCTCAGATTATCTTCACCTCAGCCTACGACCAATATGCAATTCGCGCGTTTGAAGCCCATGCTCTGGACTATTTACTGAAGCCCTTCGATCAGGACCGCCTGCACGCTGCCATCGAGCGAGCTAGTGCTGAAATTCGGAAGTCAAAGGATCAAGAGGTGACAAATCGCGTTCTTGAGCTTCTGTCTTCAGTAAAGGCCCAGAAGAGACCAGCTTCCGAGTTCGACGAGCGCCTGGCGATCAGAACGAACGGCAGGGTAGTCTTCCTGAACCTTGACGAGATTCACTGGGTCGAGGCCGCAGCCAACTACGTTCGCCTCAATACAGGGAAGAATTCCTACCTCTTTCGGGAAACCATTTCCCGGGTGTCCGAGCGCCTGAACCCCGCTCACTTCGTCCGCATACACCGCTCGATGATCGTGAACGTCAGGAGCATCAAGGAATTGATACCCGTCAATAGTGGAGAATATGTCGTGGTGCTGCACAGCGGCAAGGAGCTGTCCTGCAGCCGCGGCTACCGCGCCAACCTGCAACACTTGATCGGCAAGAATTCCTGAAGGCGACATGATCGGATCCACAACAAACGGCGACCTAAAACCAAAGAACTGTTCTGGTAGCTCTAACCAGCCGCGATTGAGTCATTCCCGTCCGGCACGTATCTCAATCTGCTGTCGCGCTCGGGCCGCCCACAACCAGGTGCGTTGCCCACCATCCGTGCGCAATACCTTCGCCTCACCGTACTCCACGAGCCGACCCAGAATGCATAGGATCGCTCCCATCGGATGTTTGGTTCGAGACAGGAAGTCAGGTACCGTCCGGCGAATCTCATCGCACACATCACGCGCGCTCATCGGCCGTCGGGCTTCCATGAGTACTCTGCGACATGCCGAGGTAATACCGGGCTGGCGTGAACCTCTTTTATGATCGACAAAATCCAATAGAGCAGCATCCAAAAAGCCGTCACCGAAGAGCCTAGCCAGACCGACGATGGTCTGCTTGACGGTGCTGATACGTTTCGTGAGATCCGCTCGCTCTTCGATCAATCGATGCAATTCCTGCTCGGCACGTAGAATCACATCGGCCACGTGGCCGTTTGCATCGCCCGGCGTGCCCGATTCCGGTTGGTAAGGTATCTGTCCGTAATCCATTAGACTTGTGTAACACGCTTTGTGTTTCACATGGGGCCTGTAGGGATAAGCACTACCTTGATCGGGACGAGTGGACCATCAAGCGCCGCGAAACCCTCAGGCGCTGCCCAGGAGGCGGGGTTCGAAGTTGCAAATTAGCCCGTTTTGCCCGCTGACGGTATACTGGCGCTCAGTTTCCCCTCCCCTGGGAGATTCCCTTCGTGAACTCTGATAAACACATCAATCCTGAAGCCCCCGGTTCCAGCGATAGTGATGCAGCGACCACTATAGATGGCGGACCCGCCGGATCTCCCGGCATCGTGATCGGACACTATCACCTCCTCCACAGAATTGGATTGGGTGGCATGGGCGAGGTGTGGCTGGCGGAGCAAAAGGAACCGATCCGTCGGCGGGTGGCGGTCAAGTTGATCAAAGCGGGGATGGACAGCCAGGAAGTCGTTCGGCGCTTTGAATCGGAACGCCAGACGCTGGCTTTGATGGACCATCCCGCCATTGCGAAAGTGCTGGATGCAGGTTCCACGCAGCAGGGCGCTCCGTACTTCGTGATGGAATACGTTGCCGGCGTTCCCATCACCGTCCATTGCGACAAGCACAGGCTGAGCACGCGGAAACGTCTCGAATTGTTCATCCAGGTCTGCGACGGCGTGCAGCACGCGCACCAGAAAGCCATCATCCACCGGGACCTCAAGCCTTCCAACATTCTAGTGGCGACAGTGGACGACCAGCCTGTACCGAAAATCATTGACTTTGGGGTCGCCAAGGCGCTGACGCAGCAACTTGGTGGCGAGACGATGTTCACGCGCGCAGGCGCGCTGGTGGGAACGCCGGAGTACATGAGCCCGGAGCAGGCCAGTTCGGCGGGAGAGGACATTGATACCCGCACGGATGTGTACTCGTTGGGCATCCTCCTTTACGAACTGCTGGCGGGCGGGCCTCCGATTGAATTAGGGGAAGTCACGTTGGAGGAGTTTTTGCGCAGGTTGCGGGAGGACGAACCCCAGAAACCCAGCACCAAAATCACCAAGCGCGATGTCTCAACTTCCACAGACGTGGCTCACAAGCGCCAGACCGAACCTCAGGAACTGGCCAAACAGCTGCAAGGGGAGTTGGACTCGATTGCCCTGAAGGCTCTGGAAAAGGAGCGCTCGCGGCGCTACGCCTCGGCCTCGGAATTCGCGGCGGATATAAGGCGGTACCTGAACAACGAACCGGTGCTGGCCGTTCCGCCTTCTCTGGCGTACCGCGCGCGCAAGTTTTCGCGCCGGCACCGCGCTGGGCTGCTGATGGTGAGTGCCTTCGTTTTGGTCTTGGTGGCGGCCGCCACGATCAGCATTTGGCAAAGCATCGTCGCCCGCCGGCAGCGCGACCGCGCCGACGCCGAGGCCGCAATCGCGAGGGCCGTAAACCAGTTCTTGCAGAACGATCTCTTATCGCAAGCCGACCCGACCGCGCAGGGTGGAACAGATTCTGCGCCCGATCCGGACGTCAAGGCGCGCACATTGTTGGATCGGGCAGCGGCGCGCGTGAGCAAGAGATTCGCAGCCCAGCCCCTGATCGAATCTGAAATCCAGGACACCATCGGCCACGCCTACTACGGGCTCGGCCTGTATGCGGGGTCCGAGCAGCATCTGCGCAGAGCCTATGAGTTGAGCGCTGCGAATCGTGGACCCGACGCGGCGGAAACCCTGGACCTGCTGATGAGTCTCTCAGGCACCCTGAGGGACTTAAACAAGTACTCCGATGCCGCGACTATGGCCAAGACCGCATTCGAAGCGGAGACCCGCAAACTCGGCCCCGAGGATCCCAGAACCGTGGTCGCGATGCAGAACCTTGGTGCACTCTACCTTTTCACCAATCAGTTCGCGGAGGCCGAACCACTGCTTAAGAAGGCACTGGAAATCCAGTCACGACGAAACGGCTACGACAATATCGACACCCTGAACACGAGCGATAGCCTGGCAGAGCTATACATTGACCAGTCCCGCTATGCTGAGGCGAGCGTCGTCCTGGCGAAGGGTCTCGAGAGCTACCGCCGCGTCTTTGGGCCCGATCATCCATTTACCTCGCGCGAGATGTTTGGTTTGGGAAAGGTCTTGCAGGGAAAGGGCGACTATCCAGAGGCAGAGAGGGTATTTGCCGAAGCGCTCGCCATTGACCAGCGGACCAGAGGTAAACGGCATCCCGACACGTTGAGCACGGCCGAGCGTTTGGGAAGGACTCAGATCGACGCGGGTAAATTCGATGAAGGGATATCTCTTCTGGAAAGCACGCTCGGCGATTTCCGGCAAAGCCTGGGTCCGGAAAGTTATGACGCCCTCCATTGCGAACTGTACCTTGGCGCGGGCTACGATGCCAGGGGCGACCGGGTGCGCGCCGAACAGACCTTGCGCGCCGCGCTCCAGGGCTTGCAAGCGTTGGGCAAAGATCACGAGGACCAAGCGGCCCTTGCCGCCGAGTTGCTCGGCGTGAATCTTGTGGAGCAGCGAAAATATTCGCAGGCCGAACCCATTCTTCGCCAGGCCTTCACTTACCGCGATAAAGGAGATAGGGACGACTGGCAGCTTTACCGTGCGCAGGCCTTCCTGGGAGCTTCCTTGAGCGGGTTGAAACAATACCCCGAGGCCGAGAAGTTCCTGCTCAGCGGCCAGCAGGGTCTCGGGCAGCGCGTATCCCGCATGCCCGCCAACCAAAAAAAATGGGTTCGTTTCTCCGCGGATCAACTGGTCGATCTGTACTCCGGCTGGGGCAAGCCTGACGAAGCGGTCCAATGGCGCAAAAAGCAGACACTGTGACCGGATGTTGGCTTTATGTTGGCCGATCGCTCATGGACGAAGGCATGGGCTGAGGGACCCGCACGTTCAACGCTGGCACAGGGCGACAGCTTAAACACCAAACCATCGCAGTTGATAGAATGACAAACGTTAGACGTCACACTTGCTGGAACTGCGGGACTCTGAATTTGTATGCAAAAACCTCTTCTGTTCACGTTATTTTTCGTTCTTTCAAGCGCTGTGGGTTTTTCCCAATCGCTCAATGACCCTTTGTCTCAGGGCATACCATCTCAGAGCACAACCGTGGATTGCTCCGATCCATCGATGGCAGGAACTCAGCAATGCAGTGCGCAGGCTCAAAGAGCCAACGCCAACCAGGGACGGCGACAATTCGTCTCTTCCGGTGCGCACTCCAGTGTTGACAAACCCCACCGGTCTTAACTCGGACCAATACACCCCCAGCAGGCCTCCACTGAATCCCTCGCAGATTGCGCGCCCGGAAGCGCCACCGCATCCGGAAACCGAGTTCGAACAGATGGTTGCCGATTCCGTTGGCCGGGCATTGCCATTGTTTGGCCAGTCGTTATTCGGCAAGCTCCAAGCACATTTTCTCCGGTCGACTGGATGCAGGTTCCAAGCGACTACATCATCGGCCCTGGGGACGAATTGCAGATCAAAGTTTGGGGCCAGGTGGAAGCGAACTTGCGGGTGATCGTGGACCGCTCTGGCCAAATTTACATCCCGCAGGTGGGAGAGATATCCGTTGCTGGCCTTCACTACGGGGATCTGGAACAGCATCTTAAGAGCGAGATTTCGAAGATATTCAAGAACTTCAATGTCACAGCAAACATTGGCAGGCTGCGCTCCATCCAGGTGATTGTGGTGGGCAATGCCCGCTATCCCGGGACCTACACGATCAGTTCGCTGAGCACGCTGGTCAATGCGATTTTCGCTTCCGGCGGTCCCGCCCCGCAAGGATCGCTGCGGCATATTCAGGTGCGGCGCGATGGCACCACCATAACCGATTTCGATTTCTATGACCTGCTGATCAAAGGCGACAAGTCGAAAGATGTCCGCCTGCAGCCCGGCGATGTTCTTTACATTCCTCACGTTGGCCCTTTGGTTGCGATCGCGGGATCGGTGAATTCACCGGCCATTTACGAGATGAAAGACGACTCCACCCTGAACGACTTGATTGAGATCGCCGGCGACCTGAGCACGGTTGCCGACACCAGCAAGATCACGATCGATCGCTTCGTCGGATCACCAGGCGCGTAAGACCCTGGAGTTTCCCTACGACGAGCAATCCCGCGCCCTGCCGCTAAAGGATGGTGACATTGTTCGCGTGTTTTCCATCGTTCCCCGTTTCGAAGATACCGTAACCCTGCGGGGCAATGTCGCCAACCCGGGGCGTTATCCGTGGAAGCCGGGCATGCGCGTGCGGGATTTGATTCCGGACGCGCAGGCGTTGCTGACTCGCCGCTACTGGCGAAATCGCGCCGCAATCGTCAACGGGCGCGCGACTGAGTATCCAGTCCGGCGCACAGCGCCCACAAAACAAGGCGTCCAATTCAATAATGCAACTAATGGGCAACGCCAACGATTCGACTGCGAACAGCGCGGCCACGGCTCAATCGACTGCAGAACTCCAACTCCCAGGACAATTTGCCCGATATGCAGCGGGTTCTTCGAATGGGGCGGCGGATACGCTCTACGCCGAGGCTCAGCAAAACTCCTCCGGCTAATGACATCGTCGAGAAACCGGCGATCACACTCGTCGGCGCCTCGCAGGCTTCCCAGACCTCGGGGAATAACGCCAATCCGAATATCGTCAAAGATGTTGCCGAGGATGTTCGCGCGCTATGCTCCCGAAATCAACTGGGATTACGCCATTATTCAGCGGGTCAACCCTATCGACCTTTCCTCGAAGCTTATTTGGATGAGCCCGCGCAAGGCGATTATTGAGCACGATGAAGCCAGCAACCTGGAATTGCAGGCGGGCGATATCGTAACCATCTTCTCGCAACGAGATATCAGCGTCCCGCAAGCGGACCGCTCGCAGTATGTAATCGTCGAAGGGGAGGTAACGCGCCCTGGTGTTTATAAACTCGAGACCAACGAAACCCTGCGCTCGGTCTTGCAGCGTGCGGGCGGTCTGACTCCCGATGCCTACGTTTACGGCTCGCAATTCACCCGCGAATCGGCTCGGGTGGATCAGCAGAAAAGCCTGGACGAACTGGCTCGCACCATGGAGGTACAAATCCGGCAATCGGCTGTGGCGGTGGCTGCCTCCGCCCAGCCCGGAGACTTGCCGCAAATGCTGGCGGCCCAACAAGCAATTATTGCGCAACTCCGTAACACCCGCGCCAGCGGCCGCGTCGCACTGCCCGTAAATCCCAAGGATAATCAGCTCTCCGATTTTCCCGACATGGTGATGGAAGACAGTGACCGGCTGACGATTCCGCATACTCCGTCGACCGTCTCCGTAGTGGGAGATGTTTACAATCCCGGATCGTTTATTTTCGAACCTCGCAATACGGCCGGGGCTTATCTGGAAATAGCCGGCAAAGGAAAACCCCAATCCGACTTGCACCATGCTTTTGTGCTGCGCGCGAACGGGGTGGTGATCGCTGCCAATAATGTTAACGGTCTTTTCGAGGGGGAAAATTCAACCGCCTCCGGCTGTATCCCGGCGATCAGATTGTTGTGCCTTACAAGCTTCCGACGGGAGCTTTCGTTCGCGGCGCTGCGCGACTGGACGCAGATTTCGTCGCAACTGGCTTTGACCGCCGCAGCTCTTGCCATTCTGCAATAGTCATGGCCCGAGATGTTGAGAGCGTGAAAGATTTCAGCTTGCCAGACATGCCCAATTCCGTGCCCGGAACTCGAAGGCCGCCCGTTTTCAGGAAACTGCTGAGTAACATCGCGTCTCCTTATGGATTGGCGATGATTTCCTACGCGTTCTTTCTGTTCGCATGTCTTATTCCGCCCTCCGTGTACAGCCATTACATGAGGGAACCGGATCTGATGTTTCTCGACCCCGCATCTATTCTGTTCTATACGCTATGCGTGGTGAGTTTCCTGACGGGTGCCTGGTGCGTAAGATGCCTGCTGCCATCCTCGTTTGTCGACCGGAAGTTCGAGACCAGAATCTCGCCAACGGCTTTTCTCATGGTTCCCCTGACGGTCGGGATCATGCTTACGGCGGTATCACTTTTCCTCTTGATAGCGTACAACCCGGATATCATCGTTTTTCTCCTGGCACAGCAAGGTGGAGAGCTGAAGGATCTGGTCGCGACGGAAGTTGCCAGTAGTTTTAATCTCGCTCCGCTAACGTTGACGGCGATCGTTTGGTGGGCATTCTGGCGGTACTCTGACCTTCGGCTCAACGGATGGAGAGACCGGCTCGTGAAGTCTGCTTTGGCGGTTGCGATTCTCTCCGTTATCGCTGCCGCTACGCTTGTTTTGAGCCGAGATATATTGATGATGGTCGCTTGTGGCCTCGCAGTCCTGTATATGATACGAAGGAATGCGAATAAGCCAGTTAGTTTCAGATTCGTCTTTGCAGTGAGCACAGCGATTGCATTTTCCGTCGCTGTGCTGTTCTTTGGGTTCTCCTTCTTGCGGGGAGTTAGCAGTTGGGACGACCAGATACATACGCTCATTGGGTACACAGCAGCTTCCTACAATCGACTTGCGGCCGTCGTGAATGGCAATCTCCGCTATCCTTTCGCCAATCGGGGCCTTTACCTCAGCAGTTTCGTCGCTTTCAATCACACATGGAACCGATTCGTGCCGCTAAGAAGCCTTATGAACTGGCCCACCCAGCTTGACGACTGGGGGACACAGTTTGGGGCTGTTTCACGAGCTGGCCTGGATGGAACTTTGATCTGGTCAGGCGCCTTCGGCTACATCTTCTCGGACCTTGGATGGTTTTCTTTGCCTTTTGTATTCGGGTATGGCGTGCTGTATGGGATCGTATGGAACTGGATCAAGCGAGGTAAAGCTCTGGGAGTCGTACTATATCCATGCTTTGCCTTCTGCGCACTATTCTGGTTAGGGGCAAATATTTTGTTCGATTCCCAGAGGGCGGTCGTATCGGTTGTTGCCATCATCCTCGCTGGATACGAGTTGGTACTCGTAAAGCGCAAGCGAGTGAGGCCCGCCAGCCAGGAATTGCGTTCGTAAGAGCAGAAGGCGTCTCGCCAAAACCCAAGACGTCGCCAACTTTTTCCCGTCGCCCTTGCCACGACTGCTGATCGCTCGATCCTTTGCGCATCTTATCAGTCGACATGCTTGCGATCTGAAGGAAACGGACTGCGGCTCCAGTGCGCCGCGCCCCGCTCAAGAAAGTGGCGATTATCAACCGGCCGGTCTGTGCGACTGGCAAGGATAATGATGTGGTAGGGCTCAAGGTTATCGACCCGAACAACTTTGAAAGCTGCGTGATTCACCGTGACCAAGGCTGTCATGGTGTCGAAAACATGATGATGCATGGCGCGATTAATATGATTGGCTAAGCAGCGCTCACGGAACTCCTCTTTTGTACCTGCTTCTTTATCTTTAGACAGGTCGTGGAGTTCCAGTATCTCCGGTAGGTGCGTCAAATCTTCTTCTCCCACCGCATTTTCGTAGTCCTCGATCATATGGGGCAGCGGAGTTGCAGGCCGGCGCCAGTCAAAGGTGCCGTCTTTGTGCGGCAGAACTAATAGCAGGAGTCCATCGTCCTTCAAAACCCGTCTCCACTCTGCGAGTGCATGAAGAGGGTTGGCAATGTGCTCAAGACAATGGCAGGCCAGAACGCATTCGTAGCTCGCGTCCTTGATTGGCCGCAGATCTGTGGCATCACAGATGATCTGAGTGCCGGGTTCTTTCCCGTGATGATAGAGAAAGGTATTGCCCTCGTGCACTTCTCCAGCCCAGATCGTGCTGCTAGAGTACAAAATGTTGTCCAACGACCCTAGAACATCATAAATGGGGATCTGGCCATCGAAGGCCAGCATAGGGCTCGGACCGCCGATTTCGAGGGCGCGTTTCGAATGCAGACGTGTGCGATAGTCCTCGATCGAGGCTAACTTTCGGCGGAATGGCCGCCGCAAGAGGGCTGTCAACCGCGGCCCAAGGACGTTCCGGGCGGCCTTTTTCAAATTCTGCATGGAATGTCGCGGGGTTAAGTCAACCTCAGAGACTCCGAGATTGTGTTTATCGCTCTGCCCCTGGCTTGATTTTACCGTAAGAACTTCTCACGCAGGATGCTAGTAGTCCCCAGAGCATCTGAGATCTCATTTTTAGTCTCGTATAGTTGCTTAGCTTTATCCGGCCGGTTACGTTTGTCGAGTGCCGTCGGTAAGCGACAAGGGGTTGCGCGATGTATGCCGTTTTCCCGCCAATCATCGCGTTCATGCAGCCAATCCAAGTGTCGTGATGTACCAGCCTTCCGGGTGGGAAAGGCAGTGCTCTTTGCAGCAGTGTGGAGCGAAACGCCATCGTGCATCCGTGGAACTTGCCAATCAGCAAGTTCGACCATAGTCCAGCCCGAAATTTGCCGCGCTTAGCATAAAAGGAGTCGCCGATCTTAACGCCATCCTCATCAATGAGTGTGGCGTCGCTTGCTATCAGCGTCAGATCAGGGTCACGCACGAATGCATTCAAAATGCTTTCTACTTTTTTCGGCAGCCAAAGATCGTCTTGATCACTGAGAAATACGATTCCACCGGAGCAGCGGGAAAGAGCCGTCTCGAACGAACGTAGGACGCCCTGATTCTCGGCATTCCGTATCAGAAGCAGACGAGCATCCTGGAGCGCAGATATTTCCGTGCATGTACCGTCCGTGGAACCATCGTCCACAACAATGACTTCGTCATCTGCGGACAACTGTCCGAAGATGGAGCGGAGTTGCTGGGCGATATAACGCTCGCCCTGGTAAGTTGCGATGCATACTGAAACTTTCGGCCTAGAGTTCAATCTGCTTGCCCACTCTACCGGTTAGCGCGTCCACGGTTCCCGCCGCCATGGCGCCAAACTTCTTCCACTTGTTGTCTTCCGCCAACAAGATTTTGGCGGCATCGAGAACCATTGTTCCGCTTTCCCGCCACATCCAAGGCCAGTCAGTCGCATAGCGGATCAATAGCCGCAGGCGGTTACGGGTCATGTAATAGCGTCGGCCCGCGGAATGATTTGTCACCCCAAAACGCAAGCCCAGCAGGCGATAGTACCTGGTTCGCCCCAGCGAGTGCAGCAGCACTGCAGGCGATTGCAAAATCAACAG
This sequence comes from uncultured Acidobacteriaceae bacterium, assembly GCA_963841125.1. Taxonomy (GTDB): domain Bacteria; phylum Acidobacteriota; class Terriglobia; order Terriglobales; family Acidobacteriaceae; genus Sulfotelmatobacter. The sequence continues at coordinate 236,274 of CAWJBH010000003.1, forward strand.
CCCTTTCCTCCGGGCGCGGAGACAGAACTCGATGTCCACCGCATCCATATATAGGGTCTCGTCAAAGTATCCGAGCTTTTGAATTACGCTGGACGGCATCATGCTTCCGGAAGTCATGGCCGTAAGTATCTCGCCATTGCGGGCTCGCTTCAACCGCACGTTCATTCCAGATTCGCGGTCCACGTAGCTCGGAGTAACTAGCGCGATCTTCTCTCGATGGGGAGCATTCTGGTATGCCTCCAGCATGCTCGCGATAAATCCGTCGCGTACCTGGCTGTCCTGGTCAAAGGTGCAAACCCAGTCGAACCCAGCCTCTATGGCATACTTCACGCCGAGATTGAGGGCAACCGAGATCCCCAGGTTCTGACGATTGCGAATTACGGTGCAGTCTGGACGCGTCTCCAGTTCTCGAAGATGCTGCTCTGTTTCGCCCGAGGAGCCATTGTCAACGACCACGACATGGCCGACCTGGGCGGCGACGGCTAGAATATTTTCAACGAATGCCGGTCGGGAGTTGTACGTGACAAACACCGCGCAGACCGATTGCGCCGTCAATTTACCAACTCCTTTTGCCGGGTTCAGACTGAATCACCGTGCATACACCAACTGCAAGAGGAAGTAATGGCTTTATGCGGCGATTCCGGGTGGACGATTCAACTGTCAACCGCATGCCTCGGGAATATAGTACGGCATTCCACAAAAAGTTCAGAGTTCGCCGCTGCCTGCCCTCAGTGGAGGAGCATCGCCGCGCCGGGTATAATCGACGGCATGAAATCGAGCGCCAGGGGATGCGTATTGTTTTTAGGCGAATCCTTTTTAGGCAAATCGTTTGTGCGCGGATTTCCGCTACGTGTGAGCCCGCAGCATAAAATGAGAACGCCAGCGAATCCTTGGGCCTGCCGAGAAGAAGGACGGGCAACCTTCTCTCGCGCTCACTAGTGAACATCTTGATGAACAGAGGTGGGCACTCTTTTCTAAGATCCCTGGCCATGCTGGGACGCGCTGGGCAGGATGTCGGGCCCGGCCACACCTATCCGCAAGTCCTCAAGGGAATTCTTACCTCTGTCGCCGGGAAGGGTGTGAGTGTCATTACCAGTTTTGTCGCCGTACCCTTGACTGTCCGCTATCTGGGAGCCGAGCGTTATGGAGTCTGGGTTACCCTTACTTCGATCATGGTATGGCTGACGGTTTTCGATTTTGGTATCGGCAATACAGTGATCAACGGTGTCGCCGAAGCACTTGCCCGCAAAGATTTCGTGGTTGCAAAGCTCCGCGTCAATGCGGCGTATGTGTGCGTGACGGCCATCGCACTGGCACTCGGGATTGGCTTGAGCATCGCGTGGCCGTTTATTTCATGGCCAGCTGTGCTGGGCGCCAAAACCTCAGTGAATCGCGGCGAGATAAATCATGCTGCCGCTTTGGCCCTCATTGTGTTTCTGGGAAGCTTTCCGTTTGCCATTACGCCCAAGATTTTGGGTGCATGCAAACAGGTGGCACTGGCTAATTACTGGAGCTCGGCAGGAAGTTTGCTTAGCCTGCTGCTTCTGGTCGTCGCCACGCAGCTACACTGGGGCCTGCCAGGGTTAGTGTGGGCGTTCTCGGGCTCCGTTTTGTTAGTTGGAGCGCTGAGTACGGCTTGGATGTATCGCCATTTCGACTGGTTGACGCCTGCGCTTCGAAGTATTCCGCGCCAGCACATGAGCGAATTGTTGAACACTGGGCTTCCGTTTTTTGCAGTACAGATCGCCGGAATCATTCTGTTCCAGACAGATAACCTGATCATTGCCCAGATTCTAGGTGCGCGGCAAGTCACTCCGTATAGCGTCACCTGGAGACTCTTTTCGTATTCCTATCTGCTTCAGGTGGTGGCGATTCCGGCACTGTGGCCGGCCTATTCCGATGCGTTTGCCCGGCGGGATCTCGAGTGGATCCGGAACACCTATCGATACAATGTGAAGCTTGCTGTCGGCTCTACCTTGGTTTTGGTCGCGATCCTCGTCGTGGTCGCCAGACGATTCATTGCTCTTTGGGCAGGCCCGGACGCAGTGCCCTCCCACGCCCTGGTGTTCGCGATGGCTCTATGGAGCCTACTGGCTGTGCTGAGTTGGTGCGAGTCATGCCTATTGGGAGCGGCCGGGCGAGTGAAGGGGCAAGGCAATTTACTCTTCTATCGGCGCAGTCGTGAATGTCGCGGCCTCGATTCTATTAGGGAGGGAATTTGGATTGATCGGCATCGTTTCGGGAACGATTGTCGCTTATGCCGTCTGCATCATTGTTCCTCAGACTATTGAGGTGCGAAGGATATTATCGGCACAATGATCGAAAAACTCAGAGACAAGACGCCTCTGATGGAAAACGCGGCGCCAATTCCCCCGCGGTTCATCGCTTTTTATCTTCCCCAGTTCTATCCCACTCCGTACAACGATGAATGGTGGGGCAAAGGGTTTACCGAATGGACCAACGTCGTGAAGGCACGGCCAAGATTTCGTGGGCACTATCAACCGCACCTGCCAGCTGATCTCGGTTTCTACGATTTGCGGCTGCCCGAAGCGCGAGAGGCTCAGGCAGACCTCGCAAGCGAGTACGGCATTCACGGATTCTGCTACTACCACTATTGGTTCAACGGAAAGCGCATCTTGGAACGACCGCTCGACGAAGTCTTGAAGCTGGGTAGACCCGATTTCCCTTTTTGCATCTGCTGGGCCAACGAGGATTGGACGAGAACATGGCAAGGTGATGTCAGAAACATCCTGCTTGAGCAGCGATATTCACCTGAAGACGATGTTGCTCACATTCGGCACCTGATCCCCACACTGGCGGACCGGCGCTACATTCAGATTGAAGGAAAGCCGCTTGTTCTTCTCTATAGAACCGAGCTCTTACCAGAACCACACCGGACCGCAGAGACGTGGCGGGCGGAAGTCAGGAAGGCTGGCCTGGGGGACTTGTTCCTTGTGAATATCGAAAGCAATTACGTTCGGCTCCCCGAGGATTACTCAAAGATCGGATTCGATGCGGCCGTGCGTTTTCAGCCAAACTTTTATAGTTTCTACAGTTTTTACGCTCCTAAAGCCGTTCGTGCTTTACGCGCCCTAATAGGTAGTCCGGCGCGGCTTGACAGGGTCTATCACTACCGCGATCTTTACAGACATTGGAAAGCTTCTTCGCCTACTCCTTATCGCAGTTTTGAGTGCGTCACTCCCATGTGGGACAACTCCCCGCGTCGTAAAAACAGGGCCCATATGTTGAGGAATTCGACGCCTGAGCAATATGAAGTGTGGCTGCGAGAGGCCGTCGAGAGAACTCGACTTGATAAAGAAGGCCATCGGTGGGTCTTCTTGAATGCCTGGAATGAGTGGGGTGAAGGCTGCCATCTGGAACCATGCCAGAAGTGGGGACGCGCATTTCTTGAAGCCACCAAGCGGGTACACGATGGGCTATAAGGTCACCGAAGCTTTGCCGCCTCAGGCGGGTGACTTGGCCGCTGTGGCGGCGGGCTTTCTGCGGGCATAGATCAATCCGGCAGTTACGCCTAGCAACTGCGCACAGGCTCGCGCGGCAAGCAGTGCCGGAGAAAGCAATCCGACGACAGGGTCTTTTCGGACCGCGCGCATCACGAATGGCAGCGTGCTGAGCAGAAAGGCCGCAAGTACGAGCGCCGACGCAAGGACCGCCGGCCTCACTACCAGATCGAATGCTGCCGCAACCAGCAAGCGCTGGCGCGAACAGAAGCTGGAGCTTCATAAGCTGAGGCGTATGGCTGTCTTTCACTGCCTTGCTGGGATTCTTGCGAACGGCGAGCACGCGCCAGAAAGCGAATTTGTATTTCTTCTTGAGATATAGCCGAGAGCATGTCCGGGTGCGTGTGGTAAACAATCGCCGTGGGTACGAACTTCATCTTCCAGCCGCGCGCCGACATCCGGTAAGAGAGTTCGACGTCCTCGGCGCAGGCCACCGGGAAAGAGGTATCGTAACCCGTCATCTCAAGGAAGCGGTCGCGGCGAAACGCCGCAGAGTATGTGTCGATAAAATCGATGGACTCCGAGATCCGCCATCATGCGGTAACGGTCCTCGTACTCGATCTGCACGAAACGGGCAACCAGACTCTTCTGGTGACTGCGGTACACGCCCTTCGCTCCGACGACCTCTGGATCGTCGAAGGGTTTGATCATGGCGTCCAGCCAGTTCGGCATGGGCACGCAATCATCGTCAGTGAACAGGATGATCGTCCCCCGGGCTTCCGAGGCGCCGCGATTGCGAGCCGCCGCTGGCCCCGCGTTCGCCTGGGAAACAAGGCGAATCCCGGCGTGACGCGTTACCACGTCCGCCGTATTGTCGGTCGAGCCGTCGTTGACGACTAGAATTTCCGCATCCCGCTCGGCCGTCTGCTTCAGCAATGCGTCGAGACAATTGTTGATGCGGGAGGCGCCATTGAATGTCGGGATGATGATCGACACTGACTTAGCTTCGATAGTTCACCCCCTGCGGATTGCGCGAATGAAACCGGCGTGGAAGCAGACCGAGGATTAAATGTCGAGCGCCCAACAGCAACGACGCAGGCGACCGCAATCTAGTCGCTACCTGGAACGCTTGCGACTGGACCTATGCCACCCTGGCGAGGCGTCTGCCGGGGCGCCTCGGTTTTTTCGTGCTGGCTGCCGCGCAACAAGTACTTCGACAGCGTGATGAAGCCCTTAAGATTGCGCTGCAGTTCGCGGCGATCTTTCAGCGACTGTTTCATCTTGTAGAAAAGATACGAAGGACTGAGATAAAAACTCCGCCGCGCCCGGTCACAGAAACTCACCAACTGCTCATGCGTGATGTTCGGCAGGGTGACGACGCTGTTGTGCAGGCCGTCTTTTGTTAGCCACGCGCCCCAGTCTTCGATCTGAATGTAATCGCGCTTCTTGGCCTCCTCGTACGCGGTCGTACCCGGATACACCATGATCGGGAAAAATTGGGCGGTATCAGGCTGAAGTTTCTTGGCGAAGCCCAGCGTTTTTTCCATGCTGGCCGGCGTTTCATTCAGATTTCCGACCATGAAGCAGCCATGCACCATGATGCCCGACTCGCGGCAGCGCCGGACAAAGCGATGGGCCTCTTCGTGATACTTGGCGTCGCGGCGGTCATCATTGTTCTTCTTCATACCGTTGATGACTTCGACATCGCCACTCTCAAACCCGACACAGAACAGGCGAGCCCCGGCCTGATGCAGCTTGGAAAGCAGTTCGCCCTCGGACCCGATGTCGGCGCGGCAGTTGGCGTCGAATGGAAGTTTGTTGCCGCGGCGGATCAATTCGTTGGCCAATTCCAGCGTGCGCGGCTTGCTGATGATGAAGGTATCGTCTTCCAGCATCACGGTCTTGATCTCAGGCATTTCGCGGGAGACGAAGTCAAACTCGTCAGCCACATTCGCCACCGAGCGGTAGCGCATGGTATGCCCGCTGAAGGCCTGCGGGTAGACGCAGAACGAGCAGTGATACGGGCATCCGCGGCTACTATCGAAGACGACAAGCGGCCATAGCGAGTGGCCGTAGAAGTAGTCTGGCGTGCGCAGAAATCGCTTATAGACTTCAGAGACAAAAGGCAGCTCATCAAGATTCTTGATGGCTTCGCGCGCCTTGTTGCTGACGATCTCGCCCGCTGCTGCGCGACGCCACACCAGGCCATCGACTGCGGAAAGATCGGCGCCACAAGCCTTCGCTTCCAGCCAGTCACGCACCGTATATTCGTACTCGCGGACGGCGACAGCCTGCAGCGAGGCCGACATGGCGAGCGTCTCCTTCGGGAGTGACGATACATGACGTCCGACCAGCAGCACATGCAGCGAGGGCTTGGCGGCAACCAGAGCCTCGATAACGCGGACGTCATTGAGAATACTGGGGGTGGAAGTATCGCAGACTACGGCCTCTATGTTCTTGGACCCGATACGGTCGATGACCGCCTGCACGGAATACTCCGCAAGCGGGAGCGTCGACTAAATCTACATCATGCCCATTCTTGATCGCGACCCCGGCTGCGTGCGCCAGCCACTTGGGGTAATACAGCGTCCCACTCTTTGTGACTGCAGGACTTCGCTGTTCCCGCGAAAAACGGGGATGAAAAGGTGGATTCAAAAACAAAACACGCATAGATGAAGTATATCTTAAGCCTATCAGGCTATGCGGCAAATACAGGGAAGCCCGTATCGAAGTTGATGACCTAAAATGACAGTCATAACCGGAACATAGGCTCAAGACACTCTTACACCGCCTCCGGTTTCGCTTTCCAGAGCTTTTTGATTGTTCGCAGGCGTTGCCGATTCTCCGGCAGTTCGAAGGCAGCGTCCAACCTTTTCCGCAGCCAGACCCAGAACACGGCCACAAAAAAAGCCAGGACTGTACTCACCATCACAATCAGAGTCCGATGCGGAGAAGACTTTTTATCCGGAGGCACGGCAGCATCCACCACTTGGATAATCGACCCTTCCCGGGCCTCGTCAAGCTTAGCGATTTCAAATTCCTTTGCCAGCAACTCGAAGACAGTCTCCTGGTACTTGAGATCGCGAAATCGACGGAGGTATTCCATTCCGGATTGTGTCACTCTCCCTTTCGAAAGATTGATGTCCGACCCGGTGTCGCTGTGCGATCCCGCTACATGTTCGAGTTGCGATTGCAGCGCGGCAAGTTCCTGTTTGGCGAGGATGACATTGGGGTTGTTGTCGGTGGCGAAAGATCGCATGCCTTCAATCTGCACTTGCTTGGCCACGACCTCAGCCCGCAGGATGGCAGCGGATTCGATGAGTGATCGTGCCTGACTGTCAATCTGCAAAACCCCAGTGGATTGTTCAGTCTTGGTCATGGCCTCTTCGGCCTCGGTTAGCTTGTCCCTGGCCTGCTGCACTTGCTGCTCAAAGAATAGCCGCCGCCGCGCCGCTTCAGTGATTGCCAGCGAGGCCGAGAGTCTCCGGAATTCTTCCACATAACCATTGGCCAACTCCGCCACCCGCTTCGGATCGCTGTCCTCGACAGAGATGCGGATCAGCCCGTCCTTGGTGCCGGCCATGACCGTCGTGCGGTGCTCAAATTCCTTTCGCGTGTCCGACATTCGCTTCTTGTGGTACTCCTTCATCAAGCCAAACCGCTGGATCATCGAGTCTTCGACGGTCCGGCTGGTCAGGAAAGAAACGTACATATCGGCCGGATTTTTGCCAAGGCTCCCGCCAGCCAGCGAGGCCAGCGATCCCAACGATGCCAAACCTCCGAGTTGCCCCAGGATTGCCGAACTTATGGACGAATTCTGTGCGGGAGGAAGGAGCACAATCTTGGCCTCGTATCGCACGGGCAGCACGAAGGCAACCACGATTGCCAACACAGCGGCTATCAGCACAAAGCGGACGATGAAGCGCTTGCGCTCCAGAAGAAGAACGAGCATATCAAGCAAGGAAACATCGGCTTCTTCCTGCGACAAATTGCTACTTGCGCTGACACTCGGTTCGTGTTGGATTTCCGTTTGAATCATCGGATTCGCAGCTTTAACTTGAGAGTGATTCTATCAGGGTCCGCACCTGTAAACTCAATCTGCATGCCAGCACGGCCTGAGTGTATCTCTACGATTCGTTCAGCCGTTTCTTGGGTCTGATTCGGTTTCGTGCTAGCTTTGAAAGCATTCGAGATCCTGATAAGCATTCAAGGTCCGCATCTTCCGAATACAAACAATTACCATGTGTCACCCCCAACTCCAGTGGGCTTCCGTGGAGCAGAGATTTTGAAAGAGACGTGAGATGAAGTTTCCTGAAACCTTGACTCCAAGGCCAGAGACCGGATATCGCTACGTCAACGCTATTCTCGTAAAGTGCTGGCTAATGGCTGTAGTCGTAGGCTGGAGCTCCATCGCCCGCGCACAGGATCGGCCCGCCAACAACGATGCTCCCTCTGCTTTGCCCAGACCCGAGGTGCACTCTTCTGATTTCTCGCTGCCCCCGGTCAATCTGCAATCACTTCCTCGCAATCTCTTACTGGACCAGGAAAACTTCTGGTCGGCGCCGTTCCACATGACCGAGACGGACTTGCATTGGGCGGTACCGCTGGCTTTTGCCGGCGCCGCGTTGGTGGCGAGCGACACGGCCATCGAAAAACACGTTCCTACGAATCCCTCGACGGTTTCACACGCGGCTACCCTTTCCAATGCCGGACTGGCAGCGATGGCAGGCGTCGGCGGCGGAATGTTTCTGATGGGGCATTTCGCGCACAAGGATCAGGAACGCGAGACTGGACTCCTCAGCGTAGAAGCCGGCGTTGACGCCTTGCTGGATGCGGAAATTTTCAAGTATGCACTGGGACGGGAACAACCATTTACCGGCGACCGCCGGGGCCGGTTCTTTCAAGGCGGAGCTTCTTTTCCTTCGGAACATGCGGCCATCAGTTGGGCGATTGCCAGTGTGATTGCCCATGAGTATCCCGGCCCTCTGACCGAGTTGCTGGCTTACGGGGGCGCCGCAGGGGTCAGCGCCGCGCGGGTTGTGGGGCAGAAGCACTTCGTGTCAGACGTATTGGTAGGCAGCGCTCTGGGGTGGTACCTGGGACGGCAGGTTTTCCACTCCCACTCGCACTACAGCGATGCAGATATTGCCAAATGGGGCACGTTCAGCAATGGTGACACGGATACCAGTCGAGACGCGCGCAATATGGGGTCGCCCTATGTGTCCCTGGATAGTTGGATCTACCCTGCTTTAGATCGTCTCACCGCCCTCGGGTACGTTCATACCGGGTTTGCCGATATGCGTCCCTGGACGCGCATAGAGTGCGCGCGACAGCTTCAAGAAGCTTCCGCTCGCATCGCTGAAGATGCCGCGGCGGGGAGCGAGGAAGCACGGCTTTACCGCACTCTGCAGAAGGAATTTAGCTGGGAAGTTAGTTTGCTTGCCGGCGGAGAGAATGCTGAACTTCGCCTTGAATCCGCCTACACACGAGCCACAGAGATCTCCGGCAAACCCCTTACTGATGGCGATCACTTTGGGCAGACAATCGTAAATGATTTTGGCCGGCCTGAGGAACAGGGCTTTAATGGCGTTTCGGGACTTTCGGGGTGGGGGGAGTATGGTCCTCTCGCAGTCTACGTTCGCGGCGAGTTTCAGCATTCCCCCTCGGCGCCGGCTTTGCCGTTGACCGCTCTCGATGCCATATCCCAGGCCGACTTCAGCCGCAGTGGGGTTCCCGCGCCTTTCCCAGCGCCGCCCGACACGCCGACGCCAACCTTCAACCAGGCCCGGTTTTTGGACACCTATGTCGCACTCAATCTCTCCAATTGGCAGCTTTCCTACGGAAACCAGAGCTTGTGGTGGGGTCCGTCACAGGGCGGGCCGCTGATGTTCAGCGATAACGCAGCGCCGATCCGCATGTTTCGCGTCAATCGCGTCACACCCTTCACGCTTCCGAGCATCTTCGGGTTGCTTGGACCGATGCGCATGGAAGCTTTTATCGGGCAGTATTCAGGATATGAATTTCTGAACAGTCCCGCAGGGCTTGTGGGCCAATACGGTCAATCGCTGAATCCGCAGCCGATTGTTCACGGCGAGAGAATCAGTTTTAAGCCGACCTCCAACCTCGAGATTGGCCTGTCGCGCACCACCGATTACGGAGGACCTGGCTATCCATTAACCCTGCATTCATTCTTGAGGAGTGTGTTCTCGACCGGTAACACGTTTGCTGGCAACCCGAAAAAACCAGGAGCACGCCGTTCCGGAATCGATTTCAGTTATCGGGTTCCCGGGTTGCGCGACCGAATGACTCTCTACGCTGAAGGTCTCGCCGAACACGACGAAATCTCTCCGATCATCGGACCAGACGTTGCGGCTTGGTTGGCCGGAATATACATTCCCCGGCTGCCCAAGATCCCCAAGTTGGATTTTCGCATCGAAGGTGGCTATACCGACCCCCCTTCTAGCGGCGGCGATGTTGCATTCGGAGCTTTTTACTGGGACGGAGGTTGGATCACAGGTTTTCAGAATGCCGGTCACTTGATGGGTAGTTGGATGGGACGACAGGGACAGGGCGCTCAGGCTTGGACGAACTACTGGTTCAGTCCCCGCAACAAACTCCAATTTGGGTTTCGGCATCAGAAAGTCAGCCAGCAATTTATTCCCAACGGAGGCACATTGGCAGACGCGAACGTTCGTGCCGAGTTTTGGCCGCGATCCACTTTCAGCCTCTCTGCATCCGTGCAATACGAGGTGTGGAATTTTCCGGTCATTGCGTCGACCAGACAATCAAATGTTACGTCCTCGTTACAGTTGTCGTTCTGGCCCCTCGGGTTCACACGAAGGGCTTCAACCCAATGATTTAGAAAACCAGCGACCCGCGCCATGGGTTTCCGGATCAAACCCTATCTTTGCTTGAGGTTAATCGGGATCGCTCAAGGTTCAGATTCACAATTTTGCTAAGGGCGAAATGGGACGACAAACCGACACCATCGACCGCAACATTATGTTTGGTCGCGGGTTTGCCACCAACACGTATCCCGTAGGATGCATCTCTAGTGACGCAATGTACCTTGGCGCTGGACAACCCGACGGAATTAGTTCATAACTACTGTGAGACCAGTTCCAGGGGGCGAAAGTGAGACGTCATGATTCGCAGTCGCCTTAGTTTTGCTCGTTTGTATCTGAAAATTGTAACGCTCTTACTGCCTGCGTGTGCCTACTTCATCGCGGTAAAGCTTCGCTTCGGCTTCAACTTTTTATTCTCGCGAACTCCTCCGGCTGACCTGCCTTCGTACTGGAGCGTTCTGCTTTTGACCACGATCGTTTGGGCGATTGCCGCCGAAGAGTCAGGTCTTTGGAACGTGGAGCAGTTGTACACTCCCGGCGGGAAAAGCCGACGATTGCTGGAAGCCCTTGCATTCACGTACACCGTGGTTATGGCAGCAGGGTTTCTGTATCGGCAGGCCAGTTACTCGCGACTGGTCGTTGGCATCAGTGCTGCTGCTCTGTTCGGCCTGGCCACTGCTCTTCGTGTCATTTTCCGGGTCTTTCTGGAAGTCTTGCGCAAAGATGGCAGAAACGAAGTCAAGATTCTGATAGTGGGAACAGATCGTTTTGCCCGGCGCGTCGGGACCTCGCTATTGCACGGCGAGGTTTTACCTTGCAGGGTCATGGGGTTTGTGCGGCTTCCAGATCAGGAGGTCGTGGTGGATGGCCCAGTATACGAACTGGATCAGATGCCCGCATTTTCCAATGGAAATTCCATCGATGACGTCGTCATCGCGCTGCCCGCAGGTCGCTTGAGCGATGTTCAGAAGATCGCGCCGTTGCTGGAGAAGCTGTGTGTTCCCACCAGGGTCGTAATCGATCTGGGTGAGGGCGTTGTCCTCCGCGACCGCCTGATTGACCTGGGCGGATTTCATATGCTTGATCTTCGGCCGAGTTTGGCCGAGACGGGCTCCTACTTGTTCCAGAAGCGTATATTTGATGTCGCCTTCTCCATTGCCGTCCTGTTGCTTACTCTGCCGATTACCCTGCTCATTGCCGCAGCCATAAAACTAGGAAGCCGTGGACCTGTTTTCTTTGTTCAGGATCGAGTGGGTCTAAACGGACGGGTCTTCCGGATGTTCAAGTTCCGCACCATGAACGGGAGCAGCCGCGAGGAAGGAGACACGCGCTGGACATGCGAGGAGGATCCGCGACGTACGACTGTGGGTGCTTTTCTGCGCCGGACTAACCTCGATGAACTCCCTCAATTTCTTAACGTTCTCCGGGGCGACATGAGCATTGTTGGACCCCGTCCGGAGCGTCCCTACTTCGTGGAGCGTTTCCTGGAAGAGATCGACCGTTACAATTCCCGCCATTTATTTAAGGCCGGTATCACCGGGTGGGCTCAGATCAACGGATGGCGCGGGGACTCTTCCATTGCAAAACGCGTCGAGTACGATCTGTACTATCTCCGCAACTGGAGCCTGACGTTCGATCTGCAAATCATCACGATGACCTTGCTCCGCATGTTTAGAAGTAAGAATGCATATTGATGCCGCGGGTGCAGGATTACACTTCCTAAAATTGAGCTCACCCGAGTGGTCGTATTCCTGCTTTTTAGCCGCAAAGCGCACATTTCCTGAACGCTGCACACGTCATCACTGATTCCCCCTGCATTGCTGCTGTTCTCTGGAACCGCGCCGTACGCGGCATACGTTTGTAATTCAACAAAATCTCAAGTCCTCAGAGCATGCAAGAACTTGCATATTGACAGCCTGTTCAGCTAAGCAGAGACTGTCTGCCCATGGGTGTGCTCTGCGAATTTCCCCACTCGCAGTGTGTGCCCACAACCAGCGGGCCTTTCACGCTGTTCCGCCGTCGGATTTCATGCTTGCGCGGCATGTTCGCGCAGGAAAAGGGGAACAACAATCACTTTACGAAGGAGAAAAACAATGCAGAGGGGCAAAACCATCTTCACAGCGTTCGTAGTAGGTTTGTGTGTATCCGTAGGTACGGCGGCTGCGCCAACGTTGACGTTTACTTTCAAAGACGTCCACTCGTATAAGGCAGCTCAGGAAACGGATTCGTATGGAATCAACAACAGTGGTGTGATCGCCGGCGATTATGTCGATAGCACCGGCATCCAGCACGGCATGATCCTGAATGGCACGAAGGTCACCAAGGCTGATCATCCAAACTGCGCGGGCACGCCCGGAACGACGGGCACGTCGTTCTATGCCATCAATTCTGCGGGTGTCGCTGCGGGCTGGTGCACGGTCAACGGAGGCACTGAAATAGGGTATACGTACTCCAAAGGCAAGTTTACCAACGTCACCATCCCGAACGCCGTGAACGTGAATGTGAACGGGATTAACGACAAAGGCAACCTGGTAGGCGCCTTCGTCAACTCGGCAGGCGTCCAGCATGCATTCTTGCTGGTGGGCAAGGCGCTCACCAAGCTGAACCCGCCGAATGTCACGACTCCTACAGCTTGGGGAATCAACAACGCCGGCGTAATCACCGTTTACGGCATCAATACCGCCGGTGGTTACTCGTCGTACACTACAGCCGACAAGGGCAAAACCTACAAGGCGTTTAGCGCGCCGGGGGCAGGATCGCTTGGCACGGCCATCCACACACCCAATAACAAAGGAGACATCGTAGGCACCTATTTCGATAGCTCCAGTGTCAGTCACGGGGTTCTGCGTCACGCCGGGAAATACTACTCGTTTGACGACCCCACCACTGCTGACACGCGTGGTGATGGTCTGAACGACAAACTCGTCATCGTCGGCCGTTACGGATCCGGCGCCTTCGGCGGCGTGGGTTATGAAGCAACTACAAAGGGTGGGAATTAACGGAGGTTGAGCTTTAGTTCAGAGGCGACGGGCAACCCGTCGCCTCTTTTTTTGTTCTTGAAAAGATCGAACGAGTGTTCCCTTTGATCGGAGGCGATCGGCAACTATGGCCACCTCCGCTACCGATCGCTGGCGGCAGAGTCCGCACGAATGAGCGGGAATAACTTGTGAAAAGAAGTTAGTTGTGGGGGGCGTGAGGACTAGGAGACCCCGGCGGCGGAGTAGCGCCATTGCCCGGCGGCGGATTGCTCCCGGTTTGTGGCGGGAACACTTGCGGCGCCTCCCCTGGCGAGAGTTGCTGGACTGAGGGCTGTACCACCACACCATCCCCCGCAGGAGGGTCTTGCGCTACAGAAATCTGCTCCGTGGTCGGCTGGTCCGAATCATCCTCAATATCTTCTGCCGCATCTTGCGGCTGGGCTAACTTAGCTGGAGGAACGATCTGCTGAAACGGTTCCTGATCCGGCCGGTTGACGGCAACCACCGGGTTGTCCTTCGGATCTGAGCCTTCTAACCAGTCGGCCTTAGCAATAAGGACCACGTGCTCAATACCAGCCGGATTGGGGAGCGATGCGACAATTATGTAGTCGAATTGCGATCCGTTCAGCAGCGCGGCCAGCACATCCCGCGCCGGACCGGGGCCGATTCGGCCGGCAACCCGCTCGCCACCGCTCCCCGGCGGCACTTCAATTACCGCGCCGGTTTGGCTGGAGACCGCAGACAGAATGTCGGCCAAAGTCGAATTATGCGCAACGACGAGAAGCTGGCCATTCAAGTAACTGACCTGCGGCGGCCGTGGAGGCATCTGCTCCGGAGCGAGCCGAGGAGCAATCTGTTCTTGAGTCTCCAAGGCGGGTATTACGTCTGTCTGGACCTCTTCGGCGGAGTTGGCGGGTTTGTGGTGCGATTTATTATCACTGGCCCCACACAGAGCCGCTGCCACAACCAGCATTGAAACCACTACGAATTGGCGGCTTCGGAGCATTTGCTCGCTGCGAGCGGAGAGGTTCAAACCCGTTGCGACGGGTCGAAAAACTATGGGTCCGCACAGCAGGAAAGATTTTGGTCCACGGAACATTCCGTGTCAAGGGAAAACCCTCCTACGGAAGGGCTTACCACATCGACCCGAATCGGGTCGAATTCATGCAGTTCTTTGCAGCGAATTAGCTGGATGGCAACCCACTGTATACAATGCCTCTGCTGGAGTCGCAACCGCACCACACTTGTCTTCGGTTTTCAACATGCATACACGTGCCGGATCGGGGAACAGGCAAAAAGACACCGCGGGCAAACTTGCCACGGCTAGCAGGGGCGGTCGCGTGCAAGCTGCTTGGAATACTTTGCTTGCGTCCCCTGGGAAACGCGATCTTATCATCTGTTCCTTCTTAGCTGTCGTAACCCTCGCTCTCTACAGTCCGATCATCAGTCACCCGTTCATCTTTAACTACGACGACGACAGCTACGTCATAAACAACGCACATGTCCAGGCAGGTCTGGTTTGGAAGACCGTCGCTTGGGCTCTCACATCGACCGAGTACTCCAACTGGCACCCGCTGACATGGCTGTCGCACGCTCTGGATTGCGAACTGTATGGTCTGAACCCCGCTGGGCATCACTTCACAAGCCTCGTGTTGCATGTGTTTAACGTCATTCTGCTGTTCCTGCTACTGATGCGCGCAACCGGAGCCGCAGGGCGCAGTTTGCTGGTGGCGGCACTGTTCGCAGTGCATCCTTTTAATGTGGAGTCAGTCGCTTGGGTGGCTGAGCGCAAGAACGTTCTGAGCACGCTTTTCTTCCTGCTTGCTCTCGGCGCTTATGGCTGGTACGCCGTCAGACCGGGCGTCAAGCGTTACGTCGTTGTAGCGGCGCTGTTCCTGCTGGGACTCGCCGCCAAGCCCATGATCATCACACTGCCCTGCGTGCTCCTGCTGCTCGATTACTGGCCCTTGCGGCGAATCCAGGGATGGAGCGAGCCGTCATCTCCAAGGCTCGGAGATAGAGATCAAGAGATTCGACCCGGAAACGTGAATCCTGGGAGTATGTTACCGGTGTCCCAAGTTCCCTTCTCCCGGCTCGTCGTCGAGAAGTTGCCTCTGTTAGCGCTATCTGCCGCAGATGCAATGGCAACCATTTTCGCGCAGCGCTCCTACGGCTCCATGCATCTGGTTCTTCCTCTCTGGGTGCGATTGGAGAACGCCGTTTACGCCTACGCGATGTATGTATGGAAAGGATTCTGGCCGGCGCGTTTGGCAGTTTTCTATCCCTACCCCAGCGCGCTTACCGGCTGGCAACTGGGCCTGGCCGCGGTGTTCGTGGTCAGTATAAGCGCACTGGTGTGGCGAGATCGCGCGTCTCGTCCTTATCTGGTGACCGGCTGGCTTTGGTTCCTCGGCACTCTGGTTCCGGTGATTGGGCTGATCCAGGTTGGCGAGCAAGCTATGGCTGACCGCTATGCCTACATCCCCATGATTGGAATCTTTTTGATGGCGGTGTGGAGCGCTGCTGAGTTGGCTGAGAGCAGGCATCTCAGTTTCCCGTCAAGTGTGAAGACCTCCGCAGCCGTCCTGATTATTCTCTCGCTCTTCACCAGCGAGCAGATTCGATACTGGCAGAGCGCATACGATCTCTGGCTGCATACCGTGAATGTTACAAAGGACAACTTCTTCGCCGAAGAAAATCTGAGCGCTGCGCTTCTAATGTCGGATCGTTCTGAAGAAGCGTTACCGCACCTGAGGAATGCCGTGCGCATCAGGCCTTTGGATCCGGGGGGCCATCTGAATCTGGCCGCCGATCTTGCGCTGAACTCACATCCGCAAGATGCAATCTCAGAGTACGAACGCGCGATCTCCCTGGAGCCCGATCCCAAGATGCTGGTCGTCGCCTATCAAACTCTCGGGAGGTTGTACGGCGAACGCGGAAACTACTCCAAGGCGCGAGAAAGCTATCAGCAGGCGTTGCGAATCGACCCTCGCGTCGTGAATGCCAAGAACGCCTTGGACGAAATCGATTTCTCCGAAGCGATCCGAAATGTCGCTGAGTCCCCTTCCAGCGAAGGCTACTTGCGACTAGGTCAGCTCATGCAGCAACGCGGCCAGATATCAGAAGCGCGTGATGCTTACGAGCAGGCTCTCCACCTCGACCCAAAACTCGACGAAGCGCACAACGCTCTTCATGCCCTGAACGGTAGCAACAAGTAGACCTAACCACATGTACCGACTGTGCGGCGAAGAGACTCGTGGAGTGGAGCTGACCAGAGCGAGGCCGATAAGCCTCAATCTTCTCCATCCGAAATCTCCTAATCG
Organism: uncultured Acidobacteriaceae bacterium; assembly: GCA_963841125.1. Classification (GTDB taxonomy): domain Bacteria; phylum Acidobacteriota; class Terriglobia; order Terriglobales; family Acidobacteriaceae; genus Sulfotelmatobacter. Next base: position 252,881 of record CAWJBH010000003.1, read on the forward strand.
AAGCGTGAGCGACGTAACATTCCTGTCTATCTCCCCGTCTGAACAGCACTCTCCGAAGCGCTTGCCATCTCTTTGGCCTCGCGCAAGATGATCATTCTGCCGCACTCGCCGACTGAACCTTGATGCAGAGGAAATAGACTGGAATACCGCTGGCCACCAATCCAAGGCCTATCGCTGCGCCCAAAGGTCGCGCAATCAAGGTGCCAAGAATCACGCCTGCTGCTGCAACGCAGAAGAGCAGCGAAAGCCACGGGTATCCGGGGACGGAAAACGAGCGCTTCAACCTCGGCTGAGAACGCCGCAGCACCAGAACGCCCGCAACTGCCAGTCCGTAGAAAATCCATGCGGTGAAGACGACGTCGGTGAAAAGCTGCTGGTAACTGCCGGAAGCGGAAAGCATGGCTGCCCAAACACCTTGGACCGCCAGCGCCGCGATGGGCGTGCGATAGCGATCGCTCAATCGTCCGAAAACGGCGGGGAATATACCCTCGCGCGCCATCGCAAAGGAAACACGAGGTCCGCTGAGTATCAATCCATTCATGGCACCAAGAATCGAAACCAGGATCAAAATGGAGATGGAATTCGCGCTGATCGGGCCGAGAAGCTTCCCAACTGCCAGAGCCGCCACCGCGTTACTTCCGCGAATTTCCCCCGCAGGCAGTACGCGATAGTAGCCGAGGTTGGCCGCCAAATAGATCAGCGTGACGATCGCGGTGCCGTAAAAAAGACTCCTCGGCAAATCTACTTTCGGCTTTTTCATCTCTCCGGCAACGAACGACACGACATGCCAACCCTCGTAGGCCCACAGCACTGCCACTAAAGCAGTACCAAGTCCTGCGATCGAAAATGCTGAACCATGCGCACTCGCAGCCCCTTCGAAAAAGTGGACCGGACGCGGACCTTTAGCATTCAGCAGAAGGATGATTCCTGCCAGCCCGCCGACCTTGGCAACCGCGATGAGGTTTTGCACGAGCTTTCCTCCGCGAATTCCAAGGCAGCTCACTAGCGTGAATCCCAAAATCAACAGCACGCTTAACACCTTCTGCTCAACCATGCTCAAGGGCAGAACTTGACTGACGTAGATGCCGAAAGCCACGGCCAGCGCGGCGATGCTGCCAGTATGAATCATGAGAAGCAGCGCCCAGGCATAGAGAAAGGCAGGCAGCGGGCCGTAAACGTGCTGCAGGTAAGTGCAAAGGCCGCCCGTTCCGGGATAAATTGATCCGAGCTCAGCCAGCGATAAGGCGCCGAACAGGCTTAAGAGCCCGCCCACCAGCCATACGAGCAAGACCGCGGCAAGGGAATGCAATTGCGCCGCAACAAAACTTGGCAAGAGAAAAATCCCCGACCCGACGACGGTGCCAACCACCACAGCGACCGCATCGAAGACGTTCAACTCCTTCCGCAAACGCACCGGGGCCATTGCTCCTTCTGTGATGTCCGCGGAATCTTCCTCAGACTGATGCCCATGCCCGCCCGAAGGTACTGCTGAGGAAGATATGGTCATCAACTGTCAGCATCGTTGGAACTGGCGTACGCTTACATCCAAGGCTCAATCAGAGTTTCTTACGCAACTCTTTCTGGGTCTTAACGTGCTCGTATCCGTTGACGGCGTAGAATCGGTGCGCGCGATCGCGCGTAACATTTGACCTCACCGATATGGCATTACAACCAACGCTGCTTGCCCATCGTTCAGCAGCATCGAGCAATGTTTTTCCAATTCCGCAAGAGCGAACATCTTCGTCGACAATCAACCCACTGATCTCCGCAGAAATGTCCAGTTCGATAGCCCGGAGGACGTACAGCCCAATCCAGCCCGCAATTTGGCCTGAAGGTAGCTCTGCCACAAACACCGTGTACTGGTTCGCGTCCTGCATCTGGCTAAGCCGCTTGCGAACCTCTTCTTCGGTGGACAGGTAGCCGAGTTGTCCGGCGAGAAATGCCAGGCGCTCGCAATCGCGGGGTTCAGCCGGGCGCACGGCGCAGCTAGACTCCGTCAATACGACTTCGGTTTCTTGTTTCATAAACACGTTCCACCCAGCCTGCACCGGAGATTTCAGATTGACAATTTAGGATCGCCTTCAACAACCTGCATCTCCAGCTTAGGCGTTTCTCCGGCGCGCCAGAGACGAGCCCGATGTCTGCTGCGATAAAGCAGCGGGCCACCATCCGCTTGCTGACTGCGCTCAAGCGGGCGCGGGATACATACAAACTCAGCTTCCAGAACATCGCTGGTGACACGAACCACTGCGTAACCGTGTCCACCCATATCGACAAAAGAAAGGTGAGGCGACAGGCCGGGATTCGACAAAGCGCGAGCCTTCTCGATGTCTCCGCTCTTTACATATTCCAGCGCCGACCGCACACCGTGCCGTAGCAATAGATTCATGGTCGGCTGAGGCCGGGTGTCATGTGGTCCCTGACCCACAAACACTGGGCGCAGAGGATGATCTTTCGGAAAACCATGTTCGAACGCCTCGACGATGCCTGGCGCAGAAATCGAGCCTGTCACGAAAGCGATGCCAACCGGTTCGAAAGCTTTCGGTGGCAAACCCTTCGCGGCGAGGCCAGCCCAGAAACTATGCCGGTCGCCCGCGACGGTCGCGAAGCCGGTGATTCCGTGGTCGCGGACGAAGTCGTAGATCTCACCGCGCTCGACGTACGCGGTGCTGTGATCGCCAGTGCCGGTGCTGGCGTCAAATCCCGCGTATCCAGCACCGGGCCACGTTTTGGTCAAACCCGCGGGAAGGTTCTGCGGGTCGGCGCGCATGTCGAGCGTAGCAATCGTGTCGCCCCAGATCTTCCACGTCGCTTTTGATTTCTCCAACCGCTCCAGGAACCATGCTTTCTGTTCTGCTCCGAGAATGGTGGTTGGAGGTTGATCTTTGCGGAAATTCGCGATCTCGGTGCCACCGTAGGTGATCATCGCCGGGGGGTGGCCGCTGTTGTAAGCGCTTCCCGCATCAAGAATGTCGAGCACTTCCTGCGGCATGAGCCCAGGGAAGTCGTCGCTCATGAAAGGCTTCGCTTCGGCTCGAGAAGTGGGTTCCTCGGAGCGGTAACTGCGCTGGTCCGTAATGATGAGTTCCATGTTGCGGCCCCAACGCAGTGTCCGGTATCCCTTCAGGCTGTGAATGGCGGTGAGATTGTTGGGTTCTTGACCGAGACCGTGTTCGTCGAAATGAGTAATTGGCGCGTTGACGACGTGAGGCGGATCGAAGTGATCGAGAGATGGTCCACTCGGTTTGTATAATCGCGCTGGCTGGTATTCAAAGAATGCCTGGTTAGCGGCCACCTTCCGCGTCTGCGCAGGATGATTCACGCCTTCGAATTGCTGGAAGCTCTGCCAGCCGAGCCAGCTGAACTCATGGTTATCCCACATGCAGACAAATGGCCAGCGGGCGCGCGCGTCCTGCAAATCGGGATCGTGCAGATAACCCCGATAGACGGCACGGTAGTCGCCGACATCCGTGGGAATATGAACGTCGTGAATCTTTTCGCCGTGTTCGTAGCGAACAATGTCGCGCAGACGGCGGTCGTAAATACCCTGGGGACGATCTTCGGGATACCAGACGATCTCGTAGATAAAGTCCCCTAAGTGAAGCACGAACCCCAGACGATTTTCTTCCGTGGCGTGCTCATCTTCAAAAATCATTCGCCGGTAGGCATTTTGTGCCCCCTGGTTTGCGTTCTGGCAGGAGATGAATGCGAAACGAACAGATCTGGCGTCGTCATCCGTGGGTGCAGTAATGGTTCGTCCGACCCGGCTTCCGTTACCGTGCAGGTCAGTAAATCGATACCAGTAAACTTTCGCCGGCTTCAATCCTCCGGCCAGCACCCGGCAGGTCCAGTCGGCGGTTTCGCTAATCGGCGCTTCGGCTGTGGCGATAACCCGGCTGAAAGATTCATCTTCAGCGATCTCCACGGTCAGCTTGCTCACAACGTTCCCGTTGACTGGTGGACGGCGAGTCCACAAGAGAACGCTGTTGCTTTCCGGATCTCCTGAGGCCACGCCCTCAGGATAGAAGTCGCGACGTTCACGCCATGCACTTTTGGATCGGTTCGCAAATGGTTGTCCCCAAGCCGCAGTTGCACCCAAAGCCGCGGCCATTTCTATAAACGACCGCCTGGTTATCTTGCTCATTGCTCCACCTCCGACACGGTTGCCTCTGAAAAGCGATCGGTTTCTCTGGCTTCTTCTTACTGGACAACCTGAACCCACAAAACGCGTTCAAACTTAAAGATGAACGATTCTGTCGGCCTTGTCTTGAATGGATTTGACCCTGCAGAGCTCTGATATAACCGGATTGTTCTTGCCGGGGTAAGGTTTTCACTTTACGATTCGAACGTGTACGCAGCGATTAACAACTCGTACTTTCGGCGCGTCACGCCCGGCGTAGAGACTTTGCCGTGCAGCTTCAGCTTGCCGCGGCATCGCCACTTGCGCGCCTACGCGACGGTCGTGCTGGACGGCACTTTTGAGGAATCGGGATACAATGGCCGCATCCGCGCCACTGCGGGCGACGTACTGATCCATCCGGCGTTGGACTGCCACGCCAATCAGATGATCTCAGCGGGTGTGAAGCTCATAAGGTTGGATTGGCCAGATACCAGCGGAGTCGGCGGCCTCTATCATCTGGACAACGTCGATGAACTGGCGCGAACTGCTGAAAGAGACGTAGCTGAGGCGACGCTGCTCCTGCAACGCACTTTGCGAAAAAGCAGATTGCCCTCACCCGGTCAAAGAAATGATTGGCCGGACTTGTTGTTGACGGGCCTGGCTCGGAATGCATCAACCGAGATCGGTGCGTGGGCGGAAGTAAACGGCCTGGCGCGCGAAACCGTTTCTCGGGGATTTGCCACCGCATACGGGATTACACCGTCGGTTTTACGCGCCGAATTGCGAGCGCGTACGGCGTGGTTGCGCATCACGCGAGGCTCTGACGGCCTGTGCAAAATCGCAGCCGATACCGGCTTTTCCGATCAGGCCCACATGACCAGATGGATTCACCGCATCACCGGGGCCCCTCCGGCTGCCTGGCGCCAGAGCGTTTGCGGTTTCGAGCCCAGTGTCCGAGATCCAAACCGTTAAGATTTGTCAGCCGCTGCCCATCCTAGTTCATGCGGACGGATGCTTCAGCACGTCGGCCAACGCATGCATCCGCATTGAATCCGCCGGGGTCTTAGCAGTTTCGGCGCTCTTCTCCAACGATGGTGCCATGCCGTTCAATTTCGCCATGTTGCTCTGGCTCAGGTGCGACTTCTCTGCGTTCTTGATCGCCTTCCGCAGCTTTGCGATTTGACCTGCAGGCAGAGCCTGCGACCTCGACAACTGGTCCAAATACGCTTTCGCCACCGCTAACTTTGCCGGCCACTCGATCTTTTGCTGGTTCTGCACATTCAGGTCAGACACCTGACCGTTTTCGCTGCGTCGATTTCGTTCTGCGTCAGAAATTTGGTCGGCGTCAGTTGGAAAACATCCAGGCCGCGCGCAATCTCCGAACCGTAAATGTAGCCGTTGTACCAATACGCGGACCAATCGCCGCCGAGCACCAACGTTTTCGGATCAATGGGCCCGCGATCGAAGTAGGCAATCTCGAAGGGCTTTGCGCGGGTCGGTGAAGTCCATCACCGAAATCCCGCCCTGGTACCATGCCTGCACTTCAATATCCCGGCCAGGAACCGGAATCAGCGAGCCGTTGTGCGCCACGCAGTTCTCCGTATCGCCCTGCGCGGCCGGCAGCTTGTAGTAGTTCGCGAAAGCTCAGCTTGTCGTCCTTCAGATGGAAGATGGCGTCCGCGCCCCACTTGTTCGGGTCGTTCGGACGGCAGCGCGCGCCCAGGCCACCGCCCCACTCGTCGGTGAACACGACTTTGCTGCCATCATTCGAGAACGAAGCCGAATGCCAGTAGGAATAGTTCGGATCATTCACGGCATCAACGCGCTTCGGATGCACCGGGTCTTTGATGTCGAGCAGAATTCCGTTGCCCGGAGCACGCGCCTGCCGCCAACCCAATCGCCGAGTACGCGGTGATGTCATGGCACTGGTCGGTGTCCGCGGCTTCTCCGCGCCTTTCTTGCCATGGGTGCCGCCATTATTCAGGCCATTGATCGCGCCGGTGCGCGGATCGATGAATACACGCGGGCTGGACACGATCTTCGCATCCTGCGGCGCGGCCACTGGAACTTTGATCACATCGATGCGAAACAGCGCCGTATTCGGATCTTTGTCCGGCTTTTCCCCAGAGCACCCGGCCAGTTCTTCCGGTTGACGCACAAATGAGGTCCCTGACACGTAGATGTAGACATTGTCCTTGTCATTCGGATCGGTCACCAGCGTATGAGTGTGGGATCCGCGGCAAGTCTGCACCGCTGCAACCTGCTTTGGATTCTTGATGTCGGAAATGTCGAAGATTCTTACGCCGCGGAAACGGTCTTTTTGAGCGACCGGGATGTGGCGCTTTCTTTTGCTTTTCTCTTTGTCCTTATCCGCGTCTGCGTCTTATCGTCGCTTGGCCTATTGGATCTTTGGCTTTATCGGCATTGGCTTGCTTTTTCTTTATCCTTATCTTCGTCCGCGGGCGGAGCAGGTTCCGGCGGAAATCCCTCAGCGCCGCAATCCAGACGTCCATTCGGCATCTCTACCGACATGAACAGCAGATTCTTGTATACCGAGACGTCCCCCTGTCCGCCCGGGCAAACCAACGATGGTCAGCAATTTCGCTTTCGCCGGGGTCGGAGATATCGTAAGATACTCACGCCATAAAAATTTCCCTGGAACAGATGGTTGCCCTGGAAGGCAAGATCGGAGTTGGCAAAAGCAAGTTGCGCGATCAGCAAGTGCGCTGGCTTTGGGATCTTCTTGTTGTTCCCCATGCCGAGCTGCCCAACGATCTTCTCCACCTTCGGGATCGTCTGGGATCCGTGGTTCCGAGTTGAAACGCGTCCGGCTTCTTGAGCAGCAAGAAGGTGCTCGATAGCCCATCGCAGCTTCGCCTGCGTCATAAAGTCCCGGCGAAAGCTTGGCGCGCGGATCATTCGCGTCCGAGCCTGTCATCCCCGGCGGCAGACGCCGGAGCCGGCTGCTGGAGCGAATGGATTGTCCTCATTCGTCTCAGCGTCCTTAGTGTCCTTCCTGCGGCGGCGGGTTCGCGGGCTTCTGCGTCTGTTCCTGTGGCGGAGCCGCGGGCGAAGCTGCCTGTGCCTGCGTTCGGTTTACAGCGAAACAAGAAATAAAGGCAATCCACACCGCAAACAGGGCAAGACTGGGCACTCGGTTCATCGTTTCTCCTCTGGATTCTCTTTCTTCAACATGGTTTCCATGATGCGTATCTCGGCTCGTTGCGTATTGTCCGCATCGGTTGCAAAGTTGAATAGTTCGGCGTCCTGTCCAGCTCCTGCGGTATCGAACAGATCTTTCACCATGGTCAACGCGCCATTGTGATGTTGAATCATCCCGACCAAAAATAAGTGGTCAAATTCGGCGCCCTTCGCCTTGTGCAGCGCTTCCATCTGCTGCGGCGTAAGCATTCCGGGCATCAGTGCCATAGTATCGAGCTCATATGCGTGCGTGAACTGTACGTCATCTGCGACATATCCATGCCCGGCATTTCCGGCATCGCCTTCGGAACCGATTCGCCCCGCGCTGCCAGCCAGCGCTTCATGAACTTGATTTCGTCCAACTGCGAACTGCTGATACGCGCCCCCAATGACTGCAGGTCTTTGTTTTGCGTGTGCGAAGGAATCATCGCCGTCATCTCCACCGCTTGCGCATGATGCAAGATCATGCCTTGCATGAACTCTACGTCGGCTTTCGATCGCGGCGGCAGGATCGCTCGCGTCGAGGATGGCAGCGTTTTGCTCGGCGCGCCCGGCGCACCCGGTTGCACGACCACGGGCTTGGCTGGATCAGTCTGCTGTGCGCGCGCAACGGAGAAAAAAGAAGCTCCGAAAACGCTGACGGCGAACAATATACGCATTACAACTCCTCGCGCAGAACCGAGCTTAGGCTTTTGCTCGCGGCGAAAGCGAAATTGCCTGCAGTTGAGTGTGCAAGGAATCTTCATTGGACGAGACGAAATCTTGTCACAGCATAGTAAATCTTCGAAGAGGGAAAGAACAGCGGCTCACACCTCCTGAAATTTCAGACTACACCAGGAATCCAGACAGAAGATCACGTCAACGCGCTTGCGGAGTCGGGGCCTTCATCAGTTCCACAAACATCTTGTTAAATCTCGCAAGATCCAAATCCATCTGGATTTCCACACGCCGCGCGCCAAGCTTCGGATTATCTTTGTCCGTCCACGTCAGCGTGTTTCCGTAGCCTGCACCGTGGTTTATGTCCACGCTCATGTAGCGGGTTCGGCGTTTCGTGATCAGCGTCGGATCGATCCAGGCTGCGGCCGCAAGTTCATCCCACATGTAGGAACCGCCCTCATCCTTCATGAAAAACTTCACTACGTACTGCGCCGCGGCGCTGTTGCTCTTCTTGATTTCGGCAATCATCTCGTCGGTGAGCTTGGTTTTGACAGAGATGTCCACCGGCGTGCAGGCAATCCTCTTCCACGGTGCCTCTAACACGCTTTTCGCGGCCTCTGGATCAAACCAGAAATTAAATTCATGCCGCGGATTGCTGACAAACTCCGGGTCGTCGGTCTGCGGACTCAAGCTTCCTCCCATGAACACAAGGCCTTCGGCCAGTTCGGCAAAATGCGGGTCTATTGCGTTGGCCAGCGCCAGGTTCGTCATCGGTCCGCCCTCGTAGATCGTTACTTCATGCGGATATTTGTGCACCATGCGAATCAGGAAGTGAGCCGCGTCCTCATCCGCCGGCGTGGTAGTGGGCGCGCCTTCAGGAAGCTTCGGAATTACATCAGGTTCGTGCCACCAGCGATCATCCCACGCTCCAGCGAAGGTGAGTTTTCCATACCTTGCCTGCCACAGAACGGCTTCATCACGGCGATGCACCAGTGGAAAGACGGCTCCGGGGACGACCGGAATATCGGTGCGGCCAATCAGTTCCAGCAGTCGCAGAGTATGCGCCACCTCTTCATCGCGCCATTGGTTTCCAGTAACGACGGTGATGCCGAGCACTTCCACCTGTGGAGATTGAATCAAGGTCAACAGCGTCTGCAAATTGCTGCCGCCGGGCCCCGAGCAGTCCTGATTGATGACGACTTTCCGGCGGTGCTGAGCGTATCCCAGGCTATTCGCAATCAGCAGAAAGAAGAAAAACAAACGAACGCTTAGGCTCCTCATATAGCACAAGATCGTATCAGGGAATTACATCCCTGATACGATCTCTGTTTACTTACTGTTCGAGTTGCCCTGGTCGTTCTAATCGCTTAACGTCATCGCTTTCCTTACTTACTTCCTCCTACGAGCTTGGCCGACTGTGAGAGGTCCGGAGGTGTCGTGGACATTCTGGTTAGGTATGGAAAGAACGGCGTCACTTCGAGCGGCATCTTGTCGGCCGGACTCAACAGCGCCACGCGTTTGGAGCTCATCATCTCAATCTGATTGCTCCATGGATTCAGGTTGACTCGAGTTCCCAGCGACAAGGCTGCGATCTGATCGACGTTGTTTTCCAGCTTCGGGGCCGCGGTCGCCACAGGTGCCAGCCGCGTAGTGTTCTTGCTGCCGAGCGGGTTGCCCAGGTGTGGACGAATCAAGTTAGGAAGCACTTGCGCGCGGTCTTGAAGCTGCCGCAGGAACAGTCCCGCGGAGGCCAGGTGTTCTTTGTAAGGCGAATTATTGAGCAGTTCGATCGCCTTCTTGTCAGCTGCTTGCTCATCGTCCGCGCTGCGTACAAAGTCCATGCGCTGGAATGTCATCGACTCCGAAAAAAAGAAACGGTCGTTGAAGGCAAACTTGGTGTCAATCCTGTGATTCAGCACAATGTGCGCCAGTTCATGGGATAGGACCATTGCCAACGCGGCTTCGTCAGGTAGCACGTCGATTAAACCTCGGCTGATCACAATGGTATGGCCGACGGTGAACGACTCAAGCGGCGTGGTTAGAAGCACCCGGCAACGCACATCGGGAATCACATCTAAATTGTTAGTGATGCTCAGATTGTTGACTACCGTCTGAAGCACCTTGTCTACAGGCCCCGGAGGAGCGATAAGACCGATCTTCTGCAAATGGTCAATGGCATTGTCTTCGGCCAGCCTCTCCCAGTCGCGCTGCGCCTCCAAGGGGGTTGCATGCGCGCGAATCGCTACGTCACTGTCTTGCGCCACGTCGACCCGGACATCGGTGAACTCGGACTGACGCTTAATGTGTACCTCATCGTAATCCCAGAACCTCGTCTGCGCTTTGAAGCGAGGCTCGATGAACGGCGGGACGTCGCGCTTACGCGACGTCTCCTCGCTGTAAATGTAGGAGGGTAGCCAGATTCCCGGCTGCGTGTTCATGCGCCAGCTGTCAAAGTGGAAGTAGGAGTCGTAGTTTGACTTGTTAGAATATGTGCCGTTGAACCGCACGATATTGAAGTCGTGGTCCTCAACCCAAATACGTCCTGCGAACGATCCCTGGGGCGCTTTCTCCCGAGGTTGTACGTCAACCACGATGCATCGTACTTCTCCCAGGAACTCCTGCCTTACAAAGGTGAAGTAGTAGTTGTCCTTCTTGAAGTCACGGTCGATGATCGCCATGGTGGCGAACCCTTTCGATACGTAATGACGGGTGAAGGCACTCTTCTCGATAGTCTCGAGCGATGAAAGGAAGTGCCGCATGCCGCGGGGCTTTTCTTTCTGGAATAGTTCGTCGTTCGTGCTCTCTCTCAAGTCCAGTCGCCCCAGGAAGTACGTATCTGAAACGGGCTTGACATTATGTTCTTTGTCTTCCTGCATGTTCTGAATGTAAGTCTCAGCCACGGGATGGTACTGCTTCACATTTTCAATGAAAGAATGTTCCCGGGCGATCACCTTGTCGATCATTCGGTCGAACGAGACTGGCGCAAGAACGGTCAGGTCGACATGCTTCGTCATGCCGTAGTTAGCATAGATACTCACTACGGTGTCGTTCCCGCCTATCGTGGTTTTGTTCAGCATGGTTGTCACGGTGAACGTTGCACTAGCCTCGCCGGCTTTAATAGTCACGCTTGATGGCACTTTAGCCGCCGTCATTGGATCTGCCGCAAGGGTGACTTCGATGTCCTGCATCGTGGGCTTATAGAGAGTGACTCGTCCCTCAACAGAACTCCCGCCGGTGGCGCTGGCAGCCGTAAGGCTGACGGAGCTAAGGCTGTCGGCCGTCTGCCCCTCGGCTGAAATGGCAAGCGCCGCCAGTAGTATGAACGATACAACTGATGCGCCTTGAAGAAACTTGACCGTTGTTTTCATAAAAGCTGTCCCCTTAAGATGCGAGTTCAAAGATGACGTGGACTACTGCCACTGAATCCACTTGTTGTCCGTTACTTTCTGCCGGTTTAAATCTGATCTTTTCGGCAGCGCGTTGGGCCTGCTCATCAAGTCCGTGGCCCAAACCTTGAACCACGTTGAGCACGCTGACTTGGCCGCCAGCGCTGAATCGTACCCGAAGTAAAACTTCTCCCTGAATACCAAGCTTGCGGCCTTCCTCGGTGTAGTCGGGTCTATCGTGGCTAAGAATCTCAACGGGTTTGCCGGCCTCGTGCACGGGAGCACGAACGATTGCGTTCGAAACTGTTGCGTCCGGTTTTGCATCGAAGCCGGACGCAGCCACAATGCCTGCTTTTCCGTGAACACCGCCGCTACCATTTCCATACCCGGGACCGCTGGGCATGTCGAAAGATCCTAACGATGAAATCGTCACCTGACTCTTTCCATCTCCCTGGCCTTTGACGCCGTTGGGATCACCGAATCCGCCTGTCTGTACCTGCTCGACAGGTAGGACCTTGGGCAACGTCGGCTTCTCCTTGGTCGGAGTGAACGCGCCTACTTGTACTTGAGGTGCAAGCTTAATAACCGGGACTGGAGTGTTAGTCAAGTCTGGCGCCTTGGCCTTGATTTCCAATTTGGGTGCGTCTACGAGAGCTGGGCGCATGACCGGAGTGAACTTGGGCACGACAAGCCTCGCAACCACAGGCGGCTCGTACGTTTTGATTTTTGGCTGTGGTCTAACGGGTGCGATCTCGGTCGATACCAGGGGAGTGTAGACCAGTGTTTTCGTGACTGCCACAATCCTCTCCGGTTTGATGAGGCCAACATGCACCAGACCGGCGATAACCATGCCGTGCAGAGCGAGTGCAACGAGCAAACTCTTGTAGTTCAGCTTTGGCTGCGGTAACAGCCCCATGGTCATTGTTTGATTCATGGCGATAAGTCCTCTACGGAAAATACCTGTTAAACCACCGGCCGTTGTTTTAGTGCTAACTGTTGTTTTGCCACGGGATTCTCCCGATGGCTGTGTATGTGCCGAGCGACGTGTTCTTCAGTTACTCGCGGTTGCGAAGTATGTTGTACGATCGGAGCCGAAGGAACCGGTGGTGGGGCAAGAACCGGAATCGAAGGCGCAATCGATTGTGTGTAGGCAAGCGTTGCAAGCACGGCCACAGCCAGCGCCGCGATGTATGGCCTGCGTGCGGCCAAATGCAAAACACCTGAGAAACTGCCGAGTCCGGGAACAGCGGACAGCATATTAGTTGTTCCCCCTTCTTCCAAATAGATGCCACGCGTAAAAAGTGTTCAGAAATACTTTGAGACCGTTGGCGCTAATACCAGAGTTAAATCGGCTTTCGTGCATGATGCCGGCGCCGAACTCCGTGTAAATGTCGCCCACTAAGAGGGTGACTTTCCCTCCGCCTCCAGCGATGTATCTGTTTTCCCAGTCATACCCCTGGCTATCGTGCCCAAGCGTAATCTCGCCGTAGGAAATAACCGCCCCACGGCGGAAACGGTGGAGCACGTAGCCTTGCGTGGCGTACCCCTGTTCGATCAGGTCGCCATGTTCCACCGGAGTCGTATGTCCGAAGCTGGCCCAACTGGAGCCAGGGAAGCGGTTCTTCGGATTAGCGACGGATTGCCAGCCAAACCAGTCCGTAATGAAGTCCGTTCTGCCGCTTGCGGTGGCATCGCTGAACCTATCCTGGTATGCGTAGGCTGTGCCCGCGCTGATAATGCCGAAGCGGAAAAGCTTGTTGACCTTCATGCCGGCGCTGGGTTGAATCTGGTTGTCGTACCTGTAACCATCGCTGTCAAGCACCCCGCCAAACTCCATGTATGGGGTGACGGTCAAGGAGTTATGCCATCCGGAGTAAACCACGGCCGTCTGCTGAAAGTCCCACATGGAAATCACATTGTTCTTTTCCACTGGGCTGTAGGTGCCATTCGCCATCCACATCTGCCCAGGAAATCCGATCGCATCAAGAATGCTGCCTTGTTCTGCATGAGGCGGACTTTGCTGTCCCTGGGCGTATGGTGTGAGGCAGAGCGACGCTAACAGCACCACGACTGTGGCACCTAGCGCAAACCCGATGTCGGAATATCTCTTCATTTTCTCTCTCTGCCTTTAGTAACGGCTTACCGCAAACCACGTGTGAATCCGTTGTTGGCGAATCATCACTCCCCAGAACGCGGCCAGAAACACGCTGCAATCAATAAGTCGAATTACTGGGAAGACTAGACAACTGATCAGCACATCTGCGCGCCGGTCACACATCGCACAAATGGTCGCGAGCAACACTTGAAAAACAAACTCTCCTGCTATGATTCTTCCCGCCCAGATTGGATTTAGAATGAACCACAGCGGGGCAAGTAAGATGATGGTTGCGAAGAGGACTCCTTCGCCCATAAGCAACTTGTATTCAAGATCGATCCTGTCCAGGCCGCTGAGCATGCCGTACTTCTTTCCTACCTGCCATGCGCCTACGTCCCAGCGATACATCTGCTTGACGTAGCCGCGAAGGTTATTCGGATCCTGCGTGTAAACCAGCGCGTCGGGCTGGTAGATAATCTTGCCCAGCCTCTTGCGGTAAACCTGAATGGTGCAGTCCATGTCTTCCACAATTGTGTCGCTGTTCCATTCGAGTTGCGCAAACACATCTGCCCGAAAGCTAGCGGCGCAGCCTGGGACGACTGTGACCACCCCCATATTGCTTTGACCGCCCTTGTAAATGGCATGCGAAATCCAGTACGCCAAAGAGCGATAAGCGGTAAGCCAGTTGTGCGGAACACTCAACGCCCGTCCGCATACGACCGCGACCTCGGGGTTACGAAATTCTGCAATGCCCTTTTGAAAGTAACCCGCGTTGACTTCGGTATCGGCGTCCATCAAGCAGACGATGTCATAGTTCTCAGTCAGGTTGAAGTGTTGAGTAGCTCGTAGGATGCTCTTCGCCTTGCCAATGTTCTTTTCGTTACGGAGTACATTGACTCCGAAAGATGCGGCGATGCTGCTGGTTCCGTCCGTCGAGCCATCGTCCACAACGTAGACGTCAACCGGGTCAGCCCCCGCAGCAAGAACGCTGCTCACGGTCTTAGGGATGCCCAGCTTCTCATCCTTCGCGGCTATGATGACGCAGAACTTCACTTGACACCTCTGGACCTTGGCGTTTGCGAAGATCTTGCAGCTTTGGATACACGGTTTGTCATATGCGATGGGGTGAGGTCAACTGCATAGGTGCAAGCGCGATACCAATGCAGCGTGTGACCTCCGAACCCAGCGGGATTGTTTCGTTCTGGGCTAGAGGAACTCGCAACCGGTACCAGCGACATGACTTAGGCTCGTGGGCGAGCTTTCACGGGAACGCATCCCGGTTACTTGTTTTTGATCCAGATGTTACTCGTGAGGCGTTACGACAGTAATCCAGGGTAATTCAGGACGGGCCGAGTCTTTGTCACTCGAGAGAAAACATCTTCCACACTTGGCAACAGCACTCAATATCAAAAGAAGTATCAGGCGATGGCCTGCGCGAAGAGTTCGAAATACTCGCTAGCGGATCGAGTCGTCGCGACTCCGAGTTGTGAGCTAGTGTATGCAGCGTCCTTTACGGAAAGGAGAGTATCTGAAGTTATGGAACAGATTTTCTCTTCGTGGAACGACCTTTCCTACGGGAAATCAAGCCTCGGTTACCGTTGTAATCACGAATGCAGTAACTCATGACACAGATGCAGCTCTGGCACCGCGACCGAATCATTAAGGCATAAGTTCTATTCTTAGTATGAGTTCCGATCTGGGGTGCGCTCCGCATCCAACCGCCTCACGCCGAGACTCGCCGCCGGAAGCCGCTGGCAGGGCAATTGCACTAACCCATCATGAAACCCCGCAAGTCAGATATGGCAAAGCCTGTTTACACAGTATTACTGTGCAGTTGTTTGGTGGGGATGAGTCTCGCCCAGGCGCCTGCGCTTCGAGTATTGCCCTGGAATGACCATCCCGCGGCCGTGTCGCTCACTTTTGACGATGCGAGGCCTGTGCATTTGGATCTCGTAGTTCCAGAATTGAATAAACGCCATTTGCATGCAACCTTCTTCCTTATTGTTTCCAAACTTACCCGTCTGGATGACTGGAGAAAAGTGCAAGCTCAAGGTCACGAGATTGGCAATCATTCCGTGACCCACCAGCATGCGGCTGAGTTGACCAAGGCGAGCGAAGAGCTCCAGGTAGAAGACGCCAAGAATTTTCTGGAAAGCAATTTCAAGTCGAAGATAAATATTTTTGCGTACCCATACGCCGAGTTATCTCCAGGGTTGCTCTTCTGGGTAAAGAGGTATGACTTTGCCGCGCGGGGTTGGCAAGGGGAGGGCGAATCGGTGTACGTCCCCGCGGATTCCGAACCCGACTGGTATAACTTGCCCAGCCAGACTGCTTACACTAAGTACGATGCTGCAGTTTACAGATCCTGGATCGACAAAGCCGTCGCGAAGCATGCCTGGACTACGCTTCAAATCCACGGTATCGGCGATTCTTCAACCGGATTCGAACCCATCCCTACCGGCACTTTCCTTTCTCTGTTGGACTATCTGAAGACTCAAGAATCTAAGGGCCTTTGGGTTGCTCCCTTCGGGACCGTGGCTGCGTACTTACGCGCGCAGAAGACTTTGGAAGCGGCAAAGCCTCAACTTCAAAACGGCGAAGAAAGATTCGTCTGGAAAGTACCTGCCCAGTTCCCTTCAGGAGTAGTGCTCAAGACTGCGATTGCAGGCGGAAAGCACTTCCATGTTTACCAGGGGAAGCGTGAGTTACATCCCAGCACGGATGGCGTCTACGCCGTTTCCTTTGATTCTGAAGAACTGATCGTCAGGGGTGCACTGTGAACAGTCTCTGCGCGGCTCGGGCAAAAGACGAGGGATTAGGAGCAAGCAAGACGATGAACAAGACATTAAGAAGCATTCCGAGAGCCGGCTCGCGCCGTGAAACTAAGCATGACCATCGAAGGGGAAATCCAATGAAGAAGTTTGCTGCCGTGGTGTTCGTTGCGCTTATGTCGCTTTCACTCATCCATTGCGGAGGTGGAGCAAGTAGCTCCGGTGGAGGAACGAATTCGGCCGCCACTACCTCGACCTATACACCTCGCCCTGATGGCCTGTGGTCCACGCTTCCTCAAACCATGCCCGTCAATCCAATTCACGCGGCGCTGCTCCACACGGGAAAGATTCTCCTCGTATCGGGCTCGGGAAACTGCCCGCCGCAGCAGACGGGTTGTGCAGCCGGGCCACAGTACCCTCAGGGGGCAGCACTTCTCGACTTATCGAATAACAGCATCAGCCCTATGCTCACGACTTGGGACATGTTCTGCAATGGTATGTCGATCATGCAGGATGGCCGCGTTCTGATCAGTGGCGGCACCAAGGGTTACGGAGCGCTGGCTGTGGTCGGCGTTCAGGGCGATATTCCTTTCACCGGCCTGCCCAACGCATCGTTGTTCGATCCTTCCAGCGAGTCCTTCGTCGACATAGCTCCCACCGCACACGGACGCTGGTACCCAACTGTCACCGAACTTAACGACGGCACCATGATGACCACGTCCGGACTGAACGATACCGATGGTACGGACAACAATACGAGTGAAATCTGGAACGGACAGCAATGGAGCGCGCAGATTCCGGGAAATCCCAACATCCCAAATTTCCCAAGCTTCCAATTCCCGCTGTATCCCAGAATGCATTTGCTTCCTACCGGGCACGTCTTTTATTCCGCGCCATCTTCTGCGACTCTCGACTTCAACCCTAGCAGTCAGGCTTGGACACTGGTTGCGTGGACTATCTATCCTGGACAGAATGATCCAAACGGAGAGCGAACCTACGGTTCATCCGTGTTGCTTCCGCTCACGCCGCAGAACAATTACAGCCCCAAGGTGATGATCATGGGCGGTGACAATCCCGCCACGAACACCACGGAACTGATTGACCTAAGCGCTGCGGGCGCACAAATCTCTGCTGCGTGCCCGATCTATGCTCCCTGTTGGGTGCAAGGTCCAGCGATGTCGCAAAATCGCGTCGAAATGGAAGCCACGCTGCTGCCGAACGGCAAAGTGCTGGTGGACGGGGGTTCTGCCGAGGACGAGACTGCGGCGACGGCGAGCTTGCAAGCGCAGATTTACGATCCGGTATCCAATTCGTTCTCTTCGGCCGGCAGCAATGCTTTCGCCAGGCTCTATCACAATACCCAGTTGCTGCTGCCCGATGGGACCGTGCTTCTCGCCGGTGGCAACCCAGCGCAGGGTGTCTATGAAAACCACATCGAGATTTATCAGCCGTCCTATTTTTTCAACGCCGACGGAAGTCCTGCGACCAGACCACAGGCAGCGACTAACGCACCGGGTTCACTCACCTATGGACAGTCATTCACTCTGTCAACTCCGGACGCTTCAACGATCTCATCCGTTGTGCTGATGAAGGCCGGCTCGGTGACGCACTCTTTCGATATGGATCAACGTTACGTTGGTCTGTCATTCACGACGGTGTCCGGTAGCCTTAGCGTTACCGCACCGTCCAACTCGAACATTGCACCTCCCGGTTATTACATGCTCTTCCTGGTGAACCAGGCTGGCACGCCTTCACTCGCCTCATGGGTGCAGGTTTCGGGTCCTGCCGCTCCGATCGCCAACGTGGAGTTGCATCCCGAACGAGTGCCGACGCCGGCTTATATCTTCCAACGGAAACAGGTGACCGAGTCGCCGCTCATGCTGCGTAAGGAAATGCACATCCACTAAGCTGACAAGAGACCGGTGGCTCCCAGGGCGGTGTGCCCTGGGGGCCCATTGGTTGGCGAATCTGCGAGGAGCATGGCCGGAACGGCTTAATGTTCCAGCTGGAACATTGTGCTGAATGTTCCAACTGGAACATTTCACTTTGCAGAAAAATCTGGGGCGTAACTTGTTGATTCTTCGTGCGGGCCATTGGGCGAGTCAATGGAATCAATGGGTTAGGCTGTGGAAGGAATGTCTACTTTCGAGGACGTCGGATGTCTACTAAAGTAGACTTGACAGGTCCGCGGCGTACTTTCTATGGTACGCCGCCCCCGGCGGGTGAGCCGGCGATTGTTCCGCTCAGTCTGGTCAAGAACATCGAAAATCGGTAGTGCTGCAGTTTGGCTTACGCGTTGGGCCGCTTAAGCGGTGGATCCTTCGCTACGCCTGAAAAACGGCTACGCTCAGGATGACAAAGTCGTAAAAGCGAAACTGCACCACTGCCCGAAAATCCCACCTTTTGCAAAACGCGCAAAGTCGATCGTCCGCCTCGGCCGATCAGCCGCTCTAAGACCCCAAGCGGGACACAGTAGTGGAGTCCCACCCTTGCGCTCAGAACGCGCAAGGATGGGGCAGCCGGCATTTCCCCGAACCACACCGCGTTAACCTTCCCAATTCGGCACACGGCTTTGAAGCGTGCCGGAGTTCGTCCATCTATGCATTTTCACGGTATATTTCGGCAGTCTGAGCCACCGACTCTAGCAAATCGCCCATCCCGCGCCCGGTTCGGCGCTTTCCTCAGATAGCACAAATGTACTTCTGATTTTGACCGGCTCTACCGCACCGCGTAGAGTCACACCCGATCCGTCTTTCCTGGTTTAAGCAAAGAAACTTCCGGGCGCGCTTTCGCTGCCGCCGTGCGGTTCTGTTTGCGGTGAGCGGGGTCCCGGTTTTTCTCGTCGGCACGCAGATTGTGCCGAACAGCCTCGATCTTCCGTCGCCGCCGTTGCGGTTGAACTTGCGGCGGGGATGAGCTGGGTCGAGTTGCGTGAAGACTTCAACACGGTCAAGCGGTCGCAAAGAGATTATTCGCCATTCTATCGGGGACAGAAAGTCGATAAAAGGTGGGAGAGAAAAGTAATGAAGAGTTTGATCGCCGTTATGCTCCTCGTCGTGAGCGGCACGACCCTGCTAGAGGCACAGCGACAGGCACATGGGAGGAGCGGAGCACCAACTTCCTTGTCTTCCATTAGTTTCAGCGCTCCAAGCATCGTCGGAGGTGAAAGTCTGATTGGCACGGTCCACTTGACCGCGCCCGCGCCTTGGGTGGGAGCTGTTGTTGCGCTGGCTCTCAACGATGCCAACGATCCATGTGTCATCCCTGTCAGCGTGCCCGTTCCGGCCGGGGCCACATCTGCGAATTTTGTAATCCAGACCAACGCGGTCGCGTCGGAGTTTACCGAGACAATCCGGGGCACCTATGGTGTGATGCGGCAAGCCTCGTTCACCTTGACGGATACCACTGCAGCGCCGCCCCCGCCGGAAGATCCAGACTCCGAAGATCCGACCGCGGTGCCCACATTTCAAGATAGTTTCTCGAAAGGCGTATTGAACACTTCCAAATGGGTCGTGTCGAACTACGAGACGAATGACTACACCGGAGGCGGGAGCAATGTTACGTTCTCGCCCAACAACATAGATTTGAGCGGAGGGAACCTGCGCCTGGAGTTGACACAGCCGACGGCCGGCACTTCGACTGGTGCCGAACTCACGACAAAGCTCAGGTTCGGTTACGGCACCTACGTTTTTTCGATGCGGGCAGGGTCTACGTCGCCATCCTCTACAGGCCCAGGCACGACCGAGAGCGGGCAGATCAGTTCGACATTCATTATTTATAATCCCGCGCCCAGCTATGCTTCGATCACGGAGATTGACGCTCCAGAGATTGAGGGCCTGGCCGCGCGCTTTCAAGATATTGAGTGGGACGTATGGAAGAACAGTGTTTCAACCGATCCGACTCCAGAGTACAACGTGCTATCGAATCCTGAGGATGGGTTCCACCGCTACAAGTTCGTGTGGGCACCGGCCAGCATTAAGTTTTACATCGACGGCGTCCTCAAGGCTATTTGCACATCGGGGATCCCAACTGCAGCGGCAGTCATCGATATCAACTTCTACGGCACGAATGATACTCGTTGGGGCGGGCTTGCGACCGTGGGCGTCACGCGCTACATGTACGTCAATAGCGTTAAGTTCTGGCAACGGTGAACTACTCTCAAGGCCGAACCGTGATTGGCTCCAAGATACTTAGGGCGCGGCTGTGAAGCCGCGCCCTTTCAAAACGAAATTCAGTCTGAGGCAACCGAATCAAAAGCGGGTTAGTTCTGCCTCTTTCTTCCCAGCTATGGTTACGAAGCGAATCACACCCTGGGCGTCCTCAAAAACCAAGCCGGTCCCCTCTCCGTTCACGACTGCGGCAACGAGGTGACCGTATGACTTCGGGATTCCGCCCTGAGTCGGAGTCTGGTCATAGCGGGCCAGCTCTCCTTCTTTCATGCCATTCACGCTGACAAAGCGAATCACGCCCCCGGCGTCCTCGAAGACCATTCCAGTGCCGATGTTATCGGCGATCACGGCCGCCAGGCGTCCATACGACTTGGGGACGGTGCCCTGGGAGGGAGTGTCGATGCTATGGGTAGGTGTGCCTGCGTACTGGATCGGCGTAGCCGCCGAGGCCACGGCAGCGTTCCGGGTTCCGAACAAGTAGCCGACGAACGCCAGCAAAGCGCCGCATAGGACGACCAAGATTCGTTTTCGCATAAGTTTAGACCGTAGTTTCCTTAATTTGACTCCAGAATTGATCTGATTCTCGCCGCCGCCCCCCCTCGTGTCAATGTGAAAACGTAATGGCAAATCTCGGGTCGATGGGAACTGGATATTTCTGTTATTTTCTTCAACCCGTCCGCGAGGATGCCGCGCCGGGTGCCCGTCTGCGCGTACCAGCGATGCTATCGGCCTAATCAGTTTCTTGTTGTACGCTTGGCGAAAGAAGTATTGCGTACTGCGCGTAACGAGTTCGCAGACCTATGTGCGGGTTCAAATCATTCTTATGACTGAACAGGACTGGAACACTCACGAAAAAATTACGGACGAGACCCCTCGAACGTCAAAAAGACAATATCAAGAACCGGCGTTTCGGCACGAGCGCGTGTTCGAGACCATGGCGCTTTCCTGCGGCAAGACGAGCGCCACCCAGTTTCAGTGCCGTTTCCACAGGAATTCCTCGTAGCCGGCTGCCATCCATGCCATACACGATGGACACGCACGAGGAGGATCCGAAGGTTGGGCTTGCGGCCGAGATGCTTCAAGACTATGGCGAGGTTCGCCTGAAGGCATGGGGAACGAGCATGCTTCCCTCAGTGTGGCCCGGTGATCTGCTCACGATTCAAAGAGTGGCGCACGACGAGCTTGCGCCTGGAGAGATCGTGTTGGTTCTGCGCGACAACCGCTTCGTGATTCACCGGCTGATCAAAAGGCGCCAGGACGAGGGCTGCATTTCCTGGATCACCAAGGGCGACGCAGTGCCTGGCGATGATCCACCCGCACGTGCATCGGAGCTGTTGGGGCGAGTGGCATGGATTCACCGTGGCCATCGGATTCTTGCTCCCAGCCGGCAGGTGTCGCCCTTCCATTCTGCTTTCGCATGGGCGCTCTGCCACTCGGACCGATTTCGTAGCCTGACGCTGCGGCTTCATGCGGCGAGGTTCCAGGCAGGCGTGCCGGGAGTTGCCGGCGCTTTTCCGTCTCACACTTCTTATCCTTATCCATATCCATGGCAATGAGTCTCGTCCAAGCCGAGAAAGAGGTGGTATCCATCGAGATCGGAGGAATGCCGATTGCCGTGCGGACGGACGATCCTTCATTTCGCCGGCTGATCGAGAATCGCTATGCGGGCTTCGTCGGAACTTTGCCGAGTTCGCGCTTCCAATTCGACATCGACCTATACGAGCCAACGGAATCCTCTGCGGCCGACGATGACCTGGAGGTAAAGCTCGAAGCAGGAGAATGGTTGCTGAGGAGAGGCGACTTCCGGGCGCGCTGGAATTCGGACACAGGGCAGGGTCGCGATCCGTCAAGCGTGCAGTCCGTATGCCATCGACTGCGTCTTGCGCATCGTTCACAGTCTCATCCTGGCGAGGCAGGGAGGATTCCTGGTTCATGCCGCAAGCGCGATTCGCGACGGAAAAGCTTTTCTGTTCTCCGGTGTTTCGGGCGCGGGCAAGACGACGATCTCTCGACTTGCGCCGCCCGATGCGACGCTGCTGACCGATGAAATCTCATACGTGCGGCGCGAAGGCAATCGCTACATGGCCTGCGGGACGCCTTTTGCGGGAGAGTTGGCGCGGGTTGGCGAGAACTGTTCCGCTCCCATCAGCGCATTCTTTCTGCTTGAAAAGGGTTTGCAGAACAGCATTGAACCGATCGATGCGACGGAAGCCATTCAGCGACTGCTGCGGAATATCTTGTTTTTCGCCGACGATCCTGGGCTGGTGAAACTGGTTTTTCAGTCGGCGTGCGAGTTTGCAAGTTTGGTTCCGATGCGCCGCCTGGTATTCGTTCCCGACCGGCGAGTGTGGGACATAATACGTTAATCGCCGGACGTTGATCACAGTACGTTAATTGCGGCAGGGAGAATCATGATGTCTGAAAAATATATTGCGCGAAGCACGGCGATTGCCGCCCGCATGCTGGGGGGCGAAATGATGGTGATGTCGGCCGCGGACTCCACTTTTTTCACGCTGAATGAAGTCGCTTCCGCGATCTGGCAGGCGGCGGACGGGCGTACACCGCTGTCGGAAATCGTGGAGGGCAAGATCTGCCAGGAATTCGATGTCGATCGGGAACAGGCGCAGCGCGGCGCCGACCGCTTCGTCAACGAACTGTCGCAGTATGGCATTCTGCTGGTCTCGGATCAGCCGCTTACGGATACCTCGTCGTCCGTGGAGAACCGATGAGCCTTCTGGCCGAGATGAATCAAAAAGCGCTGAACCTGGGTCTGCCCATCAGCGTTCACCTCGATGTCACCTATCGCTGCAATGAGCGTTGCGTGCACTGCTATCTGGATCACGACGATCACGGCGAAATGACTACGGCTGAAATTACCGATGTGCTTGAACAGCTTTCTGATGCCGGCGTCTTTTTTCTTTCGCTGAGCGGCGGTGAAGTTCTGATGCGCCGCGACTTCTTTGAAATCGTGGAACGAGCCCGGCAACTGTTGTTCAACGTGAAGGTGAAGACCAACGGCGTGATGATTCACGCCAAGGAAGCCGCCAGACTTCGCCAGCTTGGCGTCGAGCAGATACAGATCAGCGTTTACTCGCATCGGCCGGAAGTGCACGACGCCATCACGAAACTGCCGGGATCGTTGAATAAGACAATCCGGGCGATTCGATTCTTGAAGGCCCAGGGGCTGAAGGTCACCATCGCGAACGTTCTGATGGCGGGCAATTTCTCCGACCAGCCGGGCGTGATCGCGCTGGCCCGGGAACTAGGAGTCGCCTACACGCTCGACCCCACCATTACTCCAAAGATGGACGGAGATACATCCACAGTCGCCCTGCGCATTCCGGGGTCTGAGCTGAAGCAGGTTTTCAATAACCCGGAACTCGTGGGCAACGTGGAAGAGTTCTGCGCTCCTCCGCCGGCGCCGGGCGAAGACATCATGGATGGTTTTCCGTGCAGCGCCGGCCACACCGCCTGTTACATCTCTCCTTATGGAGACGTTTTTCCCTGCGTACAGTTCCCTCTTCCGAGCGGCAATGTGCGGCGGCAGAAATTTCTCGATATCTGGAATCATTCCACGCAGTTGAAGGAGGTTCGCTCGATCCGTGCCCGGGACCTGCCGACCTGTTCAAGCTGCGCTCACGTCGGAACGTGCACGCGCTGCCCAGGTTTGGCCTATATGGAAGGCAACATGCGAGGGCCGTCCACTGCGGATTGCGAGAAATCTTTTCAGAGAACCGGCATCCCCTCGGCAAACATGCTGAAGCGGACGCGAGAAGGTTCCATGGGCCCACTGATTCAAATCCAGTCGCTGGCTAATTCTGTGCAGGACGTCCCGCTCTTGGGAGAAGAGAGCCTTCTCAGCGCGTGAACGATCGACTGAGTAATGGGCGAGATAAACCTGACTCTCGATCAGCCAGGGTCGTAAACATTTAGAGCGACGAGCGCGCTCGTTGGCCGGCAAGCACGGAATCCGATCTGGCACGTTGAGTTACGAAGATAAGATTTTGGATTCCCACAATGCGAGCGAAAATTAAGATCGGCGCTATGTCGAAACTTTGAGGAGAGACAACGATGCGAGGGTGTGGATTCCGTTGGTTCTGTGTGGCGGCTGGATTCCTCCTGCTGGGCATTTCGGTTTTGGGTCAG
Organism: uncultured Acidobacteriaceae bacterium; assembly: GCA_963841125.1. Lineage (GTDB taxonomy): Bacteria > Acidobacteriota > Terriglobia > Terriglobales > Acidobacteriaceae > Sulfotelmatobacter. Next base: position 277,426 of record CAWJBH010000003.1, read on the forward strand.
GCAAGCGATGGAGCAGACCTCACCGGCTGACCCGAGCGCTGACCCGAGCGCTGATCCGAACAGCGTCCCGAGCGACGGCCGGACTCACCTGGGGTATCCTCAGGACTGGAGTTCGCGGCACTTGTTGATGCCGGGCATGCGTGCCGACGAGGTCCTCGCGGCGGGTGAGCGCGACCCGCGCCACGTTTACAACATGGTGATGCGGCAAATGGCGATGGAAAGGTTTCGCCACCACAGAGAGCGCCGGCCTCAGCGTCCCATGAAGATCGACTGGGCGGTTTCACTGGAGAACGGGTACGTTCCGCAGAATCAATTTCCGGCAAAGTACCGGTTCGACGTGGGTCGATGACAGTTGCAGTTCCGATTACGTCATTTATCGGGCTTACCGTAACTTCGGGGACGCAGGCGAACCTGGTCGGGATCAACAACCTCTACACGGGAGGAACTCTGCCTGCAATAGCGGATCCCCCTGGGTGGCATTCGCGTACAACACGGTGACACAGACCGGGGGGCAGATCAAAACGTCGCCGGAGCTTTCGACCGATGGAACGAAAGTGGCATTCGTGGAAAGCACCAGCGGAGGTTCGTATTTCCACGTACTGGTGCTGCCAAATCCGATTCCAACGCCGACGACGCAGGACGGGACGGTGTTGAGTCCGCTCACGCCCAGTACCTGCACCACGCCGACGACGCCCGGCTGCATGACTACGCTCACCATCGAAACCAGCGCGACCAATTCGAATTCGTCGCCATGGGTGGACTACAACACAGATACGGCATACGTCGGCGCCGACAATGGCTTGCTCTACAAGATCACGCCCGTGTTCGGCGGAGGCGCGCCAGCGCTAGTCAGCACCGGGCGGTTGGCCAGTTACGGTTTCAACCCAGCCCAGCAAGGTATTGACGGCTCCGGTTGTCGATGACAGGGCGGGCAGCATCTTTATCGGAGACGGAGAGGGTTACTTGTACTCGGTAAACCTGGCCAAGTCCTGGTGGCACATACGCAGCGCAGTTGGGGGTTGGATGGGTGACCGATGCAGCGGGGGAGCAGGCACCGGGATTGTGGATCCTCCGATTGTAGTCAACGACCCTGCCAATTCCACAACCGATCAGGTATTCGCCTTTACGGGATGCAGCACGGTACTGGGCATCGGCGGCGCCATCAGCCAGGTTCCAGCGAACTTCACCAGCTCTTTTTCTCTCACCACCAGCAATACAGTCGACCTGGGGTCCGCAAGCGGCAGTGGCGACTGCACCGGGGGAAATGTACACTCCGGCACAGTGGATAATGCGTTCTGGGTGAATGGGTCGACTTCGGGGCACATGATCGCGTGCGGATTTGTATCCGGTACCAGCCAAAAGCCGCTGACCCCGTCGAATCCGAAAATGTATTTCTTCCCCTTTGCGACTCACACCATCACCAGCACTGGCTCGTCTAACTTCGTTGTAAACAGCACCGTCGGAGAAGAGTGTTCGCCGCTAACTGAGTTTTACAACGCAACGACGGACAGGGTGTTTTTCGGAGTAGGTGGAACCAGCAACGCATACCTGGAGACGTCGACAATCACAAGTTCACTGACCTCTCCGACCTGTACGGGCGCACCGACATCCAGTTGCGTGACGTCCCCGAGCGCTCTCGGAGGAACCAGCGGGATCGTGATCGACAACCAATTGTCAAACGGCGGGACAAACCTTTACTTCTCGACCATAGCGCCCGGGTCCGTGAACGGGCAGAAGTGCAACGTAACAGGTGGAACTGCGAATCCCTATTGCGCCGTGAAGCTGACTCAGTCCGGCCTGCAGTAGTGCCTCAGTTCGAGTGTGCTGAAAGCTGCTTTCAAGTGCGTCCCTCATCACAGACTCGCTCTGGAAAAGGCCAGCGCCGGCAAATCGGCCTTCGCTCCGTAAAGTTATGCAAAGTTTGTCGGAATCCTCGTTTTGGGCGCAACTCCTGGTTCATAATTCCGTTTATAGAGGTAGATAGGAATCGATAGATTGTTCAAGGAGATCCCTCAATGCTCAAGCATTCTCTGCTCGCTCTCGTCGCGGCCGGCCTCATTTCGATTACCGGGCCTTTCGCGGCAGCCCAGAACAGCCCGTCCTCTAACGACCAGCAAAGTAACGATCAGCAAAGCTCCATGTCGCAGGACGGCGGCGGTCACCACCACGGCCCGCCCGATCCCGCTGAGCGGACCAAGGAGCTTACCAAACATCTCAAGCTCAACTCCGATCAGCAAACTAAAGTACAGAGCGCCCTCGAGGCGGAACACTCCCAGATGGAGAGCCTGCACCAGGACACTTCTCTCTCCCAGCAGGATCGCCGCGCCAAGATGATGGACATTCGCAAAGCTACCGACGAGCAGGTTCGCGGGCTCCTCGACTCGACCCAGCAGAAGAAATGGGACGAGATGCAGGCCAAGCGCGAGCAGCGGATGGAAAATCGTCACGGCGGCCCACCACCGCAGCAATAATTATCTGAAAACAAGCGCCGGCCGTTCTCAAGGGGATGACGACAACTCCGAGAGACGGCCGGCTCTAAAAACGCTTGGCTTTTATGACTCCAAAATTCACTGCGCGCACAATCGTAACGATGCGGTATCCAATCAACAGAGTAGTTAAGCGGTAATCGAATCCTCTCTTTGAGCTCGTGCCGTGTTCAGCCCCTTATATCTCTTGAGGTGGACTTCTCAGTGCCTTGGCTTTCTGGTACTGTTTTGAGTCCGCTAGCGGCTCGTTCCGATACCATGTGACGGGCGTCACAGTCGGAACTGCACCCGGTTCGGTAGTATTCGGAGTTGAAGTTTCTCCGAGGGAAAGGATAACCGCGTGATTGTTGGAGTTCCGAAGGAAAGCTATCCGGGAGAGCGCCGGGTTGCGCTTGTTCCCGCCGTCATCCCTACGCTCGCCAAGGCCGGACTCGAAGTGGTCGTGGAATCGGGCGCCGGCGAGCACGGCCGGTTATCCGGATTCGGCTTACGTCAGAAAAGGGCGGGAAGATTGTTGCCGATCGCGCCGCCGTGTTCAGCAGCTGCTGACATTATCGTGCAGGTGCTTTGCTACGGCTCCAATGATGTGACTGGCAAGGCTGACCTTCCGCTGCTTGCGTCGCGATCAAGTGCTGATCGGTTTTCTGCGTCCCTTCGGTTCGTGCCGAAGTGATTCAGCAGATTGCCACTGCCGGCGTCACCTCATTTTCCGTCGAACTGGTGCCGCGCACCACGCGCGCGCAAAGCATGGATGCGCTTTCCTCCATGGGCACGATCTGCGGCTACAAAGCGGTGCTGCTGGCCGCTGAAACATCTATCAGAATTTTTCCCATGATGACGACGGCCGCCGGCACCATCACGCCGGCGCGGGTGTTCGTGATTGGCGCCGGAGTGGCGGGATTGCAAGCCATCTCGACGGCGCGCCGGCTGGGCGCGGTGGCGTCGGCATACGACATGCGTGCGGCTTCCAAAGAGCAGGTGCAAAGCCTGGGCGGCCGCTTCGTCGAGTTGCCGATCGAAGCGCAGAACGCGCAGGACGCCCGCGGCTACGGCACCGCCCAGGACGAAACTTTCTATGCCCGGCAGCGCGAACTGCTCACCCGCGTGGTTGCGGAGAGCGACGTGGTGATCACGGCCGCGGTGATTCCCGGCAAGAAATCGCCGGTGCTGATCACCGCAGAGATGGTGAAAGGGATGGCGCCCGGCTCGGTGATCGTCGATCTGGCTTCCGAGCGCGGCGGCAACTGCGAACTCACTCGCACCGGGAGAAACCGTGAAAGCGCATGGCGTCACGATTATCGGCGCCATCAACCTGGCCAGCAGCGTCCCCTACCACGCCAGCCAGATGTACGCCCGCAACGTGGCCACGTTTCTTGCTTACATGGTGAAAGATGGCAAGCTGCAATTCAATCTGCAGGATGAGATTATTCGCGAGACCATGGTCACGCGCGGCGGTGAAATCGTGAATGCCAGAGTGCGGGAGTTTTTCAAACTGCCGGCGCTGGTCGCGCAGCTGATGGGAATAGCGCTTCGCAGGCAGCGGTTTAAGCTCTGACGCAGAGCATGAGGAACTGAGCTTATGCCCTGAGAATTCAAATGGGCGAGAACCTGATCGACTCGCTGTTCATTTTCATGCTGGCCTGCTTCATCGGCTTCGAAGTCATCCGCCACGTTTCGCCGCTGCTGCACACTCCGCTGATGTCGCTGACCAACGCGCTCGACGCCATCGCCGTCATCGGCGCGATTGTGCTGGTGGGCGAGCGCAAAAGCACGTTCGCGACCGTGCTGGGCACGATCGCCATTGTCGCCGCCACCAGCAACGTGGTGGGCGGATTCTTTATCACCGACCGCATGCTCAAGATGTTCAAGAGCAGCCGTCCGAAGACAAGCCGCGAACGATCCGAGAGTCAGCTTAAATCATCACTGAGTAAACCATGAACGAGTTCGCCGGAAGCCAGTACGTCATCGAAGCCATTTACCTGATCGCCAGCGCCCTGTTCATTCTGTCGCTGAAGTGGATGAGTTCGCCCACCACCGCCCGCCACGGAATTTGGGCGGGTGAAATCGGCATGGTGCTGGCCATCGCCGGCACGCTGCTGCACCACGGCATCGTCGACTACAAGTGGATCGCCGTCGGGCTGGTGCTGGGCAGCGGCATCGGCATTCCGCTTGGCATGGTGCAGATGACTGCCGTCCCGCAGCGGACCGCACTCAGCCACGCCTTCGGCGCGCTGTGCGTCACTCTGGTCGGCACGGCAGAGTTTTATCTGCGCACTCCGAACGTTCCCAAATTCATGATGTCGGTGCTCTCCATGGAAGTGATTCTTGGAGGTCTGACATTTACCGGCAGTCTGATGGCGGCGGGAAAGCTGCAGGAAATTCTGCCGCAGCGGCCCATCACTTATAAGGGGCAGAACCTCGTCAACTTCCTGTTTGTTCGGCGTCGCCGTCGGCAGCGCAGTCTATCTTGTGCTGCATCCGGAGGCGAAGCAGTTCTTTCCCGCTGATCGTCGGCGTTTCGCTGCTCTTCGGCGTGCTGCTGGTGATTCCGATCGGCGGCGCCGACATGCCGACCGTCATCTCGCTGTTGAACGGCTATGCCGGATTGTCCGCCGCGGCGATGGGATTCGTGCTTCAGAATAAGTTGCTGATCATCGCGGGCGCGCTCGACGGATCTTCGGGACTGATTCTTTCGGTCATCATGTCGAAGGCAATGAACCGGTCGTTCACGAATGTTCTGTTTGGAGCCTTCGGCCAGGTGCAGGCTGCAGCGGCCGGCGGTGCGGAAGCCGAAGCCGGTGCACAGCGCCACCGCCGAAGAAGCGGCTGCGATTCTTGCTGCTGCCAACAAAGTCGTCATCGTCCCCGGCTATGGCATGGCGGTGGCGCAGGCGCAGCACAAAGTGCGCGAACTTTATGACATCCTTACCAAGAAGGGAGTCGAGGTTCGCTTCGCCATCCATCCCGTCGCCGGACGCATGCCCGGCCACATGAACGTGCTGCTGGCCGAAGCTGACATCCCTTACGACCGGCTCATCGAGATGGACGAGATCAACGGCGACTTCCCGCAAACCGATGTGGCCCTGGTGATCGGCGCTAACGACGTCACCAACCCGGCCGCGCGCACCGATCCACGAGCCCCATCTTCGGCATGCCGATCCTCGATGTGGATAAAGCCCACACCGTCATGGTGATCAAGCGCAGCATGAGCCCAGGCTTCGCCGGCATCGACAACCCGCTCTACTACCTCGACTAACACGCTGATGCTCTTCGGCGACGCCAAGCAGTTCGTGGGCGCGATTGTGCGGGAGTTGAGCGGGGGCCACTCAGGCTTCCCAGTCTTGTGATAGCATGATATCACCGTTTGTGATATCATGATATCAGTGGCAGGAGGTTAACCATGGCTCAGCTTCTCGTTCGCAATATTGAAAACGGGGTCAAGGCACGGCTGCAGCGCCGCGCCAAACGCAACGGCCGCAGCATGGAAGAAGAGATTCGCGACATTCTGCGCGCTGCCGTGCATAAGGACGAAGAGAAATCTGAATTCGGCCTCGGGACTGAAATTTCGAAATTATTTTCCAAACGACGGCCTTGATTCCCCGATTGCAGAATTGCGCGGTTCGAGATAAAGCCTCCTTACGTTTGAGGAATGATCATCCTCGACACCAACGTGGTCTCGGAAATAATGCTTCGAGCACCGGCCGAGCAAGTGCTCGAGTTGGCTTGACCGGCCAGCCTCGATCGTCAATCTGGACCACTTCAGTCACGGTTTTCGAAATACGCTTCAGCCTAGCGACCATGCCGACATGGAAAACGGCGAATTGCATGATCCAAGATTTCGAAAAGGTCCTGGATAGCATCGACCGCCGTATTGCCCCGTTCGACGTTGAATCTGCGCGAACAAGCAGGCACTTTAATGGCTTCCCGAAAGTTGCAAGGTCGTCCACGCGAGATCGCGACACCATGATCGCTGGAATCGTTATGGCTCACCACGCCACGCTGGCGACGCGAAACGTTTCGCACTTCGATGACATCTCAGCTCCGCTCATCGATCCGTGGAACTGGGTCTGACAAAAAGCCATCAACACGCCGCGTGATATTCTATTAACTCCAGCTGCGTACCGTTTTGGCGGAAATTCCCCGCAGTTCCAGAAGAAGCTTCCTGAAGAAGCTTCCGCAAGCTCGAAGAAGCCCAGAAGAAGAGAAACCAGAAATCATGCTTTCAGTCAGTAATGTTTCCATGCGCTACGGCGCCAAAATTCTGTTCGATGAAGTCTCGGTGGCGTTTACGCCGGGAAGCGCTATGGCCTGACCGGGCCTAACGGCGCGGGCAAGTCTACCTTTATGAAGCTGCTGAGCGGCGAACTCGAGCCGCAAAAAGGGACGGTCGTGCGTCCGCGCAAGTTCGGCGTTTTGAGCCAGGACCAGTTTGCCTTCGATGCCTTCACCGCAATCGACACCGTCATCATGGGCAACAAACGCCTGTGGGCGGCCATGCAGGAGCGCGACGCGATTTATGCCAAAGCACGAAATGACCGACGAAGACGGCATGAAGCTCGGCGAACTGGAAGGCATTGTCGGCGAGGAAGACGGCTACACCGCCGAGAGCGACGCGGCGATCTTGCTACAAGGCTTGGATATTCCAGACGAAGTGCATTCGCGCAAGATGAGCGAACTGCAGGGCGGACAGAAAGTTCGCGTGCTGCTGGCGCAGGCGCTGTTCGGGCATCCGCAGGCGTTGCTGCTGGATGAGCCTACGAACAACCTCGATTTGGATTCGATCCACTGGCTGCAGGGATTTCTGAATGTCTACGACGGCGTGGTGATCGCGATCTCGCACGACCGGCATTTCCTGAACAGCATTTGCACGCACATCGCCGATATCGATTACGAGACCATCATTACTTACACCGGATCGTACGACGAAATGGTCTTGGCGAAGACGCAAGTGCGGTCGCAGATTGAATCGCAGAACGCGCAGCGCGAAAAGAAGATTGCGCAGTTGACTGAATTCATCGCGCGATTCTCTGCGGGAACGCGGTCAAGCCAGGTGCAGTCGCGGCGCAAGGAAGTCGAACGGCTGCAGGTGACGGAACTAGCCAAGTCGAACATCCAGCGGCCTTACATCAAGTTCGAACAAAAACGGCCTTCGGGCAAGCACATCCTGGAGATCGAGACCTGAGCAAGGCGTACGGCGACAAGCAGGTGATTCGCAACTTCACCGCCAGCATCACACGCGGGGAAAGAATCGCTCTGATGGGTCGCAACGGAGCTGGAAAAACAACGCTGGTGAATGCGCTGCTGGCGAATTCGCCGACCACGCCAGAAGCCGAGTTGCGCAAAACCAGCGGCTACGATGGGCCGTTCGTCGATTCTGGAAAAGTGATCTGGGGACACGAGGCATCGATCGGATATTTCGCGCAGGACCACCGCAGCCTGATCGAGGGCGGCATGACGGTGCTGGAGTGGCTGCATCAGTGGAATCCGGCGGCGGTGGGCGAAGAGATTCGCGGATTGCTGGGGCAGATGCTTTTTCAGCGCGACGAAGCGACGAAATCCACCAGCGTTCTTTCCGGCGGCGAAGCGGCACGACTGCTTTTCTGCAAGCTGATGTTGCAGAAGCCGAACGTGCTGGTGCTCGACGAACCCACGAACCACCTGGACCTGGAGGCCATCAACGCGCTGAACATCTCTCTGCAGCGCTATCAGGGGACGGTGTTCCTGGTATCCCACGATCATGACCTGATCGACGAGGTCGCCACACGCATCTGGCACTTCGAAAGCGACCACAAGCTTACCGACTTCAAGGGCACGTACGAGGAATATCAGGCGGCGGTGACGGTGTAGGTGAAACCAAATTCCTCGCTTCGCTCGGAATGACAAATTCGGGGTGGCGGGAACGGCCGAGAAATCTTGTCATTCCTTGCAAGGCGAGGAATCTCGGTGTTGCACCATTCTCGTTGCATGTAAATCAACCAGGTTCTGCACAGATTTCCACAGCTGTTTGCAGTTGCGTTTATGCTCGTAAGTTGCGGATAATGACACGTGACGTTCTTGCGCCTTAGTAGGGATGCAAGAGGTTGCACACAGTCGTGTACAGTCGATCCGATTTACTTAGGATTCTCCACCTCACGCCGCGCCAGTTGGGCAACTGGGAGCGCGCTGGGCTGATTGTTGCCTGTCCGGCCTACTCTTTTTCCGACCTTCTGAAGATCAAGAAAGTTCGCGACTTGTGCGCGATGCGGGTGCGGCCGGCGGTGATCCGGCAATCGCTTGAAGCCATGCAGAAACAGGCTTCGGGCATGGGAAATCCCTTGCTCGATGCTGGAGCGTCATCTACCAACAATCATCGCGTCGCATTCCGTCACGAAGGCAGGCTGCTGGAGCCGATCGCGGGACAGTTCGTGATGGACTTCTCATCGAGAGAAAAAGTTGTGACCAGCACGCCGATTCCTCATCCCGATTCTTCTCCGCGAGAGGACGATGCTGCTGCCTGGTTCGCCCGTGGGATCGCACTGGAAGAGGATCCGGCCACGCAGACGGAAGCATTGGCGGCGTATCAGAAGGTACTCGAATTTCAGGCCGAGCATGCGGCCGCGCACATCAATCTGGGCACGCTCTATTACAACCGCCAGGATTTCACTTTGGCGGAAAGGCATTACCGAGCCGCGCTGCAGGCCGATCCGCGCTATGCGCTGGCGCATTTCGACCTGGGCAACGTTCTGGACGAAACGGGTCGCGTGCAAGAAGCAATCCAAACCTACAAGATGGCGATCCAACTCGCTCCAACCTACGCCGATGCGCACTACAACCTCGCGCTCGCCTACGAAAAAACCCGCGAACCGCGCAAAGCGCTGAAACACTGGCAAGCGTATATCAAGCTCGATACAACCGGCCCCTGGTCTGTGCATGCCCGCAATCAGATCCAACGCATTTTGCAGGCTGACACGCTGAAGCTGGTGCATAGCCGGAGTCCGCGATAGACCCCGAATCAGATCCTCGACTCCCATCCCGCTGGAAAATTCGGACCGCGTTCATCCTGACTCTCCCGATTTGGTTAACCTTGATTGTCGAGGGAGTCGGGGCTTCCTTTTACAACGCGCCTCTGCGTACGGGTCGATTTCGCGATGATATCGTAATGACTACCGTCGCCGGTGCGGCCATCGCACCGCTGGTATGGTTAATTGCGGCTGCGATCGGATTCAGCGCCGCGCGTGAACCGGGGATTCCGCATCGCTGGCAAAGGACAATCTGGCTCGTTTTGATCTTTTCCCTGCTCTCGACTATGTTCAGTTGTATCTGGTCCTGTGGCGGGCATCCAACCTGGATTAATGGATACGATGGATCTTTCTATGATGGATCTTTCCCCCGCCATCCCTGAGATTCTGAGTGCTAAACTGACTTGTTTGCATTCTTTCATCTGAAGGTAATTTCATGTCCGAGACCACCTTGCAATCCACGGTTCCCACGCCCCTGACCACGCTCACCGAAGACGAAATCCTTTTCCGCGACAACATTCGCCAGTTTGCCGATGAAAGAATCCGTCCGCACGTGAAAGAGATGGATGGGAAAGGAATCTTCAACAAAGATCTTATCCTCGAATTCTTCCAGCTTGGCCTGATGGGGATCGAGATCCCGGAGCAATATGGCGGCGGCGGAGCCAAGTTCTTTGAGGCGATCCTTGCGGTGGAGGAACTATCGCGCGTCGACGCATCCGCAGGCGTGGTCGTGGATGTGCAGAACACGCTCGTCAATAATGCCCTGCTGCGATGGGGCAGCGCTGAACAGAAGAAGCGCTATCTACCGAAAATGGCGGCCGACACCGTGGGTGCCTATGCATTGAGCGAAGCCAATTCCGGCTCCGATGCTTTCGGGCTGCAAACCCGCGCCGAGGTCAAGGGCACAGACTACATACTTAACGGACGCAAGCTATGGATCACCAACGCCAAGGAAGCCGGGCTCTTCGTGCTGCTTGCCACCGTCGACCCCGCCGCCGGATACAAAGGCATCACCGCGTTCCTGGTGGAGAAAGATTTCCCGGGATTCAGCGTAGGGAAGAAAGAAGACAAGCTCGGCATTCGTGCCTCTTCCACCTGCGAACTGATTCTTGAAGACTGTCGCGTGCCCAAAGAAAATGTGCTTGGTGAACCTGGCAAAGGCTACAAAATCGCGATCGAAACTCTAAACGAAGGCCGCATCGGCATTGGCGCGCAGATGCTTGGTGTCGCCCGTGGCGCCTGGGAATTTGCAGCGAAGTATGCCGTCGAGCGCAAGCAGTTCGGAAAAGCCATAGCGGAGTTTCAAGGGATCCAGTTCCAGATCGCCCAGATGGCTACCGAGATTGAGGCGGCGCGCCTCATGGTCTACAACGCGGCTCGCATGAAAGACGCAGGCGTGAACTTTGTGAAAGAAGCGGCGATGACCAAGCTGTTCGCTTCGCAGGTGGCGGAGCGCGTGACCTCGCTCGCCATCGAGATCTACGGCGGCTACGGCTTCACCAAAGATTATCCAGTGGAGAAATACTGGCGCGACGCCAAGATCGGCAAGATCTACGAGGGTACCTCCAACATGCAGTTGGCGACAATCGCCAAACTCTTGCTGAGCGGGAAATAGGAAGGCGGTTGCATTCAACGGCAGCGTCTCCTCGCCCTGAGATGCCCGTCTGACGGGACTTTCGGCTCCTCCTCCGTCCCATTCACGCAACGATTCCCTGCTCAATATGTGCATTGAATTGCACTTGGGACCTCGATTTCGCCCGAGGAAAATCACACTAACCGACGTCAATTCAATAATTTCCGGCTGTGTCCGCCATTGGCTGACAAGCTGCAATCTGGCTATGTACCTGTCCTCGTTGGCCAGGCCGGGGTGCCACTTGATTACTTGGTCGGGTTCCACATCAGTGATGCCAGTTGAGGTTTCCGCGAAGAAGCGAAGCCTCCTCCCTTTGCTTACGATCTTGTTCCTGTTTTCTTATGGGCTGATGACCGTGCTCATCGTCGAGCAAGGCTCGGTGATCCAATCGCAACGCAATCTGATTAAAGTTCTAGGTCGCGACAGCACTGAGTTGTGGTCTGCAAAAGGCAAGGCCATCGGCGATCAGCAAACCGCCCAGTCACAGGCCCAAGGCCGCGTACAAACTCCGTCAACCCAAGTTCCAGCTCAGACTCCGTCAACCCAGGTTCCGTCAACGCAGTCCCCATTAACCGAGACTCCGTCAACCCAGGCAGCCCCGCAGCGCGGTGCTCAAAGCAGAACAGGCAAGACAGCGAAGCGCGCGCCCCTTCCTCCCATGCCCGCTTCGGACTTGGTGGATCGGCGTCGCGCCTTGAATACGATTTAGCGCCCTGTAAGCAGCCGTCGGGCGTGTCCGGAAAATTTGGTAACAATGAAGGTCCTGACCCTAGCCTTGTTGTTTAGTTTGACGACTGCGAAGCCGCCAGCACTGCCCGTGCGCCAGCCGTCCGGCCAAATAGAGCACCACGCCAAGGGTGGACGCTGGTACTTTGCCGCCAGCGGCCATGCGGTCTACTGCTACGGGCCAGTGATGACCTTGCCCCAGGCCAACGGAGATCTGCAGAAAGTCGCTACCTTCTGCCGCGACGGCCAGACGGTAGTGCCACTGAAGGAATAGCCCACTGCTCTACGCAAACTCCCACTTGATTGCCACACACGGATTCCCAACGCCCTTGTACACTGATGAGGCATGCCGGAACTCCCAGAAGTTGAAACGATCGCCCGGGGATTGGCCAGACGCGTTTCCGGCGACATCATTGATTCCATCTGGCTGGGCCAGAAGCCGGAGCCGCTGAAGTCTTCGGCCAGGGAAATCGCCGCCACGCTGGAGCACAGCCGCATCGCCACAGTACGGCGCATGGGAAAGCACATCGTGTTCGATTTGGAATCGGTTGAGGTGGAGCGAGCGCCCTCGCCCGCTAAAGGCCGACACCCTAAGACACGGCGGTTAGGATCTAGAGTGGGGCCGCAGCAGCCTTCGATGGCACCGCGTACGCTGGCAGACGAAGGCATCCGCCCCACACAACCCACGCAAGCACAGTGGATCGTGCACCTGGGCATGACCGGACGGCTGCAAGTCTGCGAACCGCAAGCGGACATTCTCAAGCACACGCATGCGATCCTGAAGCTGGCGTCGGGCAAAGAACTGCGCTTTGTCGATCCCCGGCGCTTCGGACGGCTGAGCGTCGCCCACGCCGGCGGCTTCGAAACGGGCGGCATTGAGCCGCTGGAAGCCGATCTCGACCGCTTCCTCGCATTGTTTCGTGGCCGCAAAACTCCCATCAAGAGCGCGTTGCTCAACCAGAAGCTGCTGCGCGGCGTGGGTAACATTTATGCAGATGAGTCGCTATTTCGCGCGGGAATTCGTCCCCGCCGCCGCGCCTCCACCATTCCCGGCGATCAACTAGCCAAGTTGCTCGTGTCGGTGAAAGAAGTTCTTCGGGAGGCGATCGCTCTCGGCGGCTCTTCCATCTCGGACTACGTGGACTCCGACGGTGAAGAAGGCTTCTTCCAATTACAGCACCGCGTCTACGGCCGTGAAGGCGAGCCCTGCCTGGTCTGCAAGACGCCCATCAAGCGCGTTGTGATTGCAGGACGCAGTAGCCACTACTGCTTGCGCTGCCAGAAGTAAAGGCACCACGCCCGCAGTTCTGCTAATCTTCTCCTCCATGCCCGATTTCTCCATAGGAGTCGACCTCGGCGGTACCAACCTTCGCATCGCCGCCGTGAGCAGTGAGGGACAGCTTCTCGAAAAAGTCACTCTCGGGACCAAAGTTGCTCTCGGCCGCGACCACGTGATCAACGATATGTGCGAGGCGATTCAGCGTCTATCCGGTAAGTACAAAGACACGCAAGAATTTCTCGGCGCTGGCATCGGAGTTCCCGGCATCATTGACATGCAAACCGGGATGCTCCGCAAATCGGCGAACCTTCCGGGTTGGGAAGAATATCCGGTACGCGCGGAGATCGAGCGTCGACTGCGCAGTTCGAACAGAGATGTTCGCGTCGTCCTCGAAAATGACGCCAACGTTGCCGCGCTCGGCGAGCAGTGGCTGGGCGCTGCCCGCGGCGTCCCGAACATGGCGGTAGTTACACTCGGCACGGGAATCGGTGGCGGCATTGTGCTCGCCGGAAAACTCTGGCATGGCATGAATGGTATGGCGGGTGAGTTCGGGCACGTCACCATTGAACCGGAAGGCCATCCCTGCGGCTGCGGCAACCGCGGATGCGCCGAGCAGTATGCTTCCGCCACGGCAATTGTTCGTATGGCCCGCGAGGCGATCGCCAGCGGCGAGGCGCAATCGCTGGCCAGAGCCGCGACCTCTGACGCTGAGTTCGGCGCGAAGTCGGTTTACAACCTGGCGATCCAGGGGGACGAGCACGCCCGCCGCATCTTCCGCAGTTTCGGACGCTACCTGGGCATTCTGCTCGCCGGTCTGATTAACGTTCTGAATCTCGATATGCTCGTAATCGGTGGAGGCGTTTCGAGCGCTTGGGATGCTTATGCGCCAAACATGTTTGAGGAATTGCGCGAGCGGTCACTGGTCTATGCGGCAACCGCTCCGTCGAATCCGTTGACGAACGATTTTTCGGCACAGGCAGAAGGTGCCTCGGCACAAACTGAAAGCCGCACCGAACGAAAAACCATCATCACGCGCGCTTTGCTGGGAAGCGATGCTGGACTTTACGGAGCGGCACGCGTGGCAGTGCTGGCTAGTTAGAACTCGTTGCCGAGGATCTTCTGGACGCAACCCTGCGCGTCGCCCGCAAGAAAATCTGATTCTGCTCAGGCGTGCCAATCGTCACCCGAATGCACTTCGGCGCTCCCCACGACCCCATCGGACGCACGGCCACGCCTTCATCCTGCAAGCATCTGGCGAAAACCGCGGCGTCTTCCGCAAGATCGCAGTACAGAAAATTCGCCGACGTCGGGACGACGCGATATCCCAGCCCGACAAGCCCTCGGCAAGAACTTGGGACTGAGCAGCATTGTTTTCCACCACGCGCTGAATGTGCTCAGTGTCGTCGATGGCCGCCAACGCAGCAGCCTGCGCGACCGACGACACAGAGTATGTGTTGCGCATGCGCGCGCAGTATCCAAGCAGTTCCGCGGGGCCCAGTCCGTAGCCAACGCGCAGGCCGGCGAGTCCATGCGCTTTTGAAAATGTTCGCAGCACGACCACACTCGCACCCCGGCGAAGATACTCCAGGGAGTTCGAATACTTAATCTTCCTCAACTCGGCGAAGTGCACCGCGAATTCGTAATACGCCTCGTCCAGAACTACAACCAGGTGGCTGGGAAGCTGCGCCAGAAAATACTCCACGGCGGCCGCTTCCACCAGGGTGCCAGTGGGATTGTTGGGATTTGCTAGAAACACGATACGCGTATTCGAGTCGATAGCAGCGACGATTGCCTCCAGATCGAAGCCGTCTTCGCCGGAGCGCATAGGTGCTTCGATCAAACGTGCGCCCGCCGCCCTCACCGCCATCGAGTAGTCTGGCAGAGTAGGCTCAGCCTCTCCGTCGAGCCCACGGTGACCAGCACCTGCTCCGGCGGCAGCTCGTGATGTTCGGCCAGCGCGTAGCGTAGCTGGCTGCAATCGTCATCAGGATAGGAGTTCGCCGCATTCAACACTTCCCTCATGGCATCGACGGCGCGCGCCGAAGGCCCGAAAGGATTCTCGTTGGAATCAAGCTTAGTGAGGCGCGACCGGCGCTCCAGTTCCGCCGGCCTCCCGCCGGAGGCATTCATCGCGCTCATCTCGCGGGCCGGCTTGGAAACTATGTTGGAGAAGCGGCTCATACTCGCCGCCCATCATGCCACGGAAGGCTTTGTGTTCGCTATCGGTTTGTTGCAGGCGGTGCGCAGGCGATCCACTTCCTGCAAGGTCAGGGCGCGAAATTCCCCAGGTGGAACATCGAGCGTGAGCGGGCCGTAGCGGACACGTTTGATCTTCTCCACGTGGTGGCCGACCTTCTCAAACATGCGCCGGATCTCGCGATTGCGGCCTTCGATCAAGGTCACCTCATACCAGGGATTGGTGGCTTCCTTAATCAGGCGGATTCCCGCCGGCGCAGTTCGCACCCGCCGGCCATCTTCGGTCGCGATGGAAACTCCGCCGCGAAGCTTTTCCAGCGCTTCATTGCTCGGAGCCCCCGCAACCTTCACCACGTAAGTCTTCGACACCTGCGACGCAGCTTTCATTAGCTTGTTCGCCAGCGCGCCGTCATTGGTCAAAAGCAACAAGCCCTCGCTGGCATAGTCAAGTCGCCCGACGGGATACACGCGCTTCTTCACTCCGCGGATCAGTTGCATCACCGTGGGCCGCTTCTCCGGATCGCTCACGGTAGTGACATAGCCTTTCGGTTTATTCAGGAGCAGGTAGACGTGGTGTTGCGCGCCCTGGAGAAGCTTTCCATCCACACGGATGTGATCTACGTCCGCGTCCGCCTTAGTGCCGAGTTCCGTAACCACATTCCCGTTCACCTTCACATGGCCAGCACTGATCAGTTCTTCGGCCTTGCGACGGGAAGCGATCCCAGCGGCGGCAATGATTTTCTGCAGGCGTTCAGCAGGCATGTTGAGGAAGCTTCCAATCTGACGAGCTTAGGTGTTTGGTTCGTATCAGTACGGTTCGTATCAGTACGATTCGTATCAGGGCATGGCTTCAGCCATGCCGCACTTCTGCAAAGACGATAGCGCCTTCAGGCGCTGGACTTTAGGCCGGAGCCCTCCGTGATTTCCACCTGAGCAGAATCGGCCTGTTCCTCCTGTCCCGCCTCTTCCGCCGGAATCAACTCACTCTGGAACGACTCCGCCACCAGCTTCTCGAACTCTTCCATGCTGGGCAGCTCATTGACATCCTTCAATCCAAACCGCATCAGGAATTCTTTGGTTGTCTTGTAGAGAATCGGACGCCCGATGACCTGCTTCCGGCCAGAAGTCGTGATCAGTTTGCGATCCAGCAGGGTAGCAATCACGCCGCCCGAATCCACCCCGCGGATCTCATTGATCTCCGGCACCGTAGCAGGCTGTTTGTAAGCGATCACCGCCAGCGTTTCCAAGGCCGGCAACGAGAATCGCACCGGCGGCTTCAGACTCTTGGCGAAGCTGCGCACCATTTCGTGCTGCTCGGGCTTGGTCGACATGCGGTAGCCGCCCGCCACCTGCCGAATCTCGATGCCATGATCAGGCCCGCCGTATTCACCGAGCAGTTCTTCGAGGCTGGAACGCACCCGCGACTTCACCTCTGCGTCGTCCGCAGCCCCGCCAGCAAGGACAGATCCTTTGACGAGCTGGACCATGTGCTCCAGCGTGATCGGCGTCTCCGCCGCGTAAATAATAGCTTCGAGTTGAGCTTTCAAACTCATAAAAAAGTGGCTAGTGGTCAGTGGCTAGTGGTCAGTAACCCCGTGACTTTGACTGGGCATTGATCACTGACCACTGACCACTTACCTATCTCCAATCATCGCGCACGGCCGCCTGCTCTGCCATGACGGCGTCGAATCCAATATGCTTTCGCACGGCAATCTCGCCGAACATCTGGTCCTGCCGGACCTGAATCGCCTGCAGCCGCACCATTTCGAGCAGCGCCAGAAACATGCACACCAGCGCCTGCCGCGAGGGCACGCGCAGCAGAAGTTGCTTCAAGCGGATGGGCCGTGACTCGAGCGACAGCCGCCGCCGCAGATAGTCAATCATCTGGCCCACGGTAACGGTCTCCTCGTCCACGTTGATCACAGGCCGGGTGCGCACCCGCTCCAGAATTTGCTGGAAGGTCTTGACCAGGTCAATCACGTCCGCAGCGACCTCAGGCTCGGTGCCTTCGGCTTCTATGAATTCCTTCAGCGACGGGTTGCTCATTACCGCATCTTCGATCTGCTGCTTCTGCAGGAGCATCTGGGCCGCCGATTTGAATTTTTCGTGCTCCAGCAGCCGGTTCACCAGTTCCGTGCGCGGATCCTCCAACTCCTCCGCTTTCGCCGAGGGATCGCGGGGCAACAGCATCTTCGACTTGATGTGAATCAGCACCGCGGCCATATAAATAAAGTCGGCCGCCACATTCACGTCCAGTTCGCGAATTTTCTCAACGTAGGCCAAATACTGCTCGGTGATGCGGGCAATCGGGATGTCGTAGATGTCGATGTCCTGCTTGCGAATCAGATCAAGCAGCAAATCCAGAGGCCCTTCATATACATCGGTCACCGAAACTGCAAAGGGAGAATCGCTCTCTTCTTGTTTCGGAGGTTGCTTCGAAGACTGCTGAGGTGTCTCGGGAATTCGATTCGCAACCAGCACCGGCGCAAGAGGCTCCGGCGCGCGCTCCTCGAATCCAGCGATTTTGTTTTGCAAACTACTTGGCATCGTTCACCGCCGGTGGTTCATAAGCCAGTGACATTCCCATGGCGTCGCGCACATCGTCCATGGTCTTCGCGGCAACCTTGCGCGCCCGCTCACTGCCAGCCTCCAGAATATCCCAAGCCAGCCGCGGATTCTCCTCGAATTTCTTGCGCCGCTCCTGCATCGGACTCAACAGTTGAACCAGCGCATCCGCCGCCCAGCTCTTGCACTCGATGCAGCCAATGCCCGCCGACCGACAGCCAACGTTCACTTTGTCCATAGTAGCGCGGTCGCTGAAAATCTTGTGCAGATCGCCCACCGGGCATACATCCGGATTTCCAGGGTCGGATCGTCGCACCCGTGCCGGATCCGTGACCATGGTCTTCAGCTTCTGTCGCACCACCGGCTCAGGATCGGTCAGCAAAATCGCGTTGCCATACGATTTCGACATCTTGCGGCCATCCGTTCCCGGCAACTTGGGTGCGCGCGTGAGCAATACTTGCGGCTCCGGAAAAAGATTTCCGCGTTGTCCGTAGAATCCGTTGAAGCGCCGCGTAATTTCCCGCGTGAGTTCAACGTGCGCGACCTGATCTTCGCCCACGGGAACGACATCCGCCTTGTACATCAAAATGTCCGCCGCCTGCAGCACTGGATAGCCCAGAAATCCATACGTTCCCAGATCTTTATCTTTGATGTTCTCCCGCTGCTCCTTATAAGTCGGAACCCTCTCCAGCCAGCCCAGCGGCGTAATCATCGAAAGCAACAGGTGCAGCTCAGCATGCGCCGGAACATGCGACTGGATGAAGATTACACATTTTTCCGGATCAAGCCCCGCCGCCAGCCAGTCCAGCGCCACCTCAACCGAATTCTGCTTGACCTGCGAAGTGTCAGCATAGTCGGTCGTGAGCGCGTGCCAGTCGACCACGCAAAAAAAACACTCATACTCATCCTGCATACGCACCCAGTTGTCGAGTGCGCCCACATAGTTGCCGAGATGCAGTTTTCCGGTCGAGCGCATGCCGCTGAGCACGCGCTTACGCAAATTGGTCGAAGGCGTCATCCGTTTCTTAACGAGTCGTGACAAGGCACTACAGAAATACAGTAGCTCACACTGACTGCTTGCAGCATCACGCGAGGGTATGGTCGATACTACCACGCAGGCCGCGGGCAACGGAGGTTGAGTAGGGCCGCCGTCCCTTCGGCTTCGCTCAGGGCAGGCTCCGGCGGCTGTCCAGCGGGCGTCCAGTGCGATGCTTTATAATTCGCGCTCAGCTTGATCGAACTCCACCGGCATGCCACAGCTAGCCCGCAGACTCCGCCTCACCGACTACTTCACGCTGGCCTGGGGAACCATGGTCGGCGTCGGCTGGCTGGTGGTCATGGACGACTGGCTGCTACGCGGTGGCGCTCTCGGCGCTTTGCTGGGTTTCGCCGTGGGCGGCGCTCTGCTTTTCCCCATCGGCTGGGTCTACGGCCGACTGGTCGCCGCAATGCCAGACGCCGCAGGTGAGATCGCCTACACTGCGGCCGCTTTCTCCCGCCACGTCAGCTTCTCCACCGGATGGATCATGCTGCTGTCCTACTTCATCGTCTGTCCCTGGGAAGCCGTAGCCGTCGGCCGCATCGCCAGCTACATTATCCCTTCGCTTGATTCGCTCGAGATCTACCGCATTGCCGGCCGTCCAGTCTACCTTCCGCACCTGATCGTCGGTCTTGCCCTCACCGCGTCTGCTCACCATCCTGAATTATCGCGGTATCCGACTCAGCGCCACTTTTCAGAACTGGACATCTTTCGGCACGCTGGCCCTGTTTATTATCTTCGTCGCGCTCGGAGTTGGCAAAGGATCAGCACGCAACTTCCCACCGCTCTTTACTCACGCGCCGCTGGTTTCGTTTCTACTTGTGGTTCAGATCGTCCCGTATTTCATGCCAGGATTCGAATCTGTAAGCAAGGCCGCGGAAGAATCCACTCCGGAGTTTCGCAGCAAGGGATTTCTCCAGGCCATGTGGATGGCGGTCCTGATCGGTATTCTCTTCTACATACTCATCATCGCTGCCGTCGCTTTCGTGGCGCCCTGGCACGAATTGACCGGTGAGAAGTTTATGACCGCAGTCGCCTTTCAGCGCGCCGTGGGCTCGCGCTGGATTGTCAACATCATTCTGGCAGCGGCGCTACTGTCGCTATTCAAATGCTTCAATGGAAATTTCGTAGCCTCCAGCCGCTTACTGTTTGCCCTGGGGCGCCGCGGCCTGGTCGATTCCCGCGCCGGCCAAATCCATCCGCAACATCAGACTCCGTCAGCCGCCGTTCTTTGCATCGGACTGGCCACCGCCGCGTGCATGCTCCTGGGGGACGCGATCCTGGTGCCGGTCACCGAAGTCGGCTCCGTCGCCTGCGCCATCGGATGGGCAGCAACCTGCGCCGCTTACATTTATTATGGGACGCGCAGGAACTCTGCAGGGCCAATCGAAGTTGTCGGCGGTCGAATGGTCGGTTGCCGAGATTTGCATTGCTCGTGGCCATCGCGATGATGCTGATGAAAGTCGTTCCAGCGATCCCCGGCCATTTCACGGCGTACGAATGGTTGGCTCTCGGAATTTGGATTGCGCTGGGAGCGATCTTCCATCGTCGCGTGGCTGGCCGAGCGGGTTTAGCGTGATTTTGGGTGGCGCAGCACTTCAGCGCTGCGATAAGGATCGCTCCTTGATGGCCGGCTTTAGTCGCCTGAGGTAACGATGCAAAAAGGAAAATCGATGAAGCTTCACAAACTGAATTTCTTGCTTGCGGTCGGGCTGTTTTTCGTTGCAACCTCGCCAGTGCCCGCGCAAACGCCCCGCCCTTTCGACCTCGTCATCACCAACGGCCACATCATCGATGGCACCGGCTCTCCTTGGTATTCCGGCGACGTTGGCATCCGCGATGGCAAAGTCGCCGCCATCGGCAATCTCGCCAGCCGCGCCCCGCAAGCGCACGATCGACGCCGCCGGCAAGGTCGTCGCTCCTGGCTTCATCGACATGCTCGGCCAGTCAGAACTCTCCATTCTCGTCGATCCGCGCCTGCCGTCGAAAATCTATCAGGGGATCACCACCGAAATCACTGGCGAAGGCGAGTCCGTCGCGCCGCTCAACGATGCCATCATTCAGGCCAATCGACCTGGCTACGAGCATTACCACATCACGCCCGACTGGCGCACCTTCCGCCAGTATTTCGCGCGTTTGGAAAAACAGGGCATGGGCATCAACCTGGCCAGCTATGTCGGCGCCGCGCAGGTCCGCCGCATGGTGCTCGGCGACAACAACGTGCAGCCTTCGCCCGAGCAACTCGAGCAAATGAAAGCGCTGGTTGCGCGATGCCATGAAAGATGGCGCGGTCGGCGTTTCCACCGCGCTGCAATACGCCTCCCGCACCTTACGCTAAAACCGAAGAACTGATCGCACTCGCCGCTGAAGGCGGCAAGATTCGGCGGCATCTATTCCACTCACATGCGCGACGAAAGCCGATTCCGTGCTCGAAGCCATCGACGAAGCTCTGCGCATCGGCCGCGAGGCCACGTCCCGATGGAGATCTGGCACATCAAAGTCGCCGGAAAAAATAACTGGGGACGCATGCCCGAAGTCGTCGCCAAAATAAACGCCGCCCGCGCCGCCGGCGCCGACGTCACTGCCGACACTTACGCGTACACCGCCTGGTTCAACGATTTCTCCGCATTCGTTCCGCCGTGGGCGCACGATGGCGGAACTGCAAAACTCGTCGAGCGCCTGAAAGACCCCGCCACCCGCGAGCGCATCCGCAAAGACATGCTCACGCCTTCCAAAGACTGGGACAACGAATGGCAGGAAATCCCGGTCCCGACGCCATCATGATCGGCGTCGTCCAGAATCCGAAGATGCTTCCCGCTTCAGGGTAAGCGCCTTTCCGAGATCGCGAAACTCTGGAACAAAGATCCAATGGATGCCCTCTTCGATTTTCTCATCGAAGATCCCAGACCGGCGTCGCCGTTTTCGGCATGTCACAGCCCGATGTCACGCTCGCGCTGCAGCAGCCCTGGGTCGCCATCGACAACGATTCTTCCGGAACTTCGCCCGAGGGCATTCTCGGCCAGGAGCATCCTCATCCCCGCGCCTACGGAACTTTCCCGCGCATCCTGCGCAAATATGTTCGCGAAGACAAAGCCCTGACGCTGGAAGACGCCATCCGCAAGATTCTCCGCGCTGCCCGGCCCAGCGCATGCGCCTGACCGATCGCGGCGTTCTCAAGGCTGGCATGTGGGCCGATGTCGTTATCTTCGATCCCGCGACCGTGCGCGATCTCGCCACTTTCGACAATCCGAATCAGCTTTCCGAAGGGATGGACTACGTGCTGGTGAATGGCGTGCCCGTGATCGACCAAGGCAAAATGACGGGAGCCTTGCCAGGAAAAGTCTTGCGCGGCGCAGGGTACGTACCGTAGCCAGGACGTAAAGGAAGCGTGAAGGTTCAGGCCTGCGGAAAAGCGCAGCACCTGGAGAGCGCGCCAGCGTCGCGACAACAGAGCGGGCTTCCGCCCTGAGGGCGCCCTAGGGTTTCAACCGTGCCTGCGTCTCTGGCGTGGAATCACCGCCACGCGCGGCTCCGCCACGGTGCCGGTAATGCTGTAAGTGCCCGCAGCGCGGACTTCACATCCGCGGCGCGGGTCAGTTTGAAATCCAACACCTGCCCCAACGACGCCGTGCCGCTGATCTCATATATTTCCCGCGGGAGAAAGCAGTCTTCCCTTCTCGATCTCAATATTCCCGTCTATGCAGCCGCGCGCGGCCTTGCCAGCGCGCGATCCGCAGCGCTCCTTCATCACTCGCCAGTGAAATGTGAGATAGAACCTCCGTCCCTGAGATCGAACTGCAGTCCGCCGTCGGCCGATTGCCAGAATGCCGCGGAATCCGCGCCGGATGCCGTGAGCCGATAAGCTCCCCCCGCAGTTCCTGAAATCCACGGATCGTGCATTGCATCTGCCATCTGCTGCAGTGAAATCCCTGTCAGAGTTCCGCTTCCTGTATACACAGGAGGGCTCGCGGTGAAATCCGCCTGCCAATCGCCGCTGATGCTTTCCCCCCAGCAAATCGGCGCGCATAATCCGAGATCTTCAACTTCCCGCGTTCCAGATCCAGCGAAGCCGAAACCCGCTCCGCAACCAGGTTGTGAATCAGCAAGCGGCCGGCATTCACCTTCCCCGACGCGCGCAAGCTCTCCAGAAACGACGGCGCCGCCGGCGCGGCAGACGTCAGCATCTGATACCACCGCCGCTGGCTCGGATGCGAACTGAGCCACTCCGAGAGTTCGCTCAGGTCCAACTCGTCGGTATTCAAATTGAAGCGGACAAGGCAAGTCCCCGGCGTTCCACAACCACGCGGCAAGGCCACAGACCCGGTCCAGTGGGCATCCGCCGCCCGCGCGCTTAACTTTTCCACGCGCGCTTCATCGTGCGTAAGCTGTAATTCCGCCGAAGAGATTTCGATCGGCCCATTCAGTCCTCGCACCATGGCCCGTACGTTGTGCAGTTGCGCGGTTCCCGTAACTTCCGGCAGCAGAAAACCCAGAAGAGTTTCCCGAGACGTTTCCTGTCCACGATCCGGCAATCTGCAAATCCATTTCGCGCCGCGCCTTCCACATTGGCCTTCACCGCCGGAAGCCCAGCAGGCTGGCCAAGCGCAAGGTGTGCGACACTTCTCCCATCTCCGCGCACCGCCATGCCATAGCCCGACCGCGCCACCCAGCCTCGCGCCTGCGCCGGCAGCGGCCGCCCCAGAGCGACCGGTAACGGGCCGTACTCGATGTGCAGTTCGTCCGGCGCCGGCAGAACTTCGGCATCCAACTGGCGGCCATGTCTTGCCCTCGATCGCAGCATGAACCATCACTCTGTCCGAACTCAGCTCGAACGGCACATTCCCCGGCGCGAATTCCACTTTAGTGCTTGCCGACTGCAGACGAAGATCGGCAATCTCGCCCGGCCCTGAAACTCCGCTCTCCGCGAAGCCGCGTCTTCTTTCACCGTGAAATTGCCTTGCACACTTCCCGAGGAGACCAAATCCGCGGGCAGATTTTTCTTGGCCCGTCGACCAGTTGCGCCACCGCGCTCACCGGAACGCTTTCAACGTTCAACGTGAGATCGACCCGATGCACTCCCGGCAGCCCGGCATCGCCTCGCAGCATGATCATGCCATCGCCCACGGGCGCATTGCAGAATATCTCGCGCATCACAGCTTCCGCCGAACTATATCTGCCATCGCAGTGCGCAGTGAGCTGCATTCCCTCGCTGCTCGAGATGTCGTAGCGGTGGAAGTCCTGAATGGAAGTGTCGGCAGCGATCTGCATCGCTGCCGGAATACCGCTCAGCGTAGCGTTCAACCGAACTTCTCCTCGCCAGCCCTTGTCGTTTCCCGAGACCAGCTTGGTCAGTTGACCTAGCTGCACACGGTCCCACTGCAGCCTGAACTGCAGGGGTGTTTCGCGCAGGCTTCCGGCCCGTTGCCATGTCCCGTCCATTCGCAGCAGGCCGGTGTCGCTCAAATTCATGTCGGTGCGCAGAGGTTCTGCTTTCAACCGCGCTCCCCAAGTGTTCTCCGATTCCTGCCACAACGCAAAATCCGCATTCAGCAGCGCGTAAGGTTTTTTTTCCTGCCCCGCCTTGAAGTTGATGCGGCCCGAACTCGCCTCGATGTAGGGAAACCCCGGGCGCGCTTCCGACTTCGGCTTCGCTGTGGGCGCCAGCGGCGTGCGCGCAGTTCGTTCGAGCAAAGCTTCCCAGTTCCAGCGGCCGTCCGCTCTGCGCACCAGATTCAGACTAGGCTCGGTCAATTCCAGCCGTGCGATGTCCAGCCGTCCCCGCAACAGCGACGTCAGTCGCACCACAGCCGTCACTTCCGGGGCGCGCAGCATCGGCTCCGCCCCAAATTCCGGGTCCTCGTAGATGATCAGATTGTCCAGGTCGAAACCGGGCTGCGGCAGGAACCGAAGATGCACCGAACCAATCTCCACTGGACGCGCTACCGCCCGGCTGATGGAGTTCGCTATGCGTTCCTTCAGCCGCGATGCCCCCGGGCGCAGAAGGAACAGTGCCAGCAGAATCACGACCGCCGCGCTCACAACCCGCGCCTTGGAAGAAAAAATCTTCACTTCACCACTTTCAGCGTTCGCTGCCACCGCGTCTCGTCAAAGAAGTGCAGGATCACATGCGCCACGAAGCCAATCCGCTCCCCCAATCCGGTCTTCGTATACTGGCCGGGCGGGGTCTCAAACGACCAGTAGATAAACATGGGACGCCCGATCACATTTTCCTGAGGGATGAAACCCCAGTAGCGGCTGTCCAGGCTTACGTCGCGGTGATCGCCCATGGCAAAGTAATGGCCCAGGAGGCACCACCAGATCGCCTCCCTCAACGTGCGACGCCAGGTCCACAATCCAGTTCGGATAAACGCCATACTCCGAAGACGGAGGCACTGCGGGAAAATTGTTGCGGTAAGGATCGTCGGGAGAAGCATTCGGATCCTGCAAGATGTAAGGCTCCTTCAACGCCTCGCCATTGCGATACACCACTCCATTCGCGCAGATGAATGCGGTCCCCGGGCACGCCAATGATCCGCTTCACCACATACGTTCCCGCGTCATGCGGGTCGGGGTGCAGAAAAACCACGATGTCGCCGTGCCGCACATGGCGATAAGGCAGCAGGGGTCCCACCCACGAAGTCTTGGGCGCGAACACGATGCGGTTCACAAACACGTGGTCGCCGATCAGCAGCGTATTCTCCATCGAACTGGAGGGGATCTCAAAGGCCTGCACCGCAAACGTGATGATGAACAGTCCCGTCACCAGCACTGCGGCCAGCGAGGCCAGGAACTCCACCGTTGTTTCGCGCGGTTTTTCTTCGGCGTCGTCCTTCACTTTGTTGCCCTTGCTGTCTTTCTTGGCCACTATGATCAACCCATCCTGTCTTGTTGACTCAGTAATTTGCAAAGTGTCTCAATCCAACCGAAGCTCCGGTTTCCAATTACCAAATTACTCAATTACCCAATGACTCAATTCTTTTCAATTCACCAGCCTCAAAGTCCGGTTCCAACGCGTGATCTGAAAGAAGTGTGTCACCGAGTAGGCAAAATGATACAGCTTGTCGCCCACGGAAGATGGCGCGACATCGCCCTCAGCGCCTTTCACCGACCAGTAAATCAAGAGCGGCCGCCCAATAATATTGGCTTGCGGCACAAATCCCCAGTACCGGCTGTCGGAACTATTGTCCCGGTTGTCTCCCATCACAAAGTAGTGTCCCTCGGGAACGATAAGCTGTCCGTCCTCCACCAGTTTGCGCAACTGCACCCACCACTCCGGAGTCAGACCCGGCGTA
Organism: uncultured Acidobacteriaceae bacterium; assembly: GCA_963841125.1. GTDB lineage: Bacteria > Acidobacteriota > Terriglobia > Terriglobales > Acidobacteriaceae > Sulfotelmatobacter. Next base: position 303,640 of record CAWJBH010000003.1, read on the forward strand.
ATATCCAGCCGGGGAAAATTATCCCGGAACAAATCGTCCGCGGGACGGCTGAAGTGCGCGTAGGGTTCCTTCAACGGCACTCCATTCACGAACACCTGCTTATTGATCAGTCGCACCCGGTCCCCGGGAACTCCAATCACACGCTTCACGAAATGCTGCTCCGGGTTCACCGGATAATGAAACACCACAATATCTCCGCGCCGTACCCGGCGGTAAGGCATGAAGTAGTCGCCGATGCCGCCTTTCCCGTAGCACAGCTTATTCACCAGCAGGTAGTCGCCCACCAACAGCGTATTTTCCATCGACGGAGAAGGAATCTGAAACGCCTGCACCACGAATGTGATCACAAATACCGCGATCACCACCGTCCCCAGAAGCGACTGCAACGAGCCGCTCACGCCCGCTCCAACTCCCCACCGGATCTTCCGCTCACCCGAAACCTGATTGCCCGAAACCTGATTCCCGGAAAGATGATCGCCTGAAACGCGATCACCCGGAGACTGCTCTCCGGAAGACTGCTCTCCCGAAGAATGCTCGCGTGGTAAATGCTCGCCCGGCGAAGGCTCGTCCGGCAAATGTACTTCTGGGGAATTCATTCACTCCACTGATCCCGTCTGGTTGTCATCCTGAACAAGCGTCCTTTGCGCACTGAAGAGCCCTGTCCCGAGCTTGCCGAGGGAATCTGGGCGAGCCGCGCAGGCTCCACGGAGCCTGCCCTGAGAGAGCGCAAGCGACCGAAGGGCGCGTGTGGCTCGCTTCCTTATCCTGACTTTCCTTCCGATCTCGAACCCCGCGCCAGCCGGGCTTCGGCCGATTGCGGCCGCGAAGCCAGATAAGCCAGCAACTGCCGCGCCGCATCCTGCTCCGCCGTCTTCTTCGTGGAGCCCTGCGCCCGTCCCACGAACTCCGCCCGGCCTTCGCCGTTCCTCGCGTTTAGCCGGACTTCCACCGTAAATGTCTTCCTGTGCTCCGGTCCCACCTCTTGCACCAGCACATACGACGGCTGCGCCATCCCCAGTCCTTGCAAAGTTTCCTGCAATGCCGATTTGAAATCGTTCATGGGCAGCGTGCCGCCCTCGCGCTCCATCCGCTCCAGTTCAGGCGCCAGAATCTCCCGCAATATGAATTCGCGCGCCGGCTCCATTCCGCCATCCAGGTAAATCGCCGCCAAAATCGCTTCTAGCGCGTCCACTAGCAGCGCCGTCTTGCTGCGCCCGCCACTTTTCTCTTCGCCCCGTCCCAGGCGCAGATAGTGTCCCAAGCTCCAGTTGCTGCGCCACCCGGATCAAATGCCGCTCGCTCACCACATGCGCACGCAGTTTCGAGAGTTCGCCCTCACGAAACTGCGGAAAGCGCTGAAACAATTCTTCACTGGTCACCAAAGCCAGAATCGCGTCGCCCAGAAACTCCAACTGCTCGTTGTCGTGGACCCTATACTTATTTTCTCCCGCCTGTTGCGCCTCCTGCTCGCGCGCCTGCGAACTGTGGGTAAGCGCTTGCTCAATCACCGCCCGGCGGTGGAAGTGGTAGCTCAACGCCGTTTCCAGCGCGGTGATTTCGCGTTCTTTCATGATGAAACTACTTCGCCGGCGGCGCCCCGCTGCCGCTCAACTGCATCAGCCGGTCCTTCTCCTTGCGCGCGGCATCCCCGGCAGTCGTGCCTTCCTTCGTCAAATCCACTGCCTGCTTGGCGTATTTGAGCGCCTCCGGGTATTTATTCTGCATGATCCAAGGCCACCGAAAGCCGGAAACCGCAATCGGATCCACCTGCTGCGGATAGGCCTCAATCGACTTCTTCAGATTTCCTCCGCGTCCGCCCACGCTTTGTCGTTGAAATCAAGCGTCCCATAATCGTCATAGGACATCCGAACGCAAGAAACCCTTAAACGCACTCAATTGCTCCGGAGGATACCCCGAACTGGGAACATCCGTGTCCACCGTTACCAGCGCCCGCTGCGCATATTTTCTCGCCTCCGCCAGACGGTCCGCTTTATCCAGGTCAGTATCCCGCGTGCGCTCAGCCAGCACTTGCGCCACCACCAGCAGCGCTTCGGGATCATCCGCATCGAAGCTCAGAACTTTCTGCCCCAACTCCATCATCTTGTCGTTATTAAAGGCCTGTTGATATCCGTGCATCACCGCTTTATAGAGCAGGAGCCGCAACTCGCTGTCGGGAAACTTCACCGCGAAGTCGCTCGCCGCTTTCTCCTGCGCCGCCGGATCGGTCAATGCCATCACCGCCTTATACGCCGCGAACTCCTCCTGCGTCTTGGCTTGCGGCGGACGCTTCCCCGCTGGTGCCGCCGCCGCACTCTGCCCCGCAGGCTTGCCGTTGCTCTGCCCAAGAACCTCTGTGCGTGAATCCCCACATCGATATTCCCAGCATCGCGATAACGATCGCCGCTCGCTTCATGCTTTCTCCTTGGAAACATTTGTAATTGAGAAGTTTAAGTAATTGTGTAATTGAACAGCGTATAAGGATCTTGCTTTTCAATTACCAAATTACTCAATATTCTCACTGCGGCTTAGCCGGAGGCTCATAAGCCTGCGCCATCCCACGTTCTGCCGCCGCCTTAATCTCCGGCAATTTCCCCCCCGAGTCCAGCGCCGCCCGGTACTCTTGCAACGCAGCCTCGCGCTCCTCTTTCATATCCAGAATCCTGCCCAGATACACATGCGACCACCCCACCACCGTAGGATCTTTCGAGGCCTCAATCGCCTTCTTGAAACTATCCTGCGCCCCATCCCGGTTCTTGTTGGCCACGGCCACTTCCGCCAGGATGAACAAAGCACGGCCCTGGTCTCCAATCTTCTTGTCCAGCGCCTGCTGCGCCAGTTCCTGCGCGCCTTTAGGATCGCCGGCGGCCAGCCGCTTCTCCGCCGTCACCAGCATCCGCCGCTCCTCGGGACGCGACAACCGCACCAATTCCGGCGCCGTAGCGCTCGCGAACTGGACTTCCGACGCCGCTTTCTGCTCTTTCTTTAAGTCAACATTATCGAGAAAGTCGCCGTACAGCTCCACGAATACCCACCGGATCTTTTTCAAACGCCACCACCTCATCGTAAAACGTCCGCGTCAGAATGTAGCCCTGCTTCACTGCGTCATCCACCGCCTGGGTCCGCATCGCCTCTTCCGCTTTGCTGCCGGTAGTGCGGATCTCGACCGCCCGCACCAGGCATTCCGTCACCAGCAGCGAGATGTCGGTCTTGAAGCTCTCTTCGAGGGGTGCGCGCTTCACCGATTCCAGCAGGGGTTGCAGCCGCTTGATCGCGCTGTAATGCTTGTCTGCCAGCGGATCGAACTCGTAGTGCAGAAACGTATGCCGGATCTGGTCCATCTTCAGCGCCGACTTCGGCGCCTCACCCGGGTTCGTGTTCGGAGCGGGAAACACGACCACGTAATAATCCACGCCGTAATTCCTCGCATCCGTCTCGTTCGGCGAACCCATGAAATCCAGATAGACCGTGAACCGCCGTCCCAGATATTGCGACGAAGGCTGCTTCAGGTAGATCTCGGTGTCGAACACCATCTTGGCCAGCGGTTCGTGATACCGCCGCATCGCCGCCGCATAATCGTTGCGATGATGCTCCCAGATCGAATGCAGGTTCGCTTTATCATAAAACTTCTCCAGCAGGGCCCCGAAGGCCGTGATCAAGCAACGCATCCGGAGGCAGATCGTCCTCTTTTACCCGCGGCGCAAAATGCGGCGGCCCATCCATGTACAGCGCCAGCGAAATATATTGCGACAGGTTGCGATTCGGGTCCTTCGACGCTACGTGGCTCTGATAGAAGTCGCACAGCGCCGTCCGCGCCTCCTCGGCGTCGTCCGACTCCGCGCAGATTTCTCTGCACCTCAGCCCGCACATTGCTTCGCGTAGCGTCCGAGATGGTCAAGATCCTGATCGTAGCCGCAGGCATTCAAGGCCGTAAGCACAGCAAAAATCGTTTCACTGCTGTCCAGCGTAATCGGCGACTGGTTCTGCGTGACCGGATGCCGCGGAGCCGGCGTCGGCGGCGCCTTTTCAAAGGCGCCGGATCTTGTCGGCAACGAAGGGGCAGGCTGATCGTCGGCTCAACCGAAGAAGCATCAGGCTCGGAAGACGAATCGTCCGACGAAGAATGACTTCGGTGAAGGCTGATCTGGCGAAGATTGATCCTGAGGAGCCGGATTCTGCGCAGGCTGATTCTGTTTAGGACCGGAGTCAGGCGGAACCGGATCCTGCCCCACACAAAACGGCCCCAGCAGCCCCAACACAGCCGCAAACAACAGACCTAGCAATCGTCGACTCAGGAAACCCTCCACAGGATTGGCAGTACACCAAGCGGAGAACACCCTCAAGTGTAAGGACTTCGGAGCAGAGGGTCAATCCGGGACTGGGGTGGTGTATACAGACGGCAAAATGCTCCCTCCCCCACCCGCCCCCGACCTCCCATTTCTGCCCTTTGCCGAAGGTCCTCGCCCCAGGCACAGGGCTCGCACGCGGATGCGAGCGCGAACGCCGAGCGCCAGAAATTATTTGATTACCATCTGTCCGCGCATTTCGTACCGTCTGAGTAGCGCCGGCGTCCCGCCGGCTTTAGTTGCGGGGCAACTGGTCCATTCCCTTGGCCGCCGAGCGGAGAAAGAGTGCGGCTCACGGCGTAAGTCGTGGGTAAGAAGCATTGATCATCGGCGAGACGGAAGCATCCGAGACGCGAGTGGGCTTTGTGCTCGAGCCCTGAGGAGCCCGCTCTCAGGCGGCTCGCTCATCACACTCCATTTCTGACATCCCGTGGCGAGAAAGTGATCTCATTTTTGCAAGAACACTGACAAAACAGAATTACCGTTGACAGTGCCGGCAGAGACTACATCTAACTTCCCATCCCCGTTGAAGTCACCAATGCCGAGGATCGGATTTTCCGGCTGGCCCCCCGGAGTTCCTCCAGCAAATTCAATCGCGTTTTGGAATGTTCCGTCGCCGTTTCCGAGAAAGATATCGACATTCCCAGTACTTGAGAGTCCGACCACGTCGAGAATCCCGTCACCGTTGAAGTCTCCAGCGAAAAGACTGTAAGCCGAAAATTTCGTGCTTACACCTCCATCAGCTTTGAAGGTGCCATCTCCATTCCCTAAGAAAACTGAGCCAGCGCCTGTAATGAGGTCCAGTTTGCCATCCCCGTCTATATCAGCGGTAATGACATATGGACCTCGATCCATATGTTCCCTTGTAAGGGACTGGGTTCTGAAACGTGCCATCTCCATTCCCAAGAAAGATGTCAACGTATCCTTGAGCGTCGGGAACCGCTAAATCCAGCTTTCCATCGGAGTTAAAGTCGCCGATAGCGGGCTGCCCCCAGCCACTATAGAAAGGTTGCTGCTGCGAGCCCGGCTCGAATGTGCCGTTGCCTTTGCCAAGATATATCTGAACATTAGTTCCTTCCTCAGGAAACTCGGAGGCAAAAGACAGATCGAGATTCCCATCCCCGTTGAAGTCGGCCACGCTGATATAGGAGGTATTGCAACAATAGTGGTAGAATGGCTCTTGAACGAATGTCGCATGGCCATTAGCAAGGAAAGCAGCGACCGAATCATGCCCGCAATGTAATCAAATCCAGCTTTCCGTCGTTGTTGAAGTCGGCTGCCTATCTTGGGCCGTAAGGAGGTTTCGATTTGGAATCAATCGGGGCTTTAAAGGTACCGTTTGCCGTTCCCGAGAAGAATCTGAATAGCCCCGGCGCCGCCAGTCGTCTTCTTGCCCGCGGCCACGTCCAGCTTGCCATCCTTGTTGAAGTCACCGACAACGAATCCCCAGGGATAAGCACCCTTTTCATCTTTACGCCCGAATGCCACGGACGCAGCACTTTTCCGAACAGGAGAAATAAACTACGTTGGACGTTCCGCCGCCAGGAGCCGGATTCACCACCGTGACTGAAGCGGTTTTTGCTTTGGCAACGTCCGAGGCGTTGATCGTGCTCGCACCTCGCTACCCGAGACGACCGTAGTCACACGCGAGGATCCGTTCCACTTCACAATCGCACCAGACGACAAAGCCCGTCCCGTTTATCGTCAGCGTGAACTTTCCTCTACCAGGTGCGACGCGCTCCGGCACCAAAGGTTGGTTTAGCAGCGGCACTGGATTGGACTGCGCCAACATCATCACGCTGAAGGAAATTACAAACAGGCAAGCGAAGCGAAGTGTCCTCATCGTATGGCTCCAGGGAAATAGTCGCACGAAGAGCGCGACTGAACTGCGACGTATCAACCTTGGGGGAAGGCTCGTCAATCCTGCTCCTCCGGCAATAAGGCGTCAAGTATGAAGGATCCTGCATAGGCGGGTGGTCCAAACTTCACTGATCCCTGGGCTCCGAACTTCAGCACATGAGCGGTAAATACATTGTTCGCTTCACAAGTAATTTCCACAGCCCCCATGTGACATCTGACCTTGTGTCGCACATCAAATCTGCGTAATCATGGTCGAGGCCGTGACGCTCTGCTACACAGGAATCAGCGCACGCTAAGTCCTTTGCTTCACGGATTTTAGTATCTAAGTTCTTTGACATCCGTATTTTGCGGGGAATTTTTTGCTAAGTGCATGATTCCAGATATTCAGGGGGGAGGGGGAGGGGGGATACCCCTGAAAAATGGGCCGATGCCCATCCCGGGCACACGAATCCAAACGTCGGTAAGATTTATTTCTTGCTTGTCATCCTGAACAAGCGTTCTTTGCGAAGTGAAGGATCTGGGCGAGCCGCGCGACGCGTCGCGTTCTTTGCGACGCAATAATCGCGCGTCTGGCTCGCTTCCTTATCAAACTCACCGCCACGGGATATTCATTGCGCCATGGCGAGATCGTTCTTCAGCAGGCTCACTTCTACGCGCGTACCTTTCGCGCCCTGCGCTACAGCCGCGTTGCCCATGCCGATCACGTAGATGCGATAAGCCGGGAATCTCATAATTCAACACCAGATAACGCACCACCGAGTCCGCCATCTTCCGCGAGTTGCCGATCGCGGCTTGGCCTTTGCCCGAAGAAAAACCCTGCACTTCGATAATGTAGCCGCGCTGATTCTTCAGCTGCGCAGCCATCTGGTCGAGCGCATCCTTGGCTTCTTTGCTCAACACAGTCTGGCCAGGACGGAAACGAATCTCGGTCTGTGCTCCAGACTTGTACTGGTCGAGGTTCCCGACCACGGTCTCGTCTGTGGCAAGGCGGGTGTTAAGAGCAGCTCGCCGTCTGATGCGCCATCTGCGCCTTGTTCGCGGCGTCGGTTGCATGCTCATCGGCCAGGCTGGCCTTTGCGGAAGCGAGCTGAATGCCTTGCTGGGCGCGGGCATCCACGTCCCTGATCATTTTGGTGTTGGCCGCGGTAATCTCATCGAGTTCGTTGACCCGGTCTCGGATGGGCTGAACATGCCGCCGCACATACTCCTTCGTGGCAAACGGGATGCAGAGCAGCGACCCCAGGCTGGGCTCATCGCCATCCCAGAAATCATTGTTGGACGTTGGCCAAGGAGGCCTGGTTGGAGCGGATTGCGACTCCTGGCCGGTGGCGGCAGGCACAGCGCCTGAATTTGAGCCCGTTTGCGCCGACGGCGGCAACCGCAATCACTGAGGACAAGAGCACAGTCAAAAATATGCGATTCTTCATAAGTTCTTCCTCTCCGAATGCCTCTCGAGCAGCCGGAAAACGCGCAAAGGCTTAAAACCCTTGTAGGCCACGCCATTGTAGCGCCGAAAGCCAGGCATGGACAAGAAATTCGGCCGCGAGTCATTGCCGTTCACTTTTTATGCAATCCTCTTCTCTTGTGCCATCCTCTTCCAGGGCAATTGGTTTCCCAGGGACCGTTCGCGACAATCTCCCCGAATTCCATGCATAAGTTCGATCCCGTATACTGCCGCAACCCTCAGCTACAAGGCGCAAAGAGGGTTCGGGCGGGGGGAACAGATGGGAACCACTCTTTTCTCGTATTGCAGATTCCTGCAGTTCATTCGCGCGATCGTTACTATTGTCGCGCCGGTTGCTCTGCTGCTGAACGCCGCCTCGGCCAGTTCCACAAAAGTCATTTACAGCTTCGCTGGAGGAAATGACGGCGAGTATCTCGACACTGACCTCGTGATTGACGGCGAGGGCAACCTCTATGGTTCGACCGTGCAAGGCGGCAAACACGGCAGCGGCACTGTCTTTCAGTTGTCCCCGTCAGGCACGGGCTGGACCCACACTGTTCTCTACAGCTTCACCGGCGGCGCCGACGGCGGCGAGCCCTACAAAGGCGTCACGCTCGATGCCCAGGGCAATCTCTACGGCACGGCGGTCACCGGCGGCGGAGGCTCGTGTGAAGGCGGCTGTGGCGTGGCGTTCAAGCTAACCAAATCCGGCGGAACCTGGAAGCAAACCGTAATCCACGAGTTCACCGGAGGCAAGGACGGCTCCGGCCCAGGCAGCGGCCTGACGTTCGATCAACACGGGAACCTGTATGGCATGACTCCGACTGGCGGCGCTTACAGCCTCGGCGTCGTGTATCGACTGCATCGCGTGAACGGTTCATGGCGACTGGGTGTTATCCACGCCTTCACGGGCGGGGACGATGGATCGTCCGGCTCCGCGGGCCGCTTGATCTTTGATCATGCGGGCAATCTCTACGGAGTCACCACCGTCGGCGGAGCGCACGGCGATGGCGTAGTCTTCGAGATCACCCACTCCGATGGCACATGGACTCTGGTCCCGACTCTATGCCTTCAAGGATCAACCGGACGGCGCATTGCCCTACGGCGGATTGATTTTCGATAAAGCAGGAAATCTCTATGGCACCACATATTATGCGGGCGCGCACGACGTCGGCACGGTCTACAAGCTCACTCACGCCAATGGCAAATGGACTGAGACTGTCCTCTATAGTTTCAAAGGTGGAAGCGATGGCAGCCGTCCCATCAGTACGCTGGTCTCCGACAAGGCCGGCAATCTGTACGGCACCACCAGTGACGGCGGCACCGGATGTGCCTGCGGAGTGATCTTCAAACTAGCTCACAACCCAGACGGCAAATGGACCGAGACTGTTCCGTACCGCTTCCCCGGAGCTCCCAAGGGTGGCTTCGCATACAACGGAATGGTCGCGGGTTCTGCCGGAACCTTCTACGGCGCAACCACCCATGGCGGCGCGACTAATGACGGCACAATCTATAAGTTCGTGCCGTGAGCAGGATTTCTGTTAAGCAGAATTTCTGGTGGTGCTCTAGCTTGGCGCGGGTAGCGAGGAAACCAGTCGAGCTTCGCTCGACGGACAGCCGAGGGCGGCTGTCCCCACATGAATCATCGGGACTTCAAAAAGGCAGGAAAATGCGAAGCCTTCAGCCTCGCACGCTGATCCTCGAAAACGACAGCACCGCCCGCGACGAGATTGGCCGTCCCATCGACATCGCCGGACGGAACGTGGTGAAGATCAGCATCCTCTTCACTTGCGGCAGCAACTCCTGAGATTCTCCGGGGTCGGAAAGAATCTTGTAGTCCTGCACCCGCCCGTTCCTGTCTACGTAAGCTTCAATCACCAGCGAGTCGGTATTCATCGCGCTTAGAGTCGTGCCGAAGACGCTCTGCTGCAATTCCGGTCCCGTATTCAACACCAGCGGCACGTCCTGATTGTTGGCCTGCAACTTCTCCGGCATCGCCAGGATCGCCGTGACTAAACCAAAAATCAGCAATGCGCAGGCCAGACCCGCCGTCGCCGGCACCATGAACGCGTTCAGAGTATTCTCCACCCGCATGCGCAGGCCTTCAAACCGCGGCCGCCGCGCTCTCCGCCGCCTCCCGCGAAATGGCCAGACGCAGCTTCAGCCCAAGATCCGCCGGCTCCGGCACGCGCCCCACGCTCATCAGCAATTGCTGCGTCTGCCGCAGCAACCGATACTCCCGCATGCACGCCGCGCATTGCGTCCAGATGCTGCTGCACGGCCTGCATCTCGGTTCCCGTCACTGCGCCATCCAGATAGGGCGACAGCAGTCCCTTCGCATCCGCACACTTCATCGGTTCGCGGTATCGCTTTTATATCCGGAATTCATGCCCTGATACTTCATGGCATCACCTCAACCCTTCTACCCCCTCCAGCAACCCTAGACCGCTGCTCTAATTCTTTTTCTTCGGGCGCGGTCAGCCCCAGCTCTACGCTCACCTCGCGGACATACGGTGCCAGCCGTTGCTTCAGCGCCTGCCGTCCGCGGGTTATTCTTGATTTCACCGTGCCCAGCGAGATCTGCAGCACCTCCGCGATCTCTTCATACGACATCTCTTCCAGGTCGCGCAAAATCAGCGTGGTCCGGTATGGCTCGGCACCCGCCGCAGTTCCGCATCCACTCGCTGCTGCACTTCCTGGTGCGCCACATTGTCGAACGGCGACTCATGCCGATCCGTCAGCGCGTTCTGCATCGCTCCGTTTTGCATCGAACTATCGCCGCCCGCAAATCCATCCGATTCCGCCGGCTCAATCGAAGTCTCCTGCGCCTTGTGCCGGAACCACCACCGCTTTCGATTTGCCGCCTCATGCAGCGCGATGCGGTAGATCCATGTCTTCAGACTGGATTCGCCATGAAAGCTCTTCATCCCGCGGAACACTTTCAGGAACACATCCTGGGTCACATCCGCGGCGTCGGCCGGATCACTCACCATGCGGTACACGAGCCCATAGACCGGACGCTGAAATTCGCCAATCAGCCACCCGTAGGCCGCTTCCGAGCCGGCCTTCAGGTCCGCGACAATCGCCGCTTCTTCTGCCCGTGCTCCGATCGCGCTCGCCAGATCTGCCAAGGTTGAAACTCCCGCCACACAATACTGTCGGACTAACCACAATTATAGGATCTTCCACCTCATCCCTAACCGAAAAATCGTTCACGAGCAGCCCTTGCCGATGGGCACCTTAATTGCATAGACTCCGCCCAGCCGCTGCAAGTTCCCGCAGGTAAGTCATTTATTTGCAGTTGAGTGAGAGGTTGTTGCCAAACCAAGCATCCCTCGAATCAAGATAGGAGGCGAAAAAAGCGGCCGCGCTGCGCTTGACGGGACGGCCTAGGCGACCGCCCCCACATGAGCTTCTCGTTCGTATCCTTCAAGCGTTGGCGTTCGGGCTATAATTGCGCGACCCGAATGGCTCTCACTTCAGGCACAAAACTCGGTCCCTACGAAATCCAGTCTCTGCTGGGCGCAGGCGGCATGGGAGAAGTTTACCGCGCCCGCGATACTCGCCTCGACCGCACCGTAGCGATCAAGGTTCTCGCTTCTCACCTTTCTTCTTCTCCTGAATTAAAGCAGCGCATGGAGCGCGAAGGCCGCGCCATTTCTTCGTTGAACCATCCCCACATCTGCCATCTCTACGACATCGGATCGCAGAATGGCACCGATTACCTGGTGATGGAGTTTCTCGAAGGCGAAACTCTGGCGGAAAGCTTGCGCAAAGGCGCGATGCCGCTGAACGAAGTTTTCAAGGTCGGAATCGCCGTAGCCGAAGCGCTGGCCGTCGCGCACCGCAGCGGCATCGTTCATCGTGACCTGAAGCCGGGGAACATCATGCTGACCCAGGGCGGCGCGAAGTTGATGGACTTCGGCCTCGCCGAAACCGTTGGGTATGCAGACGACGGCCACGGGATCAGGATCAGTGCCGCCTTCATTCACCGCAGCCGCCACGCTAAGCGGACCGAGTCCGCTAAGTCCGCTGACCACGGCAGGCAGCATCATCGGCACCATTCAATACATGTCGCCGGAGCAGATCGAAGGAAAAGAAGCGGACGCCCGCTCCGACATTTTTGCCTTCGGCGCAGTGCTCTATGAGATGGTCGCGGGAAAGCGCCCCTTCGCCGGCAAGAGCCAAATCTCGCTGGCATCGTCGATTCTCGAAAGCGACCCGGAATCCGTCCGCACGCTCAAGCCAAGCACTCCACCCGCCTTCGACCATGTAGTGACAACGTGCTTGCAGAAAAATCCGGAAGAGCGTTATCAGTCGGCACAAGACATCAAACTGGAACTGCAATGGATCGCGGCGGACCGGACGACGCCCGCGGTTGACCGCATTGCCTCCGTCGCTTCGAATACGCGAGAACGCTTCTGGGTTTGGCAGCGGCAGTTGTGGCCGCGATTGTCCTTGGTGCAGTCGCAGGAATTTTGCTTTGTCGTCCCGCTCAATCGCGCACGCGCCATCCGCACGGTCATCAATCCCCCGGAAAAAACCACACTCAACCTGACCGGCGACGCTGCCGGGCCGCCGGTGCTGTCTTCAGACGGCGCATCCATCGCGTTTGCGGCCACCAGCGCGGACGGCAAAATTATGCTTTGGGTTCGCGCCATGAATCTGTTGGAGGCACATTTGCTGCCCGGCACCGATGGTGCGGTTTTTCCCTTCTGGTCGCCCGACAGCCGTTCCCTCGGATTCTTCGCCGACAGCAAACTTAAAACAATCGATATCGAAGGCGGCTCAGATCCAGATAGTTGCGATGTACCGCTACGGTCGCGGGCGGCGCCTGGGGGCCGGGTGGAGTGATCCTGTTCTCTCCGGCGCCCGTCATGTACCTCTGTTCCGCGTAAGTGCTAGAGGAGGAACTCCGACTCCGATCACGAAAATCGACCCGCTCTGCACACCTCGCATCGCTGGCCGTTTTTCCTTCCCGACGGTAAGCATTTCCTCTATCGTCGCTGTTCACCATGATCCTTCCAAGTCGGCGAACAACACACTCTATTACGCATCGCTGGATGGCCGGGAAAATCGTCCGCTGTTTCGCTCTCAATCCAATGCCGTTTACTCCAGCGGTTTTGTTTTGTTTGCACGTGGCGACCAATTGATGGCACAGCCCTTCAACCCTTCCACTGGCACGCTGAGTGGCGTGCCCCAGAATGTGGCGAAGGGCGTAATGAACGACAGCCAGCACCTGGCACATGGATGCCTCGGCTTCCAACGATGGACTTCTCGATTTTCGGCAGCGGCGCTTCCGGCAATTTGCAGTTAGTCTCGATGGATCGCGGCAGAAAACAGATCAGCACCATTGCCGACAAGCTCCCGGAGTTGCTAGGTGGCAATCTTCTCCCCGCAAGGAGACCGCATCGCCATCTCGATTGGCGGAGGGCAGAATTGACATCTGGGTGCTCGATCTGGCGCGCGGCGTTCGCACCCGGCTGACCTTTGGACCCATTGCGAATATGAATCCGGTCTGGTCGCCCGATGGCAAGTGGATCGCCTACGTCTCCTTTCGCAGCGGCCACTTCGATCTCTGCCGCAAGCCCTCCGACGGCAGCGGCGCAGAGGAAATTCTCTTCACCGATGACCATCAGATTCTATCCACCGATTGGTCACGGGATGGCAAGTATCTGCTCTATTCCCGTTGCTCTGTGGACGGCCACTGTGAGATCTGGGATTTGCCCCTGGAGGGAGATCGCAAACCGTCGCTCGTCTTACCTTCGGGTACCAACGCAAGCCTTTCTCCAGACAGCCGCTGGCTCGCTTACCAGTCGCTCGGAATCCGGCCGCACGAAGTATATGTGGTGCCCTTCAGCGGCGGGCAGGGCAAGTGGCAGGTCTCGGCTAACGGAGGAACACAGCCGCGCTGGAGCAAGGACGGCAAGGAACTCTACTATACGGATCTCACTTTCAATATTCTTCGCGGTGCCGGTGAAGGAATGCCGGCAGCGCCCTGCAATTCGGCGCGGCTCAGAAACTGGCCGTCAGTTGGTCTTCCCCACAGGTCTTCTACGACATCTCGCCCGACGGCAAGAAAATCCTTCTCGACCGGGTTGCTCAGCAGGTAAGCCAATCCGTCACTGTGGTTACGGATTTTACAGCGGATTGAAGAAGTAGCGTAAACTGAAATCCCTACTGCGGTGCGTGCTTCGGGAACGCTCCGAAAGCTTGCAGAGAATCTCTTCCACCGCCGCCAATAGTTTGTCCGACCCCTTGTCCAACTCAAGGGCAGACTTTTCCAGGAATCCACACGCTCCATCTTCCTGCAGGCGTGCGGCGTTTTTTTGCGACAGGCCGGTTATCACCACGACCGGAATCGCTCTGGTCGAAGCATCTTCTTTGAGCGCCTTGAGCACATCGGGGCCGCTCATCTTCGGCAACAGCATATCGAGCAGAATCAGGTCTGGGAGTTTCTCCCGCGCCACACGCACGGCTTCTTCGCCATCAGACGCGCTGCTCATCTCATAGCCGGCACGCGTCAGGGCACGCTCGGTCGCCAGTCTCAGAAACTTGCTATCCTCCACCAGAAGAATCTTTATCATTTTCCTGTAGCCTTCCCTGTCTACCCCGCACATTCGCCCGTTGGAGACGACGCCCCGGACACATCGGCCAACCACCTGCAAGACTCCTATCTATCCATCGGCAGATTTGGAATTCGGAACAGCAAGGCGACCGGCGCTCCTGCAGTTAAGAGCCGTCTGAGAAACGGGCTTCACAGCTGGCCTGGGAAGGCCATGCGCGTCACTTCACATCATTCAGGACCTTCTCCACCGCCGCCACCAGGGAACTCGGCCCCGACCCCAGCATGAGATCCGACTTCTCAAAGAACCCGGCAGCACCATCTTTCTCCAACGCCTTCGCGTTCTTCGGAGACAGACTGGTCAGCACCATCACGGCAATCCCCGCCGTCGCTGGATCCTGTTTCAAAGCCTTCAGCACTTCCGGCCCGCTGAGCTTCGGGAGCATCATGTCGAGCAGGACGAGCGCGGGCAAATGTTCGCGAGCCAACCGCACGGCTTCGTCCCCGTCTCCGGCGCACACCACCTCATATCCTGCTTTGGTCAGAGCGCGCTCCGTCGACATTCGGAGGAACTTGCTGTCCTCAACTAATAGCACCTTCATCGTAGAAGCGCCCCTTCGCGGACGCAAAAGAACTGCCTGGCTTATCGCCTCAACTATGCGCTCCGTAGCCAGTCATGTCGAGGGCGAAAAGGTCTGGCGATGTTGCCGGTTGATAGTCATTCGCGCTGGTGCGTCCCTATGCTGGCGCTCTCGCTGGCTGCTATAGTCTTAAAGTTCTGCACGGCGCTGTGGGATTCAATTCGTCGACGCCTATGGGAGACCCTAAAATGAAACTCTCAAGAATCTTGGGAGTGGTGTGTCTGTTTCTTTTCTTCTTCTCGCCCTCAGGCTGGTCCGCCACGCCGCCAACGGTAACCATCTTTGTAGACGCGACTTCGGCTCCCCGCAAAATCTTTCACGCCCGGTTGAAGATTCCCGCCAGCGCGGGCGACCTGACGCTCTATTACCCGAAGTGGATTCCCGGCGAGCACGCGCCCGACGGTCCAGTTATCGACTTAGCGGGGCTGAAGTTCAGTGCCGGCGGTAAGACGTTGAAGTGGCGGCGCGATCTGCTGGATGGCTTCACGCTCCACGTCGAAGTTCCGGCTGGGGAGACAGAGGTAAACGCCGAACTGGATTTCCTTTCTCCTGCGACTTTTGAAGGCGGCTTCTCCGCGGGTTCGTCCGCGACGGACAAAATGGCCGTCATCAGTTGGAATCAGGTGCTGCTCTATCCCAAAGGCTGGAAGTCCGACGATCTCACTTACGTCGCCAGTCTGAAGCTTCCCGCCAACTGGAAATTTGGAACGCCTTTACCCATCGCCTCGACCGCCGATCAAGCTAACGGTGAAACGCAGATCGCCTTTCAGCCCGCTTCACTGACTACGTTGGTTGATTCGCCCGTGATCACCGGCGAATTTCTCAAGATCGTCAGGCTGGCCGACGATCCCCTCACGGAGATGGACATTGCCGCCGACAGCGCCGCCGCCCTTGCGCCTCCGCAGGAAGTCTGGGACCACTACAAGAATCTGGTCGAGCAGGCCAACAAACTGTTCGGCGCGCATCATTATCGCGACTACCACTTCCTGCTGAGTTTGAGCGATCACGTGGCACACTTCGGATTGGAGCACCACGAGTCCGACGACAGCCGCATCGGCGAGCGTGGCTTGGTCGATGACGGCGACCGCAAATCGGATGCTGGTCTGCTCCCCCACGAGTACGTGCATTCGTGGAACGGAAAATACCGCCGTCCGGCGGATCTGGCCACTCCCGATTATCAGCAGCCTATGCAGGATGACTTGCTCTGGGTTTACGAGGGACTCACGCAGTATCTGGGTGAAGTGCTGACAGCGCGCAGCAGTTTGCTGACGCCAGAGCAGGTTCGGGACGATCTCGCCTTGACCGCCGCCGCTCTCGACCATACTCCAGGGCGAGCGTGGCGCAACCTGCAGGATACGGCCGATGCGGCTCCGGAGCTTTATTTCTCTCCGCATGCCTGGGAATCGTGGCGGCGCGGAACCGACTTCTACGATGAGGACCTGCTGAACTGGTTGTGGGCAGACGTCATCATCCGCCAGCAGAGCAAGGGCAAGAAAACGTTGGATGATTTCTGCAAGCTCTTCCACGGCGCTCCCACCACGGGGCCCATGGTTAAGACGTACACGTTCGACGAGGTCGTCGATACTTTGAACCAGGTCGTACCCTACGACTGGCGGGGCTTCTGGATGGAGCGCCTGACCAATCACGGGCCCGGCGCTCCGCTGGGTGGGGTCGAAGGCAGCGGATGGAAACTCGTGTACAACGAAACCCCATCCGAAATGGATCGCGGCGGCGAGAGCAGTTCGCATTTCGTCAATGCGGCCTATTCGATCGGGATCGAACTTCGCGAAGACGGAACGATTACCGATACCATCGAGGGCATGCCCGCAGCCCTGGCTGGAATTGGCCCCGGCATGAAGCTGATCGCTGTGAACAACCGTCAATACTCGCCAGAAATCCTGCGCGATGCACTGAAAGCCGGCAAGAACACAACCGCGCCGCTCGAACTTCTGGTTGAGAACACCGAATACTTCAAGACCTATAAGCTCGATTACCACGGCGGCGAACGCTACGCTCACCTGGTGCGCGACGAATCCAAGCCCGACTTACTGACGGAGATCTACAAAGCGAAGTAGTGTGTGTTCAGTTTGAAAGGGCGACGCCAATGCATGTTGCACCAAAGTGGTGCATACTGGTGTGATAATGCCAAACACAAGGCGGGCTCGTGTAAAACATGTTCGGCGCAGCATAACCCTACCGCCAAGGATCGCCAAACAGGTCGAGACCATCGCCAAGCAACGCGCTCTCAGCGACAACCGTGTTCTGGTGGAACTCATCGAGCAAGGCATCGAGGCCACCAGCAAAAGGAGAGGACGTTCTTCCAGTTGGCCGAACGCTTCCGCGCAGCCAGCGATCCCGAAAAGATCAAGCAGCTGGGCAACGAGTTAGGCCGCTTCGTCTTTGGCGAGTGACCGCCGGTGAACCATGCCTCAGATCGAAACCTGGTCCCGGGTCCCTACCGCGATCCGCAATCATCTTATCGAACGGATGCACGACCGCCATATCAGGCCCAGCAACGGACTGTCGCAGGCTATCTCGCCATGTGGTACCAGTGGTGCATAACTGCGCAACTGAGATGACCGAGGACGAATCAGAATACCGCGATGAGAACCGCCTTCAGCGTTGGATTCATGGGGCAAGATTAATCGCCCGGACGGCAGTGTCAAGTAAAAGTATCAGTCGAATTCGAAACCCACCTGCTCGACCGGACTACCCCACACCGGAGCGAACGATTGCCGGTGCAGCGGCGTTGGACCGTGTTGTTGCAAGGCCGCAAGATGCTGGGGCGTGCTGTAGCCTTTGTGCGAAGCCAGGCCGTACTCGGGGAAGACTGTGTCCCACTCGCACATCATCCGGTCGCGTTCCACCTTGGCCAGAATCGACGCCGCTGCAATCGAGGCGGAGAGCGCGTCTCCATGGATGATCGCCTGCTGCGGCAATTCGCAATCCAGGCAAACTGCGTCGACAAGAAGATGATCGGCCGCAGGCGCGAGGCGCAACACCGCGTCGCGCATGGCCAGCCGCGACGCCTGGTAGATGTTGATCTGGTCGATGCGCGCAGAATCGACCGCAGCCACGGCCCACGCTATGGCATGTTCACGAATTCGCGGCGCCAGAAGTTCGCGACGTTCCGGCAGCAGCAACTTCGAATCACGCAAGCCGCGAATGCGATAGCCCCGCTCGAGAATCACGGCCGCCGCCACCACCGGACCGAATAAAGATCCTCGCCCTACCTCGTCCACTCCCGCCACCATCGCCGCTCCTGACGCCCAGGCGTTTTTTTCATAGCGCAGCGTGCAGCGCAGCTTTTTCAGCAGACGCAGTTTCGCTGCCGACGGAGATAGCACGAACTCGGGCGAAGTCTTCGCAGTGCTCGACATTCAGATTGGGGATGAAGCGTGTCCACCATCTTCACTTGCTACCACAGATTCCCGCAAGCCCCAAAATCAATGCCGTAGGAATTGTTTGCGCTCCTCGCCGGAAGGTAACACCACCCGGTAACCATTACTTTGAGTACGAACGTACATTGTCCGTTAGGACATGTACTGCTATGTTGACGACATCCCGATTTACCAGGAGACGTCGTGAGCGAGGAAGGAATCCAGCCGCAACAAGATGCCCTGACGAGAGACACATCGCGAGCATCTGCGCCGGTCGAAAAATTGATCCATCTTGCGCTGCCGGTTCGCCTCGTTCACATGGAGAACGGCGAACGCAGCGGGCAGGAACTGGCTTGTACTTATGACATTCATCCCCGCGGCGCACGGCTGCGCAGCGTCCGCAACGTAAAGGTGGGGGATTTGATTACGATCGAACGCGGACGCAGCAAGTCCATATGCCGTGTGGTGTGGACCGCCGATCCGGACTCCTCGCTGCACGGGCAGTTCACGGTGGAATGTGTTGAGGGCAGCAAGATTCCGTGGGAAGAAGAGTTGCGGCTGATGGAGGAGCAATATCTGCCGGTGATTCAAGGTGGGCCAAATAGAGCGCCGAGGATGAATGCTTTCCGCCGAAGTGAGCAGAACCGGCGACGAGGTCCGCGCTTCCAGGTGGAAGGCGATGCCGCTTTGGCGGCTATCGGCGGCCTTCCGCAGGTGGAAGGCCGGCTGGAACAGATTTCCGAATATGGCTGCCTGATCAGTGCCGGCGCTCTGCTCACACCCGGCACCGGCCTAAGGCTAGTGTTGAATATGTGCGACGTCAGCATCGCGTTGCGCGGGCACGTGAGATGTACGACCGGGAACCGCGCTATGGGCGTGGAATTTGAGGAGATCCGGCAGGGCGACCGTCCCCTGCTCGACTACGTATTGAACCGGTTGAAAAAACCGCGGGTCGAGGATTTCGCTGACCTCGAAGTCATCACCGAGCATCTGGGCGCGGCCGTGTGACGGAGACTCCCGGACGCCGACAATATTCAGCTCGGTCTTTCGACGTCGCGTAGGCGTGCGGCCTTGCCCTTGAGTCCGCGCAGATAGTACAGCTTGGCGCGGCGGACTTTGGAGGAGCGCAACAGGTCGATTTTGTCGATCACTTTGGAGTGGACGGGAAAAATGCGCTCCACGCCCTGGCCGAAGCTGATCTTGCGCACGGTGAAGCTAGCTTGCGGCCCGTTGTCGCGCTTGATCACTACGCCTTCAAACGCCTGCAAGCGCTCCTTGTCGCCTTCTTTGATCTTCACGTGGACGCGGACGGTATCGCCCGGGTGGAAGGCGGGAATGTCGTTGCGTTGGGTTTTCGCCAGCAGTTTTTCGATGATTAAGTTCGACATGATTTAGTCCTTCTAAATTCTGAAATCCTGATCTTTACCGTTCTTAAACTTGGGAGTTGCGAAACCTACTACTAATTGTGAAACTCAGCCGCGATTGTTTCTGATCCCGGCCAGGAACTTTCTGTCTTCCTCGCTCAGCGTCGCGCCTTCCAGCAAGTCTGGTCGGTTGCGCCAAGTCTTTTCCAGCGCCCGCTGGCGGCGCCATTTGCGGATTTCTTCGTGGTTGCCGGACATCAACGCTTCCGGCACCGCGATCCCTCGAAACTCCGCTGGCCGCGTGTAGTGCGGATAATCCAGTAATCCATTCGACCCACAAGTCGAATCCGCACCGCCCGAGCTTTTCACTTTCGCATCAACTGTAAACGACTCCTGCTGGGTGGACCTTTCGTTTCCCACTGCGCCGGGAAGCAACCGCATCACCGCTTCCACAATCACGGCCGCAGCCATTTCGCCGCCACTCAGAACATAGTCGCCGATGGAGAGTTCCCGATCGGCGAGAAAGTCAGCCACTCGCTCGTCCACACCCTCGTAGCGCCCGCAAACCAAAACTATGCGGTCAAGCAGCGCCAACTCTGCCGCGATTTTCTGCGTGAACCGTTGCCCCTGCGCCGAGAGCAGTACTACCGATTGCTTCGCGCGTCCCGCAATTCGCTCTTCCCGCGGCGCAACGCCCAGCGACTCCAAACATTCAAACAGCGGTTCCGGCTTCAGCACCATGCCTTCGCCGCCGCCGAAAGGCCGGTCGTCCACGGTGCGGTGACGATCGTGGGTAAATTCCCGCAGATCGTGGACTTTAATTTCCGCAAGGCCCATTTCCTGAGCCCGGCGCGTAATGCCGTATTCCAGCGGTCCGCGAAAGAAGTCCGGAAAGATCGTGACTATATCGGCCTTCATCGCGGAATCCAAAATCTTTAACACAGAGGACACAGGGTTACACAGAGGATTACCCTGTGATCCTCTGCGTTTAACGCTTTTTTCTCGCTCCCTGTGCCTGCTCCCGTTTTTCTTCCGCCGTTAGCGGAGCGTTCACCTCCAGCAGGCCTTCGGGCAACTTCATGCGCACCTGCTTTCGCTCCACGTCCACCCTTTCGAGATACGCCTCGGCGAAAGGCACTTCCAACAGCCTGGATGCGGCATCGCGAACAATCAACAACGGCGCTTCGCCTGCTCCAAACTGAATATCTTCAATCCGCCCAATGTCGCGGTCCCTGGTCAAGCACGAACAACCTACCAGGTCGCTGACATAGGTCCAGTTCGCTTGCAGCTTCGAACGCTGGCTGCGCGGCACCTGCAATTCGCATCCGACCAGCGTTTCCGCCTCGGAGATCGAATCCACTCCCGCGAACTTCAGCACTAGCAGGCCCTTGTGCGGCCAGAGTTCTTCTACTTCCATTTCGCGGCGGAGCGCGTTTGGCTCTCGCGGACAGCGCCAGCAACTTCATCCCAACTGCGAATCGATCAGGAACGTTGCTGTAGAATCTCGCCCGCAACTTCGCCGCGGCGCCCCTGCGTTTTCACCACGCGGGCCAGCGTAATGAACTCAGAACTTGTTTCAGGATCGCGAATGGTCCGGTTCCCTGCTCACGCGGCTCTAAGGCGAGCCGACGCCGATACGCGCCCTTCCCGCCCAATGCTCAGATCATGACTTCCAGCGTGTAGCGCTTGCGTGCCCGCACTCCCGCGGCGCTCAGAAGCGTGCGCAAGGCGCGGACATTGCGTCCCTGGCGGCCGATCACTTTGCCCACGTCACCTTCGGCGACTTCCAGTTCGATCACGTCGTCATCGAGATGATCGACGAAAACCTGATCGGGAGCATCGACGATCCACTTCGCAATCTGTTCGATGAGAGCGCGCACGTTTCCAGTCGTTTCAGTCATGGTGTTGGCTTATGCCGCGGGAACTGCCGGGGCGACTGGGGGCTTGGAGTAGAGCTTGCCCACCCGCTCCGACATCTGCGCGCCCTTCGACACCCAATAGTCGACACGATCGCGCTTGAAGTCGATGCTGGCGGGAGTTGGTGCGAGGATTGTAAGTCCCGACAACTTCCACGGGCCGGCCATTGCGCGCGCGCGCCTTCTCGATGACCACAATGCGGTAAAACGGTTGTTTGCGCGCACCCATGCGCGACAGTCGAATCATTAGCACAGATGTATATCCTTGTTCCGGAAGAGTCCGGCGAGGTCTGGACAAACACTTATTATGCCGGAGGTTAGCGGGAATGGCAATAGGCGCTCACCATTGAACCTCAAAGTCGTCGAATCATTTGACATAATCCGGCGCGGCAGTCCGGAACCACTTTTCGAAAACAATTTAAGGAGCCGAGATGCGCGCATTTGTTTCACTCATCCTGCTTGCCATCGCTGCGTTTGTCTCTGTCATCTTTGTCTCTGTCGCGTTTGCTCAGAATACGCCCGCGCCCCAACCCGCGCCGCTAGAACGGCGAGTCCGGGGTCAGACACTCACCTCTGACGAACTGCCGGTCGCGCAGTTTACTTTCGGCAAGGACTACCGCTATCTGGGTGGGCAAGTCGTGAATCTCTACGGAAACGCCGATGCAGAGCAGCACTTATTCGTGAAGTCCGCAACTAGCGGCCCGGTCGATAGCTTCTATTGGATCCAGTTCGAGCACTTTCTCCCAAGCAACGACCATAGGTATGACTATCCTGCTGATCGCACGACCCTTTTCGGCGAGTTAAGATTCATTTATGACGTGAAGAGCTTTTCCGACTATGACGCTATGCAAGCAGAGGATCCGGTTTCCGATGCAGCGGCCATCCGCAAGCTGCTGGCGCAACAAAATCTTGCCTTTCCAAAGAGGACCGCGAGAGTTCGCATGTTCTATCTGCCCACTCCCGACCGCCGCACTGAACTCATGATCATCTATGGAGAGGCGCTGCCCGAGGGCTCCAAGGTTCCCGTCGCGGCGGACGGCGTTGAGCTAGACGCTACGGCACCTGACAGCGCGAAGACGCTGTTGGAACACGCACGGACCGGCTTGGACATTCGGAAACCCTGATAGACCGAAGGGCAGGGAGCGTCCAGAGCGCTCTTTTCCCAACACACTCCGACAGACCGATCCAGCATCTTTCCCCGCCCTGCTAGACTCAAATGTTTTGGAGGCAACACTTTGCAGGCAGTCTACATTCTCTCCGCGGTGCGCACGCCGATTGGGAAGTTCGGGGGGTCGCTGGCTTCGCTGACGGCGGCGGACATGGGCGTCGTCGCCGCCAAGGCTGCGATCGAGCGCGCTGGAATTCAGCCCGAGCAAGTGGAAGAAACCATCTTCGGCAACGCGCGGCAGGCCGGCGGCGGACCGAACGTGGCGCGGCAGATTTCCATTCGCAGCGGCGTGCCGCAGGAAGTTCCGGCGTTCACGGTGAACAAGGCTTGCGCTTCGGGGATGAAGTCGATCGCGCTGGCTTACCAGTCGATTCTGCTCGGCGATGCGAGTTGCATTCTGGCGGGCGGCACGGAGTCCATGTCGCGGGTTCCTTACTATCTCGAAGCGCGCTGGGGATACCGGCTGGGCAATCAGGAACTGGTCGACGGCATGTATCGCGACGGATTTTTTTGTCCGATGGCGAAGATGGTGATGGGTGAAACCGCAGAAGTGCTGGCCGAGCATTACAAGATTTCGCGCGAAGAGCAGGATGAATATGCGCTGATGTCGCAAACCCGCGCCGGACGGGCGATTGCCGCTGGACGATTCGACGCCGAGCTTGCCCCGGTCACGATCGAAAGTAAGAAGGGCACGACCACTTTCAGCCGCGACGAACATCCATTTGCGGACGCGAGCATGGAAAAGCTGGGGAAGCTGGCTCCCGTATTTTCGAAAACCGGAACGGTGACCGCAGGCAATTCTTCAGGAATTACCGACGGCGCTGCCGCCGTGGTCGTGGCCAGCGAACATTTCGTGAAGAACAACAACTTGAAACCGCTGGCGCGAATTTCGGCGGTGACCTCGGCAGGAGTCGATCCGCGCACGATGGGGATTGGGCCCGTCCCGGCGTTGCGCAAGCTCGAAGAGAAGCACAACCTCAAGCTGCACGATTTCGGATTGATCGAACTGAACGAAGCTTTCGCGGCGCAGGTGCTCGCCTGCGACCGCGAATTGAATTTCAATCGCGACCGGCTCAACGTAAACGGGGGAGCGATTGCGATCGGGCATCCCATCGGCTGCACGGGAACGCGCATCACCGTGACGTTGGTGCACGAGATGCTGAAGCGCAACACCCGGCGCGGTGTGGCTACACTTTGCGTCAGCGGCGGATTAGGCATGGCGCTGGCGCTGGAAAGTGTGGTTTGAGCGAAAGCGTTGGATGAGTCAGCGAGTTCTGCTATGCTTCCATCGCTTTTTAATTGAAGGCGCCGTCAGGTTGCCAGGTGCGAAATATTAAGGAGATTCACATGCTTCGAGCATCGCCCGCATTTCCTGTTTTATTGCCTTCATGCTTGCCGCCAGCTTCGCTCTGGCGCAGGCGGAGTTTTCCGCGGAGATTGTCGATTTACAAAAACCGGACAAGCCAAGCAATGCTAAGATCTATTTCGCCAAAGACAAACTTCGCATCGAGGTACAAACCGCCGGCACTCATGGCGGAGGCGCGGTCATCATGAATTTCGCCACACAGACTGCGTCGTGATGATGCCTCAGCAGCACATGTATATGGAGATGCCCGTGCAGACTCAAAGCCAGCGGATGGGATATGCCTCTGCTTTCTTTCAGACGCGGCGATGTGGAGAATGCGTGCGGCGATTGGCAGAAAATGGGGCACGACGGCGGAAGCTGCCATAAGGTGGGCAATGAAACCGTCAACGGCCGCAGCACCGTGAAATACGAAAGCACCAATGCCAGCGGCGATGTCAGCCACTTCTGGCTCGACCCCAAGTTGCGCTTTCCGGTGAAATGGGATGGCAAGAATAGCGGCGGCGAATTGCGCAACATTCAAGAAGGACCCCAGCCGGCCAGTCTGTTTGAGATTCCGGCGGGCTTCACCAAGATGGATATGGGCGGCATGATGCAGAAGCCGCACTGATTTTCAACTTGGCGGCACTGCTGCAAGCAGCATCTGCCAGGGTTTGCCGCGTTGACTCCCGCAAAATGCGGTCGCTATACTTTCTGAAGAGCCCGATTCAGGAGCTGATGTCAGGAGATGGAATGCCCCTTTCTGCGGTAATCGTGGACGATGAGCAACTCGCCCGCGATGAACTTGCCTACCTGCTCAAGAGCGCTGGCGACGTCAACGTGGTAGCGCAGGGTAAGAACGGTCTCGAGGCCATCAGCCTCATCAAAGAACACACTCCCGATCTGGTCTTTCTCGACGTCCAGATGCCCGGACTCGATGGCTTCGGCGTCATCAAGAAACTTCTCGACAAGAAAATTCCACTGCCCAAGATCGTCTTCGCCACGGCTTTTGATCAGTATGCGGTGAAGGCGTTCGAGGTCAATGCGGTGGATTATCTGCTGAAGCCTTTCGATAAGAAACGCGTCGCGCTGTCGGTGCAGAAGGCGCGCACCCAGCAGGGAGCGGAGGGCTTGCCGGCGGACAAAATCGACACCCTGGTGCGGATGCTGCAGGCGCCAAAAACTCAAACTTCGAAGATTCTGCTCAAGGCCCTGGGGCGAATGTTTCTGGTGGATCAGAGGGAAATCTGCTACGCCTCCATTGAGGACGGAGTGATTACGGTGGTGACGGCCGGTCCCTCCGGCATGGAGGGGCATTCGAACTGCCGTACTCTGGAAGAACTACTCGATAGCCTGGATCCCGGGCTTGTTCTGGCGGGCTCACCGCTCCTACTTGGTGAACATCAATCGCATTCGCGAAGTCGTGCCCTGGTTCAAGAGTTCGTACCAGTTGCGCATGGATGATAAGAAGCAGAGCGAGATTCCAGTCAGCCGGGCACAAACAAAACGGCTGCGCGAACTGTTCGGGCTGTGAGTTGCTAGTATCTCAGTACCCAGTACCCAGAAAAGACAATTCGCCACTCAGACGTTTCGCACGGGCGACTGGGTGCTCGTACTGGGTACTTTCACAGCATCGGAGAGCGGATCCAGTTTCGAATCCGCCCTCCAGCCTGGGGGAAAAGTTAGACCGCCAGCGCTTCCAAACCGGTCCGGTCGCGAATTATCAGGGTCGCTCCTTCCAGCCGGATCAGCCGTCTTTTTCTTCAGATCACTTAACAGCCTCGTAACCGTCTCCCGCGAGGAACCAATTCGCTGCGCCATCTCTTCGTGGGTCATCACGGAACGCAGATGCAGTTCCTCCGACTCCCGAATCCCTTGCGGAGCACATGAAGACAACAACAATCTCGCCAGCTTTCCCGACGAGGAACGGGCCAGCACCAGATCATGGATATCGCGATACGCGCTCTGAAACTCACGGCTCAGCGACAAGGCGGAGTGAACCCCCACTTCGCTCTGGTTCTGCAGCAAAGTCATGAAGTCGTGGCGGCCGATAAAATTCAACTGGCACGGCACGGCGGTTTCAGCGGTCATTTCGTAGTTCGTGCCAGAAATGGCTGCGCTCAACCCCAATACTTCCCCGGCCTCCGCCTGTTTCAGGATCAGCACTTTGCCTTCCTTCGAGGTTGTGTACAGCTTCACTTTGCCGGAGCACAGAAGGAACACGCCCCGCGGCGTCTGTCCTTCCACAAATAGCAGGGCCCCGGCAGGCATAACGGTGTGGTGACTGGATTCGTCAAGGGACCGCAGCACGGGCGTGGAAAAGCGGCAGAAGAAGCCCTCACGGCTCGCCTTGCAGCCCATGCAGCTTTCGATGATTTCAAGACCGTAGGGAGTTCTCATGCTTGCCTCCGTTGTTGAAGTTCTCCGGTCGTCCCAGTCGATGGGAATTTCTTCCGGAGGTTGTGGCGCTATCTGCTGCGAACGTTCGAGCAAGGACCGGGCGTGGGCTCGCAGGTCGGCGTGGGGACTGCGCGCGGCCGAAATGACTTCCCATGCCGCACTGGGATCGGCACGCCGCTCCCACTCCACCTGGCAGGCAAACAGATACAGAAGATCGTTCACCTCCGGGCTGGCCTCGCTGAGGACCTGGTGACGCCACGACTGCGGTGTTGCCGACGCTGCGGACCCAGGCGGAAGGGCCCAGGTCTCCTCGCGGCCACGTTGGCTCCCGCGCCAGGTTTCACTCCTGGCAATCTCCACGGGCTGGGCCGAAGCCCCTATGGCAGCTGGCAGCAGGCGAACTAGATTACTCGGCTGGTAGTTCCTAGCCACTAACACGATTCACTCCTGACCCGGATGGAGTCGTTTGAGAGGGTGCAACTCGTCCGCGTTCGGGAAAGCCGCCCCGGTTTGGTTCCCGATCAAGGAACGCCATGCACTTGTCATTCCAAAAATGGCGACATGGCGAAAGTGACGTAACTGGCAGAAAGAAAAGCTTATTCGGCACTCAGCGCAACATTACAGCTAGCGGCCTGCCGACTGTTCGGCAACGGGACGCCACGTCGGCACTAGCAGGCACCCGGGTTTTAACTGGAGTTCTACTTAGATTCCGAATCGGAATAGTCTCGGCGCGTGATTCCCAGCCGCTGCATCTTCGACTGCAGCGTGGTGCGCTTCAAACCCAGCCGCCGGGCTGCTCCCGTGGGTCCGGAGATCATTCCGGCAGTCTCGCGCAGAACACGAATGATGAGTTCCCGTTCCGTTCCTTCCAGCGAGTGTTCCGGAGACCCGGAGGTCAGCGCCTGGAGGTCGGCCAGCGGCGCTCGCAAAGCGGTTCCGTCCGTGAGAATGACGGATCGCTCAATAAAATTTTCCAACTCTCGAACGTTGCCCGGCCAATGCCAATTGACCAGGGCGTTCATGGTTTCGCTCGGGATGGTTTCGATGCCGCGATCCATGCTGCGAGCAAACTTCAGAACAAAGTACCGGACCAGCACCGGAATATCCTCGCGCCGCTCGCGCAGCGACGGCATGCGAATCGGAAACACATTCAAGCGATAGAACAGGTCGCTGCGAAACTCTTTCTCGGCCACGCTCTTCGCCAAATCCCGGTTGGTGGCTGCGATCAGGCGCAGATCCACCTTGATCGTCCGCGTCCCTCCCAGCCTTTCGAATTCATGGTCCTGCAAGACGCGAAGCAGCTTGGGCTGCAACTCCAGCGGGATTTCGCCGATCTCGTCGAGGAAGAGAGTGCCTTTATCCGCCAACTCCAGGCGCCCAATCTTCTGGCTGACGGCCCCGGTGAATGCTCCCTTCTCGTGTCCGAACAATTCGCTTTCCAGCAGCCCGGTGGGAATCGCAGCGCAATGCAGAGTGATGAAATTTCGCTCTCTTGCGCTTGCTGGCGCGATGGATGGCGCGGGCGATCAGCCCTTTGCCGGTTCCGGTTTCTCCCAGGATGCAGAACCGTAGCATCGCTGGCGGCGACGATGGCAACCTGATCCAGCACTTGCTTCAGAGCCGGGCTCTCGCCAATGATCTCCTCAAAATGAAGTTGGGTGCGGGCTTCACCTTCCAGATGGCGTTGATCCTGCTCCAGTCGGCCCCGCAGCCGTTCGACCTCGCGGGCGGTCCGCGCGTTCTCCAAAGCGATCGCGAGTTGGGCGGCGACCTGGTTCAGAAGCGTCAGGTCGTCGAGTCTTAAAGGCGTCGGCCCGGGTGCTGCCGAGCACCAGAACTCCCAGAGGCCCCTTGGGCCGGAGCAACGGAACACAGCAGAGCGACTGTAGGCCCTCGGCCAGCAAGTGGTCCGTGCTCCCGGCGGGGAAGCCTTGCAACTCGTCCCTGGTGAAAATCAAAGGCTCGCGGTCCAGCAGGGCTTTGCCTCCCGGATCCTGTGCGGGGTTGATTTCGGTGGCGCAGCCGGCCTCATCCGCAGAGGAAAATCCATCGCCTGCCGGACCAACTGCCCGCTTTTTTCATCCTGCAACGCGAGCGCCGCATATTCTTGCCGCAGAACCCGGCGCAGGTAGGCGGAGATCTGCGGAAAGGCCTGCCGCACATCCGACTTTGCGGCCAGCACGCGACTCACTTCCATCATCACCTGCTGCCGCTTCTTCTCTTCCCGCAACGTCTCGGAAACGCCACGAAGCGATTCCTCGAGTTTCTTTTGTTCCGTGATCTCGACCGCGACCATGCCGACTTGCGCAACTTTGCCGGTCGCGTCCAGGATAGGAATGTAGTGCTCAATCCAGTGGCCGGGTTCGGTCCGGGTCGGCAGTACGGAACTGATTTCGAGGTTCAAGATGGGTTGCCCGGTATCCAGCACGCGCTGGAATTGCGGCTCCAGGAATTCGGCAAAATCTCCCAGCATTTCGCGGACACTCTTCCCTAAATGCGCTTCGGCGGGTATGCCATTCATCTCTGCCAGAGTGTGGTTGATCGCGAGATAGCGGAGGTTGGATCCAGGATGCAAAACCCACCCTGGACGCGTTGAAATAAGTAGTGAATAACTGTTCAGCTTCTAGAAGAGCTTCCGCCGGGTCCCGGCGTCGAGACACTACATCCGCCATTTCCAGCAACGCAGCGTAGCGCTGCGCATCAGATTCTAAGCGTGGCGCGCTTGAGGGACACACTACACCGGGACTCCTGCGGCACTCCCCCCTCAGAAGCGCCCGCATCACTGGCCAGAATAACCGAATATTACTACCACATATCTCAAAGGAAATAACCGTTTTTCTCACCACGTTCGTTTTTTGGAACAAGCTCTTCCCAGAATGGGAGCGTGAGTTACGCCTTCGCTACCAATCACGACGACAAACGGCCTTCGCGGGATTGCGCCGCCAGAACGCTATAATCCCCTCATGGCTCGGGGCTGGGAAAGCAAGTCGGTCGAGGCGCAGCAGGACGAGGCAGCCGGAAGAACGACGTCCGCCAACCCGCATCTGACGCGTGAAGAGATCGATCGACTCCGCGAGAGAGAGACTTTACGCCTTTCGCGCCAGAGCGTTGTTCAACAGCTCGAGCGCAGCCACGACCCTCGTCATCGGGCCATGCTCGAAAGAGCTATCGCCGATTTGGACCGCAAACTACAGTCACTTGGCAGCAACAGCTGAACTGTCGGACCGTCCGAGCGCTGACGTATAATTGAGCTCTCCATGAAAGCCTACGTCTACGTTTCGCTCAAGAAGAGTGTCCTCGATCCTCAGGGCAAGACCATCCAGGGCGCGCTCAAGAAGATGGGTTACAAGGGTTTGGAAGAGGTTCGCCAGGGAAAATATTTCGAGCTTACGCTGGACGGCGGGCTAAGCCGTGAAGAGGCGCAAACCGAAGTTGAGCGTATTGCCCGCGAAGTACTGACCAACCCGGTGATTGAAGAGTTTCGTTGCTCCCTCGCAGACTGAATTTCTGGAGACTCCCGCATGTGTGGCATTGTTGGCTATGTCGGTAAGAAAGAAGTCGTTCCGATCATCATCGAGGGACTGAGGCGGCTCGAGTACCGCGGTTACGACTCGGCTGGAATCGCCGTGGCCGGCAATGGCGACAAACTGCAGCTTCGCCGCGCCGAAGGCAAGCTGCGCAACCTGGAAGAGGCCATCCGCCTCAAGCCGCTCGACGGAACCTACGGCATTGGCCACACGCGCTGGGCTACCCACGGACGTCCCACCGAAGAAAACGCTCATCCTCATCGCGATTGCACGGGAAAGATCGTGGTCGTACACAACGGCATCGTCGAGAACTATCTCAGCCTGAAGAAAAAGCTGATCGAAGAAGGCCACACCTTCTCGACCGAAACCGATACTGAAGTCATCGCTCACCTGATCGAGAAACATCTTTTCAAAACCGGCAACGGCCATCGTCCCACTCTCGAAGAGGCGGTCCGCCGCACCGTGAAGGAACTCAGCGGAGTGTTCGCTCTGGCCGTGATTTCTGTCGACGAGCCCAACAAGATCGTGGCCGCGCGCAACGGTCCCCCTCTGGTGGTTGGTCTGGGCAACGACGAATATTTTGTCGCCTCCGACGTGCCCGCCATTCTCTACCACACGCGCGACATTTTCTTTCTCGCCGATGGCGACCTCGCCGTGGTCACCGCCGATGGCGTGCAGCTCACCGATTTCGACGGAAAGCCCATTCAGCGCCAGGTGCAGCACGTGACCTGGGACCCGATCATGGCGGAAAAGGGCGGCTTCAAGCACTTCATGCTCAAGGAAATTTACGAGCAGCCGCGCGCCGTCCGCGACACCACCCTGGGACGGGTTTCGCTCGACACCGGCCACATCTTCCTCGACGAAATGGAAATCAGCGAGGCTGAATTCCGCGCCGCGAAAAAAATCAACATCGTGGCCTGCGGCACCAGTTGGCATGCCGGACAAGCCGGCAAGTTCATGATCGAGAGTTTGGCCCGCGTTCCGGTCGAGGTGGATTACGCCAGCGAGTGGCGCTATCGCGACCCCATCGTCAGCCCGGACACCATCACCCTTGTGATTTCACAGTCCGGCGAAACCGCCGACACCATCGCCGCCCAGCGCGAGGCCAAAGCCAAAGGCTCGCACACGCTGGCCATCTGCAACGTGGTCGGCTCGATGATCACGCGCGAAGCCGCCGGAACCATCTACACTCACGCCGGCCCAGAGATTGGCGTGGCATCTACCAAGGCTTTTACCTGCCAACTCACCGCTCTTTATCTTTTCGCTCTCTATCTCGCGCAGGTGCGTGGCGCCATGACCGCCGAGCAAATCCGCATTGCGGCCCAGGAACTTACGCTCATCCCCGGCAAACTCGAAAACATTCTCACCCACGACGAAAAATGCGAAGACCTGGCCAAACGATTCCAGCGCGCTCAGGATTTTCTTTTCTTAGGCCGCGGCATTCACTACCCCATTGCTCTCGAAGGCGCGCTGAAGCTGAAAGAAATTTCCTACATCCACGCCGAGGGATATCCTGCCGGCGAGATGAAGCACGGCCCCAACGCGCTGATCGACGAGAATCTGCCCGTGGTCATCATCGCCACGCGCGACGCGAACAATGCCGAATCGATGGTGCGCTACGAGAAGACGATGTCGAATCTGAAGGAAGTAAAAGCGCGCTCCGGAGTAGTCATTGCGCTCGCCACCGAAGGCGACGAAGAAATCAAAGAAGCCGCCGACCACGTCCTGTACGTTCCGGCCGCACCCGAAGAACTTTCGCCGATTCTGGAAATCGTTCCCCTGCAATTGCTGGCCTATCACATCGCGGTGCGACGCGGCTGCGACGTGGATCAGCCGAGGAACCTGGCCAAGTCGGTTACGGTGGAGTAACCGCCGTTCCAGCCGCTTAACTCCCGGCAGGTTCAACATCCGTGTGGCGAAAATCATCCCCTTTGAATAGCAGCGGCTCGTCCATCTCCTTGGCCAGCGCATAAGAGAAGCAGTCGCCGAGATTAAGACCCGCCCGGTGCCGCCCCTTGCCGAAATCGCGGTATGCTTCGCGGGCGATGTCGTGCCTGATTCAACGTCACCGGCTCAACGGCAATTTCGATATCGCGCAAGAGTTCGTCAAATCGCCGGCTCAGAACTGGGTTCCGGCTGCCGTCAACGACAACGCCCGCCTCGACATAGCTCACCGCCGACATGCGGCGAATTCCGCGATCGACTCAAGATTGCGACGATCGCACCCGCGTCTTGCTCGTCTTTCAGAATCGCGATGATTGCGGATGTGTCGACGATCACTTCGGCAATCCCTTCTCGTCATACAACAAATCGCCATGATCCATCGACTTGTATGGCTCTTTCCACAATGGTGCGCACTCCCGCCCGATCTGGAGCAATCGCTCCGCCAGGCCGCCCTTCTTGTTGCCGCGCACGCGCTCCAGCCGCTCCTGAACCGCCTTGTCTACCGCGGCAGTCATGCTCTCCCCGGTCAGCCGCGCCAACTCCCGGACCCGCCGGTGGGTCTTTTCGTTTTTGATGTTGAGACTCATGCTTCCACCATTCTACCTTCGTAGTTCTACCATTCTACCACACGCAACAACTTGCCGGAAACATACAGAAACGCCGCCACCCCCACTCCCCAAACCGCAAACGCCACATCAACCACCCACCCCGGTGCCGCTCCCACCCTCCGCAGCAGGAACGGCAGAAAATTCCATGTCGTGATGTGAACGTAGTCCCAAGGATCCTGTGTCATGGCTTCGTTGTTCAATCCCCAGGCGTGCATCTTGCCCAGCGCAAATGCCGCAATGTTTTCGAAGCGCAACCCAATCACGAACGTAGGATGGCCCAGCGTTTCCATCTGATAAATCTCCAGCGGCAGCCAGAAGGCCAGCGAGGCAAACTGAATCACCAGGCTGACTGCAATCAGCGCCACGCCTCCTCGCCAGATCCACGCGCTCATCTCGTTGCGAAACCGCAGCAACAACGGCACCGCCAACAGCGCCGCGATTTGCACCGACGTCGAAACATAACGGTCGCCCCAGGCAAAATCCCCGGCCCAGGCGTAATACCTCGCATAAAAGCAGATGTAGCCGAACAACAACAGAAGCGAAGCGACGCTATATGCGCGGATTTCCGGCGACAGTCGCTTCCACAGCACCACCAGCAGCAGAATCGCCAGCACCAGCAGGGGATCGAAGAGAAAAATCGACTTCTCCGGCTTGAACAACGGGCCCAGAAAGCCTTCCGGGAAAGGAGTGGTCCACGGAAAGTTTGCCGCGAGCGTGGGATCGATCAAACGCTGCTCCTTGGCGTACACCGATACGTAGGTGTTCGTAAGCGATCCGAAGCGAAAGAACTGGTAGAGACGGTCAACCACCAAAACGAATGCGTACACGGGAGCCGCGACCTTGCAGTAAGCCACCAACCTCGACCAAAGTTCCCGCCCCCGCACCTGATCGAACCAAAGCACGAGCAGAAGAAACGTGCCCGCCGCCACAAGATCGAGGCCAGTGGTGAGCCGCGTAAGCAAATTCAATCCGAGCGCGGCGCACCCTGCGAACAGCGCCCGCTTGTTTCCTGTCCGCAGCCAGTCATACTGAAACGAGAATCCAGCCAGCGTCAGCAGCAGGATGTAATTGTTCTCCATCAGGTTCTGCGTGTAATGCAGGTGCGTCGTGCAGAACATCAGCGCCAGCACGCCCAGCACCGCTTCCCGCAGGCTGAACTGAAACTGGCGAAGCAGGCGAAAGCTCACCAGCGCCGTCAGCACATTCAACAGGATACTGGTGCTGTAGCTGACGACAATGCTGCGCACCGCAGGATCGTCACCGTACTCGAAGAAGATTCGCCAGTGCGCGATCCACGTGCCCACCAGATCAGCCGGCAGCATCAGTAACGACTGCCCAATTCCATACCAGCTATAGAGCCGGCCTCCGCGGCCGTGCAGGCCGAATTCGGGATACTCGTCGGGAAATACCTGTGGCCCGGAAGTCCACAGCCAGTGCGCAGTCTGCAACCGGTGTGTCGTGTCCGACGTCCCCAACTCACCCGATTGCACCACGAAGGCCAGCAGCCCTGCCGTCAGGCACAAAAGAACAAGCGGATCGCGCAGCCATCGTCGTAGGCGGGAAGTCATTGCTCGGATGGTAATACATTGGGCGTTAGACCCCGGTCCTTCGGACTCGACCTAAGACCCAAGACCTCAAAGGCAGCAGAGACAAAGCAGGCTCGGTAGCGCTACAATTCCCCCGTCCAAGTCGACAGCCCAACTCTAACCATCCGACGTACAGGGCCGAATCCTTTCTGTTGGACTGTCAAATCCCAATTGGAGAGGTGTTCCATGAAAAAACTACTGCTTACACTAATGCTGCTCGCATCCGCGACGCTGTTTGCTCAAACTCCATTCGATGGAACCTGGATGATGAAGCTGGATACAGCCAAGCTTCCTACCAAACCCGATAAATATACTGTGAACAACAACAAGTATGAATGTCTGACCTGCGTTCCCAAAGTCGAGGTGAAGGCCGACGGAACCGATCAGAAAGTCACAGGGCATCCTTATTACGACACAATTGCGGTTCACGTCGTGGATGCCAGTTCGGTCGAGATCATTAGGAAGAAAGACGGGAAGGTTATGTCTACGGACAAGGAGACGGTCTCTTCCGATGGAAAAACTCTGAACGACAAGTTCACAGATACGACGGGAACCCAGCCCGTGACCGGAGAAGTCACGTCCATGCGGGTGAGTTCGGGACCGACTGGCTCGCACGCTATGTCTGGAGCGTGGCGCACCAGCAAGGTCGATACTGTATCGGACAACGGCCTTACCGTCACCTATCAAGGTACAGCGGACGGGCTGAAGATGTCGGACCCGAACGGCAACAGCTACGACGCGAAGTTCGACGGTAAAGACTATCCCATCAACGGAGACCCCGGCCACACCATGGTCTCGCTGAAGCGGATCGGCAACGACACGATCGAGGAGACTGACAAGCGCGACGGCAAAATCGTCGGCGTTTCCCGCATGACGATTTCTTCCAATGGCAAGTCGATCCATGCCGAATACAACGACAAACTGCATGGGACGACAATGTCGTACACCATGGAGAAGAAGTCCTAAGGCAGGAGCTTACCTCAAAAGCATTACAAAACCGGGTGCCGGGGTGCCCCATTTCTCGCGTCCTTTGCGAGAAGTGGGGCTTTTGACTTTCTTTACCCAAGGGAGTTCCGCGTCCGCCGCGTAGCACTGCGCGACTATCAGTTTCGTGAACACCCCGGAACGCGGTTTGACCACGCATGACCCCTTCACACGGTATGGGTTACTTCAAGCCAACGCCGTAGAGATAGTTGTAGGTGCCTCCCGGAACCCAGGGCAGATTGGCGCTGAAGGACGCGAATAGCATGGCCTTATCCATGAAGCTGACAAAGACATCCTGCTGAGAACCGCCCGTGGTCACACGAAAAGTGAATACGCCGAAGCAAGGATCCTGCAGCTCACCGGCGCTGCCGTAAAGATACGTAGCGTCCGCCACCGGAGTGAGCGTAGCCTGAACAATCGTATTTCCCTGGGCGTCGCTCACCGTGACCTGTCCGCCGGAGGTGACCACAAGCGTCGCATTCGCCAGGCTTGGAGTTCCTGTCTCCACATTACCAACTCCTGTAGTGGCTCCCGTCTTCTGGTAGTAGATCGCGTTATAGGTCCCGGCAAACGATGCATCGAAGTCCTTGCTCGCCGCTTTCTTCAACCCGAGGATGGCTCCGTTCGCCGTGTCCACAGCGAAGATCCCGTTCGCCGTGCCGAACACGTAGTCAAAACCCGAGCCCCCAGGTTCAGGAATCGTGAGAAATGTGCCGGAGGGGTCGAGTTGCGCCTGCGTCATGTCAATCGTGCCCGAGTTGAAAGAACTGCCGCCTTGATTGCCCTGATTGAGCGCTCCGTAAGGCCAGTAGGAAGAATTCGATCCCAGGCCCTGCGTGCTGATAGTGATCGACCCTACCTCAAGCCCACCGGCGGCCGTGCGGAACTGCATATAGTTGTAGGACTGCCCCTCAAACGTGGCCATCGAGATCGGACCGCTCTCGACCGCCGTGATCAGAGCCGGAGTGATCAAGCCCGGCCCAGTCTTGGCCGCCTGGATAACCATGGCATAGTTGGGCACCTCGTAGGCCGCAATCAGATTGCCCGCAGGATCGTTCAGCGTATACGTGCCGCTGGAGTTCTCCGTGTACGGAACCGTCCCGCTGGCGCCATTCGATACGTCGGTGTAGGCGATGGTCTGGGCGGTCGAGTTGATGGTGATGGTCATGAAATCGCCGACCGACGCCGTACCGTGATAGACCCGCGAGGCGGGCGCAGCCATGCTGGTGTGCGGAGACGAACCGCAACTGACCAAAGGAAACAACGTGAGCAACACCACCGCGACACGGGTTCTCATAAGAGATACATCGGCCGCGCGGCAGAATAGATTAGGCGGAAAGCTCCACAAATGACCTGTCATGCCGGGTGCCCCATCCTTGCGCGTTCTTTGCGCAAGGGCGGGATTCCACGGTCCCATCCCCAAAGGATTTGAGCGCCCCGAAACCCACATCTAATGCACCGAACCGCGTACC
Organism: uncultured Acidobacteriaceae bacterium; assembly: GCA_963841125.1. GTDB lineage: Bacteria > Acidobacteriota > Terriglobia > Terriglobales > Acidobacteriaceae > Sulfotelmatobacter. Next base: position 340,184 of record CAWJBH010000003.1, read on the forward strand.
ATAAAAAGTACACCGACCCCTTGTCAAGTCTACTTTAGTAGACATCCGACGTCCTCGAAAGTAGACATTCCTTCCACAGCCTAACGCCTTGATTCCATTGATACGCCCAAAAGCCCGCACGAAGAATCAACAACTTACGCCAGAGAATTTTGTGAAGTTTGAAATGTTCCAGTTGGAACATTCAAGCGATTTGTTTCGGTTAGGATCATAGAGCAGGTTCCCGCCCCAAAGCGGTAGACTGTATCCGGAAAAATTCATGCCCTCATGCTCATCCTGTGGTACCGACGTTCCGGCAACCGGACGCTTCTGCTCGGCCTGCGGCGCGCCCGCCGGCAACTCGGACGACGTGGCCACGCTCGACTTCGTCACGGCAACGTCGCCTCTGCCGCCGCGCCCGCTTCCGCATCCTCATCCCGGCCCAGCAGCTCCGCCGAATACCAGAGTGAAGGCCGCTTTCTTCCCGGCCGCCTGATCGCCAGCCGTTACCGAATCATTGCACTGCTTGGAAAAGGCGGCATGGGCGAGGTGTACCGCGCCGACGACCTCACGCTCGGCCAGCCCGTAGCCCTCAAGTTTCTGCCCGACGAAGCCGCGCGCGATCAAGGACTGCTCGAGCGTTTTAAGAACGAAGTGCGGATTGCGCGCCGCGTGTCTCATCCAAATGTTTGCCGCGTGTACGACGTAGGCGATATGGAGGGCCACACCTTCTTCACGATGGAGTATGTCGATGGCGAAGATCTGGCGTCGCTGCTGCGGCGCATCGGCCGTCTGCCCGAAGACAAGGCGCTCGACATCGCTCGTCAGCTCTGCGCGGGACTGGCCGCCGCGCACGCCAAGGGAGTCCTTCATCGCGATTTGAAGCCCGCGAACATCATGCTCGACGGACGCGGGCAGGTGGTGGTCACCGATTTCGGATTGGCCGGAGTTGCCGAGCAGATTCAAGGCAACGAAATACGCAGCGGAACGCCGGCTTACATGGCTCCCGAGCAACTGGCCGGCAAGGAAGTCAGCACCCGCAGTGACATTTATTCTTTGGGGCTTGTGCTGTACGAAGTCTTCACTGGCAAGCGCGCCTTCTCCGAAAAGCCGGCCGAGCGCTGCGGGCAGCGGCAGCGCGCCAAGCCGTCCATCGTCGGTCGTGAAAGATCTGAATCCGGTTATCGAACGCGTCATCCTTCGCTGCCTGGAAAATGAACCATCGGCGCGGCCTGCAAACGTTTTCAGCGTGGCCGCCGCTTTGCCCGGCGGAGATCCGCTGGCGGCGGCGATCGCCGCAGGTGAAACACCTTCGCCGCAGTTGGTCGCTGCATCGGGCGAGTCGGCTGGGTTGCGTCCACGAACCGCCGTGATCTGTCTGGCGGCAGTGCTGCTGGGCTTGGCGCTGGTTACTTATTTCTCCGTCCACTACAGCGCCTTGGAGAAGATGGGACTGGAGCAGACTCCGGAAGTTCTGACGCAGAAGTCCCACGAAATTATCGCCCGCCTGGGTTATGGCGGACGTCCTGCCGACAGCGCCTTTGGCCTCTCCGATGACGGCGATTTTCAGGACTATGTGGAGAAAAACGACAAGCCCCCGCATTGGGATGAGGTTCTCGCTGCGCGGCCTTCCCTGCTGCAATACTGGTACCGGCAAAGTCCCGATGCTCTGGTGGCGAATGATTTCCGCGACAACCTGTTGACGCCGGGAATCGTAACCAAGAGCGATCCGCCGACCGTGCTGTCGGGCATGATCAATCTGGTGCTCGATCCGCAAGGGCGATTGACCTACTTCCAGGCGATCCCGCCGCAGAGAACAAGACGAGGTGGAAGAAGCTGCCGCCGCGCCGGCTGCGGCATTCGACTGGAATATTCTTTTTCACCGCAGCCGGTCTGGATCCATCGAAATTACAGCCCGCGCAGCCCACCTGGAATTCGCTGGCTGCTTCCGACGTGCGCATGGCATGGACTGGAAGCTGGCCGGGGACTGATGCGTCCGATGCGCGTCGAAGCGGCGGCGTTTCAGGGCAAGCCCGTCTTTTTCTCTCTGATCGGCGACTGGACCAAACCTGAGCGCGTGAAGAGCACGCAGAAGAAGTCCGTGGGCGAAAAGGCTAACAGCATTATCCAAGCGGTCGTTTTTTGTGCGCTGCTGGTGGGTTCTGTTTTTCTTGCGCGCAGGAACTACCGCCAGGGACGAGGCGACCGGGCAGGCGCGCTCCGCCTGGCTGGCGTGATGTTTCTGCTCGAGATGGGTTTGTGGTTGTGCCGCTGCCACTTTGCGACCATCAGCGATACCATCGGACTTTTTGTCCTCTGCGGTCAGCACGGCACTGTTCACTTCGGGCGTGACCTGGATGCTGTACCTGGCGGTGGAACCGTGGGTGAGGCGGCACTGGCCGACAACCATGATCTCCTGGAGCCGGTTGCTTTCAGGACACGGGCGCGATCCGCTGGTGGGCCGGGACATTCTTTTCGGCGTGCTTCTGGGAGTGGTCTGGATTCTTATCTTCCAGATTCGCTACATCCCCATGATGCGCATGGGGGCTGCGCCTGGTGCTGTTTTCAACCGACGCCCTGATGGGCGGACGAGTAGCGCTGGGTGCATGGTTGCACCAATGGCCGCAGTCAATCCAGACCACGCTGGTTTTCTTTTTTCTGCTGTTTGGGTTGAAAGTTCTGCTGCGCAAGGAGTGGATTGCGGCGATTGTGCTGGTCGCGATCTTCGCGCTGCCGCGCGGGCTGAGCAGCACTTACATGGCGGTGGAGATTCCGGCGCAGATTCTGGTTTATGCCATCGCCGTGTTGATCGTACTGCGCTTCGGTTTTGTGCCTCTGGCTTGCGCGGTGTTCACGATCAATCTCTTGGCCAACGTCCCTTTCTCCACCGACTTTTCCGCGTGGTATATGCCAGCTTCGATCCTGGCGCTGTTGAGCGTAGTGGCGCTGGCAGGATGGGGCTTCTATCACTCGCTCGGCGGCGAGCCGATTTGGCGGCCGGAGATTGAGTAGCAGTGGTCAGTGGTCAGTGATCAGTGGTCAGTGATCAGTGGTCGGTGGCTAGTGGTCAGTAGTCAGTGAATTCTCAGTCATTCCGATTTTCTAGATGTGGGAGGGCCTCGTGCCGGAATCCTTCGACTAACAGCTTCGGTTCACCGGCGCCGGTGTTTCGCGTTAAAGACGTGGACGCCAGCATCGCCTACTACCTCAATGCTTTGGGCTTCGAGCTACGATGGCGTGCGAGCGACTCGTTTGCCTGCGTCGCGCGCGATCAGTGCTCAATCTTTCTCACCAATGACAATCAGAGTCAGCCGCGCATGTGGGTGTGGATCGGCGTGCAGGATGTCCGGGCACTGCACGGTCAGTATCGGGCATCCGGCGCCAATATCCGCAACCCGCCTGAGAATTTCGAGTGGGCGCTGGAGATGCAGATCGAAGACCTCGACGGGAACGTCCTGCGCATAGGGTCTGATCCGGAGGAGGACAAACCGCTCGGCGTGTTCCGCGATGCCGACGGGATTGGTTGGAGACACCTCGGCAACCAACGGTACGAACGTGTTGATTAAGACAAAATCTTTAAACACGGGACACGGGGGAACACAGGGTAGAGCGGTGCAGGAAGGCGTTCAAAATAGCTCGATGCTCACCGCACGGGCGGAAGCCGAAGCGAGGCGGGGGAGGCTGCCAGTTACCTTCGTGCTGGTAATGGCCCGGTCTGGCTATTTACCGATTCGCGGCTTCAGGTTAGTCTTCTGATTGAGCAGCACTTGGGGGAGGGCTGATCAACATACGTCCCAAGACTCGAATGAGTCTGGGGCGTTTTGTTTTGGGGGCGATTCTTCAGCCCTAACGATCTTTCAGAACTTGTTGCACATCCCGGCGGCCCTGGAGGATGGCGACGACGTGCAAAGGCTTCGTGTCGGGCCGGTAGACAATGAGGTAGGAATAGACTGGGAAGAACTTCACCGCTTCGTCTGTAAGATCCTTGCGCCAGTGTCCGATGCCTGGGCTTTTGGCCAGCGAAACGATCTGGTCGCGAATAGCCGATTCAACACGATCTGCGATCTTCGGGGTGCTTTCTTTCTTGAGGTAGCGCCAGATTTGGACAAGATCGAGTGCGGCTTCCGGCGCAAGGACGTAGCGCCTTTTCATTCGGGTTGGGCTTTCAGTTTCGCCAGGCAAGCTTCCAGTTGGTCTTCTGGAATCCCCTCTCCGCGGTCGAGTTGGGCGATGCCGCGGCGAATCTTGGCATTCATCTCGTCGCGGTTCTCTAAGAGCCAGCGGTCCTGTTCTGCCTGAGTGTCCAGCGCGCGGAGCAGCACCTCCTCGACACTGTTGGAGCCGGTTGCCTGGAGCTGCTTCTTGATTCTGGCCTCCAAGGATGCGTCGCGGATTTCGATGGTCATGGGTGGCTCCTTGGGTTTTAGGGTACGGGAAAGAGTGGGGTGAATCAACAGAATCCCCACAGGGATGGTCCTTGTAATCACACGCTTCACAAAGAACGCCGAGCATGGGTCGCCCAGCCCCAGATTAGGTGAGTGTTATGGGTTTCACTAGGTCGTGTGGGTTAGTCTCTATTGAAAATTCCTTGGCTTTAGCGTCCTTGCTGACGATTTTATGGTCGCGCTATATTGCTTGGACTTTAGGAATACGCGCGAAGTACTCTGCATTGTTCCCCATCCTTCTCTCTGACGGAAATTCGATCCAGTCACTACCAAAATTGGCAACGTCTAGGGACTGGCGCTCCCCTGGGTATATGTCCACCATCGGAGGGTTCGATGAAGGTGTTGTAACCGACCAGCAGAGCCGGTCCTCCCAAACCCTGGTGCGGGAGCCCGGGGTTATGAATGCAGAGACTGGAGGCTCAAGAACGTCAGTTAGCTCATGATCAATGGTCAAGTAAGCATAAGCGCCATTGAGCGCGGAGATGTAGCCGTTATATACGCGCACGCATGCTCGGCTACCGATTCTGGGATGCGGCTCGATGCGCAGACTTCTATAGAGCCTCCATCTCGACCATCGAGTCGAGAACAGGTTCACAAGAAATGCAGCCGACGCACCCGCGGCGGCCCCTATCAACGTAGTTTTCAGGTCGCCTGCCACGAGGCATGATGACCTCTTGTCGGCGCGGCAGTCAATAGAGGGCCGGGTCGGCACAACAATTCCCCCAGAGCTCAAAGCTTCGCAACTTCCCTCCCATCCATAGCATCTAAACCTTGACAACATTCCACTCAGGTCTTAGCATGGGCCTGTTGGCAATCATAAGCGCATTGATTACAAAGCACTTATTTGATTCAAAAGTAAGCAGAGGAGACTGTTATGGCGAAGATTATCGGAATTGACCTTGGAACCACCAATTCTTGCGTGGCGGTGATGGAGGGCGGCGAGCCCAAAGTGATTGCTAATGAAGAAGGAGGGCGGACTACTCCGTCCGTGGTGGGGTTTACCAAGACTGGAGAGCGGTTGGTGGGGCAGGTCGCGAAGCGGCAGGCGATCACCAATCCGGAGAATACGGTTTATTCGATCAAGCGCTTTATGGGGCGGCGCTTCGACGAAGTGACGGAAGAGATCAAGATGGTGCCCTATAAGGTGGTGCAGTCGGGCGACCACGTTGCCGTGCTGGCGCAGGGCAAGGAGTACACGCCTCCGCAGATTTCGGCGCTGATTTTGCAGAAGCTGAAGAAGGCGGCGGAAGACTATCTCGGCGAGAAAGTGACCGAGGCGGTCATTACTGTGCCGGCGTACTTTAACGACGCCCAGCGGCAGGCGACGAAAGATGCCGGGCAGATTGCCGGGCTCGAAGTGAAGCGCATTATCAACGAGCCTACGGCGGCCGCTTTGGCTTACGGGCTCGACAAAACTAAAGACGAGATGATCGCCGTGTACGACTTTGGCGGCGGAACGTTTGATATCTCGATTCTGGAAGTGGGCGAGGGCGTGATTGAAGTGAAGGCCACCAATGGCGACACGCACCTGGGCGGCGACAATCTGGATCAGCGGATCGTCGACTGGCTGATTGATGAATTCAAGAAGGATGAAGGGCTCGACCTGCGCGGCTAAGGGCAACGAGATGGCTTTGCAGCGTCTGCGGGATGCGGCCGAGCGGGCGAAGATTGAGCTTTCGACCACGATGGAGACCGAGATCAATCTGCCGTTCATTACGGCGGATGCTGGCGGTCCGAAGCATCTGGTGAAGAAGCTGACGCGGGCGAAGCTCGAAGGCGATGGTGGAAGACATCATTCAGCGGTCGGTTGGTCCGTGCAAGCAGTGCATGAAAGATGCGGGCGTGGACGCGAGCAAGATCAACGAAGTGGTGCTGGTCGGCGGGCAGACTCGTATGCCGCGGATTCAGGCGCTGGTGAAGGAGTTGTTCGGCAAGGAAGGCCACAAGGGAGTGAATCCTGACGAAGTCGTCGCAATCGGCGCGGCGATTCAGGGTGGCGTGCTGGGCGGCGAAGTGAAAGATCTGCTGCTGCTGGACGTGACTCCGCTGTCGCTGGCGATTGAGACGCTGGGCGGCGTGGCTACGCCGATGATCCCGCGGAACACGACGATTCCGACCAAGAAAACGGAGACGTTCTCGACCGCGGCGGATAATCAGACCTCGGTTGAGGTGCATGTGCTGCAGGGTGAGCGTCCGATGGCGGCGCAGAACCGGACTCTGGGCAAGTTCCATTTGACCGGAATTCCGACGGCTCCGCGCGGCGTGCCGCAGATTGAAGTGACGTTCGACATTGACGCCAACGGCATCCTGAACGTGACCGCGAAGGATACGGCCACGCAGAAGGACCAGAAGATTACGATCACGTCGTCTTCTGGATTGTCGAAGGAAGAAGTGGAGAACATGGCCAAGGAAGCTACTGCGCATGCGGCGGAGGACAAGGCGCAGCGCGATGCGATCGAGGCCAAGAACCAGCTCGACAGCATGGTCTACAACGTCGAGAAGATGCTGCGCGAGTCGGGCGATAAGATCTCCGGGCTCGGATCGTGGAGATGTGGAGAATGCCGTGGCCGATGCCAAGAAAGCGCTGGAATCGAATGACAAGGCGCAGATGGACAAGGCTCGCGAGACGCCTGACCAAGGCTTCGCACAAGCTGGCTGAGGAGATGTATAAGGCGGCGCAGGCGAAGGCTCCGGCGGGCGGGCCGGGCGGTGCTGCTCCGACGGACGGAGCTGGAGCGGGCGCGAATGGTGGCGGTCAGAAGAAAGATGAAGGCGTGATCGACGCTGAGTATGTGGACGTGGAAGACAAGAAGTAAGAGCAGCTGCTAGCTGCTCGGCTTCTCAGCTTGAATCGGGTGGCGCGGGCGTTTTGCCCGCGTCATCCTGTTTGTGCGGATCTAGATCTTTGCTTTAAGATCGTGGGGAGATGAAATGGATTTCCAGGTGAATGAGCAGACTTATTTTCTGAGTCTTGCGCGAGGATGACAGGCGGTGGGAGGTGTTTGTTTCCACGCCTGGCGGGCGCCATGTCGATTCCGGTTTACGTGGATGCGCCCGAGGCCGGACCGCTGGTCGTGTTACAAGAAGAGAAGCAGAGGTTGCCGAACTAAGACCTCAGGTGCGACGCAGCAGATGATCGTGATCTAATGGCTACGACCCCCAAAAAAGATTATTACGAGATCCTCGGCGTGAAGAAGTCCGCCTCGGCGGAGGATATTCGCAAGGCGTTTCGCAAGCTGGCGCGCAAGTACCATCCTGACGTTAATCCTGGGGACAAGTCGGCGGAGGAGAAGTTCAAGACGCTCTCCGAGGCGAACGAAGTTCTGAGCGATCCCAAGAAGCGCAAAATCTACGATCAGGTCGGGTTCTATTCCGACAACATCGATCCGGCTACGGCGGAAGCTTATGCGCGGGCTGGCAGCAGCGGAGGCGGAGGTTCTTCGGCAGGATTTCCCGGCGGCGGTTCGGGGCAGGCAGGCGGCCAAGGCGTTCCCTTTGATTTCAGCGGGTTCGATTTTTCGGATCTGGCCGACAGCGCGGGTCGAAGTCGGCGAAGCGGCGGTGGTGGCGGGTTCCGCGACATCTTCTCGGGAATCTTCGGCGGGGGACGCGGTGCCGCGCCCGCTGAGACTGGGCCCGAAGCGGGTACTGACCTGGAATATCAGGTCAACGTGCCGTTCTGGACGGCGATCCGCGGCGGCGTGATGCGGCTTAACATTTCGCGCCAGGACGCTTGCGCGGATTGCCACGGTCAGGGTTACATCGAAGCGCCGGGCAAATGTCCGGAGTGCGATGGAACCGGCCAGGTCACGCAGACCGGCGGGCGCATGAAGTTCAATGTGCCGTGCCCACGCTGCGAGGGAACCGGCAAGAATATTTCCACCTGCGCTACCTGCCACGGTGAGGGCACAGTCAGCCGCACCGAGCCACTGGAAGTTCGCATCAAGGCTGGCACGCGCGATGGGCAGCGCATCCGGCTGGCGGGCAAAGGCAATGCCGGGCCGCACGGCGGTACGGCTGGCGACTTGTACGTGATCATCCGGACGGGCGAGCATCCCATTTTCCGGCGCGACGGCGACGACATTTACCTTACTGTGCCGGTCAGCGCTACTGAGGCGGCTCTCGGAGCTAAAATCGAGGTTCCGACCATTGATGGGCGGGCGCTGCTGAAGATTCCTCCGGGGACGCAGTCAGGACAAAAGCTGCGCCTGCGCGAGAAGGGCGTTCCCTCGGCTACCAAGGAGGGAGTGCGTGGGGATGAGATCGTCGAGATCACCGTGACTGTTCCCATGCCTCGGGACGAGCGCACCAAAGAACTGCTGCGGGAGTTGGCCAAGCTGAACCCGGAAGATCCTCGGGAAGAGTTGTGGAAGAAAGTCTGACGCACCCGATTTGGAACTAGACCCAAAATCTTTAACACAGAGGACACTGGGGATCACAGGGTAAACCTCGATCTGTGTGCTATTCGTTTTGAATGGCTACTCGATCTTTCTCCTCTCACTCCTTGCGGGTCAATCAAGTTTCCGGTGCAATCGTTTCTTCTGCCATGCACGTCCACTCGGTTCTTGGTCCTGGTTTGCTGGAAAGCGCCTACCAAGGCTGTCTCGCCCATGAGATTAGAAAGCGCGGATTCGACGTGGCCAGCCAGGTCGGGCTGCCGGTGGTTTTCGACGGAGAGAAGATTGAACTGGGCTACCGGATCGACTTAGTTGTTGAGAACATCGTGATCGTGGAAGTCAAGAGTGTCTAGGCGATCCATCCCGTTTACCAAGCACAACTCCTGTCGTACATGCGGTTAAGCGGTATTGGGGTGGGTCTGCTGATTAATTTCTGCGTTGTTCACCTCAGAGACGGAATCAAGCGCATGGTCGACGGCAAGAACTGGGAGAAGTAGCTCTACCCTGTGCCCCTCTGTGTCCCCTGTGTTAATGGTTTTTGGGCCCGGCCGAATCCGGGCCCTTTGCCCTACTTCTTCGGCGTGGGATCGTCCGCCGGATTGATGTAATTGAACTTCGCCGGCGACATGCCGTGGATCTGGATCACGGTAGCCCCGGACGCCATCGCATAGTGGTGCACGCTGGGGTCGAGGTAAGCAAAGCTTCCTGCATCGAAGCTCATCATCTTGCTGGCGTCGAATTGATCTCCCATACCGACCTTGAGGGTGCCCGAGATCACAGTGACATTCTCGCGATAGGGATGAGTGTGAGGGGCAACTTTGTAGCCGTCCGGCAGCTTGAGGCGAATGGTGTAGTCGCCGGAGGAGGCCATTGGGTCGCCTTCCAGAACGGCGAGTTGCGCGCCCGGAGGCAGGAATGGCGGGGCTGGACCGAACTTCACCTGGTCGGGCGTGAAGGCGTTTTGCGCCTGGGCCGGTTGCGCTGCGAACATTGCGATCGCAACCGCAAATATCGCGACAAACAAAAACGGTAGTTTCATCGGAATCTCCTGATGGGACCGAATGATAGGCGGCACTGGTCGCCTTCGCAATGGTTTTCTCCGTTTCGCGCGAGTTGAGTTGGGCAAACCTCCCGTCTCTGCTCGGTTCTTTTGGATGTTGTGTTACCTGAGTACCGCTCCGTTCCGACAAAATTTTTCGATAATTTTCTTGCATCTGTGGAAAATTCCCGTAATCTCATGACTGCGAACTAACTCCAGCGCGATTTCTGGAATCTAACCAAACCGGAAAGCTCGAGCGGAAGCCAGCCGCTGCGGAGTAGCTGAGAGTGAGTCGCTTGGGGAGGAAGACATCGAAATTGGCAACAGCTAGCGCCCCGCATCACCAAACAGAGAATCCCCAGCCTCTCGCCGCCGTACCCACCCGGAACCCGATTGTGCCAAACCCGATCGTGCCAAAGAAGTTCGTGCGCCTCACCTTGTGGCCTCTGGTCGCCGCAACCTTTTTTATGGTATCGGGCGGAACCTATGGCACGGAAGACATTGTGCACGGCGCGGGCTACGGACGCGCGATTCTGATTCTGCTGCTTACCCCGCTGCTCTGGAGCCTGCCCACGGCATTTATGATCGGCGAGCTTTCGAGCGCTCTGCCCTACGAAGGCGGCTACTACGCCTGGGTGCGCCGCGCCATGGGAAATTTCTGGGGATTTCAGGAAGCCTGGCTCTCGCTGGTTGCCTCCATTTTCGATATGGCGATTTATCCCACGCTGTTCGTGGCCTACCTGACGCGTATGTTCCCGTATTTTCAGCAGGGCAATCGCGGATGGTGGGTTGCGCTGGCGGTGGTGATTGCGTGTGCGGTGCTGAACATTGCGGGCGTGAAGGTGGTTTCGCTCACTTCTCTGTGGCTGTTCTTTGCATTGTCGGCACCGTTTGTGGCGATCGTGCTGATCGCTCCTTTCAAGATCGGAGCGCTGGCAAATGCCGTGACCAAGCCGACCACTTCAAGCGTCGATATTCTCGGCGGCTTGTTGATCTGCATGTGGAACTATATGGGATGGGATAACGCCTCGACCATCGCGACGGAAGTCGAGAAGCCGCAGCGGACGTATCCCCGGGCGATGCTGGTTGCGGTCGTGATTGTGGCCCTGAGCTACGTGCTTCCTTTCGCCGCCATGTGGATGACGGGATTGACTCCTACGGCGTGGGAGACTGGATCCTGGGCGGACATCGCCGGGTTACTGGGTGGACCGTTGCTGCGTATCGGCGTGGTGCTCGGCGGCGTGATCAGTGCATTTGGCATGTTCAATGCTTTGGTGATGAGCTACTCGCGCCTGCCTTTGGCGATGGCGCAGGACGGCATGCTGCCCGGCATTTTTGCCAAGCTGCAGAAGAAATCGCGCGCGCCCTGGGTTGCGATTATCGCGCTGGCGATCGGATGGGCGATGTGTCTTGGCCTGGGCTTTGCCCGGCTGGTGACCCTCGACATTCTGCTTTACGGTTTCAGTCTGCTGCTGGAGTTTGTGGCGCTCGCAGTGTTGCGCTTCCGCGAGCCGGATCTGCCGCGTCCTTTCCGCGTTCCTGGCGGATTGTTTGGAGCGATCGCGATCGGCATCCCGCCAATGCTGCTTCTAGGATTTTCCATCATTCGCAGCGAGCATGAGCAAGTGTGGAACATGAGTTCGTTCGCCTTCGGCATGATTCTGATCGCAGCGGGCGTTGTCGCGTATGGTGTCAATCATTTGTTGAAGCCGCAAGGATGGGCGGCCACCGCGGAAAAGCCTCAAGCGGCGGCGTGAACCTGTTCACGACTTTCCAAAAAAAGAGGACCGAGAAAATCCCCGGTCCTCTTTCGTTATTTAGCGCATGGTTCCGAGATCTTCCCAACTATGCAGCCGCTCCTTGCCTCGTCTCGCAGGCTCTTCACTTTGTCATGCGCTCTTTGAACGCTAGCCGCTTGTCGGCGAACGATCTGAGCGATATTTTCCGGCAAATCGCCACTGACTGCCTTCTGATAGCTGTCCTTGGCGTTGTCCTCGCCGGCCTCAACCGATTCGAGAATCGTCTTGTCGCCGCCGCCAAGACTGACTTTGGTGTCGATCCAGGCGCGGCGAAGCGTACCCGATACCGAGCCGGAAACTTTCTTGTCCGGCTTGCCCAGCCGGATTAGCTCCGCTTCCAACTCCCCGGCAAAACGCGCCCGTTCCAGACTTTGCTCGTTGAAGTAGGTCTTCAAATCAGACCGCTTCGCGTGAGCAGCCGCGTCCTGGTATCCCTTCTGCCCGTCTTTGCACGTCTCAATAAGATTTTCAATCACGCTGATGGCATTATTCTCATCCATGAAATAAACCTCCGAAACTTGGATGCGACGAGAGAGTGAGGGTTTGGCGGGATTCTTCCGCGTGCAATTAGGAGGAAAAGCTGTCCTGCTCTAAAATCGACCGAAGGAGAGTAAATTCAAGGAGAGGGATCAAAATGCCCAAGCCCGCAGCAGACAAGAACAAAATTTCCCGAGACCACCTCGCTGAACTACTGAACGAGGACCTTGCGCGCGAATATCAAGCCATCATTGCTTATGTGGTCTATTCCCAGGTGCTCAGCGGCGCCGAATACATGGACATCGCCGCCCAGCTCGAAATCCACGCCAAGCAGGAACTTGACCATGCCCTGATCCTCTCGCGGCAGATCGACTATCTCGGCAAAATGCCGGCGGTCACTCCCAAGCCGGTGCGAACATCGAAAAATGCCAAAGATATGCTCCGGTATGATCTCGACAATGAAAACGAAACCATTCGCAACTACCGCGATCGGATCCGGCAATGTGAAACGCTTGGGGAATACGCGATGGCGGAGCAGATTCGCCAGATCCTGATGCAAGAACAGGACCATCAAATCGATTTAGCTACTGCCCTTGGCGAAGATGTTCCAGACGTTAATGGTCCCAAAGCACGCAAACTGCGCAAGCGCCGCTAACGCGGCTTTGCACTTCCGATAGAGGATCGGTGAGGATCGGCGACAATTCAGTAAGTGAGCGGGGCGGTTCCAGATTAGATGAGCAAACGCAAATCCAAAGGCGCGTACATGATTTCCGCCGTGGCTGAGATGTATGGCATCCATCCTCAGACTCTTCGCCTTTACGAGCGCGAGGGACTCCTCAAGCCGTCGCGCACCGAAGGCAACACTCGTCTCTATACCGATGAAGACTTGCAGCGGCTGGAGTTCATCCTGTCGCTGGCGCGCGACTTGGGAGTGAACATCAGCGGCATGGCCATCATTCTGCAAATGCGGGAGCGCATGGAGGAGATGCAGCGCCAGATTCAGGAGTTCGTGCAATATATCCAGCAGGAAGTGCTCACCCGTGCGAATGCAGCGGCTGATCCGGCGAGGGGCGCGATCGTGCCGGTGAGAAGGCCGCTGGTGGTGCCGGCGGTGCAGCCGGGGAAAAAACGCTCAGCTACTTTCCGTACTCTTCCAATTCGCATGCTGCCCCTCAAACTCATCTATAGCGACGGTTATTACCTGCCCATCGGCGCGCACGTGTTCCCTGCCGAAAAGTACCAGCGCGTCCGCGACCGGCTGCTGGCGGGCGGCGTCGCCGATGCTACGGACTTTCTGGAACCTAACCCAGCCACTGATCAGGACATCTTGTTAGTTCACACTCAGGAATACGTGCATAAACTGAAGACCGGGACACTCAGCCCCCGTGAAGAGATGGAACTGGAAGTTCCCTTTTCTCCTGAGCTAGTTCAGGCGTTCTGGCTCGCCGCAGGAGGATCGATTCTGGCAGCGCGACAGGCTCTGGCCGATCGCGTCTCCATCAACATTGGCGGCGGATTTCATCATGCATTCCCCGGCCACGGCGAGGGATTCTGCATGATTCACGATGTGGCGGTCGCCATCCGCCGCCTTCAGCGCGACGGCAAAATTCGCACCGCCATGACCGTCGATTGCGACGTGCACCAAGGCAATGGCACGGCGGCGATTTTTTCCGGCGCGCGAGCTCCAGCGGAGCCGTTACCATCAGCGGGGCCATCGACGCTGGCTTCATCCACCCATACGTCGCCGTTTCGAGGCAAGATGCCGGGCGCACACGCTGCCGACGTCTTCACCATCTCGCTGCACCAGCACAACAATTATCCGGCAGTGAAGCCGCCATCATCCATCGACGTGGACCTGCCCGACGGCACCGGCGACGACGACTACCTCGCGTGGCTCGACAACGCACTCAGCTCCGGCCTGCGGCAGTTCGAGCCAGATTTGCTGTGCTACATCGCGGGCGCTGATCCCTATCGCGAGGACCAACTGGGCGGACTTTCCCTGACGATCGAGGGATTGAAAAAGCGCGACGAACTCGTCTTCCGCGTGGCTCGCGCCCGCGACATCCCCGTGATGGTGACTTTCGCCGGCGGCTACGCGCGGAATGTCGAAGATACCGTGACCATTCATAGCAACACGGCGATCGCGGCGAAAGAAGTGTTTGCGGCAAAGAACTGACAACCCTGCAAAAGATATACTTGATGGAATGATCGTCAGCCCGTCCAATCTTTCGCACAAAGACCTTTACAGCATCCTGCTAAATTCTGTGGCGCCCAGGCCGATTGCCTGGGTGTCGACTGTAAGCGCATCGGGACAACCCAATCTTGCGCCCTTTTCTTTTTTCAACTGTGTCTGCGTCGATCCTCCGTTGCTGGCTTTCGCGCCGGGGCATCGCCAGCCTGAACAAGCCGACACTCACCGTGGAGAAGCAAAAGACACGCTGCGGAATATTCGTGAGACCAAAGAATTTGTGGTCAACATCGTCACGCATGAACTCGCCGAAGCGATGAACATAACCAGCGGAGAGTACGACGCTTCAGTGAATGAGTTCGAGTTAGCGAAGCTCACGCCTGGGCCCTCGAAGGTGGTGCGTCCGCCGAGAGTCGCCGAATCTCCTGTGAGCTTTGAATGCAAGCTTCATCAGATTCTCGATTTCTCTCCCGCGCCCACCAGCGGCAGCCTCGTGATCGGTGAGATCGTCTCGATTCATATCAACGACGTGAATCTCAAAGACGGCCGCTTGAACCAGGACTCGCTTGACCTTATCGGACGCATGGGCGGCCTGCAATACACCAGGACGACACAGCGATTCCAGATGGTGCGGCCTAAGGTCAGGTAGTCACTGCTAAAATAGGTCATTCAATCATGTTCGAGAATCTACAAGAAAAACTCCAACGCGCGTTCAAGTCTCTTCGCGGCCAGGCCCGGCTTAGCGAGGAAAACATTGCCGAGGCTCTGCGCGAAATTCGCCTCGCGCTGCTTGAAGCGGACGTCAACTTCAAAGTGGTCAAAGAGCTGATCGACCGCATCCAGGCCAAGGCTGTGGGGCAGGAAGTGCTGACCGCACTTTCTCCCGGCGAGCAGGTCATCAAAATTGTGCGCGACGAATTGGTCGAGACCCTCGGCAAAGACACGGCGCGCATGAAGTTTGCATCGCAGCCGCCTACGGTTGTGCTGATGGCTGGGCTGCAAGGCTCCGGCAAGACCACTACCTCAGGCAAGCTGGCGAACTGGTTCAAAATCGGTGGCCATCGTCCGCTGCTGGTTTCAGTGGACGTGTACCGTCCGGCGGCGCGCGAGCAGTTGAAAGTTGTGGCGCAGGCTGTGAAGGCGCAGATTTACGAAGGCGACGTGGGCGGCGCGAGCACTCCCGAGCAGCTAACGCACGCCGTGGAGCGGTTAGTAAAAGAAGCCCGCCGCGAGGCCATTGTTTCCGGCTGTGACGTGCTGATTGTCGATACCGCCGGCCGTCTGCACATCGACGACGAATTGATGAACGAGATGCAGTCGCTGAAAAAGCTGCTGAATCCGTCGGAGATTCTGTTCGTCGCCGACGCCATGACTGGACAGGACGCCGTGCGCTCGGCCGACGAGTTCCACAAAAAGCTTTCGCTCACCGGCGTGATCCTCACCAAGATGGATGGCGACGCCCGCGGCGGCGCGGCGCTTTCCATCCGACAAGTAACGGGCCAGCCCATCAAGTTCATTGGCGTCGGCGAAAAGTACGATGCGCTGGAACCGTTTCATCCCGACCGCATTGTGTCGCGCATTCTCGGCATGGGCGACATCCTTTCGCTGATCGAGCGCGCCGAATCGCAGATCGACAAGAAAAAAGCGCAGGAGATGGCCACCAAGGCCCTCACCGGCGACGGCTTCTCACTCGAAGACTTTCGCGACCAGTTGCGGCAAGTAAAGAAGATGGGCTCGATCAAGAGCCTGATCGGGATGATGCCAAGCATCGGCCCATTCTCCGGACTGCAAAAGGCCGCCGACAACGTGGACGAAAAACAGATCAACCGCGTCGAGGCCATTATCAACTCGATGACCACCCACGAACGCAATCATCACGAAGTAATCAACGGGAGCCGCCGCAAACGAATCTCCCGCGGGTCCGGCACGACCGTACAGGAAGTGAACAACCTGCTCCGCCAATACGCGCAGATGAAGAAGATGTTCAAGCAGATGGGCAAGCCGAGCTTCGCGCGCCGGATGGCGGGGATGAAACTGCCGGGAATGTAAAAGCAGTGGCCAGTGGTCAGTGGCCAGTATTAATCTGCCGTCGCTGTAGTCTGATCACTGATCACTGATCACTGACCACTAATCACTGCCTTTATGAAATGGCGATCCCTCGAAGAGTCGAGTCCCGAAACTGACATTCGCCCGCTGCGCGAGATCTTTGCCGAGCGCAAGGAATTGATCGCGAAGTACGTTCCGGCGGAAACGCTGGCCATTCACGCTCGCGCGATCGCCGAACTGAGGCAAAGACACCTGGCCGCGAACATTCTGCCCGTCGGCTCCGAGATTCCAGAATTCCAGCTTCAGGATCACGACGGCAAGAGCGTATCTTCCGCCGACTTGCTCGCCAAAGGACGCCTTGTGCTCTGCTTTATCCGCGGGCGCTGGTGCCCGTTCTGCGTCGCTCAGATGGAGGCGATGAACCTTGTCCAGCCTGAAATTCAGCAACTCGATGCAACGTTCGCTGCCATTTCCCCCCAGACGGTGAGGCAGTCGTTCTTCATGCGCGATCAGCACAAGCTGCGCTTCCCGCTGCTCTCGGATGTGGGTAACAAAGTCGCTCGGAAGTTTGGTATCACTTACCGCGTTCCCGACGAACAGAAAGCAATCTATCAGCGTGCATTCGTCAACCTGCCCTTCGTGAACGGCGACGATAGTTGGGAGTTGCCGATTCCTGCGACCTACATCATCGATCGCGGTGGTTCGGTGCTGTACGCTTCAGCGAATGAGGATTACACCGAGCGCCCAGAACCGGAAGACATTGTGCGCGTCCTCCTTGCGGCCCTCAGGGACTGACGCCCGATTCTTCTGTGACCGCCTTACGGGACGACTAAGGTCGCGCCCTTCCCGATCCGTCAGCGCGAAAACGTCGCTCCTCTGCCTCGAATTCGCAACTTTCAGTACACTTAATGGAATGAGATCCATTTCAGAAGATTCGATCGCGAGTGGTTACTGGCAACTGACCACTGGCCACTGGCCACTGCTCTTATGAACTATATCTACGGCATTAACGCGGTCACCGAGGCGCTCAAGGCCCGCGGACGCGCTTTCCAGTGGGTCGGTATGGCGAAGGAGCGGCACGACATCCGCTTGCAGCGCATGATCGAAGAGTGCCGCAAGCTGGGCGTACCGGTGCGCTTTCTTACGCGCGTGGAACTCGACCGCATGGCTGGCAACGCCGCGCATCAGGGAGTCGTGGCCGTGACGTCGGCCAAGCAATATAGCGACCTCGATGATGTTGTGGGCGCAAAACGCGGACGGTATTCGTTCGTCATCGTGCTCGACGGGGTGGAAGATCCGCACAATCTGGGCGCAATCTTGCGCACCGCCGATGCTGCCGGAGCCGACGGCGTAGTCATCCCAGAACGCCGCGCCGCGCCGGTCACCGGAACCGTCACAAAAACTTCGGCTGGGGCAAGCGAACATTTGCCGATTGCCAAGGTGACAAACATCGCCCGCACCGTGGAAGAATTGAAAGATCGCAATATCTGGACCGTGGGTCTCGACGAGCGCGGGCAGCAAACCTACGACGCACTCGACTACAACATGGATTGCGCGCTGGTTCTGGGCGCCGAGGGCAAGGGTCTGCACGATCTGGTGAAGAAGAAGTGCGATTTTCTGATCTCGATTCCGATGCTGGGGAAAGTGCCTTCATTGAATGTTTCGGTCGCGGGAGCGGTCGTGATGTATGAAATTGTGCGGCAGAGACGAGCCCAAAGCCGGTCGCAAGAGAAGGACGCGTCTTCGGGTGCGAAATGAAGTTGCTCAGCGTGCGACTCGTTCTATTGGTTATTGTTTGCGCCCGTCTGGCGAATGCACTTTCCCTTGACCGCGAAGCATTCACCTTCACTAACTATGACCTCAATGTCCGCGTAGAGCCCGGGCAGCAGCGTCTGGGCGTTCGCGGCAAGATCACTCTGCGCAATGATTCGGCAAACCCGCAGAAGATTGCCGTGCTGCAGATTTCTTCTTCGCTCGATTGGCGATCCATCAAGACTGGCGGCAAGCAATTGCAATTCGTCTCGCAACCCTACACCTCCGACATCGATCACACCGGGACGCTTTCGGAAGCGATCGTGACCTTGCCGGAAGCGGTCGCGCCGAGGGGTACGGTCGATCTCGAGATTGCGTACGAAGGCGTGATCGTGCTCGATGCGACGCGCCTTACGCGAATTGGCGCGCCAGAAGCCGCCGCCCTCAGTTCCGACTGGGACCAGATCAGCACTAAATTCACCGCCGTCCGCGGAGCGGGAAATGTTGCTTGGTACCCCATCGCCACTGAAGCGGTTGACCTTTCCGAGCCACACACCTTGGTCGATGTTGTCGGTAGATGGAAGGCGCGAGAGTCAGCCTCGAAGATGCATTTCCACATTGAGGAGACCGGCGAAGGCGAACGCTCCCGAGATTCTCGTCAGCGGTGCCATGTGCAGGGTCGCGACGTCCGAGCAAATGGGTCTGGTTCATCTCCTGGTAACAGATTGCTCGCCTATGCCGTTGGGACCGATCGTTCCGACATTCGTTATTGCCCGCTATGAAATTCTGGACCGGCCGGCCATCACAGTTCATTACCTTCGCGGTCATGATGCAGCGGCAACAGCTTACGCGGACGCGGCCGAGAAGGCGGCTCCCTTCGTCGCCGAATGGTTCGGGGCTGCTACGAATGAAAGCCGAGACGACCGAACTCCCTGATCCAAACGCGACTCCCTTGGAAAGCGGCGCGTTCTTGCTCACGCCACTGACCAGCGCCGATCCCAAACTGGCAGGGCTTGCAGCTGCCCACCAACTCACCCACGCGGCTTTTTCCTCGCCGCGCCCTGGATCGATGAGGGCCTGGCCCACTTCGCCCAGGCACTTTATCTGGAGCACGTGAGTGGACGCCAGGCTGCGCTTGATTACATGGGATTGCACCGCTCCGCACTCAATGCTTTCGAAAGCGAAAAAGCAAAACAGACGATCGCGCCGCGATCCGAAGATGAAGTGAACCATTCTTTGATGAATACGTACGACGAGGGACTTTACCGCAGCAAAGCGATGTGCGTCTGGTGGATGCTGCGCGACATGGTTGGCGACCAGCCCCTGAAGAACGCTTTCGCGCTGTATCGTCCGGAGCGAGGACAAGGAACCTTCCTACATGCAGCGCCTGATCCAGGCGCAGAACACAGCGCGATCTGGAGCTGGTTTTTCGACGACTGGGTTTACCGTGACCGCGGCCTGCCTGACTTCAAAGTTGCGTCCGCATTTACGCGCAAGACCTCACCGGACAATTACTTGCTCACGATCACAGTGGATAACCTGGGCGCAGCGGGAGCCGAAGTTCCAGTCACCGTAAAGTTTGCCGGCGGAGAAGTTACCAAGAACGCTGGTGGTGCGCGGCAAAAGCAACGCGTGATTCGCGTGGAGGTTCCGAAACCGCCGGAGGAAATCGTGGTCAACGACGGCAGCGTGCCCGAGAGCGACACGACAAATAACGTGTTCAAGATTGAGGGCGATGCGGCGAAAGTGAATTGAGAAATCAGTGGCCAGTGGCGACTGCTGGTGAAGCTCGCCAGCGCTGCCAGTTTGGCAGCAGCGGCGCCGGAGTCGATCGACTGCGCTGCCAGGGGCATTCCTCGGCCAAATGATCGGCGCGTCCTGCCGCTACCAGCGCGGCTGCCGAGTTCAACAAAACCACATCGCGGCGCGGAGATTTCTTTCCACTTAGAACCTCGCGAACAATGGCTGCATTCTCGGTGCATCACCGCCGGAAATATCAGCGAGCGTGGCCCGCTTCATGCCGAACTCTTCGGGATCAACTTCGTAAGTCCGCACCGAACCGTCGCGAGCCTCGGCCACGCGCGTCGGTCCGGTGATGGTGATCTCGTCGAGTCCATCGAGACCATGCACCACGAGCGCGCGGTGCAGTCCAAGCATGCTGAGCGCTTCGGCGAGCTTTTCGACCATATCGAGCGCGTACACACCCACAACTTGTCCCGAAGCGTGCGCGGGATTCGTGAGCGGGCCGAGCAGGTTGAACATGGTGCGCAGGCGCAACTCGCGCCGCACTTTCTGCACTTGCTTCATCGAGGAGTGCAGATCGGGCGCATACAGGAAACAGATTCCAACTTCGCGAAGGCACTGCGCGGCGCGCTGCTGGAGACAACTGGATGTTCACCCCCAGCGCTTCCATCACATCAGCCGAGCCGCATTTCGAACTGATGCTGCGGTTGCCGTGCTTGGCCACGCGCACGCCCGCTCCTGCGGTCACGAATGCTGTGGCCGTCGAAATATTGAAAGTCCCGCAGGCATCGCCGCCGGTGCCGCTGGTGTCAACGAGACTGGTGTCAGCGAGGAATGAATCGCCGAGCGCGTCGCGGCCCGTGCCGCTCAGATCGAGCGCGCCGGGTGCGCAGCTGCGCCGGCTCCAGACAAGCGAAATAGGCAAGGGCGTTGCCGCGGCGCGGATGGCTTCGGCGAAGCCGACGATCTCTTCGACCGTCTCGCCTTTCATGCGCAAGGCCACGAGCAGCGCCGCGATTTGCGCGTCGGTGCAGTTTCCCGCGAGCACTTCCGCCATCACTTCACGTGCTTCCGCCCGCGCCAGCGATTGGCCGTGATTGGCGATGCGATGGAGGGCGTCGAGAATCATCTCACTCGGAATTGTAAGGGATAACAGCTCTACCGATGACGATGAAGAATGACGATGGCAGCTAGGTAGTTAGTGACGACCGGGCCATTCAGTCTGGGCAAAAAGTATTCGCGCCAGTCCTCCGGCAGGGCGGCCGTGGCAATCGCCTTCTGCAACAGATCGCGATTGTATTTCTCCCGAAAGAAAAGGCGGTTCATTTCGGCGATGGTGATGCCGTCGGTCGCCGCGAGATCAGGTCCAAGGAGTCTCCCACCCCGACTTCCCCTTCCTGCTCCACTGAAAAATAAAACCCGCTGCGTCCGCTGCCAGGAAGCGCTCGAACATGTCGTCCCGCTGAAACTTGGCGGCGAGCTTGTAACAGGGCATGCGCGGCTGACGGACCATCACAGTCGCCGAACCGATTCGTAAGCGGTCGCCAACATGAAGCTCGTCTTCGCCAAGACCTTCCGTCGTAAAATTCTCGCCGAACATGCTCCACGGCAAGTCCATCTCTGGCAGTTCCCGCCGCCAGTATTCATAATGCTCAGAGGGATAAGCGTAGACCGCCTTGTAGGGTCCGCCGTGAACGCTGAGATCGGCCTGCCGGTCGCCTTCGAGGTTCAGCGTGCGCAGCGCGACGCGGCCCGACACCGGCTTCTTGAAAATGCCGGTGTTGATGGTTGCTCCTTTATAGACCATCAGACGCGGCTTCCCGACGTTCAGCGAAATCACTTTCACGTCTCGTATCCTCGCTCCGCCCGGAATCCGATTCCAGTCGCCCTTCTTTTGGCTCTTAGATGTACAGTACATCGAAAAGACGCGGGCGGCCCGTTTGCCCTAATCAGCCACCTTCTATAAAATTAAGGGTTTGCTGCCCTCAGTCGATAGCCGCAAGCAGGTTCCTTCCGACTTCTTAGCTGACGAGCGTCATTATGAAAATCCATGAGTACCAGGGAAAAGGGATTCTTAAGAAGTATGGCGTGACCGTGCCGCGCGGGACGATGGCGACCTCGCGCGAAGAAGCTGAGGCCGCGGCGCGAGAACTGCTCAGCTCGGGCGCGACCGGAGTCGTGGTCAAAGCGCAGATTCATGCCGGCGGCCGCGGCAAGGGCGGAGGCGTGAAGATCGCCAAGTCGGTCAGCGAGGCTGGAGATATCGCCGAAAAGATGCTCGGCATGAAGTTGGTCACGCATCAGACTGGCCCGGAAGGCCGCATCGTGCGGAGGTTGCTGATCGAAGAAACTCTGCCCATCGAAAAGGAATTGTATCTGGGAATTCTCGTCGACCGTGCGGAAGGCAAGCCGGTGTTCATGGCCTCGGCCGCCGGCGGAATGGAGATCGAGCAGGTGGCTGCGGAGAATCCCGATGCCATTCTGAAGCAGCACATCGATCCCGGCATGGGCCTGGAGGCGTTTCAGGCGCGCAAGATGGCCTTCAAGCTGGGGCTCAACGCCAAGCAGATCAATCCCGCGGTGCAGTTTCTCTCGAATCTCTACCGGGCGTTTCTCGACACGGACGCATCGCTCGTCGAAATCAATCCTTTCATTACCACCACCGACGGCCGGCTGTTCGCGCTCGACGCCAAGATGACCTTCGACGACAACGCGCTCTTCCGCCATCCCGATATTCGCGAACTGCGCGACATTACTGAGGAAGATCCGCTCGAGGTCGAGGCCTCGAAGTACAGCCTGAACTACATCAAGCTCGACGGCAGCGTGGGCTGCATGGTGAATGGCGCCGGGCTGGCCATGGCTACGATGGATATCATCAAATACGCCGGCGGCATGCCCGCGAACTTTCTCGATGTGGGCGGCGGCGCGAATGCCGAGCAGGTCGCGCACGCGTTTGAAATTCTTCTCAGTGACAAGAGCGTGAAAGCCGTGCTGATCAACATTTTTGGCGGCATTCTCCGCGTCGATACGCTTGGCCACTGGCGTCGTGGAAGCGGCGAAGAAAACCAACATCAACTTCCTGTGGTGCTGCGGCTCGAAGGCACGAATGTGGATGAAGGCAAGAAGATCCTGATGGAATCTGGCTTTAACTTCGTAGTCTGCGACACCATGAAGGATGCCGCCGACAAAGTGGTGGCCGCGGCACGGGGAGTTTAAGAGTAGACACGGCGAGGAATCATTCTAATGTCGATCCTGGTTAATAAAAGAACGCGCTTGATCGTGCAAGGCTTGACCGGACGCGAAGGCACCTTCCACGCCAAAGCCTGCGCGGCCTATGGAACTCAAGTGATGGGCGGAGTGACGCCGGGTAAAGGTGGCACCACGCACGAAGGCTGGCCCATTTTTAATACTGTGCAGGAAGCCGTCGAGAAAACCGGTGCTGACACGACCGTGATATTTCGTTCCGCCTCCCTTCGCCGCCGACGCGATCATGGAAGCGGCCGACGCCGAACTCGATCTCATCGTCTGCATCACCGAAGGCATTCCAACGCTCGACATGGTCAAGGCGTGGGAGTTCCTCCAGAACCGGCGCTCTCGCCTGATCGGACCGAATTGCCCCGGCATCATTTCGCCCGGCAAATGCAAGATCGGAATTATGCCAGGGTCGATTCACAAAGAAGGTTCGATCGGCATCGTCTCGCGTTCTGGCACGCTGACTTATGAAGCGGTGCATCAGCTCACGCAGCGTGGCATTGGACAGTCGACTGCAATCGGGATCGGTGGCGATCCGATTATTGGAACCAGCTTCCTGGACGCGCTCGACCTGTTCAATCGCGATCCTGAGACCGAAGCCGTGATCATGATTGGTGAAATCGGCGGCGACGCCGAGGAGACGGCGGCGGAATTTGTGAAAACGAAGATGAGGAAGCCGGTGGTCGGCTTCATCGCCGGGCAGACCGCGCCTCCGGGACGCCGCATGGGCCATGCCGGGGCAATCATTTCCGGCGGAAAAGGTACGGCTGCGGAGAAAATCAAAGTCATGGAAGCGGCTGGAATCCGCGTGGCAAAATCTCCGGCAGCCATCGGAGAAACCCTCGTGGCGGCGCTGGGAGTGAAGGTTTAGATTGCGAGTACCTTGTGCCGAGTACCGAGAACAAATCAAGAAGCCCACTACTAAGGACTAACTACCAACTATGAAAACTCTGCAACGCACTCTTACCATCGTGAAACCTGACGCCGTCGCCAAGAATGGCATCGGCGACATCATCGAACAATTCGAGAAGAATGGCTTCCGCATCTTGGCAATGAAGATGCTGGAAATCTCCAAGCATCAGGCGGAACAGTTTTACGCCGTGCATGCGGCTCGGCCGTTCTATGGCTCGCTTACCAATTTCATGTCGAGCGGACCGATTGTCGCTCTGGCGCTGGAAAAGGAAAACGCCATCGCCGACCTGCGCAAGCTCATGGGCGCCACCAATCCGGCTAACGCCGAGGAAGGCACCATTCGCAAGAAGTGGGCATCGAGCATCGAGCACAACGCCATTCACGGCTCCGATGCCGAAGACACGGCGCGGTTTGAATTAAGCTTCTTCTTCGCTGGCTATGAGCTGGCGATATAAGCGTAGCGCCGCCGTCTCGGCGGCCGGATCAGCTAGAAGCTTAGGAGCTTTCTTTTATGCCGATGATTCAAATCACGATGCTGCAAGGCCGCACCGCCGACCAGAAGCGGAAGATCGCGAAACGAGTCACCGATGCTCTGGTCGAAGAAGCCGGAGCGCGGCGCGAAGGTATCATGATCGCTTTCCACGAAGTGTCGAAGGAGAGTTACGCATCGGGCGGAGAATTGTTGATTGACAAGAAGTGACGAAGCACGGACGATTCGGCCGCACTCACAACCTAACCCAGCGCTTCGTACAGATGGCCTTCCACGCGGTCCGCGACCTTCGGTAGATCCTTGCGGGCATATTGCAGAAAATGCGGAGCGGCGCGATGGGCTTCGAGCGCAGCATCGTCCTTGTATTGTTCGTAGATGAAAAAACGCCGCGGCTCCGTCTTATGCCGGTGCACCTGATACATAAGGCAACCGGGCTCCTTGCGGGATTCTTCCGTCAGCTTCGCAAAAATTGGAACAACGTCGGCGTCGTGCCCTGCTTTCGCCATCCACGTCACTGCCAGAACCACCATCGTGCGCTCCTTATTAAAGTTTGTTGCCTGACTAACGGGAACCCAATTCTAGACTTTCCGGGATGAACCTGTCTTCAACTCTGTCGCGAATTCATCCACCAAAATGATTTGATCTCGATCCGGACCGGTTGAGACCATGCCAACCTTCGCTCCCGCTTCTTTCTCTACAAACGCAAGATATTCGCGAGCCGCCTTGGGCAACTGATCGAACTTCGTAATGCCTTGCGTGGAGGTCCGCCATCCCGGCAGGTTCTGGTAAATGCATTCCAGCTTGTCATAACCACTGGCTTGGGCGGGAATTTCCATGGTCTTCTTGCCATCGACCATGTAGCTGACGCAGACCGGGATCTCAGCCAGCTCATCGAGCACGTCCAGCTTGGTCACCACCAGCCACGTGATTCCGTTAATCATGCCAGCGTAGCGCAACAGAGGCAAGTCGAGCCATCCGGTGCGCCGCGGCCGTCCCGTAACCGCGCCAAACTCGTTCCCGCGCTTTCTCAACAGGTCGCCCGCCTCGCCCTTCTCTTCGCTCGGGAACGGACCTTCGCCCACCCGCGTGCAGTAAGCCTTAGTAAGTCCGATCACCGAATCGATCGCATTCGGCGCCACGCCCGTACCGGTCGCGGCGCCTCCGGAAGTCGCGCTGGACGAAGTCACGAAGGGATAGGTACCGTGATCAATGTCGAGCATCGTGCCCTGCGCTCCTTCGAATAGAATCGCCTCACCGCCCGCCAGCGCCTGGTTCAGCAGGACTGCAGTGTCACATACCAACGGTGCAATCTTCTCAGCTGCCGCGGCGTATTCCGTGTACATTTTGTCGGAGTCGAGCGGTTCGGAGTTAAAGAGTGCGTGCGCGATCATGTTCTTCTCGCGCACGGCGTTTTCAATGTGCTTTTTCAGGAGTTGCAGATCGAGCAGATCCGCTACGCGGAGCCCGCGGCGTCCCATCTTATCTTCATAGGCCGGCCCGATTCCGCGCGAGGTGGTGCCAATCTTCACGCGTCCGGGGGCATTTTCCGCCGCCAACTCGATCATGCGATGGTAGGGCAGAATCACTTGCGCACGGTTCGAGACAAAGAGATTTCCCTCAACTTTCACGCCCGCCGCCCGCAGTGCGCCCACTTCTTTCAAGAACGCCATGGGATCAAGCACCACGCCGTTGCCAATCACGCTGCGGCACGCCGACCGCAACACTCCGCATGGAACCAGTTGCAAGACGAATTTCTTGCCGTTGATAATGACCGTGTGTCCGGCATTGTGGCCGCCGGCGTAGCGGGCAACAACGGAGAAGTTCTCCGATAAAACGTCGACGATTTTTCCCTTGCCCTCGTCGCCCCACTGGGCGCCGACAATTACCGCAGTCTTGCCTCGTTTCAATGCCAACTCCGTAACAGGGATTTGCGGACGTACAACTGCATCGCACCGGGGTCGCACACGCCTTGCCGCGGCAATACTCTGATAAGGCTTACAGGAATGAAAGCGGAGAAGAAGTGTACGACGTATCTTATCGCGCCCGCGCAGCGGATAGCAACGCGCAGCCCCCTGTCTCCGGTAAAATGGAAGCCGCACGTCCGCCAGCATAAGGGAACCATATTGAAAAGGGTTTTTCATTTCGACTCTCCCCGCGAATGGTACGTTTGTGATGCCGCCGTTCTGTCGTGCTTCGACCATCGCTTCGATCCGGGCTTTCGCATGTTTCTTCAGAGCATCGGCATTGTGAATCCCGATTACATTAAGGTCGCTGGAGGCGCGAGTTACCTCGCTGCGCCCGGTTCCGATGGCGATCGCGGGTTCGTTCTGGATCAGATCCGTAAATCCATGCGTCTGCATGAAACCAGGCGCGTGATCCTGATGGCCCACTCCGATTGCGGAGCGTACGGCCGTCTGGAGGGCGCCTTCCATGGCGACGCTCAAGCCGAGGCCAAGCATCACCAAGGCGAACTAACTCGCGCCGCCGCCATGCTTACGGAAGCAATTCCTGGACTCGAAGTGCAGGCTTACTTCATCGACTTCGAGGGCGTTTGGGACGCCGAGATTGACCGGTCGCCGGTGGCCGGTGGTCAGGGAGGATAGCGGCTCTATTGAATTTCTCCATGCCCAAGTTTGAAAAACACATTTTTGTATGCGGCAACCAGCGCCCGCCGGGAAATCCGCGGGGATGCTGCGATCCCTCTGGTCAGGCGAAGCTGCAGAAACTATTCAAGCAGAAACTTGCAGAACGCGGCCTCAAAGGCAAAGTGCGAGCCAACCAGTCCGGCTGTCTCGATCAATGCGAGCACGGCCCGAATCTGGTCGTCTATCCGGATGGCGTCTGGTACGGAAACGTCACGGAAGCCGACGTCGACGAGATCATCGAGTCCCACATAATCGGCGGCAAACCCGTAGAGCGCCTGCAGTTGGCCGAGGGCTGCCTGAACACAGCGACGTGCGAACACCGGAAAAACAGTGGTCAGTGATCAGTGGCCAGTGGTCAGCAAGATCAAGAGCGGAGCGCCCTCCGGGCTGGCCATTGAGGGCGGGGGGAAATTCAATACACTTTGTCCTAGGTGCGGCGTATGCTATTGGGCCAGCGGATTGTGTTGGAGGATGGAAATGACAACGGCCATCAGTACCGAGAGGGCTGTCCAGCGAAAGAGATTCCATCTTCATTGCGCCTGCGGTGCAACTATTATAGCCAGCAAAAGGACGGCGGCCTGTACCGCTTGTGATAGGACTATCCGCTTTCGCGGGACTTGGAGAGTCAGACAACGGTTAGGGGCTCTGGAACTGCGGCGAATTCTCCTGCTCGCCGGTGTGGTCGTCGGCTTTCTAGTCTTTGTTCAAACCTTCGTGGCCTTTGGTCTTGTATGGGCTATTTTCACGGCGGTCGTGAT
The DNA here is from genome assembly GCA_963841125.1 of uncultured Acidobacteriaceae bacterium. Classification (GTDB taxonomy): domain Bacteria; phylum Acidobacteriota; class Terriglobia; order Terriglobales; family Acidobacteriaceae; genus Sulfotelmatobacter. The sequence goes on from CAWJBH010000003.1 coordinate 368,103, forward strand.
AATGGCGGTACTGATCGCTGCGGCAGTCCACCCCGCATTCAATGGCCGCAAACGGTTGCCAGTTCGAGCCTCGCAAATGGACTGTCAGTCTGAGTCACCGAATGAAAGACGCGAGGAAGACAACACGACAGCCATAACGGTTGCCTTCGTCTCAGTTTGCGGTTTTCTTGCACTGATCCTATTCGCCATCATGTTCATCCCCGTGCATGTGTGGCAAGCAGTTATGAATGAGGTCCTTGGCTGGTAGTAGTGTGATCGTCGGCTGGAGGAGTCTCGGTGACTGAGAAAACACTGTTCTGGAGTTGGGTGGCACCGGTCGGCTTGCTGATTGTTCTTGCATTAGCTTTCCTTGGTCTCGGGTCGGCTACCATCGTGGCGACCTTGCAGCGGGAGCGGCGGCACTGGTGCCTTGGGTGCGCGGCAGCATGTATAGAACGCACCAGGTGCGGCCTCGTTCGCCAGTGCCTGATCACCGACCGTTTCGCAGCGTCGATACGGGCTCCCTGACATGGCGTCCTTCCGAGGTGCCCAATCCCGAAAAGCGGTTCCAACGGTTTGGCGTGCTGGTCCTGGTGCTTGCGCCGCTATTCTTAGTGTTGGTTTCTCAACGCCGAGGGAAACATATCAGAGGTTGGTCGCGAGTGCTAATACGCACGAACCGCGCGACTGCGATTGGATCAGCTCGCCGATAGGCGATAAACATTGTCACTACGAGAGCAGCTTCAGTCTGGTGCGCGACCAGCAGGGTGAGCACATGATCGCCAACTGGCACCGCGTCGGAGATTAGCGATTATCTTTCAAGCTGTCGCGACGTTCACCGGCGACAGGTATCCGTGAGACGAAGAGCAGAGTACCCGGGTCGCAAGCAGCGTAACTGGCCACTGACCACTAGCCACTGACCACTGCTCTTGGTAGGCGCGGCAGGGATCGAACCTGCAACCACCGGTTTAGAAAACCGGTGCTCTATCCAATTGAGCTACGCGCCCACTAGCAAAATTTATCATATGCTCCGGGTGGAGTATCATGCTGTGTCCCGTTGGCTTCCGCCGCCACATCTCGTCTCGCTTACATTGATTGGATGCGGGGTCTGGCCTGCGTCCTGATGTTCCAGACCCATTGCTACGACGCCTGGCTCAGCCCGAGCGCGCGGCAAAGCAAATTCTTTATGTATTCGCAACTGGGAGGAACCTTCCCTGCTCCGCTGTTTTTATTTCTGGCGGGCATTTCATTTGCCCTCGTAACCGAGAAGCTATGGACGAAACATCTGCCGCCCCCACAAATCGCCCGCACGACCATCCGCCGCGGCGCTGAGATCTTTGCCTTCGGCCTGCTCTTTCGTTTACAGGAGTACTCATCGCGTGGGGCTGGGCGCCGCTTAGCGACCTGCTCCGCGTAGATGTGCTCAACACCATCGGCGTCTCCATGATGCTGATGGGCGTCCTCTGCTGGCTGGTGCTGGCCGTTCAACGCGGAACACACACCAGGCTAGCTCTGGTTCTTGCATCGGCGGGAACTGCGGCGCTGATTTCCCTGCTCACTCCGCCGCTGTGGACAACCTGGCGTCCAGACTGGCTACCCTGGCCAATCGAGTCCTACATTAACGGCGTCCAGAATCTGGGCGCGCCGCAGGCCTGGGTGTTCCCAATTTTTCCGTGGACTGCCTTCGCCTTCGCCGGACTGGCTTGCGGATTTATCTTGCAAAGCAAGTGGGCGCGCGAACGCGAGAGCCAGATTTTCTTTCTGGTGGCCGCGGCTGGCCTGGTCTTCATCGCAGCTGCGCGCTGGATCGATGCCCAACCGCATCAGCTTTATGCCGTCTACGATTACTGGCACACCAGCCCAAGTTTTTTCTTGATCCGTGTGGGCATGCTGCTCGTGATTCTGACGGCGAGTTACGCCTGGTGCCGCTGGGTTATCGGGCAAAACAGAAATTGGGGTTTCAGTCCGCTCATTCAACTGGGCCAGGCTTCCCTGCTGGTCTACTGGGTACACTTGGAATTCGTGTATGGACGTGTCTCCATCCTGCCCAAGCATGTCCAAACCATCCGAAACGCATCCCTGGGCTTGCTGGCGATCTGCCTCGCCATGCTCATCCTGGCATTTCTGCGGACGCGGATGAAGGGGCGAGGCGCCGAGATGCTTGCGTGGTTTCGAAGTCCTATGCCGCACCGCGCGAAAGCTTGAAATGTGACGCTACTGAAACTGCTTCGCGAACTCCACAACTTCGCGCTCCGCCCAGCGCCCATCGTAAGGGGATTGGGCATCGCGTTCGCCGATGAACGAACAGTGGCCTCCGTCCTCAGTTTCGACGTAGGTAATATTGGAATTCGAGAGCAGAGCTTTTCCCGCGTTTCCGGCAAGATGCGGATAAACGGATCATTGGCCGCATGGATCACCAGCGTGGGCCGCGCGATGCGGTCGATCACATGCGAAGCCGCGGCCCGATCGTAATAATCGTCGGCGCCCGTGAAGCCACAATAGTAAGCGGTGATGCGGTCGTCAAACTCTCGCAAGGTCTTGACTCCGCGCAGGCGCGAAGCGTCAAAGCTCGCGGGAAACAGCCGCACTTTCCGCCGAAACCGCCGGAACAACTGCAGCAGAAAATAGTATTCGTAAATCCGGTTCGCGGGTTCATGCAGTGCGTCCGCCCCGGCCGCCAAATTCACCGCCGGACAAACCGCCGCCACTCCGCGAAACTCTGCCGGCCCGTCGCTGCCCCACTCCCCAGCCAGTTTCAGAACCAGGTTCCCGCCCATGGAAAACCCAATCAACACGAACCCAGGGATTCCGTCGTGCTCAACCAGGTTGCGCGCCACCGCTGCCACATCCCCGGAGCGGCTTGAGTTGTAGAGCGTGGGCGCGCAATGATCCATACCGCCGCAGTTGCGCTGGTTCATGCGCACCACGTTCATGCCGGCAGCCAGACCGTTCCGTGCAATCCCCAGCATGTATTGCGATTCGCTCGATCCCTCGAGGCCATGGACCACAATCAGCGTCAAAGCTCTCCGGTCTTTCTGCCAGTGATAGTGGCACAGCACGGGGATGCCGGGCTCCACTTCGATCAACCGCTGTTCGGCCGCAGGCAGGTCGACTCGGCGCGGAAGAAAGAAGGAAGCGAGAGTCTGCACATGCCCGCCCCGCAGCCAGCGGCGCGGCCGGAACACGGAGGGCACAGACGTGGGCGGCTTCTCCGTCAAGCCGTCCTCGAACTCAGCTTTTGAACCGGAAGGTCCCAGGCGTCACCGCTCCTGTTTGCGAAGTTGGCGCGAATTGATTCTAATAGGAGCAGTCCGTTTCAAGGGAGCGATTGTCATGCCGATTTTTGAATACATCTGCCAGGAATGTCAGCACGAATTTGAAACTCTGGTCTTCGGCCGCGACAAGGCCAAATGCCCCAAGTGTCAAAGTCAGAAACTGAGCCCGCAACTCAGCGTTTTTGCTATGTCGTCCAAAGGCATGTCCGCCAATAGTATGTCCGCCAAAGGCACAGCGTCTGAGCCGGCTTCCACGGGCGCATGCGGCTCCTGTGGCGACCCGCGGGGTCCGGGTGCCTGCTCGCTCGGCGATCTCGACTAGCGCCTCGGAGTCGGTCTCATCTCAGTATCAAACTTTCGGCACACCTTCGACCTGTGACTGAGGTTACCTGTGTTTCCCCACCCTGCCCGCCTACGATGCTTTGAGCCAAGGAGCATCGCATGGATCGGCGCCTGCAGTCGCGCGTTTTCGTTGACCTTCCCGTCCAGATCTGGGGTATGGACGCTCATTCCCGCCCCTTCACACAAGCCTGCCAGCCTGCGCACCATCAGCGGCCGCGGCGCTACTCTGCAGGGCGTTGACGCCCAACTGAAGCCGGGAGAAGTGGTTGACGTTCTGTACCTGGGCGCGAAAGCGCAATTCCGTATCGTGTGGTGCGGCAAGCCCGGCACCGAAATGGCCGGGGAAGTAGGGGTGGAGAATCTCTCCGTGAATGCGACGTTTTGGGATGTCGATCCACTGCGCTGCGCAGCCGCAGTCGGCCAGAGCTAGTCGGCTTTCATCTCGGTATTCTTAAGATTTCTCACCCTGTCATCCTGAGCGGAGGTTGTGCTTCGCGAACGCGAAGCACAACCGCAGTCGAAGGATCCCTACCGGTTACGTCACCACAGGCGCTGCTGGGCATTTTTCGTAGCTTTTTCCAGCTGTGATTTTATAGGTTCTCGCAGAGACCAGTCCGAACCGGACGATGTCGGGAAAAGACTATCGAAGAAGAATGGGGAGGGCTGGGGGAGAGCCGAAACCCGCGATGCGCGAGCCATCTGCAGTATGCAGCGATAGCAGTGCAAAGGCAAGAAGAATACGAAGAGAGGACGCGAATCTCTCTCGAAAATGCAGCATCTTTCACACTTGCCGCATTCCATTCGTGGAAACCTCGCAACTTCTGTCATCCTGCTCAGTTGAGCTACGTTTTCCTTGGCGAACCCCGGTGTCCCTCGTGGTTAACTGAGGTCTCCGCCAAAGGCTGTAAACTCACCAAAGATGCAGGTAAAGATTCTCGGATCAGCGGCCGGAGGCGCCTTTCCGCAGTGGAACTGCGCCTGCGCAAATTGTCGCGCCGTAAGAGCCGGCACATTCCATGGCAAGCCGCGCACTCAAACGCAAGTTGCTATTACCGAGGACGGCCGCTCATGGTTTCTGCTGGGAGCATCTCCGGACCTGCTCGCCCAGATCGAAGCGACGCCTGAATTGCATCCGCGACAAGGGCGTCACTCGCCTATCGCCGGCATCGCGCTCGCCAACGCCGATCTCGACCATGTCCTCGGACTCCTCCTGCTGCGCGAACTCCAGCCGCTGCGCATTCACGCCACCGCCTCCGTTCGCCGCATTCTTCGCGAGGATAATTCGATGTTCGGAATGCTGCACCGCATTCCAGATCAAACCAAGTGGACCGACTTTGAATCCGGAAATGAATTTTCTTTGTGCGATTCCAGAGGCGCGGATTCTGGTCTTCGCTGCCGCGCGTGGTCGCTGAGCTCTCACTATCCTTCCTACGTCACAGCAGAACGCCAGTTGCAACTTTCCCCCGGCGAAGCTTCCCTGGGCTTCTTCATCAACTCGAAATCCGGCGCGCGCATTTGCCTATATGCCGGCCGTCCCTCAAGTGAACGACGCTCTGCTCGCTGAACTCGACGCCTGCGATGTCCTGCTTTTCGATGGCACATTCTGGAGCAACGATGAACTCATTCGCGTAAACGGCGAAGGGAAGGCCGGCCAAACCGCGCAGCAGATGGGCCACGTCCCAGTCGAAGACACGCTCGTTAAGTTGGCGGAAGTGCGCCACCCGCGTAAAATATTTCTGCACATCAACAACACCAATCCCATGCTGGACGAGGCAAGTCCTGAACATCGCCAGGTGCGCGACGCGGGTTGGGAAATTGCGGAGGACGGATGGCAGTTCAACCTGTAGAGACCGGCGCCGCATCGCAAGCCGCCCGCCTGCTTTCTTTCGACGAGTTCCGCGCGCAACTACAGGCCACGGGCGAGGAGCGCTACCATCACAAGCATCCTTTTCATTTGTTGATGCACGAAGGCAAGCTCAATCGCGGACAACTTCAGGCCTGGGCTCTGAATCGCTATTATTATCAAGCGATCATTCCGATAAAAGATTCGATCATTCTCTCCCGCGGTCCCGACCCGGTCTTTCGCCGCGCCTGGCGCAAGCGCGTGGTCGATCACGATGGCGACGCGACCAGCGAAGGCGGCATCAAGCGTTGGATAAAGTTGGCGGAAGCCACAGGCCTCGATCCGGCAACGGTTCGCGCCGGCAAAGGCATTCTTCCCGCAACTCGTTTCGCAGTGAATGAATACCTGAATATAGTTCGCAGCCGGACTCTGCTGGAGGCGGTCGCGTCCTCGCTGACCGAATTGTTTTCCACCAAGCTGATCACTCTGCGCGTGGAAAAACTGCGCCTGCACTATCCCTGGCTTTCGGGAGGTCTGGATTATTTCGAGGCCAGACTTTATCAGGCGCCGGAAGATTCGCAGTTCGCGATCAACTATGTCACGACAACGCGAAAACGCGCACCGAGCAAGAGTTGGCAATTCAGGCCCTGCGCGACAAGTGCGACATCCTATGGGCCCAGCTCGACGCCCTGTATTTCGCATACGTTGAACCAGGATGGCCGCCGCCCGGTGCATTCCGCGTCGAGACGAGCTAACATGACTCAGAAATCCAACACGAATTTTGTCATTCCGACCGGAGCGCAGCGAATTGGAGGAACCTGCTGTCGCGTGCAGTTCCACAACTGCCCGCGTTTATTTGCGCCGCGTACGTCCAGGAGACGCCACTAAATGCCCCCGCCCGAAGACACCAGCCAGCCCCGTCTGGCCGCTGGCTGCCGCTGGGGTCCCGAGCAGAAGCCCGGCACCGAAGAAGCACGAGTGATCCTGTTCCCCGAAGGTGCAATCAAACTCCAAGGCACAGGCCGTCAGGTCTTAGAACGCTGCGACGGCCAGCGCACCTTCGCCCAGATCATCCAAGAATTGCAAACTCAGTTCACCGACGCGGACCCAGCGAAGATCCGCACCGACATCAGCCAGTTCCTCGAGCAACTGCGGCATAAGCGGATTGTTGATTATTAAGATGAAATCTAACGAAAAGGAGTCGATGCACTCAGAATCATTCCTGAAGAGGAATTGAATCGCACGCCTTCCGGGTCTCATGTTCGGTGCCCTGCTCACGATCGCCAATTCAGATCGCGCCACCGCTCACGTGAGCTGCTCCCAGCTCACATCGAGCGCGGATCCCAATTTCTTCCACGTGCTAACAGACCCGGTCTTGCGCTTGGTCTCAATCGCCGCGATCAGCGCGCGAGACACCTTCGCCTTCTTCGCGAGCCGCTCCTGAGTAAGCTTCCGGTACTCCCGCCAAATACGCAGCGCGGCCTCTCCCCGCAGCCTGCGCTCGGTAATCTCTAGCGGAATGAGTTCGTCCTCGCCATCTTCAAAGCGCGCCTTCGCCGCATCGTACGCCTTCACATCGGCAAGCATTTCCGCATCTTCCATCAGCTTCTGCAAGTCTTTCATCGGAATCAGGGCGAACTCCCTGCCCTTGCGAGTAATGGTTTCGATATGCATCAGTAGATTCCTCCTCTCGCTCCGGCTTCTAAGGCCCACAATTCAAGCTGATCATCGTGCAACTCGTAAATGACGCGCCAATCGCCAATTCTCAGCCGGTAGCCATCGCGCCCCTGCAGCTTGGTGACATTATTGTGCCTGGCATAGGGGTCGGCTGCAACTTCTTTCATCTTCCCCACAATCCGCCTCTGCCAGTTCAGTGGAAGCCGGGAAAGCTCCTTCGCGAATGATCTTGTCGTAACTACCCTGCACACTGCGTCGATGTTACCCATGGTAACAATGCCAGTCAAGCATATAATGACAAAATAGTCCTCAGAGATATATTCGCCGAAATCCGCTGATGACCTCCAACCCGCTCGCCCTCATCGCCGAGATCACGCACCGTTGCCCGCTGCACTGTGTCTATTGCTCGAATCCGCTGGAACTGGCCGCGGCAAGTTCGGAACTTTCCACTGAAGAATGGATCGATGTTTTCCAGCAGGCTGGCAAACTCGGAATGCTGCACGCGCACTTCACCGGAGGCGAACCGCTGGCGCGTCCCGATCTTACGGAACTAATCGCAGGCGCGCGCGCCGCGGGTCTCTACACCAATTTGATTACTTCCGGCATCGGGCTTGCTGAGCCGCGCCTCAATGCACTGGTCGAGACCGGGCTCGATCACATCCAGATCAGCTTTCAGGATTCGCGCGAAGACGCGGCCAACTGGATTGCCGGAGCCAAAGCCCATGCCCACAAGATCGAATTGTCGCGCATCATCCGCCGCCACAAGATTGCGTTCACCGTAAATCTGGTCAGTGCACCGGCAGAACATCGATCACCTTGATGAGATGATCGCCTTCATCGAGCACCTCGCTCCCGAGCGCATGGAAATCGCCCACACTCAATATTACGGTTGGGCGCTGAAGAATCGCGCCGCACTGCTGCCCACTCGCGCGCAACTCGAAAAAGCTACAGAAGCCGTCGCCGCCGCGGAGAAGCGACTCGCCGGACGTATCCGCATCGATTTCGTAGTCCCGGATTACTACGCGCGCTTTCCCAAAGCCTGCATGGGCGGATGGGGACGTAGATTGATGCTCATCAATCCCGCGGGCAAGGTTCTTCCCTGCCACGCCGCGGAAGTAATCCCCGGACTCGAATTCGAAAATGTCCGCGAGCAGCCTCTTGAATTCATCTGGCAGCAATCTTCTTCGTTCCAGCGCTTTCGCGGAGAGGAATGGATGCCGGAACCGTGCCGCAGTTGCGACCAGCGCACCGAAGATTTTGGAGGATGCCGCTGCCAGGCCCTGCTGCTCACGGGCAACGCCAGCGCTACCGATCCCGCTTGCTCGCTCGCGCCCGCGCACCACATCGTCGAGGCAGCTTTGGCCGAAGCTAATTCCAGCGCCGCGGTTTCGCAACCCGCTCCCGCCTCGTCATTCGTGCAATTGCAAGAGCGCGCCGCAAGTCTTTGGAGTTACCGAACCAATCCCGAATAGAGCAGTCCGAACAGAACAGCCCCGAATAGCGATCTCGAATCAGCAACTAGAGCCAACTCTACCAGCGAAACCCAATGCGTGATCGGACGATAGTCGGTAGTGATGCCGTTGTGCGATCCGTGCATAATACGGAACTCGCACGTAGATTTCGACGCCGCTGGGCATCTTGCGCGCTACGCCTGCCCCAACGTTGTATCCGAATTGATTCAGGCTGGAATTGACAAAGCTGCCGCTGAGAGGAAGGCTGAAATTTGAATTCTGGCACGCACCCCACCAGATCCAGAACGAATTGCACGCCGAACCCGGAATCGTACTGTCGGATTCAGGTTCCCCGAGCGATGGGTGAAAGCCGGACCCACTAAAACGTACGCGCTAAATTCTTTGGTCACCGGGATGTTGATGATGGGATCCAGGGTAAGGGAATAAGCATGGGTTGTGGCGCCCGGTCGCCAGCGCCAGATTCTGAGTGGAGTCGCGCAGCGGCAGGTTCGCAAACATAAAGTCCGCGCGCAGCCCCAAATACTTATTCGCGTTGCGAGCCACGCCGGCCGCCGCCACAAAGCCTCCCTGTCTTACCCAGGTCCGAGTCGGGCCGCTGTCAAGATTGGCGCCGGCGCCGACGTTGTAGTTCCAGTTCTTGTAGTCGTGAATGCGTTTCCGCCGCGAACTGGAATCTCTCATCCGCCGGTTCCTGGCTGCTATCGGGCTTTTGAGCTGCGGGAGTTGGCGCGGCGGGTTGTTGCGCCGCAGGCGCGGGCGTCTCGGGGGCCTGTGCCGCAGGCGCGCTCTGGGCGAAGCCTTGCGCTCCCATCAGAATTATCAGAACCAGCAGCAGGACCAGCGCATGTACGGTCGCGGTCACGCTCACGGTCACACTCGCGAACTTTCCTATCATCCATTCTCCTCCCATAACCGGGCGTGGTGGCGGACCGTAGCGCTCGGCATGAAGAGGCGAGAGGCGCCGTGAGTAAAGGTTCCGCTTGTGATTCCTCGCAAGAAAGCATTTTCCTTGGTTGCGGCGGGATCGCATCATCTTACCAACTTTGATGCCGCTTCTGCCTGGCATGCCGCCCCTGCTAGAGTCGCCACTTGACCAAAACCCGTGACACCGTCCGCCCGCCCGCAGTGCCGGCATGTGCGATGAGAAAGCCGAGAGCGGGATTTATTTTTTCCGCCCTGTGAGTTCGCTGACTACTTTACCGCTGTCGTCCAGGAATTGCAGCGCCGATTTCCCGTCCGACTGAACCTCGAGCACCAAGCGGACCTTACCGCTACCGTCGCGCAGGCTCAGGCCCACCGATCCATCCGGTGCGCGGCCAACAACCAGGCGTTTCACATCGTGGCGGTGGGTGGCAAAAAACTCGCCCCACGCTTCGTCCCGTTTGTCGGCGGGCAGTTTGTCGATCCGATCTTCGGCCTTCCTCTTCTCCTCGATTGGGTAGTCTCCCTGGTCCCCGATAGTGATGCGCGAAAACTTATCGTTGCCCTCCTGGCCGGCATCGAGGGCGAAGATTTGGTTCTCTTCATATTGGTCGAGACTCAGATGTCCATGGTTTTCTATCGTGCCGTCCGCGAGCCGGCTTGCTCCCCAGATCAGGCCGCCCTGTTCGGTGCCTTCCTCATTCATGAAGAGCATTCCCGCGGCGTCGCGACGATCGGGACGCGGAGACTCCTTCTTATGAATCCACCCGCCCGGGAAATCGGCCCGGTTAGAGATAGTGAGCCGCACCGTGCCATCCGGCTCGACGATGTTGATGCGACGCGCCGTGATGATGCCAAATTGAGGATTTCGCATTATCGCGAATCCACACAGAATGGTCACCGCAAACACGAGCGTAAGCACACCGGAGTAAATTGCAAGAAATCGTGAACCGGACAAAGTTTTCATGGGAACCTTCTTAAGAAAGAGCTTGCAGCGATTTAACTTGATGCGTCGAATTTGCCATCGGCTCTATACAGATATAGTGTGCGCTTCCTGTCAACCCTCAGTCTCTTTCGACTTCGCGGAGCCCCACGTATGATAAAAATGAGTTTCAATCTCGAGAGCAGGCATTGCCCAAGACTCCGCCAGAGCAAGCATTGGACGCCGATCCCACTTCCCGGGATCGCACTCCCGCGCGCCGGGTTGCGCTAGTAGGAATGGGAACCGTGGGACGAGCCGTTGCCAGGATTCTCTGCGAGCGCACTGACGGCTTCCTGCGCCTGACCCACATCTGCAATCGCAACGTCGAACGCAAGAAGCAGCAGTGGGGTACTGAGCTATCGATACCTAGCGATGTGATCTGGACCGAAGACTTCCAAACCGTTCTCAACTCCGACGCCGACATCGTCGTCGAACTGATCGGCGGCCTCCAGCCAGCGGAGGAGTCTGGTGCGCGCCGCGCTGAACGCCGGCAAGTCGGTGGTCACGGCCAACAAGCAGCTCATCGCCCGCCACGGCCCGGACCTGCTGCATCTTGCCAGCGCGAACGGCTGCCAGCTTGAGTTTGGAGCGTCCGTGGCCGGCGGCGTTCCCGTGCTCCCCGCGCTGCGCACCGGGCTTTGCGGAGATCGCCTCCACGGCATTGCCGGAATTCTCAACGGCACCTGCAACTACATTCTCAGCCGAATTGAGACCACCCGCATTCCTTTCAGCGAAGCTCTCGAAGAAGCGCAGGCCCTCGGCTATGCCGAAGCCGACGCCAGCGAAGACCTCGACGGCGGCGACGCCCGAGCTAAACTTTCCATCCTCGCGCTGGCCGGCCTGAAGGTTCGCATTTCTCCCGGTGACATTCGCGCCCGCACCATTCGCCCCGTCGACGCGGTCGATTTCGATTATGCCGCCGAACTGGGCTGCACCATCCGGCAAATCTCCCGCGCCGATTTGCAAGGCGCCACTTTATTTGCGGATGTCGGCCCTAGCCTGGTTCCCGCGTCGTCTCCTTTCGGACGCGTGCAGAAAAATCTGAATCTGGTTCTGACTTCGGGACAATACGGCGGTGACATGGCCTTCCTGGGCGCGGGTGCGGGAGGAGATCCCACGGCCGTCGCAGTTGTTTCAGACTTGATGGCCGTAGCGGAAAGTTACGCTGCTGGTCCCCTGCCACGGCGCGCACTGCAATTCGCATCGCCGAAAGTGAGCTGCGACTTCGAGACTCCGTGGTATCTGCGCCTGGTGGTGAAAGATCAGCCAGGAATCATCGCAGGACTGGCTGCGATTCTCTCCGCTCACCACTTGAACATCGATGCGGTCCTGCAGAAGCCGGGCTTCGACAAAAACGCTCTGCCGTTCGTAGTCACGCTCGAGCCTTGCCGCGACACACAACTGCATCCCGCGCTTCAGGAAATGTCAGCGCTGCCTTTTGCACTCCGCCCATGCCTCTCCCTGCCAATCCTGCGCTAATATTTTTTTCATCCCGAGCTTTGTCATTCTGAGTTTTCGTCATCCTGAGCGAAGCGTGATCGGACGAAGTCCGATCATGCGCAGTCGAAGGATCCCTCCCCTCATCAAGGCCTGACGCCAGGGGTTTAAGGTCCGTCACATCGAATCCCGACTTCCAAAAAGGACAATTCAGCCCCGCACGCGTGAGCGCGCCGAACATCTGCGTTTCCGCGCCGCGGCAAACTGCTACGATATCAGCGCGGGAGAAAATATCTTTCCAGACTGAACTCATCCTCAAAGCAGACCCTTTATGAAATACCGCAACCTCGGCAGAACCGGATTCGGAATCAGCGACATTGCCTATGGACTCTGGGGCATGAGCGGTTGGAGCGGCTCCAACGACCAGCAGTCGCTCGCTTCCCTGCAACTCGCCGTCAACTCCGGCTGCAACTTCTTTGACACCGCGTGGGCCTATGGCGAGGGCAAGAGCGACGGACTGCTCGGCGAAACCATGGCGCGGAACTCGGGCAAGCGACTCTATGCAGCGTCGAAAATTCCACCGGCAAACGGACAATGGCCCGCTCTCCCGAAATACAAATATCGCGACGTGTTTCCCTCTGAGCACGTCGTCAAGTACGCCGACATGATTCGCAAGAAACTCCGCGTTGAGTCGATCGACCTGCTGCAGTTCCATGTCTGGGATGACAGTTGGGCGGATGATGCCGAATTTCATTCCACCGTGGAAAAGCTAAAAGACGGCGGATGGATTCGCCACTTTGGCCTCAGCCTGAATCGTTGGGAGCCGGAGAATGGCATCAAGGCGCTGCGCACGGGCCTGGTCGACGTGGTGCAGGTGATCTACAACATTTTCGATCAGGCGCCCGAAGATAAACTGCTTCCGCTCTGTCAGGAACTGAATGTGGGCGTGATCGCGCGCGTCCCTCTCGACGAAGGCAGCCTCGGCGGCAAGATGACGCTCGAAACCCGCTTCCCGACGAGCGATTGGCGCTCAGGCTATTTCGGTCCGGAAAATCTGGCGAATACGATTCAGCGGGTGGACAAACTCAAGAACATCCTGCCCGCGGGCATGACGCTTCCGGAAATGTCGTTGCGCTTCATCCTGTCTCATCCCGCGGTCAGCACGACGATCGTAGGCATGCGCAGTGCCGAACACGTGCGCCAGAATGTCGCCGCCAGTGACGCTGGCACGCTCGACTCCGCTTTGCTCGCGGAACTGAAGAAGCATCGCTGGGACCGCACCCCGCAAAGCTGGTCGGATTAACTGGGCTGAGCCTTCGTTTTGGATCGAAGTGGAGGCCAGCAGTGTGGACGGCCAACCTAGATCATTCCTTCCAGCCGCACGTAACTCGCTTCCATCCCGCGTTCCATGCCGGTCGCAAGCATCGCCGCCCGCGTCTGAGAATCCGGCAGCGTCATTCGCATCGTCATCAAAGTCCCATCGCCATCCGCTACGAATCTGGTTTCAACGCGGTTGTCCGGCGTGGGATCCGGCATATGCATTCGCTCGATATGTACGATCTTGTTATAAGGCTCAAGTTCCACAAGCTCGCCGGTAATATAGAATGCTTGGCCCTTGCCATTCGTCCACTCATAGCGGAACTTGCCGCCCGGCTTACGCCTCATTGATGCAAACCGGCATCGTCCATCCTTCCGGACCCAGCAACCATTTCTGGATTATTTTCGGATCGGTATGGGCGCGGTACACGGCTTCCGGAGGCGCAGCGAAGCGCCTCGTCACAATTACGTGAGTATCTCCTTCGGTCTTCAGCGTCATTTTGCTCATCGCTTTTCTCCTTTTTTGTGTTTTTCCATCCCCGCCAGAACTTCGTCCAGCCGGTCGTAGTTTTTCTCCAGGGCCTTTCGCAGCATTGCCAGCCATTGGTCCATCGCTTCCATCCCCGCTCTTGCGAGACGACGCGGGCGCTTCGTGCCATCGATTCGGCGAACGATCAGTCCCGCATCTTCGAGCACTTTCAGGTGCTGGGAGATCGCGGGTTGCGTCATCTCGAACGGCGCCGCCAATTCATTGACCGTGGCCTCCCCTTTGGCGAGCCGCGCAAGAATCGCCCGGCGCGTCGGGTCAGCCAAAGCAGCGAAACTGCCATCTAGATTATTCATAAGTATTACCTTATATAATTAATGTCTTATAGTAAAGAGAAAAGCTCATCGCCGGTCCGTGCAAGAAGAATTCCTCCGGAAAGGCTTTGCTCTACGACATATGGTAGTAGACAACTACTCGCTCTAGTATGTTTAGTCTCTCGGCGGGAACCATCGACCTGACCCAACAGCCTGCAAACATGAAAACAAAATCGCTCTGCCCCACATTCGCTTTGACGCTGATCGTCATCCTGCTGGCAGCCGGCCTCCACGCTCAGAACTCGCGCGGATCGCTGCGGGGCGCCGTGCAGGACGCCACTGGCGCCCGCGTCGCCTCCGCAAAAATCGTGGCCCAACTGTCGGGCTCCTCGGTGCAACGCGAGGCCAGCAGCGAAGACCGGGGCGAGTTTCGCCTCGATGACCTTTCCCCCGGCAACTATCGCATTACGATCAGTGCCGCGGGATTTGCCCCGGCCCAGACGGATGTCTGGATCGCCGTCGCCACCGTTCGCGATATCGCGGTCACCATGAAACCTGCGGCCACCTCGGCAACCGTCAACGTGCAGGGAAGTTCTTCCTCGATTACAACCGAAATTGTTGATACGTCGAGTGCGGTGCGCGGCGGTGTAGTGGGCACCCAGGATCTGGAAACCCTGCCGCTTCCAGCGCGAAGTTTTGCCAATATTGCCTTTCTCGTGGCTGGAACCGAACCCGTCGAGCCTTCCGACCCCACCAAGGCGCGCATCACCGCAGTCTCCACCGGTGGAAGCTCCGGCTTGAATAACGAGCTATCGGTCGATGGCGCGGAAAACTCCGACGACTGGATCGGCGGCTTCCTGCAAAACTTCTCGCCCGATGGCATTCAGGAATTTGCCGTGCGCACTTCGAACGAGGACGCCGATACCGGTTGGACCACGGCCGGCTCGGTCGTGATTACCACCAAGCGCGGGACCAACGAATGGCATGGGAGCGGCGCGTTCTACGACCGCCAGGCCGCGTTGAACGCGCGCTTTCCCATCGAGAATCCGGGCGCCCGAATCCGAAGCAGCCGTTCTCCCGCCAGAACTACGTTGCCACTTTCGGTGGTCCCGTCGTGAAAGACAAAATCTGGTTCTTTAGCTCGTTCGAGGGCGTGCACGAAGACGCGAGCATTGCCTATAGCCCCGCGAGCACGACGCAATTTGACGCACTAGCAGAATTGGCGTCTGAGGGATTGATCACGGGCACCCCTTCCATCCCGGTCCCCGCCAACGTTCCAATTCCTTTTCGCGACTACATCAGTTCGCTGCGCCTGGACTGGGCACAATCGCCCAAGTCAACCTGGTTCCTGCGTGCATCGCAGGACAGCTATCTCACGCACAATGCCCTGGTGCAGCAGGCGACATTGCCCTCGACTGGTCTGATCACGCACAACAATTACTGGAATGTGGCGCTCAGCAATAGCTATACTTTCAGTCCCACATGGCTGGGCAATCTGGTTCTGGACGCCAGCCTGTTGCATCTCACGCAGACGCGGGAATCAGATCTCGGCTTCGCCGTACAGTTTCCATTTAGCGTTACCGCGCTGACCGTCTCCGGCTTCGAGACCTTCGGCGACAATCAGTTTGCCACTCCCATCACGCTTTTCCCGGACCTGCGTAATCAGGATAAATATCAGTTCCGCTATGACTTGAGCCACGTGATGCGTGACCACGCCTTCAAGTTCGGGATCGATTTCATCCACGAACCGGTGCTGAGCGGCGCGTTCGCAGGGACGGCGGAACAGTTCACCACCTATCCCGCGAACCCCGATTGTTACGTGAATCCCCCTGGCCCCGATTGCGGCGGCATTACAACTGCATTGCCGTTTTATTACACGCCGCCAAGCGCGCAGTGCGATCCCGCACCCGATCCGAGCACGGGTATTGGTTGCACGTTTACTCCCGCCGGAGACGGCAGCTTTTCGCAGAACATTCAGCGTCTGGCGTTCTACGCGGAAGACTCGTGGCGCGTCTCGCACCAACTCACCGTCAATTACGGTTTGCGCTATCAGACAACGTGGGGGCTATTCACCGACTCCGGACGCAGCCAGGCCGATAATTCCGCTTTTGTAACGCTGCAGGCGTTGGGTATTCCGACTGTACCGAGCCTCCCACACGATTACCACAAGCAAATCGCGCCTCGCCTTGGGATCGCCTACTCTCCCGGCAACAGCGGGAAGACGGTGTTCCGCGCCGGCTTTGGCATCTACTACGACGATCTTGGGCAGAGCGGATGGGCGACTGCATTCCAGAGCGTCAACAATTCGAACTTCACCACCGGCACGTGCAGCCTCACCGGAGGCCCCGGCACTTATGCGCTCACCGGCGCGGGCTGCCTTCAAGGCGGCGCCGGCGCTGTAGGTAATCTGATCGGCTCGCACTATAAGACGCCCTACTCCATTCACATCACCGGCGGCGTGCAGCACGCGCTTAACGAGCATTGGCTGGTGAGCGCGGATTACGTGCACGAGCAGGGCAATCATGGCTACCGCGGCTTTGCCTACACCGGAGGCGCCAACTTGCTCAGTCCGCTCATTCCGGCGTCGGATCCAGACTATGCGACCGATCAGGCGGCCGTGGTTCCGAGTGCCAACGTGTTCGAGTCCGACAACCGTTCCAGCTACAACGGATTGATGCTGCATGCGCAAGGCAACATGCGCCGCTTCAATCTGGTTGCGAACTACACGCTCTCCAAGGCGCAGACCTGGGGATGCCTGCTCGGCGAACTGTTTGACTATGTGGATGGCGTCTGCCCGGAGCAGCCTAACCAACCAAACCCCGGATTCCTGAATGCTTTCGGGCTAGGAGACTACGGCCCGTCTGGCGAAGATGTTCGTCATCGCTTCGTGTTGGCCGGCACCGTGCACGTCCCCGGTGGTTTCGAGTTGAGCACTGTCAACCAGTTCGAGAGCGCCCGCCCCATCACGATCACAAGCGCCGACAACACCCAGCGCATCTATATTCAGCTCAACAATGGGTCGCCAGTCTATACCAGTCTGGACGAATTTCGCGGCACACCCTACATCCAGTCGGACCTGCGGGTCACGCGTCCTTTCAAAATCAACGAGCGCTGGCAGATCGACCCGTTCATCGAGTTCTTCAACCTCTTCAACCGTAACAATCCTGGCGCGAACTTCGCGGTGAACGTGGCCCAACTCCCGATTCCCGCGGCGCAGATGGCGCCAAACTCACTCAACCAAACCATCGTAAGCAGTGTCTGCACGAATCCGAGCTGCTCTCAAACCGCGCCCCTCACCAGCCTGAAGCAGCTTGAAATACCCGAGGGTGGTCTGGGAGATTTCTTCGGCCCCGGCACAACGGTAGGCATCCCGTTCGCGGCGCAGTTTGGTGTGCGGGTGACTTTCTAGAAGTCGCTCGCGAGCGCAGACTCAAAACCCTTATCAGACTGGGTCAATGAGTGTAATTGATTCCATGACAATGTCGGCTCCGACGCCCGAGTAGAGTTGGTGGTGCTAATGCCAACCAATAGGCTCGGGAGAAAGGAGCCGCACATGATCATTATAGGAGTAGATTTCCATCCCGAGTTTCAGCAAATTGCTTCGGTGGATAGCGAGACCGGGAGAGTTCCAGGAAAAGCGGCTAGCTCATCCCGAAGAGGCGGAGAAATTTTATCGTGGTCTGGTGGGCCAGAAGGTGCGCGTCGGCATGGAGGCCAGCGGGCATGCACGCTGGTTCGAGCGGCTGGTGGCGGAGTTGCAGTTTGAGTTGTGGATTGGAGACGCAGCCGAGATCCGCACGAAGCGGGTGCGCAAGCAGAAGACGGATCGCCGGATGCGCAACTGATTCTGCGCTTGCTGCTCGAAGATCGGTTTCCGAAGATCTGGGTGCCGAGCTGGAGAACCGGGATCTGCGGCAACTGCTATGGCATCGTCACCGGATGGTGCAGGCGCGCACACGGATCATGAACCAACTACAAGCCGTGGCGCTCAACGAAGGTCTGCGCTGCAAGAAAAGGTTGTGGCGAGAACGCGGACGGGAGCAACTGGAATCATTCCTGCTGGCTCCGTGGGCCAGCCGGCGGCGACGCGATCTGTTGGAGTTGATGGATCGACTGAGTCCGACGATCGCGGAACTGACCCTGGCGATCGAGCGGGAAGTCGAGAAGTGCCCGGAGGCGAAACGACTGATGACGCATCCGGGAGTCGGTGCCCTGACCGCACTGGCCTATGTGCTCATCATCGGCAAGGCCGAGCGCTTTGGCTCGGGCAAGCAAGTGGCGAGCTATCTCGGTCTGGTG
The DNA here is from genome assembly GCA_963841125.1 of uncultured Acidobacteriaceae bacterium. GTDB lineage: Bacteria > Acidobacteriota > Terriglobia > Terriglobales > Acidobacteriaceae > Sulfotelmatobacter. Next base: position 386,448 of record CAWJBH010000003.1, read on the forward strand.
CCGTCGGAAGAGTCCAGCGGGAATCGGCGACGGCTGGGGCATATCACCAGACAGGGGAGCTCGATATTGCGTTTCCTGCTGGTGGAAGCGGCCAGGTCACAGTGCGCAGCGTGCCCGAGTGGCGCAGTAAGTACTTCCACCTGGCGATGCGACGAGGCCGGAAGATTGCTAAGGTTGCCATGGCTCGCAAGCTGGCGGTCCGTTTGTACTGGATGATGCGCCAGGGATGGGATTGCGAGCAGGTGAAAAAGTTCGGTTCGCACGCGGGACAGCCCGGAAATCGCCATGGTGTGCAGTCGAAAACCGAGTAATTGATTGGGCGTCCCGCTCCTCTATACCGAGGAGTCTGAAGTAGTAATCATGATCGCAGTAAGAGACCGAAGAGATGCATGGGTCGGACCGAGTTCCGGACCTGAATATTGATTGCGAGCGAGCCTGGGTTGGAAGAGCAAAGCAACAGCGTCATCGAGAGCGAAATGGCGCTCTTCTACGAGTGCATGCTGAAGTGTGCTCGAAAACTACTTGACACCGCCGACATTGTCAGAGAGGTGATTTATCACCAACTGAGACGAACAGAGTCAGGCCTTTGGCGTGGGATTCTTGAGCACTTCTTCGCAGGCGGACACGAACGAATCGTGATCCGCTGTGCCTAGAAACGTCTGAAAGTCCAGAACCCTGCGACACTCTTTACCGGCCTCGATGTGGTCGTTCTGCTGTAAAGCGATCCTTGAAAGCATCCACGATTGGTATGCAATTGCTCGTCCGTAGACCTCCCGCGCACCTGCGTTGCTAGAACCCACTCTTTTAAGGTTTTTCTGGTAAATAGTGATCGATCGATTGGCATGATCGCGTGCAAGGTCGTAGCGTTTTTCCTCGGCGTACAGCCCACCGAAGTCGGCTAGGGTTGCTGCCATTTCGGCGCATCTTTGTCGCCGCTTTGACGAAGTTCCAGCGCTTTCTTGTAGTGCTGCTCAGCCTCGTCGTATTTTTGCTGGGCCAGTGCTACACGACCCGAGTGATCATCGACTGCCGACGCTCTACGCGTGGCGTCGGCCCTCGCTCACCGGGCTAAGATCTCTTGCGCTCTGTTCTGTTGCCGTTCCGCGGCGGCGTAGTCTTTCTCGCCCAGCGCGGCCTGCGCCGACTCTTCCGCAGTCCAGAAGTCGTTCTGGAAGAGCATCTCAGCCTGCGCCGCGGCGTCGTTTTCCTTTCCCGGATTCCCGAAGGTGACCATTACAAGAGTTACAACCGTGACAGGCTTCCCATCCATCTCGAATGGCTGGTACTTCCAGTGATTTACGCTTTCGATTGCAGACGGAGCCAACATGGGATGTCTGGTGACAAGTCGGCGCGCTCGTGCTGCGCCGTATTCGTCAATGCTAACCTCGACGATGACGTCGCCCTGAATACGGGCTGCCTCCGCCATGGGTGGATAGCTTGTCGAAGCTTTCTTGACGAGATGCTTTGCGGCTTCATCGGGCGGGATACGCTTGAGCGTTGTCTGGCCAAAGGCGGCGAGGGCTAGAGCTAAAGAAACAAGATTAGTCGCATAGGATGATGGTAACTGTCGAAATCAGACGTTTACACTCGTTGACCCCCAGAAGCTAGGCTGGGCTTCGACGCCTGCAGATCTCTCTACTTTACGAGCCACTCCGTGGCCGCGTGCAAGCGCACGAGTAGTTGGCTGTAAGTGACGGCCACAGTGACCGCGACGGCTGCCGCGGCGCATAGCGGATACACCAGCGAATATCCCTTAGCCGGAGTCGGACGCCGCTCGGTCCACGCGATCAACCGTTCCACCCGCGCATTCACCGATTCCGCGGGACTGTGAACCAAAGCCGTGGTCAGTTCCGCGGGCGCTTCCAACGGAGTCAGCCGTGACAACTTGATCACCGCCGCAGCCAGATCCAGAGCTTCCGATGCGCTCGAAACCGCGGCATCGTCGGCGGCCATTTCACTGGCTTCACTCCACGCACTCTCCAGTCCCGCCGTGCCGGGAAATGCCACCAGGCGGAGAACCAGCTTCCTCAGATTGTCTCTGCGCCGCACATGCACCACTTCGTGCCGCAGCGCGCTCTGCAATTCCCGTTCAGTCAGCACAAACTGCGCCGCTCGCGATAACCACACGCTGGGCCGCAGAATGCCGGCTGCGGTAAGTGGAGGCGCAGCCGCCGAAACCCGCAGCACCGAAAGCGGATTCATGGAATCCATCGGGCTGATGTCAATCACACGCGCCTCGGTCGACCACCGCGCGACCGTCCGCGAAGCCCGCAGCAATGCCAATGCCGCCTTCCACATTCCCGCCAAAACCACCGCCATCCCGCTCAAGCCCAGAGCCACCAACACAACTCCCATGGGTTCATCCACGGTGCGAGGTTCGAGCAGAACGAACGAAGGCACGGCCAACGCCAGGGTAACTCCGGCCGCCACCACGAGTGGGCATACGCGCAGAGTGAAAAGCAAATCAGCGCAGCGCCGGGCTGAGTACCGCTCGCCATAAAGCAACACCCTCCCCCACACGCTGCAAACAACCAACGACAGGGCGCTGTAGAGCAAAACAAAGACGGAGAGAGAAACGGCGACCCCGCGCAAGGCGAACATTATTCTTTCTCCTTCCGGCCGGCTTCGCGTTGGCTCAGCTCGCGACGCTTGCGATCCACCAACTTCCGCAAATCGTCGAGCAATTGCTCGTCCCGTTCGCCCAGCATTTCCACCAGAAACGAAAGCGGGAGCGACGAAGTTGGACTCGCATCCAACAGTTGGCGAAAAGCGTGCCCCGCTGCCTCGCGATGTAACTCCTCACAGCTGAATTGCGGAGCGTAGCGGAACGCCCTGCCCTCTTCGGATCGTGTCAGAAGACCCTTCTTAAACATCCGGTCCAGCGTGGTCATCACCGTGGTATAGGCCAAGTCATGGTAGCCGCCTTCGACCAACTCGCGGACGGTCGCGTCGCCCCTCGTCCACAACGCCTCGAGCAGGCGCTGCTCCAGAGGTCCAAGCTGCCGCGAAGAACTTCGGAATAGATGGAAAATTGGATTCATCCTTTTTCCCGATGAACCCTGCATTCTACCCCCAGCCGGCCATTCGCACCAGCGGACTTTCGTCTCGGTTGTACTAGAGATTCATTCAGGGCGTGGCTCTACGCCGCACCCTCCCTGCTCTTCGCGGTCACATCCTCGATCACCAGCAGGATGAAGGGATGCCCCGGCTGCATTTCCACCCGGCGGGCGTTGAGCAGCATGTCGCGCGCTCCGAGGTGGGGGAAATTATGGCTCATCTCGAAATCGTCCACTCGGGAATTTCGCGGGACAATCTCCTCCAGCAGTTCGCGCAGCCGTGGGATATCCCACTGCCCGTTGCCCAACTCATAAATCAGGAGCCCTTCGGTTTCTCCCTGGCTCACCTCGAAAGCCCGGTAGAACGCCGGATTCGCCGCTGTGACCTGTAATTTCGCGTCCAACACGACGATAGGCTCCCGGGCACTCTCCACAATCGTATCCGCATACTCGCGCGTCTGGTCCAGCGTGCGTTTAAGGGCATCAACATCCTGCAAGCTGATCACTGCCCCTTCGATCCGATTGTCCCAGGTCTTGTAGGGACGCACATGCAGCACCTGCCAGCCGCCTTCGTTGGTGCGCACCTCACGCTGCTGCGGAGCCGCGCGGTGGATGGCTTCGCGGGCCAACCCTTCCAAATCTTCCACGTCAATGTTTGGCCGAATCTCCCCCAGTCGCCGCCCAATGTCCCCGGGCAACAGGTTCAGGAGTTTTTGCGCGGGAGGAGTGAAGCGACGAATGCGCAGATCGTAGTTCGTCTTTTATTTTCATTGACTTACAGCCGATGATCGCGCTATGATCGCACAAATAGCCTAGGAGGTACACCATGCGAACAAAGCATCAGGACGGGAACATTTACGAAGCGAGAAGACGAACGACCAGCAAGGACAAGCGCGGGAAAGTCATTGCGTTCCACCTCCGGTACCGCGTCACGAAGATCGTGGATGGACAATCCGTTCGCGTCCAGAAGCACGAGAAACTCTGCGACCGCGACGACGCGCATTTCTCTACGACCTGCCCTGCGGTGCAAGAGTTGGCTGCTGAGGCGATGAAGAGGGTTAGGGACGCTGATCACCAACTTCCGCTGAAGGACGACAGGACAGTTGTGGAATTCTTCGAACGTCGCGTCCTGCCCTATTGCGAAGAGAAACTCCAGACGAAGGATGGGGAGCCACGCAACAAACCTTCGACGGTTGCCACCTATAAGAGAATCTGGAAACGGCACCTGCGCGATCACTTCGGCAACGTGACGCTGAAACGATACGACCCCGATACCGGCACACAGTTCCTCGAAACACTCGTGGGAACGCAATGCACAACCACGCTGAAGGCCATAAATCGGTCGGGCTCTTGATCTTCAAGCGAGCGATGAAAGACAAGATCATCCCGGCGAACACATTCATGAAGGATGCGATGCCCGAGGACGCAGTCGGTCCAAAAGACACGAAGTGGTACACGGTCGATGAGGCCGAAGCGATTATCGCGGCGCTCGAAAGACATGCCGATTGCCAGCTCGTGATGTCGCTTTGTTGCTTCTTAGGTTTGAGGCCGGGGAAATCACGGGGCTTCAGTGGGGTGATGCCCGAACGGATGCCAGCGGCGACTGGCTGCATATAGAGCGAAACGTGGTGCGGGGCATCGTTGGCACGCCAAAAACGAAATCATCACGTCGTAAAGTCCCAATGATCCACAGAGTGCGGCACTATTGGGATGCGTGGCGCAAAGCGCGGAAGAACAATCCTTCTCAGTGGGTGTTTCCGAACCTCGCGGGAGACGGAACAATCGCGCTGCACAATCTAGAGTGGCGCATCATTATCCCTACACTCAAGGCGAAGGGCCTAGAGTGGAAGTCGTTTTATGCAGGCCGCAGGTGCGCCACGACATTCATCATCGAGGAAACGGGCGGGAATTACGTGGTCGCGCAAGCCCTCCTAGGGCACAAGTCGATGAAGACCACGCTCGACGTCTACAAAAAGACGATGACGGATGCGGGGTTTCAGAAACAAATGTTGGCAGCGACGGAACGCGCCCTGAAGCGTCTGCAGAGTTAAGAGCCTACCCCTCGACGGCTGCCTAACGTGCGCGCTACGGCGGCACCTGTGCGGGCCGTTCTCTAGGATGTGGCCGATTCCCCCGCCTAGCGCCAAGCCCGGCACGCTCGGCCTGAACGACAACATGTTAAATCGTCCCCGCTGTTTTCAGTTTGTGTTTACGCGGCCTCCAGAGGGCAATCGCACGGTGATCGCACGTTTTGCTACGAGGACCTTCGTAGTGTGAAGCAATGTTAAAGCCGCGCCCAGAGAGTGGTGGGGACTCCAAGGAGACTGACCAGCGGGGCTGTCACGTCACGCCCGAGCAGGAGAGGAGGTAACGTATACGCGGGAGAGACTTTTTTTCTCTCCACACATACACCCTACGTGACATCCGTGACAGGGCTGTTTTCCCCGCTATCTGACTGATCCCTTCACACCAAGACCGCCGGACCTGTCACACGCCCTCCTGTGACATTTGGCGTGACAGGCCCGCCACAGCGCCTCCGCGCCTCCGCGCCTGTCACGGAAAGGCGTGTGACAGCCCCCTTCTTCACCGCAATGCTGGTAGGTTACGGTCGGACGTATCCGACCGTAATGACCGCGACCGTCATATAGCTTGCATTCCTCACGCAAGCGGGTAGCATAGGAGGTGCCCCGAGGAGACTCAGGGCAGTTCGCAATAACATCTAGGGCGCATCTCTGATCAAGAGTAGACCCGCCCGAAAATAATCAGCCGAACTGGCGACCAATTAATTTCTGCAACGCCAGGATTCCGGCTTGAACACATTCAATCATCACGCTGTAGAGCTCAAAACACTCATGCACGAAGTGTCAGTGTTTTCGGCCCCAATTCCGTTACCCAGCGCTGCCGCGATCAAGCAACGCCGCTACCGCCTTCGCAAGCAGTTTGAAGAATCGGGCCACTCTCCTCTTTATCTTGTGTGTCGTGAGTGCTCGGAGCCAATCAAGCCTTCATATCGGCGGGGCTTCGTCTCGCCGGAGCTTGCCGCACGGCGTTCTTCAAGAGGGTCCAAGTACCTACTGTCCTTCGGATCACACAGGCCGAGCAGGAACTATCTCAGACTATTCAGGCCAAAGTTTATGCCTAGACAGCTCACCGACTACAACGTCGACCGCATCAACGAGCTAATCCAGTTGGCTGGCTGTCCCATGTGTTTGGGGTTGGCCTGTGTGTGCTCTGAAGGCGCTCCGCTTGGCGACGGTCAGTGTGGCTTCCCGATTAAGTACCCGAACCCGATTCAATGCACACGTAATCGCTACCACATCTGCACCGTCGAAGTTTGCAACTCTCACTATTTTGCTCTTCGTCAGCATCATGTCCCGATTGGATCGCCCATGAGAACAACAAACCACGCTGATCTGGTATTCAACGTCGTTGGTAAGCGAGAAGCGTTTATCGACCACATGCTCACGGCGATTGCCGAACAAGTTCAACGAAGGCTGGGGTCTTTGTCGTTGGCTGCAACGACGACTGTTCGAGGTTCGTAAGGATGATTGAGCAGGTTCATCCGAACCTCGTTGGTAAGAAGTGGCACGGCTGGAAAGCCGATCTAGAACTAAAAGATGGATCGACAGTTCCGTTCTGTTTTGAGAGCGAGGCATGCGCGAAGAATTTCATCACCACGGTTTACTGCAAGAACAAGCCAGTGAGTGGCGCTAGCGAACCGTATCAAGGCCAAATCAAGGCTCTCGTGATGCTGAATCGAGGAGGGCCGCGAACGCTTTCTGCCTAAGGTGGTCGGTGAGTGCGGTCCGTATGGATTGAAAACGTATCGCGTGACGACGGCGGAGCGTGCTCCTGGTGCGGCTCATGTGATGCAGGTATGCACGAACTTCGCGGGCTGGGAAGGAATCCCGTTATCGGTTGATCTGCTTGCTCCGCAGGAAGACAGCACCGAGCTACCTGCGATTCCACGAGCCGCGATGTATGGCAAATGTTACGAGATTGCCGAGCGCACGCGCTGCCCAATGGGTTACGCCTATGTCGCCAGTGTCGCGGCAACCTCCGTGCTTGTGAGTGGGAACTGCAATATCTGTCCCAGCATCTTCGCGGGGCAGATTGGCCGCGTCCACTCAGGAAAGTTTGCTCGCCGCCGAGAGACATGTCTGCTGACTGGACTGTCTCACCCAGTATCGGGACCAACCGAGAAACGATCGACGACGGGACGCCTGCATCCGACCGTGGGCTATTCAAATTGTTTCCCGAAGACGCCTCTCCGCGTCTGCTCTACGAAGATGAGGGACGGGGCTTGATGCAGAAAGCGAATATTCAAGGCTCGGCAATGATTACGGTCCTTAACAAGCTATTCAACGCGACTAACGCGGGAGTGGCGGATAAATTTGGGCACGCGAAGCTGAAAGTCCGGCTTTCGATGCTCGCTCAACTTCACCGTCGAGGACTCTTCTGAGTTCACAAGCATATTTTCTCATGCCACGGCGCATGGTTTTTGGGACAGATTTTTGTACGGCGTTCGCGGAGCCGAGAAGTGGCGCTACAGTCCGTGGGATTTCAGTGCCGAGCGCGACGTTTTTATCCTTGAGCCAAGCATCCGGCACGTTCCGGCGGTGATATTCAACGCAACGCACGACGGTCAGCCGCTGGCGAAGACCGCGACCGACTAGCCGAAATTGCGCTAAGGGTCGCTTACGTCACGTCCGCAATCAGTGGGGAGGAAAAGGTCAGCCGCGAGGGGCTTGATGCGGCCCTCTGCTTGATGCAGTGGCAAGAGAAAATCCGCGCCGAGTTCCAGCCGGCAAAAGGTGCGGGCGAGGCTGAGGAGTGCGTCAAGACTGTACTCGCGGCTTTTACGAAAGCGAACGGGTACAACTACAACTGGCGTGACATGGCCAAGGAACATCACTGGTACGAGAAGTTTGCGAGGACGCTTCCGATGACGAAAAAGAACTTGATATCAGAAAAACTCATCGGGTTCGACAAAGCAAGTGGCCGCCATTACTTAACTGAGGAGAAATCGATATGAGTGAACAAATTGTGGATGCAGCAGAGCAGCGCCCCGTCCAGTTCTGTGGACTTTTTCGCTCCGATGAGCACGGCGTCGTTCGTGTGCGCGAGGCCGCGTTGATCGGTGCAATGCTTCGCAACGGATTTAAGAAAGACTACGGCAGAGGTATACCCGAGGGGACTCTTGCCCATTACGTCGGCAAGAACTTGACTGATGATGCGTGGAAGGTGGCCCTTCAGCGCCTCGTAAATTGGAAGTGGGCCGAGCTTCACGCTGGTTACAGAGGCGGCGGCGTGCGCGTCAAGCTCACTGAGATGGGCAAGTATCACGCAGTACAACTGTGCTGCGAACGCCAACGCGCAGGCAAATCACCAGATGGAATCGAGGCGTAAATCATGGGAAAAACTTCTAACAATTGGCGAAGCTGCCGACCTGCTGCAAATTTCGCCGCGCACGATTTACGAAATGGTCAGCGCCCGAGGCCGTGCCCGTCGTCAGCATCAGATTCCCGTTATTAAGTTGAATGGCCGCTGCTTGCGTTTCCGAGAGATGGACCTGACCGCGTGGTTGGACAGAATTGCCGAACAGGAGAACCCGTGACACATCGCAGCGGAAGAACAGGTTCTAACTCGAAGGCCGGAGTCGCGAAGCAGCTTGAGGAGATGATCGACTTGGCAATAAGTCTCCCCGGCGATCCCTTCAAGCGCGGTAAGCAGAAGAAAATTGCTGCGGAACTCGGTGTCTGCCGCCAGACGGTTGCGAACCACCTGAAGCCACTGGTCAACAAGTTGCGCGAATCGAATCCAGAGAAATTCATCGAAGGCCAACTTGAGCAGAAGGAAATCTACGAACTGATGGAGCGGTCGCTCGTCGAGGGGAAGATTCCGGCGGACGTTGCCCGTGCATGGCAAAGCATACGCGATTCAATCGGGCGACTGATGGGGTACGACGGGCCGAGCAAGTCCGTGCATGTGAACGTCGCAGCGAACACCGCAGTCCAGTACCGATTCTTGGAGCATTCGCATGGCTTGAGCGCCGACCAGATTGAGGAAACGTTCCGGTTCATGGACGCGCTGCCGCGCCGTAAGGTGACTATCGACATGAGCGGCTTTGAGTGAACCGCAGCTTACAGCCGGAGGGGAAAACCAATGATTGACCAAAACCTATTGGAGTTCTGGGAGCACTGGTGGGATAAGAAGTACATCACCGAACCTGTTGACCGCGTCCGCTACTCCAGCTTACAGGTCACATTAGAGAACGGACAGAACGTGATATATGAAGAGCAGCCCCGCTCGGGAAAATCAGAGGCGATCTGTGTATTTTCCGTGGCGTGGTGGCTTGCTACTCATCCGAATTTCAAGTTCGGACTGGTCACGCACAGCCAGGCCCTTGCCAATAAGTTTGTCGGCGCTGCTGCCCAACTCCTGCGCGAAATGGGCTTTGAATTCGAGTACGAGCGTGCGAACGAATTCAAGCTGAAGGGTAGCCTCGGTATCGACCCGTCTTTCTGGGGCAGCGGCATCGGCGCTGGCCATACCGGAAAAGGTGCGAACCGCCTGATCATATCGGATTGCCTTCGCAGCGGAACAGATGCGATGAGTCAAAAAATCCGTGAGTCGATCATCACCGACGTAATCAGCACTGCGATGAACAGACTGGAGCCGTACACTGCGGACGACGGCAGTACCATCCCCGGTGCTGTGACATTCGAGCAGGCAAGACTGCATGAAGATGATCCGTGCGGCTGGATGATGAAAAGCGGACTGCCATATGTGCAGAGCCATTTCCCGGCAATTAACGACGATGGCCGCTCGGCATGGGTCAAGAACACTTACACAGATTCGATTGTGTTTCCCCCTGCTTATGAAGCGGTAAACGGTAGAGTACCACGCCCGCAACTCGACCAGATTAAGAGTTACTCGACGGCCTACTACTGGAATTGCCAGTGGTTGATGGTGTGCGGCCTCGGAGACCTGATCTATTTCGACCTAACGCGTTGCAAGCGTTACGAGCGCATTCCGCAGGTCGATACATGGTGGGCCGCAGCAGACTTTGCGAACACCGCGACCGTCAGCGGGTCGCGCACCGCTTTCTGTGCGATGGGCTACACGGCGAGAACTGGCCAGCTTTCCTTAATAAGTGCCGAAGCTGGTCGCTGGCGTGCCGATGAGATGGGCGACCGCCTGGTCGCGTTTCTCAACGCGATGTACCGACAGACAGGGCGGCACCCGGAGGCTGTCGTGGTAGAACGCGCAGCAGCAGGCTACGGAATTATTGATCGTTACAGTGCGACCTTGCCAATCGTGCCGATCATCCCGCAGGGGAGCAAAGAGGACCGCGCAGGAGCGGTTGCTTACATTGTGAATCAAGGCAGCGTATGGCTCCCTGCCGAAGCACCGTGGTTGAAAGAGTGGGAAGCAGAAGTCGGCGGATTTCCACTCGCAACACTTAATGATGCTCCGGACGCTTTTTCCCATTGTTTGAGTTACGCATTGCGGCCAAGTCAATTCCGCCCACAACGACAGGTAGGCGTTGTGACTTATGACTGTTTGGCCGAAGAGACTTATCAGTCAAGTTTTGCTGCCGAAAACGATTTCGACATGCACATGCAAGAAGCCGAGGCATACCTCCGCTGGAAGGATAACCAAAACCAATGAGAACACTGTTTGATCTTGGCTTCACGAAAGCGTACCGAAAACTTGAGAGTGCAGTGGCCGACGAGTATTACCGTCGTAAGAACGCAGCCATCGCAAGGCACTATGCGAAAGCGTCGGCAGAGCGAGCCAGTGCAGAAATGGCGCTGACTGTCGACGACCTGCGCTTCAACGGAGTCAGTCCCCGCGTTGCAGCAATCGTCGCTCAGGCGCGGCTTGAGCAGCTTGGTGAAGAGCAGATGCCGCACAGCTATCTCGGTGAGGATTTTCCCGATGGCCTCTAACAAAAATTGGTTTCCGTTCAAGGGACTGGAGTTGGCGATCCGCTTTCGCGGATCGCCGACGAAGTGGACTCGGGGGCGTGTCGTCGCGTGGAACCATCCGTATCCGGAACAGTTTCAGTTCTTGCGGAACGACAAAAAGCGCCCGTGGATTTACCTGCAAGAGGAGATCAAAGCAATCAAACTTATTTATCGGCGACCAAGAAATGAGGAGTTATGAGAATCACACAGAAGCAAATCGACGAAGGCTGGAAACTGGTGGGCGGTGAGTGGATTGCACCGGACGCAAAGGGCATCCAAGTCGCTCGTTACGATGCGAACGGCAAGAAAGTAAACATCGTTGAGACCACAAGGAATGGAGTGAAAGCGCAGGTCGAGATTGTTGAGGACCGCACCAGCCTCGAAGAGCCGCTTGGTCCCGGATGGAAACGCGTCGAAGTCTCCGACCGAGGCGCACAAGCCGCTGCGTTCATCCACAGTGGCCTTTCTCGTGGGGAGGCCGAACTAGCCGCTGGTATTAAAAAGCCCGAATCGCAAAACGATAGAGCGGGCAGAGAGTTGCGCGACTCATTGAAAAGGTTCACGCGCAGAGGGTAACGAAAACACGAAGGAGCAAGTATGTCTCAGTTAGAGCAGAAGACACAGCATGTCGCAAAAATGAAGGAAAAACTAGCCGAGCAGAAGAAACTTCTGGCTCATTACGAACAACGGTATCCGCACGCGCCGCAGTTTGCTAACGAACAACGTCAATGCGTCGGCATTACGCAGCACCACCTTGAAGATGCACAGTTGGATTTGCAGAAAACAGAACAGGAGAACTTTTTATGAACATACCAGTTGGAGAAGTGAAGTGCAGTGGGAACACGTTGAACCCGATCAATCCTGAGCGGGTAAAGTTTTGGAAGTCTGAGTTCGCAGCCAAGCGCGACGTCCCACCAATCGAAGTCGATACAGAGATGAACCTTGTTGACGGGCGGCATCGCCTTACGGCGGCTCAAGAACTTGGACACAAGACGATTGCTGTTGTGCTGCACGTCGCCTCGCTGATGGATCTTCCCCGCAACAAGGAGATGTCCGCCGCCATCGGTGCCGCGTCGCGGGAAGCTATTTCCAGAGTCAAGTTCGTGGACCGACGAGAGGCCAGTTCAATTCGATGTGAGCTTGGAAACAAAAAGCTGCAAATCAAGCTGCAAGAAGAGCATAAATCTACGGCGGAGCAGGCAATCGTCAAGTTCACCGGGCGGTTGGTTGACCTGCGAAAACTTCTGAAGAAATATCAGGAGTTGGCAACGAAGTCACCGCAGTATTCGCAGTTGTTGGATGAGACGTCCTCGAAAATCGCAACTGTGGAAGCGGAGTTGGCATTTTGGAAACAAGATCTGGACCGCGTCAAGCGGATCATCGCCTCTCACAAGAAGCTGTTGACTGAGTTTCTGTCACAGACTCCCGGCAAGGGATTCCCGACCAACGGCGAACTTCTTCAGCAGCAAGATGAATTGAAAAAGCTGGAGCGCGAAGCAGCTGACTTGGTGCGCTTCTAAAAGTTTGAGTGGGCGGTAGGTTCCCGCCATTACTCCGTGGCGGAGTAGGGACCGTCAAAGTATCGCCCACTCAATTCACCTTCCCGAACTGTCGAAATCACTGGCGACCATGTTCGGGAACGCCTGGCCGGAAGTGTCGGGAACTGTAAGGCAGAGGTGTACTGCAAATCCGCCTCTGCGCTTGCCTCCGCCCGACACCCCGGCTGCAGGGCGAAAGGATTTACATGTCAGAAGAAAAACAGTTTACGAAAACCGACGTTGTGCGGCTCTGCAAAAAAGCGGTGCTGGACGAGGGATACGGCGAATGCGCGGCGATCTTGATCGTGCGGCGACTGGAAGGAATTTTGTATGAAACGAGTTTCGCTGCACACAATGCACCTGCCCGTTGACATCGGCAGCATAGATTGGCAGGACGCAAATGTCTCGAAACGAACGAAAGAAACTCTTAAAAACACTCACAGATATGAGCGCCGCTTTAAGCGAGGCGACGGCAGTCGCGGAGTCGGCGGTCGCGGCGCTGGACGAAACAAGGGCGCTACTGGACCGGGGCGCGGCAGTCGCGGAGTCGTGGCGGCATCTGTGCGAAGCGGCGCAGAGCAAGCCAGCGGAGATTGAGATTGTGCTTGTGCCGGGCTGCGAGTGGGTGAACTAGCTTTACTTTCCCTCCGGCATATCCTCCAACGTATTCTTCGTCAAATCATCCATTTCTATCCAAGGTGCGTATCCATGTAGACACACCCGGGAAGCGGTCCGGATAGATATCTACATTCGCCTAACCATGGGGCTGCAGGTTCAAAATCGGCATAGCTCAAAGTTTAACTGTACAAACTTCCGATTCGCAAATACTGAGTCTGTGCCGCTACAAGATTCTCACTTGGGCGGGGTTTTGTGGCGCACGAGATAGTAAGTCACACCTTCCACGTCGAATTTTAAGTATTCATAAAAAAACTTTATCAAGGCAAAGTTTTGTCCGTCTAGCTTGAGGAGCATGGGTGCTCCTCCCGGAGGTCCGTACGGGGACACCTTAATACCATGCGCCTTCTGCTGCGCGGCAAACTCTTGACGTGCCCTCTCACTGTGCAAGGCTTTGATCGTCTGGTTTTCCGACTGTTCGACGTACTCCAGAATAAGGATAATCTGGAGGAGCGGGCCCAGTTGCGGTTCGTTCTTCTTCTTACTAGACATATCGGTCTCTCCCAAGTTCGACGAGTGTAATACTTTTCTTGTGGTAGACTCCGCCTTCACCTCGGGTCTAGAATCAGCCCCAAAAAACAATCGCACATTGATCGCACGTTCGCGTCTAAGCACGTCGCAAGTCCACGCAAACGGTCGTAAAACGTGCGATCAATTCTTAGCTAACGTATTGAAAACACAAGACTTTAATGAATGCGCAGATCGTTGCTCACCATCACCACCGGAATATCCACGTGGCCCAACAGGTTGAGCAGATCGTTGTTGGCCGAGCCTAACTCGGCGTTGCGGTTCTGCATCTCTTCGTTGAGGGTCGTGAGCTCCTCATTGGTGGATTGCAACTCCTCCTTGGCCGTTTCCAACTCCTCATTAGTGCTCTGCAATTCTTCGTTGGCCGACAAGACCTCTTCATGGGCTGACTTGAACTCTTCCGAGGTAGTCTCATGCTCTTCGATCAGCGACCGCAACTGCTCCCGCAGCTGATTCGACTCGCGCTTCAGCAATTCGGTATCCTGCGCGGTGGGGCGCGCTACCTTCACCGCCTTTCCGGCCTTGCCCTTGTCTTCCGGGACTTCCGGCTTGCGCACCACATCCTGAAACACCACCACGTAAAAGCGTTCCTGCGCCGTGGGTCCGCGCAAAGGCACAACCTCCAGGCTGATCTCCCGCGTCCCCGCTTCGGATTGAATGTGCACTCCCTCTTTCCGCACTGTTGCATTGCTTTTCTTGGCGGCATCCAGGGCCGCGCGCAAGTCGACCAGCAGGCCTTCCCGCGCCATTTTTGCCACGCTGAAGCTGGGTTGCCCCGCAGGGGGCTCCAGGTAGGCTCCGGTCTTGCCATGGAACTGCACAATCTCCATTTGGTCGTTCACCACAACGCTCGCGGGAACAAACCGGTTCACCAGCAGATGCTCCACTTCCCGCTCCACAGTAAAAGGAGCCGGTAACTCCCGCGACGACTTCGCGTCGCCTGGCTTGATCGGCAGATAATCCGAGTTCGCGAAGTAGGTGGTCAGCCGTGCCGTGGTTTTTCTCTTCTGGTAGATCTTGTCCTTTTTGTCGACCAGTCCGAAGTGGTCGGCGAAGCCTCCCAGATTTTCCGATGCTCCCAGCATCAGGTAGCCGCCGGGCTTCAGTGCGTAATGCAACGAGGGGATAACGCGCCGCTGCAAAACCGGCCCCAGATAGATCAGCAGGTTGCGGCAGCTCACCAGGTCGAGATTTGAAAACGGCGGGTCCTTCACCAGGTTCTGCTTGGCAAAGATGCACATATCCCGAACGGATTTGTTGACCTGAAATCCTCCATCCAGCCGGACGAAGAATCTCTTCAAGCGCTCCGCCGAAATCTCCGACACGGCCGCCTCCGTGTACAGCCCGGTGCGGGCGCGGTCGAGCGCGGTGTCGCTGATATCGGTGGCGAAGATCTGAATGGCGGTGGCGGCCTGCGAGATGTTCCGGCTGTGCACCCACATGTATTCCAGCAGCGTGATCGCGATGGAGTACGCCTCTTCGCCAGTGGAGCATCCGGCAACCCAAACCCGGATCGGATTATCCGGCTTGCGGCCTTCAAACAGCTTGGGATAAACGTGCTTGCGCAGGGCGAGAAACGCTTCCGGCTCGCGGAAAAAACCGGTGACGTGAATCAGCAAATCGCGGTAAAGCTCGTCCAGTTCCTCGGGCTTTCTGCCAATGAAGCGCAGGTATTCCTTCAGCTTTTCGACCTTGTGTACGGCCATGCGCCGCCGGATACGGCGGTGCAGCGTGGTGTGCTTGTAGTTGGTGAAATCGACCCCGCTCGATTCCCGTAGCAGCCCGAATAGCGCGTTCAGGTCGCTGCCCACCATCCCCTCAAACCCTTCCGCCGCCGGCGCCACAACCCGCGCCACATAGGGATGCTGGCTGATTCCACCGAGCTCCCGCGCAATGTCCTTGGGCGACAGGATGAAGTCGATGCAGCCTGCATTCACCGCACTGCGCGGCATGCCGTCGTATTTCGCCGACTCCTCGTCCTGGGCAAAAGTAATTCCTCCCGCCGCCTTGATGGCGCGGCTTCCCTCGGTGCCATCCGAGGCCGTCCCCGACAAGATGACGCCGATCGCCTGCGACCCGGCGTTCTCCGCCAGCGAGCGAAAGAAATTATCGATCGGCATATGCTGCCCGCGGGTCAGCACTCGCGAACCCAGGTGCAGCGTCCCGTTCTTGATGGTCAGGTTCGCGTTGGCCGGTATCACATAGGCGTGGTCCGGCTGCACCGCCACTCCTTGAGTGACTTCGGTGACGGGAATCTTCGTGGTCCGCGTCAGGATTTCCTGCAACGAGCTGCCATGTTTGGGGTCGAGGTGCTGCACCAGCACGAAGGCCATGCCGGTCTTTTCCGGCAAGTAGCGCAGCAGTTCTGAGAATGCTTCCAGCCCGCCCGCCGAGGCGCCAATCCCCACGATTGGAAACATTCCGGGAGATGCCTTGGCGTCATTCTCTGCGGTGGCTTTGCGACGTGATTTGACTTCCTTGCGTGCAGAACTCTTCATGGAGCTCCTCCTCGATCTCAAGTCTTCCAAGGAGCTGGGGCCCGTGAATCTGCTTCCCCTCTGTCGACAGCCAGCGACAGGCCCTGCTGGGCGCGAGAGCGCCCGCAAGAAGATTCGTGCGAATTCTAGACCCGAGTGGCGTACAGGTCAACGACTACGACGAAGAAAAATGTGGGGGACGGCAACCGCTTCCCAATATGGCACGCAGTTGAACGAGAACTTGAACAAGACCATGTGGGGACAGCCGCCTCGTGAGCCTGCCCTGAGCGAAGCCGAAGGGTCCAGCCAAGCGCAGCGAGGCTTTCTGGCACAAAGCCAACCACCAGCTGGGGATGCAATTACAGTGAGTCCTCAGCAGGGACTCGTCCCTTGTCGAGCCACTCGAATAGAAGCGTAGCAGCCACTGCTCCGCCAATCTGCGCTACCACGAACCCTGGAACATCGATCGGCCGGATACCCGAGAACGTGTTCGTAATGGAACGCGCTAAGGTGACTGCGGGATTGGCGAATGACGTGGACGCGGTAAACCAGTATGCCGCGACAATGTAGCTGGCAACCGCTACTGGCATCGCCAACCCAGAGCGCACCTTCATACATCCCCAGATGACGCAGAGCAATCCAAACGCTGCAACAAACTCACTGAGCAATTGCGGCAGCCCCGACCTCTGATGGGCCGAGAGCGCATACCACTCGTGCCCAAACATCAAGTGAGCGAGAATCGTGCCGAGCAGTCCCCCGGAGAACTGAGCGGCCACATAAAACGGCACTTCGGGCCAAGGCATCTTATCGCGTAAGGCGAGTGCGAGGCTTACCACCGGATTGAAGTGCGCGCCGGAAAACGATCCGAATGTCATGATCAGCGCGGCCAGAGCCGCCCCTGTCGCAATCGTGTTCGCTAGTAGGGCGATGGCGGCATTACCCCCAGCCAGACGCTCCCCCATGATGCCGGAACCAACCACTGCTGCCACCAGCAGCCCCGTCCCCAATCCTTCGCACACGCTGCGCTTGTAGAGAGAAAGGGAAGCGGGTGTCTGGCTCATTTCTCAATCGCAGTCGGCCGCAGGAGTTCCTGTTCGACCCTGCGCCTGATTTCATCCCGCACACGGCGGAAGACCGCCAATTTCTCTTCGTGGGAACCCGCTGCCTCAGCCGGGTCTTCAAGGCTCCAGTGCAGGAACTTGTACGTCCGCGGAAATATCGGACACCGCTGTTTAGCGTTGTCGCAGACTGTGATGACATAGGGGATCGCCTGCCCCAGAAACTCCCGCACGTCTTTCGACTTTTGCTGGGAGATATCGATTCCAATCTCATTCATCGCCTCGACTGCCAGCGGGTTCAATCCTTGCGGCTCGACACCTGCACTCAGCGGCTCGAACTCGTTGCCTGCAACGTAGCGCAAATACCCTTCCGCCATCTGGCTTCGGGCGGAGTTGCCCGTACAAAGAAAGAGAACCTTGGGCTTAGACACTGGATCGCTCCGCCTTTGGCGCACAGCAACCGGGGGCGCAGCAGGCAGCGCCCGCCAGCTCAGTCTGCTTCTCAGGAAGATTGTCTTTGAGAACGACGAACACTTCCCACTCGTTGCCATCGGGATCATGTACCCACGCCTTATCCTGCGTCGCGTAGCAACAGTCGGTTTGCATCTCGTCGCGAGTCACCAGGCCAGCGTCCGCCCATCGCTGCCGAATGCTTAGGACATCGGCGGTCGAACCCACCTGGATCCCCATGTGCGAGAGCGCCCCTGCATCTTTGAACGGCACTTCGTTGAGCGTGAAATTCAGCGGCGGGTTCTGCACGTCGAACTTCGCGTACCCGTTCCTGATTTTGCTGGGCTCAATTCCGAACATCTTGCGGTAGAACTCGATGCTTTCGCTTGCGTTCTTCACATTGATCGCCAGGTGCGCTTTCAAGGCAACCGCCGTCTCTGTTGGCATGACTCTCTCCCAATCATATTCGCAGTAGCGAATGTGTTAACCGTAGCATCGCTCCACACATTCGTCAAGGCGTATGTATTTTGCTAGACTAAAGGCGTGAGATCGAAGAACTCGCTGGATCAACTCTTTCGCGCTCTAGGTGACCCCACTCGCCTGCGCCTTCTCAATCTGATGGCCGAGCAGGAAGTATGTGTCTGCTATTTCACCGAAGTGATCGGCGCGCCCCAGCCGAAGATCTCCCGGCACCTTGCCTATTTGCGAAAGGCGGGCATAGTCGCGGCGCGACGAGAGGGCAAATGGATGCATTACAGGCTAACCGCGCCGTCCAGTCCCCACGCCGCCTCAATCCTGAACAGCGTGATCGATGCGTTGAAGCAGGATAAAAAACTGCAGCGGGATCGCCACCGGCTTAACCGGGCGTGCTGCGGCCCCAAGAGTCTGGTTCAACTGTTAGGAGCTCCGGCGCCTTCGTTGCCCGCGTAGCAGGCAGGGTGCGGCTTGGAATTTCTGGGGTGGGAAACGGGAATCGAACCCGCAACCGTCGGAGCCACAGTCCGGTGCTCTACCAGTTGAGCTATTCCCACCGCCGCATCGATTATACAACCGCGCTCCGCCGATGTCAGAAACCGCGCAGCCGCATCGCGCTGGCAATTCCAAACCGGGTCACAATCTCCGACCTGCACGTTCCTGTGCAAAACTTCCGATTTTGATGTGACGGATGACCTTTACTTCGACTTCTCTTTTTCCTAATCTGGAAAGCGTTGGCCAGGATGTTGTGCCGCGCAGTTCCGGACCCCTCGCGGCCCTTGCCTAATCCCACGCGAGACTGTGGCAGGGACATCTGATGCGGGCGTTTTGTGGCTTCCCTGGATAGCCCAGGGCTGGCGCCCGTTGTGGGAGTGATCACTCCTCAGCTAAAAAGCGGCTACACCAGCAACTTAACAGGTGAGTCAGGCTGGAGAAGGACAAGCAGAAGAAGAAAGACGAGAAACTATCGAGAATTCCAGAGAAAAGAACAGAAGATCGGGATAACAACACCAGCCGCTCGGACTGCTGTGCACGCTGCTGCGCGGGATGAAGAATTTCTTCGCTCACAAATCCCTTGGGGAGGATTTTCATTACCGGGCGCGCCGATGCGGCCGCGGTCATCCCCGCCCGACGCCCACGTATTCAAACCCCATCGCTCTCAGCCGCGCGGAATCCAGCAGGTTCTTCGTGTCCACGATGATGGGTTTCTTCAGCAGGTGCTTGATGCGGTCGAAGTCGAGCACGCGGAATTCCGGCCAGCCCGTGCCTACGACCAGTGCGTCCATGCCTTCCGCCGCCGCATACGCTGATTCGCAATAGCGCACCGTGCCGTTCAGTTGCAGCTTGGCCTCACCCAGCGCGACCGGATCATAAGCCCGCACCCGCGCGCCTTTAGCCACCAGCGTCTCGGCCAACCGCATCGCCGACGAGCCGGCCACCGAATTCGTATTCGGCTTGAAAGCCAGGCCGAGAATTCCCACGTCCTTGTTCTCCACTGAATTCAAAGCCAGCGCAATCTTGTCGACCAGGCGATCGGCGAGAGTGTGGTTGACGTCCCGCGCGGCGCTGAGGACTTTCAACGGAACCCCGTTCGCCTGAGCCAGCTGCGCCAGTGAATCCATGTCCGATTCGGCAAACACGCCGCCCATGCCCGCGCCCGGCTGCAAGCAGCGCGGAGCGATCTTCTTGTCGAGGCCGAGCGCCAGAGCCAGACTCACTGCGTCCGCGCCCACGCGCTCGCACAGCGCCGCAACCTCGTTGATGAAGGAAATCTTCGTCGCCACAAATGCTGTCGCCGATTCGCGCACCAACTCCGCCGTCGACTGGTTGGTCACAATCACCGGCACTCCGCGCATCACCAGCGGGTGGAAAATCTGTTTGAGAACCTGCACCGCTTCGTTCGAAGTCGAGCCCAGAATCAACCGGTCGGGCCAG
Organism: uncultured Acidobacteriaceae bacterium; assembly: GCA_963841125.1. Lineage (GTDB taxonomy): Bacteria > Acidobacteriota > Terriglobia > Terriglobales > Acidobacteriaceae > Sulfotelmatobacter. The sequence goes on from CAWJBH010000003.1 coordinate 406,612, forward strand.
TTGAAGTCTTCCACGGCGCAACCGTCGGTGAAGAACATGGGCTGGGAGACGATCGTTCCATGCAGCCCCGCGTCTTTAAGGGATTTCTCGAGCGCCGCAGCCGTGCCCACCGACACAGGGGTGACAATGGTCAGAATCGGAGGCTTGGTCGCGAGACGCGCGATCCGCATCACGATATCGGTCAGGTTATCGGCGCTGTCTTCCGCCAGAAAAATGACTTGCGTCTTGCGCGCGAACGATTCGATGTCGGTGGAATACGCCAGGCGCCCGGCCCGCACGTTGCGCCGGATAATCTCTTTCAGGTTCTTCTCAAAGAATGGGATGTTGCCCTGGGCCATTTCGACCATGCGCGAACGATCAGGATGACAACAGGAAACCGGAGTGCCAAAATCTGCCAGACAGGCCGAAATCACTGTTCCCAGATAACCCGAACCGTAGACCCCAATCTGCATGCTGTGCCCTCCGGCAGTGGCCGAACTCCGCGCCCGAAACGGCTCCCGGCGCGGGATTCCAAGCCTTTCCCTCTCTTCATGTTTACAGGGCGGCCGAAGCCTTAGCAACGCACCGGAGGGAAATGTACCAGGGGCCATGCAATCTGTGCGGGAGGTAACGTAATGGAGGGGTAACCAGGGCAGGTTACGTTGAAAACAGAGATTTGATATTTCGTGGGATATTCAAGGCGAAACCAAACTGCCGCCGAGCAGAACCGGGGCCAGGTCGATCCAACAGTTTGGCGCGTCTTCGCGGACGAAGGTGAGGCGATCGAGAAGGATGCGGCGGCTGCCGGGATACTGGCTCCAGCGCTCACGGGCCATGCCCAGAGCCTGTTGTGCCGCAGCTTCGGTTTCCATTTTCACAACGGTGAGGTGCGGGATGTAAGGCCACTCTTCGGCGAAAGCGAGCGCCTCCGCGTTGAGCTGCTTGTGCAACTCCAGGAGCTGCGATGCGGCCTGAGTCACGCGGATGTAAACCGTGGGAGTAGTCGGAACAAAGGTTTCCACATCGCCGAGGGTCACGACAAAAGGTTCGACCTGGCCGCAGACCCGTTCGAGCAACTGCAGCGCTGCGTTTTCTGTTCCCTGTAGGGGCCGCGGCGGCAGGAAGGTGATGTGGGCCCCGAGATGAGGCAAAGCGGGATGCAGCTCCCGCCGGAGGTTCTCGACGAACTCTCCCACTGGACTTCTTACATACGCGACCAACGCATACCGCGGGCTCGGCATATCCAGTAAGGAATTATAGCGCGGTTCGTCGTTTATAATCGAAAGAGCGGTTGATACAGTAGAGTCGTTGCCGCAGTCGTTAGTTATTGAATCATGTCGGGGCGTAGCGCAGCCTGGTAGCGCACCTGCCTTGGGCGCAGGGGGTCCGCGGTTCAAATCCGCGCGCCCCGACCATTTCTTCTAATCCACCCTACGATACGCACTTGGTGCTATTGCTCGATTATGGCGCCGCCGCGCACGATTACCATGCGATCCACCTGGCGCGCGTAAATCCGTTAGGCTGCCGACTGCGCGTCTGGGAGTGGTTCGGGCTGTATGCGTTTGGGATCCTCCTGCTCGCGACTTGCCAGCAGCAGAGTTGCCAACTGTGACGCCTGCGAGCGAATCTCAGGGACAGCGGTGGTCTCCCACAGGCTCCCTTTGCGCGGCGGCCCGAGGGTGTAAAGAAAATCCGAAGGCTCGCCGCGAGCATCGATCAGTGCGCCGTCGTCGGAAACATCCAGGCCCAGGAATAACGGATCGGGACGAACTACTTTCTGGAGAATGAGATTGCTCAACAGCAGGTTTTCCATCTTGCGGCAATCTGCTTCGGGGCCCGTGCAATTGATCACGCGAGCGACATGCAAGGGCTCGAACTCATCGTTCTTGCGATCGCGGAAAGTTACATCGACTCCGGTAGCGTCTTCGGCATATTCCACAATCCGTCCGACGTGGGTCTCGATCCGGCCGTTCTGTATTTGGGACGCGATGAGATCACCGATTTCCGGCGCCACGCGGTGGCGATGCGCGTCCCAGTAGGGACGGACGTGGCGGAGAAATCTGCGGCGCTCGGAGCGTGAGAGCGACCGCCAGATGGCCTGAGTCACAGGACGCAGAGAGTCGATCACGGCACGCCAGCCGCTGCCCGCTTTTTCGGCCGCTTCTACCTGCGTGCGGATCAAACGCAAGAGTCCGCGCACGGTTCGCGGTGAGTTCTCGTCCCAGAACAACGGCCAGATCGCTGTAGCATGGTGATTTTGCGGCAGCAGGCCGCGGCGGGAAAGAAGATGAATCTTGCCGGCGAATCCTCGTGCCCGCAAGGAGATGGCGACATCGAGGCTGGTCAGGCCGCAACCGATCAACAGGATAGCCAGGTCCTCGTGTCTATGGTTTTCAGCAATATCGTTCAGCGCGCCGGGAGCCCAGGGGTCAGAAATGTAACGTTGGCAGTGCGGAGTTTTTCCCGGCAGGCGGGGATCGCCCGGAGGAAAATTGCCGAGCGCGAGCACCACTTTGTCGGCGAAGAGGATCTGGCCGCTGCGAAGCTGAATCTCAGGCTTGCCATCGACGGTAGCCACAGAGACGGCCTCGTCCTGCACACGTTCAAACCGACGAGGATGAAGTTCGACTTCATGCTGCAGCACGGACGCAGCATACCTGCCATAGATCTGGCGAGGGAGAAAGTCGCCGGGTTTGGCGTGAACGTCCGCGTTAAGGCGCGCCCAGCGCAGAAAATGCTCGGGATCGTCAGGATAGGCGCTCATGTTCTTCGCCGGGACATTCAGCAGGTGCTGCGAGCACTCCGTACCGTAAGCGACGCCTCTGCCGGGGCGCGCGCCTCTCTCCACTAACACAACAGAGACGCCGGCACTGGAGTTGCGCAACAACTGCGCGGCGACGACCGCTCCGGCAAAGCCTCCACCGATGATCGCAACAGTGAAATGAGAAATCCCTTCCCGGCTGTTTCGATTCATGGCAATCTCTCCCTCTATTATAGTATGTCTATTACTTCGATGGACAATATAGTATATTTAGGATGCTTTGGGAACCCCCACTTTAGTGGGGGGCGAAGGAGAAAGCCGTGATCCCTTTTATTTTTATCTTTGCCGGGAAGACCTGGTTCTTGTGGTGGATGCTGACTATCGTCGTGGCACTGCGTTGGTTACACCTGCAGTCGGTGGGCATCGGGATGGAAGGCTCCGACGCACGAGCATTGGAAGAGGAGGGAGCCTATATTCTTTCCTGGCGGATTTTTCACAAAGAGCATGTCATCTCCCTGTTCGGGGCGGAACGCGGGTACTAACGTAGGAAATGCCAGAGGCTTTGCCGAGCTACGCCTTGCGCCTGGCTTTCGAACGCACGCGCTTATACTTGAGCGCGATCATCCCTTTGGAAAAGGGTCTTGTTCTCGAGCAGCGAGAAGTTGCGTTGCGGGAAGCCACTGGGGAACAGTGGAATGCCCTCTCCGACAATCCTTCGCATGATGCGGTATTGTAAGCGCAGACCAACTCTCGCTTCATCTCAAATCTGGTTAGGAGTCGACGCGCTATGACTGGGAAGATTGCGCTAGTGACCGGGGCCAACGGCGGCCTTGGAACACATGTCACCAAAGCTTTCTTGTATGCGGGCTTCACGGTTGTCGGACTTTCGCCACATATTCGGCAATCTGATTTCGATCATCCGAATTTCATTGCGCTGCCCGCAACGCTCAATAGCCTGGAAGCGGCGAAGAAGGCTGTGGCGAGCGTGATCGCGCGCAGCGGAAGGATTGATGTGCTGGCCATCTGGTCGGAGGGTTCACCGGCGGCCAGAGCGTGGCTGAGACGGACGACAGCACCTGGCAACAAATGTTTGAGGCGAACCTGAACAGCGCTTTTCACATCCTGCGGGCGGTCCTTCCTGAAATGCGCAAGGCCGGAAGCGGGCGCATCATCGCCATCGCGAGCCGGCAGGCCGAAGAGCCCGCGCCGTCGATTGGGGCTTACAGCGCATCGAAGGCAGCACTGGTGTCGTTGCTTCGAACCGTTGCGCTGGAGAATAAAGATGCGGGAATTGCCGCGAACGTGATCCTGCCGGGAACCATCGACACTCCGGGCAACCGGAAAGAAATGCCCGGAGCGGATACTTCCTCCTGGGTGCAGCCGGCATCGGTGGCTAGCCTAATCGTCTGGCTGGCTGGAGATGCCGGCAAAGACGTGACTGGAGCCGCGATTCCGGTGTATGGGCGCGGGCTTTAGAAGCTTTTGTGCCACTTTCGTAACCATCCTGGCTGCACAATTTTCGTTGCACGTTAACATTCCTGAAATATCTTATGAGTAACATCCTTTTAGGAGGCCGCCGCATGGGTTCGCCGCGCATTGCGAAATCGCTGCCGCTGCAGGTGGCTGCGATCTGCTACCGCAGGCAGGGAGCTGCGGTGGAATTCCTACTGGTGAACACCAACGGCGGGAACAAGTGGACCTTTCCCAAGGGATCGCCGGACGCCCACCTCTCGCACAGCCAGGCTGCCGAGCGCGAAGCGGCGGAAGAAGCCGGAGCGCTGGGCACGATCGAGCCGCGGCACTTTCATCTCTACATTCACTCGAAGGGCGTATTCTGGCAGGCGGGCGGCGTGCAGGAGTTTGTGGTGAAGGCCTTTCTGATGGAAGTGCATCAGTTGCGCCCGGCCGACGAGCCGGAGCGGAACCCCGCATGGTTCAGTCCGGAAGAAGCGCGGAGCCGGCTGGCAAAGGGCCGCGAAGTGAAGTACGCGCATGAACTGGAAGCGGTGATTGATCGCGCGCTCGAGCGGATTGATCTCCACGGTAGTCTCGTGAGCGAGATCCGCCATAGCCGCGCCGCTGCGCACTCTTAACTCTCGCAACACCATCCGCAGCAGAAGATGTACCTCAGGGGCTGAAGCCCCGCCGATTTTGGAACTTCTTACGCGGCGCTGAAGCACCGCTCTTCCACGTCACCGGACGCATTCGCGAGCTCTTCCGGACGTTCAAAGGCGGTGCCATTCCCGAAAACAGTGAGGACTCGTCTCTCGGTACTGGTCTCTCGGTACTGGTCTCTCGGGACTCGGTACTGGGTACTCGCTTTTTATGAGACGATGAATCCAGCCCCATGATCCAGCTTTCCGGCGCCGGAAAACGTTTCGGCCACAAACTTCTTTTTGAAAACACCGACTGGCTGATCACGCCCCACGACCGCGTTGGTCTGGTCGGCGCGAACGGCACGGGCAAGTCCACGCTGATGAAGGTTCTCGCGGGCCTGGACAGTTTTGACTACGGCTCGCTCATCGTCGCCAAGGGAACCACGGCGGGATATCTTCCGCAAGATGGACTCTCGCTTTCCGGTCGCACAGTGTTTGCCGAGTGCATGACGGTGTTCAGCGGCTTGCACGCGATCGAGCGCGAACTGGAAACGCTCACGCACCAGATTTCGGAGCTCGATCATACGAGTCCGGAATATGCCAATGTGGCCGACCGCTATCACAGCCTGGAGCACGAGTTTCAGACGCGTGGAGGCTACTCGATTGAGGCCGAAGTAGGCCGCGTGCTGCAAGGTTTGGGTTTTCGCAAAGAAGACTGGGAGCGGCAGACGGACGAATTTTCCGGCGGCTGGCAGATGCGTCTGGCACTGGCCAAGCTGCTGCTGCAGAAGCCGAACCTGCTGCTTCTGGACGAGCCCACAAACCATCTTGATCTCGAAGCGCGCAACTGGCTGGAAGAATATCTGCATGATTATCCGTATGCGCTGGTGTTGATCTCGCACGACCGCTATTTTCTCGATGTAGTAGTGAACAAGATCGCGGAAATCTGGAACAAGCGCTTCTGGTTTTATACGGGCAACTACGACAAATTCTTGTCGCAGAAGACGCAGCGCAACGAGCAGTTGCAGGCTGCGTACAAAAACCAGCGCGACCGCATCGAGCAACTGGAAGTATTTATCAACCGCTTCCGTTACCAGGCGACGAAGGCCAAGCAGGTGCAGAGCAGGATTAAAGAGCTGGAAAAGATTGAGCGGATCGAGGTTCCTCCGGAAGAGAAGACGATTCACTTTTCGTTTCCGCAACCCAGGCCCAGCGGACGCATTGTGGCGGAGTTCGTTGGAGTGGCCAAGAGTTATCCTGCCAAGCCGGGGACTAGCGGCGGCGAAAAAGAAGTCTTCCGCGACGTAAGTTTCATGATCGAGAAGGGCGACCGCATTGCTTTGGTTGGAATCAATGGGGCGGGCAAGTCCACGCTGATCAAATTGCTCGCGGGCACGGAAATGCCGACGCGTGGCGAATACAAGCTCGGCCACAACGTTGAAGCCGACTACTTCGCGCAGGATCAATACAAAGAGCTTGACGCTGACGCCCGCATGATTGACGACCTGGGCAACGCTTCTCCGGGCTCCACGCAGACGGAGCTGCGCAGCCTGCTGGGATGCTTTCTGTTCTCCGAGGACGACGTTTTCAAAAAGATTGGCGTGCTCTCCGGCGGCGAGCGCGGGCGTTATGCCTTACTTCGGTTACTGCTGCATCCGGCGAATTTCCTGCTGCTCGACGAACCCACGAACCACCTCGACCTGCGTGCCAAAGATGTCCTGCTGGATGCGCTTATGAAATACACAGGCACCGTTGTCTTCGTGTCGCACGATCGCTACTTCATCGACAAGCTGGCTACGCGGGTGTTCGAGATTGGGGAGGGAAAGGTCGAAGTCTATCCCGGCAATTACGAAGACTATCTCTGGCGCAAGCAAGGGGGCAACGCGAAGCAGAATGAGTCGATACGCCAGCAATTGAAAGCCTCTGAACCCGCGCTGGAAGCACCTTCGAACGGCAATCAGGCCGGTGGTGATGTGCCGTCCGCCGTCAAGGCGAAGCGCATGAATCCCATCAAGCGCAAGAAGATGGAAGATCGCATCCGCGAGTTGGAGGCGGAAATCAACCGCGCCGAAAGTGGGATTGCGCAGTGTGAAACCGCTTTGCAGGACTTCGTCAGCGCCGAAGAAAGCCTTCGACAGTCGCAGGAACTTGACCGGCACAAAGCCGCGCATGCCGCGTTTATCAAGGAATGGGAAGATCTCAGCCAGTCTCTGCAGGACGACTAACGTAAGTCGGACCAAAGAACAAGCTCCCGCCCCAGTCGTACACACTCTTTCGTAATCTCGGAGGATTACTTACCTCTGTGCGATATTCAGATTGGCCGATGGGACAAGCACAACCAGAGGCCCAAGATCCCAGACTCACCGCAGGGCGGCGCCAACAGAGCCGCGCGGGGAAACAAGGAAGGTCGCATGCTGCAGTCTTCTGATAAGTCGTACGAGGTGAAGTCCACATCGCCCGCCTCCAACCCTAACTCTTACAATCCCGTGAAAACGACCAGCGCGCCGATCGAGCAGGCCACTATTGGCCGTACACTCGTCATCAAGGGCGAACTGAGCGGTGCGGAAGCGCTTTATATCGATGGTCGCGTCGAAGGCAAGATCAGCTTGCCCGACCACCGCGTCACCATTGGCCGTAATGGCAGCGCGCAGGCCAACATCGTTGCCCGTGAAGTTGTCGTGATGGGCAAGGTGAACGGAAATATTGATTGCAGCGACCGCGTGGATATCCGCGCCGAAGGCTCGGTCACAGGAGATGTTTCCACCATGCGCATCAGCGTGGAAGATGGCGCCGTGCTCAAAGGCGGCATCCAGGTGCGGAGCGGCGAGCAGAAGCACTCTCAGTCGAAAACGGCCGAGACGAAGCAGGCCGCCAGCGAACCGCAGAAGTCTTTGGCGGCTACCGCCGGAGCGTAAGCGGGGGTCAGGGGTCAGGAACCGGTGGTCAGTGATCAGTGGTCACGGCTCGGAACAATTCTGCAGCAACGAATCAGGGCGCCCCGGCGCCCTGAATTTTTCTGTGCGCCGACCCCTAACCCCTGGCTCTTACTTCTTTTCCTGCGGCTTGAGGTCGAGCGCGGCGGAGTTCATGCAGTACCGCAGCCCAGTCGGCTTGGGACCATCCTCAAATACGTGTCCAAGGTGAGCGCCACATTTCGCGCAGCGCGCCTCCGTGCGAACCATTCCATAAGTGGAATCCTTGTGCTCCTCAACCTTGCCTTCGTCCGCCGGCTTGAAGAAGCTGGGCCAGCCGGTTCCGGAATCGAATTTTGTTGAGGAATCGAATAACGGTTCTCCGCAGCATACGCAGTGATACGTTCCCGCGTCTTTGGTCTTCCAGTACTTGCCGGTGAACGCCGGTTCGGTCCCCGCCTCTCGCGTGACGCGATACTGCTCCGGCGTGAGTTTCTGCTTCCAGTCCGAATCGCTCTTTGCAATTTTTTCCGTCATGAAAGTCTCCAAATTCAGTGGTCAGTGGCTAGTGGTCAGTAAAAGCCCGGGATTACGTTGTGCTCTGGATTTGCTGACCACTGACCACTAGCCACTGACCACCGTTCTTTAGATGTTCGGCAGCCGGAAAAGTGGCGAATGCTAGCCCAGCTTCTACTGACCACTGACCACTAGCCACTGACGACTGCACTGTGACATCCGTCACAACGTCATTGTGACATCTAACCTTGCGCCCCGCAGGGCCGTCAGGGGAACATGAATGAAACGTCTGCGAGTCCCTCCGGCCCGGTGCTCTCCTCGTGAGACGCCGGGCCTTTTTTAAGTTAATCCGGCAGCTCCCCGCCGATTCTCAGATACTTGCCCCGAAAAAATAGTAGCGGTTCGCCTTGGCGCACCACCACATCCTCGACTTCGGCAATGAAGATAGTGTGATCGCCCGCTTCCTGGGCCGACTGCAGCCTGCACTCCAGGTAGGCCAGCGCCCCATGCAAAATCGGAGTTCCCCGCGGAGTGCGGTCAAAGCGGGCTGCGGCGTCTGTTTCGGCGTTCCCCTTGGTGTGCACCGGTAATGCGAAGTATTCAGAAATAGCCCGCTGATGCTCCGCCAGAATATTGATGCCGAAGCGCTTCTTGGCGTGCATGTGGGCATGAGTGCGCGCGCTGTGGTCCACGCAAACCAGCAGCAGCGGTGGATCGAGCGACACGGAAGCGAAGGCGTTGGCGGTCATGCCATGGACGTCGCCCTCCAGATCGAGAGTGATAATCGTCACGCCCGTGGCGAAGCATCCCATCGCTTTGCGAAATTCGGCCGGAGTCAGGCTCATGGTGCGTTTTTAAATTTCCTGGCGCGACTGCCTACATTACCACGGCAGTGGCCCGCCGGGGCCAATGGGCTGTCGTCTGTTCTCAACAGCTGACAGCCCTGCGCGATACTCGCGCGACATTTAACCTAATTCCGACGATTTTGCACTTCACCTAAGTTGAATTAGCACGGCTGCGGAGGCGAACTGATACCCGCTCAAGCACTGCCCAAAGTCAGAACGGCGACAACATTGCTTTTGAAACTGATCAAAGAAGAAGTTATCTTTAATTTGAGGAGATGCAGCCTATGACAGACTGGTTCGCACGCCCTGTCCTACACGTAACAGATGTTGACGCCTCGCTCCTTTTTTACGTTAACCGGCTCGGCTTCACGAGCCCCTGGCGCTACGACGACGACGGCAGAGCGTACGTCGCACAGGTCGACCGGCAGGGCTGCGCGCTTATCCTGGCCAACGCGTGGCCGGAGAAGATTGGCAAGGGGTTGATGTTCATTTCCCTTAACGTCGAGCCGGCGACGCGCGAGGCCGCGGTCGCCGCGTTGGACGCTCTGCGCACGGAACTCGAGGCCAAAGGCGTTCCGGTCAAGGAGGGTTCGTGGGGCTACCGGCTGCTGGTGGTCGATGATCCCGACGGCAATCAGCTCTTCTTCAACTATCCGAACGAGACTGCGGGCGGCAAGACTGCTAGAGATGAAGAATAATCGTCAGTCTCAGCTCGCCGGAACCCGCGACAACTGCGGCGGAGTGGCGCTGCAATGCCTTGAGGTATACAAAGGGGGCGGCCAAGCTTGGTATTGACTGGGCACCGACCACGCCTGACCGCTGTTGTATGATTCGATGCATCCGCAAGCCTGCGGAATTGACCAACGTGACGCCAACTGCCATCAGATCAACCGCCCGAGATCACGGCGCATCGTGCGCGGCAGAACTCGTCGATCTTCAGCGCAGTTCGCCCATCTCGCGGGGTCTGGCGATGCGTCTGATCCGCTGTGCTGACGACGATCTGCCCGTACTGCTCGCCGCCGCCCGCGCCGCAAGAGATAACTTCAAGTCCAGCGTCGTCACCTACTCGCGAAAAGTCTTTCTGCCGCTTACCAATCTCTGTCGCGACTATTGCGGCTACTGTGTTTTCCGCCGCGATCCCGGAGAGCCCGGCGCGCATACGATGACTCCGGAAGAAGTTCTCACGGTCGCCCGCGCCGGCGAGAAGATGGGATGTACCGAAGCTCTTTTCAGTCTCGGCGACAAACCCGAGCTGCTTTTCCCCAAGATGCGCGACACGCTCCGCCATCTTGGATATAAATCGACGCTGCACTATCTGGAAGCGATGTGCGAACTCGTGCTGCGCGAAACCAGCCTGCTGCCGCATCCGAATCCGGGATTGCTCAGCGCTGAATGGATTTCTCGCCTCGCGGCCGTCTCGCCTAGCATGGGCCTGATGCTCGAAACCACCAGCAGCACCCTCCTGGCTCCAGGCGCGGCGCACGACAATGCTCCCGACAAAGTTCCGGCCAAGCGCCTTCGCACGATTGAAGAAGCTGGAAAACAGCAAGTTCCTTTCACCACGGGATTGCTGATCGGGATTGGCGAAACTCCAGAAGACCGCGTTGATACGCTGCTCGCCATTCGCGACTTGCACGAGCGGTACGGCCACATTCAGGAAGTGATTGTGCAGAACTTCCGCGCCAAGCCCGCCATCCCCATGGCTCACGTGCCGGAGCCCGGCCAGGGTGAGATGCTGCGCGCCGTGGCGGTAGCTCGCTTGTTAATGCCCAACGTCAATATTCAGGCGCCTCCCAACCTCAATGCGCCGTATTATGAAGAGTTGCTGGATGCTGGCATCAACGATTGGGGAGGGATTTCGCCTCTGACCCCTGACTACATCAATCCCGAGAAACCCTGGCCGCATCTGGAGCAACTTCGCCTGCGCACCGAGGGCAAAGGATTCCAGTTGCGCCAGCGCTTGCCCGTGTATCCGGAATTCCTGCCCGGGGTTGTCTCCCGGCCCGGTTTGCTTTCAGACAAAGTTCGAGTTGCCCGCGACCGCGAAGGACTCGCCAGAGAAGTGAGGGCCGCATGATCTGTGTGCTCACCGGCGGAACGGGCGGCGCAAAGTTTGTCGATGGTTTGTGTCAGGTGATGCCAGCGGAGGAGATCACTCTCGTCGTCAACACCGGCGACGACCTGCTCTGGTGGGGACTCTACGTTTCTCCGGACATTGATTCCATCACCTACGCTCTCTCGGGCCTGCTCAGCCGGGAGCGTGGCTGGGGCGTGAAGGGCGACACTTTTCTCTGCCTGCAGGCCATGGGGCAACTCGGCGAGCCCACGTGGTTTCACACTGGCGATCGCGATCTGGCCATGCACCTGCTGCGCTCGCGCCAGTTGGCGGAGGGCAAAACACTTTCCCAGGCCACGGCGACGATTTGCGAGAAGCTGGGCGTGAAGGCGCGGATTCTTCCGATGAGCGATTCGCGCGTCGAGACGCGTGTGGATACTCCTTCCGGCGAGTTGAACTTCGAAGAATATTTCGTGCAGCGCTGGTATCAGGATCCCGTGAACTCGGTGCGTTTCGCAGGAGCCACCGATGCCGAGCCCGCGCCGGGAGTGATCGAGTCCATTTTGTCCGCCGACGTGGTGATTGTCGCGCCCAGCAATCCCATCACTAGTATCGGTCCGATACTCTCCGTACCTGGAATCCGCGAGGCTCTGTGCAGCGCACGCGGCAAGATTGCGGCCGTGAGTCCGATTGTCGGGAACGCTCCGGTTGCCGGTCCCGCGGGCATTCTCATGACAGCCCAGGGATTGCCCTGCTCAATAGCGGGTGTGGCCAAGGCCTACGAAGATTTTCTCGATCTGCTCATTTGCGACGCGCGCGACGCCGTCGCAGCGGAAACTCTTCGCAAAACTGGATTACAGGTGCAGTGCGCGCAAACTATCATGCGCTCCGCCGAGGACCGCGCCGCACTGGCGCGAGTTGTGCTTTCGGCCACAACAAACGGACGGTTTTCTGCCGGGTCTCTCCCCGATAAATCAGCGGCACGCGCCGCCGCAGATCAGCCGTGATCCTGGTCCCCGTCAAGAATCTTTCGGCGGCCAAGCAGCGGCTTGCCGCGGTGCTTGACCAGCGCGCGCGCACCGAACTGGCGCACGCCATGTTGCACGATGTTGTGTCTGCGCTTGCCGGTTGGACGCGCCGCCCTGCCTGCGCGCTTGTGACCAGCGATCCGTTCGCGCTCGAACTGGCGCGGCAATACGATTTCGAAATCATTCCCGACCTTGCGAACCCCGGCGAAACTGGGGCCATCGAGATGGCCACGCATCTCTGCGTGTCGCACGGTATCGACAGCACGCTTGTCATCCCCGCGGACATTCCGTTGATTGAAGCCGGCGAGCTTGAGCAGATTTTCGCGCACGCTCCGGCCGAAGGCTCGGTGCTGACGCCGGCGGCCGATGGACGCGGCACCAACGCCGCATTCCGCCGCCCCGCAAATCTTTTTCCGCTGCGCTTCGGCAACGACAGTTTCACACCGCATCTCGCTGCCGCCCGGGCGACGGGCAAACCGTGCATCGTGCTGCAACTGCCCGGTATCGCGATTGATGTGGATAATCCGGAAGACTTGCAACGGCTTCTGGCACATCCCGGCCAAACCCGCGCCCAGAGCCTGTTGCGCCGGTGGAAACTCGGCGGCCAATCGCTGGCCACAGGAACGGAGGGCGTGTGAGTAAACGCCATCGCGTAGCCCGGAAGCCAGCCGCAAAGCGGAACCAGAAACACGTCGCACGCGCTTCCCCGGACGACCTCCATCTCATCCCCATCTCTCTCGCGGATGAAATCAAACTCGGCGATTCGATCGCAGACAAACTGCTGGAATCGTTACGGCAACATAAACTCGCACTCGAACCCGGGGACATTCTCGTCGTCAAGCACAAGATCGTTTCCAAAGCGGAGGGCCGCATCGTTGATCTTGTAACGATTAAGCCTTCTGCGCAGTCGATCGCCTGGGCGAAGAAATACAAGGTGGACGCCCGTGTCGTTGAGCTTGCGCTGCGTGAGAGCCGCGCCATCATCCGGCGCAAGAACGGTGTGCTCATCACCGAGACCCGGCACGGTTTCATCTGCGCCAACAGCGGCGTCGACGTCTCGAACGTCGATGGTGGCCGCCATGCGCTGCTGCTGCCCGCCGATCCCGACCGCTCTGCTCACAAACTTCACCGCGAACTCAAGAAGCGCACCGGGTTCACCATCCCAGTACTTATCACCGACACATTCGGCCGTCCGTGGCGCGAAGGCCTGGTCGACTTCTGCATCGGCATGGCCGGGATGAAAGCTTTGCGTGACGATCGCGGCCAACTCGATCCACACGGCTATATACTGCACGTCAGCCTTGAAGCGGTTGCCGACGAACTCGCCAGCGCCGCTGCGCTGGTGTGCGGCAAGCTCAACCGCACGCCGGCCTGCATCATTCGCGGATTTCCCTACGAAGCGTCCCGCGGACGCACTCGCGACCTGCTGCGCCCCGCGGCCAACGACCTGTTCCGCTAGGCCTATTCCGTTCGACCCTCGCCAAAAGGCAGCCTCTAGGAGTAATTTGGAAACCAGCGCATTTGGAGGAAACTCGTGCCCCGCGAACTCTCAACGTCGGAACTGGAAAGTTTTCCCTCGCTCGACTGGTTCGAGGTCGCGCCGCGAGTTGCGCCCGCGCTGCGATCTTCGCTCGAAAGAATTCTTGAAACTCAAAACGGCGACGCCGTTTCGCCGGAAGAGGCCTACACCTTAGCTCACGCCGAAGGCGACGATCTGCTCGGCCTGCTCGCCGCCGCCAATCTGATGCGCGCTGAACTTTCCGGCAATCTGGTCACCTACGTTGTAAATCGCAACATCAATTTCACCAACATCTGTTTTGTGGGCTGCAAGTTCTGCGCCTTCAGCCGCGGCCCGCGCGACTCCGATACATATTTCCTGGAGCCCGATCAAGTCGCGCAAAAGGCGGTCGAGGCCTGGCAACTGGGCGCTACCGAAGTCTGCATCCAGGGCGGACTGCCGCACGGCCTGCCTCAGTTTTATTATCGCGACATTCTGCGCGCGGTGAAGAGCGCTGTACCTGCGATGCACATTCATGCGTTCTCGCCGATGGAAATCGTCTACGGCGTCGAACTTACCGGCATGACGCTCGCCGACTATCTCTCGATGCTGCGCGACAATGGGTTAGGCACGCTGCCCGGCACCGCCGCGGAAATTCTCGACGATGAGATCCGTCACATTCTTTCCGCCAACAAACTTTCCACCGCGCAGTGGATCGAAGTCATTCGCACCGCGCATCGCGCTGGCATCCGCTCGACTTCGACCATGATGTATGGACATGCTGAAACGCCCGAGCACTGGGTTCGCCAGATGCTCCTGCTGCGTAAGATTCAGGATGAAACCGGAGGTTTTACTGAATTCGTTCCTCTCGGGTTCGTGCATCAGAACACGCTCCTGTTTCATCAGGGCCTCGCGCGCAGTGGGCCGACTCTGGCCGAGCATCTGAAAGTGCACGCGCTCTCGCGTTTGCTGCTCGCCGGATCCATCAACAACATTCAGGTTTCGTGGGTAAAGTTGAATCGGCGTATCTCGCAACTTTGTCTGCACGCGGGCGCCAACGATTACGGCGGCACGCTGATGGAGGAAAACATTTCGCGCGAAGCCGGAGCTACCGCCGGTCAATACACCAGCCCGGAAGATTTTCAGTCGATGATTCTGGAAATGGGCCGGGTCCCGGCCGAGCGCAACACCGTCTACACACGTATCAAGCTGAAGTTGCCGCTGGAAGAATTCAGCGCAGAAGAAGCGCTGGAGCCGGAATTTGCATGAGTGACGCCTCGCGCCCTATCGCAATCCTGGGGGGAACCGGGCCCGCAGGCATGGGTCTTGCGTTGCGCTGGGCGCGCGCGGGAGAAACCATCATCATCGGTTCGCGCGACGCGTTGCGCGCGCAGGAAGCCGCCGACAAAATCAAACAGAAGGTAGGAAATCAAGCGCATGTTTCAGGCATGGAGAATTCCGCTGCCTGTGCCGACGCGGGTCTTCTGGTGCTCACCGTGCCGTTCGAAGGCCAGGCCGCGCTGCTCAAGCAACTCAAGACGGCGATTCGTCCCGGCAGCATTCTGATTGACGCCACTGTCGCGCTCGCCGCCGGAGTCGGCGGACGCGCTTCGCGTACGCTCGGCGTCTGGCAGGGCTCGGCCGCGCAGCAGGCCGCCGAACTCGTGCCCAAGGGGGTGAGTGTGGCCGCAGCGTTCCACAATCTGTCTGCCGAGTTGCTGAACGGAGATGACGCTCTCGACTGCGATGTGATCGTTTGCAGTGACGATCCGCAGGCCGCTCAACTCACGCGCGCACTCACCGCGAAGATTCCCGGCGTCCGGGCCATTGATGGCGGCAAACTGGAAAATGCCCGCACCCTCGAGCAGATCACGGCTCTGCTGATCGGCTTGAACATTCGCCACAAAGGCCACGCGGGAATCCGGATCACAGGGTTACCACCGGAAGCTTATCTCGGAGGTTGAAGCCCTAATCAGTTTGGACGCTTGACGGCGCGGCTGAAGCCGTGTCCTGATACGAATCTCTGCGGGCAAAATTGAGGATGCCACTGATGCAAATCTCTGCAGGCTAGATGAGGATAAGGATCGAAGCCGCCTAATCTTCTACTGCCTGCGCCGTCATCTCCGCTGGTTCGCCGCCGCCGGAGGCCTGGGCTACGATCAAGCGCCGCGCTTCCACTCGAATCTTCGGCAGGTGCCGGGCGAACCAGCCGGCTGCGAGCAAGCATGCCGCTCCTCCGATCGCCACGGTGCGGGGCGCACCTAAGCTTTCGGCCAGCGCGCCGCCGAGCAATGCTCCGATCGGAGCCATGCCCATGAACATCATCGAGTACACGGCCATTACCCGACCGCGCAGCGCGTCCGGCACCATCACCTGAATCAGCGTGTTCGAGCAAGCCATCTGCAGCATCATGCAATATCCCACGGGAAGCAGCAGCAGCACGGAAAGCCAGAACGTGTGCGAGAGCGCGAACACTGCCAGACTGGCGCCGAATCCGGCGCAGCACCATGCCACCCAGCGCCCCAGGCCTTTCACGCCCTCTCGGAAAGCCAGAGTCAGCGCGCCAAACAGGGCGCCCACGCCGGTTGCGCCCATCAGGATGCCCAACCCGCGCGCTCCGCCGTGCAGGATCTGGTCGGCAAAAATCGGCATCAGGACCACGTATGGCATGCCGACCAGGCTCACCAATCCCAACAGCAACAGCAGCGCTTTTATCGGCGCAGTGCGGTCGACGAAGCGGAATCCCTCCATCATGTGCTCGAGCGGAGACGGCATGGCCGCGCGCACCGGGCTGTGCACTCGCATCAGCAGCAATCCGATGATCACTGCGATGTAGCTCACTGCGTTGCCAAAGAAGCACCAGCCTTCGCCGATCTTCGCCACAAGAATCCCAGCGATAGCTGGACCGATCACGCGCGCGCCGTTGAACATGGAAGAATTCAGCGCGATCGCATTCATCAAATCTTCCCGGCCGACCATCTCCACCAGAAACGATTGCCGTCCGGGAATGTCGAACGCGTTCACCACGCCCAGCAAACTTGCCAGCACAAATACATGCCAAACCTGAACCCTGTGGAATAGCGTCAGCGCGGCCAGAACGGCCGCGAGCAGCAGCGACGCCACTTGCGTGCAGATCACAATGTGGCGGCGGTTGATGCGATCGGCCGCGATTCCGCCCAGCGGCGAAAACAGAAACACAGGAATCTGGCTGGCGAACCCCACCGACCCGAGCAGCAACGCCGAACCGGTCAGTCGGTAGACGAGCCACGACTGCGCTACGCTCTGCATCCACGTGCCGATGAGCGAAATCAGTTGTCCGCTGAAGAAGAGCTGAAAGTTGCGGTGGCGCAGCGCCCGCACTCCCGCCTGCCAGCGTGAAAGGGGTGAGGATGCCGCTTCCGCGCCGCTGGCCACCATACTTTCCTTTATTGGGATTCTCGATTCAGACACGATCGTTTCTTTGGATGACGCAATCCCCTCTCACGATTACTATAACGTGCATGTCCGTGCCGAACCGCTTTCCCGCCGCTCATTTTCTTGCTGCGCTTCTTGCTCGGCGTCCCTGCGGATTTTTGACTTCCCAGACCAGCCGGATTGCGCTACAGTTGCACTTGCAGTTGCGCTTTCCCGGGCGATTCCTTAAGGAAGTGACACGGCCATGACTGCTTCCCCAGTTGGTGTTGAACGTCGCATTGGTCAGCGCTTCGCTTATAACCTCCCGGTTTCCCTGCGTGATATCGCAAGCGCCAACGAAGGACTCGGGTTCACCCAGGATCTCAGTTCCCGCGGAGCC
Source organism: uncultured Acidobacteriaceae bacterium (assembly GCA_963841125.1). Classification (GTDB taxonomy): domain Bacteria; phylum Acidobacteriota; class Terriglobia; order Terriglobales; family Acidobacteriaceae; genus Sulfotelmatobacter. The sequence continues at coordinate 424,096 of CAWJBH010000003.1, forward strand.
TTCCTGTTTACAGATATGGCGCTCAGCGAAGGCGCCGAAGTCGAACTCACGTTAAAGATGCCCTCCGAGATTACGCTCGGCGAAAACATGCGCGTCCGTTGCCGCGGCCGTGTTCTGCGCATCGTAAAACCGGCAGAGAACGGATGGAAGCCCGCAGCGTCAGCCGAAATTGATACCCGAGTTACTGAGGTCAAGTCTGCCGAAACCAAGTCTGCCGAAACCAAGATCGGCGTGGCCGTCTGCCTGAGCGGCTACGAATACCTTCCCGAGACCGAGGATGGTTCCGCCGAGTTCCGGCGAATTTCGGCCCTGCACAGTCCGGGCCAGACTGAGCGGCCGCTACGCCTGCGCCATGCAACCCGCGGGCGGCTGTGCATTAGCCAGGGGGAAAATCCCGGTCTGGGTCGGGCCCTTGCAAACTTTGGTTTTTCAGTTCTGTTCAATCTCCCCCCATTTGGCTTAGAATATTCACTAATACTGCGGATTCGCTTGGGAGTCTTCCTGCTGTGCGCCTCTTATTAAGTTTCATGATGTTGCAGGCTGCTCCTCTGATGTCCCGGAGCCGGCGCCATACAAACATGCGCTCCCGCGGTTACCTGTGTCACTTGGCGAAGAGTACTTTGTCTTTTTAACATGCAAACACCGAGAGAAATCAGCGAGAACCGCGCTATGCATGGGATTGCCGTAGCCCTCTTGACCGAGGACCGGGAACATCTATCGGAGCTGCAGAACCGCGTCGAGGCTACCCGCCTCGCCCGGGTGGTGTTCACCAACGTCGGCTTTCCCCACGGACCCACGGACGCCATCTTGCGGCAGATTCAGGATCTGCGCGCCGAAGTGGTCGTGGTCGATATCTCTGCCGCGAATCCTCAGCCTGCAATCAAGGCGATCGAACTCATTCAAGCCAATACCCTGCAGCTCGCGATCTTCGCCAACGGCACCATGCAGCAACCCGCCGCCATCGTGGCCAGCATGCGCGCCGGAGCCGGGGAATTTCTGGACGATAGCGCCGGCGCTGAGGCTCTGCTCGAAGCTCTAACCCGTTTCAGTTCCAACCGTACCCGCACTCGCGGCGGCGCTGGCAAGGCCCGCATCTTCACCTTTCTCAGCGCCAAAGGGGGAGCGGGCGCCACCACCGCCGCAGTGAATACTGCAGTGGCTCTGCAGCAATCCCACGGCAACGTGGTTCTGGTGGACTTTGCCCCCGTCGGCCACTGCCAACTGCATCTCAACCTGCGGCCCAGCTTCGGAGTCCCGGACGCGCTCCAGAACCTGCACCGTCTCGACGTTTCTCTCCTCGATGGCTTGATGACCACGGCCAAAGACGGATTGCATCTGCTCGCCGGTTCGCAGCAGCCTTATCCAGCCATGCCGACGCCGGCCGAATTGGCCCGCCTGTTCGATCTGCTGGTAAATCACTATCGCTATGTGGTCATCGACGCTTCCAGCCGCCTCGATTCCACCACGCGCCTGCTCTCCGACCTCTCAAACGCAGTGCTCATGATCGCGCAAACGGATGTGGTTTCGCTATGGAGCGCCGGCCGCATCCACGCTTTCCTGGAAGAAGGCACGGGCCGCAACCGGCTGCGCATGGTTCTGAATCGCTACAAAAAGATTCCCGGCTTCACCGACGAAGACGTCGAGCAAGCTACTCGCTGCAAGGTGCTGTGGAAAATCCCCAACGCATTTCAGGCAGTCTCACCCGCCATCGATCACGGTACGCCCGTGGTTCTGCAGGAGAGTCAGGAAGTGAGCCGCGCGTATCGCGCGCTGGCAGCGGCATTGGCCGAGGCCTCCGCCACCGACGAAGGCGGACTCGATCTCGTCTATGCTCAGGAAAAAGGCGAAGTCAAAAAGAAAGTCTCAGGCCGCCTGATGATCACGCCCGCCCGCGCGGGTCAGTAGCCAGTACCCCGTACCAAGGACCCAGAAAAACCATTCTCGCCGCAACACATAATCGCCACCGCAACGCTACGATTTTCTAGGTACTCGGTACTAGCTGCTGATCGCCATCGAAGCCTTTCAGCATCTAAGATAGAGCCATGCCCGAAACGCCAGGCCTGCTGCTGGAAGAGACTGAACCTCAGGTTGCGGATCTGCGTCTTCTGGTTGAGCCCGAGCCCTGGTTTCGCATCTTCGTGCAAAACCTTCGCCACTTCTTTCAGCGGTCCGAGGTCTTCAACCAGCAATCAACAATCGTCAATCAAGAATCTTCAATCACCTTCTGGCCTGACGTTTTCGTCGAGCGCGGACTTCCCTGGCGCCGCTTCGCGCAGTCCGCCGCATGTCACGTTCTCGTGCTCGCGATAATCTGGGCGGGATCGCGATTGCTCGCCCTGCAGCCTCGCGTCACGTCTCAGCCTGCGTTCACGCATGCTGAAGTCATTTACTACTCGCCCACGGAATACCTGCCGCCGCTCGACACCCGGCGCTCGAATTCCCCGCACACTCGGAAGGCCGATCCCGAATACCTGGCTCAGCCCATCATTTCCCTGCCGCCGCAGGCCGATAACCGCTCGCAAACCATCGTGGCTCCCCCCAATATACGGTTGGAGCAGGACGTAGCCTTGCCCAACATCGTCGCCTTGTCGGGGACCCAGCAGGCTCCGATCGGCCCAGCTCCCGCCGTGCCGGCGTCGGAGATCTCGCGCCTGGCGCCGCAGATGGAACGCTCCATCATCGCGCCACCACCTGACTTGCAATCGGCATCGCAGAAAGTCATGCAGGCTCCGGAACCCGCGATCATTGCTCCGCCGCCTACCGTGGAAGCCGGCTCTACCCGCCGCCTGGGCGATCTCAACGTCGGGCCCAGCGCAGTAATCGCACCTGCGCCGGAGCTTGCGCTGGACGAGCAGCGCGCCGTCTCGCGCAGAGCGTCCACTGCCTTGCGCCGACGTTCTCCCGAGGTGATCGCACCGCCGCCCGCGCTGGCCGCATCCGGGCACTCCCGCTCTGGCGGTGGAATGCTTGCGCTCAGCCTGCGTCCAGCGGTAGGCGCGCCGCCCGATCCACCTGCGGGCAATCGCCGCGGCACCTTTGCCGCAACTCCGGAAGGCCATCGCGGAGCATCAGGAGCGCCCGGCACTGGGCACGGGAAAGAAGATGGAAAGGAATCTGGCAGCGTGAACGTAAAGAGGGGGAACGGCGATCTGCCTTCGGGACTGTACGTAGGCAAGGCCTCGAACCCGTTGCCGGTTGCGGGCGATCCCTCCCCGACCTCCAACACCGTTAATCCGAACCTGATTGCCAATATGCGCCCACCACGCGTATCGACGCGCATGCAACCGGAAAACGAGAGCAAACTTTCGGACGAGGAGCGCGCCGTGTTCGGCGACCGCAAGTTCTACTCGCTCAGCCTCAGCATGCCGAACCTGAACTCCGCCGGAGGCAGTTGGGTCGTCCGCTTCGCCGCCCTGAAGCCAAAATCAGGCGCTGTCGATCCTGCCATTGAAGATCTCTCCGCGCCGTCGGCCATTCGCAAAGTCGATCCCGCCTATCCGCAGGAACTGATGCGGCAGAACGTGGGCGGCACCGTCATCCTTTACGGGGTCATCCACGCCGACGGCACGGTTGGCAGCGTGCGCGTGCTGCGCAGCGTAGACGCACGCGTCGATCAATTCGCCAGCGAAGCGATCGCGAAGTCGCGGTTTCGGCCTGCAACAAAAAACGGCGCTCCCGTGGACGTGGAAGCGACCTTCTCGATTCCCTTCCGTCCGGGGCGCGCGAAGTCGAACTTCTGAGATCGAGATCCGCGTCTCGGCCTCGCGGGGCTTCACAGTGACAGGTCCTCCTGAGCTGCATAGCTTTACGGCGGCTCGCAGTATGGAACCATCCACGTTTGCGCCTACTAATTCCGAGATTGCTGGCCGTTCTCGCATCCTCGGATCATAAACCGCTTGCTTGATTAGGCAGGACGATTACACGAACGAAGCGGATCGCCAGCGAACTTTATTTTCTTCAGGAAGTGTCTACGCCTTCGCGGCTTTTTTCTTTTCCAGAGCGGCGTAGATGGCGGGGTCGGTGCAGACTTCGTAGTAGGTGCGGTCGGTCCAGCCCTGGACGGAGAAATCCTCGACATGGATTCGCGGCACGCGGCTTTGGCGTACCACGATTTTGCGGAAGATGTCGCGGTCGACCGGCACGGTGGCGCTGAACAACTGGTATTCCGCCTTATCGGACGTCGCGATCGAATGCGGAAGCTTCACCGCAAGGGGCACGAGTGACACTTCCTGCTCCAGTTTGCGGAACGCCGCTTCGTTCATGCGAATGCCGCCCAGGTTGAAGCTAAGGATGGAGTCTTCGGGATTCTCCGCCTCATCTTTCGTGGACGCGGCGTCAGATGCCTGGAACACAAATACGTGGAAAGGTCCGGCTTGCGATTCCATTACTTTGCGGGCGCGCTTGTTGCAGGAAGAAAGCCGGTCGCTCTCGTTCAGAGCCTCGGAAATCATGATCTGATGCTCGCCATCCATCAGGTACAGCGGCGCAGCTTCCTGCAGCGTGATGCCGACGCCTAACTCCAAGCCTGGCATGCCCGAGCGCTGCATCAGTTCGTTGTAGCCGCGGACGATTTCGATAATCTCGCGGGCCAGTACGCAGGCCCGGCTCACCGCCAGTTCGGGTTCGCCGGAACGCTCCAGGATTGCCAGAATGATGGCGTCGCCCTCGAGAAATACCTTCTGCGCTCCATACTTGCCGAGCAACTTGTTTACCGGATCATAAAAATTCAGGCTGAAGTAGGACGCGGGATTCAATCCCTTCTCCATCAATGTGCGGGTGAGCCGCGTGGAATCGCGCACGTCAGCCTTCAGCACCACGTGCCGCAGTACGCGGTCTTCTTCCGGTTGCTGCTCCTCAGGCAGGAGGAATTCGTAAAGCGTCCCGTTCATGCGGGATAAGTCGCGCAGTTTCTCGGTACTCACCACGTTCACCGAGTCGAGCGCCGCGTTCAAAGTCTCCAGCCGGCGCAGGTCGCGGTGATACTGAGAAAAATCCTGCAGAAAACGTGCCGCCACCTTCGCCCGCTCCGCACCGCGGCAGCCCGCAACTTTACCTACTGCTGTATAAAGACTGTTGGGCGAGAGCTTGCCGTGCTCTTGAATCATGCGTTCTACGCGGTCGCATTCGGGACGCGATATTAGAGCACTCTTCAATTGTTGCGGATTGATTCGCGGAGCGTACTCGCTGAGCAAGGGCACGGTGTAATACGAGGCGATCACGCATTCCATGACCTGCTGGTCTTCGAGCAAGCGCACCCACTTCGCCAGGCGATTCTGTTGAGCGACACCTTCCGCAGTGGAATCGTCGGGCGTTCCGGTGCCCACAAGAGCCCGGGAATTTTCCGGAGCACACAGCCATGCGTCGATGTTCTCGGCCGTCGCTTCCTCGCCGAACACGGAACGCATAAAACCTACTACGATGTCTTTCAGGCTCGAGTAGCGGTCGGGATCGCGATCCCAATTGCCCAGCATCACGTAATGTTCGGCACACAGATAGTCGTCGCGGCCGTCTTCGGAAAACGCCAAACGGTTCAGGAACAGGCCGTAGCTGCCGAGGCCTGCGCCGCCCGGCTCACCGGTCTTCCCGTCGGCGAGCTTGGCTTCTGCAGACCTCGCTTCTCCAAATAATGACCGCCGCATCCGCGCCAGAGTTTCTTTCTCGATCTCGCGCAAGGTTTCGAAAAGATCCTGCCCTGTCTTGCGCAGGATGATCTTCTTGCGCACCTGAAAGGCGGCCACGCGCTCGCGATACTCCACCGCTTTACCCTGACGGATGCCCTCGTAACTCTTCAACAGCACACGGCATCGCTCCAGCACTTGCGCGAACTGCTGGTTCATCTCGGTGCGGAGAAACTTGGTCACGGCCAGCCGCGCCAGCAGGTCGACGGAAATGTTTTCTTCTTTCTTGGCGCGGTTCAGAGCGGCCAGGTGCAGGTCGGTCAGCAGCGGCTTCCAGTCAGATTTTTCCCGTGAGGTGCGAGTTTGCCCCACCGCAGCGTTTCTCATCCACGACGGGCCAGGAGTTTTCTGTGTCGCCTCGGCGGCGAGCAATCCTTCCAGTTCGCCGTGGCGCACGATCAAGCGCATCACTTGCGCTCGCGCCGCTTCCACGAAGCGCGGGCTCAGGGCCACATCGTGCCGAAGGTTGTCGACCCCCACCGCGAGCTCTTCGAGCGCGATCGACGGCGCAGCCGCAATCATCTCCGGCAGAGCCAGTTGGTCGGGCTCTTTACCCAGCCGAAAGATTGGAAGTCGAGGCATCGTAAATGGCTGAAAATTCTTGGAAGCTACTGATTACACATGTATATATCGAGGCTAGCATGCGAGGCAGGGGGGCTAAAGTTACCTAGGTTACGGGGTAAGCGGCCGCGGCCATTCACGAAACAATTGTTGATTTCTGTGGGTTGATGTGTTGATTCCAGAATCGCGCGCTTCTGGCTTTCCCGCGACCGCGGGATCAGTTCTTCGAGCCTCAACCGGCGCGGAAATCGCGCACATCCTCTCCGGCCTTGAACAACGAGGCCGGCGGAATGCTTTGCGCCTCCGCCATCTTTCGGCTGACCTCTTCAAAATCCAACTTCACCCAGCCGACGCTGGAGATTTCAATGTCGCCGTCTTGTGCTATCCAGAACACGCTCGGGACGTTCGTTAATCCGTAAGCGTTCGACACGGGATAGGTTTCCGTATCATCGAGCAGCACTGGGAAGGTCACGCCAAATTCTTTGGTGAACGCGGAGGTCTGCTTGAGATCGTTTTGCGAAACTCCGATGATCCTCGCGCCCTGGTGCCCGTACGCCCGCTCCAGTCGATCCAGAAATGGAAACGCATACTGGCAGGTAGGACATGACACCTTGAAAAAAGCGAGCACCACCGGCCCACGAGCCAGTTCCTCGCTCAGCACGAAGCGTGTGCCATCGATCGCTTTCAGTTCAAAATCGGGCGCCTTGGTGCCCGCGGTCAATGCCGCCATGGGTCGTCCTCCGGTTCGTGATTTCAGGATGCTTTGCAGCCAGCGCATGCGGCTCACCGCTCTGAGCTGCTTACATTTTAGATGATGCGAGCGAAGCTGTGGTCAGTGTTCAGTGGTCAGTCTGGAAGAATCGATGTTTCGGCTTGTTACGCTGGCAACCCCTTCTTGAGTCTGCCCATTCTCAACCGATCCCAGCAAAGACAAGGCTGCGGCAAGCGGAAGAGTCAGGGAAGGCAGACGCAGCTTCATGCCAGGAAATGTTAGTCCCGAAACCCTAGGGGAGCAAATGAAGATTCAGAACATTTCTGCCTTACGCAGAATTTTCCTCGCCAGCCCCGTGAGCGCCACTTTCCCCAGTCGCCCCACCGGGATCCATTTTCCGGACTTGCGCGATAACGCGGCCTCGCGCCACACCCGTACGGTATAGTTCGTCACAGTGATCGAATGCTGCAGAGTGAATGCAGGGCCGTCTCCATTTGTGCTTGCCGGCTCTGGCAACTCCCACATCCCCGGCATCAGCGACTCGTTCCGCGCCCGTTGCACCAGAAACACGGCGCGGTTCTTGCAGTCTAGCGCGTAACGAATCTCCCGTTTTTTCTGCGGTACTGTTTTTCCAGTCAGCGCCAGTTCTCCGCGGGTTGCGCACAGTTCGACCACGGGACACGTCAAACACTCCGGCGCGCGCGGCGTGCATACTACAGCGCCCAATTCCATCATTGCCTGATTAAAGTCGCCTGGCCGCTTCGCATCCAGCAGGTGATTCGCCGCCGCCCACAGTTCTTCTCCGGCCAGTCGCTTCCCTGCTACGCGCTGCAATACGCGCTCGACGTTTCCGTCGACGACCGCGACTGGCTCGTCGAACGCAATGCTTGCGATCGCGGCCGCTGTGTAGCGGCCAACCCCGGGCAGCGCCCGCAGTTCTTCTTTGGTCGCCGGAAACTTTCCACCTTTCTCGCGCACGATCACCTTTGCCGCCGCATGCAGCATGCGCGCCCGCCGGTAGTAACCGAGGCCGCTCCACGCAGCAAGCACGCTGGCTTCGCGCGCCGCGGCCAGTTTCTTAACTGTAGGGAAACGCCGCAGAAATTCGCGGTAGTGCTCAATCACCGCCGCTACCCTCGTCTGCTGCAGCATGATCTCGGAAAGCCACACGCGGTAGGGATCGCGGCAGGCGCGCCACGGCAGATCACGCCGATAACGGTCATACCAAGTCAACAGGCTCGCGCGAAACCGCTTTTGCTGAGGGTGGGTCACTGAGAGAAGCCGCGCAAATTCTCATAGAGATCTTCGCGCGTCCAACCTCGATTTTCCCGCGTGATCCGCGTGCCTTGAGCATTCGCCTCGCTCAGTTGTTTGGCCTGAAGTTCGTCCAGCCATCTGGTATTAGCGTCGAAAAGTTCTAGATGTTCCTCGATGGTCGATGGGAGACCCGCTCTGGCCTTGCTACTCACCGCTTCAACTCGAATGCTATCGGCCTTGAAGGTCAGCTTTGACACTGTCCTTACTTTATCAAGGATTTCATCCTTCAAATTCTTAATGAGCGATCCTCCCCCGCCATTGACCCACGCCGCCCGGCACGAAATAATAGTCCTGCCTGGCATCCGCAACATCCGCGTGAGTTTATTCACGCCCTACAGCATCGAGGAATATCATGAACGACTTCAACCGCAAGGTGGAAGACGCGTCGGCGCGCGTCAGCAAGAAGGTCGCCGAGGCTGCCGAACGCATCGAGAAAGAGATTCCGGAATTCATAAAATACCTGAACGACGAGGTGGTACCTGCCGTGCGCCAGCACTCGACCAAGGCGCTTCGGACAGCCAGCGTAAAACTCACCGAACTGGCCGACTACATGGAGCAGCAAAAAGCCTCCGGAAAATGACGCTTGGCCGCACGGTACTGCTTCGCTGCGCGGCAATCTTGATTCTGATTGCAACCCTGTTGCTACTCCTCACAGGCTGCGGCCACCCCAAGCAGGCACGCGTGAATATGCCGCCGCCACCGGAGCCGGCCGTAGCCGAATCGCCTGCACCGCCGCCGGCAGCGAGCATCTCCAGGAATGCTCCCCTGCCCGACTCCAAGAACAGCAATGAAAGGAGCGCCTCTGATATCGAGCAGCCCACCATTCCTCCTGGCCCATCGCTAGCCACCGAAGTTGGCCGGGCGAGTTGGTACGGTCCGCCGTATCACAACCGGCGAGGATCGAATGGCGAAATCTACGACATGAACGCGATGACGGCGGCGCATCGCACCCTGCCCCTGGGCTCGATCGTGCGTGTCACCAATCTAAAGACTGGCCACACGGCGGTGGTGCGCATTACCGATCGGGGTCCCTTTATCCGCGGCCGTGTTCTTGATTTGTCGCTGGCCGCTGCGCGCAAACTCGACGTTTACCAGCCGGGAGTCGCCGAAGTGAAGTTGGAAGTGATCCAAACCCCGGTGCCCATTGAAACGGGTGGAAGGTGGGCGGTACAGATTGGTGGATTCCCGGACGAAGATGCCGCGACGAACCTTGCCGACCACCTCACCCGCCGCTACCACACGGCGAAAGTGCAACGTTTCAACAGCCCCGTAGGCCGCTGGTGGGTGCTGGTACGGGTGGCCGGCGACGATCGCCAGCGCGCCCAGGAACTCGCCGCCGAAACGCAAACCCCTGAGGGCGGGGTGTTTCTCGTGAGGCTTGACTAGTGGCCGGTGGTAAGGCCGGTGGTCAGGGCTAATGATCAGGGCCAGCAGCCAGTTGCTCAACCTGATCGGCGCATGAACTAACGACTGGCCAGCCCTGCAACGTCAATGGTATGCTCTCGCCGGAGCCCTCCCCATGGCTGACCCCAGCGGCAACTGCCTGTTCTGCCGTATTATCGGCGGCGAGATTCCCTCGAAGAAAGTCTACGAGGATCCCTACGTGTTTGCCTTTGAAGACATCAACCCAGAGGCTCCCACGCACGTACTGGTCATCCCGAAGAAACATTTTGCTGGTTTGAACGAAGCGCAGACTGAGGACGCCGAGGTGATCGGACGCTGTCATCTGGCGGCGGCCGAAATTGCGCGCCAGCGAGATATCGAGCAGGGATACCGTACCGTCCTGAACGTGGGGCCGGGAGCGGGTCAGTCGGTGTTTCATCTCCACGTCCATCTTTTGGGGGGACGCGGGCTGAACTGGCCTCCGGGGTGAGGAAGCAGTTTCCGGTTTCTGGTTTGCAAGCTGCGGCAGCCGTTGAGATTCGGTTGTAGTCACCGCATGCTGCGAGATACGAGGAGGAAGACGCGTGACAGACAAATTTATAAAATCTACCGTGCTCGGCACTATGGCCTGCTTAGGCGCTTCGCTTGAGTATAGTAAGCAGCAGAATGTGGCCTTGTTGGCGCTGATGAAGGAGGTGCTGGCTTTGCGCGAGACCGTGAAGGCCCTCGATCCGGCTTTCTCGGCTGTCCTTTCTCAAAAGCGTAAAGAGAAGACCCGAGAAATGGATTCGCAGTTTCCCCAGGTTGCCGCGCTGCCCGCCCTGCTGGACGAGATGAAGCAGGAACTCAGAGGACTACAGCAGATTTTCTCTGAGCCGTAGACATTCCCTCCCGGTCTTGCCTGCTTTAGGTGCCCCCGCAGCAACGTTCAAAATCGCGGAATGCCTACTGTACCGTAGGATTCTCGTCTTCCGGTGCTCCGTGGCGGCGCAGCAGTTGGGGAAGGTTCTGCGAGAAGGCGGAACGGGGCAGAACCATGTCGCAGCCCACCTCATGGGCCTTCTGCTTCAGATCACCCTGCACATGCGAGAGGAATCCGATGATCGAAGTCCCCTTCTTGAGCTTCGCCTTCAGCTTGGGAATGAGCGTCAACGGCTTGGCGTTGACGTTGTTCAGATCGAAGATGATCAGCGAGGGCTTTTCTTCGCCGTTCTGCTGCATGCGCTCGGCCAGGTCCTTGTCGTTCTTGGTGAACTCGACTTTAACGTTGAGCTTGCGCGCGGTTTCCTGAATCTTGGCGGCGAAGAACAGGTCGTCGACGAAGGCAAAGATGCGCGAGTTGGAATCTTCACGCAATGCGGGCAACGGTTCCGGATCAGCCGGGGCGTAAGGCGCAGCAAAGCCGGGCCGAGGGCCCCGGCGGGCGCCCTGGCCATTGCCGTTGCCGGACAATGCGGCGCGATAGCTGTGATCCATGGGCGCGGTGTAAATGCCATCCTGATTGTGGCGCGACTGGCTGGGGCCGGCGGGGCGGGGGCCGCGGGGATTGTTCGGGCGGCGTCCGCGACGCCGTCGGCTTCTGCCTCCGCCACCGGAGGGTCTTCCTGGTCCTGCGTTCATAGTCCTCTCAAAGCCTGCTGGGCCGGGTCTTCGACTCGGTGCAGGATTGCAAAATTCACGATTTCAGGTGCCCAGATTTCAGGTTCCCCATCATTGGTTGCGGCAGGCTCTAACAACATCAGGCGCACAGCCACTTTCTTGCGGGATCCTATCCACTTGACTCAACTAAACCCGTCAACTATCAGCATCGCGGCTAATCAGTCTCGCGACCGCGCTCGGGGGGCATGGCCAACTTTCCATGCGGGATTGCGGTTTGGGCTGGACGCAATCGTGATCGTAGTCGCGATGAACCGCTCTTTGGTGAAGCAAACTCGTACTGGCGAAAAAAGCTTTTAAATTTTGCGTATTCAGTTATCCGTTATCGGATCCGTCGCGCCGCCGGGAACGGCCTGGGACGCGGAAGGCCTACGCGGGAACGAGGCCAATGGGAACAACATAATGCTACTCGCCCCGGCGCGGCGGCGCAAGGGGCAAGTGAAAGTCCTTTTGCACAGGAGGACATGGCTGTCGGGAACTCAGTGGTCAGCGGTCAGTGATCAGCGGTCAGTGATCAGCGGTCAGTGATCAGCGGTCAGTGATCAGTGTTCAGTGTTCAGTGATCAGTGTTCCGAAAAATCGGCTTGATCTGGGATTCCTACCGATCACTGGCCACCTTCTTCCGGCGTTAGTTTCCTACCTTGAGATTAAACGTAAAAGGCACGTTGGAGTTGGTGACCGGGTTCGCTCCGCCGGTGGTGGCGCTAATCGTGATGATATAGGTGTTAGCCGGCGTCCCTGGGTTCGCCGGGTTGCTGTTGGTGCCGCTGCCGCCACCGCAAGAAGCCAACCACAGCGTGGAGAAACCGAGAACCACCATCAGACTGAGCAGGCGCAAGCCCCGGGCGCGCGACCCCGCCACGAAAACAATGCCAAACAAGCCAGGAAGCAGCAGGGCGTAGAAGACGCGCTTGCCACCCAAGGGTGGTCGCAGTTCCGTCGTCGGCGCCGTCGTCCCCAGAGTGACCGTCACTGCGGTCGCGTTGGTCGGCTGGTTGCCACCGGGGCTGATCTGGCAGGAGATTTCTGCTGCAGCCAATGCCGGACTCCCCGAGCAACTATAAGTGAGAGGCAAGGCTGTGGTCGCGCCGGCCCCGCTGCCCACGATGAAGCCAGTTGTGCTATTGACTGTAACCCCGACCGGGGCGCTTCCGCCCGCAACCACAGTGAAAGTCTGGGCCCCGCTGGTTGTACTGAGGCTGAAAGTCTCAGCGGTCGTAGTCACGGTCAGTTCGACCTGCGCCGAGTTCGATGAGTTGGTGGGAGTAATAGTAACCAACTGCGGACCCGACGGTGCCATGTTTGGCACAGTGGAGATCGTCAACGTAGTCGTTGCGTTATCTACTCCGTCAAAATTGACGCTGGCGGGATTAAAGCTGCAGGTCGCGCCTGCGGGCAGGCCCGTGCAACTGCTCGGACTGAAATTCACGACGGTACCGGTAGAACCGCTGACCGCCGAGATGGTTAAGGTCGAGGATGCTGATTGTCCAGCGGACACAGGGCTGGGAGTCAGGGTACCAGCCGTGAGCGAGTAGTCCGGCTCAATCGCCGCTTTCCAGGCGACGGTGAGGGCGTTGGCATCGACGGAGCCGAGGCCGGTGACCAGGTTGTAGTGTGTGGTCGCGTCGAAATCGGCCGCACTGTAGCCCATCACTCCCGCTGCCGGGCATTGCACGTTCACAGGCTGTCCAGCGGGCGTATTTGCCTTACAGTAAACGTTGTTGTCTCCGCTGGTGACCGAGTGGAAAACGCCGTTGGACGGACTAGCGGCCAAAGTGTAGAGCATTGGATTGACATTGCCCAGGCCCGGCGTACTTTGGAGACCATTTACCACCGCAAATTGGTTGAGCAGGGTCAAGACTCCGGCGAAACTCGGGGAAGAGACTGAGGTGCCGCCCACCAGAGATTGGTAAGTGTCCACGGCGGTAGCGATTCCGCTGACACACGTGCTGTTGTTAGCGGGTGGAGCTTGCGGCGTGCAGATGACGTAGCCCGGAAAGTTGGGTGAGGCAAAAAGGGAGACGTCGGGAATGTACCGAACCCCGGCGGGGGCACCGTGGACCGACAGTCCGTGCTGCCACGCGGGTTGCGCGAAGCCGCCCCCGGTTGTCGGGCCCGGACCCGCTCCCAGACACACGCCGGAAGCGGTCTCGTACCAACAGTTACTGGCGCCACCGCCGGTGCTTGAAATCCAGTAATCCTGCTGGAAAGTCTGTGCGGAGGTTACCTGCACGCCCGGCTTGGGGTCACATAACGAAGCGAACTGCGAGTTGCCGATGTTGGCATTGCAGAACGCCCCAAATTGTTCATCGTCGTTCCAGGCAATCTCAGGAATGTAGGTGACGGCCGTGCCGCCATTGAGGCCGATGATGGTGCTCCACAAAGCGGGGTTGGGAGGGTTGGCGTCGTTGGCGATCGTGATTTCACTGCCACCGACTGCCGTAACTTCCGGGCTGCTGGCAGGGTAACTTACGCCCAGTCCACCAATGGCTGGGTCGAATGGGGCAGTTTTGTTTGGCGGGGTGTAGTCGCAATTCGCAGCGCCGGTATCGCCAGACGAGTTCAGGATGGTGACTCCTTCGGCGTTGCCCTGTTGAAAAACGGTTTCCAGGTCAAGAGTTGCCTGAGCCTCGCAACCCTCCCCGTAGCTCGCGCTGACGACGAACGCGAGAGGCGGCCCCGCCGGGGGATTAATGGCGGCGGTCACCGCGTCGAAGACACCGTTGTTCGTCTCGCCGTTAATAAAGATGATTTTCGCGTTGCGGGCGACAGCTCCGGACCATTCGATATCCGTGTCGGCTTCGAGAATGTCGTCGGCGGAGACTGAGCCGGTGTCGGTACCCAATAGCACATACTTGAAATTCGTGGTGTCGCACGGCGCGATGACAATTCCGCCCGCAGTGGTCGTGCATGCGCCGCTGCCCGCGGTGGGGATGGGAGTGAGCCCGAAACCGTTGCGGAAATCGTTGATGTCGTCCAGAAAGATGTCGGTCTGCCCGGCGATGGCGAGCGTTTGCCCCGTTCCGTCGATCGGAGTGGACGCTGTGTACAGCGGATTGATGTCGTAGATGGTGGCAATGTCGCCGGGAGCGAGGAAGTTGGGCCACAGGAAATTTGCGTCGTAGTAGCCGGGGTGGGCGGTGCGGTTGCCACCTGCGCCCCGAACGCGATTAGGGTGCGGACGAAAGTCATGCAGGCCCATCACGCTGCGGACGATGCCGCTGAGCGCGGCCGGAATCATAAGCGGTGTGGAGTTGGCGATGTGCGCTTCCCCGTTGACCTTGTAGTTATGAATCTCGCTTCCGAAGGCACGCTGCACCTGCGCGGCGCTTCCGCTAAAGATTATGGAGTTATGACCGCCGCCAACGCTAAGGATCTGGAAACCTTCGGACTTGAGCCAGTCAGTCACCCTTTTCAAGTCGTTTTCACTAAGACCGAAGCGATCCGCAAACTCATCAGGCCTGAGCCACTTGTGGTAGAGAGCCGAAGAGCGATCCTGCTGCTGCGCGAGGAGTTGGTCAAGTTCCTGCTGCTGGCTCTGCGAGGGAGCCATCAGCAACGTCATATAGCCTAGCTTCAACGATGGATCGGCGAGGCCAAAGTCATATTGAGGTTGCGCTTTGGGATGATGGCTCTTCGCCAAAAGAATTGTCTGTCTGGAATCGATGGGTCCGGTGATGCGGTCGGACTGTGTGGCGAAGCAGAGTGTTGAGGCTACAAGAGGCAAAAGGAATTTCCAAAATTGCATGAACGCTCCGTCGGAGATGATCCCGCTGTTTCCTAAAGCTTATACGGCTTTATTGCAGTCTGATCAAGTATTTAGCAAGGAAGGTTGTATGACGAGGGAAAAGTTACAAAGCCGTGCGGATCGGGCGAAAACGCAGGTTGGTGACTTAAGTCACATTCCGAGCAGATTGGGATGGAGCTTCGCGTATCCGTGCTCTCGCGCCCAGAGGCTGAGCGGGACAGAGGCGAGTTCGTCGACCAGAGGATTGGCGAGGCCGTTCTTGGTGAGGTCGATGGACTTTATGTAGGTTTGGCATGCGTCGCAGCACTCGACGCGGATGTAAGGGAATGCTTCTGCGGTGTAGACGGGAAGTTTGGCATGGTCTTCCTGGCCGCATCCTGGGCAGATGATGCGCCGGAACTCCCACTCGGTGAGGCAGACGCCGCAGAACAGGCTGCGGCGGCCGCCGTCGCCCTGCTGGCGTAGCACTCCGAGCGCGGGCTTGCGATTGCAGAATGGACACAGCAGGGATGTGTAGCCCTCCAGTTGCAGTGGAGCGCGGGCGCGGGCCAGTTCGGCGTAGGGCTGGAAAAAGGCGAGCACAAGGAATTCACGGGGATCGGTGGGCGCGTCGATATGGGTCCAGCATTCGGCGAATAGCTCAGTCCATGAACTTGGATCTGAGCTGCGCAGATCGCGCGCAACCTGGGCGAGGAGCGCTGGAGCCTTTTCTTCTACGAGCGAGAGGAATGACGGGAAGCTGTCGAGCAGGGTTTTCGTAGCGCCATCGTCTCGCTGGCCGGAGAGCGGGCGGGACGCCCAGTCAGCCTGCCCTGAGCCTGCCGAAGGGCCGCCGGCGCTACTTTGTTCGAGGCGCTGGTAGAGGCCCTCCTGGAAGCGAGCTACAGGGATGTAGAAGCCGAGGATCTCGGCGGCGAAGGGATGTTGGGCGGCGAGTCGTTCGGCGCGCCGGATGCGCTGCTGCCAGGGAGTGATGGCCACGCGCCGATTATGGGGCTTCGTTTGATGGTACGCAACTGTTCCACGGAGCCTCATTAATCTCCAGCGTTCATCGCATTGACTGCGGTGCGGGGGCAGGTTTATAGTTTTCTGCAAATATTGGGGTGCAGTCCGTTCGGCTTGAGATCGAGGCAGTCGGAGGATGCGCAATGGAAGTTTCCCGCAGAACATTCCTTAAAGGCACGCTCGTTGGTGGAGCGGGCTTCTCTCTCCTGGGATTCGATCTGACTCCCGCCGTCGCGCAACTCAAAGAACTCAAGATTGCGCGCGCCACTGAGACGCGGTCGACCTGCCCATATTGTTCCGTAAGCTGCGGCGTCCTCATTTACACGATCGGCGACAAGGCGAAGAACGTCACGCCGCAGGTGATCCACGTCGAGGGCGACCCGGACCATCCCATCAATCGCGGCACGTTGTGTCCCAAGGGGGCTTCGCTTGAGCAGGACATCCTGAACCCGAGGCGGCTGCTGAAGCCACAGGTGCGGCGGCCCGGCTCCGATCATTGGGAAGATATTGGCTGGACGCAGGCTATCGACGAGATCGCACACTGGACGAAGAAGACACGCGACGACTCCTTCGTTGAGAAAGACGCGCTGGGCCGCACGGTAAACCGCTGCGAAAGCATTGCGTTCACCGGCGGCTGCACCGACACCAATGAGTTCAACTACCTCGTGGTGAAAACCATGCGCAGCATGGGCCTCACCTATATAGAAAACCAGGCCAGGGTTTGACACGGCCCTACGGTCTCAAGTTTGGGACCAACATTTGGACGCGGGGCCATGACGAATGGCTGGGTCGACATCAAGAACACCGACATGATGTTGATCATGGGCGGAAACCCCGCCGAGAACCATCCTTGCGGCTTCAAGTGGGCGATTGAAGCCAAACGCACCCGCAATGCGAAGATGATCGTGGTCGATCCGCGCTTCACGCGGACGGCGGCGGTGGCGGATGAGTTTGTGCAGATTCGCGCCGGAGCCGATATTGCATTCCTGGGGGGTGTGATCCGCTATGCGATTGAAAATAACCGCATCGCGCACGATTACCTGGTCAACTACACCAACGCCGCCTTCATTGTGAAGGAAGGCTTCAAGCTGCCCGAAGATGGGTTGTACTCCGGCTTCGATGCGGGTTCGCAGACTTACGACCGGTCTTCGTGGACTTACGAGTACGGCAACGACACCGGCGCAGTCACTGCGGCACCTCCTGCTACCCCGGCACCGGCCACACATACTGCGACCGCTGCGACCCCCGGCCCACCGCCCGTGGGAGCGGCCAAGCCGCTGCCGGGGCTTCCTCCGAAAGTGGCTTACGATCTGACGTTGCAGCATCCCCGCTGCGTGTTTCAGTTGTTGAAGCAGCAGTATTCCCGTTACACGCCGGAAATGGTCGAGCGCATTACCGGAATTCCTAAAGATCAATTCCTCAAGGCCGCCGACTTATACACTTCCATCCGCAAAGATGGCGACATGAAGAAGGTCGCCACCATTCTGTACGCCGTAGGCTGGACGCAGCACAGCTTCGGCACGCAGATTATCCGCACCGCCGCCATGCTGCAGTTGATGCTGGGCAACGTGGGGCGCGCCGGAGGCGGCGTCAACGCTCTGCGCGGCCACTCCAACATTCAGGGCGCAACCGACATGGGCGGAGTGTTCGACATTCTGCCGGGTTATTTGAAAGTGCCGAACCCGACGGATACCGATCTGGCCGCTTGGATGAAGCGGACTACACCCACCGCGTCGAAGCCGGAGCCATGGGATTCTTTCAACTACTGGTCGAACACGCCGAAGTTCGCCGTCTCTTACTTGAAAGCGCTGTACGGCGATGCGGCTACGAAAGAAAACGACTTCGCCTTCGATTACATGCCGAAGGTCGATCGCAATTACTCCTGGACGCAGATCTGGGACAACATGTATCGCGGCTCGGTGAAGGGCCTGTTCGCCTTCGGCATGAACGGTGTGGCGATTGGGCCGG
This sequence comes from uncultured Acidobacteriaceae bacterium, assembly GCA_963841125.1. Lineage (GTDB taxonomy): Bacteria > Acidobacteriota > Terriglobia > Terriglobales > Acidobacteriaceae > Sulfotelmatobacter. The sequence goes on from CAWJBH010000003.1 coordinate 442,124, forward strand.
ATTCACAAAAAAATATCGAGGCGCTCAAGAAGGCGGACTTCCTGGTGGTCGGCGAGATTTATCCCGATGAGACCAGCGAGTTCTGGAAGTCGCCGGGCATCACCGCCGACGAAATGAAGACTATCAACACGACGGTCTATCGCCTAGCCTGCGCCGGCTTCGCGGAAAAAGACGGCTCGATGACCAACTCGGCGCGCTGGCTGCAGTGGAAAAACGTCGCCGTGCCGCCTCCGGGCCAGGCGCGTCTCGATCAAGACATCATCGCGCAAATTTTCCTGAAAGTGCGCGAGCTGTACCAGACGCAGGGCGGCAAGTTCCCCGATCCAATTTTGAATCTGACGTGGGGCTACACCAATCCGCAACATCCCGCACTTGGGGAATTGCTAAAAGAGTTGAACGGCAAAGCCCTGGCGGACCTTACTGACCCGAAGACGCAGGTCACCATCAAGAAAGGCCAGCAGTTGCCGGGATTCGCGTGGTTGAAAGACGACGGCACAACTTCGTGTGGGAACTGGATTTATTCCGGAAGCTGGACCGAGGCGGGAAATCTTACCCTCCGCCGTGGCACAGAAGATCCGTCAGGCCAGGGCATCTATCAGAATTGGGCATGGTCGTGGCCGGCGAATCGGCGGGTGTTGTACAACCGTGCCTCGTGCGACCCGGCAGGCAAGCCATGGGACTCGACGCGGAAGCAGGTCTGGTGGAATGAGTCGGCGCAAAGCTGGGCGGGCAACGACGTTCCGGACTTCAAACCCGATTCCAATCCCAAAGATCACATGGGTCCGTTCATCATGAATCCTGAAGGCATCGGCCGAATCTTCGCGCCCCTAGCCGCATTTGCCGACGGCCCTTTCCCTGAGCACTACGAGCCGATCGAAAGCCCGGTGCAGAATGCGCTGCACCCGGGCCAGCAGAATAATCCCGTGGTCAAGAAGCTCAAGACGGCAATGGACAAGTACTCCACGCTGGGCGATGGTTTCAACGTCGTCTGCACGACCTACCGGCTTACTGAGCACTACCACTACTGGACCAAGAATAATCAGATGAACGTCCAGCTGATTCCCGAGCCGTTCATCGAGATTCCGATCGAGTTAGCCGCTGAGTTGGGAATCAAGGGCAACGACAAGGTGAAGGTCACGAGCGCGCGGAGTTACTACATTGCTAAAGCGTTTGTCACCAAGCGTATCAAGCCGATGACGATCGACGGCAAGAAGGTTTACCAGATCGGGATTCCGATTCACCAGGGCTATCGCGGCATTCAGGAAGACGCCGACAGAAACGCGAGAACCCTCCTGAACCGGCTTTCGCCGACGGTGGTGGATCCGAACGCATACACGCCGGAGTTCAAGGGCTTCATGGTGAAGGTGGAAAAAGCGTGAATAGCTTCTAGCTGCTGGCTCCTGGCCGATCAAGGTGGCTGGTAGCTAAGAGCTAGAAGCTGGAAGCTGGAAGCTAGAAGCGGATTTTATGAGCCAGGCAACTTTATCGATCAAGAGAATATCCGGCCACGCTGGAGTCGCTCCCGGCGAGGACGTCGAGCGCGACTATCAGGTCTGCAAACTGATCGACACCACTACCTGCATCGGCTGCAAGGCCTGCGAAGTCGCCTGCCTCGAGTGGAACGGATATACGTTCACCGACACGGTGTTCGACAACAGCTACCAGACCATGCCGGAAACCGCGTGGAATTACTGGAACCTCATCAAGTTCAACGAGCACGAGCGCGAAGATGGCAGCATTACGCTGCTCATGCGCAAAGACCAGTGCATGCACTGCGCCGATCCCGGCTGTCTGACGGCCTGTCCCGCGGACGGCGCGATCGTGCAGTACACCAATGGCATTGTGGATTTCCAGCAGCAGAATTGTATTGGCTGCGGCTATTGCGTTAGCGGATGTCCCTTTGATATTCCCAAGTTCAATCCCACCACCAAGAAGATGTTCAAGTGCACGCTTTGCGTCGACCGGGTGAGCGAGGGACTGGAGCCGGCCTGCATTAAGTCATGCCCCACCGGATGTCTCCACTTTGGCAGCAAGGACGACATGGTGGATCTCGCCCAGACTCGCGCCAAACAGCTTCGGGATAATTACGGCATCGAGAAGGCAGGTGTCTATGATCCCGCAGGAGTGGGCGGAACCGGCGTCATCTATGTGCTTCACGATGTCACCAATCCCGAAGCGTATGGTGGATTGCCGAAAGATCCTCGCATACCGTTTCTTGTCCGTTTCTGGAAAGGACCAGCGAAGTGGATTGGGAATCTTGCCATGCTGGGAGGAATCCTGGGCGTGACGCTGCACTACTTGCGCTTTGGTCCGAAGGAAGTGGATGGAGAGAAGCATGAGAACGGAGGCCGGCCGTGAGCACTTCGCACGTCGTTTCCTCCGCACGCGCGACTGGCGAGTCTGGCAGCGAGATTGTTCGCTACACGTTGAGTGAGCGGGTCCACCACTGGCTTGGCTCTCTGTTCTACATCTATTGTCTGATCACAGGCTTGGCCTTCTGGTCGCCCTACATGTTTTGGCTGGCAGCGCTGGTGGGAGGCGGACCGACGGCCCGCTTCTGGCATCCCTGGTTTGGCGTGGCCTTCACGCTGTCGGTGGGATGGATGTACAAGATGTGGCGCGGCGACCTGGCTACGACCGACGCGGACCGGCGCTGGTGGAAGGCGATCAATTACTACATCGAGAACGAGGATGAGAAGCTGCCGCCGGTCGGCCGCTTCAATTACGGCCAGAAGCTGTTCTACTGGGTGATGTTTTGCGGGGTGATTCTGTTGCTGATTTCGGGGTTAGGGCTGTGGTTCGTCGAATCAATTCCGTGGAGTCTGCGCTGGCTGCGTTACCTGGCGGTGACGGTTCACGTGATCGCAGCGATGGCAACCATTGGAGCATTCATCATTCATATTTATATGAGCGTCTTCATGGAGCCGGAATCGTTTCTTGCCATGGTCCGCGGGCGCGTCTCTGCCGCCTGGGCGCGTTTTTATCACCGGCTCTGGTACGAGCAGGTCACGGGAGATAGAACCAGAGGGAAATGAAGAGTTCTATCCACACCAACCCAAGTCGAACCAAGAGTTGACTTTCCTTCGCGTCGAAGCCCGGCTCAATTGCATCCAACGTTACGAAGAATATCCCTGGGAACAAGCACGAACCATCTCTGAGAGGACTCATGCGCTTACTTGCCAATTCTTCCGCCATCATCGCCGCGACAATTCTGCTTCCCCCGCTTTCTTTGTTCGCGCTCGACGTGGATACAAAATTCCACAACGCGCCGGAGTCGGCGCAGGAGATGAAGAATCCCTATGCGGGCGACGATGCTGCCGCACAGGCCGGGAAGCCGCTCTACGCAAAGTATTGCCGGTCGTGCCACGGCATAGTGGGAAAAGGCACGGGCAGTATCCCGTCGCTGGTGGATGGGAAACTTGATTCGGTTAAGCCCGGCGAAGTGTTCTGGTTCGTCACCAGCGGTGACCTAGACAAGGGAATGCCCTCATGGGCACAATTACCGGCGAGCCAGCGCTGGCAGATCGTCACCTATGTAACGTCGGTGTTGCCGGCGCTCAACAATCAACCAGCCCCGGCCGCGCCCCCCGACGCGAGCACATCCAAGCTGAAGGCGCCGCCACCGACGCCGCCCTTCACCGACTTCCGCTACGAAAAGCCGGGCACGGTGCGCAAGATCACGGTGAACGATCTGCCGCAACCCTATGCCACTCAATCGGCGAATAACGGCCCGGAACACGTGGCGCGGCCGGAAAATGTCTGGCCGGTGGCGCTTCCTGGATTCAAGGTGGAACTATATGGTTCGGGGCTCGACAATCCCCGGACCTTGCGCACAGCTCCGAACGGCGACATTTTTCTTGCTGAAAGCGATCCGGGGCGCATCCGCGTGTTCCGCGGGCTGACCGCCGATGGCAAGCCGGAGCAATCCGCCGTTTTCGCGAGCGGCTTGAAACATCCGTACGGCCTGGCGTTCTACCCTCCGGGACCTGATCCGCAATGGCTATACGTCGGCAACACAACCGAGGTGGTTCGGTTCCCCTATCGTAGCGGCGACTTGAAAGCGAGCGGCTCACCGCAACATATTGCCGATCTTCCAGGGCCGGGCGGGCATGACACGCGGGCGGTGGCCTTCTCGCAGGACGGTAAGAAAATGTTTGTCGCGGTGGGTTCGGCGTCAAACATAAATGATCCCGACACGCATCCCGGAGAAAAAGACCGCGCTGACATTCTGGTCTGCGATCCTGCGAACTGCAAGCTGAGCGTGTATGCCTACGGCATTCGCAATGCCGGGGGCGGAACTGCGGTGAGCCCGCAAACCGGTGAACTCTGGTGCTCGGTGAATGAGCGTGACGCGCTCGGCGACAACCTTGTCCCCGACTACATCACTCACGTGCAGGAAGGCGGTTTCTACGGCTGGCCGTGGTGGTATATGGGCGCGCATCAGGATCCGCGGCATCAGGGGAAGCATCCGGAGTTGAAAGACAAAGCGATCGTGCCGGATGTGCTGCTCCAGCCGCACAATGCGTCACTGGAACTTACTTTCTACGAGGGCCAGCAGTTCCCTGCCGAATACAAGGGAGACATTTTTGCCTCCGAGCACGGCTCGTGGAACAAGGAGGTGCGCGTGGGCTACGAAGTAATCCGCGTGCCCCTGCACCAGACCGGCCATGCCAGCGGCGAGTATGAAGACTTCCTCACCGGCTTCGTGTTGCCGGATGGCAACGTGTGGGGACGTCCAGTAGGCGTGACCGTGGCTTCAGACGGTTCGCTGCTGGTGAGCGACGACGGGTCGGGCTCAATCTGGAGGGTCAGTTACACGGGAAAGTGACAACACCGTTCCGCTCTGCTACAGCGAACTCAGGAAAGTCAGCAGTTCTTTTCTCTGCCGCGGTGAGAGCTTGAGAAACTCGCCAATCACCAACTGAGCTTCGCCGCCGTGGCGCAGGATCGCACTTTCGGGAGTGGGCGAAGCTCCGTCGTGCATCAACTCGGGACGCGTGCGCAGTCCCCACAGCGGCGCAGTGCGAATCCTGTTCGCCGTGGAATCGCCTCCGCTTTGCACAGGAATGCCATCGCCGGTGTTGAGCGAGTGCAGCAGGAAATCGCTGTAGGGGTGGATAACTTTGTCCCCCAGAACTTCGGGCACCTGGTACTGGCCACCATTGATCTTTGTTCCGGCTGGCGCAGTCTGGATCGAAGTCACATGGCACATGCTGCAGCCGATCCGCTGAAAAATCTGCTCACCGGCGTGCGCGTCAGCTGTAGCCGCAAGTTTCTCATCGCGCGGCGGCGCCTTGGTGGCGCGGATGAAATTAACAAACCGATCGAGATGTGAGAAGCCATCGCTGTGAAGCTCGTCCTCCGGATCGGCCAGAGACTTGTACTCGGCAACTGATTTCCCCAGGGCAGTGTTCTCCACCGGAAAATACCGGTTGGTGATTCCCTCTTCGTTAAGGTAGGCGTCGGCGGAAAATGAAACTACGCTGGCGTGCTGGCTCTTCCAACCAAACCGGCCGACACGCAGTGTGTTCCCTGCTTCGACAATCGGCACCATGACGGCTACGCCCGCTATGCGACCGTTCGATTCTTCCCGCTGTCTGTTTGCAATGGCCAGCAGCGTCGCATCATCGATCGCTTCCACATAGCCATCGCCCAGGATGGACGTGGCCTTGCGCTGTGAGCGAACATTCTCGCTGGCCGGAATACTGAGATCGATCGCCGGATTGATGGCGTGGACATGCATCAACACCCCACCGGGCGCGGGCACAAACATGCCATTGCTCGGGTCATGGTGTCCGGCGCGCGCCACGGAAATTATGCTATTGCCTCCAGAAACGGGGTTGCGATGACATTCAAAACAGGATTGACCGTTGTAAATCGGCCCCAGTCCAGTAGCCACAGTCTCAGGTTTTTCGAAGACCGCGCGGTCAGCGTCGTAAAGGGATTGGCTGACGAATCCGTTGGTCCGGTTGTCGAATCCAGCCGGAGCTTCGCTGGCAGGGCCTCCCGCGGCCGCAACACGAATGAATAAAAGAGTAAGGACAAGGCAAAAAAAGAAAATCGGGAACGAAGAAGAGATCTCAGAGTTTTTCATTCTTCATAAATCCCCGAATCTCCGTTTCCTGAATGAAGAGATCCCGACCGGCTAATTCGCTTCTAGTTCCGCCAGCATTGCAGCATTGGGGATGGGCTGCCTCAGAGCTGGAATATACAACGACGCACCGCTCAGTTCTTCCGCAGTTGCGTCGATTAAGCGCTCAAGGGTAAAGCTCGATAATTTCTCCGGATGGTCTCCGCTATTGGTCGAGCGGACCAATGTCACGCGATGGTCCTTGGGATATACCGACGCCAGATGATCGACTAGCCGGCTCAACGCGCTGCCGTCGAGCCGATGACCGTAGTGCGCGCGATAAGATCCGAATTGACCCATCTGCACCAGAATCACATGCGTGTCGACGCGGGGAAGGATTTCGAAGGCCATCATCCACGATGCCTCAAAGACCTGGATGGCTGGCGCCAAATCAACCTGAAGATCGCACAGAATCGAATCCAGCGACGAGATTCCCGGCAGCACGCGAGCCGAGCGCCCGAACTCTGAAGCTCTCTTCACAATGAGCTGAGCGACGCTATCGTACGCCATGGGATTGCCGTACGTAACGTACCCGACTGGCCTGCCGTCGCCAGTCGCCTTCAGCACCTTTTCCGCCGCGCGCGTGTAGTTTTCCATGCGGATGCTGCCGTCAACATAGGAGTCCAACAGGTTGATGACCTCTATGTTCGCCCTTTTCTCGGGCCGGAGCCATTGGGCGAGTGGTTCCTGAACAATCGAGAAAAGCTTGCAGCAGCTCGACATCGTGTCGATGGCCTGATTCGTCAAATGCTCTGGAAGAGCGACGCCGAGTCCGATAATGTACAGGTCATGCGGCATGTTCATGCCGCCTGCCTCGGTGAATTCTTTGGAGCGGAGATTCCAAGCTCGCGTTCGGCTTGCTCCAGCATGATGTCCGTCGGTATCTGGATGACACTGCGGCAATACACCGTCTCAGTGGATTCAAAACTGCCATTCTCGAAATACTTGTTGGACGGCGCGCCTCCGCCACATACCGAAAAGTATTGGCAAGCTTCAGCACAACGCTTGCAGCCTACCTCGATCGCATTTGCAATTTGCTTATACTTGGGAGCACTGAAAATATCTGATATCGGATCACGAAGAATATTTCCCAGGATGAAGTCGCCGTAGTCTTTACTTTTCGCGTCGATCAACTCAGGCGAAAACGCCGTCACCGCGCCATCCCACGCCACGGTCAGTATCGCAAACGACTCGGTCTGATCGTTGCGGAAATCCTGGGACGAAGCTTGCGATGAACCAGGCGACGACCCAGGCGATGAACCAGGCGACGACCCGCCCCGAAGTCCCTGTATGGCCGCGCGGGCGTTCTCAAATTCACGAATCGAAATCTTATTCTCGCAGCGTTCCTGGCGCTCCGCCATCACTTCAAAGAATCGCCGGACATTTGAAATGTTGTCGCCGGCAACGCTGCTGGTTTTATTAGCGCCCTCGAGTTCCTCGATATTAAAGCCCAGTCGGTCGATTCCGGTGTTCAGAAAGAAATCGAACACTTCCTCTGGATGAAGCAGTGACTCCGCCGTAACCACTGCAATCGTATGAAATGGAACCGAGCGCCGCTGAAGAACACGAATACCCTCCATCACCTTCGCGTGCGTGCCTTTGCCCGCGCGATCCTTTCGATGAGCGTCGTGGATCGAGGCCGGCCCATCCACGCTCACTCCAACATTGATATCCCACTTCTGAAAAAGATCGCACCACTCATCGTTGATGAGCATTGCGTTGGTTTGAAAGGAATGGCGAATGGTGAAAGGGTACCGCCGAGCCGCTAGCCCCTCAAATGCCTCGCGGTAGTAGCTCGGTGGAAGCGTCAGCGGCTCTCCGGCATGCCAAACCATGCTCAGGTCGGTGCCGACGACTCCGGCTGAGACTAGACGGTCCACAATCTCGACCGCCTGCCTGGGTTGCATTTTCTTGGTGCTCAGGCGGTCGGCAAGATAGCAGTAATCGCAGTCGATATTACAAAAGGGCGTCGGCTGCAAAACCAGCAGCTTGACGCCCTTATTACTTGACCCATCACATGGACTACCGGTGGCAGCAGCGGACAACGCCCGACCTCCAGCCAAAACCTAGTAATTGCCCCAGTTGCCCCAGTTGTTCCAGGACGACCAGTTTCCCCAGTTTCTCCAGTTGTTCCAATTCCCCCAATTGCCCCACTGCGCTACAAGGGTCGCTTCGCCCTTGTCATTCTTCTTCTCGGCAACCGCAGGGTTCTTCTGGAGTTCCTGCAAGCGGCTGCGGACTGCGGCCACTCTCTCCGGTATGGCCGGCGCCGGCTGGGTGGCGGACGCGTTTGTCGGTTGGACACCAATCTGGACGCCGATCAACAGCCCGATCAGCACCAGGAACCAGTTGCGGATTCTCTCGTACAACGATAGAAGACGAGCCATGTTTCCCTCCCCATGCCGCCAAGGCTTGAGACGAACTCTAAAGTTGCTGCGCCGCTGCCGTGAAAAGCTGCTGCATCACCTGATCGTAGTCTTTCTGGATGTCATTGTTGCCGATCCATCCTCTTACTTCGTGCGTGGGCCCTTCATCTTCAAAGAAGTGAGCGCTCGCAACTTTCCCCGTCCAGAAATACTGCGTCGGGCCACCCTCCGGGTGCGCGCCCGCGCCAAACGCCGCCTGGAAAACCTTTAACAGATTGGCGCCATTGCGGCCATCGGCGTGGATCGAAACCGCGTAAAACTTGTCGTGCACAAAAATGTAGGTAATGTTCGTGACCGCAGAAGTCCCTATGTTCAAGTCCTCGTCAGTCTTCCGGTAAACCTTCACGGCGCCTCGATCGCGGTAGACTTCAAGATTCTTGAATTCCTTCACGCTGGTTCCGAAGGCTACTCCGCGAAATCCGTTCTTGTAATCCAGAAATTCCGTATGTCCCGGAACGTCCGCAGGAAGATCATGCACTACCGGCTGAGTGGATAACGTCGGCGCTCCCATGGGTGGCGCGCTGGACTGGCCCGCCGCCTGGGCGCCAAGAACTCCTACCACGGAGGCAAGCAATGCGACGCTAAACAGCGCGTGCAGAACGTGACGAGTGCTAGTCATTGAACTCCTCCCAGAACTACACCCCAGAATTACAAAGTGAGACGAATCTGGTCCCGTCACAATTACAGTAACGAAAGTTCAATGTCAATAAAAAAAGCCAATTCGGTAGTGTCAGGATAGTGTCCTATTTCCAAAACAGTACCCTCCCAGATTTCAGCACCCGCAACCGTTGGAGCCGGCTGCGAACGAGAAGCCGTAATCCCGGATTTGCCCTTAATAAACGAGGCTCAATGTCCCCACGAAGAGCTACACTTTTCCACAAGATGGATTAAGATGCTAGAGCCCTGACACCAGGGCGCGCCATGGACAACCCAGCTTCCCCGAGAAAACTGGCAGGCCGCTACGAGGTGAGGCAGATCCTCGGCCAGGGCGGGATGGGCCTGGTGTACCGGGCCTATGACACCGTCGTGCGCCGCGAAGTTGCGGTCAAGACCATCCTCGACATTCCCGATCCAGCTTCGCTGCAGTTGTTCTACAAAGAATGCGATGTGCTCGCCTCCATGAGCCATCCCAACATTGTTGAGATCTTCGACATCGGAGAATTTGAGGAAGACGGCAAGAAGAAGCCTTACTTCGTGATGCCGCTGCTCCCCGGCACCACGCTGGATCACTTCATCCGCAAAGCTAGCCATCGACTTACCGTTGAGCGCACGATCGACATCATTTCCCAGGCTTGCCGCGGCCTGCAAGCCGCGCACGAACGCGGCCTCGTACACCGCGATCTAAAACCGAGCAACATTTTCGTGATGGAAGACGACTCGGTGAAGATCATCGACTTCGGCGTCGCTCATATGGCCGACGCCCACACCACCCGCGCGCAAAAAGGCACCCTGCTCTACATGTCTCCCGAGCAGATCGAATTGAAGCCGCTGTCAGCGGCCTCCGACATTTTTTCGCTCAGCGTCGTCTGCTACGAAGCCATGACCGGACGCAATCCGTTCCAGCGCGCCCGCGCGGACGAGGTGGTCGATGCGATTCTCCACCACATCCCGCCGCTGGCAGCGGAACTGAATTCCACAGTCAGCCAGCCGGTCAGCCGCGTGCTGCATAAAGCGATGGCGAAACAATCGTGGCATCGCTTTGCCAGCGCCCGTGATTTCGGCGACACGCTTAACAAGGCGTTGCGCAACGAACCCATCGAGATTTTCGATCCCGAGCGCACTCGTCCGCGGCTGCAACGCGCCACCAAGGCTCTGGAAGAAGGCGACTTCCAGTTTGCTGCGGAAATCCTGGGCGAACTCGAAGCCGAAGGCCACATGGACACTTCCATTGGCTCTCTGCGCCGCCAACTCGATGGCGCGGTTCGGCGCAAAACTCTTTCCCAGTTGCTCGATGCAGCCAGGGCGCGCTTTGAGGAAGAAGAAGATCCGCTCGCCCTCCAGAAACTGCAGGAAGTTTTGCAGATCGAACCGGACAACGCCACCGCCTTAACTTTGAAAAGCCGGATTGAGAACCGGCGCAGCGAACGCCAGATCGATAACTGGTATCGTCTCGCCCGCCAGCACATCGACAATCACGCCTACGCGCACGCCCGCGAAGCTCTGCAGAATGTTCTCCAACTCAGGCCCAAGGAAGCTCGCGCGCTCCAGCTGCTGGCCGAGGTCGATCGCCAGGAGCAGGAGTACAAGAAACTTCGCCAGGAGAAAGAACAACTCCATCGCGCCGCCATGGACGCCTGGCAAAAAGGCGACGTGAGCAACGCTCTCGCCAAACTTGGCGTCGTGCTCGATCTCGACCGGCGCGCTCCGGATTCCATCAACCGCGAGAGCGGCGCCAATTACCAGGGCTTCTATAACGAAGTCCGTTCCGAGCACGACGCGATGAACACCGCGTATGCCGATGCGCGCAGAAGCCTTACAGAGCATAACTTCCGCAAAGCGATGGATGCCTGTCAGGCATATCTGGCCAAATACCCCAGCAACGCCATCTTCCAGGCTCTCAAGTACGACATCGAGGAGCAGCAACGCCAGGAACTTTCGGCGTTCGTCGCGTCCGTCGATCGGCAGGTAGAAGCGGAACCGGATCTCGACAAGCGCGTCAATATTCTGCGCGAAGCGCTCGATCTCCATCCCGGGGAATCGCACTTCGAACGCTCACTGCGTCTAGTGCAGGACAAACGCGACCTGGTGAATTCCATCGTCGCCCGCGCTCACTTGCACGAAGAGCAAGGAGCGTATGGCGATGCCCTGAACGATTGGGAAATCCTGCGCACCATCTACAGCCAATATCCGGGATTGACTTTCGAAGTTGAGCGCCTGCAAAAGCGACGCGAGCAGCAGACCCGGATCGAATCCAAAACGCGTCTCGTCGAACAGGTCGATACCTGTTTGCATTCCAGCGACTACGCGCGCGCCCTCGACTTGTTGCAAGGCGCGGCAGCCGAATTTCCCAACGATGTAGAGCTGACCGAACTCGAGAAGCTTGCGCAGGATGGCATCAAGCGAAAGACCGAGGCTCACCGCCTCATGACCGAAGGCCAGGAGTTGTGCGCGCAACAGAAGTCCGCCGAGGGGATCAAGCTGCTCCGCGAGGCTTACGAGCTGGACGAAAAGAATTCTCTGGCTCGCGCAGTTCTGGCCAACAGCCTGGTGGAGCAAGCCCACTCTATCGTGGAAAGCGATTGGCGGGAAGCCGAGAAACTCGCTCGCGAGGCTCTGGACTTGAATCCGGGGCATCCCATGGCCAAGACCATTCGAACCCTGATTCTTGACCAGAAGCGGGAAACCTTTGTCGAAGACTGTGTTTCGCACACGCGCAAACTGCAAACCGCCTCCGATCTTGCCGGAGCTTTGTCCCGCATCGAAGAGGGGCTATCGGTATATCCGCGCGAGCCTCGGTTAATTCAGATTCAGGAGACAGTTCAGCGGGACCTCCAGGCTCAACGCCGCCAAGTCCGGCGCCGCGATGTGGAAGAACTACGCCGCATCGAGAGTGAGGTTGGCGCCGCCGCGGATGCCGCGTCGCAGCAGGCTTTAGGCGAACGCGTGCGAGCTGTGGCGGAAAAATATCCGAACGATGGAGAAGTTCTCTCTGTCGCGAATGGTCTTCTGCACCGCATGGGCCTGCTCGAAGTGACCCAAAAAAATCCTACTGGATCGCCTGAAAGCGAAAGTGCGACCCTCACCTACAACACTCCGCCAGTCGGCATCCCGGAGTCTTACCCTCGAGGCGACCAGCAATGTTCCCCCGCCTCCGAGTGCAGCACAGGTTCCGCTGCCACCTCCGCCATCGGCGCCAGTCGCCGCTTCGGCGGCCAAGCCTCCAGTAGGCGCGCCCAAAGCCAAAGCTCCAACCTCGAGTCTTAAACAGGCAAGGCCGCCGCAGCGTTACACAACTATCATCGTGGCGTCGGCAGCCGCAATCTTCCTGCTAGGAGCGATTTTGCTATTCCTGCGGAGAAACCACGCGCCGCCGGTCACTCAAGCTCCCGAAGCGACGCCAGCAGCCTCGGCGCCTGCAACCCCGGTAGTCTCCGCCCCCACGCCGCCTCCAGAGTCGGCGTCGCCAGTAGTGAAGCTGTCCTCTGACACCGGCGCAGGAAAAGTCACATTTGATGATCAGCCGCCCGCAGAATTTCAGGAGTGGACAATGGTCTCTCGACAAGATTCCGCCAGGGGAGCATAAGCTGACTTTCGAGGGGTTGAAGGGAGAAGCGTCCTTCACTTTCTCAGCCGACGGGGGAACCGTGCCCGTCGTGAAGGGCCCAATCGTTTCAAAGAACGTCTTGGCATTAGTCGTAAGCAGCATGGCCGACCACCTGCATGTGTATTCCAGCGATTTCGCTGTGAAGGTCAGTCTTGACGGTCAGCCCGCGCTTGACGTGCCTCAGGATGGTCTCGATCTTCCTTCTATTTCCGCCGGCACTCACGAGCTCACCGTAACCCGCGGCGTCGAGCCTAATAAAGACCAGTACAAGCTTGAGATTGACGCAGGAGCAACGCCCACGCTGAACGCATTCCTCGAGTCCGGCCAGAACCTGGGCACGCTGGTTGTCGTTACTGGTCAAGACAAGACGAAAGTATTTCTCAACGGAAAACTTCTGCCGCAACCTACTCACGGCGGACAATTGCGGGTCCCGAATCTCGAACTCAAGGATTACGTTGTGCGAGTGTCGAAGAGCGGATTCCAGGATCTTCCCGAACAAAAGATCCGGATTCGCAAAGGCGAGCAAGCCAAAGTCATTTTTAATCTGCAGCCGATGCTCGTTTCTTCTTCGCTGATCATCCAGGGCGGAATGCCAGGAGCGACCGTTCTCATCGACCAAACTCCGGTCGGAACCGTACAGTCGGATGGCACACTCACGGTAGCTACTGTCAATCCTGGCGATCACACCGTCGAACTCCGCAAAGACCGGTTCAAGCCCCGGCAGATCAAGAAACATTTCGTGGTGGGAGCAGCCGTGTCTCTGGTGGCCGCAGATGCGGCGCTGGAAGCCGCTCCCGGCGAGTTGAAGATTACGTTCACGCCTGCCGATGCTCAGGTGACCCTCAACAAAGCAGGCGAGACTCCCACGAAAGCGAGCAGCGGTGGCGCGCTGAGCCTGCCGGCCGGCTCCTATACTCTCACCGCAAGAACAGCCGACAACTTCACGCGCTCCTCCACAGTGGAAGTCATCGCCGGTCAATCCCGGAGTCTGGATTTATCTCTCTCGCCCGACGGCATGTCGAAATGGGAAGACCCGGCAGGCTGGAAGCAGGAGAAGGGTTCGTTCGTGCGCAAGGGCGGCGATTACGTGATGTACAGTGTCTCGCCCACGACGGGCACGTTCGTTTTTTCCGCCATGCTGACCAAGGGCCACCGCCTGCAGTGGATGCTTAACTTAACCGACGCCAACAACTACGTGCTCTTCCAGATGGACGACAATAATTTCTACCGCACGGTGGTGAAAAATGGTCAGAAGGGCGACGAGACCAAGATTTCCCACAAAGGCGACAAGAAGAGTTTCCGCACGCTGCAGATCCGCGTGGGGTCCAATGAAATCGTCCACCAGATCAGGCAAGGAGACAACTGGGTGGTTCTAGATCGCTGGACTCAGCCCGGAAGCAATTTAAGTCTCGGCAGGTTTGGCTTCTACATTCCAGGCAGCGACCAGATAGCACTCTCCAGCTTCGGCCACTACGTTGACCTGAACATACACTAGCCGCGCGACAAGGTCATCGATTCGCTTGACTCCGGAATTGCCCTTATTAATGGCAAGCCGACACACCACCGGAACTTGATAAACCCGACAAGCCGACAGCTACGCAAGGGTCAGCAACTTGAACGTGCCCGCTCAGGTCACACCCGTGCCCAGAAGTACAAGAGTGTCCCGTTTGATCCGTTGCCCCGCTTAATCCCGGCATTTTTGGTATGTTGGCGTACACGTAAAGGTTACAGGTTTCCGCACTTGGGTTAGTTCCCGGTCGCGGTCCCCAACAATTAACATAATTGCTGCCGCTCTGTGCTTCGGCGGCAGACGCCCAGGACCAAAAGGGTGAACCGGTAGGCCCTCCGCAAGGCGCTCCACACCAATCCCAATCAGTTGCAACATCATCATGCCAGCCCGCGTATTCCGCCAAAGACCCAGATCGATTCGAGGTTTCTCCTATGTAACTTCCATAGTGAGCAAAGCGCGTCAAGAAGACCATTTGAAACGGTTGTACCTTGGGTATAGTTGTGCCGTCGCTGCCATAAGTACACGAAGGTTGCGCTGGATCTAGACACTTTAGTTGCCCGTCCGTGTAGTCGGCAAAGTAAAGCATGCCCTCTTGCGGCCTATAAGTGCTCTGCTTTCCAACGCTATAACAGGATAGCGTTCCTGGCTTTCCGGTGCCGGGGAACACAGCGGGTTTCTTTATTCCTCCAGGGGCACTTACACAATCCGTAGAGTCATACTCCGCATGAGGTATTACCCCATCTACAGTAAATTCGTTGACGCGATTGGTTCCTGCAAACGGAGCCAACCCGAGGGAAGATGTAAGATTACCCATCCCAGAGGGATTAGTGCTCTGCCAATCTCTTGAGGTGTAGTAGTTTACTGCCGTACTGGCCGAGCTATACCACTTTGGAAAAACACACGGGGAACCAATTGTTCCTTTCCCCGCGGTTCCTGGACAAGTTCCGGTGTACGTCTTCTCCTTGTAGCCGGGTGCCCCATAAACACTAACAACCGCGCCTGTCGCTTCATCTAAGATCGTGAACTGTGCGTCGGCATTCCCTGTTTCGTTTGCTCCCGGAAGCTCCGCGTTAGATGGCATGTGGAACGGCCCCGATGTCCAACCCGGACTACAATAAGAGCAACCATTAACAATCCACCACGGATCCGTAGCCTGACCCCAGTATATTGCGCTGGTATCGTAGTTCCCGTATTGCGAGTAACTAATCGCGCCCCAGTATTGGTTTCCAACACCCCCAGACGGTACTGCCCCACAGTCTGTGGTGATGCACTTACCATAGAGGTTCGAATTAGCGACATTACTGGTATTTCCCCAGAGGTGGCTCAGCACATCAGCGGGTAGACGCTTGCCCATAATGCTGTTAGGGTGCGACGAGTAAGCTACAGGTGCGTTCGGTTGCTGATTCAGCAGCGTATACTTCACAGACTCGTTTGGCTCAGGCATGCTCTCCTGCGCAGTAGTTAGTGCCGCGCTGACCAACAAAACCACACTAAGTAACATTTTTATTGCACGTCCCATAGCAATGTCTCCCGTCGTACATAATTGCCAAGATGGCTATTCCACTAATCGTGGTGGTCGATGTAACTACATCAGTTACACCCATTCGCCGCTTTCAAGCACACGGATCCGAGAGCCAGCGTGTGGCTGCTTCCGCTAGAGTCGGCAGCGGTAGTGTCGTTAAGTTTTCGGGGTGCAGGTTCGATTCCTGACAGGCTTCCTGCTTCCTACTGGGGATTAGCGTAAGACAACTTTCAAAGCTTCGCAAAATAGTAAGTGCACGGATGTCATCACGCGTCACATATCATTTAATGGGCCTCCGAGAATGCTCGCGACGCAACGGGATATTTGGGCGAATTCAGCAAGACCAGGGTTGAACGAAAAAACGGGATGAGGAGCGGCGAAGACTCGAGGCGGAGGAAAAATCCGGCCTAACGAAGATGACGGGAGCTGGTCTGTTGAAGCCGGGACATCGTCTGATTTCGCCGACTGAAGGTCGCGCTAACGGATCAACTGTGAAAATGGAGCAGACGTACCCGAATTATCTGAGCCTATCGCCGACTTTACCGTCGGGCTACGGCGTTTCGGAGTGTGGCTTTGCCTTGAACGTAGCCATCTGCATCACCCAATCACCTGAGCTGTTCGTTGCTGTGGCGGCGTAGCTGCCAATGTTGGAAACCGTTTCGTCTTCGGCCATGTTCCCATAAATATTGATGATTCGATCGGTAAATCCTGACCCCGGTGAAGTGAAATCGGAGGCGGTAGTGCCAGCTCCAAATATTAGTTCGGGCGCCGAAGTAATGGTAGTGGAACCGCTACTGGCGCTCGTCCCGCTACCGGCTGCGGCTGCCGTAACATCCAGCGGACTGGTGGGATCAAGGCCGCTGTACTCCAGAATTCGCACGTCAGGGTACGCCGCCTCCTGGTTGAACTTGACAGTCACCGTGTTGCTTCCTGCAGCGATATTTTTAGCATAGTAGATGGCCTGTTGCAGAGCGGTGTTGGAGGTCGGGCCGACAGCGCGGGTGTAGGTGTTGGCCTTGCTATCGGTGACCGAACTGATGGTGGAGGTCGTGTCTCCCCAACCTACCGCGACAATATTCAAGTCGCCAGCAGACTGCGCATTGGTGTAAGCGACTGCGACTGACGAGTTCATAGGTTGGATCGTGCTTGGCCCTGAGTTCACCTGCACGAAATTGATACCCGAGGCCGCAGCGCCATTCACGTGAATAAATTTCGCCACCGAAGGGACGCCCTGCTTGTTGATCAGGAAGAGCATGTAATACCCTGGCGGGGCAATGTTCCCGTTGGGTGGCGCTGTGATCTTTAGGCTTCCTGTTGCGACCTTAAAGGACATCCCGACCAGCCGTTGGTCCATGTCAAAGGCATGAGTCACAGCTCCATCCCGCATCAGGACGGCAGAGGAAATGTTGGTGGGGTTCGGCGTTTGAACCGTGAATAACTTGCCGTAAGAAATGCTGCTGGGGGCGCTAGTGATAGAAGGCCGCTTCGCCAGTTTCCCGTTCGCGGCGAACAGATAGGCGGGCTGATAGATTTCGATGTGAGGTTCATAACTGCCGCGGTCGGGGTTTCCTCCCGCAAACAAGACCGTCGCATCGGGCAGTAGCAGGGCCAGCGAGTGATAGAGTCGCGGGTAGGCATTTTGTCCAGCGGACGAAAAAGTGTTCGTGGCCGGATCGTAGAGGTCAGCGTTCAAACTGGCACTGCCCACATCTTCGTTGTAATACGAGCCGCCCACTGCAAGCACTTTGCCGCTCGGCAGAATGGTCGCATTCATTTGGATGCGGGGCTCCGACATTTTCGGTCCCGGCTGCCACGCCGGCTTGGACGCACCCAGATCGATAATCTCGGTTGTAGCGGTTGACGGGCCTCCTCCTCCCAGAATCATCACCTTGGGATCGTAGTTATTGGCGGGAGATAGGGGAAGCAAAACCGCTGAACCATAGGATCGGTCCAGGCCGTAATACGTATTGGCCACAGTAGTCCATGTATTGTTAGAAGGATTGAACATGCGAGTTACATTCGTCTCTCCCGAATAGAACACATTCCCATTGCGCAAAAGCGTCATACGGGGATAAAGAGGAGGCGTCCAGGAAGCGGTGTATGGTTGGCTCCAGCCCGAAGCAGATGTGTAGTATTCGACTGTGGTGTTAGTGTTCCCGTTCTCGTCGAACCCGGAAAAGGCCATCACCCGGCCGTCAGCCAGGGTCGTAACGGTCGGATACCAGCGGCCGTGCGCCATGTCCGGCCCGTCAACGAAGGTGTTCGTAGAAGGATCGAATGTGGACGTTTTCACTTCCCCGTGAAAGGGGTCGTATGCGAGCGTGCCGCCGACGACAAGAGCGCGTCCTGCGGGCAAGACCACCATGCCGTTGCAGAACATGTCCCAATCTACCGTCAATTGGGTGAACTTTCCGGCCGTGGTATCTAGAAGGGCCGCGCCAGATCCATTCTCCGGTCCATACGGTGGTCCCGTTGGGCAACCTTGTTGGCTGGGAGGACAGTTTCCTGAGCCGGCAACAATCAGCACCTTACCGTTATGCAGCAGTGCGGCGTGGATCGGGTTGATGGGCATCGTATACGGAAGGGTGGTCCACTGTCCCTGAACATTAGCCTGGCCGATTGCGAACTGAATGGTGGCCACCAAGAATAGAACCGCGGCCACACAATGACGCTTGTAGACAACAGATATGGCTTGTCTCATGGGACTTTAGTCTCCAAAACGGGCAAGCTCCGCTTGTATTCAAGCGAGGGTGGTTATGGTTCGAATGCAAAGGGGAGGGAGGAAACAAACCATTCGAACATGGGCAAGATATCTCTCATGAAACAAGTTGTCAATGCGAAAGTTAAAGAAGAACGTACCTACTCAGAGGGGAATCCCCGCTCGGGGAGCGTGAATCACGCGCAATCAATGGTCATCGTCCGATGAGACCGGAAGCTGCTCCCTGTCGTTGATACTTCATTTCCCGGCCACCGGTAGCAGGCTCGATGGAGCATCTTTCGAGCGATAGACTTTCTGCGTGGCCTTCTCGTAATCGCCGTCGATTGCTTTGTAGATATTGTCCACGAACTTCTGAGGGTTCCGGTCGTACAGAGGGAACCATGTACTTTGCATTTGCACCATCATACGATGGCCCTTGAGAAAGACATGGTCGTTGGGGTGGAGGTCGATCCTATACTCGGTAATCTGGTTGGGCGTGAGAGCGATCGGCGTTTCCATGCTGTTGCGACAGCGCCCGCGCAGAATCTCATCCGCAATCATCAACTGGTAGCCGTTGAGCACGGGTCCGGCACCCTTTTGAGCGTCATCTTCACTGATCTTCGGGATTCGTTTGGCGAGGATCATCCGTATTTCGCCTTCCGCGGTCGGACACCACCTGGTTAAACGGCTGGGTAGCACGGCGTCGGAAGGTCGATTCACCTAAGAGCAGTTGGTTAATGGTGGGCGCTATAGGATTCGAACCTATGACTTCCACCGTGTGAAGGTGGCACTCTACCGCTGAGTTAAGCGCCCACTTTGATGCGGTAAGTTCATCATTATACATAAGCTCTCGGCCATGATTCTGTTTGCTTAAGGGTGCGCGAGCCAAGCTGATCAGGCCGCAAGTCGCGCGGACCTTAAGTCACAAAGCACTTCGAGGTTCTGCAGGACGATCTCCGGAGTGGAGACCGGCGACAAGAGGAAGTTCTGAAAATCGCTTCGATCAAAATCAAACCTGGAAACACGAATGTAGCCCGAGGGAGTAATCCAGTAGGGTTGATAGTCGAGCGACGCAACAATGTCTCGAGTTCGCTCATTCCGATGGGCTCGCGGCAGAACCTCGCACACGATGAAGGGCCGGTCTCGCATGATGACTTCTCGCATGCCGGCTAGAACATCCGCTTCGAAGTCCTCAACGTCGATCTTGACCAGATCAACTCGCATGGGCCGGCGCTTTTCATAGTCATCGAAGCGCATAGTCTCCACCTGAATGCGTGGAGAATTCTGTCTCGCCTGCCAGCCATCGGCGACCAGCGTCCCGGAGCTGTCTAAATCTTTCCCCTCCGAACGTTTCCCTTCTCCACCGGGCAGGAAAAAAGTTGCTTTTCCAGCGTGATCGGCTAAGGCACGGTTTTCGCAAACGATACGGTCGCCCAACCGGTTCAGCGCGACGTTTTGCTTAAGCCCTTCGTGGATTTGCGGAACCGGCTCGAAAGCTGTGACCCGCAGGTTCGGATTCCATAGCGCGCCTAATATGGAATAGAAGCCGTAGTTCGCTCCGACATCGATAAACGTCTCCGATCGCTCGAACAGAAACCGCAGCGTGCGCGAAGTTTCGGGCTCGTGGCCATCGAGTCCGTACCAGAAGAGAGCGGTCGCGATCCAGACTCCGGAGTCTCTTGCGATTCTCATAATTTTGCCGTTGGGCAATCGAATCGCGGCGCTGTCCTGGTGTACTATGCGTCGAATTTGAGCGGCTAAGCCGAGGCAGGCGGAGTGCAGCGGTCTTGCGATACTGGCTAGAAACAAACCGATGTAGTGATTGTCGCGGCATCGCTTCAGGAATGCGGTGACACGACTATTCACGATTCGATCTCCCGGCGTGTATTGGTTCAAACATTTGTTGGCGGATTATACAAGGCGATTGGTTCGCGTGGGCATTGCGTTGTCATCCCGCCTTCCACAAAGCACGAGCGTGAGTGTTGAACGTGCTCGAGTGAATCAGATCCAAATCAAGAAATCACAGATCCATCTGTCTAAATTATTGAAAGCAAAACACTTATCGAAAAACAATCTGGACTGGAGCCGCTAAAATATTGTTTCTAAGGTACTTAGCGGCAAAATATTGATTCCGCATGGTTTAGCTCGGGATTCGTCAAGCGATACCCTCTGAAACCGGCGTGGCTGCTGCCAAAATCTTGAGCAACAGGAACTTGCGGGCTGCGAACCTAACAGTGCTTTCGATTGTCAAAGACCGGACGTTTGCGCCTAAGCGCGAGGAATGTTGTCACAAGTTTAGCTAACGATCTCTGGAGACGATGTGATGGATGACCTGCAGCCGTCTGTGAAAAAAAGGTGGACTGGTTCTGCTCAGGCGAACTACGTTTTGACGCCGGAGACGGGCGTGATAGCCTATCGGCGACAAGGGGCAGAGGTCGTTCGGATCACCTTTACCCCATGCCCGAAGTAACCCTTCATGCCGGACCAACCCAAGCCAGTTCGATCGGCGGTATCCCCCTCATCTGCGGGGAGTTCCGAAGGTTCGGCGGACCAAGAACGCGAGCAACTTTCCTCCCGCCAAGGGGTTCAATCTGATGTGAGCACTGCCGCCATGAACCGGGGGGTTCTGATGGCTGCCTTAGGGCCGCGCCCTGCCGGCAGTCTCAACCAGCAATGGCTGGCGCCGAGGGCTACACCGACGCTGAAGTCATGCTGCGGGTGAAGGCGGGGGACCAGGGTGCTTTCGACTTTCTGGTGCAGAAGTATCGGCGGCCGCTGGTGAGTTTCATGTACCGGATGGCGCGCAACACGGCTGCGGCCGAGGATCTGGCGCAGGAAGTTTTTCTGCGAGTCTATCGCTCGCGCCAAAGTTATGAAGCCAGCGCCAAGTTCACCACTTGGCTGTACCGGATTGCGACCAACCTGGCGGTGAATCATGCGCGCGACACGCGCAAGGAGCGTCCTGAGATTACGGTCAGCCTGGACGAGCCGGATGAGGAAACGGGCACGACCATGGACGTGGCCGATAGAAAGATGTCGGCCGAAGAATCGCTGGTGCGGCGGGAGCGGATGCTGGCGATCCGGAGCAAAGTTGAAGCCCTGCCAGAGCGGCAGAGGTTGGCGGTAATCATGCACAAGTACCAGCAAATGGATTACAAGCAGATTGCTGAGGTATTGAAGCTGAGCGAGTCGGCTACGAAATCATTGTTGTTCCGGGCGTATGAGACTTTGCGGGAACAGTTAAGAGAGTTTGTGTAATCCTTCGCGAGCAAAACACGCTCGCTCAGGATGACAATCTGGGTGTGGAAGAAATTGCAGTGGTGATCGAGAAGCTGAGGGGAGAGCGGTTATGAGGTGCGAGGAGATTCGAGAGATGATGCCAGACCTGGCGTCTGGCCTGATGGAAGGGACGCCGGAGATCAGCGGACATCTGGCGGGTTGCGGCGCGTGTGCCGGGAAGTTGGAAGAATTCCGGAAGACGATGGCGCTGCTGGACCAATGGCAAGTGCCGGAGCCGTCGCCGTATTTTGATGTGCGTTTACAGGCGCGGCTTCGTGAAGAAATGGCCAAACCACAATCCGGCTGGCTGGCGTGGTTCCGGCGTCCAGTGCTGGCGGCGGCGCTCACGGTGCTGATCGGAGTCGGCGGGGGCCTGTTCTTCACCAAGGGCAGGGGAATCTACAAGGGGGACGAGGTCGCGGTGGTTGAACCTCAGACACAGTCGTCGGGGCCGGGAACGGCGGTAAGCGATCTGCAGGCCTTAGAGAAGAATCACGATCTGTATTCCGATTTCGATTTACTTGATGATCTGGAAGTGCAACACGATGTGGTGGAGAATCCGTAACTGAATGCGGAAGTGCGAGGGAGAATGCGGCGGGGAAAATTCATGACGGGATGGATGGCGACGGCTGTGCTGTCGGCTGCAACCGTTATGGCGTCTTTCTCTACATGCCTGGCGCAGCGCGCCCCCTTCCGGCCGATGCAAGGACGGCAGGGGGCACAGGCTCATCCGGGCCAAGCGCATGCCGGCGACTGGCTGCGCCGGTACAAGGGTTTGCCTCCAGGAGAGCAAGATCGCGCTCTGCAAAATGATCCCGGATTTCGCCGTATGTCTCCTGAGCAGCAACAGCGCTTGCGGCAGCAGTTGCACTATTTCGCAAGTCTTCCGCCAGGGGAACAGCAGCGCATCGTGAATAACATGGACCGGTGGGCGCATCTGACGCCGGAACAGAAACAACAGGCGCGTGAAGTGTTCGGCCGGATGCGGCAGCTTCCGCCTGGGCGGCGCGACGTTGTAAGAGCCGCGATACGTGATCTGAGCGTACTGCCTCCGGAGCAGCGTGAAAGGATCATCGATTCCAGGCAGTTCACAAGGAACTTCTCTCCTGAGGAGCGCGACATTATGCGTGGTGCCGTCAGGCTGCCGCTGGCGCCACAAGAAAATGGCAGGCCGGAAGAACCGCCGGCACCCTGAGGGCGGAGCGGTTCTCGGTTCTCGGTTTCTGGTTTCTAGAATCTGTTTAGTGGAAATCGTGCGAGACGGTTTCTGCATTTGTGACGAACAGTGGCTGGACGCGTTCCGCTTTGACGGAGATGACATTGTCCTGATTCTGAAGAATTCCTTCGATGGCCAGAAACCGTTCTGAGGCCAGCAGCAGGCGGTTGCGGTGAAAAAGATCGGGCGTAATGATCGCGTTGGCTACTCCGGTTTCATCTTCCAGACTTACGAACACAAAACCTTTCGCGGTTCCTGGGCGCTGGCGCACGATGACGCAGCCTCCGATGCGAAGACGTTTTCCGCTCGGGATGTCGCGGAGATCGCTGGCCCGGCAAATGCCCATGGCGTTGAGCCAGTCGCGACGGTAAGCCATGGGATGCGGTCCCACGGTGAGGCCGGTGCCATGGAAGTCGGCAACGAGGCGCTCTTCATGGTTCATGGGCTGAAGCGGCGAAGGCGCATCGGGTTCGGGCAATTTTTCCAGTAGCGGCCCAGTGCCGCGCACGGCGCGTTCCACCTGCCAGAGCGCGTCGCGGCGGTGAAGCGAGTTTCGAGTACCTGGTACCGAGTACCCAGATTCCTCCGCCCCTCGCCTGCGCTCGGGAGACGGAATGACAAAGTTTTTACTGGGTACTGGGTACTCGGTACTGGCTACTGAGTTCAGCGCTCCGATTTCCGCCAGCGTAGTGAGTTCGTCCTTGCGAAGTTCTGGAACGCGGCGGGCTAGATCGTGAATGGAAGTGAACGGAGCGAGCATGCGCTCGCGCACCAGCGCTTGAGCACCTTCTTCACGCAGCCCGCGAACGTAACGTAAACCAAGCCGTAGCGCGGGAGCGAGTTGCGAGTACCCAGTACCTGGTTCCGAGTTGCGAGATTCCTCCGCTTCTCGCTTGCGCTCGGGGGTCGGAATGACAAATGGTTTACTGGGTACTGGGTACTCGGTACTCGATACTGATTCACTGGCCACTGACCACTGGCCACTGACCACTGCTTCCAGCGTGCACATCCACTCCGAACATGTCACATTCACAGGCAGGATTTTCAAGCCGTGGCGTTTCGCGTCTGTGACAAGAGTCGCCGGAGAATAAAAACCCATAGGCTGGTTGTTGAGCAGGGCGGCGGTGAACGCCGCGAGGTAATGGCACTTCAAATAGGCGCTGGCATACGCGATCAGCGCGAAGCTGGCGGCGTGCGATTCGGGAAATCCATAGAGCGCGAAAGAGCTGATAGAGAGAACGATTTTTTCCTGCGCGTCTAGAGGGATTCCGTTTTGCGTCATGCCGCTGCGCAGCCTGGCTTCAATTTCTTTCATGCGGGCTTGCGATCGCTTAAAGCCCATGGCGCGGCGCAGATCTTCCGCCTCGCCGCCGGTGAAGTTGGCTGCGATCATGGCGAGACGCAGCAACTGCTCCTGAAACAGCGGCACTCCCAGCGTGCGTTTGAGCACAGGTTCGAGCGAAGGATGCGGATACGTAACCTCTTCGCGTCCCTGCCGGCGTTGCAAGAAAGGATTCACCATCTGGCCAACGATTGGGCCCGGCCGGATAATTGCGACCTGCACCACGATGTCATAAAAGCGTTTTGGTTGCAGGCGCGGGAGACACGACATTTGCGCGCGGCTTTCCACCTGGAACAACCCAATGGTGTCCGCTTGCTGCAGTGCGGAATAGACCGGAGGATCATCCTGCGGAAGATGTGCCAAATCTACTTCTTCGTGATAGTGGTTGCGAATGAGTTCGATTGAGTCTTTGAGCACGGCCATCATGCCCAGGCCGAGCAGATCAACTTTGATAATACCCATGTCGGCGCAATCTTCTTTGTCCCACTGCACCACGACGCGGCCGGGCATGGATGCGGGTTCGAGGGGAACAACCGAATCGAGTTGTCCCTGGCAGATGACCATGCCGCCGGAATGCTGGCCGAGATGGCGCGGCATGTCCTGTACGGCGAGGCAGAGTTCGTAATATTTGCGCAGGCGCGGATGCTTGAGGTCGAGTCCGGCATCGCGGAAGCGGCGGTCGAGCGCGTCGTTTTCGTCGCGGAATTCCCAGGTGGCGACGGCGGCGGAAATCTTGGCGAGTGTTTCGGGATCGAAGCCCAGCGCCTTGCCCATTTCGCGCGCGGCACTCCGATTGCGGTAGGTGATGACGTTTGCGGTCATAGCCGCGCCGCGCTCGCCATAGCGCCGGTAAACATATTGGATAACTTTTTCGCGCTCGTCGCCGCTGGGCAGGTCGAGATCAATGTCAGGCCACTCTCCCCGTTCTTCGGAAAGAAAGCGCTCAAAGAGAAGCTCCATGCTGACGGGATCGACGGCGGTGATGCCCAGCGAATAACAGACGGCGCTGTTGGCGGCCGAGCCGCGCCCCTGCAGAAGAATATTTTGCTCGCGGCAGAAGCGGACGAGATCCCACACGATGAGAAAGTAGCCTTCCAGTTTAAGTTTTTCGATGAGCGCGAGTTCGCGCTCAACTTGGCGGCGGGCGCGGGTTTGCATGTCCGGTGCAGCGCGGCCGTAACGCTGGCGAAAACCTTCCCATGCGCGCTCGCGCAGGAACGAGTTCATGGTCTCGCCTTCGGGAACGGGATAGCGGGGGAACTGGTAGCCAAGGTCATTGAGCGTGAATTCGAGACGATCAGAAAGCTCAAGCGTATTGCCGATTGCCTCAGGTAGGTCGGCGAAAAGTTGCTGCATCTCTTGCGGCGATTTCAAGTGACGCTCGGAGTTGCGCGCCAGCAGCCGTCCGGCGGTCGATAGTGTGCGGTGGTGGCGGATGGCGGTGAATGCGTCGCAGAGTTCGCGATCTTTCGCGGCAGCGTAGCAGACACCATTGGTTGCGAGCAGAGGAAGATTGAGCGAATGGGCGATTGCGATGGCAGCGCGGTTGCGCGTTTCTTCTTCGCGATGGAAATGGCGCTGCAACTCAACATAAACATTTTTATAGCCAAAGATCCCAATCAGTTGCTCGACTTGTTTGCGGGCTTCTTCGATGCCGCCGTGGTGCAAAGCGGCGGCCAGCGGTCCTTCTGCGCCGCCGGTCAGGCAGATCAGGCCATTGGCATGCTCTTCCAGTTCTTCCTTCTGGACTGCGCCTTCGCCTTTTTTCGCGCGCAACTTCATTTTGGTGATGAGGCGGCAGAGGTTCTGATAGCCGGGGCGGGAGGAAACGAGGAGAGGAAGACGGCATTCACCACGGAGGCACCGAGACACGGAGGAACTTTGGGTTTTGGATCTTTGACTGCTTTTCTCCGTGGCTCCGTGGCTCCGTGGTGAAAGATTGGCGGTGACTTCCGCACCGATGTGGGCTTTGATTCCGAGTTTTTTTGCTGCCAAGTGAAAACGTGGCGCGCCGTAGACGCCATCGGCGTCGAGCAGCGCCATGGCGGGCATTTTGAGCCGAGCGCAGGTAGACATTAAATCCTCGGGCAAGGAAGAGCCTTCGAGGAAGCTGAAAGCGGACCGGGCGTGAAGCTCGATGAACATCAGTGATCAGTGGCTAGTGGTCAGTGGTCAGTAATTCCGCGCAGAAAACTAACCACTGGCCACTGGCCACTGTTTTTTCAGTCATAACTTCCTTCCACGAACCAGCTTCCGCTGAGCAGATCGTGTACGAGCCGGTAGAGAGCTACTCCGTCTGCAGTTTGCAAAGCGATGTCCCATTCATCTCGCGCCCAGGCTTCCCGCTCCCACCAGTCACCGGAACTGCGCCAGGGGCCGGCCTTCCATAGCACATCGCCCTGCACTTCTTTTTTCTTCGAGCAGACCACTCGCGCCGGTTTCCCATTCTCCAAAGTCACGGTGGCATGAAGTGACGGACGAAACATGCGCAGAGCAGTGATCGCCGATTTTTCTTCTGTTGAGACTTTTTGACGGCTCGCTCCATCTGGATCTGATCCAGGCACAAAGCGCTTCATGCGGAAACCTTCTGCACGGCAGGTATCCAACAACTCGAGCGCGCCCACGCGGGATTCTCCGACCAGGCTGGCAATGCGCGCCAGCGTGAGTTCCAATTTTTCCGGTTCCGGCGATGGAGGGAGAAACAGGCCGCCCTGGGCTGATCTCGGACGTGCCGGTTTCGCAGCAAGGTTGATCTTCAGGATAGGCGCGCCCGGCGGATGGGCATTTAAATCCAATTGCAGCAGCTTTAGAAATAGTTTTGCATCGAGCATGGGAAGAGGGAGATGGAGCGTGCGGCAAAATTGTTGATGGCTGATTTCTGATTTTTGATTGAAGGACGAAAAGTTTTCGAGTTCCAGAGTCAGCCGCAACTCCTGCGTGTTCAGGGCACGCGAAGCCAGGCGCGCACAAATCTGATCGAGCATACGGTTCAGCAGAAAAGCCAGCGGCTCCAACAGCACAATGGGATATTCCAACTCGACTGCTTCTTCGAATGCTGCCGGGGCTTCCACCGGAACCAGCGTGCGAGAAGCCGTGCCCCGCGCCAGTTGTTGTAAGCGCAGGCCTTCCTGGCCGAGGCGCTCGCTCAGCGCAATTTCAGGCAGCGCTGCCAGCGCGCACAGATTATTCACTCCCCAGCGATCGAGGGTTGCGAGCAGGCGAGTTGAATCTTTTCTCTGCTCGTCTTCTTGCTTTCCCTTCCGTTCTTCGCCCTCACGATCGGTAAATAAAACTCCCACCGGAAGAGATCCCAGGGACTCTCCTTCTTTCCCCGGTGGAATCACGGTCACGCCGGAGAAGCCACGGGCGGCGAGCACGGCAGCATCGGGATTCGAGGCTACGGCAACATTCACATCGAGCCCAAGTTCTGCGGCACGGCGGAAAATGTTGCAGGCAATTTCGGGCAATGCACCGCAAAGAGATTCCATGCCTTCCAAGTCAATAATCGCCGTATCGCGAGCGGCATCTTCCACGCACGGTGAGAACGACTGCGCGCAATCCAGCAGGGCGGCGTGGGCCGCTGATTCCTGCAACAAAGAACGCGGACGCAGTGTCAATTCTGAACAAAGTTCCGCCTGGGCTTTTGTCATGCCGGGTAAAATGCCCATTCGGCTAGCGCTCTCATTCACGGCAAACACTTTTTCCATCGGGGGCTTGCCGTCGAAAATGGCTACGGCTTGCGCGCGCAACTCGGGGTCGGCGCGACAGACCGCTGCTACGGGGGAATTCGGCGTGAAGATGCATGCAAACATGAAGCAGTACCTAGTACCTAGTTGTCAGTACCCAGTTAGGTTTTTTCTGGCAACTGGGTACTGGCAACTGGCTACTGTTTCTTCATCCCGCCCAGGCGGTTTTGCTGGCGAATGTGATCTCGGCGGAGCGTGCCGGCTTGCGATCCAATCTTGATCGCACTAACTCCGCTGTGATTTCAAGTTCGGTTAACAATTGCGTGTGGGTGGGTTCAGATTGCTTATCTGCCGAAATTGTCTTTCGTCCCTCTGGGGCTTTATAGGTTTGCGCCGTTACCCCAGGGCTTGCGCCCTGGGCTGCATTCTGCCGCCGCTTCGCGGCTGATTCTGGATTCGCTTCCATCATTAAATTTCCCAGATTCGCTTCAATCATTATGTTTCCCAGCTTGATTAATAAGGAGGAGCAGCTTCCGGCGATGGAATGCCGCTCGATTGCGAGCAGAACGGTGGACGTATGTTCCACGGCGCGACGGTAACGGAACCACGTGGTCAGCGGGATGCGGCGCGCTTCTGACTGCGGCAGATCGCCGAGATCGAGGGCGATCAGTCCGAAGCCTCCGCTTTCGAGCAGCAAGTCTGCTGCGCGCAGAAGCTGCTCCAGGCACTTCTGCGGAGAATTCTCCGCGCAACGCACCCACAGCAACTGGTCCAACGCGATCCCGGCGGCGGCGGCGGACTGCGGATCGAGAGCGTCGCTGGCGTCCACAACTGCGCAAAATTCCCCGCGCCGGGTGGCGGCAGCCAGTGCGGCCAGCAGCACAGTGGTGCGGCCGGAAGAGGCTGGGCCGCAAATTTCAGTGAGGCACCCGCGCGGCAGGCCTCCGGTGAGGGCATCCATCGCGGCGATGCCGCTCGGAACCATTTCTGGCATGGGACGCACTGCTAACCGCGATGCTGGGGTAACGCTCGGCGAATTTTTGATTTTTGATTGATGATTGATGATTGATCTGAACGAGTTGGCGGAGAAGCGTGCCTGATGGCAGCCGGCTCCCGATTGCCGGAGGAGCGGGTACACTTCAGGGGCTATTTCGGCATCAATGACAAAAGGGCGGCCATGGGCCGCCGAAGTGGAAATCACTGCGGAAGACATAAATTCCTCGGGAAATTTCAGGGAGCGCCGAGGCTGAAGGCCCCAGAGGCGTATTCGCTTTTTATTCGCCTTTGAGAATTGTGCGCCCGGCGACTGGGATTGTCAAGCTGAGATTGGGAAGTGGGCTTAGTGCCGAGAGTGGAGAAGAATCCCGCCTCGCTTCGCTCGCGGGACAGCCGAGGCGGCTGTCCCCACATGAGCATTGCCAGACTGTCTCCACATGAGCATTTGCTTACCTTGGCTTTTTCCACCCGTCTAAGTCAAAGGCACAGCGGTCAGGCGCAGGTGCCATTCCAGTGTTAATCCCAGGTGCGACTGAATCTGCTGTTTCGATTCCCACAGAAGAGGAGTTTCCCGCATGCACAAAAAGTGTCTACTTGTTCTGTTATCCGGTGTCTTGTCAGTAGCCAGTCTTTGCTCCGCACAGACTGTAATGCTCGATCTGCCCCGGCAGAGCCAGCATGCCATGATCACGCAGCGCATTGGCCTTACCGACATCACCGTCAACTACCACCGGCCGCTGGTGAATAGCCGCCAGATCTGGGGCAAGGTTGTGCCTTACGGAGACGTCTGGCGCGCCGGAGCCAATGAAAATACCACCGTCACCTTCACCGATCCGGTCACGATTGAAGGGCAGTCTCTAGACAAGGGAACCTACGGTTTGCACATGATTCCTGGCGAAAATCAGTGGACGGTCATCTTCTCGAAAATGTCCACGGCATGGGGAAGCTTCAGCTACAAGCAGGATGAGGACGCGCTGCGGGTCGCGGTGAAACCGCAGACGGCCGATTTCCACGAGGCGCTGACCTATGACTTTGACGACGTCAAACCTGACTCCGCCGTTGTGACGCTGCGCTGGGAGAAAGTCGCGGTGCCTTTCAAGGTTGCGGTCAAACTCAACGACACCGTGGATGCAAGAATTCACCAGGAATTGCGCGGGCTCAATCAGTATTACTGGGAGAGCTGGGACGACGTGGCGACCTACTACCTCACCAACAAAACAAATTTGGATGAGGCGCTCAAGGATGAAGAGCAGTCCATCAAGGCGGAAGAACGCTTCGACAACATGATGACCAAGTCGAAGATTCTCGAAGCGATGGGCCGCAAAGACGACGCCACCGCTGCCCGCAGCCAGGCGCTCGAGAAGGCATCCGCACAGCAACTTTACTTCTATGGCCGCCAGCTTCAGGGAGAAAAGAAGCAGGAAGAAGCATTTGCTGTTTTTCGCTCCAACGCGAAAAAGTTCCCTGACTATTGGACGTCGCACGTCGGTCTGGCCCGCGTTTATAGCGGCCAGGGCGACTTCGACAAAGCCGTTAAGGAGATACAGGCGGCTCTCACGGGCGTGCCTGATGATGCCAACAGGTCCAACCTGGAAAAATACGTGAAGCGTTTGCAGTCCAAGGACGACATCAACCGCTAGCAGGCTGGCAGGGATCCTTGCTCAGGCAGGGATCCTTCGACTGCGTAGCAGCTTCGCTATCGTGAAGCTGCTACTCCGCTCAGGATGACAGTTCGTTTATTACTAGTAGGTCACCACACTCGGCAAGAGTTCGCCCGGACCATCTTCTGCCCCGGCTTGCAACCGAAGGCGCGGGCAAACTCGGGCATGTTCGAAATCACATTATCGATACGGAAGACGGGCAACGAGTGCGGATCGGTAGTGACAACCAAGCGTGCTACCTCCGGCCTGATACTGGCACACCACGAATACGCATAGGCGAGGAAGAAGCGCTGGCGATAGGTCCATCCGTCGGGACCTTTGTCGTCGAGCGATTTGCCTTGCTTCTTGAGTTCAGCCTCAAGCGCATTGATGGACAGGTGGAGACCTCCGTTGTCGGCGGTATCCTCGCCCTGAGTCAGCAAGCCGTTCTGCTTAACCCCGGGGCCGGCGTCGGGAACGTCCTGCGTATATTCGTCGGAGATGCACTTGCCGCGCTCGTCGTATTGTTTGGCGTCTTCCGCAGTCCACCAGTCGCGGAGGTTGCCGTGAGCGTCGAACTTGCGCCCCTGATCGTCGAAGCCGTGAATGATCTCGTGGCCGATCACCATGCCGATGGCGCCGTAATTCACGGAGTCGTCCATGGTTTTTTCGAAGAACGGCGGCTGCAGAATGCCGGCAGGGAAGTTGATCGTATTCAGCTGAGGATCGTAATACGCATTGATGGTGGCCGGCGTCATGGTCCACTCGCTACGATCCACGGGCTTGCCGATCTTTGTGACCCAGCGTTCGAACTCGAATGCTGTGGCTTGTTCCACGTTGCCCATATAGCTGTCGCGCGTCACTTTCACGCTGGAATAATCGCGCCAGTGCGACGGATAGCCGATCTTGTCTTCGATGCCCTTGAGCTTGGCGACAGCCTGTTCCTTGGTGGCGGGCGTCATCCAGGTCACGCCTTCAATGTCGTCATGCAAAGCCCGCTCAATGGCATGCACCATTTCGAGGGTGCGCGCCTTGCTTTCCGGCGGAAAGGCGTGGTCCACGTAAGCCTGGCCGAGCGCCTCACCCAGGTCGCGATCGGCACTGTGCACGCAACGCCGCCAACGCGGCTCGTTCTTTTCCTGCCCGGCCAGCGTGTGGTAGAAAAAGTCGAAATGCTCGTCGACCATGGCCTTGGTTAAATACGTTGCGGCCCGGTTGATGACTTGCCAGCGCATGTAGGTCTTCCAATGCTCGAGCGGATGTTCGACCAGCAGTTTTTCCTCGGCGCGAAAGAAATCGGGTGAGGTGACGATGTAGTGGCCGCTGGCCGGGGCGTTCACTGCTTTCAGGTAAACATCCCAGTCGACGGAGGGCGCAAGTTCACGGACTTGCGCCAGGCTCATCTTGTTGTTGATATTCTTTGGGTCGCGGCGCTTGATGTTATCCATCTGCGCCTTGGCCATGGCGGTTTCGAGTTCGATTACGGTGCTGGCATCGGCGCCGGCTTGCGCGTCCGATTCCCCCACCAGCATCAACATCTTTTGCACATGGGCGTGGAATTTCTTGAGAGTCTCGACCGACTTGTCATCGGTTTTTATGTAGTAGTCGCGATTGGGCAGGCTTAGACCGCCCTGATCAATTTGGGCGACTACTTTTGAAGCGTCGTCATAGTCCTGCTGTCCGGTGAAACCGAAAAACGGAGCGTACGATTGATTGTCGCCCTGCTGCCATGCGCCGGGGAACAGGTGGTGGAGATGGACAATTTCAAGCGTGAGTTCTTTCTTGGATTTGAGCGCGGCGATGCGATCCAGTTCCGGCTGTAGAGGCTTCAATCCGGCGGCCTCGATGCCGCTCTCGTCCATGCAGGCGGTCCAGTAGTCACCGATTTTCTGTTGCACGGGGCTACGTGCGGGATCGCTCTTGCTGCTGGCTTGCATAGTCTCGCGCAACACATTTTCGTTCCACTGTTGCAGGCCGCTGCCCGTGCTCCAGAACACCTCATCGCCCGGAATCGGGTTGGCTGCGAGCCACTTCTTGCATGAGTACTTATAGAAATCGTCGCAAGGACTCAGATCCCGGTCAACCAGATTGGGATCGAAGTGTTCGAGCTTAGGAGCGTCTTTCGTCTGAACGTCCGCGGCAGCGGCGCCGGTGGCACCGGGGGCACTGAGGGTCGCCTTTTGTCCCAGCGCAGCCAGGGACATGGTCAAAATCAGAAGATACAGGGCGATTCTGGAAATAAACATTTGGCCTCTTTCGACGAGTAGCCGGAATTTGAACGACATGCAATGTCGTTGAAGATACGCACGCAGCAAGACGCAGGTTCCGCACTGCCAGGGAGAAAACGGAACATTTGGCCCGTAGAACAACATACTACAGACGGGCTAGAGGGTGCAGGGTTAGCGGGCCGACAGGAGGCTACTTCCGCGATTCGAAGCGATAGCCGATCCCGCGCAGCGTCTTCAGATACTTTGGGTGGCGAGGATCGAGCTCTATTTTTTCGCGGAGCCGCCGCACATAAACGTCGATGGAGCGCGGCGTTACGAAGGGAGTTTCTTTCCACACGGCATCGAGCAACTGGTCACGCGTGAGCACGCGCCCGCAGTGGTTCGCCAGATACTCCAGCAGGCGAAACTCCCGCACCGTGGTGAAAACTGCCCTGCCCTGCGCGCGCACCGTCATCGATGAAGTGTCAATTTCAAGATCGCCGAGGCGAAGAACCTCCGGCGTTGGTGGCGTTTTGCGCAAACCGCGGAGCACGCTGCGTACCCGGGCTACCAATTCGCGCGGGCTGAAGGGCTTGGTGATGTAATCGTCTCCGCCCAGTTCGAGGCCTTTGACGCGATCGGCTTCGCCCGTCTTGGCGGTCAGAAAAATGATAGGGGTCGAAGAAAGAGGAGGGGTCTGCCGGATCTGCCGGCAAAGCTCGAAGCCGTCTGCGCCCGGAAGCATCACATCGAGAAGAAAAAGCGACGGCATCCCTCGCAAGGCTTCCGAGACCACTGACCCGCCGCTGACAAAGCTTTGCACGTCAAAGCCAGCCGCCTGCAGGTTGTGGGAAATCAGCCGCGCAATGTCCTCCTCATCTTCCACCACGAAGACGAGGCTGCGAGACACGTCCACCGTGCCCGTATCGCCGAGCGGTTCGAAAGATTCCATAGCAGAGTTCATTGTGACTTGGTAGCGGCTTAGCCTCAGGGCAGAGCCGAGTTTGGCGCCGGGTTCTGCCTAGAATGTATTTTGAGATTGTTGCGAGAATGTTTCTGATGTGTTAACGAATGATGAATTTCAAGAACAGTGGTCAGTGATCAGTGGTTAGTGGTCAGTGAAACACCAAACCTACATCCAAGAGGCCAGCAGCGAGAACTGATCACTGACCACTGATCACTGACCACTGCTTTTAAGTTGCTGCCCGCTTCTTCGGCGCGTGCCGTAGGCTGCGGCCTTCGATGAGACTGTAGAGATCTTCGGCGAGATTGGTAGTGTGGTCCCCGGCGCGCTCCAAAGCCTGCGCCATGAGTAGCACGTCGAAGCCTGTGGGATTTTTATCCGAACCGTGTTCGGTGAGGTGCTTCTGGAACAACGCATGGCAGACACGGTCAATGTCCTTATCCATTTGCAGCACCTTGCGGGCGCACTCCAGGTCGAGATCGACGAATCCGCGATAAACCAGATCGAGCATCTCGCGCAGCGTCTCCGACATTTCTACCAGGTGACGTACATCGGCGGCCGCCATCTTCGCCGTCCGGGACTGCACCCGCATGGCTACGCTCATCATCAGATCGCCGATGCGTTCCAGGTTCGTGGTGCACTTCAGGCTGGTGAGCAACTGTCGTGCCCGAATCTCATTGACGCGCGTGATGGCGGCGGGCAAGCGCTCGTCGATGTAGCGCTCGATGATGTCGAGTTCCTGCTCGCAGTCCTTGATGGCGAGGAAAGCCATGCGCGAAGAGTGAGTAAGCAAATCGCGCATGTTGAAAGCAGCGTCGCGAGCGATGAGGAACGCCTTGAGCGCGGTAAGCGCCAGATCATCGAGCGATCCGCTCCCTTTTCCTGGCGGTCTTCTTGCGTGCCGCCTTATCCTGACCGGAGATCGGGTCCGCGGCGTCGGGTGGACCTGGCTCTTCTATTGCAGTCCGCGGCGGGGCAGATTTGCGGGGCATGTTTCGCAAGTCTACCCCCAGATTGTGAATGGACTGTTAACATAATTCCCGCCGGTCTCCACTACGTTACACCGGACGGAACATGGAGTTAGTCGAATATCTGCATCGTCAGTTTGCATACGACGAATGGGCGAACCGTGAAGTGCTCGCCGGATTAAGGGCAAGCGCCCGTCCGGCCGCGCGGCCTCTGCAGCTTCTGGCGCACATTCTTTCCGCCGAGCGCTTGTGGCTGGAGCGCATCCGCAACCAGCCGCAGAGTTTGCCGGTATGGCCCGACCTTACGGTCGACGAATGCGAAGCGCAGATTGCCGAACTGGCCGTGCTCTGGCGCGAATTTCTCGGCCAGCTTTCTCTCGAACGGCTTTCCGAAAAGGTCACCTACAAGAACAGCAAAGGCGAGCCGTGGACGAGCATCGTGGAAGATATTCTGACTCACATCGTGCTCCACTCGGCGTATCATCGCGGCCAGATCGCCAGCCAGGTGCGCGCCGGTGGGGAGCAGCCTGCCTACACAGACTTCATCCACGCTGTGCGTCAGGGTTTGATTGAATGAGGGCTAATTCAAAATGCAGAATGCAATGAAGCAACTTGTCCTCTTGGTAACGATACTTGTGTCTGTGACCGTGACGGCGCAACAGCCGCCGGTCAATTCGCCTCTACTCGACGGTCTTGCGGGAAAGTGGCTGATGCAGGGGACGGTGGGCAAGCAAACCGCGACCCATGAGCTCGACGCGGAGTGGGTGCTCCAGCATCATTACCTGCGCTTCCGCGAGGCCTCGCGGGAAAAGAACGACAAAGGCGAACCCAAGTACGACTCGACGGTATTCATCGGCTGGAACGAGAAGACCAGGCGATACGCATGCGTGTGGTTGGATGTGTACGGAGGACTCGCAACAGAGTCCATCGGGATCGCCGTGCCCAAAGAAAATGAACTTGCTTTCGTTTTCACCGATGAGCACGGTGAGACCAACTTCACCAACACCTTCATCTACGACCCCAAGACCAACACCTGGGACAACCGGCTCGACAATATAGTCAAAGGCGAAGCCAAGCCATTCGCGCGATTCAAGCTGACGAAGCAATGAAGGACGAATTGCAATCGAGGCTCCTCAGACGATGTCCTCGATCAGCCCTTGGCATACTTCAACCATTTGACGATTTCCGGTAGCGTGGGCCGCTTGCCGTACATCAGGATGCCGATGCGGTAGATTCGCGCGCAGAGCACGAGAATTCCAGCAATCGTGCTCACCAGCAGCGTTAGAGAAAGAGCGATTTGCCAGACCGGCGGCGGCTGCACCGCGATGCGAAGATACATCAGCACCGGCGAGAAGAAAGGAATCATCGAACTCCACACTGCAACCGGAGCGTCGGGAGCGCGCATGACCGGCCCCATCATGAAAACCGAAATGATGAGCGGAAGAACGATAATGAACTGGAGTTGCTGCCCTTCCTGTTCGCTGGTGATGATGGCGCCAATCGCGGCGTAGATACTGCTGAAGAGCAAGTAGCCCAGGAGAAAGAATAGGGCAAACGCTGCCAGCGTGAGAGGCGGAATGTGGATCTCTCCCGTGCTAGCACTCGCCGCCAGAGCGGGGAATGCGTAGACTCCGGCCATCACGATCCAGATTCCGATCTGGGTCAGGCCCACTGCGCCCACGCCAATCAACTTCCCCGCCATGAGCTCCGTTGACGTCGCGGAGGAAAGCAAAACTTCCATGACGCGCGAGTTCTTTTCTTCGAGCACCGCGCGCATCACGGAAACTCCGTAGAAAATCACCGCTGTGTAGAGCAGCATCACCATGGCAAAAATGGCAAAGAACATGCCTTTGTCGTTGGCTTTGGTTTCTTTGCCGCCTTCGACGCGCATGGTCTCAAGCTTCACGGGCTTGAGCAGTTCGTCAGCCTGAGTGCCGCTGACGCCTCGATGAGCAAGTTCCTGCAGCAGGATGGCGCGGTCCAGCTGGCCGCTCAGCCACGACTTCTCCATGAACCCGCTACTCTCGCGGCCGAAATATATAACTTTGCGTGCCGCAATCGCGTCGTCGGTGAGCCACAGGTATCCATCGATGTCGCCGGAGTTCACCCGATTCCTCAGGACGGTGCGCTCCGCGTCACTCGTATTCGCGTCCACTTCAATTGCGTAGTCGCGGCCAGGTCTGTCGTCATCTTCCGCGTCTTTGTCGTCTTTATCTTTATCTTTGTCTTTATCTCTACCTTTATCTTTGCCGGCGGCGATCTTCTCGTCGTCCGGCTTGCTGCTGGCCAGAAGTTGCTGGCGCACAATCTCGCCGAATTGCGGAGTCGAAGTTACCACCACCAGCCGCTTCATCTTGGAGCTTTTCATGGTGGAAAGTTTTGCCGGGATCACAACCGCGCCGATCATGATTGCCGGCAGCAGCAGGGTGAGCACGATGAAGGAACGCTGGCGTACCCTCTCCAGATATTCGCGTTTGATCACCAGCCAGGTGTTACGGAGCAAGGTATTACGCATTAGCCTTACCCACCGCTTCGATGAAAATCTCTTCCAGCGAAGGCTCCATCAGTTCAAACTTATTGACCCGGGCGCACGCCGCCGCCGCCCGCAGCAATTCCTGAGGATCGGCCCCCGCGGCCAGTCGCACCTCCACGTAGTTTCCGTAGTCGTTGAACGACTGCACGAGTCTTGGATCGTCCAGAAACTTCGAGTCGCCCTCGTACTTGATCTGCACGTTGCGCTTGCCGTATCCCGCGCGGATCTTGCTCAAATCGCCTTGCAGCACAGCGCGCCCGCGATTGATCAGGCAGATGGAATCGCAAAGCCGCTCCGCCGTGTCCATGCGGTGGGTGGAGAAGAGAAGAGTCTTACCCGCAGTCTTCAATTCCAGAAACGCGTCTTTCAGCACCAACGCGCTCGATGGGTCAAGGCCCGAGAACGGCTCATCCATCACCACGAATTGAGGATCGTGGACCACGGCCCCTATGAACTGCGCTTTCTGCTGCATGCCTTTGGAGAGTTCTTCCACCTTCTTGCCGGTCCACTCTTTCAAGCCAAGGCGCTCGCACCATTGCTGTGAGCGCTGTGCCGCATCATGTGCGGACAATCCTTTCAGTTCCCCGAGAAACACAAGTTGATCGAGGAGTTTCATCTTCTTATATAATCCGCGTTCCTCGGGCAGATAGCCGAGCCGCTGCGAGTGCGCCCGCCGCAGAGGTTCGCCAAACATCGACACGGTCCCGGAATCGGGAAACGTGATGCCGATCATCATGCGTAACGTGCTAGTCTTTCCCGCGCCATTCGGCCCCAGTAAGCCGTAGACCTCGCCCGGGCGAATGACCAACGACAAGTCATCCACGGCGACGAAATCGTCGTAGCTCTTGCGGATTTTGTTCAGCTCGACGGTATTCAATGGAGGCTTCCGCACAATTCGAAATCGATTCAGTAGAACATAAGCGATATCCGTCTTCAAATTCGAAGATGCACATGGCGCCAGCTTCGACCTAGACGCCGCCTTCCTTCGCTCCTTTCCATCGCAACCTGCGGTACTATTTCTCCAATGAAAAAACTTCAAGTTCTCATCGCCCTGGTACTCTGTGCCGCGACCATGCTGGGCCAAAAGAACATTCCTAACATGCCGGCCTCCGTCTCCGGCAATGCCGTCGCTGTTCTCGAGAGCGGCCTGGAGATAGTTTCGCTGATGGGAGTCGGTCCCCGTAAAACGTGGGATGACGTTACCAACCAGGTCTACATCATGAGCCTCGCGCACCCGAAGTGGCGTGACGGCCGTACCGTGCCCGGAGTCGCGGGACGCGTTGGCGCCGCCGCCGTCGGAGCCAAGAGCCTGGTCATTCTTATGGGCGGCTCCGTTCTCGACAACCAGGGCGGCGAACTCATCGTTC
Organism: uncultured Acidobacteriaceae bacterium; assembly: GCA_963841125.1. Taxonomy (GTDB): domain Bacteria; phylum Acidobacteriota; class Terriglobia; order Terriglobales; family Acidobacteriaceae; genus Sulfotelmatobacter. The sequence goes on from CAWJBH010000003.1 coordinate 480,872, forward strand.
CCGACGTGAACGTCTATGAAATGAACGCCAGCCGCTGGTCTCGCGGCCAAGACATCCCCGTTGCCGTGGATAACGCCGTCGCGGGTGTGACCCATAGCCGCTTCGTTTATCTCATCGGAGGCCGCTCGCCGAATGGCCCAGTGAATAATGTGCAGGTGTACGATCTGGAAAAAAATACCTGGAGCCAGGCCACTCCGTTCCCCGGCACACCCGTCTTCGGACTCTCCGGCGGCGTGGCCGACGAAGCCATTGTGGTCGTCGATGGCGCCAAAGCAGGCCCGGCGGCCGGGCCGCGATACGTGGCCTCCGACGAATGCTGGCTGGGCAAGATCGACAAGAAAGATCCGGGCAAGATTGAATGGAGCAAGCTGCCACCACATCCCGGGGCGGCACGTTTCGCCATCGCTGGCGGGGGCTCCAATCGTGAGCACAGAATTTTCTTTTCCGGAGGCACCGCCACTCCTCACGATTACAAAGGCGTCGCCTACGACGGGCAGCCCGCAGAAGGCTCCGCCTTCACGTTTGACTACGACCTGCATCGTCACCAGTGGGAAACCATCAGCGAGGACACCCCTGATCCTCGCGCCGATAGCCGCGGCATGGTGTTCACTCAAATTGGTCCCATGGTGCTGGGAGGGATGGCAAAGAACCTGGCCGTGACCTCGCGCGTAACCCCGTTGCCCCAAAAGTAAGCGGCTTTTTGCGGGGAGAGCCTTCAGCCGAAAGAAGCATTGATGGAAACCACAACCTCAACTACAGAGAAGCCGCATACACTCTGGGCCTCATTGGTGGAAGCCGTTCGCGGCTCGCATCAGGATTACACCACCGGCCGCCTGAATCGCGCCATCCTGCTGCTGGCCGTCCCCATGGTGCTGGAGATGGTGCTGGAATCGTTGTTCGCGGTGGTCGACGTCTTCTGGGTGGGACGCCTCGGTGCGAACGCCGTAGCCACAGTGGGGCTCACGGAGTCGATGTTGAGCCTGGTGTTCGCCGTGGCTATGGGGTTAGTTTGTCGACCACCGCCATGGTGGCGCGTCGCATCGGCGAGAAAGATCCGGAAGGTGCGGCGGTCGCGGGCGTGCAAGCGATCGTTCTCGGCCTGATGACTTCGCTGGCGATCGGCATTCCCGTGCGGATTTTGCGCCGCAATTTCTCACGACTGATGGGTGCATCGCCGGAAATCGTCGCAACCGGCTGCGGCTACACGAGCATATGTCTCGGTGGAAGCTTCGCCATGCTCTTGCTCTTCCTCAACAACTGCAATCTTCCGCGGAGCGGGAGATGCCGCGATCGCCATGCGGCTGCTTTGGGTGTCGAACATCATCAACCTCATTCTGGACCCTGCCTGATATTCGGCTGGGGCCGTTTCCGCACATGGGCGTGACAGGCGCGGCGCTGGCGACGTTCACCGGGCGAAGCATCGGCGTGCTCTACCAGTTCTATCGGCTCTCGAGGGCACAGAGCGGATTCGCGTCCTGGCGCGCCATCTCGGCTGAATGGCGCGTGATGATACAGCTGCTGAGAGTGTCGCTGACCGGCATTCTGCAGTTCGCCATTGCCAACGCCAGCTGGATCGGCCTGGTGCGCATTGTCTCGCTCTTCGGCGGGGCCGCGGTCGCGGGTTATACGGTCGCGATCCGCATCGTGATGTTCTTCATTCTGCCGGCGTGGGGACTGAGCAACGCGGCGGCAACGCTGGTGGGGCAGAATTTCGGCGCGGGCAGGCCGGAACGCGCGGCGCAATCCGTGTGGCGAACGGGGCTTTACAACATGATTTTTCTGGGCACGATCGGGATATTTTTATTTCGTCCTGGCCACGCCGATCGTGCGGCTGTTCATCGACGATCCCGCCGTGGTGCCGATTGGGCTGCCATGGCGCTGCGCATGCTCAGCTACGGCAACGTCGGCTACGCGTATGCAATGGTGATGATGCAGGCGTTCAATGGCGCGGGCGACACCTCACGCCGACCATCGTGAATTTTTTCGGCTTCTGGCTGCTCGAGATCCCGCTGGCATATTGGCTGGCAATCCCGCTGCACATGCGTTCTAACGGAGCGTTCTTCTCGATCGCGATAGCCGAGAGTGCCATGGCCGTGGTCAGCGCAATCCTGTTCAAGCAAGGGAAGTGGAAAAAACAGAAGATCTAGTCTGCAGAATTAACGCCATCTCGAAGACGAAATCAGGCATCGCCCAACTGACCACTGACCACTGACCACTAGACCACTGACCACTGACCACTGACCACTGACCACTGACCACTGACCACTGACCACTGACCACTGACCACTGACCACTGACCACTGACCACTGACCACTGACCACTGACCACTGACCACTGACCACTGTTACCGCGCCCGCGCCAGCACCAGCGTAATGTCATCGGGCTGCTCGTTGTCGCCAATCCAGTCATCGACTGCGGACGTGACGGCCTCGCTGATTTGAACCAGCGGAAAACGCCGGTTCACGCTTACCAGGTCAATCAGCCGTTCCTCGCCAAATTCTCCGAATTCGTTTTCCGGCTCGGTAACGCCGTCGCTGTAGGCCAGGAAAATCTCTCCGGGATGCATTTCCACCGAGCCTTCGTCGTATGTCACATTTTCGAACAGCCCAACCACCGTCCCACCAGCCTCGAGCCGTCGCACCGCGCCGTCTTCTCCAATCAAGATCGGCGGCAAATGTCCGCCGTTGCTGTAAGTCAGCTTATGGGACCGCCCGTCATAGATTCCAAGAAAGAGGGTGGCGTACTTTTCTGGTGGAGTGCTCTCGTAGAGCTGGTGGTTGAGCAGGCCGAGCAACGCTCCGGGAGAAACCTCAATACCCTCGGGCCAAGCCGCCATAATGCTGACCCGTGCCCGCTACCGCGCCCACCGCCACGGGTTCTCGCGACATTGACTCGCGCATCTGGGGCAAACTCTCCACACTGTAGGCGCGCACCGCCGAGTGGATGGTCGCCATCAGCAGCGCCGCCGAAATTCCCTTCCCACTGATATCACCAACCGCCAGAATCAATTTGTGGGAACTGGCCGTGAGGAAGTCGTAGTAGTCGCCGCTTACCGTTCGCGCGGGACGGCAGAAGCCGTGCACTTCAAGCGATTCCAGTTCCGTAACCTGCCGAGGAAACAGTTGCGCCTGCACTTCCTGCGCGATGGCGAGTTCGCCTTCCAGCCGCTGCTTTTCTTTCTGTTCCAGAATCAGCTTCTCGATGGACTCCGTCATCGAGTTAAACGACAACGAGAGTTGCGCCAACTGATCGGTTGACTTGACGGGAATGCGATGGCTGAAGTCGCCGTGATCGACATGCTTGGTGGCGTCATAAAGCTGCGCCACAGCGCCGGTGACCGTGCGCGTCATTCGCGTGCCGATGATCAGGGCAACCAATTCAATCACCGCGAAGAAGATGAGTATCGCCAAGCAGGATGTATTCAACCCCTCGGGCGAATATCTCCCAGCGCCGCAAACAAGTGGGTGTAGAGCACCGAAGGCCGGGTACGCACTTTCACCAGGGCGCCCGCCCGAGCCGAATCGCCGGTCTTCCAGTCCACAACCGGAAGTGGCGTGCCAAACGTGATCTCACGATCCATCATGCCTGCTGGTGCGGCGAGCGCGCCCACGGTGAACGTTGGACGAGAAAGTCTGCTGATCTCCCTGCGGGCTGGAACCCGGCTTCTCCCGGCTTCGATTGGCTCCATTCTTGTTCTTCCCAGTTTCATCAAAAAGACGGGTTTGAAAACCGTGGTTCTTTTGCAGCGGCCAGTTCTTGGAGCTCGGGTCCTGCTACTTCCCTTGCGAGTCGAGCAGGATTCCCGCCGCGTAGAGCGTGATTTCGCCCAGGTTCGCGGCAATTTCCGAGACCAGATTTCTATCCAGAGGCTCGCCAGTGACGACTGGTCAGCTTTTCCGGTCCCACCGCAAACACCGAGGCCACTCGCAAGTACAATTCATCCTGATCGCGAACAATCTCCTTGAACGGCTGGCCTTCGCGAATCGCCTTGGCGAACTCGCCTTCGTCTTTGTTGAAGAAATCAGGAAAGGTCATCAATGACGGATCGGTATTCCCGGTCCGCTCAGCAGTAGAATTCGCGTCGCCGTGCCAGGCACAGACGCGCCGCCTTCCCCAGGCCCGGTCACGCTTCCGCAGTCCCGCCAGCGATTCTGCCGTAGGCGGCTCGCCCTTTTCGATGCGCGCCGCAAGTTCGTTGCTCACTGCGGCATTCACCGCCTGCATGCTGCGCAACTGAGAGTTGATTTCCGAGGTCACGACGAAGCTGGCGAACTGTCCGGCAAAAAGGTAAATGGTGATGAAAGCCATCGCCACCAGCAGAACGGCCGGAATCACGCCGATGAAAACATAGGTGACGATGAGGCGGTTGCGCAGACGCCACAGGAGTTTTCGTTTCAGCGCGCGAAAAGCAAGAATAAAAAACAGCAGAGCAGCGTCGAAAACTAGAAACTTAACCCAACCTCCAAGGCTCTCCGGCCGCGGGCGCAACCAGCTTCAGCACCATTTCCAGGACAAAGAGGCCCATCGCCAAACCCAGCGAATAGCAGGCTCCGCGCGCGACCCAGCCTTGCGGCCACAAACCGGCCGTTAGCAATCCTTCTCGCGCAGCTTCCGGATAGAACTGTTCTATCATGATCTCAGCTTAGTTGCGAGACTGCTAGATTTCGGGATACAGATCGAAGAACGCTTCCAGACTGGTGCGCAACTGCTTCTCGATCTCTTCTTTGCTGCCTTCGAGCACGTGCATGGTGACGTGAGCCTCGTGTCCATTGCTAAGCTTCACCGGAGCCTGTCCCACTTCGGCACATCTTCGGAAGGCAGCAGCCGCATGCCATAAACCAGTGTTAGATTCGCCATGGTTGAATTCTAATCGAAACCAGTTCTGCGGTTCTCAGTGCTCAAACGTTCTCGCGTTCTCGGTTAACCATGGGGTTCAGAGATTTGCGATCGTCACTGCGAATTTAGAATTCTGCCGTGATCCCAAAACCCATCGTGACCCTGGCCAGCTTTGCTGTAGCTCTTCCTGCTTTATGCGCAGCAGGCTCCCGAGAACCCTCGACTCAGCCGCAGGTGAAAGTCAATGTGCTCAACGTTTGTACGCCGTCCGCCGAGGAGCAAAAAGAAATTGCCGCGGCCTTGGCCCGCATTCCCAAGCAGCCGCTTGTTCAGTCCGGACTTCGAAGATCTCCCACGGCGTGTCAACGCTCACCGAAGCTCCTAACTTTCTTCAACCCGGACACAACACACAAACTGTCGGAGAACCGTCGGTCGCTCGCTACGTCCGCATCCGCCGCGAATTCTCCGTGCAAGGCTTTATTTCCAGCGTGCAGTATTCCTTCAGCAACGATGGACAGAACATGGTGGAGACTCTGGTGCTGCACGTGCGCGACCCCAAGGACTTGATTCAGGTCTCCATGGAAGACAGTGCTTCGGCGATCGGCAGACGCCGACGCATGGTCGCGGCCAATACTCCGGCCAGCCGCGTGCGGCTGGAGCGTTTCGGAAAGTCGTCGATCGCGCTGGCCCGCTGCACTGGTTCAGAGAATGGACCGCCGCCTGACCAGAGCGCCTACGAACCGCTGTTCCGCAGCGCCTCGGAAGTGCTCGCCAACTATCGCGTCTTGCTCGGCGTCCGACACACAGTGCCCGCGCGAACTAGCCCAGATCCCGGGTGCCAGCCGCCGAAACCGAAGCCGTCCAAAGCCGAGAATCGCAAAACCGGCCGAAAAAAGAAATGAGTCGAGGATACCCTGTGGACTTCCGCGTCCTCTGTTTTAGGATTTGCCTTTCAGCGTTCTAATCCGGCAATGCATCGAAATCTGAAATCCGCAATCTAACGGCTAGCACTCAAAATCATGAGCGAAACTCGCAACGTCGTTATCATCGGCTCCGGCTGCTCCGGACACACCGCCGCGCTTTACACCGCGCGCGCCAATCTGAATCCTCTTGCTGGTCGAGGGCCACGAGCCCGGCGGCCAGCTCTCTCTCACCACGCTGGTGGAGAATTTCCCCGGCTTTCCCGAAGGGATCATGGGGCCGCAACTGGTCGAGAACATGCGCAAGCAGGCGGAACGCTTCGGCGCGGAATATCGCATGGCGCACCTGACCAGCGCCGACCTGAGCCAGCGGCCGTTTCTGCTGCATCTCGGCAAGCATCAGGTACACGCGCAAACGCTGATCATCGCCAGTGGCGCTTCGGCGCGGTGGCTGGGCTTGCCGAACGAGCAAAAACTCATCGGCCACGGCGTTTCTTCCTGCGCCACTTGCGACGGCTTCTTCTTCTCCGGAAAGGAAATCGTGGTGATCGGCGGCGGCGATTCCGCCATGGAAGAGGCGCTATTCCTTACTCGCTTCGCGTCCAAGGTCACGGTCATTCATCGCCGCGACAGCTTCCGCGCTTCCAAGATCATGCTGGAACGCGCCCAGCAGAACGACGAAAATACAATTCCTCACCGACACTGTCGTCGAAGATGTGTACGATCCGACAAGCAGGAAGTCACCGGCCTCAAGCTGCGACAATCTAAAAACCGGCAAAGTCTGGGACTTCCCCACCAGCGCCATGTTTCTCGGCATCGGCCACGAGCCCAACGCGAAGATATTTGCATGGCCAACTCGATACCGACGCGGACGGCTACCTCAAGACGCACAACTACGTGCTCACCCGCGTCCACGGCGTCTACGCCTGTGGCGATGTGCAGGACCGCCGTTATCGCCAAGCCATCACCGCGGCGGGCAAGTGGCTGCATGGCTGCAATCGAAGTCGAGAAGTTCCTGGAAGAGCACGGAAGCTGAAACAACCCACTGCCAAGCTGCAACGCAGGGCACTGCCATCCGCGTTCCATTGCCAATAGAATTTTCCTGATATGCCGGAGACCAAAGACCTCTCTCCGGGGGTCGAACATCGAAGACGCTCTGGCCAGGCTTATTCGCGCATTACATCCAGCGAGTGCGCTAGCGCACCCTCGCTGCATTACCGGGGTAATCTTCTCCGCCCATTACATTCCTCTTATCCTGAGTTCCGGCGATTGACATGAACCGTATTGCGGTTGCTTTATTTGTTTTTGTGTCAATTCTGATGCTCGCCCCCAGCCGCTTCCGGCCCAGGAATCTGCCGAAGGCGTGCGCAAAGTTGTGAACAAAGTGGTTCCGCAATATCCCAGCCTGGCCCGCTCCATGAACCTTCAGGGTGTCGTCCGGGCAGACGTCTCGGTTTCTCCCAATGGCACGGTTAAATTGGTCGAAGTGAAGGGCGGGCATCCGGTGCTGGTTGATGCTGCCGAGCACGCGCTGCGCGGGTGGAAGTGGGAACCCTCGGCTCGCGAAACCCACGAAAGCGTTGAACTGCGATTCAATCCTTAGCCTGCGCTCCACTCCTTTAGCTCGATCTACCCCAACCTCAATCTTTAAGGATCGTTGATCTTTGTGATAGCCGCCGGGCTGCCGCACGCCCCTGCCCTCCTTGTGATACAACTTTCTGTGCTCTTATCTCATCCGCCAGAGTTTCGGCGGATGATTTTCCAGGTAGGGAATGTTAAGAGCATTCTTCGTCCGTCTTTCGGAAAATCCATCGTTGCGAAACTTTGCCGAGCGTTCTCGCTTTGGACGCCGCGTCTCCGGCCGCTTCGTCGCCGGCACTGAGATTGCTGATGCGGTCCGCGCCACCCAGGCGATCAATCGCGCCGGCATGAGCGTCAGCATCGACAATTCGGGCGAAAACGTCACCAATCCCGACGAGGCCCGCCAGAGCGCCCAACTCTATCATCAGATTCTCGATGCCATCGCCGCCCACCAACTTAACGCCAATATCAGCCTCAAACTCACCCACATGGGGCTGGACGTGGACGAGAAGCTGGCCCGTGAAATCGTCAGCGGATTGGTCGCCAGGGCCGCGTCGATGAACCCTCCAGGGTTTGTCCGGGTCGACATGGAGGGTTCGCCCTACACGCAGCGCACGCTCGATTTCGTGCACGAACTCCACCGAATGCCCGGCAACGCGAATTCCGTCGGCACCGTCATTCAGTCGTATTTGAAGCGCTCCGAAAGCGACGTCGAAAAACTTCTGGCCGAAGGAATTCGCATTCGCCTCTGCAAAGGAGCCTACAAAGAGTCTGCGGAGATCGCCTTCCCAGCCAAATCTGACGTCGACAGCAACTACGTCAAGCTGATGAAGGTCCTGATGAAGAGCGGCATCTATCACGGCCTGGCCACCCATGATGAGAGCATCATTCGCCAAGCCGAAGCCTTTGCAACCAGCGAGAAGCTTTCTCCCGACTCGTTCGAGTTCCAGATGCTTTACGGCATCCGCCGCGACCTGCAGCAAGCTCTGGTGCAGAGGGGCTGGCGAGTCCGCGTCTATATCCCCTTTGGGACGGAGTGGTACCCCTACTTCATGCGGCGGCTGGGCGAGCGTCCGGCCAACGTGCTGTTCATCGCCCGCAACCTGTTGCGAGCGTAAGTCATCGGCTACCCACGGTTTTTCCTGCTAGAAGAGAGGAAACAACCTCGGCCTTCCCGACTGAGTCTGCGGGAATCCCCTGCCAATTTTCCCAGATAAAACCTGCTTATAAGCGAGCACTTCGCAATCGATCAAGCATTAAAGTGGCCGTCAATTCCGCCGATGGAAGTGGAAGGGAGCGGCATCTTCGCTCATGTGGCTTACGCCTCGCTGAACTGGTTCATTACTCACTACTACACCGTCACGAACTGCAAACCAATGAGTGAGAAGTTCATCAAGCTTCTTTTGGTGGAAGACAATTCGGGGGATGTCGGGTTGCTGCGCGAAATGCTTAACCAGCAAGGGCCGGGCAAGTTCGCATTGACCGATGTGGGACGTATGAGCGAGGCAGAGAATCATCTCGCATCGAATGCCGTGGACATTATCCTGCTCGACCTTGGGCTGCCAGACGCTCAAGGGCTGGAAGCAATGCGGCGGGCGCGTGCGGCCGCGCCACGCGTCCCGCTGGTGGTACTGACCGGCTGCGATGATGAATTGCTGGCGGATCGCGCCTTGCAAGAGGGTGCTCAGGATTTTCTCGTCAAAGGCCAGATCGAGCCCCCAGGCCTGCTTCGGGCGATTCGCTACGCCACCCAGCGCAAGAAAGCGGAAGTTGAAATGCAGAAGGCGCAGCAAGCCGCGGAAGCAGGCGAACTTGCCAAGGACGAACTTCTCGGCAAACTGCAGGCGGCCCATGCGGAAACCGAATTGTTCCTGCGCTCGATTCCTTCCATCCTGATCGGGATGGATCCCCAGGGCCGCATTACCCGCTGGAGCCTGACGGCGACCAACGCCTTCGGCATGGACGATCGCAGCGTTGCGGGCCGGGCGATCGGGGACTGCGGCATCCGATGGCTGCACCCGGAGATGAAAGCGGAGGTCGCGCGCTGGCTGGCGACCGAGTCGATTTATCGCTGTGACAGTCTGGCCTACGAGCGAGAGGGTAAGACCCGCTTTCTGGGCTTGCAGGTACTGTGTATCCCGGCGAAAGGCGGCGACCAAGCCGGCTTCATCATCACCGGAGCCGACATCACCGACCGCAGGGGCCTCGAAGTGCAGCTTCGGCAGGCGCAAAAACTCGAGGGTATCGGCCAACTCGCCGCCGGCATCGCGCATGAGATCAACACCCCTACGCAATACGTGGGGGACAACATCCGGTTTCTGAAAGATTCCTGGGGCTCGGTCGCGGAATTTCTGACATTTTGCGGGACGATGCGGTCGGAGTGCGCCGCCGGGTCAGTCTCCACTGAGCATCTTCAGCAATTTTGCCAACTCCACGACAACTGCGACCTGGAATATCTGTTGAAGGAAATTCCAAATGCCATCGATCAGTCCCTGGAAGGCGTTCAGCGAGTGGCAAAGATCGTGAAAGGATTTAAAGAATTTTCCCATCCCGGGTCGGAAGAAAAACGTGCCATCAATCTTAACCAGGCGATCGAGACCACGATCGCCGTGAGCCGGCACGAATGGAAGTATTGCGCTGAGGTAGTGACTGCGTTCGACGCCGCCCTGCCGCTGGTTCCCTGCCTGGTCGGCGAATTCAACCAGGTGATGCTGAATCTCATCATCAACTCCAGCCACGCCATCAGCAGCGCCGTTGAGGAACGGGGGGCCGGGAAAGGCACCATCACGATCGGCACCAGCCGCGATGGTGAATGGGCAAAAATCGCCGTGGCTGATACCGGCGCCGGCATCCCCGCCGAAATTCAATCGCGAGTCTTCGAGCCCTTTTTCACGACGAAAGAGGTGGGGAAAGGCACGGGGCAGGGATTGGCGCTGGCCCATGCCGTGATCGTCAAGCGCCACCAGGGCCAGTTCTGGTTTGAAAGCAAAGTAGGACACGGGACTACTTTTTTCGTCCGCCTGCCGCTCGAAGCGGCAGCCAGCGCGTCATGAACAAACGAATTCTCTTTGTCGATGATGAACCCCGGGTGCTGCAGGGCATTCAGCGCGGCTTGCGCGGCATGCGGGCGGAGTGGGAAACGGAGTTTGCCAACAGCGGCGCCGAAGCCTTGGAAACGATGGCGCAGGCTCCGTTCGACGTGGTGATCACGGACATGCGAATGCCCGGAATGGATGGCGCTCAGCTATTGGATCTGGTCAAAGCCAAGTTTCCCCGGACCGTCCGCATCATTCTTTCGGGCCAATCGGACCGCGAAACTATTTTGCGGTCGGTTGGTCCGAGTCACCAGTATCTGTCGAAGCCCTGCGATCTCGATGAACTAAAGCAAAGGTTGATCAGTGCTTTCGCCTTGCGAGACATGCTGGACGATCCCCGCCTGAAAGAAGTGATCGGCCAACTGAAAACCGTTCCCAGCCTCCCCGCTCTCTATATTGCGGTGACCGAAGCCTTGCGATCTCCCGAGACTCCGATCAGCAAAATAGGCGAGCTTATCGCGCAGGACATGGGCATGTGCGCCAAAGTGTTGCAACTAGCCAACTCCGCATTCTTTGGGCTGTCCTGCCACGTTTCCAGTCCGCAGCGGGCGGTCAGCCTGATCGGCATTGAAAACCTGAAAGCGCTGGTTCTCAGCGTGCAAGTGTTCTCTGACTTGGGAAACAAGTTCACTCAGGACTTGGGCTTCCTGTGGGACCACAGCATGAACACCGCCAATTTCGCCAAGGCCATCGCCGGCGCGGAACAGGCTTCTCGGGGAGTGATGGAGGACGCCTTCACCGCCGGTCTACTGCACGATGTGGGGCGCCTGGTTCTGGCCTCCGCTTTTGGCGTGGAATACCAGCAGGTTCTGAAGCGTGCGGCCGAACCTGGAACTCTTCTGGCTCGGTGCGAAGCCGATGCCTTTGGATGTACTCACAACGGAGTGGGAGCGTACTTGCTCGGGCTGTGGGGACTGGGTGACTCAATCGTCGAAGCGGTTGCCTGGCATCACCATCCTGCGCACGCTAAGCCTGCTTCATTCTCCGCGCTGATCGCCGTCCATGCCGCCGATTATTACGATAACCAGTTCCATATGCATCCTCCGTCGAATGGAGAATCGGTGATTGATGAACATCTACTGACTCAGCTCGGACTGTACCCTCAGCTGGCGTCATGGGAAAAAACCTGTCAGGAAGTAGCCTTCCGGAGTGAGAACCATGCCTGAAAAAATTCTTATGGTGGACGACGAAAACAATGTACTGCTGGGTTATCAGCGCATGTTTCGCAACGAATTTCAAATCGATACCGCGGCTGGCGGAGCCGCGGCCCTCGCCGCGCTGAGCGCGACCGGGCCCTATGCTGTCGTGGTCTCTGACATGCGCATGCCGGAAATGGATGGAGCCACGCTTTTGACCAAGATCAGGCTGCTTGCTCCCGACATCGTTCGCATCATGCTGACCGGCGATGCCGACATCCACAGCGCTGTGACCGCGGTCAATGAGGGTAGCATTTTTCGCTTCCTGACCAAGCCCTGCAACAAAGACACTTTAGGCAAAGCCTTGACAGCGGGCTTGATGCAGTACCGTCTGGTCACAGCGGAAAAAGACTTGCTCGAAAACACGCTGCAAGGCAGCATCCAGGTGCTCACCGAGGTCCTGAGCCTGGTCAACCCGGCGGCGTTTGGCCGGGCGCTGCGGGTCCGGCAATACATCCATCAGGCAGCCACGAAGATGGCTCTGGCCAGCCCCTGGAGATTCGAAGTAGCGGCCATGATGTCGCAATTGGGATGCGTCACGCTTCACCCCGAAACGATCGAAGCGGTCTATGCTGGCCGTCCGCTTCCGCCGGACGAACAAAAACGATTTGACGCTCACCCCGGCGTCGCTCGCGACTTACTGTCGAAAATTCCCCGCATGGAACCCATTGCCTGGATGATCGCCCACCAGAATGACTCCGCACCGAGCGGGGGTGACACCGCGAATGCGGCCACGCCGGACATGCGCATGGGAGCCAACCTGCTTCGCGCGACGCTCGCTTTTGATGATCTGGTGACCAAGGGTCTGCTCCCGAGCGAGGCCGCAAACCGTCTGTCGCGCGAGCACGCGGATTTCGATCCGCGAATTTTTCAGGCTCTAGTGGAACTCAACGGCGAGAAGAGCAAGACGGAAGTCCGGGCCTGCGATATTGCCGAGTTGATCCCCTACGACATGGTTCTGCAGGAAGAGTTGCGCACCAAGACTGGCATCTTGCTGGTGGCCAAAGGCCAGGACGTCACACCGACCCTCATCCTCAAGCTGAAGAGTTTTCTGGAAAAAGGAGCCATCGGCCGCAAAGTAGCAATTTCCGCCAAGAACCGGGCCCGAGCAACGACTGCTTGAAAAAGCCCAGGGGAAGATATGCTCGCTCTGAGGAGGATGTTTGTTGTTGCTCAAGGTTCGCAACTGTTTCAAATTCGGCAGCGTCCCAAAGTGGAATTAACCATGCGAGTTTCAGAATTTATCATGTCGGATCGCCCCAATTCCCGGCGCATACTGAACCTATCGCCAGTAGGCAACTGTCCCCGTATCTCACCGCCAGGCGCCAGCGCCCCTACTCGAAGTGGAACCTTTGAAAAACTGCATGGAACAAAGTCAGGTGAAATGAAGATCAAGTCCCCCCTCGATCAGAGAGTACGGCTGGCATTCGGCTCCGCCATTTTAACTCTGCTTAGAGCCGGTGCGATCTTCAACCGCGGCCCCGTCGCGTTCGATCAAGATCATCGGTGGGTGGAGCGCGGGTTGCATTGCGCTGGTATCCGGAGGCTCCATGTCTGATTCCGACAGAAGCGTGTTCAGGCGTTTACGGTTGTATTGCCAGGTGTCAGCCCTTGCCGCCATGGGCGTAGGGGTTGCGGTCGTGCTCGGCTGGGCATTTCATATCGCAGCTGTGCTATCCGTTCTCCCCGGACTCGTGACCATGAAGGTGAACACAGCTCTAGGCTCGGCATTCGGCGGGCTCTCCTTGTGGCTGCTGTTACCCGGCGAGTCCCGGACCCGAAGGGGTCAGGTCGCCCGTTTCCTCGCCCTGGTGGTCGTTTTGATCGGTGCTGCCACGTTAATTGAGTATTCTTCTGGGTTGAACCTGAGGATTGACCAACTAATATTCGCCGACCCGCTGGGATCGAATGGAACATCTTCTCCCGGACGTCCCGCCCCCACCACAGCAACGGCTTTCATAGCAATCGGCCTGGCGCTTATACTTTTGGATTCGAAGTCGTCGCGGCTCCGCTGGACGGCACAGGCGCTCAGCCTCTGGGCCGGGTTGATTGCGATGATGGCCATCACCGGGTACATCTATCACGCGGTGGTCCTCTCTCGAATCTGGCTGTACACGCAAATTGCAGTGCACACAGCGATTGTCTTGTTGCTGTTGGGCGGCGGCATTTTTTTCGCGCGGCCCCGGGGCGCCATTGCCGGCGATCTCACCGGCGAAGGCTCGGGCAGCCTGATGGCACGCCGGTTACTGCCTGCGGTTCTCTTTGTCCCGATTGTTCTCGGCTGGATTGCGCTGCAGGGAGAGATGGCTGGGTTGTACGGAGCGGAATTGGGGCTGGCGCTGTATGCGACCGTCAGCGTATTGGTCTTTGTCGTCCTGGTCTGGTCGAACGCCCGAAAGATGAACGGAGAATATGACCAGCGGAGCCAGGCGGAAACCGACATCCGCCAGTTAAATAAAGAACTGGAAGGGAGGGTCGCCGAACGGACTTCGCATCTGGCGGAGATGGAAGGCAGGTATCGCGGCCTTTTGGAAGCTGCCCCCGACGCGATGGTGGTAGTAAACGTGAGCGGAGAGATCGTTCTGCTGAATGTCCGCGCGGAGAAAGAGTTTGGCTATAGCCGCGACGAACTTGTCGGACAGCCGGTGAGAAATATTATTCCCGAAGGTTTCGCGGAACGGATCATCGCCGACGGCACGCGGTCCGCAGCCGAAGCGCTGGCCCAGCAGATCGGCACCGGGATCGAACTCATCGGGCAGCGCAGGGATGGCAGTGAGTTTCCCATCGAACTCATGTTGAGTCCGCTCGAGAGTGCCGAAGGGATTCTGGTAACCGCGGCGATTCGCGACATCAGCGTGCGCAAAAGCGCGGAAGCCCATCTGGCGCAGATGGAAGGCCGCTATCGCGGGCTGCTGGAAGCGGCTCCTGACGCCATGGTCGTCGTGAACGTGGCTGGGGAAATCGTTCTGCTGAATGTTCAGGCGGAAAAAGAGTTTGGCTACAGCCGCAACGAACTGATCGGGCAGAAAGTCAAAAACATCATCCCCGAGGGCTTCGCCGAACGGCTGCTCGCAGACGGCCTTCGATCCGTGGAAGAAGCGCTAGAGCAGCAGATCGGCACCGGAATCGAACTCATCGGCCGGCGCAAAGATGGCAGCGAGTTTCCCATCGAACTGATGCTGAGCCCGCTCGATAGCGCGGAAGGCATTCTGGTAACAGCGGCGATTCGCGACATCAGCGTACGCAAGGGTGCGGAAACCCATCTGGCCCAGATGGAGGGTCGGTATCGCGGGCTTCTGGAAGCGGCTCCAGACGCGATGGTGGTGGTCAACGTGGCCGGGGAAATCGTTCTGCTGAATGTCAGGGCGGAAAAAGAGTTTGGCTACAGCCGCGACGAACTGGTCGGGCAGAAGGTCAAAAACATCATTCCCGAGGGCTTTGCGGAACGGATCATCGCCGACGGCACCGAAGCGCGGCGGAAGCTCTGGCGCAGCAGATCGGTACCGGAATCGAACTCATCGGGCGGCGCAAGGATGGCAGCGAGTTTCCTATCGAACTGATGCTGAGCCCGCTCGATAGCGCCGAAGGCATTCTGGTGACGGCGGCGATTCGCGACATCAGCGTACGCAAGGGCGCGGAAACCCATCTGGCGCAGATGGAAGGTCGATATCGCGGGCTTCTGGAAGCGGCTCCAGACGCGATGGTCGTGGTCAACGTGGCCGGGGAAATCGTTCTGCTGAATGTCAGGGCGGAAAAAGAGTTTGGCTACAGCCGCGATGAACTGATCGGGCAGAAAGTGAAAAACATTATTCCCGAGGGCTTCGCGGAACGGATCATCGCCGATGGTCTTCGATCCGTCGAAGATGCGCTGGCGCAGCAGATCGGCTCCGGGATCGAACTCATCGGGCGGCGCAAAGATGGCAGCGCGTTTCCTATCGAACTCATGCTTAGCCCGCTCGATAGCGCCGATGGCATCCTGGTGACGGCCGCGATCCGCGACATCAGCACGCGAAAAACAGCCGAAGCGCATCTTCTGCACAAGCTCGACGAATTGTACCGTTCCAACGAGGAGCTGGGGCAATTTGCCTATATCGCCTCGCACGACTTGCAGGAACCGCTGCGCATGGTGGCCAGTTACACCCAGCTTCTGTCGAGGAAGTACAAGGGAAAACTGGATGCCGAGGCCGACGAGTATATTGCCTTCGCCGTGGACGGGGCCAACCGGATGCAGCGTCTCATCCAGGATCTGCTGGCCTTCTCGCGGGTTGGAACCAAGGGGAAGGAACTGAGCGAGACGTCCAGCGAAGTGGCCCTGCTGCAGGCGCTCAAGAATCTGCGCGGCGCCATCCAGGAAGGCGGTGCGGTGGTGACTCACGATCCTATGCCTTCCGTGCTGGCGGACGAGATGCAGCTGACTCAGTTATTCCAGAATGTGATCGGCAACGGCATCAAGTACCAAGAAAAGGGCAACATCGCCCGCATACATATCTCCGCTGTCCGGAACGGAGGAGAAAAATGGATATTTTCGGTGAAGGACAACGGACTGGGAATCGAGCCGGAGTACTTCGAAAAGATTTTTGGCATGTTCCAGCGGCTGCACAAACGGGAAGAGTTCGCCGGCACCGGCATAGGACTGGCCATCTGCAAGAAAATCATCGAGCGCCACGGCAGCAGCATTACGGTTGAGTCACAACTGGGGCAGGGCGCTACTTTTCGCTTTGCCCTGGAAGGAAGTGAGAAGAACTCATGTACACCAGCGGATATACCGATGGAGGAGACAGTATGCCCTTAGAAGTTCTTTTGGTCGAAGACAGTCCCGGAGATGTCCGGCTGACCCAGGAAGCCTTTCGCGCGGTGAATCCGGCTGTCAATCTGCACGTGGCCGCCGATGGCGTTGAGGCTATGGCGTTTCTGAGGCGGGAGGGAGTGCACGCCAATGCTCCTCGTCCGGACCTCACTCTGCTCGATCTGAACATGCCCAGAATGGATGGCCGCGAAGTTTTGGCTCAAATCAAGAACGATGAAAAGCTGAAAATGATTCCTATCGTGATCCTAACTACATCCGACTCGGAAGGGGACGTCGCCAACAGCTATCAACTGCATGCCAATTGCTATGCCTGCAAGCCAGTACAGTTGAGCGCATTCGACAACCTCGTAAAGAGCATCAATGACTTTTGGCTGACCAAGGCAAGGTTGCCACAAATACACTAGGAGTGGCCATCCGCATGAAGATTGCCAAGCACAACGGCCCGAGCATTTCGATGAAGTCACAACTCGGGCGGGGCGACCTTTCGTTTTGCTTCGGAAGGAAGTGAGAAGAAATCATGTACACCCATGGATACACCGATGGAGGAGAGAATATGCCGCTAGAAGTTCTTTTGGTTGAAGACAGTCCAGGAGATGTCCGGCTGACACAGGAAGCCTTTCGGGCTGCTAATGTGGGCGTAAATTTGCACGTGGCTTCGGACGGCGTTGAAGCCATGGCGTTTCTGAGGCGGGAGGGGGTTCACGCCAATGCTCCCCGTCCGGATCTGACCTTGCTCGATCTGAACATGCCGAGAATGGATGGCCGCCAGGTTTTGGCTCAGATCAAGAACGATGAAAAGCTGAAAACAATTCCTATCGCGATCCTGACCACATCCGAGTCGGAAGCGGACATCGCGAAAAGCTATCAGCTGCATGCTAATTGCTACCTCTGCAAGCCGGTGCAGTTGAGCGCGTTCGAGAGCCTGGTGAAGAGCATCAATGACTTCTGGCTGACCAAGGCCAGGTTGCCGCAAGCGCAATAGGCATCCGTTCGATACAAACTCTGTCGGGACCGGCCTCACGCCGCTAGGCAGACCTCCTGTGCGTCCCGGCTCGTCGCTCGACTGTGTGCGAGTGTCGACGCAGTCACGCCCCTTTCGCGGCACGCCTTCTACGCCCAAAACAAAACGCCTGATTCAACCCGTTCCAGCGGCTGTTGGCTGGTAGCGGCCAGACCAAGACCTGCTGAGATCTCAAGGCCCGCTCCGCTAACCGTGTAGTCGGCGCACACCACTACATGCAAATCTTTTCAGAGTGTTGCGAAAGGGGAAAGCAGTGTACAATCGGCGCCGTTCTTGAACTCGAAAAAAGGAGATTCGTGATGAGGGGTTGCTTTTCACTTTCCATGACCGCCGCGGTTGCCTTATTCGGCGCGTGCCTGTTGCCCTGTTCTGCTCAGATCGTTACCGGTTCAGTTATAAACGGACACGAAATCATTGTCCCGGAATCCAGCATGCCGCACCCAGGCCGCCTCATGACGAACTACTTTCTAGTGGGCTCAGACCAGCACCAGCCACAGCCTCCTCCTGACGCGGAAACGCCTGCATCGCTGGCCTGTGTGTACAAATTAGTCTCGGGGCCAACGGGCTGCCCTATCGCCACGAGCAAGAATGTGCCGACCGGCGGCGTGGGGGCCATTGCCATCATCGATGCGGGATACTATCCGACTGCGCAGGCGGATCTGGACGCGTTCTCGACTTACTTTGGAATACCCAAGACCACACTCCACGTGGTCTACGCCGATGGCACGCAACCTCCAGTTTATTCCGATTGGGAAGTTGAGGAAGCCCTGGACATTGAGTGGGCCCACGCCATGGCGCCCAAGGCCAAGCTGTTCCTGGTGGAGTCCACACTGTGCGTGACCACCGGTTGCGACACGGATCCTACCTGGCAGGCGGTGAGGGTGGCGAGTGAGATCGTGGCCAAGAATGGTGGCGGCGTCATCAGCATGAGTTGGGGGGATGCGGAGTGGAAGGCTGAGCACCTCTACGATCACAATTTCCTCACGCCGGGAGTCGTTTACTTTGCTGCCAGCGGCGATTCCGGTATCGGACAAACCATCCACCCCGGAGCTTCGCCGAACGTGGTCGCGGTCGGTGGCACTACCTTCAATCGCGACAACGATGGCAACTTCATTGACGAAATCTACTACGGCGGGGGCGGCGGCCTCAGTCTGTATGAGCCAAGGCCCGCCGACCAGGACATTATCAAGGGTATTGTCGGAAGCCAACGGGGAATTCCCGACGTTGCCTCTGATTTCTGCTGCGGTGCCATCTATCTGCAGGGCTGGACCTCAGTCGGTGGTACGAGCTGGGCCTCGCCGACCTTTGCCGGCATCGTGAACGCTGCCGGCCTTCGAAAGAAGTCGACCGCGGACGAACTGGAGATGATTTACAAGGAATATGGCGAGCCCAAGATGTACAAGGCCGATTTCAACGACATTACGCAGGGAGATTCGGCCTGCGTGACCGGTTGGGATGTATGCGCCGGAGTGGGTTCGCCGCGAACCTACAAGGGAAAATAGGGCTCGTACAATTTTACACATGCAGCGTAGTATCACCACCAAGAGAAGCCCCCCGTGGGCTTCTCTTTTTGTGTCTACGACCATGACTGCGAACCAAAACAGGGAGTGTCTTGACGCTTATTGAGCAAAACAGAACCGCTCAAACTGAGGCATATCCGCGTTCCGTCAGACTTGACACTTTGCCGCTGGAGGAGCACGATTTACACGCCCTTCGTCTAGCGTATTCGTCGTAGTTCAATCGAGCTGTTCCCGGAGTTATCCTCTGGAGCCTCGCCGTTAAGACTGTGCGCAATTTCCATGAGCACAACGGCGCTGGCGCAATACTCGAAGGTTGCTCTCGCGTCCAACCATCTACGACATTGCATTTCCTGACGCCGCGAGAAGGAGGGCTATCATGACACACCCGGGAGGATGTTCGTCCTTGATTTGCTGCTTACGCCTGCGGGCGGCAAGTGCCGCGCTGGCGTTGGCGGTTGTGTTTCTGCTTGCGATGACACCAAGGGCCCAGGCGCAAACTTACGATGTGCTGTACTCGTTCACCGGAACCGCCGACGGGGCTGAACCTTTTGCGAAGCTGGTTCATGCCACCAACGGGAACCTCTACGGAACGACGCTAATGGGTGGGGCGTCCGGTTATGGCAGCATTTTTCAGATCACCACCAGCGGCACGTTAACCAAATTGCACACCTTCGGTAAGACAGATGGCGCCTACCCCGCCGCGGGTTTGATTCAAGCCAGTGACGGGAATCTCTATGGAACAACCAACCAGGGCGGTTCCAAGGGTTACGGCACGGTTTTCAAAATTACCTCCGCAGGGACATTCACTAGCCTGCATAGCTTTACTAATAAAGACGGCGCTTACCCCTCCGCAGAGTTGGTTCAGGCGAACGATGGAAATTTATATGGGACCACAACTCGGGGCGGGACGCATAGCTTTGGCACCGTCTTCAAAATCACCACCGCGGGCACCCTCACCTCAATACACAGCTTTTACAACGCTCCGGTTGCAGGTTTAATCCAAGCCACCGATGGGAATCTTTACGGAACGGCGTCCGGAGGAGACCTCAACGACGGCACAGTCTTCAAAATGACGCTCGCTGGCGCTATCACCATACTGCACACTTTTGATTTTACGGATGGCAATTCGCCCCAGGCGAAATTAGTTCAGGGGAAGGATGGGAACTTCTATGGAACAACCTCCGGGGGTGGGGCCAACAATGGTGGCACGGTCTTTACGATTGCTGGGGGCACCTTCGCCTCGCTTTATAGCTTTTGCTCCCAGCCTACTTGCGACGACGGCTCCCTCCCTTCAGCGCTCATCCAAGCTACGGATGGAAACCTTTACGGGGTGACATACCGGGAGGGGACGAAGGGCAGTGGTACGATCTTTCAAATCACCACTGCGGGCGTTCTGACTACGGAGTACAGTTTCAGCGGCAACGGCACGGATGGCGATTACGCTATCGGAGCGTTGTTGCAAGACACCACGAACGGCGACTTCTATGGGACAGCCTCAGGTGGTGGGGCCAACGATGATGGCACGGTTTTCAGCTTGTCCCTGGGTCTGGAACGGTCCGTCGCGGCTCTGGAAAAGTGAGAGCCGCCATCCAACGAGTTCGCGGATCGCGAGACGGTCCGCAGCTCCGTTGGGGGAGATCGTGACATGCTCGCTCATGTGTGGCCTACTTGTTCGAATCTGCAGGAAGGTCGGCGTTGGATCATCTGGCCCGAATGCACAATGTCGCGCTTAGTCCATACAAGAGTGGAAGATAGACAATCGAGGCCGTCAGCAGTCGGCGCGCAGCAACTCTCGAACGCTCGAATACGAATTCCCATCCGAAGTACGTGAAACTTATTCCCAGAAGAGCCGTTGCACAGTGAAAAATCGCCGCGTGCCGTGTCGGAGATTGCATCACGCTGATAGCGACGAGAGCAAGCAGGGGCAGGAGAGTTTCCAGCATTACAAAAGAAACTCTCGCATTGCCCTTGGGCAGAACCAAATAGCCCGCCCGGTCGTAGTCTTCGCGGTACATCCATGCGATTGCCATGAAATGTGGAAACTGCCACAAAAAGAGCATGGCGTACAGGATCCCGGCCTCAATATTCAATCGGTCGGAGGCTGCGGCCCAACCAATCAGCGGCGGCATGGCGCCCGGAAACGCTCCGACGAGAACGCACACGGATGTTTTTCGCTTTAGCGGCGTGTACACGAACAGATACGTCAGCAACGTCACAGTTGCGAGCACACTCGCGAGCGGATTGACAGAGGGCCTGCCGAGTGACCGGGGGCAGCAAGCCGGGTGGGCAAGTTCGTGAGTTCCTGCGTCGAGCCGTGGATGCCTTGGTGGGTCTACCCGAAGCCTGTGCAACGGCAGTCAAACAGGAAGGCCTTGCGCCTGAAGGCAAGTACCTGGCATTCATTGCAGTGCTCGATCGCAACTCTCGCGATTCTCTTGCTGCGATTGAACTGGTGCTCGCCCAGCCCGCGATCAGTTTTCAGTTGATCGACAACCTGAACCCTTCCACCCACCTCCGAGCGCTGCTCACCGACCTGTTCCTGCTGGGCGAGATTCTTAGAAAGCGAAGCAAACCTGCAGTGACGGTCGAAGCAGTCGCGAACGATCGCGACTGATGCAGCCCTCCGATATGCGGCGCGGGGTTGAGCCATGAGGCAAATTGCGGAGGCGGAGGGAGTATTATGCGGATAACTTATGGAGTTAATGAGAACGGAGTGGAGCAATGCCTGAGTCCATTGACTGGCCGCGGACGTATCCGCCGCGGCATCGCCGCCGCATTCCTTCTCATTCTCGGCGTCCTTGCCGTCATCTTCTTCGGCGGCCGCGACCGCGTTGTCGTATTACGTGGACGTGCTCTGGTTCGGATCGCTCGGCTACGGGGACGTGTTCTGGAAAACACTGAGTCTTCAGTGGGGAGTCTTCGCGGCTTTTGCAGCGGCCACATTTCTCATTCTGTACGGATCGTTTCTGGCTCTGAAGCGGGCGCATCTTCCCGATTTGCCGAGCGGTCACACGATTCTCATCGGCGGACAGCCAGTGAAGCTGCCGGTTGAGCCTGTTCTGCGCCTCATGGCGCTCGGCGTTTCGCTCGTCATTGCCGCTGCGACCGGCGCCGGCATGATGGCGGAGTGGCCGACGCTCGCGCTCTTTTGGTACGCACCCCGCGCAACGGGCAGCGTCGTTGATCCGATCTTCGGCAAGCCGCTGAACTTCTTTCTGTTCACCCTGCCCGCGTGGCAGCTCATCCTCGGCTGGCTGCTTACGCTGGCCGTGATTACTTGTGTGCTCGCCGTTTTCTTCATCCTCATCACCGGCGGAAGCCGCGTGCCTCGCCGGGCGTCTCAGCCGCTACGTCACGTTGCCTTGGCGCGGGCTCTCCATCGCGTTTGCGTTTCTGTTGCTGATCCTCGCGATGCGTGCGTATATCGGCCGGTTCGAGCGATTGCTTGAGGATCATACGATCTTCGGCGGCGTGACCTACACCGACGCGCACATCACGCTCACCGGGATGCTCGTCGTTTGCGCGGCGCTGGTTCTCGGCGCGGTGATCGCGCTCGTCAACGCCGTGCGGGTGCCACGCGGACGCTGGCTGGTTGCGGCGATCGTTCCGGCGGCGGTCTGTTATATCGCCGTTCAGGTGGTCGGCTGGTACGTCAGCAGCTTTATCGTCAAGCCGAACGAACTGGTTCGCGAGAAGCCTTACATTGCCTACAACACCGACTTGACGCGGCAGGCCTACGGATTGGACCGGGTCGCGCAGCGCGAGTTTCCCGCCGAAACGACGGTCGAGGCGGCCGATGCGGCGAACAATCAGGCTACGCTGCAAAACATCCGGCTGTGGGACTGGCGTGCACTGCAGGACACGCTGCGTCAGATTCAGGAAATCCGCACCTACTACGACTTTCCCGACATCGATATCGATCGCTATGACATCGACGGCACGACTCGCGAAGTGATGCTCGCCGCGCGCGAACTGAACGTCGACAAGCTGCCGGAGAGCAGCCGCAACTGGATCAACGAAAAGCTGATCTACACCCATGGCTATGGCATCACGATGAACCCGGTCAATGGGTTCACGCCGGAAGGGCTGCCCACGCTGATTTTGAGCAACATGCCGGTCCAGAGCACGGTGCGTGGTCTGACTGTGACCCGCCCGGAGATTTATTTCGGCGAGTTGACCAATACCGACGTCTACGTGAAGACGCGGCAGAAGGAATTCAACTATCCGCAGGGCGAGAGCAACAACCTCACTTCGTACGAAGGCAACGGCGGCATCGTACTCGGCGGCTTTCTCCGCCGCATGATCATCGCGCTCGATCAAGACGATCTGGCGAAGCTGCCGTTCAGCGATGACGTGAACGAGGATAGCCGGCTGCTGATGCGGCGCAACATACGCGATCGTGTATCGGCGTTGGCGCCGTTCCTCACTTACGATCCGGATGCATACATCGTGCTCGGCGACGATGGCCGGCTGTCGTGGATCATGGATGCGTTCACGGTTTCGGACAGCTATCCGTACTCGACCCACTATCATCTCGATGACAATTCCATCAACTACATGCGGAACAGCGTGAAGGTGGTCATCGACGCCTACGACGGCACGACAACATTTTACGTGTTCGATCCGGAGGATCCGATCATCGCAGCCTACCGCCGCATCTTTCCCGAGCCTGTTCAAGGATGCGGCCACGATGCCGCCGGGGCTGCGCAAACACGTGCGCTACCCCGAGTTGTTGCTCAAACTGCAGGCGGAAGTTTACGGCCTTTATCACATGACGGATCCGGAGGCGTTCTACAACCGCGAAGATCTGTGGACGGTCGCCACCGAAGTCGGCATGAGCGAGGGCGGTCGAGCAAACGACACAGGCGATGCAGCCGAATTTCGTGCTGATGAAACTGCCGGGCGAAACCGGCGAGGAGTTCGTGGAGATTCTGCCCTTCACGCCCGCCAACCGGAATAATCTGATCGGCTGGATTGCGGGGCGCAGCGACGGCGCAGCAGTACGGCACATCGGTGGTCTACAACTTTCCCAAAACGAAGCTGGTCGACGGACCGCTGCAAATCGAGGCGCGAATCGATCAGAACGCGCAGCTTTCCGGACAATTGACGCTGTGGAATCAGCAAGGCTCGCATGTGCGGCGCGGGGCCCTGCTGGTGATTCCAACCGGGACGCGCGCTCTTGTACGCGGAGCCGATTTATTTGCAGGCGGAGCGGAGTCCGATGCCGGAGTTGCGTCTGGTCGTGCTCGCGCTGCAGGATCGGCTGGCCTACGGACCAACTTTCGAATCGGCGATGGCGTCGCTTTTTGGCGGAGCGGCCTCGTCGCTGACCGCTCCATCGACAGCCGCCGCAGCGGCCCGCGGAGCCGGCGCGAAGCGCACCGGCATCCGCCGCGTCGCCCAGCCTGCAGCGGATCTCAACGCGCTCATCGCGGAAGCCGCGAAAGATCTTGCCGACTACCAGCGCCTGACAGCGGAAGGCAAACTCGGCGAGGCTGGACAGAAGCTTGAAGAGTTGAAGCGTGCGCTCGACAAGCTAAATGCGCTTCAAAGATAATCTCGCTGCGACCAAACTGCCTAGCTGCACAGCAACTCACAAATATTCATTCAGATTATTGGCCTGAAGATTCAGATTCGTCGGTTACAGATGACGTTTTCCCTGCACGGCAGACTGGTTGGTAGCGCTACCGGGAATCGAACCCGGGTTTGAAGATTGAGAATCTTCCGTCCTAACCCCTAGACGATAGCGCCATCCGGAGAGCTTCGATTATAGCAAAGCCATCTTCGCCAATCTGTTCGAGAAAACAGGTTTCCACAGCCTCTCGAAGGCTTATACTGGATGAAACTCAGCCCCCATATTTCAATGTTCTTATAGGCGTTGTGGGGGCGAGGTGTAGCTCGTTCTGCTGAACCACTCAATTCATTCCTAAATCTAGGTATCTAAAAGGAGTATCCGATATGGCGAGATCAAAATCTACCTCAGGCAGCAAGGCAACGCACGAAGAAAGAACAAACCAACGTGGCCGGTGTACCCGATGTGCAGGCGGTGTGCGGGCCAATGTGCAGGCAGTCGCGGCGGAAACAGCGCCTACTCAAGTGAAGCCCGAGATCAAACCGGAAGCCAGGCCGGAAGCGAACATCACGACCGAACCGAGAAGGAAGTTGGAAGTTGTGAAGACGACTGAGCCCCGCAGAGTGGTTCCGATCAACGTGGAAGACGAGATTCGACGCCGGGCCTATGAACTCTACAAGCAGCGCGGAACCGCAACCGGCAGCGCGGCCGAGGATTGGCTGGCTGCGGAACGCGAAGTACGCCAGCGCTACCGTCAGCAGCAGCGCATAGCGCACTAAGCGGCGTCTTAATCAACCAATGCGGCGGCCGAATCCCGGTGCCGTCCTCATTAAGAGTAGCGGCGGCGTCCGAAGTTCATCCCGAGCGCTCGCCGATAACCTTCCGCTCGAGTTGCATTTTCACAGTCGCGGGGGCGTTTCTGAAAAAATAGGCCGGGGTTCTCCAGCATGGCGGAAATAGGTAGTTTCGCACTGCTTCTGGCTTTAGCGTTGAGCGCTATACATCGTTCCTCGCTGGGATCATCGCGCTGATCTGCCAGAACGCCGGGTTCGGAGCGGATCGGCGAGACCGCCCGCCGCGCCGGCATCGCCACTTTCGCCGCCGTCTTTCTCGCTGCCGTCGTCCTGGTCATCTGCGCCTTTCGCGACGATTTCTCCATCGCTTACATCTTCCACCACAGCAACCGCGATCTTCCCGGTCCTTATAAGTTCGCAGTATTGTGGTCCGGCCAGGAAGGTTCGCTGCTGTTCTGGTCGCTGCTGCTGGCCGCCTACGGATTCGTGTTGCGCCTGCGCTACAAGACCGATCCGCGCCTCTTCGCCTACGCCTCGGTGGTTCTGGCGGGCGTGCAGATTTTTTTCCTGCTGCTGCTGAATTTCGCCGCCAATCCATTCGGCATTCTTGAAGGCCCGATCCGCGCCGGATGGCAGCGGCTTGAATCCGCTGCTGCAATATCCCGAGATGGTGATTCATCCGCCCATGCTTTATCTCGGCTATGTCGGATTCACCGTGCCCTTCGCTTTCGCGCTGGGCGCGCTGATCATGAAGTATCCCGGCGAGAAGTGGATTCACATCACCCGCCGCTGGACCATGGTCACCTGGGCCTTCCTGACCTGCGGGGTTTTTCTGGGCGCGCACTGGGCTTACTCGGTACTGGGCTGGGGCGGCTACTGGGGATGGGATCCGGTCGAGAACGCTTCGCTCATGCCGTGGCTCACCGGCACCGCATTCCTGCACTCGGTGATGATGCAGGAAAAGCGCGGCATGCTGAAGATGTGGAACATGTGGCTGGTTTTCGCCACCTTCTGGCTGGCCATCCTAGGAACGTTCCTCACCCGCAGCGGCATCATCAGCTCCGTACACGCCTTCGCACAATCTTCGATCGGCGACTGGTTTGCCTGGTTCCTCTGGGATCACGCTCGCGGTTTTCCTCTTTTTCTTCTTCAAAAACAAGTCGCACCTGCGCAGCGAGCACAAACTCGAATCGATGGTGTCGCGCGAATCGAGCTTCCTGTTCAATAATCTGCTCTTCGTTCTGCTCTGCTTCACCGTGCTCTGGGGGACGTGGTTTCCGAAAATTTCCGAACTCGTGCAAGGCAATAAAGTCACGGTCGGCGCACCGTTTTACAACCGCGTCGCCATCCCGGTAGCTCTGCTGCTGCTGATCCTCACCGCCGTAGGCCCGCTGCTGGCCTGGCGCAAGACTTCGCTCGAAAGCCTCAAGCGCAATTTCCTGTGGCCGGCCATCGGCGCCATCGCGGTCGCCATCTTCCTGATGATCACGCCGCAGAGCTGGGGCTCGCCCTTCGGTCTAAGGCCCTGGCAGGATATTTCCTACTTCTACTCGCTGATGGCCATCGCGCTCTCGGCGCTCGTGATCCTCACCGTGGCCAGCGAGTTCTACCGCGGCGGCCGCGTCATCTCGAAACACACCGCCCAGGGCATGTTCGCCTCCATGGTGCAACTCACTCACCGCAACACCCGCCGCTACGGCGGCTACATCGTCCACTTCGGCGTGGTAGTGGTCATCATCGGTTTCGCCGGAGCCGCCTTCAATCAGGACAAAGAGCAGGAGATGGCCAACGGCGACAAGATGTCGATCGGTCCCTACACCCTGATCTGCCGCTCCTATACCGACGACGACGCTCCAAACTATGCCAGTCAGTGGGCACTCCTTGACGTCTATAAAGGCGGCAAGCAGATCGGCACCATGACCCCGGTGCGCCGTTTCTACAAAGCCAGCCAGCAGACCTCGACCATGCCCGATATCCGCTCCGGCCTCAACGAAGATCTCTACCTCGTATTCGAAGGCCTCAACCAGGATAACGGTCACCCCATCATCAAAGCCCACCTGAACGCGCTGGTCATGTGGATCTGGATGGGAGTCTGGATCATGCTGATAGGCACCGTCCTCGCCCTGGTTCCAAACGCGCCAGCGCCAATCCGTTTGCCCGCGCCCGCAAGGCTGGAGCAAGCACAAGCCGCTCCGGCAGTAACAGGAGACTAAATCGGTAGATGACAAACGCGAATCCAAGAACCGGACCAGCCCCGTCCATAAGTGTCATCCCCGCCCGCAAAGCGGCCCAAACCCTCGTGCTCTGTCTCGCCGTCTTCACCCTCCTTGGCGCCGGCGACCCCGCCACCCGCTTCAACGAAATCGGCCACCAGATGATGTGCGTGTGCGGCTGCGGCCAAATTCTTCTCGAATGCAATCACGTCGGCTGCACTTATTCCGATGGCATGCGCAACGAATTGATGGCCGCAGTCTCCCGCGGCGACAGCGACAGCCTGGTCGAACAAAGCTTCGTCCAGAAATACGGACCAAAAGTTCTAGCGGCGCCCACCACGAAAGGTTTCGACCGCGCAGCCTATATCGTTCCCTTCGCCGCACTGTTCTTCGGCTTCGCTCTGATGGTGCTGGTGATTCGCGCCTGGAAGAATCGCCCCGCACCCGCTCTAGCCGATGGCCTGCGCCCGGCCCGCGCCGCCGAACTCGAGCAGTTCCGCGACCAGGCCCGCAAGGAGACCGATCTATGATCTGGCTCATCTCCTGCCTCCTGCTTGCCGCCGCATCTCTGTTTTACATTTTTTACCTGCCGGGAAAACTCTTTCTCGGTCCGGAGAAAACCCGCGCCGGCTATCTGCGCGAACGCAAAGACGCCGTCTACGAAAATCTGCGCGATCTCAACTTCGAGTACAAAGCCGGCAAGGTACCCGACTCGGACTACACTTCACTGAAATCTTCCCTGCAGGACGAGGCCGCCACCATTCTGGCCGAGATCGCCCGCCTGGAAAATCCCGCGCCGCAAAAAGGAACCAGACCTTGATGGAAATATCTCGCAAAGATGTCGCCCTGAGCGGCACTCTCACCCCAAGCGCGCCTGTCATCCTGAGCGGAGTGGGAACTTCGCGAAGCGAAGTTTCCACGCAGTCGAAGGATCCCTATTTCACCAACGACCGCGTCAGTTCTCCGACGTTCTCTTCTCCCACCGAATCGTCGTTCGTGCGAAGAGCGTGCGGAATCGCGCTCCTGGCGATGGCAGCCCTCCTCCTCACCTCCCTCGCCGCCGCTCAAACCCTCACTGGCACCCTAAAAAACTCCACAACCGGCAAGCCCGCTGCCGGAGACGAGGTCATCCTGCTCAAGCTCGGCCAAGGCATGGAAGAAGCCGGCCGCACCAAGTCCGACGCCAAGGGCCAGTTCAGTTTCAAGCTCGATGACGCCCAGTCCCCGCACCTGGTCCGCGCCATCCATCAAGGTGTTACCTACCACCGCATGGCGCCTCCCGGAACGACTTCCGTGGAACTTGAGGTCTATGACGTCGCAAAAAAGATTGACCATGTCGAGGTAGTTGCGGACATCCTGCGCCTTCAAGTCGAACAGGGACAACTCGTCGTGGTGCGCGAGTTCGGCGTCCAGAACACTTCCAAGCCTCCGCGCACCCAGATGAATGAGCGCAACCTTGAGTTTTATATTTCCGATGGAGCGCAGATCGTTCCAGATTCCGCCACTGCCACCACTGAAAATGGCAATCCGCTGAAGTCCGCGCCGGTGCCCGAAGGCGAGAAGAACCGCTACTCCTTCATCTTCCCGTTGCGGCCGGGGCTGACGCGGTTCGAAGTGGCTTACCAGCTTCCCTACACCGGAAGCGCGAATGTTGACCCTAAGTCTCTGTATCCCTTGGAGCACTTCGTCGTGATGATGCCCAAAACGATGCAGTTCACCGCCGCCGCTGCCTCCGCCGGATTCAAATTGATCAATTACCCGAACGAACCCAACGCGACCGTGCAGGTTGCTTCCAACACCACGCCTGCCCAGAATCTGAGCTTCAAGGTCTCGGGTGAAGGCGTGCTCCAGACCCCTCAGGAAGACGATGCCGCCAAAGGCGAGGCCCGGCGCCCAGGCGGCGGACCGCCCCGGAGGCGGACTCGGCCCGCCCATCGATGCTCCCGACCCTTTGCAGAAATATCGGTGGTGGATTCTAGGAGGCATCGCTGCGGCTTTGATCCTCGGCGGAATTTTTGTAGCCGCGCGGCAACAGTCCGCCGCACGCGCTCTGGCCCGGCAAAAGACTGCTTCGCCTCTGCGATCAGCCGCGCATCATCATAACGAAGAGGAAGACGAGTACGGACCTGCGCCCGCTCTCATTGGGCAAGGCGGCGGGGCATCAACTCCCGCGGCGCGCCCGGCTTCCAAACTGCTCGATGCCCTGAAAGAGGAACTCTTCCAACTCGAAGTGGAACGCAGGCAAGGCCAAATCTCGCAATCGGAATACGAGAGCGCTAAGTCCGCCCTCGATCACACCCTGGACCGCGCACTGAAGCGCGAAGCGCAAAAAGCGTAAATGCAAGCGTAATCTGGAAGCTGAAAGGTAACGCGGAACTACAAAGAAGAGTTCATTCCGAATGCGGGCAAAGCGCGTGAGAGCTTGCCCCGAGCGAAGCCGAAGGGAACCTGCTGTTCCCGCCACGCTACCCTGCTCTGATGCTCTAATACGTTATGGCTTACACCTGGTTCATACTCCTGCTCACGATCGCCGGGACAGCTTTCCTGTTCTTACTTGCCCAGGGGACGTCTCTGGGCCAGGTCATCCACGACCGCATTCCTGACCGGCCCCGCCGCCGTCTCTTCGTAGCCTCCGTAAGTTTTTTCCTGACCTTTGCCGGAGTGCGTGCCGTAGTCTTCGCCGTCCTGCACAATATTCCGCCCTTCCATTTCATCGAGCATGATGGCCGCCACATTCATCATCTGGTCATCGGCATCATTATTCTGCTTGCAGTAGGCTACGGATGGCTGGCTGACATCGGCACCGGCGAGGACGACACATCGCTTCTTCTAAGCCGCTTGATGTCGATCCTCTACGGCGCAGGCGCAGCCCTAACGCTCGACGAATTCGCTCTCTGGCTAAATCTGAAAGATGTCTACTGGTCTCCCGAAGGACGAACCAGCATCGACGCCGTAATCCTCTTCGGGGCGCTGCTAGCAGCGAGTGCATGGGGCGCCCCGCTGTTCCGATCAGGCCACAAGAGAAAGAGCTAGGACCACCTGGGGAACGGACACTCTTGTCCGTTGCCGTTGCCCTTGACTTTGCTTTTGACCTCGGCTCCGGCGGCGTACCTTATAAAGTACGCCACGCCCCTGTCAAGTCTACTTTGGTAGACATTCTACGTCCTCGAAAGTAGACATTCCTTCCACAGCCTAACCCCTTGATTCCATTGATTCGGCCAAAAGTCCGCACGAAGAATCAACGACTTACGCCCGCAGATTTTCTGCAAAGTGAAATGTTCCAGTTGGAACACTCAGCGCCTTTCCCGAACGCCTGCATCGCCCTCTAGGGCGTAACATCTAATGGGCTGAGATCCAAATTTGGTGAGATCGATATGGGAAACACTTTCAAGACTGCGTTCCTGCTGACCGCGCTTACGCTGCTGCTGATGTTCTTTGGCCGCTACTTTGGCGGCGAGAATGGGATGCTGCTGGCGCTGGCCTTTGCCGCCGTGATGAACTTCGTCTCTTACTTTTTCTCCGACAAGATCGCGCTGGCCATGTACCGCGCCCAGCCGGTGACGCGCGAGCAACTGCCGCGCGCCTACGAGATCGTCGAGCGGCTCACGCAGAAGATTGGGCTGCCCATGCCCAAGATTTATGTGATCCCAACCGAGTCGCCGAATGCTTTTGCTACGGGACGCAATCCGAAACACGCGTCAGTGGCCGTGACCCATGGGATTTTGGGTTTATTGAATGATGAAGAACTGGAAGGCGTGCTGGCGCACGAGCTCGGGCACGTAGGCAACCGCGACATCCTTATCAGTTCCGTGGCTGCGACCATCGCGGGCGCGATCACCATGCTCGCCAGCATAGGACGCTTTGCCATGATCTTGCGGATGGAGGCGGCGGACGCGACGACCGCCGCGGCGGGGGCCTCTCGGCGCTGTTCATGCTGATCGTAGCGCCCATTGCGGCCAGCCTGATTCAGACTTGCCGTGTCGCGCTCGCGCGAGTATCAGGCTGACGCCACCGGCGCGCACTATACGGGCAATCCCTATGCACTCGCGAGCGCGTTACAGAAGCTCGATGCCTACTCGCGGCGAGTGCCGATGGCAGGCCAGTCCTTCGACGGCGCATCTCTTCATCATTCAGCCGCTGCTCGGGATGAACTTCGGCAACCTGTTCTCGACCCATCCACCGATTGCCAAAAGAATCGAGCGGCTGACCGGCCGGCCGGCGGAGTTCATGCAGTAAAACCGCTTCTAGCTTCTAGCTCAAATGCAGATTGGTTTTTGCCCGCGTTCTGGCTTCGTGGTGTCAGAGTCTTCCCCGGGAGACAGCGTCGATTGTTGTGCCGGGCTTACTGAAGGCTGTTAGCAGGCCGCTGGTCCTATCACGGCAGAAGCTAAGGCTAGGAGCTAGAAGCTGAAGCCCTATGACATCGGTAACTCCGCCGCAACTGCGCCAGATAGTAAAATCTATCCAATGTCGCCAGAGACTGCCATCGCCGTATCCTACAAAGCCATCGAGCTGGAAAAAGCGCTCCGCCGCGTGATTCGCGGTAAGGACGATGTGGTGCGCCTCGCTCTGGTCAGCATTTTCGCCCGCGGACATCTATTGATCGAAGGCGTTCCCGGGGTCGGCAAAACTACGCTGGGACAGGCGCTGGCCCGCGCCATCGATTGCACCTTTCAGCGCTTGCAGTTCACCAGCGACATGCTGCCTTCCGACGTGCTCGGGATTTCGGTGTATTCGGCGCTGGAGCAGGTGTTCGAATTCAAGCGCGGGCCGGTCTTCACCAACGTATTGTTGGCTGACGAAATCAATCGCACCACGCCAAAGACACAGTCCTCGCTGCTCGAAGCCATGAACGAAGGCCAGGTCACGGTGGACGCGCATTCTTACGAACTGCCACAACCGTTTCTGGTGATTGCGACGCAGAATCCGGTGGAACATCACGGGACGTATCCGCTGCCGGAGTCGCAACTCGACCGTTTTCTGATGCGGGTGCGCATGGGATATCCCGAGGCAGCAGCGGAGCGCGAGATTCTGCGTTCGGAAGCCGGGGCTGCGCACCTGCAGGATTTGCGCCCTGTGCTGACGGGCGCTGACGTGCTCGAAATGCAGGAAGCGGTCAAGCTGATTCGCGTGGATGAATCGCTCGTGACCTATGCTATGGAGATCGTTGGGCGAACGCGTGGGTCGGAATATTTATCACTGGGAGTTTCTCCGCGCGGGGCGCAGGCGCTCTATCGCGCCGCGCAGGCGATGGCGTTCCTCGACGGCCGCGGCTTCTGCACTCCGCAGGATTTCAAAATGCTTGCCGTACCGGTCTTCGCCCATCGCGTGGTGGTCAACGGGGGCTACGCCTCGACGCTGAAGAAATCCGAGCAGGCCGATCAGGTGTTGCGCGAGATGGTCGAGAATATCGCTGTGCCGGTGTAGGAACAGTGGTCAGTGGTCAGTGGCCAGTGGTCAGTTCTACTCCTCAGTCTCTGATTTTCAGCCTCCAGTTCCACATCAGGCTCCGGACGCGGGGCCACCCCAAGGTATCGGATAACTAGAAAGTTACTCGCAATCCACAGGGTAGGCGCGTATGCTTTGTGGCATGTGTGTCACAGTTTCGATGCTGGCCAGTGGGAGCCGGGGGAATTGTGTGTTTGTGTCGAGCGCCCGCACCCGGATTCTTGTCGACGCCGGCATCTCCTGCCGCGAGACGTTCAAGCGCATGAAGTCGCTGGGCGAAGATCCGCAGTCGCTTTCGGCGATTCTGATTACTCACGAACATTCCGACCACATCTATGGTTTAGCAACGCTGGCGAAGAAGTTGCGCATTCCAATCTTCATGACTGGGGCAACGCACGCGGCGTGGGCGCGGGCCATGCGCACGGTGAACGGCGAGCGGCCGCAACTGGAGAAACTGGAGCGCTTCGAGTCCGGGCATCGTTTTCAGATTGGCGATATCGAAGTGAAACCTTTCACCATTCCCCACGACGCGGCCGATCCGGTCGGCTTTACGTTCCGCGTGGAGGGCGCAAAGGTGAGCGTGGCTACCGATCTGGGATACCTGCCGGCAAATGTCCGCGACCATTTGCGCGGGTCTGACAT
Organism: uncultured Acidobacteriaceae bacterium; assembly: GCA_963841125.1. Lineage (GTDB taxonomy): Bacteria > Acidobacteriota > Terriglobia > Terriglobales > Acidobacteriaceae > Sulfotelmatobacter. Next base: position 514,518 of record CAWJBH010000003.1, read on the forward strand.
TCTGATCATGGAGTCCAATCACGATGTGGAGATGCTGCGCGGGGGGTCGTATCCGTGGGTGGTGAAGCAGCGGGTGGCGAGCAACGTGGGGCACCTGTCAAACGCGAAACTCGCGGATTTCTTTACCGGCGACTATGATAATAGTGCAGCGTTTGTGGTGCTGGCGCATCTCTCTGAGCAGAACAATCATCCGGAAATAGCCCGGAGAGAGGCGGAAAGAGCGTTGGCTGAGCGGGGCGGGTTGTTTCAGAGCCGGGTGCTGGTGGCGGTGCAGTCTGAGGTCTTGCCGCCGATCCAGATGTAGAAGCTCGGGTGTTAGGTCATGGGTCTTGGGACGGTCCATATCCCAAGACCCAAGACCTAGTACCCAAGACCTAGTACCCAAGACCCAGTACCCAAGACCCAGTTTATGAGTCAGCAGTGCATTGATCCGATTGTGGGCAAGATTCTGGCGGGCTGGCGTTATGACATTTCTGGCCTGGCGCCGGAGATGTGCGGAGATTACGAAAACCACTTCGCCGCCTGTGAGCACTGCCGCGGCCGGCAGCGCATACACCGTATTATTGATGTAGGCCTGATCGCGCTGGCTTCGGTTTCGGGCGGCGTGTTTCTGCTGGCTTTTGGAGTGATCCGCCACTTTGGTCCGCGGCATGCGTTCTGGCTTGAGATTGCGGCGCTGGTGGGCTTTGCCTTGTCAGCGCTGATCTGGCTGGTGGTGGCCGTGGCTACGCCCGCGCCGGTCACGGTGCTGGACGCAGCCAAGCAAGGGGCGCGGCGCGTGCATGATCGCCTGCCGCAGGAAATCCGTGAACGTCTGCCGGAAGAACTTCGCGTAAAGATTACCGGGACGTAGCGTCGGGGAAGCTTCTCCAAAATCTCACTTCGACCACAGAGGTACACGGGGTTACACAGGGTAGAACTTCTCATGAATCCACTCACCACATACACTTCCTAAGAATCCTGCCGCATACTGCAACATCGGTTAGTCTTCCTTCTGTGAGACCTTTCAGGGTTAGAGCCGTCTGGCCTTCGATCTGCGCCTTTTCCGTCGTCTTGGCAACGCTGCCGTCGCGGTTGGCGGCGCAGGACACCCCGATGAGCGGAATGCAGATGCAGATCGGGGATCACGAATCTGTGCAGTTGCCTTCGCCGCATGCCGGGTCGGGAACGGGATGGCAGCCGGCTTCGGTTTCAGAACATGAATGGATGCGGATGCATGGCGGGTGGGAACTGATGGCGCACGGTGTGATCTTCACCGACTACAACCACCAAGGCGGACCGCGGGGCGAGGGCAAGGCCGAATCGGTGAATTGGGGAATGCTGATGGAGCAGCACCGGCTCGGCGGCGGAACGATTTTGTTTCGGCAGATGTTTTCGGCGGAGTCGCTGACCTCGCCGCATCCCGGGTTTCCGGAGCTGTTTCAGACCGGCGAGACTTATCACGGCGAGCCGCTGGTCGACCACCAGCATCCGCACAATGTTTTCGCCGAACTCTCGGCGCTGTACACGTTGCCGCTGTCGGGAAAAATCTCGTGGGAGTTGTATGGCGGCCCGGCGGCCGAGCCGGCGCTCGGCCCGGTCACCTATATTCACCGCGCTTCGGCGGCGGAGTTGCCGCTGGCGCCGCTCAGCCATCATTTACAAGACTCAACGCACACCAGCTTTGGCGTGGTCACGACGGGATTTGTGATTGACCGAGTCAAGCTTGAAGCCTCGGCGTTCAACGGACGCGAGCCGAATGAAGAACGCTGGAGCATTCAGCCAGCCGCACTGGATTCGTACTCCGGGCGGGTGAGCATCGCTCCTACGCGGGACTGGACGGCGCAGTACAGCGTTGGAAGGCTGGAGCATCCGGAAGCGCTGGAGCCCGGCAGCCAGTGGCGGCAGACCGCTTCGGTGGAATACAACCGTCGCCTGGCGGGGGGCAACTGGGCGACTTCGCTCGTATGGGGACGCGTGCACAAGATCGCGACCGACACCAATCTCAGCGGCTACACGCTGGAATCCACCCTGAACTTTTTACGGCACGATTATCTGTTTACACGGCTGGAGTTGGTGGATAAAGATGAATTATTTCCGCAGGCGGCGGTGCATCCCGCGTACCGGATCGGGGCTTATACTTTCGGCGGGATGCGCGATCTGGTACAGAATCGCGCGTGGCAACTGGGAGTGGGGGCGGATGTGACGGTTTACTCGAAGCCTGCGGCGCTGGACGCGGCGTATGGCAATTATCCGGTATCGTTCCAGATTTTTCTGCGGGTGCGTCCGGGGTTGCCGAGTGAGGCGCATCACTAAGGCGGATAAATACACGCACCTTCAGAGTCCGCGTGAGAACTCGTGTCGTCCCTCCGGGACTCGCTCCATCTTCCCACTTCTACCCGGCACTTCCGTGCCGGGCTTTTACATGCCGCCCCTATCGGGGCTGGGGTTCGACGCTCGCTGTTCCACCTCTTCGTACAGAATCCAGTTCTCAGGCACGCTCTTCAGCCCACGCTGATTTTATAAGCTTTTCGCGGCGCTGAAGCTCCGCTCTTCCACGATATTGCACACGTCCGTCTTTTTCTTGCACTCTGTGAAGCCGCGCCCCTTTCAAACGATTCAAGCTGAGAGACCGCCAAATTCCTGCCTTGATTGCAGGCCTGAAAAGGCCTGCTTCACCCTCTTCTTTGAACCCGGCGGAACACTGCGATGTTGTCTAGGCGGATTCCGGACGAGAGATTCCCGACTGAAATCTCTAACAGATCGCTGCGAACTGCGGGAGAATGTACCTAATGAAAGGGACCATAAGAACGCTGCGCGCGCTGCAATTGGCGCTGCTCGGCAGTATTCTTGTCTACGCTGTCCTAGGCGAAGTTTTGGGTTCACGCGCCCGAGTTGTGGATCCCTCGTTGAGCTATGTTTTCACCACTGCGGGCGTGGCAATTGTGGGCGTGATCTTGGTAGTGCGGCGGACTCTGGTGTTGCGTTCCGCGGAAAGTCTGGCGTCTCGTCCCGGCGACTCTCTCAGTCTGGGCTACTGGAAGAGCGGTTACGTTGCGACCTACGTGTTGTGCGAGGGTCTGGCGTTGTTTGGGTGGATCCTGCGTTTGATGGGCTGCAGTTTTCAGCAGAGCCTGCCGTTTTATATCGGAGGGTTCGTGCTGCTTTTCTTCTTTAGGCCGCGAGAGCCGGTCAGCGCTTGAGGTGCCCGCCCGAAATGTTATGTTCTTGAGGGGTATTCGTGGCGCGGCTCGAACAGCCGCGCCCTTTCTATGCAAAATCGCAGCCAGAAGCCATCATCCTTTTATGCCTTGATGTGGCAACTGGCCTGGCCGCGCTTCTCCAGATACTGCTGGTGGTAGTCCTCGGCGGGATAGAACGCGACTGCGGGGACGATCTGAGTCGCAATCGGTTTGGAGTAGCGGTGCGCCTTCTCGAGCGCTTCCTTCGAGGCTTGCGCAGCGGCTTGCTGTTCGGGCGTGTGGAAGAAGATAGCGGAACGGTATTGCGTGCCCCAATCCGGACCTTGGCGGTTGACCTGCGTGGGGTCGTGGTTCTCCCAGAAGACGTTCAGCAGATCGTTGTAGCGAAGCTTGGCGGGATCGAATTCCACTTCCACCGCCTCGGCGTGGCCGGTGCGATCGGTGCAAACTTCTTTGTAGGTGGGATTGTCGGTCTTTCCGCCGATATAGCCGACGCGCGTTGAGATGACGCCCGGCAGAGCCCGGAAAGTCGCTTCTACTCCCCAGAAACATCCTGCTGCGAATGTGGCTTTCTCCATCTTAAGATTGCTCCTTTAGATATTCCATTAGATGACGAAATCGCCGGAAAGTCACGTACTGAGACAGGAAGGGCGCGCCGAGCTGCTCTCGGCGGACAGCCGAGGGCGGCTGTCCCCACATAACCTGAGCTATTCCGTGGCCTTTTCGGGCAATTGACGCTGGGCGGGGTTTCACGATAAAGTTCGTCCAACGCTGTAGGAAGTCGTTGTCGGCTTTAGTCGCCCCAGGAGAAGTCTGTGGTTTCAGGATCCAGCCGCGCCAGGAGTGTGCAGAAATTTGCCATGTGCCTGCTTATGGCCTTGGCAACGGTGCAAGCGGCGCTGGCCGTTCCGAACTTCACTCCGCAACAACGCCTGGGTTACGCGAATGGTGATCAGTGGGAGCCCGCGATGGCAGCGGACGGCCATGGACATATCTATATCCTATTTCCCCAGTATGGCGCGGTAAGGGACTGCCCGGCCTGCAAGACGCCTACGATGGCGCTGCTGGTCAGCAACGACAATGGGATTTCCTGGGAACCGCCGCAGCACCTGCTGGCCTCATCGTCAGGACAGTTCGACGCCCAGATCAAGGTTGATCCGGTCGATCGCCAGACTCTCTATGCGTCATGGTTGCAGGGCCAGCATGACATCGTGGTGGCGCGGTCGCAGGATTTTGGCAACTCCTGGTATTTTGCCTTCGCTGAACATTCTCCGGAAATCGTCATCGACAAGCCGGTGCTGGCCGTTCGCGGCTCCAATATTTATGTGAGCTTTAACCACGATCAGACGCTCGCCATAGCGGCTTCGCATGATTACGCGCAGAACTTTTCTTCTGCCGTGGTGAATCCTGGTGCCGGGCCGGGCTGGTCACTGGCCGCGGGGGCGATCGTTGATCCCGCAGGCAATGTCTATTTTTCCTGGACGGCCTACCCCCGAACCAATGTTCTTACGCGGCCGGTGGAGGTGTTTGTAAGCCGATCGGCGGATGGTGGCCGGAACTGGAGTACGACGTCGATCGACGTTTCGAGCGCCGCCCCAGGTTGTCAGGCCGAGGCTTGCTCGGGCGGCTTTCTGGCCTCTCAGATGGCCCTAGCTTCCGATGATGCCGGAACTATTTATGCATTGTGGAACTCCGGTTCGATGACCGGCGGACCGCAGCGGATTTACTTCTCCTCTTCTACGAACCAAGGGGAAACCTGGTCAGCGAAAGTTGACGTGTCAAACGCCCCCTCTGGCGTGGAGCACTGCTTCCCGGCCATCGTCGCCGGGACGGCCGGGGAGGTCCGCATCGCGTGGATGGACACGAGAAAAGTGGATACGCAAGACCATCCTCTTTGGAATACCTTCTACCGGGCATCCACCAACGGCGGAGCGGCCTGGTCGCCGGAATCGCAGCTCTCGGGCTCCGTTCGTGGATACGATTACATCCTGCCCAACGGTTTCCTATTCCCCTTTGGCAACCTGTTTTCCATCGCTATCGATAACGTTGGCGCCACGCATGTGGCGTGGGGCGAAGGCCGGAATTATAAGTCTCCGGGGTCGATCTGGTATAGTCACGGGCGTTGATAGAAGCAATTGTTGATTGAAGATTGCTGATTGTTGATTAAAGACCTCACCCTTTACGGGCTTCAATCAGCAATCATCAAATCTTTCAATTCGTATTTGCCTTCATCCTTATTCATTCCAGTCTGGTCTGTTTGAGCAGCATTCGTAGCGGGCTGACTTGCCCGATCCTCAACTGTTAGCGGAGGTATTCCATGAAGTTCATGGGTGTGAACCTGTGGGCGGTGTTGGTAAGCGGGCTCGCGACGATGGTGGTTGGGTTCGTGTGGTACTCGCCGTTGCTGTTTGCGCGTCCGTGGATGGTTTTGATGGGGTACGACCCCGATGACAAAGCGAAGACTGCCGAGATGCAGAAGAGTGCGGGGCCGTCTTACATGTTGTCGCTGGTGGCTAGCCTCGCCTCGGCGGCGGTGCTGGGAAAAATCATTGCGGTCGCGACCATCAATACACCTCTGTATGGAATGAAGGTGGGGCTGGCGGTGTGGCTGGGATTCGTGACCACGGTGCAACTGACGAATTCCCTGTTCAGCCGGCAGCCGGCCAAGCTATACGCGATCAATACCGGGTATCAGTTGGTTTGCTATCTGGCGATGGGAGCGATCATGGGAGCTTGGCGATAGAGGGCTCCTGATTTCGTAGGCTTGTGGCGCGGCTGAAGCTGCGACGCCCTTTCAAAACGCGCTTACTCCAAAATCATGCCGCCGGTCAGGTCGGCTACGCGGGTGACGTCGTGATCCTGGCACCAGCGCTGCAGTTCGTCCACAATCTTCTCGGTGGCGCAAGGATCCCAATAGCTGGCGGTGCCGATCTGAACGGCGGTTGCGCCCGCAAGCATGAACTCGGCGACATCGGCCGCGGTTGAAATGCCTCCCATGCCGATGACCGGAATGTTCACGGCGTGCGCTGCGTCGTAGACCATGCGCAGGGCAATAGGCTTGATGGCTGGGCCGGACAGTCCGGCGGTGATGTTAGCAATGCGCGGTTTGCGCGTGTCGGCATCGATGGCCATGCCTACAAACGTATTCACCAGCGAGATGGCGTCGGCGCCCGCTTCCTGCGCGATGTGGGCCATCTGCGCGATGCTGGTAACGTTAGGAGACAGCTTCACAATAAGCGGTCGCCGCGCGAAGCGCTTGGCGGTGGTCACAACTTCATCGAGGGAGCGCGGATCGGTGCCGAACTGCAGTCCGCCCTCAGTTGTATTGGGGCAGGAAACGTTGAGTTCATAGGCGGCGATGCCTTCGCCGTCGTTGAGAATTTCGATGGTTCTTTCGTAGTCCTCGCGGGTGTAGCCGAAGACGTTGGCGAACACAACAATGTTCTTGATCTGCTGCAGTTTGGGCAGCTTCTCGGAAATAAACGCCGACGCCCCGATGTTCTGCAGGCCGATGGCGTTGAGCATTCCGGCGGCGGTTTCCCACAGGCGCGGCGGCGGATTGCCGATCATCGGCTCGCGCGAAAGACCTTTGACGACGAATCCACCGAGTTTGTCGAGGTGGACGACATCCTCGAACTCGACTCCGTATCCAAATGTTCCGCTGGCTGCGATGATCGGGTTCTTGAGCTGAATTCCTGCGAAGCTCACACTGAGATCCAGGGAGACTTGCCGCCGTTTTCGGAGGAGGAGGTCACTGCCGCGCTCCTTCATGTAGCATTAGGGCGCGCAGGATCAGGAAGCTCATTTGAGTTTTCCTCGCGATGCGAGAGGGGCGAGGGCCTCGGTGAGCACGCGTCCCACCGCGTGGGTAGGAGCGTTGATGCCGAGCAGCGATGCCAGCGTGACCGCTAGATCGATGGGTTCGGCATGGGTGCGATAGGTTCCGGGACGAAATGGCAGCCCGAAGAAAGCCAGCGGCACGTGCGTGTCGTAGGTGTAGGGCGAAGCGTGGTCGGTGCCTTTGGACGAACCGACGGTGTAAGATTTCCGGCAAACCCATCACATACCAGCCCCCTTCGGGTGAATAGCTATTCAAGAACTTCCTGCCGAGAGCGTTGGCGGGGACTTCGCCTTCCGCAAGTTGTGATTTCGTATAGTAGTCGCGCAGTCCGGCTTGCTTCATCACCTCGCCCACGGCAGTTTCAGCGTCGTGCTCTTTCAGGTGAACGGCGGCGAATGCATCTTCATTGAGCCAGGCGACTGGGAAGTCCAGCTTGATGTAGTTTGCGGAGTGGCCGGGAGAAAACTTTGCCGTCAACGCGTTGTTAATCTGCGCATCGAGTTTGCCGGCATCGAGATTCGCGGCGGGGATGCGGAGTTTCTTCGCGGCGTCGGGCAGCGCGGAAATGCCGTGATCGGCCGAGAGCGCGATCCATACGTTGGCTAGCCCCACTCGATGGCCGAGAAAGTTAAAGAAGTCGGCAAGTTCGTGATCGAGCGCGAGCGCCATGGCGGCGATCTCCGGGGAATCGGGACCAGCCTGATGACCGAGAATGTCGTTCGGCGGAAAGACTGATGGCGAGCAGGTCGGTAGACTGCCCGGCGCCGAGATTCTCAAAAACAACCAGATCCTTGGCAAACTCCAGTTCGTACTCGTCGGCGAACGGCGTAGAGCCTACTACGTCGGAGAAGCCTGCGTCGGAACCGTCTTTATTCTTGCGATGCGCGGTTGAGCGCAGAACTTCTCCTTTGCTCTCCCAGTTGCGATCCCAGTATTTTGCCGCGCGATTAGTGGAGTTGAACTCCCGCACCCACTGCGGCAAGTCGGGATGATAGTAGGTGGAGGTAATCCACGCGCCGGTTTTTGGCTCGATCCAGTAAGCGGCGTCGGCTGCGAAGCCTCCGGGGAGGACTGCGGCGCGATCTTTCAGGGAAAGGCTGAAGACACCGCGCCCGGCCTTGGGTTGCGAGCTTCAGTTCGTCGCCGAGCGTGTCGGCGAGCAGGTTGTGCGGCGATGCGCCGGCTTTGTCTTTAGCTTGATCTGGCGCAATGCCGACGAGCCTGGTGGCATCGTCCTCGACCGACGCGACCATCCTCTTCTTCTTCGGGTCCCACCACTCGTTCACGGCGATGCCGTGACCGTTGCTGTAGGCGCCAGTGAATAGCGTGGCGTGTCCGGGAGCGGTGCGGGTGTTGGCGTAATCGTAATTGCAGTCGGTGAAGTTCGCCCCGTGATCGAGGAAAAGACGGAATCCGCCTTCGCCAAACAGGTCGCGGTAGCGATCGAGGTAGTCGCCCCGAAACTGGTCGATGACGATTACCACTACTAGCTTGGGATGGGCGTTGTAGGCGGAGGCGAAGCTGGGGAGTGACGTCAGAATGAGCGCTGCCGCGACCGTAAGATGAATACACCAACGCGCAGGCATGGAGCGGAGGGAGAATGTCATCGCGAGTGTAGTTTACACAGGTGCGCGGTCTGGGCGAAACCTGGGCCGAGGCGGTCTCGCTTCGCTTGACTGGACCCTTCGAAGCTCAGGCAGGCCGAGGCGCCCTCCCCACGTGGCATGTTTGGTGAGTGGGATATTCCTCCCCGCGTGCATTCCCTGCCCGGTTTCCGATAAAGTAGTTGTTCCCATGCTTGATCTGAACTTTGTTCGCGACAATCTGCCCTGGGTGGAGGAGATGCTGCGCCAGCGCGGCGCGGATCCGGCTGCCGTGCTCAAGGATTTCCGCGAAGTCGACACGCAGCGCCGGCAGGCCATCACCGAAGCGGAGACCATGAAGGCACGGCGGAACAAGGCCTCCGAAGACATTTCGAAACTGAAGAAATCCGGCCAGGATGCCACCGCTGCCATCGCCGAGACGAAAGACTTGCGCGAGCAGATTCAGACGCGGGAGAAGATCGCCGCCGATCTTGATGCCCGCCTGCAGGATATCCTCGCCGGAATTCCGAACATGCCACATGCTAGCGTGCCGGTGGGCCACAGTGCGGAAGAAAATGTGGAAGTTCGCCGCTGGGGCGCGCCGCCGAAGTTCGATTTTACTCCCAAGCCGCATTGGGATCTGGGCACGGAACTTGGCGTGTTGGATCTGGAACGCGCGGTTAAGCTTACCGGCGCACGGTTTGCTGTTTACTGGGATTTGGGTGCGAAGCTCGAACGCGGACTGGCGAACTTTATGCTCGATTTACACACGCGCGAGCATGGATACACCGAAGTTCTCCCGCCATACCTGGTGAATTCCGAGTCGATGTATGGCACCGGACAACTACCAAAGTTTGCTTCTGATTCATTTCGCGTGCCTCATGGCGAAAAAGATCTCTGGCTGATTCCCACGGCCGAAGTTCCGGTTACGAACCTTTACCGCAATGAAATTCTCGATGCGGCCCGCCTGCCGATTTCGCTCACGGCGTACACTCCGTGCTTTCGCAGCGAGGCGGGATCTTACGGGAAAGACGTGCGGGGCATCATCCGGCAGCATCAGTTTCAGAAAGTTGAGATGGTGAAGTTTACCCGGCCGGAGAATTCGTACGAAGAGCACGAGAAGCTGACACGGAACGCGGAGACCGTCCTGCAAAAGCTCGGGCTGCATTATCGAACTGTGACTCTGTGCACAGGTGACATGGGCGCGGCTGCCGCCAAGACGTATGACATTGAAGTCTGGCTCCCAGGGCAGCAATTGTTCCGCGAGATTTCGTCGTGCTCGAATTTTGAATCGTATCAGGCACGGCGGGCGAACATCCGCTACCGTCCTGAGGGCAAGAACAAGACCGAGTTCGTGCACACGCTGAATGGAAGCGGCCTGGCCGTGGGCCGGACATGGCTGGCGATTCTCGAGAACTACCAGCAGGGGGATGGAAGCGTGATGATTCCCGAAGTGTTGCGGAGTTACGTTGGGGCGGAGCGGATTACGAAGAAAAGCTTTTGACTGCAAGGTTCCAAGCTTTCAGAGTTTCAAGGTTTCAAAGTCCCCGGGGCCGTGAAACTTTGAACATTGAAACCTTGAAACCTGGAGAATAGACTTGCACAGTGTGGAGATCAGCACGACTGCCACGGGCGCGCCTTCGCTACCGATGAGAGGCGTCTGGGGAACAATTCGGAGCTACATCCTGTGGCAGCATGAGCGTGGCACGCTGCACTACGACATCATGGTCACGCTGATCCTCATCTTTGTTTTCTTCTCACCCCGGGTAATTAATTTCAACGATAAACCTGTACCCCACGATCCGCATCTTACGGATGTGGTGGTCACGCCCGATGCGCAGGGTGGTCTGGTTTACCAGATCTCGGCCAGCGCGATTGCACCGGGAGACGACCAGTCGGTGCGGAATCAATTGCTGCACGTGATTCAGCCAATTTCCGGCGAAGTCTCCATTGTGAACTACGAAGGCGTACGCGATGGCAAGGGGCAAGTGCAGGGTTACCGAGTCTGGGTGAAACGAAAACAGTGACGATCTCCGTCCACTTGCTGTTCCTCGCCTTCAGTCTTCTTTTGCAACAGCAGCAGGCTCCCTCGCTCGAAAGTGTGCTGAAGAAAATGGACACCGCGGCGGCCGGCTTCCATACCGCGCAGGCTGATTTTGTTTGGGACCAGTATCAGAAGGTGGTAGGCGAAACCGATACGCAGAAGGGCACCGTTTATTACCGGCGGGCGGGGAACGAAATCGAAATGATGGCGCAGATTAAAGAGCCCGACGTGAAGTTCGTGCTCTACAAAGAAGGCAAGCTGCAGATCTACCAGCCGAAGATCGAGCAGGTCATGGTGTTTTCGGCAGGGGCCAACCATAGCGAGATGGAAGGTTATCTGGTGCTGGGCTTCGGCGGCAGCGGGGAGGATCTGAAGAAGGCTTACGACGTCACTTATCTGGGCGAGGAGAAAATTGACAACATCGCAACGGCGAAATTGCAACTAATCCCCAAGAGCGAAAAATTTCGCAACTATTTCTCCAAGGCGTTCCTGTGGATTGACTTGAGCCGAGGCATTTCCGTGCAACAGAAGTTCGAGGAGTCCCAAGGCGATTCTCGCCTGGCGAAGTATTCTGCCATCCAGGTACCCGCAAAGATCGGCAATGAAGTGTTTCAGCTGAAAACCACGAAGAAGACGCAGTTTGTTTCACCGCGGGGGTAAGTGATTGAATCTAAAGCGGAAGAATGTGTACTGAAAAAGGAACGCTGGGCGCTATACTGCCCCTATAATCATTCGAGTTCATCCATGGCTAAAGTTTTTACAATTCCCGTCCCGCCCACGTTGGGGCGTCCCCGAAAAAGAGAGCGCACGTCCGATCCGCGGTACGTTGATGGCCAGCGCTTGCTGGTGGAGGCCATGAGGTATCTGGCTCAGAGCGATCCGGTATCCAACCGCCCCGCGATTGAACTCATTTCCGAGCATGTTCGCACGCGCTTTCGCATGAGCGATTCGCCGCTGGCGTAAGTAAGAGTGTTCGCTTCGACTAACCTGCTCCATTTAACCTGCTCGAATCTGGCTGGCCGCACATTTCTTCCCTGATCACGCGGGCTCGCGATGGTTGCGATGCGATTCGCCGATGAACAGTGCTGCCGCCAGCACTATGATCACGGGATAGCATTCCAGCGTGTAGCGCGGCTCTGGATTCTCCAGACTTCCGAGAAAGAGGGACCGGAGCAGCAGAAACGAAACAAGTAATGCGCAGGCATCTAATTCGCGCGACCGCAGCCATCCGGCGGCGGCGGCTCCGACGTAGGCGAGGTTGAGCAGGCCGAAGACGATACTCACAGCAAGCCAGGGGATTTCGTCATCGAACTCCCACCAGCGCGGGTCCGAAGGCAGCAGCTCGGTTCGCGGACGCAGCCACATGTCAGCAATGCGCACGGCCGGAAGCCACACATAGTAGCGCAATGGTGCGGCCCGAACGCGCGCCGCAGCCAGTGCGGCGAACCGCGCATCGAGTTCCGCGAGTTAGGTCATGAGCCTGGTTGTAGTCGGCGAAGAGTTGCTCCGTGTCCTGTCGCTGCTTGGCCGAGTCAAGGCGCGATCGTGGCAGGCGGGTGACGTCGATGGCGTCGCTCGGCAGCTTCCAGTAAATCTCTTGCACCGAGGTGTAATCCACCATCCAGCTCTTGATCCAGCGATTGAATCCCGCCATCACCGATTCATCGGAATCGTTGGCATAGCGCGGCGCGAGCGGCTGGAAGCTGGTGCATGGTGTGAAGGTTACGAGCCGTCCACGGGCATCAGCGGCGCGAAGGCCCCAATGGTCAGAATCACGCCGACGCGGAGCATGGGGAGCATGCGGGGAGCAGAACTGGAACCCCCACCATCTTGCGAGATTCCCGCAGTACGATGCGACGCAGAAAAGCCAGGAACCAGTATGCGCCAATGGCTGGCGAACAAAATGCCGCCGTCCGGCCGCAATAGAATGCAGGCCCCGATGGAAAGGCCGCACGCAAGCCAAGTGCTCGGAACGGGCGTTGAAGGCTGAGTCAACGTCTTGCCCGAGCGCGGCCAATCCGCGCACGGCTAAGTCCAGCGCCAACGCGGTAAAGAAGATTTCCAGCGTCTCGGTGAGAGCTGCTGCCGCGTAATTGGCCAGGAAGGGACAGAGTGCGGCGAGCAGGAACGCCGCCTTCGCCGCGCGCTCAGAAAGCATTCGTCGTGCCAGATCGGCCACAATGAAGCACGTACCCAGATCGAATAAGCGTCTGAACCAGCAGAGACCGCCCGAAAATTGTTCGATCCGAAGACGGCGAAAATCACCGCCAGAAACGCCGGATATCCCGGCAGGCGGGAGAGTGTCGGCACAACCTGGCCGGAGTTGGTGATGCCGTAGACGCCATGCTCAGCCAGTTCGTGGCGATATCGGCATAGAGCCGTGAATCATCCACGACGCCGGGAAAACGAGAACACGAATAGCAGCCGCAGCGCCAGCGCTGCCAGGCTCGCTCCAAGAAAGAACCGAGCATTCTTCCGCGCCAGTTCGAGCACGCTGAGAATATAGCGCGTTTGAGTGCCACCTGCGGCCATCTGAAAGTGCATCTTTTCAAGCTAAGGTGTATCTTAAGTGGTAAGGACTTTGCCTGCCCTACTCCGCCGGCAATTGACCGTGTGCCGCCAGCGGCATACGATAAGCGATTAGCCATCCATGGCCGAACCTGTTTTTTACGATCCGCAACGCGCTCGCTGGAAGCGCCTGAGACGTCTGGTCGACGCGCTGGTCCTGGCGATTACAGCGCTGATTATTTTCTTTGTCTACACCTCGTTGCGCGACGAGCACCTGCCCGAATTGCTGTTTTCGCCACAGAAGCGCGCTTTTAAGGCCTTAAAGGAAAGTGAGAAGGAGAAGAGCTCGCGAGCGCCAGAAAAAGCTGGCTAGTCGCTCTCACCGCAAGTCGAAGCTGCCCGCTTCGGAAGTCAAGCTAAACCAGGAAGAAGGCATCCGCGCGGCATTCTACGTTCCCTGGGACGCTGCCAGCTTCTCTTCTCTCGCGATTTTTCCCGCCAGATCGATCTGCTGTATCCCGACTGGTTGCATGTCCTCACTCCCGACGGCCGCCTGCAGGCCGTGGACGACCAGACCAATAAGTTTTTCGACGTCGTGCAAAATGGCGTGCAAACACACAAATAACGCGCAAACAAGGTGCGCTCCGTCGACGACCGCGTCATGCCTTTTCTAAAGCCGAAGACCCCGCCATGGAAGTTTTCCCATGGTGAACAACTTTGACGGCACCGAGTGGGTGGGCGGAATCACCGACTTCCTGAACAATCCCAGCGCCCGCGCGGTCTTTCGCCAACAGGTGGGAATGTTTCTCTCCTCTGACCATTTCCGCGGCCTGATCTGGATTTCGAAGCTTTCCCCAGCGTGGGACAGCCGGGCTATATTGCGCTGCTGAACGAACTTTCTGCGGACCTGCATGCCCGCGGGATGAAACTTTACGTCGGCGTGCCTGCCCACAATCAGGAATTCGACTATGCGGCGATCGCGGCGCCCGCCGACGGCGTAGTGGTCATGAACTATGACGAACATTATCCCGGCGCCGCATCGGGGCCGGTCGCCTCCCAGGATTGGTTTGTCGACAATCTCAAGTTCGCCGTGAAGGTTATCCCCAAAGAAAAAATGATCTGCGCGATCGCCAACTATGGCTACGACTGGGTGCTCAAGCCGAAGAAGGGCAAACTGCCCGCCCGATGCGCGAGACAGTCCGTTAGCGTACAAGAAGCATGGTTGGCCGCGCGCGATTCCGATGTAGATGTAATTTTTGACGATGATGCGCTGAATCCGCATTTCAGTTATCTTGATGAGCACAGCCTGCGGCACGACGTTTGGTTTCTGGATGCCGTCACGGCGTTGAACCATATGCGCGCCGCGCAGACGCTGGGCATCCGGACTTTCGCTTTGTGGAAGCTGGGTGGCGAGGACCGGACGTTATGGAGGGTATGGGACGTTCCCGGAGATCCCGGCGCCACCGACAAACTGCGCAGCGTTCCTCCTGGACAAGATGTGGACATGGAGGGCCAGGGCGAAATTCTGCGCATCGAAGACCGCCCAACTCCCGGCATTCGCGACCTGACAATCGATCCAAATACCAAGCTTATTACCGACGAGAATTTTCAGTCCCTGCCCGAGCCTTACCGTGTGGCGCGTTACGGTTATAGCCCAAATAAAGTCGCGCTCACCTTTGACGATGGCCCTGATCCTGAGTGGACGCCAAAGATCCTCGACGTGTTGAAGCGGGAGCACGCAACGGCTACATTTTTCCTGATTGGCATTCAGACCGATAATTTTTCCGGCCTGGCCAAACGCATTTACAACGAGGGCAATACCATCGGGAACCACACCTTCACGCATCCGGACGTGAGCAATATCTCCACGACGCATATGAAGGTGGAGTTGAATCTCACCGAACGGCTCTTTGCCAGCCTGGTGGGAGTTCGGGTCACGCTACTGCGTCCGCCTTACGCAATCGACGAGGAACCTGACACTGCCGACCAGGTGAAGCCCCTCGAATTCGCGCAGGATCTCGGCTACATCACGGTCGGCAACCGGATCGACCCTAACGATTGGAACGACAAACCGCGGCGGCACACCGCCGAGGAGATCTCCGCCTATGTTCTGGCGCACTTGCCGCCATGCGGCCCAGACGACCTGCGTTGCGGAAACATCATTCTGCTGCATGATGGCGGCGGAAACCGCGCGGAAACCGTGCGCGCCCTCCCCATGATCATCGATGGTGTTCGCGCCCGAGGGCTTGAGATCGCGCCGGTTTACGACTTGTTTGGCAAGACCCGAGCCGATGTCATGGCGCCATTGACCACCCGCGAGCTTTGGGCCGCGCGCCTTGACGGGCTGGGATTCTGGCTCTTCGAGGCCGGCATCATGGGGATCACGTGGGTATTCTTCCTCGGCGATCTTCTCATGACCGGGCGATTGCTGTTTATCGGCACGGCCGCCGTCTACGACCGCCTGCACGAAAAGATTTTTGGAAGGCCTGCCGAGGTCGCTTCGTACAAACCCAAAGTCGCGGTGCTCATTCCCGCCTACAATGAAGAGAAAGTGATTGTGCGCACTGTGCGCGCTGCACTGAACTCGAACTATCCCAACCTCCGCGTGATCGTGATTGATGACGGCTCGCGGGACCGCACTCTCGAAGTCGCGCGCGCGGCTTTTGTCAGAGAGGAAGCCGCGGGAAGAGTCATTATCCTTACCAAGGGGAACTCCGGCAAGGCCGACGCTCTCAACTATGGCATCGAACACATTGAAGATGCCGAACTCTTCGTCGGCATCGATGCCGACACCATTATCGCGAGCGACGCCATCTCGCACCTGGTGCCACATTTCATCAATCCCAAAGTCGGAGCGATCGCGGGCAATGCCAAGGTGGGGAATCGCGTGAATCTGTGGACACGCTGGCAGGCCCTCGAATACATCACCAGCCAGAACTTCGAGCGCCGTGCTTTGGATGTTCTGGGCGCAGTCAGCGTGGTGCCGGGTGCGATCGGAGCGTGGCGCGTGTCCGCCGTGCGCGACGTTGGCGGCTACCAGATCGACACCGTAGCCGAAGACGCAGATCTTACGATGGCTCTGTTGCGCCGCGGTTATCGCGTGGAATATGAAGACATGGCTCTGGCTTACACTGAGGCTCCCACTAACGCGAACGGCTTGATGCGCCAGCGTTTCCGCTGGTCCTTCGGCATTCTGCAGGCGGTGTACAAGCACAGTGGAGTGTTCGCGCGTAAGGGAGCCCTTGGCTTTGTGGCGTTGCCCAACATCGTGATTTTCCAGATTCTGTTGCCGCTGGTATCGCCGCTCATCGACATCATGTTCGCGGTCGGCGCCATCTGGTACTTCATCCAGAAACACTTCCACCCCGATTCCACCGACCCAGCCAGCTTTCACAAGCTGGTTGCATTCTTCTTCGTATTCCTGGTGGTGGACTTCCTGGCCTCAGCGCTGGCATTTGCGCTCGAGCGACGCCGGCCCGACGAAAAAGAAGATGTCTGGCTATTGAGCCAAGTCTGGCTGCAGCGTTTCGCCTACCGCCAATTGTTTTCAGTGGTTTTGTTCAAGACACTGAAGCGTGCTTTGGAGGGCCGCAGGTTCGCCTGGGATAAACTGGAGCGCACCGCGGCAGTGAAGTATGTGCCGTCGGAGAACCGGGATTCGGTGAATGTACCGTAGGAGTGAATCGTGCCCGGCGTCTATTCTTTATTACCGGCCACTTCCAACCGCGTCTCAGCCTTGTGCAGCGCGTCGAGAGACCGCTCCACGTCCACGCTAGTATCCCCGCTGGTCAACCGCTGCTCAGCGCGTGCTTTCGCCTTGCGCGCGCGCTCCACGTCGATCTCCGATGGGCGCTCGGCGGATTCAGCGAGAATCGTCACTTTATCTGGCAGGACTTCCACAAATCCCCACGCCACCGCGAGGCGTTGCTCCTCGGCACCGGCTCGATAGGTGATTTCGCCCACCGCCAGCTCGGAAATAAGCGGGGCATGCCCCGGCAGCACGCCCAAATACCCGTTCTTGCCGGGAATCTGAACTTCCTCCGCCGCCGTGTCCACGACTTTTTTTTCCGGCGTGACGATCTCGAGTTGAAAGGTATCTGACATCAGTGCTCGGTGCTTAGTGGTCAGTGATTAGTTTTCAGCCGCGAATCAGCCGGTTTGACTGACCACTGAACACTGGTCAGATCACCGTTTCTACGCTGCCGCCTTCATCTTCTCTGCCGCTTCCAGCACTTCTTCAATCGGACCCTTCATATAAAACGCCTGCTCGGGGATGTCGTCGTACTTGCCTTCCACAATTGCCTTGAAGCCTTTCACCGTGTCGGCGATTTTCACGTAGCGCCCCGCCGCGCCGGTGAACTGTTCGGCCACGTGGAACGGCTGCGACAGGAAGCGTTGCATCTTTCGGGCCCGCGCCACAGTAAGCTTCTGGTCTTCGCTCAATTCGTCGATGCCGAGAATCGCGATGATATCCTGCAGATCTTTGTAAGTCTGCAGAGTCTTCTTCACCAATTGAGCCACGTCGTAATGCTCCTGGCCTACAATGCGCGCATCCAGAATGCGCGACGTCGAGGCCAGGGGATCGACCGCGGGATAAATTCCGATTTCAGTCAAGGCGCGAGAGAGCACGGTAGTTGCGTCGAGGTGAGCAAACGTCGTCGCCGGCGCGGGATCGGTCAAATCGTCAGCGGGCACGTAAATCGCCTGCACAGACGTGACAGAACCTTTCTTGGTTGATGTAATGCGCTCCTGCAGTTCGCCCATTTCGGTCGCCAGGTTCGGCTGATAGCCTACCGCGCTCGGCATGCGGCCCAGCAACGCCGACACTTCCGAACCGGCCTGCGTGAAACGGAAAATATTGTCGATGAAGAGCAGCGTGTCTGCGCCTTCGGCATCGCGGAAATATTCCGCTACCGTCAGCCCGGTCAGCGCTACGCGCAAGCGCGCCCCAGGAGGTTCTGTCATCTGCCCATAGATAAGCGCGGCCTTTGATTCCGCCGGCTTGCCCGGCTTGATCACGCCCGATTCCGTCATCTCCAGCCAGAGATCGTTGCCTTCGCGCGTGCGCTCGCCTACGCCCGCAAATACCGAGTAGCCGCCGTGATTCTTCGCGACGTTATTGATCAGTTCCATGATGACGACGGTCTTACCCACTCCAGCGCCGCCAAACAGGCCGATCTTGCCGCCCTTCAAGAATGGCTGAATCAGATCGATGACCTTCACGCCGGTCTCAAACATTTCCGCCGTCGTGGCCTGTTCATCGAACGCCGGGGCCAACCGATGAATCGGCATTCTTTTCTCGTACTCGACCGGGCCAAGTTGGTCGACGGGTTCGCCGATTACATTCATCACGCGTCCGAGCGTCCCACGGCCCACGGGCACGGAGATCGGCCCACCCTGGTCGATGGCGTTCATGCCGCGCACCATGCCTTCAGTGGCTTCCATCGCGATGCAGCGCACGCGACCTTCGCCCAAGTGCTGTTGGACTTCGAGAATCACGTTGACGGGATTGGGCACGGTGAAGCCGTCGCTTACCACTCTCACCGCCTGATAAATCGGCGGCAACTTGCCTTCGGGAAACTGCACGTCTACCGCCGGCCCCGCAATTTGAACTACATGTCCGATGTTTTCTGCCATAAAGTCAGCTTCTAGCTGCTAGCTCCTAGCTTGTCATACCGCTTGTTACAGCACACGCACCCTTCGGATCAAGTTCCGATAATCCCGCGTTCGCCAATTTGTTTTTGCCAGAAGCTAGTAGCTAGAAGCTAGCAGCTTCTTCTTACATCGCGGCCGCGCCGCTGACAATCTCGATAATCTCTTTCGTAATCTTCGCCTGCCGCGCCCGGTTCATCACCAGAGTCAGCGAATCGATCATGTCCGTGGCATTGCTGGTGGCCGCATCCATTGCGGTCATGCGGGCAGCGTGCTCGGCCGCAACCGACTCCAGCAGCGCGCGGAAAATCTGAATGGAAACATATTTTGGCAGCAACGCGCGAAACAATTCCTCTGGTGGCTGCTCGTAGATGTAATCCACTTGAGATGTGCCAAACTGCGCTGCATTTCATCGCCCGAGGATTCGGAACTCCGTAATCCCACTCCCGCACTGATCGCCGCCTCTTTCGCTTTTTTCTTTTCTTCCTCCGTCATCTCCTCGGCCAGACGGACCGACGGCGCTCCGATCTGCTCGATGGGAAGAATCTGCTCCACGATGAGCCGCTGAGCGATCACAGACTTAAATTCGTTGAAGACTACATACACGGCATCGACTTCTTCGCGCTGGTAGCGCCCAACCGCATTCTCTGCCAGGGTCCGCGCTTGCGCGAATTCCAACTTGCCGAGAATCCCAACGTGTTCGCCCGTAATTTGTATCGCTCCCGCGCGCTCTCGCGCTCCAGGCTGAGTTTCCAGCGACTCTTCGGTCTCGCCGAGACTGCGCGTCTGCACCGGAGCAGCAGGATAGCGCCGCCGCAAGAAGTCGCGCCCTTTGCGCCCAATCGCCTCGATGTCGACGTTCTTCCCCTCTTTAGATTCGAGGAAGCGACTTGCAGCCTTGGTAATATTGGCGCTGAACGCGCCCGCGAGGCCCTTGTCACCCGTAACGACAATCAGCAAAATGTTTTTCTCGGCCCTCTGCGCGAGCAGGGGGTGCTTCGGTTCACCAGTCTCGGGATCGTAAATCTCCGTCCGCGCCACCAGCGACTTCAACACATTCGTCAGCATCTGCGCATAAGGCCGCGCCGCCAAAGCGCGGTCCTGCGCCCGGCGCAGCTTGGCAGCCGAAACCACCTTCATCGCCTTGGTGATCTGCCGCGTGTTCACCACGCTGCGGATACGGCGCCGAATGTCAAGAATGTTAGGCATGAATCAGTCGCTGGTCGCTGGTCGTTCGTCGTTGGTCGTTAGCCAAAATCACCTTGTCATCCTGAGCGAAGCGAAGGATCTCCATCTCCACCGGCACAGGGAAGCCTGCAGCCGCACTACTTCGCTACCGCCGCCCGCTCGCTCACAAACTGCTGCTTCGCCTGCTTAATCAGTTCGGTCAACTGCGCCTTCAGGCCGTCGTCGAGAATCTTCTTCTCCATGATCGTCCGCAACACGCCAGCGTTGGTCGCGTCCACGTACTCGTAAAGCTCTTTCTCGAAGTCGCGCACCTGATTCACTGGCAAGTCGTCGAGGAAACCTCCGGTGCCGGCGAAGATGATCAGAATCTGTTTGGAGAACGGCAGCGGAGAAAACTGGTTCTGTTTCAATAGCTCAACCAGCCGTTGCCCACGATTAAGTTGCGCCTGCGTGGCCTTGTCGAGATCGCTGCCAAACTGCGCAAAGGCCGCCAGTTCGCGGTATTGCGCGAGTTCAAGCTTCAGCGTTCCAGCGACCTGGCGCATGGCTTTGATCTGCGCGCTTCCGCCTACGCGGCTCACTGACAAGCCTACGTTCACCGCCGGCCTCACGCCCTGATTGAACAAATCCGTTTCCAGATAAATCTGGCCGTCGGTAATCGAGATCACGTTCGTCGGAATATAAGCCGAAACGTCACCCGCCTGCGTTTCGATTACAGGCAGCGCAGTCAGCGATCCGCCGCCGTTCTTGTCGCTCAACTTGGCCGAGCGCTCCAGCAACCGCGAGTGGAGATAGAACACATCTCCGGGATACGCCTCGCGCCCCGGCGGCCGACGCAGCAGCAACGAAATTTCGCGGTAGGACGCGGCATGCTTCGAAAGATCGTCGTAAATCACCAGCGCGTGCCGCTTGGTATCGCGGAAATATTCACCAATGGCAGTTGCCGCGTACGGCGAAATATACTGCATAGGCGCGGGTTCCGACGCAGACGCCGCGACGACAATGGTGTATTCCATCGCGCCGGCGTCTTCGAGGATCTTCACCACCTGCGCAATGGACGACCGCTTCTGCCCGATCGCGTTGTAAATGCAGACCAGGTCGTTGCCTTTGCTGTTGATGATGGTGTCGAGCGCGACCGCGGTCTTTCCGGTCTGCCGGTCGCCGATGATTAATTCGCGCTGTCCTCGGCCAATCGGAATCATGCTGTCGATGGCCTTCAGTCCAGTCGCCATCGGCTCGCGTACGGGCTGCCGGTCGATGACGCCCGGCGCCAGCCGCTCCAGTGCGATGAATTTGTCGGTCGCGATGGGCCCCTTGTCGTCGATGGGCCGGCCCAGCGAATCCACGACCCGTCCGATCATGGCATCGCCCACGGGCACACTCATGATGCGTCCCGTGCGCTTCACTTCATCGCCTTCCTTGATCTCGGTGTATTCGCCGAGCAGCACCACGCCCACCTGGTCTTCTTCCAGGTTCATGGCGATGCCAGCCACGTCGTGGGGAAAGGAAAGAAGTTCGCCGGCCATGACCTTGTCGAGTCCATACACGCGAGCAATGCCATCGCCGAGCGTAATGACGGTGCCGGTTTCGTCCACGGAGATCTTCGATTCGTAATTCTCGATCTGCTCGCGGATCAGCTTTGTAATTTCGTCTGCCTTGATTTGTGCCATAGAATCAGCTCGGAACCCCAGCTTCCAGCAGCTGGCTTCTAGCTTACGACCCTAGCTGCACGCCAGGAGCTAGAAGCTAGCAACTTAGGAGCTAATAGCCTCTTTCAATCTTTCCAACTGCCCCTTCACTGAACCGTCGTAAATCGTGCTGCCCAGGCGGACCACGGCTCCTCCCAGAAGGGACGCATCCTGCCCGTACCGCGCTCGAACTTTCTTCCCGGTCAACTTCCCGACCTGTATTTCGAACTCGCGTTTCTCGGCATCGCTTAATTGGCGAGCACTGGTGATTTCTGCCTCGGCGAATCCCAGCCGCGCGTCGAGTTCCTTTTCGAGTTGCGCGATGATGGGCGCAAAAAAATGTACTCGCCGGTGGTCGATCAGGACCGCGACCAGATTCCTCACCTGCTTCGAAATTCCATCGCGCTCAACGATTACATCCAGCACCCGCCGCTTCTGCTCGGCGGGAATCGCGGGATTCTCCCAGACGCGCCGCAACTCGGGACTCTGGGCAAGCAAGCTCGCGATCGTGCGCAACTCAGCAATCGAGGCATCCGCGTTCAGATGCGAGCTGAGAACTACATCCGCGAAGGCCCGTGCATACGTGCTGGCGACGGAGGCCATCTTCTAGTGCCCAGCCTTTCCCGGCCCTGAACCATCAGACGCGCCTAACTCCCCGGCAAAATTTCGCACCAGCGCCTGGTCGGTGGCAGCATCCACATGAATCTGCTTCCGTGCCAGTCCCACGGCCAGATCAGCCGCGTACGCGGTCAGCTCGCGCCGCGCCGCTTTCGCCGCAGCCGCTATTTCCTGCTGCGCCGCCTCCACCATCTTTCGCGCGTCTTGCTCGGCGGCGGCCTGGATGCGGGCTTCCTCCGCTCCAGCATCTTTCTCGGCGGCATCGCGCATCATACCAATCTCGACGTCCAGTTTCATCAGGCGCGACTCGATCTCCGCCAGCTTCCGACGAGCTTCGTCGCTGGCCTTCTGCGCCTCCTGCATCGCCTTCTGAATCGCCGCCGTGCGCGCGCTGAAGATTCCCGGCAAATACTTGCGGGCCGCCCACAGGATCACCACCGCGATCACCACAAAGTTCGACAGCACGCTCAACCAATAGGCATGCTGCAAGTTCATCCCCGTCCACTTCGCGATCAGCCGTACCGATGCAGATTGTTTGAACTCCGCCGTCTCGTCCGCTTCTTCTCCCGCAGCTTCGCGCGTCTCGTGGGCTAATTGCCGGCCGATGCCTGGCTGCTTCTTCGGCGCCCGGGTGATCTCATGCTGCTGCGGTGCAGCGGGTTCCTGCTGCGCCTGCAGTGGCGCGGCCAATCCGACGATACTCAATGCGAGCAGCGCGAGCAGCCACACCGGAATGATCCGCCTAACGGAACTCATTTGCTTTGGCATCAGCGTCCCGCTCCCGCTGGCTCTAGTACGCGCCGCACAATTTCCGTAGCCAGAGCCTGAGCCTCGCCTTGCAACCCCGCCTGTGCCGCCTCACGATCCTTTTGGATGTCAGCCTTCGCCACCTGCACCTGAGCCTGGGAATGGCTCCGCGCTTCGTTGAGAGCAGCACTCCGCGCATCGAGCGCTGCCTTGCGCCGGGCCTCCTGTGCACGAAATACGGTCGCCCGCGCCTCGCGCAACCGCTGCTCGTATTCGGACGTACGTGCCTCGGCCGCGGCAATGTCAGCCCGCGACTTCTCAACCGCACCCTCGGTTTTGCCGCGCCGCTCTTCCAGTACGCGCCGCAAAGGCTTATGCACGATCGTCGTGTAAAGCAGGTACAGCAGAGCCACCAGAATCACCGTCGGCACAGACCCGAGCAGTAATTCGCCTAGTTGTCGGAGCGTTTCATCCATTGATTGCTGCTGTACAGGAAAATGAGGGCTATGAAAACTGTTAAGTCTAACGTCCGCAGCAGTTTATGTCAACGCAAACGGGCCCGAAAAAGCGAGGTAAAGAAGAAGGGAGGGAACCATCCAGAACCGTGTGGGGACGGGCGCATTCGCCCGTCCCGCGAAGCGCAGCGAGGCGCATGCTTGCGCAACGGCAATGCCGGAATTTAGCTCGATTTCCGCCGGTCTCGGGCGGCCGACAGTTTTCAAAATGGGCGAAATCCCCTGGCGAATCTAGATCCAGCGGTCCATGCGGAAATGTACAACTAGGTCTTGACTTCCCGGCAAAGAGGATTAGCATTGAAGTATCACCTCCGATCCAATTCAGGATCGAATGGGCCGATAGCCAAGGAATGTCACCGCTTCTTGGTTGCCGGCCCATTTAATTTGCGGCCGGGCTTTACTTCCCCTCCGTAAACACGACTTTCCCGCCGGCCATGGTGAGCACGACTTTCGCCTTCGAAATCTCCTCCGGCTTCACCGAAAAAATATCTTGCGAAAGTACCGCGAGGTCCGCTTCCTTCCCCACTTCGAGCCGCCCAATCCGATCGTCAGAAAATCTCGCGTAGGACGAACCCTGGGTATAAGCATTCACGGCTTGTTCCACGGTGAGCCGCTCTTCGGGAACGTACGAGTCCTTGGTGGGGACCGTTCCAGCCTGGCCAGCCCCGTCGAAAGCTCCTCCTGGAAAATCATTGCCGCCCTTGGCCGGCCGCCAAATCTGACGCGTAACGGCCTCCTGAATTGCCACCAATGGATTGGGCGGCCAGGTGCATGGCCAGTCGCTGCCGAACGCCAGCGTCACTCCGCTTTTTTCCATACTTTGCCATCGGTCAGTTGTAGCTCGATCGTGCGGATCATAGTTTGAGCCATTCTCGTCGCAGCAGAAGGTGGGCTGCATGCTGGCAATCATGGAGTGCTTTGCGAGACGCGGAATGTCTTCGGCCCCAACAAAGTCCGCGTGCTCAACGCGAAGCCGCCGGTCCCGTGGCCCGTTAATCTTCTCCACCTCTTCATACGTATCGATTACCAGCCGCGACGTGTCGGGACGATACGTATGCGTCATGATCTGGTAGCCGCGCTTGTCCAATTCTAGAACCAACCTCTTGTATTCCGACGGTTCGTAAATCAGAGGAGGAATCGCTCCGGTTCCTCCGTCGGCAAAAAACTTCACCAGGTTCGCCGAAACCCAATCGTCGTGGTAAAGGGTTCGTGCTTTGTCCAATGCAGCCAGAAATTCCGGCGTCAGGTGGTGAGCCGCTCCGATTGCCCCGAAGGCGGTCTGCGTGCGAACTGTAAGCTGACCGCGATCCCGCAACGCAGCATAAAGCTCAATCTCTACCAGATCGCCGCTCGCATTATTGATGCTGGTAATACCGTAGCGATTGAGATACAGCGAGGCGTCGTGCAGCAACGCAAGCTTTTCATCCAGCGACAACTGGCTGGCCAGCGCGCGCTCCATCACCTGCATCGCCGCTTCCATCAGGATCCCGGTAGGATGACCGCCGGCGTCCCGTACGATGTATTTCTCTTCCGCGGGGTCGGCGACCGGCTGGTCCGTGATTCCAGCCAGCGCCAGTGCTTTGGCGTTCACCCACAGCGCATGTTCAGCTGTGTTATGAACGATCACGGGCCGGTCTGCGACGGCGCGGTCCAGTAATTCGTGCCGCGGGGTCGATGGTGGCTCCGTGCCGAAGTCAGCTCTCGCAAATAGAACCTTGTCGTTGGGATGGCTCGAGGCGTAAGCCTTGATTCTGCTGACGACTCCGTCGGGATCGTCTTCCGGAGTGATGCTCGCATCCGGAGTCGAGAGATTCATCCCGTGAAGTGCCACTGCGCCGAACCACATGTGCGTGTGATCGTCGGAGAATCCTGGAACCACGGTTCGCCCCTGAAGATCGATAATTAAGGTCTTGGCAGCGCGCCGGCTCAATATTTCATGGTCAGTTCCGACCGCATCAATACGTGTGCCGGTGATGGCCAGCGCTTGTGCCCACGGCGCTTTCGGATTGCCGGTGTAGATATGTCCGTGGATCAGAACCGTGTCACTGCCTAACAGCGCGGTCGCCGAGAGAAAGATTGCAACCGAAAAAATGCCGACAATTCGCCGACCCACGTTCATGATGCGCTCCCCGGTGGAAGGCTGGTCGTTAACCGCGCGCCGCAAGGCGAGCCTTCCCAATGCAAGCTGCCAAGTCTACTTCACCACCCACTCCCTAACCCTGCGCACCACCGACGCCGGCGCCTCAACTTCCAACTGCACCGCCCCGTCTTTATACTTTCGCGAGTAAATCCGTGCCTTAGCTTCGAGCATGGCCAATGTCTTCCCTTCTTTCTGAGGCACGCGCAGTTTGACGCGGCTGACCGGATCTTCCTCGATCATGGCGTCGATCCGCGCCAGCAGCCGGTCTAACCCTGTGCCTTCTTTCGCCGACACATACACGGTCTTTGCATCAGGCTGCGCTCCGTTCACCAAATCCTCAGCCACTTCCACATCCAGCAGATCGATTTTATTCATCACCCGCAGCCGCGGCTTTTTCTCCGCTTCCAGCTCTTTCAAAACAATCTCCACCTGCGCGTCCTGCTCCGCCGAAAGCCGGCTGCTGGCGTCGGACACCTGCAGAATCAGCGATGCCCGCTGCACTTCTTCGAGAGTTGCACGAAACGCCTCGACCAGCGTATGGGGCAGGTTGCGGATAAATCCCACTGTGTCGGACATCAGGATCTTGCGTTTGGAAGGCAGAACCACGCCCCGAATCGTCGGGTCGAGCGTGGCGAACATGCGGGACGAAGCCAGCACCGACGCCTGCGTCAGCGCATTGAACAGGGTCGACTTGCCCGCGTTCGTGTAACCTACTAGCGCCACGACCGCTACCGGAGCCGACTCCCGCCGCTGCCGCTGCTGTGCCCGGATGCGCCGCACGTTCTCCAGTTGCTGCTCCACGTGCCGGACACGCCGGGCAATTTTCCTGCGGTCGGTTTCCAGTTGCGTTTCACCGGGACCGCGCGTGCCGATGCCGCCGCCAAGCTGTGACATCTCTATGCCGCGGCCCGCAAGTCGCGGCAACATGTATTGCAACTGGGCTAACTCCACCTGTAATTGGCCTTCCCGGGTGCGCGCGTGCCGCGCAAAAATATCGAGGATCAATTGCGTGCGGTCGATCACCCGCAGCTTGACTATCTTTTCAACGTTGCGCTGCTGCGAAGCGGTGAGATCGTGATCGAAGAGAAGAAGGTCGGCATTCGCCGACGCAGCTGCGCCGGCAATTTCCTCGAGCTTGCCCGCGCCAATTAAAGTCGCGGGATCGGGCCGGTCGCGCCGCTGCAGAATCTCGCCGACAACCTTCGCCCCCGCGCTCTCTGCCAGCGTCCGCAATTCGGCCAGCGATTCGTCGGCATCAAACTCCGGAATGCTCGGCTTGTTCGTGGACTTTCCCGAACCTTGTCCTAAACTTTGTCCCGAACTTTGTCCTGCAGCCTTGCCTGCGGTTGGTCCTGCGGCCGCCGCATCCCGAGCAGCCTGCGCCTGCGCGGTGACTGTGCCTTTGGTCCCGCTGCGCCCGCGCGTACGCACATCAATCCCCACCAGGAATGCGCGTTCCTGCGAGTCTTCTTTATTCTTATTCCTGCGCGCTGTTTGTGCTTCGAGAGGCACACGTCCGCTGGCGTGCGTATGATCGCGGGTCTTCTTGGGGTGAGAACTGCGCAATCCGAAAACGCCTTACCCTTCGCTGCCCGAGGCGCTCGCCGCCGATGCCGATGCCGGCGACGACGTCGCTGCGCCAGGCGCAGCCGCGGCCTTAGCCTCCGGGTGCCCCGGATGCGCGCCATGGGACACGGTTCGCCCCATCACCACGGTTGAGATGGCATGCTTGAAGATTAATTGCTCCTGTCCGTTGGCCTCCAGCACCACGGAATACTTGTCGAAGGAACGAATCCGGCCCGTCAACTTCACTCCACTCATTAGATAAATCGTGATGCTCAATCGCTCTTTGCGGGCCGTATTCAGGAAGGAATCCTGGATGTTCTGCGCCGGCTTGTTGCTTTCCATAGCCGATCTCCTTAAGCACTCGACTTACAACGCAACTCGCCCCGTCCGCAGACGTTTCAGGGCAAGCTCAGATCTACAGCATGTTACCCGCTCTCCGCCTTTAGGAATCTGGGGTACAACCTGCCTCCTCGCGGCCCGATTTATCCTAAGGCTGCGCCGCCCGGCAGGTAGCTGTGAGTACGATACGGTGTCCCCTCGCGCTTTTCAACCCGGAAGTTGCGGAAGGCGACTTTTCTTAAACAGTGTCAAAGTTTCAGGTCATCCATCTCTTCTGACCGTTGTGTACAATCCCGGCGTGGGCAATTCCGCCCTTGCGTAACGCACCGCACCTCCTTCTGTCATCCGGAGGACCGGTGAAATCTCAGGAGGCATCATGGCAAGCGCCGCTCTCGCAACTCTTCTTGCACCACAAATCAACTTTCCCACGGACTTCAACACGAACTTTCTGATGCTCGTCCGCTGGATCCACTTCCTGGCTGGCATCACCTGGATCGGCCTGCTTTACTTCTTCAACCTGGTGAACGCCCCCCTGATGAAAGAACTCGACGCCACGACCAAGGGCAAAGTCATGCCCGCGCTTATGACGCGCGCCTTGTGGTGGTTCCGCATGTCGGCCGCGCTGACCGTGCTGGCCGGTCTTATCTATTGGGGCAAGATCGTCGCGGTCGACGCCCAGAATGGAGGCGGCTCCAGCGGGCCAGTGATGGGTAGTTTTTTCCTGATCTGGACGATCGTGTGGGGCGTGCTCTACGCCGTCCTCATCCCTGGCAAGGGAGTCTTCGACAAAGGCGCGTTCGTCGGCGTGGTCTATGCCGTGGTGGTTGCAGCCGCAGCGTGGCTCTTCCTGAGCCTGAACAGCCACGGCTGGGAGAGCAGCCGCTTGCTTTCGATCGGCATCGGCGGCGGTATCGGATGGGTCATGTTGCTCAATGTATGGGGAGTGATCTGGCGCATCCAAAAGCGTCTGATTCAATGGACGCGGGACAACGCCACCAACGGCACTCCCATGCCCGACAAGGCCAAAGCCATGGCCCGCCAAGCGTTCCTGGCCAGCCGCGCTAACGCCTTCCTGTCAGTGGTGATGCTGTTCTTCATGGGCGCCGCCAGCCACTACCCCATGTTCGGAAAATAAGACATGGGAAGTAGGGTTCGGCAAGTACGTTTGCGCCACAATAAAAAAAGGGAGCCGGAATTCCGGCTCCCTTTAAGTTGACGTTAAGACCCGACTAGAAGGTGAACTTCAACCCCAGGCGGATGGTACGGGCGTTCTGATAGAACAACGGCTTCCCGTACTGGCTGTTGATGGTAATCGGCCCACCTGTGAACAGTGATCCCGAGTTCAGATTCGCCGAGAGGTTCCAAGGATTCTCTGCGGCAGCGTAGAACGCAGGCCCGTCGACGATGAAGCAGTTGCCATTGGAACACGAGCTGCCTGCAACCGGTGGCGGCGTAATACCTTGGAAGGCATAAGTGGTATTCAACTCGCCCTGGTAGGCCGTGACCGAATGCTGGTTGAGCAGGTTGGCGAAGGTGGCTGAGAAACTCACCACTTTCGTCTCGCCGATTTTGTAGTTCTGCTGGAAGTTGAAGTCGGTGTCGATATACCACGGTGTGCGATAGGTTTGCGTGGGTCCGACGGTTACAGCTCCGGTGGTCGGATCCTGCGCTACGTTTACCCACTTTCCGCGATTCACGACATCCACGGGCCATGCGCCTCCACCGTAGCCCACATCCGCAAACGTGGTTGCGGGTGAGCCGCTATAGAGGTACTGGAAAATGCCGAAGTTGCTGGTGGCGTGCTTGCCCTCGGGCAACTCGTAGTAGGCATAACCCTTGAATGCGTTGGGACGGTCCGTCGGAAGCAGTCCGCTGGACGACTGGCCGTTGTCATTCCACGAGAAGTACGGCTCGTCAAACGAACGGCTGTTGTTGGGCGAGTTGCGACCTCCCAAGCCGCCGTCGGCAATATCCGTGCTGGTTAGGCCGGTGTAGTTGCCGCGGAAGTGGCTGTAGGTGTAGGAGAACATGCCGAACCAATGGTTGCTGTGCATCTTGGTGAGGCGGAACTCCAAGCCATCGTAGCTGCGAGCCGCCGGAATAATCGTATTCGGCGGGCAGGGTCCACCGCAATCCAACGAGGTGGTCGCCGGAGCGGTCGGAGGATAGAGGAAGTTGTAGAAGCTGCTGAACGTCTTGTTGGCACCTTGGCCGGGGTTAACGATGACGAACGTTTCGCCAACGGTTGGGTTGTAAAGGGCCGAGTCTTCGATCACGTGATCGAGACGGCGGCGATCCCAACGCGCTTCGAACGCCAGCGTTTTGCCAAGCTGGTAATCCACGCCGACCACGCTCTCGTGCTGTTCGTACGGTTTAATGTTTGGCATGACGCCCTCCTGCAGCTGACTGCAGGTGGAGCAAGTCGTAGGCCAAGTACGGTAGTTGGTGTTCTCGATGAAGCTGACGCCAGCAGGCTGGACTCCTCCCAACCAATTGGCTTCAGACGTGTCATTGGGACCCACGCAGTAACGTTGAGGATTACTGTTGTTGAACGCCGGAATCAACGTCGTGTAATCCGTAGTGTTCAAAGCGTATGCGCAGTTTTGCCACCATTGTCCACCGAAGGAGCTAATGGCCACGTTGAGCTTCATCTGATCGTAGAACTGACCGTAGCTGCCGAATACCTTCATTCTGCCGTCTTTAAAGACATCCCAGGCAGCGCCGATGCGGGGAGCGACCTTGTCGCCCCAGCCGAAGTTGATGGGGTGGGCCGGCGCATTTCCGAGGGGTATGCTCGAGTCGGTTTCGCCGGTAAACTTCTCTCCCGGCAGATACTCCCTCTCAATCCGGAAACCCGCATTGATGGTAAGGCCATGGCCGATGGTCCAGGCGTCCTGAGCGAAGAAAGCATGGTTAAAGCTAGTGGCCTTGCCTTCTGTGCCAAAGTCCTGAACGATAATGTAGCCATCCGTACCCTGGCAATTTCCGTTTCCTACTCCAGCCTCTAGCGCTGCGCAAGCGGTTGCTCCGTCTGAAGTGCCAGCACCATAACTGGTCGCGCCGTTATAGCCAGCGAACATTTGAACGAACGGCTGGTTAAACCGCTGGAAGATATCATTCGAGAGGCGGTTGAGTTGGTAGCCGAACTTGAAGTTATGCGTTCCGCCCCATCCGCTCTTGAACCAGGCGAAATCCTGATCGAACTGGATCGCCTTGCTGGAATTGCGAACCGTAAAGTTCTGGTCCAAGCCAGTGTTATACCACCCGTTGAGATACTGCATCGACGCCGGCAGCGGTACGAGGTTGGCGTCTGTTTGGCCGAGACTATTCAACTCCCACTGGAAGGTAGATCCACCCTCCGGGAAGCCGAAGTCATGATAGTTCTCGAAGTAGTAGCCAAACCGCGTGGTGGCGATCAAACGAGGCGTGAGGGTGAAATCCATGCCTATGTTCGTGGTGCTGTTAGGAGCCGAATAGCCCTGACCGTGGGAGAACGCCGACACCGGAATTCCAGGGCCAGCGCAGGGGTTGGTAGTGTTGGGACCGAAACAACCGGAAGCGAAGTTTACCAAGCCCGTGGTGCTGTCGGAGCTCGGGAGGTTCTCGCCGAACTGCTTCTGGTATTGGTACAGCCACGAACCGAATACGCGAATCTTCTGGTTGACCACCGCGTCGATGCGAGCGGTCGTGTAGTAGGTCTGGGTATTCCGGCTAAATGGAATTTTGCCGGTGCCGGCTGGACCATAGTTTACAAAGCGCTCTTCGTCGTTGAATTCAGGATTGAAGGCGATGAAGCCGAAAATCCTATCTTTCAGGATCGGACCGCCAAAGGTAAAACCAGGGAATATGTCGCTGGTCTTCGGTTTGACCGGCTGGACGGTCTGAGCATCTGGGTCAAGGAAACCCCAAGCAGGCGTGCTGCCTGTAGAAAGAGGGTCGTAACGGAGGTACTGAGTCGGGTCCCCGTCTAATCCCTGGTTCTCGAACTGTATGAAAGCCGAACCGTGGTAGGCGTTGGTGCCCTTCTTCATAACCACATTGACCACGCCGCCGAGCGCGCCGCCGTGCTCAGCTTCGATTCCGGAACTCTTCACTTGAACTTCCTGAATGAAATCGAAGGGAACGTTGGTGTGGGAGTAACCGCCGATCAGGTTTGCAGTTTCCTGACCTTCGACCAGGTAGGAATTCTCCGAGTCAGAACCGCCGGCTACGGAAAACCCATAGGTATTGCCATTGCTGCCGTTGCCCGGCGAGGTGCTGCCGCTGCCGTTGGCCATGCGGGAGTTGCCCTCAAGAGGTTCGTTGCGGGCCGATGGAGCAAACTGAATCACCGACTGGAACGACCGGCCGTGCGGAACATCCTGGACGACATCCTGAGTAATATTGGTCTGTGTCGTCTCCGTCGTGACATCGATGACCGGGGCTGCACCGCTTACTTCCACAACCGTACCGGCTGCGCCCACCGCCAGCGCCAGATCAAGAGTCGGAAGGTGACCGACTTCGATCACGATTCCTTCACGCTTCAGCTCGGAGAATCCCGAAGCCTTGACCGTCACCGTGTAGGTATCGGGCGGCAGGTTCGCAAAGCGGTAATAACCGCTGGCATCGGTGTCTAGTTTCTTGGACCCAACCAGCGAGGGAGCCGTAAGCTCTACGACCGCTTTGCCAACCACCGCGCCGCTGGGGTCTCTGACAGTTCCTTGCAGTCCGCCGGTCGTCTCTTGCGCAAAAAGATTGGAAACCAGCAGCAGCAAAGAGAATACACAAACGGCAAACATACCAAACCTAGTTGAAGTACGACTCATAGTGTTGTCTCCGTGAGATAAGCGATTTCTAGGGTTCATAGACAATCTGCTGAACATCAACACTAAGCAACTAACGCTCCAAAACACTCTCCGTTAACAGCTATTGTTTTCAATGCATTGCAAACACGCTAACCGTCGCTATTCTTTGAATTGGAAGATTGAGCTGTCGATTTATATGGTTTTCAGTAGAAGCGCCCGATTTGGAACCACCCATTAGACCGTCCCTCGAGGTCCCAGAACCACCCCTGAGCCGGCTAGTTTTCGGGGTGAAGTTAGCCCCGGTCATCGAGCCCTAGCGAGCATCAGTTCGGCGCCAGCAGACTTCCATGCTATTTATGTTACTTATCGCCTGGGGTCAATCTATATGTATGGATGCAGGTGGCAACTTTCCGCGACCGCAATCCTTCCAACGTGTTAGCACCCAGACGGCTCAGGCCAGGAGGCTAAACTATGAAAAGCTTTTCCGCCGATCGCTCTCCGCTATCTCTCGTCCTCATGGTGTTGTGCTCGATGGTTGTCGGCTCGGGCTTCGCCTCGGCGCAAGCGCAAACCTCGGCTGGGGAACCGGGCCGCGCACCCGTGGTGGTTGAGCTTTTCACTTCAGAGGGCTGCTCCTCTTGTCCTCCCGCGGATGCGTTACTGCAGAAGCTCGCTGCGCAACAACCTGTAGCCGCTGCAGAGATTATCGCGTTGGAAGAGCATGTGGATTATTGGAATCACGACGGTTGGGTCGATCCTTTTTCTTCCGCGGAATGGACCGCAGCGGCAAACGGTCTATACCACCCTGTCCAAGAAAGACGCCTACACGCCAGAGCTCGTGGTGAGACGGGCAGAGCCAGTTTCTCGGCAGTGACGAGCAAGAAGCCGAACTTGAAATCGAAAAAGCGGCTCACGGCGTGAAAACGGAAGTTAGGATCGCTTCTGGAAAGCCGGAGGGCAAGGGCTCGCAGCACTTCACCGTGTCGGTGGGAAAGCTTGCGGGAAATAAGGCTGGAGACGTGGCGGAAATCTGGCTGGCGGTAACCGAAGATGGCCTGCATTCTTCGGTGAGCCTGGGAGAAAATGCCGGGCACGTCCTGCATCACGTAGCCACGCTGCGTTCTCTGCGCAAGATCGGGGTCGCAGATGCGAACGGAGCATCAATGTCCTTCACCGGAGATACTCTGGTGAAATTGAACTCTCACTGGAATCCGGAAAATCTGCACGTGACTGTTTTCGTGCAGGAGAAAAAAAGCCGGGAAATTCTCGGTGCGGCTTCGACAAAAATCAAGGGTTAGTCGAAATCAAACTACCGTCGGTGCTTCGTCTGCGGGCATGGGCGCTTCTTTCTGCTCGCCGGGAGCCAGCACCCGGCGCACGATCGGCGTGTTCAGCTTATATTTGCGCTCGGTGATGTTGCCGGCGTCGTCTTTCACGCGCAGGATGAAAACCGGCAACGTGCCTTCCTTATCGAAATTCTCGCTGGTCACCGTGACCGGCAGCACGCCGTTCAGGCCATGCTCGCGGTAGGCGGTTTCGTAGCGATGCTTTCTTACGTTCCAGGTGAAGACGCGAATCTGATCGTAAGTCGTAGGGCAGGCCGTCACGCGGTTCGGTCATGGCGCAGAGATACTGCGGAACGTTTTTGTCGGCGCCGTCTTTGCCGGGGTCCTCGCACTTGATCGAGCACAAAGAACGCAACGAAGCGCTGGCCTTCGGCATATTGCGCGACATCGAGCGGGACGTCGATATCCACCATGCGGGCCAGCACCCAGCCCACGCGGTTCTGCGCGTCGCGCACCAGCCACCAGTCTTCGAGCGACTGGGCCGGATGGACGCTCTCCGCTCGGCGCTTTTTCCGGCTTCGGACTGGCCGCGGCAGCGGCCGCGCCGGGCTGCTTCTCCGCCGTGGCGCGTTTCAGCACCGAAACTTTCGCTCCCGCCGAAAGCTGGTAGAGATGTTCGGTCTCGCGTCCGGGCGTAAGATGCAGGTTGGTCTCGTTGCGCAGGACGCCGGGCGCCTGCACGGGATCGCTCAGGTTGTCTTGCGTGAGCTTCTGCAGGCCATCGTAGGTTTGCTGATCCACCAGATAGCGTTGCTCGATCCAGCCCTCGAGGCCGCTCGCGGTGCGCACGCGGGAGAAGCGCTTTTCGTGCTCCAGCACCTCCACACGTTCGCCGTTCTTCACCGTGCCGACGCGGTTGTAGATGGTGGCTACCTGATCGCGCAGCGTGGCCTGCGCCGC
Organism: uncultured Acidobacteriaceae bacterium; assembly: GCA_963841125.1. GTDB lineage: Bacteria > Acidobacteriota > Terriglobia > Terriglobales > Acidobacteriaceae > Sulfotelmatobacter. The sequence goes on from CAWJBH010000003.1 coordinate 549,159, forward strand.
TGAAACATAATTCACTTCCAGCACGCGGTGGCGCTCTGCGATTGCAGGCGGCAGAGGCCCAGCAAGAAGACGGTGGCCAGCACGAATGCCAGGATGCAGCCGATCACAATGCGATGGATTGAGCACGGTTTCACAAGGGTTGCAGCGAGATCTAACTGTCGAGAGTCGACTTTTTACTATAGCGCGTTGGCCGGGTTGCGAACTCTACTAGGCTGCGGTTCGGCACGCATCTGGGCACGGTCAAGCGGGTGACCCAGCTGTCCATGAAATGGCTGCGCACTACAGTCCTCGACACGATGCGCTTCGCGGTTAACCTGGAAGGCAGAATCTGCCCGTGACCTGACACGGTAAAGCGCTTCGGTTACCATGGAGGCTGGAGCAAGTAATAATCAAACTACGTGATGAAAAACATATTCAAGAATCAGTTTCGCTCGCTTGTGGCTGACTGGCCTATTGGTGTTCGCTGCTGTTGTGCGCGGCAGCGGCATGACGCGGTGAATCCGGCGTTGCGTCCGCCTAAAGGCGCGCAGGTTGCCATCGTGGTCTTCGAGGATTTGCAGTGCCCGCAGTGCCGGCGCGTGGCGCCGATTCTCGAACAGGCTTCGAAGACCTACAAGATTCCCGCTGGTGCGCCACGACTTTCCCCTGCCCATGCACAACTGGTCTTATGACGCGGCGGTGATGGCGCGTTACTTCGACGCGACTTCGAAGGCGCCTGGGCAATGAGTTCCGCGACTATATTTTCTCGAACCAACTGGAAATCAATCCGCAGAACCTGCGCGGCTATGCCGAGAAGTTCGCCAGCGAGCACAAAGTGGATTTGCCTTTCGTGGTCGATCCCCAGGGCAAGTTCGCTGCACGAGGTGAATGCCGACCGCGAACTGGGCAAGGCCATCAAACTCGAGCACACGCCCACGGTTTACGTGGTCAGCAGCCGGCATCCGGACAGGCCTTTTGTGGAGGTGAAGGACAGCAGCCAGCTCTATGCGCTGATTGACGCGATGATGAAAGAATAGTACCCAGTACTTGGTACCCAGTTTTCTGTACCTGGTTCGCAACTCCCAGCTATAGCAGAATCTTTCTTCTAGTTCTCCCGCATGCGCCTGGTTCGAATCCCCAAATCCGATGCCAATGGCGCGGGCGGCGCGCACAATTTCCCCTTCGGATCAACTGACTTGAGGTGACCGATGGCATGGGCTACATCGACGGAGACGATGGAGTCGCCGTGCAGCGCGACCATCATGCCGAAACCTCCGGCGGCGATCAGGTCGACGGCGGCCACGCCGAAGCGCGTTGCCAGAATGCGATCGAAGGGCGAGGGCGTGCCTCCGCGCTGAATGTGGCCGAGCACGCTGACGCGCACTTCTTTGCCCGAGCCGCGCAGCGATGGCGTTGCCGATCAGGTTGCCGATCGGAACTGGCGCGGCGGTTTTCTTTCAACTCCGGCGGCAGCTTCACTCCTTCGGCCACTACCACAATCGTGAAATCCTTCCCGGCTTTTTCGCGCTCCGCGATGTAGCGGCAAACATGTTCGATGGTGAAAGGAATTTCTGGAATCAGAATGACGTGGGCGCCGCCGGCGATGCCGGCCTCGAGCGCGATCCAGCCACAGTCGCGGCCCATGACCTCAACCACCATCACGCGATGATGCGACGCTGCAGTGGTGTGAATCTTGTCGATGGCGTCGGTGACGGTGTGCAGCGCGGTATCGAATCCGAACGTGACCTGCGGTGGCGGAAAGATCGTTGTCGATGGTCTTGGGCACACCGACGATTTTCAGTCCCTTCTGGAAAAGCTCGTAGCCGATCTTCTGCGATCCATCGCCGCCGATGGTGATGATGGCGTCGATGCCGAGCTTGGCCGCGTTGGCGATCACCTGGCCGGAAATGTCGCGCGAAACTTCCTTGCCGTTCTCGACGTTCTTGTAGTGGAAGGGATCGCCGCGGTTGGTGGTGCCGAGGATCGTTCCGCCGCGCGGCAGAATGCCGGTGACTTCCTTGAGCGTGAGTTCGAAGGCTTTTTCCGGCCAGATCAGGCCGTCGAAGCCATCGGGGATGCCGATGACCTTCCATCCGTACTTGAGATGGCGGCCTTGGTGGCGGCGCGAATGACGGCGTTGAGGCCGGGAGCGTCTCCGCCTCCGGTGGCGATACCGATGCAGCGAATGTCAGCCATAGAAAAAGTCGTCGTCTTGTCGTTGCGGCCGTTTGCACGATGAGCCACGAGGGCGACTCTTTACGATAATACTGTGACTGCGGAGGATGGCAACTTACGAGTGGGCGTGGCGGATGGCCTTGTTAGCGATAGATTTCGCGGCGGTGGACGATTCGAATCACCAGAATTGTCACCGCCCCGTGTTGGATCTCGCAGATCACACGGAAATCGCCGACGCGGTAGCGCCACAGAGTACCGAGCGGACCGGTTAGGGCTTTGCCGAGGGTGCGCGGATCTTCTTGTTTCGCGACGCGGTCATCCAGGAAATCGACGATGCGACGGGCCACAGGCTTGTCCAGTTTCTTGAGTTGGTTCCTGGCGGTCTGGGTGTAATCAATCTTCCAAGGCCAAGGTCGGTTCTCACTTGGGCGCTGGAATGAATTTTTTCTTCGCCTTTGCGGACGCGTTCAAGAACGTCGGCCGCGAGATAGTAGTCTTCCAGATCGTCGAGGCCGCTCTCGATCATCTGTCGCAGGTAGAAGGCTTTGGTGCGGCCGGTTTGGGCCGCAAGAAAATCGAGCCGCTGCTCAGCTTTCGGGGAAAGTCGGATGGAAGTTGCCATATGAATACAACGAATACAAGTATCTTTTCTATTACATCGCGGCTGGCGATCAAAGAATCAGCTGGAGAAGAGCCGCATCGGCGAAGGCGCGGAAATCCTGATCTCGCGTAATGAGCGGAATGTTTCTGTCGATACAGGTTTGAGCGATCAGAGCGTCACCGAGGCGCGCCCGGCGGCGATGCGCCAATACCTTCGCCCGCAAGAGACCGGCGCGCTGCCAGTAGCCCGGACTCAACCTCGATCATTGGAACGTCCATTAGTTGTCGCAAGACAGCCGGTGAAAGCAGCGGATCGCTTAGAAGCTCGATGAAGACCGGTGGAATCATCAGTAGTCGGTGATCTGCCAGAGCCTGGTCAAGCAGTTGCGTGTCGGGCCGGGGGCGCCTTCGAGAAATGCGATCCAGGTGCTGGTGTCGGCTGCGATCATCGAGAGTAAGGAACGGGGACAACAGACGTTATCGAGTCTTCGCGATCATGCTTCAATTCCTCCCACGTGCGGCTGAAGCGGACTTTGCCTCGCAGTTGGCGAAGGTTGTTATACGCCTGCGAGGCGGCCAGCAGTTGCAGCCCAGTCCGAACGGTCTGGGTGATGCCAACTCCACTAGCTCGCTGGGCTTTCTCCAGCAACTCATCAGGGATTTCCACAGTGATCTTTCGCACCCTTGCCATAATGATGTTCCATTTTACCATACTCGATACCAGTGATGGATATGGTATGCCGAGCCATGATAAAGGCGGCAACGCTTCTCGCAAAGATCGCGAGAAGTGGGACATCCGGCACTCTTGAGGGTCGAAGTGCGGTCTAGCGTCGGTCACCCGCCTAGGGACTAACCGTGAACGGAGTCTCATTCGAGCCAGCGGCGCCGCAGTTGTTGCTGTCAGATGCCGAGACTGAACCGACGGTCGTGCTATCGCTGGTGCTGCCAGGGTTGTAGACGAAAACCTCCGCCGGGCCTGGGTTTGAGATGTCGCCCGACGGGATCGTAGCGGCGAGTTGGGTGTTGCTGACGAACGACGTCGTTAAGGCCGTGCCATTCCATACCACGACAGCATTGCTATCGAAGTGACGGCCATTGACGGTCAGAGTAAAATCGGCTCCTCCAGCGGCGGCACTGCTCGGCGAGAGCGAAGTTACCGACGGCGTGGACGGACAGGAACAAGCGACGACAGGGAGTAAGAAGATCGCTAACGCGCCAGCCAAAGCTGGCCAGCGCCATCCCCCCAGGCATTTCGAACCCACTGTTCGCGCCTCGTAAAGGATCACGTGGATCCGCGCCTTCCACAGGCGCGGGGTTCCTGCTTCCGAAGAGAGTCTTTTAGTCGGCCGGATATGCAAACCCACGCCCGTCGGGCCAACTCTTCGCTTAAGGGGTGGTAACCGTGACGGTGATCGAATCCGAATTGATTATGGTGTCACCGCTGGTGTACTGCGCGTAGAGCGTCGTACTGCCGGGGGTGGCACCGGCTTGTACGCACTCCGGGTCTTCGGCGCCCTGGGGCGTAATAATGCCTGCAGTGCCGGTCTGCCATGTCACGCTGCCGGTAACGTCAATACCGGTCTGCCCTCCCGCCGTCGCCTGCACCGTCAGACATTGGCCATTGCCCGATCCTGCCGTCGAGCTCGCCGCCATGCTAAACGAAGTGTTGGGAACGAGAACGATACTGGTTACGTTGGCTAGAGTGACGGTGGCAGTAGTGGTCGCGGTGGCAGTGCCAGACGCTGCCGTGATGGTGCTCGTCCCAGCCGAGACCCCGGTTAACGTCCCACCGGCGCTGATGGTAGCGACACCGGGCGTGTCGCTGGACCAGCACACGGTAGTTCCGGTACAACTGGTGCCCCCGGTTAGGGTAATAGGGTTGCCGTTGCTGTCGGTTCCTGCGGCGTTCAATTGCGTGGAGAGTCCCACGCTGACCGATGGGCTCGGCGGGAGGATCGAAAGGGTCGAAACCGTCGGATTCACGAAAAACCCCGTGCAGCTTACGGCGAGCGCCAACACTGCGAGCGCGGCGAAAGCGCCGACGAGGCGGAGTTTCTGTTTCGCGGATGACATAGTGATCTGAGACTCCTTGGGACTGCTCGGCTTGCAACCTTGCCTGGTCGCGCTCTAAACCATGCTGTCAGCGCGCGCGGGAAGCGCAACCTGCCACGCCTCTCCTCAATCAGAATACGATCTCCGCGCCACAGCGGTTGTAAAAAATTGTAGCAGAGAAGATTCCGGGCCGGACGCGTAAGAGTACTTTCGTGCAGTCACGGAACCACCGCGGCTAACGCCACTCTCTGGGGTAAGAACGTGCGGATTCCGGAGAGCTTGCAGGAAAAAGCAGAGGCGCGGATGGGTTTACCGAGTACCGAGAACTGACTAGTTCGTCCGCTTTGAGCGCGCGATGCGCTCGTCAATCGGCTTGCGTCCGGCGAAGCCTTCGTCGGTGCCGTGCCAGTGGGTGATGGAGGCTTCACCCGTCCTCCACAGAGCAGGACGACGCGGCCGTCGACTTCGCAGGGAAAATCGAGCAGGCCGATGTCGAGATCCTTGACCTGCACGCCGATAGAGTCGATTTCGGCGAGCGCATCTTTGGCGCGCTGCTCAGCCTTGACGCGCTCCGCCTTGCGGCGTGCCACGGCCACCACATCCACGTGAGTGCCGCCGTTGAGAAAAATGCGATGGTTGAGCGACTGCATCTCCGCTTCCACTTCTTCCATGATCTTCTTGCCGCCGATGGCGGCGCGCAGGAGCGATTCAAGTACGGGAAGCAACGACTGCGCTTCGTCGAGAGTGAAGGTTCGGTCCGACATCAAGATGCATCCATTGTAGCGCACGCGGCTCGGTTAGTCGTCGGTCTGGTCGTTAGCCATTAGCCGTTGGCCGATCGTCTCGGCTTCGATGAGGATCGGCAACGACCAACGACGCTTTTACTACTTCGGCTGCGGCTTGATCATTTCAATGTCGAGCGTAATGGTGATGTCGTTGCCGATCGCGGCCGGCAGGCCGGCCACTCCGAAATCCATGCGGTTAATTTTTGTCGTCGCGGAGGCGCCCTCACGCTGGTTGCCCCATGGATCTTTTATCGGTGCGGTTGGTCCGTCCACATCGAGAACGACTTGCTTAGTGACGCCGTGAATGGTGAGATCGCCGGTGACCTTCAACTTGCCCACGCCGGCGGCTTCGATCTTCTTCGACTGGAAAGTGATGGTGGGATATTTCTGCACGTCGAAATAGCTCGCGCCGCGCAACTCGCTGTCCCGCATCTCAACGCGGGTATCGACGGAGGCTGCATCGATGGTTGCCTGGATCGATGATTTGCCGAGGTTGTTCGGGTCGTACTGAACCGTGCCGCTCATCTTGGTGAAAGCGCCGCGAACGGTGGAGACCCCCAGATGTCGAACAGAAAACTGCGCCGCGGAGTGCGGCGGATCAATCTGCCACGTGTCTTGTGCGGCAGCGGGAAGGGAGAAAAGCAAAGCGGTCGCGACGGCGAGTGCGGATAGAGTACGCAACATAAATTCGGATTCTCCCGAAGGGAATTCCTAGCCCCTTTTCAGTGTAGCAAAGTGAGAAGTGTGCGGGCACAGCCCAAGGTTGCGTTTTCCGGCCTATGAGGTGCAAAATCAAAAGTCCCGCTTAGCAAGATTCCTATGGACGAAGTTTTTTCGGAGCTCCCATCCTGTGCGCGTGGTGCGGTCGTGCCGTTCGTCAAGGCGCTCCTGCGGTTTCGACGTCGTATGGTATCTGCCTGACTTGCCTGGGCGACCAGTTCGCTCATCCCATTGAGAGCGTCGCTACGCTCGATGACGCAACGGCGGACCGATTGCCTTTCGGATTCATTCGCATGGATGCCGAGGGGCGAATCGTGGCGTACAACACCCAGGAATCGGCACTCTCTGGCTTGTCTCAGACGCGCGTGCTAGGCAGAAATTTCTTTCGCACGATTGCGCCCTGCACTTGCGTAGACGAATTTGAGGGGACTCTACGAGGAATGATCGCGAGCAGCCAAGCGCAACGAACGCAAATCGAATTCCTTTTCAAATTCAACGAGCAGATGGCTACGATGGTGGACATCGCCATGACCACCGATCCCGCCTCGGGATACGCTACCCTGCTCATCCGGAAGACGGGTCAAGAGAGCCAGTAGGTCCTTCCCCAGCGCACAGGTCAGCGTGATCTGCCGGTTGAGGGATCGGGTGACGTGGCTGTGTTCACGTCCACATGGAGTTGTTGCGCGGGAGAAATTCCCGGCGCGTAGCACTCGCCGTCGCGGCTGTAGTTAGAGCAGTGCGCAGCGACGTCCTTGCGCTGTGGAGATTGCGCGAACTGCCAGACTTCGGCGAACGGAACGCCGCTCTGGGCGGGGCTTGGCGGGTGTTCTAGAAAAGCGCAGCCGGGGGCGGGCGGGCAAGCGTCGTTAATCGCCCAGTAAACGATCTGGCGCTCGCCGGCGTTCTGGCGAATGTCTTCCGCAGTGACGACATTGCCATCATCTTTCGCGGCGATGCCGGAGCAGTACACACCGGCACGGAATCCAGCCGCGATGACGGCATCAACCCAGGAGTATAGGTAGGCCTTTTGCTCGGGGAGCATGCGGCCGCCTTGCTCCTGGTCGAGAAAGATAATGGTGTGCGCGGGAAAGCCTTCGTGGCGTGCGGCAGCGGCGGCGGCGCGCGCGTCGGAGTTGCCGAGCTTCGTTGCGCGGGCGACGGATTTTAGTTCGGCGTAGACGCGTCCGTTGAACAGCACGAGGAAGCCGAAGCCCGCAGATTCAACGGCAGCGCGGTGGCCGGCCCAGGAATTTGCTCTCGCCGGGAGGATTGTTGAGCCAGTAGCCAGTGTAGGAGAAAGTTTGATGAAGGGCTTTCAGATTGGCGTCGCCGGGGTAAGCGTTGCGGTCGAAGCCTAGGTAGGAAGATTGTGCGGCCCCCGTGGAGCTTTGAAGAACCAACAGCACGAGCAAAGGCAGCATGGTCTTTCGACGGCCCATCCGTTCCTAAACATCCTAAACCAACTCCCGGAGCTCTGGCTCCCGCGAGAAATTCGGCAAACGCCCTTTACAAAGATCAGCCGTGCGCTATGATTTGCTTGTGACCAGTTTTACCGACCTTTCCATTTGCGATTTCGGAGCCGCCGTTCCCACCTCTGCGCCTAACACGGACTGGATCAACATGGGCGTCCTGAACGCGCTCGGGCGATATAGGACTGTGCTGGAGAGCCAGGTTGCCCTTCTCTCGGAGCAAATGCTAGGAGCCGATTTTTTCTCGGGGCCTGACTTCGAGATCTGCCTTCCTCCGGTATCCGCCGAGGATTTTCGGCGGCTGTTTGATTCGGGCGATGCCTCCACGCACGATGATTGGACGGATCCTACACAGGCGATCTGCAATTTCTGGTTTCTCTCGGGCGAGCCCGACCCGACGGGTGCTGGTTTTTGGCAGGTCCCGGTGCAGCCCACGGTCCGTATCGTCGAGGGCCATTGCCAACACTGCTGGTTCCAAGGAGGCCTATTCGCCAAAGACGTGGCGTCGGGATGGGTCTCCCTTGTGTCAACGTGGTGTCCCGTTTGTGGCATGCCGGCCAAGCCAGGCCGTAGTCTATGTCCTGCCAACGTTCGACGCTCCCCTCGTTCTCCTAACCCAGATCGCACTGCTCGAGACGCTCTCCGGTTTCGAGATCCTGCTACTGCTGGTGATTGCCGCCGTCGCGGTGTTGCTGTCCCGGCTAAGGAGGGCGATTGTAAGGAGCGAGATCGCGATTCGCCAACGAAGTTTCTTCACCCACCATGGCGCCCACCCACCCCGCATCGAGCCTTCGCGAGCGCCGGGGCTGCTTTCGGGAATGGCGTTCCAGCTTCAGGCCGCCTAACAAATTCAAGAGAACGCCTTCTCAGAAAAGAGAAGGTATGGAATACGCTCAGAACACTCGTCGGTTGCCACTGCGGGTAAACCACGTGGCCGCTCGCCTGCACAAGCCAGAACGGACAGTGCGTCACCTAGCATCCACCAAGAGAATCCCGGCCTTCAAGATTGACGGTAAGAGTTGGGGCTTCTGGCCCAACGATGTCGACCTCTATCGGCGGTCCATGGAGGCGCACGATGCCGAATGCTACTAGGAGTGGCTCCGCCGGCGCACTGCTGCGAATCGTCCGGATCACGAGGAGACGAGGCGTAACTCGGGCCACAGTGATTACGTTGGGGACCCCCGCGTTGGCGCTGCTTGGGTTGCTGGGATCTCATTTCGATCTGGCGAGAAGGACGGCAAAATCGGCTTTGGTGGCACTCGGCCTGGGCCGGTGACAGCTATCCTCCAATATGCACCATCGTCCTTGACGCGGGCACGAAATCGGGTTCGCCGATGTGGTGGCGTTCTTCTTTTTTCTGGATCACGCCGCGGATGAAATCGGCTAACTCTTCGTCGCTGGCGCCGTGGCGCATTTGCGCGTGCAGGTCGTGGTCCCATACCGAGAAGAGGCATGTCCGAATTTTGCCGTCGCTGGTGATGCGGATGCGGCTGCAGTGTCCGCAGAAAGGATGCGAGACAGGGGCGATGATGCCGATTTCTCCAACGCCGTCGTCGAAGCGGTAGCGCCGGGCGGTTTCCGAACGCGCGTGCGGGATTTCGACCAGCGGGCGGTACTCGGCCATGCGGACCAGAATTTCATCGAGCGTGACCACCGTGTTGGGCGCCCAGGTGCGGCCTTCTTCGAGCGGCATGAATTCGATGAAGCGCACAGTAACGCCTTCTTCACGCGCGAACATGCCGAAGGGGATGATTTGATCTTCGTTGAAGCCGCGCATCAGCACGCAATTCACCTTCAGCGGCCACAGCCCGGCGCGGCGCGCGGCGCGAATGCCGGCAAGCACGTGATCATATCCGTTGGGGACGCGGGTGATGCGGGCGAAGCGATCGGGATCGACTGCGTCCATGGAAACGGTAACGCGGGTGAGGCCGGCGTCTTTCAGCGGCTGCGCCAGATCGGCGAGCAGGTGGCCGTTGGTGGTGAGGGCGATGTCGAGCGGCTCGCCTCCGTCAAAAGAAGTTCCCCGCAATGAGGTTTGAAAGGACGCGGCTTCAGCCGGGCCGTTAGAGCCGGAGAAAGATGAGGGCTTCAGCCCCTGAGGTCGCAGTTTCGCCAACTCGCGCACAAACTGCACGACACCGTTACGCAGCAGCGGCTCGCCCCCGGTAAGACGAATCTTCGTCACGCCCATCCCGACCAGCACACCCGCCATCCGCAGATAATCCTCAAACGGCAGGTCTCCGTAGAGCGCGCCTTCGTTCCCAGTACGGCAGTAGACACACTTATAGTTGCAGCGATCGGTGATGGATATCCGCAGATCAGTGATGGCACGGCCGAATTTGTCGATGAGGGGCACGGTTGACCCGAAGCAGTCGGTCTGGAAAGCGAGGTCGGAAGCTCGTCTCAATTGAAGCTCATCTCAATTATAGAGCTTGCGGGGAGAGAAAGCTTCAAGGTATCGGGGGCGAGACGGCGTTGTAGATCGCTGCCTCGGCCGCTCACATCCCATCGTAGTTCGGCCCGCCGCCGCCTTCTGGCGGAACCCAGGTGATGATCTGATACGGGTCGGCGATGTCGCAGGTTTTGCAATGAACGCAGTTGGAAGGGTTCAGGCTGATGCGCTTGCCGTTGGGTTGGGTCGCATCGTCGACCATTTCGTAGACATTGGCGGGACAGAAAGTCTGGCAGGGACTGCCGAATTCCTTGACGCAACGCGTGTTACAAATGTTCGTGTCGTCGATGACCAAATGCGACGGCTGGTCTTCTTCGTGCTTGGTGCCGGAGTGATAAAGATCAGTGAGTTTGTCGAAGGTGAGCTTGCCGTCGCCTTTCGCCGGACCGATAAGATGGGCTTCGGGACCTCCGTCGGCAGGAAGTTCGGCAAGCTTGCGCATGTTTTCGTATCCGGCTTTCGCTGGATAGCGGTTGCGCACGCCGCGTCCGCCGGTGATCATCTGCAGTGCTGTGTGGAACATGCCGGCGTAGAATCCGTGCTCGAATCCCTGGTGCATGTTACGAACTTTCCAGAGTTCGTCTTTGATCCAGCTGGATTCGACTTTCTTCTGATACTCGCTCAACACAGCGGCTGAAAAATCATCTTTCTTCAGCGCTTCGAAAGCGGTCTCAGCGGCGAGCATCCCGCTCTTGATCGCGAGATGAATTCCCTTGAGGCGTGCGGAATTTAAGAAGCCCGCGGAATCGCCGAGAATCATCCAGCCATTGCCCGCGACCGGTGGAATCGCCCACCAGCCGCCGTAAGGCATGGACTTCGCTCCGTAGCGGATCATCTTTCCGCCTGCGAGCAGCTTCGCCACCAGCGGATGCTTCTTGAATTCCTGCAGCACCCGCTGCGGATCGAGGCGCGGATCGGGATAATCGAGTCCGGTGACGAAGCCGAGCGACACTACGTTGTCTTTGCCGCCGTATATCCACGCGCCGCCGTATTCCTTGGTGGTGAGCGGCCATCCCATGGTGTAGATGACTTCGCCAGGAGCGATGCGGCCGGCGGGAACCTCCCAGAGTTCTTTCACGCCGACGCCGTAGGTTTGCGGGTTGGCATTTTTCGCGAGATCGAACTTGTTGGCAAGTTGCTTAGTTAAAGATCCTCGCGGCCCTTCGGCGAGAATGACGATCTTGGCGTTGAGATCGTAGCCGGGCTCAAAGTTGGATTTCTGGTGACCCTCTTTGTCCACGCCTTTGTCGTCGGTGCGAACGCCGGCGACTCGGTCGCCGTCAAATAGAAGCTCGGAGCCGGCGAATCCAGTGAATATAGTGATTCCGGTCTCTTCCACCTTGCCGCCCAGCCACTTCACGAAACGATTGAGCGAGACCACGTAGTTGCCATGATCGCGCAGCGGCGGCGGCGTGATGGGCAGCTTGAACTTGCTCTTCTCGGTGAGAAAGTAAACAGCTTCTTTGGTGACTTCGGCGTCGAGCGGAGCATCTTTCTCAAATCCGGGAAGTAGTTCGCGCATAGACCGCGGGTCAAGCAGCGCGCCCGAGAGACAGTGCTGGCCGATCTCGCGGGCTTTTTCGAGGACGTAAATATTCTCTTTGCTGAGCGGCGAGTCGGGATGCGCTGCATTGTGCGCGTCAATCAACTGCGACAAGCGCAACGCACACGCCATCCCCGCAGGTCCGCCGCCAACGATGACCACATCGGCCGGCATCTGCGGGCGCTCGACGCCTTCGATCGGTTTGCGGAAGATCAAGCTCATAAAGGCCTAGCGGTTCGCCAGGCTGGCTATTTCGCCGAGGCCGAGCAACCGTTGATCTGCGGTAACCAAAGTTAACTTAAACACCTTGGCTGTCGCAGCCAAGAAACGGTCGGCAGGATCGGCATGAGGCAACGGCATCGCCAAGCCGATGCGCACGATTTCATGGGTCAGGGGCGCTTCGCGCAACTGCTCGGCAGCGCGCTCAACCCAGGCAAAAGGATCCTCCACGCGAATCCGGCCCTTCTGCATCAGGGTCAGCGCTTCCCAGACGCTCACGGGAGACAACCAGAGTTCGTTGTTCAAATTCGAAAGCTCGGTCGTGGCCCGGGGGCTCAGGCGCTTTGGCTCGAGCTTGCTCCATAGCCAAATATGAGTATCGAGAAGCAGGTTCAATCGCGATAGGCCTCAATCTCGTCCAGGTCAATGATAGGCGAGACAATGTCGCCAACGATTTCGGCGGTTCCGATCATGTCTCCGACAAACTTCCGCTTGCGGTCCGGCCCCGCTGGAACGACCTCTGCCATGGGAATCCCGTGACGTGTAATACGCAAAGGCTGGCGCGTTTTGTGAACCTGTTCAATGAGGGCCAGGCATTTGGCTTTGAACTTCGAGATAGGAATGTCACGCATGACCATTATTTTAACCATAGTCACTTTAAAGGTCAATTAGGGAAATCGACGTCTGGTCTAACTTCCCGCCTTCGCCCTCTTCACTTCCTCAGTCAGCGGCGGCACGATATCAAACAGGTTGCCGACAATCGCATAATCGGCAATCTCAAAGATCGGCGCTTCGGAATCTTTATTCACCGCGATAATAGTCCGCGACCCCTTCATGCCGACGATATGTTGAATGGCGCCGCTGATGCCGAGAGCGAGATACAGCTTGGGCGCAACCGTCTGTCCGGACGACCCGATCTGGCGGTCCATGGGCAGCCAGCCGTTGTCGCAGATGGGACGCGAGGCCGCAAGTTCGCCACCGAGAGCCTCCGCAAGCTGCTTTACCAGTTCGATATTCTTCTGCTCTTTTATGCCGCGACCGACCGACACAATAATTTCGGCCTGCGTCAGGTCGACCGCCTGCTTCGCTTCTTTGAACACTTCCTGCGGCTTGTTGCGAATCACGCCGTCGGCAATATCGGCCGTTATCGTCTCAATCGGCGCTGGACTGGCTCCGGCCTCGGCCTTGTCTCCTCGAAAAGCACCGTTTTGGAAAGTGGCAAACCACGGAGCTTCGGAGTTGAAGCTGACGTCGGCCGCGAGCTTGCCCTGAAACATTTGTCGGGTGAAGAGCAGCTTGCCGTTTTCGTGCTTGAAGCCGATGCAGTCGCTGATGACAGCGCGTCCCATCGCAGTGGCGAGCTTGGGGACGAAGTCGCGCACCTGATACGTGTGCGGCATCAGCACGAGCTTGGGCTGCTTTGCCGTCAGCAGTTGCTTGAGCGCGGCGGCGAAGGCGTCGGGCGTGTAAGGCTCAAGCTTTGGCGACTCAACCGCATAAACTTTCGCGACTTTCTTAGCTGCAACTTCGGCGGCGAAAGCAGCCGCGTTGCCTCCCACGACGGCAGCTTCGAGCGCCCAGCCGGTTGCATCGGCGATAGCTTGCCCGGCCGTTATGGTTTCCCAGGAGACGCGGTTGAGCTTGCCTTCGCGTTGTTCGACGACTACAAGAATTGAATCGGACATAAAGTCAGCTTCTAGCTGCTCGCTCCTAGCTCATCTAAGCGCCAGCGGAAATCCGGCGCTACAGCACGCGCAGTTCGTTGCGCAGTTTGTCCACCAGCTTTTTCGCGATCTCGCTCGGCGTGCCTTCGATGTGCTCGGTTTTTTTCGTTTTCTGGGGCACGTAGAGGCGCTCGATTTTCTGCAGGTTCTCGCCGATCGCCGATTGCACCTCCGCCAGCGCCACCTTGCGGATGGGTTTGTTCTTCGCCTGCTTGATGCCGATCAGCGTGGCGTAGCGCAGCTTGTTGATGCCGGATTGAATTGTGAGAACGGCGGGCAGCGGCATGTCGACAAACTGGAAGAATCCGGCTTCGAGTTCGCGCTTCACCCGAATGCCGGTCTCGTTCTTTTCGATGTGCATGATGATGGTGGCGTGCGGCCAGCCCAGCAGTTCCGCAAGGATCACTCCGGTCTGCGCGTAGCCGTAATCATCGGATTGCAAACCGGTGAAGATCAGATCGAACTTCTCATCCTTGATCGCGGCCGCGAAGGCCTTGGCAGTGTTGAGCGCATCTAGGCCGACAAAGGCATTGTCTTCGAGATGAATGGCGCGGTCGGCGCCCTTGGCCAGCGCTTCACGCAGCACCTGCTGGGAGCGCGCCGGACCGGACGTGATGACCACGACTTCTCCCGTATGCTTTTCCTTCTGGCGCAATGCCTCTTCCAAAGCGAAAGCGTCCGGCTCATTCACCTCATACGAAACGTCTTCGCGAATCCAGGCCATGGTTTCGTTGAGCTTGAGCGGTGCATCCTTCTGTGGCACCTGCTTCATGCAAACCAGGATTTTCAAAACATGACTCCTTGACGGCGGCTTCCGGGAGCTGCGGGAAACTTGTCAGTATAAATGAGCAGTTGGCAATTAGCACTTGGCATTTAGCCAAGCCGGGGCCGGATGAGAGAGAAGGGGAAAAAGTGGAAGCACTGCTTTAAACCGTTGCGGTTGAAGGGCGACCCGCCAAACGCCAATTGCCAACGGCTTCATTCCGTGAAGACCACCGACTGCACGCCTGAGATTTCGAAGCGCTTGCGGCAGCGTACGTTCTTGCAGCCCATCAGGTCGTCTTTGCGCAGCATGTAGGAGCGGGCTTTGGCGAAGCGAGCGCGATCCCGCTCGTCGGCGCGTCCGGCCAGTTGACGCTTCTTGGTGCGCACCACCCAGGTGACTTCGTACTCCGCCGGCTGGTGGCAGTGGGGACAGTTCAGCGTCGACATCTTCTTTTGGGTGCTCTCGTCGAAAAAATCGCGTTCTTCCATGAAACACAATTATTGCATGTTCGGCGTGGTACAAGCTATGGCAACATAACGGTTGTTACATGCAGGAAAGGGTCCGCTGAAAAATGCCTCGCAAGAAAAAGGTGGAACGGTTTCGTGCAGTGCAGGCCGTCAAAGAATTGGCCCGCGAGCGCATGGGCGCGCCTCCGGGCGAGAAAGTGATTCCACACAAAAACAAGAAGCCGGCAAAACACAAGCCTACGCTGGGAAGGTTACTGGATGAAACGGAGTGACGCGCGGGCAGTCCACGGTCTCGCAGGGATCCTCTAATTAAACGTGGCAGTCACGGTTGTGTCGTCTTGCAGGACGATCGTGCAAGTGCCGCCGGTACAACCACCGGTCCAACCTCCGAATACTGAGGTGCCAACCGGCGTGGCCGTCAGGGTAACCGGCGTACCCGCCGGAAAGCTGGCAACGCACGAGACATCCGTGTTGGCGCAGCTTAGTCCTGCAGGCGTGCTGGTCACGATCCCCGAACCGGCACCGGCAAAACTAACCGTGATGCTCGGCTCTCCGCCTCCGCCGCCGCCCGTGTTGCCGGTAAAACAGACCACGTTGGCGGTCATATACCCGGTTACGATTGCGCCGGATGCCGACAATCCGCTGGTATCAGCGTTCGTGTTGACCGTTGCGGAAATCAGAGTGCCCCCGCAGGTGTCCCCGGTCGCAGTTGCCAGACCTGTAGAATTGATGGTTACCATCTGCGTGTCGTTCGACGCCCAGACCACCTGGTTAGTAATGTCCTTAGTCACGGGCGGGTGGACGTAGGTGCCAAGGGCTCTTAACTGGACTGTGAGCCCAGTGTCGAGATTCACCGGAATATTCGAAGCCCCGAAGGTCTCCGTTGACGGTGCAACGCTGATGGACACCAACTCCTGCGGATCCCCGCAACTGGAAACGCTGAGGAGCACGATCGCGGCTATGATAAGGGCAGCAACGCTGAACCACTTCCGGCGCATCAACGCTCCTGGGATCAAGCAACCCGTCTGAATGTCATACAGCGGGGGAAAGCTAAATCTAGTCAAAGGTGCGGCAAAAAGCAACCTCTAAGAGCGAGGCCGAGTCACGTGAATCAACCCTTCACCGCCCCGGCCACCACCTCTACAAACTTGGCGATGTCGTCTTCCGTGGTGTCGAAGGAACACATCCAGCGCACGATCGATTCTTCCTCAATCCACACATAAAAGAAGTAATGCTTTTTAATCTTTTCGATGGCGTGGCGCGGAATCTTCACGAAGACGCCGTTGGCCTCAACCTTCCACACAACTTTGACTCCGGGGATACTGCTGATTTCTTTTTCCAGCACGCGAGCCATGCGGTTGGCGTGTTCGGCGCTGCGCCGCCAAAGATCTCCCGTCAGCAGAGCCTCAAATTGCGCCGCAGTGAACCGCATCTTCGATGCCAGCTGCATGCTTTGCTTGCGCAAATAAAGAAAGTTCTCGCCATGTTCGGGACGAAAAAATACAACCGCCTCACCGCCCAGGATTCCATTCTTCGTGCCACCGAAAGAAAGCACGTCCACGCCCAGATCGCGAGTAGCCTCGCGTAGGCCCTGCCCGAGCGAGACAGCGGCGTTGGCGATGCGAGCGCCATCCATGTGCAGGAACATGCCATGCTCGTGGGCAAAGCGGGCCAGCGCCTGAATCTCCTCCGGTTGGTAGACCGTTCCCATCTCGGTGGACTGCGTGATGGAGATCACGCGCGGCTGCGAGTGGTGTTCATCGCCAATGCCGTGGTAGGCGTGGCGCACGGAGTCCAGCGTGATCTTGCCGTCCTGATGCGGCAGTGGAATCAGCTTGCAGCCGGTGTGCTTCTCGGGCGCGCCGCATTCGTCGGTATAAATGTGTGCATAGTCGCTGCACAGAACCGACTGAAACGTCCGGGTCAGGGCCTGCAGACTCAGAACATTCGCACCCGTCCCGTTGAATGTGAAGAACACCGCGATGTCCGGCCCAAAATGCTCCTCGAACTTCTTGACCGCGGAAAGAGTATAAGGATCGTCGCCGTAAGCGATCTCGTGTCCCTGGTTAGCGCGGCCAATGGCTTCCAAAACCTCGGGATGCACGCCAGCGTGATTGTCGCTGGCAAAGCCGCGGAAAGGCTTGTTTAGCATCGCTGGCATACCGAATAATCTAGCAGACTCGCTGAATCATGCGCGCAGTCAGTTCCCACTTGACCTCCTTGTTTATTTGTTCTATATTGCAAAACAAATGGAACGTGGAGAACTTCTCGGATCTCTGGAACACATAGTCCTGCTGGCGCTGGCGCGTCTCGATGGAAGCGCTCATGGAATGATCGTACGACGCGAAATCGACGAACGCGTCGGCCGCAACGTCTCTATCGGTGCCGTGTACGCGACATTGGAGCGACTCGAAACGAAGGGATACGTCAGCTCATTCACCGGCGAGCCGACTCCGGAACGCGGAGGCCGGGCGAAACGAATGTTTCGCCTCGAGGCTGCCGGCAAGCGCGCGCTGCAAGTGTCGGAGCAAACCGTTCGCAGCATGACGGCTGGCTTAAAGAGCCGATGGGAGCACATATGAGACCCAATTCGCCGCCGCCTTTCGCGTGCTGGTTCCTCGAATCCGTCGTGCCTGCCCCTATCGGGAGGCTATGCTCGGCGACCTCATCGAGGAATACGCTCTTCGCGCTGAATCAGCTTCGCCGCTCTCCGCGTCACGATGGTTTTGGAGTCAAGCCTGTCGTTCCGTCCCGTCGATGTTTTGGTCCTCGCTGCGAAGCCGGGATTGGCTTATCAGCGTGAGCATCGCTATGGGCGTGTACCTCGTCATGAGAATGCTCACGTTTGCCGCCGACTTGACGATCTCGAGGTTGGTTGCCCCAAAGCCAACGACGTACGTCATCCTTGCACCGATTTTGTTTCTAACAACCAGCGCAATCGGTGGCTGCGTCGCTGCGCGCATTCGGCGCCGCGCAACGATATTCCTGGCATTGATCGTCATGATTGTGGTTGCCGTTTCGATCTATCTAAAGGTGTGCATAATACCGGTGCCGTGGTGGTATCAGTTTGGGTTTCTTACTCTGGGACCTTTGTCGGTGTTACTTACACCAGCGGTATTTTGGGGTCGCCAAACCGTCCACTGAAGGGTCTTCCGCCCAGAGCAACGGGACGCAGGATGGCCGATCTAATTACTAGGAAACAACAATGACACTCAGCTTCTGTAAATCGAAATGCTGGACTGCTTGCGCTGTCGGCTTGGTCGCCTTCGCCGCTGGATCGTTGATCACTGGCCGGCTACTTCAAGTCCACGGAGTTAAGGCCGAGAGCAACCGGGTATTCGAGCTTCGGGTTTATCACGCCCTGCCGGGGAAATTGCCGGCACTTGAGTCCCGGTTTCGTGACAAGACTTCCAAGATACTTGCTCGCCACAACCTGAAGGTTGTGGGCTACTGGGTAACGGAGAATGCTTCTGACAACTCGTTTATTTGGATCGTCGCTGATTCCAGCAACGAGGAGGCAAAAAAGAACTGGGCCGCAATGATGGCTGATCCGGAATTTCAAGACATCATAAAAGCTGAGCAGGCGGAAAAACTCGTGGAAAAAGTCGATGTGACATATATGCGTCCAACAGACTTTTCAGATATCAAGTAACGGGCCGAGGTTCTGAAGATCTGCACCGGATCGCATGGGAGATGGCCGCTTACAACGGCTGGGACTTGGTGAAAACAGTGCCCATTTTAGCAATCCCATCCCTCTAGTTCGTTCGTCTAAAGGGAGAGCGAGTTCGAGCAAAAGTCTGCGCCATCTTAAAAGTCGGTCGCAACCGGGCGCTCGAAGGGAGCGACCCATGCCGAATGATGGTGCGCAAAGTTCTTCACGATGCATGTCGCACAAACGACTTGGCGTTCCTGAATCCTTTCAACCATCCGATAAATCAATAGTTAGATATTTAGGGGCGCGCGTCTAACCCTTAGAGTGTTCAGTCCTGCGGTTCCTGTCCGGAGAATGTATGGCGAAAAGAATGTTCATAGTGTTGTTGCTGATGGCAGCCCTTATAGGTGGTCTGGGCTTCGTAAAATACCGTCAGGTCGAATCTGCCATTGCGGCGGGCGCTAGCTTTCAAATTCCCCCAACGTCTGTAACGACCGTAACCGCGAAGCGTGAGACGTGGCCTTCTACCTTGTCGGTGATCGGGACGGCGGCCGCAATCCAGGGGGTCACGGTCGGCGCCGATCTGCCAGGCACCGTCGTCAAGATTTATTTCGAATCTGGGCAATCGGTGCATGAGGGAGACATCCTGGTCGAACTCGATATTCGCCAGGAAAAAGCGCAGCTCGCCAACCTCGAAGCCCAGCGCGATCTGGCCCACATTCAATACGGCCGCGCGGCGGAACTGAGCAAGGCCGGGGTTATTTCCAAGTCCGACTATGACAATGCGGCCGCCCAGCAGAAAGCCACCGAGGCTCAGGTCAACGACATCAAGGCGGCGATCGCCCGCAAAACCATCCACGCTCCATTCACCGGAGTCCTCGGAATTCGTCAAATCAGCCTCGGCCAATATCTGGCCGCAGGACAAGCCATCGTTTCTCTCGAATCCGTCAATCCGATTTATGTAAACTTTGGCGTGCCGCAGGGTGATACACCGAAGATGAAGCTCGGGCACAGCGTGCACGTCACCGATCAGGACCTTCCCGGCCTGGGGTTCAACGGCAAGATCACCGCTCTCGACTCGTTGATCAACGAGCAGACCCGAAACATCCAGATCCAGGCCACGCTGGCAAATCCCGGGGGAAGGCTGCGCCCCGGAATGTTCGTGCAAGTCGAGTTGCCGCTCGGCCAGCCGCGTGACGTGATCCCGCTGCCGGCTTCCGCCATCAACTACGCCCCTTACGGCGATTCCGTATTCGTGGTAACCGACATGAAGGATCCGAAGTCGGGCAAAACTTATCGCGGTGTTCGTCAGCAGATCGTAAAAATCGAGGGCAGCCGCGGCGATCAGGTCGCAATCACCTCGGGACTCAACCCCGGGGACGAAATCGTCAGCGCCGGGGCCTTCCGGCTCCGCAATGCTGCGCCGGTCCTGATCAACAACAGCGTAAAGCCGTCGGATAGCACCAATCCGCATCCCGATGAGAGTTAGAGACGAAGTTAAGGCAAAGCACAGCCACCAGGCCGAGTCAAGGAGCAGGGCATGAAGTTCACTGATTTATTTGTTAAGCGTCCAGTGTTGGCGATGGTCGTGAACCTCGTCATTCTGATCGCTGGCCTTCAGGCTGTTCGTTCGCTGAGTGTCCGGCAATATCCGCGTAGCGACATCTCCGTCATTCAGGTCACCACTGTGTATGTCGGCGCGAATGCCGACCTGGTGCGCGGTTTCATCACGACGCCG
This sequence comes from uncultured Acidobacteriaceae bacterium, assembly GCA_963841125.1. Classification (GTDB taxonomy): domain Bacteria; phylum Acidobacteriota; class Terriglobia; order Terriglobales; family Acidobacteriaceae; genus Sulfotelmatobacter. Next base: position 569,500 of record CAWJBH010000003.1, read on the forward strand.
CTCGAGCGCGTCATCGCCAGCGCCGACGGCATCGACTACATGGAGTCGACAAGCGCCCAGGGCCTGAGCACGATTACCGTTCACCTGAAGCTGAACTTCGACACCAACGCCGCCCTCACCCAGATTCAGGCCAAGGTTAACCAGGTGAAGAATGACCTGCCGCCGGAGTCGCAGGTGCCGGTAATCGATCTTCAAACCGCGGACCAGCAGTTCGCCTCCATGTACATCGGTTTCGCTGCCAAAGACCTCGACGAGAACCAGATCACCGACTACCTTACCCGCGTGGTACAGCCCAAGCTCAGCGCGGTGAGCGGCGTGCAGCGCGCCGACATTCTAGGCAATCGGACGTTTCGCCATGCGTATCTGGCTCAAGCCTGACGAGATGGCGGCCCGCGGCGTCTCGCCCTCCGACGTGCAAGATGCGCTTTCGAAGAACAACTATCTGTCTGCGCTCGGCAGCACCAAAGGTTCGATGGTTTCCGTCAACCTGATCGCCAACACCGATCTGCGCACGCCCGAAGATTTCAAGCAAATGGTGATCAAGCAGCAAAACGGCGTGGTCGTTCGTCTCGGCGAAATCGCCGACGTGCAACTCGGCGCGGAAAACTACGATCAGGATGTCCGCTTCAACGGCCAAACCGCTACTTTCATGGGAATCTGGGTCCTTCCCACCGCCAATTCGCTGGACGTCATTAAAGAAGTCCGCAAGACAGCTTCCCGCCATTCAAGCTGCAGTTGCCGGCGGGCATGACGCGGGCATTCCCTACGACTCCACGGCCTACATTCAAGATGCCATCAATGAGGTACTGCATACTCTCATTGAAACGCTGTTAATCGTCGTCGTTGTCATCTTCCTGTTCCTGGGATCGTTCCGCTCGGTGCTGATCCCGATCGTAGCGATTCCAGTCTCGCTGATCGGCGCCGTATTCATCATGCTCGTGGCGGGATTTACCATCAACCTTCTGACCTTGCTCGCGATCGTGCTTTCTGTCGGCTTGGTCGTCGACGACGCCATCGTGATGGTGGAGAATATCGAACGCCATCTGCAAATGGGCAAGTCGCCCTTCCGCGCGGCGCAGGACGCAGCCCGCGAACTGGTTGGCCCAATCATCGCCATGACGATTACCCTGGCCGCCGTTTACGCCCCGATCGGCATTCAAGGTGGACTCACCGGAGCGCTCTTCCGCGAATTCGCTTTCACCCTCGCCGGCGCGGTCACGGTTTCCGGCATCGTCGCCCTCACCCTTTCCCCGATGATGGGTTCGAAGTTGCTTGCGGGCGGGCGATGCCGAGCGCGGATTTGCCGGCATCGTCAATCGCCGGTTCGAACGAGTACAAGGCATCTACACCCGTCTGCTGACCGGCACTCTGCACTATCGTCCAGTTGTGCTCGCCGTGTGGGTAATTGTCGCCGCTGCTGGTCGATTCCGTTTTACATGTTCTCCCCGCGAGAACTCGCGCCTCAGGAGGATCAGGGGGTGGTGTTCGGCGTGATTCAATCCTCCGCCAATGCCACGCTCGATCAAACCAACCTGTTCACCAACCAGGTGTACGACGTCTACCACTCGTTCCCCGAAAGCGACAGCCTCTTTCAGATCACCAATCCCGGCGGCGGTTTCGGAGGCATGGTCGTCAAGCCATGGAGCCAGCGCAAAAAAACCGCGCAGCAACTGCTCGTCGAATCCTCCGCCAAGCTGTCGAAGATAGCCGGCATTCGCGTGATTCCCCTGACCCCGCCACCGTTGCCCGGCGGCGGCAACTTTCCGGTGGATTTCGTCATTGCTTCCGCCGCCGAGCCTCAGCAAGTCAGCCAGCTCGCCGAAAAGCTTGTCGCAGAAGGCCATGGCGAGCGGCTTGTTCATCTATGCCGATACAGACGTGAAGTTTGACCAGCCGCAGACCGAAGTCGTTTTCGATCGCGACAAACTGCGTTCCCAAGGCGTCGACTTGAGCCAGGCCGGCCAGGATCTCTCCACCATGCTCGGCGGGAATTACGTTAACCGTTTCAGCATTCAGGGCCGCAGCTACAAAGTGATCCCGCAAGTGCAGCGCGCGGAGCGCTTGACACCCGAGCAGCTTTCGCACATCTACGTAAAGGGATCGGCCGACAAACTCGTGCCGCTTTCTACGTTCGCCACGCTGAAGACCACTACCGAACCTCGCTCTCTGAATAAATTCCAGCAGTTGAATGCCGTCCGCATTCAGGGCGTGATCCCGCCCAATGTGCCCCTCGACAAGGCGCTCACGTTCCTGGAAGATCAAGCCAAGCAGATTCTGCCGCAAGGCTTCACCGTGGATTACGCCGGTGAATCGCGGCAGCTGCGCGTGGAAGGCAGCAAGTTCCTTGGCACTTTTCTGCTCTCGGCGATCCTGATCTACCTCGTGCTCGCCGCCCAGTTCGAGAGCTTCCGCGATCCGTTCATCATTCTCGCCGGGTCGGTGCCGCTGGCCCTCTCCGGCGCGCTGATGTTCTCGTTCCTCGGCTTCACTACGCTCAACATTTACAGTCAGGTCGGTCTCATCACTCTCGTCGGCCTGATCGCCAAGAACGGAATTCTGATCGTGGAATTTGCCAACCACTTGCAGGAAACCGGGCTGAGCAAGCTCGAAGCCATCATCGGCGCGGCCGATACTCGTTTGCGTCCGATCTTGATGACGACGGCCGCCACCGTCTTCGGCCACTTCCCGCTCGTCTTAGCCAGGGGCCCCGGCGCGGGAGCGCGAAATAGCATCGGCATCATGCTCGTTAGCGGCATGATCATCGGCACAATCTTCACACTGTTCGTGGTGCCGTCCATCTACATGCTCGTAGCCAAGACCCATACCGCATTCCACGACGAAGCAGACGAGAAGATCACAATGCGTGAGCCGGTAGGAGCGAGCGTCTGATCCGGCACGTGGAGACAGCAAGAAGAACCGTGTGGAGACAGCCGCCTCGGCTGTCCCGCGAAGCGAAGCAAGCGGAACCCGAAAAAAGCGCCGAAAGCAAACAGCCGGATGAAGCGTGCGAGCAAGGGTCTGGCCGCTCAGTTTGAACTAGCGCTTCGCCTCTTTTTTCGCTGCCTTGCGCCTCATCTTAGCCATCCACTCTCTGGAATACATAGTCCCACGGCATTTCCGGGAGCCGCAGTAGCAAGGCGCAGGGTCGTCATCATCGTAAAGGTTGTAATCCCAAAGCAGTTCTTCGCCGGCAGCGATGTCGCGGAGCGCAAAAATCCACACCCGCTTCTTGATCTCATCAATCTCACAGTTCGGATCGCACGAATGATTCAGAAAGGCGCCCAACCCCTCGCCGTCGATGATCGTCTCCCCATCCTCCAAGCCATAGAGGTAAGTACGAGGTGCGCCATCATACAGCCGGTCAGCCTCCTCCTTAGTAATGCGCGGACCCGCGTATTCCACAATGCGGCTGCCTTTGCGGACCGGAGTAGTCGTGAACACACCAGCGGAATGAATGCGTGAGGGACGAACCACAAGAGCCATGCAACTAATTTCGCACGCCTGAGAGGTTTGAAGGAAACGAAAAGATGAAAAAAGAGCAGGTTCAGCCGCGCTAAGCCCTTACAGAAGCGCCGCCCATCCCCGACAACCTGCTCCCCGTGATCGCCGGCACAAGCTGAATCTGCACCAACCGCGGCGCCGAGACTTTCTCCTTCTTAGCCAGCAGATTCTTAGAAGGTATCCCGGTCCGCGCAAAAGACTTCTCGCAGTCCGCCGTGGAAGGCCCGCGCATATTCCCTTCCAGAAACGCCAGGCCGGGACAACGAGTGCAGGACGATCCATGCGCGCACTGCGAGCAACTCGACAGATCGCGCAAACGAATCGAGCGGACTTCCTTCAACTGCTCCGAGTCGCGCCAGATATCGATGAACCGCTGCTGCCGCACGTTCCCGCAGGACAAGGGAAACTGCACGCATGGATAAAACTCGCCATAAGGAGAAACGTAAGCAGCAGTGTGCCCGGCGCTACAGGGCAAACCGTCCATGCTGTCCTCATCAGGCGCGGTCGGCAATGCGCAGAACTCATCCGCGTTGCCTATGAGAGATTCGTCGCGGAACAGGTTGCGCAGCGCGGACTCGCCCGCATTCAAATCCAAAATCGACCGGTCCCCATCCATCATCGGAGTGACCGTCGGATCGAGTGTACACTCCGTGCCAAGTTCATCCGCCAGCGCCCGGACCTCTTGATAGTCGTGCATGTTCTCCGTCATCAGCACATTCGCGATAACGACTTTCAGGCCTTGTGATTTAAGAAAGCGAATGGCGTCGATCGACCGTCGCAGCGAGCCCGGAACCTTGGTGATCGCGTCGTGCACTTCCGGCCGGTGCGAATAGATGCTCACCTGAATCGACTCCACGCCCAGATCGCGGATGCGCGCCGCCTGCGCCTCGCGGATCAGCACGGCATTAGTCTTGAGCTTGATGCAGAAAGTAAGCTCGCGCGCGCACTCCAGGATTTCAAAGAAATCCTTGCGCATAAAAATCTCGCCGCCGCTCAGCGTAAGAATGAAGACGCCAGCCTCAGCCATCTCCCGCAGCAGATGCTTGATTTCAGCGGTCGTCATCTCCCCATGATCTTCGTGATCAAGGTAGCAGTGAACGCACTTCTCGTTGCAGCGGTAGGTGAGGTCAAGTTGCACGCTGAGAGGAACTCCCAGCCGCAGCGCCCGGTCGCTCATCTGCTGCATCAGCGCGCTCATCGCGACTCCTGCACAGACGCGACCGGCTTTGGGATCGGTTTCTCCGAGATCAGCAGAATGCCGTGCTTGGCCAGGTCTTCGGCCAGCGCCTCGGCGTCCCGCATTGCTTCTTCGGGCTGCACTGCGAACTCGGAGCAGATGCGGTTCTCAACGATCTCATCAAGCGGCGTAGCCCCATCCGCGGCCTGCCACAAAATGCTCGCCGTCGGATTCAGCGTAAACAGCGTGGAACCCTGACCCGACATCACCAGCGTTTCTTCTCCCAGCCTGCGAGCGGCGATGCGCGGACTGCGCGCGACATAGAGTCTTTTATTCATCTAGTTTTTCCGAACTGCGAATTGCCGATTGCCGATTGCTGACTGTTAATTAGAACCCAGGGCTCTTGATTCTCAATCAACAATCCTCAATCAACAATGCCTTCAGCTACCCAATCATCTCCCAAACCCGCGCATCCGGCATAAACGTGAGCCTGTAAACCGGCACGCTATCCACGAAGTCGCACGCCGCCTGAAATGCCCTGTGAACCATTTCTTGATCTCCGGCAAAAAAAAGCATATTGGCGAGTAGCTCGCGCGCCGCATCGGACACAGCCACCGAATCGATACGATTCTCCGGACCCTGCGCCAGCAGATAAAGTGCGGCTAACGGTGCCGAAGTATTCTCGCCCAGCTTCGCCAGTTCCCCGGTGAAAGGCGTCCCGAACGCAACGTAACTCCCGTCGACCTTGCGGACGTAGGAGATCTCATCGGTAAGCAGCGTAGCATCCGCCGGAGCGAGTCTTGAAATCGTAGTTTTTCCCGCTCCAGAAACCCCCGCAAACAAAAATGCTTTCCCATTACGAACCGCGCTCGCGGAGTGCAATAGAAATCCACCCTGCCTCGCCAGCACCAGCGTATGCACGATGCGCAAAACTGCGTCGATCGAATACGGATTCGCCGATTGCGTAATCCAGCCTCGCCGCGCCGCCGGATCCCACTCCGCGCGAAAATCTCCGCGCTCCATAAACCACCGTCCAGCGCGATGCGTAACACTCACATCCGCGTCGGGATCGGCGAATGCCGGCGCCGCCAACTCCACATCGAAATCAAATTCGGCCAGCGCTTCCCCGCTCACAAACCCGGCATAGCGCTCTTCCAGCATCGCCAGAAAATCCGCATCGCTGGTGTTCACCCTGACGGCGACTCCGCCAATCGCAATCAACACGCTGTAGCGCTCGACTTGTGTGGCTAGCCCTGGCACGGAAGAACCGATTCCCTTGGATTCTCAATCACGTCATGCAGGTAGACGAGGGCACGCGCTGCAAGATCCGAGTGTCTGACAATCTTTGCAATCAGCTTCGCGGCCAAACTCAACTCCGCAGGCAAAACGATCTCTTTCCCCGCCCGGATCACAGAGGTCACTCGGCCCAGCAACTCACTCTCACTCACCGGCCGATCCGGCGCGGACATCGCATCACCTCGTGTAACAAAGTAGGGCGTAACAAAGTGAGGCGTAATAAAGTGAGGTGCAGTAAAGCGCGGCGCGAGCTCCTGTGAATTCCTTGAACCCTCTGCCTTAGAAACCAGGCGATGAGCGCACAGCCTGCTATCGCGGCCGACCAGCACAACTTCTCCCACTTGGACTTGATCCAGGTTAATCCGCTCGACCACTAGCGTGTCGCCGGGCCAGATAGTCGGAAGCATGCTCCATCCCGTTGCCGCAAAACGAAGGGTTCCGAATGAACGCAGAACTTCACTCGCAAGATCGCACTTCACAGCAGCCGCAGTTTCCGCCGGCGCGCTGTCAACCTGAATCATGACACCTTCGAATTGAGCGAGCAGCTGCCCTGGGTACCGCCGACCATCTTGCCGCAGGAAAGGGCCGAAGTTACGAAAACCTGCTCGTAACGAAAGCCAGGCTTCTCGTAAGGTTTCTTCTCAATCGCCGCAGGACGCGGCCCTTCGTTGGATAAGTTATTGATAGCCATAATGATCACTTCCTCTTTCTACTGCAATGCCCGATTACTTCAATGCTGATTGTGACGCTTGCACCGCGCACCCGCCGGTGCCACCCGACGTGGCACAGGTCTGGTTGCTCAGAGTGGAGAAGTATATCTGAGAATCTCCCGGCTCTATTCCCGAGCCCAGAATGTTGTCAATGATCATGCCACTCGTCCCTCCGGTTGCAGCCATGGCAGCAGTTGTGATCGCGCCCACATTCGTCCACGTTATCGAGTTGTCTGTCGTGGTCCCACCCGCCGTCGCGTTGAACGTCGGAATCGTACCGCCGGAAATATCAGCTCCGCTGCTTGTTACCAACTCGATGTTGTTGTTCCCATCGAGAATCTCGGACCCTTTGGGGTAATGATGACTCGGCGCCCAAACTGCGGGTGGAAGAGCGGAGACGGGTCCCAAGATTCAGCCAGTGGACGGTGCCATCCGGTGTGGAACCGCCCGTTGTGATGCTCCAGAAGGGGGCGGCCCCACCAGAGGTACCAGCCGTAATCACAAATTCAGTATGAAAATTACTGTCCAGTATTTCCTGCCCTATTGCATAAAGGGTCAATCGCAGCCAAGGCGTATCCTTGAAGTTGAAAATGCACCCGCCGGAGGAACACCCAGTCGAGGCTCCGCCGTTTCTCACGCTGGCGAACATCCACTCCGTCGGACTTCCGGCAGCACTGGGATTCAAGACATCGGTCACGGGCGAGCACGGCGTAATCGTGCTGGTCGAGAGAGTCGGCCCAGGAGTTACGGTACCCAGAACGCCGCCTTGAATGGCCACCTGATAGAGCGTGGGGGCACCTCCCGTGTTCCCGCAAACATAGAGCTCCCCTGTCGCATTCACAGAGTTCTCGTAGGTACTGTTAAAGGCCCCAAGGTAAAGGGGACTTGGGACCGCGGGCTCAACGGAGCTATTGCCCACAGCCGCCGCCAATCCCGTTCCGCCATCGGTGAAACTAGTGGGCAGTTGATAGACGACGCTGCAGTCAGCGAAACCGGCGCAACTTCCGGAGCCATCGCTCGTCGCGAATACATACACCAATCCTGATGTGGAATCGACGATGGGCCCTTCCACAATCCCAGGCCCCGAATCGAACTCGCTGGAGAAGTCCAGCTGGCCCGAGGTAGTCACGCTCGCTCCAGAGCTGACCTGATATAAGAACCCACCAACATCCGCAACAAAAACATTCCCCGAGCCAAAATCATAAACGGGGCTGGTAAGTGCGGTCGGGGAACCAGGATTCACTTGCACGGGCCACCCTCCAGTTCTCACTTCAGCGGGGTCCGTGCGATCGAATACAGGGGTGAACTTGTGCAGCCAGCCGCCGTCGTCGCCAACATAAGCGGTGTCGGCACTATAGTCGTAGAAGATCGATGAGTTAGTGTCGGGGTGAAGTCCGCCGCCAGAATCTCTGAGCACAAAGTACGTCATGCAAGGCGCGGCACACGTAAAATAACCGGTGCTGCGTGTCCGGGAAAGCGTGTGTGGGCTGCCTACAGTCCCATCGGAAGCGGACCATTTCAGTAACACCAGGTTCCCGTTTCCCGACACATCGGCTTGTGTAAACGCCACTTGGTCAAAGTTACTCGAGATCACCGGCGAGGTCGTGACCGTGCCGCCGTGGGTGTCGTAGGCCCAGTAGGGCGAGGGCACTGTACCGCCGCAGCCGGAGTAGAGATTCGAGAACGCAACGATGCTGGCTTGCCCGCCCGCCCCTGTGAGGCCTGTGCCGTACACTACGAAATCGTTGGCACAGCTGACCATATTGGTCCTGAACTGTGCCTTTGCCGGATAGTTCACGGCACCGACCGTCGCGCCGCTGCCCATGTCCTCTGACCAGAGCCCACCGGCACCACGATTCCTGATGCGGCGCGAGACTCCCATATGAGACATCTGCCCGGGGGACTTCAACTCAGGAGGCAGTGCGCCGATCTCCGCCTCAGGCAGCCGCGCCGATAGCTGGCGCCGAAGCTGCTGCTGATACCGCGGTTCCCGCTCCAGGACCTTGGCCTGTTCCGCCGTCGCGGGCTTGGAAAAGATAAGGTGGTGCTGACTCCAGTCGCTGAGCACAGGCAAAGCTGTCTCGGATTTCGGGGAGGCCTGTCGCACCGCCTGTCCCATCAATGCTGAAGACACCATTAGCATTCCGAGAATTGAGATACCCAAGCAAAGGCAACGTCGCTGGTTCGCTCTCATTGTTCTCCCTGATGCTGAAGGAGCCGGCAACAGCCAGAAGCGCAAACGGCTGACACCAAATCCCCCGCTCTGCAACTCCGGACTCCCGGCGGCCATTGGAAAATCATCATACACCCGCATGTTTCAGGAAACCTCGAAAAATTGCGCGCTAGGAAGAAGTTTTTCCACAGACATTTCCACCCCGCAGTATCTGCCCACGCGCCATGAGATCAAGCGCGCCCAGTTGGAGGTAGTGTCCTAATTCAGGCTGCGGCGATTGTAGCGCCGCCCTTCCGGCGACTGTCCGGCGCCGAGGGCGAGGACGCCTCGGGACAGCCGGCAGGATGCCGGCCTACGCACGCGGGGCCCACTCCGCCCTTATAAGTACCTAATTTACAGCGCTTTTACAGAGCCGTGACCACGCCAGAAGTCCGCGGTTCTAACCTTGAGTGTTTGGATGTTCGGGGGATGAAACAACGGGCTGGTGCGAGCGTATGTGGACAGTGAACGACGGCCCGATGTGAAATCAGATCTAGCCCCACACAGATCTCCCTGCTAGAGTTTCGAGAGTGGTTAGAGCAAGGCCGCCACTTTCGGAGAAGCAGCGAGCGATGCCGAGTACCCCACGCCATGTCACCGCGTTGATGTCCGCCCTTAGCTTTCGGGACGCGAAGCCTGAGCTGCTGCAAACCCTCGACGATTCCGCGTGGCAGCGGCTTCTTGTCTTCGGCGATCAGATGCATTTGACAGTACCTTTGGCCCTGGCTTGTCCAAACTATTGTCCGACCTGGGTGCGATCGAGGGTGGAACGAAATATTGTCGACAATGCGCAGCGCTTCCAAACAATCAAGACCACCTATGCCGAAATAGCAGGCGCATTGGGCGATGAGCGTGTCGAGCACCTGGTGTTGAAAGGCTTTACCAGAGTGCCGGACTATGCGCCGAATCCTCGCCATCGGATTCAGTCCGACATTGATTTGTTTTGCCCTACTGAAACTATTTTTCATGCTCGCGATACGCTCTTTGCTCTCGGCTATCGAGCGCAACACGGGCAAGATGAGGCGTGGGACCATCTGCCGCCCTTGCGTCGAAGAACAACATGGCAGTGGCGCGGAAATGCCTACGATCCGGAAATGCCACTCACAATCGAGCTACACCATTGCTTGTGGGACCACGCGGCCACCCGATGCGGCCCGGAATCCCTGAACGTTTTCTGGGAGAGACGCGTCACGAGAAGACTGGAAGAGATTAGCTTTTCAGCTCTCTGTCCAATTGACAATCTGGGCTACCTGGCCCTCAATCTTCTTCGTGACCTTTTGCGAGCCAACATCGTGACTTCTCAGGTATACGAATTGGCCTGGTTCCTGCACAGGAACTCGCGCAACCAGGAACTTTGGAGTCGTTGGACGCAGACGCACGACGGTGAACTGAGACGCCTCGAATCGGTTTCTTTCCTCCTGGCTAAGACTTGGTTTCATTGTGATCTGGCAGAAGCGGCCGAAACAGAGATCGAACGTCTCCCGGTCAGCACGCGGCGCTGGTTCGAATTCCACGCTACTTCTCCGTCTCCGATGGGATGGATACGGCCGAGCAAGGACCGCGCCTGGCTGCACAGTAGCTTGCTGGAGTCTGCCGTCGAGAAGCGGAAGGTCGTTTTTGAGAGGCTGCTCCCGAGAGTTCTCCCGGTGGATGCGGCAATCGCCAGCCGGGTGCCGAATAGCTCTCCGATGGAGGAGTCCGTTTCCCACAGGTACAGCCGATATGTTGTCTATTTATTTACGCGTGTGACCTATCACTTGTGGTCCCTGCCGACCACGCTCTGGCATGGGTTCTGTTGGTGGCGGTCGGCAAGAAGCTAAGCCGGTCAACCCCCGGCGCGAACCAATCCTTCGAGGCAACTTACCGCAGAGTCCAGGTCGCTATACCTCAACTCCAGCACCTTCGCAAGAAGAAGATCGCGCAATGAAGATTTTTGCGCATCGCGGAGTTGCTGTTCTCCATAGCAAATGACCTGCTCCAGGCAGAGCGACGCTCGCTCCCTCGAGAAGGGCCGCAGGCTCGCTGGGCCCGATGTTTGCCGGTTAAGAAAGACGAGGGCGTCAATTGGCGACTGCGGAGACGTAAGAATATCGGGCATGTTCGCCGTGGCGAGCTCGATTGCGATTTCTCCGTTGATGCGGGTTGTGGGAGTGTGAGAATTCAAGTCAGCGAACAACTCGGTAGCGGATTCGCGAAAATGCAGTTGGCAAGGATTGCCCACGACAACGCGCTGCTTTCCCCCGCGAACCAGAAAGCTCGCGTCATCGGAAACAAATGTCCATCCCCGGCGCGCACAGGCAAAAGAGAGTGAGGACTTCCCCGCTCCAGAATCGCCGCACAACAGCAAACCGCGCCCCTGGAAAGCGACACAAGCGGCATGAATCGGAGTTAAATATAACGCCTCGAGCAGAAGCAATGCCATGGCGTCCAGAAAGTGGTATCGCAAATACGCCCCGTTCTCCACTGTGCTTGCCGACAGCCAGCAGGAAGCAAACCCGGTGGTCAGATCGCAAACAGCAAAATCATTAGGGCTGGCAACGAACATCACCAGATTGCGTTGTCCCCGGTAAGTGGGAGGAGGCGGGCATACACTTGAGTGGCCCTTGCCGACCGCGATGTGGAGCTGGACCGGTACCGCAGAAGATACCTTGTCGAAGGATTTCCAGTTCTCTTCAGCGGCGGCCAACACATCAGCGCAATTGGTCGCAATCTCAACCGGGAACCCCAGTGGATGGAAAATAGCTTTCAGCGGCAGGCTGAAGTCGCACCCGATTGGATCAGGACGAACGGTGGACACGTCCGCAATTCTTTCCGCAGTCGGTTCAGTCATTCCGTTCCGCTCCCCAGCGCGTCGCATTAGCGGCACCGGCGGTTGGGCCGGCCTCAAATATTTCCGCGTTCGGAACGTACAGAGAACACACACATCGCCGACAAATCGGATCACTGGCGATATCGAGATTCTTGCGAAACTCCAGAGCTTGGGGACCATTCAGGATTTCGCGCAACGTCCCGTCTCGAGTATTTCCCAGCGGTCGATGAAAAAAACAAGGCCGGACGTCCCCTCCAGCTTCAATCACTGCCGAGACCCAGGGCGCGTTGCAGCGCGGAGCGACCGGTTCCAACTGTCCAAGGCATGCGCGAAAATGCTGCACGATTCGGCCAAGCTTGGCTGGGCTTTCCGCGATGAAACCAGAACTGAGATCGCCGGCATGATCCTGAATTAAGCGTTGAATCTCCTGCTCGAGCGCATCGACCTCAACAGCATTCAGCACAACTTGTTCTCCGCGCTCTGCTGGCGATACAGACTGACGATTGAAAGCAGAGGAACTGACGTCGGCCGCAAGAAATGAGATGGAGTTCAAGCCAATTTCCCTTGCCGAAACAGCGGTAGCGCGTAGAGAGCAATGATTCAGCTTTTGCACCGTGCACCTTGCACTTATTGGAAGGTCCGGGCGCAGGCGTCGCAGTTCCTTCGCGCCCGCGGCAAGTCGTTCAAACGCTCTCGGAACCCGGCGGATGCGGTTGTGCAAAGCCGGAGGTCCGTCCAGAGAGACAATGACATCATCGACGGTCGCGGCGATCGCTTCGGCTTGCGCATCGAGGAGCAGCCCAGCGGTGAGAAGCGTGACGCGAATCCCTTCATCGCGAAGCATTCGGGCCAATACAGGAAGACGGCTGTTCTTCTGGGGCTCTCCGCCTGTAAACACTACCCAACGAACATTCATCTCGCGAAACGACGCAATCTGACGCTCAAGATCCGCTACAGAAAACTCTTTCGCATCGCGAATCTTCCAGATGTCGCACATCACGCAGTGACAGTCGCATTGATTATGGGGAGAAATCACGACGATCGGCACCGTGCGGACACGATGGACGTCGAGGTCAGCCCTGTCGATCCCGGAAGCCAAGGTCGAGATGGATATCAGCGTGGTCATCGCCGAACACCGTTGCGAAGAATCGCCTGCGTGTTGCAGCTCCTCCAGGCTTTGTCATCGGCGGCGACAGACACGAAATCAACTCTCCTTCCTGGCACGCAGCAGATAAAAATTTGACGGCTCCCGTCGCCTCATCAATTTTGCTTTCATGGGACGAAAGGCCCAGCTCAGCCCGTACCAAGGCTTATAGACATTCCATTTGAGCGCCAACTCAGTCGACAGATCATTCAGCGTCTCTGTCGTGAGGTATTCTCGGCTTTGAATGCTGTCTGAGCTGAAACCGAACTGCCGGCTGAAAGCGGCTCGCTTTTCTTGCAACATCTTCTGTCCACTCTCTTCCCGCCGATAGAATGGCGAGTCCGCCGCAATCACATGCCCTCCGCTGCGCAGACATCGCAGCGCTTCCTGGAGCGTGTGCCGGTAGTCTACGGAGTAGTGAAGCGACGCGTTGAAGATGACGACATCGAACTGCGCGGGCATGAACGGAAGGCTATCCATTTCAGCCTTGAATCGCGCAAATGGAGGGACGGTCTGGAAGTAATGCTGGGCCGCGCCGAGCCCGTCAGTGCCATTGACCAGCAAGTCGACAGCCACGGGACGGTGACCACGTTGCGCCAGTCGATAAGACAACCATCCATTGCCCGCGCCAATATCAAGAATGTCGCAACCTCGCGGATAGGAACTTTCGATGTCCGGCAAGAGACGCTTCTCCATGAAACGAAACGTACGAGCTCGAATCTGCCACTGCCACGCATTGCGGCCGGTGAGATCCTTGAACGGAAGCGCCAGATAATAGTCAGCGTTACTGGACCCTCGGCCCTCTTTCGCGCGCACAGTTTCGTAGTCGCGGACAAACTGCCGAAAGGCCGCCTCGCGATGTGGAGGCAATGCATTGTAGATTCCGTCGACTTCCGAAAACACAAACCCGCACGCCATGCAGCTTGGCTCGGTAAGCGAAGACAGTGTGCATGGCCCCTGATGGCAGGCAGGGCACCGCAATTGGACCCGCGAAGTAGCAGGCTCGTTCGCCGAAGAAATCGCGGAAAGAGTTGGTGTGGATGAGATCACAGAGTCTCTCATGCTTGCGTTCGCTCGAACGTTAACAACACGTGATCAGCGAGCACGCGAATTCCGGGACAGCGTCCCAGAAATAAATCGGCATTCGCCCCGAGCTTCACCATACCCGGAAATCGGCTTGCCCAGGCTTCAAGATAACTCGGAGGCACCGCAACTCCGATCCCTCGGACGGCCTTCAGAGAGAATCCAGGAGCAAACGCACGACGGATAGAACGCACCGACGGATAGTGGACGTGGAAGGCGGCACCATCACCAACTCGCGCTTCTACACCGGCGCGATGAAAGCGCCGGAACGCCTTCGCGAACTTCCCGTGGACGAGGTACCACGCGGTTTCCCAAACACACACCGGGCCCATCAGACATAACAGCAGATTTGCGCCAGGCTTGAGAAGAAATTCCAGATCGCGGGCGAGTCCAGCAAGGTTCTTGACACAATTGAGCGGTCCGAAATTCGAGAAAGCACCATCAAAAGGACCGATGTCGCGCAGGCTGGAAATCTCTTCTGCCGGCAGCAAGTGCAATTGAACCGAGCCCGCGAATTGAGGCGGGGCGACAATTCTCTGTTCGGCAATCCTCAACATGCGTGTCGAACTATCACAGGCGACGACGTCGATGCCGCGCTCCGCCAGAAAACGCGCATCCACCCCTGTCCCGCAGCCGATGTCGAGAATTCGATCTCCCGAATGAAAGCTCTTCTTAAGTTCCTCCCAAACCGGATCACGCTGAACCTGGCCGATGGTCGACGAAGTAAACGTAGCGTCATATTGTTCGGCGATGGGGTCGAACGGCGACGAATATTCGTGCGCTTCGGTAAAAGGCATCCTCGCTGTCGTCAAGCCTCCACCTCGGCAGAGGAAGCATGCAAACCAATACGCAAGTCAGCCACTTTATTCTGCAACTCCGCGATCACAGCAGCTTCGGCGCCAGACTTTCTCCGCGTATGCTCAAGTTCAACCTCGCTTCGAAGTAGCTGATCAGCAAGCCCGTAAAAATGGCGCGAATGGCGGCCTTGGATGCGCACGTCCCGGTCCGAACTGACGCTCCACTCTTTCAAACGCTCCGTCCGCGCTGCCACCTGAAAAGAGTAATCGGTACCCTGGATCGGATACGCTACGGTGGTGAAGAAAATATCCGGATCGCTCTTCTTCACGTGTTGGATCGTCGCCTCCACGTCGTCCAGTTCCTCACCCTCATATCCCCACATCAAGAACATTCCGGTCTGAATCCCATTCGAACGGCATAGACTCACCGCAGTCTGAACCTCCGCGACAGTCACACCTCGTTCCATCGCATCCAGAATTCGCTGGGAGCCACTCTCGGAGCCGATCCACACACGAAAGCAACCCATCTCGGCCAGAGTCTGGACGACCTTGGGATTCAAACGGTCGGCGCGGGAAATGCATTCAAATGGCACTTTGAGGCCACGCTGCTTCAGTTCGGAAGCGTATTGGAACAGCCAGCCGTGATGAATCGTGAACACATCATCCGCCATCCAGGCGATGTCGGGCTGATATCTCCCAACGAGCCAGGCGAGTTCATCGGCTACTGATGCCGGCGTCCTGCGGCGATGGGTCTTGCCAAACACCTGATGGCTGCACCACCGGCAGTGGTAAGGACAACCTCGGGCCGTGATCAACGACACCGCTCCGGTGCCATGATGTTCGCGCCAGACCGAGACGTAACGGTCCATGTCGATGGCTTCACGCGCCGGCCAGGGCTGTGCATTGATGTCGCGAATCTGCTCCCGTGGTTTTGTCTGGATGATGTCGCCGCCCGGCGAGCGGAATGCGATTCCTGCAATCTCCTCCAGCGACCGATGCGACTCTCCATGAAGTACAGGGAGCAACTCTTCCAGAGTGATCTCCCCTTCTCCGATGATCACAAAATCCGCCCCGGCGTCGAGATACTGCCCGATGTATGCGCCCGGCTCCGGGCCGCCGACAATCGTTTGCCAACCAGCATCTTTAGCGCAACGCAGAATTTCAACCACATTCGGACGCGTCATCAGGTTTGCGTATACGCCCAAAACCGATGGAGGCCCCTTCCGGATGACATCGAAAAGTTCCTGGCGGTAGGAAAACGTTGAATCGAAGACTTCAACCTGCACACCCTTTTGGCGAAGGTGAGCACAAATATAGAGGATGCCCAGGGGAGGATACGGCTTCATGATCTGAAGCTCCTTCGGATCCTCGTACAAAAAATACCCGTGAGTGAGCAGTAGATGCATGCCGGGACTTGGGTTAGTCGTTACCCGAACCTTCGATCGACGAACAGCCGTGCGCAAAGCTGGGAGCGGGTTGCAATTGCACAAGCGAGTCTGTCGACAAGGCTTCCAGCATGGTAGGGTCAGAGTTCCTGCAGGTCTTTTCCAGTTGAGTTACGTGCGCCCACATTTGATCGACGCTGCGGCCGGAGTATTCGTGATCCTGCCGGATCTGAATTTCGCTCTTACGACCCGAGTGCCAGGCATCGACTTGCATGTGCAAAGCGTCATGTAGAGCGCGATAGAACTCGTCTGTATACGCACCCCGGAACATCATGGACAAGTCTTCACTGTCAGCCCAATTTGTTTTCTTACCAATCTGGGCGCGGACTCGATCGAAGAATTTGGTTCCCGGCAAAGGATAAGAGACGGAAACCCCGATGTCGTCCGGGCGGGTCTCCTGGATCAATGCGATGGTTTTCTGAATGTCCTGCCAGTTCTCGCCTGGATATCCGAATTGCAGAAAGTAGCAAGCCCGAATACCTTCATTCCGCAGGTTCTCACGGGCGACCGCGATCTCGTCGACACGTGTTCCCTTATCCATGGCCGATAGAATCTTCTGCGATCCCGACTCCACCCCCATCCACACCTCAGAGCAGCCTGCCCTCTGCAGTGCGCGAACTGCCTCTGGCGTCATCAAATCGACACGGGTTTGCATCTTGAACGGGATGGCGGCATCCAACCGCTCTACTTCAAACGCGAGTTCGCTAAGCCACTTTGTCTTAAGCCCGAAGATGTCATCGGCAAACCATAAATGTTCCGCGCCGTAATCGTACTTCAGCTTCCGCATCTCCTCTGCGACACTGAGCGGCGATCGAATCGAAAAATGGTCACCATAGATGGGTTTCGCGCACCAGTTGCACTGGTAGGGACACCCGCGGCTCGAAACAATGTTCAAAGAAAAAAACCCGTGGGCGGACTTCCAGGCGTTCGCGTACTGTTTGACGTCAACCAGATCTCGAGCCGGCATGGGCAAGTGATTCAGGTCGCGCATCAAGGAGCGGCGCGGCGTCCGCACCAGTTCCCCGGTTCCGGAATTCAGGTAGGCCAGCCCGGCAATGTGCGAAACGTCAGAATCGCCGTTGCGCAAAAGCTGCTGCACCAATTCCAGCAGAGTCCATTCCGCCTCTCCCAGAAGTACGCAGCGAAAACCCTTTTCCAGATACTCTGAGGCATGATCGGAAGCGTCGGAGCCATTCACCAGTACGGTGGAACCTGCTCGCTGCGAGGCTTCGAGTATGCCGTACGCTACCTCCCGCATACGAGTCAGGCACATCTTCGAAAGAAAGTTGAAATTATCCTCGTAAACGACAACGATCCTTGGGTTGTGTTGTTGAAGTGCCGCGCGGAAGCTTTCCTCAGGATCGGTCAGCATGGTGTCGAACACCGCGACCGAAATGCCCGCGCTGCGCAAAAGAGCCGCCGCGTAGAGCGTGCCCAGCGGCGGGTAAGGCTGCATCTTCCGCGTCTGTTTGCGGTCGAAGTACAAATGATACGAGTGCGTCAATAAGACATCGGCCACGCTAGTCGCGCCTCACTAGTTTTGATCTACGCACTCAGCACACTTCCTGGATGCGTTCACTCAACTTCTGTCCGGTCAAGAGCGACCGCCGCGTCACTACCTTTTCTACAGCGCGCGCAGCCCACAGCTCCCATGGAAACGAGTAGCTGTTGGTGCCGATCCGCCAACGGATGGGTACGCCCAGAGCACGGCGGAAACCCTTCCTCAACCACTCATGCTTCTGCGTGGCCTTGCGAATCTGGTTGTTCAACAAGAAGTATTCCAAGCTGCGCCGCAGCCGGTTTAGCTCCTCGCCCTGGAGCCAGGGAAGAATGTTCCGGCCCAATGCCAAAATCTCCCATTCCTCCAAATTCTGCGGTTCGCGCACACCGAGTTCCTTCAGTTGAGGCCAGATTGGAATTCCCGGATAAGGCGTAAAAATGTTCGGAGAGAAGCTCACATTCCAATACTCCCGGGCAATGTCGCTCATGATGCGGAACGTCTGCTGACGATCCGCCTCCGTTTCGCCCGGATAGCCGAGTATGACATTGAAGGTCACGCGAATTCCGGCTAATTCTGCTTTCCGCGCGGTTTCAACCATTTGTTCGACGCGCTGGTGGTGCTTATTCATCAGCTTGAGCACCTTCTCCGAAGCTGACTCTGTGCCAAAACCCATGTGAGTCACACCGCTCTGGCCGAGTAACCTGACCTCGTCGTCGCTCATCTTCCATAAGAAATCTGTCGAGGCCTGAAAGTCCCAGCGAAAACGAACTCCGCTAGCAACAATTCCCCGGGCGATCGCTAGCGCACGTTTCACGTCCACCAGGAAGTTGGAATCGAGGAGCGGGACTTGATCAATGCCGTAGCGGGTGACAAGCTCAGCCAGATCGTCCACTACGCGTTCCGCCCGGTAGGCATTGAAGCGGCGCTTATAAAAAATCATGTCCGTGCAGTAGTTGCAGGCGTACGGGCAACCCAGACTGCTGGCGTAACCGAGTTGGCGGCTTCCTGAAGCCGCGGCATAAACGTCGAAGTTGCCCAGGTGATAGGCGGGTGCCGGCAGATCGTTGATGTTGGCCACTGGCCGTTCCGGCTCATGATGGCAGCCGTCGCCATCCTTGAATGAGAGCCCCTTTACCCCATGCCAGTCTTGACCATCGGCGATTCGCTGAGCGAGTTCGAGCAGCGTGAGTTCGCCTTGGGCTCGAACGATCGCATCGACAAAGTCGGGTTTCAGCGTCTGCTCAGGAACAAGGCTGGGATGCCAGCCTCCGAAAATGACAGGCAAGTCGGGCCGGAGTGCTTTCACTTTCTTCGCAACCCGCACTGCCGACCCGATCGTAGGCCCCGTGAGGACGGAGATGCCCAGGCATAGGGCATCCTGAACCTCCCGGAGAATTACATTCTCAAAATCGGGCGACGTCAGGTTGTCCACTAATTTGACTTCAAATCCAGCTTGCAGAAGTGGAGAAGCCAGCGCCAGCAGACACAGGGGCGCACTTAGCGGCGGGCCATCATACGGTGGGTAAAAGAGGACGACCTTTTTCTTCACAGGTGTTCCCGTGTGACAATACTACCAGTTAGGCTGTCCGGCAAAGTATTCCGCGCGATGCGCGAATCCCCGCACGCTCAGTCGTGCACACAGATTTCCACGTGCCACGGATAACAAGAAAGTGTATGCTCCCAAAGAATCGCGCTTTGTCACTTGATTGTCAAATTTCTGTCAAATATGGGGAGATGCCGCAAGGCTGTTGGATTCTCATTCTGAAGGTTTTACGAAATTTTGACATTTGGACGACAATCGCGTCATTCTTGTGTTGGTATGTTTCTCTGTTAACGTTAAAATCGAAAAGACCCCAAGAGGTAATCGCGTGAAGGCTTCGAAGAAGATCGTTTTTTTTGTTCCCTCATTTTCCAGCATCGAAGCGACGGCGCCGTTGGGAATCTTAGCGATTTCAACGCCCCTGTTAAATGCTGGCTACGAAGTGAAGATCATCGACTCGACCATCACTCCAAATTATAAGAAGCGGATTCTCGAGGAAGTGCAGGACGCACTGTGTCTCGGCATCTCGGTCGTAACCGGCCCGATGATTCGCGACACGGTGGAGATTGCCAAGGCAGTAAAAAAATGGGACCCAGACTTTCCCGTCATTCTCGGGGGATGGCATCCATCGCTCCTGCCAGGCCAGACGCTGGAGGCCCCGTACGTTGACATCGTCGTACGCGCTCAGGGCGAGGACAGCATGCTGGAAGTTGTCCAACATCTTCAGGATGGCGCCGAATTGGACGACGTGCTCGGAGTGGGCTTTAAACGGGACGGTAAACCTCACTTTACTCCGGAACGCCCCCTGAAAACGCTCGACAAAATGCCGGCCAAAGCTTACCAACTGGCTGATTTTGACGCATACGAGCGAGTTTGCGGCCGCCGCTGGACGATGTACGTTTCGAGTCTCGCCTGCCCCTTCAACTGTTCCTACTGCACCAACGCGGGCGTCTACGGCCGCAAGTGGAATGCTCTGCCCGTCGAACAGGTCGTGGAGGAAACCATCGACCTCACTCGCCGTTACCGGCTCGACTTGTTGTGGATGGCAGATGACAATTTCCTGGTTGACCTTCCACGATCACTTAAAATCGCCGAGGCTTTGATTCAGAAGGGCGCAACTTTTAAGTGGAGCGTCCAGGCAACCACTAATCTGACCGCGCGCCTCAGCGTCGCGGAATTGACTTTGCTTCGTCGCTCTGGCCTGCACCAGATCTGTCAGGGTATCGAAACCGCTTCTCCCACCGTGATGAAGCTCATGAACAAAGACTTTCAAGTGTTGGGGGACATTTATGAATCAACCGAGCGCTGTGTCAAAGCCGGAGTGATTCCCTCCTTCAACATCATTTTCGGTTACCCCGGAGAAGGCGATAAGGAGCGACGCGAGACCGTAGCCTTCATGATGGACATCTGTAAGAAATTTCCGGGAGCGGAATTTTGGACCAACATCTTCACCCCCTATCCCGGCTCTCCAATCTTCAGCAAGGCCGCCTCTCTTGGCATCGAGGTGCCAAAGACGCTCGAAGACTGGGTGAATTATTTCCCGAGATACACCGTGTTGCCTTGGCTTAAAGGCAAAGAGCATCAGCGCGTGCAGACCATGCGGGACTACCTTCGAATTGCGTTTGATCGCGCTCCAATCGCGGCCAATGGCCCAGGCCGCTTCGCGAAGGCCATTCAACATCTGACCGCCTATCCGGCTCGGGTGCGATTGAACCACGATTTCTTCGGTTTCCCGGTCGAGCTTTGGCTGAACCGCCAACTGAAGAATATTGTGAAGCTCCCGAAGCCCAGCGTTGACGCCAAAATGATGGGCCCGGAGACGGCGGCAAGCTGCACCTAACAGCCCGCGAGTTCAGCGGTTCAATTGCTACATCGAAAGGCGCGCAACACTGCGCCAAGAATTATCCTTCATGATTGTTCTCTACAACCCGAAAGCAACGCGGCCTCGGAACCGGCGCTTCCCCTTGTCAATCCTGGCCATTGCCGCCGTTCTCGAAGGCAGCGAGGAAGTCGCAATCGTGGACGGGAATCTCGATCCCCGTCCCACTGAGACTCTACTCAAACTCCTGCGCGAGCACACCGTGGAACTTCTCGCCGTCACCGTGATGCCCGGCCCGCAGACCGTCGGCGCGGTTGCAAGCTGCCGCGAGGTGCGCCGCTTCTTTCCAAATGTTCCCATTGTTTGGGGTGGATATTTTGCCTCGAACTATACTCAGGCAACTCTCAATGCTGCGTACGTGGACTATGCGGTGCGCGGACAGGGAGAACAAACCTTTCTGGAGCTGCTCGAAGCGATACGGGGTAAGCGGGACCTTAAGACCATTCTGGGTCTGTCTTACAAAGACTCAGACGGCACCCACAGGAACAATTCGGAACGCCACATCAGAAAGCTCGACGATTTCCCTTGGTATCCGTATCACCGCATCCCTGCCGAGAAATATGTACTCCCCACTTTCTTAGGCCGCAGGACCGCCGTGCATCAGGCCAGCATAGGCTGTCCGTTTCGCTGCAATTTCTGTGGAGTCGTAACTTTTTCTGGCAGCCGGGAAAAGCTGGAGGGGCCGGCGCGGACAGAGCAAATTCTTCGTCATCTGGCCAGCAACTACGGGGTCGACGCCGTACAGTTCTATGACAACAATTTTTTTCTGCGCGAGGAG
The DNA here is from genome assembly GCA_963841125.1 of uncultured Acidobacteriaceae bacterium. Lineage (GTDB taxonomy): Bacteria > Acidobacteriota > Terriglobia > Terriglobales > Acidobacteriaceae > Sulfotelmatobacter. The sequence goes on from CAWJBH010000003.1 coordinate 591,372, forward strand.
CATGCCCGCGAACTCGCCGACCGAATCGCTCCCCTGAACATGCGCTGGTGGTGCGAAGCGAGAATTGACATCATGATGGGATACTCGGACGCTACGTTCGAGGCTATCCGCCGCGCCGGCTGCGCCATGATTTTCTTCGGTGCCGAGTCTGGCTCCAACAAGGTTCTTAAAGAGATGAACAAGGACCTGCGTGCCGAAGACACCCTGGCTCTCGCCTCGCGCATCCGCCGCTTTGGCATCGTCCCCGAATTTTCCATCATCTTCGGGAACCCCGCGGACCCTGAAGGCGACACCGCGGATTGCATCAAGTTCATTCGTCAACTCAAACGACTCAATCCCGTTTCCGAGATTGTCGTTGAGCACTACACTCCCGTTCCACAGCGCGCTGAGATGTATGGCGGCATCGAGGGTCAGTTCAAGTTTCCCGAAACCCCCGACGAATGGGCAACCGAGCCCTGGCAGCGCTTCGCAACACAGAAAGATCCGAGAACTCCATGGTTGAGGCCCAGCACCAAGCAGTTGATCGACAACTTTGAACTGGTAGTCTCTTCTCGCTGGCCCACGGCGCAGGATATCCGTCTCCCAGGGTGGGGGCGTTTAGCATTAAAAGCACTCAGTAGCTGGAGATACCGCCTCGGATTCTATTCTGCTCCCATGGAGTTGAAGTGGACCCAGCGCATGATCGGATTGCGGAAACCCAAAGCGGAAAGCTTGTGAGCCCCCTTGCGGCGCAGAAAGAGCCCTCACACCCGCTCAACGATCAAGCACAAGTATCCTTTCCCCCCTCCGCCGAGGCCACCTGCGTTTCCGTCCAAGAGGGCTACGAGCGTTGGGCCCAAACCTATGACGACACTCCAAACCCACTCTTAGCGTTGGAGGAACGTTACCTCGCGAATATTCTCCCGGATGTAGCGGGCTGCAATGTTCTCGACTTGGGATGCGGTACGGGGAGATGGCTCGCCCGGCTGCTCGTGCGCGGCGCCAGCACCGTAGTGGGGATTGATCTCTCGGCGGCGATGCTCAGCGTTGCCCATGGAACGGTAGGACTCCGTAACCGGCTCGTCCTCGCCGACTGTTTACAACTCCCCTTTCCATCGTCCGTGTTCGACTTCGCGCTGTCTTCCTTTGCGCTGAATCACATTCAGTATCTGGATTCGATGGCACGTGAGCTTGCGCGAACGATGAAACGCCAAGGCCGGCTCTTGATCTCAGAAATGCACCCGGACGCGTACTCTCAAGGGTGGCGGCCAGGATTCCGCGATGCGCGAAGTGCAGTGCAGATCGAAACGGTGAGCCACTCAACGGAAAGTATCGTCTCGGGTTTTCGAGCGCATGGGTTTGCCTGCATGAATGTACACGGCGGCTCCTTCGAAGAGTCGGAGCGGCCGATCTTTCTGAGCGCAGGCAAGGGAGAAATGTTTGAGGCCGCCCGCCATGTTCCAGCAATCCAGATTTACGAATTTAGGAACATGCACTCCGCAACCGAATCCAGCGACGTTGACACCGGCGACATTGTCGGAGAGGCCTGCCGGTCACAATCACCCAGCCAGTAAACTCGGCCGCTGCCGGCACCGCCACGCTTGATAGAATCCGTGGACGAAAAACAACTGCAAGCCCTCAGCTAACTGGCAATCTTCGACCGTGCGAGCCAGGAACAGCGTGTGACTTCCCACCGTTCGAACTGATTCAATCTGCATCTCCCTGACCCGCAGCGCGAAGCAGGGGACAGGCAGCGCGAACGCCGCCGATTTTGTTGTCGCAAAGGGAATCTCATCTGCTTCTACGGACGTCTTATTGTGATTCCTCCCCAGCTGGTAAGCCACCGAAGTTTGCTCTATGGGGACGCTACTTAAAGCGATGCGGCGCGAACGCTCCATCAAGGGCACCGCCGTGCTGGTGCTGTGCAGCGCTAGGGAAAAATGCTGCATTCCGACGGGCCCGATTAGATCCATGGGAAAGATGTTTGTGAAGTTTCCATCTACAACACTGACCAGAACGACCGGACGTGGGCAAATGTAGAAAACGAACACGCTGTGGACTTCGCGTCCCACCATCGGCACATTCGAGCCGGGGTGTGTTCGGGAACGCCACCGCTGGTATCCGTATTGTGCGTAGCGAGCCCAGAGTCGAGCACGGGGCACGCAGTAATTCGTGCAGCTTAGAATTTCAAAGAAGCCAACTTGGTCGAGCCCTACAGTGGTGACCTCGTTCAGTCGGAGCCGAATCACGCCCAGCAGGCGCTGTTCTCCGTCTCGCTCCCGGAATTGCAGTGACAGAGGTGTCCCGCCCGCCTCCGCCGAAATGGGCGAACGTTCAAGCCCGATCCCGATCGTGAACGGACGGGCGGAAGCGATTACGTTGTTTTGTGTGACGTCGCGGGGTTGGCCCAGCCCATGCAGCCAGACGCTGATTTCGGATTGAGGATCGTGTAAGCCGATGGAACACTGCTGAGGGAAGCTTGCCGAGCCGAAAACCAGCCCTTTCAGGACCTTACGAACCCGCTTGACCATAGACTATTTCCGGTTACGAGATTCAACCGTCAAGTTTGGTTCACAGTGATCCGGCGTGCATCTGGCGCGGCAGTCGCTCCCATCCGGCGCCAATGGATCCCCTCGGTTCCTCCGCCGAACCGGACACCGTGAAGGATTTCCGCAATGATCTCTGCCGTTTCGGAAACTGTCATCCCGGAACGGTTAAAGAACAGATTGCCGTCTGCAAATGCGACGTTACCGTTTCGCACCGCCCGAAGCTCCCGCCACCACGGATATCGCTCCAAAACGTTTTGTTCCCCGAGACTCCGCTCTAAATTGAATCCGCACGGCGCTACGATCAAGCACTCCGGATCAGCGTCGCGAAGCTGCTCGCCAGGAATGGCGGCCGAGTACTCGCCTTTCTTGCCAAGTAAGAGTTCGCCGTTCGCGATCTCCACCAGCTCCGGACCCCAGTTTCCCATGGCGAACACAGGGTCTGCCCACTCGAGCATAACCACGGTTGGCCGGCTGAAACGCGCAGCCTTCTCCCTCACCGCCTCCAGTCGCTGTCGTTCGCGACCGATTAGCGCTTCGCCCTGCTCCTCCAGACCGAGCTCTTGCGAGATCCGCAGAATACTTTGGAAAATGTCTTCCAAGGACGACGCGGAGAGTGCCAGTTGCCGCGCGGCATGTCCACAACTTCGCTCCACATCTCCGGGCGTAACCGCGCACACTTCGCAATGCGACTGAGTGATCAGCAGATCGGGGTGTAACTCGCGAATCAAATCTCCGTGAACGTGATACAGCGGCTCACCGGATCGAAGCCTGCGCCGCACCTCCTGGTCGATTTCCCCGCTCGAAACCGACACATCAAACGCAGGATCGCTGCAGGCCGGGAGCCGCCTCACCCAATTCGGGTTATCGCACTCGTGCGATCTCCCGACGAGCATCTCCCCAGCGCCCAAGGCGCAGACAATTTCAGTGGCACTCGCCAGTAGAGAAACAATCCGCATGCTATGCCGCCCACCTCAAACCAGAGCTAGAAGGATGATCGTCCTGCGAGAAGTGTCTCACTTCTCTCGACCCAGAATCCGAAGCAAATACGATACCAGATTCTTCCAGGGCGTTCGTCAACGCGCCGAAGCTTCGTTATGCTTACTTAGCGCCCTGTCCCAGGCCATCGACTCTCTCCCATAATTGATCGCCAGTCTTAAAGGAAGTGGTGACGCGATACCTTCCCCCCAAATAAGCTCGAAGCGGATCGAGGTGATCGGACGCCGGAACTGACTCCGGGTCCGTGAACATTGCAGGATGCAGCATCAGCATTGGAACTTTGTTCCGTTCCAGCGCTTGAATCGTTGCTGTCACTTGTTCAGGCCGGGTGTATTCGAAAGGGATAAAAACGTCAATCGGAGCGGGGTTTCGTACCTGCAAGGCGAATAAAATTGGCGGCGGCCCGAACATGAACTGTCCGCGGCGAGTACGCTCCATCATGTCGCGGTATTCTTCGTACCTTGCCGGGTCTATGAATGCCGTTCTTCCGATCGGGAGATCGAGAAAACTTATCCCGCGCGTTTGGATCCTCACCGCACCCGCCACCGCGATAACAATCGCCACCGCTGCCAGCCCGATCCTGAATTTCGCCATAGTCCGAACCGAAGTCCGAACCGAAGTCCGCCGCGAAATCCGCCCCGGTCGATTCAGAAGCCAGGTCAGCAGAATCACAGCCGGAGGACTGCTGGTTGCAAGTCGTTTCCAGCCCGGCGATGAGGCAACCGCAAGAAACATTGCGAGGCCCGCCACGACAAGCAGCCAGATTTTGTCCCAAGGCTCGCCAGGTTCATTTTTCGATATCCGAACCATGATGACAATGCAAATGACATACACCAGTGGAACCGTGAGATGAACAAAAAGGAACGGGATAGTCGCGAGCCCAAACTTAAAGCCATACCCATAAACCCGCCAATTGTTCAACTGAACCGAAGGATAGTACCGGAGCGGATACACCACCAGGCAATACAGCCAGCGTCTAAGACCGGCAGCTCGAATGAAATACAAATTTCCCACCCCGAAGGCAGCCGCCGCCAAGCCGCATAGAAGCATGCCCTTCAGCCATCCGTCGCGTGCGGGCGCCTTGTCCTGCCGGCTCTTCAAGATCAGATAGGTCACGAAGCCGGCAACGGCCATCATTCCTTTGCTCTGCGTATACCAGCCTGCTATGCCGCACAGCAAACCCGCGGCCGCGACGTTGCGGAATGAATCGCCGTCCAACAGAACCAGCACCGCGGCCATCACCGCGATCGTGCTGAACCAGTGATGGGTCGCATCGAACGATCCCGGCAAGACGAAGCCCGCCAATAGCAGTCCCGGCAATGCAATTACAGCCCCCCGCATCAACCGCGCCGCAATCAGTGTCATCAGCCACGCGACTGCCGCTGCCAAACCAGCAATCAACAGATTCGGAATCCACGCGCGCGCTCCGAACTCTCTGATCAAGAGCGCATAGGTCAGTTCAATTCCAGGTGGAAGGAATGCGAAGTAATCGCGATACGGCAGTCGGCCCGCAACAATTCTATTTCCGTTGTTCAGAAACCCAACCGCATCTCCCCACGGCAGGAGTGGGATGTTTGGAAATATAAACGAGCGAAAATAGCAGACTGCGAAGTTAAACAGAGAAACCAATGCTGCGATCGAGATGGTGCTCAACTGAAACGGTCGAGAGCTTGCGATTTGTGGTGGCCCCGACGGTATGCTCACAGTTTCTCGCCCATCTTAGTCCTGCGCCGGAACGCTTTCCAGATCAACCCGCGCCAGCGCGCTCAGGCCGAGCCCTCTTCCGCAATCGGTTGCATACAACAATGTGTGGCTGTCCTCCCACGACGGCAACGTAGCATTGCACGCCGCATGCGTGAATTGCCGCTCGACTCCCGTTGCCAGGTCGCGCACCACGAGATGCCACGACCCCCACTGCCGGCGGCCGAACGCCAACCGCTTCCCATCGGGAGAGATCGCGGGGTATCTCGCCGGACCAGCAATTCCGGTCAGTGGCTCCATAACGCCAGTTGTCCGCCTCACCATAATCAAATGCGCCCCACTCCCACTACCCGCAGCAGCGATCAAGTCACCCTCGGAAGTAACACTCACATCCAGAATGTTCGGCGCGCCATCTACAATCATTCGCGCATTCGTTGGAGACTTCGTTTCCGAAAGCCAAACGGAGGTTCTTCCGCCCTGTTCTCGAACGAACGCGAGCCATCTGCCATCCGGCGAAACCTTAGGCTTCTCACCCGTCGCTACATATTCAGGAATCGGGTTTGAACTCCCGAGCGGAAGTTGCATGATCGATGACTGTCGGCTCACGGATTCAAAATATCCAACCGCACTGCTCTCACTTCCACCCACCGAAAGCACATCGCCGGGAAAGAAAGGCAAGGCGTGCACTTGATGATCTTCCACGTCCATCGCGGCATATTTCTCGTTCATCATCTCAGTGAAAACGACTCGGCCTCCGATTGCTGCAGGATTGCTGGCACTGTGGCCGATGGAGATGCTCGACAAACGGCGGCCAAAGTCTTCGCTTCGGTTCTTCAGCGAATTCAGATTAGAAATCGCGAGCACCGCGCTCGCCAACACAGCCGCTGCCAGCCATCTCCTTCCAATGCGGAAACCTTTACCGCAAGCCACCGTCCACAGCAGCAGGGCATGAGACCAAGGGTTCCCACCAATCGCGGCAGCAACAGCCTTCCGATCTGCCCCGGCACCGGAGCGTAGGCAATCGCAAACAGGAGCATGAAAAGGAGCGCCCAGCGCTTGTCTTCAATTTTCAACAGTTCGTCTAATCCAACCACACCGGTAAACACCAGCACGCAATAGTGATAAGAACCCGGCATAGAAGAGAGTAAAAGCGAAAGAGGCACCAAAGCCGCCCACTCCAATGGCTTCCTCGGCTTTGCGCAGTCGTCGTCCCGCGTAGCCCATAGAAAGCCGAGTAACAAACCCACATTCGTAATCGCCTGGGTCAAGCCATAAAGTACGGGCGAATTCAGAAGCGGAGAAGGGTTCAGTTCGGGCTCGAAAAGAAACAGATGACGCCAGAGTGGCGTGAACGAATTCCACTGCAGTTCGTAGGGTCCAACTAACTCGCCGCGAAGCGCCCTGGGTAGCACTTCTGCCAGAAGTATCCGGTGAACCTCGGTACCAAACATGGCGATGGAGATAGCAGTCAGCGCGATCGTTCCAACGATCAATCCCGCCGCCGAGCGCCAATCGCGCTTCCAGATAAACAAGATCAAAAAGAGCGCTGGAAAGAACTTGAGAGACGCAGCCGCTGACAGCAGCACTCCCGAAGTAAATCGATGATTCAAACACGAAGCGTAATATGCCGCGCAGATCAACAACAAAATGAGGACGTAATACTGACCAAACAAGAAATTCGCCCGAAGCGGTGCGATGCACAACAGGGAAATAAGCGCAGCCCGCCGCCAGCCTAGCTTTGTCACCCGATGCAGCAACCCCAACGCAAGCAGAAGAAACCCGAGATTCAAAATGAGCCAGGCCCGCTTCGCAGCCAAAGGCGAAAGTGAACTCAGCGGCAGAACCGGCAACACGCACATCGGCGGATTGGGAACAAATCCCACCAGCGGTTGTTGTATGTCCGCATAGTCCTTTTGCCGTTGAAACCAGATCCACTCATATACCCGGTCGAGAGGAATACCTCGATGGTAGAGAGACGCCGCGAGATAATAGTTCGGAAAGTCGGTATTGAGAGTTCGCCACGCAGGCAGGAACCCGCGCCCAGCAAACAACGCCAGCAAGGCAGCCACCAGAATCCACTCGGCGATTCCTGCAAACTGGCGGTATCGCGGCCCGGAACTTAGTCCACCGGACACAGGGTTGGGGTTGACCTCGCCGGACATCACATTTCCTTTCGTAGCGTTGCTCTGCGTTGACAAAGAGCCCGCCGCAACCGACAGTCTGCCCAGTTCAAGCTGCCGCCCAGCTTTAACCGCTACAGTAAAACTCACAAATGCGTGCAGGACCGTGGAAGAGCGGCGCTTCAGCGCCGCGTCAAGGTACAAAAACAGGGTGGGCTTCAGCCCCGGGTGGGTTCACCTTGCATGGTTCTTCAAAAAATGGCGGAAGCGAGTGGGGGTCGAACCCACCGGTGACAGGAAAACCTGCCGCCCGCCGGTTTTGAAGACCGGGACGATCACCGGACCGCATGCGCTTCCACAACCGTTCTTCGAAGGCTCCTAGGCTAGCACCAATCTTCCTGCGGGACTGCCCTGCCTTCCCTTCCTCCATGTTTGCCTGGATTTCCCCGAATGAGGCTGCCCCATCCTTGCGTTTTTTGCAAGGGTGGGTACCACGAATCCATCCTCTGAGTGAGCTTGTCGAGACCATTGCGGTCGCGTGGGAAATAACAGCATACCGATTGTGCCAACGTTCGCGGTGCCCACCTTCCGAACATCGCGGAAGGCGGCGCCGCCTCGTGTAAATCCAGGCAGATATCCGACATCACTTCGGCTGAGGCACGATCCGCAAATACGGCTTCGGCGACTTCCAGCCTCCCGGATACTTCTGCTGTGCTTCCTCGTTCGATACCGAAGGCAGGATGATCACTTCGTCGCCCGGCTTCCAGTTCACCGGCGTGGCAACTTTGTGCTTCGCCGTGAGTTGCATCGAATCAAGCACGCGCAGAGATTTCGTCGAAGTTGCGGCCCGTGCTCATGGGATAGCTGAGCTGCAGTTTGATCTTCTTGTCCGGACCAACCACGAACACCGTGCGCACGGTGGCATTGTCCGCCGCTGTGCGGCCCTCGGAACTGTGCCCGCTCTCGGCTGGCAACATGCCGTAAAGCTTGGCAATCTTGAGTTCAGGGTCGCCAATCATCGGATAGTTCACTTTGTGCGCCCTGGGTCTCTTCAATATCGGCGGCCCACTTGCCGTGGCTCGTTACCGGGTCCACGCTCAAGCCGATAATCTTGGTATTGCGCTTGGCGAATTCCGGCTGCAAGCCGCGCCATGTAGCCAAGTTCGGTCGTGCACACCGGAGTGAAATCTTTGGGATGGGAAAACAAAATCGCCCAGCCATCGCCGATCCATTCGTGAAAATTGATCGTACCCTGCGTGGTCTCGGCGGTGAAATTGGGCGCAGTGTCATTGATGCGCGGGAATGCTGCTGGTTTCGGTCGCGGTTTCGGTAGTCATTTTTTTCTCCTCTAGAATTTAATTCGCTCGAACGTGGCGAAATGCAAACCTCGTCAGACCCGGCTCTCAACTGGGGTGAATGTCGGATGAAAACGAAACCCACCCGTTTCGCCGGGTGGGTCGGAAGAAATCTGGCTGAACTCCCTACCCACACGCCGGCGAGCGCATGCAACAACAAGCGCCGCCAGCACTGGAAGGACAAATCACGCATCAAGAATAAAAGCCAGCGCTATCCCTGTCAACCGCGACACTTGCATGACCCGTGCGACCCGTGCCCTCTGTGGTCGAAGACTTTCGAGATGCAATCGCCGCAAGTGTGGGCAAGGCGGGCCTTCCTCGCCAACTTTCCTGCATCGACCAACCAAAACCGTCGCATCCTAACTTCTTCAAGCCCAGTCCCGGAACACAACATGACCAAACCATCAAGGCGATCTCGCCATGACCCAGTGGGACGTCTTCTCCTCCAATCCCCTCGAAGGCAACTCCCTAGCCGTAATCCTGGACGCGCGCGGCCTAACCGACCCCGAGATGCAATCACTCGCCCGTGAGATGAATCTCTCCGAGACCACGTTCGTCCTGCCCCGCGATGCCGTCATCGAACGCGAACAAGGCATCCGCGTCCGTATCTTCACCGTGCAGGAGGAACTCCCCTTCGCTGGCCATCCCACCCTGGGAACGGCATTCGCCTTGCGCCGCAACGCAAAAAAGCCCGGCGCGAAACAAGTCGTCCTCGAACTGAACGTCGGAAAAGTGCCCGTAGATTTTGAAGACAAAGCAGGCGAACCTGCATTCGGCGAGATGACGCAGATCGATCCCTCCTTCATAATTCAGCACGACCGCGAAGAAGTCGCGCGAGCCACGGGAATACCCCTGCACGACTTCGACGATTCCCTGCCCATCGAAACCGTTTCCACCGGAGTTCCCTTCACCGTGACTCCACTGAAATCGCTCGCCATCATCCAAAATCTGCGGATCGATCTCAACCACGCCGCCGAGTATCTCGCCAAAACCGCGGGCAAGTTTTTCTATTTCGTCGCGCGCGAGACCGTGGACCCCGAAGCCCGCCTTCACGCCCGCATGCTTTTCTACAACGGGGAAGACCCCGCAACCGGCTCCGCCGCCGGTTGTACCGCCGCCTGGATGGTGGCTCACGGAGTCGCGAAACCCGACGAGCGCGTCCTCATCGAGCAAGGCATCGAGATGAACCGCCCCAGCCGCATTTTTGTGCGTGCCTCTTTCGACAGCCGCGAGAGCGGCTCCTTCAAAAACAAGAACTGCGATAACCGCGTAGTCAACGTGCGCGTCGGCGGCAACTCGGTTGAAATCATGCGCGGAGAAGATTTACCTCTAACGTGCCATGTGCAAGCAGCGGAGAATCGCGCCTTTCGCCACCGATGAAAAAAGTCAATGGCCAGAACTTCCCATTTGCTATGACGCTACTTTACATCGCGACCGCCTTACCGATAGGATCACTTCGCTCTTCTATCCTTCATGACAGAGAAAAAATTCGCTGGCTTCCGGTGGTTGACCTCAGGTCACAGCCGGCGACCAGCGGATTCAGGCGGTGGATGAAACCCAAGCGCACCATCCTTTGCGTCGACGACAACGAACAATCTCTTTCCTATCGCAAAATCATGCTCGAGACCCGCGGCTACCGCGTGGCCAGCTACGCCCGCGGCGAAGAAGCTCTCGAACGCTTCAAGCAGGGCGGCATCGATCTCGTAGTCACCGACATGGCCATGCCCGGCCTCGACGGCCCGCAACTGATCGCCGCCATAAAAAATCTCTCGCCGCAAACTCCGGCCATCCTCATTTCCAGTAAGGTCCGCGTCTACGATCACGAATCGCAAGCCGACGTCTTCCTCGCCCGCGGAATGTACGCCCCCGCCGATCTCCTGGAACGCATCCGTCTGCTCCTGGTCCGCAAGCGCGGCCCAAAGAAAATGCAGCAGCGCCCCCAGCAACTCTCACACCGCCAAGGCGCCGCCTGACGAATTTGTCATCCTGAACAAGCGTTCTTTGCCGCAGTGAAGGATCTGGGCGAGCCGCACGAAGCGTCGCGTTTTTTGCGACGCAACAATCGTGCGTTTGGCTCGCTCCATATCGGCCTTGGCCGGCACCACCATCGAGACTCGCAGCCCTCCTCCCAACCCATCGTGTAAACTCAACTAAGGCATGCCCGCTTTCATCGAAGCCATTGACCTGCACAAAACCTATCGCGTCGGAAAAATCGACGTCCCCGCCCTCCGCGGCATTTCCTTCGCTATACAAAAAGGAGAATTCGTCACTGTCGTCGGCCCCTCTGGCAGCGGAAAATCCACGCTCTTCTACCTCCTCGGCGGACTCACCCGCGCCGATTCCGGCAAAGTAATCCTCGACGGCGACGACTTCGCCACACTCTCCGACGCCGAACGCACCCGCATGCGCAAGCGCAAGATCGGATTCGTATTCCAAAAATTCAACCTCCTGCCCACACTCGACGCTCGCTCCAACATCGCCATCGCCCAGGAAATCTCCGGCAACAACGGCCGCGACCCCGCATTCTTCCTCCGCATCTGCGATCTCCTCGGACTCAGCAAGCGCCTCAACCATCGCCCCTCAGAACTTTCCGGCGGCGAGCAACAGCGCGTAGCCCTCGCCCGCGCCCTGGTCAACCAGCCCGCGATCGTCTTAGCCGACGAACCCACCGGCAATCTCGACACCGAAAATTCCAACATAGTTCTGAAGATGCTGCGCCAGTCCAACCAGGAGTTAGCTCAAACCGTCCTCATGATCACCCACAACCCCGAAGCCGCCAAATTCGGAGACCGCATCATCCACATGCGCGACGGCCAAATCGTAAAACCCGAACAAGACCCCCAATGGTCCGTCCACTAAAGTGGAAGTAGGAAAGTGGAAGTAGGAAAGTGGAAGTAGGAACGTGGAAGTAGGAACGTGGAAGTAGGAACGTGGAAGAGCGGCGCTTCAGCGCCGCGTAAAGCCTAAGAAAGAAACCGGGCTTCAGCCCCCGTGGTCGCATTTTCATACAGCGCGGGTTCTTCCGCTGACCATGCCGCCCACCAGCCGTTGCCGCCACCCAACTCATCATTTATAATCACGAGCGCAGGGCGGGAGTAGCTCAGTGGTAGAGCGCGACCTTGCCAAGGTCGATGTCGCGGGTTCGACCCCCGTCTCCCGCTCCAGTTTCTCTTAAGCCCCGTTGGACTTTTCTCCCTCGAAACGCTAACTTAATCTCTAGGGGCGCGGTACCCAAGTGGTAAGGGAGAGGTCTGCAAAACCTTTATGCGTCGGTTCGATTCCGACCCGCGCCTCCATATTTCCAGACTGTAAAATTCCCGACCCCTAATAGGACTTTGTCATTCCGAAGCGCGCAGCGCAGAGGAACCCGCTGTCAGCCAACGCCACCACGACCAAGTGCGCCCCATCCTTCGTGCACTTTGCGAAGGGCGGGTTTCCACAGCCCCATCCCTCCAGGGATTTTGGAACGGCACCTCCGCCCACTCCGGATCCACGCAAGCCTGAATCGTCAGCCCACCCTCCCGCAGCAAGTCCCAAGCCTCCCGGTAAGCCCCATACTTCTGCCGCAAGCTCTCCGGCGTAAAATGGATCGACAAATTTGTCCTCCCCATAACCTCAAACGGGATCACATACCACTCATCAATCGGGATCAGCAAAATCGCAAAAAAATCCACCGACCCCGGCGCATACTTCTTCCGCCCCGGCCCCATGACATTCAAGCTGTAACCATCCCCCCGACGCTTGTAAATCGTAGACTTAACCTGCACCCGCACCACCCGCACCCCGTTCTCCACCCCAACGTCATATCGCCCCGAATCCCCAAACAGCCGCAACACCTTCATCCCCAAGCCCACCGCCATCATCATGAAATAAAGTTCCGCCCACTCCCCCCGCTCCTTGCACCCCTTCAACAACCCACCAGCCATCCGATTAGCCTTCCTCCGCATAGCAAAACTCCTCTCGCCGCCCACCATACGTTGTCATCCTGAAGCGACATCTTTTCGTCACGTTGTCATCCTGAGGCGACATCCTTTCGTCGCCGAAGGATCTCCGCCACCACGAACCCTGCCCGCCCGCCCGACCACTCACCACCGATTCCAAGTGTTTCAACTCCAAAACTCAGAGTCACGGTCGGATGTCACAAGGATTCGCTGTGGAAAACTCCGCGGGCTTCGGGAGCAGCAACGCATGGGGAACGGAAGCGTGACGCTAGCAGTGACGTGGAAGAGCGGCGCTTCAACGCCGCGTCAAGCGCTCTTGGAGAGGCCGAGCTTTGGCCTCGGATGCTCCGCCAAAGCCGCATCGGAATACGACCACAGGGGCTGAAGCCTCGATTCTTGCATTCGCTGACGCGGCCCTGAAAGGGCCGCTCTTCCACGTCGCGCAAGCGGCAGACAACCCCAAGAATGCAACCGACCTCTCTCGGCCAACGTTAGGAGCCATCGGACACGCATGGAAGGAAAACGCACGCGTCGAAAACGAACCCATGCAGCACCGTGGAAGAGCGGCGCTTCAGCGCCGCGTCAAGCGCTCTTGGGGAAACCGGGCTTTAGCCCCCGTGGCATGTCATCCAACCGGAATCCCGAACTCGCCGAAGAAAACGGATATGCCCCCGCATCCCGCGCCAACTTCGCCCGTACTGGATTCATACGCACATACTCGCAATGTCTCTCGTAATCCTCCGCATCCCGAATCCGATGATTCGTAAAACTCTCCTGCCACACCTGAATCTTCTCCACCTTCCGAAGCCGATACGAATATCCGCCTTTGATAAATTGCATAGCCCTCTCCAAAGAGATTTCAGGCGCAGGCGTGAGGAGCACATGAATGTGGTCTGGCACGACGACAAACTCGTGCAGCAAATATTTCCCTTGATCTCGATACCCGAGCAGCACCTCAACCAGAAGCCGCGCCCGGGATTCGATACGAAAGATCGGCAAGCGTTGCCATGTAACCGTCGTAATGAAAAATGTACGTTGTGAATCCATAATTCGGATCGTAGCGGGCAGGAAAGTAATCCGGTGTGATATCCGTCACCAGACGGAAAAAACTGCTTCCAAATTGGGAATGATGTTCGACGCGGAGACGACCACAGGGGCTAAAGCCAAGAATTTTTATGCGACGATGACGCGGCCCTGGAAGGGCCGCTCTTCCACGGTCGCGCCGGCGTCCGGAGCGACACTGCTGCCGCGTTCTCTCTGCACACATACATTCGCGAACCCACTGCCGATCATGGACGACGAACCCACGCAGCACCGTGGAAGAGCGGCGCTTAAGCGCCGCGTAAAGCGTTCAGAAAAGCAACCGGGCTTCAGCCCCCGTGGATGTTTTTCCGAGATTCGACAGAGTCGGGAAGGCACGACTCCATTCGTGCCGCAAAGCCCCAGAAAGATGGACCGCCGCAAGCAGTGACGTGAAAGAGCGGCGCTTAAGCGCCGCGTAAAGCCCCCCAAGAAGAACCGGGCTTTAGCCCCCGTGGACGTTTCTCCGAGATGGGACAGAGTTGGGAAGGCACGACTTCACTCATGCCGCAAACCCCAGAAAATGCACCGCCGCAAGCAGCACCGTGGAAGAGCGGCGCTTCAGCGCCGCGTTCAAGCCGCACATGATCATTACAAGCCCCGACCAAACCCCCGAGACTCAAGGTTGTCGTGCGCTCCCGAATTCCCTACAGGGAAGGGACCGTGGAATCCCACCTTTCGCAAAGTGCGCGAAAGATGGGGCACCCGGCCCTGGGTAAAAGGAGGAATGAAAACCAGCCCCGAAGGGCGAAAGAAAGGCCGCGCCACAAGTCCCCAAAAGTTTGTCATTCCGAACTGGCAGAAAGCCCGGTGAGAACCTGCCCTGAGCGAAGCCGAAGGGAACCCGCAATAAGCCGACACCACCACGAATCAAGGGTGGCCCATTCTTCGCGCACTTTGCGAAGAGTGGGATTCCACGGCCGCATCCCTCTTAAGGATTCGGAAGCGCCACGACCGGGAGGGGCACGACTTCACTCATGCCGCAAACCCCAGAAAATGAACCGCCGCAAGCAGCACCGTGGAAGGGCGGCGCTTCAGCGCCGCGTAAAGCGTTCAGAAAAGCAACCGGGCTTCAGCCCCCGTGGACGTTTCTCCGAGATGGGACAAAGTTGGGAAGGCACGACTTCACTCATGCCGCAAACCCCAGAAAATGAACCGCCGCAAGCAGCACCGTGGAAGAGCGGCGCTTCAGCGCCGCGTAAAGCCGCATATGATTATTACAAGCCCCGACCAAACCCCCGAGACTCAAGGTTGTCGTGCGCTCCCGAATTCCCTGGAGGGACGGTGTCGTGGAATCCCACCTTTCGCAAAGTGCGCGAAAGATGGGGCACCCGGCTGTGAAAAGGGCTCCAGCACGGACAACAGATAGAATTGGGGTATCCGAGAAGGTGCGTACGGGGCGATAACTCATGAAACGTTGCTAGAATGATGCTCGATGCCTGGTGCCAAGTCCACCACAGCGGCCTCGACGGGGCTCCTCGATTCGGAGGTGCTGAAGAGGACTCGCGAAGCGTCACTGAGGACGCGAGAAGAGTTGGACAAGCTCCTGTCGGACGAGATTGGGAAATACGCATCCGAGGACACAAGCCTTGTCGTCTTCGGTTCGCTCGCCAGAGGGGAATGGACATCCAAAAGCGACCTCGATTGGACGTACCTGATCGACGGCGAAGCCAATTCTGACCACCTCAAAATCAGTCAACACATCCAGCGGCTTTTTCGGGACAAGGGATACGAAGAACCGGGGCCGACCGGAACATTTGGAAACATGGCCTTCAGCCATGACATCATCCACCAGATTGGCGGTCAGTACGACACGAACAAGAATACAACCCAGCGGATATTGCTCCTCCTTGAATCATGCCCAATCGGCAGGAGAACAGAAGCATACGAGCGGGTCATCCGTGGCGTGATAAATCGGTACCTTGAAGAGGACGTTCACCCGCTAACTCACGACTCCAGGAGATATCGCGTGCCTCGCTTTCTACTGAATGACATTGTTCGATTCTGGCGGACGATGGCTGTTGATTTCGCCAGCAAGCAAAGGGACCGCGCGGGAGCGGGTTGGGGACTGCGCAACGCAAAGCTGCGAATGTCGAGAAAATTGATCTTCGCCTCGGGACTGCTCGTCTGTTTTAGTGCAAATTTGGACTCGGAGCTAAACGATCAGATTTCCACCGACAGAGATGATATAAAGCTGAAACTGATCAATCACATCAGAGACTATGTGAGGAAGACGCCGTTGGAAATCTTGGCGAAGTCGATGGAACAATACAAAGTTCCGGAAGTCATCGCAAAAGACCTGTTTGGAGCCTATGCTGAATTTCTAGGCATTCTCGACGATGAGAAGTCACGCGAAGCGCTCAAAGCGCTGCGTGCATCTGATTCCAGGACGGATCCGACATTTCAACACATAAGAGAAATAAGCAGGGTATTTGAGAACGCTCTGGATCAAGTTTTCTTCGAAAATCCAAGCGTAGCACCACTTACTCGAAAATACGGGGTTTTCTAATGAGAAGCATCGGCTTTTCCACTGGCGCACTCGCACTGGGGGACTTCCATGCGGCGTTGCAGATGCTGGCAGAAAAAAACGTTTCCGCTGTGGAGTTATCGGCATTGAGACAGCACGAACTCGCTCCACTCGTTGAACAGCTTGACGGACTGGATTTGAGCCGCTTCCAATACGTCTCACTTCACGCACCTAGCGCAATGGAACCTGCTTTCGAGGCGGAGGCCTTGCGACTCCTTCAACAAGTCGCGCGCCGTGGATGGCCCATCATCGTGCATCCCGATGCCATGTATACCCGCCAAGAGTGGGCGCAACTGGGAAACAGGCTCTGCGTAGAGAATATGGACAAAAGGAAGCCGATTGGCCAAACGGCCAATGATCTCGCTGAAATCTTCAGACACTTACCCAACGCATCATTCTGCTTCGATATCGGGCACGCGCGTCAGGTAGATCCTACGATGAGTGAGGCCTCGGCGATCCTGCAGAGATTCGCTCGCCGAATCCAACAGATTCACGTGAGCGAAGTGAACACCCAAAGCAAGCACGATGCTCTAAGTCTGGAATCTGTTCTTGCTTTCCAAAGAGTGTTGCACCTCGTGCCCCCCGACGCGCCAATCATTCTGGAGAGCAGAGTCCAAGAATCGGACATCAACGAAGAAATCCGGAATGCTCTCGCGGCATTGGATCCGGCAGCCCAACTAGCGGTGGCTGGCGACTAGCTCGCATTCTTAATTGATGCGCCCGCTATCGGTGCTGTATAAGTTGCGTCGGGACGCATAGTGTAATGCTTTGCAAGTTCGTCGTAGATGCGCTTGTGGTAAAAATCCCTTCCGTAGCCGTCTGGAGACTTTGGGTCTAAGAAACGCCGTTTTCGCAGGCTAGGGTCCTTCTTTCAGTCCCCGCATGATCGTGTTAAAGCGAGCGTTCTGACTGAAGTCGCCAAACATCCTGCGGGAAGCGGCAAGCACGTCACTATACGTCTCAGTGAAAATGGTCGAAAAAATTGTCTCCTCAGACAATCTGATTTGTTTCGCAGACGGATCTGTTGTGAAGTTCGCGCGCGCTAGGACATTATGCACGACTAGGATGCCTTCCGACGGCGTGGCATTATTGATCGCTGCGATCAGGTCAGCGTTCTTGATACGCGACTCATTGAAAAGAGCCATTGAATAGTTCACAACCACCGATTCATCAATCCCCTGAGCCTGCAGTGCTTCGGAACTTTTCGTTATCATCCGCAAAAACGCCCGCACCCCCTCAGAACAGTCTTTCGCAGCGGAACGATTGGAAATGAAATCCAAAGGCGAGACAGGCTTCGTGAACCCGATCGGCAACAAAATCAAGTTCACCTCTTCATAGATCCTTTCACCAAAGCACGCCGCGATGAATTCGGTGAAGAAAAGTACCGAACACTTCAGCAAACTGAGCACAACGACGTCCAAGTCATCCGGATAAAAATGTGCCACCCTATTCCGGTACTCGTACAGAATTTCCAAGTTGTATCTGGTGGCCTCAAACGGCTTGCCAAGGTGGCTGGCGACGCAGGCGACGCACTCCGGAAAAGGCTTGGTGGTGCCGTCTTCCCTGACAAGCCTGACCGATGGCATTTTCCCCGCAATGTAAGCCTTGAGCGCGAGTTCCCAAGCGTTCACGACCAGCAGGGTGCACACCTCGTAGCGATATGGGAAGATGGGCTTATTGTGAATTTCGACGGCCGCAAACATAGCCGACTTGGAATTACGAACCAGCGACGACTCAATCGTCGCCGCCGGCTGTTTGTCAGACAATGCACTCATGATGCGTCCCACAATCTGCTAACCTCAGCCAGTCGCCTGCCGCATACGCCGACCGAGACCCGTCCATGAAGAGCCCTCTTAGCTGCACCCGCTGGTGCTCCCACAACTCCCGCACCGATAGCACGAACCATTCCGCGTCATGATGCTGCCGCAGAAGCTGCAGCTAGGGGCGTCGCCGAGGTCGATGATTCCGGCCAACTGATCAGCCGCATGTACGCTGCCAGAGGCGGGCGAGGGCGCCCGCCCTACACTGCCGGTCATCTCTTCGGCTTCTGACGGCTGAGAGCTGATGGCTGACAGCTTCGGTCGGAAGCTCTCAAACAGCATCTGCTGCTGCCCAGTCAGAAAACGCAACTGGAGCCAGCGGAAGATGTAGTCCATGATCGACTTGGCAAAGCCAATATCGGGATTAGTAGTCCATCCGCTGGGCTCAAAGCGCGTGTGCGCGAATTTCTCGCAGAGCAACTTCAGCGGCACACCATGCTGCAGCGCAATGGACGCGGCCAGCGCAAAGCTATCCATCAGGCCGGAGACGGTGGATCCTTCTTTGGCCATGGTGATGAACAGTTCGCCGGGCTCTCCATCGGGATAGAGGCCGACGGTGATGTAGCCCTCGTGGTCTCCGACTTTGAATTTGTGCGTGATCGACATGCGCTCCTCGGCCAGCTTGTGACGGACTGCACGCGGAGGAGCGTTGAGGTTTTCTTCTTCTCGCGGCGCTGAGACCCGCGCATCGTCTTTGCTGGAGTTCGCAGTCTTGGTGCCTGCGGCCGAAAGTGGTTGCGATTGCTTGCATCCGTCACGGTAAACAGCGACGGCTTTCAGGCCAAGCTTCCAGGCTTGCAAGTACGACTCCATGATGTCTTCGACGGTCGCGTTGTTAGGAAGATTGACCGTCTTCGATATCGCTCCGGAGATGAATGGCTGCGCGGCAGCCATCATCCGCAGATGCCCCATGTAAGCAATCGACCGAGTCCCCTTAGCCGGCTTGAACGAGCAATCAAACACCGCCAGATGCTCGTCCTTAACATGCGGCGCCCCTTCAATGGTCCCGGTAGCGTCGATGTAACTAACAATAGCGTTAGCCTGATCGTGATCGTAGCCCAGCTTGAACAGCGCGGTGGGCACGGTTTGATTGACAATTTTAATCATGCCTCCGCCTACGAGCTTCTTGTACTTCACCAGCGCAAGGTCAGGCTCGACGCCGGTTGTGTCGCAGTCCATCATGAAGCCTATTGTGCCGGTGGGGGCTAGGACTGTTACCTGGCTATTTCTGTAGCCGTGCTTTTCGCCTTGGGCTAAGGCTTCGTCCCAGCATTGTTTGCTGGATTCGTAGAGTGGGGTTGGGACGTTACTTTTGTTGATGTTGTTTACACTCGCGCGGTGCATTCGGATTACGTCCAGGAATGGTTCGCGGTTTATGTACCAGCCGGGGCAGGCTCCTCCCGGCATGGCTGCTGCTTCGGTTACGCCGAGGCGCGTGGCTACTGTTTCGGTGGCTGGGGTTAGTGGGGGGCATTGTTCGGCGATCTTGCTGGATTGGAGGTAGGCTTCGCCGCACATGATTGCGGTTACGCAGGCGGCGTAGTCGCGGCCTCCGTCGCTGTCGTAGGGCAGGCCTGCGGCCATTAGTAGCGCGCCTAGATTTGCATAGCCTAATCCCAGGGGGCGGTAGTCATGGCTGTTGCGCATGATCATTTCGGTGGGATATCCCGCGTTGTCTACGAGGATTTCCTGTGCTGTGATCAGGATGTCTACTGCGTGGCGGTAGGCTTCTACGTCGAACGTCCCGTTGGGGGCGAACTTCAGCAGGTTCAGGCTGGCTAGATTGCAGGCCGAGTCATCCAGGAACATGTATTCGCTGCATGGATTGCTGGCATTGATTCTTGCTGTGTTCTTCGACGTGTGCCAGCGATTTGTGGTGGTGTCGTATTGCATGCCGGGATCGCCGCAGTGCCAGGTGGCTTCGGAAAGTTTGCGCATCAGGTCTTTGGCTTTGTAAGTCTTCATTACGCTTCCGTCGCCGATTGCCTTTGTGGAGAAGTCGGTGTCGCGGACTACGGCGTACATGAAGTCGTCGGTTACGCGGACGGAGTTATTTGCGTTCTGGAAGAAGATGGAGGAGTAGGCGTCGGAGTCGGGGTGCGAGCCGTCGTATCCCTGGGCTACTAACGCGTGGGCCTTCGCTTCTTCTTTCTGCTTGCACTCGATGAACTCGACGATGTCGGGATGGTCTACGTTGAGGATTACCATCTTGGCGGCACGGCGAGTTTTGCCTCCGGACTTGATTACTCCGGCGAAGGCGTCGAAACCTTTCATGAAGCTAAGCGGGCCGCTGGCGGTGCCTCCGCCGCTTAAGCCTTCGGTCGAGCCACGCAGCGGGGAGAGATTGGTGCCGGTGCCTGATCCCCACTTGAAGAGCATGCCTTCAGTCTTGGCCAGGGTGAGGATGGAATCCAGCGAATCTTTTACTGAGTTGATGAAGCAGGCGGAACATTGCGGCTTGCTGTAGCCGGTTACACCGAACTCTACTTGCTGGGTCTGGGGATTCCAGTGCCAGTTGCGGGCGTCGGAGTTGGGCTCGATGCGGTCGCAGCCTACGTTGAACCAGACCGGGGAATTGAAGGCGGCGTACTGGCGAACGAGAATGTGGACGAGTTCGTCGTGGAAGGTGGCTCCGTCTTCGGGAGTTTTGAAGTAGCCCTGGGCTAGTCCCCAGTTGCGGATGGTTTCGGCAACGCGGGTGACGAGCTGGCGGACCCCGGTTTCGCGCTCGGGCGTGCCTAGCTTGCCGTGCAAGTATTTCGAGGCCACGATGTTGGTGGCGGTCATGGACCAGTCTTTGGGGACTTCGACATCTTTTTGCTCGAAGATCACTTCGCCTTTGGCGTCGGTGATCTGAGCTAGACGGAGGTCCCACTCGAGTTCGTCGTAGGGGGAGACTCCGAGCTTGGTGAAGAGGCGGCGGAAGGAAAGGCCGGGGGCGGTCTTCTTCGGGGAGGCAGACGGGTTCGCAGAGGCAAACGGGGCTGCGGTTGTGGTTTCGGTGGTTGAGGTTTTCAGCTCGGGCATTGATCTCTCCAATTTAATTAGATTCTATCTAGCGTGGGGCGATTCCGCGTTGGAATTGCCCCCCTGGGGGGCTAAAGCCCCGGATCATTTCCGCTTCTTACGCGGCGCTTAAGCGCCGCTCTTCCACGGTGCTGCTGGTGTCGGTGGTGCTTCATTAATTCAAAGACCCCAGGGGCTAAAGCCCCGTTCCTTGCGCCTTGTAGCGGCGCGGCTGAAGCCGCGCCCTGATACGAATCTCGTGCCGTGCGGCTGAAGCCGCGCCCTTTCAAAACCCAAGCTGGCGGCTGAAGCTATGCCCCTTCAAAACCCAAGCCGTGCGGCTGAAGCCGCGCCCTTTCAAAACCCAAGCTGGCGGCTGAAGCCGTGCCTCTTCAAGGCCAAGTCTTATGGCACCCCTCGCCACCCTTCGGTTTAGAAGCCGGAGGGTAGGGGGTGAGGACAGTGAAGGTTTTTGTTGGCTCCGGAATCTGGGTATGGGGCCGGGTATTTTGTGTCCGGCTTTGGCTGCGTCGTCCTGGCTGGGTTTCGTGTGCTGTCGGCAGAGTCGGACAGGAGTGTCCGACCCACACGGGTTGTGCCGCCGTCCGCAGTGGCGGGCGAGGGCGCCCGCCCCACACTTGCCAGTTCCAGCGATGACTGGAAGTCTGCGGGCAGGCCGGTGGCCTTTTCGGCGGAGGATTGCATCCATTGATTCAGGACGGCGCAAATGCTTCGGCGCTGGTTGGCGTCTTCGATTACTACGAAGCGGAGAAAGCAGCGTCCGGAAGCGAGGCGAGCTCGGAGCGGGTTTGCGCGGGTGAACATGCGGTCGAGGGTGAAGGCCATGTCGTCGTCTTCGGAGAATTGGAGGACGGCGAGCATGCGGCGGACGGGCACCTCAACGGCCGAAGCCTGGATCTTGCTGACTCCAAAAGCATTGCCGCCGCTTGTCTCCACGTTAGTTTTGCTGCTGCCCAAGTCCATGACCTCTTCGCCGATTGCGAAGATGCCGGGCTTGCTGGGAACTACCAGAAGGCTGTGGTGGGATTCGCAGCGGAACCAACGCGACCACTGAAGACGGCGGGGATCCACGGGGCGATCAAGGCCGTGCCGGGTTAGAGAATCGACAACGAGGCGGGTTAGAGCTTCCATCCTGGGCTCCTTGAATTCCAGATACCACGGGAGAAGTCGTTTATCCCGGGGGAGCTGAAAAAAGTTGTTTCCAGCTTTCAAGAGTAAGGAGAACTTGTGGCGTCCCTAACGGGACTCGCTCTGCCTTTCCCTCTACCCGGCACTAACGTGCCGGGCTTTCACATGCCGCCCCTTCGGGGCTAGAACCTGCCGACCGCTGATGGACATGTTCTTCCTTACTTAGTCGTTCACCCGGGGGAGGGTCGGGGGAACGGCCACCGCACTTCCAAAAGCAGTTTTCAGTTTCTCGTTTCCGGTTTCTAGCGTCCGGTTTCTAGCGTCCGGTTGATTATTGTTTTCTTATGCTTACAGGTGGCGCCGGGTCACCTCTGGCCTGACGCCCTCCTGCAGGTTTTGCCTTTAATGCTTGTTTTTCAGTTAAGAAATCCGCACCGTTCCCGCGGGCGGATTTCCAAAAAAAGTTGCTATGGGATTGCAAAGTTACTCCCGCTTATTGTGCCTGTCAAGAGAGAAACACTACAGGTTGTATCTTCAACAATGACGGGCTTGGTGCCGTCTTGGAGCTGCTGTTCGGGATTCGTTTTCCACAATTGCGGTCAGTGGTCAGTGGTCAGTGTTTTGTCAGTGGTCAGTGGTCAGTGGTCAGTGGTCAGTGGTCAGTGGTCAGTCGGTTCCTCCGGGGCTGAAGCCCAGTTCAATCCTGGGTGGCGTTCGCGGCGCTGTTGTTCCTCAGTTTCCGGCTGACTGTTTGGCTTTACCTGGGGGCTAAAGGCCGCCGGGTTTTTGGGCCCTTTTCACGTAGGCCTTGAAGGCCTGGTCTACCCTCCTCTTGCCTCTCGCCTCGAAAATCTGCTCAGTCCTCTTGCCTCGGGCCTTGAAGGGCTGCCCCACCCCTCCGCGACCTTTTTGACGCGGGCCGGGAAGACCTGCTCGATGCCTCTTGCCGGCTAGAGCGAGCGGAGGACTTGGCTGGGGTTGCGGCGTTCGCGGTAGGGTTGGGGAGATTTTCGGGTTAGGTGGGGCGGGAGCGAGAGGATGGCGGTTCCGCGTTGCCGTCCGGCTTCGGGCTGACGGGACATATCCGCCCGGCTCAGAGTTTCGTGTTGCGGCAAAGGGCCCGGTTGCATTTGAGTGTCGTCCTGGATCGGAGTCTCGCCAAGCAGCACGGGCACGTAGATATCCTCGAAGATCCGCTTGGGAGTGATGCTGAGAACGCCGTCGCTCGATTCGACGAGGTAATCGCCCTTGCGTCCAGAGTGCTGACGACCGAGAAGGTCGGTGAAGGTTAGGCTGTTGGTGAGCTGTCTGCCTTTGACTAGAAAGCGAGTGCGATAGGTGATCCATGGGGTGGCTGCTTTCATTCTTCTGGGCTCTCGGCTTCGGCTTCCGGTTCTGGTCTTCGGTTTTCGGTTTTCGGTTTTGGATGGCGACGGCGGCTGCAGATCAACAGTTATTCATTTCTGGTTGCGGCCGCGGGCCGGTTGGTGTCATGGGCCGAGGTCCGATTCTTTGTTTTGTTGAGGGCGAATCAGAATGTACGGACGAAAGGGCGCGCGGTCAATTCAGTATTTTTGGTGCAGTTGAGGAAAATGTTTGCCACGGATTTTCGCGGATCGACATGGATCAGAAATCTCCTGGACGGTATGGCTGTAAGCCGCTTGGAGGGCTTGGTTCGGTTTGCACGAATGCGGGAGGTGAAAAACTTGAGAGAGCGCGGAGACTTGTTGTACACAGGGGGTGCACAGGAAATGCAGAAAGGCAGTGGTCAGTATTCAGTGTTCAGTGGTCAGTGGTCAGTGTTCAGTGACCAATTTTCAGTTGCTGGCTTTTTGGAGAACCATGCGAGCCCGGCGGACAGATTAGGTGGATGTCATCAGACAAATTTTCGTCGGAGGAGGAAGGATGACTACGGATCCGGTTTGTGGAATGACTGTGGACGAGAAAAAGAAGTCCGAATACCAAGCGCAGTTTGCGGGACGGAAATATTTCTTCTGCTCCGAGGGTTGCATGAGGGAATTCCAGGCTGATCCCGGCGGGTATCTGGAGACTGCTGCGGCTTAGTGGGAGATGAGTGATCCGCGCGGAGAGAACTCCGCGGTGAAAGTGGAAAGGCCCCGCTGGTGCGGGGCCTTTTTGCTTTTATTGCTTTGGCGCTCGCTTCGTATGCTGGACCCTTCGGCTTCGCTCAGGGCAGGCAGCCGAGGCGGCTGTCCCCAGATGATTCTTGCTGGTGCTGGCGAAATCGAAGTCAACGTCAAAGGCAGGCGGGCGAGGGCGCCCGCCCTACACGATCCAGTTAACGTGCCAGGGCTGGCTCAGCTACTGCTTTGCCAGTCTTGAAGGATTCGTAACGCTGGTTTACTTCGTCCCAGTTGATTACGTTCCACCAGGCCGCAAGATATTCGGGACGGCGGTTGTTGTATTTCAGATAGTAGGCGTGTTCCCAGACGTCGTTGCCGAAGACGGGGAAGTGACCTACGGAGATGGGGCTGTCCTGGTTGGGCGTGGACATGATGTGCAGATCGTCGCCGCCTTTGCTGGCTAGCCAGACCCATCCGCTGCCGAATTGTTTTACGCCGGCGTCGTTGAATTTGGTTTGGAAATCTTTGAAGCTGCCGAAAGTTTTGGTGATGGCCTGGGCGATGGGGCCGGTGGGATCGCCGCCGCCTTTGGGCTTCATGATTTTCCAGAACATGGTGTGGTTGACGTGGCCTCCGGCGTTGTTGCGGACGGCTGCGCGAATGTCTTCGGGGATGGCGTTGAGGTCGCGGATTAGATCTTCGGCGCTTTTCTTGAAGAGGTCGGGATGCTTTTCGAGAGCGGCGTTCAGATTTTTTACGTAGGCACCGTGATGAAGGTCGTGGTGGATGGTCATCGTCTGCTTGTCGATTACGGGTTCCAAGGCTGCATAGTCATAAGGCAGGGGCGGTAGTTCGTGAGCCATGATTTTTCCTCCTAGAGTTCTTATTGTACTGATGATGAGGTGCAGGATGGGGATTCAGGGTTGGGGTTGCGGGATTTTATGTTGGGCGGAAGGCGAGGTTCGTCAGGGGCTAAAGCCCTTTATCAAAGGAGGATGCTGACGCGGCGCTGAAGCGCCGCTCTTCCACGGTTGCGCGTGCGGTTGGGGCGCTGACGTGTGATTAGGCACTGCATGCGCCTCGCTGCGCTTGGCTGGACGACCGAGGCGGCCATCCCCACATAACCACTTATCTTCCAACTTAGTTGGTGGGTGGGCCTAGGATTTCTCTTACTTTGCGGGCGAGGCTTTGGAGGGTGAAGGGTTTTTGCAGGAAAGTTTTCTGGGCTTCGGCGGCGATGGGGTTGGAGAAAGCGTCCTGGGCATAGCCGGAGAGGTAGAGGACTTTGATGCCGGGGCGCGTGAGCAGTAGTTTCTGGACTAGTTCGTGACCGTTGAGGCCGGGCATGACTACGTCGGTGATGATTAGGTGGATGGGATCGGGGCAGGCAGCGGCGAAGGTGAGTGCGGCCTCACCGGTGGCGGCTTCGAAGACGCGATAGCCGCGGGATTCGAGGGTTTCGCGGACTAACTGGCGGACGGAGTCTTCGTCCTCGACCAGGAGGACGGTTTCGGTTCCACCGGCGGCGGCGAGGGAAACGGGAATGTTGCCGCGAACCTCGGAGCATTCGTCGACGCGCGGGAAATAAATGGTGAAGACGGTGCCGCGGCCGAGTTCGCTCTGGACGAAAACGTAGCCGCCGCTTTGCTTGATGATGCCGTAGACGGTGGAGAGTCCGAGGCCGGTGCCTTTGCCTTTTTCTTTGGTGGTGAAAAATGGTTCGAAGATGCGGGCCTGGGTTTCGCGGTCCATGCCCTGGCCGGTGTCGCTGACGGAAATCATGATGTAGGGGCCGTTTTTGATGAAAGTATTTTCCGGGCGATAGGAATCGTCGAGCATGACGCTGGCGGTGCGGATGCAGATTTCGCCGCCGCTGGGCATGGCGTCTTTGGCATTGACTACGAGATTCATGATGACTTGCTCGAGCTGGCCGGCGTCGGCGCGAGTGCAGCCGACATTGGGAGCGAGGCTGGTGGTGAGCTGGATATCTTCTCCGATGAGCGGACGCAGGAGGCGCTCCATGTCGGTGACGATGGCGTTGACGTCGATGACTTTGAGTTCGAGAAGCTGTTTACGGCTGAAGGCGAGGAGCTGGCGCGTTAGCGTAGTGGCGCGGTCGGAGGCTTGCTGAATGGCTTCAGCTTTGGCATGCAGCGGATGGCCGAGGGTGAGCTGGTCTAGCAGGACTTCGGTATAGCCGCTGATAACCATGAGCAGATTGTTGAAATCGTGCGCGATGCCGCCGGCGAGGCGGCCGACGGCTTCCATTTTCTGGGCCTGACGGAATTGATCTTCGAGCAGGCGGCGCTCGGTGATGTCTTCGGCAATGGCTTCGAGTGCGTCGGAGGGTTCGTCTCCGCCGGCGACGGCGCGGCCGCTGATGCGGACGGTGATAATGCCGTCGTCTTTGCGCTTCCAGCGGACTTCAAAACCGTCCATGCGTCCGGTGCGGCGGAATTCGTCGACCAGGCGGGTGTATTCGGCGGGATCGACGAAGACGTCTTTTTGAGGATCGAGCGCGAGGACTTCCAGAGCGGAGTTGTAGCCGAGCATTCCGATGAGCGCGGGGTTGACGTCGAGAAAATTGCCTTCGAGGCTGGAGCGATAAATTCCGTAGACGGCGGTTTGCACCAGAGAGCGATAGCGGACTTCGGAGCGGCGCAGCGCCTGCTCATTGCGTTTGCGGTCGATGGCGGCGGCTAACTGCTGCGAAACCAGGGTGAGTACGTCCCGGTCGTGCTCGCGGAAGGGGACGTTCTTGGAATAGCTCTTGAGGACGAGCGCTCCCAAGGTGCGATCGTTGGCCTTAAGAGGAACGCCGAGCCAATGGAGCGGAGTCTTGCCGGTGAGTTTGAGTTCGCCGCGGTGTTGCATTTGTTGCGCGACTTCAGGGGTGCACAGTAGAGGCTCGCCGGTGCGCAGCACGTATTCGGTAAGGCCGGCGGCGGGTTTTCCGGAAGCCGGAGCGGACTCTTGTTCGTCGACGAAGTACGGGTAGCTCAATAGTTGTGATTCGGGATCGTAAATGACGATAGAGAAATTACGGGCGCACATGAGTTCGTCGACGATCGCGTGGATGGCGGCGAAGAACTGCTGAAGATCCTGGGCGCCGCTGGCCTTTTGGGCGATGCGATAGAGAGCCGAGCTGAGGGCCTCGGCGCGCTTGCGTCCGGAAATGTCGCGATAGTGGGCGTAGAAGGCGTCCGGCTTTCCGGCGACGATCAAGGGGGCGGCGGAAAGGGAGACGTCGAGCAGCGATCCGTCTTTGCAGCGGCGCTGGGTTTCGAGGGTAATGTGCTCGCCGCGGCGCAAGCATTGCGCCGCCCAATCGGATTCGGCGGCGCGCTCCGCGGGAACAATGAGCGAATCAATGGGCTGCCCCATGGCCTGCGATGCGGTGTAGCCGAACATGCTCTGGAACTCACGGCTTACGCACAGCGTGCGGAAGGAGGCATCGAGGACGACGATAGCGTCGGGCGAGCTCTCGAACAGCTGTTCGAGATACTGGCGACGGAGGTCGAGGATTTCTTCGGTGGCTTTTTGGGGCGAACCGCTTTGTGCAGAATGCTTTTCCGCGGAAATTCTTTCTGTCGAAGTCTTTTCGGTTGAAATCTTTTCCGCGGGAGTCTTATCTATCGGATACCAGGAAAGAGTGGATGGCTGAGCGGGCGGATTGGGGGTGCCAGGAGGGATGAACGCAGGTGAGGCTCCGCGCTTGAGCGCCCGACGTAGATTCTTGGCGCGTGCGAGTTCCTCTGACTGCGGTGTCCGGGTGACACGACCACCCATTTCGAAAGCTCCCCCTCAGAGCTAGCCAAAGGCATGGTAGAACGCAGGGGATTGGCTCGAAAGTTACTGAGGTAATTTGGGAAATTGTTTGCCAGCGCATACGAAGAGCCGCCTCGCTGCGCTCGGCGGGACGGCCGAGGCGGCCGTCCCCACATAAGCAGTTTCATGATCAGTTCATCGCTTCTGGAGTTCGTCGAGGGCAGCTAGAACCTCTTCGCTGTGGTGGGCGGGATCGACGTTGGTGTAGGCTTTTGCGATTTTGCCGGTGGGGTCGATGAGGAAGGTATGGCGGGCGGAGAACTTTACTACCCCAAGGTTCGTTAGCGAGCCGTATGCTTGGCTCACCTTGCCGTCGCTGTCGGCCAGCAGCCTGAAGTTCAGTCCTTCTTTGGCGCAGAACTTTTTGTGAGAGTCCACGCTGTCGACGCTGACGCCGAGAATCGCGGCGTGGCGCTCGGCGTACTTCGATTGATCCAGCTGGAAGTTATGAGCTTCGCGGGTGCAGCCGGGAGTCTGATCCTTGGGATAAAAATAGAGGACGATCCATTGGCCGCGGAAATCCTGCAAGCTGACGGAAGTGCCTTGTTGCGAGGGCAGGGCGAATCCGGGGGCGGCGGTGCCGGGGGTTGGAGCGGCGGTTCGCGAGCCTGAGATGAGGCGCGGAACGAAGACGACGATGATTACGACGGCCAGCACGATCAGTGCAATTCGCAGCATGGAGGACCTCCAGCCGAATATGGGTGAGCGCGCATCCCGGTGGCTGAACAGGTTGCGGAAAGACTCGTTGTGGACTGCAAGGTACGGCCACCGGGGCTGAAGCCCACGCCGATTTTAGAAACTTTACGCGGCGCTGAAGCGCCGCTCTTCCACGGTATTGCACGCATTTGTCAGTTTTTCCGCAGTCTGGGAAGCTGCATTCGGTAGTGCGGTTATTCGGTAGTGCGGTTATCGCCGCGCTGTGGTCTGCGATAACAAAAGTCAAATGCAGTCCGCATTGTAGAACGTTTGCGCATTGATGGTAGTGGCGGAGTTTGGCGGCGGCGAAAAAAGCGTCGAGCTTCGCTCGACGGACAGCTGAGGGCGGCTGTCCCCACATAAACTTTAGGCCGACTGTCCCCACATGAACATTCTCGCTCGACTGGACAGCCGCGCGGCGGTTGTCTCTCCGTAGGCATCGCCCAGCAAAATTCTGCGTAATTCAATATCATGGAGTGTTCGGCATCATCCGATGGAGAGGTAAGACGTGGCTCAGACGGAAACTGACGGTCAAGAGGTATTGGAAACGCGGGAGTGGGTGGACTCGCTGGACTATGTGCTCGCCAAGGGCGGCGGTCCGGTTCGGGCGGGGCGCCTGCTGCAACAGTTGGCGCTGCATGCCAAGCGCGCCGCGGGAGTGAATCTTCCTTTTTCCGCGACCACCCCATATCAGAACACGATTCCTGCGCCGCAGCAGGCGCCGTTTCCGGGAAGCCAGGAGATGGAACGCCGCATCAAGAGCCTGGTGCGCTGGAACGCGCTGGCCATGGTGGTGCGGGCCAACAAGATTCAGGAAGGCATTGGCGGTCACATTTCGACGTTCGCTTCGGCTGCGACTTTGTATGAGGTCGCTTTCAACCATTTCTTTCAGGCACGGAACGAGAGCGGCGACCGCGACTTCGTTTATTTCCAAGGCCACGCGGCGCCTGGAATTTATGCGCGCGCTTATCTTGAAGGGCGCATTCCGAAAGAAAAGCTGGAAAACTTTCGCCGCGAGTTGAAGTCGGGGGGCGGGCTGAGTTCTTATCCGCACCCGTGGTTGATGCCGAATTTCTGGGAGTTCCCGACGGTTTCGATGGGCCTGGGACCGATTCAGGCGATCTATCACGCGCGATTTATTCGCTATCTGGAGAATCGCGGGTTGAAGCAATCGACCGGCGGCAAGGTGTGGGCGTTTCTGGGCGATGGCGAAATGGATGAGCCGGAATCGTTGGGGTCGATCACGCTGGCCTCGCGGGAAAACCTGGACAACTTGATTTTCGTGGTGAACTGCAACTTGCAACGGCTGGACGGGCCGGTACGCGGAAACGGAAAGATCATTCAGGAGCTTGAGGCTATCTTCCGGGGCGCGGGATGGAACGTGATCAAGGTGATCTGGGGCTCGGATTGGGACAGCCTGATTCGTAACGACCGTGACGGCATTCTAGTGAGGCGTCTGGGAGAGATCAGCGACGGGCAGTATCAGAAATACTTTGTGGAGAGTGGAGCGTACTTCCGACAGAACCTGTTCGGCACGGACCCGCGGCTGCTGAAAATGGTGGAACACCTATCGGACGAGCAACTGGCGCGGATGCGGCTGGGCGGCCACGATCCGATCAAGGTGCATGCGGCTTACCGGGCAGCGGTGGATCATACCGGTTCGCCGACGATCATTTTAGCGAAAACCATCAAGGGTTATGGGCTGGGCGAGGCGGGTGAAGGCAAGAACATCACACACCAGCAGAAGAAGCTGAATGATGAGGAGCTGTCGATGTTCCGTTCGCGATTCGGGATTCCGATTCCGGACGAAGAACTGCACAATGCGCCTTTCTACCGTCCTTCTGACGACAGCGCGGAAATTAAATACATGCAGGCACGGCGGCAACAGCTCGGGGGATACATGCCGCAGCGCAAAGTGCTCGCCACCCCGCTGAAGCCCGTGCCTGAGTCCTACTTTGAAGAATTTTATAAAGGCACTGAGGGGCGCGAAGCCTCGACGACGATGGTGTTCGTGCGGTTGCTGGCGAAACTGCTGCGCGATCCGGAAGTGGGCAAGCTGATTGTGCCCATTATTCCTGATGAAGCTCGCACGTTTGGAATGGAGGCGTTGTTCCGGCAGGTCGGCATTTATTCGAGTGTCGGGCAACTTTATGAGCCTGTGGATATGGATACGCTTCTTTATTACAAGGAAATAAAGAACGGACAAATTCTGGAGGAAGGAATTACCGAAGCGGGATCGATGTGCTCATTTATCGCGGCGGGTACGGCCTACGCCAACCACGGTATCAACACGATTCCATTTTTTATTTATTACTCGATGTTCGGGTTCCAGCGGATTGGGGATTTGATTTGGGCCGCAGCGGATATGCGATGCCGCGGATTTCTGGTCGGCGGAACGGCAGGACGAACCACGCTGGCGGGAGAAGGATTGCAGCATCAGGACGGGCACAGTCACGTTCTGGCGCTGCCGGTGCCGAACCTGGTGGCTTACGATCCGGCGTTCGCTTATGAGATTGCCATCATTATTCAGGACGGCATCAAGCGCATGTACGTGGATCAGGAATCGATTTTCTACTACCTCACGGTGACCAACGAACCGCTGCACATGCCGGAGATGCCGAAAGGCGAGCACGTGCGGGAAGGCGTATTGCGGGGGCTCTATCGTTTCAACACTTCCGACGCGGCGGATGCGAAGCTGCGGGTGCAACTGCTGGGCAGCGGAACCATTATGTATGAAGTGTTGAAGGCGCAGACAATTCTGAAGGAAAAATATGGCGTGGCTGCGGATGTGTGGAGCGTGACCAGCTACAAGGAACTGTATCGAAACGCCAATGATTGCGAGCGCTGGAACATGCTGCATCCTGGCGAAGCGCCGAAGGTGCCATTTCTTAACCGAGACATTAAAGGATGCGCCGGGGCCGTTCATTGCGGCATCCGATTATATGAAGGTGCTGCCGGAATCGCTGGCGAAATGGGTGCCGGGACAACTGGTTTCGCTGGGCACTGACGGCTTTGGGCGCAGTGAGAACCGGGCGGCGTTGCGCGACTTTTTCGAAGTGGACGCGAAGCATATTGTGCTGGCCACGCTGGGTGCGTTGGCGGGGGAAAAGAAAATCGGGCTTGACGTGGTGAAGCAGGCGATTCGTGATCTCGGGATTAATGCGGACAAGATGAATCCGGCCACGAGTTAGGGTTGAATCCGCGACAGCGTTGCGAATCAATATAAGGAATGGAATCAGTGATCGAATTTAAATTCCGGCACTCGGAGAAAATATTGAACAGGGCGACTTGGTGCGCCTGATGATCGCACCGGGCGCGGCCGTAAGCGAGGGTCAGGCGGTCATGGAACTTGAAACCGACAAGGCAGTCGTGGAAGTGCCTTCTTCGGTGAGCGGGACGGTGAAGGAGATTCTGGTTAAAGAGGGCGACAAGATTAAGGTTGGGCAGGTGATTTTTACCGCGGACGGCAATGGCGCGGCTGTTCGGAGGCACGGACGCTCCGCGAGAGACGAGTCGAAGCGTCGCCGGAGAAGCGCTCCGAGAGTGCGGGGCGGATCGGAGCGCATCTGCCGTTGCAACGGTGCCGACACTACGGCTGCGGCGAAACCGCAGGGTCGCTCGGGCATCCAGCAATGAACCCAGCAGGCACCGCAACGAACCCGATCGACTGATGCCCGCCGCCAGCGAATTTCGCCTGCAGGAACTGGGAGAAAACATTTCGCGAGGGAGATCTTGTGCGCTTGATGATCGCGCCCGGCGCGAAAGTTTCCGAAGGCCAGCCAGTGATGGAACTTGAAACTGACAAAGCTGTGGTCGAGGTTCCTTCGTCGGTCAGTGGCATTGTGAACGAAGTGAAGGTCAAGGAAGGCGAGAAGATTAAGGTCGGGCAGGTGATTTTCACTTTGCAAGGTGGAGCGCCGTCGCAGGCCGAGACGGCGCGTCCGCGCGCGGTGCCGGTGGAGCATGTCTCCGGGCAGCACGGCGCGCGGCTGGCTTTTCAGGCTGCGATTCGCGCTGAGGGCAAGACCGAAGAACAGGCGTTGCCTCCCGATCAGCCGCACCGCGTCCTGCGGCTTTTTCCATGCCTGTGCAGTTGGGCAAAGTTGCCGGAACCGAACATCGCGGATCCAGTTCCCGCCGCGCCGCACACGCGGCGTCTGGCTCGCGAAATCGGCGTCGACATTTATGAAGTCAAAGGTACGGGCCCCGGCGGCCGCATCAGCGAGGATGATGTGAAGGCCCATGCCAAGGCTCTGGTGAACGCTGCTACTGCGCGCAGCGCAGGCTCCGCCGCGCGCAGGACATTTCATTGAGCCGAAACTGCCGGATTTCGCGAAGTGGGGAAAAATTGAACGCGTTTCCATGCGCGGGGTTCGGCGCAAGACGGCGGAGCATCTCGCGGAATCGTGGAATACGATTCCGCACGTCACGCAGCATGATCGCGCGGACATTACCGAACTGGAGCAGTTGCGCGCGCGTTTTGCTCCCAAGGCGGAGCAAGCGGGCGGCAAGATGACGGTCACTGCGATCGCACTGAAAGTTTGCGCCGCCGCGCTGAAAGTGTTTCCGCAATTCAACGCCACCATCGATATGGAGAAGGAAGAAATTATTTACAAGCAGTACATCAACATCGGGGTTGCGGCGGATACGGATCGCGGGTTGCTGGTTCCGGTGATCCGCGACGTGGACAAGAAAAACATTGTCGAGCTGGCGGTCGAGTTGTCGCAGTTGTCGCAGAAGGCGCGGGAGAAGAAGATTACCATTGCGGATATGGAAGGCGGGACTTTTACGATCACTAACCTCGGCGGCATTGGAGGCACGGCGTTTACGCCGATCGTGAATCATCCCGAGGTGGCGATTCTTGGACTTTCGCGTTCGCGGATGGAGCCGGAGTGGATTGGCGGGAAATTCGAGCCGCGGCTGATTCTGCCGCTTTCGCTCTCCTACGATCATCGGCTGATCGATGGTGCGGATGCCGCGCGCTTTCTGCGCTGGGTGGCGGAGGCATTCGAGCAGCCTTTTTTGCTTTCGGTGCAGGGGTAACGGTGCGCAGATCCGAAAGTGAAGATTGGCACTCGTGCTGGCTCCGCGCGGCGGAGGTAATGCGGGAGATCCCTCGCCCCGCTGATGAAAGCGCGGGGCTTCGGGATGACGCAATCGCAATGACCGGAAGCGCTGCAGCACGATGTCGATTCTGCTGAAAGTCAGTTCATGAACGACACTCTCAATCAAACGAAGATGCATGTCGCGGTGGTCGGCGCGGGACCGGGCGGTTACGCTGCCGCCTTCCTTGCTGCTGATCTTGGCATGCAGGTCACGCTGATCGATCCCGAAGTGAATCCCGGCGGCGTTTGTCTTTATCGCGGCTGCATTCCATCGAAGGCGTTGCTGCACGTTGCCAAACTGATTGAAGAATCGCAGCAGGCTAAGAATTGGGGAATCGAATTTTCTTCTCCGAAGATTGATCTGGCGCGCCTGCGTTCGTGGAAAGAAGGCGTCGTCAAGAAGCTTACTGGAGGGCTGGGACAGCTTTCCAAGCAGCGTCACGTGGAATACATTCAGGGCCGGGCGGCGTTTGAAAATTCCACGACGTTGCGGATCAGCAAAGTGGATTCCACCGAGGTGGTTCTCAGCTTCGACCGGATCATTCTCGCGACTGGATCGCGGCCTGCCATTATTCCCGCGCTGAAACTCGATTCGCCGCGCCTGATGGATTCGACTGGCGCGCTGAATCTCGAAGATATTCCCGGCAGTTTGCTGGTGGTCGGCGGCGGATACATTGGCCTGGAGCTTGGTTCGGTGTATGCGGCGCTGGGGACCCGGGTTACCGTGGTGGAGATGCTGCCGGGGCTGCTACCCGGCGCGGATCGCGATCTGGTTCTTCCATTGCACAAACGCCTGGAGAAAATGTTCGAGGCGATTCTGCTGAACACTACCGTCGCTTCGCTTAAGGAAGATGGCGCGGGAATTCGCGCGACCTTCGAAGGCGCGGCGGTGCAAGAGAAAGACCGGGAAAAAGTTTTTGATCGCGTGCTGGTTTCCGTGGGACGGAAGCCGAACTCGGAGATTTCCGGGCTCGAGAAAACACAAGTGCAGGTTGGTCCGCGCGGATTCATCGAAGTCAACAAGCAACTGCAGACCGCCGATGCTTCGATCTACGCCATTGGAGACGTGGTGGGTGAGCCCATGCTGGCGCACAAGGCTTCGCACGAAGGACGGACCGCGGTCGAGGCCATCGCCGGGCACAAGGTCGCGTTCGAGCCTGCTGCAATTCCAGCAGTGGTATTCACCGATCCGGAAGTTGCGTGGTGCGGACTTACTGAAACTCAGGCGGAAAAAGAGAATCGCGAGATCAAAGTTGCGAAATTTCCCTGGGGCGCGTCTGGACGGGCGGTCACGCTGGATCGTCCCGAGGGCATGACGAAGCTTATCATCGATCCGAAGACAGAACGCGTGCTGGGTGTGGGGATTGTTGGCGTTGGCGCCGGCGAATTGATTGCCGAAGGAGTGCTGGCGGTTGAAATGGCGGCGCTGGCGCAGAGATGTGGCGATGACGATCCATCCGCATCCCACGCTATCTGAGACCGTGATGGAGTCCGCGGAAGTTTTCTTCAATACAAGCACGCATGTTTACCGCCCAAAGCGCGTCTAACCTGCGGGACAAAACCCATGTCCAAACTTTCTAAAGCAATTGTTTTTCTTACGCTTGGTTTTGCGGCAAGCCTGCCGCTTTCCGCACAGAGTCCGCTAACGCAGATTCTGCAGGGGTCGTCTGCAGCTGGCGCTCCCTCGAAGGCCTCCGATCAACTGGGGCGCGACACGCCCTATGGAACGGTTTACGGATTTTTGCAGGCGGCGCAATCTGGGGACTACAGCATTGCGGCGCAATATCTG
This sequence comes from uncultured Acidobacteriaceae bacterium, assembly GCA_963841125.1. Taxonomy (GTDB): domain Bacteria; phylum Acidobacteriota; class Terriglobia; order Terriglobales; family Acidobacteriaceae; genus Sulfotelmatobacter. The sequence goes on from CAWJBH010000003.1 coordinate 627,097, forward strand.
CAGATGAGTCCGGCACGCCGCCAGAGCGAGGGCGACGCGCTGGCGATGAAGCTGAATACCGCGATGAACCGCGCGTTCTCCGGCAGCCTGCGGCCGAGCCGGCAGCCCGAAGGCAACATACAGGAAGATGTTCCGTCTGGACCGGCAGAAGCTGGGGACCATGTCGGCAGGGGACATGGATGCCGAACTCGAGCTGGTTCGAGTTAACGATCCCGCTGTGGGGAAAATCTGGCTGATTTCTTCCGACACTTTGGCGAAAGTGCCGGAACTCTACGATCAGGTGGAGGCGCGGCAGGTCGAGTCGCGATTACCGCGATGGATGGTGAAGCATCAGTTAGCCGGGATGCCATTATGGCAATGGCTGGCTCTGCTGCTGCTGATTCCCGTGGCAGCGGTGGCGGCGTGGCTGCTGCTGGTGCTGCTGCAAATTCCATTGCGCTGGTGGGCACGGAGGCGTGGGCAGACTGAACTGGCGCAGTGGCGTTCGGTTTCCGCTCCGGCGTGGCAGCTTGCCGGTGCGATTATCCACCGAATTTTTTCCAGCTACTTAGGCGTACCGCTGCTTCCGTGGCACTACTACAAGCAGGTCACGGCAGTGGCCGTGATTGTGGGAGCGCGTGGATTCTGTGGCGGATCATTCGCTGGTTCTTGCAGCGAGTGCGCAACCGGGCGCTGGCTCACGGTCACTCAGGTACCGGCTCGCTGATGTTGCTGGGCGAGCGGATGATAAAAGCGGTTATTGTCATTGTGGCGCTTTTCCTCATCCTGGGCGTGTTGGGTTTCAATATGAGCACGGCGCTGGCGGGGGTTGGAATTGGAACGCTGGCCGTCGGCTTCGGCGCGCAGCAGACCATCGCGAATTTGTTTGGCGGCGTTTCGGTGCTGGGCGATGAAGTGATTCGCGTAGGAGATGTTTGCAAGTTCGGCGATCGCACGGGAACGGTCGAGGATATCGGACTGCGTTCAACTCGGGTGCGCACTGAGGAGAGAACGCTGCTGGCCATTCCGAACGGGACGGTCGCGACGATCAATGTCGAGAATTTGAGCCGGCGGGACAAGATCCTATTCAAGACTGTGCTGGGGCTGCACCTGGACACTTCGGCTGCGCAACTTCGCCATGTGCTGTCGGAGATTCGCGGCGTTTTGTCCGGACACGAAAAGATCGAGAAGAATACGATTCGCGTGCGGCTAACGGAACTGGCCGCGAGTGCAATCAACGTGGAGCTTGTTTGCTATGTGTTGACGCGGGATTTCGATGAGTTCGCCGCCGTGCGGGAAGATTTACTGCTGCGCATCATGAGCTTTGTGGAGGATTCAGGGACCAACCTGGCTTCGCCTTCGCAGACAGTCTACTTGCGCGAGGACGCCGGATCTGGAAAAGATAAGATCAAGGCGGCAGTGAAGGGTGGGTCTTCCCAGAAACCCGGCGATGGCAAGAGCGCAGGCAAGAACGATTAGGGCTTTGCGTGCCATCGTTTCGCCAGCCACTGCAGAAACCGGTGCGTCGGAAAATATACGGCTGCGGGAATGACGATCAGGTATCCCAGGAGATAGAGGAATCCGGGGATGACGTGCTGTTCGTGAGAGAACGGGCCGCGAGCCCAGTTCACGTCGTATTCCGGACGCCAGAAATAATTAATGGGAACGACGATCCACGCGGTCAGCGTCTGAAACTTCCAACCTCGGCCGTCGTAGCCTAAACGCCAGATCGCCCACAACAGCAATGGCGGCGTCACCACGTGAAACAGGCTTAACAATCGAATAGCCAGCGGGACCTGCGGGTCGAACATGAATTCGGTTCCGCCGACCAGGTGCCGGCCGCTGGCAAAAGTGCCCACTAAGTCGATCGTAAATAGTGTCTGGAATAAGAGCAGTCCGGTGGCCTGCCAGGAAAACAGAAGCGGGCTTTCGAGCCAGAGGGCGGCGACAATGAAGAGGTTGCCGAGATCGCAGAAGAAGAGAAAATTCTGCGGTCCGTATTGCCGCGAGTATAAAGGGAACCAGGCGATCACGCAGGCTGTCCAAACCACCTTGAGCCAGAGTGGGATCCGCATGAGACGGTATTGTATCCGCGGGAACGCGGCTGGGTTGCAGAGCCTTCGAAGGCCCCTTTCTGGCAAGCCAGAACCAGCGTAAGTGCGAGTACCACAGTAACTTGAAGCGGCTTACGGGTGTACCTACGATTGACCCAGTATGGGTTATCAAGCGCTCTTATTCTGCCCCGATGAAAAGACGGCTCGCACCGTAATGCAGGTGCTCAGCGAACTGGATTTCTCCGTCACTCCCTGCACCGAACCTTTCGCCGCAGTCAAGAAATTGATGGCTGAACACTTCGACGCCCTGGTGGTTGACTGCGACAACGAGCAGAACGCGACTCTGCTGTTCAAGAGCGCCCGCAACGCGCCCAACAACCATTCGTGCTTAGCGGTGGCGGTGGTGGAAGGGCAGGCAGGCGTGGCAAAGGCTTTCCGGATCGGGGCGAACCTGGTTCTTACCAAGCCGGTTAATGTGGAGCAGGCAAAAGGGACATTACGAGTAGCGCGCGGATTGTTGCGCAAGAGCGAAGCGGCAAAACCCGCGACGGGAGCTCTGAGTGCGGCGGTAAAACCGGCGGCGGCGGCGGCACCTTTGAAGCCGGTGCCGACACGTGCAATTCCAAGCGTATCTGCCGCGGGCCCGGTAGTTCCATTTGCACCGGCGGCGAGAGCAGCTGTGGCGAGTGTTGCAAGTCAGAAAGCGGTGCCGCAACCACCGGTTGTGGCATCCGTTCCCGACGAGATCACCGAAATCGGCGAAGAGGCTTTCGAGGCAAAGAGCAAGGAAATGGGTTGGCCGACGATGGCTGCGCCCGAGGCCAAGGTGGGGGCCAGTCACGCTGACGCGGTGGCGCCGAAAGTTGGTCCGCGGAGCACGGGAGGGTTTGGAACGGGTGCCGCGAGCGCGCCTGCACCAGCCCGCGAATTGAAACCGAGCGTTGCAACCGAACCTACACCGGCATCCGTGGTTTCGGAACCGGAGAGTCCGATTGAAGAGGTTGCGGTTGGCGGGAACAGTTCTTCAGACAAAGAAACTTCTGCGCCGGCGACATCGTTCACCTTAGGCGGCCATGCTACGAGCGGTCAATCCTCCGGCGGAATCAAGAAGGTGCTGCTGGCAGTGGCTGGGGTTGCGCTGGTTGCCGCCGTTGGCTACGAAGTTTTGATGCAATGGGAACGCTCGGGCGGAGCCGCAACTGGATCCGTTCCGTTTGGTGTGCAGCCGGTAAAGACTGTTAATAAGGCTCCGCAGGTTACCCCGAGCGTGGCTCCTGCAGCCCCATCTAACGGCACATCTTCGGTTGCCTCGCCGACTCCAGACGCGTCGGCTGCGGCGGCAACGAACAAAGTTACGGCACCACCGGCACCGGCGCCGAAGGCGACAGGAGCGAAGGCAGTTGCTGCTCCCATTGTGATTAAGAGCGGCAGTTCCCGGCCGACGACTAAATCAACGACAAACGCCGATGCGTCGGCTCCGAGCATGGCGGGAATTGCTTCCACGGGAAATAGTGCGGCGCTTCCCAATCTGATGGGCGGCGAGAACAAGGCTCCAGCTCCGGTGCTGCAGCAGTTGCACGTTTCACAAGGAGTGTCGCGGGGACTGCTGGTGAAAGAGGTTCAGCCGATATATCCAGAGGGCGCACTGCAGTTGCGCATTGAAGGCGCGGTTGAACTTTTGGCAACGGTCTCAAGGAACGGCGACGTCTCGGCGGTGAAGACTCTCAGTGGAGATCCACAACTGGCACACGCCGCGGTGGAGGCGGTGAAGAAATGGAAGTACAAACCGTATCTGCTGAACGGCGAGCCGGTTGAGATTCAGACCCAGGTCACGGTAAAGTTCAAGGCGCCGCGCTGAGAAATCGGAGCGGCAGACTGATGATTATTGATGTCTGATTGTTGATTGAGACGCCTTCCGCAATGAACGACAACAGCCCATCAGGACGCCCACCGGAACTAAGACGCGCTCTGCGCATCAAGGTGAAAGCCCCTGTAGAGTTGCATGTCCCCGGCAACGATGTTCCCCTGCGCTGCGCGACGTCGGACCTTAGCGAAACCGGTTGCTACATCGAAAGTATCTTTCCATTTCCTGTCGCGACCGTTTTCGAAATGAGTCTCGAGATCAACGGGACGATCCTTGCAGTGGGCACGGTTGTTACCCGCGATCCGCAGGTGGGAAACGGGATCAAGTTCACTAAAATGCTGCCCGAAGACCAGGAACAACTGCGCAACTACGTGGAGGCTGCACAGGAAGGCGCACCTGAGCCGCTGCCAAGCAGCTCGATTCCGGACCGTGACCCGGCTTTGGAATAACTTTCCAAGACCGCACAATTCCAGAGGGGCGCATCCCTAATAATCGGTGTTAATGGTGATCGAAGCTGATGACGCGAGTGACTTTCCATGCTCCGTCCTTGTTTTGCCAGAGATGAATGAACTTCGCCTCACCGACGGACTCGGCAGTTTCGCGTCCGGGGTGGTGGAAACGGTGGACACCGATTTCGACCGCGCCGTAGTTGGCGATGGGGTAAACCTCAAGTGAACCTGGAACGAGTTCTCTGGTCACTTTGCCGCAGATGTTATTTTTCACGCCCTCAAGAAGAGCTTGCCGTCCGCGGCTCAACCCAGTCTTATCGTGATAGAACTCCAAGTCGTCCGCCAGCAGAGATCCTAATTTTTCCAGATCGCAACGGTTATACGCGTCGAAAAGTTGAGTATCCAACAACCGGATCGTTTGAAAGAGCGGGTCGGGTGGAGAAGCAGCCTGTGCGTAGGCGCGAGCAAGCGGGGCAAAGAGCAGGGCGGCAAATAAGAGCGCTTGGAGCGCAGCAAAAGTCTTTTCCATGCAGGGCGATCCTTTTTAGCGAGTTATCCTCATTGGCTTCTACGCATAGGTTGGCTTATTTGTTCCGCCCCGTGCCGGCGAAATGTCGCAGTGACACTCAGGACAGCAGGTTCCTCACCGGGCTTGGCGCCCGGTTCGGAATGACAAAGGTTAAGAATTGATTGGTCGTCGCCTCCGCTGCGCTGGACGGCTGCTTCGGCTTCGCTCAGGGCAGGCGAGGCGGGCGCCCCCACAAGTCCCGCGTTTATTCGTGCTTCAGGACTTCATCGATTACGGCTTTGCTGCCTTTATCCACCGTGATGACTCTGTGGATGGAGACATAGCCGCTGAGAGTGATGTCAACGATGTAGTTGCCGGGGTCGAGAGTAAAGTCGACGGGCGAGCCTTTATCCAGCATGTGCTGGTTAACGGCTATCTGCGCGCCCTTGGGCTGGGTCTTGATGCTGACCGTGCCCATGTTCTGCGCTTCTTTGCCACCGAACAGCTTCTTCATTTTCCCGACGGTCTTGATGTCATCGACATTGCCGAGGGGGCGTAGTGTGGGCGAGAAGCTTACGGTCTGGCCCGGAGTGAACTGGCTGCTGCTGGTTTCATCAAGGTAACCGGACTTGCGCACCAGGATGACGTGCTGTCCTTTGTCTACGGAAACCTGAGCGGGAGTGACCTTGCCGATATCCTTGCCGTCAACGTACACATTAGCGCCAGCCGGGGAGCTGGACACGGCGAGCGCCGCCATGAGTTGCGCAAGATGGGTTATGACGAACGACTTGCTGCCAGACGTCACTTCGACGGTTCGTGTATCGGAAGAGTATCCAGGCTTAGTGGCCGTCACCGAATGTTGCCCAGGGTTTAGTCCGGGCAAGGTGAAAGGTGTGATCCAGGAGGGATCGGTTTTTCCATCGACTGAGACTTGCGCACCCTGAGGGACGGAATCGATGGCCATCTGTCCGGGGACGGTGGCAACCGCGACAGCGGCGGCCGCCTTCTTTTTGGAATTCTTGCCTTTAACTGCCCCGCGGGTTCGCGCGGGCTCAGCTTCAGCCACTGGGGCAGAGGGTTCGGCCTGAGTTGTTTCGACAGGCTGAACCGGTTGTGGCGGCGCGGGACGAGGGCGGGGCGCGGGTTGGCTGGCCGCCGGTTGAGCTACTGGTTCGGAAGCGGTAGAGCGCGGCGAGTCGCCGTCACTATTCAAACTGTTGACATGGAGGACCAGCGCTACGGCGATGATTAGAATGACGACCGCTGCGCCAGCGATGGAGTAAACCATCAACTGGGGTGGGACGTTCTTGATTTCCTTGATTGCCTTCTCGGCAACTTCACGGGGCTGAACTCTTGGCTTCTCCTCCTGCTCATATTCATAGACGGTAGAGTTGGGAGTACTGGAAGCTTTCTGTTGTGACACCGGAGGAGGAGGTGGCGGTGGCGGAGCGACGTAGACTTCCTTGAGCGGAGGCAGTTCCGTCATCTCCGAGAAGCTGACGCCGCCGCCGCGAGACGGTCCGGCGTTTTCGGCCATCATGGGATCGACTGCAATTCTCGGCGCCTCGACCTGAGGAGCGTCTACCGCGGGCTCATCGAGGAGGGATGAAGACATGGAAGCAGATGGCGGCGGCGCGGTTTTACTGGAAGCTTTGACAGGTGTGGATGAAATTGCGTGGCCACCTGCCGATCCCGCGGCCGCGGCTGCAGCTCTGCCGGATTCCGGAGTTGCGGAAATCTTTTCAGCGGTCTGGTTCTGAACTGGATTGCTTTGTACTGGCTGAACGGCGCGGGGCTTCGGCGCGGAGACCGCGTTCGCAGGTTTGGCGGCAGCGGGGGGAGCGGTTGCGCCGACGAACTTCGCCTGGTTTGTGGCTTTAACGGCTTCTGGAATTGCTGGAGCCTTTGCCGGCGGCGCGGCCTGCTTCGCAGCCTGCGGTTTCGATTCCTTGCACTTTTCCAGATCGTCGAGCAGTTCCCTTCCGTTCTGGTAACGCTCTGCAGGATCTTTGGCGAGCGCTTTCATGATGAGATCGCTGAGCCCCGGGTGGAGTTTTGGATTCACGTGCATGGGCGGAACCGGTGTGCTCTCGAGGATGCTCTGCCGCAGGGATTCGGCGTCTTCACGATCGAAAGCCTTGCGGTCTGTAACCATTTCGTAGAACATCGCGCCCAGACTGAAGAGGTTAGACCGGGCATCGATACTCTCACCGCGTACCTGCTCTGGAGACATGTATTGCAGAACAGGTGGGACACCGGACATTTGTGCCGTAAACTTGCCTACGCTGGAAACGCCGTAGCTCAGAATTCTGACCGTGCCATCCCATCCGCACATGATCTTGGCGGGCTCCAAACTATAGTGAAATACGTTGTGGGAGTGGGCATGATCGAGGCCGCTGCAAACCTGCCTTCCGATGTCGAGCAGATCCCAGATGGAGAAACCTTCCTTGCGGGCGAGCATGGTGGCGATGCTGTTGCCCTGGATGTATTCCATGGCGGCGCAGAACTGGCCGTCGAATTCTCCCGCACCGAAAACGGGCGTGAGGTTGGAGTGGCTCAGGAGCTTCGTAGTCTCGACCTCTTCGAGGAGAGACTGCAGCAGTTCGGCAGCTCGGTCGCCAAAGGCAGACAACTGGATCGCCTTCAACGCGACGGTTTGGCTGGTCTGCGGGTCGTTCGCCTTGTAAATGGCACCAGTCGCAGACTTTGACAGTTCACTCAGAATTTCGAAGTGGCCGATTTTCGTGGACATTGTTTCCATGCCTCATGCCAGAAAAGCCGCGCAGCTCTCCATTGGAAAACTGCTTGGGTTCAACCCTGGGGGCAGGTCAAGACTAGGATAACGTTCAGCGGTTTCAGGTTCGAGTTACCAAAGTACTGTGAAAATGGGGTCGGAACTGGGGACAGGCTTCGATGGTTGCACTGGCGGCGGCCAAAGACGTGGTTAATTTAGCGCGACTTTGCGGCGCGGCCTGAAGCTTCTAGTTTTCAACGCAGTCGCAGCCTGCGAGGAAAGGTTTGGGCCCCCGAGAACAAATAGCCAGTATACGGCGTGACCTTTCGTCGGAAGGGCAAGTTAACTCTGTTGACAGAAAGAAGGGTGACAATTGTCATGTGAGCCGGATGACTATCTCCACTGGCGTCAGCGCCCGCGTGGTTTGAGTATGGACCAAGGCGGTTTTGGTGCGCGAGTTGGTCTGTTGTGGGAAGCGGAGTCGTTCGTTTATGCTTGAGGCCTGCGCGGAGTGAGCGAGTCCGCAGTCCGGAACGCCGCGTCTTTCCTGAAGTCCAACTGGCTTTCAATATATGACTTTGACACGATTCGTCACCAAAAACGCCCTCCGCAACAAGCGCCGCAGCATTCTGACCGTGTTGAGCATTGGAGTTTCGCTGCTGCTGCTGACTTTCATGTTGACGATGTGGCACGGCTTCTATATGGACAAGGGGAGCGCGGAATCGACGCGCCGGCTGGTGACGCGGCACCGCGTGTCTCTAACGTTCGACTTGCCGGGCTTCTACCGCGAGAAAATCCGTGCTGTGCCCGGAGTGGTAGCGATCGTGCCCTTTTCGTGGTTTGGCGGCCTATATAAGGACAACAAGCCGGAGAACTTCTTCGCGCAGTTCGGTACCGATCCTGACGAGTTTCTGAAGGTCTACCCGGAGATGCAGATACCTCCCGAGCAACTTGCTGCCTGGCGACGCGACCGGGCCGGCGTGATTGTGAATGATGAATTGGCTCGGCAATTTGGGTGGAAACTGGGGGATCGCATCGTACTGCAGGGCACGATTTATCCCGTTAATCTGGAGTTGACCATTCGCGGCATCTACCATTGGCCGGAGGTGAGCAAGACGGTCTACTTCAACACTAAATATGTGGAAGAAGCAGTGCCGGATTTCAAAGGCAAGGCTGGCACCTTCAGCATTATGGCCGCGTCGGCAGACGACGTTGCCAGGATCGCCGGGGCCGTTGACGATATGTTTCGCAATTCGCCGCAGCCCACCAAGACTGAAAGCGAGAAGGCTTTTGGACTCACCTTCGTCAACATGCTGGGCAACGTGAAAGCTTTCATCCTTAGTATTTGTACCGCTGTGGTGTTCACTACGCTTCTGGTCTCCGCTAATACCATGGCTATGTCGATTCGCGAAAGAACGCGCGAGGTCGCGGTACTGAAGACTTTGGGCTTCGAGCGGCGGACCATCCTTGGACTTTTCGTGGGCGAGGCCATGTCGCTTTCGATTGCGGGCGGACTCTTTGGCTGTGGGTTTGCGTGGCTGCTGCTGACATTGATGAAGCATTCGCCGATGGGCTTTTTTCTAGCCCAGATGCAGGTTACGCTCGGGACGCTGGGAGTGGCCCTGCTGGCGGCGGCGCTGGTTGGATTCTTCAGTTCGCTGGTGCCATCCTACAATGCATCGCGCGTAGAGATTGTAGAAGGGCTCCGGCACATTGGTTGATTATGACGTTGAGTAGTTTTGTGATGCGCAATACGTTTCGCAACAAGCGGCGCAGCCTGCTGACGCTGCTGAGCATCGGCTTTTCGCTTCTGCTGCTTACGCTGATGATGTCGATCTGGCGCACGTTTTACATCGATGTAGGGGCGCCGGATTCGGCCAGGCGGGTGATCACGCGCGACCGCATCTCGCTGGCATTTTTTCTGCCGGGATACTACCGCGACAAGATTCGAAACCTTCCCGGTGTGGTCGCAGTCGCGCCCATGACCTGGTTTGGAGGCCGTTATAAGGATGACCGTCCGGAGAATTTCTTTGCCCAGTTGGCTACCGATCCCGACGAGTATCTGAAAGTCGCCTCCGACAAGATCATTCCGCCGGATCAGGTGTTAGCCTGGCAGCGCGACCGCGCCGGAGCCCTGGTGGATGTAACCCTGGCCAACAAGTATGGCTGGAAAATCGGCGATAAGATCACGCTTTTGGGTACCATCTTTGAGGTGAACCCCGAGTTGACGATTCGCGGCATCTACCACCGCGATCCACCGCAGAACGCGCTGTATTTCAACGCCAAGTATCTGGAAGAAGCGGTGCCCTGGTTCAAAGGGCAGGCGGGCTGGTATTCCACGCAGTTGGCCAAACCGGACGATGTGGCGCGCGTCTCGAGTGAAATTGACGACATGTTCCGCAACTCTCCTAAGCAAACGAAAACTGAAAGTGAAAAAGCCTTCCAGCTTTCATTTGTGGCCACACTGGGGAATGTGAAGGCTTTTATTCTCGGCATCTGCGGTGCAGTGGTGTTTGCGATCTTATTGGTTTCGGCCAATACCATGGCCATGTCGGTTCGCAGCCGGACCCGGGAAGTTGCCTTGCTGAAAACTCTTGGCTTCACTCGCCAGCGCGTACTGTCGTTATTCGTAATCGAGGCTGTCGCTCTGGCGCTATCGGGAGGCCTGCTGGGGATACTGGCTGCGGGCGGATTGATTCAGTGGTTGACGCACTCCTCGATCGCGGTGGGAATTCCCATCAACATGAAAGTCACACTGCCCACGATGGGGCTGTCGCTGGTGGTGGCGGCGACTGTAGGATTTCTGAGCGGATACGTTCCCGCGTACGGCGCGTCACGCATAAATATTGTGGAGGGGCTGCGCCACATCGGGTGAGTAGCGCCAGCGCTACGGAAATAGGGTTCACTTATGGCGATACCGATCAGTTATAACATCCGCAATTTGAAGCTCCGCAAGGGGTTGACCATCATGACCGCGCTGGGCATTGCGCTGACGGTGACCACCGCGATTTTCCTAATGGCTCTGTTGGCGGGCCTGCAACGAGCCTTCGTCACCAGCGGCAATGCGCAGAATGTTCTGGTGCTGCGCAAGGGATCGGAAGCGGAATTGTCCGGCGGCTTCGACGCCTCGCTATTTCCCACGCTCAAAGTTCTTCCCGGAATCGCGAAGGACAGCCGCGGCGAGCCCATGGTTTCCGGCGAACTTGTGGTGGTGATCGTGCTTCCGCGTAAAGATGGAACGGGAGAAGTGAATGTCACGGTGCGCGGCATGATGCCCGATGGCCTGGAGCTTCGGCCCAGCGCCAAGCTGATCGACGGACGCTGGTTCCAGACCGGGCAGCGAGAGGTGGTGGTAAGCAAATCCATTCGCTCGCGCTTTTCCCATGCCAACATTGGCGACACAATGGAGTTCGGCAAAGGCTCGTGGAAAGTTGTCGGCGTGTTTGACGCCGGAGGTTCGGCCTATGAATCGGAGATCTGGGGAGATGTGAATCAGATGGCCACGGATTTCGACCGCCAGGGCGGGTTTTCTTCAGCTTATCTGCGCGCTACCGATGCCATCGCCGCCGATGCTCTTACCAAGCGGGTCGCCGACGACCAGCGGCTCAAGCTCGAAGGAGTGCTGGAGACGGATTATTACGAGAAGCAGACCAGGTCGGGCGGCCCGATAAAATTCATTGGCATCGTAGTCGCGATCATCATGGCCATCGGATCAAGTTTCGCAGCGATGAATACAATGTACGCAGCGGTTGCATATCGCGGGCGCGAAATCGCGACTTTGCGGGTGCTGGGGTTCTCACGGCCGGCGATTCTGACGTCGTTTGTTCTGGAATCTCTGATGCTGGCGTTGCTGGGAGCAGTGGTAGGAATTCTGCTGATGCTGCCTTTCAACGGACATCAGACGGGAACGTCGAATGCGGTGACGTTCAGCGAGGTGGTGTTCACCCTGCAGATCACGGTGGGGGTTGCGGCGTATGCGATTGGGTTCGCGCTGATCATGGGATTGGTCGGGGGCTTTGCTCCGGCATGGCACGCGGCGCGGCAGAATATTTTGACCGCACTGCGAGGTTGAACATAAGGAAGCGAGCCAAACGCGCGATTACTGCGTCGCAAAAAGCGCGACGCGTCGCGCGGCTCGCCCAGATCCTTCGCGGCGCAAAGAACGCTTGCTCAGGATGACAAACGACACTTATGCCGATTGACGCTAAACACGAAGACTTACAAAGCCTGCGCATCGACCGCACGGAGCGCGGCTCGGGCAATGGAGAACCGCCCGCGTGGGCGCGCCGCTACATTGTGATTGGGATTGCGATCGTCGCCCTGCTGAGCCTGTCCGCTCTGTCCTACCGCTTGCTTTCGCGCGACGTGCCGGAGGTCGAGGTAACGCGCGCCTCCGTCGAGAACAGCGATATTGGCGGCACGGTGCTTTCGGCCACTGGCTACATTGTGGCTCATCACACCATCAACGTGAATTCTAAAGTCACAGGACTCCTGGCCTGGATTGGCGTGGAAAAGGGCGACAAAGTGAAGGAAGGTCAGGTTCTGGTGCGGTTGCAGGACCAGGAGTTTCGCGCTTCTTATAACCAGGCGAAAGGCACGCTGGACAATGCTCGCGCTTATCTCGATGAACTAGAGCACGGGTCGCGGCCGGAAGAGATTCAACAGGCGCAGCACAATCTTGACGAAGCCCGCGCCACGCTGGTCAATGACAAGCAGACTCTGGACCGCACCAGGGAACTCTCAGCGGCCGGGGTGGTTTCGCGGCAAGTGATGGACGATGCGACGGGCAAGTTCGAATCGGACCAGCAGCGCGTCAATTCACTGGAGAAAGCTTTTCAACTAATGAAGATCGGGCCTCGTGCGGAAGAAATCGCACGCGCACGCGGATCAGTGGCGCAAGCCCAAGGTCAGTTTGATTATGCCAAGTCGCAGCTCGATGCGACTGTCATCCGGGCACCCGTCAGCGGCACCATTCTCGACCGCACGGCAGAAAAAGGTGAACTGATCACCGCACAGTTTGCCAGCGCAGCGGCCGGCGGGCCGCAGGGATCAGTGGTGTCGCTGGCTGATTTGAACGATATTCAAGTCGAACTTGATATCGCGCAGTCCGACTTCGCCCGGCTCGGTCCCAAACAAAAAGGCATTGTTACGGTGGATGCTTATCCCGATCGAAAATACAAAGGAGAGATCGCGCAGATCTCGCCGGAGGCCAATCGGCAGAAGGCTACGGTGCAGGTGAAAGTGCAGGTGCTGAATCCGGATGAGTATTTGCGACCGGAAATGAATGCTACGGTGAAGTTCCTGGCGGATGAACAGAAATCCACGAGCACGCAACCCGCGGGAGTATTTGTACCCGCTAGCGCGGTACGGGATCACGACGGCAAGAAAGTTTTGTTCCTGGCCTTCGGCGGGAAGGCGCGCATGCGCGAAGTTCACGTTTTGAGCGAGCGCAGTGACGGTCTTCTTGTTGACGGACTGGTGGGGGGCGAAAGCGTGATCAGCAAAGGGCCGCAGGACCTGAAAGACGGAGACACAATTAAAATTAAGGGGCAGTAATCATGAGCGCAGTTATGGAAAACAAGATCGCTACGGGAACTAAAGTTGTGCAGGCACGCAATGTCAGCAAGATTTTCAAGCGCGAGGCTTTTCAAGTGACGGCTCTGGATGACGTTTCAATCGACATCGCAGCCGGCGAATTCATGGCGCTGATGGGGCCCTCAGGATCGGGCAAGACCACGCTGTTGAATATGATCGCAGCCATTGACCGGCCGACTTCGGGTGAGCTGCTGGTACAGAACCAGAATGTTTTCCAGTTCAGCGATTCGCAGGCCGCGCACTGGCGCAACGAACATATCGGATATGTTTTCCAGACCTTCAACCTGATTCCAGTGCTGACCGCGTTTGAAAATGTGGAACTGCCGCTGCTGCTCACCAAGCTGAACCAGCAGCAAAGGCGCGACCATGTCATGACCGCGTTGAAGCTCGTCGGCCTGGAAGAGCGCGTCAACCATCTTCCGAAGCAGCTTTCCGGTGGACAAGAACAGCGGGTTGCCATCGCCCGGGCGATCGTGAGCGACCCTACGCTGCTACTGGCGGATGAGCCCACAGGCGACCTGGACAGTCACTCTGCGACCGAAGTTTTGGAAATCCTGAAGCGCCTGAACGAGGACTTCCAAAAGACCATCGTGATGGTGACGCACGATCCACACGCCGCTTCGTATGCGCACGTCACCCGGCATCTGGAAAAAGGGATGCTGTTGCCGCCGGGATAGCTCTAGTTACTTCGCCGACTGTAATTGTTGCAGATCGGCCAGCACTTCCTCGCTGTGTCCCTGCGGACTGACCTTGATATACACCTTTCGGATCACGCCCGTGGGATCGATCAGGAAAGTATTGCGGGCGGCAAGCGTCATCCCGTTGTATTCCATGATCGAGCCGTATTTTTGCACGACGGCGTGGCTGGAATCGGCGAGCAGCTTAAAGTTCAGACCTTCTTTGGCGCAGAAGCTCTTGTGCGAATCCACGTCGTCCACGCTCACGCCCACGATCACGGCATTTCTCTGGGCGTATTTGTCGATGTCGCGTTGAAAATTGTGAGCTTCAATGGTGCACCCGGAAGTGAAATCCTTGGGATAGAAGTAGAGCACAACCCATTTGCCCTTGAACTGATCCAGCGACACCTGCGCGCCCTCCTGGTTGGGCAAACTGAAAGCAGGGGCTGGAGCGCCGACGGCCGGCGGCTGAGGTTGATCCGCGGCAATGGCAAAAAGTGCAGCCAGAACCAAGGTTAGAGAAAGTACCGAGAGAGTCTTCATGACGCTCCTTTCACACTTCGCCTATACGGCTTCGCGCGTCTTGATTTTACTGGGTCGTCAGGAAGGAATCCAGCGGCTGGAACACGCTGCGAAAGTGTGCGACGAATGAACACTCGGAGCTACATGATTTACCCGAGTGTTATAGCCGAATGAAACGTGCAATCCTACCAACGATCGAGGTGGACGAACGACTTTCTCCGCTGGCGCCCAATACCGGAGAGCCGATCCAAGAGTTAGCCAGTCTTCCGCTTCCCCAGCATTAAGAAATCGCAGGATAAAGAGGACTCTAACCGGGTACATAATCGCCGACGTGGAGCATTCGCCATGGCAGTGAACGCAGCAGCCGCATATGGACTCTACTCCCAAGACGTCGCCTTAACCGACATCGTGCGCAACCTGAATCAGGCTGGCTTCGATAATGAAGATATCTGCATGATGCTGTCGCCGGCTCATCCCATTGCGTCGGTGGTCCGGGACGCAAGCCTGTTTAATTCCGAAAAGGAGAACAGCGTGGTGACCGCCAGGCTCATTGGTTGGCTCTCGGAATTCGGCGCGGTACTGATTCCGACGGTAGGTTTCTTCATCCGGTCGCAGGCTTTCTTTCATGCCCTTATGGTCGCCCGGGAGGCCCCTGCTCTTTGCGGGAATGCCAGAACGCTGGTGGGGCTGGGTTTTTCGGAAGAAGAAGCGGAACGTTTTGAGGATCTACTGCGCGAACTTGGAGTGCTAGTGTACGTTTCCTGTGCGGAGGGAGCGAAAACTCTGTGGGCACGAGAGGTGTTGCGGCACGCAGGGGCGCAAGAAACCGCGACTCTGGAAGGAAGCATGAGCGTCGCGGGGACGGCCTGACTTACGGACAACGGGAATCGCCAGTCTCTTTCCAATGTCAACTTTCCGAGGCCACGATGAACCGCCCGTGTAGCCGACCTCGTTAGACGATCCACCTGAAGCATGTCACCGGCATCACATCCTGAAACACGGTCAGGTTATCTTGGTGTCGCCTGTGAATGATCCCGTACCCTGACTGTTGTGTAGCGCATAGCAACGCGATGAGCCCATAGTCGCCACCCCTGTGTCTTCCCTTCTGGCCGGCTATGTGTTCCTTAGGTCGCTTCCAGAGCTGCGACGCTACATCAGAATCAGTGCGCTGTAAGAAAGAGTTCGCGTGGGGCATACAGCCGAGGCGAAGGCAAATTAAAGTCTTCCAGGGATAGGCGAGGGCATGGATGATGGCTAACAGTTATGATTGCCGTGTCCATCCTTTCAATCCGCGCAACCCGCAGGAGCAACGGCCGTACCGGGAAAGCGAAGGATGATTGGGCAAGAGGAACAGAATGAGCATCAAATTGTCCTTCCGTTCAATTTCCGTTCGTTCAATGACGCTTCGCTTACTGTCGCTGGCCCTGGTGATCTTAGCCACGTCGGCGGCCTCATTTGGGCAGTTCAGAGTAGCGATCACAGTCGGTCCGCCTGCGCTGCCGGTGTATGAGCAGCCGATTTGCCCAGGCGATGGTTATCTCTGGGCGCCGGGTTATTGGTATTGGGACGACGATATTTCCGATTATTACTGGGTGCCAGGCACCTGGGTGCTTGCCCCTGAAGCTGGCTTCCTGTGGACTCCGGGCTGGTGGGGCTGGGGTGGCGAGGCATTTCTCTGGCATGAAGGCTTCTGGGGCCCAACCGTAGGTTTCTATGGCGGGATCAATTACGGATTCGGTTACTTCGGCACCGGTTTCGTAGGCGGACGTTGGGATGGCGGACACTTTTTCTATAACCGCGCGGTCATGAACGTGAACGTCACCGAAATTCACAACGTCTACAACACAACGGTGGTCCACAACGAGGTGAATCGCGTAAGCTTCAACGGCGGCAACGGAGGAATCGAGGCGCGTGCCACGGCTCAGGAGGAAGCAGCGGCGCGTGAGCGGCACATTGCTCCAATCGCAGCGCAAACTCAGCATGTGCAAGCGGCACGCGGCAATCCGCAGCTTCGGGCATCGGTGAACCATGGCAAGCCGTCGATCGCCGCCACTGCAAAGCCGGGGGAATTCAGCGGCCGCGGAGTAGTTGAGGCGAAAGAAGCTGGAGCGCCATACAAGGGACCAGAAAACAAGGGACCAGAAAATCGTGGTGAGCCTGGCGCACCTTCGCCGGCAGCCCGACCGGCAATCCACCCAAAGGATCTTCCGCCGGCGGAGCATCCTGCGGCGCCAAATACGGGGAACCCCAAGCTGGACCAGAAATACCAGCAACAGCAAACAAAGCTGGCCGCGCAGCAGGATAAGGAACGGCAGAAACTTCAACAACAACAAGATAAGGAACACCAGCAACTGGCGAAACAAAAGCCCGACGCCACCAGGACTCAACAAGTGGAGCAGAAGCACCAGCAACAGACCCAGCAACTGCAACAGAAACACACAACGCAGATGCAGAACCTACAGACGCGTCAAGCTCCTGCGGCGAGGCCTCGGAAGTAGGAGAATCGCTTTAGGTGAAGAGTTGGTCCGTTGAAGCCAACCGCGGCCGGGTGTCAGTCACCCGGCCGCAGTCTTTGCGCCCAACATCTCACCTCGCAATTGAATCTAACCTTCATCCATCCGAGGCAATGTTGCGAAGATCTTGGTGATAGAGTGACAATTATGCAAGAGCTTCAAAAGCTGAGCCCGAAGAAATCCGGACGAGCGAACGCCGGGAAATGGATCGCCATCGTCGCTGTCATTTTTATTGCCGCAGCGGTCATCTGCGTGCAATTGGTGATCAATCGAGCTCAACCGATTCTGCAAACTCGGGTGATTGACACTTTGTCGAATCACTTCAATAGCAAAGTGGAGCTGGCAAATTTTCAGGTTTCCGTGATCAAAGGGATCGAAGTTTCCGGGAATGGCCTGAAAATTTATGGAAAGACGGATCCCAATCCTTCTGAACCAGGAGTCCAACCGCTGATCGGCATAGAGAGATTCCGCTTTCGAACCTCGCTCACCAGCCTCTTTCGTTCCAGCCTCTTTCGTTCTCCGATGCACGTCGAGACAGTGTATTTGAAAGGCTTGGAGCTGAACATCCCGCCCAAGGGAGATCGCCAGCAAATGACGAAGATGGGTGGGAAGACGCCAAAGATGACCATTACCGTAGACAAGTTTGTTTGCGAAGATACAAAACTGGTGATCAACACTTCGAAACCGGGCAAGCTGCCGCTGGAATTCGCCATCAGTGACCTCAAGATGAAGGATGTGGGGCCGGGCCAGCCGATGCACTTTGACGCTACACTGGTCAATCCGAAACCCGTGGGGGATATTCACTCGACCGGCCTGTTTGGACCTTGGGAACAGGACAGTCCCCGCGACACGCCGGTGCAAGGGAATTATTCCTTCAACAATGCCGACTTGGGCACGATTAAGGGCATCGGAGGCATTCTTTCATCCACCGGCCAGTATTCAGGAACTCTAGGCAACATAGCGGTGCATGGAACAACCGATACGCCTGACTTCCGAATTGCGACGAGCGGGCATGCGGTGCCGCTGCACACAGAGTTTCATGCCATTGTCGACGGCACCAGCGGGGACACATATCTCCAACCGGTGAATGCCACGTTCCTGCATACTTCGTTTACCGCAAAAGGTTCCGTGGTCCGCATAAGCACCCCGAAAGGTCACGACATAGAACTCGATGTTGTCCTGGATAATGCGCGGATTGAAGATCTGCTGCAACTGGGCGTTCGCACCGACCCGCCCGTAATGAACGGTCCGGTGCAAATGAAAACGCGGCTGAGCCTTGCTCCAAGCGAAAAGAGTGTGGCTGACAGGTTGAAGCTGGCCGGCACCTTCCACGTGCTGACGGCTCACTTCGCGAACGAGAAAGTGCAAGGAAAGCTCGACTCGTTGAGTTTGCGGAGCCAGGGGAATCCCAAAGAAGCGCAGGAACATACCGTGGAAAACGTGCCGGTTGACTTGCAGGGCGCGTTCACTCTAAAGGACGGATTACTGTCCTTTTCTTTCCTTCATTTTGTTATCCCAGGAACGCATGTCGATATGACGGGCGACTACGGGTTAGACGGAAAAGAATTTGACTTTCATGGAAAGGCCCGGCTGGATGCGAAGGTGTCGCAAATGACCACGGGATGGAAGTCCATTCTCTTGAAGCCAGTCGATCCGTTCTTCAGTAAGAACGGAGCCGGAACCGAAGTCCCTATTCGAATCACGGGTACGGAATCGGAACCGCACTTCGGGCTGGATTTCGGTCACAAGGACGAGCATGCGAACGCCGCAAAGACCGACGCAGGAACGAAG
Organism: uncultured Acidobacteriaceae bacterium; assembly: GCA_963841125.1. Taxonomy (GTDB): domain Bacteria; phylum Acidobacteriota; class Terriglobia; order Terriglobales; family Acidobacteriaceae; genus Sulfotelmatobacter. The sequence goes on from CAWJBH010000003.1 coordinate 645,783, forward strand.
CACAACTAGGTGCAAAGTGGCGCCATGCGTCACTCGATCAGCTGCAAGAACAAACACCGCAGTTCAAGACGCTTTAGTATTTCGCCAAGCCGCTGGAGCGGCGATGGGCTGGAGGCGAAATTTCTTCACCGCGAAAATACCAATCACCACGAAAATCGCCATCACCACAAGTTGGACGATAAGAAATGGCGGCTCCTTCTGGGTTGGAGCTAATGCGTGCACAGCCGGCACCTTCAGGAAAGTCTGCACCACTGCGACAAATACGTTCAGATAGAGCGCGAGCACGGCGGTGACCACATAGATCGAGCGCCAGGAGCGCTCCATGTGGCGAGCGTAGCGTGCCACGAGCGCAATGGCCAACGCTACCAGCGATATGATGCCGACGATGTGAGACGGCAAAATATGCTCGACTGGAAAAAGGTACCCAGTCAGGCTGGTTAAGATGGTGGTCACCAGGAAGATGGCGGTCCACCCGTTGAGACGGTTGGCAGTTAACAGCCCGTACACAACGATGAGCCCAGAGCCAATCCCTGCCAGGCTTATCAACACGTGAACCAGCGTAAACGTCGATAAACTCATGCCTAAGACCATTGTGTCCATCCCTTCCACCGCCAAGCAGTTACTTCTGCCGTAGTGGAACCTGCCAGAGTTGCAGAGCTTACCAGAGAAAATAGCGGAATTTGAAGGAATTTGTGAGTGTCCTGATAGGGAAAGCTAACGCCCGCAATCCAATCTACGCTGTGCCTCGTACTAACGAAGTAAGCCAGCGACGAGGATCGAATGGCAATGTGGCGACTTTTTCTTCTAACTCTTTGTGCGTCAGTGGCCTGGTGCCAGACCGAGGCGGCGAAAACGCCCCGGTCGACGGGCTCAGGTCTTAACTCGGATGTGGACCAGCGGATTCAATCCCTTCAGCTCCACGTGAAGTCAGCCCCGGCCGATTACGCGGGATACGACGAGCTAGGTTCTGCCTTTTTTCAAAAGGCCCGAGAGACCGGCGACATTGCCTATTACGATCTGGCCGAGCAGACGCTCAAGAAATCACTCGCGTCTGGCGCCGCACGATTTTCGCGGTGCGGATCCGCTGGTTCACATCGCGCTTGTGTACATGGGAGAGCATCGTTTCAACGACGCTCTGGACTATGCACAAAAGCCATCAGCCTGGGCTCGGGGAATCTGTCCGGCTTTCGCCATCGAAGGCGATGCTTATACCGACATGGGAGATTACGACGAGGCTTCAGAGGCCTACAACACCGTGCAAACTCTTGGCCAAGTCAACTCCTCGCCTCTGACGCTCGCCTGCATGAGTGACAGTCGCATGGCTTACTTGCGTTTTTTGCACGGTGATTCGTCGGAAGCCATCCGGTTGATGCTGAGCGCGATAGCGGCGGCACTGCAAACCAATGTGCCCCGAGAAAATCTGGCATGGCTCTATTTCGAACTGGGCGAGCGCTACTTCCAGGCAGGCGATCTGTCAATGCAGCTTTGTCGTATCAGGCAGGAATAACCGCCGATCCCAATCATTATCGATCCATAGCGGGTCTGGCGAAAGTTCGGGCGGCGCAAGGCAAGCTGGACGATGCCGTTGACCTCTATCAGCGATCGATTGCCATCATTCCCTTTCCCGCGTATCTCGAAGAATTAGGCGACGTTTACCGGAAGATGGGAAAGGAGAACGAAGCTCAGCGAGCAATATGACCTGGTCGAGTACATCGGGCACCTCGGCGAATTGAATCGAGTGCTGGCCAATCGGGAGCTAGCCCTGTTCCATGCGGATCAAGGGATGAAGCTGCCGGAAGCTCTCGAGCTTGCGCGAAAAGAGCTTGAGGTACGGCACGACATTTATACGTGGGACGCCCTGGCCTGGGTCCTCTACAAGAATGGGCGGTTTCAAGAAGCGGCCGAAGCGATGAACAAAGCGCTGGCTCTGCATACGAATGATCCACTTCTTCTGTTTCATGCCGGCATGATCTACCACGCCCTGGCGAAGGACGCTGAGGCCGAAGATTTTCTCAGCCGCGCGTTAAAAACAAACCCGCATTTCCACATCCTTCACGCGGATGTTGCCAGCCGAACTCTGGAAGACATCGCGCAGGCGCGCACCCGGGATCTGAGGTCAGCCAATGCGGGACGATAAGCGGCGCCGATCGCCGTCTGGGAATTGCCTTTGTCTGCGGGCTGCTTCTGTTGTTTTTGTAGCTCCGCGACATGCTTCGCCCACCCGATGGGAAATTTCAGCGTCAATCATTATTCGAAGATCAAGATCGGACCAAAAGTCGATTGAGAGTCCTGTATCTCGTGGACATGGCTGAAATTCCCACCTACCAGGAGATGCGGCAGTTCGATAGTTACCCCAAAGTCAGATGACCCCAGCGTCTTCCGCTACCTCGACAGGCAGGAGCCACTTCTGAAAGCAGGACTTTCGCTGCAGAGCGATGGACATGCCGCTCCAATTTGAAACGATAGCGCGGCGCGTAACTTTTGCCGAAGGCGCCGGCGGTCTGCTTACGATGAAGATCGCTTTTGTGTTCCGGGGCGAGCTTGATTTCGCTCCAGGTGTTCACCAAGCTCTCCTACACCGATAACAACTTTCCCGGTCGTGCAGGTTGGAAAGAGATCGTGGTTCTCGGGCGACGGAGCCGAGATTCTGGAACAGCTCCGCTCCGGCCAGCGATCGCAGCCAGGAGCTGACGACTTACTCCAGCGATGCTTGAACAGCCCGCCCCAGCAACTATCGGCTGCGGTCAGCTACAGGGCGGTAGCCGGAAACGCCGGGAATAGTGTTTCCACTTCCGACAACTAGAACGTCTACGAACAAAGTCCCCTCGGGAACGAACACGTCCTTCAAGACTGCTCCTGCACAGGTTCCCCTACTGCAAGGATCCGCGGCTGCTGTGACTTCTCTCAATCGGAAAAAGGAGGAGCGATCCGACCAAGGTGTTAAAGCCCCCGTCGCCGCCCCGCAGTTGCCGGTAGCTCGCCCGCAGAATACGCCGCGCAGCCGCTTCACTGAACTCATCTCGACCCAGAGCAAGTTGAGCTTCTGGGTATTGTTTTCAGCAGCGCTGATCGCGGCGGGCCTGGGCTCGCTTCATGCGCTGGAGCCGGGGCACGGCAAGACCATCGTCGCAGCATATCTGGTGGGTTCGCGCGGTACAGCAAGACATGCGGTGTTGCTCGGAATCGTCGTCACTGCCGCGCATACTTCAGGCGTGTATCTGCTAGGCGCTGTGACGCTCTATGCATCGAGGTATATCGTTCCCGAGCAGCTTTATCCCTGGCTTGGAGCAATTTCCGGTCTGAGCGTTGCCGGACTCGGCATTTTCATTTTCCTAAGACATTGGACCGGAGAAAGCGGAGAGCATTCGCATGCTCCGGGGGAACGGCATTCACACTGGTTTCTTTCCATGTTTAAGAAAAATACATTGACGGAAAACGTGGCACTCGCCGGTCGCGGCAGACTCAAAATCGAGTTGGGCAAACACTGTCGCTGCGCGAACTCTGCATCTTGGGCATCACTGGCGGAATCGTGCCGTGCCCAGCTGCTCTGGTCGTGCTACTCAGCGCCTTCTCGCTGCATCGGATAGGCTTCGGCCTCTTCTTGATCACTGCATTTAGCGTGGCCTGGCGGCCGTTCTGGTGATGGTCGGCCTGACGATGGTTTTTACCAAGCGTTTGATGTCGGCGCGTGTGCAAACCGGCAGCGCGGCTCTGCGTTATCTTCCTTTCTTGTCATCCGCGTTCATGGTGGTGCTGGGCATGGGGATCACCGTGTCAGCCATCGGGTCTGTCCAATTCCGTCACGGCCTTATTTCCATGGACAACCTGGTTCCGTTTATAACTGTCGTTCTGCTGGGATTGTTCCTGGGAATCCGCCATTCCACCGATCCCGACCACGTTGTGGCGGTGTCGACAATTGTGAGCCGTCAGGGGTCGATTCGAAGCTCGGCGGCCATTGGGCTGCTTTGGGGACTAGGGCACACTCTGACAATCTTCTTCGTTGGGTCCGCCATTATTATTTTCGGCGTTGTGATCCCGCCCCGGCTTGGGCTGTCGATGGAGTTTTGCGTTGCCCTGATGCTCATCCTGCTGGGTGTATTGAATCTGACTGGCGTGATGAGTTGGATCACGAACTGGTTTACGCCGAAGCCCCCGTATGACTCGCTCGAAAACCCCGGCAAGAAAGTTTCGCCAGCTGAAAACAGGACTCGGTCTCTCATTACAAGAATTGAAAAGATCATCGGCAACCTCGGTGTTTATCAGACGGTGCGGCCACTCGTGGTGGGCCTGGTGCATGGTTTGGCGGGCTCCGCAGCAGTTGCGCTGCTAGTGCTCTCCACCATCAAGAGTCCGTTCTGGTCAACCGCGTATCTGCTGGTTTTTGGTTTCGGCACCATGGTTGGAATGATGCTCATGACCGCCGCAATCTCCGTGCCCGTGATTTACACAGGGAAGAAATTCTTCAATGTGAACCGGCATCTGACGGTCGTCTCGGGCCTCGCCAGCGTTGCCTTCGGCATGTTCCTGGTTTATCAGATCGGTTTTGTCGACGGACTATTTACCTCCCACGTGCGCTGGATCCCGCAATAAATGGGTCGTCGCGTGCCCATGCGAATAATCCTGGAACCAGCCAATCCACTTCCGCAGCAAGCACCGTACCTAAATCACGTGGACCGATTCTGCCGTCATCATTCTCCGGAGTGCTGCTACCTCGGGATGGATTCTAGCCTGCGGCGGGAGACGTCCGCGAATCCTTAACCAGGAAATAACCCATGAAAAAGCTGAAGTCAATCGTGGCCCTCGCGATGTCGCTGTGCATGCTGGCACCTCCCAGCGTGTTCGCTTCAAGTCATCGCGAAGCGCCGATTACGGCATTGGACCGTGCAGCGGACGTCACCGACTGGTACGCCTTTGTCAGCTACGACAATCCAACCAAGGTCACCTTCATTTTGAATGTCGACCCCTTGCTTGAGCCCGCCAACGGGCCCAACTATTTTCCCTTCGATCCCAGCGTGCTCTACGAGATGCACGTCGATAACAACCAGGACGGACTGGATGACGTCACCTTCCAATTCCGCTTCAACACAGAAATCCGCCAGCCGAACCTCTTCACTGGATTCGTCGGCGGCATCGCCGGCATTCCGCCGATTACCTCGCTGAGTGGCTCGGGTTCGGAAGGTTTGAGCCTGCGCCAGACCTACACCGTAACCATGGTCAAGAACGGCAAATCATCTCGTCTGGATGGCGGGAAGACTTTGTATGCGGTGCCGTCGAACGTGGGTCCGCTCACCATGCCAGACTATCAATCGTTATTCAACCAGGGAATTTACAGCCTGGGCGACGGAATCAGTGTGTGGGCCGGAACCGCGGACGATCCATTCTTCATCGATCTGGGGGCGGCGTTTGACTCACTTGAATTTCCGCAAGGGAGTCGGCCCTGTGTTGTCGCCGGCGATCGATGCCGACGATACTCACAACTATGCACCCGACGCCGTGGGCGGCTACAACGTCAATTCCATTGTGCTGGAAGTTCCCATCACAATGTTGACGGTCGATGGCAAGGTGCACCCCGCCAACGACAAACGAGCTGTCATCGGAACCTATGGCAGCACGTCGCGTCATGAAATCACGGTGCGGCGCTCACCGAATCCAGATCAGAACATCGGTACGTTCCAGCAGGTGAACCGTGAAGGCAATCCGTTGATCAACGAAGTGATCATCGGCACTGGCTTCAAAGACCGCTTCAGCATGGACGATCCTAAAAACGACTCACAGTTCGCAAACTTCGTTCTGGATCCGGTGCTGGCGGCGGTCTTCAACTCCCTGGGTGTTCCAGTTCCTCCCAATCCGCGCAAAGACTTACTGATTCTCGTGCAATATGAGGCTCCAATATGTCCTGGCTGCGGACCCAAGGATCTGGGGCCGGTAGCCGATCTGCTGCGCCTGAACACTGGCATTCCTCCAACTCCGGTGGGCAGCCAGATGCGACTCGGTTTCATCGCCGGCGATGAGGCCGGCTATCCCAACGGACGCAGACCGGTAGACGATGTGTTTGACATCTCTGCTCGCGCCGTCGAAGGCATCCTCGTGGATTCCAAGAAATACGGGCTGGCGCTGGGAGATGGCGTGCAAACCAAAACGGAAGGCTTCAACAATTCCTTCCCCTACGTCATGCCAGCCAATAATGGACGCGACAGCGCCCACACCGGGCCTGGCCAGGCGGGCTGCACCGGACAACCGGGCGGCATCTGCCCCGTGATGTAAGCAAACCATGTGGCCGTCGTCGCAGGGCGGCGGCCGCACTTTCTTCAGAAATTCAGAGATGAGGCCGCCGATGAACAAAACTCTTTCAGCATTGTTACTGATTGTCTCTACATTCGGGGTTGGGCAAGTTACATCCACTCCCGCAAGCACAACTCTTTCACCGGCCGCACAAAGTGTCGCGGAAGCCAGAAAGGCAATCGTTGAGAAGCCCAAACAATATGCGGGCTACAATCTTCTCGCGGCGGCGCTGGTTCACCGCGCGCAAGAAACGTCCGACATCGCCTACCTCGCTCAAGCAGAGGACGCGGTAAAGAAATCGCTGGAACTTGCTCCGCACAATTTCGACGCCGGGAAAGCGCGGGTCTCAATCCTGCTGGCCGAACACGAGTTCCCCGCTGCGCTGGATGCAGCCACGGAGTTGAACAAGAAAGTTCCAGACGACGTCATGGTCTATGGTTTGCTGACAGACGCGAACGTGGAACTCGGCAACTATAACGATGCTGAGACGTCAGCGCAGTGGATGCTCAATCTTCGTCCGGGAAATCTGCCGGCGTTGATTCGAGCGGCTCACTTACGCGAGCTCTTCGGGGATGCAGAAGGAGCGTACGAGTTGATGGAACTGGCTTATCAGTCGACGCCACCGACCGAAACCGAAGAGCGCGCCGGGATTCTTAACCAGATGGGCCATTTACGCTTTGCTTCCGGCAATCAGGATGCGGCGGAGAAACTCTTATTCCAGGCGCTAACGGTATCTCCCGGCTATCCCGCCGCCTTGGGGAATCTGGCTCAGATTCGCGTCGCGCAAAAGCGCTTTCAGGAAGCCGTGGTACTGGTCCAGCAGCGCTACGACTCCGCGCCTCGTCCCGACAATCTGTACGACCTGGCCGAAGCCTTGCAGTTGGCGGGGCGCGACGGCGAAGCGAAGAAAGTTTTTACAGAATTTGAAACGAATGCGCTGTTGGAATCGGGAAGGAAGGACAATGCAAACCGCGACTTGATCTTCTATTATGCCGGCCAGGTGCAGCAGCCAGCGAAAGCTCTGAAGGTGGCAGAACAGGAATTTGCCTGGCGCCATGACGTGTACACGTTGGATGCTTATGCCTGGGCTCTGCACGTCAACGGTCAGGACGCGCAGGCACGCAAACAGATTGAGACCGCCCTGGCGGTTGGCATTCGCGATGCAACACTATTCCTGCACGCGGGAATTATCACCCTGAAATCAGGAGACCAGACAACAGCCGAACGCTATTTGCAGCAGTCAGCCGAGTTGCATTCGGAGGACTCTGAGCAAGCCCGAAGCATACTGACTGGCCTCACACAGTCGGCGCGGCGGTAAGCAGCCACGCCGACTTCCGGATGGCCGGCTTTTTCTGAAATTCCTCCATCGGATCTAGTTCATAATTCCGCGCCGCCGCTATACTGAGCAATCGCGCAATATATAGAGGTGTCTAGCAACGAATACAGCAACACAATGAAACCACATCAAACATCCGGGGAAGGGTCAGCAACGCCGCGGGCGGTGGCTGTCATCGGGGAAGTCAACGTGGACCTCATCGCCAGCGGACTGACTTCTGCCCCAGTCCTTGGCCGCGAGGTCCTGGCGGAAAATCTCCAGACTGTGTTGGGCGGCGCATCCACAATTTTTGCCTGCGGAGCGGCGCGACTGGGGCATCCCGTGAGTTTCTTCGGTAAAGTCGGAAACGACGAGCACGGACGTTTTTGCCTTGATGCACTTGGAAAAGCCGGCATTTCCACCGAGAATGTTCCCACCATCCCGACTTCGAAGACGGGCGTCACCATTTCACTAAGCACGAGCTCTGATCGCGCATTCGTAACGGTGCTGGGGGCGATTTCCGAATTGCGTTTCAGGGATCTGGATCTGCAAGCCTTACGGGGACACAGCCACCTGCACATGACTTCCTTTTTTCTGCAGACAGCTCTGCGGCCGTCCTTTCCGCGCATTCTGAGCCAAGCCAGAAAGCTGGGCCTGACAACGTCGTTCGATCCCAACTCAGATCCCATGTCTTCGTGGGGTCCGGACGTGTGGAGCGTGGTGGATGAGACCACCATTCTTTTTATCAACGAGGAAGAAGCGCTTCATCTGACTAGGAAAACCAATGTTCGCGAAGCGCTCAAGCAGTTAGCCGAAAGAGCGCCCTGTGTGGTCGTGAAACTCGGCCCCCGTGGCGCCATCGCAGCCGCAGATGGCCGGATCGTGTCCGCGCCGCCGTTCAAGGTTTCTCCCGTGGACACGACTGGTGCAGGGGATTCGTTCGCGGCAGGCTTTGTGCACGCGTTCCTCTCGGGCCGTGACTTGTATGGATGCCTGGTCGAAGGGAACGCTTGTGGTGCGCTATCAACCCTGCACGTTGGAGGCACGGGGGGGCAGCCTGATCTGATGACTCTGTCGAAATTCCTGCGCAACAACACCGCGCGGCTCCGGAATCGAAAAGAGAAATCCACAGATAGAGTGTGACATTCGACCTTGCCTGCAATCGCAAGCCGTCTGCGTAGCGGCTAGCGCAATCTCGTGCTAACCTTTCTCCGCGGGCTTCTCCGCCATCGTGTGAATATAGGAAATTCCTCGATTTTGAGGGGCCGGAAATACCTCTTCTCGTTCTCTGGAGGCTTTATGAAGTCGGCGTTTAAGCCGCTAACCGCTTTGGCTGGACTGATTCTTTTCGCCACTTCAGTCTTGACAACGGCATCTGCCCAGCCTGAAACGATCGTCTCGCGAACATCGCAGGTTGAAGGCATCAAGCTGCACTACCTGACTGCTGGTCATGGCCCGGCGGTGCTCCTGCTGCATGGCTATACGCAGACCTCCCGCATGTGGAGGCCGATTATTCCGCTCTTGGCCGCAAGATTTACAGTGATCGCGCCTGACCTGCCCGGAATCGGCGATTCTGATATCCCGGGCGACGGTTTGGACATGAAGACCGCCGCTATTCGCGTCCACGCACTCGTGAAGTCACTCGGAGTCGAGAAAGCGCGGGTCGTCGGTCACGACATCGGCCTGATGGTCGCCTACGCATACGCCGCGCAATTTCCCGCGGAGACGGAAAAGCTGGTGGTGATGGATGCGTTCCTTCCCGGCGTGCCTGGGTGGGAGGACGTGTATAACAACCCTGGCATTTGGCATTTTCGCTTCAACGGGCCGACGCCGGAAGCGCTGGTCCGCGGGCGCGAGCGAACGTACTTCGATTATTTCTGGAATGACTTCGCCGCCGACAAAACGCATTCGATTCCAGAAGCCGACCGGGCGGCGTTCACCGCAGCCTATGCTCGCCCTGGACGTATGCGAGCCGGCTGGGCGTATTTCGTTTCCTTCCAGCAAGCAGCCAGAGATTTTGCTCAGCTCTCTCAGACCAAACTCACCATGCCGGTTCTCGCGATTGGCGGCGAGAAGGCAAACGGAAAGGTACTGGGCGAGCAAATGAAACTGGTCGCAACGAACGCCACAATGGTCGTATTAAAGGACTGCGGCCATTGGGTGCTCGAGGAGAAACCGAAAGAAACTACTGAAGCGCTAATGAGGTTTCTCTGACGAATCGCGGCAATTCGGAAACTTGTCAGGCTTTTACGAACTCAACATCCAACGTGATGGTCACATCCTCGCCCACCAGGAGGCCACCTGTTTCGAGCGCCGAGTTCCAGGTCAACCCAAAGTCTTTCCGGTTGATGCGCGTCGTGGCGGACAGGCCGATTCGAGTATTGCCCCACGGGTCCTTCATCGGAGCGCTCGGCCCTTCGACCTCAAATGCAACATTGCGAGTGACGCCATGAATCGAAAGGTCGCCCTCGACTGCAAGTTCGTCAGTTCCCTCCTTCGAGATGTGAGTTGACTTGAAGGTTAAGACCGGGAACTTTTCCACGTCAAAGAAGTCCGCGCTCTTCAAGTGCGCGTCACGTTGAGCTTCCCGGGTGTTAATCGTGGTGGCATCGACAGAGGCTTCTACTCTCGACTTGGTTAAGTCCGAGCCGTTTAGTTCCAGCTTGCCGGTGACGGCGGTAAACTCGCCCTTTACGTTCGAGATCATCATATGCTTGACCTTGAACTGGGCGTGGGAATGAACAGGATCGATGTTCCAGGTCGTGGTAGTGGTTACTTCCGCTGCGGCAGTTGTGCTCATGGTTAGCGCTCCTCCTTTGGAACAGATGCTCTTTGTAGCGACTAAGTATGCAAAATAATTCCGAAGGCCTTGTAAGCGCCACATCTGGCGAATAATCCAGTCCATATTTTTGAGTTCTTAGTCGGCCATAGTCCATCTAAGAGCGGATTGAAGAATTGGCTTCATGGCAACCGAATGCAGTTTTCTGAATCTAAAGAACTCAGCCGGAGAAAGCGGAACTGTGTAATCATCTCTTTGCCTGGGACCGGGACCGAGCATGGCCAAACCAATTTTGCTAAGCGTGGATGACGACTCTGACGTTCTGCGGGCGATCGAGCGCGATCTTCGTTCGGAGTACGGCGCTGAATACCGGATCATAGGAAGCGATTCGCCCGAGGGGGCGCTCGATCTGCTGAAGCAGTTGAAGGTGCGCAATGATAGCGTGGCCTTGCTGCTGGCCGACCAGCGCATGCCACGCATGGATGGAGTGGAGTTCCTGCAACAGGCGATGGTAATCTTTCCCGACGCGAAGCGGGCTTTGCTCACCGCATATGCGGATACCAACGCCGCGATCAGCGCCATCAATCAAGCCAGTATCAACTTTTTCTTTTTGAAGCCCTGGGATCCTCCCACAGAGCACTTGTATCCGCAACTGGATGACTTGCTCGATGACTGGCAAGCTTCCTACCGGCCAGCGTTCGAGGGGATCAGGTTGCTGGGCACACGCTGGTCGCCGAAGTGCTACGAATTGCGAGACTTTCTGGCGCGCAACCGCGTCCCCTACCAGTGGGTTGATGTTGAGCTTACCGCCAATGATCCGGAGACCAAGCGTTTGCTGGAAGCTCTGGGACCGGAAGCGGCCAGTCTTCCGGTGGTGCTCTTCCCCGACGGGACGAAGCTGCTCGAGGGTGTGCCCGCAGACGTCGCTCAAAAGGTTGGGTTGCGCACGCGCGCCCAAACCGATTTCTATCAGTTGGCGATTGTGGGCGGGGGGCCGGCGGGATTGGCTGCGGGGGTTTATGGAGCTTCCGAAGGTCTTAGCACAGTAATGATTGAGCGGGAAGCTCCCGGTGGTCAGGCGGGGATGAGTTCCCGCATTGAGAACTATCTTGGATTCCCCAAAGGGCTCAGTGGAGGAGATCTGGCGCGGCGCGCGGTGGTGCAGGCTGAACGTTTCGGAGTGGAAATCCTGGCGCAGGAAGTGGTTGGCGTCCGCGTGGAAGGGTCTTACCGAATCATCAAGCTGGCGGACGCAAGCGAGATCTCATGTCATGCGCTAATGATCGCGAGTGGGGTGCAGTGGCGACGTCTGGATGCTCCGGGGATCGACCGGTTGCAAGGGGCGGGGATCTACTACGGTGGCGGCGCTACTGAGGCAATGTCATGTAAGGGGGAGATCGTCTATGTGGTTGGCGGCGCGAACTCGGCGGGTCAAGCGGCAATGAATTTTGCCAGATACGCGGAGCGCGTCATTATTCTCGTGCGCGGCGAATCGCTCTCCAGCACCATGTCGCAATACTTGATCGATCAGATTAAAGAAACGCCCAACATTCAGTTGTGGACACATGCGGGTGTGGCTGAGGCACATGGCGAAACACACTTGGAAGAGATTTCGGTTCTTTGTTCCGATACCGGCAAGACTGAGCGGGTGCCGGCCAGTGCGATGTTCATCTTCATTGGAGCGTTGCCGAAGACCGATTGGCTGGGGGATCTCATCGAGCGTGACGAACGCGGCTTCCTGCTGACTGGTCCTGACCTTGTACGGGATGGGCAACGCACCAGGGGATGGACGCTGGACCGGGATCCGTTCCTGCTCGAGACCAATGTTCCCGGCATCTTTGCCGTGGGTGACGTGCGACATGGCTCGATCAAGCGTGTAGCGTCCGGCGTCGGGGAAGGGTCAGTGGCGGTGCAATTTATCCATCAGTATTTGAGCAAGGTATAAATGGTCGACAAATCCCAACTACGTCGCGTTTCTGAATTCGCCGATTTGCCCGATGATCAGCTGGACTGGTTTATCAGCCACTCGCAGGAGTTGAACCTCAAAGCGGGTGAGGTCTATGCCCGCGAAGGCAGTCCGGCCGATGCCATGTTTGTGATTCTCGAGGGGCTTCTGCAGGGGCGCGGCGAGCGCGGCGGTGAGACCTTCATCTTTGACCTGGAGCCCGGCGATATTACCGGGGTGCTGCCGTTTTCCAGGATGAAGACGTTTACGTTCAGTGGGCGGGCCCAGAAGGACAGCCGCGCGCTGCGGTTTCCGGCATCACTGTTTCCAGAGCTTGTACCGAGAATGCCGGAACTGACCCAGCGGCTTGTGGGCCTGATGTCCGACCGGATTCGAGAAGTCACGCGCCTCGAGCAACAGCAAGACCGGCTGGCTTCTTTGGGAAAACTTTCGGCGGGACTGGCGCATGAACTCAACAATCCGGCTTCCGCTGCGAAGCGCGCCGCCAGTCAATTGCGCCACATGCTGAAAAAAATCAAGGATGCGAGTGTCGATCTCGGAAAGCGCGATCTCACGCCCGCCCAGAAACTGGAGATCGAAAAGCTGGAAACATCGTTCACGCGGTCGGATGTGGTTCCGCCGGATCCACTGACCATGAGCGACCTAGAAGAACAGATTGATTCTTTGTTGCGGAGTCATGGGCAGGATGACCTATGGATGCTGGCGGCGGGCCTGGCGCGACGGAACATCAAGCCGGAGGTAGTGGAATCGCTCTTCGCAAATCTGGACAGTGGCACGGCTCGTGCCGCTCTGGTCAGGATCTCGGCCTCGGTGGAGATCGCGAGCCTGTTGCATGAGATCGAAAGCAGCACTTCGCGAATCTCGGACTTGGTCGGCGCGATCAAGGAATACACCCACATGGACCAGGCGCCAGTGCAAAACGTGGACATCATAAAGAGCCTGGAAACTACGCTTACGATCCTGAATCACAAGCTGAAACAAGGCGTGCTGGTGCAACGCGACTATCAACCCATTCCCCTCCTTGTGAATTCGTTTGGAAGCGAGTTGAACCAGGTCTGGACCAACATTATCGATAACGCGATAGACGCGATGCACGGAAAAGGCGAGCTTCGCATCCGAACCTACCGCGACAACGATTGCGTGGTAGTTGAGATTGGCGATAACGGCCCAGGGATTCCCGAGGAAGTTCAGCCCCACATCTTTGAACCTTTTTTCACGACCAAAGGAGTGGGAGAAGGTACAGGTCTCGGCTTGGACACCGTTCAGCGAATTGTGAAGAAGCACCGGGGAAATATTCAGGTTATCTCCAAACCCGGTGAGACGCGTTTTCAAATCTGGCTCCCGTTAGCTGGAGCTCCGACCTAGAGAGATTACGGGAGAGCAGGTCAAGTGCCCATTCCGTGGGTCAGGGCCAATTTCCTCATTGACGCCACCAGAATGATCGGTTTTTTAGGAAAATCTCCTAATTTGGAACCGCAGAGGAGAGTAGAAGGTTCCTGTACCATCGGAATCTAGTCCCTTTGGGGCGCGGCTCTCAGACTGGGGTGTATGCGACTCCCCCAGTCCTTCCTCCGGCCTCTATCCGTCCGCCCAACCTGCGTCGCAACAATCGGAATCGTGATTGGGTTCCTTGGCATGTTTCCTGCCAGCGTCGGCGCGACCACGCAACAACTCTCATGCACACCCGCGAGCCTTAGATTCGGCGAAGTCGTTATCCAGCAGACCGAAACCTTACTGGTCACAGTAACGAATAACGGACAGACGAGTGTGACCATCTCGGAGATTGCGGTGAAGGACTCCGAATTTACAGTTTCCAAACTGGACTTGCCGCTCGTCCTGCAGGCAGGACAGAGTCTCGATTTGAACGCACACTTCACACCCACGGAGAAGGGATGGATGAAAGGAACCGTGACGATCTCGAGCGATGCCTCGAACCCTACCCTGGTTCTTGACGTCGCGGGGCATGGCGTTGACAGCGAGTCTCTGACCGCCAATCCTTCTAGCGTGGCATTTGGTCAGGTGGCGATAGGAGCGAGTTCCACTGTGCCTGTCGTGCTTAGGAACGATCTTTCCGAAAAGCTAACCCTCACCGCAGCCCAAGCCACAGGTAGCGAGTTCTCGATAAGCGGCGCCTCATTCCCCTTGACTCTGGAGGCAGGAGGAAGTGTTACGTTGAATGTGACCTTCACGCCACAATCCTCCGGAACGGACGGGGGGAGCCTGTTTATTTCGGGCCCGGCGCTGAACGTACCCCTCAGGGGCACGGGAAGCGCTCTCAGGGTTAGCCTTTTCTGGAACTACAGCCCAGACGCGGTCGGCTACAATGTTTACCGCAGCAGCGCTGCGAAGGGCAAATACTCCAAGATCAATTCCACCTTGGACCCGGGTACGGCGTACACCGACGGCACGGTCGGCTCCGGGAAGACATACTATTATGCGGCCACGTCGGTGAATTCCGAGGGACAGGAGAGCGCGCGATCGAAGCCTCCAGTGGAGGCAATCATCCCATAGTCACCCGCATCATGGAAAAGCTCTCTCGGGTTACGGGGACGGAACTACCGCCCGAATCTCGATCGAAGAGGCACTCTGCTTTCCGCTTTTGGTAACGGACCTCACGACATAAAAGTATGTTTTTCGCGTCTCGACATCGGTATCGATGCAGCGGGTTTCTGGGAGGAGTGCCTCACTAATCCTGGCGCTCTCAGGGTAGGCGTGCGAAGTGAGGCTCCGATACACATAATAGCCCTTGATTGCGTTCTGTGGCGAATTGGATGCGGGAACCGCCGCCTTCCAAGAGAGGGTCACAAAATGCGCATCCGGGTTGAGGTGCGACGGCGACTGGCCGGCGGAGGAACTGGAAGAAGTTCCGGTGCACGAGGGTTCGCCTGCCGTCAGCGACGCCGCTTCGGTGCGCGGAAGACTGGGAGATTGCTTCATCCTGTTCCTCACCATTCCAGCAATGCTCAAGAGCAGTGCCGCCACCAGAATTGCGCCGGCGACCTTGATCGGGATCGATAGGCGTCTCATCTGATTCCCGGTTTCTTGTCCTCACTGCGACGCAGAATCCAAAGCAGAAGGAAGATCACCGCCAAAGCCATTAGGAAAAAGATGATCCCGCCATGACGGTGAAAATTCCCATCCAGAAAACTCGGGTCGACACGCGTGGCGAGTACACCGAGGGCAAATATCCGCAATCCATTCTTGGCTACTGAAAGAGGAATGGCCACGGCGACGACCAAAACTCTTCGCCAGAATGAACGCAAGAGCAACTGCGCCAGAACCATGGTGACGACCAGCAATACGAGGCTCGAACGAATGCTGCTGCACTCCGGAGCAACCTCCAGAGTCAGGCCTGGGATATGCACCAGCATCCCACGTTGTTCGACCGGGATGCCTGCCATCAGAAAGAGTAAATGAGCGGATGCTGCAGAGCCTCGCTGCAGCAGACTCACGATCGGGTTCAACACGAAGTCAGGGAAAGGAACCATCCAGAGCAAGAAACCAAGAGGAAACAGGGCGCGGCGAAATGCGGTAGCGCCGAAACAAGAAATGAAAGCTGCGATCCACCACACTACGAGTGCCAACATGTTCACCGAAAGTTGCACATCGGAGGACAGCGCGACCACTCTCCATCTCACCATGGCCGTCGTCAGAACAGCCAGAGCTAGCAGGACTGAACCAATGTTCACACTCAATCCCGCGGAAGGCTCAGTCGCTTTCCAATCCAGCCGGCCGCTATCAAGGAAGATCAAGGCTGCGCTAATAGGGAGAATCAGCAGTATGTGGGTATATTCTTCGTCGTGCAGCGCCAGAGCGAACGAGGACATGAGCGGCCCCCACCAGATCGCGAGGGAGATCGCGCCGAGCATCGAAAATAGCAAAGTCGGCGACAATCTGGGAGTCGATTTCCGGCTCGCGATATCCCGCACGATGTCCTCTCTCAACTCGCCTGGCGGTTGTCGGGGGCGTTACGTTTCACCTTAACATCGCCCGGCCTTCTGCAAGAAAACTTTGGTTTCAACTCCGTGGCAAACTGGCGTGCAAAATCGCGTAGCATAAAACATGAAGCAGTCTGCACTCACTTCATATGGCCGGATCGGGGATGCGCATGAAGGACTGCCGCCAGTTCTACATCGATGGAAAATGGGTCAATCCCGCCAGGGCCCACGACTTCGAAGTCATCAATCCTGCCACCGAAGAACCCATCGCAACGATCTCGCTCGGAAGCGCGGCCGACGTCGACAAGGCCGTGGCGGCAGCCAAGAAGGCTTTCGAGTCATACTCGGAGACCACAGTTGAGAGCGCGTTTGGCATTGCTGCAGCGAAATCATCGAGGTCTTACAAGGCGAAGTCTGAGGAAATGGCGGAGACGATTTCGCAGGAAATGGGATGTCCGATTTCTCTGGCGCGAGCGGCGCAGGCTCCAGCGGGGTTGGGACATTTATTCGAAATCGTGAAGGTGCTGGGGCAGTTCAAGTTCGAAGAACTCAAAGGCTCAACGCTCATGCGGAAGGAGCCGATCGGCGTATGCGGACTCATCACGCCCTGGAATTGGCCCATGAACCAGATTGCCGCCAAAGTCGCGCCCGCGCTGGCCGCGGGATGCACCGTCGTCCTTAAGCCCAGTGAAATTGCGCCGCTCTCCGCTTATCTTGTTCGCCCAAATTCTCGATGAAGCCGGATCTTCCGCCCGGCGTCTTCAATTTGGTGAATGGCGATGGCCCCACCGTGGGCGGCTGCGATTTCTTCGCATCCTGACGTAGCCATGGTCTCTTTCACTGGGTCCACGCGAGCAGGCATTGCCGTGGCCGTGGCCGCTGCTCCTACCGTGAAGCGGGTCACACAGGAACTCGGCGGTAAATCCGCCCACATTATTCTGGACGATGCCGATCTCGATAGTGCGGTCAAGCAGGGAGTGCAAGCGTGTTTTCGCAATACCGGCCAATCCTGCAACGCGCCTACCCGTATGCTGGTTCCGCGATCCAAGATGGCGCAGGCGATTGCGGCGGCGGAGCAAGCCGCAGAAGCGACCAAGGTCGGTGACCCATTCGCGGAAGGCACAACATTGGCCCCCTGGCCAGCAGAGCGCAGTTCGAAAAAGTGCAGCGCCTGATCAAACAGGGCATCGACGAAGGCGCACAGATGATTGCTGGTGGGCTCGGACGTCCCGAGGGGATGGACAAAGGCTATTTCGTCGAAGCCGACTGTATTCGCGGATGTGCGCAACGACATGACAATCGCCCGCGAAGAGATTTTCGGGCCGGTGCTTTGCATGATCCCCTACGAAGACGAAGACGACGCGGTCCGCATTGCCAATGATACGCCTTACGGCCTGTCCGGCTTTGTGAGTTCGGGGGACATCGAACATGCCCGCCGGGTCGCCAAGACGAATTCGCTCCGGCAATGTGCACATCAACAATGCGCGGGTCGACTTCGGTGGTTGCTTCGGCGGTTACAAACAATCGGGCAACGGGCGGGAATGGGGCGAGGCCGGCCTGGAAGAATTTCTCGAACTGAAAGCCATCTTTGGTTACGCCGCACGCATGAGACGAGCGCAGTGACCGCGGGAGTTATTGACTCCATAAAGTCGGTAGCATAGGTTACGATCAGGAAGCGGGAGGCGTAAATGGCAGACTCGGAAGCGGGTGGTCCAAGACCTGGACCTATTTCGAAGGAGAGTGGCACGAGGGCAACGTGCCGATCATGGGTCCGCGCACGCATGCCGCATGGCTTTGCTCCGTGGTATTCGACGGCGCCCGCGCGTTTGAAGGGGTGACGCCGGATCTGGATCTCCATTGTGCGCGCGTGAACGATTCCGCCAAAAAACTTTTCCTCAAACCGACGGTCTCGACCGAAGAATGGGTCGAAGCTGGCGCGCGAAGGGATCGCGCGCTTCGACAAAGATGCCGCGCTCTACATTCGACCGATGTACTGGGCGGAAAAAGAAGGACCATGGGTGCAGGCTCACGATCCCGAGTCGACGCGATGGTGTCTCTCCATCTACGAAGCGCCGATGCGCGTGCCCAAAGGCTTCTCGCTTACCTTGTCGCCCTATCGCCGGCCAACCATCGAGACCATGCCGGTCGATGCCAAGGCCGGATGTCTTTATCCCAACAATTCGCGCGCGCTTTTCGAAGCGCAAGCGCGGGGCTTCGACAATGCGATCGTCTGCGACATGCTGGGCAATGTCGCCGAACTCGCCACTTCCAACGTTTTCATGGCGAAGGATGGCGTGGTGTTTACGCCGATTCCGAACGGAACATTCCTGGCCGGCATCACCCGCCAGCGCGTCATTGGATTGCTGCGCGAGGCTGGCGTGACAGTGATCGAAAAAACTCTTACCTACCAGGACTTCGAAGATGCGGAAGAGATTTTCGCGACTGGAAACTATTCCAAGGTAGTCCCGGTAACTCGGATCGGCGACCGTGCACTGCCATTCGGCCCGATCTATACCAAGGCCCGAGAGCTCTACTGGGCGTTCGCGCATTCATGAACGCGCGGTCCTGGGTAACGTGGAGTCTAAGTTGATCTCTTCATCTTGCTGGCACGTGACCGGAGCGCTGTATGGCTGTGCGTGTGCTGTGGGCACTGAATCACGCGCACTGCCGTAAGGTCGACGCGCTTACTGCAGATTTGGCAGCGCGTGCTGCAGCGATCACACATCGATCCGGAGGATAAATTCTTCGATCTCGGCGGCCATGATTCTCGTTGGCGGACAGTGTATTTGCCGAGATCGCGCAGGTGTATGGCCGGGAACTGCCGAGCGCCACGCATCTGCTACGCGCCCACCATCGCAGCCTCTGGCGGGCCTGATCGAGCAGCGCTGCGCTTCCACGTTTCTCGCCCTCGTGCCGCTGAAGGCGGGCAGCGAGAATCCGCCGATCTTCATTACCCCGGGCGTGGGAGGCCGCGCCAGCTTCTCCAAGCTTGCAAAGCACATGCAGAACCGGAGCATCCGATCTACGGGATTCAGGCCAGGGCGTCGATGGAATGGAGCACCGCTTGAGCGCATCGAGGATATGGCTGAGTCTTATCTCGAGGCGCTCAATCAGCTCCAGCCGCAAGGTTCTTGCATCCTGATCGGTTATTCATTCGGAGGTCTGGTGGCTTTGGAAATGGCGCGGCGATTGTCTGAGGCCGGGAAACACGTTGCGCTGCTGGTTCTGGTGGATACGTACCCGCATCCACGCTATTTCCCCCCAGGCCAGCGCTTGATGGCTAACTGCAAAAAGAGCGCGGGAACACCTTTCCAACATGATTCCTATCCGGGCGAAGTCTGCACCGTGATCGGCGGCCCTGAACACCATGGCGCACTTCCTGCAGAACCATCGCGCCTGTCGTTCGCACAAACAATTACGCGCGTCAAGAAAAGTGATCTTGTGGCCCTTGAGCGCTATCGGCCCCGTTTTTATCGACGCAAGATAAGATTTGTGAGGCCTGAGGGAAACTCATATCTGCCGAACCATCCCCCGCGGTTTGGAAAAAGCTGGCGACCGAACTTGAGGTTGAGACCGTGCCCGGCGATCATCTCGGAATGGTCGAAACGCACTTCGAAAGTCTGGCCGCAGTGCTTACTCGGTATGTAGAAGAAGTCGACATGAAAAAGAGCGCAACAATGAACGGGGCAGAAAGCTTAGTTCGCACACTGATCGCCGGCGGGGTGGATATGTGCTTCACGAATCCCGGCACGTCGGAGATCCATATGGTCGCGGCACTGGACCACGTGCGCGAAATTCGTTGTGTGCTCGGCTTTTTGAAGGGGTGGTCACGGGAGCGGCCGATGGCTACGCGCGAATGGCGGAAAAGCCGGCGTGCACTCTGCTTCACCTCGGGCCGGGATTCGCGCAATGGGCTGGCGAATCTGCATAACGCGAGCCGGGCGCACGTGCCGATGGTCAATCTGGTCGGCCAGCATCCCACTTATCATCTGCGCGCACGACACTCCGCTCACTTCCGACATCGAAGCGATCGCGCGGCCTTATTCCAAGTGGCTGCGGACATCTCGCTCCTGCGTCTGAAGCTGGGCCGCGATGCCGCTGGAGGCGATCGTCGCTGCGCGGACTGCTCCGGGACAGATTGCGACGCTGATCGTTCCTGCCGATGTGGCGTGGAGTGAAGGCGGAGTCGTTGCCAAGCGCTCCCGGCTGTCACCTAAAGCCCCCGTGCCCGCGACGGCAGCCATCGAGCGCGCCGCGGCCATGCTGCGCTCTGGCTTGCGAACTGCGATTCTGCTGAGCGGGCAACGCACTCTACGGCGAAGGGCTCGCGGCTGCCGGGCTGCATCGCGGCGGCAACGGGCGCGAAGCTGCTGGCTCCGTATCCGTTTACGCGCCTGGAACGCGGCGCTGGCGTTCCTCCGTTGAGCGAATTCAATATGTTCTTGAGCAGGCTGTCGAACAGCTAAAGGAATTTCGCCAGCTCATTCTGGTGGGTGCACCAACCTCCCGTCGCGTATTTCGCGTCATCCCGGCAAAGAATAGCGTGCTCACATCGCCGGAATGCGAGATTCACACGCTTGGCGAGACCGGGCGAAGATTATGTGGGCGCTCTCGAAGCGCTGGCAGCGGCATTGTCTGTCGCGCGGAACACAAGCGTCCACAGAAAAATCCAGAACGGCCCGCGCTGCCGAGCGGCGCGATCACGTTGCCCGGACTCGCTGCCGCAGTAGGCGCACTCCTGCCTGAGAATGCGATTGTGGTCGACGAATCCATGACCTCAGGACGAGGCATGATGGCGGCGACGAAGGGCGCTCCGCCGCACGATTGGCTGGGGAATACCGGCGGCTCGATAGGAATTGCGATGCCGCTGGCGGTGGGTGCGGCGGTGGCCTGCCCGGACCGCAGAGTGTTATGCCTGACCGCCGACGGCAGCGGAATGTACACACTGCAGGCGCTGTGGACCATGGCGCGCGAAGGCCTCAAGGTCACGACTGTGGTCTTCGCGAACCGCGACTACGCGGTGCTGAAGCGGGAGTTTTCTTACTTGGTGTGGGTGAGCCGGGACCGCGCGCGCTGGATATGTTCGAGATCGGGCGTCCCGATCTCGACTGGGTGCAGCTGGCGAAAGGCATGGGTGTGCCCGGCAGCGCGCGTGACTTCGTTGGAAGGATTTTGCGAAGGCGCTGCGGGAGGGATTGGAAGCCGAGGGCCCAGCTTGATTGAAGTGCCTCTATAGAGCGGCGGCGTTAAGTCTTCAGCGGGACTGAAGAGTGAATTCGATCATCTTTGGCGAGCTCGGCTTTCACGATTTTTCCGGTCGGAGTGACCGGCATCGTGGGAACAAGAAGAATCTGCTGATGGCCGTTTGTACATGAGCAAGATGCCGCGCGGCATATTCCGCGAGGTCTGCCGTGGTCAGTTGCGATCCGGCAAGGGTCTGAACGAAGGCGATGACTTCCTCGTCGCCCTCCACACGCTCGGCCGATCACCGCGGATTGCACGACAGCGGGATGGGCGTTCAGCACGGCCTCGACTTCGGCGGGATATACGTTGAATCCACGGTGAACGATTAAATCCTTCGTGCGTCCGACGATGAACAGATTTCCGTCTTCCAGCCGGGCCAAGGTCGCGCGTGTTGAACCATCCTTCCGGTCGATGGCGGCAGCGGTTTCTTCGGGAGCTGCGATAATAACCTTTCATGACATTCGGTCCGCGCACCCATAGTTCGCCGGCCTCGCCCTCAGCCACCGGTTTGCGTCTGGCCCAACCAACTTGATTTCAACTCCGGGAAACGGCGGGCCGACGACGTATCGTTGCGCGGCGTCTTCGACTCTGGCCTGAGCGATAGTCGGAGAGCATTCGGTGACGCCATAGCCGTTGTGAAGCGGCATGCCGAAAAGCTCTTCTTGGCCGACTTGGTCGGCGGATGAAGCGGAGCGCCGGAAGAAGAAATGATCCGAAGTGCAGGAAACTTTAGCGACTTCGACCCCTCTCAACTTTGCATATTCGAGCAATTGAGCGAACATGGCCGGCGCGCCGAGCATCACCGTCAGCCGTTCTTTCTCGAGTGTCACGCGGGCGGTCATGGGATCGAAACGCGGCGACAAATAAAGCGTCGCGCCGCTGAGCAACGATCCCAAGCAGAACTACGGAAAGGCCCACTGCATGCGACATCGGCAGAACGCCATAAAGCCGGTCGTCTGCGGCGAGCGAGCGTATTTTCGCCGATCCGGCCGCCAGGAACAGCAAGTTGCGGTGGGTCAGCATCACGCCTTTGGGCAGCCCCGTGGTGCCGGATGTGTAAATCAGTGCGGCCACGCGGTCGCGCAATGTCGCGTCATCTGATGGGTTCCGGCTCAACGCTCTCGTTCAGGGAGCCGACGCCGATCGAGCCTAAACTTGTCACACGTCTTCGACCGTCGCGCCATGCCGCTTGGCGTGGTCGCTGGCGTGCGGCGACACGCTGGTCGTGTAGAGCACACGACGCGCGCCGCAATGGTCGCGGATCTGGTCGATTTCGCGCGCGGAAAGGCGTGCATTCACGAGCACCGGCCATGCGTCGAGGCGGCCAAAGCCAAAAGAATGGCGACGAACTCCCGGCAGTTCTCGCCAACGATCATGACACGATCGCCGGGGCGCACTCCGGATTGCCGAGCCACGCCTGCGTCTCGGAGATGGCGGAAGCCAGTTGGCCGTAGGTCCAAGTCCCGGAGGTTTCGACCAGAGCCGGATGATCTGGCGAAAGCTCCGCCCAGGGCTTGACGACGTCGCTGATGCGGACGGGAAGAGTCCTCGACTTCAGACAACTGATCTTCACTGGTTAGCGCGGGTGCAATCATTTTATCGTCGGGTGTAAATCGTACTCCGGTGGCTATTATACGGCGGAGCGTTTTCGCTGAAGTTCCGGATAAGATACAGTCATCGACACGAATGTGCGATGCTTCCGCTTTTCTCGACAGACACATACTGCAGCCAATTCGTATAAATGCAC
Source organism: uncultured Acidobacteriaceae bacterium (assembly GCA_963841125.1). Classification (GTDB taxonomy): domain Bacteria; phylum Acidobacteriota; class Terriglobia; order Terriglobales; family Acidobacteriaceae; genus Sulfotelmatobacter. The sequence goes on from CAWJBH010000003.1 coordinate 669,054, forward strand.
GTAGCCGAGGCCTGCCATGTATTCTGCAGAGCTCGCTAACAATCGCTTCAGGGAAAAACGCTAACTGCTCTTCCCTGCGATGGGCTAGAGCGGCCTCTTTGAAACTCGGCAAGGAGTTGGCTGCTGCGTCGTCGAAGTATCCGAGCGGCAGTTGCAGGGATACGTCTCTCTTTCCTGCCGCAGGAATCTTTTTATGTCTCTGCGGTATTCCTTGAGCAGCGTCCGCGTTCCATATTCCGGATGACCCTGAAAATGCACGAACAGGCTCTTTCTTTTCTGCTTCACGAACAAGTCGACGCCAGCCTGGGCTGATTTGGTGAGAACCGTATAACCGCAGGAGATCAGCGAATCTTCCCGCACTTCATTCCATCGGGAATGCGGAAACCGCACGCGACCGGAGACGTGCCGGGTGAGTTCGTGATCACAGACTTTCGACGACTCAAAGACCCCGAACTGTTTGTCATCGAGCGGTTGGCGCAGAATGCCGTCGCTATGCAGAACTCCGGCGTGCGCCGCCAGGCACGACAGAATCGTCGAAACCGTATTGCGCTCGGCCCAGTCCAGAACATCGGTCAGGGCGTGCCAGTATGGTTCCTGGCGCAAGTCGGGCTGACGCGGCTCGGTGCCGGTCATAATGACAGCATCAAACTGGCTGTTGCAAAGATCGTTGAAGTCGAAATAGAAGCTGCTCTAAATGCTGCTGTCCGCGTTCACCGCGGGGAATCCTGGGCAGCGAGTAAAGCTTCAGCCGCACAGGAAAATCGCCGGCAGCGGCATCGAGCAGTTCCAAGAACTGCATCTCGGTGTCTTCCAGTGCCGGGTCTGGCATGTTGTTGATGAAAGCGATTTTGACGCACTCCGCCTCGCATTCATAGTGGCCGTTCAGCCCTACGGGCTGCAGGCCTTTCTTTTCGGCCCAGCGAGGCGGAATCCGGCCTCCGTCAATCAGCAGCGCCATGACGTCCCTCCAGTCGAATGATCGCGATGCTTTTCGCGAACCTCATGTCAGTTGTTTTGTCCAGTGCCTGGGAGAGGTCTGCGAGAATGTCGTCGATGTGCTCGATGCCCACGCTCAGCCGAATCATCTCCGGTGTGACGCCCACCTTCTCCTGTTCTTCCGGAGTCAGTTGCCGGTGCGTGGTGGACGCGGGATGACACGCGAGCGATTTGGCGTCGCCCATGTTCACCATGCGCTTGAATAACTTCAGGGCGTTGAAGCACTTTCGTGCCCGCCTCGAAGCCGCCTTTCACTCCAAAGGTCAGCAGTGAGCAGCGATGAGGGCCAAGGTAACGTTGCGCCATGGGATAGAGGGGGTTATCGGGAAATCCAGCATAGTTCACCCACGCCACCGCATGGATGAGCTGCGCAGGAACTCCGCAACTTTGCGGGCGTTTTCGACGTGGCGTTCGATCGCGCAGCGCCAGCGTCTCGACTCCTTGAAGCAACAGAAATCCGTTGAATGGAGAGAGCGTCGCGCCCGTGTTGCGCTGGCAGACGGTCCGGCAGCGCGCCACATAAGCGGCGTCGCCAAGTGATCGACATAGACCACGCCGTGGTAGGCGATCTCCGGGCGGTTCAGCATGTAAAACTTTTTCGGGATATTTCCGCCAGGGAAATTTTCCGCTGTCGACGATCATTCCGCCGAGGGTTGTGCCGTGTCCTCCCATGAATTTGGTCATGGAATGCACTACGACATCGGCGCCATATTCGATAGGCCGCAACAAGAATCGGCGTCGCGACCGTGTTGTCGACGATCAAGGGCACGCCGTGTTTGTGCGCCACTCGTGCCAGGCCCTCGATGTCGGCAACATTTCCGGCGGGATTGCCCACGCTTTCGCAATAGACCGCCCGGGTATTTTCGTCGATCATGTTTTTCAACGTCTTCGGGATGGTCGGTCTTGGCGAAGCGGCCTTCGATGCCGCGCTTCGGGAAAGATGTGCGCGAGAAGGGTGTAGGTTGCGCCGTAAAGCTGGGGAGTGGAAACGATGTTCGTGCCCGCCTCGGCGATATTGATCAGCGAATACTCGATGGCGGCCATGCCGGAACTGACGCTGAGCGCCTCGACTCCGCCCTCAAGCGCCGCCACGCGTTTTTCGAGAACCGCATTGGTGGGGTTGCCAATGCGAGTGTAGATGTTGCCTTTGACATCCAGATTGAACAGGGCTGCGCCATGCTCCGCGCTTTCAAACTCAAACGCGACCGTCTGATAGATGGGCACGGCGACGGCCTTGGTGGTGGGGTCGCCGTCGTAGCCAGCGTGAATCGCGATGGTTTCTCGCTTCATGGGTCCAGTTGTCTGTTATCGACTGATCTTACGATCGCCGAGACAGCGCTGGCTTTCTCGCGCTCGCGTCGGTTTCTGGCAAGTTGTCGATTTCTGAAGGTTCATGCCGACCAGCGGCCTCGAAGTGATCGCCGACTGAGGATCGAACACGTGATTTCGCCACGGCCCGCGTTAGCGTGCGAGCCGCGAAGCCGGCGCCGAAAGCGAACCGCATGACCGGCCCAAAACTGTTGGCGGCAGTGATCCCGGCGAAATAAAGTCCAGGGACGGATGACTCGAAGCCTGACGGAAAGCATCGGCGCGCCGTCAACGACGGTCGAGCTTCGAGCGAATTTCCGGACTGAGGAATTTCAGGCGATCAGATTTACCTTGTAGCCGGTGGCGGCAATGACGTGATCGGGTTCGAACTTCGCTGCTGGCTACCGTCCTGCGCGCGAAGATGAAGCCGTACACGGCCATTCTGAATCTCTGCACGCTGCACGGTTTGTACCCAGAAGCAGCAGGGAACCTTCCCGATCACTTTGTCTTTGGCGAACCATCCTCCCGAAGGGCCCAGTATTCTTCGGACCGCTTCCAGACGCAGGCTCTCGGGAAGGTAATGAAACGCCATGGGCGCGTCGGCACAGAAGCGCAACCGCCAGCCGGGGCCGATTCCCGATTGCGGACGCTTGATATCTCTGCCACCACGAAGGTGTCTTTCCCATCTTGGGTGCGCCATGGAATTTCAATGACGTTCGGCGAGAAACCAGCTGCACATCCGCGCCCGCCTCATGGAGCAATCCGGCCAGATCGGTTGCTGAAGAACCGCCGCCAATCACTACTACACTGCGTCCCCGGAACGACTCCAAGTCGTGATGCCGGAAGCTGTGCGAAAGAGATTCTGCCGGAACATTCGCTCAATTCGGCGGGCATGTACTCGAAATGAGTGATCCCAACCGCGAGCACCACTCGGCGGGCAGTCGAAGATCTCTCCGTCGTCGAGTCCCAGACGAAATCCGTCCGGTCACACGCGTCCAGGCTGGTGACCATCTTGTCTTCCAGTTCCGGTGACCATCCGTTCTTTGAACGCCTGACCGTAGGCGTGAAGGTGTCGAGGCGCACCGGAAGTCCGGCGTCGGAATATTCGATCCCCTGCTCGCGCGCAAAAAGGTGCAGGGTAAAGTCGTCATGCCGGATCGTAGATATTGGAAGCGAAGCCGTCAGACTTGAGGCACATGCCTTTCGGCATGTGCTTCTGCCAGCTGTCCATCACCCGGCCAAAAATGCGGAAAGGTATGCCGCGACTCCGGAAGTGCGCAGCGATTGAGAGTCCATACGGACCCGCGCCAATGATCGCAGTTTCAAGCATAATTTTATGAAGACCCCAATTTGATTGTTTGATCTTTAGTGGCGACCGGTAAAACGGCCGCCTATTCTTCGGGGGAATTAGAAGGGGAAGGAATCTAACGAAATCATACCACGTCCCAAGGTGCAATCCCTCGCGAACGCAGCAATGCAGAACGAAATGACGATGTCGTAACTAGCCTATTATGAATAATATACAGGGACTGTACTCTTGAAGCAGGCGGCGAAGGCAGACCTTACTGCCAAGCTTTCTGACGACGTAGGCAGCGGCTTTGTTCACGGAATCGAGATTTTCGTAGTGACCTCATCGTCCTCCACCGTAATGGCGAAACGCTCCTGAAGAAACACAACCAGCTCAACGACGCCCTGGGAATCGATCACCTTGTCCATGAAGCGGCGCGTCATCGCGAAGTTGATCGCTTCTCCCAAAGAGAAAGGTGTCGACGAGAAGCCCGCGGATTTCGCTGCTCAACGTCGGTTTTCTGCATGGTTCAAGCATATGACAATTCGATTTCCTGAAATGGTGGTTGAGTGGGAGTGAATTACTTTCAGACTTAAAGAAACAAGATGGGAAGGACGGAAGATCAGTATCCCACTATGAATTGCCTTCGAGCACGATCCCACAACCGATGAAGTCTATGCTTTCGCTGGCGCGGAACGCGCCAAGGAGGGCCCGACCGAATGCGTGGGGATCAAGTTTTCTAATGAGGTTTGTGATTCGTGCTCGCCTAGTTCACCATCGAGAAAGGCACGAATGGTCGAAATCAGTCGGGGCGAAGCCTCCGCATTAATGGGATCCATGGCGTCAGAGTGAGGGCATAGTCCAGTTTGGCGGCAAAGTCCTTGTGATCGTCTGCGACGATGACCCGGCCACGCGAGCCAAAACGCTCCGCGGTGGCGACCTGGTGGTCGTTGCGGGTCTCCCGCAAGGATCCGCGCCGCGGCATGACCACGATCGGCTTGCCAATTTCAAGCGCGGAGATGATGGATCCCATTCCCGCATGGGCTATGACCACGCTTGCCTGGCGAATCAGACGATTGAAGTCTGAAGGTTCAAGAAACTTGGTGAATTCGATGTGTCGGGGCGAAAGCTTGAATTTCCGATCTGGGCAAGGACATCGAAACGACCATGCAAGGCCGCCCATTCATCTCACGGCGCGGATGAGACGGTCGAACGGCTCTTGCGAACCGACAGTGGCGAAAATCACAACACACCTCCTGCATAGTGCGGACCTTCACTCTTGGCCAGGTGCGGCCATTGAGTGAGCCAGAGGTCCGCGTGACGGCCGACGCGTGCACCCGACATCGAAAGGTTTTCGATGTTGGCCATGCTGTCGATCCAAATGGTTCTTGCCCCAAACAAACTTCCCAGCACATGCGCAAAGTATCCTGGCGCGGCGCCTGTGGATACCACGACTCTCGGTTTTTCCTTGATGAAGATCCAGATCAAGTTGCAGGCCAGAACAATAATCCCAGTTTGTTCCAGCGGGTGGCGTCGTTACCGAATAGAATTTATTTTCCGGCACCTGTGAGCGATAAGAATCGATCACAGTGACATACGCAACCTCGGAGTCCTCGAATGCCGGAGTAATCCGCCGCAATTGGACCCAATGGCCGCCGCTGGAAGCGACTGCGAGTACTCTTGAGGCTTGTCCCGATTCGGCTTTTCCTTCAATGACATATTTCTCTCAGCGGTACGTACTTTGAACGTTTCGTTCCGGCAACCTCAAGCAGCGATGCCGTCAATTTCGAGCACGAAGTCGATTGCGCTCTTGCGTCCGATCCAGGTCATGCATCAAGACGATTCCGCCGCCCTCTTTTCGCAGCTTGTCTGCTATTTGCTGCGGGTTTGGCAGAACCTTCCGGGTGTCGCCGGAATCGATGGTCCACCACCAAACCGGAGCATTCCGGCGGCGAAGAGACCAGTACGTCGGGAGGGTGATTTTGCCGTAAGGCGGACGGAACATCCCGTCCGGCTGGATCCAGCGTGAAAGACTGCTCATATCCTGCATCGATATCGGCAACAGATTGCCAAGGCAGCGTCTTCCAGGCATTGAGATGTTGATCGGAATGGCAGCCAATGTCGTGGCCTTCCTGCAACATGCGATCGGCGAGTTGCCGGAGTATTGGCTGCGCATGCCGTCCCAGCATGAAGAACGATGCGCGCGCGGCGCTGCGGCTCTGCAGCAGATCGAGAAGTTGCGGGGTGAGCGCGCTGCTTGGTCCATCATCATAGGTCAGGGCAAGCATTCGCTTGTTGACCACTTTTTGCGGAGTATGATTCATCCGATACATCCGCCAGAGCCATGGCGAAAAATAGATAGCCGATGCCGCTACTCCCATGGCCGCCGCAAGGCAGCGAGTCATGCTCTGACGAATATTGGTGGAGCGCAAATTATGTGGCGGTTATTAAGATAGCCGGTCAAACTAAGCGGTGGCGCGCGACGTATTATCCCGCTCCCAACCAACAGCGCGCCGCGAAAGCGCTTCTGCGCCTGATGCTTCGCGATGGCTGTCGCCATACAATAGACGGCCAACTTCGGCCATAGCCGAGGTTTCCTAAATAAGCGAAGTAGCGACCTATGGTTGCTCTCGCCCCGGCGATTTTGCCAGGGTCCGGGAAACTGGTTTTCCAGCTCGAAAGAACCATAATGAGCGCGCGTCTTGGTGGCGATCAGATGCCTGATGGTCGCGGGGCGGAAACACCATCGAATTGGTGGAGCGAAGGGTCTCCCGTTCTTCGGGTTGAAACTGGATTCGAACGTAGCCGTCGTCGGCGGTCAACTTGGGAAACTCGTGAAACCGTCCCGCCCTGCGGCGGACAACGCATATACTCCGGAGCCGCCAATGCCTTCCAGCGCGGATGGAAGAAGAGACCGGATATCAAAGCAGGCGCGCACTGCCCAAGAGCATCCGGAGAGATCAAAGTTCGGCGTCGGTGCGACGGCCAGCACCCCTCCCTGATTCAGGCGGCGCGCCAACGTCCGAATCGCTTCCAGAGTGATGACTACATCGGCATCCGCGTAGATGCGAGGGAAGCTATGAGCCGTTCTGATCTCCCAGGTTAAGAGCGTGCGACTTGCCAGCGATATCGGTCTCGATAACGCGCACCGGCGGCCCAAAGCGGCGCGCGACGGCGGCAGTGTCATCAGTGCACCCGTTACAAACAACGATCACGTCCAGTTCCCCGGGCGCAGCGCCGTTGGTCATCGCCTCCAAGGTTCGCGCGATTACCGAACCCTCATCGTGCGCGGGAATAATTACGGAAATCATAGTCATTCAGCGGACCGACGTCGCCCTGGCAAGCACACTCGCCCCCATCACCCACTCCCCCTTCGAGGGATCAAACTGCTTGACCACCCGCGCCGGGTTGCCGATCACAATGGAATTTGGAGGAACGCTGCGGCTCACCACGGCGTTCGCACCGATTACGGAATTCCTTCCTATAACGAGTTCGCCCTTGCCGCAGACAATGGCCGCTCCGAAACCAATCCAGCAGCCCTCCTCGATGCGTATCGTCCCGCCTGTGCGTGATCCCCTGGCTCTTGATGGGAACATTCACATCTTCAAAAGCGTGGTTGTGATCCATAACCAGCACGGAAGGGGCGAAAATAACGTCGCGCTCGAAATGGATCCGGTTCCTCGCCGAAATCACGCAGCGCCTTCCGACCGTGCAACCCTCGTCGAACTGGATCACCGGCTCGCTGCTGTCGGGGGCGACTGGAATGTTGACCCACACATCGCGGTCTATCAGAACCGAATCGCCGATCTTGATGTAGGGAGCGATCGACCGTTTCAGGTCAATGGAGTAATGCACACAGAAGTCTCTGCCCAGGGAAAAGAAGGGGTAAGTCCGTCGGATCCACAAGCTGCGGAATTTGCTGGCAATGCGGGCGATCCACGAAAGTGGATCCTCTCGAGTACTTTGTCTCGATATGCTCATTATGATTGTTTTGTCTTTGATCTCTTCGGGGATCTCTTCGCGCCGCGCATCGGTCGTCGGGGTTGGCGGTTATCATGCGCCTTCCTGAAAACCACCTCCAGACACGGGCCCGCTCCCGCGAAGGAAGCGATGCTGGCCAGAGGTTTGATAACGGCAACACGGAATCCTTTGCGCACAATCTTACGAGGAAGACTCAACGGCTTCGGCTTTGCCTGGGGCGTCGGCGAGAAACCCAGCTTCTCGAGCAGGCTGGAACACACATATCCCGCGCTGCGTTCCATATAGGAGACGGGCGGCGTCTTAACGCATACTTCCTCAAGGCCAAGCTCAGCCATCAGATAGCGGAGCGACCGGGGTGAAAAATGACCCAGGTGCCGTGGCAGTTCAAGTCCAAACCAATGGGTCCGAAACAGCCGTGCTTCCCAGGAAGCGATGTTGGGCATCATCGCGTAGAAGATGCCGCCGGGCTTGAGCCATTCCTGAACCTTCGTCAGAAACTCGCGGGGCGAGTAGACGTGCTCGAGGACATCGAAGCAGGTGATGACATCGAAGCTTGCCGGCAAGAAAGGAGCCTCAACCGCGTCCCCCACGAAAACCTGTGCTCCTGTGATTGCCCGGGCGCGCTGCTGCCGTCGATTCCTCCATTTCGATTCCGTGCAGTTTCCATGCGGCCCCCTTCATCGTGCTCAGGAAGCCACCGGAACTGCAACCGATGTCAAGAATCGCTCCTCCAGCTTTGTACTGCGAAATCAGCTTCACCTGGTCTTTCCAGCGAATGGCAGCAGAACCTTCTCCCGCCAGTACGATGGCTTTGTGGTAGTCCTCGGTATAGTGACGCCCCATTTCCTCGGGCTTCGGAGGACTTGCGAGCCAGACGCCGCTGCAGGACAGACAGCGCACCAGACGATACATCTGGCTGCGTAAGTGAAATCGGTCGGGCGCGACCAGCAGATCAACCAGCGGACCACTGCCGCAGATCAGACACGTTCCCGATTGCTGACCGGACTCTACGGTCGTGTCCGCCACAGGTTGAACCTCGCGCATGGTCTCAAGCGTGCTGCTCATACTCGTTCACCCACCTGTTCACTCACTCTTTCACAGACGCTATCAGCCATCGGTCTCACCCACTTTCCGCTTCGTTGGTCGTACGTTTTTATGAGCTTCGCTGGGTTGCCAGCGATTACGCTGAATGGAGGAAAGCTTCGGGTTACGACTGCGTTCGCGCCAACAACGCTATTGCGTCCCAAGCTCAGATCTCCGGAGCCGCACGCGACCACGGCGCCAATCCCCAGCCAGCAATTCCGCCCGATGAAGATACGCCCGCCGCAACCGACGCCGGAATCCCGACTTGGATTCTCGACGTTAGAAAATTCAGGGTTGTGGTCCGTGATTAGGACCGACGGCGCCAGCAGGACATCCTCTTCCAGGACGACCTGGTTCCTCGCAGATATCGTGGAAAGCCTTCCGATTGCACATCCTTTTCCAATGACAATCTTCGGCTCGGGATTGGAGGAGCCGGGTGCGACATCGATCCACACGCCGGGGGCCAGATAAACGTTATCGCCCAGTCGGATTTGAGGTGCGACGGATCGCCGAATATCGCATGAGGAGTCCACTGAAACGCCTTGGCCGAACTCCGCAAAAGGATATGTACACCGCAGCCAGATGCTGTGGAGCTTCGCTCGAAGACCTAGCAACGTGGCGAGCGTGCCTCCGCCGATAAAACCACTTTCTCTGGCTGCACTCATGTCGCTAGATCACACTCTCGACGCAGGGCTCGTCGGAACGCTCTCGCCGGAGGCGAACAATGCTGATCAGTGCCCTGCCCTCAGCTCCGGTTACCGATTTTGTGAACACGAGCGCTGGCCAAGCAGCCAGCAGACAGGCCAGAGACACCTTCCCCAGCTGCAGAACGGCCAGCCAGCGAACGCTCGCAACCGGCGGCAGCGGGATTCGGGTCGCGATCATACCGGCCGCCAGAACGGCGGCAGAGGCCAACGTTAATTTCACAGCATCGGGCAATAGGGATTTGGGATGAAATGCGCGAAAGGTTTTGGTGATCGCAAACATCATGAATACCATCCCGGCGAATTCCGTTACCGCCAATCCCGCAAGCACACCGTAGAATCCCCAATGGCGGGCAAACGCCACAATTGAGAGCAAGCAGACAATTCGCAGAGCCTGCCGAATGTTGTCCAGAAACGCGTTTCCTGAGACCCGGTACAATACCAGTCCCAGCACGGAGAACGCCTGAAAGAAACCCGCGGCGCATATCAGCCAGAGCGCCGTGCGCAACGATCGATCCGCTTGCCCGGTCCACGCATACACCATCGTTGGGCCGAACACGGCAATGAAAGTCAGAGGGAATAGGCACAAGCCTAAAGTGATTTTGAACGACTTGGCAATCAGCTTCCGCATTTCTTCCTGAGAGCCCGATGCATACACCATCGCTCCGCCAGAAAGAATGGGTACCAAAAAGGCATCCGACAGCATCACGGCGGACATCACGAGTCTCGTGGCAACCGCATAAATGCCCGCCGCATCGGCGCCAAACACTCGCAGCACCGCGACCGGGAGAATGGAAATGTAGAGCACTTCCAAAACATTTACCAGTTGATAGCTGCCCGCGAATCGGACCAACTCTGGTATCACCTTCCTGGTCAGGAACATCCTGCTCACGCGCACCTGCGGCAGAATCCTCTTTGAACTGACATAACAACACAGCACGAATCCGACCTCAGAAGCGGCCATGACCGAAGCCATGGCGAACAGACCGTAGCCGAAATGCAGAAGGATGACAATCGCCATCGCCTCAGCCACAGTGAAAAAAGTCGCAAAGTTCCTGGCCAGGTCAATCCGGTGGCCGCCCATCACAATCGCCTCGTACACCGCCCCGACATTGGACAAAACCATGATTAGGGCGAGTACGGAGGTGGACTTAGCTGCGGCATGTAGAAACTCGGGTGGCACTCCGGCAGCCCGCGCCAGTGCGGTCGAGAACCATGCTACCGGGATCAACACCGCAACGGACAGCACCAGCATGGCGGCACAACCCGTGCTCAGAAGTCTGTTCGCAGTCTCGAAATCGCCATTGCCGGTTGCTTCCGCTACGTATTTCTGGAATGCAGACTTGATGCCCACGCTGCCGAAACGCATGTAAGCCGCGGTGGTCATGATGATCGCCCAGATTCCATAGCCACCCAGACCGAGGTGGGCAATCACAATCGGAATGGTCACCAGGCGCGTCGCCACCTGGGCAAACCTGGCAATCACTCCGAAGATAGTATTCCGCCCGATCGTATGGGCAAGGTTGCGAACGGAAGCAGGACTGGCGGAAATCGACGTCATTGTGATTCCACCGTCCGCCAGCCAGAAATCTCTTCTGCAGCTTGAGCAGCCACACCTGCCTCGTCCGAAGGAAGTGCGTACCGTACCTGGCTGAATTCTTTCTTCGAGCGAACCACCGTCGCAGCGGAGATCATAGCCAGCAGCGCGTACCATGCCACCATGGTCTGATCAAAATAGGAAATGCCGAAAAACGAAATCATATTCGCGAACAATGCCGACCCCAATGCCCAGACAAAAAGTGCCTTCTTCCTGTCTCTTCCGGCGGCGCGCCGGGCCTTTCCCAGGTACTTAAAACCGTAAATAAGAATTGCAACTAACAGAAGGAAAGGCAGAAGCCCGGAATTGTCACACGTGCTCACATATTGGTTGGCCGTGTCCCACATATCGTAGCCCCAAGCGCTCGTATCTTTTACGCCCAGCAGCCACCAATCCCCGAAATGCCGTATGCATTGGTCGACCAGCATGTAGCGGTGCCAGGAAGACGAGCTTCCCGTAATATCGATTCGGGATATCAAGTGCCACACCGGCGCCTTCATTACCAGGTGGAGCGAAACCAGCGTGATAGCAATTCCCCACCGCACAGCGCGCATCCAACGGCGGGCGGGCCAGAGGCAAAGAGCCACAAGCCCGGCTGCGTAACCCAACGCCGGAGTACTGGAGTTGCACGCGACGGTAATCACGGTGGCCGACACGACTCCCATCACCGCCATCATGCGATACTTTCTGCCCTTCCACCACAAGGCGACGAACATCGGCATCGAAATCGCGCCGAAGGTTCCAGCCAGAATGGAATGGCTAAATGGGCCCTGCGCGCGAAAGCGGTTTTCACGCACCTCGAGCGACGCGTAATCGGCAAGTCTTGCGCCCCCCAACATGGCATAAGGGTTGTGCCCGGTGGCCTGTTCGTAAGTCATGATGACGGCAACGATGGCTGCGACCCAGGCCAGCGTCTGGATCGCGCGCCAGACGTCGTCTTCGCTCCGGATCAGAAACCTCAGAAGGAAGTACACCCCGAAGACGGTGTACAGGCTTCCCACCTGATTGAACGCAGCCTTCGAGTCCTGGAACAGCAAAATTCCATTGAGCGCGGTGAATATCGTCAATAAAATGACGGCCCAATCGATCTTGTTCATCCCGCTGCTGAACAAGCGCGCCTTCGAGGAAATCATCTCTTTCGCAATGCGAACGATCCCGAACAGGACCAACAGTCGCAGCATCGGAAAATGCGCCGGCCCGATCAGCAGAACCTGGTCCGTTGGAATAAGGATGGCTGCGGCGAGAAACGGAATGATCGCCCTGCGCCGTGGCCACACGCACATCAAGACACCGGCGAGCAGAACCATCACCAGGACAGCCGGATGAAGGACGGTCCCGGACACGCCTCCTCCGAATCTCAGGTGTTCATGCATGATTTGTGTTGTCGGTGCTCTGGCGAGGGAGTCGAAATGCTTTGGACTGCGCCCTGAGCTAAGAAAGCCCAGGGAAACCGAGGAAGTATTTAGTCGTTCTCAAGAACACGCGTGGCTACTGCACGATTGCTGTCAAACCTGTCGGGGGATTTGGCGGCGTCGCACCACTAAACTCGTATGCTCCGATGTCCCAGCTGGAGCCGCGCTGTACAAGGGAAATCGCGGGATAATTGGCGATCTCGCCGCCGTCGCCACTTTGCTCACTGGAGCCGTCGCTGGTTCCACTGCAGAGATCGGAATCGGGCGAGAACTTGCTGCACACCGAGGGCGAATTTGTCGCTCCCGCTCCGACTGTGGGATTGGAGCTTTGTGTGGGCGCGTAATTGTTGGCTGGTATGTAGCCTTGCGCATTCGCGGCAGCTTCGGTCTCGTAGAGTTCGTTTCCATTGTCCGTGATCGTGCACGTAGCCTGGCATCCGTTGTTGCCGTTGGTGTCAATCTCATACCAGTTACTCAGGGCTGAACCCTGGCCACCGATGAAGTGATTGTTCTCCCAGGTTACCGATCCTGAGAAGTAGCCCAACGGGCTATTGTTCGGAGCTAACTGAATGATGCAGGTCGCATCCCCGAAGGTGTTGTTGTAAAAAGACGCCGCCTGGCTAGGCGAGGCGTTCGGCGCCGCATTCAGCCGGATGCACCCGGGGGCCACCGGGCCTACGGTCGAGTTCATGTTGTTGTACATCACGTTGTCGAAGAAATACAGATTGGTGCGAATGGCAAAGTAGACATTCTCTGTCGAGAACGTATTCCGCATGATGTTGTTGTACCAGTACAGCGGATCGCCGGACGCCCCGCCGAGGCAGTTCATCACGTTCGGATGCTGCTGCTGCGAGCCCGAAGCAAAAGTGTCGTACAGATACTCGAAGAGGTTATCGTGAATCGTGTGGCAGTTCGCCGTCACCATGATGTTCGAGACGTAGCGGAACACACTCTCATGGACGTCGTAGAAGTGGCTGCCGTTCATGGCTTGTCCGCTGGCGCACCCGGCGGGGTCTTTCGAAAACCACTGGCAGTTCGCGCTTCCCGCTGCGAAGTGTGGGGAATCGGAACCGTCTACGACGATACCGACGTATTGATTGAGATCAGCCGCGGTTCCCGAACCGAATGAGGTGATCGAAGGGAAGTTATCCGATGCTCCGCTCGTCATCGTCCAACCGTGAAAATAATCGTTCGAGACGATTAAGTTGGTGTCCCCGCCGGGAACGTTGATCATGGCCCCGTTTGAGCCTGCCTGCCCGGTCCAGCAGAATCCAGAGAACTCAAAGTTGTCGAACGTAACATAGCTGAGATTGCCACCATTACTCAGAGAAACCTGCGATCCGCTTTCGGGAAAGGCGCAGCTTGAGGGGAATCCGGATCCGCTCCAGAGAGGGTTGTCGCCGCTCAGAACGGGACGCACCCAGGAATTTCCCGAGTACCAGGTCTGATCAACGCCAACGTAGATGGGATTCCCATTGGAACCGCTGTAAGTCCACACCCAGCCTCCCGAGCCGACGTAGGGGGACGCGCCGCTGTTGCCGAAGTGCCAAGTGTCCCCACCCCGAAAGATAATCTGGGAGCCCGCGCCCGGATTTGCCGATGCACACGTGGACTTGCAGTTGGGCATCCCCGGAGCGTGCAGCCAGGGCGTGGTTTTCGATGTTCCGTTGTTCGAATCATTTCCATTGGCCGCAATGTAGTAATTGGTGGCTGACGCAGTTCCGCCCAGCATAATGCAGACGGCCAAAGAGAGGAGGAAGCTGGGGTGAACGAATCGGTTCATGAATGGGGGTTCCTTGCCAAGATTTAGGCGCTTGCTTTGCGTAGGCTTAAGGACAGCGTATACCGAACCAAAGAAGCAGCCTAGAACACACAAGGGCATAGACCCAAAATCACAAGTGCACGTATGGGCGGACATGACCCTTCCGAGTCCCATTTTGAACCCTGATTTCCGCCAACACTTCTCGCACGGTCAGAATCCGGCAACCACCCAGGACGGCGCAGGATACCGCCATTTGCAACAGGGCCGGTGTGCAACCATATGCAGACGGCTTTGGACGCACGTCGTGGGTATAGAAAATCAACCAGTTCTTCCGCTTTGTGTTCTCCAGAATCAACTTCTCCACCCGCCCGCCTGCTTCGAGATCGCCATAGAGGCTGTTGGCCCGGAGCAGGTTCAGATCGATTTCCGGTCCGTTGAAACCTGGAATAACGCTTCTTGCGCTGGGTAGAACCGTCCCCAGAGTCTTTTTGGCCTGGAGGGTGACATGGCCAAAGGGGTAGGCGAAATTGGCCTGGTACCGGCCGGTGACTTTTGAAACGGCCTTCCTGCCTTTCTCCAGTTCTGCCCGGAATGTCGCGGTGGAGACGGAGCGGCAGGAAACATGACTGAAGGTGTGGCTGGCCAGTTCGTGGCCCTTAGCCACCAATGAATCGAGATCATCGGCAGAGAAGTGGTCCCCGAGTTCGTTCGAAGCATTCATCAGTCCGATAGCCGTGTAGTAGGTTCCCCGAACACCGAACTGCTCCAAAATGGCCCCGCCCTCGGAATAAGCAGTGCGCGGAAAATCGTCGAAGCTGAATGACACGATGGGCCCGCGGATTCCCAAGGGAACATTTCGCTGGTACATCGAACACAGCACCCGGCGTCGCACCGCACCCAGCCCGGATCGGACACTCACGCTTGCGCCACCATTGCGTCTTGCACAACAACTTCAATGACGCCGTCTTCCAGAACTTCTCTCTCCTTGCGAAACCTGAGAGATTGAACTCCGTCCCGGGTCTCCATCTCCTCCATCGAAAGGTCATGAAACACTTCGCCTGATGGAGCGTTACGCGGCGTCTTGCGGTAATTGGCGTAGAAATCCTTGCCGGTCTCGGCGATATATCTGCGGATCATGCCGCCTAGAAACGCGTGTTCCACGCGTTTGGATTGAATCCGGCAGCTGAACATCAGATCGGTCATGCGCGGTTCGCGGCGATCTACGATGGCAAACCCGATTACCCCGTAGCTGCCAAAGCGGTCTTCGCAACTCAGCACAAACGTGTCCAGATCAGGGCTGGACAGCAGCTTGCGCAGCACTTCGCGGTCGTAGCGGTTGCCGGAAAAGTTCATCTGGTTTGTACGCTGTGTCAGTTCGTGGACGCGCTCCAGATTCTCCTCAGTCATGGGACGGACCGTCAACCGAATCTGGCAGTGCCGCAGGAATGCCATGTAATCATTGCTGAAGCTTTGCGCCACCGTCTGCCGGTCCGTTTCTACCTGATAGAGCTTGCGCCGTTCCCGGCTTTCGGCGGTAACCGGAACCCTGCATTCGTTCATTTCCAGCAGACTTCGGTAATGCTCCGCATTCAGAACCTGCACCTCAGGACAGGCAGCTTTGACTTCTCGCATTTCAAACTCGGAGTCGTCGATGAATAGTATGCTGTCCATCCCTATATTCAGTTGCCGGGCGATGGCCTTGATGGCTTCGCTTTTCGGCTGCCAGGAGATCTGTGGACACAGGAAATAGTCGTCAAGGTGGAACTGCCTGACCACCTGCAGTGCGTCCTCACGATTGTTCTTGCTGGCGAGCGAGTGCAGGATCCCGCGCCGGTCCAGTTCCTGAATGACACCGGCTACACCCGCCTTCAGTCGCAGCCGCTCTGCGCCGTCCTCGACCAGTACGCCATCCCAGAGAGTATTGTCGAGGTCCCACACCACGCACTTGATTTTCTTTCCGGACTGGCCGGCCTTCCTGGCGGTCTCTTTGATCTCCGTCACAAACTCCAGCAAGCCGAAGTAAAGTGTCGTCTCATCGGCCTCGTCGTTGGGGATAAGATCGATCCCAAAGGGTTGCCGGACATCGATCAACCCGGCTATTTCCTGCATCGGAATCCGGATACGGTGAAATCCCGGCCTCAGATGGATCAGTTTTTGGAAGGGCATCTTGGAGTGCTCATCCGTCAGGCGCATCGTCAGCGACAGCCGAACATCATGCGATTCGGGGTTATAGCATTCGAGCAAAAAGCAGGTTGGCAGTTCCTGACCGTTCGATGCCACGTTCGCCATTCTCTTCTTGAAGGCGTAGCGCTGGGTCGTGGCCGTGATCTTTACCAGAGATGGCAAAGGCAATCTCTGCAGCGCGCTTCCGATCCGGTAGTCTCTTTTCTCGAGCCTTTCCGCTTTGGCTGCGGAATGCATTCGAATGTTGCCGGGCGTCCATAGTTTTCCCCACCGTTTGAACCGAATCTTCAAAAGGTAGGAGTTCGCGGCGGATGGCGACTCGATTCGTACCATTCCGTCTGCGAATCTGCGGCACTTGCCGTCCTGCCGGGGACTGTAAAGATCGCAGGTCGCATAGCACGTCGGCCAAACACATTCCGTGCAGTGTTCGCTCCAGGGCAGAACAGTTCGAGACCGCAGCCGCCCTCTGAGGTGTTCAAAAGAACGCATCACCTCATCAGGAATTTGAGCTGGACTTTCGATTTCGTAATTTGCTTCAGTTTCGTACATGTGTGGATTGGTAGCTGTTTAGCGGAGGCCGAACCGATTCGCTCAGGCGGCTTTCTTGCTGGTTTCTAAGCGCATGAAATTCGCCCCGCCCAACCACTGCAGGCAAGCGAGGCTTCGCCTGAACCGGGCAGCGGTGTGAGCCCTCCGCGATGGCGAACATAGATAGATGAAGGCGGAACCGAGCAGCCGGACAGAATGATGGATGGCAAATGCCACTAGAAAACCGAGTTGGGCCAGCATGCTGTGATGTTTTCGCCAGTATTGCCAGGTCGCGCGATACAGCTCCAGATAGAAGCGAAGAGGCGCGTTGGCGGAACTCGCTCCACCATAATGGATCGCTCCGGCTTCGGCGAAGAACATGACCTTCTCCCCGCCCTGGCGAAACCGGTAACACCAGTCCACATCTTCTCCGTACATAAAAAACTGCGGATCAAGCAGGCCAACTCGTTCGACCGCGCTGCGGCGAACCACCAGGAACCAGCCGTTCAGCACCTCTACTGGAGCCGTCGTCCGATGGTCGAAGTCGGACATCAACAATCCCCCGAAGGCAGGTGATTTCTTGAACATGGAATCAAGTCCGACGGCCCTGCAGAAGGTGTTCCAGACGGTGGGGAAACGCATGGTGGAACGTCTCACTTCCCCGCTCGCCGCCAGCATTTTCGGGCCCAGCATTCCCACCTCAGGATGGTCTGATAAGTAGCGGACCATGGGGGAAATGCAATCATCCAGGAACTTTACGTCGGAGTTGACCAGGCAAATGCAGTCTCCCGAACTCGCAGCAATCCCAATATTGTTGGCCTTGGCGAAGCCAAAGTTCTCCGCGTTGCGAATCAACTTGAACTCCGGGAACATTTCCGCAATCAGTTCTGGAGTTCCGTCGGTGGAAGCGTTATCGACGATGACCACTTCGTCGCAAACGCTCTGGCAGTGTTCCCGCAACGAGCCAAGACACTCCAGCACATACTTCTTGGCATTCCACACGACGATGACAACGGATACCCGCGCCGGTTCAAGCTGATGCGTGGCCAACCTTGGAAGCGTACTGGATTCGATTGTCGTCATCTCTGACATCTGTAACACGTCGAGCAAACCTTAAGCCTTTCCTTATCCAACATGTCGATATAGAGCGCGGCCGGCCAACGAAAGAATGCCCGGGCGCATGTGAGCAAGCAAGTAATGCGCCACTCTGGATTTCCAGTTCTGGGTCGACGGCTCGAACATGTGGTTGATATCGTCTGAAAGGCCATACCTCGAATAGATCAGGCTGTACTGGGTGCTTCCCCATCGCTGCTTAAAGGTAATGAGCCCCTGTTGACCAGCCTCGGACCTCCCGAAATCGAAGAAATGCAACCCCGAAATCTTGGCCTCCTGGATCGCCCCCCAAAGTAGTAAATGCATCCCACCCATATTGTTGAATTGGGGATCGCTGCCGCCGTACTTGTACACCATGGTGTCTTTGTGGCGAATGGTAAGCACTGACGCCACGGGTTGATCACCCTTGAACGCCAGCCGAATCTTGAGCGCATCCCCGAAGCAGTCGATCAAATTGATAAACCACGTCCGCGGCTGTGGGGGCCGGCTGTGACGTTTTCGCGTATTGGCAAGCAGCCGGTAGAAATGGTCCAGCAGTTCTTTCGTGGTTCCTTCGCGATACTGCAGGCCTTCGCGTTCCGCCCGGACAATTTTCCTCTGAGTCGAATTCTTGTGACAATTGCGATACAGCGTATCAATGTCTGGACTAAGGTCAAGCTTGTGAAAGGTATAGGGCACGGTCGCCTGCTGCAGGGAAGTAACGATTTCGAACCGTTGCAGAGGACGCACTTCTATGTAGCGCCAATGTCCGCGCCGTGATTCCTGCTCCAGAGCAGTGGCGATGATCTCCAAATCCTGTGGGGTGTCGACCAAGGGCTCGCAATGATCCGAGAACGGCAGCGACACCAGGCGTCGCCCGGTCAACCAACTCTCCACCCGGCAAAATACCATCCCATTCTCCAGTCTCTGGCCGGCAGCCGACGTGGTATAGGCAATGGGCTTGTATCCGTAGGTGCGGGAAAGCGCATCCAGCCACGCCGTGGAATGAAACACCGAGGCCCGGGGATGCCTCCACACAAATTCGTCCCAGCGACGATCCTTGAGCGGGTCAATGCAGTAAGCTGCCTTAGATTCGGCAACCGAGGGTCTCACTTCGAGTTCGTTCTGGGCAATTAAAGAGGTAGCGGTCAGGGTGTCCTCTCCTTCCTATAACTGCTGGTCAGGCAACGATCCGGCGACACCGATTGATCGCTTGGCTCCTGAGAGCTGTTCTTGCAGGTCTCATAGGGATCGTCATCGTCATCCTCAGCAATACCGTCGGCAATCGTCCGGCGCAAAGGGATCCCTAACTGGAATTCCCCATGGATCCCTGCGAGCGCCGCTTTCATGTCCTTTTTCGCAACAACAAACGAACTGGTACACTCCGACGCGCTTTGCGCGATCGCGAGGATGTTCACTTTGTCCCGGCCCATCGCAGCAAGAGTCCGGCCGACAATTTCCGGAGTCGCCCTCATGTTCCGGCCGACGACCGTAACCATTGCAATGGATGTATCGAGAGCAATGTGTTCGGTCGATTCATGCGCCAGATCATGAGCAAACTCGTGGCGTAGAGCCTGCAGAGCGGATTTGGCGGCCGCGGATGGGATGACCAGACATAAATCGTTCTGCGAAGAGGCTTGCGAGATCAGCAGCACATCGGCGCGCACGGATGCAGTGGTCCGGAATATGCGCCCCAGAACATCCGGTATTCCTGACAAACCCGGGCCGCCGATCGTGATCATGGCAACGTCGCTGGTCGCAGTGAGCGCCTTCATTCCTCCGGCGCTCGGCGGTCCGGCAGGCGTGATCTTCGTGCCCATGCGTTCTGGCGCGAACGTGTTGCGGATCCAGAGCGGAATGCCGCACTGCATGACAGCCCGGAGCGTCTTCGGATGCAGGACTTTCGCGCCGAAGTATGCCAATTCGGCCGCTTCGCGATAAGAGATGTGGGGAATCGTGCGCGCCTCCGGCACCAACCGGGGATCGGCCGTTTGCAAGCCTTCCACATCGGTCCAGATGATCACTTCGTCGGCCTCGAGGACCGCACCTAGAATCGTCGCGGAATAATCCGAACCTCCGCGGCCGAGAGTGGTAAGGATGCCGTCTGCCGTGGCGCCGATAAAACCGGTCACCACCGGAATAATGCCCTGCCGCAAGAGGGGACGAAGGCGCGCTTCACAGCGCTCCCGCGTAGGCTCCATGCGTGGGTCGGCGTCTCCATGGCACGCGTCCGTGACCACGAGTTCCGTGGCCTCGATGGGCTCGGCGGCCAAGCCGCGCTCAGCCAGAGCTGCCGCGACCAGCAGAACGGAAAGGCGCTCGCCAAGACTCGATATGGAATCCCGGGTTCGCGGCGTCAGTTCTCG
Source organism: uncultured Acidobacteriaceae bacterium (assembly GCA_963841125.1). Classification (GTDB taxonomy): domain Bacteria; phylum Acidobacteriota; class Terriglobia; order Terriglobales; family Acidobacteriaceae; genus Sulfotelmatobacter. The sequence continues at coordinate 689,355 of CAWJBH010000003.1, forward strand.
CAACAGGATCGTGCCTTGGCACAAGCGCTCGCCGGCTTGAAACAATTCTTCCATCTCGCGGCCGATGCGGATTCGCTCGGCATCGGAATGGATCAATGCCCTGGCGGCCGTAACGTGCTGCTCGCGCAGTTCGCTGAGAATCGCAGCGACCGGCTCGTAATTTCCTGCCTCCGATTGGCTGGCGCCCGCGACGAGTTTGTTGGTCACACCGCTCATGGCGGAGACCACCACCACCACGTCACTCTCCTCGGAAGCGGTTCGGATGATCTCTATAACCTGCTCAATGCAAGCCGCGTCGCCCACCGAAGTCCCGCCAAATTTCATGACTTGAAGTGGTTTCCTTCCCGTGCCGCGCACATGAGCGGAGACATGGCGATGCTGAAGGAAGCGCTCGGAGAAAAACTCCTGCGTCTGACTGGCCAAGCCAGCGCGCGCGGCATGAGCTTTTACTGGAGGTGTCATAAGCGTGGAAGGCGAACTGCCGAAAGCGTCTGGACCGGACTTTGCTGGAAAGGCCCGGCACCCGGCTTCCGGAGGACCCGGGCACAGGCACGAAGCAACTCGGGTTCTTCCCAAGGAACATCGTGATAAGCCGATTGCAAGAATGCGCTATCCGGATCTCTCATCCACTCTTGCGGAAAAAGCGCGATGATGTCGTTTTCCGTGACCTTTGGAGCAGGATGGAGATCCTCTCCGGACAGGGCCGCATACAATGCTGCGGGCAGATCGCGTCCTGGCCCAAGCGTCAAATGTCCCACCTGCGTGGCTCGAGGGTTGATCTCGATGAGGCGCGCGTTTCCCGTGCTCGCTTCCAGCATGAAATCAAACCCGTGCAGACCCGAAAGCTTCAGCCGCCGGACCATTTTTTCGGCAGCAGCCGACATTTCCGGGTTCTCCATCAAACGCAAGACGCTGGAGGGTCCGGCGGAATCCCGTTTATGGACCACTTCGAAATGCAGGCTGGCCAGTACGGTTCCCTGCCAGCACGCGACGGCGCTGGTGGCTTCGTGGCCCGCCACAAATTCCTGGGCATTCACGACCGACCGGCGACGAGTGAGCGACGGCCAAATTAACGTCTGGTCGTGGTCTACCAGCGCCCGCTTGGCTGCCCGCGCCAGCATTGGAGGAGCCTGCAGCCCGCGCAAGGCGCGTTCGGCTTCTTCAAAGGTGTGGACAACTCTTACCCCATCGCCGCCCGAGGTGCCGTTAGCCTTAAGGACTGCCGGGAAACCCATTCGGTCCACCCACTGCCTGAGGGCGTCGGCGTTGGCAATCACCTCGGTCTTCGGGGCGCGGATGCCTTCCTGCTGGGCCAGTTCGATAAATCGCGTTCTCGCATAGACGACCGGGAAACTTTCCGGTGCACCGAGCGAACGCTCAATCAGCTTTGCGATTTCGCCGTTGCCGCCTTCGCGTTCGTATAGATGGTGCAAATGGAGGGTCGCAAAATCATCACCCGGGACGATCAGATCCGGCTTGGTTCTGGCGACTGCGTGCGCAAACGACGTCAAGGGTGCGAGTCCCCGATAAACGTGGGTTTTGCGCACTGCGCTGATCTGGCCCATGGGATGGCGGGCGGGGCAGAGAGCATCCACGGTATATCCGGCATGGGCCAGCGCCATGGCCAGCCGGGCAGTCGGCAGCCAGTTGGACGTTGTAACGATCAGGACCGTTGGCTTCATTCTGGAATGTGGAAGGAAGTGCTCACTGATTGAATCGTGGAGAACTGAGGGTGACCGGCGGCAGAGCTTAGCCCCGGCTTACGATCGCTTGCTCCTTGATCCCGCAGACTCGGGGGATGTCGCCGGACCGTATCGCTGATAGTAGTCGCTGTGGGCCGCATCGGTGGAACTGTTTACCAGCCCTCCCAATAGTTTCGTGCGCTCCAGCGCTTCCAGTCCGCGCTGCAGTTGCTTTTTCTCCGTGATGTTTTTTCGCGTGACCAGCAGAATTCCATCCGCCAGCCGGGCCCAGATGCTGGTGTCGGCCAGCGGCAACACGGGAGGAGAGTCGATGATGATCCAGTCGAACCAGCCAGTCAGCTGGTCCATCAATGGTGAAAGTTTTCCCGATTGCATCAATTCCAGCGGATTCTCCGGCGCGCTTCCCGCCGGCATAACCCATAACCCGAGAGCTTCGAGCCGGTAAATGTTCATGGCGCCGGTTTCGCCCCGGAGCCATTCACTTAAGCCCGGAACTTTGCCTAACCCAAATTTCTGAGCCACCGTCGGCCTGCGAAGATCGCCCTCGAGCAGCAGCGTTTTATGCTGCTTCCTTCTGGCCAGAGTGCAGGCCAGATTGGCTGCTACCGTACTCTTGCCCTCTTGCGGGATCGTGCTGGTAATCAAAACTTTCTTCAGCGGCCGGCTTTGCCGGAGTTGCCGCAAACGAACCGCCAGGAAGCGAAACTTCTCGGCTCCGAGGCTCTCCTCTTGCCCAACCGATACCAAGCGGCTGTTGGGCGGTATCGAAACCGGCAGCGACGGAAACTGCGGCAAGAACTTCGAGTGCTCTGGAGAATCGACACTCGGCGCACTCGCCCCGCGCCACTTGCGCTCGGCGACCTCGAGCAGTTCAGTTGCTACCGAGAACGTGGATTCCGATCGGGACGCTTCTGTCCCGGTGTTTTCCGCCTGCGATTTCTGTAATGCGTCAAATATTTGGCTCATGATTTATTGGCTCACGGTTTGTTGGTTCATGGTTGATTGACTCACGGTTCATTCACTCGGATCGGCACCCGAATTGCCAGTTCTTGTTCCCGCATCTTCTCGCCCTGCAGTTGGACAAATAGTTTGAGCAAGGCTTTGGTCGTCTGTTGCAAATCCAATTCCTCGGAGGGTCCTGTCGTTTCCACCGGCGTAGTCTGAACTCCGAGACGAAAGTCGGCAGCGATCGTCTCAATGATGTCCAGAGTCACGCTGGCTGCCTGTCTCGCGTAGGCCGCGATCAAAGCGTTCTCGCAAATAGTATTGATCAGACGCGGAGTTCCCCGGGAATGCCGGTGAATCGCGGCCAGCGTCTCTTTCGGAAACAGTTTGGAAGGGGCAGGACTCCCCGCAAGTTCGAGCCTGCGCTCGATGTAACCCCTGGTTTCCTCCAAATCCAGTGAAGCCAGGTGGGAGCGCAGCGAAATCCTCTGTTTCAGTTGCCGCAAGTCGGCGGAATCCAGTTTCTGATCCAGTTCAGGCTGCCCCACGAGAAGAATCTGCAACAATTTCTCTTCCGCGGTCTCCAGGTTCGTCAGGAGCCGGATCTCTTCGAGGATGTCGGTGGACAAATGATGTGCCTCGTCGACCACCAGCACTGTCGTAAGTTTTTTCTCGCCGCGTGACACAACGTATTCCGCCAACTGCAGCAGTAGTTCGCTCTTGTTCTTGCCCGCCGCCGGCAGTCCCAGATCGCCGGCAATATACTGGAGGAATTCCACCGGCGACAAACGTCCGTTAAACACGTATGCGTACTTGACATCGTCGCTCTGCTTCAGCGATTGCAGCAGGCACCGCAGCAGGAGAGTCTTGCCCGTTCCCACTTCTCCCGTAAGAACGACGAACCCTTTGTGCCGCCGAACGCCGTAATAGAGTGCGGCCAAGGCTTCGTTGTGCCGCTTCGTCGGAAACAGGAACGAAGGGTCGGGAGTAATCTCAAACGGATTGCGCTTAAGACTGTAAAAGGCTTTATACATAGCTTTAAGTGTCTCTAACCACGGAAATAACTAAGTGCCGATCCGAGCAAAATCGTTGCCGATACGAAAACCGCGGTTGCCCATCCCATCCACAACCTCCGGCGCTCGTTCTGTTCATCTGCCGCCGCCACGAGAGCTGGGATTTCTGAGATCACTGGCACCGGCAGCAGCTTCTGCAGTTCCTTCTCGTCGTAAATCCGGTCATCCATCATTTCGAAAGCTCCGGCGACAACCGTACCGAGCGCCAATCCGACGCCCAGCCCAATCAGGCAGAACTTCAGGCGATTCGGGAAGTCAGGTTTCAGTGGCAGGCTGGGAGGATCGATAATGCGAAAGCGTTCGCCCTGCTGCAACAGTTCCATGCTGGTGGCCATGGCGGACTCGTTCTTCTTTTTCAGCAGGTCGTCGTAATTCGCCTTGGACTGCTCGTAGCCGCGGGTCAGATCGGAAAGCTGCTGCTCCCGCACCGGCTCCTGATTCAGCCGAGCCTGATAGTCCGTGACCTTGTCCTTCAGCTCCGCGATGCTGCGCTCGCGGTTGGCAATCTCGACCCGGTTGGCCTGCAACTGCCCCTGCAACTGCGCCATCGGGGACGACGCGATCCCTCGTCGGTCTGACGTGTCGCGTGGGTCGCAGCGCTGGGATCGCGAGGCCTTGGCTTTCAGGCTGGCGACGATCTGGTCTTTCATCTTTTCGGTCTTCGCGATCTGCTCCTTGACCTTACGAACATCGGGATGGCGGTCGGTGTAATGCGAGCTGAGATCGGCCAGTTGCGCCCTGAGCTTGTCCAATTCCGCGTCAATCGCGGGCAGTCCCAGGGCGCGCTCCGCTCGTCCGCTCTTCGGGAACCTTGCAGGGAGCGGTATTGATTCACCAGCGTTTCCAGATAGACGCGTTGCTGCTTGGCCGTATTCAACGCATCTTCCTCGGTTTGCAACTGCGACTGCATCCCGGCCAGGATCTGCAGGTTGCTCCCGACCTGCGCCGGCAGTTCGCCCACGTGCTGTCCCTTGAACTCGCGAATCTTTTCTTCCTGATCAGACAGAGTCTTCCGCGCCGTCTCCAGTTGGCCTTCGAGAAAATTTGTGGTGTCTTCTGACTGATGCTGCCGCACTTCCAGGTTTTCGCTGATGAACAGGTTGGTGAGTTCGCTGGTTACCTGCTGGGCTAAGTGAGGATCGTGCGATGAGTAGGAAACGTTGAAGGAGCTGACACGTCCTTCCGCGTCGCGCACCAGTTCGATCTGCCGATATCTTTGCGCATCCGCTCCACTTTGTCGTCGGGCGTAAGGCGGCCATGCGGATCCGCATAAAGATCAGCTGGTCGATGATGTGCAACAAGCCGGGTGCGGCTGAGAATCTGCTGCGTGATGCTTTGCAGGCGGTCCTGCAGGTCGTCGTTCACGTTGGGCGTGACGTAGTCCTTCGGCATGGTGGGCTGCTCCACCAGAATCAGCGTGCTCGAGCGGTAGCGCGAGGGCAGACACCCAGCTCGCCCCCCACACCATGAGCCATCCCACAAGCAGCGGGATCAGAAACTGCATGTGGCGGCGGCGGACGAACCCACGATAATGCGGGAGATCGAACCCGCCGTGACTTTGCTCTTCGAGATCTTCAGCCATGATGATTTATCTAGTCCTGATTTATCTTGCCTAAGGGTCTGGCAAATTGATACGAGATTGAAACCCATTCCCGGTTGGTGTCGGGATTTGCCGCAAAGAAACTGTAAGTTCTGGTGCAGCCGTGTATACCCAGCCTGCAGATTCATATGCTGGCCTGACTTGCCGCTGTAAGCGATGCGCTTCCGGAAAAGGAATGTCCACCGAGAGCGGAGACGGCGAGAACGCCATTGTTCGCATAAGTTCCCGCCAAGGATGCGCTAAGGTTGCGAGCGATCTGTTGCCGCACGCGACGCGTTCGCGCTATCGAGCTCAACCGCCCCTATCAGGCCTCCACCGCCGCTGACGCTGTGCAGATAGCTCACGGCTACACTGCTGTGCTGCACCTGCCAGTCCAAGCTGGCCCCGCCCGCCGGGGACCAGGATTGCGCCGCCGGCACGTTTGCCAGGAATCGTGCCCGCGTACTGCGGGCCCGCGCTGTAATATTGCGGACCGCCAAACAGTGAAAACGAGAATCTGCGCGACGGATAGTACGTGTAGAAAAGAAAAACTCCATCGCGTCTGCGTCTCGTTTGTCACCGGAGCCGGGTAGGAGAGCAGTTCCTGGTATTGATAGGTCACGCCGAGGTAGTGTTGCTTAGAGATGCGGTAACTGTAGAAAGCCGATGCTCCTCGCGAAGCTGCATCGTAGAGCCCTGGCACTTCGTCGGGATCCGGGTAATGCAGATTGGTAAATGTTCCGCTCGCCCCGATCATGGCGTTTGGGCTGAATTGATACGTAATCCCGCGTTGCCGTTATTGTTGAGCCGGTCGGCCAGCGGCGCGATCACGGAATTGTTACTTCTTGCGCGGATCCGGAAACCGCTCCCCCTAAACCTTGATCCGGCTGATTGAATACGTCGACGATTTTTGAAACGAATCGCGCACGCTGACCGTCACGTGCGGGCTGAGCCGGTACTGCAAGTCCAGCGACAAGATTCTCATCCGCCTCGTTGCGCGACTGATGCGCTGATAGAAGGTGAATCCCGGAGCGTAGGTCAAGGCCGCATGTGCAGCCGCGACGTGGTTTCATCGAGCGAGATCGTCGGCCATACCGAATAGCTCACATCGCTCACTGGTGTGACGCTGGTCGCCTCCCAACACGTTATCGGAGTAGGCGGTATTGAAAGTAACGCCGCCGCGCAGGTAGTTGGCTCGCTCCTCGGAGCCAAACGCAACGCGGATAACTTTGCTCCACTCACCGGAGGCGGCGCCAGCATGCGGCCGTCGGTCTGTTCGTGGCTGGTACTTGCTGGAGACGGAAATGACGGGATTCGACACCGCTGGCGGCATGGAGCGCTCGCCTGCTCCTGCGCGCAAACCGGGAGGCTGGCCAGCAAGACCAATCCCAACCGCACTGCAGCCATGCTCTTCATGAACAAATATTTCGCATCAGTAGATGGTGTTTACGGAACGATGATCGTATCGCCGGGCTGAAGTTTAATGTTCTGCGCCATATTCTTGCCCTGGCTGACGTCCTTGTAATTAAACGGGATGCGCGACTCCCCACCCGGCCCCTGGCCGCAGAACATACATGGATTTCTTCTTGGCGAAGTCACGGAAACCGCCGGCCAGTGCAATCGCGTCCAGCACCGTTGGCGAATTCGCAATCACGTACGATCCCGGCTTGGCAACCTGTCCCAGAATGTTGAATTTCTGGCTATTGACCTGTCTGCACCATCACCGTAACTTCCGGCTCCGAGATGTAGTTCTTCAGCCGGCTGGCGATGTCTTTTTCGAGGCTTAGGGGAGTAAGCCCGGCAGCCTGCACCTCCCCGACCAGCGGGAGCGAAATTTTTCCATCGGACCGGACCGGAATCGAGCGCGAGATGTCCGGCTCCTTCCAGACATTGATGGCCAGCACGTCGTCGTTGCCGATGACAAAACTGTCGTCGTGCGGTTTCGCGGCCGACGGTCTGCATCGGCATCGTGCTTTGCAGACGGATTCGCGTGGTTTGCCGCAGGTCCTCCGAAGGTATGGGCGCGGAGTGAGCCGGACGAAAAAAGCGGAGACAGCAAGCATCGGCCAGTCGTCCGTCTTCCCTGTGCTAGTGTTGATTGTCATAGCTTGCTCCTTGCCCAGATCGCTCCAGGCTGCGCCCCATACGACCGACTCGTTTGCCTTCCCGTTGCCCTCGTCTCGTCCCCATACACCGAAAATTCTTCCAGCGGCAGCGGAGAAAGAAAGGCTCCGGCGCGCGCATGTTGTATTGCTCGATCTTGTACAACAACGTGCGATAACTGACCCGCAGCAAGCGCGCGGCCGCCTTGCGGTTCCAGCCGGTTGTCTTCAGCGCCGCCCCGATGGCATTCTGTTCCGCCTCCGACTTGATACCCTGAATCAGCGACTTCAGCGACTCCGGGTTGCACGGCTTCGTTCAGCCGTGGTCCTCTTGCATCCTCCACGAGTCGCTGCTGGTCCGGCTGCCCGCGGGACGCGAGCTTTACCAGCGTCAATCCGCCGTATCCGAACCGATTTCCCCGAGACTCAACTTCTGCTCGCCTGCAACCAGGTAGCGCTTCACGAATGTTTCCAGCTCCTTCAAGTTTCCCGGCCAGGAATGATTCTGGCAGGCTTCGAGCAGTGGCGCCGAGAATGCGCGCGGAGGAAGGTTGAAGTGCCGTGCCAGCTTGTGCATGAAGTAATGCAGCAGAATTGCAATCTCGTCTTTCCGCTGTCGCAGCGGACGGCACATGCACGGTGAAGGCACTCAGGCGGTAGTACAAGTCTTCAGGATGCGCTTCCCCGCCAAAGCCCGTTCGAGGTTGGCGCTGCTGGCGGCAATGTATCCTCGGAGATCGATGGGAACGCTTGCCTCGGCATTCCCCTGCTTGCGCAGATCGTCGTTTTGTAAGACCTTCAGCAGTTGGTATTGCAGTCCAGACCGGAAGCGCGGCGATTTCGTTCAGGAAAATCGTGGCTTTTTCGCCTGCCGCGAACTTCCCAGACCGGCCGGGTGAGCATCGGCTGAAGTTGCGTTCGTCCCAAACATTTCGGCTTCGAATAGCGTCTCCGGCATTTCCACGCAATTTACTCGGTGGAGCTTGAAACCGGAACGAACCGAAACTTGTGAATCAGACTGGCGACCGCATATTTGCCGGTTCCGGGCTCTCCCAAAATGAGCACTGGAACATCAGTCTGCGCCAGCAATGCCGCCTGGGCGCGCAGCTTCTGCATAATCGGGCTGGAACTGACAAGGAATGCGTCCTCGCCAAGCGTTCGACATTTTCGCTGACGATTCGGCCGTGCCCGCTGTCCTTTCCTGCCGATTGTAGTGTAGAACACCGAGATGCCGCCGGATCATGGATTCGATCTGTTGCCCGTCAAACGGCCGAATCAGAATCTCTTCAGCGCCAAGCCGGGTTGCTTCTTTTCCCCGGCGGCATCGTCCGGATAGCAAAGCACCACAATCGCTAAAGCGGGGCGCAGACGGCGCAACCACCGCAAGAGGTGAAGGCTGTCGGCGTCGCCGCGAGGAATATCCAGCAATAGGAGATGGGGAATGAGATCGGACTGAACCCGCTCCATGGCATCCCAACCACTGGCTACAGTTTCCAGATGCCAGGAGTTGGATTCTTCAATCGACCAAAAGAGACGAAGAACGGCTGGGTCTCGGCTTACGACCAACAGGCGAATTGTTTCGATTCTTTCCGTCAATGGTGAGTGGATCCTTGCTGAGGGGACGAAAAGCTACTTCAGACAACTGTTAGACAGGTTCAACCGCATACCCTTCCACGCGAACCGCCAGGGATCGTTGAATCGCGTCCACGGAAATGACCAGAGTGCGATCCCCGTTGCGGGAGACCAGTATGCCCTCGACACCGTTGAGCGCTCCGCTCCTAATCCGCACGCGCTGTCCAATCTTTAGAAAGGGATGAGAAGACCAGGGCAGTTGTCCACTCACCACGCTCCGAACCGCATCGATTTGCTCGTCCGGAATGGGCGTACCCTCGCCTCGGGCGCCGACCAGCCCGAAAACGCCCTCCACGCGGAGCACTCGCAAGCGCTCCTCCCGGCTCGGCATAAATTTCGCGAACACATAACAACTAAACAGCGGGACCTCGACTGATTTCTTGCGGTCACTCCATCGATGGATCTCAGTGACGAGAGGCAGCAGGGTTATCACGCCCCGCTCTTCGAGTCGCTGGACTACAATTTTCTCGTGCCGGGGACGGGTCTGAAGTCCGTACCAAGTCTCTACTTCCGGCTCAATCGCTGGAGCAGGATGCGCAACGTCCCATGACAAGCTGCTTACGGCCATAGCTTCGCCCTCTAAGTCACTCTCTCAAGAGCAACCCCAGTCAATTACCAGAACCTGTTGTTATCGAGATCTCATGGGGAAGACGAGATCTAAGGGGGATACCACATCCTAGGGGGATACCGCGTTCAGCAGGAAATCAGGGGGACGAACTTTCTGCTAACTCAAGCGCACTCTCTCAAATCAATTCTTCAGTTGTCCAAACTCCAGTTCCGGGTCTCAGCTTGCAGCTCGATTGCCAAAGCAGGCGAGCGAAAAAAACAACCGCAAATCGTTGCTACTCCGACAGCGAAAGTGATAACTCGTGAAGCTTTTCAAGAATCATTCTTGCGCTTGAAGTCACTTGGACTAACTGCACGGCTTTACTACAGAACCGTCAGTACCGCAGAACCACGGGGGGGGGAGAACAAATTGACAACCACTGCCTTTTGTTCTGATGACAGTGACTTTACATGGCATTGCAGATGGTTGCAAGAGGTACAAAGTCTCTGTTACTTCAGTTGCATAAAAGTAATCACTTAGAAGGTGACCAGTAGGTTGGGAATCTCAAAACCATGCCAAATCGGGTTCGAAGAGTGCCACAAGGTCCCATTTCGGAACCGGGAGTCGAGTAGCTTGTGCCGGAGGTAACCATAGTGACAAGCAATTGCAACCCTCTCTCCGATGTAGATGCAAGACTTTGCAGCATTTGTCCATGACTTGCTACTTCGCCTGGCAAACAAGCACGCTCCCTGGCACGAAACTGCTTTCAATCCGGGAAATCAGGCTTGTGGGAGCATCGGATACCGAGTCGGACTGCAGAATCGGCAGTTCGGGGGTAGCCCGAAATAAATCGGCATACATCCCTGCAATGAAGAACGGCGTGCCGGATCTCCGGCACGCCGTGTGATTTGAACCGACAAAGCTAGGATCTTAAGTTTAGCTGGTTTGTTTCGCGGGCAGACCTGACCGCCGCGATCCTAAAGCTATCGCTCCGAGACAGCTGAGCCCAGCCAGCGCCAAGTACATGAAAGTTGTCCCGCCCTCTGGCACTGATTTGCATGTGCTGCTTCCGCCCCATGCTCTAGAGTATTCAATCTGGTTGCTGCAGCCGTTCCCCTGGTTGTTATTGAAGTGGCCGACGCGGGGATTGACAATCAAAAAACTCGGCATACCGTAGTTCAGGACGCTATTCCCCGCCTGCGCCATTTTAGAAGTGCTAATTGATCCTTGACCGAGAGCGCAAGGGCCGAAACATAATAGCCCCGCAAAAACCACCCACGCCGAAAACCTGATCTTCATCATGATGCTTCTCCTCTACTGTTTGCCGTTACGGATGAGCTAAGGTGGGAGGGCTGGTAGTCCCACTTTAACCCTAACTTCAAAACTGTCAAGACTGATAATTTCTGCGACCCCATTGCAAGCACTTGCAACGTCAAACAACACCTTTGATGTCAACAAGGTACGAAGATAAGGCTCGATGGGTGCTCCGCCAGAATTCTGAGCGACTACTTTCGAAACTCCGGCAGCAGCAGTTGCGGTAGCGCAGCCCAAGTCCCAACATGCTATCTGAACCGGGGGTTACGAAGGAGGAATGACAGCCTGCACCGAGTTCGAACGCGCGCTTTCTTCGTTACTCGAATTCACCGCGGTCGTCTCGTAATAGTATGTCTGACCGTCCGCCACGGCCGCGTCGGTATACGCCGTCGTCACATCAAGGACAGTATTGATCTGGCCGTAGTTGCCAGTGGTCCCAGTACGACGATAAACGTTATAGCCGACCACATCGGGAGAATTACTCGCTGTCCACGAAAGGCTTACGGTATGGACGGACGCCGGCACTCCGGTGCCGGTGAGAGTTGCAGGTGTTGGTGAGTTTGAAGCGTCACTGATAAATGAAGCGTTCCCCGAGACGGCGCCGGTCGCCTGGGGTGTAAAGGTCACCGTGAAGTTCACACTTTGGCCCGCGGTTATGGTAACGGGGAACGAAAGACCGCTGATTACAAACTCCGAACTGTCCACAGTGACCGAGGAGACGGTGACACTTGCGGCGGTGGCATTCAATGTTCCAGTTTGAGTTCCACTGGTCCCGACCGTAACATTCCCAACGCTAATTGTCGCGGGATTAACGCCCAACAGCCCCTGAGCCTCCTGCTCAGTCCCTGACCCACTCAATGAAATGGTGAGACTGGGATTCGAGGCATCCGAAACAAGCGTCACACTTCCAGTGAAATTGCCTGTAGACTGCGGGGCAAAAGTCACTTTGAAGGGCACGCTTTGCCCTGCCGTCAAAGTGACAGGCAGGTTTAACCCTGAGATGCTGAACCCCGTGCCGGCAACAGTCGCCTGCGTTACGGTAAGGTTCGATCCGCCGGTATTGCTAAGCGTTTCGGATAGAGTTTGACTTGTCCCAGTCTGCACGTTGCCAAAGCTTACACTCGAGGGCGCACCCAGCGTGCCTTGCGTGGACTCCTGATCGCCTTGCGTAGCAGGTTTGGCTGTGCTGAATCCCTGGCAGCCCGCCATGGTAGCGAGGGCGAGCACCACAACGAGCGCATTCCAGCGAGCGGGGAGATTTCCCATTTGGGACTGAATAAGTCCTGTTCGGACCCTTCCGGAGTTGAAAGATTCAGTGTGGACTTTGAACATTAACTGCGGAAGGTCTCGAAAGGCCATGTTGGGGAGAGCTGAAGGACAATGCCATGAGAAACTACTTTGTCACTGCAAAGCGGCTTCGCGCTTGATCGTTGCTCTCTCCTTAGCTTGAGGATCTCTTCAGTCTGACCCCACAAAAACGGGCCGTTTATTGTCCTCTCTGTCCCAGTTTGGGTCAATGTGAAACAATTTTCATCTGAATCGCGCGAGAAACCATGAAATCCGAGCGACCTCCCAGCCCTAGCTCTTGCACGAGAACGACATCCGAAGCGGTCGCTGCCAATGAGGGTTTTATGAGACGAGCACAATGGGGGGTGGCCGCTGAACTTACGCTACTCAAAGCCCTGCCAGAAGTCACAGCCTAGTTTTTCCAGGAGACTACTCTGATTACCGGATGTGTTCTGGGTTATCCAAACACGCAGTCATGTTATGCAACTGCGGTTCGGGAAGGCAGTTCAGACGAGCGAACATGCACGGCAGGTTTTTCTTGCAGTAAGAGTTCCGTAGCCTGCACGCGGGTATCGGTGTGGAACCATCGCTGCACCACGTTGTCGCACAACAGGTTGGCCACTGAGAGAAGACTCATTCCCTGATGGTGGGCCATCCAGCATCGCACGATCTGGCACCGCGACCAACGGAAGCGGCTGCGGGAGGTCGAGTAGTCGGCTGATTCGTAAAATCCAAACGAGCCGAACCAGCCGAGGCGCTGCATGCGGCGGAGATTGCGCAAGGACGCGGGTGGATCGACGCTCAAGGCTAGAAAAGTCGAATAAGGCGAGATAACCAGGGGATTCGACTCTCGTCGCATCAGCGAAAGCTGGGGCAAGCCGAAAGCCTGGTATTGGTAGTTGCCGTGTTCGTCGAGTTTGGAATAAGCCGATTCAGAGATGCCCCATGGCACTCCTCTGCGGGCCGCGTAGGCCTGCTGCGAACGCACTGCCGCCACTCGTGCCCGGTCGAGAAGAGTATTGGAGTAAGAACGCATCCACAGGGAAGGCATCAAATACTCAAACATGGTCCCCGTCCATGAGAGCAGCACGGGACGGCCATGATCGAGAGTGTGCCCACGGCCTAGCAGGAACCAGCCATCCTGGGGAATGTCTTCCTTAGCGATGGCGGCGAAGATTGCAATGCGGGATTCCGTGGCCAGCAGGTCATAGCAGGAATTCTGCAACTGTTGCGATTGTGTATCAAAACCGACTGACATCAATTTCCGGCGGGGATCAAGCAGAAAGCCGAAATCCATTGCATCGGCTAGTTCCCCAGCCTGGGCGCTAAGCTTTCGCACGTTCTCGGCGAGGAAAACCGCGTTTGTCCGGGCCTGTGCGAGCCGCGTCTTCAAGTCCTCGAAAAGAGGGCGCCGCTCCTCGGGCAAAGAAGGCAGGGTTCGCTCGACGCGAGCGTGCATCTCTCGAATCAAATCAGGCAGTTGCTGCAGGGACACGCGGCCTGTCGAAGTGGGGGTTATTCCCAATTCGCTTCGCAGTGGTGCGAATTCCGGAAGCCACCAGGGCTCGTAGGATTCAACCATTTGCCTAATATTCCGCAAACGCAATTGCGCTTGCTGGCGGAACCACCTGATGTCATCGTCGCGACCGTACTGGTCAGCAACGCGGTTAGTCTCGAAGTCCGCCTCCCGCAGTTCCAAGATCGAAAGGCGCCAGAGTTTGTCCCGGAAGCTGGCCTCGTATCGGGCAAGCTGTTTTCGCGGAAACGCCTTTGCCTCCGCCAGAACCCGAAGATGATCTAATAGGCCCTCGGCCAAACACCGCTCTAAGAGCGGCCTACGGAGGCGATCCATGCACCCGTGTTGCAGCGTCCAAAGGGAAGCCAGGAGATTGCCGCTGTCAACCGACGAAACAAACTGCGGATCCAGCGGCGCGAGCGTGCGCGTGTCATACCAGTTCAGCAGATGTCCTCGATGCTTCGCCAGGCGAGCGGCCGTTGTGAGAGTTTTCTGCGTCAAGAGCCCAAGCTCTGGAACCGTCAGATATCCCAACTCAACCGCAACTTGCCGCGCGTTCAGCAAGAGACCCAAATTGGTCGGAGATATCCTTGCCGCGACTGCCGGCGGCTGCTCCTGGACGTTGTCCGGGATCAGCCAGTTGTGTTCTTCGGTGCAGAACTCGGCGAAATATCTCCAGGTGTAAACAGCGGCGTGGCGAAGAAATAATGTGTCTTCCCGCGAGAGGTTTTCTCCAGGCAAGGCCGGCGCCTCATTCAGCCAGCTGGCTACAACCTTGCTGCCGGCCCAGAGCACAAGAACGGGAATCGCTGCAATCAGTGAGCGCGGCCGTACCAGCCAAACCAGCAGGCCTACAGCGGCGGCGAAGAAGGGCATCCAATCGAGGTAGCGATCAATCGGCGTCGAGCGCGTTCCAAGCTCCGCTTCCGCGGCCGTCTCCCACTCCAACATCCGCTCTCGGGTCACGTTCCGCCGCACCAGAGCCCGCACGACCGCATCGAGCGAAAGGAGCGTCTGGTGGGCCAGAAATATCAGGGTCAGCAAGACGGCAAAGTGTCCCGCGTAGAACGCGGACGTAGCCTCCAGTGCAACGGTTTTCTTGCGCAGCGCGATAGCGCGCACCAGTCCAAACGCGAGTTCAAACCAGGACGGGATAATCAAAATCAAAATCGCGGCCAATGTCCAGCGGATTGCGCTTTCTCCCGGTACCAGCCAGCCGAACAGGAGGAACAGAAATGTGGCTGGCTCAACCAGACTGCGCCGCAGGTTGTCGAGGATCTTCCAGCGGGAAACCAGCGAGATTGGATTCGCGACGTGGGACCCGGATTCATCAGGCACTCGCGAGCTCAGCCATTCCGCAATCTGCCAGTCCCCTCGCAGCCACCGGTGTTTGCGGCGGTTGAAAGCGCTGTAGTGCGAGGGATAGTCCTCGACCACCTCTATATCGCTGGCCAAACCCGCGCGGGCATAAGCGCCTTCAATGAGATCGTGACTGAGCAACGCATTTCTCGGGAAACGCCGATCGAGCACGCGATGCACCGTGTCGACCTCATAAATCCCCTTACCGGTGTAACTACCTTCCCCGTACAGATCCTGGTACGCGTCGGAAACTGCGCGAGTGTAGATATCAAGGCCGGTCTCGCCCGCATAAATGGCGGCGAGCCTTGAACGCGCTGTGCTTTGCACGCTGACCGCGACGCGAGGTTGCAGAATGCCGTAACCGGCAACGACGATGTTCTTCTCGGGATCAATGATCGCCTGGTTCAGCGGATGGATCATCGTCCCCACCATACGGTGTGCTGCTCCTCGGGGCAGCTCAGTATCAGAATCGAGCGCCAGCACAAACCGAACCTGTGGCAGCACCGCGAGATTTCCAATTTTGATCGGAAAGCTGTCGTACTGCCCGCGCAAGAGCTTGTTCAAATCGAGCAATTTGCCGCGTTTGCGTTCCCAGCCCATCCATCCCTTTTCGCGGGGGTTGTAAACGCGATGGCGATGCAGCAGAAAGAAGGAGCCCATCTGCTTTCCGCCGTATCTTTCGTTCAGCTCGTGAATCAGGCTCGCGCACAGGTCGATCAGCGGGTTGGATTCGGGAGCGGGTTCGTCCGAGTCGGGCAGGTCGCTGACGAGCGCGAAGTGGATATTGCGGTCGTGATTGCCCAGGAAGCGAACCTCCAGGTCTTCGACCAGACCGCGCACCTGCTTCTCGTTCAGCAGGAGGGTCGGAATCGCCACCAGAGTCACACAATCGTCAGGGACACCCTCGGAGCAGTCGAGCTTCGGTAGAATCTCCGCCTGTAGCAGCGCTGAGACCAGGTAGTTCATGACCTGCACGGCAGACTGAGAACAGGGCACCAGCAGCATAAAAACGGACAGAACCAGCAACTCAGGCGGACTGCTGGGGGAAGTCAGCAACAGCAGGATTGCCGTGATGGTGGCGAAAGTGAGGATCGCGATTCCGGGAAGAAAGAATTCATCAGGCTGGCGCCGCAGTTTTGCGCGCAGGCTTTGGACAAAGTCAGGCCTGAAGCCAACCTTCTGACAAAGCATCTCCCGGCCTTCGCCGATAAGGTAATAGCCAATATGAGACTGCCGCAACTTGGAGCGAGGATCGCGGTAGGTTCTTGCCTGTGCCTGTTGCGCCAGCAGCAGCGCTTCACGGGCAACCTCCATCTCCGACAAATCCGACCGGCGAGCTATGCTCGACAATTTCTTCTGATAAAAATGCCGGCTTTCGAAGTCCATTCTCGGGTACGATCCCGCGGGATCGCGCCGAAGGATCGCGTCGAAGCAAATCAGAGGTTCGAGAACGCCCTTCCAGGAAGTGTGCGTGATATCGCGCAAACTTCGCACGCAAACACTCAAGCCATTGGATTGATTCGTGGGATCCTGGAGGAGGCAACGGCAACGGGCCACGAGACGCTCCAACAAGACAAGTTTCAGAGCGGGAACTGCCGCCCATACCTCGCGCAACTCGAGGACCGTGCCCTCCTGAAACGCCTGGAGGAAGGTGGTGAATGCTGCCTCGCGGAAATGATTTCCGGTGAGATCGAGAAACGCCTGCGCGAGCGCCAAGACCCTGGGCACAACTTCGCCTTTCCGCCCGCGCGCGTGGGGAAGTTGCTTCAGTGGCTTAAGCTCACCCGCGACGCTTCTCAATTCCGCATAGATCAACTGATCATTGTCGGAAAACCAGCGTAGATCATCCGATTCTGGGTTGAGCCGCCGTGCCGCTTCAACTTTGGCGAATAAGGGTTGGAATGCGGTCTTGAGCTTGCGGCAGCGGCGGGAAAATGTTTTCGAAGTGCGAACCCCCGGAAGCCAGCCCAGGCGCGAAGCGAGTTCCTTCGCCGCGGTACGTAAAATAGGAAGATCTGCGGGTTCGCTGGCCGCTTCGTGCTGGCGCTGCTCGTCGGCGATGCTCCCGTCTTGTGGGGTACGAAACATCCTTGTTCCTTATTCCTTTGACCTAACGATAGCTTGCGGCCTGCAGTTCAAACATCTCCGCGTAGCGGCCGCCCAGATGAGTCAACTGTTCGTGATCTCCATCTTCCGCGATGCGGCCGTTTTCGAGCACAACGATTCGGTCGGCCATCCGCACCGTGGAAAATCGATGAGAAATAAACAAAGCCATTTTCCCAGCGGTCAGCTCAGCGAAACGCTGGAAAACCTCATATTCACTGCGCGCGTCCAGCGCCGCCGTGGGCTCATCAAGAATCAGGATCTGCGCGTCACGCAGGTAGGCTCGAGCCAGCGCGACCTTCTGCCATTCTCCACCCGAGAGATCGACCCCACCATCGAAGCGCCGGCCCAGCATTTGTTCGTACCCATGCGCAAGCTTGCCAACCACCTCGTCGGCCATACTTTTTCGAGCGGACTGGTGGATATGGGGAATATCGTCGATTTGTTCAATGCGGCCCACAGCAATATTCTCGCGTGCCGTCATTTCGTAACGCATGAAATCCTGAAAAATAACGCCGATCTCGCGATAGAGGTCTTCGAGGTCGTACTCTCGCAGATCGACGCCATCCAGCAGCACCTGCCCTTCAAGGGGATCGTAAAGCCGGGTGAGCAGCTTGACGATAGTGGTTTTTCCCTCGCCGTTCTCCCCGATCAGCGCTACCCGCTCGCCTGGATGCAGATGAAAATTCAATCCATCAAGAACCAGGCGTGAGCTTCCGGGGTAGCGGAAAGAAACATTGCGGAATTCGAATCCGCGAGTAATCGGGCGCGGCGCCGGCAGCGCGTTGGGCTTCGACGCAATCGCAGGCCGCATCTCGAAAAAGGCGATCAGGTCAGTCAAGAACAAAGCTTGATCCGCGATCGAAGACACCGTGGAAAAAATCTGCTGGATATTCGAGCTGGCCTGCTGAATTGCACCGGCAAGGAAGGTAAACGCACCGATACTCAGCACTCCAGCCACCGTCCGCCAGATCACAAATACATAGGCCAGATAGTAGCCGGCAGTGCTGATCATCGACAAAAACGAAC
Organism: uncultured Acidobacteriaceae bacterium; assembly: GCA_963841125.1. GTDB lineage: Bacteria > Acidobacteriota > Terriglobia > Terriglobales > Acidobacteriaceae > Sulfotelmatobacter. The sequence continues at coordinate 707,544 of CAWJBH010000003.1, forward strand.
CCGCCGTCAGTCGGCGGCGCGCCAGGCCGACATCTTCGTTATAGATTTGGTCAGAGAGCCGGCTGAACCGTTCGGTAAGGAAGGGCGCCAACCCGAAGAGCTTGAGTTCCTTGGCCGCTTCCTTGCTGCCGCCCAATACGCGCAAGTAGTCCAGTTGCCGGCGGATGGGGGTCTGACGGAAGTTCTTGGCGTAGCCCAGAAACGCGAAGTGACTCTCTCCCAGAAATGCGGGAACCACACAGCCGACCAGCATGAGCAGAAGCCACGGCGAAAACAGCATGATCGCGATGGAAAGAGAAATGGTGGTGATAACCTGCTGAAGCAGCCGTCCGATCGACTGAATCATTCCCAGGCGGTCTGTAGCCTGGACACGGGCGCGCTCCAGGCGATCGTAGAAAACCGGGTCTTCGTAGGCCGCGAGGTCGAGCTGCGCGGCGTGTTTCATCACCAGCACACTGACGTGCCGCGTGTACTTGTCGGCCAGCAGCGCGTCAAGAAAATCGACGCCTCGGCTCAAGACACTGCCGAAAACGGCTAGCGAGAATTCCGCCGCCACCAGCCACCATAGCCATGTGCCGACAGCCTGGTGGGCGGTGCGGGCCCGCACAAGGATGTCGATGATCAGCTTGGTAATCCAGAGGAGGCCGAGGGGCAGAACAGAAGCGACTACGCGAAAAACAACGCCCAACACCACAACCGTGCGGCCTGAATCCCAAACAATTCGCAGGACCGCAGGCACATTCCTCAGCGCAGAGAGGCGCTCGCGCCATCCATTCCAAGAGTCCTGTTTGCCGGTCATGGGCGAGTCCTAAGGGGTGTGTGCCCTGGCAGTCTTAGTTGACACCCAGGCAAGGCGAACCTGCGTCAGACCACGCGACGCCCCGATTCTACCAGTGTAGTCCAATGACTTCCGGGCGACAAGATCAGAGCACACAGCCCTTCTTAAGCAGGCTTTGGATGAAGGATATGCCGCTAAGGTTGGCACGTAACCCCAGGCAAACTAAGGCATTAAGGGGTGCCAAGGACCGGCAGGGGCTAGTACTTTTCCAGACCTGCCCGCCGCATCCCACGCTGGGCTTCGGCGGTTTTCATGAAAGTGTTCCAGACAAAGCCCGTTCGGAGATTCTCCGCCATTAGCATGGTGATACCGGTGTCGATTCCGATCGCATCGGAGTCGTACCAGTTCGTAAGAGGGTTGAATGCGTTCACAAATCCATACTTACTCCACGCTCCACTGTAACGGGTCCGAATCGTCTTCAAGACGCGTAAAGTGGCCTGGGGTTGGAAGGGCAGCGACCCACCGGCCGCGCTCGGTACGACGGTGCCGTCGATCGGCCCCGTGGCTGGCGGCCCACCCCAAATCACGTAACCGTGATTCGAGTCCGAGGCCGTGATTCCCCACAAATCGTCGCTGTAGTCGGGATACTGCTTCCCAAGCTCCAAACAGAAACGCCGATGGACCTCGGTTGCAATCACTGAATTCTGGAAGTAGTCGGCGAACTTGTCGCGCCTCCCACGAAAATCAAACCATGCCTGGGAGTACTGATGCACGAACAAGGGTGCGAAGGAGCCGATGTAGCGCATGCCGTCGTATTCAAAGGTTAAGCGCTTCCATGCAGTCCAAGTTTCTTCTTTTAAGGGATGAGACGACGATCCCAGTCCCAGAAGGTACATCATCATCAGTTCGCTGTAGTAGTCCCAGCGCGAAGGCAGAAAGCCGATTTCGGGCGTCCAGCCGTGGGGCAGCAGCGAGGTGTCTTCCGAGAGCCAGGTCCAATCCACCCGGTTGAAGATCAAGTTCGCGAGCTCCGTGACCTCAGGATGGCGAAAGTGTTCGCGGCAGGTAAGGATTCCACACAGCAAAATCGCCGTATCGACGGAGGAGACTTCGGAATCCCAAACTCTTTCTCCAGTGTTAATGTTGGCGAAGTGGTAGAAGAATCCGCGATGGTTTGGCAGCTTCTTCCAGAGGAAGCGGAGGGCGGTAAAAACGCGTTCCAGCGCAGCATCGCTGGCAACCAGGCCTCGCTGTTCCCCGATGCAGAGAGCGGTCAAACCAAAGCCGGTCGCGGCAATACTGGCCACGATCGCGTCGTCAGTGCCGTTGACGTGACACCGGTCTTTCACCATCCCTGTCTTGGGGCTGGCCTGGTCCCAAAAATAACTGAGGTTGGCGATTTCCAGTTCGTTCAGGAATTCGTCGTCTTCGAGCGACAGAACCGGCAGACCTGAGGAAGTAGCCGGTGATTGCGCGGGTTGCTGGACCAAGGACAGGGCCCGCATCAGGCCGGGCACAGACAGACATCCCCCTGCGCCCAGGATTTGGCGCATAACCTCCCGGCGGGAGAAAAGAGTGGATCGGACATCTTGCATTCGCTTACTTATATCGATCTTAGACGAACTCGCGCCAGGAAGAAATTACCATAAGGATAACTCCCGGAGGACGTCGCCGATTCGTACTCTCAGCATCCCAAGCGTCGTCGTAGAATGTTAGAAATATTGTGGGCATGACCCGGGCACATAAAACAGAATTCTGGATCGCCTCAACGATCATCCTGATGATCGTTGCGACCCTGCTCCTGCTTCGCTGGCGCACTCAGCGGGCGCTTACGCTTCGGGGAGCGGTCACCGTCGAAGACACGGACAGCCGGAAGGAACAACCCATCGCCGGCGTCGAGGTGACGGCTGATCTGGCCACGGGAACGGCGAAATCCGATTCGACCGGCTTTTTTTCTCTGGAATTGCGCCGATTCGTGCGCCGGGGCCATCCTGTTGTCCTTCATTTCCGGCAGCCCCAGTACCGTCCTCTCGACGTAGAGGATTTTGTCGGCGACAAGCTTTATGTAGTCCACATGCTCCCTCTAGCCAATGCTGAGAATTCCACCGGTAGGCCAGCGGTGAAAGTCGCGAACGTTCGCGTCAGATACTCCGGCCGCGCGATGACTGAGTTCAATGTAGGAAGTGCCGTGAAGACTTTTCAGATCGAAAACAAGGGTAACGTACCTTGCAAGGGCCAGCGCCCGTGCTCGCCGGACGGAAAATGGCGGGCGGCCATGGGTTCCGGATCCCTCGATGCTGGAACAGGCAACGAGTTCCGGAACGCCCGAGCGTCGTGCATCGCCGGCCCATGTCCGTTCACCAGAATCGAATCGGACCATTTCTCGCAGGGCGGCCAGACCATCACAGTCTCGTTCCGCGACTGGTCCGACACCGCGACTTTCTTGCTGGAGGCGGAAGTGATCCATCACATGGTTAGTCAGATTGTTCATGAGTCCTACCCGGTCATCTTTGGAGAAGGGTTGAACTTCATTCTGCCCTCGACGGCTGAAGGCATCAGCATCGAAGCGGAACTGAATGGTCAGATGATTATCTTTCCGCTCGGCCCCGCGCTGTTTTTAAGTTGGGCAAATTGCAACGCCCGGGTGAACCCCGATCAAACCAAGGTGTACCGCTGCGACCTCAAGCCGGGATACAGTTTTCAGTGAGGGTTCTTCAAAATGGACATCGCTGTTTCGCGTAGTGCGTCATTCCACTAAGGATAACCATGCTAAGAATGATTCTCGGTTCCCTGCTTCTGTTTGTTTTGCCTGGCGGCCTGCCAGCCCAGAACTCTGAAACAATAGTGATCGATGGGTCCGCCCCCGCGCACGCTTTCCCGCACTTCTGGGAACAGATGTTCGGCTCTGGTCGCGCCATTTTGAGCTTGCGTGAGAGTTACCGCCAGGATTTGAGTGCGGTGAAGCAGGTTACTGGCGTCCGCTACGTCCGCTTCCATGCCATCTTTCACGATGAGGTGGGGGTCTACGACGAAGACAAGCAGGGGCAGCCAGTTCTTAATTTTTCCTACGTCGATCAGATTTATGACGGACTGCTGGCCAACGGCGTGAAACCATTTGTCGAATTGAGCTTCATGCCCAACAAGCTCGCAGCCAAACCAATCATGCATGCCTTCTGGTACAAGCCCGATATCGCACCTCCGAAAGATTGGGCGAAATGGGACGCCTTGACCACCCAGTTCACCTCCCATCTGGTTGATCGTTACGGCATCGACGAAGTTAGCCAGTGGTACTTCGAAGTTTGGAATGAACCCAACCTCGATTTCTGGGGAGGCGATCCTAAGCAGGCGACCTACTGGGATCTCTACGATCACACTGCGCGCGCCGTTAAAGGGGTGAATCCCCGTTTGCGAATCGGCGGACCGGCGACCGCTCAGGCAGCCTGGGCCGACGCTTTCATTCAGCATTGCGCAGCCAAACACGTTCCCGTCGATTTCGTTTCCAGCCACGTTTATGGCAACGATCTGGCAAAGGATGTTTTCTCCACCGACGAAACTATTCCTCGCGACAAGATGGTCTGCCGCGCCGTGAAGAAGGTGCATGACCAGATCACGGCGTCCGCGATGCCCAACCTGCCGTTGATCTGGAGCGAGTTCAATGCCAGTTATTTCAATGAGCCTGCGGTCACGGACGCCTCATACATGGGCCCGTGGCTGGCGGACACGGTCCGCCAATGTGACGGCCTCGTGGATATGATGAGCTATTGGACGTTCTCTGACGTGTTCGAGGAGCAGGGCGTGGTGAAGGCGCCGTTCTACGGCGGCTTCGGTCTGCTGGCTGAAGGCGGGATTCCGAAGCCGGTGTTCAATGCTTTCAAGCTGCTACACCGCCTGGGCGAACAACGAATTGCCATCGACTCGGACTCGGCGCTGCTCACTAAGAAGAAGGATGGAAGTCTGGTGATCGCCGTCTGGAACTATGCTCCGCCGGAGCACGCCGGAGCCCCCAAAACGGTTACTCTGCACTTCCAAGGCGGACGCTACAAGCACGCGCTGGTTTCGACGGTTGACCCCGATCATGGCGACGTTCATTCAACGTACGAAAAGATGGGATCACCGCGCTATCTTTCACAGGCACAGATCCAACAACTCAAGCAAGCAGCAGAGATTCCCCCGGCTGCGGAACACAACCTGAAACGCGGAGAATTAATGCTAATCTTGCCGTCGTACGGGCTCGCCATGGTCGAAGTCAAATAGATTTATGGCCAGGTCGGCAAGGAGGGAAAGTGGAACCAGCTTGCTTCGTGCTGCAGGTCTTGGAGGCTGGCCGCTAGATGGAGTTCGCGAAATCGCACGCAGCAAGGATCGTCGAAGCGACTGGCTGCGATCGAGGGGACTTCCGGCTTCGACCCCTGATTCCTGTGCTTCTTTTCCTCCTCGCTGCGGCTAATGCTTTTGCCCAGGGCGGACCGCCCTACTACACCAACGATCCGGGCACTCCAGGCCCGTTTAATTGGGAAATCAACGTTGGGCTATATGCCTTTCCTCTACAGCGATCAGTCTGTCTCTCACACTCCTGACGTCGACATCAATTTCGGAATCGGCGAACGGATCCAGCTTACTTACGAAAATGCCTGGCTGCGCGTCAAGAATCCTTCCAGTCCAACCGAATATGGACTAGGCCAATCGAATCCCGGCGTTAAGTGGCGCTTCTATGATGCCGGAGGGTCCCGCCTCTCGGTCTCTATCTTTCCCCAACTCTTCCTCAACAATCCCAACGATGCGGTGGGCCGGGGGATAACTCCCGCGAGCGAAGCCTTTGTTCTCCCAGTTGAATTCTCCAGGAAGCTTGGACCAGTTGATATCAATTACGAGATCGGTTATCAGTTCGTCCGCAAAGGGCGGGACGGCTGGCTCACTGGCCTCGTAGTCGGCCATGAGTTCACTTCAAGACTGGAAGGCGACATGGAGTTTTATAACCAGGGTCCGTTCCGTCCTCTCCGAGAATCCGCCCACCATCGACTTTGGCGCTCGCTATAAAATCCGTCCTCGGATAATCCTTCTCCTCATGGCCGGACGCAGCCTTGAAGCGGCCCGAAGCAATCAGTCCTATTTCCTGGGTTATTTTGGCGTTCAATTTCTGCTGTCGTCTAAATCCCACAAATCCAACTGACACGCCTTCCATCATTTATCAATTTCGAGACGCGAGTGATACTCTTTGGCGAGCCTGGTGGAAGCTCCAAGAGCTATGAGAATCCTGCTGACTCGGCAGTTTATCGACATTTGATCGTTGGCCATTTGAAGGAATGGGGCTTCAGTAGAGGGGCGGACGTCAAAACTCGTCTCACCCTAAGCCAAGGGTAACTTCAATGAGTAGCATCCTCCGCCGAGTGAAGGCGTAACATCGGAATCGTGAAAAAAGGACGGACATTGTGGCGAGGCTGGGTCGCTTGCTCGTTCGAATTAGGATGGATGCATGGCATCGCTGAAACTCCTTGTCGTTGAAGACGACATCGCCAGTTTGGAACTGATGACCGAGGTTTTTACTTCGCTTGAGGCCGATGTCCGCCCCGTCAGCGATAGTCGGGAAGCTGCTGCCCTGGTCGATACGGAAAAGTTCGATGGAATCTTCCTGGACCTGGAGATGCCAAACTTGCACGGTTTCGACCTTGCCAAGCGAGTCCGCGGGTCCTCTTGGAATAAAGCCACTCCAATCGTTATCGTGACCGGACGGGATGAAAGACAAACGATGCAAGATGCGTTTGCCATCGGAGCAACCTTCTTTCTCCAAAAGCCTGTGGACAGGCAAAAGTTAAGCATTCTGTTCCGGACGGTGCGTGGAGGAATGTTGGAGAACCGTCGGCGATCTCTCCGCGTTCCACTCCAGACCGACGTGACTTTAGAGGTGGGCGCTCGAACCGTGCGTGGGATGACCTGGAATCTTAGTCAAGGCGGGGCTCAGGTGGAAGCTGATGGCTTGCAGCCAGGGAACACGGTCCGATTGTCATTTCGCTTACCCGTTTCCCACATCGATATCAGCGCCACCGGCACGGTGGTTTGGGCACACGAAACGCGGCAGGGGATCCATTTCACGAAGGTGAGCGAACAAAATCAGAATTCGATTCGTAGCTTCCTATCAGATGTGGAAAAATAGGAGTTGGGTTTGGTGCTCATACTCCTGAAACCGCGAGTTCCATTACTCACCGGCTGCCGCGCCAGCTTTCTCATCCCGCTTACCCAAAAGCCGGTCGAGTTCTCCGGCAAGAGCACGGGCATCGACGGGCTTGGATAAGTAGCCATCAAACCCTGAACTCAATATCTTTTCGCGGTCGCCCTGCATGGCATATGCAGTAACGGCCAGCGCGGGCAGTGCCGCGAAGCGAGGATTTCCGCGAAGGGCGCGCACCACGCCAAAACCATCCAATACAGGCATGCCAATGTCCAGCAGCAGTATGTCGGGCTGAGTCTCTTCAATCATTTTGAGCGCCTCTGCGCCGTCACATGCTTCCACCACTGTGTATCCACGCATCTCCAGCAGTTCCCGGAGGAGTTCACGATTGACTGCGTTATCTTCCGCGATAAGAACTTTGGTCATGAATCCCCTGCTGATTTTCCCAGCTTGCGGCCTTGAACAACCTTTCCGACCTAGACGATGAACTGTTGCTGACAGGAACCATGCAAGACGCGCTTGCTGCTAGCGTCCACTCGCCGCACGCTTTGATAGTGAGTCTGCCGCGCTGCGGGTCATAAGCTGGTTGAATTGGTCGAAGATCTTCGGATCCCACCAACCCTTGGCGACTTCTTCTTTCATCGTCCGAAGAGCGTCGGCGGGAGAAAAGGCCTTCTTGTACGGACGCTCAGTCGTCAGCGCGTCATAAATATCGACGATCTGCATCACCCTGGCGGTAACGGGGCTTGCGTCTCCACGAAGCCCATCGGGATATCCCGAGCCGTCGTATTTCTCGTGATGGTGCCGGATGATCGGAAGAACCAGTCGAAACGACTTCAAGGGTGCGCAGATACGCTCCCCGACAATGGGATGCTGCCGCATGACTGTCCATTCCTCTTCGGTCAGGCGGCTGGGCTTCAGAAGAATCGCATCGGGCACCGCAACTTTCCCCACATCATGCACGACTCCCGCTCGCCGGAGAGCAGTAATCTGTTCTTGTGGAAGTTCGAGATACTCTCCCAGACGGCTCGCGTATTCCGACAGTCGTTCGCAGTGCCCGTGAGTATGTGGATCTTTCCCCTCGATACTGCGGGCCAAAGAAAAGAGGACAGACTCAGCACGCTCCAATTCGTCGGTTCGGAACTTGAGTTTCAAAAGCGACTGGACACGAGCGAGCAGTTCAGTTCGATCCACCGGGCGGGTCAGGAAATCATCCGCACCGACCTTGATGCCCTCGAGTCGATCCTGCTTATCCGATAGCGCGGTGATCAAAACAACCGGTATCAGATAGGTTCCTGAGTCGGTCTTTATCTTTTCGCACACCTCAAAACCGTTGAGGTGCGGCATCATCACGTCCAGAAGAACGAGGTCGACTGGCGTCTCAGCTAACTCCTGCAGAGCAGCGACGCCGTCCGGAACGCAAATGACTTTGAAGCCCTGCGCGCTTAGCAGTTCTTCCAGCAGCTCGCGGTTCGAAGCTTGATCGTCGGCAACCAAAATGGTTCCGGTGACGGGCTGACTTGGCTGATGCAACATCTTCACATCCGTTTATATGCGCAAGATTGCCGTTAGCATGGCATGGGAAGAAAGGGCAAAGCTAATTACGGAAGTTATGCGCTCGGGGTCGATCTCGGCGGGCTTCGGATTCGGGCTAGCTCAGATAAGTCTCGGGTTACCCGACAAACGGGAAGCCATCCCCAAGCTAGGTCGTTACTTTGAGGGAGCGTGTACGACCTGCCGCTGATTCAAACACTTGCCGAAAAATAGCGATAAGAAGATTCCGACTGACTTTGGTAACTTTCTCTTGATTTTTCATGGTCTAGAATCTAAATCATCCCCGGAGTTTCAATCCTTCAAGAGAGTGAACAGGCGGCTTCGCTGTGAGTACAAAATTTCTGTCCGTGAGCACGAAGCGCTCTGCTCTGCGCATGCGGCGGGTCGAAGGCCGGGAATGGTGGCTTTGGGGCTCCGCAGTAGCCGTCACCCTGGTCCTGACCTTCGGTATCCTTGCCTTAACTTTTCCGGGTTTTCACTTACCCACGGATTACGCCTATTCGCTAAACCTCAAAGAGTGGGTTCGCGGGCTTGCCGCCCTCGTGCTGATGTTCGACATTTACACCCTCTACCAGCAGCGCGAGTTGCACAGAATCCGGCGCCAATTGGCCGAGCGCGAGCATCTCTTTCAATTGATTACAGAAAATGCCGCGGACATGATTGCTGTAATCGACCGCAACGGACAACGCCTCTATAACAGTCCCGCATATCAAACAATTCTGGGGTATGGCCCCGAAGAGCTGGCGGCCACTTCTTCGATGGAGCAGATCCATCCTGACGATCGTGCGCGCGTGCTTGAAGCGGCGGAGAAAGCTCGGAATACCGGACGGGGCGAACGGCTCGAATATCGCATCCGTCACAAAGACGGTTCCTGGCGTTTTATTGAGTCCACCGCTAGCGCCATTCGCAGCGAGGAAGGCGAGAGCGAGGGACTGGTCATCGTAAACCGCGACATCACTCAGAGGAAGCGGGCGGAGGAGCAACTTGCCCACCAGTCGTTTCACGACGGCTTGACCAATCTCCCGAACCGCGCGCTTTTTCTCGACCGCTTGCAACGCGCAGTTACACTTTCCCGCCGCCACCTGGACTTCAGATTCGCGGTGCTGTTCATCGACATTGACGAGTTCAAAGTCTTCAACGATAGTTTGGGTCATCCTGCCGGTGATGCTTTGCTGGTCCAGATCGCGGAGCGTTTAACCGCGAGCTTGCGCTGCGCCGATATTGTTTCACGCCCCCGGCTCGGTGAAACCGCGGAGCCCACAATAGGCGAAAGTACGCTGGCCCGCCCCGGAGGCGACGAGTTCACCGTGCTCCTCGAGGAACTTCATGACCCCAGCGACACCATGCGCGTCGCCGAGCGCATTCAGCAGAGACTCGCCATTCCCTTCGACTTGAATGGTCAGAAGATCGTCTTGACCGTAAGCATCGGAATTGCCTTCAGCGGCAATGCCGGGGCTGAGGCACAGGACGTCCTCCGCGACGCCGAGATCGCCATGTATCGCGCCAAGAGTACCGGCAAAGCCCGCTGCGAAGTGTTCGACCATGCCATGCATGCGGGTGCAATCAAGCGCTTGCAGCTCGAAACCGACCTGCGCAAAGCCCTCGAGTTGAACCAGTTCCGCGTTTACTACCAGCCCATTGTTTCCTTGCACAATGACCAGATCGTAGGGTTCGAAGCGCTCAGTCGCTGGCAACTTCCCGACCGTCTGGTCATGCCGGGAGAATTCATCGCAGTGGCCGATGAGATCGGCCTCATCTTGCCCATCAACAGGCAACTGCTTTACGACGCTTGCCGGCAAATCCGTTCCTGGCAGGCGCTTTATCCCTCTGATCCGCCTCTCACCATCAACGTGAACATCACACCCAAACAGTTCGCGCAACCGGATCTGGCCTCACAGATCGACAAGATTTTAAAAGAGACTGGATTAGATCCTTCCTGTGTCAACCTGGAGATCACGGAAACGATCGCCATGTCTGACGCTGCGCGGTCCTCCGTTGTGCTCTCCGAGTTGAAGGCCCTCGGGGTTCGTCTGGACATCGACGACTTCGGCACCGGCTACTCCTCCCTTAGCCGCCTGCAGCGCTTTCCTGTAGACACGCTAAAGATCGACCGAGCTTTCATCTCACGTATAGACACGAATGCTGCCACCTACCAAATCGTTCGTATCATCGTCATGCTCGCCCACGGTCTCCACCTGAAGGTCGTCGCGGAAGGTGTGGAGACCCAAGCGCAGGTGGACCTGCTGAAGGATATGGGCTGCGAACTGGCCCAAGGGTATCTGTATTCGAAGCCGGCCGCTGTCGATGACATCGAGCAGCTTCTAAGCAAGAACAGGGCTGCGAATATCTCGGTGCCCCGAGCCAAAGCGTCTACTTCCACGTTGGCGTGAAACCAACGCCGATCCCTTCGCCGGTCGACGGTGCGAATGATGGTGCTGGGCACGGAAGCATTCTTTTCCTGCTTGTCTCCGTTGGCTAATGGCTGGTGGCTCCGCTGTCATTGCTGACCATGAGGCTCGAGACGTTCACCGGCTCGAAGTCCGATAGCGTGAGACTGGTAAGGCACGAAAGATCGTTATCGTTCCAGCGAGCGTCGGGCGTGCCGATCAGTCCGCCGCTATCTCCGTTGTCGGCCAGGATGATTCCATAGTTTCGGAATGCGGTGATGATGATGGCCGCTTGCGGACTGGTGGCGGCGCAAGCGGGAGTCGCCACGGAAGCCTTCAGCCGATAGATCTCGCCCGCCGCTCCGGACATGGTGCAGCTTGCGGGGGAGAAGATTGCGAGATCTCCGATTCCGTGGGAATGGTGCCTCCGCCCGTAGCCGTGCAACTGCCCACGCCCGCTGTTTCCGTAGCGGGCCAGACCCAGTAATTCAACATATGGTTGAGCGTGAATCGGATGGGATGCTGAATCGTGCCGTTCGGCGCGCTGGGCGTGCCCGTGCCGATCACCTCGTCGGCATTGGCCAGCAGCGGCCCTACCGGAAGTCCCGCGGCATCGGATGTTCCATTCCCTTGCGGCGTCAGGTTATTCGAAGACACGTTGGGCCAAAGCGCGTTCGAGGAATCGGTCCAGGGACCGTCTTCGTAGATTCCCTGCCACATCTCGTAAAGCGCAGGGTTGTTTCCGCCGCCTGCCTCCAGGTAAACCAGAACGTGCCGGTCTCCCGTGTCGAGTTGCTGGTGCCTTCCACCGGCGCATACGCTGGGATCGGACCCGAGGTGAAATAGGACTGATACAGGGTGGTTGAAACCGATACGTCCGCCTGGTTGTAAGGAACTTCGATGGCCGGTATTCCATTGGGAAAGGGAGCATACGAATTGTTGCCGAAGAATGGCTTGACCGTCTCCGACAAATAGCCGCTGTACATAGGCGCGGCGGGGGAAGTATCTACCGGCAAGCTGGTCGTGGCCGCGTCCACTCGATGGTGAAAGATCGAGGTTGACGGAAAGATGTTTGCAAGGAACGCGTTGTTGCCGTTGATGGCGAAGCTGATGCTCTGAGTCGCCTGCGCGCTTGCCGAGTCGGTAACGACAAATTCGGGCGTGTAGGTGCCTTGCCCGCCGATCAGTGAGCTGCTGATGTTCCCCGTAGTTGCATTGAGAGACATTCCCTCCGGCAATGGAGGAAAGTTGGAATCTCGTGCTCACGGAATAGGTGTAGGGCGGAGTGCCGCCGCTCGCGACGATTGTGCAGCCTGCATACGCCGCGCCTTGCGTTCCGCCTGGGCAGGAAGTGGTGGTGATCGCCAATGGACCGCCGGACGCTGTCACAGTGACCTGTGCCGTGGATGTGGTCGAGCCGGCGGCATTGGTCGCAGTCAGCGTGTAAGTGGTCGTCGCCGTCGGGCTCACGCTCGTCGAGCCACTCGCCGATGTGGAGGTAAATGTTCCCGGCGTGATGGCAATGCTGGTCGCGCCGGTCGTCGCCCAACTCAGCGTGCTGCTGGAGCCCGAAGTGATACTTGTGGGGTTGGCTGTGAAGGAGCTGATGGTTGGTTTGCTTGCCGTCGTTTACGGTGACGGTCAGCGTGGACGTGGTCGAGCCCGCGGCATTGGTCGCGGTCAGCGTGTAGGTCGTCGTCGCCGTCGGGCTCACGCTCGTTGAACCGCTCGCGATGTGGACGTGAATGTTCCCGGCGTGATGGCAATGCTCGTCGCCCCGTCGTCGCCCAACTCAGCGTGCTGCTTGTACCGGAGTTTATGCTTGTTGGATCCGCCGTAAAAGAAGTAATCGACGGCATGGAACCTTTTCCGGAAGACGCGGTCGACGCGCCGCAACCCGCCAGTCCGGCACAGGCAAAAAGAATGAGTAGCAGCGGGCAAAGAGCCAGTCCTGAAGAGTTAAGTTCTTGCGATCTGCGTTCTCTGCGAACCGAGTTGGTTGAGTCCATGGGTAAGCCCAGCGAACTCAGTTTATTGGCCCCCTAGTCTTAGCAATAGCTCTCCGTCGGCCAAGCCCCTTGGATCACCTGCGTCGGTTCATTCATCGCGTCTCAAGTGTAATTCGACGTAGTACCTTTGAGATGGTTCGCGAGCAGTCCGTTCTATCCAGCCTGGCTCGTCCAAGAACGAGCGCGGAATTCCCGTCCTAACCAAGCGGTTAAGTTGTATCGACGGAAGTTACTGAGATCTTTTCCCCATTCAAAGTCCCGATGATCCTGACACGACGTCCCGCGACTTGCTTCAGCGCAACCAGGTCGCCTTCGAGCAAATAGCTCGTATCGCCATCAACGAGCGCGAACTGCTCGCCTCCACGCACACACACTACCGTACAATCAGCGGCGGTTCTGCCGATCGCGGCAGAATGTCTCGCGCCGCACTGCGTGTCTGTGATTATGCCCTCATAAGCCTGCCGACGGATGGCGGAAAACGGCCTCGCTTGGCCTGATTCCAGCCCCTTCGACGCTCCTGTGACAACCCCCAGAGTTGCAATAATCGGCGCCAGGCCGCAACCGATGATGCTGATTCTGACAATGGCCTGCTTCCAGATACATGCTCTTATCCGAGACACCGCCCGAGGCGCAGAAACCGCCCCCAATGCCGTTCCCGTTTGTTCTTTGGTAGGCATATCTAAGAGAGCAACTCGACGCTGGTTATCTGAATCCTGCCGCTCTTTGCATTCAGCGCGCCGGTGACTTTTACCTGCTTTCCATCGTACTGCTTTACGACGTCTTGATCGTTAAATTGATAAGTGACATCGCGCGATACTTCAAAACGTTGGTGCTGCCGTTCTTCACGATCGTACCCGTGAATGTTTGTGCCGTGGGCTGCTCGTCAGATAGGTCAGCAGATTGCGCCGGTTGCTGCATGGGCCGATCGATTGGCGGCGGGGGCTGGGGTATGGGTTGTGGCTTCTGGAGTTCTGACCAGGCAATTAATTGATGTCCAACAATGTCTGGTGGAGGCGGAAGACTTGGCTGGCGCTGAAGACCCTGAGCATGTGTCAGCGGGGCTGACGTGGACAGCAGGACAAACACTGCCAAGAAACTTGTCTCTCGTTTCATAATCAGACCTCCGAAAGACGAGGCGGCTAGATGTGCAAGGGCAATTGCCGTGCCATTACAGGCCACTGATTGCAAACAACAATCGCGGACTCGTGACGGAATCGGAGTGAAAATCCTACGCCATCCTTAACTTTCTTCTACGCGACTACGCGACGCAAAGCTTGGCCGTCCATACGAGGTTTTCTGTAACGGACAGAAACTCGCATCTTTCAGCCGGCGAGGGTTCGACACGCGACCGTCGTCCCTGAGGAATTGGGGGATGTGCCGATGGGCTTTCGAGAAAAATTACGTGTTTTACCGTATGGGCACAGATGGGTCTCTTAATTACTCTGTGTACTCCACACGACAGACGCCCCTATCGAGCAGGTGCCAGTCACTGGGGACGGGCACCTGCTCCCCTTCTTCTTCGAGGTGCCTCGCTGCCAATTCTTTACTGGACGTGGAAAGACAAAATACAGAGAGAAAGGGATTCGGCTGTAGCTGCTTTGGGGCTATCGTTCCAGTCAGCACAGCCAACTCGAAGGGAGACATCATGCTTTATTGGACGTTAATGTGCTTGGTGATAGCGCTAATCGCCGGGATTCTAGGCTTTACCGGCATAGCGTTGGCGGCGGCGGGTATCGCGAAGCTGCTGTTTGTGATTTTCCTGGTGTTGTTTGTGATTTCACTGGCAACTCATCTCACGCACCGCGGAACCAGCACCTAGGGAGTCGACACGAAGGGCGGCGGGGGCTTCTCGGAAAAGCACGCAGACTGCAAGGAGATAAAACTATGAAACTCACCCGATTGGTCAGAACGTCAGTATTGATTTCGTTTCTCGGAATGAGCGCGCTGATTTACGCACAGGACCAGCGTGATGATGCGAAGCCTCCACAAGAAGAACCTCGCCCCGAAGCAACCAAACCGGGCGATGAAGCGAAGCCTGCACGACAACAACAAGACGAGACAAAACATGCGAAACAGCAAGATGAAGCTAAGCCTCCCAGAGACGAAAACAAGGCTGAGCATCAAGAGAACGTTAAACCATCCGAGCACGTCGAACAATCATCCCAGAACGCCCAACACGCTGCCAGCCAGCGTGGCGGGCATATTCCCGACGACAAGTTCCGTGCGCACTTCGGACGCCAACATACGGTTGTGATCAACCGGCCGACTATTGTCGAAGGCCAGCCGCGCTTCCAATATTCGGGCTATTGGTTCACCATTGTCGATCCCTGGCCCGCGGGTTGGGCTTATAACGATCAGTGCTACATCGATTACGTAGACGGCGAATATTTCCTATTCAACCTCCTTCACCCCGGCGTTCGAGTCGCGCTCTTCGTTGTACTGTAGAGCGTCAATTGGGAACGGACCGCGGGGCCGGTGATCCACTTTTTGTGTGGGTGACCGGCCCCGCTTTCTGTCGATACTTCGCGATGCGTACCGAGAATCTTTCCCCAACCTCTGCAATCCCTGCGGCAACTAAGTAATAGCGACAAAATCTGAAGCGTGGGAGGGCCCGCGTTTTCTTAGGAGGAAAGTTTTTATGGCAGACGATATGGAGAAGAAAGGTCAACAGGGCAATCAATTCGGACAAGGCCAGCCGGGACACGGTCAGCAGGGTGGCCAGTCCGGACAAGGTCAGCAAAGCGGCCAATCCGGCCAGAACCAACCCAAGAAGGGCGGCCAGGGTCAAAACGAGGAAGAAGACCAGGACCGCGACCGGCAGCGTCGCGCATCGTAGTTTGTCCCTGAAGCAATGATCATGATCACATGAGAGTCCCGGCCCGTGGGCCGGGACTTCATTTTGTCGAAGGTTACGAGCATCGAAGTTCTGCGTGCAAACTTGAAGATTGCATCTTGCGAGGAAAGCCAATGGCTATCAAGAAACGAGCAGTAAAGCAGCAGCCGCTCTTGAATACGGTTGCCCGCAAATTGGGGCATGCAGCGGGACAACTCACGAAGGTGACCCAGGAGCTGACGAAGAGCCTTTCGGCGCTCCCGGAGAGCGTTACGACCAAAGTGCATAAGGCCGTCAATACGGGTGCGGCACCGGATCGCCCGCGGATTCAGACCCGACGCACCAAGAAGGCTCGCAATGCCGTTCGTCACCACAGGGCACGTTGAGTGGCTCGTGCTGTTCTCCGCAATCCGCTGACGTACAGAGTCTGGGGTATTGTCCTGCATCGCTGTCGCGAAGTAATTTTCGGACACGCGCCGCCGATCAAAACGGAACGCGCAAAAAGAAAGAATTGGCTTTCGCACGGCGTAACTTGAATTTTCAGGAAAGCGACAAATGCAAAAGGATTCATTACGAAAACTCTATATCGACGAACTGCGGGATCTCTACAATGCGGAAAAGCAGATGGTCAAAGCCTTGCCAAAAATGGCCAAGTCAGCCTCAAACCACCAGCTGAGTGACGCGTTCGAAGAGCACTTGCGCCTTGAGAGCCCTCCAAAGCTGCATGGCACTCCGCGCAGCGGCCTTAGCCTTCGCTTCTTGTTTTCCACTGCAGCCAACAGTCTTTAGAGGTAGCGGGCCTGTCAACGATTCGTACCACTAGATTCGTACCGCTAATTGTTTCGACAAATAGGGAAACTGTCACTGGACAACTGGTACTACACAGTATTGCCGTGAAACAGGTTCGATTTTACAGTGCGGAGAGAATGAAAGTTGAGCCTTCCTCATGGCATACAAGATCGTTGATCACCGCGTCGAGGCGCATCGCGCTCAGTCTGCAGGAGAACTGAGACGTGCGTTCGAGAAAGCAGTCTTTGAGCTTCACCAGGCAGACCTCACCACCAAGAAACGACAGGAATATAGCTCTCCCATCGTTCCACGCCGAAGGATTCTGGGGCTTTCGCAAGTCGATGCGGAAAAGCGCGCTTTGTCGGATGCGGCTCGCGCCCTAACCGCGTTGTGGAGGGGTCTAGAAGTGAATGCGAGTCGCGACGAGAAAAGGTTGAGGGATCACTGGTGAAGCAGCGTCCCCCAAGCCGGATTACTAACTAGCTTGCTAGACTTGCTTTGCGGAGCGAACGAGCACCTTTTTCAGCTTCTGTTTCAGCTGAGTTATTGACTGGCTTGGTCGTCTTACTCGATGCCCCTTTATCCGCTGCCTTTTCCCCAAGCATATATCAGATCGCCCATTGTTCCTCCCGAGTACGTTTGTACCTGGAAGTCTTCAATGCCGAACCGTTGCGTCCTTAGGTCCGACTCAGGCTACCGGGCTTCGGCCTTGGATCAGGCGGATCAATACAGCGACTACTGCCAAGACCAGCAGAATGTGAATGAATCCACCCAGCGTGTACGAACTGATCATTCCCAACAACCAGAGGATCAAGAGCAGAACGGCGATAGTCCAAAGCATTGGCATTCCTTTCCTGAAAGCTGTGTACCTGCCAAAAACTGCTCTGGAGTTTATGCGCACCGAGTCGGGGCCGGTATCGAGTAAAGTACCTAACAGAGCGATAATCTCGCTCTAATGCACACCGGATCCCAGGCGCAGAGGAGCGTAGCCGCTCTCAGTAGAGCTGGACGATTCCGTTCCGTACGGCATACAGAGTAAGATCGGCGATCGAATGCAGGTCGAGTTTACGCATGAGGTTTGTCCGATGAGTTTCCGCCGTTTTAACGCTGAGGCTGAGAGCCGTGGCAACTTCCTTGGTGGTCTTTCCTTCGGCAACGAGCTGAATCACTTCCCGCTCCCGCGGTGTCAGAATACACTGGCCGGAGGGATCGTTCTCAACATGCGGGCGCAGATAACCATCAAGCATCATCTGTGCCACTCTTGATGTGAAGAATGTTCGCCCGTGTTGCAGAGCTTCCACTGCAGCCACGAGATCGCGTCCGGCGTCGGACTTCAGCAAGAAGCCGCGCGCTCCTGCCGCCAGAACTTCTCGCACCATCTGCTCCGAGTCGTGTACGGTCAAAATAAGAATGCGAGCCTCTGGAGAGATGGCGAGGATTTGTCGCGCCGCATCGAGGCCATTCAGATTCGGCATACCGATGTCCAGTAACAGAACATCCGGCTTCAACGTGCTGGTAGATTCGACAGCTTCGCGGCCGTCTTTGGCTTCACCACACACTTCCCATCCCGGGTGGCTTTCTAAAAGGGAGCGGATACCTTTCTCTTGCCACTTCGTGGTCATCCGCGATAAGGATTCGAAGCATGCTCACAGCTTCACCTCCGATGGACACTGCCGCCGCGGTTTGTGGCGGCCACAGCTCTATTATTTTATCTGAGAGTAGTTGCGCTCACGATCAATGCGGTTGCAACAGCAAGGCCATGTCTTTGACCGCGAGTGATGGAGCCCCCTTAAGTCGCAAACAACATGCTCTACTGAGCACGGAGCTTGCCAAATCCGCAATTCGTTCCGTTCCAATGCCTTAGTTGAAATTCGCATACTGAATCGGGATGTAAGTTTTTCACATCTATCGGGAGGAGTGATCGATGCACTCAGGTCTTTGCTGTAGACCCGTGAGTGTCGGCCACAGGCGGTATTACTCGGAGGAGTCCGGGCACTAAAGCGCGGTTGGATCGTCTGATCAGGCAACCGTCGGTTCCGACATCGTGTTCATCTGCGGTGGCATCTGGATCTGGATAATGTTGTTCTTGATGGCATACACCACCAGATCGCGAATGGAATGCAGACTGAGTTTTCGCATGATATTGCTGCGATGGGTTTCAACGGTCTTGGTGCTCAAGTTTAGGAGCGATGCCACTTCCTTGGAACTCTTGCCTTCAGCGAGCAGTTGCGTAACTTCACGCTCCCTCGCGGTTAAGGTCGGCAAACTCGGAGGCTCGTTCCGGGATATCGCGTGTCCCTTGTCCAGAAAGCCCGCCAGCACCAGGTCGTTTACTCGTGGCGTGAAGAACATGCGCTTGCTCTGCAAGGCCTCAACGGCGGAAACCAGATCGCGCGCGGCATCCGACTTGAGCACAAATCCGCGCGCGCCCGCGTCGAGAGCCTCACGGATGACTTGATCGGAATCAGTGATTGTCAGAACGATGACTTTGAACTGAGGGTCATGCTGCATGAGTTGCCGCGTGGTGTCCAAGCCATTGAGGATACGGCATTCCAATGTCCACGATAACAACATCAGGCTTCAGCTGCTTCGCCATCTCGAGAGCTTCACGGCCATCGGAAGCTTCCCCGCATATTTCCCAGCCCTCATGTTTCTGGAGAAGAGCACAGAGGCCTCTGCGTACGATTTCGTGATCGTCGGCCAACAAGATACGGAGTTTCATCACAAATCTCCTCTCGTATACATCTCAGAAATAGACGGATTGGGAATCGCTTTTGGCCCGCCACCTAGCACGAAGCCTGCGGACTTCGTGCCAATGCCGTAAAAACCCGATGCTGGCTTACCGCTTCCACGGCTTCCAGCAGATCTCGTGCCGCATTCGACTTCACCACGTATCCTCTCGCCCCCGCATCCAGAGCCTCACGCATCATTTGCGGAGAGTCATGCTGGGTAACGAACAGGACCTCCAAACCGGAAGCCTTCTGCCTCTTCTGCTGAAGCAAACGGCACGCTTCCAGGCCGTTCATTCGAGGCATCGTGACGTCGAGCACCACGACATCGGGTTGCAGACTGTCGACCTTATCCAAGGCCTCAACCCCATCCGATGCCTCACCCACTATTTCCCAGCCAGGACGCCCTTCCAAAAGAGTTCTCAGCCCTTGCCTCACGATTGGATGATCATCCACCAGCAGTATCCGGACTGCCATAACTTTTTTCTCGCAGCCTCGTACTGCTATCAATCCATGCAGCTCTGTGGCCAGCTGTAGTTTCGTTTATCCTGCTCCTGCTTGGACCTTAGTCCCCTCGGGCGCCAGACGCAGGTCCCTGTTCGGATCAGCCAGAGACTAACATTGTAATGTCCCGGATCGAATACAGGGAATCCTGTATTTTGTGGCTTACGCAGGAATTTGAACCGGAGTCTTAGTTGCTGACCGAATTCGGGACGGGAAAATAGGTCCCCGAATGCAGCAATACGTCCACTGCCTCAACGATCGAACCAACGTCCGATTTCGCGCAGGCTCCGCGAATCCCAGCCCTACGGGCCTCTTCGGCCAATTGTTTGGACAAATGAATCGTCACCATCAGGATCGGAATATCAGGAAATAGTTTCGTGATTTGCCGGGCCACGTCGAGCCCATTCAGGTCTGGCATTTGAAAGTCCAGCAGGATCATGTCCGGCGGATTTTTCTCTACCCGTTGAAGTGCCTCTCTTCCAGTCCGAGCTTCGTCACATACTTGCCAGGAACTCTGCTGCTCGAGGAGAGCCCGAAGATAGTGTCGAACCGCCGGATTATCATCGACGACAAGAATTCGAACCACGCGGCACTTCCTTCCTTTTAATACGCAAAAGCTTGAGGATGCGTTGGCTGCGCCACCACAAACTCAATGTCCTTTGCCGTAGCCCTCTTCCTTATGCTTCTTCAGCACGGTCCGCGCAGCAACTTCCTTGGCCCGGCCACCATATCGTCCCGACCCGCACCGCACTTTCTTTTATATGTTCATACTCTCTCTGCTCCTTTTGCACTCACACCGCGAAGGTGTTTCTGTGTTTCTTTCCTGGCATCGTGTCCTCTTTCAGAAACTCGTTCCACCTGCTTCCACCATAGATTTCCATAAGGGCCCACGCAATACCGCAAAATCCTGAGCTCCGAAGCCTAACGCCAGCCTTACGCCAGCGATAGGTGAGGGATATTGTTCTTCCCGGCAGATACCGATTCTGTGGCAGAAGTACTTGCTAGCCGCCGCAGGTGTCTCCGCTTAGGAAAGAGCAAGTCGCGCATTTTCATCTTCGCTTTGTGCAGCTGCGATTTTGAGTTGCCGACGGAGCAATCCAGCAACTTGGCGATCTCATGGTGTTGATATCCTTGCACCTCGTGAAGGACGAAAATCTGCCGGCACCCTTCGGGGAGCTCCTGCATAGCTCGACGCAGCGCAATACGGTCGATTGCGCCACTAAGGCGCATATCCGCTTTTCCGACGATGTCACGTCGAAGAGAAGGTGACTCAGCCGACAAGGGCTCATCAAGAGATATCGGCGGCGGAGTCTTACGGCGGCGGAGCTTCATCAGCACAGTGTTCACGGCAACGCGGTACAGCCAGGTGGAAAAGGCAGAGTCTCCGCGGAACGAACCGACAGTCCGAAACACCTGCAGGAAAGCCTCTTGCGTCAGGTCTTCTGCCTCCGCTATATCCTTCGTCATTAGCAGACACACGGAATAGACGCGCTTCTTGTGCCCCTGATAGAGAGTTGCGAAAGCCTGCTCGTCTCCGCGCTGTGCGCGTTGGACGAGGCTGCGTTCGGATTCAGGCCGATTCGATTCGTTGCATGCCGGGAATACACTTGTTGTTGTCGCGGAAATTGCGCAAGTCGCCACGGTTAGTCTCCTTCGATCAAACTTAGGATTCTTGTTTCAGCTCTCGAAGATTCCGGGAGCATTCGACTTCCAAAAAGACACTACCGACAATGCGTTTCTCAGCCCATCAGGATGCTCCTGTAATTGAATGCCAGCCTTGCTGTACAACCTCAGAACTTTTTCCGTTGGAGATGACACTTTTCTCAGGGAAGAGTGTTGCCGCTAAATAGTCGCTGTGACTCAACAGATCTGGAAACCGAAAACATGCGGTATGCGCATTTAGGACGGCGGAGGTTGCAATGTGGACGGCCGAGGGGATGCGCGCTAAGCAGAGTTTAAAACTTCGAAACTGATCCGCACATCCACCGTCGGCCGTCCTCATGACCGGCTGAAAATGACCGGCTGAAAGTGCCACCGCTTCACCGGCGAAATGGTCGAGCTGTCACCGGTTTCACAAGCGCCCGGCGAGCAGCAACACCAGCACGACCACAACCACCAGGCCCAGGCCACTGCTGGGGTAATAACCCCACGATCTGCTATAGGGCCAGGCCGGCAGTGCCCCGAGCAATAACAGCACGAGAACGATAAGTAAAATGGTCGACATGAAAGCCTCCCGATTTGTTTTTGTAGTTGTCTCTCTTTAAGTTTTAGGATCGGTCGACCCGGCCTTGTAGATTCAAGACCAGGCCTCCCGATAGCCACCCAAGATCCTCGTTACCGGCCCGCCGTCTCGGTGCTCCCCGGCGCCGGTTTTAGTTCACTGTGTTCTTTAGCCTGGCCCGAATATTTCCTGATGGCGGACAGAAACGGCTCGCTTGCCCCCCGAGGGCGAACCTTGCCGCTCAAGATGTCAGGGAATGGCACGAAGCTACCGTAGAGAATGCGGGTCTCGTCTTTATCCTGAGTGATAGCAGCACCGTTCAGATCGATTCCGGCAAAAATGCCACGAGCTCGAGAGTAGGTGAGCACCTCGGCTCGCATCTTCCAGTCTGTGTCAGCAGCGGCGTCTCGTCCAACCGGACCTGCGGCCGCCGAAGCATCCGCGCCAAGCTTGAACTTGCTGGACAACAAGTGCTGCATTCCATTGTCATTTGTAACAATCATCACCAGGTCGACAGCCTGCCCGCCAAGCTGTAATCCCCAGCTTCCACCGGTTATGGTGATCGGCGCGGGAGCACTCCAGCGGCCGCTTTCCGTCCGGCACGTAGCGACGCCTTTTCCGTGACTGCCTCCGAAACCGACGGCGATTTTTACCATGGAGGGAATCACCGCTACGCATTTCGCATCGTTCATCACCTTATCGGGGATTGCTTTATCCGGAGTCGCCATAATTTCGTTCAGCACTTTGGCGGACGCATCCAGTCGTTTGTTGATATCTGATTGATCCTTGTCATCTGCGGACCATGCCATGCCGGCAAGCAGCAGAAACCCAGCGCCGAGCACCAGAAGACATCTCGGCAACCTGAAACTAATTTTTGTCATAATCGACCTCTTCGTGCTCGAACCGAGCAGTGATTTGAATTACCTTCGCAAATAAACATTAGCTTTCCTCCTGTCCTTGTTCCATGCTGTTCAACATGTAAGTGGGAGCGACCCATGCTGGATGAGTGAGGAGGTGGCTCCGGAGAGCTGCAAATCTCTAAGGTCAATAAGTTTGGCCACTACGGTGTTGCCGGTACGTGAAAGCGGTGGGAACTGGAAAGTGAGAGATCGAAACTGAAGAATCGAAACTGAAGATAAGTGATGCTCTGGGCCTTTTTATAACGAGGACCCAGAGACTGTCAGGATTACCGGGCGCCACTGTCAGCTCAGGCGGCAGCATCCTTCCTCATACTGGGTAGCCAGGTCGGTACCGGGTATGGGTATCGCGGAAGCTTATTCAAGCTGGAATAACGTTCAAGCCGATCGTTTCGAAGCCATGTCTACAACTCCCGCGGACGGTTCCACCGAAGCAGGTTTGGGTACAATCGCAATCACTCGCGTGCCATCATTCCCGGACTTAATCTCCAGATGTCCTCCCAGCTGTCGAACTCTTTCTCCCATACCCTGAATGCCTACACCAGCGCGAACCGGCATCGGCATGCCCGTGCCCTGGTCGCGAATCTCTACGCTTATATTGTGCGGGTGGCGGCCAATGGCCACACTTGCCCAGTTGCTTCCAGAGTGACGATGAATATTCGTGAGGCACTCCTGCACGACGCGGAAAATTGCGGTCTCTAGTTCAGCCGGCAATCGTCCAATCTTGTGATCCAACTGGAGCTCCACATGGATCTTGCTTCGTTCGGCAAATCCCTCGACATACCAACGTACGGCCGATAGCAGCCCTGCCTCATCGAGCAATGGCGGATGCAGCAGATGAGACATCGTACGCAAGTCTCTTGACAGCTCTTCTATAAGTCGCAGGCTCTCCGTTAGTTTTCTGGCGAGCCCGGAGTTCTCCTTCTGAAGTTCCTCTTCCACGGGAACCAGGTTCAGATTCAGAGCAACCAGTATCTGCCCCGCCGTGTCATGCAGTTCCCGCGCGATCGTTCGCCTCTCATCGTCCTGCATCTGTAGAAGCCTGGCGGATAACCTGCGCAATCTTTCCTGCGCCTGATCCAGCTCCAAAGTGCGCTCCTTCACTCTTGCGTCCAGTTGTTCATGGACCTGCTTAAGCGCCTCTTCCGCGGCTATCCGCTCACTTATGTCCATGCAAGACCCTACGAAGCCCTCCAACCCTCCTTCGTCGTCGAAGCGAGGCTCTCCGTGACTCAAGACCCAGCGATATCGCTCATCAGCGCAGCGCAGGCGGTATTCCATTCTAAAAGGCCGTTGTGTTCTGACTGCGGAGCGAAAGGTGTCGAGGCATCGCTGCTTATCATCGGGATGGATTCCGTCGGCCCAGCCATCCCCAAGCTCCTGTGCCAACGTTCTTCCAGTAAATTCAAGCCACGATCGGTTGAAATACGTTCGAAGAGCGTTTGCATCGGAAACCCAAATCATGGCGGGCAAGGTATCGGCCGTAATCATTGCATGAGTCGGCACTCGGACTTTCTCCATAAGGTACCTGCCGCAATACGGCGTCTACGATTTCAAGGCCACAGCCGGTTAGGACGCCACGGCAGCAGATGGCTCTCGCACTACGGAGCTGCTTGGAATCGTAAGCTCAACGAGGGTTCCGGGATGGGCATTCGTCAAACGCAGTTCTCCGCCAAATTCTTTGGCCCGCTGTTTCATGCCGCCGATTCCAACTCCAACACTATCCGGTTGAAGGTCGGCAACCTTCTTGCCGATTCCTTTGCCATCGTCTCGCACGGCAACAACTATGATTCCTTCTTTTTGAGACAGCGTAATCCATACCTTGCTCGCTTCTGAATGCCGGAAGACATTGGTCAGGGCCTCCTGCACGATTCGAAAAACGGCCGTTTCTATCTCCGCTGCGAGTCTCGGAAACTCGCTCGGCTGTACATCAAGAGACGTTTCAATGCCACTGCGCTTGGTGAGCCCATCAACATACCAGGAAAGCGCCGAGAGTAATCCCACCTCATCTAGGAGCGGCGGATGCAAAAGGTGAGACATGGTGCGCACTTGCTGTATGGCGCGATCCACAATGCCGCTGGCTTGATTCCAGGCTTCCTCTGGCGGTTCCGCAGACTTCTGCATGACCATCCTGTCCAGCACCATCTTGGCCACGGCAAGTTCCTGTCCCAGGCCATCGTGCAGATCGCGTGCCAGCCGGCGGCGTTCCTGATCCTGCATGGTCATGAGCCGGACGGACAGACGCCGCAATTCGTCCGTTCTGCGATCGACCATTTTCTCCAGTTCTGCCGCGCTGTCGCGAATCGACTGTTCCAGCAATTTGCTGTCGTGAATATCTGAACAGGTTCCGTACCATTTGACGATCTTCCCGTCATCGCGAATTGGCAGCGCGCGAGCCCGGAACCAGCGATAAGACCCGTCTGTTGAGCGAAGCCGATACTCCACTTCGTATTTTGCCCCCGATTCAACACACCGCATCCAGTCATCTATGGCCTTTTGCTTATCCTCGGGATGCACATAATCCAACCACCCGAAACCGTTCGCCGAACCTGGGGGAGCGCCGGTGAACTCATAAAACCGGTCGCTGATGTAATCCCTGGAGCCATCCGCCTTGCGACTGAAGATTATGTCTGGCGCGGTGTGAATAATGGCATCGAGTTCTTGATTCTTTCCCAGCAGTTCGGTGTTGAGTCGCAGCAGTATTTCCGCTTTGGCGGCCAACTCTTCCGTCCGCTCCAGCACACGCTGCTCCAGTTCGCGATTCAAGGTTTCGAGCATTCGCGTCTTGCGGTGCAGTTCGGCGAATACCCTGACTTTCGCGCGCAACAGTTCGGCTACTACAGGAACAGAAATGTAGTCGACGGCGCCGTGTTCATATCCTTTGAGCTGATCCAGGTCGGTGAGATGCACAGCCGAAACGAAAATGATCGCCGTCCTCTGGAAGCGCGGGTGCTGTCGAATCATGGCGGCCAATTGAAAACCGTCGAGTTCTGGCATGCTTACATCCATCAGCACTACGGCAACGTCATTCTTCAGCAGAACTTCGAGGGCCTGCTTTGCGGAAGATGCTTTGATCAGGTTCTCGCCCAGTCCGCTGAGCATAACCTCATAACTGAGCAGCTTGGCTGGCTGATCATCCACCATGAGAATGTTGACTTTCTCGTTCGTGCTCATGCCCTACAAGTCCTCTCCACTCAGGTCTCAACGCCCCACGAAAGCCAAAAACGAACTGTTACCGATGAAGCCACATACGCAGAGACGAGAGCAGTTGCTCGGTGTTAACAGGTTTCGCCAGATACTCGGAAGCTCCGGCTTCGAGACACTTCTCTCGGTCCCCTTTCATCGCCTTTGCAGTCAGTGCAATGATCGGCAATCGCCGGAACGAGGAATTCTGCCGGATCACTTGCATCGTTTCGTAGCCATCCATTTCGGGCATCATGATGTCCATCAGCACGATCGCAATATCCGGGGTTGATTCCAGTTTGCCGATCGCTTCACGGCCGGTTCCCGCGGTGATCACCGTCATGCCCCGGCGTTCTAGAACACTGCTAAGCGCAAAGATGTTGCGCACGTCATCGTCCACTACCAGCACTTTCTTTCCCACCAGGGCATCGTCGGAGTGGTGCAACCGGTCCAGTAGCCTCTGTTTTTCCTCCGGGAGATCCGCGACTACTCGATGCAGGAACAAGGCCGTCTCATCCAGCAGACGTTCGGGCGATTCCACTCCCTTGACCACAACGCTGCGCGCCAGCGAATGCAGTCTGGCATCCTCCTCGGAGGAGAGTTCCTTGCCGGTAAAGACTACAACGGGCAGGTCGCTCAGCGACGGGGTGTCCCGGAAGCGCTCCAATACCTCGAAGCCTGAAATGTCGGGCAGACGAAGATCCAGAACGACACAGTCGAACGTCTGGTTGTTGACAGTCTCGATGGCTTCCGAGCCCGTTGCTACGACGGTTACATCGATGTCGTCGTAACCTAACAGTTCCTTGATACTAAGCTGCTCGGCCGGGTTGTCTTCCACCACCAGCAATCGCTTCCTTCGAGGCGCAGAATATTCCTTAATCCGGGCCAATGCCGAATCCAAGCCCTGCGGCGTTGTCGGCTTGGTAACAAAAGCAAATGCTCCTCGAGCCAGTCCATGGTGACGATCCTCGTCCAGCGTCAGCATCTGAACCGGTATGTGCCGGGTTGCTGGATCCTGCTTCAGGTGGTTGAGTATTGTCCAACCCAGCATGTCAGGCAAGAAGACGTCCAGCGAAACCGCAGTCGGATGATACTCATGGGCCAGGGCGAGCGCTTCCGCACCCCGGGTAGCTACTAGAACTTTGAACCCTTTATCCCGCGAGAGATCGCGCAACACACGGGCATAATGCGGATCATCTTCAACGATCATCAACACAGCATCGTCGGGCAGCAGATTGTCCCGGTCATCGGGAATTTTCTCGATTGGGTGTTCCACAACGGATAACGGCGCTGGAGAAACCGACCACGGAGCTCTCCGTTCGCTCGTCGCTGTAGACGTGGAAGGCCCCACATACGTTTGGGGCAAATAGAGAGTGAACGTGCTGCCCTTGCCTGGCGTGCTGCGTAACTGGATTTCGCCGCCGAGCAGGCTGGCCAGCTCACGGCTGATCGCCAGCCCCAACCCGGTGCCACCGTACTTACGGCTGGTACCGGCATCTGCCTGCTGAAAAGCCTCAAAGATGATCCGCTGTTTTTCAAATGGAATGCCGATGCCTGTGTCAGTAACTTCAAAAGCCAGGACAGATGCGGCTTTCCCGAGAAGCGGGTGATCCTCGCTCCAACCGCTCTTGGCTGGAGAGACTGACAGGCGGACTCCTCCACTTTCAGTGAACTTGAACGCATTGGACAGCAAGTTCTTCAGGACCTGTTGCAAACGCTTCGAGTCGGTGACCACACTTCGCGCCAGGTGAGAATCGGTCTGCACCTCGAAACGGAGACGCCGGTTTTCCGCCTCGTGCCGGAATGGACGTTCCAGTGCGTCCAGCATGCTGGCGAAGAAGACTTCCTCGGCTTCCACTGAGACCGTGCCAGATTCGATCTTCGACAGGTCAAGAATGTCCGTGATCAGGTTCAGCAAGTCTGTCCCGGCCCCGTGAATCGTGCGCGAGAACTCAACCTGTTTCGGTGTGAGGTTGCCGTCCGGGTTATCGCTGAGTTGCTGGCCTAGAACCAGGATGCTATTGAGCGGTGTCCGCAGTTCGTGCGACATGTTGGCCAGGAACTCGGACTTGTATTTCGAGGTCAAGGCCAATTCCTTCGCCTTCTCCTCGAGAGCTCGACGGGCCTGCTCAATCTCCTGGTTTTTGCGTTCGACCTCAACGTTCTGTTCGGCGAGTTGCTGCGCTTTTTGCGCCAACTGCTCGTTCGTCTGCTGTAGCTCCTTTTGCTGCACCTGGAGTTCGGTGGCCAATTGCTGGGACTGCTTCAATAGTCCTTCGGTCTGCATGGTGGCCTCGATACTGTTGAGTACGATGCCGATGCTGGCGGTCAACTGCTCCAGAAATGCCAGCTGAGAAGTTGTGAAATTGCTCAGCGAGGCCAGTTCGATAACTGCTTTCACGCGGTCTTCAAACAGTACCGGGAGCACGATTACATTTCTCGGAACAGCTTCGAACAAGCCGGAGCGAATCGCAATCGTGTTGGGAGGCAAGTCAGAGATGAGCATGCGGCGCTTCTCTGCCGCGCACTGCCCCACCAGTCCTTCCCCCAGCTTCAACCGCCGCAGATGACCATCTTCGCCGTCACCGGCGAAGGCTGAGAGCAGCACCATCTCGGTCGATTCTTCGCCGCCCATCTGGTAGATCACACCTTGCTGGGCGCTCACCAGGGGTGCCAGCTCCGACAGCAGCATGCGTCCCACGGTCGTGAGATCGCGTTGCCCTTGCAACATGCCGGTAAAGCGGGCCAGGTTTGTCTTCAGCCAGTCTTGTTCCGTATTCCGGTCAGTGGTGAGCCGGAGATTGTCGATCATGGTGTTGATGTTGTCTTTCAACTCGGCAACTTCACCGCTGGCTTCTACCTGAATGGAACGCGTGAGGTCGCCTTTGGTGACGGCCGTGGCAACTTCGGCAATGGCTCGCACCTGGTTCGTCAGGTTATCGGCGAGCAAGTTGACGTTGCCGGTGAGATCCTTCCACGTTCCGGCAGCGCCGGGCACGTTGGCCTGGCCACCCAGACGGCCTTCCACGCCGACTTCGCGCGCGACGGTTGTCACCTGGTCGGCGAAAGTGGCCAGCGTATCGGTCATGTTGTTAATAGTTTCGGCGAGGGCCGCGACTTCACCCTTCGCGTTTACGGTCAGCTTTTGAGTCAGTTCGCCATTGGCGACGGCCGTCACCACTTTGACGATGCCACGCACCTGTTCGGTCAGGTTGGCAGCCATCACGTTCACGTTGTCGGTGAGATCTTTCCACGTGCCCGCAACTCCGGGCACTTGCGCCTGCCCGCCCAGCTTGCCTTCCGTGCCTACTTCGCGAGCCACGCGAGTTACTTCGGCCGCGAAAGCGTTCAGCTGATCGACCATCGTGTTGATGGTGTTCTTCAGTTCGAGGATTTCGCCCTTCACGTCCACCGTGATCTTTCGGGACAAATCGCCGCGGGCCACGGCCGTAGTCACTTCGGCGATGTTGCGCACCTGACCTGTCAAATTCCCGGCCATGGCATTTACGGAGTCAGTAAGATCCTTCCACGTGCCGGCTACACCGGACACGTTGGCCTGTCCGCCCAGACGGCCTTCGCTGCCGACCTCGCGCGCCACGCGCGTCACCTCAGCGGCAAACGAGCGCAATTGCTCAACCATCGTGTTCAGCGTTTCCTTCAATTGCAAAATCTCGCCGCGCACGTCCACCGTGATTTTCTTGGAAAGATCGCCGTTCGCGATAGCCGTCGCAACTTCGGCGATGTTACGCACCTGGCCTGTAAGATTGCTGGCCATGAAGTTAACGTTGTCCGTGAGATCCTTCCATGTTCCGGCGACGCCGGGGACCTGAGCCTGCCCGCCCAGCTTCCCGTCTGTGCCGACCTCGCGCGCCACGCGCGTCACCTCGCCGGCGAACGCGTTGAGCTGGTCGACCATCGTATTAATCGTGTTCTTGAGTTCGAGAATTTCACCCTTCACGTCGACAGTGATCTTGCGTGACAAATCGCCGCGAGCCACGGCAGTTGTAACTTCGGCAATGTTACGAACCTGACCGGTGAGGTTGCCTGCCATCGAATTGACTGAGTCAGTAAGATCCTTCCATGTACCGGCGACTCCCGGCACGTTGGCCTGACCTCCTAAGCGCCCTTCAGTACCAACTTCGCGCGCCACACGGGTTACTTCACCCGCGAAAGCATTGAGCTGATCCACGGTTGTGTTGATGGTTTCCTTGAGAAGCAAAATCTCGCCGCTCACGTTCACCGTAATTTTCTTCGACAAGTCGCCGCTGGCGATCGCCGTCGATACTTCGGCGATGTTCCGCACCTGGCCTGTCAAGTTACTCGCCATCGAGTTCACGGAGTCCGTAAGATCCTTCCACGTGCCGCCTACTCCAGGCACCTGCGCCTGCCCGCCAAGCTTGCCGTCAGTACCCACCTCGCGGGCTACGCGCGTCACTTCTGAAGCAAACGAGCGCAACTGGTCGACCATCGTGTTGATCGTGTCCTTGAGTTCGAGAATTTCACCTCTTACGTCTACTGTGATTTTTCGCGACAAGTCGCCGCGGGCCACGGCCGTGGCGACTTCCGCAATATTTCGTACTTGACCGGTGAGGTTGCTGGCCATGAAGTTCACATTGTCCGTGAGATCCTTCCACGTGCCGGCCACACCAGGCACCTGCGCCTGTCCGCCCAGTTTGCCCTCCGTGCCGACTTCGCGGGCCACACGCGTCACCTCTCCAGCGAACGCATTGAGTTGATCCACCATCGTATTAATGGTGTTCTTCAGTTCGAGAATTTCGCCTTTCACGTCGACCGTGATCTTGCGCGACAAATCGCCGCGGGCCACAGCTGTGGTTACTTCGGCAATATTCCGAACCTGGCCAGTGAGGTTTCCGGCCATCGAGTTGACCGAATCTGTGAGATTTTTCCATGTGCCGGCGACGCCGGGCACGTTCGCTTGTCCTCCCAAGCGGCCTTCAGTGCCGACTTCGCGGGCCACACGCGTCACTTCACCAGCGAAGCGGTTGAGCTGATCCACCATGGTGTTCAGCGTTTCTTTAAGTTGCAAAATCTCGCCGCGGACATCGACCGTAATTTTGCGAGAGAGATCTCCGGTTGCAATAGCCGTTGCTACTTCGGCGATGTTTCGCACCTGGCCGGTGAGGTTGCTGGCCATGAAGTTGACGTTATCCGTTAAATCTTTCCAGGTACCGCCCACGCCGGGCACCTGCGCTTGTCCACCTAATTTGCCTTCTGTACCTACTTCGCGTGCCACACGGGTTACTTCGCCGGCGAACGCGTTGAGTTGGTCCACCATCGTGTTGATGGTGTCCTTGAGTTCAAGAATTTCGCCCTTTACATCGACCGTGATTTTGCGTGATAAATCGCCGCGCGCCACGGCGGTCGTCACTTCGGCAATGTTCCGCACCTGGGCCGTCAGGTTGCCAGCCATGGCGTTCACCGAGTCCGTAAGATCCTTCCACGTGCCGGCCACGCCCACCACGACGGCCTGGCCACCCAGCTTGCCGTCCGTACCTACTTCGCGCGCCACGCGTGTTACTTCGGACGCAAACGAGCGCAACTGGTCGACCATAGTGTTGATAGCTTCTTTAAGCTGAAGAATTTCGCCGCGGACATCGACCGTGATTTTGCGGGAAAGGTCGCCGCTGGCAACAGCGGTTGCGACCTCAGCGATGTTGCGAACCTGGCCAGTCAGATTGCTGGCCATCGAGTTCACTGAATCCGTAAGGTCTTTCCATGTGCCGGCCACGCCGGGCACCTGCGCCTGGCCACCCAGCTTGCCATCGGTTCCTACCTCGCGTGCCACGCGCGTTACTTCGGCAGTGAAGACGCTGAGCTGCTGAATCATGGTGTTGACGATGTCGGCGGAGCGCAGGAACTCGCCCTCCAGTGGCCGCCCGTCTACGTCCAGACGCACAGTCTGAGTCAGGTTTCCTTGGGCAACAGCCGCAATGGCGCGGGTTACACCTTCGGTCGGGCGGAGCAGGTCCTCAACCAATGTATTGATCGAGACCTCCATCTCACCCCACGCCCCTCGAGATTCATGAAAGCGGGCACGCTCGCGAGTCCTTCCTTCCTTACCAACTACCTGTCCCACGCGCTTCAACTCCTCTGCCATTTGCTGGTTGGCAGCAACAATGGAATTGAACGTGTCGGCAATTTTCCCCGCCAGGCCGGTCCAGGAACCCGGAAGGCGCACCGAGAAGTCGCCATTTCGCATGGTTTGCAGGCTGGCAAGAATCACGCTCAGGTCTGCTGACGCAGGCTCAGCAACATCAATGGAGTGCCCGTTGTTCTTGCTCTTCTGGTCTTGGTCGGATGCACCGTGGGCAACTGTAGTGCTGGATCCCAGACTGTTTCTCTTCATGGGTTTCTCCTGGACCGGGGGGTGTAGGTGCAGTGTGGATAAGCCTGGTTTTTCACGGTCCATCTAGCTTTGTAAGGGGGCTGCAGCAGAATGAGTTGCACGGCAGCCTCACGCCGGCCGCTGGGGACTGATGAACCAACGAAATCAGGGATAGCCCGAACCATCTGTCTTTGAGTGAGAATCTAGAGGAATTCACCGATTAACACTCAGATTGGAACACGAAAAACTGTAGGATGACTCTAGGGTCTTTACTGTATCGGTCGAGTGCGAAGGGCAATTCCCCGGCGAGCGGCCGCGACCCGTCTTGTTCCTCCAGAACCCATGCGAGAGCCATGCCGGGCGTACACCCTAGAGGGTACTATGGGTTCACATCACTTCGAACTTGCCTTCCACACATAGAGCTTGCCATCGTCAGCGACCGTCTCAATGTTCAGATCGTTCGAGGAGGCGGCACGATGCACCGCGGAGCGAAGATTGGCGAGCCCTATGCCTCCTACTTCCGCAAGGGGGATCTCGAGTGCCGAACCTGCTTTGAGCGTTACCAACTCCTGCACAATTCCCTGAACCAGCGAGTGGTGCTTCCCGTGTCGGCCGGACTTCAGATCGGCGATGTTGACTTGCCGGTACTTCGCAACGGGCAGCTGATTCTTAGTCTTCTGTTCGGTCGCCATAGTGAACTCCCTCCATTTGCTACGCAAAATACCAGAGACAAATATATGCGTCAAGTATATTTTTGTAGTTGCCTATGAAATCGTTTATGTCTATCGTGATTGCGATATTTATATGGTACGACAATTGTACGTTTACTGTACTGCATGCTGGCCGGTGTTATGCCCCAACTTCCGCTGGACGGTACGTTCGGGTTAGCTGCGAAACACGAAAGCAAATATTCCACCTATTTTTAGTGGAGCCGGTATGCTCCAAACAGTGAGAGAGAGGACAGGCTTAGCGATGGCTAATTGCGATTCGTGGCAGGAGTTATACACGGCTGCAATGCTCGAACTTGATCACGGCCGCCTGCAGAGCAGGATTGACGCCGCTCAAGTCGCTATTCGCCGGTCGATGGAAAAGTTGATGGGCTCTTGTGTGGTGGGTGCCGCGGAGGAGCTCCAGTCTTTGTCCGACGCTCTGGGTAACCTGCAGGCGCTTCAAAGGGTGGAGTTCAGGAAAGGGATTTCCTCCGGTAGCCAAAGCCTGGGTCCAGCGGAGGGTTCGTCTCATGAAACGCATGTGCCGCAGAATAGCAACGACCAATTGGCGTAGACGGCAGTTAGCGGTCACCGAACTGCTTCGTAACGCGAGAGTAGTAACCGATCCGATTAAGATCGCGTCCCTGAACGCAAAAGTTGCAAGGGGGAAAACAGCAAGCGACGCCGACAACCTCTACATCAAATGTGAACCATCCTTATAGGCCGTGCACTGTTCTTAACAATTGGCATCGACAGGACTCTGCAAGGTGATCCACCAGGCCCTCACTCTCGGTGATCAACTTCGCGTCTCCAGCCCGCAGAGCATCGCCAATATACTGAATCAGTTCATTAAGCAGGAATTTCTCTCTTCAGAATAAATGGACCCCATGGTGCTGCTTGCCGTGCCGCGACCAAGCCTGCTTGCCGGCCAGTGCCCTGCTATCATTTGCCCCTGCGGCCGTTGTGCCCTGCATACTCCCCCGATTCCGTCATTCGATACGGCCGGATGTGCCGCTCTTCCCCCTGTGCACAATGCCCTTCTTTCCGCCCAAACGGCATACAGTGTTCGCTGTACGAAGGATTTTCCCCACGTCGCGACCGGTCCCCCTCATCATTCCGCAGCGGGCTGGATTCTCTCATTTACGCCGGAGTGGCTGGGGTGGTTGCTTCTGATTCTGCTTCAATGGTGACCTCTACCTCGGCGCCCTGCTTGAGATGTACCTTGTCGCCATTCTCGTCGGTCAGAGTATTCTCGATGCGCAACTCTCGATAAAGGTGATCGGCCCCCTCCACGCCGATCTGAGCCTTCTCAGGTATGTACGGAGACGAAGACTTGATGACCTTCTCGACGACCGCGGGCAAGGTAGTACTTGGTTTATCGCTCATAGGGTTGTTCCTCATCGATCTGAACAGCTCTCATGGGACATTTGCTCTGGCTGCGACTTGACACCAAACATATTCGGTCAACCGTGTTTTTGGCCGATGTTCTTCCGCTTACCTTGATGGCTGAAATGCTAAACAAGCATTCGATGTAGAAAAGACCAGAAGGGTTTGAGATGAATTTTCTGGGCCGATTCCACAGCAACGCCTAAGGCTGCCTCTTCAGTGCCGCACAGACTTGACTCAACCGGGTACGAGGCGTAGGAGATTTCGATAAAATGCTGGCTTTGGTTGCAAGATGTCGCAACTCTTCTGCTAACAGTCAGGGGTATGGCCAGATAATCAGACGGCCGCCCGTCAGGAGGATTGAGATTCTCCTACTAACGCGAATGGCGGCGAACAGAAACCGACCTCTCGGATGAGAGCCTGTTTTCTAAGTCCCGGTTCCTGTCAAGCTCACCTTCTGCGGACTGCCTACAGCGTCGTCGCTGATCGAAACTTCCGCGGTTCGCACTCCCTTAGTCAGAGGCTTGAAAGTGACCTTGATGACGCAGCTTGCTCCCGCTGCCAGGCTTTTGCCGCAGGAATTAGTTTGAGCAAAGTCCCCTGGGTCGGTGCCGGTGATCGAAATACTCGAAATGCCTATCGCGACTCTGCTTTTGTTCGTCAGGGCAATGGTCGTCGCCCCACTCTTGGTCTTAACTGGGTGAAGGCCGAACTTCACGCTCTTGGGAGTCACCTGCAGGTTGAGTGATCCAATCTTGGTTACGAAGGCGTTGGAGCCGCCGCCATTGGCTGGTTGCAGGGGATTCATGGTGGGAAAGTCGGTTGAGCTGGTGAAGCCGGTGACGTAGGTGCCGCCCGAGGGACCCACGGCAATACCGTAGCCAACGTCATCTCCGCTGCCGCCAAGGTAGGTCGAGTAAATCAACGCGGAGCCTCCGGCACTGATCTCCGTCACAAAGGCGTCCTCGCTGCCGCCGCCATTCGCAGGCTGCAAGGGGTTCATTGTCGGAAAAGTGACTGAACCGGTAAAGCCCGTCACGTAAGCGTCCCCAGAGCTGTCCACGGCAATCGCGTAACCACGGTCAGCTCGTTTGCCGCCAAGATAAGTGGAGTAGACCAAAGCTGAGCCCCCAGCATTGATCTCCGTAACAAAGGCATCGACGTTGTTAGCGTTCTGAGGCTGAAAGGGATTCATCGTGGGAAAATCGGTCGAGGCGGTGGAGCCGGTGACGTAGGCGTTGCCCGTGCCATCCACGGCGATGCCGGAGCCTTGGTCTACCCCGTTTCCGCCAAGATAGGTGGAGTAAACCAAAGCTGCGCCCGAAGGCTGAATTTTGGTCACAAAGGCGTCTGTATCGCCGCCGTTGGCTTTCTGTAAGGGATTCATCGTGGGAAAGTTGGTTGAGTCCGTATTCCCCGTGACGTAAGCGCTTCCCGAAGTGTCTACGGCGATGCCGGAGCCTTGATCTTCGGCGCTGCCGCCAAGATATGTGGAGTAGACAAGCGCTGAACCTCCGGCGTTGATCTTCGTCACAAAGGCATCGACGATGCCGCCACCACTATTGCGCTGTAGGGGATTCATAGTGGGAAAGTTGGTTGAGTAGGTATAGCCGGTGACGTAAGCATCTCCCGAACTGTCCACGGCAATCGCAGATCCAAAGTCATAAGAGCTGCCGCCAAGATAGGTGGAGTAGACCAACGCTGAGCCTCCGGCACTGATCTCCGTCACAAAGGCGTTATAGTTGCCGCCGTTGGCCGGCTGCAAGGGATTCATCGTGGGAAAGTCGGTTGAGGAGGTGAATCCGGTGACGTACGCGTTACCCAGGCTGTCCACGGCAATGCCACTGCCTTGGTCATCTCCGCTGCCGCCAAGATAACTGGAGTAGACCAATGCGGAACCTCCGGCATTGATCTCCGTGACAAAGGCATCCCCGCCGCCGCCATACGCAGACTGCAGGGGATCCATCGTGGGAAAATCGATCGAGGAAGCATACCCCGTGATGTAAGCGTTCCCGAGCTATCCACGGCAATCGCAGAGCCAAAATCGTTGGCGCTGCCGCCAAGATAGGTCGAGTAAATCAGAGGATCAATGTATAGCGGCTTACTCGTGTCATACTTCGCCAATTCGAACGCCACCTGATTCGCATCCTTGATGACATAATGCGCGGCAATCTTCTGCTTCGCTCCATTTTTTTCCTGATACACAACCGGACGTTGCCAGCGAATTTCCCCGACGCCCATCTTGAGCATCAGGTCTCCATCCTCATCCAGATGAATACGACTCGCTCCTCGAACATCGAACTGTATGCGATGCGGGTCGGCCCCGGGACTGACAACAAAGTCGTATTCAAGCTGGCGCTGATTGCCGTAATAGATCAAATCGATGCCCTTATAAATTCCCTCATACTTCACCTTTGCGAAGGTTGGGACATTGCTGTGCCACTTTTTCGGATCGCTACCGACGAAGTAGTTGCTCCTGCCCGGTAGTTCATCCAAGCCAGTCACCGCGGCTTCATGGTCGGCACTTACGAGCTTCATCCTCAAGACAGCCGTGCCAGTTGGTGCAACCGCTTTCGAGGGCAACTGGTTGCCGGCAGGTGATATGGTGCCCTTGGCCTCGCCTCCGCGCAACGAGAAGACCGCTTCATCCTCAGTCAGGAAAAGGGTATAGCCACTCCCGCGGGAAAGAAACTTTACCTGCGAATCGGTCTGTCCGTGGTTTGCCTCGAAGCTCAGCGGCAACTTCCCATAGGTCTCGAAAATCTTGGCTTGAGCTTTCGGGCCGGCCCCGGATGCAGCGCCGGGAGATGCAACTTTCGCGGTCCGACTGACGGGCGAGGCAGGATTGGATTGTGCCAGCAGTGTTGTACTGAGGGCGATTGCGAACAAGCCGGCAAAGCGAAGTATCCTCATGCAGTCGCTCCAGTGGATCACTCTATGGACGCGTCGCTTTGAACTGCGACGAATCAGCCCGGGGAGGGCTTTTAAAGCCTGCTCCTCCGGCCACAAACCTGTCAAGTCAGAAGAACCTCCGGTAGTGGAATCTCAAGGCAAGGTTCAACTGCCAGAAACCGCCGCAGCGGCTTGGAGGAACAAATGAAACCAGCGTCATCCCGACTGGAAGTGTAATCTCCTGCACCGTATTTCAGCTTTGAGCGCAAGTTGACCGGTACCAGCAACTCGGCAGGCAAAACGCCAAAGGAATCCAGATCGTTGGCAATGGCGCCGCACAAACCATCTATTTGGCCTGCTGGCTGGCCCGCGAATGCTGGAGGGGGATCTTTCGGCGATCGACGCAGTGTGTGCGTAGGCTGCGACGGGTTCCCGAATAGCCAGGCGGGCTTGATAGCGCCAATCACCTCAAATACCAAGGAGGTACTGGCTGCATGATTGTTTCGGAGCGGCGGATCTACTACTGGAGGTAGCTCAGCCAAGAAATTGAAATTTGCAACCGGAAGCTTGTTGCCGCATCTCTTGTATCGTGATGGTTCTGCTTAGTGAGTTTCGTGCCATCGCGAATTCGGCCGATTTGAACAGCCGCAACTGAAGCGCGCGGCGACACAACGTGCGTACTGACGCGACGCCGGGCACTGTCAAAGTCATGACAGTCCATTGACACTGCGTTATTGTTACCTGCACTTGGTTTCAGTCAGTTGCCGCAGCTGTGTCTCTGGCATCAGTCTTGCAGCAACCGGTGCCATGTAACTAGCGTCCAATGGGTGCGAATGTACCTGGCGGGCGTTTAGAATCGACAGCCAAAACCATGGAAGCAAATCTGGTTTCTGCGCCGCGAGACTTGTCCAGCAGTTCCGGCCCACAGTTTGAACCGGTCCGCAAGAGTGTGCTTGAGCGCGTTCTTTCCCTCATTACAGATGTCCGTGGCGGCGAGGGGCTGGGCGCAGTGTTGCTGACTGCCGATCTCACTGTGCTTCTTGGCGGCTACTATCTGCTCAAGACAGTACGAGAGTCCTTGATCCTTGCCCAGGGAGGGGCCGAGGTGAAGGCATACTCGTCGGCCGCCCAGGCGATTTTGCTGTTTGGCGTGGTCCCGGTTTATGGCTGGATCGGCACTCGCATTAATCGCAATCAACTCCTTCGGTGGACGTCACTTTTTTTCGCCTCCAACCTTCTGCTATTCGCCTACCTGGGAAGTCGGGGTGTTCACGAAGCTGTGCCGTATTTCATATGGGTTGGAATCTTTAACGTTTTCACTGTGGCGCAACTCTGGGCCTTTGCGACGGACCTGTACACCGAAGCACAAGGCAAAAGACTTTTCCCGATGCTGGGCGTCGGCGCGTCAATAGGAGCAGTGGGCGGAGCGTGGATTGCGGGCAAGCTGATCAAGCCACTTGGCCCTTACAACGTGATGTTGATCGCCGCAGGGGCACTTTGCCTCTGCGCTGCGCTCTCCCGTTGGGCAAGCCATGTAATCTCTGAGCGGGAAGGAGAGCGGGAGAAGAAAAAGAATGTTGAGACGCTTGGCAAACAGGGCGGGTTTCAACTACTGATTTCTGACCCCTATCTCAGGCTCATTGCAGTACTCACTATTCTCCTCAATATCGTGAGTCTTTCCGGCGACTTCATCGTCGGGAAGCTCGTAATCAACCACGCCAATGAGGTCGTGGGAGCAGGCAAGCAACTTCTGGCAGCGCGAAGTGCCTACATCGGAGCGTATTACGCCAATTACTATGCCTGGACCAATCTCGTGTCGTTTGTGATTCAGGCATTTCTCGTATCGCGAATCTTCAAGTACATCGGCGTACGCGGGTCTCTGTTTATTCTGCCCGCTCTCTCATTGGCGACGTTTGGCGCAATTCTCGTTAATCCTATCCTGAGCGTTGTTCGCAACCTTAAGATCGCGGAGAACGGGACGAACTATTCTCTGCAGAACACTATTCGCAATGCGTTGCTATTACCAACCTCGCGCGAAGCGAAATACAAGGCCAAAGCGGCCATCGAGACCTTTTGCGTCAGGCTGGGTGATGTGCTACAGGCCGGGATCATTTTCGTAGCAACACGACTCCACGCCTCCCTTAAATCGTATGCCGCGATCACGCTTGGGTTTATTGTGCTTTGGATCTTGGTTGCTGGTGCTCTCTATCGTCAGCATCTGCAAAAATCGCCCGAGCACGCTTAAGCGCCGTTAAACCTCGAACTGCATATGCTGAATCGGGTGCGAGACTTTGAGTGATGAGGTTCCTTAAACAATTCGCAGACGCGGGGACATTCCGAGGATTGCCATTGCTCCTCCTCGCTTACGCGGCACTGATGACCCACTTCATCTTCGGCCGGGCGTTTCGCGACTCGCTTCTGGGTGGCCATCTTGCAATTCGATCGCTTCCGTCTCTGACGATGTGGAGCACCCTAGTGTCCATCGTCGTGAGCCTCATGGTCTCAAATCTTTTTCGGTCCAGGCAGCGGAAGCGCATTGCGTGCGCGGGATTCGCCATCAACGTCGTCATCGAGCTGTCGTTCTCGCTTGCCTACAACCGGGTTCCGTGGTTGTACAGCCTGTTTTTTATCGATGTCTCGGCGTCAACGCTCGTTGGTCTTTCCATGATTTGGATACTGATCGGTGATTGGGCGAGCAGTTGCCATGCCGACCGGAGCCGGCTGATCCCGGCGGTCACGATATTCGGCACGTTCGCAAGTATCCTGGCCGGGATCGGCTTAACTCATTTGCGGACAGCTACCAGTTTCCGGAGTGCAAATCTAATTTTAGCCGCGATGAACATGATCCCGGTGGTGGCGCTTTTGTTCCATCGCAGTGACGATTGCGTGTCCCGGCATGGCTTTAGCTTTCGACGTCTCCAGGATCAAGCTTATCTGCCCAACAAGTTGTTGAGGAAGTTCGCAGTACTTGTAGTAGTCGCGGCGATGACTTCTACGCTGCTGGATTTGATGTTCCGCATAAGAATCGCCGAGCACTTCCTCAACCAGGCCGATCGGTTACATTTTCTCGGTCTGTTCCAAAGCTTGCTCAACATTTGTGCCTTGTTTTCCCAGATCGCAGTGGGCCGCCTTTTCCAAAAGAGATTCGTCTTAGCCTTTATTCATTTGCATCCCGCGATCGTCGGTATCGCCAGTTGCTTGCTCGCATTCGCACCTGGGTTCTGGCTTTTCACCTGTCTGCGCAGCGGGGAGTATTCGCTGCGGAATTCCCTTTTCCGCTTCGGTTCGGAGATGACGTACGCCCATTTTCCGGACGAGGAACGAGCTACCGTCCGGCCTTTGATCGATGTCATCGGAGAGCGATTGGGAGATCTTTGCGCCGCCGGCATTTTGGCCCTTCTCTTGCTTATGAATCCAGAACTGCCAGTTAAGCTTGGCCTCTTCATCCTGGCGCTGTGCTCGCTTTTGTTTTGGTGGATCTGTCGCAGCCTCGAGCGAAGTATTAGCTCCATGAGAACGAAAGCGGGGCAGGACCTGACTGTAACCGCAACAACCAAATACTCAGGTATGGCGCACGAGGGCGCCGGGATCGTTTGATCCGTTAGGAGACGTCAGTGAGAATTCGACTTGCCAGACAATTCGCCATGCTTCTCCTTGGCGGCATTGCGTGTTCACTTGGCGCGGGCGCGCAAGATGCGGGAGTTACGGCCGGCAACGCTTCGCGGGCCCAGACGATAGCCGATGCGGAACAAGAAAAAGCGAAGCATTTGACTCCGCAGCAACCGCCTCGGGGGGAGTTGAAGTTTGACCACCTCGAGAAAGGCATAATTAGCCGCATTTTTAACGCGAACGGTCCGAGTCTCAAATTTGGCGGGATACCCACGGGGGGCGGATTCTCTCTCGGGCCGCAATACACCCGTCAAGACCTTTTCGCGGATCATTTAACGTGGAATACATACGTCGTCGGATCAACGAAGAAGTGGTACGGGGGAGCCACTTCATTCGATTTCCATGATCTGCTGAACGGTCACCTGGAACTAAGCACCGACGGGGGGTACCAAAATGATGCCTCGGTGTGGTACTTCGGCGAGGGACCCGATTCCAGCAAAAGCAACAAGACCGATTTCGACAGGGAGTTTACGACCACGCACTTTTCCGCACTGGGCCACTTCTTCGATCAGAAATTGACTGTGGGCTACATA
The DNA here is from genome assembly GCA_963841125.1 of uncultured Acidobacteriaceae bacterium. Lineage (GTDB taxonomy): Bacteria > Acidobacteriota > Terriglobia > Terriglobales > Acidobacteriaceae > Sulfotelmatobacter. Next base: position 749,150 of record CAWJBH010000003.1, read on the forward strand.
GTGGGCGGATTGTTGGTGCACGTTGGTCCGGGACGTCTTAGTGACACACCGCCCACGGAGCAACTCTTCACCGCGGCCGACACGCCTGGTCTCACCCAGCAATCGAACTTCATCACCGGCACCACAACCGTCCAATTAAATCTCAGCCGGCTGGGGTTCAACAATCCTGAAGGTCTGCAACTGGAAGCCGACGATTCGCAGTTCTTCGATCGGAGCGGTAATCAGGCGAACTTTCACCTCCTCGAAACACAGGCGACATATTACGTACCTCTCACCAACGGCATGCGAACCCTGGTCTTTCGCGCTCGCAACGAAACTGCTTTTGCCGAAAACAATCAGGTCGTTCCCTTCTACCTGCAGCCGACTCTCGGCGGACCAGACGATCTACGGGGGTACGACCGCTATCGCTTTTATGCAGACGGCAACTCTGTTGCCACTGCGGAATATCGCTGGTCGATCTCGCAAACGCTGGAGATGGCAATCTTCGGCGACGGGGGAAACGTTTATACAAGGCCGGGCCTGATCGGCTTTCGCGATCTTCATGGAGATGGCGGCATAGGGTTCCGGGTTAAGAACAAGCAAGCAAGTGTCATGCGGTTTGACATCGGCTTTTCGCCAGAAGGAGTCAGAGTATGGTTCGTATTCAACGATATCTTCGGCAAGTTCTCCCGCATCTTCTAGGGTTTGCCTTTGCGGGCGTAATAGCATGCTCGGCACAACAGTTCCTGCCGGACGATCCTCTCACGCGCACTCCCGAAGTGGCGGCAGTGCACAAGATCAACGTCCAAGATATCAATGCTCTGTATGACTTCGGTCAGAATTCGTTCCACTACAAGAGTAAGGTCGCAACCGACTCACTAGGGATTAACACGTTGGGCGATGTGCCCGACTCGAGTTGGTTTACCAACCGTGACATCGGCAGTCTCAGCATCGAGGCGCTAAAAAAAGGCGGGAGGGTGCATGGAGGGCCCCAGCCCCCATACACGGTGGTTGCGGCCAAAACTGAAGGCGTCAGCACCGGGTTCCGTATTCGCGACGCTCGCGGACTGCTTTATTTTGTGAAGGCCGATCCACCGTCGAACCTCGAAATGGCTACGGCGGCGGATGTGATGGGCGCACTGTTTCTTTACGCCGCGGGATACAACGTGCCCGAGAATTACATTCTCGTTGGTCGCCGAGACGAGTTTCGTCTTTCCAAAGACGCGAAAATTAAACGGGCATACGGGAAAGACCGCCGCCTGAGTGAAACCGAACTGAGACAGATTTTCGATCGGATTCCCCGGGAAGCAGACGGCAGTGTTCGGCTCATGGCTAGTCTTTCTCTTCCCCCTAAGATTGTGGGGCCGTTCCGCTACGCGGGCGTTCGTTCAGACGATCCGAACGACCTCGTGCCGCACCAACAGCGGCGCGACCTGAGAGGGCTCGCAGTCGTGTTTGCCTGGATCAACCATACGGATGCCAAAGGTGAGAATAGCCTGGACACGTTGGAGGGCGCAGATGAGAATGCCAGATTCGTGCATCACCTGTTGGATTTCGGTGATTCCTTTGGAAGCGACAGCGATATTGCCAAAGATCCGCGCCACGGACAGGAATACATAATTCTTCCTGTCACGTGGAAGCGAATGTACACTCTCGGATTGTCCGCGCCCGATTGGGAGACTGTTCATTATCCGCAAGAAATGAAGGCCGTCGGCAATTTCACCGCCACCGCCTTCGATCCGCTGACCTGGAAAGCAAATTATCCCAATCCAGCCTTTGTGCAAATGACTCCGCTCGATGCGTATTGGGGAGCCAAGCGGGTGATGGCATTCCGCGACGAACAAATCCGTGCCATCGTCGAAGAGGGGCGATTCCAGGATCCGAAGGTTGTGGACTATATCACCCGGGTGCTCGAATCCAGACGCGACGCGATTGGCCGGGCCTGGTTCCGCCAGGTACTTCCGCTGGAAGGATTTCGAATTGCCGATGATCATCTAATATTTGACGATTTGGCAGTCAGATATGGTTTTTCGTCGCCAAGCCGCTACCAGCTCAGCTGGTTCGTCTGGCACAACGAAGCACGACAAAAGGAAGACGTACTCACCTCCGCAAATTCTGTGCCGCCAACGACGTTCAAGTCTCTAGCCGTGGGATCGTACATTGGTTGCCGTATTACTCTTGAACATGCGGACAAGAGATCGGTCACCGTCTACTTCCGCCACGAGGGAAACGGCTGGAAGCTCGTCGGCATCTCGCGAACAACAGCTTAAGCAAGATAGCGTAACGCGGGGCTTCATCAGCGGCAGGTTTGTCGTGAATATGGCTCAGATCAACCGTCGAATGATCGTAGTTACAGGTTTCTTGGCAGTTGTGTCGCTGATTGCCGGAACACAAGTCTCGTGGTGCCAGACAGATAAGGAACTACGAGGACTGCCCAATTTCGGTCGCGTTACAGAAAACCTTTATCGCGGCGGCCAGCCAACTTCGGATGGATTCAACACCCTGCACGCGACGGGGGTGGGAATCGATGTCAATCTCCGCGAGAACCGCAGTGAAGTGGCGACCGAGAAACGCCAGGTTGAATCCCTTGGCATCAAATACGTTGAGATTCCTTGGAGCGCAAGCCACGAACCCTCCAGTGCCCAGATTGTCGAATTCCTCGATTTGGTTCGCGCGAACCCGAATACGAAAATATTTGTTCATTGCCGGCGCGGCGCCGATCGTACTGGAGTCATGATCGCCTCTTACCGCATTGCCGTCCAACATCAGTCAGTCGCTGACGCTGTCTCTGAAATGCATCGGTACCACTATGACTGGCTCTTTCGTTCTCAACTTAAACGTTACATAGAGTCACTTCCAGGATTGTTACAAAACGATCCGCAGTTTGTGAGCTATCGTCCCCAGCCATCAGGCACTAAATGAGGCGGTCGTACCCTACAGTTGCGCAGATTACTTAGGTCCGTCTCGCAGGGTTAAACTGCGAGAACTGGTTATGGAGGCGCCGTAGCTGAGGCGAGTGGAGCGACCGTCAAGCGGAGGTTTGCTACGAGGAATCCTGTTTATCGGCCTCAGCGGATCTTTCTCATGAGCGTAGTCGTCGCTGGAATGTCTCTTGTGAGTAGCGAGGAAACGCCTCCCGCAGTTTCCTAAATATGAACCGAGCCGGCCCGTCGATCGCTCCTCCATCTTCATCCGTTCCCTCAGAGGCTTCCAAGCGGCTCCTGCCGTGGCTCGTGGCTGTCGCCTTTTTTATGGAGTCGCTGGATACAACGATTCTGAATACCGCCGTTCCAGCTATCTCCTCAGCCCTCGGCGTCGCTCCCCTTAGCATGAAGGCGGTGCTGGCGAGCTATACGCTCAGCCTGGCGGTCTTCATCCCAATCAGCGGCTGGATGGCGGACCGGTTCGGAACCCGTCGTGTATTCGCCTCTGCGATTGGTCTATTCACTCTCGGATCCTTTCTGTGTGGAATATCAAGCAACATCCATTTGCTCGTCGCTTGTCGCATCTTGCAAGGTTGCGGCGGTGCAATGATGGTGCCGGTGGGCCGGCTCACCTTGGTCCGAACATTTGCCAAGTCAGATCTTCTGCGCACCATGAGCTTTGTCTCGATACCGGCCCTAGTGGCGCCTATGCTCGGACCCATCGCTGGAGGTCTCATCGTCGGGTATCTTCACTGGCGCGTCATTTTCTTCCTTAATATTCCAATTGGACTCGCAGGTTTGATTCTCGTTTATCTGCACTTGCCCGACTACCGCGAAGAGCGGACGCCCCCGCTCGATGTTGTCGGGCTCATCCTCTTCGGTTCTGGGGTCGCATTATTGTCTTATGTGCTGGAGATATTCGGCGAGCACACCCTGAGCGCAGGCGCGATGTCCGGGTTGTTGCTTTTGTCTATTGCCTTGCTTGCCGGATACGGAATCCACGGGAGCGGTCTTCCGTTCCCTCTCTTGAAGCTCAGGCTATTCAGCATTCGCACGTTCCGCGCGGCAGTAAGCGGCAGCTTCTTCACTCGTCTTGGAATAGGCGGAGTGCCATTCCTGCTGCCGCTTCTCTATCAGGTAGGCCTGGGTTTCACGCCGATCCAATCCGGCCTGCTCGTCATGCCCCAGGCAATCGCCTCCATGAGCATGAAAGCAATGATGCCGCGAATTCTGCGCCGTATCGGGTATCGGGGCGTCCTCATCTCCAACACCTTAGTTCTCGGTGTCCTTCTGATGGTGTTTGCCATGATCGGCCTGCGAACGCCTGTCTGGGTCATCGTGCTGGAGGCTTTCCTTTATGGAGCGTTCACCTCGCTGCAATACACGAGCATGAATACGCTTGTATTCGCTGACATAGCGGAGAAAGACGCCAGCAGCGCCAGTTCCATCGCAAGCACTGCGCAGCAGATGTCCATCAGCTTCGGCGTTGCGGCGGCGGGGCTAGCCACAGCATTTTTCGTTCCCGGCACGCACTCCGATCCGACCGAAATGATTCATGGAATCCACAAAGCTCTCATTGCTCTCGGGATATTGACCATCCTGTCTACGATTGTCTTCTGTGGCTTGAAGAGCGGCGATGGCGACGATGTGAGCCTGCACAAGGTTCTTCATCCGGGGGGATGACTCACACTTCGACAGCACTTTCGGGCGCGTAACGTTCGGAACTTTGCCATCGTCTCCTCACGCTGGCCGCGTACCGGCCACCGCATGATAGAGCGCTATCATCCGTTGATTGTAGTGATCGAGTGTGAACTCGCTCTCGATTCGGGCGCGCGCGGCCTGGCCCATTGATCGAATCTCGTCTGGACGGCGGGAGCACCACAGGATCGCGTCCGCTAGCGCATCCACGTTGCGCGCGGGAATGATTAGGCCGTGCTTCCCGTGTGTCATACACTCACTCGCCCCCGTCATGTTGGTGGCGACGGCCGGAAGTCCCGAGGCCATCGCCTCCAAAAGTACCCGCGCCAGACCCTCATTCGGGGACGGATGAACGAACAGGCTCGACTCGCGGTAGCACTGTGCCACTTCTTGTGGTGACAAGAATCCTGTAAGCCGCACGTTGCAGTTCGCATAGGTTCTTAACAACGGTTCCATCTCTGGCCCTGCTGTTCCCACGAGCACGAGTTCCGCGCGAGGCAGGTTCAGGCACTTCCATGCTTCCAGCAAATAACCCACGCCTTTGGCTGGCTCGACGCGGCCGACAAAACATACCCGGAACACGGGAGCCTCGACTGGATCGTGTTTCGGAATTTCTCGCTTCGGGCTAAAGAAATCCGCGTCCACACCGGTCGGCACCACCTCGGTTTTCTTTCCATAGCCCATTTCCACGAAGCTCTGGCGCGCCGCCCTCGACGGCACCACGATCCGGTCGCACAAATCGAATTCCCGGTCCCTGCGCCGCAACAGCAGTTCGCTCAGGTTCACGATGCCGTCGTTGACCTTCACGCCTAGGCGCTGGCTTTCTTCAATTCGGGTCTGCTGCCAGTGCCGGGGATGGCGCGACGCGATCTTCACGAGCGTAATGCTGCCTTGCCGACGGGCAATTTTCAGGCTGGTCAAGCACACTCCAGTGCAACCGTGAAAGATCGTGCTGGGAACGATCCAATTCGCCAGCAGCCGGTCGGCCAGGCAGACCTGTAACCCAACCGGAGGCCAGGGGAACACGCTCTTAGGGAGCCGCCGCCAAATGGCCCAGACGGCGCGCGTCGAGAAGCCGAGCGTGGAGAAACGCCGGATCGTTTTCAGAGAACCATGCCCGTCAGGCTCCCGAATTTCTAGATAGGGGCCGAGGTCGCACACCCGGCGCAGCATCCCGGCTCGCAGCAGACTCGATGCCAAAGACTTTTCGTAGGGAGCCAACCCCACGGCCAGCGTCACGGAAACAGAATTCGGCCGCATCCGCATATCTTAGCCGGAAATCTGTGAGGCCGTAAGTCATTGGCGTTGCTGAACGGGCAGTCGGCAGTTGGCGCTGCGTCGACCTCTCCGGCACTTGCCGTCGTCTTCTCCGCAGGTATCGCGAGTGTTTCACAGAGTGGCAGCAGTTCAAGGAACTTTTCGGAAATGTCCTCTTCTCAAGCGATCTCCCGCACTCTAATAGGTCCCTGCTGATACTGCCGGGCGAGCGCCATGGTCGCTTGTAACGCGTAGAGACATTTCTGTGAGATTTTCATCTCGTACCTTTCGACCAAGTGTCGCCTGGCTGGCGAATCGACTACATTCCTGAAGTCTGGTAACGCAAGACCGACAGCGCCAACCGGTATTCATATCCGGCCTGCGCGTTTCCAATCTCAGCCTGCGTCTGCTGCAACTGTGCCTGGCTGAGTTCTACGATCGAACTAAGGCCTAGCCTGTATCGCGTTTGGGCAAGATTCAGTGCCTGGTTCGCCTGAGCCAGCAACTGTTCCGTCACGCTGACGCGGTCGAATGCCGTGCTTGCCGCCAACCAACTGGTGCGTACGTCTCGCGAGATGCGATTTCGCAGATCGCTCAGGCGTTGCCGAGCGGCCTGAGCGCGCAATTCCGCTTCGTGCGATTTCGCGCTGAAGAGAAATCCGTTGAAGACGGGAATCTGCACGTTCACTCCCGCGGCAGCGTAGGGCCCATAAACGCGATCGTCACGGACCGGGGAGTCCCCAAATGCTCCGAGCGCACTGATGGTGGGATACATCTGGTCATGCGCTGCTCTGTGCAGTTTCTCGGCGGACTCCGACTGGAATTCCAGTGCAAGAATCTCGGGACGCCTGGCAAAAGCGTCGGCAATCAGTGGCTCGACGTCGGCTGGAGGCGGGGCAATAGGTTCGGCATCGTTGACGAGCTCGAATGATTCGAGAGTGGCGTATCCAAGAATCGCCGAAAGGGCGGCTGCGGAAGCCTTGTCGCTGTTCAGAGCGTCGAGGTATAGCAGCTTTGCCTGCGCCAGATTTACGTTGGCGAAGCTCAAGTCCAAGTCGGACTTTAATTTGCTTTTTGTGAGTGCAGAAACTTGATCCGACAATAACTGCCGCGAGGCTACGGTCTGCTCTGCTACCTGCAGCACGGCATGTGTTGCCAGTGCGTTGTAAAAAGCCTGATCGACAGCCAGCAAAACGTCCTGCTTGGTAGCGGCTGCGGTCTGTTCGTCAGCCCTTGCCTGAAGTCGCGCGCCGGCAACCAGGTTCGTGGTGTGTCCAAAGTCCGTGATGAGTTGGCTGAGCGTAGCTCCGCCGGCGGCTCGCGTGTAGACGAGTGAATTGCTCAATCCTCCAGCTGTGACGCGGCTGTTGTCACGAGCATCGACCGCGGTCAGGCTGGCGTCGGATTGCGGCCAGAGACTCGATCGCACTTCCCGCGTCACCTGCACCGAAGCTAAAGCGTTCAGGCGGGCGACGGAGATTGCGGGATTATTCTTCAGCGCAATCGATTCGGCATCTTTCACGCTGAGCCTTATCACGTTAGGGGACGGCGGGCTCTGGATGCCGGGAGCGGACTGCGCCAGAGTTTGCGTTGAGAGCGCGAGCGCGCCCATTAGAAGCGCTAGTCTCCACGTCATGCCGGCTGTTCCTCCTCTTGTTCATTCTTCGAGTCATCACTCCCGCCGTGGACCATCAGATAGACCGCGGGCACGAGGAAAACGGTGACCACCACCGAAACTGCAAGGCCGCCGATCACCGCGCGCGCGAGCGGAGCATATTGCTCGCTGCCAGTCTCGAGGCCCAGCGCCATCGGAAGCATTCCCAACAAGGTTGCGAGCGAGGTCATGAGAATCGGGCGCAGCCTGATCTTGCATGCCCGCACCAGGGCTTCCTGCAACGAGAAGTCCTCTTTCTGCAACTGCCGGGCGAACTCAACGATCAGGATGCTGTTGGAGACCACGATTCCAGTCATCATGATCACGCCCATGAGCGACATAATGTTGAATGTGCTGTGCGTGAGCCAGAGAATCAGCACGACTCCCGCCAACCCAGGTGGGATCGCCACCAGAATGATCAGCGGATCTTTGAAGGAAGCAAACTGTGCCATCAAAATCAGGTAGACCAGCACGATGGCCAGAACCAGACCAATGGAAAAGCGCTTGAACGATTCCTGCATGCCGACTACAGACCCCAGCACTTCGACTCGTGTGTTTTCCGGTAGCGACAGGTGACCGACAATGTCGTTGACTTGGCGGCTGATTCTGCCCAGGGCTTCGCCCGAAGGCATCACATAGATGTCGATGACGCGCTGAAGCTGATAGTGGTCGACTTCGGTCGGAGTATTGATCCGCGCTATATCTGCCACGGATTGCAGGGTCGTGTAACTCTTGATGTTCGGAGCGTGCAACGGAATCTGTTTGAAATCCTCCATGCTCATGTTCTGGATCTGCTTATCGAAGTACTGCACAGTCAGCATGTAGTTGTTGCCGGTTTTGGGGTCGATCCAGTAACTGGGCTCGATCATGCCGTTGGAAGTCAGGGCGGTGATCACATTGTCCACCACCCGTTTCGGTGTGAGTCCAATCAGGCTGGCGCGTTCTCGATCGATATTCAGCTGCAAGCCGGGATAAAGGAGATTTTGGGGAATCAGCACACTACCGACGCCCTGGCGGCTTCGAATCTGGTTCGCGATATTCGTCGCCACTTTGTAGGCGCCGTTGAGATCGTTGCCTCTGACTTGAACATCGATGGGAGCGGGTAATCCCAGGTTGACCACCGCGTCGACTAATCCACCCGCCTGAAAATAGGTATCGAGTTCCGGCAAATCTTCGGACAGTTTGCGGCGAACCCTCCGCATGTATTCGTAACTACCGGCCTTGTGGTCTTCCTTCAAGCTCACCTGGACAAACGCCGTGTCCATCGACGAGTTGCTGGTGTAGATGGCGGAGAGATCGGGCGTGATCCCGATATTGGAGACGATCATTCCCAAGTCGTGGGGGGCGATGACCTGGTGAATGTCTCTCTCGACGCGCGCGATGTATTGATTAGTGACCTCAAGCCGCGAACCACTGGGCGCCTTGATGTTGATCACGAACTGCCCCGGATCGGTGCGAGGAAAATACGCCGTTCCCACAAAGGGGAAAATGCCCGCCAGGACCAGCGCGATGCCGACGGCGATCCAAGCCACGGTCCTCCCTGGCCGGACCAAAGCGCGGGTCACCCAGCGCTCGTAGATGTCTAAGAGTTTCTGAAAGAATGCATTGAATCGGCCAAGGAACTTCTTGAAAAATGATCGTGGAGCGGACTTGTTCTCGGACTCGCTTTCGATTTTTTCCTCGATGTCCCCGAGGTGGAGGAAATGGGCGCAATAGAGCGGCACTACCGTCATGGCGAAGATGTACGAGGCGAAGATTGAGAGCACTACACCCAGAGCGAGATCTATAAAAAGATAGCGGCTGACGCCATAGAAAAATGTTACGGGGAAGAACACGATCGACGTGGTGGTTGTCGCCGCCAGAACCGCCAGCGACACTTCCATCCCTCCTTTTTCCGCGGCCACCCGTGGAGTCTCTCCGATTTCCATGTAGCGGAAAATGTTCTCCAGCACCACGACCGAATCGTCAATCAGGCGCGAAAAAGCCAGCGCCAAACCGCTCAGCAGCATCACGTTGATCGACCCACCCGTGGCACTCATGATCAATAAGCACACCAAAGCGGAAAGCGGAACTGACAGGAGCACGGCGAAAGTGGCTCGTGGGCTGCCCAGAAAAATCAGAATCATGATCGCCGTCAGCAGCAGCCCGATTCCACCTTCCTTCATCACATTCTTGATGGCGCTTTTCACAAAGATCGACTGATCGAAGACAACCGCGGTCTTGAGGGATTTCGGAATGTCCAGCAGATTCTTGATCCCCGCCTTGATCCCGTTCACAATCGTGATCGTATTGCTGTCGCCGCCTTGCTTCAGTACAGGGATGTAGACGGACTGCTGGCCGTCGATGCGGACGATGTTGGTTTGGAGCGCGCCAGAGTCCTTGGCTTCTCCCACATCGGCAACCATCACCGATGCATTGCCTACCGTCTTAAGCGGTATGCGGTTCAGTTCCTCGACATTGGGCAACTGCGCATTCGCATAAATGTTGTAGTCTCTGGGACCGATGCGGACGTCGCCCGCGGGAAGAATCAGGTTGGAATCATTTACCGCGTGCACCACGTCCATCAGGCTAAGCTGGTGAGCCTCCAGTTTGACTGGGTCCACATAAACCATAATCTGGCGGTAGCGTCCACCGAAGGGTTGGGGCACAGAAGCGCCAGAGACGTTCGCAATCTGGTTACGAACCTGGAATTGTGCCAGATCCTTGAGTCGGGTTTCATCCAGGCCTTCGCCTTTCAGCGTCACCAAACAAACGGGCAGGCTCGATGCATCAAAGCTTAGTACTACCGGTGGCAACGTACCTGGAGGAAGACGCCGGAGGTCCGCCATCGCCAGGTTCGCGATATTGCTGAGAGCGGCGTTGGCATTGCTGCCCGGTTTGAAGTAAATCTTGATCAGGCTCACGCCGGTCAGGGAGCGGGACTCGATGTGGTCGATGTTGCTGCCGAGAGTAAAGAAGCGCTCGAACGTATCGGTAATATCTGCCTCGACTTGCTCCGGTGGCATGCCCGCGTAAAACGTCGCCACCACCACCACTGGAATCTTGATCTGCGGGAACAGATCCACCGGCATCCGCACCACGCTCGTCACGCCAACCACGGCGATCACCAGACAAACCATGATCACGAAGAAGGGATACTTCAGAGCGAATCTCGGCATTACTTTCGCTCCGTCTGACCTTCGTATGCGCCCGCGGATCCTGGCTCCAGCTTGGGCTTTACCACCTCGCCGATCTGGTAGTCGGACTGGCCGGCGCTGATGACGCGCTCCTTTTCCGAGAGACCGCGAAGAATCTCCACGTAGGAGGAGGTTTGCTCTCCCAGTTCAACGTTTCGTTTCTGCACACGATTCTGGCCGTCCACAACCAGCACGTAATGTTCGTCGCCTCCCTGGACCACGGCCTGGACGGGAACCGAGAGCGTATCTTTCTTCTCCTGCAACGCCAGCTTCACCTCGGCATACATGCCTTCTGTCAAAGTGTCCTGCGGGTTCTGCACGTCAATCTCGGTGTGCATCGTCCGAGTCTCATCATTGAGTGCATCGGCGAAGCGAGCGACGCGGCCCTGGAAGTCTTGATTCAAAGCTGAGACATGCACTTGCACCACGCTGCCCGAATGCAACTGCGATACGGCAGATTCGGGAACCGGGATCACCAACCTCAACATGGACCACTCCGCCAGTTGCACTACAGGCTGTGACTGGGTCTCAGATGAGGTTCCGGCCGAGATCAGGGCGCCCGTATCGACGTACCGTTTTGTGATTACACCGGCGAAAGGCGCTGTGATGCGCGAATAAGCCTGCAAAGACGACAGACGATCAAGAGTGGCTTGCGCCATCCCCAACTGGTTCTGCGATTCAGCCAGAGCGGCGCCAGCGCTGTTGATCTGGGCTTCAGTCTCTTTATCTTTTGCCAGCGCGTCATCAAGTTCCTGCTCGGCAACCAAGCCCGGGCGCTGCTCTGACGCCTGCTTGAGCCGCGTATACCCCGCGTGGTAAGCCCGGTGCGTAGACTCCGCTCGTTCGATTTCGCTTTGGGCGCGGCGAATCGCGTCCTGACTGCGTCGGGTGTCCGCTCTAGCGCCCATGACCTGTGCGTTCAGCTCGGGAACCTCTAAAATGGCCAGCACCTGCCCCGCCCTCACCTTGTCCCCGACATCCACGAAGATCTGGTGGATGTAGCCCGCCACCTTGGCGTGAACATCAACTTCCTGGAATGGCCGGAACTCACCAGAAAGAGTGATGACATTGTCGAGTGGGCCGCGGACGGCCAATACGACGGGTGCGAGCCGTCGCACCGATTCGTCGGCTGCTTTAGCATTTGCCTCACCGAGCGAACGCCTGATCAGCAGTGTGATCGCGATGACCACGGTAAGCGCTACAACCACTCCAATCGCTATGTGTCTGCGCTGCAGCGTCATTTTTTCATTCTAAGTCTGCACACCTACAAATAGTGCAGAAATCCCGGGCCCTGAGAGCCAGTGACGAACAGGACGTGGTGAGTGCGGTCACATCCACGCCGACTCAAGCAACAAACTGAGTTAAGGTGCAGTTGGAGTAACTAGCTTTTGACAAGGGTAGAAAGCTCAGCAGGCGGGAGGTGGTCGATTGTAGAGATTCTCTTCGAGAAGAAGGGTTGGGAGCGACGGGCCGGCAGGGGCCACACGGGGGTAAAACGTGGGAGCCTGAGCCACCGCAAGTGTCGCGACTGGAGCAGCCCAACGAACCGCATCGCGATCCATGTGCTGCCGCATAGCTTGCAGCGAGCTAGACTGGACTGTTGTGGAGTTACTCGAGGTTCCGTCGTGGAAAGTCCGCGTAGCCAGCGCAGCGACAAGGGAAAGCATGACGACGCTGACCAGCGCCCAGCGCCACCATGGCACCGCACGAAGCGAAACGTCTCTGGTTCCGGCTCTTCCCACAATGCCCTCAACGCAAATTATACACACGGCATGCTCGGGAGCAAGATAACTCTCATCGATCGAACGGATGTGATTCCTTAATCAGCACCGCACCCCCTCCTAAGGGCTCCGCCTTCACAGATGCGCCGGGAAGTATGCTGACTGTTTCATTTCCTACCCTTAGTCGGGCGCTGACCTTTCTCCGGCCAAATTCCCTGCTAACCGGAAAACAACAGGGAATTCGCAAGATTTTAGGCCTCAAAATCGCACCCCCGTTCTCTAAACCATAGATTCTCGGGGAGCAACAAAACACCGCGACGGAAACCACCGGAACAGGCATTGGACATGAATTGGGAGATGCAGCGTGCGGCAGCAGATTTGTCCAGAACCCGGCCTTCGTTGCTTTCCGGTCCACTCGGTCGCACGGACCAGACGCGTCGGAACATTCAAGTCACTCCTAACTCGTTGATTGACGGACTGCCACGTTGGTGGGATTATCTCAATGTGTACCCACGTCGATCCAAAGCCAAGAGCGCGGAAATACTAGATCGCCTCACAGGTCAAATCCAGCCCATTAGCAACGAGTTAATGACGGCCCGCCTGGTTCGAGAGCTTAGGTCGTGGGTTTACCGCGGGTTGATCAAGCCAGGAGAAAGGCTACCGCCGGAGCGACACTTGGCCTCCAGTCTGGACGTTTCGCGCACATCCCTGCGGATAGCACTTAGAGCACTCCAATTGATGGGTGTGCTGGAGATTAAGCATGGTTCGGGAACTTACCTCGCAAGAGGTTCCAAGGCCATCCTCAGCCAGCCGCAGAATCTGCTGGTCCCGTTGCGCGGAATCTCGTTTGCCGAGGTGTTCGAGGCGAGGCGTGCCGTAGAAATGGAAGCGGCGGCCGGGGCCGCTTTGCGCGCCACGGAAGATAATCTACGAAAACTGAACCGCGAATTGGAATTGATGCAAGCAAATCTGGCTGATCCGGCTGAATACCTGAAACATGATCTTGCCTTTCATCGCAACATCGCGATTGCGTCGGGCAATAGCGTTTTTCTTTGGTTTTTTGAACTTGTCTCGAAAGTTATCAAAGACGCTTGGGCGGCCAGATCGAGGACGAGAAAGCTTAACGAAACTCTCTCGGAGCACCGGACCATTGCGAAAGCGATTGAAATGCGAGACCCTGACGGCGCCCGGTACGCGATGCTCAAGCACCTAATGCTGAGCAAGTTTTATTCGGATGAGCAACTCGAAATCGAATTGCGAGTGGTGTCCAACTCCAATATTGAGGGCGCCAAACCAAAACGAGCCAGGCGACTCAAGATCGAAGAAAACCGCAGCCCTAGACTTTGAGTGCTCCTGCCGGCCGCTCTGTCCCAGGCGAACACTGCAGTTTCACGGGATTTGCCGCAGACCCTCAATCGCTTCCTGGTTGGCCGGGTCCAAGGCCAGCGCCTTTTGGAACTCAGCGCGAGCTTCCTCGCGTCTACCGAGCCTTCCGTACAATAGCGCCAGATCCGCGTGAATGGAAGCATCGGACGCATCTAACCCGAGAGCGCTGCGGTATTCTTCGGACGCTTCAACCAGGTTGCCGCGGTAAAAAGCTAACGTGCCGATGGCTTGGTGAACCCGGGCACTGTCCGGTTCAAGCGTGAGCGCGCGCTGTAAATCCTGATCGGCGCCATCCCAATGATTGGATATCGTGAGCAATTTACCGCGGTTGAGGTACGCGTCGAAGTCGTCGGGATCCAACCGCAGTGCGCGGTCGAACGACTCTTTGGCGGAAGTTATATCTCCCAGCCGTGCCAATGCCAATCCCTGAGCGGTATACGCCTGAGAAAACCACGGCTGCAGTTTCGTCGCTACCGCCAGCTCTTGCTCCGCTTCCCGATCTCGATGCAAGTTACCTAGAGAAACCCCTAGATGGAAATGGGCGAGCGCGTTGGTCGGATCAGCCCGCACTGCAGCTTTGAAATGCGAAAGGGCACTCCTCTCCTGGTGGAGGCTTCTGCGCGCCAGACCGGCGTCAATTTGGACATTCACAAGCGCTGGATCGAAAGACGCGATTTTTTCCAATCCGGTAGCGGCATCTTCGAGTTTTCCTTCGTACTCCAACGCTAGCGCATCTTGGTATTGGCTGAAGCGCCCAATGCGATCTTTGGGATCGGGCAAATGGCTATCGTTAACCCTGTTAGAGCTTGCCATCGAGGACCGGCCCACATAGCCCAGGCTGTTCAGCGCTTTCATTGCATCGGGGCTCATATGAGTCGCGCTCTCACGCCCTTTCGTCCCAGTGACGCGCGCCAACTCCGCAGACAGTCGATTCGCAACCCCGCTGGATTTGAAAGCGAGATTGCGCGTCTGCTTCGGGTCCAGATCAAGATCGTAGAGTTCACGGCGTGGCGCCGAAATAAAGGTGTAGCGTTCAGTTTCTATCGCAAAAAGAGGGGCGGTATGAAAGTGCAGGTATGGGTACAAACTTTCGGAATAGGCTGACTCCGGAGACAGCGGCTCACCGCCTGCTTCGCCGATCAGGCTCCGCCCTTGAAACGAAGGTAAAGGAGGAATGTCCAGGAGAGAACATATGGTGGGAGCGATGTCAATAAGACGAGCGACGCTACGCACCCTAAGACCCGAGCGCTGAGGAGCCGGCAAGTGCAAGATCAGCGGAACATGGATCGTGGAATCATAAAGAAAAAATCCATGATGGCGCTCACCGTGGTCACCCAAACCTTCCCCGTGATCCGCGGTGATCACCAACGCGGTGTGATCAGCCAATCCAAGCTTCTGCAGGGTAGCCCAAAGGTGACCGATCAAATCATCAGTGAAGGCCAACTCACCATCATAAAGCTGTGCGCCAAATCGACTCCGCCAGGGCTCGGGCAGCAGATAAGGACCGTGCATGTCGTAGAAGTGAACGAAAGCGAAGAATCGATCCGCACGATGCGCGGTGATCCAATCTTCCGCCGCTGCCTCCACCCGGTCACCTCGGATTTGAATTGTTCCGGGGTCTTTGCCCGGGTATCGATAAAGCTGAAACTCGCCCCAATACTCGTCAAATCCGCGCGCCAGCCCGAAGCGACGATCCAGAACGAAAGAGCCAACGAATGCCGCCGTGCTGAGACCCGCCTCATGCAACTTCTGAGCGAGGGTCGGGACGGAGTCAGGAAGAGCTTCCCCGTTATCGTGCACACCGTGGAGGTAAGGATATTCACCGGTCAATAGAGAGGTGTGAGCGGGTAGAGTAAGCGGAACAGGAGTATACACATGCTCGAAAAGAACGCCTTCCTTCGCCAGTCGGTCGAGATTAGGAGTTATCGAGGGGGTATAACCGTAGGCACCGACGTGGTCAGCTCGCAGGGTATCAATCGAGATCAGTACCACATTCCATTTCTTACTAGACTCGGACGCGGGGCTTGCTGCCCATGACTTCAAAGCAAAGAAGAGAAGAGGTACAACGGCATAAACCTTAAACCTGGTAGAACGGCGCTTCCTTCCGTGGCTTAGCCCACTATTTGGGGTCTGCTTGCCGCTGTTGCCTTGCAGCGCGGGCCTCCTTATCCATATGTTCGAAAATGGTGTCTTCATCCTGAGATTCTTTCGTCAAACCAGCCTCGCGATAGGCCCGCGCTAACTGGAAATGGATCGCGCCGTCTTCCGGATCGATGGAGATTGCCTTCTTGAAGTCCTCAATGGCTTCTTTTGGTCGTTGTAACGATACCAAAGCACGACCGCGAACTGTTAACGCTTCGGCAACATCTGGCCTCAACTGAAGGGCGAGACTCGCAAGACGCAAGGCCTCCTTTGGATTATCAGACAGTAAGATGCGGGCGGATTCCCAATCGGAACGGTAATCGTAAGGATTCAGATCAAGGGCGTGCCGGTACTGAATTAATGCATTTCCTGAGTCGCCTGCAGCCCACAACGCATGTGCGTACCGATAATATAGGTCTGGCACATCGGGAGCGCGTTCAATCGCTTTCTTGTAATGTTCCGCAGCGTCCGGATAAATTTGCTTAGTCTCCGAGAACCTCCCGAGCAGAACTTCAACCAAATATGAATTCGGGTCTACTTTCTCCATTTGCGAGAGGGTTTGATAGGCCAATATTGAGTACACACCACCCAATGTGTACAGCGCCTCAGTATTCTTGGGATCTTCTTGCTGCAGCTCGTCGAGTATCTTCGCGGCGCCTCTAAGGTCCTGGAGTTCCACCAGGCTGCGTGCCAGAAATAACTTCACATTCAGGTCGGTGGGGTCCAATCGCGATGCAACTTGGAATGCTCGTTTCGCACCGTTGAAATCATCCAGTTGGAATAATGCAAATCCCAAAAGGGCACGGGGAGGTTCTAGCTTCGAATCGAGCTCGCTAGCCCGCTTGAGAGGTTTTATAGCTTCTTGGAGGCGGCCTGCCTGATAGTACAAACGACCGAGATTGTTGTACGCGAACGCCTGTGTTGGGTTGCGCTTGATGATCTCTTCGTATTTCTGAATCGCTCTGTCAGTGTTGCCCGATTTCTCTTCAGCCCTTGCCTCATCGTAAAGCTGGTTCGTGCGGTCAATCGCCTTTTGAGAAACCGATATGGCCGCCGCCAGTGTCGTCAAAGAAAAGAGCACTACTTTTATAAACCGATTTTGCACGTCCCCTCCCGCTGCCGCTCCTTTGACCAAATATATCTCAACACAGATAACGGCGAGGCGTGACAACGAGCGTGTTCAGTGCACGATGCGCATTGCTAAGGCTGCTATTGCTTTACCTCCACCTTCCCTGGAGTCGGAGAAACATGGCCTCTCGCGCTGCAACAACTCCAGAATCACCAGCTTGTTTGATCAGCTAGCTCCTACGGTTTTAATACTGAGTCATTAAAATTTATAAATTAAAGCCATTTGCAGGATTCTTGGGGTCCAGAGATTTAAGGAACCCAGTCCATTTAACGGAACCAAAGACCCAAATTTGCACGTACCGCTTGGCCCCGCGATGCATCCTGCGGGACTGTCGGTTACGTTGTTATCGGGAATGACCGCGCCGGAGTGCCAGCTTGACAGGAAATCGAAGATCTCCAGCCGGTACTCCATGACGTGCCGGTCCGTAATGGTAAAAGTTTTTCTGAAGGAGATGTCGGCATTCCGCTGGCCGGGGGCTCGAAGGATATCCCGCCCCGAATCTCCAAACCTGCCGGCTAGAGGAGCAGCAAACGCGGCCGGATTAAACCACTGAAGCGCATTGTGGCCTCCCGTATTCGGGTCACCAACAATGTTAGCGCGGAGATATTGACCAAATCCTACCCCAGTTTGGTCCGCGGCAGCGGAACTGGCGCCGACCGCACTGAATGGGACTCCCGTGGCAAAGGTAATTATGCCGGAAGAATTCCATCCGCCCAGGAACCAATCTCCTACTCTGCCGGCATCCCACTTCTTTCCCTTGCCGACGGGCAGATCGTAGGAGTAGCTGAAATTGAAGCGGTGTCTTTGATCAAAGCTGGAGGCGCCATAGTCACCGCGCTGGTTGTGCGAGTCTTGCGGGATTGAAATGGCCTCACCGACGAATCCCCCGCCGTTCTGGGAAATCTCGTCATCAGAGTGCGAGTAAGTGTAGTTCGCGATCAAGGTCAAGCCTCGTGACAGCCGTTGCGTAGCTCGCACTTGGAGTGAGTCATAGTTGGAAGGAGAATTATTGGCCGTTCCCTGCACCCCGTTGCCGAGGTTTGGGTAAGGTGAACGGTCCCGCGTAGGAACGAAGTTGGGATCGGTCAGGCACGGACTTCCGGCTGGCACCAGCTGCACGCTGATGTAAACGTTGCAGGGATCTCCGGCCACTGCCGGCTCGAAAGCCTGATTGAAGAAAAGTCGAATCGGCAGGTGAACCCCGTGAGATCCAACGTAGCTGATGTCGGCCACGAGAGCGGGGGTGACGGAATACTCAGTACCGAGGCTCCATTGCAGGCTATTAGGATCCTTGTTGCCGGGGTAGTCATAGAAGTTGAAAGGTTGAAAACCGCGAGGATTCGCTGCAAACGCTGCGAAGGAATTGGTCGTGATCGCGGGCAGCCATAAGTTTTGCAAAGGCAATGGCGGCGCACTCTCCATTCCAGTTGGTTGCGGGTAGTTGGGATTAGAGGCTTTCGTCAAGAGGACGTTCTCGTTCAAATCGTAAAAATTGAAGTTATACGAGAGCGTGTCAAAAAAATATCCGGCTCCTCCGCGAACGACAAGTTTCTCAGTCCCCGGCGGGCGCCATGCGAAGCCAAATCTCGGGGCAAAGTCGTGCTTAGGCGTTGGATCAATCTGATTCGACACGCAGCACTGAAGATAGGTTGCGGCAACTTGAGGGCTGACACCCTGGCTCTCCGTTTCCGTGAATTGCTTGCTGGCCCAAATCACTCCACCGCCTGGATAGTTGAGGTTCGGCAGCCTTCCGCTGTTAGTCACGCTGTGGAAACCTGGTGCAATCTCGTAGCGCAACCCAAAATTCAGGGTGAGTCGTGGAGTAGCTCGGAAATCGTCCTGAACGAAGTAGCCTTGGGGCATTCCGCGCATATTCCAATAGAAAAATGGCTCGGGCAGGACCGGGAGAATGGTCGTGTAGCCACCTAGCAAAAAGTCGGCAAGAGGGTTTCCAAAATTTGGTCCAATACTCCCTTGAGCGTTCGCGGGGTCTGATGCGGTATAGGCCCCGTTAAACGTCAGCGCGCCGTTTTGCAAAATACCCGAATTGCTACTCAATAATGCGCGTCGGACCTCGGCGCCAACTGATAAAGTGTGTTTCCCAACGATCATCTTGAAGTTGTCCGAAATCTGATAAATATTATGTTTCTGATTCCAACCTTGGCTATACGTTCCCATGCCGCTGTAGCTCTGACCGAAGGTCGTCGCGGGAAGGTTGAAGAACGCAGGAAAGGTGGTCGTGTTCTGGAGACCAGCGATGCCAGACAGATTAGGACCGTTGGAGCTAACTCCGCCATTTGAGAAGTTCTCGCGGTTATATCCGAAGCGCAGCTCATTGACTTTGTTCGAACCGCTCGAATGCTGCCATTCCAGACCATACAACTGGTCGAACTCTTTGTTCACAAACCCATCGACCGAAATTGGGTCGGGTATGTCCTGGTCAAAAAGGGTTAAGTTGCCTGTAAAGAACAATTGATCGTGGGGGCTGAGGTGTTGATCGACCCGGAACGTTTCCACGTTCGACTTGAATTTAATGACCGTCGTCGCCTGGTAGTTCAGGCACGGTAGAGTGCAAGGAACATTTGGCAAAGGCAAGTATTTGAGGAAGTTTACCGCGGCAGGGTCGAAACGCGCGGTCGGAATTGTATCGTTAGGAAACGCGGTCCGGCCGGAGGGATCGTTAGTCGTCGGCGCAACAGAACCAGTAGTCGCCGGGTCGAAAATCAGCGCTGGCCAGTCTGAGAAATTCCCTCCCCTCTCCGCCGTCGTCGGCACTTGCAGAAATTGAGTTCCGTTGCCCTGATTTCGCCTGGCACCCTCGTAGTTGAAGAACCAAAAACTTCGGTTTCTTCCATCGTACAGTTTCGGTATTACGAGTGGCCCCCCCAGTGAAAAGCCAAACTGGTTTTGTACGAACTCCGCCTTCGAAGGCAGGTCCGTGCCGTTCATCGCGTTGAGAGCTTTTACTCTTGGATCTTCAGGCTGGAAAGCAGCATTGCGGATGAAGTCGTAGAGGTTTCCGTGAATCTGGTTTGTGCCCGACTTAATCGCGACATTGACTTGAGTTGTTCCGAAACCGTAATCGGCCGTGTAGAGACCACTTTCAAGCTTAAATTCCTGAATCGAAAATTCGGAAGGGAAATTAGTCGGCTTCGACCAGAAGTAGTCTATGTCGAGGACACCGTCGATGAGGTAGTTAAGAGAGTCAACTCTTGCGCCGTTAGAGCTTGTCGAACGGTAGGTGTCGTTTAGCCCGTGCAATGCGAAGAGGCCGCTCGAAGCTGCCGAACCCGCCTGATCACCTCCAACCGGCTGTCCCACCCCCGCATTGATGGCAATGAGGCTGGTAAAGTCACGTCCGTTCAATGGCAGGGAGTCTACCAATTGCTGTGGGACAACGCCGCCAATTTCCGCGTTCTCAGTTTGCAGCATTTGTGTCTGATCGGTCACCGTGACGAACTCGGTAACTTTCCCAGGATCAAGACGCACGTCTTGCCGCAGCGTCTGCTCCACCTCCACATTTAGCCCAGAACTGTGGACAGTCTTGAAACCTTGGGCCTGAAATTGCAATTCGTAGATCCCGGGAACTACGTTCACAAAGACAAAGTCTCCTGTGATGTTAGTCGTAAACGTCTCAGCTACGTCGGTGTTCACATTGCGGAGCGTGACGGCGGCACCCGAAATGGTAGATCCTGTGCGGTCCGTGACATGGCCAAGAACGGTTCCGCGCGAGGTTTGCCCAAGCAGAGGCGAACTCAGGGAAAAGCTCAAAGCAAAACAAACGCCTAAGAAAATCAGGACGCGAGCTGACAGCGTGCTTCCCTTCGTTTGCGGAGAGTGAGACTTTTCGACGGCTTGCTCCAGGGAACAATTGACACCGCAAGAAGCATCGACCATGATCAATCCTCCAAACGAACACCGCTTCGGTTGAGATTTTTCCGCACCAACGAATGCCCCAAACCACACGCACGAACTACATAGGCTCAGAGATTGCGCCACTGTACCACTTTCTAATTAGTTGTCAACAAGAATCGCAGGCTTTCTTTGCCCGAGCCTGATTTGATCTTCCGTCGCTTCTTCTAAGGCAAGGCGAATGTCAGGACCACGCCTCCTGAAGGCATAGCTACATACTGTTTTCCGTCGAGCTCGTATGTGATTGGCGAAGTCGCGAGCCGGCCGCCGGTATTTACCCTCCAGAGCAACTTGCCAGTGTCTGCTTGCAACGCCATTAAATAGCCGTCTTCGTCGCCCGCGAATACAAGATTTCCGGCGGTCGTCAGCGTTCCGGCCCACGGCGAGGAATAAAGTGGAAATCTCCACTTGGTTTTACCCGTTAGGGGGTCCAGAGCCGTCACGCGGCCTGCCTGGTGCTTCCATGCTGCAGCACGATAGCTCGTCGCCCAGTAGCTGATTCCCTCCTTGTAGACTGGCGGCTCTGAGAAGAATACGTCGCAACCCTCACGAACGTTGAAATAGAATAGGCGCGTCTGCGGGTTGTAGGAAGGCGCCATCCAATTTGTGCCACCCGCACATTGTGGACAAACAACGGTCCCTTCACTTGAGGGCTCGAGGCCCGGAACTCTGACGGGTCTCCCCTTGCTATCAATTTCTTTCGCCCAGGTCTCCTTCACGAACGCTGTCGCTGCCAAGAATTCGCCGGATGTCCGATCCAGCACATAGAAGAACCCGTTTCGGTTTGCCTGAAGCAAAAGCTTCCTCAGTTTGCCCTGCCACAGGAGATCTACCAGCATCGGCGTTTCTGTGGCGTCGTAGTCGTACGTGTCATGAGGAGTGAATTGGAAATACCACCTCAGCTCCCCCGTGTCCGCATTCAAGGCAACCACGCTGTCGGAATAAAGGTTGTCGCCCGGCCTTACTGCGGCGTACAGATTCGGCGCAGGGTTCCCAATACCCCAGTAAATCGTATTCAGTTCTGCGTCGTAGGTTCCAGTCATCCACGCTGCACCCCCTCCGTGCTTCCACGAGTCACCGCCCCAAGTTTCATTTCCGGGTTCACCTGGACCCGGAATTGTCCAAAAGCGCCACGCTCGTTTACCCGTCTCCGCTTCATAGGCGTCTACAAAGCCACGAATACCGAGATCCCCGGCGGCAACGCCGAGAACCACTTTGTCCTTAACAATAAGCGGCGCCTCAGTTCCGCCATAAGCGCCGCCCGTGGACGGAGCGACTTCTACATTCCAAAGCAAGGAGCCGTTTCGGATATCGATCGCAAGCAACCGCGTGTCGGGAGTTAACATGAAAAGCCGACGGCCAAGGATCGCAAGACCACGGTTGATCGTGCCGCAACAATACTTGGCGGCTTTAGGAATCCTGTATTGATAGTGCCAAAGCGGCCGGCCGGAGCGGGCATCTAAGGCATAGATGTCGCTCTGGGCTGTGGTGAAATACATTACCCCGCCCATCACCAAGGGAACAGTTTCGAACGCTTGTGAGGCTTCCGTCTGAAACAACCACTCCAGACGCAGGCGAGCGACGTTTCGATCGTTGATCTGCCTGAGATTGCGAAAACGCGTGGCGTGATAGTCTCCCCAGTATGTCAGCCATTCTGCAGGATCTTGCTGTGCATGGACCAGTCGGTCAAACGTAACATCCCTTGATTGAGCCCGACATAATGCGACAACTGCCAACAAGACAATGGCCCTTGAGACCATGATCCTCAAGAAAGTTATCTTCAACGCCGCCTCCGCTCCCGTTGGCCTTCAGAGGTGACGTCGACGTCGCCGACGAGACTGCTCAAGTAGGCTAGCAAGTTGTTCAAATCCGCATCGTCAAAATCGTAAGGCGGCATCAACGACTTCTTCGAGTACACCTCCCGCTTCAGATTCTGCTTGTCGAAAGCCATAAAGCTCTCATCTGTAAGCCGAATCTGAACTGTAAACGAGTCCTCGTTCACCCAGATTCCCTGATAGCGTTTCCCGCTTCGCGTCTCTATCGTGATGGCTCGGCATTCTTCGGCAACATCCGCGGAGGGATCGACAATCGATTCTTTCAAGTATTCGTAAGAGCGAGACGACCCTATACGCGTCAGGTTCGGACCCAGCGTACTGCCCTGGTTTCCTATCTCGTGACAACCGGCGCAACCTTGCGCATCGTATAGTCGCTTTCCGGCATCTGCCTCCCCTTCCGGCGGTGGGTTGGGTGGAGCTTTTTGCCTTAATGATTGAATGTATCGCACGAGTTCCTCTAACTCATCGTCCTCGAAACTGAACTTCGGCATCCCTGTGGCCGGCACCCCGTTGCGGATAACCGCTTCAATGTCGGAGTCGAGACTGCCTTTTCGCAACGCTTTGCGCAAATCCGGACCGCGCCCGCCTCTTCCATCGCGTCCGTGACAGATTGCGCAGTTACTGTTGAAAATGGCTTCTCCCGCGACCGCATCCTCAGCCTTCGGCCGGCCCTCTGCGGCGACCAGGACCAGAAACAAAGCAGCTACGGCTTTTCCTCTCGCATAGTGCTTCGATAAGGGCAACATCAAAAGATCAGACTTTGGGTTGGCCGCGGGTTGGCACAGAAAAGTTTTCATTGACACGTTCAGCAATTGTGGTACTTTTATGTGGTTTTGCGGCGGCCTAAATGGTACAACCACTTCGCCACTTTAACACACGAGTCAAACTAGCGACATTGAGCGCTGCCTCTCGCTTGTAATCCTAGCTACCATCGGGGGAGTGTTTTCCTTGCAATCCGGAGCCAACTGGCGGAGCATCAACGAGGCTGGCGGTCTTAATTTGCGGCCAGTCCGGAGGCAATGCCCGTGAGGATTACGGAAGATGTGTACCTGGTTGGCGGGGGAAATCTTGCATTTAACCTTTCCCATGAGGGCGACTGCCACATCTATGCGATAGCGAGTGGAGACGAAATCGTTCTGGTTGATTCCGGCCTGGGTCCCGGCATCAGTCAAGTTCTCGACAATATGCGTAACGACGGATTGGATCCGGATAAGATCACAAGAATTTTCGTGACGCACTATCACGCCGATCATGCAGCCGCTTTGTCGGAATGGCGCGCATTAACCGGTGCCAAAGTTTGTACCTCGCATCGATCGGCGCAGGCGATCAAGACCGGTGACGCAAGAACCGTCGGTTTGGAAGCTGCCAAACAAGCAGGGATCTACCCTCTTGACTTCCATCTCCAGCCGTGTCCCGTTGATGTCGAGTTTGACGAGGGGCAGGAATTCCAAATCGGCCAGCTCACAATGCTGCCATATGCAACTCCGGGACATAGCCAGGACCATTTCGCTTTTTTGTTGAAGGGGGGTGGCCGTGATTGTTTATTCAGCGGAGACAGCCTCTTCTGGGGCGGGACGATTGTTCTTCAGAACGTTCCTGATTGCAATTTACAAGCCTACATTTCGACCATCGAGCGCTTAGCTGATCTCTCGTTTGAGGCGCTTCTACCGGGCCATCTGACGATTAGTTTAAGGAACGGCAAACGACATGCCGAAGCAGCGGTGAAAACAATTCGCGGTCTTGGAGTCCCTCGAAACGCCGTTTGAAGGGAATAAGGAAATGAATGACAAAAAGGGAGCGCGCGCTTTTAGCCAAGCCACCACGTACGCCCCGGGCTCCAGTGCACTTTCCAGTGAGGAACTTCAGGAATTCCTCGCAAGTCCGGACAGCAAGTGGCTGATCAAAATCGCGTTCTTAGATGAGGACGGATGGCCGCTCATTGTCCCGGTCTGGTACCAGTGGGACGGCAAAGCGTTCTTCGTAGTCGGGCGCCGGAAATCGGAATGGGTACAACGCTTAAAAAAGGATCCCCGGTGTGCGATCTGCGTTGAAGAAAAAGAAACTCCGCCAGAAGGCGCCAACAGAAAGGTGTTGGCACAATGCCATGCCGAAGTGATCGAGGGCCCGGTAAGGGCCGAAGGGTCGAAGTGGTTGCCCGTGGCGAATGAGATGGCGGTTCGTTACCTGGGTCCTAAGGGTGCCGAGTTGCTGGCTCCTTCTCATGACTGGGAACGCTTTCTCGTGAAGCTCGCGCCGCGAGATGGGAAATTAACTACCTGGCAAGGAACGGACTGGCATCGGCGCTATTTCGATGCCGGCCAACGGCCCGATCTGGAGAAGAAATAGCGGAAGGACGCCGCAAAAATACGCGTGCTTCAGAAACGGAAAGCTGAGAGCTACTGGACATGATGTTGAAAGATCGAAAAGCGGTTGTGATCGGGGGTGCAGGCTACCTTGGGCGGGCAATTTGCAAAGCCTACGCACGGGAGGGGGCCACTTTAATCGTTGGTGACGTTGACCATGAGGGGGCAATCGAAACGTTGGGTTCGAGCGTTGGAAAAGGCAAGGGACTCGCCCTGAAGATCGACGTGGCCGATCCCAATTCGTCTCACGAGTTGGTCAAGACCGTTGTCGCACGCTTTGGCCGCCTCGATATTCTTGTCAACTGTGCAGCGCTCTGCCTCGTAGATGAGTTGACCGAAGTTACTCCAGAACGGTGGGACAAAGTGTTTTGTGTGAATACCCGGGGCGCGTTTTTTTGCATGCAAGCGGCCGCGAAGGTTATGATCCCTCAGAATTTCGGCAGGATTATCAATATTTCCACGCCCGCCTCTCACGGAGGGTTCCCCCACTTCGCTTCATACGGTGCTAGCAAGGCTGCTGTTGACAGTATGACCAGAGCAGCCGCAATTGCTTGGGCGCCATATGGGGTCACGGTCAATTGCGTGGTTCCCGGTCGTATGACAGGAGGAATGGTCGACATCCTCGCCGACGATCTTGCGCGACTGAATGGTAAAACCACGGAGAACGTCAGAGTCGAACAGACCGCCAGCTTGCCCATGCGGCGGCGCGTTGAGCCCGGAGAGGTTGCCGAAGCAGCGGTTTGGCTTGCTTCCGACGCGGCCGCTTACATAACCGCCGAGCGCCTTAACTTCACCGGCGGACAGGAACTTTCTTAAAGCGTACGCGGTGCGGTAAAGCTTGCGAAACTTTTCATCACTTTGTATGTGCACTTTCTGACTAAAGTCAATGCCGAAAAGTTCTCTGAATGCGGCGGCTTTGCGAGCCTTGATGGCTCGGGCGAAGGCGTTGCGTCGGGACGTACTCCGAATGGGCGAGCGCGTGGGGCAGGGTTACGTGGGACAAGGACTCGGCATCGCTGATTTGTTGGCTGTTCTTTACTTCCATGAGATGCGGTATGACCCACTCCGCCTCGACTGGAACGAACGCGATCGGTTTCTTCTTTCTACGGGTCATTATTCGATTGGGCTCTACGCCGCGCTAGCTGAGGCTGGCGTGATTCCGCTGGAAGAGTTGGATACATATGGTGCTGATGGTTCGCGCCTTGAGATGGCTGGTTCCGACTTTACGCCCGGATTTGAAATGACGGGCGGCTCCTTAGGTCACGGTCTTCCACAAGGCGTTGGCATGGCTTTAGGTTTGCGTTTGGACAGGCGCGACGCTCGGATTTTTGTCATGCTTTCCGACGGCGAGCTACAGGAAGGAGTCACCTGGGAAGCAGCCATGGCGGGAGCACATTACCATCTCGATCATTTGTTCGCATTCATCGATTGCAATAATCAGCAGGCGGATGGCACGCCATCAGATGTTCTGAACGTGGAACCAGTATCAGATAAGTGGGCTGCTTTTGGATGGGATACACAGCGGATTAACGGAAACGACATAGACGCCATAGTCTCGGCTTTGGAACAAGCAAGAAGGGTCCAAGGGCAGCCGCACGCGATCGTGATGGACACAATGATGGGCAAAGGTGTGCCCTTGTTCGAACAGCGCGAGAAAGCTCACTTTATTCGTGTGGAGGCTGATGAGTGGGAGCATGCGCGGGAACAACTTGAAGTGAGTGATAGAAATGACTGACTCCGTGAAAGTGACGGCGCCTCGCGGAGTAACGGGCAATTTACTTTCCTCCCATTCATCGCAGGAGGGCGAGGTCGTCGATGCGCCGTTCGGACACGCGCTGGTCCGCTTGGCTGAGCGTGACCCGCGAATAGTCGCACTAACTGCAGACTTGGGCAAATACACAGACCTTGATTTGTTTGCCCGGCGTTTCCCCGAGCGCTTCTTCCAAATGGGGATGGCCGAGCAGAGCTTGATTGGGGCTGCGGCAGGGCTGGCACGTACTGGTTTTGTACCGTTTGCAACAACTTATTGCGTGTTCGCGACTCGCAGGGCTTATGACTTCATCGCGATAGGGGCGGCCTTGGCCAAGGCAAATGTAAAGATCATCGCTGGCCTGCCCGGATTGACCACAGGATATGGGGGCACGCACCAAGGCATCGAAGATATGGCTCTCATGCGCGCCATCCCCAATCTTGTGGTCATCGACCCTTGCGATGCGACTGAACTGACCCAAGCCGTCCGCGCGATTGCTGATTATAACGGGCCCGTATACATGCGCCTCTTACGAGGTAGGGTCCCTGTTGTGTTCGACCCGGTTGATTACCAGTTTGAAATTGGTAAGGCGAGTCTCTTGCGAGATGGCGATGATGTGGCGCTGATTAGTACCGGAATCATGACCGCACGCGCGCTGGACGCGGCAACAAAGCTCACTGCCAAAGCCGTCAGCGCCGCCGTGCTCCATGTGAGCACTATTAAACCATTCGATCGTGAATCGGCCTTGTCGCTGCTACGACGCGTAGGAAATGTTGTGGTCGTCGAAAATCACGTTATTACAGGCGGGCTTGCCACGGCCGTGGCCGACGTCGTCGCCGACGCAGGACTGAGTGTTCGGATAAAACGCATTGGGATTCCAGATGCTTTCTGTGAGAGCGGATCAATCCCCTATCTGATGAAACGCTATCACCTGGAAACTGAAGATATTGTCGCTGCCGTTCATGGGTTAATTGATGGGTCACGAGCTTCTTAAGGAAGGGTCGCTTCACATGCAATGTGATGACAAACCTGGCGCGAAAAGATCCGTTGATCTTACTCCCGCAGGCTGCAAAGAAATCTACCGCATGATGCGGCTTATACGGCAATTTGAACTAAGGGTTATATCACTCGTTAACAACAACGAGATCGCAGGAGTTACGCACGAATATATCGGTGAAGAGGCGATCGCGGTCGGCGTCTGCAGCGCTCTTCGTACCACGGACGTGATCACTAGTACGCATCGGGGCCATGGTCACATTATCGCCAAGGGTGGCGATCCCAAAAGAATGATGGCGGAGCTACTGGGCCGCGAGACGGGCTACAACCGCGGCAAGGGTGGTTCCATGCACATCGCTGATCTTTCTCTGGGGATATACGGAGCGAATGGAATCGTCGCGGCGGGTGTGCCGATTGCGGCGGGGGCGGCTTGGGCAGCCAAGATTCGTAAGAGCGATTTGGTCGCGGTTGCATTTTTCGGTGACGGTGCTGTGAATCAAGGAGTTTTACACGAGACGATGAATCTGGCCGCAGTTTTTGGCCTCTCGATGATTTTTATTTGCGAGAACAACCAGTACGCGGTCAGCACACCCGTCAGCTATTCGACCGCTGGCCCAGGCATAGCGGCGCGGGCAGCCGCATATGGCTTCCCAGGACTTGCACTCGACGGAATGAACGTAGAGGCCGTGATGGAAGCCGCTCAGTTCGCGGTGGATCGGGCCCGATCCGGCAAGGGCTGCACTTTGCTGGAATGCAGCGCATATCGCTTCCAGGGCCATTTCACAGCCGAAAGAGCTCTGGGCCTGACATACCGTTCGCCGGCGGAAGTAGAGAACTGGCGGCAACGCGACCCAATCGCGCTCTGGGAGAAAAAATTGGAAGAGATGCAAGTACTAAGCTCCGAGGAACGTAATTCCATAAATCAATCAATAGAAACAGTTCTAGACGAGGCCGTGGACTATGCGCGCTCAAGCCCGTGGCCTCAGGCCGAAGAAGCGCTTGATCACATGTACGCCACCGCTCACTCGGATATTCCTGCAAGAGGGAGCATATGGACCGGCGAATAAATTACTTGCGGGCCTTGCGCGAAGCTCTAATGCAGGAGATGCGGATCGATCCGAACGTTGTAGTTCTCGGGGAGGACGTAAGGCAGTCTCTCCGCGGAATCACGAAAGGATGCCTGGAGGAGTTTGGGCCGGATCGAGTGTGGGACACTCCAATTTCTGAATCAGCCTTCGTTGGTTTGGCAACCGGGGCTGCAGTGGCCGGGCTTCGCCCCGTGGTCGAGTTTCAGATCGGCACACTTATATACGTCGCCTTCGAGCAAATGGTAAATCAGGCGCAGAAGTTGCGTTACATGATGGGTGGCCAGGTAAAAGTACCAGTCACTTACATTGTGCCGGGGTCCGGCGCTCGCCCGGGGCTCGCCGGGCAACACTCGGATCACTTGTATCCCTGTCTCTTGCAGGCTGGTATGAAGGTAGTGATACCGTCCAGTCCACGTGATGCTAAGGGCCTGTTTACTGCAGCAATGCGAGAAGATGATCCGGTCGTAGTCTTTGCTCCCGCAGCCCTGATGAACACTAGCGAACACGTTCCTGAAGACGAGGTTTTCATACCTTTGGGATCTGGCGATATCAAGAGGAGGGGCACCGATGTCACGGTACTCGCAGTTGGCCACCTAGTGGTGGAAGCCCTTAAAGTTGCAGAACGACTCCAAGCAGATGGCATCTCTGTTGAAGTCCTGGATCCGCGTTCCCTTCTGCCGTTCGATCACGCTCTGCTGCACTCCTCTGTCAGCCGAACCGGCCGGCTGATTATTTTTGATGACTCGAACCACACGTGTGGATTTGCCGCCGAGATTGCTGCATACGCAGCGGAACATCTTGCGCAATTTCTAAAAGCGCCGATATCACGGATTACTAGAGCGGATGTACCCGTCCCGTTCAGTACTGCGTTAGATAAACATGTTTTGCCCAACGGGAGGCAGCTCGAGCGAGCGATAAGAGACCGGGTCGGCCGGTCCGAGCTCGAATTGGCTAGAGGATGACCTTCGCATGAAAGCAGAAATACGGGTTCCAAAGATGGGCATGGATACGACCGAAGTAACGGTGGCAAACTGGTTAGTAAAGGTCGGCGATTCCGTGGAAGTGGGAACTGCGCTGGTTGAGCTTGAGTCTGAAAAAGCTTTATTGGTGGTCGATTCCGAGGTTAACGGTGAAATTGTTTCCATTACCCAGGCCGTTGGAAGCATCGTGCCAGTCGGTGATCTTCTCGGTGCAGTAGAAACGAAGAAAGGCTAAGTCAGATTCGGCGGCAACGTGCGGAAGTCTGAAAAAGTCCGCTCACGGAGCACATATGGTTGACTCAGAACTGGGTCCAGGAATTGCGGCGCGAGTCCTTGCTGCCAAGCGTTCTTCAATCAGGGTGGTTTTCGATCTGGCTGGATCGATGTCAAACGTAATCCGGCTGGAAATCGGCGAACCTCGCTTCACGACGCCGGCCTATATCATTCAGGGTGCGCTTAACGCCGCCCGCGAGGGTTTCACTCGATACACTCCAAACGGTGGCTTCCGCAGTCTTCGGGAGCTACTCGCTGACAAAATCAAGCGTACTAACGGATATTCAGTCGATGCCGATCAAATCGTTGTTACCCCGGGAGCGATGAATGCACTCTACGCCATCTATCTGACTCTTTTAAATCCCGGCGACGAAGTCCTGCTCCCGACTCCCGGCTTTCCAAATATGGATGAGATGGTTCGGCTCGTTGGAGGAGTTCCTGTTTTCTACACTCTGAGGCGCAAGGAAACTTATCTTCCCAACTTAGAGGAATTGAAATCTTTGGTAACCCCACGTACCAAGGCGCTCTTTATTAACAGCCCAGGAAATCCGACGGGTGCGGTTTTCCCGGAACAATTGATTAAGAGTCTGGTCGAATTCTCTACTAGCCGGCGAATCTGGCTAATCTCGGATGAAGTCTACGATCAGATGGTACTGGACGATAAAACGGAACACATCTCTGCCGGTCGATTCGATCAAGACGGCTTTGTGATTTCGGTTTATAGCTTCTCGAAGGTATACGCGATGACCGGGTGGAGGCTAGGTTACTGTGTTGCCCGGCAGCCCCTGGCCGATAACCTGAGAAAAATTCAAGAACCTCTATGCTCGTGTCCGAGTTCCATTTCCCAGAAAGCCGCAGAGACGGCACTAACGGGACCTACCACCGACGTCGTTGCAATGCGAGAAGCATATCGCGAAGCGCGAGATCGCGCCTGGGACGTCGTCCGCGATCTAGGGCTAACGGCATTTAGACCGCAGGGGACATTTTATATGCTGATTGATGTGGCGGACGCTGGCATGTCCTCGATGGACTTCACGATGAAGCTCCTTAAAGAAGAGAAAGTAGCAGTTGCGCCGGGAGAAGTTTTTGGGCCCGGAGGCCACGGTTTTGTTCGCGTCTCGCTAGCCGGAGAAGTTCGCGAGATCGAAGAAGGAATTCGTCGCCTTGGCGGGTTGTTGCAGCGGTCGAAGGCGGCGAAATGACTAGCCCTCTCGCCAGAGACAACGCCTACGAACAGGCGGCTCTTGGCTTCTCAAACTTTCTGGATGCTCGGGAAGGCGAACTGCTGGACCTTGCGTGCCGCCTCATCGCGACCCCAAGTCCCAATCCTCCTGGGGATGAACGAGCTGCGGCAAGACTGGTGACCGAACGACTCACTGTCCTGGGAATCACGGACGTCAGGCAACTGGCATCTGAAGAAACCCGACCGAACGTGATTGCGCGATTGACCGGCACCGAAGAAGGCCCGACCCTGATCCTGAGCGGTCACCTGGACACTAAGCCCGCAGGTGACGAGAATTCCTGGGCCACGAATCCCTTGTCTCCAGTGATAAGCGCCGGGCGATTGATCGGGCTCGGATCGGGGGACATGAAAGCCGCTGTCGCCGCCATGGTCTACGCTGCTGCCGCGTTACGCTCTCACCCTGATTTTCGGGGCAATCTTTTGCTGGTTTTCACAGCCGACGAAGAAGCCGGTTCTGTGTTCGGGTCTCGCTGGCTTGCGGAATCCGGCTTTCTGCAAGCCGATGCCGCGATGATCGGCGAACCCAGCGGTATCACGCAGGAGTGGGAGGCGTTGCATATTGTTTCGCGTGGCGCTGCCCTATTTAGAGTGCGAGTGTCGGGAACTCAGGTCCACTCGAGCATCTCCGACAGAATGCCGACAGTGAATGCCACAGTCATGATGGCGCGACTGATTGACCGCATGCACCGTGAACTAAAGGCACAATTGACCTATCCAGGTCATCCTTTAGGTGGACTCGGACCGACGGTAAATATCGGTGTGATGGCAAAGGCAGGTGTGTATTACGGTGTTTATCCGGGCAGCGCGGAGTTTGCTTGTGACATCCGTACGCTTCCGGGCATGACTCGCAGCCAGATGGAAGAGGATCTTCAAGAGTTCCTGACAAGAGCCATGGAAGATGAGCCGGAACTCAAAGCTGAATTAATTTTCGAAGCCTGGGTTCCCGCCACCGAAATTAGTCCGGATGAATCTATTGTGCAGTCGCTGCTAACGGCTGCCCGTACGGTTTTGGGCCACACTCCGCGACTTGAAGCATTTCCTGGGGCGACCGATGCAGCACAGTTTCAGCTCACGGCTCGAATTCCGACGGTAGCTGCCTTTGGCCCTGGATTGTTGCCTCTGGCCCACAGTCCCAACGAATCCTTGGCAGTTGAAAGTGTGCTGCAGGCAGCCAAGATCTACGCTCTGGGCGCGTGGCTTTACCTGCATCGGCATGGTCGATATTAATCAGGACTCGACCGTGACCCTGCGACAGTTCTTTGAAACAGATCTCAGGAGGCGAAGGAATGAAGCAGATCGAGACCGCAGAACTTTGTGCCCGATTCCGAAAACTCTACATGCCAGCGGTATGCGACGCGCTATACCACTTGGGTTTTGCAGAGCAGGTTCTCCCCACCGCGTTCCGGCCCCTATTTCCCGACAAACGGATGGTCGGGCTGGCTCTTACAGTGGAAGGCCGTGCCATCGAGCCTCGATTGAACTGGGACGCAGGCATCAAACGAATTCACTCCTACCTTAAGGTTTTTGAAACGATCCCTTCTGACAGCGTTATCGTCTCGGTGAATCCAAACAGCAACGTCGGTCACTTCGGCGAACTCACCGGGAATGCTGCCCAGGTTCGCGGTTGTGCGGGAGTAATTCTCGACGGCAATTTACGTGACATCGAAGGCTTGCGTGAGATTGGGTTCCAGGTTTTCTATCGTGACCTCTCACCGCTGAATGCAATTGGGCGCTGGGAAATGGTGGCCACACAGAAGCCGGTTACGATTGGATCGGTGACTATCCATCCAAGCGATCTGATTTTTGCAGAGTTTGATGGAATCCTTGTGATCCCCAGCGGCCAGATCGGCGAAGTGCTCGTGAAAGCCGAAGAGATCGCCTCCGCCGAACAACGCGTTCGAAAAGAAATGCGAGAGGGTCTTCCGCCTCTGTCCGGTCTTGAGCGCCATGGGTATATCTAGCATTGTCCGGCATTCATGCTCGGGAAATGCAGACGCGAAACCCAGCTGTAGCTGCAGTTCTTGGGCGGTTCGTGAAGTTTTCTTTCTGTCATTGAGGAGACATTTGTGAAAACCACATTGCTTTGGTTTGGAATCATCCTGCTCGTGGCCTGGGTCTCGCAGCCTTGTAACGCAGAAAACCTTGTCGATCCTTACGTCAAGAATGTTTCGGAACTCGTCAATCGACAACAACAGAATATAGACCGCCTACTCGGACCTGCAGACCTGACGGCTCAGGCTCTTCTTGCGGGAGGTTCTTTCTATCTCGCCGGTGACCCCGCTTGGGTATCTGAAGGAACAGGCCGCGCCGGAGGACTGTTTGCCACTAGTCCGCTTCCTACTGTCGAACAGTACAAACAGTTGGGAGAATTGTTTGGACAACCACCGCAGGGAGTTGTTCTCCAAAAAGGGGATGTGGTTTGGCTAAGCTATACGCCGGAGACGATAGCGGCTGAAACTGCTGCCGCCAAAGATCTTGAACAAAAAGGATGTCTGGTCGTGGCGTTCGGCCCGCGTCCACAGAATGGCGCGCCCACGTTTACCCATTGGATCGACAACCTAACCCCATGGAGCGCGGAAACGAACTTTACCCGCATGGGTAATGTTCTATCTCTTTGGACTCTGACCGGCGAGGTCGCCTCCAGTACTGCCCGGCAAAACCACACCCTGGGCTTTTTTCAAAGCTTGGTGATTTATGGAGCCAGAGAACGGAACAATATTTACACAAGTCAGGGTCCGTCCAAAGGATCGGTCGCCATGTCGTATCCGCCGCTTCCCACCTATCGCACGGGAGTCGGGGCTGCGTTTCATGATGGGATACCGAGTATGAAGCCCGTTCGGGCTGGAGTAATCGCACGCCAGTATCTCGAGTACATCTCAAATATGGTGCTCCAAATTAAGGAGCACGACCTGGATAACATCATTAGGGTGGGCCGCGAGATGGCTCAGCGGGCATCGAAATCGCATCCGGCAGACTTAATGGTTCTGGGGCATCTGATGTTCTATGCCTCATCTCGCGACGGCAAATTGTTTCGTTATCTTGACGTCAATAAGGACAACAAGAACCTGCAAGGTTTATTGGGAACGGACGGGTACTTTATTTGGCTGGGCTATGTTGCAACTCCTCTCGACCTGTGGAATGCCGCGCGACGTGCAGGCGCGAAGGCCGTCTGGGTCACATCTCCTCTCCCCGCAGAAGTTGACTTTCGCCAGTTTGGCGACATTGTCATCAATGAACATTGGCTCGTAGGCGATGCGGCGGTTGATGTGCCTGGCTACGACGTAAGAATACTTCCACCATCGGGGATTGCACAGCTTTTCATTTACGAATTGCTACTTCGCGCTGCGGGCTCTTCGTAGTGCGAGGGATGCGGCATCAAGCTATAGAATCTAGAGATGAAGGTCTTTCACACCCTGAGGATTGCGTATTGGGGTCTTCTCCTGTTCAGCCTGGCCGCATGGGCTTCGACGCCCAGGAAAGCGCGCCAGCCTGATATTTTCCTTGTCACCATCGACACTTTGCGAGCCGACCACGTTCACTGCTACGGTTATAGCCAAATAGAGACGCCCGCTTTAGACGGTCTGGCAAAAGACGGCATCCGCTTCGCTCAGGCGTTCACGCCGAGTCCGTTAACCAACAGTTCTCACGCCAGCATTCTGACAGGGTTATTGCCGCAATCTCATGGGGTGACGGACTTCGCTATTCCGCTTTCCCCCGCGCATCCAACCGCGGCGGAATTGCTCAAGCAACTTACCTATCACACGGCGGCCTTCATAGGAGCGGTCATCCTTGACAGTAAGAGTCTCGCTCCCGGATTCGATCGAGGGTTCGACTTCTATGATAGCTTCCCTGACCCTCCACCGACGAAACTACGATGGGGCCGCATCGAACGCCGTGGCATGGATGTCGCACAACGTGCGGAACAATGGTTGAACCGGCATCCAACGGGCCCGCATTTTGTGTGGGTGCATCTTTATGATCCCCACGATCCCTATGAGCCTCCAGCGCCTTTTTCACAGAGATACAAGACCCATTTGTACGATGGGGAGATCGCATACGCGGATTCTGCGCTTGCACACTTCATCGCATATCTCCATAAGACCGGTCGATATCGGGAATCGATCATCGTGGTGGTGGGCGACCACGGAGAAGGGTTAGGAGAACACCACGAAGAAACACACGGCATATTTCTGTATGACTCGACGACGCATGTACCTCTGATCATTAAGCTGCCAGAAGAACTCGACGCTGGCGTGGTTGTCAATGCACAGGTCCGGACAGTAGATATTCTGCCCACCGTTCTGGAACTGGTGAACGCTCCCGCGCTTCAGAATAGGGACGGCGATTCATTAAAGCCGTATTTTGCAGGGGTGTATGACAGTTCGCGTCCCGCCTTTAGCGAAACCGATTATCCTTTGAGCTTTGGATGGGCTCCATTGCGATCCGTGCGAAGCGAAGGAGTCAAGTACATTGAAGCACCTCGGCCTGAGTTCTATGACTTGCGCGCTGATGCAGGGGAGTTGGACAACAAATATGAACCGTGGAACGATCAAGTGCAAAAAGCCCGCGCCATGCTGGCGAAACGGCGCGCACGAGAATCCGCCCCTAAGATTTCCGAAGGAAGCGTCAAGCCGCAAACGCTCGATGAGCTAAGAGCGTTGGGCTATGTCGGTCTGGCTGATAAAGAATCAGCTACGACTGTGCCCGAGCCGTCAATGCTACCGGACCCGAAGGATAAGATTGAGCAGCAGAACCTGCTGCATACCGCGATGGTCGCTGAGGAAAATAACCGCTCGGCGGAGGCTCGGGAGTCTTTCGCGAAGGTACTCGTTCTAGAGCCCAAATCTCCAATCGCCCTCCGGCAACTGGGAGAACTCGAACTGCAAGCGGGAAATTACAATCAGGCTGTACAGCATCTGAAGGAAGCACTGGAAGTTCATCCGGATGACGCGACGGCTGCATTCATGGAGGGACAGGCATTCGCGAAGGTGAACAATTTCGCGGCAGCACGCGATGCACTCGAAGCCAGCCTGAGGCTCTCGTCCCAGCAATTACCAGTCCTGCTGCTTCTCGGAGAAGTCGATCTCCAGCTTGAGAATCCGCCAGACGCCGAAGACGAATTCCACGCAGCTCTGCTTGTGAAACCCAATAGCGTGAAAGCCAAGCTCGGGCTCGCGAAGGCAGAGATTGCGGAGGGTAACTTTGCTGAAGCGGTACGCGACCTTGAAGCACTTTCCAGGAACGAGGCCGGGAATCCTGCGGTTTTTGAAACGCTCGCGATTGCCTACGCACGCTCTGGCATGCCGACGAAGGCAAGACAAGCAAAGGCTCAGGCTCGAATGGTCCGAGAACACACTGAACGACCGGCTCGTCGATAGAACAAGCACACAAGAGCTTTGCTGACTTCCGCGAATGGACTATTTCGTCGTCGCTGTCTTCTGTGGGCCCTCAAAGATCTCGCTTAATACGCGTCCACGCATCTGCGGCGGCTGCGGAATACCATAAAGATGCAAGATGGTGGGAGCTATGTCGTATACAGAAGCCTCAAACCCCATAAGCCGCAGGCCGTGTTTGATGTCGGGACCCATCGCAAAGAATGATCCCGGCACGTCGTCACCATCGGCGAAGTCGTGCTTGGCAACCACAGGAGTAGTCTTTTCGTGATCCATGTGCGCGTGCGGATCAGTGTCTTCGAACTCGCGCAGAGGTTTAATCCCGTGATCGGAAACAATTATTACGTACGTGTTGTCATCAATGTGCCGTAGGATTTCGCCCAGCACTTTGTCGAACGCAACGTACTGGTCGGGGAAAGCCTCGGTCCGTATCCCGTTTATATTGGGGTTGTAGCCTGCGTTATACGGCGCGATCGGATACAGCCAGTGCCCGGTGCGATCTTCACAAGACTGTGCCAACCAGGTGAAATCCGTGACATGATGCTCCAGCAGGTAATCGAAAAGATGGATCTGTTGATTACGGATCAGCTGGACCTTCGTGAGCCACGCATCAATCACCTCCGATTCATGCCCCTTGAGATCAGCGGCGGCGGGCATCCGTTCGCAGTCGATATAAAAGTCGCCAACGTTTTTAAGCAACTCCGCTTTCAAGGCAGGAGGATAAACTGCATCGCCGCCCTCGACTTCGGAAAGCTTGGGCGCGCAAAGTACGCCGTCCTCGCAGTTCTTTCCGCGCGTCAACATCCCGCTGATCATGTAACCGTTTACCGGCATCACCGGAAAGGTAGCCGGAACATTCGCCATGCCCACTGTCACACCATTCTTCGATAGCACCGACCAGATCGGTTCCTCTTTCAGCATGTTGGTGTTGGCAGTAATGCCTCCCACAATGAAGCCCGTAACCCCGTGCTCCTCAGGCTTGGTGCTGGTGAACATTGTGGTGTAAACGCGTGGACAATTCGGCGCCGAAACAGTTCGCAGCTTGCCGTATGCTCCTCTTTTGATTAGAGAGAACAGGTTGGGCATTTTTCCCTGCAAGAGCAGCGGCCGGATAACATCCATTTCCATGCCGTTGACTCCGACTACGACCACCCGAGGCTTCGGCTTTCCGTAGCTTTGTCCCTGACCAACCACCAGCAATGGGAACAGAGTCCACAATGCCAGCCCGAGTATTGAGACGCGTCGCACTACCATGAGAACCTCTCGTTGCAGCCGGGCTCCGAGAACGAAATCGGTGATTTTCAAACGCTGCCGTTCGGAACTCACCCCTGCATCGTGCCGCTGTTGGACAAGCTCCGACGAACAAGCTTCAATTTCGCGCTTTCCCTTGTTCAGTTTCATCCACCCTCAAGATCTGATCCGCGCGAACATTGGTTAGAGTTTGCACAATACCGCTCGGCCACCGGATTTCGATCTGTGCGATTGTTTCCGGCCCCAAACCAAAATGCGCACGCTTGTCACTTGATGAAAGATAGCTGCTCGCCGTGCTGACCGTTGCAAATTGTCGACCTTTGGCCGTGATAACTTCAATTTCCGCTCCAATTCCGTCACGGTTGCTCTTCTTGCCGACCAGATTCAAAGTTAACCAGTGATTTCCGGTGGCACACTCATTGCGGAGAATATAAGCAGGCCCGTCGTTCGTGGTTACAATTGCGTCAAGGCAGCCGTCGTTGTCAATGTCTCCAATCGCCATGCCCCGTGCTGCCCAGCGTTCATTCAATGCGCTCCCCGAACCGGCCGATACATCAACGAAGCCTTTGCCTGAGTTCCTCGCGAGCAGCATAGGCTCGCGATAAAGTAATTGGGGAAAGACCAACTCGATTGTGTCAATCACATGCCCCTGCGCGATCAGCAAATCCTTCCAGCCGTCGTTATCGTAGTCGATAAAGCGAACTCCCCACCCTGAATGAGCCGCTGACATGTGCCCGATGCCAGAAGCATTTGTGACGTAGTTAAAACCGCCATGGCCGTTGTTTTGATAAAGCGCATACCTCTGATTCGCCAGGCTCGTAATCACAAGATCGGGCAGGCCATCATTGTTATAGTCAGCGAAGTCTACACCCATGCCGGCGTAGCTACTTCCATTATCGTCAACCCCAACGTCCGTTGCGAGGCCAACTTCATCGAATGTCCCATTGCCTTTATTATGATAAAGAAATTCTGGTACTGAGTCATTGGCCACGAACACATCAACATGCCCGTCGCGGTCGTAATCAGCAATCGCTATGCCCAACCCTTTTCCCCGCTTATCAAGGCCTATCTGCCGGGAAACTTCAGTAAAGTGGCCACGCCCGTCGTTGTGATACACCAGTGGTGCAACCGGTTGAAACTGATCGGGATGGCAATATGAGCGGTAGCCTTCCTTGTGCTCTCCACACCAGATATCGTCAAAGTCCCACTGCAAATAACGGAGGACGACCAGATCCAAAAGTCCGTCACCGTCAAGGTCTACCCAGGCAGCGCTGGTCGACCAGCCTCCACCGGCGACTCCCGCGTTCTCCGTCACATCGCTGAATGTCCCGTCTCCATTGTTATGGTAAAGCCTGTTCCCACCCAACGCAGTAACATACAGGTCTTCGTATCCGTCGTTGTCATAGTCCCCAACTGCCACCCCCATCCCGTAGCCGCTTCCCTGTAGTCCCGCCTTCTCGGTTACATCCTCAAAGGCGCCATCCCTTCGCTGGTGATAAAGACGATTCCAGTATTCAGGGCCTGTCTTTTGGGGAATGGATCCCTTCGGCGTAGGATCCTTAATTGGCGCGCCATTTACAAGGAAAATGTCGAGACGACCGTCATTGTCGTAGTCGAAAAGAGCAGCGCCAGCCCCCATCGTTTCAATCAAGTACTTTCTTGCGGTGTGCGAAGAAAGGTAGTGAAAATCCAAACCAAGTTTTGATGTGACATCGTAAAAACTGCCGCCGTGCACGCTCGACTGATCACTACCCGGCTCAATGTTTTGAGCCACCGTGGCTCCCAGCAAAAAGAGAATAAAGGACAATCCGTGTAGAAAAGCCATCCAATACGTTCCTTATGATCGTCTACTGGCCGAATCAGCGGACCTGCCTCGTGCGGCTCGCTTTCGTTTACCAATCTCGATTTCTCAACGTTGTGTACTCGCGGTCGGCAAGCCCATCAGGGAAAGCCTGCCCCAGGACGTAAGTTCGTGAAAGTTGGGTGCCCTCAAAGCAGATGTTGAAGATAGAACCGGCTGTTTCTGCCCCTGAGTATAGTCGTATCGGGAAAAAGAAAAACTCCAATCACGGGCAATGGCGTCTTTAGGATGTGACGTTAGAAGATCGAGAGGAATGACAGCCAGTATCCGCCAAAGAGAAAGATCGGCCTGCACCAAGGTTTGGCTCCGGACCGGAACGTGCCCCGCGTACAAACTAAGATAGTCCACGTGTTTACCGGCATTCGTGTCCTCAACCAATTTGTTAACTACCCTCACACTAGGCCAACGAAGCTGAAGGATGTAGTTATCCGGGGTAATGTGGTGTTCAAGATAGTTGTCCTCATCCTCCGCCCGA
This sequence comes from uncultured Acidobacteriaceae bacterium, assembly GCA_963841125.1. Taxonomy (GTDB): domain Bacteria; phylum Acidobacteriota; class Terriglobia; order Terriglobales; family Acidobacteriaceae; genus Sulfotelmatobacter. The sequence continues at coordinate 789,636 of CAWJBH010000003.1, forward strand.
AGGAAAATCTCTATCACATCTCCGCGTGTAAACGCGTCGACACCATTCATCTTGACGGGGTTGAAAATGTCATCATCCGTTAGCTCCGCGTAGACGATTAAATCATTTCCGTGGTGTGCCACCGCCACGGTTCCCGGCCTTAGTTTCTGCTCGGGGTTAGAGAGCCAGCTTTGGCACATTGCGCAGTTGGGAGCCTTCCGCATCACGGCCCCAACATCGTCCCAGGTTTCCCATCCACGGTGGTCAACCGGGGGGCAGGTCAGTCGTGGAGCGGAGATGGATCCTGCCAGGACCGAAGTTGGAAGGAACCGGGACGCCATGGGTGAGCGATCTCCTTTCGAGAGCAGCCGCGGTGCTACTGAAAGCGGCTCCTTCTCGTCGCCGGAGAGGAGTGTCGGCAGAAGGCCGACCTGAGAGGCGGCAAAAATCCCTTGCACAAATTCGCGGCGATTGAGGGTCATGACTAAAACCAGGAGCAGGGTTCTTGGTCAACCCGGTTCCTGAGGTCTCTTAGAGAGATAGCCACTGTACCACTTTTGACATTACTGTCAAGCAAATGCCCAGGCTCGGCTGTTGTGCAGTGGACTAAGGATGTCCTCCCTGCGCGCAATGAGAATCGTATCCCGCAGGCGTTCCAGATGCCGGCCTACCGTCGGGCGGAATGCGTTTCTCTGGATTGACACTGGCCTCGGAATGATGCTATTAGTGGTACAGTGGTTGCCCATGTCGGCATCTAACGCACTGAAGGGGCCTTACTGTCGTTTGCAGATGCTCGGGCTGACAGAGAATGACTTGGATTCGACGCCCCTTCGAGAAAACATCGATGAGATGAGCGCTTCAATCGCATGAAACTACTTCTGGTTCGACATCTCTGGGGCGTCGATCTGTCAGGCGGCTTCTCGCCTCATATTTCATCCTGGCATGAGGTTGGCTATCAGGCGCTCGAAGGTTGGCTTGGGATGTGTCCCGACCCGGCGCTCTTGCGCAAGACGCTACAAAGCGAAGGGCTCCGCTGGATATCGCTGGTATTTAGCAGCGCTCCGTTTTCCGGCGGGGGCAGCGTACAGCGGCATCTGCAATTCCTGCGCGAGCAGATCGAAAACTCCTTGGATCCACAACCGCTCTTTTTTAATGCTCACACTGGCTCAGATAGTTGGACAGCAACCGAAGCAGAGGATTTTTACGGCTTGGCATTGGACCTCGAGAAGAAGATCGGGGTGCCTATTTCCCATGAGACCCATCGCTCTCGTTATTTCGGGAATCCTTGGCATACCCAGACGCTTTTGCAGCGATTTCCAGAACTAAAGTTGACTTGTGATTTTAGTCATTGGGTGTGCGTCGCAGAACGGTTGCTGGGAGATTGTGCCGACATTATTCAGCGAGCAGCATCTCAGTGTTTCCATCTCCACGCTCGTGTGGGTTACGAGGAAGGACCTCAAGTATCCGATCCACGCGCGCCCGAATGGAAATCACACCTTGAAGCTCACGAGGCGTGGTGGACTGAAGTATGGAACGCACAGTTGCGGCGAGGGATGGAAACCGTCACTCTGACGCCCGAGTTCGGACCTCCTCCGTACCAGCATACGCTGCCCTACAGCCAGAAGCCGGTCAGTGATCTAACCGACATCTGTGACTGGATGAGCGTCAGGCAGGCTGTTCGCTTTCGAGATCTTTTGAGCAGAGCTGAGATTGGGAGATCGAAGCGCGTGTCCGCGCCCGCGAAGAATCGGACCCAAAGCAGACGCCTCGAACCGGATGCGGTTGGTCGCGGTCCGAAGATCCAATTCGAGCCCTAGAGTCAGCGTAAGAGTTCCAGTTCGACAATCTTGTATATCAAGGAGAACAAGGCGATGGCCAACGAGGACCAAGGAGCCATTAAGAAATCCTTCGAGGCGAATGGTTTCTACATTGCACCGGAAGCAGTCGATCCCTTGCTGACCCGGCAGGGCATTGCGCACATGGATGCCGTCATAAATGGCGAATACGAGACCGGGGTTCCACCCCTTGATCTTACAAAACTTGCAACCGCCGAGCAGCTCGCGCACCTGAAATCGAACCCCCAGTCAACAAAGATCTGCAAGATCGACCAAGCTCATTTCTGCGACGAGACTCTCCGGCGATTGGTTTCCGACCCTGCTATCGGCCGACTAGCTGCGGCAGCAACTGGTGCTCGCTGGGTTCAGATATGGGCGACTCAACTCCTATTCAAACCGCCAGGAGATGGCGGCAGCGCGAGCGTTGGATGGCATCAGGATCTCTTCTACTGGCAAACCGTTTGGGAAGGCGAGGTGTTCACCGCTTGGCTGGCCTTAAGCGACGTCACACCCGAGGCGGGTCCCATGAAGTTCGTACGTGGCTCGCACCAGTGGGGAATGCGCGGAGGAGACTTCTTCAACGTAAATCTTGATGGACTCAAGGAGAGTCTGAAGCTTGAAAATAGAAATTGGGATGAAGTGGCCTCGGTATTGCCGCCGGGTGGCGTGAGTCTTCACCACAACTTAACACTCCATGGCAGCGGCGCCAACCAATCTCCACTCCCGCGGCGTAGTATTGCAATCCACCTGAGGACAGAGAAATCCAAGCCCATCGCGGAACACCCGTACACAACCAACTTGGGGGACCCAATCAAGTGCCCTGTGATTTTCGAGAGCTGACAACGAGGTTTCATGGACGGCTGAGATCCCTCGGCGGGAAGTGACTGTGTACTTTCCCCAGAAATTAGCGTAGGAACAAGGGTATTCCGAGTGGGTACTTTCAGTTCTTAAACCGTTGAAATATCGCTATTACGCTCATTGACCAACGATCAAAACGTGCAATCGCCTGGTTACAACAGTATCTCGATGTTAGATGGCGACGCCAAAGTTGTATCCGTCTACTCATTCGTCTCCCGCAGGATAACCACATCCGAGATGTCGTGCATTCGGGTGACCGCCAACCACTTACCATCCGGCGACCAGCGGAACGCGTTGATTGTCCCTGATGTGAAGTTTGTGATCTGGTGGCCGGGCGAGCCATCGAGCGGATGCAACCAGAGATTGCCCACGCCTTTATCGATGATGTCGTAGACGATGGCTTTGCCGTCGGGACTGAACTTTGGGCCACCGGTGTAGATTGTGTTGGCCAAGAGACCGGCAGAGATGCGGCGATCAGGGTCGAGCCTTTGCGGCGTCGATCCGGGACTGGCATCCAAGTTCACGAGCAGCAGATTGACTCGAGTCGCGCGCGTTCGCTTATCCTCAGTCATGGCGACGACGATGAAGCGCTTCCCGTCGGGCGAAAAATCAATGTTACCCAGATACTCATACATGTCGGGGATCCTGGTTCCAGCGACCGCTTCGGGCGGACCACTGCCGTCCGCCGGCACGCGCATCCAGGTAAGAAGAGTATCGAGGTAATAGACCCATTTGTGGTCGGGCGAGCAGGCGGGCGAGGTGTTGGAACTTCCTTTGCCGATTTCTTCGGGATTAGAGCCGTCGGGATGGACTCTCCAGATGGCGGTGCCGTCTTTTCCTGCGTGAAAAGACCAGTCGATCAAATAGGTGTTCGAGCAGCGAGCCAGATTCACGACTGCTGCGCCGGAATCGCTGATCAGTTCGCTTTGCTTCGAGCCATCGCGCTTCACTTGCAACAGTTTGGAGCCGTCCGTGACGACAAGGTTGCCATCCACTGTCCAATCGAAGGTGCTTACGTTCTCGATCTGTGAGCCTGCCATCGCCGTACTCAAGCCGCGAGCGGGGATGATTTCCAGTGTGCGCGTGGTCTTCACCTGGACGGTAGCGGCGGTCTTTCCGTCCGCGGACATCGTTAAGCCCGAATAGCTGTTGGTATCGCGCGTAACCGGCTGCAGCTTGCCTCCAGTGCTCGAGACCACGCCGATTTGCCTGCGTCCGGGATTCGGCCCCTTCTCCGAATAGGCAACAATCAGCCGATTGGCTTCAGGAAGCCAACTGGACTGGTACAGAAGAATATTCGGAAATCTCGCCATCACGCTGATGCGCTTCGTGGCGAGGTCGAAAGCTTTGAGGATTTCGGTGTCGCCGAAAGTGCCTTGCGTGAGAGCGATTTTCTTTCCGTCCGGTGACCAGCACGCGAAGCGTGGGAAATTGTTGTTGTCTTCGTTCGGGTTTTTCTCGGTGAGCAAAGTCGTTTTGTTGGTGCCGTCCGCATTGACCGACAGTAGCTGAAATTCCCCGCTCACTGGTTCGTTACCTTCGACATAGGCAATTTGCCGCCCGTCGGGAGAGAACGTGACGTCGCTGTCGACATCCTTCGCGACCGACTGCAAGGTTCCACCCAGGACCGGCATGCGGAACAGATCCGGCCCGTCGCCAATATTCTGGATGAAGTACACGTAATTGCCATCCGGCGAAAAGGAGAGATGCCTGTGGCGCAAAGCCGAGGAAGCGATAATCTGCGTGTCGCTGCCGGTGAGAACGTTGCGCAACCACAAGCTTTCCAACCCGCCGTCGTTTTGTACATTCACGATGTACTTGCCGTCGGGCGAAATTGCGGCTGCCACCGCTTTACCCGTATTCGTAATCTGAGTGATTGTGAAGCTCCGGAACGGCATCGGCGCGGCGCGGGTGAGGAGCGAATACAACCCGAATGCAGCCGCGGCCACTATCAGTAGAACGGTCACTCCACCCACGAGCACACGGGTTTTATGCTGTCGGGCGATTGTGGTGACCGCCGAGGTGGGCGCAGACTTCACGGCGGCGATTCCGGTTCCCGAATTCGTGTCGCGCTTCAAGCGCTGCAAGTCGGCGCGCATCTCCGAGGCATGCTGGTAGCGCAGGTTGCGATCCTTCTCTAAAGCTTTGTTGATCACGTCTTCAAGCCTTGCCGGAGCATCGGGGTTCAGGCGCACGGGAGGCACGGGAACGCGATTCAGAATGGAATCGAAGATCAACGCGGAAGTATCGCCGCGAAAGGGCAGGGTCCCGGTCGCCATTTCGTAGAGCACCGCGCCGAAGGAGAACAGGTCGGTGCGCGCGTCGAGTTCTCTCCCTTTTACCTGCTCCGGCGACATGTAGGCGACCGTTCCCAAAGCTTGTCCGGGGCTGGTGAGAACTTCTTCCGAATCGATGGTTGCGGCGGTAAGCGCTCCTTCTGTTCCTGGCTTGCCCGAAATTTTGGCTAAGCCGAAGTCCAGAACTTTGGCAACTCCGCGGGTGGTGACGAAGATATTGGCGGGCTTGATGTCACGATGCACGATGCTCTTGGCATGGGCTGCATCGAGGGCGTCGGCGATCTCGATGGCCAGCGACAGCAACGTGTCCAATTCCATGGGACGCCCGCCGATGCGGTGGCGCAGCGTCATCCCCTCCAGAAACTCCATGGCGATGAAGGCGCGACCATCCTGCTCGCCGATATCGTGTATGGTGCAGATGTTGGGGTGGTTTAACGCCGACGCAGCCTGGGCCTCGCGCTGAAACCGGCCCAGTGCGTTCGGGCTGTGGGCCACGTCGTCGGGGAGGAACTTGAGGGCGACGAAACGGCGCAGGCGGATGTCTTCAGCTTTGTAGACCACCCCCATGCCGCCTCCGCCGAGCTTCTCGAGGATGCGGTAGTGCGAGATGGTTTGGCCGATCACTGACGCGAAATCTTACGTCCGAGAAATGGGCAAGTCAATGAAAGCCACGGGCTTGGCGTTGCCTGGAAGGATTGCTGTTATAACATCGCCATTCTCTGGGGAAGAACTCGTCTTTTCGCAGCTATTTGATGAATCGAATCCCTGGCCTCGCCCGGCGCACGCGCAGTGGTTGGAGTGTGGCATTTGCTCTGGCAAGTTTTATGTTCGGGCTCTCTCACTTTGTGGTCAGGGATTATTGACCCAGCCGACGGCCAGACGCCTGATTCCAGAGTCCGCTCACCAAGACTTGAAAAGAGCGTCTACTACCGAGTAGAGTTTTGTTTCTCGTATTCCGGGTTCTTCAAATCCCTCTACAACAGGAGTCCGCTCGATGCGTCATGCGTTGACTGTGCTGGTTGCTGTCTGCTGCCTCGGTATCTTTTCCTATTCTCAAACCGCAGACGAATTGATTGCCAAGAATATCCAGGCTCGGGGCGGAATCGAGAAGATGAAGGCCATCAAGACCATGCGCGTTACCGGCAAGTTCGAAGGCGGAGGGGGCTTCACCGCCTCGGTGGGCCAGGAGAACCAGCGCCCGAACCTGCTGCGGGAGACATTTACGCTGCAGGGGATGACGGCGGTGCAGGCCTACGACGGCACCGCGGGCTGGCAGATTCAGCCTTTTGGCGGGAAGAAAGATCCCCAGTTGATGGGCGAGGACGACGTGCGTGACCTGCTGCTGGACGCCGACTTTGACGGGCCTTTGGTGGATTACAAAGAGAAAGGCAGCACCGTCGAATATATGGGGCACGATGTGGTGGATGGAGACGATGCTCTGCGGCTGAAGGTGACGCTGAAGAACGGCGACATTATTTACGACTACCTCGACCCGGATACGTTTATCGAAATTCGCAGGGAGATCCAGCAGTTTCTGCGGGGCTCAGTGCGGGAACGGGTGATGGGGTTTGGTTCCTACAAGCCGGTGGCGGGCGTGATGTACCCCTTCTCGATTTCGCAGGGACCGAAGAACCATCCCGACGAGCAAACGACCACGATTCAGAAGATGGAGCCAAATGTGACCATCGATCCGGCAGACTTTATGCTGCCGGCGTCCCTGCGGACTGAAGAGAAGAAGTCCGGCATGGTCGGAGTCCACTGATTTGGCTCGGATAGTGGTGACGAAGGGACGGCGGTGTCACGAAAATCATTTAGTGGAAAAGGACTGATAGCTATGAAAGCATCCGCTCGTAATTCCTTGGGGGTGATGGCGTTAATCACCGGGGCCGCGCTGTGCACACCATCACAGGCCGTAGCCCAAGCTCCATACCGGTTTGACTCGGCAACGGTTTCGGGACTGCCGGCGCGAAACATCGGCTCGGCCACCATGAGCGGGCGCATTGCCGCGGTGGATGCTGTGGAAGAAGACGGTCGAATCACGGTGTTCGTGGGCGCAGCCAGCGGCGGAGTCTGGAAATCGGTGAACGGCGGCACCACCTACAAACCGGTGTTCGACCGGGAGGATGTGCAATCGATCGGCGCGGTAGCGATTGATCCTTCGAATTCGAAGACAGTTTGGGTAGGCACGGGCGAGGCCTGGACGCGCAACAGCGTGTCGGTGGGCGACGGCGTTTACAAGTCGGTCGACGCCGGCGAAAACTGGACCAACGTCGGCCTCAAGGACAGCGAGCATATTGCCAAGATTCTGGTGAATCCTGGCGACAGCAATGATGTGCTGGTCTGCGCCACGGGGCATCTGTGGGATGACAATGACGAACGTGGAGTCTTTCAGACCAGCGACGGCGGCAAGAACTGGAAAAAAGTCCTGGCGGGCGTGAATGCTTCAAGCGGCTGCGGCATGATTGCGCGCAGCAAGCAGGAACCGAAGACCATCTATGCCGCGATGTGGGATTTCCGCCGGCAGGGCTGGACGTTCCGTTCGGGAGGGCCGGGCAGCGGGCTGTTCAAGTCCACAGACGGCGGCGCAAACTGGAGCGAGGTCAAAGACGATAACGCGAAGGGATTGCCAGCAAAACCTTGGGGCCGCGTGGCGGTGCAGGTAGCCCCTTCGAAACCGCAGGTAGTGTATGCCAACATCGAGGCGGAAAAAGGAAGAGGGCTTTACCGGTCTGACGATGCCGGCGCATCGTGGACGAAGCTGGATGCCGGGAACTACATGGTGTGGCGTCCTTTTTATTTCGGCAATCTGATCGTTGATCCCAAGGATGAAAACAAGGTTTTCAAACCCGATCTCATCCTTTTATTAAGCAACGATGGCGGCAAGACCTTCAATGTAGTTTCCGGCGGAGCACATGGCGACTTCCATGACGTATGGATTGATCCTAAGAATCCGAATGTCGTGATTGCCGGCGACGATGGCGGGCTGTGGCGTAGCGAAGACGGCGGCAATCGCTGGAAGCATCAGATGAACCTGCCGGTTTCTCAGTTCTATCACGTAAGCGTCGACAATGCGGATCCCTATCACGTGTACGGCGGCTTGCAGGACAACAGTTCGTGGGTAGGCGATTCCTCGTATCCCGGCGGCGTCAGCAACTCACGCTGGGAAAACATGTTCGGTGGCGATGGCTTCTGGATGTTCGAAGACACTTCCGATCCTGACTACATTTACGCCGAGGCGCAGGGTGGCGAGATTGGACGGGTTAACCGATACACCCACGAGACTCGCGACATCCATCCCTGGCCAAACTATGGCGAGAAGAAGCTGCGCTTCAACTGGAACACGCCGATTCACATGAGCCCCAATGAAAAAGGGACGCTCTACATTGGGGCGCAGTTCTTATTCCGCTCGCGCGATCACGGCCAGTCGTGGGACCGCATCTCTCCGGACCTGACGACCAACGATCCCGAGAAGCAGAAGCAGGAAGAATCCGGCGGGGTGACCGTTGACAACTCCTCGGCCGAGATGCACACCACCATCTATTCGATTTCAGAGTCGCCGAAGAATGGTCAGATCATCTGGGCCGGCACCGATGACGGGAATTTGCAGATTACCCGCGATGGGGCGAAGACCTGGACGAACGTGGTAGGCAACATCAGCGGGCTGGGAAAGAATTCGTGGGTTTCGACTATTGAAGCCAGCCGCTTCGACGAAGGCACGGCGTACGCCACGTTCGACCGTCACACCTTCGGAGACATGAAACCCTACGTCTACAGGACCACGGACTACGGCCAGACGTGGAGCGCGCTTCCAGCGCAGGAGAGCGGCGTGCGCGGCTATGCGCATGTGGTCAAGGAAGACACGGTCAGCCGCAATGTTTTGTTCCTGGGCACGGAATTCGGGCTCTGGATTTCAGTAGATGGCGGGCAACGCTGGGCGCAATACAAGGGAACGAACTTCCCGGCGGCGGCGGTGGATGACATCGTGGTGCAGTCGCGGGAATCCGATCTTGTGCTAGGCACACACGGACGCGGCATCTGGATCGTGGACGATATCTCGCCGCTGCGCGCGCTTACGCCGGAGGTCATGACCAAAGACGCGACGCTGCTTCCAGGACGGCCTGCGATCCAATACTTTGATGTGGGCGGTGGATGGCCCGAAGGCGACGAGACTTTCCTTGGACGCAATCGGCCGGCGGACGCTGAGATCACGTATTACCAGAAAGGACGGCACATCTTCGGCGATCTGAAGATCGAGATTTTCGACCAGGACGGCAAGCTGGTGGATACGGTGGCCGGTAGCAAACATCGCGGGCTTAACCGGGCTGGGTGGGGAATGCACGTGAGGCCGCCGGCAGTCGCGCCAGCAGCCTCGGCGCTGTTTGAAGCGGCGCAGGGTCCACGCGTGCTGCCGGGCGCCTATACAGTGAAGCTAACCAAAGGAGATCAGACTTACACCGAACAACTGAATGTCGCGATCGACCCACGAGCCAAGTATTCGCTCGAGGAGCGCAAGGCGCAGTTCGATCTCTCGATGAAGGTTTATAAAGAGCTGGAGCACATGACGTTTGGAGTAGAAGCGATTGAAGGAGTGCGCGACGGGGCTAGCTCGCGGGTGGCCAAGCTGAAGGAGGCGAAGTTAAACGAGAAAGATCCGCTGCGCCAGCAATTGCAGAAACTGGCCGCGGATTGTGACACGCTCCGTGCCAAGATCGTGGCGACCAAGGAAGGTGGCATGGTTACCGGCGAAGAGCGCATTCGTGAACTGCTGGGGCAACTCTATGGCGCTGTGACCGGATATGACGGCAAGCCCACGGATTACCAGGCGGCGCGGACGGAGTCGCTCGGTCATGAACTGCAGGATGTGATCGATGACTTCCAGAAACTGACGCAGAAAGAACTGCCGGCAATCAACGCCGGCTTGAAAAAAAGGAAACTAGAGGCGATCACGGTGCCAGCCGAGGCAGATTGGCAGAAGAAGAAGGCAGAGTCTGCGGTGGCTTCGGGTGCGGGAATGCGGGCCGCGGAAGAGGGCCGGATGCGGGAAAAGGACTAGGATGATGATCGAGCGAATCGAAAGCACTAGCCGCGAAAGATATTGTTCTCGACAATTTTGCCGGTGTGGGGTCCACGATAAAGCGGTGGGAAAAACAATCAGGAAAACGAGCTGTCCGCGCAGCGAACGGAGAAACTTGTGCCCGGACATTAGTCAACAACCCGCAGACGCGTAATCCAACTCCTCTGCATTCATTGACTTGCGCGCGGCACAGAAGTAAGATTCGCGCAAATGATCGGCCGGATCATTTCGCGTTACCGCATCCTCGAGCAGATTGGCGCGGGGGGGATGGGAGTCGTGTATCGCGCCCGCGACGAGCAGTTGGAGCGCGATGTGGCGATCAAGGTGTTGTCGCCAGGCATGCTTGCTGATGCGGCGGCGCGGCGGCGCTTCCGTAAAGAAGCCCTCGCTCTGGCGCGCGTGAACTTCCCGAGTATTGCCACCATCCACGAGTTCGGCAGCGAAGGCGACCTGGACTTTCTGGTCACAGAGTACATTCCCGGGACCACGCTCAACGCCAAACTAAATGGCACACGACTGCCAGAGAAAGAGGTCGTACAACTGGGTATACAAATGGCCCAGGGCCTGGCGGCGGCACACCAACATGGAATTGTGCATCGCGACCTAAAGCCTGGCAACCTGCAAATCACTCCCGATGGGAGGCTGAAGATTCTCGACTTTGGACTTGCGCAGTTTGCTCCGCAGATCAGTGAGTTGGCGCGGACGGCGAGCTTGACTCAGTCTGCCGAAGTCACTGGCACCCTCCCTTACATGGCGCCGGAACAGTTGAAGGGCGGAGCCGCCGATCCCAGAAGCGATCTGTGGGCTGCGGGCGCAGTCCTCTATGAAATGACGACGGGCAGTCGGCCGTTCCCGCAGCCTAATGCGGCACTGTTAATCAATTCAATTTTGAATGATCAGCTCAGGGTGCCCAGTACCCTCGTACCGGGAATCACTGCGAATTTGGAAAATATCATTCTTAAGGCTCTGGAAAAGGACCCCGAGCGGCGTTACCAATCGGCCGTTGAAATGTGCGTCGACCTGGAGCGCACGCTGCATCCGACTCATCCTAGCCGCTCGGCGGATACTGCGCCCGAAGAGCTGAGGCGAGTACCTGCGGCAGTTGGACCGGGAAGACTCTGGACGTTTGGTTTGGCAGGACTGGTTCTCCTCGCGTTGCTGTTGGTCGCATATTTCATGAGTTCACGGCTGGGAAACGGCTCGCGAGTCCAGAATGCTGGCGTTGGGGTTGCAGGGCGAACGTCGGTTGCGGTGTGGGGCTTCAAGAATCTGTCGGGGAAGCCTGAACAGAATTGGCTCTCCGGTGCACTATCGGAAATGCTTACAGTGGAACTGTCTGCGGGCGACAAACTGAAAACCATTGCGGGTGAGAATGTGGCACGCACGAAAGCGGAATTGAAGCTCGCAGACACCGAAAGTATGTCGCCCGAGACGCTGACGAGCATCTATCAGCGTCTGGGGAGCAACTTGGTGGTCCTTGGTTCGTATCTCGACGTTGGAGGGCAGACGCGCGTCGATGTGCGGGTGCAGGATACGGCGAAAGGCGCCACGGTGGCAACGCTATCGGTCAGCAAACCCGACGCCATGTTGCTGGACGTGGTCAAAGACCTCGGCGCACAATTGCGCGACAAGTGCGCGGCTGGTGCAATTACCGCCGAGCAGGCTGCGGCGGTTCAAGCGTCGCAGCCCGAAACGGTTGACGCAGCCCGACTCTATGCAGAGGGCATGGAGAAGTTGCGCGCCTTCGACAACCTCAACGCGAGGCACCTACTGGAGCAGGCAGTCGCAACGGAACCTGACAATGCACTGGCCCACCTCGGTCTCTCGCGCGCGTTGGGTGAGCTGGGATATGACACGAAAGCCGAAAGCGAGGCCAAGAAAGCCTACGACCTATCGCGCAGTTTCTCCCGCAGAGAAAGTCTGCTGATCGAGGCCAGCTATACCGTGACCACCCGGGGCTGGGACCGCGCCGTCGACTTGTACAAGTCGCTGTGGACATTCTATCCCGACGATCTGGAGTACGGGCTGCGACTGGCGGATGCCCAGGTCTCAGCCGGGCAAGCGCAAAACGCGATGAGCACAGTGAACAGCCTGCGCCTGCTTGCAGGCCCATTGCGAAATGATCCGCGCATTGATCTGGCGGAGGCCAAGGCGCAGGCGAGTCTTGCGCACTTCCCGCAGGCGTTGGCGGCAGCCCAATCTGCCGAAAAGAAAGCCTCTAAGCTGAGCGAGCGATTCCTCACCGCGCAGGCGTTGCTGACCCAATGCCAGAACCTGCGTGAGTTAGGACAATATGCCGAAGCAAAATTGCAAGGGGAGCGGGCTGAAGAGACATTCCTCGCGGCAGGTGACTTTCGCAGCCAGGCCAAGAGCCTGACCTGCGTGGCGAACGTCGCTGCCAGTCAGGGGGATACGGCGAACGCGCAAAGCATGCATGAAAAGGCACTGGCACTCGCCCGCGAGACCGGAGCGCAGAATGATATTGCCGGGGCGTTGATCAATCTTGGCAACCTGCTGGCTTCAGGCGGACGGCTCCGAGAGTCGAGCAATCTGTATCGTGAGGCGATGATCGTCGCACAGACCGCCGGCGACAGTTCGGATGCGCTGCTGGCGGAGACCAATCTGGCCGCAAATCTGATGAGCCAAGGAGACTTCACTGCGGCACACAAGCAGTTTGAATTTTCTGTGAAGACAGCGCAAATGCTGGGCGACCAAGTGCGTGCTCTGGAGGCCCGAATCAACTTGGGGATGATCGATATTCTGCAGGGCAGCCTCGAGAGTGCCCGGACCGGCCTGGAAGCAGCTCTGCAGAAATCACAGGAATCGGGACTACAGAGCGACGAGGCTACTTGCATCTCGGCACTCGGTGATGTTTCACAGGCCGAGGACGACCTGACCCTGGCTGGCACACGCTACCAGCGGTCGCTGGAAATCCGCACACAATTGGGAGAGAAAGGTTCGATTGCTAGTACGCAGGTGTCGCTCGCCGCTCTGGCGCTGGAACAAAATCGCGGTGCGCAAGCGGAATCACTAGCACGACAAGCAGTCCAGGAGTTCCAGCGCGAGAAATTGCCCGACCAAGAAGCGGGAGCGCGGGATGTTCTGGCACAGGCGTTGCTGGCTGAACATAAATTGGAGGAAGCAAGCGCAGAAACCGCGGCCGCAGGAGCCTTGGGAGCCACCGATCCACCTACCTTATTATCGCTGGCGATCACGGAAGTCCGCGTGTCAGCTCTAAAGACAGGATCCGTGAGGTCGGTGCAGAAACTGCAGGCTTCATCCCAGCATGCGCGGGAAATGGGGCTGGTTCCATATCAATTGCAGGCACGCCTCGCGATTGGCGAGATTCAAATGGCGGATGGCGGGAAGGATCGTGCTCGCGTCGGGCTAGAGGCGCTCATTCACGAGGCAAAGCAATTGAACTATAAGCTCATCTCACGCAAAGCGGATGCCCTTCTGTCCGATAGGCCTGCGAATTGAAACGACGGCTCTATTTCAGCGAGATACTCGGCAGCGAGATTGGATGGGGCGCGGTTTGCTGAGTAAGAACAAACAGCGTCAGCCCCACTCCTTGATGATTAATTCCATTCTTAAATTTTGGAAAGTTCGGAATCACAAAAGTCGCCGTGGTCTTTGCCTTATTCGTACTGAACTTGATGGCCGGCAATTGATTCTGAGTCGCCGTGGTGCACAACTCCAGCGTATTGTCTGGACTGTCGCAGAGCATGACGCCATAGGTCGGCTGATTAGGATCTGGGGTAAAGCCCGACAAGCCCGATAATTCTACGGTGACATTCGTGGCACTTGACCGAAGCTGGAAGATGAACAAATATGCGCCGTCTTCGCAAGCGCCATCATTCTGCGTGTCCGAAGGATTGACCGCATTTGTCACTTTCTGGTTCGTGCACACCACCTGTTGTTTGTATTTGACCGTAGTCGTGCCCTTGGTGAGAGTTACCAGCTGGGTCGGACCAAACATCGCCCAGAATTGCGCGTCGCTGTCCTCGCCGTTCTGCGAGGACCCGCGCACCGGGATGGTCGCCGACGCTGGCAAAGCAACGAGCAGAGCAGTGACAAAAACCACGAACCGTTTAACAATCGATTTCATAGATAGTCTCCTTAAAACGGCCGGAAGGCCACAGAGGAAAGAAACGATTACTTTAACACGAGCGACCCGGCGACAGCGTAGGTTTTTGCGGCGAGGAATAGGTGATGAACTTCCAACCTAGCGCGGTTTCCTATGACTCTGGCTGGAGGCTGTGATTCCCGGCACACACAATAGCTCCGGCTTGGCAAACAATACGATCAGCATCTGACCTTAGGGAAGTTGCTTACATGGGGCACATGTTTAGCACTTTGTCATTGGGCTGCGCTATCACACTTTGCTTACTGAAATGGATTCTTAGACCGCAGTGGTTTGGCGCAGTTCGATCAAGCGCGTCGAGAGGAATCGTAAATACTCTTCGATGCCTTCGCCCGTCTTCGCTGACACTTTAAGTACGGGCATGCCCGGACGCACAGCCTGGATGTTGTCGTATGCGGTCTCCCAATTGAACTCGACGGCGTCCGCCAAGTCTTTCTTAGTGACGACCGCTACGTCCGCGCTGTTGAAGATGGTGGGATATTTAAGCGGCTTGTCTTCGCCTTCCGTCACCGAAATCAGTACGACACGGAGATCTTCACCCAAATCATACGAAGACGGACAAACAAGGTTTCCAACGTTTTCGATAAATAGAAAATCTAATTGGTTGAGGTCCCACGCCTTCGAGCGCGTTTTGGACCATGGCGGCCTCAAGGTGACAGAGCGTTCCGGTGGTAATTTGCTTGACTGGGGCATGGCTTCGTGCCAAACGAACCGCATCATTCTCCGTGGCAAGATCGCCGACCAGAGCAGCTACGCGATAGTTGGGGAGAAGGAGCGTTAGAGTTTTTTCGAGAAAAGCAGTCTTTCCGGAGCCGGGGCTGGAGACAAGACTGACAACAAAGACTCCGGCTGCGTGAAAGCGGTCGCGTAGAGCGCGGGCTACGATATCATTTTGCTTCAGGACATTCCTGCGGACTTCGATTAAACGGGGTTCGGGCATTCCTGTATCTCCAAGGCGACGACTTCGAGTTCTTTTCCCTGGACGATTTCAGAGCAGGGAGTTCCACATTCCGGACAACAAAATAACTGGGTCGAGTGGAGCGGGCGTTGAACCCGGCAGCTGGGACAGAAGATCATCACGGCCACATCTTCGATCACCAGGCGAGAACCTTGCAGCGCAGTACTCTCACAGGCCATTTCGTAACAGGAGAGAAGCGCTTCTTTCACCACGCCAGACAAGGCTCCCAGCTTCAGATGCACAGCCTCAATCTTAACTCCGCGTCGTTCCGCCTCTTCGTCGGCCAGTTCGACAATGCTCATCGCAATCGAAAGTTCATGCATAGGCCGGCTCGCCAGTATGTTTACCAATTTGCTGAATGGTGTCGAATTGTCCGAACGCTGCCAATGCCGCCTGACCAAGGCTGATTCCACCGTCGTTGGGCGGGACTGCATGATTGGTCCAGACCTGCAGCGATGCTGGGCCAACAGAATCTTCAAATCTTTCATCAGTAACTCGTTCTGGAAGACTCCGCCGGATAGAACGACGGATCCGACTGCCGTGAGTCTGTGCGAGATTTCGTTCACGGACATCCCGCAAACCAAGAGCGATTCCCCTCTGGAAAGCTCGCGCGATTTCCTGACGTCCCCCCCCGAACCCGGTCGAGCATGACGGCGCGGAGCAACGGGCGAAAATCAAGTTCTCCGTCGATCGAACGGAAAGGGATAACCCTCCGCTAAGGAGGCTCTGCACGCGAGTTGCTCGAGCCATATGGCGGCTTGTCCTTCAAAAGTTACATCGCGAGTGAAACCGAGAAGAGACGCAACTGCGTCAAACAGGCGCCCGACTGAGGTTGTGGGGAACAAGCGCACGTCTTTGTCTACCAACTCCATCGCACCCCAGTAGCGCTTCGGAAAAGCGAAAGGAGCGGCGCGCAAGTCAGGCAAGTCATCGATCTGAGCAAGAAATCCGGCGGCCGCCTGAACCGGATAATGCGCCGCGGCGTCGCCCCCGGCGAGGCCGCACGTCGCAGGTGCCCCACACGTTCGAAACCTTCGTGCACGCTGCCCACGAAAATCTCGCCGCCCCAGATCGGTGCTGTCATCGCCGTATCCAGTGCCGTCCAAGCTCACGCCTACCACTCGCTTCGTCCACTCTCCACGTTCAGCCAGCACCGATGCCACGTGGGCGCGATGGTGCTGCACCGCCCTCAGCTTTGCGGAAGTCGCAAGCGCGCCCGCACGGGCCGTTGAAAGATATTGCGGGTGAAGATCATGCACCAGGAGTAGTTCGTCCCAGCGAACTTCGTACATTGAGAAGCAGATCTTCAATGGTCTCCTGAAAGGCACGGAGTGACTGGTAATGGTCCAAATCCCCGATGTGCTGGCTGACAAAGGCCTGGCCGTCCACCACTAGTGTGATTGCACTTTTCAGATCTGCACCAAGCGCCAGGATCGGCCCCTTGGCAGGAAAAAGATGCGACTGCTCCGGGAGCGTAACCACGAGCGCGGCGCAAAACTACAGGGCCAAAGGCTCCAGCGCGCGACACTGAGTCGTCCACCCGCCGTGCAATAGGCCGCTGCCCGATTAGAAAAGAGTCAGCGATTCCTGCGAGACGCTGCAAAGCGTCTTCGTCCTCGTAAGCGATCGGCTCACTCGAACGGTTCGCGCTGGTCATGACCAGGATTTCAGGAGCGCCGGCGGCGAACAGCAAGTGGTGCAATGGCGTGTAGGGCAACATCACCCCGAGTTCATTGTTCTGCGGAGCGACTTCCGCTGAGTTCTATTTTCGCCGGCGCGAGCACAATGGGACGGGCGATCGAAGTAAGTAGCGCTCTCCGCGTCAGAAGAAAGCTCAACCAGTGTGTGCGCCATCTCAATATTCTCGCGCCATCAACGCGAAGGGTTTTTCTTTCCTGTATTTGCGCTCGCGCAAAGCCGCCACGGCCGCGGGATCCCGGGCGTCACATGCCAGGTGATATCCGCCGAGTCCTTTAACAGCGAGAATCCCGCCGGCGTTAAGAATCTTCGGCGGCGCGACGATACTGCTTTCGTTTCCCTCTGCGGTTTCATCGTCCCCATTGAAGCGCGAAGGGCACTGAAGGTAATAGCCGGGACCGCATGCTGGACAGGCGACGGGTTGTGCATGAAAACGACGGTTCGCCGGGTTCTCGATATTCTGCGCGCACATAATCATCGAGCGGCCAACTCTTCATCGTAGTGTTAGGCCGGTCGTAAGGCAGAGCCTGCACAACGGTGTAGCGCGGTCCGCAATTCGTGCAGTTGATGTAGGGATACCAATAACGCCGGTCGGCGGGATCGAAAAGTTCTTTCAGGCAGTCGTCACAAACGGGCAGGTCTGGCGAAATACTAACGGTCGGGCGCTCCCCGCGCTGGCTGGTGCGAATGATGAACTCCGTCAAACCAACCGGTTCGCGCGGGCTGGACTTCGATCTCCGCGATGCTCGCGGCGGGCGGCGGCTGCGCCTTCAACTCTCGGACAAAAGCTTTCAGACCGGCCTCAGCCCCTTCGAGAGAATTTCTACGCCTTCTTCGCGTTCAGCACCCATCCATTCAAGCGTGTTGGCGCAGGCCAGGCGATAAACAAACGGACGAAACCCAACCCCCTGCACTACGCCGCGAACCCGAATGGAGAGGCGCTAGCCATTGGTTAAAAGCTGTTCTCGCTCGTTTAACGCCACCCTTCGACGATGCAACCGTGGCCTTGCCAGCCCACCTGGACGACCTTGCCATCCTCGACCAGGATGGGCACGGTGCGCTGGCCGCGCGCAATCGGCGCATGCGTCCACGCGCCGCAGGATCGGTTTCCACGTCATACTCCACAAATTCGCTGCGCTTCCACTCCAGCCAGTCGCGCATTTCGCTGGTGTGGGGGCAGCGCGCGGATCCGTAGAGTTCAAGCCTGGCCACTGGTATCCGCTTAGCACCTCCAGGGATTCGCGCATCACATGGTAGATCGAAGCCTGGACTTCCTGAATGCGGGGAATATAGTCGCAGTTCACGACCAAGGGAAAATCGGCGATCTGCCTTGCGCTTGATCTCCCCGCCGTCGTAGCCGAGCAACGCCACCGTCAACATGTTCCGCTTGCGCGCCTCTTCGAGCGCCATGATGATGTTGCGAGAGCCGCCGCTGGTGGAGATCCGATCGCAACGTCTTCGGGGCGCGCCTGCGCGATCAACTGGCGCAGAAAAATGGCTCGGTGCCAACATCATTGGCGACGGCGGTGATGTTGGCGGGCTCAAGAGAGAGTGAGACTGCAGGAACAGATGGTAGCCGGGCGGCGGAAGCACACAATCGATGGCGAAATCGTTCGCGTCGGTGGCGGAGCCGCCATTGCCGAAGACGATAATCTTCCCACCTACTAGCAGACGTTCATGAATCGCGAGCGCCGCGCCGCCGATATGCTCAGCCTCTTCTCGCGCCACCTGCTGGCGCAGCCTGGTGTCATCGTGGACTTTCATTAAAATTGAGGAGGCCACTTCGTCCAGCAGGCCGGCCAGTGCCCTGCTTGGCCGTTCCTAGAAATGGATAAAGAAATCCCGAGTCACCCACGTCATACCCCAGCTCTCGATGCTCGAAAAAAACGTGCACGGTCTCCCAGAGCGTGTGGTAGAGGATCTCGGTCATCTCTTGATGCATGAATGGATCCTCAGTAGCCGCATCGACCGCGTAAGAACCATTAGCACCCGGAAGAGCGAAAGTCATCGCATCTTTGAAATGAGCTTCCTGGAGCGCCGCCCAAACTTCAGGGTCGCCTTCAGGCGGACCGAACCCCATGACGATGTCCTCGGGATGAAGGACGGCCTCGAGCCATGGGCGGAACAGAACAGATAGATCGAGCGCGGGCAGAGCGCGTTTGCCCACAATCACGGGATGAACGAACTCCACAGACACATGCTGGGCGTCTGTGGCATAAGGTCCGCGGCCGAAAGCGAGCAATCGGCCTCCCCGCAGAAAGCGTTCAGACATCTCGCGGCATGCTTCGGCTAAACGTGGCGCTTCGCGCGCGAAGAAGTGCTCGAATAGTTGGTTCCGTTCGAGAAGCCGCTCTTCCACCTGGCTCGCGAGTTTATATACCGTTGCCATTTGCGAGTGTGAAATTCATCTTGCTCACTAAATCCGCCGCATTCAACAGATTCGCGGCAAGGGATCGCCGACCAGCATATCTACGATTCGGCTGCCCCCGTAAAGGGTTGTCACCAACACGTACCGGCGGGTTGTTCCCGCACTTCGCCGATCACCTGAGCTTCACTTCCGCCCGGCGCCAAACTCAATGCGCTGATGGCGGCATCGGCGTAATCCGGGGATACAACTGCCAGAAACTGCCCTTCGTTGGCGATGTGGAGAGGATCAAGCCCGAGCAACTCGCACGCGCCTCGCACAGTATCGCGAACTGGAATCTGATCTTCAAAAAGAACCATGCCTAATCCGCAATCGCGCGCTAACTCATTTAAAGATGTAGCTGCACCGCCCCGAGTTGGATCACGCATCCAGCGGATGCCGGGACCTGCGGCGCGAATGAGAGCTTCGACAAGAGGAAGCACGGAGCGGGTGTCGGAACAAAGATCGGCTTCAAAATCGAGGTCGCCGCGAGCCAGCAAGATGGTGATGCCGTGATCGCCGATGGGTCCAGAGAGCAGAATACGATCGCCGGCGCGCACTGAGCGGGGATCGATGGTCACGCCAGGAAGCAGAAGTCCGATGCCGGTCGTCGTAATGTACATCTGGTCTGCCTTGCCGTGTTCGACGACCTTGGTGTCGCCCGCTGCAATGCATACACCCGCATCCCGCGCTGCCCTTGCCATGGCTCGAACACAGTTTCGAGAACCCAGGTTGGCAGTCCGGCTTCGAGCACATAACTGACCACGAGTGCTTCGGCGCGAGCACCCGAGACTGCGAGATCGTTCACGGTGCCGTTAACGGCGAGTTCGCCGATAGAACCGCCCGGAAAGCTAAGTGGCTTGACGACAAAACTGTCGGTGGTGATCGCAACTTTTGTGCCGTCGAGATCGACGTGCGCAGCATCACCGAGTGGGCCACGCCCAGCGCCGAAAAGCAGCGGGGCGAAAAGGCCTTCGACGAGCTTGCGGCTGGCTTTACCTCCGGCTCCGTGCGCCATCTCGATCTGTGCATCGCGGAACCGCGTGAGCGCCGATTCGTCGGGCATGGCGCCCTGAGAATTCAAGCGATCGAGCTCAGACTTACCATTGGTGCCTTGCGATGTTCGTAGTTGTGATAGGCGGCGCATGATCCTTCCGATGAGACCATAAGTGCGCCGATAGGATGCTCAGGCGTGCACTCGCGGCCAAAGAGTTTACACTGATGCGGCTTTAGTACGCCCTTCAACACTTCTCCACATTGCGCGGCCTTAGGGTCAGTCACGCGAATCCCGGGAACCTCGAAAAGTTGCTCCGCGTCCCATTGGGCGTACTCGTCTTTCACTCGCAGTGCCGACTGTGAAATGAACCCGAGACCGCGCCACTCGAAGTAAGGACGAAGTTGGAAAACCTCCGCCATGGCGCGAAGCGCTGCACGATTCCCTTCCCATGGCACAACACGCTTGTATTGATTTTCAACTCGGGCCTTGCCTGCCTTCAACTGGCGCAGCAGCATGACAATGGATTGCAGCATGTCCAGGGGTTCGAAACCAGAAACTACGATAGGCTTGCCTTCGCTCTGTGCGATCCACTCGTAGGGCCGGCAACCGATCACGGTTGAGACATGGCCGGGACCAATGAAGGCGTCGAGCCTCATGTCGGGAGAATCGAGAATGGCCCGGATGGCCGGGATGATGGTCACGTGGTTACAAAACACGGAGAAGTTGTGAATGCCCTCGGCCTTGGCACGCATCACGGTAAGCGCAGTGGAAGGCGCGGTAGTCTCGAAACCGATGGCAAAGAACATCACGTGTTTGTCGGGATTGAGCCGGGCCAGTTTCAGAGCGTCGGCAGGTGAATACACGATGCGGATGTCCATGCCCCGGGCCTTGTGCTCAAGCGGACTGCCTTGAGTTCCTGGGACGCGCATCATGTCGCCAAAGGCGGCGAAGATCACATTCGGATGCTGTGCGATGGCAAGACCATCATCGATTCTTCCCATCGGAAGCACGCATACCGGGCAGCCGGGACCGTGGATCAACTCAACATTTTCCGGGAGGATATCCTTCAGGCCGAAGCGGTAGATGGCATGCGTGTGCCCGCCGCAGACTTCCATCATGCGAAAGTGACGATCGGCGTCGGCCAAACGTCGAATCTCATCCGCCATTTTTGAAATCAATTCGGGTTCACGGAACTCATCAACGAATCTCATGCAGATCGCTCCTTGCGGCGAGCGGGGCAGGCGTTCAATTCGCGTCCTCCAGGCCATATCCCTGGATTTCTTGCATAGCCCCCTCGATCTCTCCCAGCATGCGAAGAGTAGTCATCTGGTCGGCGGCATCCTGCTCGCTGATTTTGCTCATAGCAAACCCGACATGAATGAGCACCCAGTCGCCGGGCACCGGCTTATGATCCTGCAACAAGCCCAGATCGATCCTGCGACGCACCCCGACTACCTCCACGAGCGCGGAATCCTCATTGTCGGAGGAGATCTCTATTATCTTTCCTGGTATGGCTAAACACATGGAACATCCTCCGGCAACCGCGTGATTGACTCCACCCCGATCCATCTTCAAAAACTTACGCCGCCCGCGGGATCACACCTGCTTGCGCGCGGAAATATCAAACGACAGCCTGATCTCATCCTTCAGTTTTACGGTGCCGCCAGCAGCGGAAACCAGCCTGATTTCATAATCGCTTTGGCGAATGGAAAATTCTCCGGCGGCTCGCACAGTGTCACCCTTCACCGTCACCCGTGCGGGAACCTGCTGATTGCGAGTTACACCGTGCAAGGTCAACTCCCCGTTCAGTGCCACCATATATAGGCTGTCAGCCAGTTTCTGAATCGACGAAGCATGAGAACATTCATAAACAATCTCTGGAAAACTATCCGTCTCGAGAACTTCGTCGTGCATTCTGCGCTCGATTTCCTGACGGTCCTTCTTGCTAATGTCATCGGCCACCACCAGCGAGGCCGCCTGAATCACGATCCGCAGAGATGCGTCCTGCAGACTATCGGGAACGAATTCAATGTCGCCTTGCAAGTCCGGAATTGCAATCGTCGGGTTGTGACCAAACGCAGACAGCATTCCCGTGGCAAATGCGCGGACAGTGAACCTGCTGCCTTTGCCGTCAATTGAATATCGAACCTTGGTCGCTTCCGGCATCCCTGCGATAGACAACCTCATCCCTCCCTGATCGAATCGCGGCGTTTGCACATTCCATTGCACGCCGTCACATCGCTCGCAATTTCAAGTACCGGTCGAGATCCGGTAAAGCAGCCTGTGCCAGATTTCCGACTCCAAACTGCCCGAGATAGCGGCGCGCGATGGGATTGGATAGAATCAGCCCGGCCCCGAAAACCACCAGAGCCACGCCACTTAGCATGAACAGCGTGTCCTTGTCATTGAAGCCAGCGTCCCCATTTTCCATTTCCACGGCAGTCTCCTTGTGTGCAGATTATGCGCAGATTTTTATCGCTCCGAACTGAGATTGCAATCGGGCCGGTCCCCACTGAGAATTTTCTTGACGATCGATTCGATCAATTTGGCCGCGCGATCCACAGCCGCCTCGACCGTTGCGCTTAGTCCCATCTGACCCTCTTCACCGCCGAGAGTTTCCGGCTCACAACCGACCACCAGCACATTCTTGATTGCGATATTCATCGCCTGAGCCATGCGCAGTACGCTCATCGGATTCATAGCGTGACCTTCCATCGCTTGCTGCGGGGATCCCTGACCATCCATGGCATTCAAGTCTGGTTCGATGACGTACAGCGTTCCCGGCATATCGCCGCGTGGACATGCGTCCACCAGGATCGTAGTCTCATAACCATCCTGCAGGGCGTATGCCAGATCGAAACCGCGAATGCCAAAATCAGCCACGTGCACCTGTTCCGGCAGCTTCATGTCCGTCAAGCGCCGAACCACTTCTACACCAAACGCGTCATCTCCTAGAAAGATGTTGCCGATGCCGGCAACGAGGATGGTAGGTGTCTGCGCTGCAGATGTTTGCGGGAATTCATCTGGCGAGAGGGGCTCGACCTCTTCCGCGTTAAAGAAAAAACGATGACCGGGCTGCCGAAGCAAGCCCATATCTTTACCGGGGTCGTCGTCTAGAATCACGCAGACATGTTGCTTGCCCTCGTAATCCTGTTCGATACATTCGATGGTAGCGATCTGTCCGGCGAGGGCAATATCCATCACGTCGCCACCGGGATGCGGACGCAAACGCACGCGACACCCTGTCCGCACTTCGACCCCCGAAATCTCGAGATGATCGAGAGGACTCTTCTCTTCGAGGAGTTGCCATTCCCATTCGTTCATCGCGTCTCCTGCTTGAGCGGTCGCAGTCCGCGCAGCACCCCGTGCAGTTTCATGAACTGTTCGGCCGGCATGGCCTCGGTGCGATCGAGCATCTCCCGCGCGCGTTCGTCCGACTGGCTCATCTCTCGCTTCTCCTCGTCGGTCAGTGTCATGATTCGCAGCGTGAGAATTTCGTCAATCTCGGTTCCATCAAATAAGTCTCCGGCACTTTCGGGTGCGATTTGCGGGTAGTCGTAGAGGATGATCGGAGAAGAGAGCACCGTGTCGCATTGTCCCTCTTCGCCGACCAGCACTGGCCAGGTTCCAACGTTCCTGCAACTTGCCGCGAGTTCGCTCATTGGTTCAGGAGGCGCGAGCAGCGAGACAAAACTTCCGTCGCGCACCCCAAGGACGGTATGTGCCGAAACCAGGGCTTTTAACAACGCTTCTTCGCGACTAGTCTCGTTCGCAATTTCAAACGGGGTATTGTTGCGAATGGTTATGCTCACTTTGAAAATGCCGCCGTTACTGAGCTGCGGCGTTCCGCTAATTTCCACTTCGCCAGAGATGGCACTGCGTTCCCGTACCAGAACGCCGGCGATTCTGCCGTCACAATCACACAAATACTCGGACTGCTTCTCCGCTACAAAACTAAAGGCGTGCGTTATCGGCGTCTGACCGAGCGCTTCCACGTTACACACCGGCACGATGATGTCCCGCTCGATCGCTTCCTGCCAAGGTCGATAGACGCGGCCGTTCACCGCGAGTTGCTCTACCAACCGAAATGCGCTGGACTCGCCTCCCTGCAATTCCTTCACCGGCGTGTTTAACTCACCCACCAACCGCTCTACTAACTGTAGAAAACGCACTCGCACTTCAATCCCGGTCAGCGAACTGCCTTCGACCAGGCATTCGGTCTGCATGGTCCAGGCGTCACATCCCTTTTGCGCTTCACTGTAGGATTTTGGACAGAGCACGCCGAAATTCCAGCGCCGTTGATTCTTCACCGACGTTGGCCGGTAGGGATAGAGCATGTATCCCTCGTACAGCACTGCTTTGGCGATCTTCTCAACCATGGCAAAATTCATAGCATCACCGGCTCTTCTACCGGAAGAATGCGGTCTACCACTTCTTCCCAGGTGGGAATACCGCGCTGCATTTTGTATTGATAGAGGCGGTCGAAGGCGTCTTTATGCAGGCACAACCAGGTGCCGTTGGGATAGTAGGACTCCATCATCTCGCGCCAGATTCTTACTGGAAGCTTGAAACGGGCCTCCTTGTCCCATGAAATGGGGGCGACTTGTAGTGCCCCGTCCGCGCCGGCATAAAAAATAGTGCCGCTGAATTGCAGGCAGAGCGGAACTTCGCCATCCGCGAGTCCATCGAAATACTTGGTGGCAGCTACGTTGAAATCGAAACTACAGGGCACCGGAAGATCAATTAGCGTGCTTCCCTTGAACGAGGGCACGATGAGATTGGCATGAGTCCACAACAAACTGCGTAGGGTTTGGCCCCAGCGACTGGGCTCGCCAAATAAATCGAGCAACCGTTTCTGCTCTTCAGCAGTGTATTTGCGCCGTGTAACTTCCAACTGAATCTGGCAGCGCAATGCAACCGTATGGATAATCTGTTCCGCATTGACATCAGTCAGCCGAAGCTTAAAGGCCAGCAAAGGCGATGCTGCATTGGCGATTGCCTCGGCCCCCTCAACGTGAAAGCCGAGATCAGGCATGCGGCTATTCTCCCACTTCCGATATATTCTTGATTGCGGCGGAGACTTCGACGGATCTCGCCTTCACATTCGCGAAGAACGCGCCTAGCTCCTTCCACACTTCGGCACCGCCGGAAAGACCTTTCCAATGCAAGCGAATCAGACCGACCAGCTTGTAACATTCGTCGATGGGAAGAAGGTAATACTCGGCTGCCGAGTATCCTCGGGAGTAGCCAAGCCGATTTACTAGCAAGCCTTCGACGTCGGATTCCATTTCGTTCAGAATCGGGTTGCGTTCGACGATCTCGGTCCAGGACTCCAGAGCCAGTAGCGATTCAGTCGCACCGGCGGGACTGGGATACAGCGCGATGACCCGATTCTCCAGGCTGCTGGTGAAGAAGAACGCCATGTTGATGGGGACCATCAATCCGCTCCACTCGCGGTCGCTGAGATTGAAATCCGGCAGCAAACGCATTCGCTGTGGCACACGCTTGAACTTAACCCCCTGACCGCTGAACAGAATCGCACAAGCCTCGCAGCTGCAGAGTAGTTTGCGTTGCGCCACCTCGATCAAATGCTGATGGCCAGCGCGCAGGCCCAGGCTGCATAATTCGCAGCGTTCAAGCGGCCGCTCGCGGCGCGCGAACTGGCGCAAACTCGCAAAGCCGTCAGCGGATTGCGTAAGTTGGCCAAAACTCATATTTCACAGTCCCCAAGCCGTCGCGTTTCGCCGCGGAACCGAAGTGAGATTCCTACGGGACATCGCGACGGCGGCGCTTTTCAGTCTGTACCTTGCTGCGTGTGAAGCATCGGTGCGGACACGCTCATCAACTTGTCCAGCGCTACAAAGCCCGAAGCGGGTTTCTCTTCGAGCCCCTCAATCAGCAGCGAGGCCAAATCCGGAGCCGCATCGTACATGGCTCCTTCCAAAGTGGACTGCGCGGTTTTCGCGGTTGAGCCGCAGGTGTGCGAACCGGCCTCCACCCGCAGGTGGATTGCACCTTCGTTCAGCCCGAGCAATTCAACTTCACAACCCTGTTTGCGCAGCTGGGGCCTTACCCGATCAATAGCCTTTGCCACGCGGGTTTCGAGATCTTCGGGATGGAGGCCATAAAGAATCAAAATGCTACTCACCAGAGAATCACGGCCCAAACGGTCGATGATGTGCATCCCCGGTTCGCCGGCTTCAGCGATGATATCGAGCGCCTTCTCCATGGCCGCGCCGTGCAAATCCATCAGCGACTGCACCAGTCCCTTCGTAGCAGCGCGAACCGCAGGGTCCGCGATCGATTCTATTTCCTGAACCAGTCCGCCGATTCTCTGCATGTCTTCCCGAAAGTCTCTGTCGTCAGCCACATTCCTCCTGCTAAAACAATCACTTCACAAAGCCATTTGCACTAAGAACAATCAGGAGCGAGAGTGCAATTGTGAAATGCCAGGCGCGCCACCATAAAAACCTCGCCTGGCAATTTCTGATAACTGTCACCCTCACTCCCTGCCCCAGGAAAAAGGTTAGGGTTGGAGACCAAACATCGGAGAATGATGAGTCTCCAATACCTTTCCGTTACCTAAATACATGTGCACCCCGCACGGCAGACAAGGATCAAAGCTTCGAACAGCGCGCATAATATCAATTCCCTTGAACTTGTCCGGACCGTTCTCTTCGAAGATAGGCGTATTCTGCACCGCATCCTCGTAAGGCCCCGGGGTGCCGTAAACGTCGCGCGGATTCGCATTCCAGGGGGTCGGAGGATATGGATGGTAGTTCGCAATCTTGCCCTCTTTGATGACCACATGGTGCGACAGCACTCCTCGAACCGCTTCGTGGAAGCCACAACCAATGGCTTCTTCGGGGACTTTAAATTCTGTCCACGTTTTGGTGTGCCCGGCATGCAACTCCGCCAGCGCCTTTTCCATGAAGTGCAATGCGGCGCAAGCAGCGTAGACCTGAAAATAGGTTCGGGCGCGATCGCGTTCGATGGCATTGCTCCACTTAGGAACTTTCCATTCGAACTCAACTTCGGGCAGAGAGGTGGTCTTCGGCAAATACATTTTCACGCTGTGACCGGTGGATTTGATATATCCGATGTCGACCAACCCGGCGAGCGCCGTAGCCCAGAGTCGAGCGATGGGACCGCCTCCGGTATCCATCGCAAGGTGATCGCCGGTCCGTTTATCAAGCCACCGCGGCGACATTACCCACGTATATTTGCCGCCGAAGTCGCGCTTTTGCGGACGGGGGATTGTGGTTTGGTTCCAAGGATGATTCTTATCCACAGGATTGCCCAGCGGATCCGTCTTGACGAACGTTTGCTGGTTTTGCCACTCATCGTAATACGAACTGCCCAGCAGAATGCGGATGTTCAGGTTAATATCTACCAGATCCGTGGTCACCAGTTTGCCGTCAACCACGATGCCCGGAGTGACGAACATGGAGCGGCCCCAATTCGTCATGTTTTTGTAGGTGTAGTCGCAATGATCAGGATCGTTGAACGATCCCCAACAGGCCAGCAGTACACGCCTCCTTCCAACCTCTTCATAGCCGGGCAATGCCTCGTAGAAGAAGTCGAATAAGTCGTCGTGCAGTGGCACAACCTTCTTCATGAACTCTACATACTTCATTAGACGGACGAGGTAGTCGGTAAAAAGCTGTATGGTGGGTACGGTCCCGACTCCGCCGGGATACAAAGTAGAGGGATGAACGTGGCGGCCTTCCATTAGGCAGAACATTTCCCGCGTCATGCGACTCATGACCAAAGCTTCGCGATAGAAAGATCCGGTAAACGGATTCAGCGCGGTCATGATATCGGCGATGGTGCGGAAGCCATGCAGATTGGAATGCGGCGATGGGGTTGATTGAGCCTTCGCCCAGACCTTGGGGTTGGTCTCCTTGACCATCTGCTCGCAGAAATCCACGCCGACCAGATTGTCCTGGAAAATATTGTGATCGAACATGTACTCGGCAGCCTCGCCGAGATTTACGATCCATTCTGCAATGGGTGGTGGTTTCACTCCAAACGCCATGTTCTGCGCGTAGGTGGCGCAGGTGGCGTGGTTATCGCCGCAAATCCCGCAGATGCGGCTTGTGATGAAGTGCGCGTCGCGCGGGTCTTTGCCCTTCATGAAAATGCTGTATCCACGAAAAATGGACGACGTACTGTGACATTCGACCACGTGCCGATTCTCAAAGTCGATTTTAGTGAAGATGCCCAGGCTGCCCACGATGCGGGTGATCGGATCCCAGTTCATCTCCACCAGATTCCTTGACTTGCTGGGCATATCCTTAGTCGGTGCGGTAATCGTGCTCATCGATCGCTCCTTTTAGATTCTCGGTGGCTGACCTCAATAAGATCGTGGATGATATCCCGTGGTCAGCTGCGCACGTGGATGTCGCCATTTTGGCTCTTTGTTCACAGTGCTCTGAGTCATAGACCGCAACGCACGAATGGCACGGCCGTAAGCGCCGACAGCTGCGCTCGAGACCTTCGCCCCCGGCGGCTCATCCATGAAGGGCATGAACTTATCCGGGAAGCCGGGCATGGTGCAGCCGATGCAGATGCCGCCGACATTGGGGCAACCACCGATTCCGGCCATCCATCCTCGTTTGGGGACATTGCAGTTCACCACCGGCCCCCAGCATCCCAACTTCACAATGCACTTAGGAGATCCGTACACTTCGGCGAAATCACCCTGCTCGTAATAACCAGCTCGATCACAGCCTTCGTGAACCGTCTTGCCAAACAACCACGTCGGACGCAGTTGATCGTCGAGTGGAATCATGGGCGCAAGTCCCGCCACTTGGTAGAGAAGGTAAAGGACAGTCTCCATGAAGTTGTCGGGTTGGACTGGGCATCCAGGAACGTTAACGATGGGCAAACCGGCTTTCGATTTCCAGTCCCATCCCAGGTAGTCAGCAAGTCCCATGGCTCCCGTGGGATTGCCTTCCATGGCGTGAATGCCGCCGTAAGCGGCACACGTTCCGCAGGCAACGACTGCCAAAGCTTTGGGCGCGAGCCGCTCGATCCACTCGTTGGTGGTGATGGGCTGGCCAGTTTTTGGATCTGTTCCAAGCCCAGCCCAATAACCTTCTTTTTTTATCTTCTCGTTCGGGATTGAGCCCTCGACTACCAAGACGAAGGGCTCGAGCTGGCCTTTCTCCGCCATATACCAGAACTTCATGAACTCATCGCCATTCTCATAGGCGAGGACAGGATTATGCAGGTGCACCTTGGGAAGTCCCGGAATTGCTCCCAACAAAACGTCCTCGATACTGGGTTGAGTAGCTGCGGTGACTGAAACCGAGTCTCCGTCACAGCCCAAACCGGCGGTGATCCAGAGTATGTGTACCTCGGCGACGGGCGAAGGTTTTTGGGTGACTCGACCGTACGGAACTGTTTCCGCTGCCATAAGTGCCTCTCCTTATCGCGCCTTCAAAGTTAGAGCCGAAAATCTTGGTTGCACGAACTTCTGGTTTAGGATGCTATGCAAAACGGCAAAGCATTTGATCCAAACAAGAATCAGCCGGCCTCGTTGTGATCGTTCCGTTCTACCGATACACGAAATCGAATTCAAACAATCGGGGGGGTAACAACGTTTCCAGAATCACCTCTTGCGAGAGTGGATACAAGCGGGAGCACCACTTTTTCGGTTCGGTAGTAGCACTATTTCTTATATCGGGGATTCCCTGATGACTCGAGGGTACATAGACGAAAAACCGGCACGAAGGAATTAATCGGAATACCGGGATTCGTCCGCGCTTTGGGGTAGAGCGAAGCGGACAACTGTCAGACGCAGATACTGCTAAGCGATTTTTTCATTCATATTCCATTGGATGGCATGTTGCATCAGTTCGCGGGCGCTACGCAGCGATAACTTTTCCTTGATGTGGGCCTGGTAAGATTCAACGGTCTTCACGCTGAGATGCAGTTCTTCGGCAATCTGCCGGGTGCCGCGTCCCTCACCGATCAGGCGGAACACTTCCAATTCACGGTCGCTGAGGTCAGCGATGGAAGAATTTCGAAGAGTCCCGAGCCGGTAATGTAATGCTTGAGCATCTGGTTGGCGATTCGGTCGCTAACGTAAATCTCACCACTCAGAATGCGGCGCACGGCTACCAGGACTTTTTCCGTGGCTTCCTGCTTCATGATGTAACCGTTGGCGCCGGCGCGCAGCGCTCGCTCGGCATAGATGGACTCATCGTGCATCGAGAGAATCAGAACCGGCAAGTGGGAATGTGTGGTGCGAATGTTCTTCAGCAGATCCAGGCCGTCGGGGCCATTCAGCGAGATGTCAACAATGAGAACATCGGGCCGCGCTGAGGCCAGCACGTGCAATGCGCCGGTCGCTTCTTCAGCTTCGCCGCAGACCACCAGATCGGGCTCCTGGTTAATCAGCAGCACTAAGCCCTGGCGCACAATCGGATGGTCATCGACCACCAGAATTCTTTTCTTAGTGAAGGCCTGGTTCTGCGGTTTGTAAGTCAGGCTCATGTTTCACTTCGTTCCCGTGTCCCCGACTGGTGGTATAACCGGAAACAAGCAGGTCACCATAGCTCCACCAGTAGGGACGCGCTGAACCTCGAGCGAACCCCCAACCATTTTGGCGCGATAGTTCATCAGATGAAGCCCCATCCCTTTGTTACCGGGAGCAATGTTACCGGGGGTCATCTTACCAAGTCCGTCGCCGTCGTCCTGGATGGTAAGGGCTCCCTGATATTGAACAACCGCTAACCGAAGGACGATCTGGCGAGCGTGGCCATGCTTGATCGCGTTATTCACCGCCTCCCGCGCAATATAGTAAAGGTGTGTTGCGACCGTGTCGTCATGGATAAGGACAGGAGTAAAGCACAGGAACCGGCAGCTGACCGCGAATAGATCTTCCACCTCGCCAGCCAGCTGTTGCAGGGCTGACATCAATCCCTGTGTGTCGGAAACCACTGGAAGTAAGCCACGCGCCAACTCACGCGTCTTGTTGATGGCTTCGTTCACCAGTTTCACAATCTTGACTGCGTCCGCAGCTTCGGGCAAGCCTTTTTCCATCAGCTTTTGCTCCTGGACCTTGCTCATGAAGGCGATGCCGGTCAAATGCTGGCCCAGTCCATCATGCAGGTCTTGCCCAATGCGGCGCTGTTCTCGAGCACTGATCTCCAGAATTGTTTTTTCCAGATGCTTGCGTTCTGTGATGTCGATTCCGGTGGCGATGATGTAGGTGGGCTTTCCATCGTTGCCAGGGATCACCGTGGTTGACCACGCAATCAGGCGGCGAGCACCGTCCCGCCTCACCAGATAGCCCTCGTAATCGGCGGGCGACTGGTCGGAGCAGAGCCGCTGAAACACTGACCTGAAACGCTCCACCTCCTCTGGAACCATGAACAAGTCCCAAATCTTGCGGTCGGCGACTTCAGCGCACAAGTATCCGCTGGTTTGTTCACAAGCCCGATTAAAGCGGATGATCCCGCCTTCAGGATCGAGCACTACCACTAAAGCCCCCACGGTGTGAAGGATGGTAGAGACTACGTTGCGCTCCTCCTGCAAAGCTTCTTCGGTCCGCTTCAGATCAGTAATATCAAAACCTACGCCGTGAATAAACCAAGGCTCGCCGTCCTGCTTGCGGATCATTTTGGCTTCGCAATGAAACCAGATGACGCGGCCATCGCGCGAAACCACGCGATAAGCGGAGCGTAGCGGATTGCCGGTAAGAAACATCTCCGCCGCTTCCGTGCTCCAGCGTTGCTTATCATCAGGATGAATATGGCTGTACCAGCGCACCGGGTCTTCCAGCCACTCTTCCTGCGAAAAACCCAGCGCAGTCTCAATCTGTGGGCTCACGTAGGCCTCGCCACTACCGCGATCAAGATAAGCCATGAATACTACCGCAGGAATCTGCTCTACGAGAGCTCGGTATCTGGTTTCGAGGTTCGGGAGTTGCGGATCGTCGGGCCTCCCCTGATCGGGCAGCTCTGGAGGATAAACAATACGCCTGGCTCTAGCGGAAGTGTGTGGCGTGAAAACGCTGGCCAAGCCCTGCAGAATTTCCTCAGCCTGAGATTGAGTGAACTCCGGCTCCGCAACCGCAGGAGAAGGATCTCGGGTTAGGTTGCTACCATGGTTCGGGCGAGAAAACGAGACCATGCTTTCCCTTCAACCAACTGCTACGTGACTACCCGTGTCAGCCTGCATGCAAACTTATGGCTTTGTATTCTGTTGCGATTTACCTTGCATTGGTTTACGCCAGCTCGGTTCTTTATTCAACGACGCCTGCGTAAATCGCCGCAGGGCGTGAATAGCGCGTCCATAAGTTTGAACCGCGGAGGACGACAAAAGCGAACCAGGCGGCTGATTCATGAACGGCATGAATTTGTCGGGAAAGCTGGGCATAGTGCAACCGATGCAGATGCCGCCGACATTGGGGCAGCCGCCAATCCCGCCCATCCAGCCGCGTTTCCCGACATTGCATTGCACTACGGGTCCCCAGCATCCCAATTTCACGATGCAAAGCGGAGATCCATATTCTTCGGCGAATTGTGCTTGCTCGTAGAAGCCGCCGCGATCGCAACCCTCATGCACGGTATTGCCAAAGAGCCACGTGGGCCGAAGCTCTTTATCCAACGGAATCATAGGAGCCCGGCTCGAAGCCATGTACAGTAAATAGAGGAGCGTCTCCATGAAATTATCAGGCTGCACTGGACATCCGGGGACGCACACAATAGGAATTCCGGTCTTCGACTTCCATTTCCAGCCCAAATAGTCGGGAAGCCCCATACATCCCGTGGGGTTTCCTTCCATGGCGTGAATGCCCCCGTAGGTGGCGCAGGTTCCCGCTGCTATTACAGCCCACGCCTTGGGAGCGAGCCGGTCGATCCATTCACATGTAGTAATGGGCTGGCCACTCGCTCGATCGGTGCCGAATGACGCCCAGTAGCCTTCAGCCTTATTATTTTCGTTGGGAATTGATCCTTCGATGACGAGAATGAATGGGCGGCCGGTTGAATCTTCGACAGCGTTGTGGAAAAAAGCCATAAACTCGTCGCCATTTTCAGCGGCTAGAAACGGGTTATACAATGTCACCTTCGGAATCCAGGGGATGGCTCCGGAAAGAATATCCTCGATGCTGGGCTGGGTGGCCGCGGTCATCGCAATTGTGTCTCCGTCACACCCGAGTCCAGCGGTAATCCAGAGAACGTCGATTTCTGGGACGGGCCCCCGAATTCCGTGGCCGATCTCCTCTGCCATTTCGATTTCTCCCTAGGGGCACAGGAAAGTTCAATCTTAGTCCGGCATATTCTAACTTAGCCCGGCATATTCTAACGGATTCTTCCGAATTCACGCTCGATCCCGGTATTGCAGGGAGAAATCTGTATTCAGCTGAAAGAATCGAGCTGATCTTGGAGCTTTCTTCATCCCCAGCGGTTTTCTTGGCTTCTCTCTGTCCGAAAAAGACATCTAATGGTTTACTATTGCAGCGTCGATCAAGACTTGTGGGAAGGAGACTCGCGTGAAGATAGTGTTAGCCATCACCAGTGGTGTTGGGATCGTAACCCTGCTTTTCGCCGGATATGTATTTATGAAGGCCATTCCGGACGTCGGCCGGTACCTCAAGATGAGCAGGATGTAGGCGCCTGAGTCTTG
Source organism: uncultured Acidobacteriaceae bacterium (assembly GCA_963841125.1). Classification (GTDB taxonomy): domain Bacteria; phylum Acidobacteriota; class Terriglobia; order Terriglobales; family Acidobacteriaceae; genus Sulfotelmatobacter. The sequence goes on from CAWJBH010000003.1 coordinate 823,521, forward strand.
AATCATTGCTGAAGGTTTGTGAGCTGAGAAACGCGCTTGCGACCACCGAACTATCAACGTCTATTTGGCAGGCCGGAAATGGCTTCGGGGAAATTCACGGACGATGTTCCCTAAGCCGACTTCTGGACCGGAATAACTTCTGGGTTGCCCGTCAACCTGGAGCAATCGCGATCACTTCCTACAAGCCGACTTATGGGTACTGATTTCTCCAAGTGGCGTAGACCAATTCCGAGTTATTGAATCAGTAGTACGTCCGGGTAGCGCTCCGATTATTATCGAAATAGTTCCTGTTTCACCTAACCCAAACGTTCCCGGAGACCATTGATGCTTTGCCGGCCAAGTTCAGTGCCGGGGCCGTGATAGCGCGACTTGAAGGGCGGTCGTAGCGCTAAGCCTCATTGAAGGTGTGGCGGGGCGCGAGTGCGCCCGGTGGACCCTCCTGCTGTGCGGGATGGAGGAGAGCCTTCGACAATCAACCTCAATGCTCTCCTTGCCGATTGTTTCAACCTGCTTGGGCTATTCAGTCCATGGGGCGAGTTTCTCTTTGATCTGCATCTGTGGCAACCTTAATCCGCGAAGGGACCTGAATCCTGGGACTAGGAAAGGAGGGTTCACATCACGACCAAAGGAGAAGAATGCTGGCTAGGCGTTGATCTTGGCACCCAGAGCGTTCGCGTGGTTGCCATATCCGAAGCCGGCGTTGTCTTAGGACGAGGCTCTCATCCGCTCACCAGCCGGCGCGCCGGTCCCAATCACGAGCAGGATCCGGAGGAGTGGTGGCGCGCCACGGTCTCAGCCAGCCGCGCAGCCGTGGCCGGCTTGCCGTCTTCGTCAATCCAGGGCATGGCGGTCGATGGCACTTCTGGTACCGTCCTTCTCGTCGACCGGTCCGGCACACCGCTGACCCCCGGTCTTATGTACGACGATTCGCGCGCCGCGAATGAATCGCGGATCGCGAATGAAGCCGGCGCCGCTACTTGGGCTTCCCTTGGATATCGCATGCAGCCCTCGTGGGCGCTGCCCAAGCTGCTCTGGCTGCTGCGTGAGCATGGCGGCTTGCCCGCTCACGCGCGTCTGGCTCACCAGGCCGACTTCATCACTTCCCGCCTCGCCGGACATGACGTTGGATCGGACTCGAGCAACTCCCTCAAAACCGGCTACGATTTGATCCGCGAGACTTGGCCCCGCGATGTTCTTCAGACTCTCGAAGTGCCCGAACACATCATGCCTGTGGTGGTCCGCCCCGGCACGCAAATCGGAGAAGTGTGCCGGGAAGCCGCGATCCTGACCGGCATCCCCGCCGGAACTGCGATCATCGCCGGTATGACGGATGGATGTGCGGCGCAGATCGCCGCCGGAGCACTGGGAGCTGGTAGTTGGAATTCTGTGCTAGGAACTACACTGGTCCTTAAAGGCGTCACCGCTGGGTTGCTGCGCGACCCTGCGGGCGTCATTTATTCGCACCGCTCTCCCGATGGCAACTGGCTGCCGGGTGGCGCATCCAGCACAGGAGCTGGAATTCTTACGCAACGGTTTCCCGGACGCGATCTCGACGCGTTAAGTGCACAAGCCGCGGAGCGCGAACCGTCCAAAGTGGTCGTGTATCCCCTGATCTCACGCGGTGAGCGCTTTCCGTTCAGTTCGCCCGATGCGGAGGGATTTATGCTGGGCACTCCTGTCGACGAGATTGATCTCTATGCCGCGCTGCTGCAGGGAGTGGCATTCGTGGAGCGGCTGTGCTTCGATTCTCTCGACATGCTGGGTGCTCCCATCGCCGGCGAACTGACGCTTACAGGTGGCGCAACGCGCAGCCACTACTGGTGCCAGCTCCGCGCCGATATCCTAGGAAGGTCCGTCCGCTTGCCGGAGAATGCAGAGCCGGCATTGGGCATGGCCATCCTTGCCGCTGCCCACTCCAAGAAGCGAAGCGTTGCCGATGTCGCCTATGAAACGATACGTATTCGGGAAGTGTTGACTCCCCGGCCGGACCGTACCGCTCGTTTTCACAAACCGTATTTGCGACTGGTGGAAGAGCTGGCCCGGCGCGGCTGGGTGCAACCAGCGCTTCGCGTACATGCAGAAAAGAGGGCCCACTAGAGTGACCCGGCTCGCGCTCGTTCGCCACGGCGAAACCATCTGGAATGCAGAGAACCGTTACGCCGGCAGCACAGATATCCCTCTCAGCTCGCGCGGCCAGCAGCAGGCGGAGCAACTCGCCAGTTGGGCGTCCTCAGCCGATCTTGCCGCGATCTGGGTCTCGCCATTGCTGCGGGCGAGGCAGACGGCGGCGCCAGCGGAACGCGCGACTGGCATCACCGCTCGCATCGATTCGCGGCTCAGGGAGATTCATTTCGGTCGAGGCGAGGGCTTGACCAATGCGGAAATCCAGCAGTCTTTCCCGCAAGCTTTCGCGGCTTTTCAATCCGATCCTGTTGCCCATCACTTGCCCGGAGGGGAGGATCCGCGGGATGTCGCCCTGCGGGCCGTCGATTGTTTCAAGGACATTGAGACAATGTATCCCCGCAGCTGCGTACTCGTCGTTGCGCATAACACTCTGATCCGGGTTGTGCTTTGTCAGTTGCTCGGTGTGCCGCTCTCGAAGTACCGCAGCGCGTTTCCGACGATTGCCAATGGAGCGCTGAGCGAGATCCGCTTGCGGGATGGACAGTTTTCTTTTCTGAACTTCAACTTGCCGCCAGAATCCTTTCTGGCTAAGTACACGGAGTCTGAGGAATCGGACGCTCCACTTTAGCGCGGTCCGAACAGGCGCGGTAAGGATGGGATAAAATACGCGCCTGGCGCGGGGCTCCCGGGATTTCGACAACGGTGCGTACCGCAGTGGCTCGGCACAGTCTGAAATGTTTAGCGTGAAAGATCCATGACGCGAATTATTCTCATCGGAGCTGGCCGCGGGGGAAGAGCTCTGGTGGAACTACTCCACCGGAATCCGGGCGTTGAGATTGTGGGAGTCGCCGACAAGGATGAAGGCGCGCCCGGCATCGTCCTCGCCCGCGAACTATCCTTGCCGGTTGCCGCTAACTACAGGAAATTTCTGAAAGCCGATGTCGCTGATCTTATCATCGACGTGACAGGTGATCCCGATGTTGGCCAAGACGTTTATCGCCTGCGGCCCCACGGGACGGAAGTGGTCGGCGGGAAGACGGCCCACTTCATTTCAGAATTTGCCGGGAACAAAAATCAAGCGGGCTCTCTCCAGGACCAATATCAACTGGCCTTGCGCGAACTCGATGCGCGCGCGGAAGGCGAGTTTATTATCGGCAACAATTTGAAGATGAAGGAAATCTCGGGACTGATTTCCAAGGTTGCGCCGACACCCACGACCGTCCTGATCCGTGGGGAAAGCGGCACCGGAAAAGAGCTCGTGGCGCGAGCCATCCACCGCAACAGCGCGCGCAGCAATCGCCCACTCGTTACGCTGAACTGCACGGCCCTGTCTCCAGCGCTGCTGGAGAGCGAACTGTTCGGCTACAGGCGAGGCGCTTTTACTGGCGCTTATAACGACAGTAAAGGGTTGTTCGAAAAAGCCGATGGCGGCACCATGTTTCTCGACGAGATTGGTGACATGTCGCTGGAGATTCAGGCCAAGTTCTTGCGCACGCTGCAGACGGGAGAGATTCGCGCTGTTGGCGACATGCGGACCCGGAAGGTTTCGGTAAGAATTGTGGCCGCCACAAACCGGAATCTGGAGACTGCCATTCGCGAAGGCACATTTCGAGAAGATCTCTTTTATCGGATCAACACCTTTTCTATTACTCTGCCTCCACTGCGCGAGCGGATTGAAGATATTCCGTTTCTGGCGGAGTATTTCTTGCTGCGGGCCCGGGCCAAGGTTAACAAGAAAGTAGAAAGCATTGCTCCCGAGTCACTCGCACTTCTGAAGAACTATTCCTGGCCGGGCAATCTTCGCGAACTGGAAAACATCATTGAGCGGGCGGTTGTGTTAGCGTCATCTTCTGTTGTGGAAGCCGAGCACCTTCCGCTTCACGTTCAAGCCGTGCTGTCACTCACACCCCAGATGGGTTTCATGTTGAGCAAGGCCCACGCGATCGAACAGTTTGAGCGAGAGGCGTTATCCAGCTATTTGCTCCGAGCCGACGGAAACATCTCGAGGGCGGCCGCCTTGGCGAAAATACCGCGCCGCACGTTTCATCGCCTACTCGCAAAGCACAAAATCTCGAACCATTCTGCCCGAGCCCGCCATGAGACAAAATAGTCTCAGTTATGTGACATACGTGTCCCTATTGAGAATGTCATTCTAATTACATAAATACAAAACACTTCCCTAGAAAGCCCTTGTTGCATGTGTGACACTCTTGTCATCAAGGCACGATGAGGATGAGAATCTTCCACTTCCTCTCCCATTATCATGATCGAGCCCAACCAGAAGAAAGAGCAACTACTTATGGCCTCGCCGTTTGCGCGTGCGGACACTGAAGCAATAGTGGAACGGGAATTGCCTTAACCCAAAAGGCGACTGACAATCAATCGCGAAAGAGCGGGAACGACTACAGAATCAGAGTAGCCAGCTGTATGAAGCGAGGAATCCGGCCGGGCCAACCAGCCCGGCCGGATCCCAAGAATTCGAACTGAGCTGTAGTTTAAAAAGTTGCCCCCTGTTGGTTTCGATTGTTGGCAATCGAGAATATCCGAATGAAAGTCAGCGAGATCATGACGACCCGGGTAGTGGCAGCCAAAACCAACGCCAGCTGCACCAGCCTGGTGCAGAAAATGCTCTCTGGATTCGTCAGCGGATTACCGGTCATCGATGACCAAGGACGCGTTATTGGAGTCGTTACTGAGTTCGACATCCTGAAAGCTCTGCGAAATGGCGAGAATGGCTTGTCCGCGCTGGCTAAAGACATCATGACAAAGGAACCGATCTGCCTGGAGGCGAACCAGACTGTGGATGAGGCAATCGAGCTGATGACCCGTCACCACATCATTCGAATCCCCGTGATTTCTGCGGGCAAGCTGGTCGGCATCGTGTCGCGAACGGACGTTCTTCGCGCCTACGTGAAGGAGGAATTTCAAGTATTCGAAACGACACCGGACTTCGAGGGATGATGCTAATGTCCGGCAGGTTGGGCGAGTGACATGGAAATTAGAGACCTCACCATCATCGGTGGAGGGCCAACCGGCCTGGCAGCCGCGTTCCGCGCGGGAATGCATGAGGTCTCAGCGCGGATCATCGAGACCGCACCGTATCTGGGAGGGCAGGTGGCGGCACTGTATCCGGAAAAAAATATCTATGACGTGTTTGGGCTGCCGGAAATTCTGGGCAAAGATCTGGTGCACAGCTTGATGAAGCAGGCTCTTCAATTCGGGGCCGAGGTACATCTGGGCGAAGTGGTAAAGACGCTGACTTTTCAGGGCGACGAGAAAATCATGGAAGTGGTCACGGACCAGAAGGCGTATCAGACGCGAACAGTGCTTCTGGCTGGCGGGCTCGGCTTGATCACCCCACGCAAACACGAAGCGGAAGGCTGTGATCGGTTGGAAGGACGTGGAGTTTACTATGGAGTTCGCGATCCCGAATTCTTTCGTGGAAAGAAGGTTGTCATTGTGGGTGGTGGCGATTCGGCGCTGGATTGGGTGCTCAATTTAATGCCGATTGCCGATCGAATCACTGTAGTGCATCGATCGGAGGAGTTCCTGGCTCACGCTTCAACATTACGCCAAGTGCAGCAACTGGCGGATCACGGCCGCGTCGGTCTGCATTCATCCACTCTGTTGACCGCGGTCCATGGCAACGGAAACCTGGAAGCAGTGACACTGCGAGATTCCGCGCGGCGCCGAGTTCACGATGGCAGCCGAGGCTGTGCTTCCGATGATCGGATTCCATATCAATCTCGGCCCGATGGAAAAATGGGGCTTTGAATTCGACGAGAAAAAGATTGTCGTCAACTCGCGAATGGAAACAAACTTGCCCGGCGTCTTTGCGGCGGGGGACATGGTTACGTATCCGGGAAAAATCAAGCTTATTGCCACCGGATTTGCCGAAGCGGCCATCGCGGTCAGAAGTGCCGTGGAATACCTCCGGCCCGGCCAGAAGGTACGAGTGCAATACAGCAGTATCGCGGGCGTTCCGAAAGCTCGGCCGGAGATTTACTCGTCGATGTTGCAGCCGCAGGCTGAGACGACTTGACGAGATAACTGCCACATGGCCCAGCGCCGAACGGTTCAGAAGGCGTGCGACAGAAGTCTAAGCGATCAAGGAGACAGCAATGGGTGGCAACAACAGTTCGGGCAAAAAGAAGAGCCGTTGGGCCGCAGGCATCACGCCCTACGCGGAAATGGGGTACTACGACGCCGATTACGAGCCGAAGGCGACCGACATTCTGTGCGCGTTCCGCCTGGTGCCGCAAGCGGGCGTAGATCCCATCGAGGCCGCTGCAGCGGTAGCCGGCGAATCTTCGACGGCAACCTGGACGGTGGTCTGGACCGATCGCCTCACGCCCTACGAGAATTATCAGGCGAAATGTTACCGAGTCGATCCCGTGCCCGGCACGGATCAATACATCGCCTACATCGCTTACGATATCGATCTTTTTGAAGAGGGATCGATTGCCAACCTTACCTCTTCGATTATCGGCAATGTCTTCGGCTTCAAGGCGCTCAAGTCTCTTCGCCTGGAAGATATGCGGATTCCTCCGCACTACGCGAAGACGTTTCAGGGCCCGGCGCACGGCATCGTGATGGAGCGCGAGTATCTGAATAAATTTGGGCGTCCGCTGCTGGGCGCAACCGTGAAACCGAAGCTCGGACTTTCCGCCCGCAATTACGGGCGCGTGGTCTATGAAGCTTTGCGCGGTGGGCTCGATTTCACGAAAGACGATGAGAACATCAACAGCCAGCCATTCATGCGCTGGCGCGACCGTTTTCTGTTTTGCATGGAAGCGGTGAACCGCGCTATTGCCGCGGCCGGCGAGATCAAGGGACATTACATGAACGTGACCGCCGGAACCATGGAGGAGATGTACGAACGCGCCGATTTCGCCAAAGATCTGGGACCGTGATTGTGATGATCGATCTGACGGTCGGCTATACCGCGATTCAGTCGATGGCGAAGTGGGCGCGCCGCAATGGAGTGATTCTGCACTTGCATCGCGCCGGCCACGGAACTTATACGCGGCAGAAGACGCACGGCGTGAATTTCCGCGTGATCGCCAAATGGATGCGTCTGGCAGGGGTCGACCATATTCATGCGGGCACCGTGGTCGGCAAAGCTGGAAGGCGATCCCAACGCGATTCGCGGCTACTACACCACCTTGCGTTCGAACAAACTCGATGCCGATCCGTCGCAGGGACTTTATTTCGAGCAGGACTGGGCGTCGCTGCCGGCGGTGATGCCGGTTGCTTCTGGCGGCATCCACGCGGGACAGATGCATCAGTTGCTGCATCTTCTGGGCGAAGATGTGGTGCTGCAATTCGGCGGCGGGACGATCGGCCATCCCGATGGAATTGCTCAAGGCGCGACGGCGAATCGCGTGGCCACGGAAGTGATGGTCCAGGCGCGGAACGAAGGCCGCGATTTTCTGAACGAGGGGCCGGAGATTCTGAACAGGGCCGCCCGCTGGTCGCCGGAACTGCGCAAGGCACTGGATATCTGGAAGGACGTCAGCTTCGACTTTGAGTCAACGGATGTGCCCGACGCGGTTGGCACGGTCACAGTGCGCGTGAGCTGTATTTGTGAATGGAGAAGAAATCATGCGAATCACACAAGGAACGTTTTCTTATTTGCCCGACTTCACCGAAGAGCAGATCGAAGCGCAGGTGCGCTACTGCTTCGATAATGGCTGGGCGTTCTCGATTGAGCACACCGACGATCCTCATCCGCGAAACTCGTACTGGGAAATGTGGGGGCTTCCGATGTTTGACTTGCACGAACTGAACGAAGCGATGGAGCAGATCGACGAATGCCGAAAGGCTTTCCCGCATCACTACATCAAGCTCAACGGCTATGACCGCACCAAGGGCAAGCAAACCACGATGTTGAGCTTTATCGTGCAACGGCCCGAGAATGAGCCGGGATTTTCTCTGGAGCGCACTGAGACGCAGGACCGCCGCATTCAGTACACCATTCGATCAAGGAGCCGAATCGGCGAACTAACGCCTGCGAGATTCTCATGCAAGAACTGGACACAGATTCCGTGGTGGATGCGGCGACGTCCTCGTGAGCCCGGGGAGAACCTCGTAGACATCGGCGCGGCGCATCGGGATTCCAACCTTGAGGAAATGCTGGATGAACTCGATCGTGAACTGGTTGGTCTTAAGCCGGTGAAAGCATATATCCGGCGCGTGGCCTCGCTTTTGCTGGTTACCCGATTGCGCGAAAAGCTTGGGCTCTCGACCGAGCGCCCTACTTTGCACATGTCTTTCACCGGACATCCCGGTACTGGAAAAACTACCGTCGCGATGCGCATGGCGAAGATACTGCATCATCTCGGCTACCTGCGCCGCGGTCATCTGGTGGTTGCGACTCGTGATGACCTGGTGGGCCAATATGTTGGCCACACCGCGCCTAAGACAAAAGAGATTTTGAAGAAGGCAATGGGAGGCGTGCTGTTTATCGACGAAGCATACTACCTCTATCGGCCCGAAAATGAACGCGACTATGGCCAGGAAGCAGTTGAGATGTTGCTGCAGGCGATGGAAAATCAGCGCGAAGATTTGGTTGTGATTCTTGCTGGCTATCAAGACCGGATGGCAACTTTCTTTCAGTACAATCCCGGATTTCGCTCTCGGGTGGCGCACCACATCAGCTTTCCCAATTACACGCTGGAGGAGCTGACGACGATCGCCGAATTGATGCTGCGGCAAGCAGAATTACAGTTTTGACGATGAGTCGCGCCAGGCGTTTATCGAATACCTCGAGCTGCGGACCAGGCAGCCCCAATTCGCCAATGCCCGCAGCGTGCGCAATGCCATCGACCGGATCAAGCTGCGTCAGGCCAGCCGCCTGGTCGAGACGGGCGGCCGCATCGGGAAAGAGCAACTGATTCGCATTGCCGCGATTGACGTGCGTCAAAGCCGGGTCTTTCAAGGAGGCCTGGACGGAGAAGGCGAGACAGGCGACGGCAATCGCTACACAACAGCGCGCGGGGCAAGGAGAAAGGATGAAACGGCAGACCAATCTTGCTGGGCATCGTCGGAGACAGCGCCGCCGGTAAAACGACCCTCACCCGAGGATTGACCCGGCTGCTCGGTCCGGAGCGCGTGACCCACGTATGCGCCGACGACTATCACAAATACGACCGCGCCGAGCGAGCCCGCCTGAACATCACTCCACTGCATCCCGAGTGCAACTTTCTTGACATTCTGGAGTTGCATCTGGAACGCGCGCACTACGGGCAAGCCATGCTCAAGCCGGTCTATGACCACAGCACCGGTTCACTGGTGCGGCCCGAGTACGTGGAGCCACGCGAGTTTGTCATTGTCGAAGGGACTGCTGGGATTTCATACGCCGGCGATGCGGCAATTCTATGACGTCAAAGTTTTTCTCGATCCTCCGGAGGACATGAGTCGCCTGTGGAAGATCAAGCGCGACACCGCCAAACGTGGCTATATGCCGGAGCAAGTGTTGGAGGAACTGGAGAGGCGCGAGCCGGATTCGCGGGACTTCATCCGGCCGCAGCGCGAATTCGCCGATATTGTTGTGCGCTTCCATCCCGAAAGCGGTATTGGATCTGATCAGGCGGACGGGCATTTGAATGTTCATCTCGTCTTGCGCCCAAGCATTCCTCATCCCGACCTCACCTATCTGGTGAATCGTAAGAACGGCCAGCCTGCGGGAATTCGCCTTGAACTGGGGCGTGACTGTGGACGGCCGGTGGAGTTTCTTGAAGTGGATGGCAACGTGAGCCGCGAACACGCCGCGCAATTGGAGCAAACAATCTGGAAGCATCTTCCTGATCTGCGGCCGTTGCGTGCCGATCAGTTCGGCGATTACAACGACGGCAGCGAAGTACGGCACAGCGATCCACTCGCCCTCACGCAACTCCTCATCACTTATCATTTGTTGCGAGCCTACAGCAAGGATAGCCCCATGCCGTTCGCGCGGCCAGTTGCCGCCCTGAGCCGACTGCAATCAGTTCCGAACGATTCACCTGCGCAGGTGGTCACTAAAGCGTGAGGCTCACACGACCCATCCCGCTTTGGTCTCAGAAATTCCATCGCTCCACTTGGCAACACCTTGAGGGCTACGTCGCAGCCGAGTTTCGTATCAGTGGCGCAATACACCTCACCCATACCCCCTGCATCCAGAGGTGATTGGATCTCATACGCTCCGAGTTTGGTGCCCCAGGTCAGCGCCATGGCCCGCAGCTATAGTCCCGCTTGCGAACCATTATGCGTGCGTTTTTCGAGAGGGGTTGCTGCTGAAAGTTGGTTTACTCGAAGAGGTCGCCGCCAACCGGCCCCGCGGGAGTGGTAGCCTTGTCTTGTGGCAAAGGAATCGGCCAGTAAAGTTCTGTCGATCGACGGGCGGGAAGTACAGATCACGAATCCTGCGAAGTTTTATTTTTCGTCACAGGCAAAAGTCACCAAGGTCGAACTTGTTCAATACTATCTCTCCGTCGCCCCGGGTGCGCTCGCTGGAATTCGCGACCGTCCAATTGTTCTCAAGCGTTTCGTCAACGGCGCCGAGGCGGAAGCGTTTTATCAAAAGCGCGCGCCAGAGAAGCGGCCAGCCTGGTTGCGGACGGTCACTTTGTCGTTCCCCTCCGGCCGAACAGCCGAAGAAATTGTCGTCGATGACGCAGCCGGGCTTGTCTGGATTGTGAACCTTGGCTGCATCGAATTGCACCCGCATCCGGTGCGCTCCAGCGATCTCGATCATCCGGATGAGTTACGCATCGATTTGGATCCAATTCCCGGCGTTAGTTGGGATGATGTTCGCCGCGTCGCACTTGAAGTGCAGGGCTTTCTCGATGAAGTCGGCCTTCGTGGCTGGCCGAAAACCAGCGGCTCGCGCGGCATGCACGTGAATGTGCGCATCGAACCGAGTTGGACATTCACGCAAGTTCGACGTGCCGCAGTTGCCTTATCGCGAGCGGTCGAACGCCGGGCCCCCACTCTTGCCAGTTCGAAATGGTGGAAGGAAGAGCGTCATGGCGTCTTCCTCGACTACAACCTGAACGCGAAGGATCGCACGACATGCTCCGCCTATTCGGTGCGTCCGCTCCCGGATGCGCGCGTTTCGACTCCTCTTGATTGGGAAGAAGTGCCCGATTGCGATCCAGCAGACTTTACCATCTTCACGGTTCCTGAGCGCTTCGCGAAAATCGGCAATCCGCATGCCGGGATGGATGCATCGTCTGGCTCGCTGGAAAAGCTACTGGAACTGGCCGATAAAGACGAAGCCGCCGGTATCGCCGATGCGCCCTGGCCTCCGCACTTCCGCAAGATGGAAGGTGAGGCTTCGCGCGTGATGCCTTCCCGGGCAAAATCTGCCGCGAAAAAGACAGCAACAAAGACGCCGCGGGTGAAGATGCCGCTGATTACGGTTGCGAATTCGCCTGATAAAGCGGCCGCGCTGGCGGGCCTTGAGCGATGGAAGTCCAAACATGCGGATATCGCAAGCCTGCTTGCCGTGGACGATGTGCTGGTTGACTCGATGCGCGGGAAGTCATCCACATGGACACGCATCCGCATCAACCTGCGTCATGTTCCCGAGGAACAACGGCCCTTGCACGAAACTCCAGAGCCCGACGATGATCCCACACGTGAGTGGCGGGAGCGTCGGAAGAAGAAAAAGGCAAACGAGTAAGACTCACCTTCCTTGCGGAAAAATCGCCGCCAGTTCCTGCGGAGGAATAACTTCAAGCTGGGCATAGGTACAATCGCTGGGCTTTTTGTCGGTTCGCCATCTGCGGAATTGCGCAGTGTGCCGGAAGCGATCTCCCTGCATGTGATCATAAGCAACTTCGATCACCAATTCTGGCCGCAATGGTTCCCACGACAAATCTTTGCCTTGGCTCCACCGACTCTGTCCGCCGGGCATTCGCTTGACACCTTCATCATTCTCGGTCGCGTGCTCAGCCCAAGCCTTCCACGGATGGTTCAGTAACGCTTTTTTTCGATAAGGCTGGAGAAATTCAACCAGCTCTTTTCGTTTTGCCGCGCTGAAACTCGCACAGACTCCGACGTGTTGCAAAGCGCCGGTATCGTCGAACAAACCGAGCAGTAGCGAGCCGACCAATGTGTGCTCGCCCTTTTTATGCCAGCGGAATCCTGCCACCACGCAATCACAGTCGCGTTCGTGTTTGACTTTAAGCATCACTCGCTTGTTCGGCTGGTAAGCTCCCGCAGGATCTTTGGCCATCACACCGTCCAAACCTGCGCCTTCAAAGCGTCGAAACCAATCGGCGGCAATACTCCGATCGCTGGTTGCAGGTGTGAGATGAATCGGCGGTTTCGCCGAAGATAACAGCGACTCCAATTCGCGTCGCCGCTTTTGAAACGCCTCGCCCTGGAGATCGCGGCCTCCAAGGCAAAGCAGGTCAAAGAACACAAATGACGCGGGAATCTGCCCGGATAAAAGCTTTACGCGCGACGCAGCGGGATGCAAACGTAATTGCAGCGCATCAAAATCAAGTCCATCATTTTTGACGATGACCATCTCTCCATCGAGCACACAACGTGCGGGTAGGGCCACGCGCAGTGGTTCCAGCAACTCAGGAAAGTAACGATTGAGTGGTTTTGCGTCGCGGCTTTGGATGAAGATTTCATCTCCATCGCGAAACACCAGAGCGCGAAAACCGTCCCACTTCGGCTCGAAAACCCAATCGCCCTCTGCGGGCAATTCATCCACCCGTTTCGCGAGCATCGGCAGGATCGGCGGATTTACTGGAAGGTCCACACCCCATGGTATAACGTGGCTTGCCGGAGCATGGTAAGGATGTGTTCGGCATTTAAGAACATTACAAAGCCAAGCTTTGCGGCCAACAATGAAGGCAAAGCATGTTTAGATATAGAGACCTGGATGCCGTCACGGGTCGGGCCTCAATCGAGGTAGCAAAAGAACTGGTTCGGCTGTGCCCAAAGTGGCCCGCTTGACACTTTCTGGCAGGTAATTCAGTGAAGGAAGCGGTAAACAACGTCGGCTCACTCAGCGTGCCGCGCGCGGCCTCCGTCAGAGACACCTTAGGCGTCGCGGCCAGCTTGCGTCTGCACTGGCCCGAGTACCTGATGGAAGCGGGCCAAATAAGTCTGTTCATGTTTTGCATTTGCTCGTTTGCCACACTGCTGCAGCACCCCGCCTCTCCGGTCAGGCATTTGTTCGTCAGCGGCATCGTCCGCCGTGCGCTGATGGGATTAGCCATCGGCGCTACAGTCATCACTTTGCGGGAAATAGAGGTGGGAATTCTCTGCAGTCCAGACTGCGTGGCGGAGAGGCAGGGATTCGAACCCTGGGTACAGGTGTTAGCCCGTACAACGGTTTAGCAAACCGCCGCATTCGGCCACTCTGCCACCTCTCCGGCGTGCGCAGCCACATTTTACCACGTCTTGGCTAACGCCCTTACGGCTTCAGTCTCTCAAAATGTTCGAGGACCAGGCGTGGAATTGTTCGCGTTTCGTAACAAGATTCACTTTCTAGCGTCGCGCACGCGAATCGATGAAAAACTGTTTAGCAATTGAGGGGGATGAAGTGGATCCGAAGGACTGCCCGCGCTGCGGCGGTACCGGATATATTGCACGGCCTGCGGACATCAGCGGTAAGTCTGAAGGCGTTGCCTTTATCCGCTTGAAATGTCCGGCCTGTGCCGGCAGTGGACGGAAAACTTCGACACCTCCTTCGACCGCAGGCTGACCGCACGGCCTGTGGTGCTTGTGAAAACGTACGAGCCCGGGACCTCATGCTCCCGCCGTGAAGTGATGTTCCGGGCTCGACGTTCCATCACCGGAGTCAATGATCCGCAAGAGTATGATCGCCGGGGTCAGGCGATGCCGGCGGCCTTGGCGCGGGCTCCGCGCCTGGAAGTAGAGGCGGATTCGATCCGATTGCGTCCTGCCGATTTCGCGCGGTAAAGCGCTTTGTCGGCGGCCTGAATGACTTCCTCTGCCGATGGGTTTTCCCCTCTTGAAGTTGCAACCCCGATACTGGCCGTGACTGAGAGTTGCGTCGATGCTGACTCGGTTGCGCGAGCAAGCTGGCGGATGGCGTGGCCGGTCCGAGTGCGTCCGCGCCCGCGTTGATTGCGGCGATCGGGACCGCGCGTCTCCTGACGGCGGTCTGGGCCACGCAAGCGGAGGTTGCTGGATTCGATGGCGGCGCGCAGCTTTTCCAGATGCTCCATCACTTCGCTGGTTGTCTTGCCGGGAAACACAATGGCAAATTCCTCTCCGCCGCAGCGGTAGGCTTGTCCTCCGCCCGACACGCGCGCCAGGCGTGACGCGACCATTCGCAATACCTGATCTCCGGTGTCGTGGCCGTAGGTGTCGTTGCAGCGTTTGAAGTGATCGATGTCGACCATCGCAATCGAATATGGAGGTTCGAGGCGAAGCAGCGCATCGTGGAAGGCGCGGCGCGAAGGCAGTGTGGTGAGTTCGTCCTGATAGGCGAGTAAGTACGAGGTCTCGACAATCGCGCCTGCGAGAATGAATGCGGCGGCGGCGAAGTAGGCCGCGGGAATTCGTCCCACTCCTCCGAAGTGGAGTGACAGAAGTGACGCTGCGAGCGCCCAGAGGAGTCCGCTTTCGACCGGTTTGTGAAACAGCAGGAAGCGTATGAGCAATATCACCGTGGCCGCGGCGCATGCCAGCAGCGTGGCGAAAGGCAGCGGCGCTGGCGCGAGAGCATGATGCAGAGCGTGTGGGGCGGCGGCTGACGGTTCGGGGCGGCAGAGCACCGCTACGATTACGGATTGAACGAATAGTAATAAGGATGGCGGCGCGATGCTGGAGAAGGTAAATCCTTTTTCGTGCTGGAACGAGAATAGAACAAAGTTGAGAGGCAAGAGCAAACCGATTGCGGCAAGCGCTGTGCTGCCCGGTCCGCTGGTTGCGACGTGTCCTTTGGAAAAGTATTCGATGGCTTGTTGAGCGAGGAATAGAGACAGCAACGCGAAGAAGATGCGGCTGGAGTGAAATCGCCAGGCGAGCAGGAGTCCCGCGACGGTCGCGGCGCAGAAGGCGTAGGTAACGAGCGTGACGTTGGGCGCGAGCAGGCCGCTGTGCAGCAGCGCCGCGATTGCTAGCAGACAAACGCCGGGCGTGAGCAGGGACTTCATCGGTCTCCTTCTGATTATGGCTGGGGGTGAGGAGCGAGAGTGATTGACGGATCGGGTTCGCCACTATGTTCCAAATGGAACATTCGAACTTTGCAGAAAATTATCGGCGTAAGTTGTTGATTCTTCGTGCGAGCTTTTGGGCGAGGCAGTGGAATCAAGGGGTTAGGCTGTGGAAGAAATGTCTACTTTCGGGGGGATCGAATGTCTACTAAAGTGGACTTGACAGGTGCGGATTGTACTTTATAAGGTACACGCTCCCCTGGGGATCCTGAAGCGCGCGTGCCGGCGGCAATGCGAGTGCAGAGGTGCTTCGGTGCGCAAAAACCGCGGGCCTCAGGATGACAGAGGTGCGCGCGGACTTGATTCGCTCTCAGAAGCATCCGGCAAATAGAGAAACAACAACGCGATTGCATTCAGAATGAACATCCGCAGGGCGGGGGCTTCGCCGTTCCATGCGCTGGACTCCCACATCAGGAACCATTCTCCGCCGATGGTAATGAACCCGAGCGACCAGAGCAGCACGCCCAGCCACAGACCAGCTATCGGCAATGTTTTGGCAGCGTCAAAAGCTTGTTTGGAGCGCAGCGCGGAGAACAGGCGTTTCGCGCCTAGTCCACAGATACAGCCCGTCGTAAGTTCCCAGAGGATGAGTGTCCAATAGGCGACGTGGTGCAGTTGAGGGGTGCGTATGGCCCGCCACTGCACATGCGCATCAGCGGGGATCGAATCCATGCTCAGGACATGCTCGACGAATTTGAAGTTGGTACCATAGTCGATTATGTTGTTGAAAGCAACGAGCAGGAAGTACAACCCCAGGGTGCCTGTAAGCAGTGTTTTTCCGAGTCGGGAAAGCAAGGTTTCGGTTCCTCTCAATGCGACGACCAGCTGGTTTTTAGGAAGTCTTCCAGCACGCGGTTGAATTTCTCTGGGTCGTCCACGAACAGGGCGTGGCCGTCGCCTTCGAATTTTTCGAGGCGGAGTTTGTCGCCTAGCTTTAATTGCAGGTAGTCGGCGCTGGTTTGCGACTCGGGTTGATAAGCGAAGAGCACCGGGCTTTTAGTCTTCATTGCAGCGAGGTTCGCCAGGCCGGGTGAGAAGTCCTTTACGGCGATCATGTTGTAGATGAGCAGGGCCGCGGTGTCGGCTGGGACTTGGGTGGAGGCGTCGACGATGCGCTTCAGGTAGTCCTCGGGCTGCGGCTTTTTGAACATGCTGCGGACGAAGCCGTCGGCTTGTTTCTGGCGATCCTGTTGGAGGAGGTTCATCCATGCTGAGATGGGGGCGAATAGGTCGCTGGGCTTGTCTGTTATATAGCCGTCTACCAACACTATACCGAGGATGTTGCCGGTGCCGTATCGCTCTACATATTTGATCAGCTCGCCGCATCCCATCGACCAGCCGACCAGGACTGGGTGCTTCAATCCGAGTTGATCGACGAGTTCTTTGTAGTCGCGGGCGCGGGTTTCGGGCAGGTGACCGTATGTGGGTTTGTCGCTTTCGCCCTGCGAACGCGGGTCGACGGCAATGACGTGGTACTTCTTCGAGAACTCGTCGATTTGCCTTTGCCAGATCCATGCCGGCATCGTCCAGCCGGGGATGAAGACGATTGGGTGGCCGGTACCAGCTTCCAGGTAATGGATGCTGACACCGTCGGAAGTTCTGAAAGAGCCGCTCTTCGTTGTTATCGTCTGCGCTATTAGGCCTGGCACTGACGCGATGCAGAGGAGGATTACGGCAAGTCGGGTTCTCATGTGCTACTCCTGAATTATTGCTGAGATTCAATCGGCTGGTTACGCGTAGAGGAACGGGCGGTCGCCGTGGCTTCTCCAGAAATAGGCGAGGATGATCACGCTGGCTACCGCAGCGTAGGCGCACCACAGCGAGGTGAAGGCGTAGCGTCTGACCTCCATTACAGTCAGGAGAATTGTCAGGTTTGCGAAGCCGAAGATTATCATCGGCTTGATCTTCGAGAAAAATAGCGATCCGCAGGTTGCGATTACGTAGAGGACCGCGACTGTTGTGTTGTTGGTCGCTTGATTGATGTAGACAATGGTGTTTGCCTTGACGTAGATCTGGGTTGGGAATGCCGTCAGCGCCCATAATATGTAGAGCGTGGTTCCTGCGCCTAACGCTAAGAACGGGAGCATGCGCTGGCGGGCCTTTGCGGTGGGCTCGAAGAGGTACACGCTTAGCGGCAGCAGAAACGGGAGCAATCCCTGAGCATAGAGCATGAACGCCGCACCCATGTTGTGCGCCACCGCGGGCGAGAGGATGCCATCGAGTCCGAGCCAGACGAATCCCTCGATGAACTGGTGAATGGCGAACAGCACCGGCAGCGAGGCAAAAAGCAGTTCCCGGCGGTGCTTCACCCTGGTCAATGTGACTACGCCGACGGCGCCGAGAACTCCGCTGCCGACAAAGTTCGCTGTGGCTGAGAAACACATACCGTCTGCCCCGTTGCGAAGATTACACCTGCTGTCGCGGAACCCAAAACATTTCTTAGGAAGCTATCGGCCTTACCGCATGAAGGCCGAAGCGAGCCATCATTTCGCGCTGCCCAAGATTTGTTACTCGTAACGCGCGGGTGTCGAGGTCCGGGAGGATCCATTTTCGTTTCAGCGCGATTTTCAGAAGGGCGGCTGCGAGGGCGCCTCCGAGATGAGGGCGGCGCTCACTCCAGTCTACGCAGGAGTATGCGAAGCGGCGGCGCAGCGTCCTGGTTGCTTCGATATCAAGGCCGAGAGATTCGAACGCCTTGGCTCCCCGCAGAGTGAGGTCGCAGGCATGGTTGGCGGAGGTTGCATCATTAGACAACCAGCCCAGCGTCTGGAAGCGGTCATGCAGCGAGACGCCGAGAGTGCCTGCGATGTGGTCGTAGCAGATCCGTGCAGCGCGCAGGCGGTTTGGGGTATTGGGCACGAAGGCGGCGCGGGATCCTCCCGTGAGCACGCTCAGGGCTTCTAGCGCCGCGGCCACGTTGGTTCCATCGAGACTGTAATACCGATGCTTGCCCTGGGCGAACACCTTCACCAATCGCTCGATCTTCAGGCGCTGCAGATGTACGCTGGCGGTCGACGGAGTTACGTCGAGCTACCACGGACAGCTCGGTGCTGGTGCGGGCGCGGCCGTCCAGCAGGCAGTAGAGCATCCGGGCGCGTGCCGGCTCACCGATGGCAGCCGCTATTCTGGAGACGGCAGCATCAGGGTCGCAATCGACATTCCTCGCTTGAACATTCATAGTTTGATGGTAGACGAAGTGTGCATGATGAGCAACTGGCAATATTGATATGCCTTCGAGATTAGACCGGCGACTAATAATTCAGAGGACACCGATGACGGTTACGTGCTTCATCCGCTACCAGATCGATCCGTTCCAGCGGGACGAGTTCAAGAAGTATGCCGAAAATTGGGGACGCATTATTCCGCGATGCGGCGGGCATCTGCTCGGATATTTCCTGCCTCACGAAGGCACGAACGATGTGGCCTGGGGCTTGATTGCATTCGATAGTCTCGCGTCGTATGAGGCTTACCGAGCACGCCTGAGGTCAGATCCGGAGGCGCGTGACAATTTCGCCATGGCGCAGACCAGGCAGCTTATCCTGCGGGAGGAAAGAAACTTCGTGGAGGGAGTCGAGGGAACGCTCGGCCTTCCATCGACACTGGCAGGCGCGAGGTGAGTTCGCATGACGCAGGCTGAAAAGGCACGAGCCTTTCGCGCGCTTCATGAGCGTGAGCGGGCATTCATTATTCCCAATCCGTGGGATGCCGGCACGGCACGACTGCTGGCCCATCTGGGCTTTGAGGCGCTGGCTACAACCAGCGCTGGCTATGCCTTCTCGGTGGGGCAGCGGGACAACACTATCGATCGGGACCAGATGATGGCGCACGTGGCTGCCATTGCTTCGGCGACCGATCTTCCGGTCAGCGCCGATCTGGAAAATGGTTTTGGAGATGCGCCGGAGATCGTCGCGCAAACCATCCGACTGGCGGCGGCTGGCGGGAGTGGCCGGCGGCTCCATCGAAGACATGTCTCGTCGGCCGGGTCGTCCCATCTATGAGCGGGAGCATGCGGTGGAGCGAATTCGTGCGGCAGCGGAGGCGGCGCGGGCGTTTCTTTTTCCGTTCACCTTGACGGCGCGCGCTGAGAATTACCTGGCGGGCCGGCCTGATCTGAAAGATACCATCCAGCGTCTGCAGGCTTACCAGGAAGCGGGCGCGGATGTTCTCTACGCCCCGGGCCTTAGCAGCAAGGAAGACATTGCTTCCGTGGTCAGTTCCCTGGATCGTCCGGTGAATGTCGTGATGGCTCTGCAGGGGGTTCAGCTAAGCCTTGCCGAACTGTTGGCGATCGGAGTCAGGCGGGTCAGCGTCGGCAGCGCTCTCTCTCGCGCCGCTCTGGGCGCGTTCCTTCGCGCCGGCCAGGAAATGCGCGAGCACGGAACCTTTACTTTTGCGGACGAGGCTGTGAGCTACCGCGATCTCAGCGCCATGTTCACGGCGTGCGCGCCTCCTATGCCCTAAACATGAAGCGGTGAACAGGAATGCGAACCATGAAGAAAATCGGAATCGTGGGCGGTATAGCCTGGCCATCGACGGTGGAGTATTACTCAGAAATCTGCCGTCGAGGTGAACGGTGGCACTCCGCCAGGAATCCAAACGCCGTGCCTTCGACACCGGAGATGAGCATTGAATCGTTGGACTTGAACACGGCTGTCTCTTATCTCGGCAACGATGACGACGAGGATTCCTGGCGACGATTCGACGATTACCATCGCGTGGCCCTGCAACACCTGGAGGACAGTGGCGCCGATTTTGCACTGATTGCGAGCAACTCCGCTCACCACCGGTTCGCGGGCATCGTGCGCGGGATTGGGATTCCCGTCATTAGTATTCTTGACGCTGTGGCGAAGGAGAGCGCTCGAATCGGGGCGTGCGAGGTCTTGATCCTCGGAACTGCACTGACCATGAGGTCACCAAGATTCCGCGAAGGGTTTGCGAAATACGGAGTTGAAGCGGCGGGTCCGCACGATGAGGGATTGAGGGCATCGACGATTGGCCTGATAGCCGAGTTGCAACTTGGCAAGGTGGCAGGCGTGGCGGAACGACTGGGAAGAATCGCGAAAACCTCGTTTGAACAGCAGTTCGGGTCGAAGCCTGTGGTGTGTCTAGCCTGCACGGAGTTGCCGCTGGCATTTCCAGAGGAGAAGATGAGCGCAATCTTTGAGTACGATGGGGGCCTTTATATCAACACCAGCGCCGTGCACGTAAACGCCGCCTTTGATTTTGCAGTCAACCAGGCGAGTCAATGAGCGTTGTCTTATGGGGCGGGAAGCTGAGAGCAGATAGCTCTAAGCGAAGCCAGAAGGTGGTTCCCGATTGTGTCGGACTTTGAGATCACATCTTTGATGCCTGCCTCTTTGGCTTCTTTCCGCAGTTGTTCGCTGACGTGCATGGTAAACATGACGATCTGGACCGTGGGAGCGATGCGGGTAATCTCTCGAGCGGCGTCGAGTCCGTTCATTACCGGCATGGAAAGATCCAGGATGACCGCATGGGGATTCAGTTCCGTGACTTTCTCGACGGCAATCTGGCCGTTCTCGGCCTCGCCGCATACCAGCCAATCGGTGTTGTGCTCGATGAAAAATCGTAGCATATGGCGGATGGAGGCGCTGTCGTCAACGATGAGAATTCTAAGTGGCATTCAAAGACCCGCTATGCCTTGGCGGGTTGCTGGCGGGGTCCGATCCGTGCGGAAACGAGCCGGCGACAAGGGAAGGCAATAGCTGGACATTAGTCCCCAGAAAGCGAGGTGCACATACAGGGAATACTGTACGCTAGCGCACACATTAATGCGCGCCTGCGAACTTAGTAAGGAAAGTCGCCGGAACCCTTATTTCCCAATAACAACGATAAAAGAGAGTACTCTGGAGGTGTCTCTTCTAGCATCTTTCCGCCGCGCCCTTCAGGGTGACGGTTCCTTGCAAAATTTGACAGCGTGATCGCTGCGCAAGGAGCCGTTATGGCCAAGTCTTCTTCTGTTTCTACTCGCACTACTCCGTCCTTAAGGCGGGATGGCAACAATCGCGCAAGCCCGTCCTCAAGAAGAGATGGCGATGGGAACCACGTTCGCAATGAAATCCTGCTCGCCCTTCCGCGCGCGGAGTCGGAAACGATTTTGCCGAAGCTGGAATTCGTGAGATTGAAACTTCATCAAGTTCTTCATGAAGCCGGTGAGACGCTGAGGTCGGTGTACTTCTGCAACTCCGGGATGTTCTCGATTCTGAATGTCATGCCCGACGGCAAGAGTGTCGAGGTCGGCCTGATCGGCAAGGAAGGGGTTTCAGGCACTCCACTGGTTGCGGGTTTTCGCACCAGCCACACGCGAGCCGTAGTTCAGGCCGAGGCCACTGCCTTCAGAATGGATGCCGATGCCTTGCGGGCCGCGCTGCCGAAATGCCCCAGGCTGGAGCGGTTAATCAACCGCTTCGCGCAATTGCTGGCGGTGCAAGTGACCCAGATCGCCGCCTGCAACCGGCTGCACGAAGTGAATGAAAGACTGGCGCGCTGGCTGCTGATGACGCAAGACCGCGTCGGTTCCGAACATCTTCCCCTGACCCAGGAATTCCTGGCGCAGATGTTGGGAACACGGCGCTCCAGCGTGACCGTTTCGGCCGGCGCACTGCAGAAGGCCGGATTGATTGCCTACACGCGAGGAAATGTCACAATCCACGACCGGCACAGGCTGGAAGATGCGTCCTGCGATTGCTATGGCCTGCTGCAACGCCAGATCAAAGAATGGCAGAGCCAGGACGCATAGAGCTTCTGTCACCAAGCGCACATTCATAAGTTCCTCGACGTGCCGACTGGCCTCTCGTATTCAGGCAGGATGTTTCTGTGGGAACATCACTGCTGTCCAAGGCGCAGATTCTCCAATCCATCAAAGACCTTCTGGAGAGAGAGTCCGCAACTCCAAAACCGCTGCAATGCCGTCGCTGTGGATCTTCGCTGCGGTTCGTCGAGTCTCATTTCCTGCTTCGGGGGACCGCATTGACTTGGGATGTGCCCTTGCCGGTCTGCCCGGTTTGTGACCCGAGCCTTTTGAAAGATTTGCCTGAGCCGGAGACAATCCACTGAACCGGAACCAGGAGTTGAATCCCAAGCGATCTCCGAAACGATCCCACGACTTGCCGCGGCCGGGCGGTACCGGGAATCCCATCTACAACGAAATCCTGCGCGGGCTCCCGCGGGATGAATTCGTGAGCGTATTCCCGAAGCTGGAACTGGTCCGCATGCGACCTCGACAGGTACTGCACGAGGCGGGCGATACGTTGCGGTCGGTGTATTTCTGCAACACGGGCCTCATCTCGATCCTCAGTGTATTGTCAGACGGCAAGACCGTTGAAGTAGGCCTGGTTGGAAAGGAGGGCCTTATCGGATTGCCACTGATTGTAGGTTTCCGTACGGCTTCCAACCGGGCCGTGGTTCAGATTGAGGGCACGGCCCTCCGAGTGGATAGCGATGCGTTCGCAGTGCTTCTGCGCGAGTGCCCGCGATTTGAGCGCAAGCTGCAACAGTTCTCGCAAATCATGGCGATGCAAGCCACACAGATTGCGGCATGCAACCGGCTTCATGAAGTTGAAGCCCGGCTGGCGCGATGGCTGTTGATGTCTGCCGACCGAATCGGCAGTACTTCTCTGGGATTGACGCAAGAAGTGTTGGGACAAATGCTCGGCGCCCGCCGGTCCAGCGTGACCGTGGCTGCGGGGATTCTGCAGCAAGCCGGATTGATCGCCTACACGCGTGGGGATGTAAGAATTGTCCAACGCACGAAACTTGAGCGAGTGGCGTGCGAATGCTACGGACTGATGCTTCGGCAGGTCCAGGTGTGGCAGAGCCAGGTTGAGTAGTGCCGGAGCGAAACGCCTTGTCAGGTTCGGGTGGACTGGGTTACGGTTTTGGCGGTCGGTTGCGCTGCGGCACCGATGGTTTAGCTCTCGACACAATCTTTGCGACAGAGCAGTCCTCATGCACCGCCAACCCGTGTTCATCAACGATGCATGATTCGAGTGAAACTGTCTCCCCGCATATCCAGCACACTTGCGGGAGTTTTGAGCTGGCAGCCACGAGCCGCCTCCAGTTGGCGCGATAAGACGTTCTGCCTCCGACAGACTTTCGGAGGACTGCAAAGATACTCCGCAGGGCGGACATTTGTCTGCCCGCTAGCGCACAATTCTTCTTATCGACGGGCGGGTGTCAGGTGATTTTCTTCCGGTTCTGAAACCTACTGTGACCCGAGTTCCGTTTCTGCAAACACTCCCTTTCGTGCGGATGAGTTTCCGTTTCAACTGAGCTTTCTCTAACTAGAATCGGGCTGTGATTAAGGCCCACTTATGAGGATTCTGATTGCGGAAGACGATGCGGCTCTGGCAGGTTTTGTGCGCCAGGGATTGCAAGGGGAACATTACCAGGTGGACGTGGTCGAAGATGGAGAGCAGGCGCGGGCCATGGGAGGCGAGTTCGAATATGACCTGGTGATCCTCGATCTGAATTTGCCGAAACTGGATGGCGTCAGCGTGTTACGGCATCTGCGGCTGAAGCGTCCGAGCCTGCCGGTGCTGGTGCTGACGCAGAGAAGCCGGGTAGAAGACCGGGTGCAGTGTCTCGATACAGGCGCCGATGATTACCTGCCGAAGCCATTTTCCTTCAGCGAACTCTCCGCGCGAATTCGGGCATTGCTGCGGCGCAGCCATCTGCCATCGGAGTCAGTGCTGGTGGTGGAAGACCTTCACTTGGATCGAGTGGAACACCGCGCGGAGCGCGCCGGACGGCGAATCGAGCTTACGTCCAAAGAGTTTTCTCTATTGGAATACCTGATGCGAAATGCAGGGCGGCAGGTCTCGCGGGCGATGATCATAGAACACGTCTGGAACCTAACTTTTGATACTACGACAAACGTGGTGGACGTCTACATCAACTATTTGCGGCGGAAGGTGGATGACGGGCATCCGCGGAAGCTCATCCACACGGTGCGCGGGGTGGGCTACGAACTGGGCGGGGAAGCGGGAGTGTCGGCGTGAGCTCCATCATTCAGGGTGAGATGCAGTCTCTACAGAATGCTGGCGGGCTGGCTAAGACCTTCGGGGGCAGTCCGATGGAGCAATTGCTGCATGCGCTGAATCAGCCGCTCACCGGGTTGCAATGCTCGATGGAGGTGGCGCTGGCCGGTGTGCGGACTCCTGAGCAATACGTCCAGGGATTGCGCGAGGGGCTGGAGTTGATGGAGCGCATGCGCGCTTTGGTAGAGGCGTTAAGGGAAGTGGTGGATGGGGAAAAAGAAAAACACGAAGAGCGGGACATGAAAACGATTGATTTGAAGACTCTTCTGCGGGAAGTGGTGGACGACCTGGAACCGGTGGCCGAGGCGAAGGGAGTTCGCATCGAGCCTGACTGGGCCACGGCTTTTTCGTTGGCATTAGATGCGGGACGGCGAAGGCTGGGTACGGTCGTCTTCCGGTTTGTGGAATCGGCGCTCGGACTTGCCGACGCAGGAAGCGCGCTGCAAATTGAGGCTGGCGGCGCGATTAATACGCATAATGACAGTACGAATGAGGATAAAGATGAGGCCTGGATTCGCTTGCGATGGCGTGCAGAGTCTTTGCGGCCTGCATTTTCGCGGCCTGAATTGGGTTTGATGGTGGCGCAAGCGGGCTGGGAGCACGTGGGCGCGCACTGGGAGCGAACGCGGATTGAAGATCGGGAAATGGTGACCGTACGATGGCCGTTGGTTTCAGGGAGCAGGATTTCGGCAAACAGCGGTGCAGCTGAACAGCCGGAAATTCCTGGGCTAGGAGACGCGAAATGAGTGTTACGACAACTTTCCCGATCATCGCGAGGGGCGCCGGTGGCGCCCTGATTGCAAGTCCGAGCAGCTCTCTCCGAGAGCAGGTTCTGCAGAATCTGAACGGGCGGTGGCGGCCGGTGCATCACGCTCTCGGAGGCGCCGAGGCTCTGGAGAAACTGGAGAAGGGGAACTGGCAGGTTTTGTTTCTCGATCCGCGGCTGCCGGACCTGGCGAGCGAAGAACTGATCGCGATTATTCAGCGGAGGTTTCCGGAAATTCAGGTGGTTCTGCTCGACTCCGATGCCGGATTGCCCGGGGACGATGGGGCGAAGACGGATTTGTCCGAGCCCGAGGCGGTCGAGGAACCGGAAGCGGCCGGAGAAGATGCGTGGAGCTCGGGGATCGCGAGGGGAAGTCAATATCAGCCATTGCCCGGCATGATCGGGCGAAGTGAGGCGATGCAACGCGTCTACCGGCTGGCGCAGCTGGTGGCTCCACGCTCGACGACCGTGCTCATCGTGGGGCCGACGGGCAGCGGGAAGGAACTTGTGGCGCGGGCGCTGCACCGTTTGAGTCCGCGGGCGGCGAGGCCGTTCGTGGCGGTGAACTGCGCCGCGATTCCGGAGGCGCTGATCGAGTCGGAATTGTTTGGCCATGCCCGCGGGGCGTTCACGGGAGCAGTGCAGGCGCAGGTGGGGCGCATTCCCGCAGCCCACGGCGGAACACTCTTTCTTGACGAGGTCAGTGAGTTGCCGTTCGGGATGCAGGCCAAGCTGTTGCGGTTTCTGGAACAGAAAGAAGTGCAGCGGCTGGGCACAGCGGAGCTTACTCGCGTAGATGTGCGAGTGGTTGCCGCTAGCAATGTCGATCTGGCGGGGCGTGCGGGGAGAGGAGAGTTTCGCGAGGATCTTTTCTATCGACTGGCTGCGTTCCCATTGGAGCTGCCGCCACTCACCGAGCGTCGCATCGACATTATTCCACTCGCGGAACATTTTCTGGCCTGCATGGCAACGGCAATGGGGTCGCGCTGTCCGCTGCTGAGCGGGGAAGCGGTCCGGATTCTCGAAACACATCCGTGGAAGGGCAATGTACGCGAATTGCAACACGTGATGGAGCGGGCTTCCATCCTGGTGGAGAATGGAGACACAGTTTTGGGCGAACATCTGTACTTCCCTTTTCGAGCAGTCCGTTGTCTCCGCCAGCGCCCGGCCTCTTGCGTGCCCGGCCGGGCAAGTTGAGAAATAAATCCGGCAGAAACCGGCCGTGAGAATCGGTAGTCCCTCGGGAAGAGACCGTGTCATAACATTTCTTTCGCCCCTTCGGGGCTGTTTTTCATTCCACCTTTCCACCCACGGCTTGCGCCGTGGGCTGCATTCTTGCGCCGCTTTGCGGCTAACATCGCATCCGCTGATGAATGCCGTCGCTGGCGCGACTTCCTGACTACTGACGACGAGCCGCTGGGCACTGCTTTCAGCCTTTCAGTGTGGCGGTTTCGGCGGGTAGATATTCTTCCAGGCGGGCTGCTAGCCAGGAGACCAATTGTTCTTTTCCTGCGGGCGAAACTTGAATGAATTCCATTCCGGCTAAGCCTGCGGGGTCACACCAGCACACTTCCGCGGTTATTTTCGCGGCGGCCTGGGTGTGGGGTAGCGTCAGGCGCAGGGTAACTCTGTCCCCTACCTGCAGCGCGGGCGAGTTGGTGAGGGCAATGCCGACTTCGCTGATATTGATGGAGGTGGCTATAAACTCAGGCTGGGAAGCAGGCGAGACATAGACGGGTATCTGCACGGGGCAGCGAAAGGTACGTCTTTTTTCGTTCACCATCAGCGGATAGGAGACTCGCAGAGTACGCATCAGGACCACCGGAGACAGCGGTTTGACGAGTACGAAGCTGGCGCCGGCGCGGAATGCGCTGGGCATTTCGTCATTGCTGTTCAAGATGGCTAATACGACGGCGGCCTTGTGAGATGTCATTTGGCGGAATTTTTTGAGCAAGTCGAGGGCTTCGGCTCTTCGCTTGAAGTCGACTACGAGAGCTTCGAACTTGGAATGACACAGCTTGCCGGCGGCGGAGGTGAGGTCGGAGCAGACGTCGACGTGCATCGCCATCTTTCCCATGGACTCGCAGAGAGTGTCGATGATCTGAATATCACCGCTCACGAGGAGTACTCGAACTCCGGAGGAAGCTGCGGGTGATCTCGCTTTGCTTGATGCGGCGTTTTTGTTGACCAATTCGGTGGCGTGGGCGAAGGTGTCGCTCATACGGCGTTACTCATACAACAAGGGCCTCGGGGATTTCCATCTCGCCGTGTTCGAAGGCATTCACGAATGAGTCCACTACGGTGGGATCGAAGTTTGATCCCGCGCTCGATACGATGATTTGCCGGGCTTCAAATGGGGTGACTGCCCGGCGGTAGGGGCGATCGCTGGTCAATGTGTCATAGGCATCGGCCACGGCCAATACTCTGGCTTCAATGGGTATTTCGTCGCCCTTGGCGGGACCGTATCCGGAGCCGTCGAACTTATCATGGTGGGCAAGGATGATGGGGAGCACGCGGCGCAGAGATCCGCCGACGGGTTCGAGCAAGGCGACGCCCTTCTGGACGTGCTTGCGCATTTCCGCCATCTCCTCCGGGGTGAGGCTGGCGGCTTTGTGCAGGAGTTCGCGGCTGGTCTCTAGCTTGCCCACGTCGTGGAGCAGGGCTGCCGCACGGACATCATCGATACGATCCTGGTCAAAACCCATACGAGCGGCAATTGATGAGGCGTACAAGGCGACGCGGTAGGAGTGGTTGTGGGTGTATTTGTCGTTCGAGATGAACTGCTGCAAAATCGTCAAGAGGCCGAAGTAGGTTTGGCGGAGTTCCCCCATATGACGTTCTTTCTTGTCATAGAGAGTCCCCATTGCATATGCCGTGATCAGGAGCAGGCTTGCCCAGGTGAGGAGCTCAGACCATTGGTCGTAGGTCCACAACGATGGAGACGAACCGGTGAAGAGGCCTGTATTCTTCCCTAGAAGAATGACCACCATAAAGATGCTGGCACTAGCGGTGAGCACGGCGTGCCTTCGGCCATACACATACGCTGAGAAGATGGTGGGCAAGGTGTACAGACCCAAGATCATGCGGTGAGAAGCGACCAGCCAATTGAACAAGCCCGCGATAACAAAGAGCGACAGAACCAGCCATAGTTCCTGGTTAATCCTCGCCAGACCTGCCTGGAACCTGGATTTGGAGTCTGGAGCATTGCCTGCGAGGATTCCGCGCCGGCCCAGGACACGTTCGTTGATAAGCGTTGATTTCATCTCGTTGTTCATATCGACTACGTTCATATCGCCTATGGTGCGGCGGCGAATGAGCCTTCCCTAATCTCTCCATCGGCTGATTCTCGCAAGAGCTTTAGAGCAGTGGTCAGTGGTCAGTGGTCAGTGGTCAGTAAAGGCCTTGTTCCGGTTGACCTTTGGCGGACAGTTCGGGCTCATTGCTCGTCCGGGGGTCCTACTGATCACTAGCCACTGACCACTGACCACTGTTCTGGTTGACCTTTGTTGGTCAATCTGAGTTAATTGGGGTTCGGTGGAAGTTACTGACCACTTGCCACTGAACGCCAGCCACTTCTTATGCGCGAAATCGTTGCTACCAAAGACGCTCCTCAGGCGATTGGGCCTTACTCGCAGGCGGTTAAGGCCAATGGATTTGTATTCACGTCTGGCCAGATCGCCATTGATCCGACCACGCAGCAGGTCGTTGGCGGGGATGTAGCCGCCCAGACCGATCGCGTGCTGCGTAATCTGTCGGAGGTTCTGGAAGCTGCGGGCAGCGGGCTGGGGAAAGTGGTCCGGGTTACCGTCTTCCTCAAGAACATGAATGACTTCGCCTCCATGAACCAGGTCTATGAAAAATATTTCAGTTCTGCGCCTCCGGCTCGATGCACCGTGGAAGTGGCACGCCTGCCCAAGGACACGCTGGTGGAAATTGATGTGATCGCGTTGGAGTAGCTCCCAGCCGGCAGGACGGCGGCGCTACGGGAAACCTCTACGCGTCTCTACGCTTCTTATATTGAAGATATTTTTGCAGGAGGAAGCATGGTGAAATATTTTGTGGCGATGGCCATTATTCTCGCGATGACGGCAGTTTTCGTTTTGGCGCAAAGTGCGACCGGAAAGCCAGCGGCTCCGAACACCAACGCTCCCACCAAAGTTACCGGTGTCGGAGTAAAGACAGATTCCGGCTTGCAATATTGGGATATCCGGATTGGCAACGGCGACGTTGCCAAAGAAGGCAGTCATGTGCGCGTCCACTATACGGGTTGGCTGACTACGGGCAAGAAGTTCGACAGTTCAGTCGATGCCGGGAAGCCTTTCGATTTCACGATCGGCAACGGCGAGGTCATCAAGGGATGGGAAGAGGGAGTTGCGGGAATGAAAGTAGGCGGCAAACGCCAGTTGCGGATTCCGCCGGCGCTCGGTTATGGAGCGGAGGGTGCTCCGCCTGACATTCCACCCAACGCTACCTTGATCTTCGACATTAAGTTGCTGGGCGTGCAGTAAGATACTTTGAACACGGGGCACACAGCGTAAGTCGTTGCTACGCCTTGACCACTTTACCGCTGCGCAGGCAAGACGTACAGACGCGCATGCGCTTTGTGGTAGCGCCCACGCGAGCGTGCACCGGGCGGAGATTCACGTTCCAGCGTCGTTTGGTGACGTTGTGGGCGTGGCTGATGCGGTTTCCGAATTGCGGCTTCTTGCCGCAGACATCACATTGTTGTGCCATGACTGCTATAGATCCTTTCAGAGGCCTTGACCGAAACCACTATTCTACCGGATTGGGGCGCTGCCGACAATCTGTGCCCGGTTAAATCGACAATCAAAACTCAACCATCTACAATCCGTTCATGGGCGGGCTGATCGAGCCGAATCGGGTGGGCGAAGAACCGGATTCCAGCCGACGGACTATTGCCATCGCGGTGGCGGTTGTGATGGTCATCGCCGTCACCCTTGCGGTGCTTTTTCGCAGCCAACCTAAGAGCGCATCGGGGCCGCCTGCCTATGCCGCGAAGCTGAAGCTCTCTGATTTCAAGATGAGCGCCGCCGAGAATTTTGTCGGGGCCACCGTGAGCTACGTTGACGGAACCGTCGCCAACTCAGGCGATAAGACCGTTACCCACGTTGTGGTCGAAGTCAATTTCAAAGACGACATGGGACAACTCGCGCAGCGCGAGGTAATTCCGCTGCAAGCGCTGAAAACTACGGGGCCGTATCCTGAGGCGGTGGACTTCAGCGTCTCGCCGCTGGGGCCTGGTCAGAGCACGACTTTCCGGCTGACCTTTGAGAGCATCTCGGCGCAGTGGAACCATCAGTATCCTGAGATTCAGGTTGCGGACGTTATGGTGAAGTAAAAACGCGCCTCTCCGACGAGAACTTGACAGCCAGTACAATACCTTCATGTCTGAAGTGAAACCATTCCGTCTGACGGAGTCGGTGAAAGCCGCGGGGTGTGCGTCGAAGCTGAGTCCGGCGGCGCTGGATAAGGTGCTGGGGAAATTACCCCGGCAACACGACCCGAATGTTCTGGTCGGCTTCGACCACGCCGACGACGCCGGAGTGTACCAGATCGCGCCCGACCAGGCGCTGGTGCAGACTGTCGATTTCTTCACTCCGGTGGTGGACGATCCCTATACTTTTGGGCAGATCGCTGCAACGAATGCGCTGAGCGACGTGTACGCGATGGGTGGAAAGCCGCTTACTTCACTGGCTTTGGTCTGTTTTCCAGAGAAAGCGGATCTGGAGATTCTGGAACGCATTCTTGCCGGCGGTCTCTCGAAGATGATCGAGGCTGGGTGCGTCGTGATCGGCGGCCACAGCATTCGCGATGACGAAACTAAGTTTGGATATGCCGTCACCGGGCTCGTCGATCCGAGAAAAGTTCTCACCAATGCCGGAGCTAAGGCGGGCGATGCTCTTATCTTCACCAAGGCGCTGGGCACGGGTGTGATCTCGACCGCGATCAAGAAAGGCAAAGCGGAACCTGCGTGGATTGACGCCGCGATTCTGTCGATGACCACGCTGAACAAGCGTGCGGCGGAAGTGATGCAGGCAGGAAGATTCCACATTCATGCCATGACTGACGTCACTGGCTTTGGCATGATCGGGCATGGGCGTGAGATGGCGCTTGCCTCTAACGTATCGTTCCGGCTGCGGGCCAGCAGCATTCCGCTACTTCCCGGAGCGCTTGAATGCGTGCGGGCCGGTTACATTCCTGGCGGTCTTAACAACAATCGCGATTTTGCAGAATGTGTGGTCGATTACGAGGATGGAGTTCCTGAAGATCTGCGAACGCTCCTCTTCGATCCTCAGACGGCGGGCGGGCTGCTGATTTCAGTCGCTTCGGAAGACTCTGCGCAACTCATCCGATCGCTCAACGCGGCTGGGGTGCCGGCGGTGGAAATCGGCGCGGTCGCGGTTCGCAGCAAGCCGCTGATTGCTGTTCACCGCTGAATCATTTAATCTGCAGCCCCTCGCGTATTGAGCAACTCCCAGATTCGCGCCAGATGGTGATCGTCGTGTTCGGCTACAAAATACAAATGGTCTACGAGCCGCATCGGCGTCTTCAGGCGCGGGTGGGGAATGGAGCGGGCAAAAAGCGATGCATCGAGTTCGTCCATTCGGTTGAGCAATCGCTCTCGTGCGGCGCCGGAACTCAGTGAGAACCTGATCCAGCGGACGCGCGTTGTAGTTAGCTTCGTCGGTTTTTCGATTCCGCAAGTCTGTCACGGTGAGTTGCGCGCTGCCGGCAACGTAATCGCCGACTCGAGCCAGCCATAACGGTTCGAGGTCGAGCAAATGGCCAGCGTGCTCCTGGGCCGACCATTTTTCTTGCGGCTTTTCGATCAGAAGTTCGTGGGAATGGCCGCCGAGCGCCTCTTCCAGCCTGGACGGAGTGCCGCGTAAACGCGCGCACAGATTCGGATACAGTTCTGTCGGAAACGAAAACTCAAACTTTCGGTCAAACCAGATGGGGACTTGACTCATCGGAATCCGCCGATCAGAGGGATCACTGCAATGGATAAGTGATGCCGAGCGGCACGGCACGACTCACAAATTCCTGCCACGAAGCGGATGATGAGCGCCGTGAGAACAGTGCTGCGCAAAAAAGCAGAGGGCGGCCGCGGGGCCACCCTCAAATTTACGAACTGACTGACTCTAGGCTCGCGCCGGACTTTCTCCGCCCTTCGCGATGCCGCGTCCCGGCTCCGGCTTTAACACCTGCTGCACGCCATCATCCGGTTTGGAAGGAGACTTCATCGGAGGCAGTTCCTTGCCGTCGACCAGCAGCATCACTTCGGATGCGTCCAGCACTTCCCGCTCCAGCAAAGCCGCTGCAATCTTCTGCAGTGTGTCGCGGCTGCCTTCGAGAATGCTCTTGGCCGTTTCGTATCCCTGGTTCACCAGCTTACGGACTTCATTGTCGATCTTGATGGCGGTGTCTTCGCTGTAGTCGCGGTGCTGGCTGATCTCGCGGCCCAGGAAAATCTGCTCTTCCTTTTTGCCGAAAGTAAGCGGACCAAGATCGCTCATACCCCACTCGCAGACCATCTTGCGCGCCATTTCCGTGGCCCGCTCAATATCGTTTCCTGCGCCCGTGCTCATCTGGTTGAGGAACAATTCCTCCGCCAAACGCCCGCCCATCAAAATTGCCAGGTCGGTCTTCAAGTAGTCCCGAGTGTAGTTGTGACGGTCATCGACCGGCAATTGCATGGTCACGCCCAACGCCATGCCGCGCGGAATGATCGTGACCTTGTGCACCGGATCGGAGCCCGGCAGCTTCGCCGCCACCAGCGCGTGGCCGGCTTCGTGGTACGCCGTGACTTTCTTTTCCTCGTCGGAAAGAATCAGCGACTTGCGCTCCACGCCCATCAGGACTTTGTCTTTGGCGACTTCGAAGTCGAACATCAGCACAGCTTTGCGATTTTGCCGCGCCGCCGCCAATGCCGCTTCGTTCACCATGTTGGCCAGGTCGGCGCCGGAAAATCCCGGTGTGCCGCGGGCCAGCACTGAAAGATCGACATCTTCGGCAAGAGGAATCTTGCGGGTATGTACCCGCAGAATCTCTTCGCGCCCGCGCACATCCGGACGGCTCACCACCACGCGCCGGTCAAAACGCCCTGGCCGCAGCAACGCCGGATCGAGCACATCCGGGCGGTTCGTCGCCGCCATGAGGATGACGCCTTCATTCGACTCGAAGCCATCCATCTCCACCAGCAACTGATTCAGTGTCTGTTCGCGCTCGTCGTGACCACCGCCCAAGCCCGCGCCACGATGCCGTCCCACAGCATCAATTTCGTCGATGAAAATGATGCAGGGCGCATTCTTCTTGCCCTGCTCGAATAGATCGCGCACGCGGCTAGCGCCGACGCCCACGAACATCTCCACAAAGTCCGAACCCGAGATCGAAAAGAAAGGAACATTCGCTTCGCCGGCAACAGCTCGCGCCAGCAAGAGTTTTACCTGTTCCCGGAGGCCCTACCAGCAGCACTCCCTTGGGAATTCTGCCGCCCAGCTTCTGAAACTTCTGCGCCTCGCGCAGGAATTCGATAATCTCGCGCAGCTCTTCTTTGGCCTCTTCCACGCCGGCCACATCTTTGAACGTGACTTTCTTTTGCTGCATGGAAAGCAGCCGCGCCCGGCTCTTGCCGAACGACAGCGCCTTGTTTCCGCCGGTCTGCATCTGGCGGATCATGAAGAACCACAGCGCGCCCAGCAGAATCAGCGGGGCCCAGGTACCGAGCAATTGCAGCGGCCAGCTTCCGCTGTTGGCATCCTTGACGGAAATCCCCACGTTCTTTTCTTTGAAGGTCTTGAACATGTCGGGATAGTTCGCCGGTACCGTCGTATGGAAGGCAGAGCCGTCAGTAAACTTCCCCCGCACCTGCTGGCCGTCGACGGTGACTTCATGAACCTTGCCCTGATCCACGTCACTCATGAATTGGGAGAAATTGACTTCTGCATCTTTCTGCCCGCTGCGGCCCTGCTGAATCACCTGCCATAACAACAGCGCAGACAACCCAATCACCAGCCAGAAAGCTACGGTTTTGACTGTTGAATTCACCAAGAAACTCCTAAAGAACCCGGGCGTCCGACAGTCCAGCGCACCCGAGAAGCTCCCTGCCACTCCATAATTAGATGCCGTTCGGCCAATTTCGATAGGGAAATTCCCTAAAAACCTTATTCTACCTTTTCTTTCGGAAAAAGGCGCGCTTGCACTTCCCATAACTTAAGTCATCGGCGGAGTGGGCGTTGCAGCCAGATAGGAGATATTGCGGTTGGTTTGCTCCACCGCACCCAAGCCGTAGCCGACGAGAAACGCATCATCCACCAGAAAGCCGAAATAATCGGGCTGCAAAGCCACGCGGCGCGCCGACTGGCGGTCCAGCAGCGTGACCAGCTTAACCGATGCCGCTCCGCGCGCGCGCAGGTCGTTCATCAGGAATTCACTGGTCACGCCGGAATGCACCAATCCCTCAACCAGCAGAACGTGCTGGCCGCGAATATCCGGTTCGTGGCTGAAGAAGATTTCCATCAATTTCGCCCGTGCTGCACCTTCGCTGCCTGTTTGCTGTATTTGGGCTTGATGAACTGGCACACCACGGGAACTTCCAAAGCCCGCACCAGGTCCGCCATAAACATGAATGCGTTCTCCAGAACGGCCAGCGCCTGGATGGTCTGCCCCTGGTAGTCATCGGAAATGTGGCGCGCAAGTTCCTTCACTCGCTTTTGTATCTGCTCAGCGCGCAATGACCTGGCGAAGTGGCTCGGCTTTCGGTGCGTTCATGAAATGGCTTACCCTCGCATGAAATCGAGTGCTCTATCAACTGCCCACGGGATCTCCCGGATCAGCACGGCTTCCTCGCCCGCTTTGGCGCGCAAAGCCGCGGGAACCGGAAAGCCGCGCATCCAAACAATCTGCGTCTCCGCTCACCACGACCGGCCAGAGCCTGCGCGCGGGCTGGGCCACATGCCGTTCCTGCAGCAGTTCCTTGATCTTCTTCGGCGCTTTCGTATGCGCCGGCCAAAACCGGTCTCCCGCACGCCAGTTCCGCACAGTCAATCGCGCCGGCAACAGACTCTGCCCGGAGAAGTTGTTGCGGATTATACTCCGCAAACTGCGATTTCGGAGCCGTCTCGAGAGTGATGCGCAACGCCTCGATTACTACCCCC
This sequence comes from uncultured Acidobacteriaceae bacterium, assembly GCA_963841125.1. GTDB lineage: Bacteria > Acidobacteriota > Terriglobia > Terriglobales > Acidobacteriaceae > Sulfotelmatobacter. The sequence continues at coordinate 858,832 of CAWJBH010000003.1, forward strand.
AATCTCCGGCACCGAAAGCGCGTCCCGGAAGCGGCAGCGCGATATTCGTAGTCCGGAATGCGTTCCTCGCGCCGCAAGTCAGGCGTAAGGAAAACCATCGCCTCCGGCTCGCGGACCAACTTCCAACCCAAAGGCAGCGACAACTCTTTCCCCGCTGGACCATCCTCCGCGGCGAACCGCAGAATATCTTCGATGTGCTTGAACTCCAGCGGAATCCCCGCCTGCTCGCCGATCTCTTTCAGCACTCTTCTCTGCACTGCACGCGGCTCGGTTAGCAGCCACGGGCGGCTCACTGAAGCCATTCATCAGCGCCGGGCCGGATTCTTCCAGCCGACGCAGACAATTCTCGGATGTGGACTGGTTGCGAATGTGCACTAATCTGCACCAGGCTGAGCCCTCGAAACCCGGCAACCCGCGCGTCCACTCCGGCTGGGACCACTGCACCACCGTTCCCAGCCAGCCGGAGATTTCGTTGTCCCAATAATCTTCTTCATCGCGCGCGATCTCCGCCAGTTCGGCAGAAATCTCGACCACGGCAGGATTGAACTCTCGCTCCAGAAGCGGAAGCACCAAGCTTGCGCAAGCGGTTGCGTGTGAACTTGGAATCGGCGTTCGTCGAATCTTCTCGCCAGGATTGTTTGAGATCGGCGAGATATTTTTCCAGTTCGTGTCGACGGATTCCGAGCAACGGGCGAACGATTTCGCCGTGGCCGTCGCTCGTCTTTCGTGCTCGACCACGATGCGCGGATAGATCCCACCGAGCGCCGCTTGGCCCCGTGCCGCGAATCAGCCGCATCAGCACGGTTTCGGCCTGATCGTCGAGCGTGTGCCCGGTGGCGATCTTGTTCAGAAGATTTGAGGATTGGCGTGAAGGGCATGGCTTCAGCCGTGCCGTTAGAAGCTCCGCGACAGGAGCTTCGGGCTTTAGCCCCTGAGAATTGGCTTTGGTAGCGCAGCGCTTTCAGCGCTGCGATATCTCATCGGGCTTCAGCCCCCGAGGTACTGAGCCTCCAAACCTCACCCGGCCCAACAGCTCCGAAAGAACCCATACCGCAACTCGCGCGCAGCCGCTTCACCCCAGAATGTTCCTCGGCGCCAAGCTGCGCCACATCCCCGTTTGCGGCATAAAACTCCAACCCATGCTCACGCGCCAGTTCGCAACAAACTCCTGATCCGCCTCGGATTCGGCTCCGCGCAGCTTGTGGTTGAAATGAACGACGGAGAGAACGATGCCGAGTTCGCTGACGCAACTCAAGCAGCAGGCGAAGGAGCGCGACCGAATCAATCCCGCCCGAAACCGCGACGCCAAGACGGTCTCCGGCTCGCAGTAATTCCTCCCGCCTGATATGGCCCAATACGCGCTCCGCCAATTCATGCACGGGAACATGGTACAGCACGGAATACGAGGAGACAGAGCGCAGCAAAGCAGGGCCGCGAGAAGCCCAGCGCCGGGCGATCTATTGGAACCGTGACATTTCTCTGCAGCGCCTCGCTTCGCTTCGCCGGACAGGCGGGGAGACTGCTCCACGTGAGCATCTACAGGCTCGGCCTTTTCTCCGCAATCAGATTCCGAATCTTCTCCGCGAACTCCGCAGCAGCCATGTCCTCAGTCTTTTCTTTCCCGCGGGTGCGGACGTTCACCTTGCCGGCCTCGGCCTCTTTATCTCCGACGACAAGCAGGAACGGCACTTTCTGCATGGCGTGCTCGCGGATCTTGGCATTCATCTTTTCGTTGCGCGCGTCCACGGTCACGCGCACGCCGATGGCTTTGAGCTGATCCGCAACTTTGTTCGCATACTCCGCGTGCCGCTCGCTGATGGGGATCATCGCCACCTGCACCGGCGATAGCCACACCGGGAACGCGCCTGCGTAGTGTTCGATCAGCACGCCAAAGAATCGCTCGATCGATCCGAAGAGCGCGCGATGCACCATCACCGGCTGCTTGCGCGAACCATCTTCCGCCACATACTCCAGGCCGAAGCGCTGCGGCAGGTTGAAGTCGACCTGCACCGTCGAGAGTTGCCACAGACGGCCAATCGCATCGACCAGCTTGATGTCGATCTTCGGTCCGTAAAATGCCGCCTCGCCGGGAATGGTCTTGAATTCAATGTTCCGGCGCTCCAGCACTTTCTCTCAGCGATTCGGTGGCATTGATCCATTGCTCTTCGCTGCCCACAAAATTCTTGCGATCGTGCGGATCCCAGGTTGAAAGTTCAGTCTGGAAATTGTCGAAGCCAAAATCTTTCAGCACATCCAGGGCAAAGTCGAGACAGCCGGTAATCTCGCCTTCGACCTGCTCGGGCGTGCAGAAGATGTGCGAGTCATCCTGGGTAAACCCCGCACCCGCAGCAGACCGTGCATCACTCCGGAACGCTCGTAGCGGTACACCGTTCCCAATTCGCCCAGCCGCACCGGAAGATCGCGATACGACTTCAGCGAATCTTTGTAAATCAGAATGTGGCCTGGGCAGTTCATCGGCTTCAGCCGGTATTCGGCGTCGTCCAGTTCCATGGCATCGAACATGTTCTGCGAGTAGTAGCCCTCGTGTCCCGAGGTAAAAAACAACTGCCGCCGCGCCACATGCGGCGTGTAGACGAGCGAGTAGCCGCGCTTCAGGTACTGGTCGCGCATCCAGTCTTCCATCTGTTTGCGAATGATTCCGCCCTTGGGATGCCAGAAGATCAGCCCCGGGCCGGCAAGTTCCTGAATCGAAAACAGATCGAGTTGCTGCCCCAGCACGCGATGGTCGCGCTTCTTCGCTTCTTCGACTTGCTGCATGTGCGCATCAAGATCTTTTTTTGAGAAAAACGAGGTCCCGTAAATGCGCTGCAGCTGCTGATTTTTTTCGTCCCCAAGCCAGTAAGCGCCCGCAACGTTGAACAGTTTGAACGCCTTGATCTTTCCAGTGGAAGGAATGTGCGGCCCGCGGCAGAAATCGACAAACTTGCCGGTGCGGTAGATCGAAATCTTTTCATCGGGCTTGGTGAATTGCTCGATGAAGTGGCACTTCATGAAGTCGCCTTCTTTTTTGAACTCCGCCAACCCCTGGTCGCGAGGCAGAAACTCGCGCGCATACGGGATATTCTGTTGCACCAGTTCCTGCATCTTCTTCTCGATTTTTTCGAGATCCTCAGGCGTGAAGGCCGTGGGCCGATAGAAATCGTAGAAAAATCCGCTCTCGGTAGCCGGGCCGTGGCCCAGCTTGGTCTCAGGGAAAAGTTCCAGCACCGCCGCCGCCAGCAGGTGCGCGGAGGAATGACGGTAAACTTCCAGCGCTTCGGGATCTTTGTCGGTCAAAAGACGCAGGTCGGTATCTTTCTCAAGCGGACGGGTAAGGTCGATGAGGTCACCGTTGGTCTTGGCCACGAGAGCCGCATCCGCCAGCCGCTGGCCGATGGACTTCGCAATATCGAGCGCCGTCGTGCCCTTGGGAACATCCTTCACGCTCCCGTCCGGAAGCTTCACATGAATGCTGTCTGCCATAAGTCTGAAACCTGCAGGTGTGCTGAATGTTTCAGTTTATTGGAGGGACTCGGGAGGGTCAAACCGGCAGTCGATCAGTTTTGTGCAGAACAGAACAAACCAGATGAACCACGAAGGACACGAAGTATCACAAAGGCGTTGCCTTCCCTTCCTTCCAGGGTTACTGAGTGACGGTGGCCTGGTAGCTTACGGTTTGCCAGTGACCGTTACGGCGAACCCAGACGCGAGTATAGCGATAGGGTCCGCTGAAGTCTTCTCCGAGTTGGTGGCCTTTGACGTCCGCGCGGGCGGTGACGACCGCGGTATCGCCGTAAAGACGGACTACCATGTCGGTGACGTTCATCGACTCATAGCGAAGTTGACCGCTTCGACGGGCGGTGATGGTTTCCTGTTTCGTGGTGACCTGGCCGAGCGGAGTGATGGCGACGTAGTCTTCGGCGAGGGTGCGTAGGGAGAACTCAGCGTCACGCTGGAGGCTGGCTTCCTTGGCTTGACGTTCCATGTCGACGATCTGCCGAATGATTTCCTGTTCGCCAGAATCGAAACCGGGTCTGGGATGCAGGGCAACGTGCTGACCGGAAAAAGCAGGTACGGCAGCGAGCAAGGAAAACAAAAGCACGTAACATTTGTTCATCACAACGAGACCTCCACAGTCTGCCAGGGGGACAGAGATCTGCTTGCACCCGGATACGCAAGGTTGGATGCAAGAGTTCCATAGAAAAAGCAAAAGAAAGTGGTCAGTGGCCAGCAAAACCAGGGCCGCCAATGACATCGGGGCGTTCATCCGACCACTGACCACTGATCACTGACCACCGACCACTGTTCTTTCTAGTAGAATCAAGCGTCCTGCAACCATGACAGACATACGCCGCGGTCTTATTATCGTGAACACTGGGCCGGGAAAAGGGAAAACAACTGCGGCCATGGGGACAGCCTTGCGAGCGGTAGGCCAGGGGATGCGAGTGCTGATGCTGCAGTTCCTGAAAGGCTCATGGCACTACGGGGAACTGGACGCGGTCAAGGCTTTCGGGGACAAGTTCGTGATGAAGCAGATGGGACGGGGATTTGTGAAGGTGGGCGCGGAGAAGCCGGACCCCGAAGATGTGAAGATGGTCGAGGAGGCGTGGGCCGAGGGAGAGAAGGCGATCCAGTCGGGTGAGTGGGATCTGGTGGTGCTGGATGAGATCAATTACGCAATCAGTTACGGCATGCTCGACCCGGCCAGAGTGGTGGAAAGCCTGAAGAGGAAGCCAGAAATGGTGCATGTCATCTTGACGGGGAGGAATGCACACCCCACAATTGTCGAGGCCGCCGACACGGTGACGGAGATGCGGCAGGTGAAGCACGCTTACGAGAAGGGCGTGATGGCGCAGAGAGGCATAGAGTACTGAGTACCAAGTACCCAGTACCTAGTCTAAACCGGTCGTTGTTCTAGGTACTGGGTACTTGGTACCGGCAACTTTTTTATGGCTTGGTTCAAGCGTGAATCCGGGGAGTTAGACACTTCGGGGAAGAAGACCGTCCGCACCGAGGGCTTGTGGGTGAAGTGTGAGAACTGCCGGCAGATCATATGGAAAAAAGATCTGGAAGAGAATTTGAACGTTTGTCCGAAGTGTGAAAAGCACTTTCGCATCGACGCGCGGACGAGACTCGCGCTGCTGCTGGATGAGAATCAATATGAGACGTTCGACGGAAATCTATCGTCGACCGATCCGCTGAAATTTGTAGATTTGAAGCCATATTCGTCGCGATTGCGACAGGCGCAGCATGACACGGGATTGAAAGATGCCGTGATTAACGCGCAGGGCAAGCTGCTGGGACGGACCGTCGTCGTCAGCGCGATGGAGTATGCGTTCATTGGCGGCAGCATGGGAGCCGTGGTGGGCGAGATGATTACCCGGGCGGTGGAGCGCGCCGTGGATTCGAAGACTCCGCTGATTATCGTGTCGGCATCCGGCGGGGCACGGATGATGGAGGGCGTGATCAGCCTCATGCAGCTGGCCAAGATTTCGGCTGCGCTGGCTCGACTGGATAAGGTGAAGGTACCGTATATCTCTGTGCTGACCGACCCGACCACGGGCGGCGTGACGGCATCGTTCGCCATGCTGGGTGATTTGAATATTGCAGAGCCTGGCGCGCTGATTGGGTTTGCCGGTCCGCGGGTGATCGAACAGACGATCCGGCAAAAACTGCCGGCGGGCTTTCAGCGCAGTGAATTTCTCCTGGAGCATGGCATGCTGGATGCGGTCGTGCCTCGTAAGGAGCTCAAGCCTTACATCGGGCGGGCGCTGGACTTCATGGTGGCGTAAGAAGCTGTCAGCTTTTAACCATCAGCTATCAGCCATCAGCACAACCAAACTGCTACCGATCGCCTGGCTCCGCCGCATGTCGAATCTTATCCTCCAACTTGATAATCTGAAGGTACAAACTGACGGCTGATAGCTGAGACCTTCTCTATGTCCTACCAAACCGCGATTGCCAGCATGTTTGCGCTCGGACACGAACTAGCGCAGACGCCTTCGCACAAGTTCGATCTGGCGCACATGCGGGTGCTGCTACAGGCGATGGGCCATCCGGAGCGCCACTTTCCTAGTGTGCTGATCGCCGGGACGAATGGCAAAGGTTCGACCGCGGCTACGCTGGCCGCGATCCTGATTGCATCGGGATTGAAAACCGGTCTTTATACCTCGCCGCATCTCGTGCGGATCAACGAGCGCATCCGGGTGAACGGCTTAGAGATCAGTGACGAAGGTTTTGCGTCTCTGCATCGTGAAGTCGACGGGGTTGCGGAGAGATTGGTGGAGCGCACGGAGTTGCCGTGGCATCCCAGTTTTTTCGAGATGATGACCGCGATTGCCTTCGGGCATTTCGCACGAGAGATAGTTGATCTGGCGGTGCTTGAGGTTGGGATGGGCGGACGGCTGGATGCGACGAATGTAGTGGAGCCGCGCGTGAGTGTGATTGCCGACATCTCGCTTGATCACCAGAAGTTTCTCGGAAATACGGTGGGCGAGATTGCGCGAGAGAAAGTGGGGATTATTCGTCCAGGCGGCACAGTAGTTACGCTGCCACAGCTGCCCGAGGCTAATGATGTGATCGGGAATACGATCCTGGAACTGGGGGCGCGGGCGGTGAACGCAGTTCCGTATGTGCCGCCGGTTTCGCCGGGAAGTGCCGAGTATCTGGTACCGAGTACCGGGTTAGGCGCCTCCATCTACCGCTACCCGATTCAAGTCCTGGGTGAACAGATTCTGGTGGAGACTCCTTTGGTTGGGCGGCACCAGTTGCGTAACTTGGCGCTGGCGATTGCGGCGGCGGTTGAACTGAATCAGCAAGGGTTCAGCGGCATCACCGCGAAGAGCATCGAGCGCGGTATCCACGAGACGCGCTGGCCGGGACGGTTTCAAGTGATTGCCGCGCGGCCGGGATGGCCGGAGATGGTCATCGATGTGGCGCATAATCCCGCGGGCGCGTGGGCGCTGCGTTCTGCCCTTTCGGAGCAGTACGAAGACCGTCCGCTGATTTTTGTTTTCGGCGCGATGCGGGATAAGGCAATCTCGGAGATGGCGGAAATTTTGTTTCCGCTCGCGGGCCGAGTGATCGCGACCCGGCCGGAGAATCCACGGGCGGCGTCGCCGGAGGAAATCCAGCAAGCGGCGATCCGAACCGGCATTGAGATTGAGGCAGTCGAAAACGTTCAGGACGCCGTGGAGCGGGCTCGATCGCTCGCGAAGCCAGGGACGGTTGTCGTAGTTACGGGATCGATTTATCTGGTGGGCGAAGTGATCCGCTACCTGGGAGCGGAAGTTTGAAGCAGCGCCCGAGAGTGCTTTCCCTTAAAATAGAAAAGTGCAGGAAGTAAATTCATCACTGGACGTAGAGAGCGGCGCAGAGGCTCCGCCGCGGCGTAGTCCGCACGCCAGCCCGGGGGAGAAGTACGGCTGGTTGAGCTGGCTGCGGTCGTGTTTGATTCTTGATCCGTTGATCTGGCTCTACACCCTTCTGCTGGGATTGCTGGCGCTTCCCGGCGGAATGTTCGACCGCAGCGGCCGACGCCTGCACTGGTTTTCGTGGGCCTGGTCGTGGCTCATCATGAAAACCATCTTCTCGCCTGTGAAAGTCACTGGCCTGGACAAGATTGATACTTCGAAGACCCATGTTTATGCGGTGAATCACGCTTCCGCGCTGGACATTCCGGTTCTCTACGTTAACCTTCCGTTTCAATTCCGCATCGTCTTCAAGAAGGAACTGCTGGCGTATCCGGTCGTGGGCTGGCAGTTGAAGCGTTCCGGGCAAGTCTGCATCGACCAGCAGAAGCCGACCAATTCGATTGCGGCGATCCGGTCGGCGGTGAAAAGTTTGAAAGCTGGCATGCCCCTCGTGATTTATCCCGAGGGCGGGCGCACTCCGGATGGCGAAATCAAACCGTTTCTGCCGGGAGCTTTTTTTCTGGCGATCAAAGCGCAGGTGGATATTGTGCCGGTCGCTTTGGTCGGGACTTACGAATTGCTGCCGATGAATACTTACCACATCAAATGCCGCCCGCTGGAGATGCGCGTGGGCGAGCCGATTTCGACCACGGGGCTGACGATGCGGGATATGGAGGCGGTGTCGGCGAAGGTGCGGAAGGCGATGCAGGATTTGTACTACCAGGTCTGAGACGGACCCTTGCCTACTGTAGCTAGCTACCGAAGCTGGAAATTCACCGCGATTTCTGTATCCACTTCCACAGGGTTGCCCTCCAGCAGATATGGCTTGTACACCCATTGCTGCACCGCTCCGATGGCCGACTGGGCCAGTTCCTCCGGACCGGAAACCAGCCGCAGGTTGATGATCTTGCCCTCTTTGCTGATCATGGCACGCAATATTACCGTGCCTTGAATTCGCGCCTGTCTGGCTTCAGGAGGATAAGCGGGAGTCACTTTGTGGACGAGGAGCCCCGACGTCACCCCCATCGAAAGTCGGATTCGCTTCACTGCGGCGATAGTATCTGTTCGAATCTTCCTATCGTCGATGTTTTCTGAAAACGCGAAGTCGAAAGGCAGCTTCGTTGAGACTTTCATCGGTTTACCGTTCTTGATGAACGGCTTAAATTTCCATTTCTTGACCGCATCGACCGCGGACTTCGCGAGAATGGGATCGCCGCTGACTACCTCAACGCTTTCCACGTCCCCTGTCTCGGAGACGAGAGCCCTCACCACCACCTGTCCCTGAAGCTTCTGATCCCGCGCCTCGTAGGGATACACAGGTTGTTGGGTCTTGATTGGCTCCAGTTTTGTAGAGTCCGGGAGCGGGGCTGGGGAGGTTTGATCCGGAGGTGTTCTTGTCCCTGAATCCTGTGGAGTCTGCGAAGGCTGGGTCGTCTGGGGTGCAGGATCGCTCGCCTGCGCCGAGGTCAAACCTGATTGGGCCCCCACTTGAGCGCAGACCAGTAACAGAAAAGGCATGAGTTTGCGCAAGGTCGACATCGGTGGTGAATTCTATCTCAAAATCGTTACACTGTTAATTGACTTGGGCAGCCTCGCTGCCGAAATTGTGCCGTAACCTTTTTCCACCCTCACCCGTTATCCCTGTGTAAGACTACTCCGCGCGGAGAATTCGTTGAAGGCTCTGAAGAAAGAAGCGGACGAGCGGCTTCTGATCGAAGCGGCGCAGAAGGATCCTGCGCGCTTTGCGGAGCTTTACGAGATCAATTTCGAGCGGGTGTATGCGTACGTAGTGCGGCGGGTGGGAGATCGCACGGAGACGGAAGACCTGACCTCCGAGGTATTTCATCATGCGTTGGCCAACTTGCGGCGGTTTGAGTGGCGGGGGATTCCGTTTGCGGCGTGGCTGTTCCGGATTGCCGCGAATCTGATTTCGGACCGCTGGCAGCGCAAGAGCCGCGAGAATGTAGCGGACGAAGTGGAACAGATCGACGCGGCGCCAGCCCAGGGCGTGGAATTCGAACAAGTGGAACGCAACGCGACGTTGTTCCGGTTGGTGGATACCTTGCCAGCTGAGCAGCGGCGAGTCGTAGTACTGCGATTCGTGGAGCAGAAGAGCATTAAAGAAGTGGCGCGGGAGATTCGCAAGACCGAAGGCGCGGTAAAGCAGTTGCAGTTCCGTGCGCTGACGAGTCTGCGGGCGCGCATGGAGGGTGCCGATGCCTAAGCGCTCTCTGAATCCGGGTGGAAATAGCGCAAGAAAGATCGACGCGAAAAAGATCGAGCAGCTAAACCGCGCCGTGGACGCTTTGCTGATCGGGGTGGGTGGCAAGGCACCAAAAGTGGATGCCAGCGTCGAGCCCCTGGTGCGCGTGGCGGCGGACTTGCGCGACCTGCCGCGGGAAGAATTCAAGGCTCGACTTAAGTCCGAATTACTGGGAGGGGAAAAGACTATGGCCACCATTGCGGAACCCGTTGCGGCCGTCCATACGAGCGCAAGTCCGAGATTGACCTTCAAAGATGCCGCCAAGGCCATTGAGTTCTACAAGCAGGCATTCGGCGCGAAGGAAACGTTCCGGTTCGAACTCGAATCGGGGATTCCGCATGCCGTGATCATGATCGGCGATTCGGTAATCATGCTGACTGAAGAGTGGCCGGAGGGTGGACGATTCAGTCCGGAGACGCTGGGGAATTCACCGGTCATGATGTCGCTGAGTGTTCCTGACGTGGACAAATTTTTCGCCCATGCGATTGGCTCCGGAGCCAAGGCCGTAATTCCCGTAGCCGATCAATTCTACGGACATCGCGAAGGAACGCTTCAGGATCCCTTCGGATACCTGTGGAGCGTATCGACGGTGGTTGAAGAAATGCCGGTCGAAGAGATGCACCGACGCATGAAGGGGATGACCACGGGGCCCGAGGGCGGACGAGTTTCCGGGCAAGACGAATTGCAGAAGAGAGTGAGTCCGGTTCCGCAGGGCTTCCGAATGGTGACGCCGTATCTGGTCGCCGCGGATGCTCCGGCACTTCTGGAGTTTGCCAAACAGGCTTTCGGCTCGGAGGAAGCCTTCCGGACCGTAACCCCAGCGGGCGGATTGCACGCCGAGGTACGGATTGGCGATTCGATGATGATGGTTGGCGGCGGCATTCCGGGGCGCGAGTTCCGATCCACACCGAAGACCCACGCACTCCATATTTATGTGGAAGACGCGGATACGGTTTGCAAGAAGGCGCTGGCGGCAGGAGCGACCTTGATTGACGAGCCGCGAGACCAGGAGTACGGCGAACGCTCAGGCACCGTGAAAGATCCTGCCGGAAACATATGGTACATCGCCACGCATAAGGGAGAGAACTACATTGCCAAGGGGATGAAGAATGTGAACGCGTACCTGCTCCCGCTCCGGGCTGAGCCGGTAATCACCTTCCTGAAGCAAGCGTTTGGCGCGCAGGAACTGGCGAAGTATGCTTCGCCCGATGGTGTGGTTCACCACGCGGAAATTCGCGTCGGCGATTCGGTGGTGGAGATGGGCGAGGCCTACGGCCCGCACAGCAAGTATGAGCCGATGCCGACCATGTTCTATGTGTACGTGCCGGACTGCGACAAGGTTTATCAGCGGGCGCTGGCGGCGGGCGCGAAGTCGATTCAGGCGCCGATGGACCATCCTTATGGCGATCGCAGCGGAGGAGTTACAGATCCGTTCGGAAACACTTGGTATATCGCGACGCATGTCAAGGACATGACGACCTAGGCAGACCCTAGACTAGAGAAGTTCGGAATATTCTTGCCGCTTCGGAAAAACCTGAAGGCAGCTGCGCAAGGATTACCCGAAGCGGTTCGCCTCTTTGGACATGGCAGGCCCGTTCGAAGGCGACTGATCCTGTTCGCCGCCGAGTAAGGGCGCCGCAATCCGCAGAGCCTCGACCTGCCGCTTTACTTTCAACAACTCTTGTTCTTTCGCTCGTAACAGTTCCATCACATCTCTCATGATTCCACTCTCCAGGTATTCCACGAATTGCCACGATGCAACAACATATCAGAAGTCTACCTCAAGCCAATTCTAGTGGTGCGCAGGTCGCGCACAAAGGTGCACGCTGCGCTCCCCGGCGCTTCAATGTCCCGAATGATAAGGATGTCCCTTCAGAATCGTGAACGCCCGGTAGACTTGCTCCAGCAAAACCACGCGAGCCAGTTCGTGCGCCAGCGTCATCCTGCCCAGTGCAATCGTATGCTGCGCCGCGTTGCGGGCAACATCGGTGAATCCATCCGCAGGCCCCACAGCGAACACGAGCGGCAGTGGATTGCGATCCTGATAGTCTCCCATGAAACGCGCCAACTCTTCTGACGAGAACTGTTTGCCGCCCGAATCCATCAGCACCAGCGTCGCCTTCCCAGCGGTCTTTTTCTTCCCTTTGCCAAGTGCGGTGAGCCCGCACAATTGCAGAAGAGCAGCTTCATCCCGCAGCGCCAAGCCTTCTACTTGCGTATAACGCGAGATCCGCTTCAGATACTCATCCGTCAGCGATTGAATCGCCGGCTCTTCGTCTTACCGATCCATGCGATCTTGATTTTCACGGCAGGCAGTCCGCAGGAGCAACAGAAGGCTCACTCCATGAACTATAAACCTACTCTTTTTTTCGACGGGGGCGGGCCGCAGCCGTGCGCTTGCGCGGCACCATCTTTTTCTTCGGCGACGCCTTCGTTCGCGTCTTTGGAGTCAATTCCGCGGGCTCCAGCCGTTTGGCCGTTTTCCACAAGCGTTCCAGATCATAGAACTTGCGTGCTTTCTCGGAAAAAACGTGCACAACGAAATCGACATAGTCGACCAGAATCCACTCACCCTGCCTGTATCCTTCGACGTGTGCCGGCCGCACACCCGTGGCCTTCAGACGCAGCTCCACTTCGTCCGCGATGGCCTGGACCTGCCGCGGATTCGTGCCGCTGCACAGCACGAAATAATCGGTAAAGGCTCCCGATCCTTTTTCCATCTCCAGGATGGAGAGTTCTTCCGCTTTTTTGTCGAGGCAGGCCTGAATGGCCTCCGTTACCTGTCGCTTCAAATCGCTTTTTTTCATGCAGAGGGTCAGTCGTTGGTCGTTAGTCGTTGGTCGTTGGCCCAACCCGGGCAGACTTCCATTGTAAATGACAGACTGCTTCGCGTGCGTCTTCGCCGCCTGCAAGCCTGCGGTGGCAAGAGAAATTGGCGGACAACCAACGACTAACGAACTTTATACAATCCCATTTTCATGATGTAGTCCGCGACAGCCGGTTCCACGAAGCGGGTGAGCGGCTTGCCCGCAACCGCGGCTTCGCGAATTTTCGTGGAGGAAATCGACTGATAGACTTCGTCGAGCAGATGGATGGTCGCGCCTTTCAGCACGAGATCCCCCGTAGCCGCCTGCTTGTGAAATGGTTTTGTCACTTCTTGCCGCGGACGCAAGCTCTCGGGCAGCGCGTTTGCCACATCGGCCAGCGAAAACCCCGGCCTACTGGCGACCACAAATTCACACTCACGAAACAGGGCCTCGGCCTCATGCCACTTGGCGATGTCTGCGAAGGCGTCGATGCCGATGAGCAGAAAGAGCCGGTCTGCTTTCTTGAACGACTGCTTGAGCCGCCTGATTGTCTCGATGGTGTAATTCGGCTTTGCCGCGGGCGTTTTGCTCTTGGCCGATCCGCCTGCACTAGAATCCTCCGGCGCTTCGAGCATCGAGGGCAGGAAGTTCTTTTCTTCCGCCGTGGCCAGAGCAATCATGGCATAGCGATGCGAAAAGGCAGATAGCGGCTGGCGCTGCTTGTGTGGCGGAATGCCGGCCGCCACAAAGAGGACGCGCGATAGCTTACACCGCACCTGCGCCGCGCGCGCCAGCGCCAGGTGCCCGCTGTGGATAGGATCGAAAGTACCGCCGAAAAGGCAAATATTCATGCGCCGTTAGTGTCTTCGTTTGCAGGCCGGTTGGCAAGCTCAACCTTCAAGTCGGGCACTGACTCCAACGTCCGCCTGACAATACCTACCCGCCATGTCCCGCGGGTGAGTGAGGAGCCGTGCAAGGGCATTGGCCGATGGTTCATGGTTTCATAGTCAGGTCGGCGCAGAGTCAAAGGCTGAGAAAAGATTTCCCGCGAGAATCTGGAATGAACTCCTGTAATCTCGCGCATTTCAAGACTTGCCCCTAGCATGGGTTACATGCGGGTAGCCCTCCCCCTCCTTCGCATCGCACCCGCTCGCGCGCCGATTCTGCGCTACGGAGTAGCTATCCTCAGCACTACATTGGCGCTGATCCCGGCGTTGCTGCTTCCCAACATCACCGAAAGCAGGCTGGCAGTCTTCGCCGTGGCCGTAATGGTGAGCGCCTGGTACGGCGGTTGGAAGCCGGGTCTGGTCGCCACCTCGTTCGCACTCACGGTAAGCGCATATTTTTCGTTTACCGGAGAACATACTCCCGCGCAATACCGGTCCACGATGATTCGGCTGGCGCTGTTCGTGGTTCTGGCACTTTTGATCTGCTGGTTGAATGCCGCTCTGCGTGCCACCCAGGAAGGCTTGCGGCGCTCCGAGATAAATTTCAGGTCTCTGGTGACCAACGCTCCCTACGGCGTTTGCCGCTGCGATTCCACAGGCCAGTTGCTGGATGTTAACCCGGCATTGCTCGGCATGCTGGGATATTCCTCTGGCAAGGAGCTACTCGGAAAACATCTCGGAGGACTCTACGCCGACACACAGCAGTGGTTCGAGCTGGCAGACAAGTTGCGTTCCGCAGCGTCGTTCAACGGTCTGACCGCAGACTGGCTGCGGAAAGACGGCACTGCCACAGTGGTTCGCGTTTCTGGCCGGACAGTTTCCAACGGCGACAACGGAAGAACCTTCGAGCTGTTTGCAGAGGATGTGACCGAGAGGCGCGCCCTGGAGCAACAGCTGCGGCAGTCTCAAAAAATGGAAGCCATCGGCAGACTCGCCGGCGGCATCGCGCACGATTTCAATAATCTGCTGATGGTGATTTCAGGATATTCGGAATTCCTACTCGACCGCCTGGGTCCGGAGACCCGCTTGCGCACCCCAGCGCAGGAGATTGCGAGCGCAGCCGTCGCGAGCCACGTCGCTCACTCGCCAGCTCCTCGCCTTCAGCCGAAAGCAAATGCTCGCGCCAAGAGTTCTCGACTTAAATGCGGTGGTCACGGAGAACCTGAAGATGCTCACGCCGCCTGATCGGTGAAGATATCGACCTGGTAATGGTCCCGGCGACCGGGCTGGGCGCAGTGCGGGCCGACGTGGGGCAGGTTGAGCAGGTCATCATGAATCTGGCCGTAAACGCGCGCGACGCAATGCCATCCGGCGGCAAGCTGACGATCGAAACCTCCAACGTCTAGCTCGATGAGGACTACGCGCGCTTGCATGCCCCACTCGTCCCCGGAAACTACGTGATGCTGGCCATCACCGATACCGGCGCGGGCATGGACTCCGAGACTCAGGCCCGCATCTTCGAGCCTTTCTTCACGACGAAGGGGCCGCAAGGGCACGGGGCTCGGGCTTTCAACGGTCTACGGCATCGTCAAGCAGAGCGGCGGTTACATCTGGGTTTATAGCGAGCCGGGCAAGGGCACGGCGTTCAAAATTTATCTGCCCCGCGTGGCAGAAGTTGCCGACAGTCCCGCCCAAGTTACCGCGCCAGCGAAATCGGCGAGCGCCGCAGGAACGGAAACCATTCTGCTTGTCGAGGATGAGGCCAATCTCCGTTACTTGGCCCGCCAATTCCTCGACAAGCAGGGGTATCGGGTTCTCGAAGCGGCCGATGGTGCGGCAGCCATGCAGATCGCACTGGTCCGTGAAGCCGTAATTCATCTGCTGTTAACCGACGTAGTCATGCCAGGCATGAACGGACGCGAACTGGCGCAACGCATTTTGGAAATCCGGCCTGACGTAAAGGTGCTTTACATGTCCGGCTACACGGAGAATGTGATCGGACGCAATGGCATGCTGGACGAAGGCGTCCGCCTGCTCCAGAAACCATTTACCTTGCACGATCTGAAAAGCAAAGTTCGCGAAGTGTTGGATTCAAGACCGTTTTCTTCGGAGGCTCCCATGCCAGTCAAAACTGCCCATGCTGCTGCGGCACTACCGCTTCCGCTATCGCGCGCGCAACGTTTTCAACTTCATCTGCCCTTAAAATACCGCCGTGTCGATGAAAACCATTGGCATGACGGGGAAACCAAGAACATCAGCCGTTCCGGCTTGCTGTTTCAGGCGGAAGACCTCTTGCCGCCGAGCGTGGTGCTGGAAATTAATCTGGTCTTGCCGGCAGAGATCGCCGGACTCTCGCCGACAGAAGTAGTTTGTCGCGGAGAAGTCGTCCGTACGGTGCAGCCCGCCGGAGAAGCAATGCCTCCCGCTCTGGCTGCGAGAATTCTCCAATATCGATTCCAGCACGGAACGCAATTGCCACGAGCGTAGATTCGAGAATGTTCGGCAGGTCCAAGCAGGCCCCGCAGTCTGTCCCCTCGACCGGCCTCCACGCCGGCTTCGCCGTTCCATAGAATCGCCTGTCATAATCTGGAAGTTTCTAATACAATCGCAGTCGCCATCTTGAATGCGACAGATACATTCGTGACACGCATCGTGTTTCCCTTGACGCCAGACTTTTTGACGGCAACCGCGTACCAAATCCTTACATCAAAAACGCACGTTATAAGGACCTGCTCATGAAGAAAATTGTTTTCGTTCCGCTGCTAAGTGTCATGTTCTTGGCCGTCATGTTCGCGCAGGATAATTCTGCGGCCCCGCTGTATCCCGCTTCTCCTCACCCCGCTCAGCCGGGTGCTCCCGGCCAGGACGCCGCGCCGCAGCAGATGAACCAGCAGACAGGACAGAACGATCAAATGCCGATTTTCCGCGTGCAGGTCTATGCGCGCACCACCAAAGCCGTTAATTACCGTCACCGCGGCGGCGCCACGACAGTGGATTTTCGTGGCACGGAGCTGATGCCTCAAGTCGACGGGCACGCCAAGGTCGATGGCAAAGCCGGACGTCTTGCCATCAGCGCGGAACTCGCGCACATGCTGCCGGCCACCAGTTTCGGCGGCCAGTATCTCACTTATGTATTGTGGGCGATCACTCCCGAAGGCCGCGCCGTAAACCTGGGCGAGATTCTTCCCGGCGACAACGGCAAAGACAAGATTGATGTCACCACCGACCTGCAGGCTTTCGGCTTGATCGTGACTGCGGAACCTTATTATTCCGTCACCCACCCCAGCAACAAGGTGGTTGCGGAAAATATTCTTCGCCAGGAAACCAAAGGCTTTGAAGAACCGATCGATGCCAAATTCGACGTTCTTGAAGGTGCGCAGTACACCATCGACGTGCCTGCCGACCAGCTTCCCGCCACTCAGGCTGATTCGAAGGTCCCATTGGAACTGCTCGAAGCTCGCAATGCCGTAGCCATAGCGAAGGCCGCCGGCGCCCGGCAGTACGCCCCTGACAGTCTGGCGAAAGCCGAAGACATGCTGCAGCGAGCTGAAGACTACCTGCAGCGCAAACAGGGCCGCACCCCGATCGGCACCGCCGCGCGCGGCGCTACGCAGATGGCGGAAGACGCGCGCGTCCTGACTCTGCGCCGCAAAGAGCAGGAACGCATCGACGCTGAAAGACGCGCCCACGAAGAAGCACAAGCGAAAGCCGAAGCCGATGCTCGCCTGGCGCAGGAGCAAGCGGCGCAATCGAAAGCGCAAGCGGATGAAGACGCACGCCGCCGTGCCGAAGCCGAGCAGGCGCAAGCCGAAGCCCAACGCCAGCAGGCCGCTTCATTGGCACAACAGCAGCAGGCGGAAGCTGCGACAGCGGCCGCGCAACTGGCCGCCGCGGAAGCCGATCGCCAGAGAGCAGGAGGCCATCCGGCAAAAAGAAGCAATGCGCGCACGCCTTTTGGCGCAACTGAATCAGGTGCTGCAAACCCGCGACACCGCCCGCGGATTAATCGTCAGCATGCCCGACGTGCTGTTTGATTTCAATAAGTTCACCTTGAAGCCCGACGCCCGCGAGCGCCTGGCTCGGATCTCGGGAATTGTACTGGCGTACCCTGACCTGAAACTGCAAATCGAGGGCTACACCGACGCCATCGGCAGCGATGAATACAATCAGACTCTTTCCGAGAAGCGCGCCGGAGCGGTGCGCGGATACCTTATTAGTTCGGGAGTTTCCATGGACAATGTAACAGCCGTGGGAATGGGCAAGGCCGATCCCATCGCCGACAACACCACCGCAGCCGGGCGCAAGTTGAATCGCCGCGTCGAGATGATCGTTTCAGGCGACGTCATTGGAAGCGAGCTGACACCCGGCGCTCCCGCTAACAACAGTCCCGCGACGCCGGCCAATCCGCAATAAGGTCGAAGTTTTAGGAAGCCGAGCGCGTACGATTCAATCGTGCACTGGGCTGTCCGCTGCGGCCTTGCGCAGCGCTTGTTCGCGCAGAAGATCCACTTCTTTGGCCATGGCGTACTTCAGTTCATCGATCCCTTTGCCCGTCACCGCTGAAATCTCGTAGAGTTTCAGCTTGTGTTTCTTGCAGTAGCGTTTGAGCGCGGCGACTTTGTCGTTGTTGGCGACGTCGATCTTAGACGCCACCATGATCATCGGTTTTTCTTCCAAGTGAGCGCCAAAGCTCGCGAGTTCGCCGAGAATCACTTCCACATCTTTCACAATGTCAGGGCGGCCGCTGGCGTCCGACACATCGGCCATGTGAACCAGCAGGCGCGTGCGCTCGATGTGCCGCAGAAACTGCGTACCCAAGCCTGAGCCGGTGTGCGCGCCCTCGATCAGGCCAGGAATGTCGGCGACCACAAAACTGATTTCATTATTTGGATCCCCCACCGCAACCACGCCGAGATTCGGTTGCAGGGTTGTAAACGGATAGTCGGCAATTTTTGGCCGCGCCGCCGAAATGCGAGAGATCAGCGTGGATTTTCCCACGTTCGGATATCCGACCAGGCCAACGTCCGCAAGCAGTTTTAATTCGAGCTTGTAATTGTGTTCTTCGCCAGGTCGCCCGTCTTCATGTTCGCGCGGAGCCTGGTGCACGGAAGTGGCGAAGCGCGCGTTGCCGCGGCCCCCACGGCCGCCGCGAGCAATCACCATGCGCTGATCCGGCGCCGAAAAATCGAAAACCTTCTCGCCCGTTTCCTCGTCGTACACAATGGTCCCGACCGGAACTTTCAGGAGTATGTCTTCCCCTTCGCGCCCGCTTTTGTTCGAGCCTTCGCCGTGGCGTCCGCGCTCGGCTTTGTATTCGGGATTGAAACGGAAGTGGACCAGCGTGTTGTGGCGTTCGCTGGACTCCATGACCACGTCTCCGCCGTTGCCCCCGTCGCCGCCCGAGGGACCGCCGCGCGGAACATACTTTTCGCGGCGGAAGGCCATGCAGCCATTGCCACCGTCGCCCGCCTTAACTCGGATTCTTGCCTCATCGATGAACATATTTAGTTACGCACGATTGGCGGTGAGGCCACGAACGCATAAAACAAAAAGCCTCGTCCCGAAGGCGAGGCTGTGTGGCGCGGGCGCCCCGCCCGCGACCGCCGGTGTAAGCGAACTACTCCGCTAGTTCCATCGGTTCGACCATCACGAACTTGCCCATCGAGCCCTTGTTCAGGAACTTGATGCGTCCCGTAATCTTGGCGAACAGGGTATCGTCCTTGCCGCGGCCCACATTCAGCCCCGGTTTCACCCTGGTGCCGCGCTGTCGAACAATGATGGTCCCGCCGGGCACGACCTGCCCGCCGAATGCCTTGAATCCCAGTCGCTGCGCGTTTGAGTCGCGCCCGTTTCGTGAAGTTCCCTGCCCTTTTTTATGTGCCATAAGAATCAGTTTCCGGTGGCCAGTTGCCAGTAAAATCATGTGGAGACGGGCCACTCGCCCGTCCTCCGTTTACTTCTTCTTCGCAGCAGATTTCTTCGCTGCCTTCTTCGGCGCAGCCTTCTTCTTGGCATGCTTCTTAGCGGTCTTCTCTTCAGCCTCATGCTCATGCGCCGCCGCAACCTTTGCCGGCTTCACTTTTTTCTTCGCCAACTCGGGAGCCTTGAAGCTTTGCCCGTCAAACGCAATCTCTGTAATGCGCACAGCGGTGTAGGACTGCCGGTGTCCGCGCAGCTTCTTGTACTGTTTCTTGCGTTTGTAGTGGAAGACCAGGATTTTCGCGCCGCGGCCTTCTTCCACCAACTGACCGACCACGCGTGCTCCCGATTCCGGTTTTCCGATCTTGCCTCCTCCACCGGACACAGCCAATATGTCGCCGAACTCCACCAGGCCATCGGTGCCTGTAGCCTGCTTCTCCACTCGAATCACATCTCCGGGCGCCACCCGGTACTGCTTTCCACCAGCGCGGATCACCGCGTACATACGCCTGCCTCCGTCAAAATGTCGTGAAAGTCAGCTCCTCAGACACAACCTGCGCGCACACGGGCGCAACCTGAGGCTGACTAAACTTCCTGTGCTTGCTGTGTTTCCGCCACGGCGCTTGAAGCCAGGGCGAGCGTCCCCAGAACGGGTCGGCGAGTACAGGCAAACTCAACTATTCTAGCGTGTGCTGTGGAAATCGGTCAATGCGTCCTTGGCAGAAGTCAGCTGAATTCTCCCGTACTCGCGGCTTCGTTGACAACGGCCTTATCCTGATGGCACTCAGAGAAAGGGGAAAAGGTGAGCCGACTGATCGCTAAACATTCCAGTTGGATCTATGTGTTGCCGCTGCCGCTGCTTCACCTCGGTACCTGCACAACCATCGCGCTCGCGCACATCGAATCAGGTGTGCACTACATGATCTATGTTGACTTCCCGTTCTCATTGCTGCTCGTAATGCTCGGATGGCGCAACGACAACTTCCTGCTCTGGTTCGCCACCTTCGGTACCCTGTGGTGGTATCTGCTGAGCTGGGGGGCATATTCTCTGCTGAAGAGTCGGGCTCTTCGGCGATAAAAGCAGGTTATAAAAGCGCGAAGTGCGCCGTGAACAACGATGCCGTCGTCCGTCCCCCACAGAGATTGTTCGTCCGCGATTACCTCTGTAATCGGCGGTAACCACGATTCCCTTGCAGAAACAACCTCGCTGCTCCAGTGTTAATACCAACTGAGGTACTAATCGAAGGCGTAGGGAGAATCGGCATGCGCAACCGAATCGTCATTTTGATTTCGCTTTTCCTATTAGCTAGCGTGGCCTGGGGCCAGCAGCAACCAGCCGCGCCCAGCGGACAGCAGCGCATGCCTGGCATGGATATGCCCGGTCACGATATGTCGAACATGCCTATGAACGACAAAAGCATGGACATGCCGCCGGACAAAGACAAAGACGGCGACGCCAGCGCCCACGCCATGCATTCGATGGAAGGGCACATGGATATGGGGCCGCACATGAAGATGACGGCGCTGCGCCCTGCAAAGCCAGGGGACGCCGCGCGAGCCGCGCAGGTGGTCGAAACTGCGCGTAAGGCTTCAGAAAAGTACCTCGACTACAAGGTTGCGCTGGCCGACGGCTACAAAATTTTCCATCCTGAGTTTCCGCAAAAGATGTATCACTTCACCAACTACGGATACGCCATGGAAGCCGCCTTCCGCTTCAATCCCGAGCATCCAACGTCGCTGCTCTATGAAAAACATGGCGATGATTACAAACTGATCGGCGTCATGTACACCGCGCCCAAGCGTTTCGGCGAAGATCAACTCGACGAACGCGTTCCACTAAGCGTCGCGCAGTGGCATGAGCATGTGAACTTCTGCGCCGCGCCTCCGGATCGTCGCGGAGAAGGGTTCTCGCCGCATCCGCAGTTTGGTTTGAAAGGGTCGATCACCACGCAAGAAGCCTGCGACACCGCAGGTGGAACTTTTCATCCCGTCGTGTTCAACTGGATGGTGCACGTCTACCCGTTCGAGAAGGATCAGGCGAGCGCGTGGTCGGTCGACCGGCAGCACGGCGACGGCGATTGAAACGCGAAAAAAGCTAGAGACTCGCTCACACCAAGCGATGCGGAAGGTTGGCAAAGCACGTCCTCTGCCGCTTCCCCACGAATCACGAATGTGTCCACACCGGCCGGGCCATCCTGCTAACCGACACATCGAAGGCGCGTCCAATCAGCGTGACGGAAATTGACAAACGTCACGGAACTTTCACCATAGGCGTTGCGTAGTTGAGAGAGGCGAACCGGTCTCGGAACCTTACTGGTCCGTGGCCATTAAGGCAGATTGTTTATTTCGGCAGATTCTTGCGGGGTTTAGGGGATTCTCTCACTCTCGGTTTGGCGGCCCAGGTGAGAAAAAACCCCATACAGCGACAGGCCTGACGGCTTGTCGACTGAACCCCGGCGGTTGCATTGTAGGCGATTCGCGGCAAAACACAAGGGTTTTCTCGCGGAAGTCGTGAACCGGGCCGCCCCAACCGTTTCCCGACGTAATTTCGGGAAAGAAAAAGGAGCAGTCATGAAGTTCGCGACAGTATCAAGATCAATATCGAAGTCCCTGGTGCTGGGGTTAGCGTTGCTGCTGGCCTCGAGCGCCTTTGCGGCAACTAAAACCAGTTTGCAACTTGGCCGTGCCGTGACGGTCAATGGAACAACGCTCCAGCCGGGCGACTACAAAGTCCAATGGGAGGGCGACGGTCCCAACGTCCAAGTAAGCATTTTGCAAGGCAAGAACGTAGTGGCAAAAGCCCCAGCGCACATGGTTGAACTGCAAACGCCGGCTGCCAACGACGCTGCCGTAACCCGCGCGAATGACAACGGGCCCAATACATTGGCCGCCATCCGCTTCCAGGGGAAAAAGTTCACTCTGGAGTTGGGCGAAGCCAGCGACGGAACGCAGCCAGGGTCCAGCAAGTAACTGCCGCATAAACGCATGACGACGGGGAGCACGAGTTGTGCTCCCCTGTTTTCTCGGTTCCCGGTTTGGCCCTGGAAAGTCGTAAATCTCTCTCCCTGTGATAACCATCACAATTAAATCCGCCCCGTCTGGTGTAGAGATTCGTATCAGGGCACGCCTTCAGGCGTGCCGAACCATGGGCAAATAAAAGGCCGGCTTCAGCCGCTGTCATGGCCATTCCACTTCGTCGTGCCGATCCATCGTCCGTTACTTCCGGAGCCCGGACGTTCTTCATAACCTCGTCGATCGCCAGCAAGCGGAACCTTCTTCAATCCGACCGTTCCGCTGGACTGTTCGTGCGTGTACTGTACGAGTATCGCGCCCAACGAAAATTCCGGCTCCACGAATTTGTTGTGATGCCCGATCACTTCCACGCTCTGCTCACGGTCGGTTGCGACCTGACGATTGAGCGGACGGTACAGTTTATCAAGGGCGGCTTTGCGTTCCGGGCGGGGGCGGGAACTGGGGTTTCGTGCGCCGGTCTGGCAAAAAGGCTTCTCAGAAATGCGCATTATGGACAGTGAGACATTCGTCCGGAGCGCGGAATACATCCGAAACAATCCCGTGGCCCGGCATCTCGAGGTCGAGGCAGCACAATATCTTTACCGTTCCGCACATTCAGGATTTGAACTTGACCCTGCGCCGCAGGGGCTAAAGCCGTTGGCCAACTCGACTCGGAACGCTATGGCTAAAGCCATACCCTGATACGAACCTCGCACTGAAGGAGGCGGGGGAGCGTCAAAACCGGCATCTGGCCAATGATCACTAACCACCGCCCGCTGCCCTCAGTACTTCGGCACCTTCGGATCCACGCGCTCGGCCCATGCCGTAATCCCGCCCGCGAGGTTGTGCACCTTGGTAAAACCTGATTGCTGCAGGAACGCGACAGCCTTCGCGCTGCGCCCACCCATCTTGCAATGCACAACGATTTCGCGGCTGGAATCCAGCTCATGCACGCGATTCGGCAGGTCGTTCAGCGGAATCAGATGTCCGCCGATGTTGCAGATCTGGTACTCGTGCGGCTCGCGCACATCGAGGACGAAGAGATCTTCCTTCGCATCCAGCCGCCGCTTCAACTCTTCCACTTGAATTTCAGGAACTCCAGTGCCCACCGGTTTTTCCTCCCCACGAATGCCGCAAAACTCGTTGTAGTCTATCAGCTTCGTGACGGTGGGATGGGTGCCGCAAACCGGGCAATCCGGATTCTTGCGCAACTTGAGTTCGCGGAACTTCATGCCCAGCGCGTCAATCAGCAACAAGCGTCCGACAAGAGGCTCGCCCACGCCTAGAATTAACTTGATCACCTCGGTAGCCTGCATCACGCCCACCAGTCCCGGCAGAATGCCAAGGACTCCGCCCTCAGCACACGATGGAACCAGCCCCGGCGGTGGCGGCTCAGGGTAAAGGCAGCGATAGCATGGGCCATCTTTCGCAGCGAACACGCTGGCCTGGCCCTCAAACCGGAAAATAGACCCGTAAACGTTAGGCTTCCCCGTCAGCACACACGCGTCATTGACGAGGTAGCGCGTCGGAAAGTTATCCGTGCCATCGGCAATAACGTCGAAGTCGCGGAAAAGTTCGAGCGCGTTCTCGCTGCTCAACCGCGTGTCGAACTTCTGAATATTCAGGAACGGGTTGATCGCCGCCAGCTTCTCCGCTGCGGAATCGAGTTTCTTCCGTCCCACGTCAGCTGTCGAGTGAATGATCTGCCGCTGCAGGTTGGTGTAATCGACCACATCGAAATCGACCAGGCCCAGCGTGCCCACGCCCGCGGCCGCGAGATACAACGCGAGTGGCGATCCCAGCCCTCCCGTGCCAATGCACAGCACGCGCGCCGCTTTCAGCTTCTGCTGTCCCTCCATGCCGACTTCCGGCATGATCAAATGGCGCGAGTAGCGCAGGATTTCGTCGTTGTTCAGCGTTGCTGGAGTTTCGGTGATGGTCGCCATAAAGCCCTCGGTTGAAATTTCAGAATTGCGCTGCGGACACTAACAACAGGCGGGACACATACGACAGCGATTTGTGGCGGAAGGTTTCAACCCTGCGATCCCCGGTAAAACCAGCACTCAGACCGCGCCTCCGGCAATGGAAGGCACGATGGAAATGTTATCACCTTCCTTCACCGCGGTCGCTTCGTTCTGCAGATAGCGGATGTCCTCATCGTTCACGTAAAGATTGACGAAGGCGCGCAGCTTGCCTTCCTCGGTGTAAAGATGCCGGCGCACGTCGGGATGCTGGGCCACGAGCGCAGTCATGGCCTCACCCACGGTCCCGGCCTTCACTTCCACCGTGGATTGCTTTCCCACATACTGCCGCAGAGGCGTAGGAATGTGAATCTTGCTCATAGGTCTAGCCATGAAAGATGCTGGCTAAGGCTGGGAGGATTCAGCATGACGAGCGTGGTGTCGGCGTAATGTAAGTGCGAGACGTTCTACCTGCCGTAAAATGACAAAGAATACAAGGGAGAAAACTACTATGACGATCTTTGATCCGGCTCGGGGCAGAGTTCTTGATGGCGGAGGCGGCAGCGGCGGACTTCTGCGCCTGATCGGACTAGGCATTGCCGGTTTCCTGGTCGTGATTTTTCTGTTCAGTTGCGTGACCAAAGTAGGCACCGGTCACGTGGGCGTGCTTACTCTCTTCGGCAAAGTGCAGTCTGGTGAAACCTTGGGTGAGGGCATTCACCTCATCAATCCTCTGAAGACCAATAACGAACTCTCCATCCAGACGCAGACTCTGAAAGAATCCGCCAGCGTACCTTCCAGCGAAGGTCTGATGATGAGCCTGGATACTTCACTCATTTACCATCTGAATCCGGACCACGCTTCTGACGTTTTCCAGAAGATTGGCGCTGATTACGAAAACGTGGTGGTCGAACCCACCCTTCGCTCGGCCATTCGCGAATCAACCGCCTCCCACACCGCGAACGCTCTCTACACTGGTGAACGCGAAGAAGTGGCCAAGCAGATTTTCGACCAGGTCGTCGCACAGCTCACTCCTCGCGGTCTGATCGTCGAGAAAGTCCTCTTGCGCGACATCCAGCTCCCGGCCACGCTGAAGGCCGCCATTGAGGCCAAGCAGCAGGCTGAGCAGGAATCGCTGGCCATGAGTTTCCGTCTGCAAAAAGAAACTCAGGAGGCGCAGCGCAAGCGCATCGAAGCCGCCGGCGTCCGCGACTTCCAGCAGATCGTGGCACAGGGCATAACGCCATCGCTGCTCGAATGGAAAGGCATCGAAGCCACCGAGAACCTCGCCAAGAGTCCCAACTCAAAAGTAGTAGTAATCGGGAATAACAAGAACGGCCTGCCGTTGATTCTGGGACAGTAGATACTGCGGGGGACAACAATAACTTGACGGTGCCAATAAATCCTACGCGGACAGCCGCCCCCGGCTGTCCCGTCGCCGCAGGCGACGGTTTTGCGACGCTGCTACCATGACATCGTGCCCCCGCTCCTCGAAGTCCGCCACCTGAACATTGATTTCCCGTCTAAGCCTCGCGTGGAGACGACTCATGTGGAGACGGGCGCCTCGCCTGCCCGCCCTGAGCAAAGCGGGGATGTCCTTCCTGCCGTCCGCGACCTCAGCTTCTCCATTGCTCCAGGCGAGGTCCTCGGGTTAGTCGGTGAATCCGGCTCCGGAAAATCCATCACATCCCTCGCCATCATGCGCCTGCTCCCGCCGCAGGCAAGGGTCTCCGGGTGAGATTCTCTTTTCGGAGAACGGCACGACCAGCAATCTCCCAAGCTTTGCCCGACGACTCCATGCGCCAACTGCGCGGCTCGCGCATCGCCATGATCTTTCAGGAACCGATGACCGCGCTCAATCCCGTGATGCGAGTCGGCGACCAGATCGCTGAGGCCATATTGGCTCACGGCAAGCATTCCAAGGGCGAGGCCATCCGGCTCGCTATTCAAGCCATGACGGAGGTCGCCATCCCCGAACCCGACCGCCGCGCTCGCGACTATCCTCACCAGCTTTCCGGCGGCATGCGCCAACGCGTGATGATCGCCATGGCCATCGTCAACCGCCCGCAGTTGCTCATCGCCGACGAGCCCACAACCGCGCTCGACGTCACCATTCAAGCCCAGATTCTCGACCTGCTCTCCGAACTGCGCGCCAAGTTCGGCCTGGCCATGCTCTTCATCTCGCACGATCTCGCCGTTGTTTCCCAAGTCGCCCGGCGCGTGGCCGTGATGTATGCCGGGAGCATGGTGGAACTTGGCACCCGGCAAGAAATCTTTCTCTCCCCGGCACATCCCTATACACGCGGTCTTCTGCACGCCATGCCTGATCTGAGGACGAAGCGTGGATCTCCCCTCGAAACCATCGAAGGCACAGTTCCGCCGCTGCACGCCATGCCCCCCGGCTGTGCCTTCGAGCCGCGCTGCGCATTCCGCGTTCCCGAATGCGCCCTCGCCCTGCCGCCATTGGTCGAGGTTGCGGAAGGACACTGGGCCCGCTGCCCCGTGGTCAACCTCAGAGAGTGATTAGGTTGTCATGCTGAGCGCGCGTTTTTGCGCAGCGAAGGATCTGGGCGAGCCGCGCGCTGCGTCGCGTTCTTTGCGACGCAATAATCGCGCGTTTGGCTCGCTTCCTAATCCCCTGTATCGCTTCCGTTCCCGCTCGTTCTATAATCCCCACTTTGTCTGGTGCCCATTGCGCATACTGCTGCTTAGCGACATTCACGCGAACCTCGAAGCGCTGGAGGCCTGCCTGGCGGCAGCTCCGCCGTTCGATCTCGTTGCCAACCTCGGCGACGTCGTCGGCTACGGAGCCAGCCCCAACGAAGTCATCGAGCGCACGCGCGGCCTGGGGAATATTTTCGTCCGCGGCAATCACGACAAAGCCGCGACCGGCCTGATCGACCTGGAGGATTTCAATCCCATGGCTGCCTCCTCCGCCCTCTGGACCCGCGACCAGCTAACCGCCGGGCATCACGAATGGCTGCACTCTTTACCCCAAGGCCCCGTTCCTCTGGAAGGCTTTCCTCAAGCGCACCTGGTTCACGGCTCTCCGGATGACGAAGATGCCTATGTCGTTTCCATCGGTGACGCGCTCGTCCCCCTCCTCGCACTAACGACGCCGCTCACCTTTTTCGGGCACACGCATCTGCAAGGCGGATTCTTCGCCAACGGTTCCAGCGCCGACGGCTTCCGTCCCGAATACCGCACCGTCGGGCAAGCCGAGACAGTTTCGCTTCACCTGAAACAGGGGACACGCTACCTGATCAATCCGGGCTCGGTCGGGCAGCCGCGCGACGGAGATTGGCGCGCAGCTTTCGCGTTGTTCGACACCGAAGCGCAGGTCGTCCACTTCCACCGCACGCCCTACAACCTGAAAGCCGCGCAAGATCGCATCATGGCCGCCAACCTCCCAGCGCGATTAGCCACTCGCCTTGCTGCCGGCCGCTGACTCTCGCCGGGCCATCGCCGATGTAAACTCGTGGCATGCCCTACCCCCGCACCTCCGGAACTAAACCTCTTTTCCCTCGCGCGGAATCTCGCGAGACCCCTCCCGAGCACTATCTGATTGCCCACAGCGACGGCGGCGCCCGCGGCAATCCCGGCCCTGCCGGCTACGGCGTAGTCATTCAGGATCAATCAGGGAAGAAGGTCGCGCATCTT
Organism: uncultured Acidobacteriaceae bacterium; assembly: GCA_963841125.1. GTDB lineage: Bacteria > Acidobacteriota > Terriglobia > Terriglobales > Acidobacteriaceae > Sulfotelmatobacter. Next base: position 886,753 of record CAWJBH010000003.1, read on the forward strand.
AGCGAGTACCTCGGTCACCAGACCAACAACTTCGCCGAGTACCAGGGATTGATCGCCGCCCTCGAATACGCTGTCCAACACGGCCCCAAGGCTCTTAAGCTGATCAGCGATTCAGAACTGCTAGTGCGCCAGATCAAAGGCATCTATAAGGTGAAGAACGAAACGCTTAAGGATCTCCACGGCCGCGCCAAAGAATTGATCGCCCAACTGGAATGGTTCTCCATCGGCCACGCCCTTCGCGAACACAACCGGGACGCCGACCGGCTAGCTAACGAAGCCATGGACAAAGGCATGGGGCGAAGTTAGCAGCCAGATGCGTTTACTCCGCCACCGAAGTATGGTCGTGCACAATCTTCCATCCTTCGGGAAACTTGCGGAACACCAGCGTGAACAGCCCGTGCGGCGTCTTCCCATCGGACATCGTGAGCTTCCACGATCCACGCACAAAAGCTGCGTCCTGGCCCAACACCTCAACGCGCAAGCCGGAGAACTCCAGCTTCCCCATCTCATGCCCCGGACTCGAATAGGTCGCGCGATAACGATCAATCGCGGCCTGCCATCCGTTCATCTCCTTCACGCCCGAAAAGAACGTCAGCTCCGGAGAATTCCAGTAGCCAATCATGAAGCCTTCAAGATCGTGCCGGTTCCAGGCGTCTTGCTGCGTGCGCAGCACGTGCTCAATGGTCTTCGCGTCATTCCCATAGCTGGGCACATCCTGTGCGTGCAGGTTAGCGGTGGTTGCGAGGAGCACGATCGGCAAATAGCAGGAAGAAAAAATGAAGTAGCGAACCAAGCGGCCGAGCATGCAAACCTCCGGATCGACCTAAACTAAGCGCACCAGTTTCGCACGACAGGAGGCAATTTCGGGAGGATTTCGAACGGAGCTAAGGCGATAATGAATCGGGCGATAAATTAACTGATTACGCCCGGCCCTTCTTAACGGCGACGGCTTTGCCCGCAACTTCCCAGGGCCGCTTCGGCCGGTCCACCGGCGCTTTGTCGTCGTCTTTAAGGCGATCGTAATGGTAGGAGTCGCTCACAGTTCCCAGTGATTCGTTGTAAAGGCTGGGCAAGCCAAGCGCGACTTTAAGTTCTTCCGCAAACGATTGCAGCGCTTTGAGGTGATCGGCAGTCGCCGGCACTTCCGTCTTCGAATTCTTCAGAAACTGCTGGTAACCGCGGTTGACCAGCTTCGAGATCTCGCTGCCAACCAGGTATCCGGGATAGGCGAAAATCTTCACGCCGTCCTCGGCGTTCTTCTGAATTGCGGCCGATACGTTGTATTTTCTGAGGAACACCCGCCCATTCATGCCCGGAGCTTCCGTCACATCGAAACCGTGCTCGCGCAACCAGGCCAGCGCTTCCTCGTAAGTTCGTGCTTCTATTGCTTTCGACATTTTTCCTTGGCTTCCAATCTCTCTCTTAGATGCAGGCTCTGCGCAAACTGTGCGGCGGTTAATTCGCTCTGCATCGACTTCCAGTCTGTGTCATCTAAAGACACCATACTACATAGCGTGTTTCAAGCTTTCTTGCATATTACGTTAGTCACCAGGAAACAGTTCAACCATGGGTCAAAGCTCAGCCAGGCCGGCGCAGACTTCTCCCGCGCATCGTGCGCCGGAACCCGCTCCTCCGCGCCTGGGGCTGAGTTTGTTGGAGCGCGTCGGTAATACACCGATGCTGCGCTTTGATCAGATCACCTCACATCTTCCCGGCGTGACACTTTTGGGCAAGGCCGAGTGGCACAACCCCGGCGGCTCGGTGAAAGACCGCGCGGCCGCCAACATCGTTGCCGAAGGCCGCCGGAGTGGCAAGTTTGGTCCCGGCAAAATTTTGCTCGATGCCACCAGCGGCAACACTGGCATTGCCTATGCCATGCTGGGTGCGGCGGAAGGATTCCCCGTCAGGTTGTGCATGCCGGAGAATGTTTCCGCCGAGCGCAAGAAGATTCTGAGCGTCTATGGCGCGGAGATTATCTATACCGACCCCGGCGACGGTTCCGATGGCGCCATTCGCGCAGCCCGCGATCTTGCCGCCAGGCATCCCGATTTATATTTCTACGCCGACCAGTACTCCAACGACGCCAACTGGCTCGCCCACTATCACGGCACGGCCAACGAAATCTGGCAGCAGACCGAAGGCGGGATCACTCATTTTGTTGCCATGCTCGGCACCAGTGGCACATTTATGGGCACGACGCGCCGCTTGAAGGAACTTAATCCCGCAATCCGCTGCATCTCGCTGCAACCCGATTCCTCCTTTCATGGCATCGAAGGCGCCAAACACATGGCCAGCGCAATCGTTCCCAAAATTTACGATCCGATGCTGGCGGATGAAAACCTTGAGATCGCGACCGAAGACGCCTATGCCATGGCCCGCCGCCTCGCCCGTGACTGCGGATTGCTTCTGGGAGTCTCAGCCGCAGCCGGTATCGCCGGCTGCCTCAGAGTCTCCGAACAACTTCCGCTAAGGGACGAGCAGAAGGCGGTAATTGTCACCATCCTCTGCGATTCCGGCGACAAGTATTTGAGTGAGAGATTCTGGACGGAGAAATAAGGCATCGCACCACGGAGACACGGAGAAGAACACGGGGAAGATCTCTCACTTCGAATCTTTAGTTCTAGAACCTGGATTGGTGTTCTCCGTGCCTCGTGTCTCCGTGTCTCCGTGGTAGATTCTGATTTCGATGCTTAAGATCGCATCCAAAGACTACGAAGCCCTCCGCCGCCATGGCGAAGAAACCTATCCTCACGAGTGCTGCGGCGTGTTGCTCGGTCAGACGGACGACTACGGCGCCCGCGTCGTAACCTCGACGGCGCGTTGCGGCAACACCCGTACCGACTCGCCACATAACCGCTACAACATCGATCCGCGCGAACTGGTGCGCATCCAGCGCGAAGGGCGCGAGCGCGGCGAGGATATTGTCGGCTTCTACCATTCTCACCCCGACCATCCGGCCCACTGGTCGCAGACCGACTTCGCCGAAGCCCACTGGATCGGCTGCTCCTACGTCATCACGAGCGTAGAGAAAGGAAATGCCGCGATTACTAACTCGTTTGAACTATCCGGGCCTGATGAAGCGGACAAGCAACTCTGCGACGAGGAGATTGAAGTCATCTAGGTCGACGAGGCGGACGCTACAAGAATGTGGGGACACCCCCCTCGACTGGCTTCAGGCGTCAATCTGCTAAAGTGTCGCCGCGCCAGACTCCCTGCTGAACGCCGGGTTTCAGCGTTTTTCACAATGATTCCAACTTCGCTCGCGAAATGAGTTTGACTCTTCTCAACGCCCAAAATCGAGAAAACAGGCTTCTGGCGCGCCTTCTACGCGAACTCGTTCCATCCTCTGCACCAAATCCGGTCACCTGCCTGTGAATGAGCTGCACTCGATTGAAAATACATCCACTTACAAAGCGCAATTTTTCATTGACGAAAAAAATAGAAAGAGTAAAAACATAATCGTTCTTTGACAGCTTCTAAAGTTTTTCCGGTTGGTGCGGCGTCCGGGACTCAAGCGCAGTCACCCTCTTCATGCAAATGACCAGGGAGGGCAAGCAAGGGTCTATAGCAAAGCGCTGGTCGAGGAGAACAAGAAGAAACGTCGAAGGCAAGACAGAGTTCCGAGGCGTTGGGTAGGTTTTTCCGGTTGGCGGTAAGCCCGGAGCCCGAGCGAAGATCGCGCGCAGCACCCCGCAAGGGAAGCTGCGATAGCAGGTCAAGCAAGGGTCATAAGCGAGCTACTGGCCGAGACGAATGGACCCAACACCACCTCGGAACTCTTATTTTTTCCACCTAGGCTTGATCTCCAGAACCTTTCAGAGGCTGAATGGTTACAGCGGGATATTCCCATGCTTCTTAGGCGGGTTCTTATCCCGCTTATTCTCCAGCATCGCCAAAGCCTGAATCAGCTTCTTGCGCGTCTCCCGCGGCTGAATAATGGCATCCACAAACCCACGATCGGCTGCGACATAGGGACTGGCAAAGCGGTCGCGGAATTCTTCGATCTTCTTCTGACGCAACTCCTGGCGATCTTGCGGATTCGCCGCGCCATCCAGTTCGCGCTTGTAGACAATATCCACCGCGCCTTCCGGGCCCATCACGGCAATCTCCGCCGTCGGCCACGCGTAGTTCACATCGGTGCGAATGTGCTTTGACGCCATGACGCAATACGCGCCGCCGTAGGCTTTGCGCGTGATTACCGTGATCTTCGGCACTGTGGCTTCGGCGAACGCGAAGAGCAGCTTCGCGCCGTGCTTGATGATGCCGCCGTATTCCTGCGCGGTGCCGGGCAGAAATCCCGGAACATCTTCGAACGTGATCAGCGGAATATTGAAGCAGTCGCAGAAGCGCACGAAGCGCGCGCCCTTCACCGAGGCATTGATATCGAGCGTCCCGGCCAGCATCGCCGGATTGTTGGCCACGATGCCGACTGGACGCCCGTCCAGCCGCGCGAATCCCACGATCATGTTTTTCGCGTAGTGCTCCTGCACCTCGAAGAAGTAGGCATCGTCAACCACCGCGTGGATCACATCCTTCATGTCGTAGGGAAGATTCGATTGCGCAGGAACGATCTTGTCGAGCGCGGCGTCAGATCTGTCAGCCGGATCGGTGCAGGCCTTACGCGGAGGCTCGTCCAGGTTATTCGACGGCACGAAGCTCAACAACTCCCGCACCATCGACAGGCACTCGGCATCGTCATGCGCGAGAAAATGCGCTACGCCAGAGGTTTCGTTGTGCGTCATGGCGCCGCCGAGCTGTTCTTTAGTGACTTCCTCGTGCGTCACCGTCTTGATCACATCCGGCCCGGTGATGAACATGTAGGAAGTCTTATCGACCATCAGCACGAAATCGGTAATCGCCGGCGAATACACCGCGCCGCCGGCGCACGGTCCCATGATCGCCGAAATCTGCGGCACCACTCCGCTGTACAACGTGTTTCGCAGAAAGATGTCGGCATAGCCTGCCAGCGACGCCACGCCTTCCTGAATGCGCGCGCCGCCGGAGTCGTTCAAGCCGATCACGGGCGCGCCCACCTTCGCGGCGAGATCCATGATTTTGACGATCTTTCCCGCGTTCGTCTCCGACAGCGACCCGCCGAACACCGTGAAATCCTGCGCGAATACATAGACCAAGCGACCCTCGATGCGGCCGTAGCCGGTGACAAAGCCGTCGCCGTAGAATTTCTGTTCAGCCATGCCGAAATCGTTGCAGTGGTGCGTAACCAGCTTGTCGGTCTCTTCGAAGGTTCCGTCATCGAGCAGGAACTCAATGCGCTCCCGCGCCGACATTTTGCCCTCTTTGTGCTGGCGCTCGCGCCGCTTGTCGCCTCCGCCGGCTTCGGCGAGCCGGTTGCGCTTTTTCAGTTCCGCAGCTTTTTCTTCGAGATTCATATGCGGAAGGATTATAGCGGGTGGGACACGCAGCAATTTGAATTTGCTAGGATGACCAAATGCCCAGGACGATTGTTGCGATCGGCGGCGGAGAGATAAGAACAAGAGGCACTGCTGCGATTGATCGCGAGATTATCCGGCTCTCGAACAAGAAGCATCCGAAGCTGCTTTTCATCCCAACGGCAAGCTCGGATTCCGAAAAATACTGGAAGCATGTCCAGGAATACTTCGGCGGATTCTTGAAATGTAAAACCGACGTCCTCTTCCTCATCAAAGAACAGCCTTTAAAGGAGTATGTCCGGAAGAAAATCCTGGCGGCAGACATCATTTACGTGGGCGGTGGAAATACGCTGATGATGATGCGTCTTTGGCGGCGACTGGGCGTCGACAGACTCCTCAAAGCGGCTTACGAGAATGGGACGGTGCTGTCTGGCATTAGCGCCGGCTCGATCTGCTGGTTTGATTCCGGACACTCCGACTCGATGTCGTTTTACAACCCGCGAAAGTGGAAATACATCAACGTGAGAGGACTCGGGCTCATCAGGGGAATACATTGCCCCCACTACAATGGCATGACCCGGGGGATCCCTCGAAGGAAGCACTTTCGGGAAATGATCGGGAAGACCGGGGGCATCGGAATTGCGATTGAAAACAACTGCGCGATTGAGTTCGTTGACGGCCGGCTCTATAAAGTCATCCGCTCGAAAGCCCACTCACGGGCTTACAAGGTGTACAAGACGGGCCGTGGAGTGGTTGCCGAGCAAATACGCCTGGAGAGGGAAAGTCACATCACCGCATGAAACTGAAATTGCCCGCCGGCACATTTCGAGCTTATCTGTTCGACTGCGACGGCACCGTTGCCGATTCCATGCCGCTCCACTACCTCGCATGGAAAAAGGCACTCAAAGAATGGAATTGTGAATTTGAAGAGGAGATTTTCTACGCCTGGGGTGGAATGCCGGTAGCCGAGATCATCAACGCTCTGAATGAGAAGCACGGACTCCGTATGCCGACAGAGACTGTCGCCCGCCGCAAGGAAAATCTTTATTTCGAATTGCTTCCTCAGCTCAAAGCTGTTCCCGAAGTTCTGGAACACATCGAGGCCGAACACGGCCGGACTCCGTTTGCTGTCGTATCAGGTAGCACCCGCGAATCCGTAACGGCCTCTCTGGTTTCGCTGAACCTCCTCGATCGCTTCGACGCACTGGTCTGCGCCGGAGATTACAGCAAGAGCAAGCCCGATCCGGAAGCTTTTCTTCTTGCAGCGGCTAAACTGGGAGTGCCTGCGGAAGCCTGCCTGGTTTTCGAAGACACGGAGATGGGTATTCAGGCAGCCACGGCTGCGGGGATGGCCTGGGTTAAAGTTCCCCCGCCGAGGGAAAGAGTTTCGCCGAAGTCTGACTCAACTTAGCGATTGCGTTCGAACACGCTTGTCTACAAAATCTAACCCTTACTCCATGTCCGACCCAAGCATCTGATAGCGATACTTCTTCCCGTCCCAGAAGAGCACTGAAGAGGTCGACTCTCCCTTCGCCCCTTTCTTCCATGTAGATTCCGAGCACGGTCTTCTTTTTCAGCGCCAGCCTTTTCACGGTAAGCGTTTTGAAGGGCAGGTTGATCAGGAGGAACTTGGCCTTCGTCTTATCGGAGCGCCAGGCATCCGCGCCGACGCCGTGAACGATCAGAAGACTCACCCCTTTGCGCTCTGGCACGTCCGAATTAAATGTCGAAGTCAGTTTGACGTTGCCGAAGCCCATAAAGCTGTTGTACGGATCGGCTACGAGAAAGCCATATTCCGCCTGGTCGGCCATCGGATTCTTGCAGCGTGCGGCGATGACAAGGTCGTCCACGCCATCGCCGTCAAGATCCCAACAAACTGCGGAGGCCCCGCCAGCACCGAACAGTTGTCGCCAAACTCCTTGTGCACGTATTCGTCGGTGACTGCGGGCACTGGAGACTTAGCGTGCGCTGGTGGCGGAGGCGGCGTGCTTCTTTTCAGCTCCAAGCATTCCGGAAGATGGAAAGCGATCGTCAACAGGACTAGCAAAACGCTGATGCAGGTAACTCGGGAGAGACGACATAATACCTTCACTTTAATCCCGTTTTTCCCGCGGGGGTAGATACATGAATGGTGACGGGTAACCGAGGTACTCATTACCTGCGGAAGTGCTCCCAGCCCAACGGCTCAAGTTCCTCCCTGACTCCAGATCGTTCCTCAGGAAAATCTTCCGCCGGCGCGTCACGCGCCCGATGCGCGTAATGGGGATTCCGGCAATCCGCGATGGGACTCGCTTTGCGGGAGGGGCAGTGAACAGAAGTTCGTAGTCTTCTCCCCCGTGCAGCGCAAATTGCAGGTCGACTTCCCGCGCCGGCGTGCCAGGTCTGGCCCGTGGGATCGCTTCAGATTGCAACTCCGCACCTACGCCGCTTTCTTCGCATAGGTGGGCCAGGTCGGTCGAAAGTCCGTCGCTGGTGTCGATCATCGCAGAGGCCAGACCTTTTTCACGCAGAACCCGGCCCAAGTCGATTCGTGGCTCCGGAAAGAAATGCCGCGGATAATCCCGCAGATTCAGCTTCCGCCGGGACTTCTTCTGCATTTGCCAGACCGCAGCGGCCGAACCGCCCAGTTCCCCGCTGACATAAACAAAATCGCCAGGCCGCGCCTCGGAGCGCAACACAGCCTTCCCCTTCGGCACGGTTCCCACCACAACGATGTCTGCCAGAACTCCGTTGGGCGACTCTGCCGTGTCCCCGCCGGCCAAAGTCACGCCGTATCGGTCTGCCAGACTGACCAGGCTACGCGTGAAGCGGCCCACCCAGCTCTGGGGCAACCTCCGCGGCAGCGCCAGCGAAAGAAATGCCGCTACTGGCTTTCCGCCCATAGCCGCGATGTCGCTCAGCCCACGCGCCAGGCATCGGTGTCCAACCGACTCGGCCGAATGCCAGTCTCGCCGGAAGTGGATTCCCTCCAGCGAAAAGTCAGTCGTGATCAGCGTATCGTTTTCCCCACCTCGGCCACTTCCAGCTCGACCCCCACCTCGACCTGGCAGAAGTCGCAGCACCGCGCAATCGTCACCAATTCCAGTCTGAACGGCAGGATTCGCAGCCAACTTCGCCAGATGGCGAATTTGGGTTATCAACGCTTTTTCAGCAATCGGCACGACAATCACTATAAGCGAGGCCCACCTACGAATGTTGCTGGTCATCCCACGGATTCAGGGGGCGACTCAACCAGGCTCGAAAACGGGTGCCACCACGCGGCGAGGTAATCGAAGTAATCTGTCCCATGGCCACTTTTTCTCACCGGTCTTAAGTAACTTCTAATGCCCTTTGGCATCGTTGACAGGGGGGAACCTAGTTTGTTACCTTTACCAGACATTTACAAAACTTTTGGCAAACAAAGTAGGACCCGCTTAAGTTCTGCATTGCGTATCAATTGCAGACAACAGGTTTTCGGAGTGGTTCTCGGTTCTGGTAGAAAAAGGGCGCGTTGAGAAGTCTCCATTCCCGACATGGGAAGCGTGCCGAATAAGCATCAGGTAGTCCGAACAGGCTTTCTGCAACCTCAGACTCTGCCTGGAGTTCCGGCCCTGACCGTCAAAGCGGAAGATCATCCAAGAAGGAAGACATTTGCATAAGCGTTTCTACATTCTTTTTGTGGCTCGCGGGGACGACGGGCAGCTGCGCAAGATCTCCATCCCCGTCCACTACCTGTATGTATTCGTCGTCGGCGCGGCCATCGGATTCCTCAGCCTCACCGGTATCGCCAGCTCTTATGCCCGCATGCTCCTCAAGGTTTCGCATTACAACCAGTTGCGCACTGAAAAAGAGCAACTAAAGGATCGTTACTCCCGTCTCGAAGAAGTCGCCAGAGAGCGCGACGTTCAAATCGCGTCTCTGGGCTCGATCGCCAGTGAAGTTTCGGCTCTTTACGGATTGAAATCGCAACCCGAACTGGCCACCGGCTCGCGGCAGCGGATCCAGGACGCCGAAGTCACCTCTTCGCTGGACCAGCTTGGCGCTTTGCGCACTTCCGCCCTCACCGGCGCTGCCACGGTCGGCATCGGCCTTGGCATGACTCACAACGCCACCACCGCCGACTGGGCTCGCGCTAACTCCGCGCCCAACCTCTGGCCGATCGACGGCCAGATCACAGGCAGCTTCGGTGAACGCCTGGACCCGTTTAACGGGGAAGGGGCGTTTCACCAAGGCGTGGATATCGGCAGCACCTACGGCCATCCAATTATTGCGCCAGCCGATGGCGTAGTTACCTTCGCCGATTTCCTTGGCGGATACGGCAAGCTCATCATGATCGATCATGGCCACGGCATCTCCACCCGCTTTGGACACCTTTCTGGCTTCGCCGTCATAGGCGGACAGCAAGTGCACCGCGGCGACACCATCGGCTACGTCGGCATGAGCGGACGTTCCACCGGCCCACACCTCCACTACGAAGTCCGCATCAACAACACTCCAGTGAATCCCTACAAGTATCTCCGTCTGACGGTCGCCCAGAGCGGCGGCTACCAGGCTGGCAGCTAGGACGCACCCCAGTTCTCAGATGCTTCCGCTTGCACTCTTCCCCTCCCTAAGCTACGTTCATCAGGAAGAAGAAACAAAGTTCCAGTCCCGGTTCTCAACTCTCGGAAGGCGCGATCCGCCGGTTATAGAGCCAACACGAGATTTTTTGCTTGAGAACTGAGACCTGAGAACCGAGAACTGCCTTATGCTCCGCTCAGTCCGTGAGGATATTGCCGCCGTCTTCGAGTCCGACCCCGCCGCTCGCTCCTACTTCGAAGTGCTGCTTCTGTATCCGGGTCTGCACGCGGTCTGGGCCCATCACCTTAGCCACTGGCTCTGGCGTCACCGCATGCCCTTTCTGGCCAGATTCGTTTCACAAGTAGCCCGCCTGTTCACTGGAATTGAGATTCACCCCGGCGCGGAGCTTGGACGGCGTCTCTTCATCGACCATGGCATAGGCACCGTCATTGGCGAAACCGCGATCGTCGGCAACGACGTAACGCTCTATCAGGGAGTAACGCTCGGTGGAACCGGCAAGGAGAAAGGCAAGCGCCATCCCACCCTCGGCAACAACATCTCGATCGGCTCCGGCGCCAAGCTGCTGGGCAACATCACCATCGGTGACAACTGCCGGGTGGGCGCGGGCTCCGTCGTGCTGCGCAACGTCCCGGCCAACTCAACGATCGTAGGTGTGCCCGGACACATCGTTCTGCGCGACGGCAAACGCGTGGTCATCACCGACCCCAAGGACATCAGCGACCCGCTGTCGGACGTAATCATCAGGCTGGCTGCGGAGTTGCAGGAGCTGCGCGAGAAATTCCAGCATCACTCGCACGGCGGGTTCGGAGCCGAACCAAGCCTCGCGCTCGACGAGGCTGATTCGCCGCCCAATATCTCTCCGCAGGATTTGTTCCAGGACGACTATCAGATATGAAGGCAGTGGTCGGTGGTCAGTGACTAGTGGTCAGTAGAAGCAAACTCGCCAGGCGCGCGCTGGATTTTCACTAGCCACTGATCACTGATCACTAGCCACTGCTTTACTGCCTTAGCCCCATCCAGCTTTCCGAGACCACCAGCGAGTTCCCCGGATTATGCGGATCGTATTTCACCGACGTGGGCAGCCCCAGGCGGCAGGAATGCAGATTAATCCACTGGCGCAGGTAAGTAACATCCTGCGAACACTCATACGACACGCCCGCGACGTCGTATTTATAGATGAGCAGCACCGCGGCGTGATGGCCGCTGCTGACCGGCAACTCCTGCACATCAATAACAGTGCCGTCGGTGATGCGCCCAATGCCATCAAGCCAGGTGCGGCGTTCGCGTTCCAGTTCCGCCGGCCCCTTAGGTTTGCGCCGCAAGAGCGCGTAAGCGCCGACAACCACGGCGCTGCCGCCAACAACAATCAACGAATAGAGTCGCAATGAATCCATACGGAAGAAAGTGAAGATGAAGAACGATGCGGCCGCCAACCGCGTCTCGCAATCAGCATATGACGGAAGGCCGCATCAGCGGAAGTGCGTTGACGGTTACTGAGGTGGTAGGGGCTGTGGAAAAACAGTGATCAGTGATCAGTGGTCAGTGGTCAGTAAACAAAAGCTCACGACGGACGTGAAGTTGAAGGGTTTTGCCTTTCACTGGCCACTGACCGTTAGCCACTGACCACTGCTTTTTCACTTCTGCTTACAAACAAACTCCCGCGCCATCGCGCCGAAGCCGCCTTCAGCCATCTGCCCAAACTGATCGTCTCGACGGGTCTTCTTGCTAACCACGAGCTGGCCGCCGCGGTCGCGGGAGTAGAACCACTCCGAATTCGGCACCGCGCTGCCGCTCTCGCAGTTGAAACGAACCCGCGCCCGCAATTCCACAAACGGACCACCCTGCGGTAGTTTGGTAGGCTCTTTATATTCGACGCGCACCCAGGCTGTCCGCAACCCGTTCTTCTGGCTCGTAACCGAGCTGACCAGAACCTGATCGCCGCCGGCGGTAGAGCCGATCGTCCGCCAGTCTGCTGCAGCCAGCGCCACCAGTCCCACCAGCAGGATCGGCGCCAGCACCACGGCGACCATGATAAACAGCCCCCTCTTCATAGGGGATGGAGGTAAGGCCATAAGCACGCCGCACACACTTTGGGCCAAAAACCGGTTTCTGTCAACTGGCAGGCCGGACCGTTTCCGGTGCGACGAACACTGGAAACCGGAAACTAGAAACCGGAAACTCTACCAGCACTGGTCTGCTATCGTAATCTGCAGTGTGAGGATCGACTTCCATGGAAACCCTTCACTGCACTACGATGCAATCTGCAATCGGGCCATTGTTTTTAGCAGCGTCCGCCCAGGGACTGGTCGCCCTGGAATTCGATGCCAGATTGCCGGGACAGCAATCGATTCGCCCTAACCCGCGCGATCTTCGCAGCGAGAACGAGAAAAAAGGATTCAAGTTCGAAGATTCTCTTCGCCTGCTGCAGCGTTACGTCAATGAGCTGGAAGAATATTTCGCCGGCCAGCGGCGCGAGTTCACCTTCCCGCTCGATCTTCGCGGCACTGATTTTCAGCAAGCCTGCTGGCGCGCGCTACTCGCGATTCCCTACGGAGAAACGCGCAGCTACGCCGACATCGCCCGCGCCGTGGGCAAGCCGAACGCATTCCGCGCCGTAGGTATGGCCAACAACCGCAACCCCATCGCGATTGTCATCCCTTGCCATCGCGTGATCGCCTCCGACGGCACTCTCTGCGGCTACGGCGGAGGCCTCGACGTGAAGCGCAAGCTGCTCGAACTCGAAGGCGCGTTGAGTGGGACGCTGGCGGCGTAGGGACTCGTAGAGATTATTGTTGATTCATGATGATGGGGAAGCCTATCGTCCAGGATTGGTCCTAGGATTTCGCTCCACAATCAGAAATCATCTATCAACAATTTGGCGGCCTGGCTGCGGCTGACTGGAATCCCCCGTGCGACGATTCCAAGGGCGCTCCCGGCTCGAGAGAACCGCGGACCGAGCCTTAGGTCGCTGGTAATTTAGGGTCGCTCTACGGGCGAGTTCAATCGATTTAACTCGCGGGACTAAGTGCCTTGTTTTGAATGAGATACAGGCCTACTTTTGCACATGCCACGCCCGCCGCAAGGACCCAGAAACAATGGGCTTGGCTGGGTTAGCACCGCTAGGTGTGCAGCCGACGAAAACAGTTTGCCGCCGATCTTACGAAAGATATACAATTGTAATGTATATCCAAGGGGTGCTTTATGCAGGTTTCGAAGTGGGGAAATAGCTTAGCCATTCGTCTGCCCGCCGCAATCGTCAAGGCGCTTGAGCTGAAAGAAGGCGACGACATCGAGATTCGAGTTGCGGGGAGCCGCGAGTTAGAAGTCGGCCGCGATGAGAGTCGGCAACGCGCCTTGGAAAACTTGCGCAAGCTCCGTCGTCCCTTCCCTCCGGGGTTCGTCTTCGACCGCGAAGAAGCGCATGAGCGCGGGAGCCAGGACGATGAGTGAAGAGCAATGAGCGATAAGGCGTTCTTCGACACGAACGTTTTTGTGTACGCCATCATCCAGGATGATCCACGCTCCGACCACGCTGAAGAATTGATTGCCCAAGGCGGAACCGTCAGCGTGCAGGTATTGAGCGAGTTCGCCGCCGTGGCACGCAGGAAGACCAAGATGCCCTGGGTCGAGATTCGTCGGGCCTTAGACGGCATCAAGGTCCTCTGTCCCGACCCGCTCCCCATCACGCTTGATACTCACGGAGAGGCGTTAGCAATCGCGGAAAGATACGGCTACAAAATCTATGATGCCCTCATCGTCGCCTCTGCCCTGGAGGCGAGATGCACGATCCTGTACTCGGAGGATATGCAGGACGGGCAGGTGATCGATGGTCGGCTGACGATTCGGAATCCGTTCAGGTCTGAGACCGGTTCTTGAGCTCAGGCTTCTTTCGAATCTCCGTCCAATACCCTTCTCGGACATCCTCATCGATCTCAACCGGGATGTTGCTGACGTAGAGACGATCCTTACCGTCGCGACGCGGTCCAGAAATCCAGTACTCATCGTGCGTTTCGGCATCTTGATAATTGGCTTTGAATCCCTGGATTCTCAAGAATTTCTTGCCTCTGTAATAGATCGACAAGCCGGTCTTTGAAAACGTCACGCGACCGATTCGCGCAGGACCATTCAAACTCTCTGCCTTGGACTCGATGTACATGATCCGCGGAACTTTGGAAGCTTTAGCCATTGGAACATCCCATCGCGAACTAAGCTAACTCACCCAATCCAAAAACTTGTACCAACCCCCGCCAACGGCAGGAACCACGGCTAGCCGTTATACAAGCCCAGCGGCGCGCCCGGAAAAGTAATGCCCACAAACGGGTTGTCAGGCTTGTCGCCAGCGATCGTCTCTGCCATCTTCTGGCCCTGATACGTCGCCATGGCCACGCCATGCCCCGCGTAGCCGAGAGCGTAGTACATGCCGTCGAGCTGTCCCGCATGCGGCATGATGTCGAAGGCGAAGTCGAGCGTGCCTCCCCAGACATATTCCATTTTCACGTCGCGCAGTTGCGGGTACACGTCGATCATTCCGCGCCGCAAAATTTCCGCGCTGCGCCGCACTGGTGTGTTCGCTCTCCGGGAAGAACGCGGCTCGTCCGCCGAACAACATGCGGCGGTCTGGCGTGAGGCGATAGTAGTAAAGATAATTTTTCGAGTCGTAGATCATGCGGTTGTGCGGGCTGAGTTCGCGCGCGAGTGCTTCGCGCAGAATTTCAGTTGTGATGATGAACGAACCAATGGGAATAATTTTCTTGTGCAGCGCCGGCGTTGCCTGGCCAGTGTAGCCGCTGGTGGCAGACGAAAATATCGCGCGCCCACATTGCTCCACGCGAAGTTGAAACCTTCCATCCCGCTTCGCCTTGATTGGATTCGCGCTGCAAGCCTTCCACTCGCGTGTGCTCGAAGATTTGTGCGCCCGCATTGATCGCAGCGCATCCCAATCCCGCAACGTAGCGCGCAGGATTCAATCCTGCGCTGACTTCATCGACCATGCCGCCGTAGTAAATGCGCGAACCAATTTCTGCGCTCAGTTCGTTGCTTTGCACGACGCGCAGCGTGTGGTTGAACTCGCGCGCGATCACCTCAGCCTGGCGCGCGTAGTCGTCGAAATGTTTTTGCTTGCAGGCCACTTCGAGATGACCGCAGCGCGCAAAGTCGCAGGCGATTTTTTCTTCGCGCACGATCTGCTCGACGCAATCGATGGTCGCCAGCGACGCCGCGTACATGCGCTGCGTGAGTTCGCGTCCATACATTGAAATCAGTTTGTTCATGCCCAGCTTCATCCCGGTGAGTACCATGCCGCCGTTGCGCGAACTGGCTCCCCAACCGATGGTTTCACTCTCCAACACGGCGACCTTGGCGCCGCGCTTGGCCAGCGTGTGCGCCGCCGAGAGTCCGGTGTAACCCGCGCCGATGATGGCTACATCAACGCGCCCGGGCAGGGGACGAGGTTCAGCTTGGGGAAATTCAGCGGTCGTCAACCAATAGTTGTGTTCCTGCAATCGCATGTTGTCTTTGCGGTGAGTTCTCCGCGCGTTGGTTCCGAATTCTGTGGCCGCCTATAA
Source organism: uncultured Acidobacteriaceae bacterium (assembly GCA_963841125.1). Classification (GTDB taxonomy): domain Bacteria; phylum Acidobacteriota; class Terriglobia; order Terriglobales; family Acidobacteriaceae; genus Sulfotelmatobacter. The sequence continues at coordinate 902,267 of CAWJBH010000003.1, forward strand.
AGCAGGTCCCTCCACTGCGCTCGCTCCCGCTCCGCTCGGATGAAAATTTGCCAGGTCTCGCGTCAACTTACAGAACTGCGGTTTCGTGAATCAGCCGGCCTTCTGCGAAGCGCGATAAGTTCAGTAATGACGGATCGATCAGATCGGTCTGTCCGGTGAGAATCAGATCGCTAAGAATTTTGCCGGTGGCGGGCGCGTGCATGACGCCGTGTCCGCTGAAGCCGTTCGCCAGGAAAAATCCGGGCACGCCGGGAACTTCGCCGAGAATTGGATGGTGATCGGGAGTCATTTCATACAGTCCGGCCCAGGCGCGTTTGGGATTCACCGGGAGATTCGCGAAGCAAGGAACGCGGTCAGCGGCGCGAGTCAGAATTTTTTCGATGAATGCGGCATCGAAATCGGTTTTGAAGCCCGGCGTTTCTTCGGGATCGTTCCAGGCCAGAAGAAATCCGCGTGCTTCCGGGCGAAAATGAAATCCGTTCGACATGTCGACGATCATGGGAGCGGTGTGAGGGAATTCGTCAAAGGGTTCGCTGGGCACCAACATGCGGCGCAGCGGCGTAACCGGCAAGTCGACGCCCACATACGCAGCCACGCTGGCCGCCCATGCGCCGGCACAGTTCACAATTTTGCGGGTAGAGACTGAGCCTCGCGTCGTATCAACAGAAGCAATTCCAGTGGGGTCGCGAGTGAGGCCGGTGACCTCGGTATTCTTCCACACGGTCGCGCCATGATCGGCGGCCCACGCCATGAATCCGTTCATGGCGCTATAGGGATCGACGAAGCCGTCGGTGGAGCAAAAACTTCCGCCAACAATATCGTCAGCGCGCAACTGCGGGAACATGTTGCGAATTTCGTCGCCAGACAATAGGCGCGACATCTTTCAATCCTATCTTTACCTGCTGTGCATAATTGGTTCGCAGATACGCCATCTGTTTGTCGCTGGTCGCGCAGAACAGATAGCCTTGCGGGCGGTAGTCGCAGGGATGGCCGAGGCGTTCTTCAAAGCTGGCGTAAAAGGGAATTGAATAAAGCGACATCTGAATGCTGACTGGAGTGGAGAATTGTGCGCGCACTCCGCCCATGCTCTTGCCCGTGGATCCCTTGCCCTGCGCCGATTCCCGCTCGATGACCAAAACATTACGGCATCCGCTCGCAGTCAGGTGATAGGCGATGCTGGAGCCGACGATGCCTCCGCCGATGATGACGACATCTGAAGTGTGCATGGCTATCTGGAGAGGAATGACTCAGCATTCTAGCGTAGGAGCAGTGGTCAGTGTGGTCAGTGATCAGTCGTCAGCAAAATCGAACCCAAAACGCGTTTTACTGGTCACTGACCACTGGCCACTGACCACTGCCTTACTCACCTTGGTAACTTGCTGTGGTTACCCTGCCTGCTTAGGCTGGAATACTATGCCCTTGCGCTGCCTCTTATTCTCGTCGAATGAAGAGATGGTCCAGCCGATCTGGCAGGTGCTCGCCGATCTCGGGATCGAGGGAGAATACTGCAAAAGCGCGGTGGACGCGGTGGAGAGGGTTACAACGCAATTGTTCCAGATCGTGATCACGGACTGGGAGGATCAGCCGGAAGCGGCGTTCCTGCTGAAGACGGCGCGAGATTTGAAGGCGGCGCAGCGCCCGTTGATTCTGGCGATCGTTGGCGATGATGACAAGCTACCCGAGGCGTTGCAGGCGGGAGCAAATTCAGTTCTGGTGAAACCGATTCGCACGGAGCAGGTGCGGGACACGATGAGCACGGCGTGCGAACTGCTTCGATCAAAGCTGAAACCATCCCCAAAACTGAACGCGCCAGCGGCCGTTCCGGAAAAAAATGGGAACGGCCCACATGGTTGCGGCGGCAGGGGCGGCGGGCGGGGTCTCGGCTCCGATTTCTGCCCTGGCTTCCCCGCCCGCTTCTGTACCCAGGCTCCGGAAAAAACCTTCCGGGCGGGCGAATTCCTGACATCGGCAAGTTCGGCGCCCGGAGCAGAATTCGACACGGAAAAGGAATGCGACGTTCAGAAGTCGCTGGACCAAGCTGCAGCCGCAGAAATTGACGCGCTCACGGACCTGGAGCCGACTGCCGCCGCAGTCGAGGATGCTGTTGCGGAGCCAGCTGAAACCCAAACGGCACTGAGCGGCTGGGCGTCTTTGCAGGCCCGGCTGACCAGACCGGTGCGAGCGCCGGTGGAGGATGTTCCGGCGAAGAGCGAATTGCTTTCGTACGGGGAAACACCATCCCGTGGGGCGCCGGCCGCGAGCGCCGGCCGCGCAGAGACAAAGATTCGGGGAAGACGGAGCTTAGGGAAGTGGTCCCGGAAGCTGCGCCTCCTGACTACATCTCGGGGGAAACGGACGAAAGCGCCCAACCAGCGGAGCAGCCGACTTCACAACGCCGCAAGCTTGTTCTCGTGAGTGCATTCGTCGTCTGCCTGCTTCTGATGGCGGTGCCCCGAACCCGACAAAGCTTGCGGACGGTCTATCGCAACGCTGTGCACGTGGGAGGGGATTGGCTGAATCCGCCGCCCGCGCCCTTGCCCCAGGCTGTGGCACAGCACGACAGTTTTGGCCAGGAGGGTGACGAGTACAAGCTTCCGGCGACGGGGAATATTCCGGATGCAACAACAGATGCCTCGCAGATTCGAGTGCTTCCTGTGATTGATCCGACGGCGAAAACAGAAAAGACTCCAGAGACGAACAGCGCAACGGCACAGACCACGGCAGGCGAGAGCAATGCTGGCGATCAAACTCAGGCTGGCCAAAACCAGACTGGTCAGAACCAGACTGGTCAGAACCAGCCTGGTCAAAACCAGACTATTCAGATCCCGGCTAACCAGAATCAGGCTACTGGAAACCAAGCTGGGGCACAGAGCGTGCAGACGCAGGCTGATCAGACTAAGAATTCGACTCGGGCGGGCATGCCCGATGTGCCGGTACAGCCGAACCCGCCGACAGTGCAGGGGGACGCGCCGCAGCCACATCCGGCCACGTCAACGGTGCAAAAAGTTTCGCCGCAGCACACCGTTTCCACGGCGAGTAACGCGGGCATTCCGTCGAGTCTAAGATCTCAGATGGCTGCTTCCACGACTCCGGACGCCAGCGGGAACAAGCCTGCCGAGGCGGCGATGTCGGCGATTGAGCCGGTGAATCTGCCGGAGTCAGCGGCCCGCGAACTGCTGGCCCAAATAGTCGATCCGGTGTATCCAGCGGCGGCACGAGCCGGCGGTCAGGGCGGTAGCGTGGTTCTGCAAGTCACCATCGGGCGCGATGGCGCCGTACAGGATGTAAAGTTCCTACAGGGATCGCTGATGTTTGCGCGGGCCTCCATTGACGCCGTAAGGCAATGGCGCTTCAAACCTTATTCCATGAATGGGCGTGCAGTATCGGTGCAGAGCGTGATCACCCTGAATTTCAAACCGCCCGCGTAGCGGCCTTGGTGACGGAACCGGGCCTGGGCCGTCAGACTCTCGTGGGTAAGACCATGGCTCCCAGCAGGTTACCGTCAGGGGGCGAACAAGGGCAGCCAAGGGGCCAGAAACGGCATCTAGCAGATATAATGGTAGAAGTTCCTCGGGGAAGTGACTCCTCTCCAGAAGAAGAATTTGATGTCCATGAAAATTAAAGCGGCGGTTTTAGTTTCGTCTTTTGCTGTGTTGTTGTTCGTCGTGGCCGGTTCGCTTGGTCTTGGTGGCGTGCACGCATCGTCGAACGACGGCTCCTACCGGCAGATGCAGGTCTATAGCGAAGTGCTGTCACGCGTGCAGAGTGAGTACGTGGAAGATCCGAATATTCCCAAGGTGACCGACGGCGCACTGCACGGGCTGGTGGAGTCGCTGGACGCAAACTCCAGCTATCTAACGCCCGAAGCTTACAAGGCCTACAAGACTCACAAGTCAGAGGCCAAGGGCGAGATTGGGGCGACCGTCTCGAAGCGTTTTGGATACGCCGACGTAGTTTCGGTGCTGCCGGGATCGCCGGCGGAGAAGGCGGGCATCGAGGATACGGACATCTTTGAGTCGATTGAAGGCCGGAGCACGCGGGACATGTCGCTGCCGGAGATTCACAGCGCACTGGCTGGGGTTCCGGGCTCGACCGTGAACGTTTCGGTGGTGCGGGCGCGAAGAGCGGAGCCGCAGAAGATGACGATCACGCGGGACGTGGTGAGCATTCCACCGGTCTCCGACAAGATGATCGAAGATGGAATTGGCTATGTGAAGGTGGACGCCCTGACCAAGGGCAAGGCGCAGGAAATTGCCGCGAAAATTAAGTCCCTGGAAAAATCAGGGGCGAAGAAGCTGGTCCTGGATTTGCGGAACACGTCGGAGGGAGAAGAGAGTGAGGGTGTCGCCACCGCTAACCTTTTCCTGAACCACGGCACGATCACTTATCTGCAAGGGCAGAAGTTTCCACGACAGGCCTTCAATGCGGATCCGGCAAAGGCCGTGACCTCGCTTCCGGTCGCCGTGCTGGTAAATAAGGGGACAGCGGGGGCGGCTGAAATTGTGGCGGCAGCGATCCTGGAGAATGCCCGGGGCGACGTGGTGGGCGACAAGACGTTCGGCGAAGGGTCTGTACCGAAAACATTCGATCTGCCGGACGGCGGAGCTCTGATCCTTTCTGTGGCGAAATACTATTCGCCCAGCGGAAAGGCGATTCAGGAAACCGCGGTGACCCCCAACGTGCTGGTGGCCGATGACACTGACAACCTTATCTCCGACGATGAGGAACAGGAGCCAGCCGCTGCCGAGCCCGAAGCCAAACCCAAGACCACGCAGGACGATCAGTTGCACAAGGCCATCGAGGTGCTGAAGAGCCGGGCAAGCTAGCCGCTGTTCTGGCATCGAGAATTTATCGCGCAGCGTGAGCTGCGCGATTTCTTTTGCGCGCTTCCTCGTTTTGAATGGCGCCTCGCTTCGCTCGTCGGACAGCCGAGGCGGCTGTCGCCACATGAGCATCTCCGATCTGCGTTTGCGACTACCGGGCCACCAGATGCCCTGCTATTCTGATCACATCTCGCCATGAAGTCGCTCTATGAAGATCTTCCGCCGGTGGAGATTGCCGGGCGGAAGTTAGTGGGCCGCGTGTTGTTTGGCCTTCTGGTGTTGATTTCCGCCCTGGTGGGGGCGACTGCTGGACTCCTGCTGGTCTACACCACTGACTTGCCGCAGGTCGAAGCCCTGGAGGCATATCGTCCGAGTTCGATCACAGAGCTGTACGACGACCACGAGCGCGTGATTGGATCGTTCGCGCTCCAGCGCCGGGTGGTGGCTGGCTACGATGACTTCGCTCCGGTGCTGCGAGATGCGCTGGTCTCGATTGAAGACAAGGACTTCTACCGGCATTCGGGTATCAACTTCTGGCGCATCGTGGGAGCGGCTTACCGCGACGTTGAATCCGGCGGGAAAGTTCAGGGGGCGTCAACGCTGACCATGCAGTTGGCGCGCAATCTGTTTCTTTCTCCGGACCGCTCGTTTCATCGCAAGGTGCAGGAAACAATGCTTGCGATTCAGATTGAGCGGCGCTTCACCAAGCCGCAAATCTTCACGCTGTATGCCAATCAGATTTTTCTGGGGCACGGCGTGTACGGATTCGAGGCTGCGTCGGAGTTCTACTTCGGCAAGCCGGCTCGCAAGCTCACTTTGGCGGAAGCCGCACTGCTCGCGGGTTTGCCCAAGGGTCCGGGAATTTACTCGCCGATTAACCATCCAGACCGGGCGATGAAACGCCGCAATCTGGTGATCAACGCCATGCTCGAAGACGGAAAGATTACAGCAGCTCAGGCAGCGGACGCACGGTCGGCACCTTTGGTCTTGCATCTGCAACACGATCCCAACTCGCTCGCACCTTACTTCGTGGAGGAGATACGACGATACCTGGAAAACAAATATGGAGCCGACCAGGTGCATGAAGGCGGGCTGAAGGTTTATACCTCGCTCGATGTCGATCTGCAAAAGGCAGCAACCCAAGCGATGCTGGATGGTTTGGCGGCATATGAACGGCGGCATGGATGGAAAGGTAATCTGGAGAATGTGCTGCTTGAAGGAAGCGCGCTCGACAAGTACGGGCATCCCGATTGGGATGACGAACCGGAAGTGAATGGTTATGTTCACGCGCTGGTGACTTCATCCGGCGTTGGGATTGCAACGCTGAAGTTTGGGCGCTACGCCGCCGCCTTGGGACAGTCGGATGTGGGCTGGACGCAAGGCAAGATCCAGGATCTGCTGCGGACGGGAGACATCTGCTACGTAAAGATTTTATCGTTGAGCGCCAATGGGGCGGCGCGTGTAAGCCTGGAACAGGACTCGGGGGCGCAGGGAGCGCTGGTCGCGATTGACAACGCGACGGGTGGCATCAAAGCGATGGTGGGGGGACGGGATTTCAGCGAATCGAAATTTGACCGTGCGACTCAAGCGTTGCGGCAAGTGGGGTCGTCGTTCAAGCCCTATGTTTACACAGCGGTGATTGACCGGGGCGGAAGCCCGGACGACACCATTCTGGATGAGCCGGTAACGTTTGAAACTGGCTCGGGGCCCTATTCGCCGCATAATTATGACGAAAAGTTTGAGGGGATCATCACGCTGCGGAGGGCCCTGGCGCAGTCGAGGAACATTCCGGCGTTGAAGTTGGCTAGCAAGATTGGGATAAAGAGCGTGATCGAGTACGCGGAGCGATTCGGCATCACAGCCAAATTGCCACCGTATTTGCCGGTAGCGCTGGGCGCAGCGGAAATCACATTGATGGAACAGACATCGGCGTACAGCGTGTTTCCGAACGACGGGGTGCGCGTTACACCACGCTATATCACGAAGGTGACTGACTACCAAGGGCGAGTGCTGGAAGAAGATTATCCGGAGGTGAAGGATGTGATCAGCGCGCGTACGGCGAGAATCATGACCGGAATGCTGCGCGAGGTGGTGCTGCACGGGACCGGAGCCGCTGCAGCGAAGATGCCTTTCCCGGTCGCCGGAAAAACCGGCACCACCAACGATTTCACCGACGCGTGGTTTGTGGGATTCTCGCCTACGATGACTTGCGGCGTGTGGATGGGATTCGACGAGAAGCGTTCCCTGGGAGCGAAGGAAACGGGAGCGCACGCGGCGCTGCCGATCTGGATGAACTTCATGAGCGCGGCGATGGCGGGGAAAGATCCGGGACAGTTCCACGCGGCGCCCGACGCGCCAGTGACTGTGCTGCAGAAAGTGGACACGCCAGATGCTTCGCCGGGCGCTGATGAAACACACTAAGGATGAGACGCACTAAGAGCGATCAATGTATATGAAGCCTCTATTCCGCTTTGCGATGATGGCGCTGGTGCTGGTGGTTGTGGCGTTGGTGTCGGCACTCACGGCGATGCGGTTTGCAATTCACGGCCAGGTGGTCGCGGTACCTGCCGTTGTGGGTTTTACTCCTTCGGACGCGGAACGCGCAGTTGCGGGGCTGGGGTTGCAGATCGAGGTGGAGCGGCAGTACTACAGTCCGCAGATTCCTGAGGGACGGATCATGACTCAGTTGCCGCTGCCGGGGACGAAAGTACGGCGAGGATGGCAGGTGCGCGTGGCGCAGAGTCTGGGGCCGCAGCGCGTGGTGATTCCGGATGTAACCAGGCAAAGCGAGCGCGCGGCGGAATGGAACCTTCAGCGCCGCGGACTCGAAGTGGCTTCGACCGCGGAGATGCAGTTGCCGGGAACACCGGGTGATCAGGTGCTGGCGCAGAGTCCGCCGGCGAACGCGAGCCAGGTGGCGGCGCCGAGAACAAATCTGCTGGTAACCACGGCGGCCGATCCGCCGGCATATGTTATGCCGAATTTTGTGGGACAGCCTTTGGGAACTGCGAGCCGCACGCTGCAGGATGCGGGATTCAACCTTGGTAACGTGAGCATCGCACCTGCTGCAGTGAATTCGGCGGCATCCGCTTCGGTTCCGCTCGTTCCGACTAGCCCGCCGCCTCAACCGTTCCCGGCCAGTGTGATCGTGGTGCAGACACCGCCGGCGGGACAGAAGGTTCTGGCCGGCGCTGTGGTGAACTTCGAAGTGAAGTGAGGTTCGCAGTCTTCGGTTGGATTTTTTCCAAGATTGCGGCGAAGAAACCATCGCATGGGTGGACGCCGGGCAGCGTGCGGAGGTAGGGGCCGCGAGTTAGCGAAGAAAGATCCGGCCAGATTAATTCGCCCTCCCGTTGCAGACGATCAAGTTCGGCGCGGCAGTCCACAACCCTCAGCGATGAGTCTTCTTCCAGAGCGCGCTCGATCACATCTTCGTTTTCTTCTTTCTCCAAAGAGCACGTGGAATAGATCATGCGGCCTCCGGCAGCAACTTGACCCATCGCAGAACGGAGAATCGCGAGTTGCCGCGCCTGCAGATCGGCGAGATCTGCGGGGATGAGCCGCCATTTGATCTCTGGATTGCGGGAGAGAGTGCCGGTACCGGAACAGGGTACATCAGCGAGAACGCGATCGAATTTCGCGGCGAATGGAAGATTCCGCGCGTCGGCTGCGATCACTGAGATGTTGCGGGCTTCAACATCGGAAGATGGATCATGTGCTCTCAGTAGCTTTTGCAGCAAACGAGCGCGGTGAGGATGAAGTTCGATGGCAGCAAGTTTCGTGTTGGGATTGCGATCGGCGATGGCGGCAGTTTTTCCTCCCGGCGCCGCACAGCAGTCGAGAATGTCTGTGCCTTGGCCGACCAGAGCTGCTACGAGCTGTGAGGCTTCGTCCTGAATCACGCACGAGACCCGCCCGAAAAGCGGCAGTCTTGGTGACGTCTCCGTGCTGCACTCGCCGCGCCGAGGCAAGGAAAGCACCGGGAGCGAGATCGATTCCTTCGGTGCGGAGTTGATCTTCCGCTTCAGGACGGCGCAGGCGGATCGCGGTCACGGGAACCGATTGGTCGTGTTGGCAAATGCGCAGAGCAGAATGGATGCCGTAGGATTGCGTCCAACGTTCGACAAGCCACAGCGGGTGAGCGCTGCTGACGGCGAGAGTTTCGGCGGAAGCGCCGCTGATCGCATGCTGCGAAGAGTTGTTCGCTTGCGAGACGCTGAGCGCAAGTTTGCGCAAGACAGCATTGACGAATGGAGCTGCGGAACGCTTGCGAGCGCGTTTGACGAGTTCGACGCTCTCATGAATGGCAGCACGTGCGGGAATGCGAGTGAGCGCGAACTGATAAACCGCGAGACGGAGTGCCGTGAGAATCTCAAGATCGAGTTTGGAAAGTGGTTGGTCAGAAACCTTGGCAATTTTAGAGTCGAGCAATGATCGCCAGCGCAAGACGCCCATCACGAGCTCTGTCGCCAGGGAATGATCGACTGCCGTGAGCCGGTCGTACGTCCGGGAATGGAGGAGTTCGGACGCATAGGAAGATTGGCGTTCGACACGAAGCAGAATGTCGAAGGCGGCGGCGCGTGCTGGAGAGATCGCTGGTGGCGCGCTTTGAGCCTTCGATTTCACTGTGGCAAGTATGACGGAAGCGAGCGGCGAAAAGAAGAAATTCGTCGTGCTCTACGCTCCAAGCTTTTCTCCGGATAGAGGACGGTACCCGCGAATAAAGTCAGCGGCGGAAGTTCGATTCTTGCCTTCCAGTTGGACCTCGACAAGTTCGATCGCGGTTCCCTGCCCGCAGCCGACTACAAGATGATCGCCTTCCACCTTCAGCTCAGAAAATGGCAGCGGTCGATCGAGAGCAGCCGCCTTCCTTAATTGCAGATTTTTGCCACGGAATGTCGAATACGCGCCCGGCCAGGGTTGAAAGCCGCGCATGCGATTCAGGATCTCGGTCGCCGGGCGGGAGAAATCAACGAGCCCATCGTCCTTCTTCAGAATGGGTGCGAGAGTTGCCTCAACGTTATCTTGTTTGCGGGGATGAACGGCGCCCGTTCTCAACTCGCGCAGGGTCTCGACCAGCAGATCCGCACCCATGGCCGCGAGTCTTGGCGCCAGCGTCTCTGCGGTATCGTTCGGAGCGACAGAGATTTCCTGCTGCAGAAGAATGTCACCGGTATCGAGCCCGGCGTCAATTTTCATGGTGGTGACACCTGTGACAGTTTCGCCACGCGCAATCGCCCACTGAATAGGGGCGGCGCCGCGATATTTCGGCAGGAGCGAAGCATGCAGATTAATGTTGCCGAGAGGCGGGAGATCGAGCATCCACTGCGGAATGATGCGGCCGTAGCCGACCACGATGATGGCGTCGGGCTTGAGATCCGCGAGTTGGGCACGAAACGCGTCGTTGTTCTTTATGCTCTCCGGCTGATTGACCGGCAATTCCAACTTTAGCGCGCACTGCTTGACGGGTGAAGGAACAAGTTCGAGGCCGCGCCCTTTGGGGCGGTCCGGCTGCGTCACCACTAGCTGAACGTGGAATCCGGAGTCGACCAGGCGTTCGAGCGTGGGCACAGCGAAATGGGGCGTGCCGCAGAAAACGAGATTGAAGGAGAGAGGCATCTGGTATGGGTAATTTTGTAATTTGGTAATGAGAATCGCGCAGTCCTACAAATTACTAAATTGCAAAATTACCCAATTACAAATTCCTCTACCATTCTCCGGCTTTGACGAGCTTGCGAATTTTGCGCTTGATCAGGTCGCGCTTGAGGGCGCTGATGTGGCTGATGTAAAGCTTGCCATTCAGGTGATCGGTTTCGTGCTGAAAGGCACGAGCCAGCAAGTCATCACCGGTTTTCTCAAAGACCTTCCCAGTTAAGTCCTGCGCGCGAATCGTAACCACTTTGGCGCGGTTCACGTTCTCGCGGAAGTCCGGGATGCTGAGACATCCTTCACTTTGCGAGTGGCGGCCTTCCTTGTGAATGATCTCAGGGTTAACGAGGACTATTTGAGCGCCTCGGATCTTCTTTGAAAGTGACGTCGACGACGGCGATGCGAAGCGGAATGCCGATCTGCGGCGCTGCCAAGCCCACGCCGCGAGCGGCGTACATCGACTCGAACATATCCTCGACGAGATTCTTCAGTTCTTCGTCGAAGACCGCGACTTTCTCGGCGGGCTTCTCGAGGACGGGATCTCCGAACTTTACGATGGAATAGATCATTTTTTTGGTTGCGATCAGTAGTTTTTCAATTGCAAACAGTAACCCTGGAAATTGCGCAAGGTTTCTCCCATGGAGTCGCCGCCGAACTTGTCGAGCGCGCAGCGAGCCAGAGTTAGAGCAACCATGGCCTCGGCTCCAACTCCGGCGGCCGGGACGACACAAACATCGGAGCGTTCGTAGGCGGCGCTGACGGGTTGGCGCGTGGAGAAATCGACCGATTTTAGCGGACGGCGCAACGTTGAGATGGGCTTCAGGTAACCGCGCACCCGGATTTCTTCTCCATTGGAAACGCCGCCTTCAATTCCTCCGGCGTTGTTGCGAGTGCGGGTGAACCCAGTAAATTTCTCCGGCTCGCCGTAGCCGATTTGATCGTGCACGGCAGATCCTGGAGAAGAGGCTGAACTGATGCCGGAGCCGATCTCAACCGCCTTCACCGCTTGCAACGACATGACGGCGGCGGCAAGCAAAGCGTCCAATCGCTCGTCCCACTGCGCGTAAGTCCCCAGGCCCGGCGGGACACCGTGGGCGACTACCTCGAAGACTCCACCCAGCGAGTCACCGCTCTTGAGAACTTTGTCGACTTCATCTTTCATGCGCTGCTCAGTTTCTCCGTCAGCACAATTCAGCAGGATCTCTTCCTGATTGTAAAGGGCGTGAATGTACTCCCAGGAGACTTCTTGTTCCATCACTACGTTGCCAACGGCGATGACGTGGCTAAGAACGTCGATGCCGAGTTCGCGCAAAAAGGTCTTGGCCAAGGCTCCGATAGCGACCCGCGCCGCCGATTCGCGAGCCGAGGCCCGCTCCAGGACATAGCGTGCCTCCGGGAAATTATATTTCAGAGCGCCCGCCAGATCGGCGTGTCCAGGCCGGGGAGCGGTAACACGCTTGTGGCGGGCAGGGTCGCCTTCGCCGACGGGCAAAGATTCCTGCCAATTCTTCCAGTCCTTGTTTTCAAGTTGGATGGAAATGGGCGAGCCTATGGTCATGCCGTGACGGACACCGGAGAGAATGTGAGCGGTGTCATGTTCAATCTTCATGCGGCCGCCGCGGCCATAGCCCTGCTGCCGGCGCCAGAGTTCGCGGTCAAGAAAGGCCTGGTCCACTTTTAGCCCGGCTGGCAGGCCTGAAAGGAACGCGACCAAAGCTTCACCGTGAGACTCTCCAGCCGTGAAGTAGCGCAGCATAAGTTGCTAGATTTTACCTGATGCCGGCTCCTTGCAGCAGTCTCCAGGCGGAAAAGAGGCTTGCTGTCGCTCAAGTGACGAGGAAAGCGAGCCGCGCAGTATTCTTACGCGCGCAGCAGCCCACTACCCAGCAGCACGAATGATTGCTACAATGGCGCAACAGTCTTTTCTTTGGAGTTGTGGGGTTTCCCCACCAGCCGTCGATGGTTGCGCTAGTCGTAACGGCGCTAATCTCTGGCCAAACATTCTGTGGCCTAACGAGGAGGAACTGTGTGCCCCCACGCACAGATCTTAGGGAAGTAGTTTTCTTCGGCAGTAAGATCCGTTGTCTGCTCGCGCACGACCATGTTCTGTTGCGGCAAGGCCTGCGCCGTCTGTTGCGGGACGAGCCTGACATTGACGTGGTTGCCGATGCCGGCAACGCCGCAGAGTGCCTGCGCAAACTTTATGAGTTCCGGCCGGATGTGTTGATCGCAGATGCCGGAACTTTCGATCTGCCTGCGTCCGAAGTGGAACTGCTTGTGGCACGCGAGTCTTCTCATACCAAGATTTTGTTCCTGAGCATGCGGGAAGATTCCATCTCTGCGTTTGACGACCTGCGGGGGGCGACGAGAGCCTGCGCGGTGCGGCAGACTTCCGCGGAAGACGTGGTGGAGATGGTACGGAACTTGTGCGTCGACACTGCCCTGAACCGCACCGCAACGAGCCATATTTCAACGAACCATTTATCAACGAACCATATCTCGACGAACCATATCTCGCCCCGCCTCCCAGACCAGCCGGAAGCGCCCGCACGACGTGCCGTCCAGCGCTTCAACGAAACAGAGTTCCCGCAGGAACGCGCTCTTACCGCGCGCGAGCGAGAAGTCCTGAAACTTCTGGCAGAGGGAAAAACGGTTCGCGTGGCAGCCACAGTTCTGGGCGTAAGCAGCAAGACCGTCGATGCGCATAAGTTCAATCTGATGCGGAAACTTGGCATCCACAATAAGGCCGAACTGGTCATGTGGGCGATCCGAAAAAAAGTTTTGAAGCTTCCCGCCAACTTCTAGAGATCGCTGCCGGACATCAGAGCAATTGTTGATTGCTGATTGTTGACTGCTGATTGAAAATCAAACTCCTGAGTCGTCAACTTTCAATCAACATTCATCAATTATCAATCAGCAATTGATTTGCGCCGCAAGCTCCGCGAGGCTGGAAACCTGCAAGTCTGGACGGCCCTCTACTGCTTTAACGGCTCCCACTCCGGTGCGCGCTGATGGACGGTTGACCCAAACCGTAGCCAGCCCGAGCGACTGCGCGGGAATCACATCATGGTAGAGACTCTGGCCCACATGTAGAACACGGTGTGCGGAGACACCGACTCGACTCAATGCCAGTTCGAAAATCTTCAACGACGGCTTGTAGGCTCCAGCCTGTTGGGCAGTAATTACCTGGTCAAATTCCACGCCAAGCTGAGGTCGCGTCGCGGCAAACAGGTCGTCGTCCACATTGGAAACGATCGCCAAGCGAAAGCGATTCTGTAGTTCACAGAGCGCGCTTACCGTGTCGGGCCATGGCTTCCAGAACGGCAGGGACTCAGACAGCGAATGAGGTTCCTGTTCCGTTGGTGCGAATCCAAGTTGTTCTCCAAACTCCTTTACCACGGACTCAAGGACTTCACGATATCTGCAATACTCTCCCTGCTCGGCGCGGGCTTCGAAATCGCCGTAGAGCTGGAGGATCGTGGCATCGTCCATGTCCTTGCCGTGGGCTGCAAGAATATGGTGCAAGCAGCGAAGAATTCCATCCTCCCAATTAATGAGCGTGCCGTAACAGTCGAAGGTAAGGGTTTCGAAGCGGTTAAAGTCGAGCATGGTCGATGCTTGTCTCTCAAGCACGGAATCTAAGATTTAAAGCCAGGGAGTGTAGGGATTTCCTCGCTGGATTCGCTGGCGGGTTCCGCCTCGCTCTCGGCCTCAGCGACAGAAGAATCATTCTCGGGAGCGGACAAGACTTTGGGTGCTAGAAATTTTGCGCTATTCAGCAGCGGGCGGCCGAGGGATGCGTTATAGCTTGTCCATGGGCTCTCCATGTCGGCCTCACGCTCAAAGTGGGCGCGCATGGCCTCCATCTTGGAATCCAGGTCATCCATGTAATGAAGCAGAAGCGCTTCGGGAAACATGGGCAACTTGGGTGAGCCGAATTCGTACTGGCCGTGGTGGCTGATGATGAGGTGTTCCAACAGCGTCTTGAGCTCGGCGGGAAAATCCGGGACGAGCGCCAGTTTCGCCTGCAACATCTCAAGTTCAATGACCATGTGCCCGAGAAGCTGCCCGCGTGTCGTATAGGAAAACGAACGATTGTAGGCAAGCTCTTGAGTCTTGCCGATATCGTGAAGAAATACGCCGGTCAACAGCAGATCGCGATTCACCTGAGGGTAGTTTCTGCACACCAGATCGCAGGATCGAAACAGCGAAACCACGTGGTCGAGCAGGCCGCCGATATAGGCGTGATGCAGGGTCTTGGCCGCGGGAGCATTGCGGTATGCGGCTGCGATCTCAGGGTCAGACATGAACGCCTGTACGAGGCATTTGAGATGAAGGTTCTGAAAGGACGCGACAAAGTCGGCTAGAGTTTGCCAAAGTTCGTCGATATTCCGGGTGGTCTTGGGAAGATAGTCGGAGAAGTCGATTTCTGTTTCGCCCAGCTTGCGGAGCTTGTGGATGGTGAGTTGAAAACGGTTTCTGTATTTATTGACCAGACCTTTGATCTTGAGGAAGTCGTCCTGCTCGAAAGCAGTGAGCACTTCTTCCACGTTGTCCCACATCTTGGCTTCGAGGTGCCCGCTGCGGTCGCCGAGCGTGAGAGCGAGGTAGGGCTCGCCTGTCTTCTTGGGTTTGATCTGTTTACTGACCACCACAAAGTTGGAGGTGACGATCTTGTTCTCGTGGCGGACGCAGTCGCTGATGTAGAACTCTTTCATTCGCTCCATCAGTGTAAATCAGAATTTATGAGAACGGCGCGAAGGTGGAAGCGCGGCGCATCGCCGCGGCCGGAGGATTGTGCCTGCAGGACTCCTCGCTTCGCTCGGCGGACAGCCGAGGCGGCTGTCCCTATATGAGCTTTCTAGATAATTCCCAGCTTCTTTTTCTTCTTGAGCTTCTTTACGTCCGAAGCCTTCGCCGAGGCGGTCTCAATCGGCTTGGTCTGGTTCGGACTGGCGCCGGAATCGACGAAACCCTCCTTGTAGTCGATGTAGGCGTCTTCACGCAGCTTGGTCAGATAGGCTCGTAGCGCGGGCTGCAGCTTCTGCATATATAGAGCGTTCTGGACATGATCCTCGACATCTTTCAGCGGCGGAATTCCCGCCATCTGGTGGCTGGTGACCTTCAAGATGACATAGCCCTGCTTGGTACGGATCACGTCAGTCACCTCGCCGGCCTTCATCGCGAATGTCTTGTCTTCAAGCTCCTTGGCTAGAGTGCCGCGTTTGAACGCGCCGAGATCGCCGCCCTGCGAAGCCGAGGGACCTTCGGAATTCTTCTTCGCTGTGTCCTCAAAACTGACGCCCGCGCGGATCTGTTTGAGCAGATCGTTGGCCTTGGCTTCAGCCGCTGCCAGAGCCGCAGCGTCGTCAGCCTGCTTGGCGGCATCGGGGGCTGAGGAATCAGCAGGGCTGTTCTGGGCGGAAGCAGCAACGCCAGGCTTATCAGCCACCGGCTTCTTTGGGGCGACCAGGATTTCGCTCAGTCTTATCGACTCGGGCTGCTCCATCTCATTCCTGTGCTCGCTGTAATACTGCTGCTCTTCCTCCTTGGTGATGCTGAGGTGCTGGCCGACTTCCTCGCCGATCACCTTCCGGGTGATGATCTGGTTGCGCATGTTCTGCTTGAAGTCTTCGTAAGAAATGCCCTGGGCGGTGGCGGCCTTTTCCAACTCCTCCATCGTCTCGAGCTTCATGTCTTTGCGCATCTGGTCGAGTTGCTTGATGAGGTCGGTATCGCCAGTAATATCGAGGTCCTTGCCCTTTTGCAGCAGAAGTTGCTGGTCGATGAGATCGCGCAGGACATCTTTTTCGCGCTCGGCGTAAAGTTTGTCCGCGTTGGCAGCATCCTGCTGTTTCGCCTCGTCCCTGAGTTGGTCCTTGCTGCGTTGGAACTCTGAAAGCGTAATGATCTGCCCATTCACGCGCGTGACAATTTCCTCGACCACCTGACCCGCAGCAACTACGGATAGGGAAATCAGAGCAATGAGTATCAGAACCAGTTTCTTCATAGTATTTTCGAGGGCCCAACCGCCCTGACTTGCAGGCGCAAGCTCTCTAAGTATTTTACTACTCCTGGCGAGGTACAGGCCTGTCTGGATTGTTTTGATGCGCCGAGGCATTTGCCGGTTTGCTGAGGACGGCTGCTAGGCGGTGCGCACAAGAGCGAGGGCGGTCATATCGTCTGGAACAAGTGGCTCGCAGGTGAACTCGCCCACAGTATTCAGAATCGATCCGCAAATCGCCGCAGCGTTCGGCGAAGAATCCGCCTGAAGGCGGTCTTTTACGCGCTCCAGGCCGAATTCCATGTCTTCAGCTTTGTCATCCTTGCACTTGCCCTCAACCACTCCACGGGAAACCAGGAGAAGAACCGAACCTTTCTCTAGAGCGACCGTGGGAGCTTCGCAGGTGGCGTGGGAGAAAAGGCCCAGCGGCAGGCCGGTGGACGCGAGTTCAGTAATGCCATTATCGTCGCGGAGCAGTCCGGGCGTGTGCCCGGCGTTGGTGTAACACAGTGTCCCAAATCTTTCGTGATAGCAGGCGATGAATGCGGGGCAAGAGTGGACGCCCGCAGCAGCTTCCATCACGCCACGGTTGAGCTGGATACAGAGCGTGACCATGGCTTCGGATTCGTTGATGTCAGGCGGCGCAAAGAGTTCCGCGCCGAGAGTGCGAAATATCTTCGTCGCAGCCGTGAGGATGAACTGATTGTTCTCGCGGCGCCCGGCAACATCGAGCAGGCCGAACAGAATCCTTTCCGGGCTGACTCGCAACGAGTCGTAGAAATCTCCCGCTAGTCGTTTTCCGTAGGTAGTGGCGGCAACCTCGGCGCCGCTCATCTTCGGAAACTCGGCCGGAACCGGCTCCAGCACCGGTGCGACTTCGGGAACGCGAGACTTGAATAGAGCGCACATTCGACGCGTAGACTAACAGCCGAAGCTGGCTGCTAGCAAATTGGCTAATTTCCGTACTTGTCGCTGAGGTACTTGGCAAGATCGGATTCGAGTTGGCCGTAGTCAGAGTGGATGGTCGCACGCAGAGCAGATTCGGTGGAACTTCCCTGGCTGAGAAGTTGCAGAATGCGCTGGATGTCGCCCATCCCGTAAGAATCGTTGATATAGGAAACCGCAGCCAGAGATTCCGCATAGGCCACGTAGGCTTCCACGCCCGAGAAACGCATGAAGCTGCCTTCCAGCCCATTCAGCGGGATATTGCGCTGAGTCTTGAACAACTGCGCTAATTGGCGTCCATCGCTGCCCAGGGATTTCGGTTCCAGAAGCTGGGCAATTCCCTCGTGCAGCCAGAGCGGACAACGGCCTGCGGAAATCTGATTGATGAAGGAGTGCGCTAACTCGTGTTTCAAGACCCGAGCCAAGTCGGGCGTCAGGGAACTGAGTCCGCTGATGGGGATGCGGAGTTTACCGTCATTGACGGCTCCCGACCAGGAGGGGGCGCGGGTAACGTCAAAGAAAGCTTGCTCGGTGTAGAGCGTCACCAGAATGTTATCGCGGGGTGGCGTACCCAGATCACGGACGAGGTCGTCATAGTCCGACTCCAACGCGGCCAGGATCTGTCCACGGAATGCTTCCGAAGTCTGCTTACCCTCGTAGTGCAGAACGAAGTGGCTGCTTTCGCGCTGGGCGAAATCCGTCTCGACGTTTTGTTCGCGCTGCGCTTTGTCCAGGTATTGTTGGACAGCAGGATCGGGCCGCAGTTCAAGGGAATGCTTCCAGGAGGCGACGGCATCTTTCGTGTGATCCGAAGCCTGCTGCGCATAGCCGAGTACTGTATACGCATCGGGCGATCGGGGCGCAGCGCTGACAGCGCGCTGGGCACAAGTCAAGGCCTGCGAGGCGTTCCCCGTACGTACCAGCAGGGCGGCGAAATAGATAAGGACAGTCGCATTCTCCGGCTGGAAGCGGAGGGCGCTGTCGAAGTAGCGGCGGGCTTGCTCGACGTTACCGTGTTCGAACTCAAACTTACCAGCGATGAAGTTTGCGGTAGCGCTCAGTTCGGCATTTTTTTTATCCTCAAGCTTCGAAAGGGCGTCGGGGTCAACCTTGCCGTCCTTAACAATTATCTCGGGAAGGTTGCCCACGTTCGCCAAACTGTCCGCGGGCACGAAAGCGGGAAGCTCGTCGGAACCCTTACCGCTAGAGGACGCAGAGTGCGCAGGCATGCCGCCCGCCTCAATGCGATCTACTGAACCCTTGGGAATGGCGTAGCTATCGTCGCCGATTTCGTATTCATAACGGTTGCCGTTTTCCCGAACGTGGTCGACCAGGATGGCGCGGCCATTCTTCAGATGGATCGTATCCGCCGATGCCGCCCCGAAGGCGAACATGAGCATCATAGCTGGCAGGATAGTGACACGAAGCCGCATCGAAGCGCATTCTAGCAACAGCGGAGCCTCATACCTACGTGACCAAAGTACCAGCAACGCGACACAGAGCAGGCATGATGCTGGCAGTATGTCTGGCGGTTTTACCCTTCAGGTCAGCCTTGGGTTGCCAGGCAACTCCGGGGGAGTCAACATCGGCTCAGGCAACTCCCGCGCAGACGTACCGGCCTGGACCGGCCGAGTCGCTCTATCTGCAATTGAGCGATGTCGGGCTGGATTCGACGCGGGTGTTTCGCGTACGGGAGGCTTCGCTGGTCCGATCCGCGATCCATATCACTCTGGAAGATGGAACCATCGCTTTCACCAAGGATGTGCTGGGCCGGATTACCGGCGCGTTCTTCGAGGGTTATGGAGAGCTGCTGCTGGCTCCGCCCAACGATGTAGAACGGAAATCCATGAGCCTGTTCACGGGGATGGCGATTCTGGAGGAGCGCTTCTCGACCGCCTACTTTCGCTTCAACGACAACACCGCCGCTGAATTGCAGCCGGGTTTCAGGGCGCCGGAGGACGCCGAGAAATTCGTCGCACAGTGGAATCAGACGGCCCACAACCTGGCGCACGCCGACGCCATGAGGCTGCTGGCGAGTTTCAGTGGGATGTTGCCCGTCGCGAGCGGTGCAATCTCGGAGGGTTCAGCCGCGAGGAGGGCCGCGGATCCCGAGGATCGCATGTTGCATGCCCGCCTGCAGGGAGACAAACTCGGTGTCTTCGACATCTTTTTCGATTCCACGGCCGGGGAACAAATCGAGGCCGGACAAATCAAGACCGGAGAAGACGGAAACCAGTATTACGACATCTGGACTTCATTTTCGATCGAGAATGCCGGACGTCGCGAGGCGTCGCGGAAACAGACGGTGCAAACGCTTCCAGCAGAAATGGAGTCTCAGGGAGATCCGATTTTCGTGCGCAGCTATGCAATTGATGCCCATGTGAAACCACCCAAACAGCTCGATGCCGTGGTGGAAATGCAGCTCGATGCCGTACGGGGCGGATCGCGTTTCCTGGAGTTCGAACTATCGCGCTTTCTGCAGATCCAGACTGTCGAGGCCGACGGGCGTAGCGTGGAATTTATCCAAAATCCGGCGCTGGAGGGCTCGCGGCTGGCACGCAGCGGCAACGATGTAGTGGCCGTAATCCTGCCTGAACCGGCACGGAAAGGACAGAAGATCAACTTGCGCTTCGTTTACGGCGGAGAAGTGTTAGCGGAGGCCGGCAGGGGACTGCTCTACGTGGGAGCGCGCGGCATATGGTATCCCAATCGCGGAATGGCGATGGCCGACTTCGATCTTATGTTCCACTATCCAGCGGGTTGGACTCTTCTTGCAACGGGCAAACCAGCGCCGCTCTCCCGGCCATCGACACAACCTCAGCAAACTCCGCCGCAGGACGCTGGCGAAGAGCAAGCTGCGCATTGGGTTTCGGAACGGCCCATTCCCGTAGCCGGGTTCAACCTGGGCAAGTATGTTCGAGGTACGGCGCAAGCCGGCGATGTCACGGTGGACACCTACGCGACGGTCGGAATGGAACGAGATTTTCCCAAGCCTCCGCCGCCGACCGTTCAATCGGATGAGCCGCCGCTGCGGCCCGGCGGCATCGCCCCGACGCCGATCATTCCTCAACTCGCGCCGCCGCTCGCACCTTCGCCGGCACGAACCGCCACCGCCGTGGCCGAAGTTACAGCACGGGCCATTCGTTACTATGCCGACCGATTCGGTCCATTTCCCTACAGTCAACTGGCTTTGACTCAGTTGCCGGGGCGTGAGAGCCAGGGGTGGCCAGGATTAATCTTCCTGTCTTCTTACGCTTTTCTGACATCGGAAGAGAGCAAAGAATTGCACGTCACTCCGGTTCAGACCCTATTGGGACAACTGATCCCTGCGCACGAAGCCGCGCACCAGTGGTGGGGTGACCTGATTACATGGGCAACGTACCGTGATCAGTGGTTTTCCGAAGGCCTGGCAAATTATTGCTCCCTGATGGCGCTTCAGGAGAAGAATCCGGCGGGCTTTCGGTTGGTCATGGAGAAATACCGAAACGATTTGGCTGAGAAGAACAAAGACGGCAAGTTTCCCAAGGACGCCGGACCTGTGACCCTGGGCAATCGGCTGCTTTCGTCTCACTTTCCCGAAGGTTACGAAGATATCAGCTATGGACGGGGCACGTGGCTGTTCTACATGCTGCGCTCCATGATGCAGGACGCTGCAAATGACGCGCGAAGAAAAGACCCGAGCCTCAGGGATGTCGAAGAGCTCTTCATGAGGTCTCTGCGCAAACTTCGCGAGCGCTATGCGGGAAAAGCCATCAGCACGCGTGAACTGCTCGAGGTCTTTGCCGAGGATCTGCCGCCGTCCTTGCGTTATGAAGGCAAACCTTCGCTCGACTGGTTCCTCGAGGGCTGGGTGAACGGAACTTCTCTGCCCAGGCTGGAATTGCAGGGTGTCAAGTTTACGGCGAAGGCGAATGTCATAGTCGTGACCGGGGTCATACGGCAAAAGGATGCCCCGGAAGACTTGGTGACGTCGGTTCCCGTCTACGCTGTGGTCTCGGGCATAGCTCCCGTGCTGCTAGGCCGGGTGTTTGCCGATGGGGCGGAGACTTCGTTTCACTTGTCCGCACCCATTGGCACGCACAAGCTTTTGCTGGATCCGAACGGGACCATTCTCACCAGTCCGAAATGACGAACCATGCGTGGATTGGTCAGCGTGATTGCTCTTCCCGAAAACGAACGTGCTCGCTCCTGACGTTCCCGAAACGGACGATGAAATGGAGGGGAGCATTCTTCTCTAATCATGCATCGTGCGGCCTAAGTGACTGATCGGCTTTCAGTTGTGCAGCATTGCTCCAACCAGAAAGGATGGCAGCAAAGCTGCAGGATGAGAAGCATGGTTCAGGAGCGGTCCATTTGAATTCACGTAGTGGAGATGCGAGTGCAATCGAACAAAGCGCAAACAGGGATTTGCCAGGCGCTCTCTCCGCAGCCGTGGAGACAATGCTCGACGAGACAATGCTCGGCGAAACGATGCCCGGCGCCGCTTTTGTCGAGCCTGGGTGTTGGGGAGGGCCCGAAACAATTCTGCTCGTGGAAGACGAAGGCTTCGTGCGGAAGGTGACTGCCGAAGTGCTTGAGTCGGCGGGATACAAATTGGTGATCGCCCGGAATGGTGCTGAGGCCTTAGATACCCATCGCCAATTGTCCAAGCCCGTTGATCTGCTCCTTGCCGACATCGTCATGCCGGGAATGAGCGGTCATGACTTGGCAGCTGAATTCGCAAGCTTGTGTCCGAGCGCCCGGGTTCTGCTGATGAGCGGGTATGCGGGACAACTCGCATGGTGTCAGGTTTCCCCGTATGGCAAGACCTACCTGGCAAAGCCCTTCTCTGTGCGGGAGCTCTTGAAAAGAGTGCGCGAAATCCTGGATACGGATCCAGCCGATTGGGGAGCGCTGGCTTAACCTACGCTGATTTTCCTGTAGCGTGTAGCTTGCAGAATCGCGTGCGGGATCTGGGACAGTGGCACAACCCGGTCGAGAATCCCCATCTCCGCGCAAATCCGAGGCATGCCGTAGACCGTGCAACTCGGCTCATCCTGGCCCATGGTGAAACCACCTTCCCGGTGAATGGCGTTCATCCCCTGCGCACCGTCCGATCCCATGCCGGTCATAATGAGTCCCATCGCACGGGAATGAAATTCCGAGGCCACCGACTGCATCATGACATCGACCGACGGGACGTGCATGTGTGTTGGTTTATGCGAAAGACAAATCACAACATGTGAGTGCGGACGCTCTATGGTCATGTGAGATCCCGCAGGGGCAATGTAAACAACACCCGGCCGAACCGCCTCACCGTGCGATGCTTCGCATACGGAAACCGCGCAAAGGCCGTTCAGCCTCAAGGCAAAAGGAGCGGTGAAGCCGACTGGCATGTGCTGCACGACCAAAATTGGAACCGCAAGGTCGGCTGGAAGAACCGGAAGAATCTCTTCCAAAGCCTTTGGACCTCCCGTTGAGATCCCGAGAGCGATAATCGCCGAAGGAGTGCGCAAAGTCTCCGACATGGGCAGATCCACCGCGTGCGAGGGTTTCCGCGCCAGGATGAGACGATCTCTCGAACGCTGCGATTCGGCGGCTACTTTGATCTTGGCGATTAAATCATCACGGATGTCAAAGAGGTCTAATGAGGTGGGGGAGACTCGCTTGTGCACATAATCGAAGGCTCCTGCGGCAAGCGCGCTGAAGGTGGTTCCCGCGTCTTTCTGAGTTGCGGCACTTACCATGATGACTGGGCGCGGAAACTCGGCCATAATGCGGCGGAGGGTCTCCAACCCCTCGAGACCGGGTATTCGCACATCGAGGGTAACGACATCGGGGTCGAAGGCCTCAATCTTTTGCAATGCGTCCGCTGTATTGCCCGCAGTGCCGACGACCCAGAGGTCGGGATCGGAAACGACGATGCGGGAGAGCGCGGTGCGCATAAAGGCGCTGTCATCCACAATGAGTACGCGTATTTGCGGTTTTGCGGTTTCGGTGTTCACGAGCGGCAAATGGCCGGACGAGGCGGTGGACTTCATCCATCCAGGAGTTCAGTTCGAAGGTGAAGCGTCGATCGCAGTTCCCACAACCGGCAGCACGATCGACACGCGCCAACATGAACTTCATCGGCACCGGAGAATCGTTTCTTTAGGGTTGAGGGGCTCTGGCCGCTGGAGCGCCCAGGATCACAATGTCCACGCGGCGGTTCTGTGCCCGCCCTTGTTCTGTAAGATTGCTCGCGACCGGGTGGTATTCCGCGTAGCCAGCGGCCGCAAGCCTTTCCGGCGCGAACCGGTGGCGGATGATAAGAAGACGAACCAGTTCGGTGGCCCGAGCGGTCGAAAGCTCCCAATTGGATGTCATCTGAACGGTGTGAATCGGAATGTTATCGGTGTGTCCCTCAATGCGCAGCTTGTAGGTGCGGATGGCCAGGATCGATGCAATGCGATCCAGCGCCGAAAGTGATTCGGGCTTGATCGTTGCCGAACCGCTGTCGAAGAAACCGAAGTCTTGCAGGCTGATGACCAAACCATCCGTCTCACGATGCAGTGTTACCTTGCGCAGCGCAATTTCATGGCGCAACGCTTCTCGCAATTCGCTCTGCAAGGTGTCCAGATCTGTCTCCTCGGAAGTAGCTGCCAGGGAATCTTCGGGTGGCGAAGCAACGCGTCCGAGTTCGGCGTTATGCTTCACGTTTTCGATGGCCTGCACTGTGCTGAACGGCATCGGCTCGTTGCTATCCAGAGGAATTTGCGTAGTGGATGCCGGGAAAACACCCAACTCCTGAAACGCAACCTGGATGGCTAGAGCGAGTTTGCCGACTTTTCTCTGATCGACTTGCGACGAAGCGTAATCCGCCACCAGGTCGGCAAGGCGTCCGTTGTCGATCCACAGACTGCCTGGCGTGCTGGCGGCCGGAGCCGGCGCCGCGCCGGTTACCCGCTGCACATAGTCGGCCAGCGGATCTTTTTTCGGAGCCGCCGCTTTTGATTTGGGCCGCGCTCCCGCACTCGGGACCGGCAGGGCCGCGATCAGGATCATCCCCGGCAGAATCATTCTCCTTAAGATTTTCTCGCAGGCGTTCACAGGCTTGCCCGCAGCGTTCCCTGGGCCACAACTTCAGCGCGCAGAATGCGGCCCGCGCTCTTCAGCCGCACCCGCACCAACTGGCCCAGAGCCCCCGCATCCAGACAGGTGACGGGCAACACTACGCGAATCCCTGCCTGGTCCCAGATCAGAGTTGCTGTCTGGCCAGGCGCGACCACCCTTTCCTGGCGGCTCGCGCCTGCCTGCGGTCGTGCAGAATATCCGCCGAGAGCGGCGAAGCCCAGCACCTTCTCACCAGCGGCAGCCCCCGGTTCGTGGACCCAAACCAGAAATGGAACGCAATCCTGGGGCCGGGCACAGCGCAGCGCGAACTCCCGGCGTTCCGACGCCGCACTCCAGCGAGTCTTCGTGAGTTCGAGTGCAGTATCTTCCGGGATGCCGCGGGCTGCGGCGCAATCCAGATTCTCGCGCCACCGGCTGGGAGCATTTGCCAAATCTTGGGCGGCTGCGGCCCCCGCCACAAATCGCGCAATCTCCGCGCAAGACTTGGTTGTTCCCCGGCGCTTCACCACGATGCGGTCGGGAACTGCCACGCTGCTGAGTTTTCCCATATTCACCGCCTCGCCCGCGAGCCCGCCCGCGAGCTTTTCGAGCAGCCGCCGAACCTCGCGGCCATCAAGCACACGCACACTGCCGGCACGCGGCACCGCGCCCAGACTTACCCGCGCCGCCGCCGCGAGCAGTTGCGGACACGTGCCCCGCCCGAGCAAGTCCGCCAGAGTTAGCGCACCGGGGCCGGCCTCGACACTGGCCTCGACTGCAATCTCTGCGCAAATCGGCTCCGCACCGCATCGCGGGGACGCCGCCGCGAGCAGTCCGCACATCAGAATCGTGATCGTGGCAAGACGCTTCATGAAACCTCGGGCTCACCGTCCAACGCTATCGTCCAAGATTGTTGATGGTCTGCAGCATCTGGTCGGCCGCATTCACAACTCTGGAGCTGGCTTCATAGGATCGCTGCGCCACAATCATGTTTACGAATTCCGTGACTACGCTGACGTTCGATTGCTCGAGCATTCCCTGCACGATCGACCCCAGGCCTTCGCTGCCGCCCGGCGGCCCCACGATAGGATTACCGGACGCGGTGGTCGCCAGAAATAAATTGCTGCCCGTACTGTTCAGTCCTCCGGGATTATTGAACAGCGCCAGTTGCAGCGATCCCACCTGCTGCGCCGCGGTCTGTCCCGCAAGCGTCACGCTGACCGTGCCGTCGGAACCCACCGTGACCGAGGTTGCGCCGGTCGGGATCGCGATCGAAGGCTGCACCGCGTCACCATCCTGATCGACCAGGTTGCCCTGCCCGTCGAGATGAAAGCTTCCCGCCCGGGTGTAGGCAGTCTGGCCATCGGGCAGGAGCACTTGAAAAAATCCCTGCCCTTGAATTGTCAAGTCCAGCGGATTGCCGGTCTGGCTGAAGTCGCCCTGCTGCTGGATCACTTCCGACGCCGCCGAACGGGTGCCTAGTCCCACCTGCAACCCGGCCACGACCGTGGTCTGTTGCGTGGCGGCAGCGCCTGGCATGATCAGGTTCTGATAGATCAGGTCTTCGAATTGCAATCGCCGGCTGCGAAAACCGGCGGTGCTCGAGTTCGACAGATTGTTCGCGATATTGTCGAGATTGAGTTCCTGGGCAGTCATGCCGCTGGCCGCGGTATAGAGTGCGCGCATCATAGATTTCGTCTCCTCGTTTCGATTGCGTTTTGCTTGACGTTATGATTGCCATCAAACTTTCGGCAGATCCTGCACCGCGATCTGGTTCAACTGTCCGTCGAGCGCGCTGAGGGCGCGCGCCAGCATCTCCGTGTTGCGTTGTACGGAGATCAACTCGACCACTCCCTCGGTCGGGCTGACATTCGAGCCCTCGAGCATTCCCTGGCGCACCGACGAGTCCGCCGCGACCAGCGCGGAACCTGCCGGCGCCGAGTACGTGGCGTTGCCCACCGCCTGCAGATTTGTTGCCGGAGCAAATTCCGCCAGTTGCAGTTTGTCCACCACGTTGCCTTCGACCGAGATGGTTCCATCCGAACTGATGGCGACCTTCCCTGCCGGCAACGTCACTGGCCCTTGCTGCCCCAGCACGGCGTTGCCCTGGCTGGTAACCAGCTGTCCGGTGGGCGTGAGATGAAAGCTGCCATCGCGGGTATAGAGAGTGCCTTGCGCGGACTGCACCGCAAAAAAACCGCTCCCGGCAACGCCAACATCCAAGGGATTGCCCGTCGGCGCAAGGCTGCCGGGCGTCAGGTCGAGCCGGCTTCCACTTAAGACGCCATAGTTGTTGACGGCGGCATTCAGAGCGTTCGCGCTCGCTGTCCCGCTTCCCCCGGAAGATCGTCCCGCCAACAACGAGCGAAACGTTGTCTGCTGCGCGCGGTAGCCGGTGGTCGACAGGTTCGCGAGATTGTGAGCAACCAGTTCCAAAGCCTGAGTCTGCGCCGCAAGTCCGGCGCACGCTGCGTAGTATCCACTGTCCATAATTTGCCTACTCCCACGCATCGAAGGAGCACGCGGCGTTCCATCGCAGATTGTGATTGGATAATGATTAGCGCGCAGCAGCATCGCGCTCGGCAAAATCTTCCGGCCTAGAAGGGCAATTGTTTCGCGCGTTGGCAGACCTGCGGGACCAGAACTCGCATAATGTTCCAACTGGAACATATCGATTTGCAGAAATTTTTTTTTGTAAGTTGTTGATTCCTCGTGCGGGCTTTTGGGCGGATCAATCGAATCAGGGGGTTAGGCTGTGGAAGAAATGTCTACTTTCGAGGGGGTCGGATGTCCACTAAAGTAGGACTTGACAAGCGCGTGGCGTACTTTTAAAGGTAC
This sequence comes from uncultured Acidobacteriaceae bacterium, assembly GCA_963841125.1. Taxonomy (GTDB): domain Bacteria; phylum Acidobacteriota; class Terriglobia; order Terriglobales; family Acidobacteriaceae; genus Sulfotelmatobacter. Next base: position 929,597 of record CAWJBH010000003.1, read on the forward strand.
GCAGCGGACCCAGGCGAGCCCCTCGGAAATCAATAAGCGATACGGCGATTTTCGCCAGTGGTGACGGCAATGTGACGTTCTGCGTGGCAGCCACTAACGCTTGCTCAAGTTTCCGGTACCACTCTCTATCTCGCAGCGCCCGCTAGCACTGCCGTTAATCAGGTATTTCAGCGTTAGCAATGTGCCGGTCTTGTCAAGGGTGCCCCGAAAGGTCGCGTTGTCACCGTCCGCGTCGGCGCCGCCCAGCACGATGTCCGATCCCTTCACTGCCACATGCAGACGGTGGCTCTTGAGGCAGTGCGAAACCAGGCTGGCGTCGCCCACCAGGTGTCCGTTCGAGTCCGAAGTGATCACCACCGTCATCGTGAACGGCACAACTGCAAGACTCACATGTCTAGCCTGGAACGAGCCTGACCATGTACCCGTGATGTCGGGCGTACTTTGCGACGTTGGACCGCTGGCAGGCGCAGTATGATCACTCGGATTGTTCTTCGGGCTGGCGCCATAGAGAGACTCCGCGCCGATCATTGACATCAGAATCATCGACATCAGAATCATCGACATCAGAATCATTGACATCAAAATCATTGACCTCAGAATCATCGACCTCAAAGCCAGAAGCAGAACACAGAACGCGCAGTTCTTGCCAGTCATCATGATCCTCCATTCACTGTGAAATACTTTCAGGGGCCCCTTGCAACTGGGTGACACTCTGGGGGATCAAGGCTTGGCCTTGAACGTAGCCATCTGCATCACCCAAAAGCCGCCGCTATTAGCGGCCGTTGCCGCGTTACTGCCACTGCTGGTAACGACCTTGTCTTCCGCGATGCTGCCGTAGATGTTGATCACCCTCTCCGTGAATCCGGAGCCGGCTGCAGTGTAGTGGTTAGCGGAATTGCCCGCGCCAAAGATCAGCTCGTTGGCTGAAGTTGTGGCGGCAGAACCACTACTCGCACCAGTTCCATTGCCCGTTGCCGCGGCCGTGACATCCAGCGGACTGGTCGGGTCAAGCCCGCTGTACTCCAGAATGCGGACATCGGGATAAGCCGCCGCCTCGTTGAAGTTGACCGTCACTTTGTTGTTGCCGCCGACGATGTTCTTGGCGTAGTAAACGGACTCTTGCAATCCCGTGTTGGTAGTCGGCCCGACCGCTCGAGTGTAGGTGTTGCCTTTGGTGTCGCTGACCGAACTGATCGAGGAAGTCGTGTCGCCCCATCCCACCACGACGATATTCAGGTTGCCTGCGGTCTGTGTGTATGCGTACGCAACTGCGACGGAGGTATTGGAAGGCTGGATCGTAGGGGGACCTGAGGCTACCTGGACGAACATGATGGTGCCGCTTGAAGTGTAGGTATAGCCGTTGGTCAGAGTGCCACTCTGGCCGTTGCTGTTGGTGACTACTACGTTCACCACTCCAGCCGCATGTGCCGCAGTCGTTGCCGTAATCTCCGTACTGCTGACCACGACGACGCTGGTCGCCGCCGTTCCCCCAAGAGTCACCGTCGCGCCCGACGCGAAGTTCGTTCCGGTGATTGTTACCGCAGTTCCCCCACTCGTAGTCCCCGACGTGGGCGAGATAGCCGTAGGCACAGGAGCTGAGGTGTAGGTATAGCCGTTGGTCAGTGTCCCACTCTGGCCGTTGCTGTTGGTGACTACTACGTTCACCACTCCAGCCGCATGTGCCGCAGTCGTTGCCGTAATCTCCGTACTGCTGACCACGACGACGCTGGTCGCCGCCGTTCCCCCAAGAGTCACCGTCGCGCCCGACGCGAAGTTCGTTCCGGTGATTGTTACCGCAGTTCCCCCACTCGTAGTCCCCGACGTGGGCGAGATAGCCGTAGGCACAGGAGCTGAGGTGTAGGTGTAGCCGTTGGTCAGTGTCCCACTCTGGCCGTTGCTGTTGGTGACTACTACGTTCACCACTCCAGCCGCATGTGCTGGAGTCGTTGCCGTAATCTCCGTACTGCTGACCACGACGACGCTGGTCGCCGCCGTTCCCCCAAGAGTCACCGTCGCGCCCGACGCGAAGTTCGTTCCGGTGATTGTTACCGCAGTTCCCCCACTCGTAGTCCCCGACGTGGGCGAGATAGCTGTAGGCACAGGAGCTGAGGTGTAGGTATAGCCGTTGGTCAGAGTGCCACTCTGGCCGTTGCTGTTGGTGACTACTACGTTCACCACTCCAGCCGCATGTGCTGGAGTCGTTGCCGTAATCTCCGTACTGCTGACCACGACGACGCTGGTCGCCGCCGTTCCCCCAAGAGTCACCGTCGCGCCCGACGCGAAGTTCGTTCCGGTGATTGTTACCGCAGTTCCCCCACTCGTAGTCCCCGACGTGGGCGAGATAGCCGTAGGCACAGGAGCTGAGGTGTAGGTATAGCCGTTGGTCAGAGTGCCACTCTGGCCGTTGCTGTTGGTGACTACTACGTTCACCACTCCAGCCGCATGTGCTGGAGTCGTTGCCGTAATCTCCGTACTGCTGACCACGACGACGCTGGTCGCCGCCGTTCCCCCAAGAGTCACCGTCGCGCCCGACGCGAAGTTCGTTCCGGTGATTGTTACCGCAGTTCCCCCACTCGTAGTCCCCGACGTGGGCGAGATAGCCGTAGGCACAGGAGCTGATGACTGCTTTTGCAAGCTGCCGCGGAAGGCAACCATCTGCATCACCCAGTCGCCGCCGCTGTCGGTCGCCGTGGCAGCATACGCTGCGGTACCGTTGACGATTTGATCTTCCGAAATGCCACCGAAGGCGTTAATGACCCTACTACTGAACCCAGACCCGGGCGCCGTGAAATGGCCGCTGGGGTTGCCGGCGCCCACGATCAGATCGTTCGCCGAAGTTGTAGTGGCAGAACCGCTGGTCGCATTAGGCCCGCTGCCGCTCCCCCCTACCGAGACGTCCAAAGGATTGGACGTATCCAGGCCGTTGTACTCCAGCACATTCACGTTGGGATAGCTTGCTGTTTGATTGAATTTTACGGTCACAGTATTGCTGCCGCTGACGACATTCTTGGCGTAGTAAATGGATTGTTGTAATCCGGTGTTCTTGGTGGGACCAACCGCCAGGGTGTAAGTATTGCCGTTGGTGTCGGTGACCGCACTTATCGAAGAGGTGGTGTCTCCCCACATCACGGTTACTACGTTCAAGTCTCCGGCAATTTGGACAGTGGTATAGGGGATTGCGATCGACGAACCGGAAGTTGCCGTTACCGAGCTAACTTGCACAAAAGTGATACCGCTGGGTGGCGGCGGAGGCGGGGTGCCGGATGGCACCTGGACCATGGTTGCGAGCGAGGGGACGCCCTGATTGTTCAACAAGAAAAGCATGTAATAGCCGGGTGGCGCGATGTCACCGCCGGACGGTGCGGTGACCGTCAGACTTCCGCTGCCTACGGTGAAGGACAGCCCGACCATTCGCTGGTCCATGTTGAAGGCATGAGTCACCGCGCCGTTTCGCATCAAGACCACCGAGGAAATGCTGGCAGCGTTAGGGGTCTGAACCGTGAATGGTGCGGCGTACGCGATGCTCGTGGGTGCGCTGGTGATGGTTGGACGCGTGGCCAATGTCCCGTTCGAGTTGAACAGATAGGCGGGCTGGTATATCTCCATGTGGGATTCATAGGTGCCCTGCCAGGGATTTCCGCCCGCGAACCAGACGGTGGCGTCTGGCAGAAGTAGGGAGACGGAGTGGTACAGGTGGGCGTAGGCATTTGTCCCCGCGGATGAAAAAGTGCTGGTGGCCGGATCATAGAGATCCGCATTCAGACTGGCGGTGTCAGTATCCTCATCGTTTGCTGAGCCCCCAATCGCCAACACTTTGCCGCTGGGCAGAATGGTTGCGTTCATTTCGATGCGGGGCTCGGACATGTTCGGGCCCGATTCCCACGCCAGTTTGGGAGCACCCAGGTCGATGATCTCAGTCGTGTCGGTGGAGGGGTTACCTGACTCTGCGGTGCCGGTACCTCCAAGAATCATTACGCGAGGATCGAAATTATTTACCGGAGTCAGCGGGAGGAGTACGGATGAGCCATAGCCTCGGCTGGCATCATAGATAGTGGTGGCCACGTCGAGCGTCCAGGTTTCATTGGAGGGGTCAAAAAGGTCTGAAGCAGGTTCTGGAGCCGAGTAAAACACGCTGCCGTTAGGTAAAAGATGCAAGCGCGGATAAAGAGGTGGAGTCCAAGTCGAAGGAACCGGGTACTCCTGACTCCATCCGGACCCGACTGTGTAGAATTCGACGGTACTGTTGGTCGTGCCAGTCAGATTTTGGTCGTGGTTATCCATCCCCGAGAGTGCCCCCGAGAGAACCATCACGCGTCCGTCGCCCAACACGATAGCCGTGGGATACCAGCGTCCATGCGCCATGGCCTGCTGTCCGCTGAAGATTCCGGTCGCGGGATCATAGGTTGCCGTATAAGGGTCGCCGGTGAACTGAGGATCCGACTCGGGGCCGTATGATTCAGTGCCTCCCATGATGAAAGGGCGTCCGTCGGGAAGGACGACCATGGCATTGCAGAACATGTCCCAAGGCAACGTGTACTGGGTGATGGTGCCCGCGACAGGGTCAAGAAGTTCAGCACCGGACTCATTCTTCGGACCATACGGCGGGCCCGATGGACAATACGGAAAATAAGGTGGGCAGCTTCCGGAACCAGCGATGATGAGTATCTTGCCAGTCGACAAAAGCGCTGCGTGAATCGGATTGATGGGCGTCGTGTAGGGCAGAGTGGTCCATTGGCCTTGAACACTCGCCTGTCCGGCTGCGAACTGAATCGCGAAAACTGAAGCAAGCACCACAAGCACACGTGTGGCTTTCATCGAAAGTGTCCTCATCCTCCGGGCGTGACTCTGCGGTTCCCCGAGAACGGTGATCGTCCCTAGAATTCTGCCCAGAGATTCTGCTACTTAGGTTTTGATTGGGCCGTGCCCTGGAGTCTCGAACACGTCGCGGTGAGGAGCAGAGGCGCGGCCAGTCGCCTTTGCTGAACTGGGGGATCTGTTTTCCGTAGAAAGCGGCGCAATTCGGACGCTAGTACCAAAGTGCTATTCCGTCAATAGCACTTTAGTGGTGTGTGGCGTCGCAATCCTGACGTCACCGTGTGGAATTCCTAATGTTCATTTCACGTTGACGAGCCTGGCTCATTGACTGATGTTCGGCTCTATAAATGTTCGGCTCTATTCACTTTGCAGGGGCATCCTTGGCGATTAGAGTTCTCGGTTCCCGCCGATTTGTTACTTTACGCGGCACGAGATCAGAATCCTACTTCTTCTTCGCGGCTGCCGCCGCTGCGGCGCGGGCGGCGCGCTCTTGCATGCTGAGCATTACTACCTGGAGCATGTCGTCCTGGGGGGCGGGCTTGCCGGTCCAGATTTCGAATTGGCGGGCGGCCTGGTGGACGAACATTTCTATGCCGGGGATGACTTGCGCTCCTCGTTGTTTCGCCAGTTGCAGCAGCCGAGTTTCGGCTGGGTCGTAGATCATGTCGAAAACGTAGCGCGCGTTGATTTCTTTTTCTTGCAGCGGAGTTTCGCGGGTGTTGCCCATGCCTACGGGGGTGGCGTTGATGATCACGTCGAAAGCGTACTTTTTGAGGTCGGAGCGTTTCAGCGCGCGGGCGTGAGCGCGCCGGGCTAGCTTCTGAGCGGGGGCGAGACTGCGATTCAAGATGAAGACTTCCGCTCCACGCTCCTTGAGTCCAAAGACTGCGGCGCGGGCGGCGCCTCCGGCGCCCAGCACTAAGATTTTCGCGTCTTGCAGCGTAGTCAGGCGGCGCTCGAGGGGGCGTACCACTCCCGAGGTGTCTGTGTTAAAGCCGTAGAGTTTTCCGTCCTGAGCGCGGACTACCGTGTTGCAGGCTCCGATCTTCGTGGTGTGCGTGTCCGTGTTGTCGAGGTAAGGAAGGATGGCTTCCTTGTACGGCATGGTGATGCTGAGTCCGTGGATGGGAATCTCGCGCACGCAGTTCAGCAGGTCTTTGAGCGTTTTAGCGTGTAGGGCAAGATAGACAGCGTTCACGTTCTCGCGGCGGAAAGCTGCATTCATGATGGCGGGCGAGAGCGAGTGAGCTACAGGGTCTCCGGCAACGCCGTAGACGCGGGTGGCGGCGTCGACGGTATCGATGCGGTAGACGCTGCGCAGCTCCTGCGCGGTGGCCTGGCCAGGAGCAGTTTCCTCTCCGTGCCCTACCGCGGCGAAGGTGAAGACGCTGCCGGCGCGGACTCCAAGCACGCGGCTGATGATGCCTTGTTCGCCCATGCACAGGCCGACTAGAGAATGGTTATCCGCTTCGCGGCCGAGAAACTGGATCATGGTTACGTTGTCGGAGAGCGTGGTGGCGGTGCCGACCACTTTGTAGAAGTCGGCGGGGAAGGCGCGCATCTTTTCCAGAGTTTCGTCGAGTTTCCTGGTTCCACGGAAGTCATGGACGGAAAGAATGAGCGCGGAACGGGCGCGCAGCTTCTGCAGTTGCGCTGGCTTACATTTCGCTGCGGTCGAGAGTTCGACATCGACCAGTTGGCAGCCGACTGACGAGGCTTTAGAGAGGATGTCGAGTTGGGAGGCGATCGAGCCGCGGAATTTGCCTCCACTGGCGACGCGGCGGCAGGTGGCGATGACTACCGTGCCAGGGTGAGTTTCAAGGAACTGCTTGACCTTTGGCAGCGCCAGAGCGGGCTTCGAAATGTAGTCTAACCTAAACTCCAGGAAGGAGTTATCGCGGATCAGGGTCTCGGCCTTATCGACCATTTCGGCGGCGTCTGGAGCCGTGACCGCGACGCAAACCCGCGGCAGGCGCAGGGGGAGCAGGCGGGGCGCGTAGCTGCTGGCGGCAGAAATCATCTTGAATCAACGATTTGAATCAATGGTATTTGCCAAAAGGTTCGGCGCGAATCTTACAGGGGCTTAATTGCAGATGCAACTAAGTATTCGTAAAATGCACGAAAAACCTATTTCCGCAGACCGCCTGACACCCTCGTAACCTTGACCCCCTCTTACCCCGTTGTTACCTTCCATATGAAGCCTTGCTTCCGCTACTTTTTGCTGGAGAGGGGGCATCGTGTGTCTCTTCTCGGAGGTAACATGAAGAAAACAGGATTGTTAGTATTGTTGGCCGCGACTGCGGCCTGGGCGCAATCGGCGTCAGATGCGAGTCCGGCGAGCCCGGCCACGCCCGATGGAACGATTTCAACGTCCGTCAATTTCCCCACGCAGCGGGTACAGATGCCAACTTACGCAGACGTGTACTGCGCCGGCTTCATCAACCGCGAAACCCTACCCGACGCCAGGTTTATTGCTGGCGGGCTCGACACCCCTTTTAGCACGAAGTTCGTCAAGGGCGACGTGATCTATTTGCAAGGCACGGGCTACAGCGCCGGAGCCGAGTACGAGATAGTGCGGGCGTTGCGCGATGTCAACGAGTATGAAATGTATCCCGGACAGCGGAAGTTGCTGAAGGAAACAGGACAGCCGTACATGGAAGTCGGCCGCGTGCGGGTGGTCGACACCCGCAGCAAGACAGCGGTGGCGCAGATCGAGTACACCTGCGATCCCATCAATCCGGGAGACACGGCGATTCCTTTCGCGGAGAAACCGATGGTGTCATTTCACGCGCCGGTTCGTTTCGACCGATTCCTGCCCACGGGCAGCAAGGTTTCCGGGCGCATCGTGATGGGAAAGGATTTTGATTCGGTCGTGGGAACGGGGCAGAAGGTTTACATCAATGTGGGATCGAACCAGGGCGTGAAGGTGGGCGACTATTTCCGCGCTACGCGGAACTATTCGGAGACACTGCGCGATCCGGTGGATTCGCTTTCGTTCAAGGCCGCAATCAGTGAAGACACGCAGAAGAAGCAGCCGTCCATGGATCCCGCCATGTTCACCAGGTCAAACGGTCCGGTGATCCACATGAGAGACTTGCCGCGCCGCGCGGTAGGCGAGATCGTAATCATCGGGACCACGCCCACCACGGCAACCGGAATGATCGTGTTTGCCATGGAAGACGTGCACGCCGGCGATGGCGTGGAATTGGACGAACAGACGAAGTAAGGCAGTGGTCGGTGGTTAGTGGTTAGGTCAGTGAAACGCTGGCGCTGGCAACACTGAGAGAATTTCGCCGGGGACGGGTTACCGTTCCCGGTTTTGTTTTGGAGTGAAGTGGTCAGTTGGGCCGGATACCACTTGTGGGGATTTACACCTTCAGTTCTGAGAAAATCTGCGAGTTGCCTTCCAGTCTTGAGAACAATCCGCGAGGGTTGCATGCGCGCCAGTTGACCGAAAGATCTTACTGAACACTGAACACTGACCACTGACCGCTGCTTTCCGCGACTCTTACTGACCACTGGTCACTGATCACTGACCACTTTTTTCCCCGAAGACTTCGGCCGTGAAAGCTTCGATGGTTGCGCCTTTCTGCCAGGCGTCCGGGGGCAGTCCGGATTTGCGGCAGGTTTGCTCCAGAAAAGTCGTGCGGTCCCAGGAGCGTTCGACGGGCACCTGGGGCAGCAGCAGGCCGCGGCGGCCATGCCAGCTGATGAGCAGACCGTGGCGGCCGACTTCGATTTCTTCTGCCCGCATTGGCTTTGCAGGTGACAGAATGCTGAGCTCAATTTCGAGATCCGATGCTTCTTCCGTGGTGACGGGTGGGAAGCGGTTGTCGTTGAAAGCCGCGGCGCGCGCGGTTTCCGCCACGGCGCGGAAGGCTGCACAGTTCGGGAGCACGTAACCGACGCATCCGCGCAATTGTCCACGCACGTAGAGCGAGGTGAAAACTCCACGAGGTTCGGCGAGGTGAGGAGTGGGAGGGTCCAGCGAAATCTCGATATGCTGCAACGCCGAAGAAATGGAATCGTGGGCCAGACGAAGCAGCAAAGTGCGCTCGTCATGCGAAAATTCCCGGCTGGAATCCGCGGTGGTTACGGCCTTGCCACCTTCAGATTTATTCGCCACCGCTGCAGCCACAGCTGGGTCCGAATTAGGTTGTAGGGGCGACATCGGCATCTGCCGGCCGCGGGGCCGGTTGCGGCTTGCGGCGGCGGCTGAGAATGAATGCGCGGCGGCGGCGCTTGGAGACTCGCCGGTCAATCTTTGACCAGAAGGCAGCGAAGTAATCGATGCCCGAAATCAGCGACACGCACACCACAAACCAGATGGAGGCGTAGGCAATCCAGTGCACGGGGAAGACGAAGTTTCCGTAAACCGGCCACTCTTTCCAACGGTGGTCGAGAATTACCGCGACTACGGAAACGATTTGCACCACCATCTTGAACTTGCCCAATTCGCTGGCTTCAATGGTGAAGCCGCCGGATGCAGCAATGGAACGCAGGCCGCTCACCAAAAACTCGCGGCCGATGATAATTACTGCTATCCAGGCGGGAACCAGGCTGGGATTGAACTGCACCAGCGTAACGAAGGCGGCAGCGATCAGAAGCTTGTCAGCCATGGGATCAAGCAGAATGCCCATGGTCGTGATCTGGCCGCGCTTGCGGGCCAGATATCCATCGATGCCGTCAGTCATGGAGGCGGCAATGAATATCGCCGAAGCCAACAGTTCCTTCGCGCCGTGTTCGCTGCTGAAATGATTGGAAGACAAAATCCAAATCAGCAGGGGAATGCTACAGATGCGTATCAGCGTGATGGAATTGGGCAGGTTCACCGCGGCTCAACAATCTTCCTGAAGCGACCGGAAGATAGGCTGATTATCCTCCACGGTGAGAGGGAACGCAATCGTGGAGAATGTGTAGTTGGGCACGAAAGTTCCCAGGATAGTTCTGGGATGAAACCTGCGAGCGATTATTTTGGCGCCGCCGGAGTCATGGCGCTGGGCTTGGGTTGCTTGGCGATGATCTGGTCTTTGATCTTGTCGTACGTTGCCTGGGGGATGATTTTCTTCTGCACTAAGTCCAGCTTCGTGCGATACGGACGGCCATCCACAATTTTCTGCGAATAGGCATCGCCAATGCCAGGCAGGGCTTTAAGCTGGTCCTTGGTCGCGGTGTTGATGTCGAGCTTGTCGGCCGCTGCAACTCCCGCCGCATGTGCGACGAACCCGGCGGCAGGTAAGGTATTCGCCATCCCGGCGCTCAGGGTGAGCGTAAGGAGAAACAAAACGAAAATACGGACGACTGAAGTGCGGCGAATGATCTTCATAAGCCCCCTAGGCGTAAATACCGCGCTGGCGAATCGTGTAGGCGACGCGATCAATGGCCAGCATGTAGGCTGCGATGCGATTGTTCACCTTATGAGTCTCGGCGTAGCGGACGACATCGCCAAACGACGAAACCATGATCTCTTCCAGTTGCTCGTTGACGACGGATTCTTTCCAGAAATAGCCCTGGCGGTCTTGCACCCACTCGAAATAGGAAGTCGTGACACCCCCGGCATTGGCCAGAATGTCAGGAATGACGAAGACTCCCTTGTCGGTTAAGACATCGTCGGCGGCCGAAGTGGTGGGACCATTCGCGCCTTCGGCGAGGATGCGGCACTTGATGCGGTCGACGTTGCGCGAAGTGATGACGTTCTCGGTTGCGGCGGGAATGAGAATCTCGCACTCCGTGGTTAGCAGGTCGGCGGTATCGGCTGGCTCGGCCTCAGGAAAACCGTGTACGGTTCCATTCTTCTGGCGGAATGCGACCAGCGCATTCAAGTCGATGCCATTCTTGTTGTAAAGTCCGCCGCCGACTTCGGCGATGCCCACAACCTTGTATCCCGCCTGGTGCATGAGGTGCGCGGCATTCGAACCCACGTTGCCAAAGCCCTGCACAATCACGCGGCTGCTCTCGCGCGACAGGCCGAGTTTCTTGATGGCTTCGTCACACACCACCATCACGCCGCGGCCGGTTGCCTCGCGGCGTCCGCGGGAGCCGCCGATGTTGATGGGCTTTCCGGTCACGCACGCGGTGACCGTCTGCCGCATGTGCATGGAATAGGTGTCCATCATCCAGGCCATGATTTGCTCGTTGGTGTTGACGTCGGGCGCGGGGACATCTTTTTCTGGTCCGATGAACTCGATCAACTCCGAGGTGTAACGGCGAGTCATGCGCTCGATTTCGCCCATCGACATCTTGTGAGGGTCGCAGATCACGCCCCCCTTGGCGCCACCGAAAGGAATGTTGACCACGGCGCACTTCCAGGTCATCCAACTGGCCAGAGCGCGCACTTCATCGAGGGTGACGTCAGGGGCATAGCGGATACCGCCTTTGCCTGGTCCCCGCGCGATCGAGTGCTGCACCCGGAATCCGGTGAAGACCTCGAGATGGCCATCATCCATCTGGACCGGAATGTAGACCGTGAGTTCGCGGTTGGGATAGCGCAGAACCCTCCACAAGCCGTCGTCAAGATTGAGCTTTTGCGCAGCCAGGTCAAAACGCGCCCGCTGCGATTCCCATGGATTGCTTTCTTTATCGACGTTCGGCGGGGCGGTGAGCGTGGTCATAAAAGTAATCTCCGGGATTATTGCGATTCACGATGTTGGCCAGCGCCGGGACGAGTTCGCGGCGTGGATGGGCAAACGTTCAGAGTATATGAGCGGGGATGGTTGGGAAGCAAGGCAGAGAAGCGAACATGTGCCGGAGAAGGCACTCATGGAGCAAACTCACAGGTCTCCCACGAACGAGGGCCCACTGCATTCAGATCGCGACCGTTACCAGTCAGATCGACGAAGTAACCATGGCAAAATCAGCGGCGGAAGACATCGAGTTAGTCTGCTTCGCGGAGTTTCGCCGTTCACCGGCCCGATTCCAGAGGTGCATAGCGGCATAAGCTCGCCAGGGCCGCCAGCCTTCGCCGCGCCGCTCAAGCTCTCGGGCAGTTTTCAAGTCCAATGCCCGCAAGAGGCCGAGGTCGCTGGAGGGAAAGGCGTCGGGTTCTCCGAGGGCGCGCATCTCTACGTATTGAGCTGTCCACTGCCCGATGCCAGGAATTTCACAAAGCCGGTCGAGGAAGTCAGCGGAGTCGACAATGCCCTCAAAGCTGATGCGTCCCGAGCAAACCGCTTGCGCGAGGGCACGGATGGTATTGGCCCGCGCGCCGGGCAGGCCGATACCGGCCAGGTTGGCATCGGCAAGAACCTGGGGTGTGGGGAAAATGTGAGTGATGCCTCCCGCTGCGGAGAACGGCTCACCGAGAGTTTCCACCAACCGGCCGGCCAGTGTCGACGCACCTTTGACGCTCACCTGCTGGCCAAGTATTGCCCGAACAGCAAGTTCGAAGCTGTCCCAGCAACCCGGAACTCTCAATCCAGGATCAGCCTTCACGCCCGCAGCCAACAGCGGGTCGGTTCTTAGAGATTGAGCGATGGTCGCCCAATCCGCATTCAAGTCGAACATGGCGCGGATTCGTTCGGTAATGAAAAAGAGCGACTGCGGATCGCCGAACTGAACTCGAGCCGTGAGCGCATGATTCGCTTTGTCCAGCGAAACCTCGAAATAGCCATGATTGCGATTGAGCGAAATCGAACGGCGATAGGATCCGCCTTCGACCACTTCGACCCCGGGGATCGCTCGAGCCGCGAGAAACGCAAGCATTTTTTGCCAGGCATAGGGCGGACGAAAGCGAAGGCGGAACAGATATTGATTTTCCGGGTGACTTTGCTTCTGCCGCGCCAGGCGTCTTATCTGTGTCGGCGTTCGATGATAGACCTTGCGAATACCGGCGTTGAAGCGCCGCACACTCCCGAAGCCAGACGCGAGCGCGATCTGAGTCATGGGCAAGCGAGTCTCATCAATGAGCTTCTTGGCAAAATTGAGACGGCGCGTGTGAGCCACTGCTACCGGCGTCGCGCCCAAATGTTTGAGGAATAACCGCCGAAGGTGACGAGAGCCAACCCCGAGGTGCGCCGCGAGAACCTCCACGCCACCATCCTCCAAACCACTTTCGCCGATCAATCGTAAAGCTCGGGAAACCGTATTCGAAGTTCCCAGCCAAGCCGGCGTTCCGGGTGAACATTCCGGACGGCAGCGAAGACAGGGACGAAAACCCGCTTCCGCAGCCGCCGCTGCCGTCGCAAAATAACGGACGTTCTTCTCTTTGGCGGTCAGAGCGGGACAGATCGACCGGCAGTAGACCCGGCTGCCCCTCACGCCAATGAAAAACTTGCCATCAAAACGCGGATCGCGCGACAGCCTGGCTCGCGAACATACCTGCCAATCGAGGTTCATATCTCGGACTCATCATAGCCTTTCCAATTGAGGGACATGGACGTTTTCGGACTTCGCTGCCCAACGCATATGCACCGCTTCTTCGCGAGCGCCCGCTGGTTGAACCTGATCGAAGTCCGCAAACGTCCAGCGTGGAGGAACGAGTCCATTTATGTTGGGACAAAGTTAGAAAGGATTCCGCCTCTGTAGTAACGAACTGATTTTGGGTTGGAATTTTCTCCATGGGCTACCGTCTCCGTCACTGTGTGGAATGTCCCGAATGCTGCACCCGGTACTTAATTGGTTTTAGCCCGTACCCTAATGGCTCGTATCTGGTGTCGGTTGGAATGGACTTTTCAGAAGAATACAAGCTGCTCTGCTCTTGTCGCCGGTCGCTTGTTTGCAGCCGATGGAACCGGAACGATTTGAAGGTCTACGAAGTTTCGAAAGCCGCGTACGCTCAGGGCTACGGCTCGGCTCGGGAGATTTGGCTTTCCGCGCGGCACAGCAACCAGGGCGAAGAGCAACGAAGAGGAATAAGGTGAATCGTCCATCTCAGGGATCATGGTGGCTCGCAGCTTCCACCCTCGTTCTCCTTTTCACGGGGCTGGTTCGTAACGTGCCTGCGGCCTCGACTGACGATGTCCCGCCGCATTCCCCTTGCAGCGGGCCCGAATACCGGCAGTTCGACTTCTGGCTGGGCGACTGGGATGCGTCCGACTTCGGCGGGAAAGCTGTTGTTGCGCGGCTAAGGGTGGACCGCTTGCTCGATGGTTGCGTCCTGCGTGAGGAATACGAGGGCGTGGATGGCCATCAAGGCCAGAGCCTGAGCATCTACGATAGTTCGAGAGGCGTGTGGCACCAGAGTTGGGTTACGAATCGCGGCGAACTGCTTACGATTGAAGGGACTTTTCAGGCAGGCGAGATAGTTCTAAGTGGAGCGGATCATACCGCGGACGGAAAAGAAAGGCGGGTCCGCGGAGTCTGGAAGCCCGAAGACGGCGGCGTTCGCGAGACTGCGGTGACTTCGACGGATGGCGGCAAAACGTGGAAGCCGTGGTTTGATCTCGTGTTCCGCCCACACAAATCCTATAGATGAATCTCCATCCCCTCAGCGGCTGCGCGCACCTTGGGATAGTAGTTGCGGGCTTCCTGCACGACCTTGTCGATTACGGCGTCGGTGTGTTCGGGGTCGTGGTGGAATAAAACGAGTTCTTTCGCGCCGCTCTCCATTACTACATTGACGGCCTCACGCCAGTGGCTGTGTCCCCAGCCCCGGCGGCGGGCTTCGTATTCTTCGGGCAGATACTGCGCGTCGTAGATGAGCACGTCGGCGCCTTCGGCCAGCTTGCGTACAGCTTTGTCGAACTCAGCGTCCCCAGGCTCGTTGTCGGTGGCGTAGACGAGGATTCCATCTTTGGTTTCGAGGCGGAAACCCATGCATCCCTGCGGGTGGTTGAGCCATGCCGTTTGCAATTGGACTCCATCTTCCACCGTGATGCGGCCACTCTCGATGTCGTAGAAGTCGCGATGCGCCGTCATCTGATCGAGTCTCACGGGGAAGTACGGTGCGGCCATCTGATCGGCCAGGACTTGCTTAAGGCTGCGGGTGCGAGTCGAGCATTGGAACAGAAAACGATTATCCGCGTTCGAGTACAAAGGGCGGAAGAACGGCATGCCCTGAATGTGGTCCCAATGAAAATGTGAGACGAAGACGTGGGCGGAAAACGGCCGGTCACCAAACTCACTCTGCAGTTGCTGGCCGAGCATGCGGAATCCAGTGCCGCAGTCGAAAATGTAGATGCGGTCGCCGAAGCGCACTTCGACACAGGAGGTGTTGCCTCCATAGCGCATGTTCTCGGGTTGTGGGGTTGGCGTAGAACCGCGTACGCCCCAGAACTTAATCCGCATAGACTACGTGACCGCACCCGGGCCCAGTTGCTTGGTATCTTCCCTTGCTATCTTCGGACGTAAGGAATGCGTCCGTCAATTGCCGGATTGGTTCATCGCCACTATTTCGCAGCCTTTCAAGATAGCGGCGTGGTCACCGATTGCGCAATGACAGCGGAATGTGACGGTCATCGCGACCAGGTCAGCCCGCGGCCCAGCACAAAGATGAACGTCAGGCTGGCCAAGATCGCCGCGACGATCCATGCAGTGCTGCGTCCGATGGGCCCCACTTGCTCTTCTTCGCCGTGGCTCGGTCGCCGCAACATGCTCGGCAGGCTCAGCAGGCCGGCATTCGCGCCCAAGGTTGAGGGGAGCGCCGACGCGATTACATAGAACAATCCCGCGGGATTGAGCAGGCCGCCGGCTCCGGCCAGAATGCCGTCGGTGAAGTACGGCGTCCAACAGAGCCCGCGGAAGCGACTCGGTAACCCGTCGCTCCGAAACGGCGTGAACTGCGCGGCTACCAGCAGCATCGAGGCGTAGTAGGACGCCACACCGAGCACGACTAGCGCAAGCCGCCACATCCAGTGCGGCTGCAAACCTCGTATCACGGCCGCCCAGTCACCAAAGTTGCTGACGCCGGAGAAAAAGAAATAGCCCGTCCCGGTAAAGAGATTGCCTGCCATGGCCAGCACCAGAAAATAGCAGGTGGCAGGACGATAGCGCCGCGATCTCCGCAGCAACAGCCAGAATATCGCGGCGAAAAGAAGATTGACCAGCGTGCCATTGGCCGAGATCCAGCGCGTATCGAGATCGCTCTGCAGAGCCACCGTGCTGATTGTGATTTGACGGGCGCCGCTCAGCCATGCGGTCACACCGTGGCCCAAGCCTTCGTGCAGAATATCCTGCAGAATGCAGGCTAGCGCCGAAATGGCAACGAGTGTCGGACGGTCGTCCTTATCGAGAACTGCTGCACCGGGCATGGCGGCTTCTATAGTACAGCGGCCAAAGTACAGCGGCGAATGGCGGCTCTGGCCTGCCCTATAATGAACCGCGACCCGTGGGCAGGTTAAGCGGCGTCTACTTTTCCGCCTCATGAACCCGGATTTCAAAGAATTCTCCCGCCTGGCGCGTTCGGCGACGCTTGTGCCGGTAGTGAAATCGGTGAGCGCAGACCTGCTCACACCGGTGTCAGCGTTTCTGTCGATTGCAGAAAATGAACGGCACGCCTTCCTGCTGGAGTCGGTCGAGGGCGGCGAGCAGATCGGCCGCTACACATTTCTGGGTGCGCGGCCTTACATGCGGCTGCGGGCCCGGGGTTCTGCCATCGAGATCGAGCGCGGACGAAAGCGGGAGCGGCACAAAGGAAACGTCTTTGAGTCCGTGAAGCTTTTGTTGAGTCAGCATCAACCGGCCGTGGTGCCGGGGCTGCCGCCATTTACCGCCGGTGCGGTCGGATATTTTTCCTACGACGCAGTGCGTCAACTGGAAAAGATTGGCGAACATGCCAAGGATGACCTCTCCCTACCAGATTGTGAACTGATGTTCTTCGACCGGCTGCTGGCCTTTGATCACCTTCGCCACCAAATTCACATCGTGGCTGCGGCTGATGTTTCGCGAGAGAGTCCCCGGCGCGCCTACGACCGGGCGGTGCGCGATATTGCAACGCTCGAACGAAAGCTGGCGGCGGGATTGCGTCCGGCGATGTGGCGCAAGTCGAGCAAGGCGAAGCCGGGAAAACTCGAGATCCACGCGGGCACCACGCGAACAGAATTTCTGCAGAGTGTCGAGCGCTGCAAGGAATACATCGCCGCCGGAGACATCTTTCAGGTCGTGCTTTCACAGCGGCTCGATTTTATTCCCGGGGTTGCGCCGTTCGATCTCTACCGCGCCCTGCGCCAGGTGAATCCTTCGCCGTACCTTTATTTTCTGCGGATGGGCGAGACAGAGATTCTCGGCTCTTCGCCCGAGATGCTGGTACGCGTCACCGGACGCAAGCTGGAATACCGTCCCATCGCGGGCACGCATCCGCGCGGGCGCGACGAAGCTGAAGATGTGCGCCTGGAGCAGCAAATGCGAAACGACGAAAAGGAACGTGCCGAGCACGTCATGCTAGTCGATCTCGGCCGCAACGATCTGGGGCGGGTCAGTGAATACGGTTCGGTGAAGGTGAAAGATCTGATGTACGTGGAGCGCTACTCCCACGTGATGCACCTGGTCTCGGCGCTGGAAGGCACGCTGCGAAAAGATCTCGGCGCGCTCGACGCTTTCGCCGCATGTTTTCCAGCGGGTACATTGAGCGGAGCGCCCAAGGTGCGCGCCATGCAGATCATCGAAGAGCTGGAGCCAGTGCGCCGCGGCATCTACGGCGGCTCGGTGCTGTATGCTGATTTTGCTGGAAATCTGGATTCCTGCATCGGCATTCGAACTATGTTAATGCAGGGCAAGCATGCTTATTTGCAAGCGGGAGCGGGGATCGTGGCGGATTCCGATCCGGCGCGGGAATTCGAGGAGTCGATGAACAAGGCGCAGGCGCTGCTGAGGGCGGTGGAGATGGCTAGGGGCAGTGGTCGGTGATCAGTGATCAGTGGTCAGTGATCAGTGACGAGTTGCAGGAGTTTGCAAGTTACCAAGCTCTCTTAAATTCCTGCGAAAAGCACGCTGCGACCAAGCGCCATGCGGGTAGCGGCGAAGACTGCCCACTGACCACTAGCCACTGACCACTGCTAGAAAGTTCTCGACCAGCTTCTTCCCCGCGTCGGTCAGCACGCTCTCCGGATGAAATTGCACTCCCTCGACGGCAAACTTTCTGTGGCGCAGGCCCATGATCGTGCGCGAGCCATCTTTCTCTGTAGTCCATGCGCTGACTTCGAGGTCCGCCGGCAAGTCTTTCTCCTCCACGATCAGCGAGTGATAACGAGTCGCCGTCATGGGCGTGGGCAGGCCGTGGAAGATGGTTTTGTTATCGTGCGTGACCGCGCTGGTCTTGCCGTGCATCTGGTGAGGAGCGCGCACCACGCGTCCACCAAAAGCCGCGCCAATGGCCTGATGTCCCAGGCAGACACCAAGTACGGGTACTTTGCCGGCGAAATGCCGGATCAGGTCAATGCTAATGCCGGCATCCTGCGGCGTGCACGGCCCAGGCGAGACCACGACACGGTCCGGTCGCATAGCCTCGACGTCAGCAATAGTGACCTGGTCATTTCGGCGCACCTCGATCTCCGCGCCGAGTTCCCCGAGATACTGAACCAGGTTGTAGGTAAAGGAATCGTAGTTGTCGAGAACAAAGACCACACGGACCGTCCGATTGTCAGTTTACACGCAGCTATGAATCTCTCTCCCCGTGCCCGCGATTGTTCAGGGGAAGGCTGGCCCGACTCTTTCCCCGCCAAAACGTGCCACTCCCCGGCCCAAGGGTGGTATTGACGGGACGCACCGTTCAACGTCATTCTTAAACTATAGTTAGCCGCCACTTCATTAGCTTGGGGTAAACGCATGGCAGAAGCCCAGCAAGAGAAAGAAAAAAGGGCTGCACGACGCTTCGCGCTCCGGATTCCTGTGTCCGTTGCGCGCGCCGAAGACACGGAGTACAGGGAATCCGCTGAAATCCGCGACGTCAGCGCACGCGGCATTTGCCTTTACCTGGATTCACCCATTGAGCAGGGGTCGCCTATCGGCTTCACGCTGACCCTCCCGCCCGAAATCACCCTAACGGAAAGCATTCGCGTGCAATGCAAAGGGCGCGTGGTGCGAGTCGAGGGCAATGGCGCCGAGGGCAAAATGGCCGTGGCCGCGGTTATTGAAGAGTACGAGTTCCTGCCCCAGAACTAAGGCGGTTCCGGGCGAACGCATTAGACCCAGCCGCTGCCCTGCCACTTTTTTCACTTCCTCACAAGTGATAAGGTTCCTTTAAAGGCTCATTTCTATTCTTCGTTCTGAGAGGATTTGTTTGCCGCGATTGGGCTTCCAATTTATTGCCGACGTCCTGCTGGTGGCCATACTGGTCGCAACCGGCTGGTCGCAGAATGCTGCGCCCCGAAAGACCAGCACCTCCAACTCTGGCGCCGCCGTTGTCACAGGTGTGCGCGTGGTGCACGAGCGCGGCATTCTTGGGGTTGAAGTTGCTTCCACTCGCCCCCTAGTGCCGGCGATTCAAGTGCTGGATTCGCCTCCGCGGCTGGTGATGGACCTGGTCAACGCGCAAATGGGCCTGACGCGGAAGCGGATTCCAGTGCAGCAGGAAAATATTCTGACCATCCGGGCCGAGCAATACCAGATAGAACCTCCCGTTGTGAGGATAGTGCTCGACCTGCTCGTCCCCTACGGCTATGTCTGGGACGCTACGGGCAATCGCTTGATGGTGCGCCTGAAGCCTCCCGGAGATTCGAAAGCAGAGGCGGACGCAATCGGCAAGAAATCTCCCTTCCATCTACCGCAAGTGGTGTCGTTGACACCGGACGACATGCCGGCGGTTGTGCCCGTATCGAGCGGCGTGGGCGATGTGGTGGTGGCCGACCGGGTGTTCGCGGCGGGGTCGTCTCTGACCGCGGGAAGCGAGACCACGGTGCTGCAATTGTCGAGAGGGGGCGAAGTCCGGGTTTGTCCTGGCACTACGGTTTCCGTAACGCCTTCAAAGAGTGCGAAAGACCTGATGCTGGGGATGAGCACGGGCGCGATGGAGACTCACTACTCGCTCGATGCCTCGACCGATACCGTGCTCACTCCGGATTTCCGCATTCGCTTTGCGGGCCCTGGAGAATTCCACTTCGCCATCAGCGCAGACTCCCAGGGCAATACCTGCGTGCGGGGACTGCCCGGCAACGCCTCTCCGGCGACGGTTTCGGAGTTGCTGGGCGACCGCGCCTATCAGGTCAAACCAACCGAGCAGGCGGTATTTCGCCTGGGACGGATCGACAAGGTCGATAGCGATGTCCCATTGGAATGTGGCTGTCGGCGGCCTGTTCCCGTGATGCGAGCCAGTGCCTCTCCGGCGGCGCCGGCCGCGGATTCCGATTTGCCGGTGAATGTTACGTTGGCCCAGGGCGGTGCTTCAGCAGAGGCTCCGGCACCCTCGGGCGGTGAGGACCGACAGGTACTTTCCAACGGACCTGAAATCCGGCCCCTGCCAGCTTCGCGGCCTAATGAAGTTCGCATCCAGGTCGACGCGCCATTGGTTTTCCAAGCCAAGAATCGACCCCTAGCCGCGCCCACGGGCGAAGTGGACGCGCTACCGGTAATAGCATCCACCACCCAGCCCGTCCGCCTCGATCCGCAGGTGCTACCGCCGCGTGTCATTCGAAGGGCCAAGCGCGAAAACCCGCTGCGAAGGATCGGAAGAATTTTCTACGAACTCTTTCACTAGGACGATCAGGCACTAGGGCGATCAGGCCGTGCTTGCGTGCAAATCTTCACCGGTAGAAGCTTCGCCCTTGGGGAAGATCACCCGCGATTCATCGCCTTCCGCAGCGGTTCCACTTTCTCGCGCGCCGCGTCGCGCAGGTCTCCTGCGAGGTCGGCGCCCCGTTCAGCCACATCGCGCACCCGTTCCTTCGCGTCGTTGACGCGGTCTTTGGCATCCTCCGCCCAATCGCCGAGCGTGTCTTTGGCGTCGTCATAGCCGCGTTTCAGGTCGCGACGGAACTGCTTGCCGGTTTTCGGGGCCAGCGCCAGCGCTGTCAGCGCTCCCGCACCAAGCCCGATCAGAAAGAAAGTAACAGCCGTCCCTATATTGTTTCCGTCGGAAGATTCATAACGTCCAAAGCGCATGATTGTCCCCTCATTTCCAGTGGCGGAAAAACGCCGGGCCATTCTTCCGCCCCGGCTGCGATGTCTCGCCAGCTGCAATTCTAGTCCTCGGCATCGATGGGCGCTAATCCAGACTCGAGGCAACGACTGTGGCTCATTACGATGAATGCAGCTTTGGGAAGGTTTCCTTTCTTACAACCTGAGTGTAAAATAAGTTTTTAGCCCTTGTGCGGCGGAAATGTGCCTGCCCGCCTTCCGTCGGCTCAGCAACCCGCACTTATTTTGAGGAGATTGTTTCAAGCGATGTCGATCCCTGCCACCCAACTGCGTCCCGGCATGATCATCAAGCACAACAATGATCTGCACTCTGTATTCGCCGTCGAACACCGCACGCCCGGCAACCTGCGTGCCTTCATCCAGGCCAAACTGCGCAACCTCCGCACCGGCGCCATGTTCGAGCACCGTTTCCGCTCGCCCGACCCCATCGAAAAGGTCAACGTCGACGAGGTCGATATGCAGTTTCTCTACGCCGACGGCGACAGCTACTACTTCATGGATACGTCGAATTACGAGCAGACCCATCTGACCAAAGAAATTCTGGGCGACGCCGTGGAGTACCTCACCGCCAATCTCGAGATCAAAGTAGAGTTCTTCGACGGCAAGGCCGTTGGCATCGAACTGCCGCAGACCGTAATCCTCACCGTGGTCGAGACCGAGCCTGGGCTGAAGAGTGCAACCGCATCAAGCGTGACCAAAGCCGCGAAGACTGAAACCGGGTTGGTCGTGCAGGTGCCACCCTTCATTAACGAAGGCGAGAAGATCAAGGTGGATACGGCTGAGGGCGTGTATTTGTCGCGGGCGTAGGACGAAACAGAGGGCACGGAGTTCCGATTCACGCGGAGACTCTTCATGTTTCTTAATTCTTATTCAGAGCGCACAAAGTGCCCCGCGTGCGGCGTGAGAGTCAGGCTGGAGGATGTGAAATTCACGCCGACTTTCTCGTGTCCGGCCTGTCAAGAAGAAATCCAAGTTTCCACGTTATACCAAAAAACGCTGCGCATAACATGTTGGTCCTTTGCACTGTCTATTGCTTATACCCTCGCGGTGCGTATGCTCGGGCCGGACAGATTTTGGTTGGTGACGGAGTTGTTGGTCCTGCTGTTGGGGATATTGTTCACATCTATCTTAGCCTTTCTATGGGCGTACCTCTTCAAGTATTGGCTTCCCCCAAAGCTTCTACTCCCCGTCGCGGGACCCGATCCCCCGAGCCACTTTCAGGGCCTCGACCTCGGGCCGAAGTGATAGCGGCTCTACGGCCTACGACGACCTAGGATTCCAGCCGGAAAAGCGTTTCACGCGCCGAAACAATCGGAATGGTCTCTACAGTCCGCAGCGCGAGCAGGTCTGTCTTGTCGCCGGTGACCAGCAGCGTCGCCCGTCCATCCACCGCGGTATTCAGGAACACATCGTCATCCGGGTCGGGACTCATTCTTATCCGCGACTGCAACTCGACCCGCTCCGTTTGATAGACAAGATAAGCGGCGATGTCCGCGACGAATGTGTCGGTGATTTTCCTGAATTTCCGGATGCGAGGATAGTCGAGCACGCGCAAGTACTCTTCCACAATCGGATCAGAAACTAGATGGACGGCTCGTTTGCTTCGAACGGCACGCAGGATCAGCGCCGGTGAGCCTGCCCCCGAGATCAAGCCGCTCACAAAGACGTTGGTGTCGATTACCAGACGCGGCCATACTCTATCTTTTTCCGTCAGATTCTTGCTTTCTGTACGTCAGATTCGTGGCCCGCGCCGGGCTTTCCGGACAGCCTTCACCGCCCGCGCGACCGAGTTCTCGACTTCTGCCGCAGACATCCCCCGATTGGCGGCTTGCACTTCATCAACGGATTTCCAGGGATCGATGTTCCGCAGAGCCCGCCGGACGATCAGCGCCTGCGCGAGGATTCCGCTGATTGACGTTCCCTTGTCGAAAGCTTCTTTCGCGACTTCCTCGTGAACGTTGGCCGGAACTCTGACGTGAATCTGGCCGTTGAATGCCCGGGACATAGGAGACTCCAACTCGTATACCAGTATACCATGGTATATTCGTGGCCTGCCAAACCCTCAACCACCAAAGCCACAAAGGTACCCGAAGCAGAATCCACGAACACACTCCTTCGTGTGACTTTGTGTCCTTCGTGGTTAAATGCTTCCTGGCCTTTGTCAAACTGCCCATTGGCGGGCATAGATCTGCCGTTGTGGGAAATGCGCCAGACTGTTATTTTGATAAAGCTCAATGACAGAAGACGTACAAGCCCGCCGCTTCGTGGTTCGCGGACGCGTGCAGGGAGTAGGCTTCCGTTGGTTTGTCGAGCGCGAGGCGCACATCCTCGGGATCGCCGGCTGGGTCCGCAACCACGTCAACGGCAGCGTCGAGATCCTCGCGCAGGGAACCCGCGATCAGCTCTCCGGCTTGCGCTCGCGCCTGCGCGAAGGGCCGCGCGCCGCCCGCGTCGATGGTGTGGAAGAATCGGAAGCCCGCCCGGCCGAGGGCATCAGTTCATTTCGCATTGAAGGAGCATGGTAGATTGTCTTCCAACTCACGCCTCGATTCCGACCAACTCAAGCGCCTGATTCGTGAAGTTCCCGATTTCCCCAAGAAGGGAATCCTCTTCTACGACATCACGACTCTGCTGAAAAACAAAGTCGGATTAGCCACGCTCGTCGATCGCCTCTCCGAGCACTATGTTGATCAGAAGATCGACCTCGTCCTCGGCATGGAAGCCCGCGGCTTCATCTTCGCTCCCGCCATCGCCTATCGCCTGAATGCCGGATTCGTTCCCGTGCGCAAGGTTGGCAAACTTCCAGCTGAAACCGTGAAGTTCGATTACGCGCTCGAATACGGCACCAACTCGCTCGAGATGCACAAGGATGCCATACAGAAAGGCCAGCGCGTGCTGATCGTGGACGATCTGCTGGCCACCGGAGGCACTGCCGAGGCCACCGCCAAACTGGCGTCTCTACTAGGCGCGGAGATCGCCGGACTCGGTTTCGTCGTGGAATTGGATTTCCTGCACGGGCGGGAAAAGCTCAAGGGCTACGAAGTCATGTCTCTGCTGCACTATCACGAGTAATCGACGACGAGTAACCCGCGAAGCTTAATCCGCAGGCGAGACCCTCTTACTTCCAGGCGCGCGCGATTATCAGTCCGATGCCGGCCCAGAAGCTGGCGCTGACACCAATTGCCAGTGCGATTCCTGCAATCACATTCCAGTCGAAGCGCCCGCGCGCCAGGCCAATCTGAATATCGGAATCGTAGACCAGCCACGAGCGCAGGAACTTCATATCCTGCGAATCGGCGTCCGGTAGATTCGCGGAGGGAGATCCCCACGAATCGATTCGCCAGCGCAACGGCGTCTCGGAAGTGCTGGACCGAGGGAAGGAGCGTGATTTGTAGCTCATAAATGCCCGGGCCTCCGGAAATTGATTCGAGCAGCTAAAAGGCCAAGTCCTCCCGTGGAGCAACTTCGTAAAAAATAGACTGCGACAAGCCTCAAAAAGGTTGCCTACATATCTACCATACTTCGCAAATCCACAATCATTGCGCTAGTGTCTGCCACCCGTCAAAGCTCTTCCAGTGACAACTTCGAGTCCTTGGGCAGGTAGCCCTTGCGCCGGAACCAATCTTCCATGGCCTCGCCAAGCTGATCCAACGGGACGTTCGTGCCAATCTCCATGCGCCCGTCGGAGACCGGCACTGTATCGTCGAACACGCTGGCATTGGTGAAGTTGCGCATAGAGAAACTGTCGAGCCACTTCAGCGGACAAGGAACCGTTCGGCCGTGGTCGTCGTACGCGACGCGGATCTTGCGGGCGAACATGCCTTGATTTAAACACAGACTACGCGGCAGCCACGTAACCACGCCGTAGTGTCCGAACAGAGCCGCGGCTTGACAGATGGGCGCGAGGTCACTAATCTCCGCATCACCACGCTTGTGCCTATAGCCCCGCGCGGCAAGTTGTTGCTCGCGGAAAGGGCCCGCCAAGCGCGGCGCCTCAAAATTCGGCTATTCACGGGAGAATTCCAATGCTAACGAACCTCATTTGGTGGATCGTTGTCGGACTGATCGCAGGATGGGCTGCTGGCAAGATCATGAAAGGCGGCGGCTACGGCGCCGCCATGGATATCGTCCTCGGCATAGTCGGCGCAGTCGTGGGTGGATGGATCTTCGGCGCTCTCGGCATCTACCCTGGCGGTGGCATCATCGGAAGCATCGTAGTGGCGATCATTGGCGCCATCTTCCTGATCTGGCTCACCCGCCTTCTCAAGAAAGCTTGAGCTAGGCAATGTGGGACGGCCGCCTCGGCCGTCCCGCCGAGCGCAGCGAGGCGCGCGTCTTTCCCTCCGGCCATCTCAAAACGCGGGACTAGCATCCACGGCTCCAGAGACCTCCGCTCAGGTGTCTAAATCATTGGCAGGCGCCGCTTCGTCGCGCAAGAACTACAGCATTGCGCGTTCTCGTCTGACGAGCGGCCCTTGACCAACGGAGGATCCATGCGCTTTCTGAGAATTGCAGTATTGTGCCTTTTGCTCGCGCCAATTTCGTCTGGCCAGTCTTCAACTTCTGCGGCGGCAACCGATTCAGCCGCCCGCCTGCCTGTAACCCGTGTGACTCTTTACAAAAATGGCGTCGGCTACTTTGAGCACGCGGGACGAGTCCGCGACAGCCAGGACGTCAATGTGGATTTCACCACCGCGCAACTGAATGACGTGCTGAAGTCCCTGACCGTGCTCGATCTTGGCAAGGGACGCATCACCGGCGTCAGCTACAACTCCAACGCTCCTCTGGATCGGCGTCTCGGTTCTCTTCATCTACCCGTCGGCGAGAAACCAACCACGGCCCAGTTTCTGGATGCATTGCGCGGTGCACGTCTGGAGGTGCACAGCGGTTCTGAAAGCGCTTCCGGACGCCTGCTCAGCATCGACGAACGCGAGATTCTCATCAAGGGAGATCAGAAAGTCACGGTGGATCAGATTTCCATCATCAGCGACAGCGGAGAAGTCCGCGTCTTCGATCTCAATCCCTCCACCAGCGTCCGCGTCGCAGAAAAAGACGTGAATGACGAAGTCGGGAAATACCTGAGCCTGGTCGCCTCCACGCGAGATCAGGACGTGCGCCGCATGACTATCTCCACCGCTGGCGAGGGCGAGCGCAATCTCCTGGTCAGCTACATCAGCGAAGTACCGGTGTGGAAAAGTACTTACCGGATCGTGATTCCGAACGAAGGCAAGCCGCTGCTGCAGGGGTGGGCCATCGTCGATAACACGGTCGGAGAAGACTGGAAGAACGTCGAGCTATCGCTGGTGGCGGGCGCGCCGCAGTCGTTCGTTCAGGAACTCTCGCAGCCCTACTACACGCGCCGCCCGGTTGTGCCCCTGCCCGAGAATGCAATGATCTCGCCGCAAACTCATGAAGCGACGATAGAAACGGAAGTCGAAAACGCTCCACCTCCCCCGGGCGTCCCGGGCGGAGTGGCGGGCGGTGTGATTGGCGGAATCGTCAGCAGTGCCCCCATGCCCCAGAAAGCTATCGGCGGAGGCATCGGCGGCGGTACCGGTGGTGGAGTCTTCCGCGCGAATGCCGGAAAACTCCAAGCAATGGCTCCGCCAGAGCGCCGATAGTCTCGAAGCTGCCATCACCACTGCCCAGACCCGCGACCTCGGCGATCTCTTTGAATACAAACTCCAGGATCGCGTCACCATCCGCAAGAATCAATCGGCCCTGGTGCCGATTCTGCAGGCGCGCATCGATGCCGAAAAAGTTTCTGTCTGGAATCCTTCGCAAAGCTCGGTTTTGCGCGCGCTCTGGGTCGACAACACCAGCAACCTCACGCTCGACGGCGGCAGCTTCAACGTGCTCGAAGGCGACGCTTTTGCCGGGGAAGGCCTGATGGACCCGATCAAGCCCGGCGAGAAACGCCTGCTTTCCTACGCGGCCGATCTCGGTGTCCTGGTCGACTCGAAACAAAAAGCGGAAAACCAGCGCGTCACCAAAGTGATCATCGCACATGGCTCGATGATGCAATCCACTCAGGAACGCGAAGAACGCACCTACACCATTCGCAACCGCGACACAGCGTCGCGAACCATGGTGATCGAACATGCGGTGCGTCCCGGCTGGAAGCTCACCGACGACGCCAAGCCAACGGAGAGTTCCGCGTCCTTCCACCGCTTCCGCCTCGCCGTCGAGCCCAGGAAAACCGAAACTCTGACGGTCAAGGAGTATCGCCCGATCACGAACAATTACCTGCTAACGAACGTCACAGATGACCAGATCAAATATTTTGTCGCGCAGAAGATGATCAATGCGGAAATCGATCAGGCGTTGCGGAAAGTGATGACGCAGAAGAATAGCATCGCCGTGCTCGATGCCGAAGTAGGGTCGCGCAAGTCGAAGATTTCCGGAATCTCGGAGGACCAGCAGCGCGTCCGCGAAAACATGAAAGCCCTGAAAGGCAGCGTGGAGGAAAAGGCGCTGGTGGCTCGTTACGTCCGCGAACTGAACGAGCAGGAGGACCGCGTGCAGTCGCTGCATCGGGAGACGGCCGATCTACAACAGAAGCGCGAGGCAGCTCAGAAGACGCTCAACGAAATGATCGAAGGCCTGCAGATGGAAGCAACGCTCTAGAGCATCATGTGGATATGCTCATGTGGGACGGCGCCTCGGCTGTCCAGCCAGGCCTGCCCTGAGCGAAGCCGAAGGGGGCGAAGCTCGGCTGCCAACGAAGGAAACTGCTAAGCCGTGAGTGGCGACTGCATCGCGGTGACTACTGCTTCCAGGTGGTCCAAAGTCTCCTCGACCGTGAGCGAGTACATGTCCCGGCCCAGTCCTTCGCCGGCCTGCAGCGCCGCTTTCAAATAATGCCCGGCAATCTCAACGGCAAGAGAATCCGTGATGGCCTTGCCGGTGCGGTTCCTGTACTCCACCCACGCGGGGTGGGGCAGCGCCACCCAAACGGTTCGTCCGTCAACCAGAAACTTCACGTCGACGGCATCAGCGTGCCGAGTGGCAATGGCGACGATCAGCGCCTGATAAACGCAGTGCACTGGCTTCTTGGTCCAGCGATCGGTGGCGGTGAAATCCTCAAACATGGCTAGGAAAACTATAGCCGACGAGAAGGACGCGGGCAAATGGATCGGCTCGCTGGGAGATGCTTCATTGTGGGGACAGCCGCCCTCGGCTGTCCGTCGAGCAAAGCTCGATGGTTTTATTTGTGCGCGACCTCCGGCCCTACCCTCCGGCAATGGCCCCGATGATGAGCAAGGGTTCGTTCCCCGATGCGACTGCTTCGGGCAGCGGAGCGTCAGGCGACTTGTGGGATAGATCCTCCTCGCAGGCAAAGAACCGTAAGAATGGCCGGCGCTCTCGCGTGACGTGATCGCGGATCGTACCGCGCAGCATCGGATAGCGGGCCTCAAGCGCGTCCAGCACCAACCGCAGCGTGATCGGGCCTTCGACTTCAATCTGCACTTCAGCGCCGACGTGCGCCAATGTTCGCAGATGCTGCGGAAGTATGACGCGAATCACGGCAGCGTCTGCACCTCGACACTCAACACCGCCGGAAGATCCCGCACGATTGGCGCCCAGCTATCTCCAGCATCAGCCGAGGCGTAGACTTGCCCCCCGCTGGTGCCGAAATACACGCCGCACTTATCGAGCGAGTCGACCGCCATGGCGTCGCGCAGCACATTGACGTAGCAGTCCTTCTGCGGCAGACCTTTCGTGAGAGGTTCCCATTCGTTCCCACCGATGCGGCTGCGAAACACGCGCAGCTTGCCGTCCGGAACGAAATGCTCCGCATCGCTCTTGATCGGCACGACATAGATCGTCTCCGGTTCATGCGCGTGAACGTCGATGACGAATCCGAAATCGGTCGGCAGATTGCCGCTGATCTCTTTCCAGTTGTCGCCAGCGTCGTCGCTGCGCATCACGTCCCAGTGCTTCTGCATGAACAAAACTCCGGGGCGCGTCGGGTTCATTGCCACGTGGTGAACGCAGTGGCCGACCTCGGCATTCGGGTCGGGAATGTATTGCGAGCGCAGTCCGCGATTGATCGGCTTCCAGGTCTTGCCTCCATCGTCAGTGCGGAAAGCCCCCGCGGCGGAAATCGCGATATAGATGCGCTGAGGATTGCCGGGATCAAGAATAATCGTGTGCAGACACATGCCTCCAGCGCCCGGCTGCCACTTCGGCCCAGTACCGTGCCCGCGCAGGCCCGAGAGTTCCTTCCAGTTCTCGCCACCGTCCGTCGAGCGGAACAACGCCGCATCCTCAACGCCTGCGTACACCGTGTCGGGATCGGTGAGCGAGGGCTCGAGATGCCACACGCGCTTGAACTCCCAGGGATGCTGCGTGCCGTCATACCACTGATGCGTGGTGAGCGGCTTGCCGGTTTCGTCCGACGCATCGTAGACGAACTTGTTGCTCGCGGCCTGCGGCGGACCGGGGGCAGGCGTTTCTCCCGGCGGCGTTCCGGGCTGGTGCCAGGTCTTGCCGCCATCGTCGGAGCGCTGAATGATCTGCCCAAACCATCCGCTCGACTGCGATGCATACAGCCGATTCGGGTCCACGGGCGATCCCTTCACGTGATACATTTCCCACCCCGCAAAGTGCGGACCGCTGACTTCCCACTTCTCGCGCTTGCCGTCCGCTGTCAGTACGAATGCGCCCTTGCGTGTGCCAACAAGTACTCGCACTTTGCTCATTGTTTCCTCCCCTTTGGTCCCTTGATTAGACGATGCTGACATCCCCCGGTAATCGTCGGCTATTGCCGAACTACGTAGAGTAGGCTTCGCAGCGGGATGTGTCGGATTGCATGTCTCCATCTCCGGTTGTCGTTACAAAACTTCCGAAGAGCTAGGCGGCCTTCCCGCAATTGATCATCCACGGGACGCCGAATCGATCGATGAGCATACCAAATCGCGCGGCCCAAAAGGTCTCCTGCAGCGGCATCTGCACCGTTCCATTCTCTTCCAAAGCATGAAATATGCGTTCCGCATCGGCGGGGTCTTTGATGTTCAGTGTCACCGAGAAGCCTTGCGGCTTCTCGTAGTTCTCCGGCGGAACGTCGGCGGCCGTCAACCTGTCGCCGCCAATCGAGAGTTCGGAATGGAGAATCTTGTTGCGCCATGCCGCAGGCACATGATCCGCAACGGGAGTGCCTTCATATGGCAGCATGAGAGTCATTTTTCCACCCAGGCATTTTTCATAGAACTTTAATGCCTCTTCGCAATCGCCATTGAAATTGAGGTGAGGATTCAAATGCATACAGATTTCCTTGTCGTCTACATCCTATGGTCGTAACTGGAACGCGCTTGAGATTTGATCGGCAGCGCTACTAGTGTCAGCCGTTCCATCCCTTGACTTTCTCCTCCGAGTTCGACGGTTTCTTCATTCTATGACCTGAGTGGACACTAAGATTCTCGCCTCAGTGTCAGTCCGTGGGTGCAGCCGTTCCGTCCGACCACTTGGACACCGAAATGATGAACTCGGTGATCGGCTCCGGAGAGTATTGATGCACGTACACCGGGGACCCAGCGAGGCCCGCGCCCCAAAACATATCGTCTGTTTTGGGAACCCAAAACATCAGATGAGGATCCGCGTTCCCATACTTGCGGCCAAAGTACTGTTGCTTCGACATCATGTAGCACACCTCACCAGGTTCCGGCAGCGGCAGTTCTCTCTTGTCGAATGCGCCCTTGATACTGTCGAACATCTGAGCTTTGGAGAGTCCAGCCAATGCCAACCCTGTCATTTTGAAAGTGAGTGGCAGGTGGGATCGTGCGGCTGGCGCATTGAGGCAAAGTGGAAGCCGCTGATCGGGGTTCAAGAACTCTGGGTCGTCGAAGGGAGCCATCCACGATCGTTCCACAACACACACGAAACCGTTCTTCCCTTTAGCCGCAGTTTCATAACCATGCCGTCCGAGGACTAGGACCTCGGCATCCCCAGAGATGGACTTCGGAGCCGCGCTCCGCGCCAGGGCTATCTCGGCGTTCCGATCCGCCATCAGGTATTGGTCAAGCGGGGCGATGCTCATATACGGTGCATTGGCGTCGCGCGCTTGCGCTTGCCACGCGGAGCCCAGCACGACAACCAGCGCAAAGCTTCGCAATGCGATTGTCCTGATTGTCTTCCGCCTCATTAATTTTCTCCTGTGATACTGGCGTTGGCGCGTGAAAGCCCTGGCTGTTGCAACGTCGAAATGACCGACGCGAACAGTATTCACATTTCACTTGCTAATAGCAAGTTAATATTAAACAATGGGCAAAGATGCCGAGAAAGAAGTCTGCTCCAAAACGCCGGTCGGGCTGCCCACTGAATGCTTCGGTGGAAATGCTGGGCGACCGCTGGTCGCTGCTGATCATCCGCGACATGATGCTGCGTGGTTTTCGGAGGTACAAGGAATTCATGGAGTGCTACGAAGGGATTGCCACGAACATCCTCGCAGATCGCCTGCGCAAACTGCGGGCTTACGGAATCATCGTTGCGGGGCAAGATCCCAAAGACGCGCGCAAAATCACGTACCTGCTGACCGCAAAGGGCATCGACCTGGCGCCCGTGCTCACGGAAATGGTGCTCTGGGCGGCCGCGCACGAAGCGACTGGCAACCAAATGCTCGTCCGGCAAATGAAAGAAGACAAAGAGAGGTTTCTGGCAGGCGTGCGGGAACGCTGGGCTGCACGTTAACATGGTTGGGTGCAGAATCGGGTTCAGCAAGCCAAACTCAACATTCTCCGCGCTTCGCATCTGAGCAAGTTCCCCTGGCTCGTCCACGGACTTTCCACGCGCATAGGAGGATTCTCGCGCCTACGGGGGCGGTGCGCTCAACCTTAGCTTCACCAAGGACGACTCGAGAGCGGCGGTCGATCGCAACCGGGCCGCATTTCTGCGCGAACTCGGCGTTGGCAAGAAGCCGTGGCCGCTGGTCACGCTGCGCCAGATTCATTCCGATATCATCCGTTTCGTCGACTCGCCTGCTGAATCGCAGCTAGCCGGCGATGGCCTGATCACAGCGACTCCGGGTTTATTGCTCGGCATCCAAACCGCCGATTGCCTGCCCATCATTTTGGTTGACCCCAAACACCGTGCCGTGGGCGTGTTTCACGCGGGATGGCGCGGTACCGTGAAGCGGATCGTCGAGAAGGGCGTGGGAGAGATGCGCCGCCGATTTCGGCAGCCGGCCTCGCGATCTCAAGGCCGCAATTGGCCCGGGCGTTCACGGCTGCTGCTATGAAGTGGGTGCAGAAGTTCGTGAAAAGTTCGAGTCGCAGTTCTCGTATGCGGCGAAACTTTTCCGCGAGGTCGAGGAGTCCGATCCCGTACGCGAGAAATATCCCATGCTGTTCCTCACAGCTCGCGCTCCTGGCCACAGTGTTTTGCCGAAGAAGATCTTTCTCGACCTGGTGGAAGCGAATCGTAAACAGTTGCTGGCTGTGGGCGTGCCGGCAAAAAGTATCGAAGCCTCACCATTGTGCACGGATTGCCGCACCGACTTATTGTTTTCCTATCGCGCCGAGAAGGGGAAGACGGGGCGGATGTTGGGAGTGGCGGGGATCTGTACCGAATGATCAGAAGACAGAACCTGATGTGCTGGCTGCCGATCAAACATACGCGTCTGCTGCTGTGCGAATCAATCGGATCAACTTAACAATAGCCTTGTTGGTGGGGCCGTCGTCTAGATTGGGAAAGTTGTACTCACTGGGAACTCTTACATTGCCTTGAGCGTCTTCCCATGGATATTCACTATTGTCCTGCCGGGTGCCGCCATCGTCACATGCCGGAGCTAAGATCTCTACCTGGCGAGCAATCGTCCGGATTTCCGATATTTCCCACGCGGGTATTCTAGTGTTGTTGGCGGCCCGATAGAAATTGCGCGCAATAAGGGGAAGGTTCCGTTCTACGTACGCATGGGTCTTGCGAACTTTATTGTGCCCGTTACTGGTCGTCAGATAGGCTTTGCAGAGCTTCTCGGCCGCCATTTGCAGAAAGTGCAGCCGATGGCACTTGGACGCGCCCGCGCTTTCAAGCTTTTCTCGAGCATCCAGATCCGACAATGCTTGTTTCGCATAAGCGCTTGCCCAGTCTTGGTCGGTCGCTGGCATCGTCGTTTCTTGCCTTCAATTCGCCAGTAGTTCTTTCCCCATGCTCCAACCGTGCTGTTCAAGGCCCTTGGTATCGTTCTTGATCGCTAGGTATTCTTTCGGTGACACTTCGACAATAAGCACGGGATATTCAATGCCGCGTGCAGGATCGGCGGGAAAGGCGATGGGCTCGATCCAGCGTTCCAGCGTTCCCTCCACCACTTCGAGAAGCTTGATAGGGTCTCTCGGATCTTCCTCGTTTATCGGTTCCAACAGGTGAATGTGCTTGAGGTTCGGCTCGTTCGCATAGTGGATTTTTGCCAGAGTCTCGGCCGTCTCCTCTTTGGACTTCTTGGCGATGCTTTTCATTTGGATACGCCCTCGGTAATCACTAGTCTACACCGGGCGCATCTTCGCTCTATTATGCCGATGGCGGTGCTGTCGGAGCCGCCGGCCCAGCTGCCGCATCCGCGATTCCTTCATTCACCAGGTCCTTTAACTCCTTGCTGGGCTTGAAGAAAGGGATTTTTTTCGCGGGCACTTCTACCTTTTCACCGGTCTTGGGATTGCGCCCCATGCGGGCCTTGCGTTGGCGGGTTCGGAAGCTGCCAAAGCCGCGGATCTCGATCTTGTCGCCTGCGCGCAATGACCGCACCACGCTATCAAAGATCGTCTCCACGATCACTTCGCTGTCTTTGCGCGTCAGTTCAGCCAAACGCGAGACTTCATCTATCAGATCGGCTTTCGTCATAATTCCTCTTCGGCTACCAGCGAGCCGTGCTCGGCAACCTGCATAACCTTCTCAAATTTCAGGGGTTGTACGCAAGTCTCAGCTTTGGGACGACGGTTTGTCGGGTCTTGGGTCTCAGGTTCGCCTGGTCCCGGCGCATTCGACCGCCGCAACTTGGAACACCCAAGACCTGATTCCTACTTCCACAAATAATAAAACCCGACGTGCTGCTCCAGCATCTTCGTAGCGTCAGGAAGGTATTGCGAGACATCGCCCAGCATTAAATCCAGCAGTGTCCTGCGATCTTTTTCCGGATGCACCAGCGTTGGCTCGCCGGAAATGCCGACCGACTTGGCCGTGTCGTTAACCACGGCTTCAAAGTCGCCGGTGTCGTCAATCAACTTCATCGCCAGGGCTTCCTTGCCGGTCCACACCTTGCCGTTGGCAATGGCTTTGACATCGTCAAACTTCATGCCGCGCCCATCGGCCACCGCCTGCACGAACTGTCCAAACATGTTATCGATCAGCCCCTGCATGTAGGCCTGCTCTGACGGCGTCATTTCGCGGGCCGGATTCCCCGTGTCCTTGAACTCACCAGTCTTGAACACAATGCTCTTCAGCTTGGCCCACTTCAGCAGATCTTCGTAATTTACCCACTCGGCGATGACGCCGATCGAGCCCACGATGCTCCCCTGGTCGGCATAAATCTTGTTCGAGGCCGAGGCGACATAGTACGCTCCACTGGCGCCAACGGTTTCGATGGAAACCACAATGCGCTTCTTCTTTTCCTGGTTAATGCGCTTGACCTCGCGATAGATCTCTTCCGACGCAGCCACGCCGCCGCCAGGCGAATTCACGTGCAGGATGATGGCTTTGATCGAAGAGTCGTCGGCAAATTTCTTCAGTTGGCCCACCACCGGCTGAGGCGAGAGAATCACGCCATCCAAATCCACCACGCCGATGCGGTCGCCAAAGCCGCCAAAGCCTGCTTGACCGCCGCCCGCGTGCAGCGTCAGGTAAACCAGCGAAAAGACTGCCAGCACAAAGAGGAAGAATGCTCCTCCCCCAATCAGAATCCAGAGCACGGTGCGGGAACGTTGTTCAGACATGAGGAAAGTTTAGCACCGGACTAGGCTGTGAGCACTCTCAGCACCCCGCGCTCGACCGCAACCTCGACCGGCGTTCGGCAGACGAACTCGCCATCGGCATAAACATCGAACGGAATCTCAGTTTCCACGCGCACCCGCTCTGCCTTGAAATACTCCACTTCGCGGATGCGCAAGTGACGGCGGAAGTAAACCGTTGGAAACATGCATGCGAGTTTGAAGCGATCGACGCCTCCAACCACGCAAACATCCAGTTGCCCGTCATCCGTCCGCGCGCGGGGCGCGATCTCCATACCCCCGCCATAAGTGGAGGTGTTGGCGAAAGCTGCCAGGATCGTAGGCTGGTCGCTGCGAGTAGTCCAGCCGTCAACGTCGTCGGTTGCGAGAATCTTCATGGGGAACGGGGCGAAGCGAAAGATTGTAGGAGCCAGCATCAATGCGTAGCCGCCGTGTCCGCGTAGCCACCGCGGCAATTCATTCGCACGGCGGGCCACTTCGCTATCAAGTCCGACGCCAGCCACACTGCAGAAATAGGTCCGAGCACCGAATACCGAGTTGCGAGCAGACTCGTGTGGACTTTGTGATTCGTGTGACCCGGGCGACTCGCCCCCGTTTTCCAATGGTGTAATAACTCCCAGATCAATAGCGCGCACGTTGTCCTGCTCGGCGCAGAAGCGTCGCCACGCCGCGAGCGAGTCCCGCACACGGCGCAGCCCGAGTGCACGTGCAAAATCGTTACCGCTGCCGGCCGGTACGATCAGCACCGGCAGTCCGAGTTTGACCAGTTGACTCAGGTGCCGGTGGATAGTGCCATCGCCCCCAAAGACCACGATGACATCCGCTTGATACTCACGGCCAGGCATCCCAATACGCCACTCGATTTTCCCGTCCGTATGGAAGGGCTTGAGGTTTTTCGCAGAACATCCCAACCCGAGGATGGCAGCGGCCCGCATATGCAGCGTTCGAGAGTAACAGACTCACTCCCTGGCAGGATCGAGCAGGCTCGGGACCTGTCCCAGCGGCCCACAAAGCTGTCCTCATGAACTAGGCAAATTCCGCACCTTCGTGACCTTCCAACCTCTTCCGTCCGCGTGGCATCATGAAGGAGCCTGGATAGATCGCTGACGGGAGCTGCGCATGAGCGTTAAACGGCTAAAAAATATACTGTGTTTTCTTATAGTTAGCCTATTTCTCACAGGCTGTGGCGGAGTGTCTACTCCCGGAGATACTTCCACCACTACGGCCACTACAGCTCCCACGATCACGACACAGCCCGCGAACCAGACCGTTACCACCGGACAAACCGCAACCTTCTCCGTGACAACGACTGGATCGGCTCCTCTAACTTATCAGTGGCAGAAGGGTACAACTGCAATCACGGGTGCGACATCGGCCAGTTACACCACGCCGGCGACCTCCCAGTCTGACAATGGCACACAGTATCGGGTCTTGGTCAGTAACTCGGAAGGAAGTGCAACCAGCAATTCCGCCACCCTCATGGTGAATGCCGCGGCGACAGGTGCCACCGACGTCCCGACCTACCACAACGACATCGCGCGCACGGGGCAGAATCTAACGGAAACCACGCTCACCACCAGCAACGTTACGTCGGCGAAGTTCGGCAAACTGGGTTTCTATCCGGTCGATGGTCTGGTCGACGCCGAACCGCTCTACGCCTCGAACGTCACAATTGCGAACAACGGCGCGCACAATCTGCTGATCGTTGCCACCGAACGCGATTCGGTCTATGCGTTCGACGCGGATTTCGGCACGCAGATCTGGCACGCGTCCGTATTGAAATCGGGCGAATCAACTTCAGACAATCGCGGCTGCAGCCAGGTAACTCCTGAACTCGGCGTCACCTCCACGCCCGTGATCGATCGCACGGTGGGCTCCCATGGCGCGATTTATCTGGTCGCTATGTCGAAAGACGCATCCGGCAACTACCACCAGCGCCTGCATGCTCTCGATCTCGCCCTGGGCACGGAGCTGTTCAACGGTCCGGTGGATGTTCAGGCCACCTATCCCGGAACCGGTGACAACAACAACGGCACCGATGTCGTCTTCGACCCCGGCCAATACAAAGAACGGTCCGCGCTGCTCTTGCTGAACGGCGTCATCTACACCGCCTGGGCTTCGCATTGCGACATACGCCCCTACACCGGATGGATCATGGGTTACAGCGAATCGACACTGGCCCGAACGAGTGTGCTGAATGTGACGCCCAACGGCAACGAAGGCGCCATCTGGATGTCTGGTGCCGGACTTGCCGCCGACCCTTCCGGCAACATCTACTTTCTCGACGGAAACGGTGACTTCGACACGAATTTGAACACCAGCGGCTTTCCCAGCAATGGCGACTACGGCAACGCTTTCATGAAACTTTCGACCTCGAACGGTCTCGCCGTGGCCGACTACTTCGAAATGGAAAATCAAGCATCAGAGAACGACAGTGACACCGATCTGGGTTCCGGCGGATCGATCGTGCTGCCCGACCTGAGCGATGGCTTAGGACACACCCTGCATCTGGCGGTCGGCGCCGGCAAAGACAGCCACCTCTACTTGGTGAATCGCGACTCGATGGGCAAGTTCAGTTCGAATAGCAACAACATCTATCAGGAGCTCGCGGGAGCGTTGCCGGGCGGAGTCTGGGCGATGCCCGCATATTTCAACAACACGATCTACTACGGATCGGTGGGCAGCCCCATCCAGGCTTTCACCATCACCAACGCGAAGCTCTCAACCAACGCAACCGCACAAACCGCCACCAGCTTTGGATTTCCAGGGGCAACGCCCAGCGTCTCCGCAAATGGCACGAGCAACGGAATCGTATGGGCGGTCGAGAACTCTAGCCCGGCAATATTGCACGCCTACAACGCCCCGAATCTGAACGAACTCTACAACAGCAACCAGGCCGGCAGCCGCGACCAGTTCGGCGCCGGCAACAAGTTCATCACCCCAATGATCGTAAACGGCAAGGTCTTCGTGGCAACCCCGAACGGCGTGGCAGTGTTCGGTCTATTGCCGTAGAAGAGGTTTACATAGGGACAGGCATTGGTTTGAGTGGGGACAGCCGCCCCCGGCTGTCGAGCTTCACGGCATCAGTGAGACAAGGTTTCTGTGACGATTCCCGTGCCGGGGATTCCTGGCCGAACTCTCTTAATCGTGCGTCCAACTTGCAACGTGACCCCGTCCGAAATATCCAGGACCTTAGTTGGATCCTTGATGACCAAGCCGTTGACCCTCACCGCGCCCTGCTTCACCATCCGTCCAGCATCAGTTACGGACCCTGCGAGCCTCGTGCGGGCTAGCAGTTTGTCAATTCGGAGACGGTTTTCGGGGACATTGAGTAGGGCCTCTTCTACGCTTTCTGGCACCTCGCTCTTCTGAAACTGCCTAGCCCAATCCTCGCCCGCCTTGGCCGCGGCCTCGACCGAATGAAAATCTCCCACAATCCTCCGAGCCAACTCCTTCTTCGCCTGCATCGGATGCGTTTCCCGCTTCATCTTCTCAATCTCCGCAACCTGCACATCCGTCAGCAGCTCGTAATACCTCCACATCATTTCGTCAGAGATGCTCATCACTTTGCCGTACATTTCCAGAGGCGGCTCATTAATCCCAATCGCATTGCCCAGCGACTTTGACATTTTCTGCACGCCGTCAAGCCCTTCAAGAATCGGTGTAGTCAGCACCACCTGTGACTCCTGGCCGTAAGCACGCTGCAACTCTCGGCCGACCAGCAGATTAAATTTCTGGTCGGTGCCGCCAAGTTCCACATCCGCCTCGAGCGCCACCGAGTCGTAACCCTGCACCAGCGGATAGAGCAACTCATGCACAGAGATCGGCTTCTCGTCCTTGAATCGTTTATGAAAGTCCTCGCGCTCCAGCAGTTGCGAGATGGTGTACTTCGCCGTCAAGCGGATGAAGTCGTCGGCAGTGAAGGGGCCGAACCAGCGCCGGTTAAAGTCGATCACAGTTTTCTGCGGATAGAGAATCTTGAACACTTGCGCCTTGTAGGTCTCGGCGTTTGCCTCGATCTGCTCGCGGGTAAGTGGAGGCCGCGTGGCCGACCGTCCCGTCGGGTCGCCGATCATACCGGTAAAGTCGCCGATCAGAAACATTGCCGTGTGCCCAAGATCCTGAAAGTGTTTAAGCTTGCGCAGAACAACGGTGTGTCCCAGGTGCAGATCGGGAGCGGTCGGGTCCATGCCGAGCTTCACCCGCAACGGCTTGCCCGTGGCGCGCGACTTCTCGAGCTTGGCGCGCAGCTCGGCCTCGCGGATGATTTCCGCCGAACCCTTCTTGAGATA
Source organism: uncultured Acidobacteriaceae bacterium (assembly GCA_963841125.1). Classification (GTDB taxonomy): domain Bacteria; phylum Acidobacteriota; class Terriglobia; order Terriglobales; family Acidobacteriaceae; genus Sulfotelmatobacter. The sequence goes on from CAWJBH010000003.1 coordinate 968,646, forward strand.
GGTCAGTTGTTCGTCGACAGGTGCGAAGGTTGACATGGGAAAGGACATTATAAGGAATGCACAGGGCAGAAGTCAGAATGAGGAAGTTAGAATTGCTTTTGAAGTGGATGAGGCTTATGACGGCGACAGATATTCACATACGCAGGGCAGTAGAGGCAGATGTCCCTCGATTGCAGGAAGTGATCGAAGCCTCGGTGCGCGGCTTGCAGGCAGAACACTATTCTCCGGCACAAATTGAAGGCGCGCTGCGGTCGGTCTATGGCGTGGACAGCCAACTCATCGCCGATGGAACCTATCTGGTGGCGGAAGCTTCCGATTCGCAGAATGAAGTTTCCGATTCTCAGAAAAAAGACAAATCAGAGATCGTCGCATGCGGCGGGTGGAGTAAACGCAGAACATTGTACGGAGGCGATCAGTATGCCGGGCGCGAAGACTCGTTGCTCGACCCTACACGCGATGCTGCAAAGATTCGCGCCTTCTTCGTGCATCCAAAGTGGGCAAGGCGCGGCATTGGAAGCCTGATCCTAGAAGCGTGCGAGGAGGCCGCCAGAGCCGCAGGTTTTACGCGCCTAGAGATGGGCGCAACTCTGAGCGGCGTGGCTTTTTACAAGGCAAAAGGCTACGCGGCCGTCGAGAATCAGGAGGCTCGCCTGGATAACGGAGAAGTGTTGCCGATCGTGAGGATGGCCAAGGAATTCAAGTAAGGCGTTGCAAGGTTCTTACTTCATTCTGCCCTCTGACTTCTCACCTAACTCGCGCAGGCGCCGGCCTTCGACGTCGTACTTCCCGCCCAACACAACATTGATCGCTTCCGTATACGCGGTGTGCTCCTGCTCGAGAATGCGCGCGGACAGGGTGCGCTCATCGTCGCTATCAAGCACTACGACGGTCTTCTGCACGATGATCGCCCCGTGATCCAGTTCTTCGTCAACAAAATGCACGGTGCAGCCGGAGACCTTCACTCCATAGGCGAAGGCCTGCTCCTGCGCTTCAAGCCCCGGAAACGCCGGCAGCAGCGAGGGATGGATATTGAGAATACGCCGCGGAAACTGCTGCACGAACCAGGGCGAAAGCAGCCGCATGTATCCCGCAAGGCAAACCAGGTCGACATTGTGCTGCTTGAGCGCCGCGACAACGGCGCGGTCGTGTTCCTCTCGCGGCTTGCCCTTCGATGGAATCACCAGCGCATTCAAGCCGCGCTGCCGTGCGGTAGCGATGCCAGGTGCGTCGGCTTTATTGGAGATAACAACGGCAATGCGCGCATCGCCAATCCGGCCCGCATCAATGCTGTCGGCGATGGCGACAAAATTCGAGCCGCGTCCGGAAAGAAGAATGCCAAGGGATTTCATGCGAGGTCAAATCATAATCCACCACGGAGGCACTGAGACACGGAGGAATTCTGAAAAGCTGCAAATTCAACTGAACTTCGGAGAGCAAAGGGCCGTCAAACTAAGGCACAAAGACCCTAAGGCTTTCTCCGTGGCTCCGTGCCTCCGTGGTGGGTGTGCTCTTGATTCTAGTTGTAGATCACCTTGCGCTCACCCTTAACGATCCGCCCGACGGTGTAAGCCTTCTCTCCCACGCGCTCTAGCACGCTCTGGGTTTTCTTGAATTTCGCCAGGGGAACGACCAGCAGCATGCCCAGCCCCATGTTGAAAGTGCGCAGCATCTCCTCTTGCGGAACATTCCCCAACTTCTGCAGGTGCTCGAACAACGGCGGCACCGGCCAGGAACCGAGATCAATCGCCGCCGCGGTCCCGCGAGGCAGCACGCGCGGCAGGTTTTCGGTGATCCCGCCCCCGGTAATATGTGCCAGCGCGGAGACGCACTGGGCAGCCACCAGCTTTTTCAGCGCCGGCCAATAGCTCTTGTGCGTGCGCATCAACTCATTGCCAACCTTGTTCTTGATCTCGTTGACGTAATCCTCGGGCGAGTAGCCGGCCACTTCGAAAAGCAACTTCCGCGCCAGCGAATATCCGTTCGTGTGCAAGCCGTTGGAAGCCATGCCGAGAATGACATCCCCGATCTGCACCTCCTTGCCGGTAATAATCCGGTCGCGTTCCACCACGCCCACGATAAATCCCGCCAGGTCGTATTCGCCATCGGGATAGAAACCCGGCATCTCGGCCGTCTCGCCGCCGATCAGCGCGCAGCCGTTATGTTTGCAGGCATCCGCAATGCCTTCCACCACTTTCTCCGCAATGGTGGGCTCGAGCTTTCCCGTCGCCAGATAATCCATAAAAAACAGCGGTGCAGCGCCCTGCACGGCAATGTCGTTGACGCAGTGGTTCACCAGGTCGGCGCCCACGGTGGAATGCAGGCCCATGGCAAAGGCAATTTTGAGTTTCGTTCCCACGCCATCCACGCTCGAGACTAGCACCGGGTCCAGATACTTGGTCTTGTCCACCGCGAACAAGCCGCCAAACCCGCCAATTTCGCTGAGCACACCCCGCGTAAAGGTTTTATGCGCCAAGTACTTGATGCGCTGCTTGGTCCGGTTGGCCCGGTCGATATCCACACCGGCGTCAGCGTAGGTAATGGGCGCGGCAGCGGACGTAGGGTTTTTGGGCACGAGTATTTCTTTCTCTTTGTCAGTGCTTCAGTGTTGGGAAAACGCCGGGTTCCTTGCGAAGCAGCAGCTTCTAAGGCCGCTCATTGTAGCACGTTCGGCGTAGGATGCAGGCAGATCGGAATCTCACTTTGCAGCGATGCATCATGTGGGGACAGCCGCCCTCGGCTGCCTGCCCTGAGTTCCGAAGGTCGTCGAGCGCAGCTCGACATTCTCACCGCTACCCAACGCGTTCCTAATGAGCGATGAAGTCCGAAAAGAAATAAGCCAGCAGCGCGAACAGAGCCAGCCCCGAAATACCGTACGCGGTTAGAACCCAGGCGCCGCGGCCTTCACGCTGCCTGGTAAGCGCCGATTGGGAAACCGACTGCTGGGAAACCGAAGAAGAGACGTCAGAGGCCCGATCTTCCATGCCAGGAAACCTCCGAACGGAAGGATCGTGGCGCAGGTACATTATGCGTCACGCCTGCCCGGCGTCGCGGCCAGGCAAGACTATCTAACGGGAATTCTACTACGGTTTCCTGACCGCCCAATGAACAAATCTAATCCCAATCCCAGGGCCTACTTGCCTCTTGCGGCCCCCCACTTGGGATACAAACGGCACAGGCCTTACTATTACCTTATGCGCAGTCTCTTGTTTTCGCTTCTGGTAGCCTCCACCTTGGCCGCACCTCTCACCGTCACAGCACAATCAACTCCGACGCCCGCCTCCGCGAAAGCGAAAAAAGCATCGAAGTCTGCGCAATCAAAGCCAGACGCCCCGGCCGCCAAACCGGAAGAGTCCAAACACGACTATTCCCAGGAGGCATTCGTCGTCGAGCAGTTCCGCTCCACCTACCACTTTGAAAACGATGGCACGGGCCGTAAAGAAACGATCGTGCGCATCCGCGTGCAGAGTGAGGCCGGAGTCCAGCAGTGGGGCCAGATCCAGGTCGGCTACAACTCCGCCAACGAGCGCGTTGAAATCGGCTACGTCCGCGTGATCAAGGCCGATGGCAGCGTAGTGAAGGCGGGCGACGATGCCGTGCAGGATCTAAGCGCCCCGTCGAACATGAGGCTCCCGTCTACACCGACTACCGCCAGAAGCACATCACCGTGCCCGGCCTGCGTCCTGGAGAAGTGCTCGAATATGACATGGTCACGGTGATTCACACACCGTTGGCCGCCGGAGCAATTCTGGGCCGAATACGACTTCGACAAGAACAACATCACGCTCGATGAGGAACTCGACGTCGACGTCCCCTCCGACCGCCCGCTCAAGCTGAAAAACAAGCCTGGCATGGACCCGAAAATCTCGGAAGCCAACGGACGCCGCATCTACCACTGGGCCAGTTCCCATCTGGAGCGCGAAGACGACACAAAAGATAAAGACAAAACCAAAGAGAGAGAAAAAAGGGCAAAGAAGAGGAAAGCGGATGCGGAACACCCCGACATTCAATTAACCACGTTCGTCAGTTGGGAACAGATCGGCCGCTGGTATGCAGGCCTCGAAAAAGACCGGCGCGCGCCCTCGCCCGAAGTTCGCGCCAAAGCAGCGGAACTCACCAAAGGCCTCGACAACGACCTGGATCGAGTCCAGGCCCTCTACGACTACGTCGCCAAGAATTTCCGCTACGTCAGCCTGTCGCTGGGCCTCGGCCGGTACCAGCCCCACTCTTCCGCCGATGTTCTTCACAACCAGTACGGCGACTGCAAAGATAAGCACACTCTGCTCGCTTCCCTGCTCGAAGCCGAAGGCCTGCATGCCTCTTCCGTACTGATCAACTCCAGCCGCAAGCTCGATCCCGATGTGCCGTCGCCTTCGCAGTTCGATCACGTCATCACTATGCTGCCGATGACCAAGCCGCAACGAAGAAGTCTGGATGGATACCACCAGCGAAGTTGCGCCCTTCCGCCTGCTGGCCTTCAGCCTGCGCCACAAACTGGCGCTGGTCATCCCCGCCGATGGCAGTGCGCCGCATCTCGAGGAAACTCCCGCTGATACGCCCATGCCCGACCGTGAAATTTCCGAAGTCGATGGAAAAATAAATGAAATCGGCAAACTCGAAGCCCATGTCCACTACACCTTCCATGGCGATGAAGAACTCATGCTGCGTTCCATCTTCCGTCGCGTCCCGGAGGCGAATTGGCAACGCGTGGTGGAAAACGTGAACGCCGGAATGGGCGGCGACATCACGAACCTTAAAATCAGCGATCCGGCCGCAACCCGCGAGCCATTCACCATGTCTTACGACGTTGCCAAGCCGAACTTCCTCGACTGGTCCAAGAAAAAATCCGACCTCATCCTGCCGCTTTGTCAGTTCAACCTGCCCGACCTCGGCGATGGCAATGACGACGCCGACGGCGACGCCGAAAACGAAACTCTAAAACTCGGCCCCAAAGCGGAGTACGCCTACAAGATCAAGCTCGAACTGCCTGCCAAATACACCGCGCACGCGCCGCTGCCGTTTTCCCTGAAGCGCGACTATGCCGAATACGAGGCCACGTACAAACTAGAAGGCACCACTTTCACCGCCGCCAGAACCCTCACCCTTCGTAAGGACGAACTGCCCGCACTGCGCGCTGAGGATTATCAATCCTTTCGCCACGCCGTCGGCTCTGATCTGGGACAGTTTCTTTCCGTCGAGAACACGGTAGCCGGCGCGCCGACTCCTCCCGCCGACATGAAGGCCGATGATCTTGTCGAGAGCGGCCGAGCGGCCTTCGCCAGCAACAATTTTCCGCTGGCCGTTCAGCTTCTCAAACGCGCCACCGAAATAGACTCCAAAAACAAATACGCCTGGAACATTCTCGCCGCGGCCTACATGGGGATGCGCCAGAATGATGACGCCATTGCCGCGCTCAACAAGCAGATCGAAATCAATCCCTACGACGAATACGCCTACAATGCGCTCGGACGCGCCTACTGGCAGGAGCGCAAGTATCCCGATGCCGTGACCGCATTCAACAAGCAGATCGAGATCAATCCTCTCGACAAGTTCGCTCACGCCGGCCTGGGCGCAATGTATTCCGAGTGGCACAAGTACGCCGAAGCCGCGCCCGAGTTGGAAAAGGCAGCATCCCTAACCCCTGACAACGCCGAACTGCAGGTGAGCCTCGGTGACGCCTATCTGAACCTGGGCCAGGACGACAAGGCCTTAGCCACGTTCGATCACGCCGTCGAACTCTCAGCTACGCCGCTGGTCTGGAACAACATCGCCTACCAGCTTTCGCTGAAAAAGTCTCATCTCGACCGCGCGCAGCAATACGCCGAGTCGGCCCTCTCAGCAACAACAGCCGCGTTGCGCAATGTATCTCTCGACCGTCTGACGCCGCAGGATTTGCCTCTGGTCCCATCCCTGATCGCCTACTGGGACACGCTCGGCTGGGTTTACTTCAGCGAGGGCAACATGGACAAGGCCGAAAAATACATCGGCGCCGCCTGGCAACTCGGCCAACACGGCGAAGTTGGCGACCATCTGGGACAAATTTACGAGAAGCAGGGAAAAAAGGATCAAGCCCTGCGCACCTACGCGCTTTCCCTGAACGGCCTGCGCCCCATCCCCGAAACCCGCGACCGCCTCGCCGCACTGGCCGGTGGCGACGCCAACGTAAGCGCCACAGTGACGAAGTACAAAGACGAACTACAGCAGTTGCGCACTATCGACCTCGGCAAAGTCGCGAAAGAAACCGGCAGCGCCGATTTCTTCGTGCTGCTAAGTCGCGGTCTGGGTCGTCCTGAATCGGATCATCCTGAATCAAGCAAGGGACAAAGTCCAGCCGCTACGGTCGAAGCCGTAAAGTTCGCCGGCGGCGACGAAAAACTAAAAATCTTCACTGAAGCCCTCCGCACCGCCGAATACCGCCTGACCTTCCCCGACGACACCCCAGTAAAAATCCTCCGCCGCGGAACCCTCTCTTGCTCCAAGACAACGGGGAACTGCACGTTTGTGCTAACGCTGCCAGACGACGTACGAACGGTGGACTGAAGCCAAGTTGTCATCCAGAGCGGTTGACATCCTGAAAGGTTGTCATCCTGAGCGGAGCAACTGCTTTCGCGAAGCGAAAGCAGTTGCGGAGTCGAAGAGCCTGCCCTGAGCTTGCCGAAGGGATCCCTACCAGCGCGCCTCACCGCCGACCCCACAAGGCACTTCCACAGTCGTCAGCCGCGGAGCGGCGAAAGAATGCAGCCCACGGCGTAAGCCGTGGGTAGAACGTAGAATGAGAACAAGCCCCAGAGGGGCGCAAGAAGAGGAGCGTAATGTTCCTATATCCAGTGACTCTCAAGCGCGCGGAAGATGGCGGCTTCGTCGCCACGTTCAAAGACATTCCAGAAGCCATAACCCAGGGGGAAACCGGGCCCGAGGCACTGGCGGCAGCCAAAGACGATCTGGAAACAGCTCTCGATTTCTACTTCGAAGACAATCGCGCTGTCCCGTTGCCCTCAAAGGCAAAGCCCCGCGAACACGTCGTAGAACTTTCCGCAAGCCTCTCCGCCAAGATTCTTCTCCTAAACGAAATGATCCAGCAACACGTGCGCCCCGCGGAATTAGCACGCCGATTGAAGACCACGCCGCAGGAGGTCAACCGCCTCACCAACGTCCAACACACCTCCCGCATCGACGGCATTGCCGCTGCCGTGAAGGCCTTAGACAAGCGCCTCGAGATGCGCACCGTGTAACCGTTTTCCACACCCCTCTTGTGACATCTGACCTTGCACCCGCAATTCAAGTCGCGCGATCATGGTCGAGGCAGTGACGGTTGGAAGTACTCAGAGTGCCCAACCCTAAGTCATTTGTTCTTAAGATTTTGGTATCTAAGTTCTTTGAAAACTATATTTTGCGCGATACGATTTCACGAAACCCGCGCCCGGCAAGACTTTCAGCGAGATCGAGAGAAAAAAATTGATCTGGATATCTCCCTGGAAGCCAGGTCATCCACAATTCGTGAGTTGCCTCGAAAATTTATTTCTCTTAAGCAATCCACAGCCAGGCGGCCGCGAATGCTCAGTCCACCGGACGCCGCCTATGCCACTCGGTCGCCGACTCGTAAGCATGAGCAAGCCTCAGCACCAAATCCTCCCGCCAGTGCGGTCCAGCGATCTGCAAACCGATAGGCAGCCCGTTCTTCGTAAAGCCGCAGGGCACCGAAATAGTGGGCAATCCCCAAACGTTGAACGGCCGTGTGTTTCGGAGCAACGCAAGTTCCGCGGGACGAAGTGCGTCCGGATCTTTTTTCAACTCGGCGATAGCCGGCGCCGGGATCGGCATCGTAGGCGTGATCAGCAAATCGACGTCGGTAAATATGTCCTGATCACGCCGCCGTTCCTGATCCAGTTCGCGCCGCCGCAAAATATATTCCTCCGCAGAAATCTTAGCGCCAGAGAGGATGCGCCGCAAAGTCTCCGGCTGATAAAGCTCAGGCGTGCGGGCAACATTCTCGGCGTGATAAGCAAAAGACTCGGCCGCCTGCACGGTTCGGTCGTTGGACACCTCGATCTGCACATCCCGAACATCCGCAACAAGAGTCCGGATCACTACCAGAGCCCGCTCCACTGCCGCGCCGACTTCGAGGGCTAAGGTCGTCATAAAAATGCGCCCATGGAATGCCAACGCGCAGAGTCCTCACGTCATCACGCAAACCAGAAACATAATCGGACACCGGGACATCGGCGCTGCCAACGTCAAGCGGATCGTAACCCGCAATAGCCTGCAGCACCACCGCAGCATCGCCGACGCTAGCAGCCAGCGGCCCAACATGATCGAGAGACCACGAAAGCGGAATCACGCCGCGCGCGGAAACCCGCCCATAAGTCGGCTTGATCCCCACGCACCCGCAAAGCGCAGCGGGTTCGCGAATGGATCCTGCCGTATCGGTCCCAATCGCCGCATAGCAAAGTCCCGCAGCAACCGCCGCCGCCGATCCTCCCGACGATCCGCCGGCAATATGCTCTTTGTTCCAGGGATTGTGAACGTCGCCGAAAAAGCTGACCAGCGAACTGCCGCCATAAGCGAACTCATGCAGATTGTTCTTGCCCAGTATCACTGCGCCTGCCCGCCGCAATCGCCGCACGACTTCAGCGTCCTCAGTCGGTACGTGGTTCTCCAAAAGCCCGCTGGCAGCGGTTGTCCGCGTGCCCGCGGTATCCATCAAGTCTTTCAAAGCAATCGGAATCCCGTGCAGTGGCCCACGCCACTCTCCACCCGAGATTTCGATCTCGGCAGTCCGAGCCTCCGCCAGCGCAGACTCGGCGGTCACCGTAATGAAGGCATTCAGCGCGGGGTTGAGTTTCTCAATGCGATCCAGGCAAGCGCGAGTCACCTCGACCGGAGAAACTTCTTTCCGCCGCAGACGCGGGGCAAGCTCAACGATATTTTCCAAAATAGACATCGGCGACGATGGTCTTCATTGTAGTGGACGACTGAAAAAGTTCTTATCGTAGAAAAAAGCAACCATCAGCCAAGGCCTATAATCGAAATCGCTGTCTGCATCCGGGAGGCAAAATGGCGGAGATGACGATTGCCCCAGTCGCAACCCACGGCTTTTTTGTCGATGGCCGGTGGATGGAAGACGGCGACATCGTCGAAATTCGCGCGCCCTTCGATGGCAGCGTGATTGGGCGAGTCATTCAGGCGCGGCGCGAGCATGCCGAGGCCGCGATCGCAGCTGCCGTCAAGGCTTTCGGGACTACCCGCCGCCTGCCCGCCTTCGAGCGGCAGCGCGTCTTGCGTCGCGTGGCGCAGTCCATTGCCGAGCGCCGCGAAGAATTCGCACGCACCCTGGCGCAGGAAGCTGGCAAGCCGATTAAGCTGGCGCGCACCGAAGTCGACCGCGCCGTTTTCGCCTTCAACGTTGCCGCCGAAGAGGCCACTCGCATCTACGGCGAGTATCTTCCCCTCGACTGGCAGGAGTTCACCGCGGGACGCTGGGGCATCGTGAAGCGCTTTCCACTCGGCCCTATTGCAGGGATCACGCCTTTCAATTTCCCGCTGAATCTGGTCGCGCACAAAGTAGCGCCCGCGATAGCCGCGGGCTGTTCGATGGTGTTGAAGCCCGCCCCGCAAACTCCGCTATGCTCGCTCTTGCTGGCAGAATGCGTGCAGCAGGCGGGTTGGCCCGATGGTGGGCTCAACGTACTGCCACTTTCAAACGACGACGCCAGTCTGCTGATCACCGACGAGCGCATCAAGCTGATCAGCTTTACGGGGAGCGTGCCCGTAGGTTGGGACATCAAACGCCGCGCCGGCAAAAAGAAAGTCGTACTCGAACTCGGTGGCAACGCCGGCGCGATCGTCCACAGCGACGCGGATCTCAACTATGCAGCGGAGCGTTGCGTTGCGGGCGGCTTCGCCTATGCTGGCCAAACTTGCATTTCGGTGCAGCGCATTCTGGTCGAGCAATCGGTCTACGGTAAATTCACCGATCTGCTTGTCGAAGGCGTCAAGAAACTGAAAACCGGCGATCCCATGGAAGAGTCGACTGACATCGGTCCGCTAATCCGTGAGAGTGATGCCATCCGCGTCACCCAGTGGGTAGAGGAAGCGGTTCGTTCGGGCGCCCGCCTGCTGTGTGGTGGTGGCCGCCGGGGCTCCGTGGTTGATCCCATGGTTCTGACTGGCACCAGGCCAGACATGAAGGTCAACTGCCAGGAAATCTTTGGCCCCGTCGTGACGGTCGAGCCTTATCAGAATTTTGACGAAGCGCTGCGCCGCATCAACAATTCCAATTACGGTTTACAGGCCGGCTTGTTCACGCGCGATGTGAAGTTGCTGTTCCAGGCCTATGACGAGTTGGAAGTCGGCGCTCTGATCGCGGGTGACGTACCTTCGTTCCGCATCGACCAGATGCCGTACGGCGGAGTAAAAGACTCCGGCCTCGGCCGCGAGGGCTTGCGTTATGCGATCGAGGAAATGACCGAGCCGAAGCTGCTGGTGATGAATCTGCGCTAGCGCGTCACTGGTCGGCGGAACTCAACCCAGCCGTGGCAGCGTTCAATTTTCATACATTTTCCGCTCCCGCGGGAAAAGCACAAGACAACGGCACGCGAAGTATTTATAATCCTGAGTTTTCCATATTCATCACCTCAAGATTCTGAGGATATTTCTTTTCGTTGGGACGCACCCGACGTGGCTGACGATACATCTCAAGCATAGATTTCAAAATTCATGCCGCAGATTTTTCATCGCAGCACAAACACCTTGTCCCGGGCCACGATTTTTGGCGCGGTCTTCGTGGTTGCCGCGCTCAGCTGGGTGGCAATGGAGGTGCAGCGTTCCCCTTACGTCACCTACGCCGGAGTACGCAAGCCGCAACCCGTGCCTTTCAGCCACCAGCACCACGTTGCCGGACTTGGCATTGATTGCCGCTACTGTCACACCTCGGTTGAGACCTCGAGTTTTGCAGGCATCCCTCCCACCAAGACGTGCATGAACTGCCATTCGCAGATCTGGACCAACGCGCAATTGCTCGAACCGGTGCGCGCCAGCTACAAGACGGGCGAGTCCCTGCAGTGGACACGCGTGAACCAGCTTCCCGACTTCGTTTTTTTCAATCACAGCATTCATGTCAATAAAGGAGTGGGTTGCAACACCTGCCACGGCCCCGTCGACCGGATGCCGCTCATGTATCAACAGGAATCGTTGCAGATGGAGTGGTGCCTGAGTTGCCATCGTGCGCCGGAGAGGAATTTGCGACCGCGCGACCAGGTGTTCAATATGCAGTACCAGCAGCCCACGAGCGCGGATCCCGTGGTGGTGGACGGGCAGAGTTACACCGATCAGGATGATTTGGGTTTAGCGCTGGTAAAGAAGTACAACGTGCGCAGCGTGGAGGACATTACGAGTTGCAATACGTGTCATCGGTAGGAACGATATGACTTGTCATCCTGAGCGGAGTGTTTGCTTCGCGAAGCGAAGCAAACACGGAGTCGAAGGATCCCTAGCGGCGCAGCAGAGTTGTGGTTATAGGAGATCCTTCGACTGCGCTCAGGATGACACTTTCTGTTGTGATTTGTGACCAGTCATGAAGATTGAAGAACAAGACGGCCGCGCCAAGCGCGAGGATGTTTGCCCCAGCAAGAAAGGCAAGCTGGACCTGGACTCCGTGCGCGAGCGCATTGACGCGGCACTTGCGCACGATGCTGCCGAAAAAACCGGGCCGGAATACTGGCGCAGCCTCGAAGAACTCGCCGGCAGTCCCGCTTTTCAGGAAGCGCTGCACCGCGAGTTTCCGAAGGGCGCGTCTGAGTGGGTAGATTCCGTTTCGCGCCGCGGATTTCTGAAAGTGATGGGCGCATCGATGGCGCTGGCCGGCATGACCGGATGCGTGCGCCTGCCGCTCGAACCCATCGTCCCCTATGTCCGCCAGCCCGAGGACGTCATCCCCGGCCGCCCGCAGTTCTACGCCACTGCGATGACGCTCGGCGGATACGCCAGCCCGCTGCTGGTTGAGAGCCATCTCGGGCGTCCAACAAAGATTGAAGGCAACGACCGTCATCCCGCGTCGCTCGGCGGGACGGATATTTTCGCTCAGGCTTCGATTCTGAGCATGTACGATCCCGACCGCTCGCAGAGTGTTGTCTCGATGGGCGACCAGCAATCCTGGCAAGCGTTTCTGAACACGATTCACGGGCCGCTCACCGCGCAGAAAGCGCTGCAGGGCGCGGGCATCCGCATTCTTACGCCGAACATCTCTTCGCCCACGCTTGCCGACCAACTGCGCGGCTTCCTGAAGATTTATCCGCAGGCCAAGTGGCATGTGTACGAGCCGGTCAATCGCGACAACGTGCTCGAAGGCGCGAAGCTGGCCTTCGGACAGCCGGTCGAGACGCGCTACGATTTTGAAAAGGCCGACGTAATCGTCTCGCTCGACGCCGACTTCCTGTACGCGGGTTTTCCGGGGAATGTCCGCTACATCCGTGACTTCGCTAAGCGCCGCAATCCCGACGGCAAGATGAACCGGCTGTACGTGATCGAGAGCACGCCGACGACCACTGGGGCGAAGGCGGATCATCGGCTGTCGGTAAGGGCTTCGATGGTTGAGGCTTTTGCTCGCGTGTTCGCACGGAATGGCGAAGTCTCGGCTGACTATGCCAGCTTCGTAGAGTCGTTGGTATCTGATCTCGAGGCTCACGAGGGTTCTGGCCTCGTCATTGTGGGCGATCATCAGCCGCCGGTCGTCCACGAGATAGCACATCTCATCAATCAGCAATTGGGTAATGTCGGCAAGACAGTTTTCTATTCCGATCTCGTTGGCGCGAATCCGGTCAGCCAATCCGAATCGATCAAAGATCTCGTCTCCGATGTTCATGCTGGCAAAGTTGACCTGCTCGTGATCCTCGGCGGCAACCCAGCCTACGATGCTCCAGCAGATCTCGATTTTGCCAATGTCCTGAAGAATGGCAAGGTTCCGCTACGTGTTCATCTGGGGCTTTATCAAAACGAGACCGCCGAACTTTGTCGGTGGCACATCAATCAAGCTCATGAACTGGAAGCCTGGGGCGATGCCCGCGCTTACGATGGAACGGTCAGCATCATTCAGCCCTTGATTGCTCCGCTGTATGGCGGGAAAAGCGCGTTGGAATTTGTAGCATTGCTCTCGGGTCAAGCCGATGCAACCGGCTACGATCTGGTGCGTGCTTACTGGGGGAAACAGCACACTGGCGCGGACTTCGAAGCATTCTGGCGCAAGTCGCTGCACGATGGATGGATTCAGGGAACTACTTACGAACCGAAGTCGGTCGCGGTGAAGACTGCAACATTCCCGGCATCAAGTTCTGCGGATGTAAGACCCAACGCCATCGAGCTCAACATCCGCCGCGACCCGACCATCTACGACGGACAATTCTCCAACAACGGCTGGCTGCAGGAACTGCCTAAGCCGATGACCAAGCTCACTTGGGACAATGCCGTGCTCATCGGTCCCAAGATGGCGGAGCGGCTGCATATCCAAACGAAAGACGTGGTCGAGCTTGAGTTGAACGGGAAGAAAGTCACCGGCGCAGTCTGGATTCAGGCGGGCCATCCCGATAATTCGGCCACAATATTCTTAGGCTACGGCCGCCGCCGCGCGGGCCGCGTCGGAACGGCGCAGGGCTTCGATGCGTATGCGCTGCGCACGAGCGCAGCGCCGTGGATCGCCACGGGCCTGCAGATTCGCAAGACCGGAGACACCTACAACCTGGCCTCGACGCAGGGCTACCAGAGCATGGACACGCCGGATGGCGGCCATCGTCCGCTGGTGCGCGAAACGACCCTTGAGGATTACCGCAAGCGTCCGAACTTCGCAGCAGAAGAAGGAGAAGAACCCGCGCCCGGACTCACGCTCTACAAGCCGTATCCCTACAAAGAAGAAGACTACGCTTGGGGCATGACGATCGATCTGAACTCCTGCGTGGGATGCAACAACTGCATGATCGCCTGCCAATCGGAGAACAACATTGCCGTCGTCGGCCACGAGCAGACACTGCTCGGGCGCCACATGCACTGGATTCGCGTCGATGCCTACTACCAAGGCGACCGCGACAATCCCAAGGCGTTTTTCCAGCCCGTGCCGTGCATGCAATGTGAAAATGCCCCATGCGAAGTGGTTTGCCCCGTGGGCGCGACCAACCATTCCAGCGAAGGCCTGAACGACATGGTCTATAACCGCTGCGTGGGGACGCGCTATTGCTCGAACAATTGTCCCTATAAAGTGCGGCGGTTCAACTTCCTGCTGTTTCAGGATTGGGAGACGCCGCAGTACAAGATGATGCGCAACCCCGACGTCACCGTGCGCAGCCGCGGCGTGATGGAGAAATGCACCTACTGCGTACAGCGCATCAACGAGCACAAGATCGACGCCGAAACCGCCTCGGTTCGCGAAGGTAAAGCAGTCAAGGTCGGAGACGAGCTGCAGACCGCGTGCCAGCAGTCTTGTCCGGCGGGCGCGATCGTGTTCGGCAACATCAATGACCCAAACAGTAAAGTCTCAAAGTTGAAGGCGCAGTCGCGCAACTACAGTCTGCTGGGCGAATTGAACACTCGTCCGCGGACCACGTATCTGGCGGAAGTGAGCAATCCGAATCCGGAGTTGAAGGGATAAGGTTGCGAAGACTGAGATCCTTCGCTACGCCTGAAGAACGGCTTCGCTCAGGATGACACCCGGGATTTAGCGCATGGACGAGCAATACAAAATAACGGCGAACGCGCAGGAAGCGCCGGTGATGGAGCCCGGCTACACCTTTGGCACGGTCACGGAAAAAATCAGCTCGATCGTGCTGACGCGTCCCGCTTCGAACGGATGGTTCGTCGGTTTCGGCGTTGCGTTCCTGCTGACGATGATGATGCTCTACGCCATCGGATACCTGTTCCTGAAGGGCATCGGCATCTGGGGAGATACCATCCCCATCGCCTGGGGCTTCGCCATTGTCAACTTTGTGTGGTGGATCGGAATCGGCCACGCGGGCACGCTCATCTCCGCCATTCTTTTGTTGTTGCGTCAGTCGTGGCGCAACTCGATCAATCGCTTCGCCGAAGCGATGACGCTGTTTGCCGTGGCGGCGGCCGGAATCTTTCCGGCAATCCACGTTGGCCGTCCGTGGCTCGCGTACTGGCTGTTTCCTTATCCCAGCACCATGGGCGTGTGGCCGCAATTCCGCAGTCCGCTGATGTGGGACGTGTTCGCCGTCTCCACCTACGCCACCATTTCGGCGTTGTTCTGGTTCATGGGCCTGATCCCGGATTTCGCAACCTTGCGAGATCGTTCCGACAATCGCTGGATCAAAATGATTTATGGCCTGTTCTCGATGGGCTGGCGCGGTTCGGCGCGACACTGGCATCGCTATGAGACTGCCTATCTTCTCTTGGCAGGGTTGGCTACGCCGCTCGTGCTCTCCGTCCACACCGTCGTGAGCTTTGACTTCGCGATCGGCATCGTTCCGGGCTGGCACACGACGATTTTTCCGCCATACTTCGTCGCCGGTGCCATCTACTCTGGATTCGCAATGGTCTTGATGCTGGCAATTCCCATCCGCAAAATTTACGGCCTCGAGGATTTCATCACCGAGCGCCACCTGCAGAATTCGGCGAAAGTCATGCTCGCCACGGGACTGATCGTTGCCTACGGCTACGGCATCGAGGCGTTCATGGGCTGGTACAGCGGCGACCGCTACGATGCCTTCACGCTCTGGAACCGCCTGCATGGGCCCTATGCCATTCCATACTGGTCGCTACTCACCTGTAACATCTTCATCCCGCAATTGCTGTGGATTCGCAAGCTCCGCACCAGCCCGGTGGCGCTCTTCATGGTTTCCGGCGTGATCCTGGTGGGCATGTGGCTGGAGCGCTTCATTATCGTCGTAGTGAGCCTGCATCGCGACTTCCTGACGTCATCCTGGGGAATGTATTACCCCACGCGCTGGGATTGGATGACTTACATCGGCACCATCGGTATGTTTCTCGCGGCGATGTTCCTGTTCCTTCGCATCCTGCCGGCGATCTCGATTTTTGAAATGCGCACTCTGCTGCCGGAAGCGGAGGTCAAGGAATGAAGCGCGAACGCATGTACGGAATCATGGCGGAGTTTGATTCGCCCACCGCGCTGGTTGAGGCTGCGCGAAAGACGCATCAGGCGGGGTATAAGAGGATCGATGCCTATAGTCCATTTCCCATCGAAGGCCTGGCTGAGGAAATTGGTTTTTACCGCGACGAAGTTCCGCTCGTAGTGCTGATCGGCGGCATCGTCGGCGGGCTCACCGGCTACCTGATGCAGTACTGGATGTCCGCCGTCGATTATCCGTTGAATATCGGCGGAAAGCCCGCGCATTCCTGGCCTGCGTTCATTGTTATCACCTTCGAGATGACGATTCTTTTTGCCGGGATCTCCGCTGTGTTCGGCATGCTCGCGCTCAACGGCTTGCCCATGCCCTATCATCCTGTATTCAACGTGCCGCGTTTTTCGTCGGCATCGAAAGACCGCTTTTTCCTGATCGTGTTTTCTTCCGATCCCAAGTACGATGCGGCGGGCACGCGCAACTTTCTGCAAGGCCTCGCCCCGCGCTCGATTTCGGAGGTGCCCAGCTAGCATGCTGCGCCTCCGCCAAATTTCCGTTGTCGCGGCTCTGGCCTCAATAGCCTTGCTGCCTAGCTGCCGTATCGACATGCACGTGCAGCCGCGGCAGAATCCGCTTTCCCGCAGCGACTTTTTTACCGATCAGCGTTCCGAGCGTCCGCCCGTCGAAGGCACGGTAGCCCGTGGGCAGTTGCACGAAGACACTTATCTTTACACTGGGAAGACGGGCAATAATCCCGGCAACTACATGCCCTTTCCCGTGACCAAAGAAGTTCTCGAACGTGGCCGCGAGCGCTACAACATTTACTGCTCTCCCTGTCATTCGCAACTTGGCGATGGCAACGGCTTCATCCCCTCGCGTGGATTCGCGCGCAAGCCGCCGTCGTTCCATATCGCGCGGCTGCAGAAAGCTCCGCTCGGTTACTTCTACGATGTCATGACCAACGGCTTCGGCATCATGCCCGATTACGCCTCACAGATTCCGCCGGAGGACCGCTGGAAAATCGTGGCCTACATCCGCGCGCTGCAGCTCAGTCAAAACGCAACTCAGGCGGACATGCCTGCGGGACAAGCTGTTCCGGCAGAGCCGCCGACTTTCCGCGGCCAGCCGGGCTCGGGCGCGACCCTCCCGGTGATCGAAACTGGAACAAGTTCGCAGACCGAGGAGCACAAATGAGCGCCGCGACTGCACATCTCGATTTAACGGCGCCAGAGGTGGTAAGAAAAATATCGCAGCGCTCGCTCGTGGTCGGCGGCATCTTTGCTGTGATCTCTGTCGTGTTAGCGCTCAAGGAGCCTGACGAGTTCTATCGCGCCTATCTTCTTGGCTTCATGTGCTGGCTGGGCGTCGCCCTCGGCTCCATGGCGATTCTCATGATCCGCCACCTCACCGGCGGCGGATGGGGCACGGTCATTCGCCGCATTCTGGGCGCAGCCATGCGCACGCTGCCGCTGCTTTTCGTTCTCTTCATTCCGATATTTTTCGGGATACATAGGCTCTATATCTGGGCGCAGCCGCTGGGCAACGTTCAAGACAAACATCTCCGCGAGCATCTGGAACAGATCACGCAGACGTATCTGACCGTGAACGGCTTCATCATTCGCGCCGTCTTCTACTTCGCGATCTGGAATCTGCTCTCGTTCCTGCTGTCGATGTGGTCTAAGCAAACCGATCGGCCCAACGCCCCCGACAACAGCAGACGATTCAAAGCGGTCAGCGGCCCGGGATTGATCCTCTATGGATTCACCATTTCCTTCGCCGCCATCGATTGGATCATGTCGATCGACCCCAGCTGGATATCCACCATCTTCGGCCTGATCGTCCTCATCGGCGAAGTGCTGTCGGCAATGTGTTTTGCGGTCGTCGTCGAGCGCATTCTGTTCAACTACAAGCCGATGTCGGAGATGCTGAAGCCCGACTTCGTCCACGATCACGGCAAGTGGATGCTGACCTTCATCATGGTCTGGGCGTACTTCAATTTTTCGCAGTGGCTCATCATCTGGGCCGGCAACCTGCCCGCCGAGATTACTTTTTATCTGAGGCGTCTGAATGGCGGGTGGGGATGGATTGGACTGATGTTGGTGTTGTTTCACTTCGCCATTCCTTTCGCAATATTGCTTTCGCGCCCGTTCAAGCGCAACATTCGCAGGCTGGTGTGGGTTGCAGTTCTGCTTATGTTGATGGGCTATGTCGATCTGTTCTGGATCATCGAGCCGAATTTCTCGAAGACTTTTACTGTGACTTTGGCGGACGTAGTGGTGCCCATCGCTATCGGCGGAATCTGGCTTTGGTATTTTTTCCGCAACCTGGCTGCGCTGCCGCTGCTGCCGGCCTATGACCCGGACGCCCACGAAGTTCTGCAGCCGGCGCATGAGCTCATGCGGAGAAGTGATGACTAACGAGTCTTGCAGCGAAAAATGACTAACGAGAAATGACTAACGAGAGATGGCCGAAGACACCAGACACGAGAACACAACCGGGAACGGCAGCTACGAGCACCAGGATCTGCAGGTATCCGGCATTCTCTATTTCCTGCTGAGCCTGTTGTCGTGAGCGGCGATCGCTCATCGTCGGGCTCAGAGGAATTTTAAGTATTTCTCGATCAGCGCGAAAGAGCGAACGCAGCCCGCGGTGAATCCGCTGGCAACGAATGTGCCTGACGGACACGCGACACATCGTGCCTGGATATCCGCAGAGACGCTTTCCCCAACCCGAGGCTGGAGGAAGACGAGCGCGGTCAGTTGAACGGGATCCGGACGCAACGAAGAGAAAGTCCTCTACAGCTATGGTTGGGTCGATGAAAAGAGCCGGAACGGTGCGCATCCCCATCGAGCGCGCTATGGATTTATGGTGCAGCGCGGTCTTCCGGTGCGTCCCGCAGGAAGCAGCGATCTGGACGATCGTACAGCCGCGACACGGCAACGACTGACGAATCAGCAAAGACTGGAAACGGCAATCAACGAACCGCAAGAAGGGTGAAAAGAAGTGAGCGGTAAGCGCAACAATTCGATTTCCGCTGCGTCGTGTATTGCTGGCGCTCGCGTTGCTGATCGCTTCTGCCTGCGGCGCAGATGAACAACGGCGTCATGTCGCCTCCGGCGAACACGCGGCCGCCGCGCCTGGAAAATGTTGGCATCGAGCAACACCTCGACGCGCAGGTTCCGCCCGATCTCACTTTCCGCGACGACACCGGGAAGACCGTGAAACTCGGCGATTACTTCGGCCGCAAGCCGCTCATCCTCAATCTGGTTTATTACAACTGCACCATGCTGTGCGGCGAGGCTCTGGCCGGACTCGCCAGCGCCATGCGCTTGGTGAAGTTCGACGTGGGCAACGAGTTCGACGTGATCACCGTCAGCTTCGATCCGCGCGAAACTCCCGAGATGGCCGCGGCCAAGAAGATCGACTATGTGAAGCGCTACGGCCGTGCCAATGCCGCTGCCGGCTGGCATTTCCTCACCGGATCAGGCCGATTCGATCAACGCGCTGACCAAAGCTGTCGGCTTTCAGTATCAGTACGACGCAAAGAGCAATCAGTATCGCGCACGCTACTGCCATCATGGTGCTGACGCCGCAAGGCCGCATCTCGCGCTATTTCTACGGCGTCGATTTTCCGCCGAAAGATTTGCGCATGGGACTGGTGGAAGCTTCGCAGGGCAAGATCGGCAATGCCGTCGATGCGGTGCTGCTCTACTGCTATCACTATGATCCCGAGACCGGAAAATATGGCGCCATGGTAGGCAACATCCTGCGGCTCGCGGCGGGCCGCGACGATTCTTCTGCTGGGCGGTTTATTTTTCATATTGTGGCGGCTGGATCGCTCGGTAACCAGGAGGACGGCGAAGGCGGCAACGAAGACACGGTATGCTCAATAATTTTCCATTATGGCCGGAGCAGGCCTCCACGATGGCGGCGCACGTGGACGCGCTCTATATTTTCCTGCTCATCGTCACCGGGATGATGGCGCTGCTGATCTTCGTCTGCATCGTCTTTTTCGCTGCGCGCTTCCGCCACCGTCCCGGAGTTCGCGCCGAACAGATTGAAGGTTCTACACGCGCTCGAAATCACCTGGAGCGCGATTCCGTTCCTGATCTTCATGGTGATTTTCGCCTGGGGCGCCGTGGTTTACTTCAAAGAGCGCACCCCGCCCGCCGACGCAACCGAAGTTTACGTCGTAGCGAAACAATGGATGTGGAAGGTGGAGCACGCCGAAGGTCAGCGCGAGATCAACGAACTGCACGTCCCCGTCGGACGCGACGTGAAACTGATCATGACTTCGCAGGACGTGATTCACAGCTTCTACATCCCGGCATTCCGCATCAAGCAGGACGTGCTCCCGGCCGCTACACCGTGGAGTGGTTCCGCGCCACCAAACCCGGCGTCTATCATTTATTCTGCGCGGAGTATTGCGGTACCCAGCACTCCGGCATGGTCGGCGACATCGTTGTACTGGAGCCGGCACAGTATGAAGCGTGGATGAACGGCGGTTCGACCGGTCCGCTCTCCGCTAGCGGAGAGAAAATTTTTGCCGAACTTGGCTGCTGCCACCTGTCACCGCTCCGACACGCAGGGCCGCGGCCCCAATCTGCAGGGAGTCTTCGGCAAGCCGGTTCAACTCGAAGATGGCCGCACCGTAACCGCCGACGAAAATTATCTTCGCGAGTGCATTCTCGATCCCGGCGCGAAGCGAGTGAAGGGATTCCAGCCGATCATGCCCACGTTTCAGGGATTGGTCAGCGAAGAGCAGGTAAACGCTCTGGTCGCCTACATCAAAGTCGATTTCCGCTGCCAAGCCGGTGAGTGCAGCCAAAACCAGCGCCAGCGCGAGCTGCAGCCGACCAGCCCAGACCGCAGTAGCCAAGTCTAATGGAAGTCAGGTGCAATGAGTATGCCGAACGCGATCCCTCAACCCGCGATCGCTCAACCAGTCGGAACGCGAGAACTATCTGAACGAGGAGTACGGAGTGTGGTCGTGGCTGCTCACCACCGACCACAAACGCATCGCGCTTCTTTATCTTCTCTCCATCACCTTCTTCTTTTTCATCGGCGGCTTTTTCGCGCTGCTCATCCGCCTCGAACTGCTCACTCCCGCGGGCGATCTGGTGCAGGCCGATACCTACAACAAGCTCTTCACCATGCATGGCATGGTCATGGTGTTCTTCTTCCTGATTCCTTCCATTCCCGCCGTGCTCGGCAATTTTCTCGTGCCCATGATGATTGGGGCCAAGGATCTCGCCTTTCCCCGCATCAACCTGCTGAGCTGGTATCTCTACATCATCGGCGGCGTCATGATGTTGCACTGCATGCTGACCGGCGGCGTCGATACCGGCTGGACTTTCTACGCTCCGTTCAGCACCGAACTTCACCAACACAAAAATTGTCGAAGCCGGGACTCGCGATCTTCATCGCCGGATTTTCTTCCATCCTCACCGGCCTGAACTTCGTCGTCACCATTCACCGCATGCGCGCTCCCGGCATGACCTGGTCGCGCCTGCCGTTGTTCATCTGGGCGCACTACGCCACCAGCATCATTCAGCTTCTGGGCACGCCGGTCATCGCCGTCACCATCGTGCTGGTCGCCTGCGGAACGCGCGCTGCATCTCGGCATCTTCGATCCCGAAACTCGGCGGCGATCCGCTTCTCTTCCAGCATCTGTTCTGGTTCTATTCCCATCCCGCCGTCTACATCATGATTCTGCCCGTCGATGGGCGTGGTCACCGAAATCATCGCCTGCTTCTCGCGCAAGCGCATTTTCGGCTACAGCTTCGTGGCGTTTTCTTCCATCGCGATCGCCGTCTTCGGCTTTCTCGTCTGGGCTCATCACATGTTCGTGGCCGGAATTTCCGTCTACTCCGCGCTGGTATTTTCTTTCTTGAGCTATGCCGTGGCCTGCCTTCCGCCATCAAAGTTTTCAACTGGACGGCCACTCTTTACAAGGGCTCCATCCACTACGATGCGCCCATGCTCTATGCCTTCGGCTTCCTCGGACTCTTCACCATCGGCGGCCTCACCGGACTATTCCTGGCCGCTCTCGGCATCGACGTCCACGTCACCGATACTTACTTCGTCGTCGCCCACTTCCACTACATCATGGTCGGAGGCGCGGTGATGGGCTATCTCGGAGGAATGCATTTCTGGTGGCCGAAAATTTCCGGACGCCTTTATCCCGAAGGCTGGGCGCGCCTGGCTGCGCTGATCGTTTTCATCGGCTTCAACCTCACATTCTTCCCGCAATTTCTGCTCGGCTACATGGGCATGCCGCGGCGTTATTACGATTACAGCCACATGCCGGAGTTTCAGGTATTGAACGTTCTATCGACCGCCGGCGCGACCGTCCTCGGCGTCGGATATCTGTTGCCCATGATTTATTTCCTCTGGTCCATGCGCTACGGCAAGCCCGCATCGGATAATCCGTGGAATGCCGCCGGACTCGAATGGAAGACAGCTTCCCCGCCGCCGACTTTCAACTTCGACGAAGAGCCCGTCGTGACCTGGGAAGCTTACAACTACGAGAACTGGACGCGCCTCACAAAGAGGAGGTGCCCGTTGCCCGATAGCTCCGCAACCGCCGTTCACGATCATGCGCACAGCTGAAGCGCACAACCCGGCGCTTGCTGCACCACTTCGCCGACCGCGGAACAGCAGCGCGATGCCGCCAGCCTGGGCATGTGGGTTTTCCTCGCCACGGAAATCATGTTTTTCGGCGGCTTGTTCTGCGCCTACCTGATTTACCGCCGCTGGTATTTCGGCGATTTCGCCGCGGCCAGCAAGTCCATCGACGCGAGCTCTCGGCGCCACCAACACCGCCGTTCTCATCTGCAGCAGTTTGACCGTCGTCCTCGCCGTCTGGGCCGCGCAAACCGCCCGCCGCACGCTGTTGATCGTCATGCTGGTCATCACCATGCTCCTCGGTCTCGCCTTCCTTGGCATCAAGGGCAACGAGTACAAGGACAAGTTCGAAGAGCATCACGTCCCCGGCGCTTCTTTCAGCTTCGACAACGTGCCCGATCCCCGGGCATCCCGGTGAGTACGCCAACCCGCGCCACGCGCAAATTTTTTTCTCTCTCTATTTCGTCATGACCGGCCTGCATGCGCTGCACATGATCATCGGCCTCGGCATTTTTCCCTGGCTCCTGGTCATGGCCTGGAAGGGACGCTTCACTCCGGAGTGGCATACTCCCGTCGAGATCGGCGGGCTCTACTGGCACTTCGTCGACATCATCTGGATCTACCTATTTCCTTTGCTCTATCTGATCGACCGTCACCCGTGAGGCTTGTTATGTCTGAGGCACATTCATGTCCGAACACGCAAAATCGTCGCCGCTGAAAATGTATTTCGGCATCTGGGCCGCGCTGCTGCATCTGTACCTTCCTCACCTATAAAGCCGCGTTCATCGATCTCAGCGCCCTTCAACGCCGCTGTCGCGCTCGCGATCGCCACTATCAAAGCACTCTGGTCGCTCTCTTCTTCATGCACGTCTGGCATGCCAGCGAAAAGCTCACCAAGCTGGTCGTCATCGCGGCGCTGTTTTTCCTGCTCCTACTGCTGGGCCTCACCATGACGGATTACGCCACGCGGCTCTGGAGCTAGCTATCGTAGGGCCGCAGCCCGGCGCTGCCTGCGGGCGTACTCGCCCGCTGCGGATGGCAAGACTCCGTTCACTTATCAGCCTGACAAGCGATCCCGCTCCGATTCCGCCAATCTGCGGTATACTCGCGCCAACCGATCTAAATACCCCAGCTTTCGCTCTGAGGTGATCTATGGCATTTTGCAATTCCTGTGGCGCAAATCATCGTTCCGGAACCCGCTTCTGCAACAAGTGCGGTGCGGCCATTCTCGCTTCCACGCTGCCCTCCGCCGCATCCGACCCTGCGCCGCGCAGGCTCCTGCGCTTTCCGCCAGTCGCCTCTCGCGCCATCTTCGGGCGGCAGGCGCCCTTAAGGTTATTCTGATCGTCGTGGGCGTGTTCGTCGCTGGTCGGGAATTCTCAGCGTCACTTCGGTCGCGTTCTTCGCCTGGCGCATCGCTCACCACGCCCACGTTCACCAGGACGGCGACAACGTGAAAGTGGAAACGCCATTCGGCAGCGTCGAGACCACGAAAGATCCCGCCAGAAGCCGCCCGCAATCTGGGAGTGGATCTTTATCCCGGCGCGGAAGTGCATGCAGAACGGGCTCGGCCTCCGCGACTTTCGGCGGCGTTCACACCGCGTCGCTAAGCTCGGAAAGCTCCGACTCCGTGGATAAAGTTTGCAGCTTCTACAAATCTAAATTTCCCAACGCGATGGTCACCACTTCCGACGCGAACCAGTTGCACCATCGTCTCCAACGATCACAACAACATGATCACCATCAACATCCAAAGCTGAAGGCGACAAGACGAAAATCCAGATCACCAACGTGACCCGCAATCTGATGTGAGACGATTCGTCTTCGAACTGATCTGTGTCCTAGAAATCTGAGTCCTACGAAGTCCGGCCGCATGCCAGACCGATTCGCAGAACTCGCCCAAGCCGCCAAATCCGTTCAAGTCGATGCGTCCGGCTTGGCCGAGGCTCTGCGCAACGCAGGTTCGCGGTGACGTCCGTTTCGACCGCGGCGCTCGCGCTCTCTACGCCACCGACGGCTCCAACTACCGCCAGGTTCCGATCGGCGTCGTGCTTCCCGCGCGACGACGACGATGTTCATAGCCGCGGTCGCGCTCTGCCGCGAGTTCGGCGCGCCACTTCTCTGCCGTGGCGGCGGCACATCTCTCGCCGGGCAATGCTGCAATGTCGCCGTCATCCTCGATTTTTCAAAATACATGGCGGCGATACTCGAAATCGATCCCGCCCGCCGCATCGCCCGCGTGCAGCCCGGAGTCGTGCTCGACACTCTCCGCGCCGCCGCCGAAAAACACCATCTCACCTTCGCGCCCGATCCCGCCACTCACGACCGCTGCACTCTCGGCGGCATGATCGGCAACAACTCCTGCGGCGTGCATTCCGTCATGGCCGGCAAGACCGACGACAACATCGAGGAACTCGAAATCCTCACCTACGACGGCGTGCGCATGAAAGTCGGCGCGACATCGAGCTGCGGAACTCGAACAGCATTCGATCGAAAACGGTGGCCGCCGCGCCGAAATCTACTCCAAGCTGCAAACCATCGCCGCCACTTACGGCGATCTCGTCCGCCAACGCTTCCCAAATATTCCGCGCCGCGTCTCCGGCTACAACCTGAACTATCTTCTTGCCGGAGAATGGCTTTCACGTTGCCCGCGCGCTGGTCGGCTCCGAAGGCACATGCGTCACCGTTCTCGAAGCCACCTGCCGCCTGGTCGAAAGCCCGCCCGAACGCGTGCTGCTGGTGGTCGCCTATCCGGACATTTATCAATGCGCCGATCGCGTGCCGGAAATCATGGCGCACAAGCCGATCGGCCTCGAAGGCTTCGACGACCTTCTGGTCGGCTACACGCGAGCGAAAGGCATCAACTCCGAAGGCCTCGCAGCTGCTGCCCGAAGGCGGTGGATGGTTGATGGTAGAGTTCGGCGCTCAGACCGCGCGGAAGCCGAATCCCAAGCCCGCGGCCTGATGCAGGCGCTGGCCCGCAGCTCCCATCCGCCCGACATGCGCCTCTATACCGCCAAGCAGCAAATCAAGCGCGTGTGGGAAGTTCGCGAATCCGCTCTCGGCGTGACTTCTCACGTGCCTGGCGAACCGCTGAACTGGGAAGGCTGGGAAGACTCCGCCGTCGCTCCGGAAAAACTCGGCGCCTATCTCCGCGATCTGCGCAAGCATGATGGCCGCTACGGCTACAAAGGCTCACTCTACGGCCACTTCGGCCACGGCTGCGTCCACACCCGCATCAACTTCGACCTGCAATCGAAAGATGGCATCGCCAAATTCCGCAAGTTCATGGAAGAGGCCGCCGACCTCGTGGTCAGCTACGGCGGCTCGATCTCCGGCGAGCACGGCGACGGTCAAGCCCGCGCCGAGTTGCTTCCGAAAATGTTCGGCCCGGAACTCGTCCAGGCTTTCCGCGAATTCAAGTCAGCGTGGGATCCCGAATGGAAGATGAATCCCGGCAAGCTGATCGAGCCTTACAAGCTCGACGAAAATCTCCGCCTCGGTGCGGACTACTCTCCCTGGGAGCCGAAAACCAATTTCCAGTTCCTCGCCGACCACGGCAGCCTGGCCCAGGCTACTGCTGCGCTGCGTGGGCGTGGGCAAGTGCCGCCGCGAAGAAGGCGGCCTGATGTGCCCCAGCTACCGCGTCACGCGCGAGGAAGAGCATTCCACGCGCGGCCGCGCCCACCTGCTCTGGGAGATGACCCAGGGTGAAGGCCGAAGCGATGGGATCATTCGCGACGGCTGGCGCAGCGAAGAAGTGAAAGCAGTCACTCGATCTCTGCCTCGCCTGCAAGGGATGCAAGAGCGAATGCCCCGTCGGCGTCGACGTCGCCACTTACAAATCCGAATTTCTTTCTCATTACTACGAAGGCCGCCTGCGCCCGCGCAGCGCCTACGCTTTCGGCCACATCGATCTCTGGGCCCGCGTTGCATCGCACGCGCCCGGTCTCGCTCAATCTGGTCACGCAACTTCCGTTTCTGCGCGACATCTCAAAACTGATCGCCGGAATTCCCAAGCAGCGCGCCATTCCAGCCTTCGCCCCAGAGACTTTCAAAGCCTGGTTCCACCGCACGCGTCTGGGTCCGAGCCACGGGATATCGCTTTAGCGATACCGCAGGCTCAGGCTGCATTGAACGACCCCTGTAGGGGCTTTAGCCCCTGAGTCCGTTCTCCTCTGGCCGGACACTTTCAACAACTATTTCCATCCCGCACACCGCCAAAGCCGCCGTCGAAGTCCTCGAAGCCGCCGGCTTCCGCGTCATCGTCCCCAGAGCCCACCTCTGCTGCGGCCGCCCGCTCTACGACCATGGCATGCTCGACCGCGCCCAGTCGCTTCTGCTGCAGATCCTCGATGAACTCTCCCCCGAAATCGAAGCCGGAATTCCCATCGTCGGCCTCGAACCCAGCTGCGTCGCCGTCTTCCGCGACGAACTTGTCAATCTCTTTCCCCACGACGAACGCGCCCAGGCCTTATCGCGCCAAACTTTCCTGCTCAGCGAATTCCTCGAAACCATGCGCAAGAGAATTTCCGCTGCCCCAGTCTCAATCGCAAAGCGATCCTCCACGGCCACTGCCATCACAAATCCCTGATGAAGATGACCGCCGAAGAGTCCGTCCTGCAACCGCCTCGGCATCGACTTCCAAAGCCCCGCTCCCGGATGCTGCGGCATGGCCGGCTCCTTCGGCTTCGAACGCGACAAATACGACATCTCCATGGCCATCGGCGAACTCGAACTCCTGCCCGCCGTCCGCCAGGCCCCAGCCGACTGGCTGATCATCGCCGACGGCTTCAGTTGCCGCGAACAGATCGCGCAAGGCTCGCCCCGCCACGCCCTGCACCTGGCCGAAGTCCTGCAAATGGCGCTCATTGCGCCGAAGGCTTGCCGGAGTCCCACCCCTATCCTGAGTCCGCACGTACACGCCAGCGCGAAGCCGAGGTTCTTCGATCCATGAAGCGCGCCGGCTCTGGGATTAGCGGCCCTGGCGCAGGTGGAGCGCTGTTATGGGAATTGTCCAGAAAACGCTGATTCTACAGCGTTACTTGATGTTAGCCAGATGCTAACTCCGCCTCTCGCCAGATGGCTCGACTTCTGGGACAATAGAGTTCTCGCCGCTCGGGTCCTGACGTCGCGGTTTCTGAAGTCTGTCGGATCCTGAAGGTTCGTTGCACGTCATGGATCATGAAACCACCATCACCGCTCCAGCCATCGGCAAGGTTCCCGCCGAAGCTCTGCCCACTCTGGTCGCGGCCAAGCCTCCAGACGCCCCTCTGTGCGGCTCGGTCCTGGTGCTGATCCAGTTCGACGTCTGCGAAGAGATTCGCCTCGACGAGCTTCGCCAAATCCTTGGCGCCCGCACCGCCGATGCCAGCTTCAAGCACCTGGCTCCCGGATACGTCCGCTTTCAGCGCCCTCCGGTCGAAGAGGCTCTCGAACCCCTCGTTCTCGAAAGCGGCGAGCGCCTGCAAGGCGAAATCAAGTATTTCGACTACGGCGTGGTCAGCGTGGTCTTCGAGCTGCCATTCTCCGGCGATTGGGACAAGCTGGTCCAACTTTCCAGCCGCTGGGTTTGGGACACCAACTTCGAAAGCCTCGCCACCCGCATCGTCAAAGAGAAACTCGAGCGCGCCGCCCCCGCCCTGGTCAAGCCCTACACCACCGAGTGGCTGCAGGAAGACTATTTCATCTTCCACCTGCGCGAGATCGCCGGCTCGCCCTCCGCCGACCGAACTGCTGGCTTCTCAAGGCGACTTGCATCTCTCAAGTCGTGCGCGGCGAAACCCAGCCGCTCTCCGATGGCGAACGCCAGGAAATTCTGCAATCGCGCATTTCCTACTATCCCAACGACCTCGCCGTCATCGGATGGAACGCCGCCTTCATCTACGACAGCGCCGTCCGGCGCCGAAACCGCCATCCAGCTCCTGCAGTACGCCAACTCGCAGCTGCTCGAGTTCCGCCACTACGACGAACTGCTCACCAAACAACTGGAAGGCGTCTACGACTTCCTCGAGCGCGGAGGCCGCGGCCTCTGGTCGCGCTGGCGCACCGCCCGCGCCGCCTCGAAACTCCACACCGTCCTGCTCGACGTCAGCGAACTGACCGAGCGCGCCGACAACGCCATCAAGTTCCTCAGCGACATGTTTTCCGCCCGCCTCTACAAACTCGCCGCCCTGAAAGTCGGCGTGCCCGACTACAAAGATCTCGTCCAGCAAAAACTGCAAACCGCCGAAGAGCTCTACCGCTTCATGGTCGACGAATTCAACCAAAGCCGCGCCTTCGTCCTGGAATTAATGGTCGTCATCATCCTCATCATCGAACTGGTCTATTTCTTCCGCGGCAAACCCATCTAGGACTCCATCCCCAGCTATTGTCATTCCGAGGAGCAACGCGACGAGGAACCTGCTGTCTGCATGCGCCACCACTACTCCCGCGTGGAGAACAAACGGAAAGAGCACGTGCCGTCGGCGCGACGACACGGTAAGATGAAGCACCACGAACTCTCGATACCCAAGACTAGAAACCGGAAACCAGAAACCAACAACCCATGCGCGGCCTGAAATCCAAACGAGTCCTGATCACCGGAGGCGCCAGCGGAATCGGCGCAGCCACCGCCGCCCGCTTCCTCGAAGAAGGCGCGCAAGTCAGCATCCTCGACCGCGACGCGAAAGCCTGCGAGGCCATTCGCCGCCAACTTCCAAAATTATCCCAGGCCATCGTCGCCGACGTCACCAACCTCAAGCAGGTAGAAGCCGCCTTCGCCGAAGCCGTCCGCGTCATGAGCGCAGTCGATGTCCTAATCAACAACGCCGGCATCAGCATCCGCCACAACTTCCTCGAAATCACTCCCGAAGAGTGGGATAAAGTAATCGCCGTAAACCTGACCGGAGTTTTCTACGTAGCGCAAACCGCCGCCCGCCACATGTGGAAGCGTTTTTCAACGGAGCCCGGCAGCGGAGTGATTCTGCAAACCGCCTCCACCAACGGCGTCGTAGGGCAACCCTACTATGCCGACTACAACGCCACGAAAGCGGGAGTGATCGAGCTAACCAAAACCATGGCGCTCGAACTAGCGCCCAAAGTCCGAGTCTGCGCCGTAGCTCCCGGATACGTGCTTACCCCAATGCAGCGCGCCGAATATACCGACGCCATGCTAGAAGAAGTAAACCAGAAGATTCCACTGCGCCGCCACGCGAAACCAGAAGAGATCGCAGCCCTCTTCGCATTTCTAGCCTCCGACGACGCAGCCTACGCCACCGGACACGTCTACACCCTCGACGGCGGCGAAACCACCGGCGGCCTAGCCAGCCGCTAGCAAGAATTGACAAGGGGAGATGTCGTTCAAATGGGGATGTCATTCCGAACCGGGCCGAAGGCCGGGTGAGGAACCTGCTGTCCCGGCGAGCGGCAATGCCCGTGTGGGACGGACACTCCTGTCCGTCGCCTTTGACCTTGATCTTGAAGTTGATTTTGGTCTTAAAGCCGAATCGATTCGGGGGCCGGGTGGCCCATCCTTGCGCGTTTTCTGCGCAAGGGTGGGATTCCACGAATGTTGATCCCTAAGGCTTTAATTTCCCCGATCCCATCATTCACCGCCCGTCTCGCTCGCCTCCTTCCGCAATCCTTCTCTGAGTCTCTTCACAATCCGCCCGCCCAGGCGATTGATCGAGCTCGGCCGTTGATCCTGCTTCGGAATCCCCGTCCGAGCCCCGCGACGGAAGTGATGCCGCGTCAGCAACCACCAGTTTTCCTTATACCGTTCATACTTGTGTCCCTTGCGATGCGGAGTCAGTCCCACAGCCCTCATCCCCGCCAACCGCTTCGCTGGAAAGATGTACCAAACATCCTCCGGCAAAACGTAGATGGCAAAATAGTCGATCTCTTTCTCCGAGTATAAACGGTTGCCGCAAGCATGTAGCTGGCATAAGTAAGAACCGCCCGCCCACATCTCTGTCGATTTCACCTGCATCCGCAGGAACCGTCCCTCGTGCTCCACCACCACATCGTAGCTAGCCGTCTCTCCCCACGGCTTCGCCACATTGAACCCCATCCCCGAAGCCACCGTCATAAACAGCAACTCCACCCACTCGCCCCGCTTCTTGTAATTAGCAAAAACTCTCTTACCCTGCCGCCTCATAGACTCTCCCTAGTATTCCATTAAGAACTGTCATCCCCTAGCAAAGACTGTCATCCCGAGCAAAGCGAGGGATCTTGGCCTCGCTAGCAGCGCCCAGCCGCATGCGGGACCGCCGCCTCAGCAGCAAATGTGGGGACGGCCGCCTCGGCCCCGTCCAGTCGAGCGCAGCGAGACGCCTGTCACCGCCACCCAGACCGCCCAGAAACACAAAAGGCGCAGCCCGTGGGCTACGCCTTTCTTTTCTCAACTCAGTAATCCTATTATATCACACTGCTATAGCCAAAACTGCACCATATTCGCTGCAAGTTAAACTTTATTTTCCCTTTGCTTCCAGCCACATAACCCCATCGTGTAATTCCTGGGTAAGTATCCCTTAAGATCAAGTATGCTCAAAGCCGACCCTTAGGAAACCGCACCCAAGCTGTGGAAACGAAATTGTAGAATGCGTCCACTTCGATGATGACCTGGATGGCATTCGATCCGAAGGTAAATGGAGATGGCGGCGGGTTCTTCGTTTGGATTAGGAAAGCTCCACTTTTGAGGCTGGCATTGTGGGCTAACTGATTCCGGTAGGAGTGCTCAATAAGTTTGATCTGAGATGTTGTGAGGTTCAACCCAAAGATCGCGTGATTCAAAACGCGAAATGGTTCATTCTTAATCTTCTGCGGCTTGCCATCAATCTGAACAATGTCGTGGCGAAGATAAACTCCAAACGAGTCAATAACACAAAAAAGCAATAATGTCCCCGCGTAGCCAAAACAGCCGCCGCTGGACTTCGGGCTTTTGAAACAAAGAGCGGATGCTTCAAGAAATTCCTCAATGACCTCCTTTGTCAGCGCGGAAGAACTGCTATGAAGGGCCATGCGCCATTCTATGACTCTTGGAGAGCTTCTTCCAATAGACTGCCGAGTCGTTCCCGGTTGTCCTGTCAAACCCTGTGAGTTGCTGCCGACCAGCGTCTCGTCGAAAGCGGGCAAGAGGTTTTCATGGGGCGACATTTGATCCTCGAAGACAGCTATTGACTGGAATTTGAAACCCCACTTTTCAAACGTCAAGAGGCTGATCTACGCGTCTTAGGTATCTTTCTTCACTCGGCAAGCCATAAAGGAAAACGGGACGCTTCATGTGATTGATCCGAAAGTCAACAACATACTTGCCTGTTGAATCCCTGCCCTCATCTCGCCGAATTCACTTCGAGTCTGTTTGGCGGAACCTTGCTCTTCACGAATGTGGTGAGGTCTTCCATAAAGGTTGAACGGACGATCTCACGCGACAGAAAAGAAATGTCTGTGACTTTGGTCAGGGCTTGGACAAAATTGAATAGCGCGTCCCCAAACCTGTCGTCCACAACGGGAATAACAAGTTCTCCGTCCCTGTTTTCTACCGAGAAGGTGAGAAGCGAACTGTCAACAATCTGCTTGCGGTTGCCGGACGCTATCGCATCCGTATCGAGCCAATACGATAGATGCATGATGGTGTTGGCTTCATCGCTGAGTATCCACCCGCCGTTGTCACGCTTCAGGGTGATGATGAAATGATCCCCCATCCTCAAAGCGAAATGGTGTTTTTACTCAAGAAGCGCTCTTGCCCCTGTGGTTGCAGTTCTATCTGTTCGCAGACGCGATCCCGAAAATTTTCTTTGATAGATGCGATATTCATGGGGTCTGCGGTCCAAAAAGAAGAGTCTGGGCGGATGATGGTGGTGGATCAAATCTGCAATCTTCCAGCAGACATCTGAGGGCACTGTCTAGATTCCAATGGCGCGATGTAACCTCCGCAAAAAAATCTTCTCTCAGACCACGCTTTTGATAGCGCTCCGTGGCTGTATGGATATGAAAGTCATCGACTTGGTGCGCTCGATCGAGTTGGTGTGCTCGTGCTTTCCCGTTGTAGCGGCGCAAGCGAAAGACGGTGTTATACCCTGGCATTTTGTACCCAAGAATCGCCGAGAAATTCAGAACGTCTAGCGTCGACTGCCTGACAGCGATCACAAATTCATTCCCCGATGGGCTGGTAACTCCATAGTCTCTGCGTCTGTGTTTGTCGCGCTCTATTAGCTTGGTGAGTGGGAAAAGATTGCTCGGAGTGTTTTTCGGCTAGTGAATCAGAGCGTCGATCTTTGCGTCTGAGAGTTGGATGAGAGGTGGCACGTTCTGGTTGACTTTTCGACACGGCTGCGCGACACTCCAGTCTAGGAGTGTTGCGCGAACTGGCTTATGGCGAGTCACCCTAAACCTTCCGCCAAGAATGCCGAGGGCGATCCGCCAAAAAGCTTTGCTCGGGCCGAGCTTTGCGATAGGATGCGATGGAGCGGGCTGTTTAGACGCCGCTGGAAAAAGACGCGATCCAAATCGAAGTGAAAATGAGGTTGCCCTGATTCCGCCGATTGTACCTGAAACTGTACTCATCCAGATAGGTCTGCAAATACTTCTTGGAAACCGAGTGATACACGCCCCGAATCCCATTCTGTACCGTTGACCAAAATCCTTCGATGGTTTGCGTGTGTACCTCACCGCGAACGTAAACTCCCGCCGCGTGCTGAATGCGATGATGCGTGTACGTCTTGTTCAGCCCCGTGTACGACGGATGCTCATCGGTGAACACTGTGGACTCGGGAAGAATGAACTCATGCGCGAAGTCTTGCAACGTTTTCTTGCTGGAATCCTCTACCACTCGCGCAATCACTCTACCCTTTCCACTCTTACGTTCCACGACTCCAGCGACAACGGACTTATGGTCAGAGCGTAACCACTTCGGGGTGTGGCGCTTCACCCCTCGCGGACGCCCTCCCACATAGCACTCATCCATCTCGACTTTTAACCCCTCCAGTTGCATGTCAGTTTCGGACAGCAGACGAGCAATCTGCTTGAACATTCTCCAAGCAGTCTTGTAGGTTACGCCGCACTCCCGCTGAATCTGTTTGGCGGAAATACCGCAACGAGTGGAACCCATGAGATACATAGCGTAAAACCACTTCTTGAGCGAAGTGCTGGAGTGCTCGAAGATCGTCCCTGCCATGGGGGAGATCATCGAACCGCAATAGTCACAGGCGTAAGCCGGACGCCCGGTAACGCGGTGGTGCTTGCGCTGTTGGTTGCACTTCGCACAGTGCGCCATGCCGTTCGGATACCGCTTTTCCTTTAGGAACTCAAGGCACGCTTCGTCGTTCGGGAAGCGCTCTAGGAAGGTTTCTATGGTTAGCCTAAGGTGCTTTGGGATGCTCTGCGTTTGCTTCATGGCAAGTACAGTATGCCATTTGTTCTACTTGATGTCAAGGGATATTTACCAATTCCTGCCTATTGACAACCTCCGGCTACCACTTCTTCATAGACGAAGGCCAGCCGCGAAAGCGGCGAAAAAATGCAGCCCACAGCGCAACAGGCTACGGAAAAACTGACAAATGCGCGCAGTACCGTGGAAGAGCGGCGCTTCAGCGCCGCGTAAACCTCAAGAAAATAACCGGTTTTAGCCAGACATATGCGCCCTAAAATTAATGCGCCCTGGATTTTTCAAGGCAGAGTTTACGATCAGGGTGTTCGCTGGCACTGGGAAAGGTAGTCTGCCAAAGCATTTTTCTACACCACATCCTGAAACCGTCATGCAATGGCCGTTCTTTATAACAATGTTCTATTCGATCGAGCCACCCTCAAAGGATAGCTCATTTATTCCCGAAAGTTATGCGAAGTGGCTGGATGCCCTATATGACGGTCTTCGTAGGCGATTAGAGTTGGATCAGAATGACAGGCGATCTCGATGAGTTTGACCCAGCGTACGCTGGCGGGTGGCCAATCTTTTGCGTTCTTTGCAAAAGGTGGGATTCCACAGTCCTCGATTTCTCAGGGGTCTGACTTTTTTTCGAGTTGTTCGCTCCTGGGATTCCGTGCGGCATCGACTACGGATGCTCCGTCTTCCCATCCAACAGATTCAGCGCATGAGGAATCAAATCCAGCACAGCCTCCAAAGATTCCACCGCGCCGCCAGGACTCCCCGGTAGATTCAGGATAAGAGTCTTCTCCCGCACGCCGCAAACTCCCCGGCTCAGAGCGGCGAACGAAGTTTTTTTCGCCCCCTCAAGCCGCATGCGTTCGCCCACGCCGTCGATCAGACGATCGCAGATAGCCGCAGTCGCCTCCGGAGTGACATCGCGCGGCGCAATCCCCGTCCCGCCCGTGGTCACGATGAGACGTACCTCGATCGCCAGATGAACAAGGGCATTCTGAATCTGCATGGAATCGTCTTGCACGATTCGCGTAGCCACCACGCGAAAGCCGGATTTCTTCAGCACCTCGGCAACCGCCGGCCCTGAAAGATCAACGCGGTCCCCGCGGGAGCAGGAATCGCTTACTGTAACCACAGCCGCGGTGAAAACAACCGAGCCCTCAGTTGTCGAGGAGGACATCTTCTTCCTCTTCCGTCCGGCCGCCCGCACTCGTGCTGGTCACACTGGCGCCGGCCTCGCTGCTCGCACTCGCACTGGTAGCGCTGTCAACGCTCTCTTCCACGGCCTCGGAGCCCCCATCGCGCTGCGATTCGTCGAGCAGCCGCAAGCCCTCCATCAGCAGACCCTGGGTGTTGAGCTTCGTGGTTTCCTGATCGGTCTTGCCCTCGAAGTTGAGTTCGAAGTTGCCTCCCGTCCAGCGCAGAACCTTGAAGACAGCTTCATCTCCGGATAAAGACCCGAAAGTCGCGTGCTTCACCTGACCCTCGACAAAGAAAACCTCGCACTTCTCACCCGCATTGTTCAGCTTGAGCTGGCAGCTCTTGCGTCCCATTTCGAGCGACTGCATCAGGTCAATCACATTCATCTGGGAAAGGTTCCCGCGCACCACGCCGTCCGACGGAGCAGTCTTCGCCATCTTCTCCAGCGCGATGCGGTCCACCGTGCGCTTGATCCGGCGCGTAGCTTCTTTCAGGAAGAAAGGTTTGGCAATGTAGTCGTCGGCCACATCCTGCGGAGATAGACGCTCATCAATATCCGTCCGGCTAGCCATCAGGATCGCGGAAAAATTAGCCGTGGCCGGCCGCGACTTCAGCTTCTCGACCAGTTGCCGCCCATCCATCCCCGGCATCCGGTAGTCGCAGACGACAAGCTCCGGAGGATCGTCGACAGCCTTAAGCAGCGCGTCAGCCGCATCACCGGCAGCCACCACCCGCGCAAACGGAGCCAGCGCATGCCGCAGCATCCCCAGCACCATCTCGTTGTCATCGACTAGAAGCAGTTTGACGTCATTTGCCATCGATTTACTTTGACCGCCGGTACTCTCCGCTCTTGCCGCCGCTCTTTCGCTCCAACACAATCTCCCGAATCTCAATGCCTTTGTCCACCCCTTTCAGCATGTCGTACAGAGTCAGGGCGGAGATTCCGGCCGCCACCAGAGCTTCCATTTCTACTCCGGTTGCGGCGGTGGTTGCGACTTTGGTGGTGATGGCGACGCCATTCTCGCATAGCCTCATCTCGACATCAACGTAGGAGAGGGGCAGGGAGTGGCACATGGGAATCAACTCTGAGGTGCGCTTGGCGGCCATGATTCCTGCCAGGCGCGCCACTTCCAGCGGATCGCCTTTTGGATTCTTCGGTAGAGCTTTCAGCACGACCGGCGTCATGCGCACAAAGGCGCTGGCTTCGGCCTCGCGCCTGGTGTCGGCCTTGCCGGAAACATCTACCATGGTGGCGCGACCGGCTGCGTCGTAGTGGGAGAGTTTTTTCACCATGCCGAAGTTTCTATCTTACATGTTTGAAGAGTGGTCAGTGGTCAGTGGTCAGTGGTCAGTGGTCGGCGGTCGGCGGTTAGTTGTTAGTTAAGAAAGCGGCATAATGGCTATCCACTTGCCTGCGAGGATGTGCTCGCGATCGGGCGGGATTACGACGTAACAGTTCGCGCGGGCTCGGGCTGCTATGTCACCTGACCCTTGCCAGGGCACGGGTTCCACGAGTGAATCTTCATATTTGCCGGAAAGGATGGCGGGGAGGAACCTTGTCAGTCCGGTCTTGACGCGGATGTCGGACTTCAGGCGGGCATGTAGAAAAGTTAGCGGGCGCGGGGACATTCCTGCGAGGGCTTCGAGTATCGGTCTCGCGAACAGTTCGAAGGTGACCATGGTTGAAATGGGGTTGCCGGGTAACCCGAAGAAATATTTGTGCGACTGTGGGGCTGAAGCCCCGCGGGCGGGGGCGCCCGTGCTACGCGGAACTTGACCGAATACTACCGGTCTTCCCGGTTGGATTTTTGCTCCGGTGAAGAAGAACTCTGCTTCCAATTCGGCTAGCACTTGTTCGACCAGGTCGTAGCGTCCCATGGAAACGCCGCCGGTCATGATGAGTAAGTCGGATTGCAGGCCTTCCTCAATCAGTTGGCGGAGACGGCGGGGCTCGTCGGGTGCGATGGGTAAGAGCACGGCCTCGCCGCCGGCTTTCTGGATCTGCACTGCGAGGGAATAGCTGTTGGAGTTGCGAATCTGCGTGGGGCCGGGTTTGGCGTCGATCTCGACGATCTCGTCCCCCGTGGTGAGCACGGCCACGCGCGGACGAGCGAACACTTGCAGCCGCGATCTGCCGACCGAAGCTGCAAGTGCGATGGCGGCTTCGTTGAGGCGCGCGCCGCGGTCGAGCAGGAGGCTGGCAACTTTGGCCTCGGCGCCTTGGGGCACGATGTTTTCGGCGGGGACGACACCCTTGGTTATTTCTACCGAATCGCCGGTTAGCGATGTGTGCTCGACCATCACTACGGCATCCGCCCCCTCGGGCACAGGCGCGCCGGTCATGATGGAGAATGTTTCGCTGCGATTCAGTTTGGATGGGAGTTGCAGCGGGCCCGCTTTAATTTCTCCGATTATTTTCAGCTTGGCTGGAAGTGTGGCCAGATCGGCGGAGTGGACGGCGTAGCCATCGCGCGTGGATCGGCGAAAGGGAGGGATGTCGCGGTCGGCGGAGATTGGCTCGGCGAGAACTCGGCCCGCGGCCTGGAGCAGGTCGAGCGTTTCGTTGCCGCCAGGTGCGATGTTCGAAGCATGATCTTCGACTACGAGGCGGGCTTCTTTGAAGGTCAGTATTGGAGACTGGGTTGGCGGTGCGGTCATGCAGGGATGATAGCGGAAGCGTACCCACTCCTCGCAAAAAACGCGCGGGATGGACGCCGGGATATTCGCTTATCGTTCGCCCCAATGCTATGCTTGTAAGCGAAAGGCGGACGTTATGGACGCATGGGTGAATGACAAAGGAATCCGACTCAGGGGTTTGATGGGATTTCAGACCGCTATGTCTAAAGGCACGCTTGACGGGATCCTCGACAAGCTCAAAGCTCGGACACTGAAAGACGGTAAGCGCGTTTTTCTGCAATCGGCAGATGACGGCATTGTCTATCACACGATTCCGACCGCCGAGGCGGTCAAAATTCTGCGGACATCCGGCATTGAGACGCATCAGGCGAAATCTCCTATGACAGACAAGCTCCGTGACCACATGGTCAAGTGCGAGAAAGCGATTCAGTCTGCGAAACCAATTATCGGGAAACATCATTTCCCGGATGATTACCGCACAGTGACAATCATTGGATTTATCTCAATCCTCGTTGAACA
Organism: uncultured Acidobacteriaceae bacterium; assembly: GCA_963841125.1. Taxonomy (GTDB): domain Bacteria; phylum Acidobacteriota; class Terriglobia; order Terriglobales; family Acidobacteriaceae; genus Sulfotelmatobacter. The sequence continues at coordinate 1,007,064 of CAWJBH010000003.1, forward strand.
CCAAGAGGCGTCTCTATTGCTCGCCATGCATGAGATGTTCGGCTCCGCCTTCGCCTTGGGGAGACCGATCGTTGAGGGAATGTATCGCGCTCTATGGCTCAACGTCTGTGCTACGGATGAGGAGCTAAAGAGATTTAATGAAAAAGACGAGATCAAACTCACGCTTGCGGAAATGGCTGAAGCGATTGACCCGGCGCACAATGCGGGAGATTTGTTCCAAGACCTGAAAAAGCGTTCTTGGAAAGCACTCAACAGTTACACGCACACCGGAATGCTGCAACTCGGGCGGCGTTTCAAGGGACACGAGGTAGTCAACTCATACAGCGAGGACGAGATTTACGAGATGACAACCGTAGCGACAACGTGTGTGCTCGTCGTCATTTCCAGGTTCCTGGCAAGGCAGGGTCACGCGGGCGATGCGAAAGCGATTGACTCCTTGGTTGAGACATACGGTCCTGTTGAGACGATGAGGGCGCAAGGAAAAACAATGATGAGTTTGGCAGGCAAGACGGAGCGTGACTTGTCCCGCCACAAGATTTTGGATGGCTTGGCACAGGCGGAACATGCAGAAGGGGTGTACGACCAAGTACCCGATGATTTTAGTTCGGGAAAATGAGCGGCGCGGAGCCGTCGTGCTTGTGTGCTGGTTGTGTCCCTCAGGCGGCTGAAGGCGTTTTGGTTTTTGGAAGCTTTACGCGGCGCTGAAGCGCGGCTCTTTCACATGAGGAGCGCATTCGGCGCGGCTGGAAGCCGCACCCTTTCAAAGATATTATCTGGCGAGTTCCTGGCCGAGCACGGTGGGATTGCTGGCATACGATAGGCCGGTTTCGAGGTCGACTATGCGGTCGCGGACGAGTTGGGCGATTTCGCCGTCGAAGTGTTGCATACCTTCGGATGCTCCGGCCTTCATGGCGTCGAGCAAGGTCTTGCCGTCGCGCTCGCCTTTTTCGATGCACTCCCGGGTGCGCGCATTGGCTTTCAGAATCTCTGCGACTGGAACGCGGCCACTGCGATCAGTCTTGGGTAAGAGCCGCTGGCAGACGATGTAGCGAAATGATTTGGCGAAGCGCTCGCGCACACTTTGCTGTTCCGCGGGCGAAAACGAACTGACAATGCGCTCGACGGTTTTAGGCGCGTCCATGGTATTCAGGCTGGAGAGCACCAGGTGGCCGGTCTCCGCCGCTTCGAGGACAATCTCGATGGTTTCGCGGTCGCGCATCTCGCCCACCAGGATGACCTTGGGCGCCTGCCGCATGGCGGAGCGCAGGGCATGGCCGAAGCTGGGCGTGTCGCTATGCAGTTCGCGCTGATGAACAGTGGAGCACTTGTGGTTGTGCAGGAACTCGATGGGATCTTCAATTGTGATGATGTGGTAATTCTTTTCGCGATTAATGCAATCGAGCAAGACCGCCAGGGTGGACGACTTGCCCGATCCGGCGGGCCCGGTCACCAGCACGATTCCATCCCGCAGGTTGGCTACATCGGTGAGGTGCGAAGGCAAGCGCAAAGAAGCAAAATCTGGGATGGCGGTGGGGATTACACGCATCACAACCGCGCAACTACCGCGCTGGATGAAGATGTTGACGCGAAACCGCGCGACGCCGGCCAAGCCATAGGAAATGTCGCAGGAGCCGTGTTCGCGCAGGGTTGCGACCGCCTGCTTGTTCTCGCCAATCAGATCAACGGCAATATGGCGCGTGTCATCGGCTGTGAGAAGGGTGAGTCGGGCCACCTGGACAGGAATGAGCTGGCCGTGAACCTGCACCTGGGGCGGGCGTCCGGGAGAAAAGACCAGATCGCTGATTTTATCGGCGGCACGCAGCATCGCGCCCAGCAGGGCGGGCGTCGCTACTTTGCCGCTGCCGGAATAGCCTTCCAGTGAGACCGAAATTGCGGAGACGCCAGGTGTTGCCATTCCATCCTCGGTACGAACCTTTTTAATTCTTAGGGATTGCACGCACCACAGGGGGGAAGATCCGGGGCTTACCGGAGTTAGACCAGTAACTACACTCTACCGCGATGGCGGGCGGGACACAGGAACAGTTAGGACATAGTCCTTAGTAACATCGGGGGGCGGGGACAAAATCTTTCCGAGCAGGGTTTGCCTCGCCGCAGAGCGGGAGGGGACGCTCGCTCGACAGCCGACGAGATCCTCCGGTTGGGCTCAGGGCAGCCTGCCAGGCCACAATCCTGCCGCAGGTTGCCGCTTATTTCTTGGGCGCAGCTTTCTTCTTGCCAAAGCCGGTTTCGACCGGAGCCCCTATGCTGGTGAGCATTTGCTTGGCCACGTCGGCGTACGGACCGGTGGGCTGGAGCTCAAGGTACTTCTGAAACGCTTCGGCGGTGCCCGGGGGGGCGACCATTTTGTCGCCCTGCAAGGTGGCCTTGCCAATCATGTTGACGCCCTTCTGATAGTAGGCGTCGGCCTTGTTGGGATCGGCGGCGATGCTTTTGTCGAAGGCCGCGACGGCGTCGTCGATCTTACCGGCATTGGTCAACACCGCGCCGGCGTTGTAATAATAGCTGGCCGCGCCCTCAGGATTAATCTGTGCGGCATGGTTATAGGCCTTTACGGCGTCGTCGACCTTACCAGCCTTTCCGGCCGCTTCTCCGAGGTTGTTGTAATACGCCGCCAGGCGTTTGTTATCTTCGGGATCTTTCTTGGAAGCGGTCTCGATGGTTTTCTGCCTGATCTCAATTGCTTTCTGGTAGTCGGCGACCGCCTCCAGCAGGCGCTTCGACTTCTCCGCAGAATCGGTCTGCTTCAAGGCCGAGCCGCGGTAGGCATCGGCGAGCTGTGCCCAGATTATGTCGCGCGTCGAATCCATCTGCGTAGCTTCGTTTAGCGTAGCGATGGCGCCATCGAAATCTCCAGCCTTGATCGCAGTATTGGCCGCCACGATTTTGTCGTTGAGGCCCTTGACGGTGGTCTTTTCCCTCTCCTGCTTTTCCAACGCTTCCTGTCTCTGCTTGGCTTGCTCGGGCGTCAAACCCTGGCCCTGCAGGGCCCTTTCCTGTTCTTTTTTCAGATCGAAATCGAGTGAGTTCTCGCCCAGGGCGACCGTGAAGTTGTTCGCGTGGAAGAGTTCCTTGCCGGCTTTCAAGTCGTCAGCGTTCTTGTAGAGTGTGATGTTGTAGAGGCCCGGGGTAAGACCGAGCGAGAAATACTCCCCCTTCTTGTTGGTCTTGATCTGGTATTTCTGGCCGTTGTTCTGGTTGACGTATAGGACCATACCGTCAACAATGGGATTGCCTTGGATATCCTTACAGACGCCCTTGATGCTTACCGACTCCTGGGCGAAAACCGGGGATGCCGCACATAATCCCAGCATTACGAGAACGACAACGAACACTGCGAAATGCTTCCTCATTGTGGCCTCCCGGCGCAAAACATTGCTGATTGTTGATTTCTGATTGTTGATGAAAGGCCCGGCGGAAGCCGTTTTCTCTTTTTCAATCAACAATCACAATCCAACAATTGCTTTCTCTACGTACGGAATTGGATCCCTGGCTCCGGCCGCGGCAAAGGCGCGCAGCCGCAACACGCAGCTGTCGCAGACGCCGCATGCCTGATCCTCGCGACTATAGCATGACCAAGTTAAATCGAATGGCGCGCCTAATTCAAGGCCCAGGCGCACTATTTCAGACTTGCTCAAGCGGATGAGCGGGGTGACGATTTCGATGGTCCCTTCTTTCGTCCCTGCTTCGATCAGCCGGTTGAACGCTTCATAATAGGCTGGCCGGCAATCGGGATAGCCCGAACTGTCCTGTTCCACGGCGCCGATATAGACTTTCCCCGCCCCCAGCACCTCAGCCCAGCTTACCGCGACGGCCAGGAAATGTGCGTTGCGAAAGGGCACATAGGTTACCGGGATGTGGTCGCCGATGCTCTGGCCGATGGTGCGGCCTGCCGTGTCACCCGTGGGCACGGGAATGTTCTTGTCGGTCAGGGCCGAACCCCCGATGTCACGCAGGGCATCATTGCGCACCAAAAGTTTCTCCTGGATGTTAAGGCGCTGGCAGATTGCCAGGAAGGACTGCCGCTCGCGGTCTTCGGTGCGCTGTCCATAACTGACGTGCAACGCCGCGACGGCGTGGTCGCGGACCGCCAGCGCCGCGCACACGCAGGAATCCATGCCGCCGCTGAGCAGAACAACCGCGCGGGATTTTGTTGAGTGCGGCATGTTTTGCCTCGGGAATTGCTGATTGTTGATTGTTGATTGAAAATCTGGTGTTGCGCGGGTCTTCAATCAACAGTCAACAATCAGAAATCAGAAGTTCTTCACACGCCTTTCATCGCCGGGTCCCATATGAACTTGTGCAACTGCAATCCCAGGCGTGCTGGAACATCATCCGCGAGTATCCAGTCGGCTAATTCTTGCGGGTCCAGCAAACAGTGCGAGCTATCCCGCGCCCCGGTGGCATCCTTGCGAAACGCCGGCGAGAACAGCACCGCATGCACGCGTTCCGCCAGGCGATGGTGGAAGGTGAAGTCCCTGGCAAACTCATAATCCGCTCTTCCACTCAGAACGAACTTGACTTCATCGTGCGCAGTCAGCGTTCCCAGATTCTCGATGTGGAATGTACCGGCTGCACCCGAATCCGGACACTTCACGTCCACGATCTTGACGACCTCTGTGGGAACCCGCTCCAGCGGCCGTTCTCCGCTAGTCTCGAGCAGCACTCGATAGCCTGCTTCAAGCAACTGCTGCATCAACGGGAGCAGGTCGCGCTCCTGCAGCATGGGCTCGCCGCCGGTGATCTCGACCAAGCCGCCGTTTGGACTCAGCCGCATCACCTCGTCCCGGACGGCTTCGGTATCCATCTTGCGTCCGCCCTGAAATGTATACTCGCTGTCACACCAGGAGCAGCGCAGATTGCATCCGGTGAGGCGAACGAAGACACATGGCAGCCCAGCGTAGGTAGACTCTCCCTGTAGCGATTTGTAGATTTCGGTTATCTGCATGAAGGCAGTGGTCGGTGATCAGCGGCTAGTGGTCAGTGCAAACAGTTAGCCGTGAATGCTTGACCAAGGAATCTACACTCTGTTCACTGACCACTGATCACTGATGACTGAAGACCGACCACTGTTACTCCGAGTACTTTGCTGTCGTTGTGTCGGTCTCGAACACCGTTACGTCTTTCACCCGCACGCGGCCGTTAGTCACGCTCTTCAGCCTTGCGTTTGATTCGTCATAGAAATACTTCGCCAGGTTCTCAGCCGAGGGGTTGATTGTCGTAAACGGCTCGATGTCGTTGATCATCTGGTGATCGAGACGCTCGATGATGTGTTTCATGACATCGCGCAGGTCCTTGAAATCGAGCAGCAGCCCGGCTTTGTCTAACTCGGCTCCCGCCAGCGTCACCCGGATCTTGTAATTATGGCCGTGCGGATTCTCGCACTTGCCCTTATAGTTGCGCAGGTAATGCCCCGCCGCGAACGTGTCGTCAACCGTTACTTCAAACATGTATCCCTCAGCGCCCCGCTTGAATACAGGCCAGGCCGCGTTTCATCACGAAACATCTATTGTAACGCGGCATTGACGGAATGCGGCTTGACTGCCTTCTGCTGCGATTTGCCTCAGGTTGACGAATTCGGCATTTCGACCGCTGGCTGCGATACAATCTGACCATTCGCCTCGCTACTGAGTTTGCTAAATAGGTTTGACCCGCGCCTGCGGGATTACTGCGAGGCGTAAGGACTGGTCCTATGAACGTCCTGTTGCTTTCCATGCCGGATTCCTTCGAACACATGCCCCCGGTCGCGATACGCATGCCCAATGGCGCGCTCACGTCGCTTGCGGGAAATGTCGATCCGCATCACCGCGTGGCCGTGGCCGACTTGATCCTGGTCCACCGCCGAGGTTCGCGAAACTGTGACCCGGCTTGTCCGCGAGCTTGATCCCGAGGTCGTCGGACTCTCCATCATGACGTTTCAGCGCCGGACCGCCGGCCGCATTATCGACCTCGTGCGCGCTCTGCGGCCCGGAGTGAAGATCGTCGTCGGCGGATACGATCCCAGCCTCGCTCCCGAAGCTTACGAGAACATGGGCGTCGACTATCTGGTGCGCAGCGAGGGCGAAGTCACCTTCCGCGAATTGTTGCGCGCGATCGAGCAGGACTCAGGCGTCGAGCACATCGGTGGCCTTTCGTACTGGAACGGCGAGAGCTGGGTGCATAATCCCGCGCGGCCGCCGCACCGGCTTGAAGACAAGGAAATCCGCCCGCCGAACCGCGATGCGCGCGTGCTCAAGGGATACACGCTGCTCGGCCGGCAGGTGGATGTAATCGAGACCTCGCGCGGCTGCACCTTCGATTGCAGCTTCTGTTCGATCATCGAGATGCGCGGCCGCAACTTCCATACTTACTCGTTCGACCGCGTGCTGGCCGACATTCGCGACGCCCGCGATCACGGCGCGCGCACCATTTTTTTGGTCGACGACAACATCACTTTGAACGTCCAGCGGTTCGAGGCGCTGTGCGAGGCCATCATCGCCGCCGGACTGCACAAGATCGACTATTTCGTGCAGGCCATGACCTCGGCCATCGCGAATCACGGCGAGACTCTCGCCCCGCTGATGCGCCGCGCCGGCTTCCGCTACGTTTTTCTCGGCATCGAAAATATTCTCGAAGGCGATCTGCGAAGTTCTCAAGGCCTCGGCCAAGAACATCGAGCGCACGAACGGCCACAACACCGGCAACGCCACTCTCAAAGCCATCGATTACCTGCACCGCAACCAGATGTACGTGGTCGGCGGATTGATCGTTGGCAGCCCCGGCGACACGCGCGAGTCCATCGAAGCCAATCTCGAATTCGCCCGCCGCTACGTCGACTGGCCCTACATCCAGCATCCCACGCCGTATCCGCGCACGCCCATGACGAAAGATTTCCGCGATCAGGGCCTGATCATGAACGAGCGCCTCGAAGAATACGACGGCACTACCGCCGTGGTGCGCACCGAGCACTTGCCCGCCGAGGAAGTCGAATTCATGCGCTGGAAGGCCGAGCGCTGGATGAAAGTTCATCACGTGCCGGTGGCACTAAAGCACGATCCGAGGTTCGTTCTACTTCGCGGCTGGAAGATGCTGCCCACACTTTTCGTGGAAGCTCGATCCGCTCAGCGCTGGGATTGGAGAGCGAAAAGAAAGTTTTTGAACGGTATCGGGAGATTCGGCGGGCGGAGCGGGAGTACGTGTGAAGCGAGGGCCGCAGGGTTGGCCGAGTCGATCCTGTTCAGTTCTGTACTCCGAAAAACTCCTCCACCACACGCATCTCCGTAGTCTTCTTGTAATTTGGCAGGCTCTCGATGAACACATGCCCATACTGCTTTTTCAGAATGCGGTTATCCAGCAGCACCAGGAGGCCGCGATCATGCAGCGAGCGAATGAGCCGTCCAAAGCCTTGTTTCAGCGTGATCACGGCCGCGGGTACTTGATACTGGAAGAACGCGTTGCCGCCGTCGGCGTCAATCGCCTTTACGCGTGCGGCTACGACAGGGTCGCTGGGCACGGCGAATGGCAGGCGATCGATGATCACGCAGCTCAATTGCTCGCCTTGCACGTCCACACCCTGCCAGAACGACGATGTCGCAAACAGCACCGCGTTCGGGGTCAGCCGGAACTCCTCGAGCAGCGCGCTCTTCGGCGCATCGCCCTGCCGCAGCATGGGAAATTCCAACTCGCCGAGCAGCCGCTGGTAGATGTCATTCATTTGCGCGTAGCTGGTGAAAAGCACGAAGGCGCGGCCGCGCGTGATCTCGAGCAGTTTGCGGATGCGATCCGCCGCCAGCGCGGTAAACTGCGGCGTGCGGGCATCTGGCAGATCTGGCGGCACGTAGAACAATGCCTGATTTTCATAGTCGAAATGCGAAGGCAGCACGGACTCGCGCGCATGCTCCAACCCCAGCCGTTGACGGATGTACTCGAATCCGCCGCCGACGGCGAGCGTCGCCGAAGTAAGGACCGCGCATTCGAGCTTCGACCACAGGCATTCGCGCAGGATCGGACCGACATCGATTGGGGTTGCCTGCAGGAAAACGTTTTGCCTTCCGCGTGAGCTTTCCGAGTTTTTCTCTATGCCGGAGCCTGCCCTGAGCGAAGTCGAAGGGTGTCTCTGTGATGAATTAGCTCTTCCGCCCCGCCGCTCGATCCAGAAGACTGTATTGCGATCGTCCGACTCCATGGCGAAGCCGAGTTGCACCTGGAGTTCCTGGGCCCGCCGGACAAAGTTGAAAATTTCTTCCGGTTTTTGCGGCAGGCCTTCGAGTTCGCCAGCCAGCCGCGTGAGCGCGTGATTCAGTGCGAGGAACTCGTCGCCGTTTTCTTCTAGAAACTCCCGCCGTGTCTCGAATGCGAAGCGTCCCTCCCCCGGCGGTAACAGGGAGAAAAACAATTGGGAGCGCTCCCGCAAACTTCCCAACGCTCCTGAAAGCGACGCCGAAAGCATCCGGTTATGTTGCAATGATGCCTCAACGTCCCGCGCCAGATCCTCTACACGCAAATTGCTGACTGAAATTCCAAAGTAGTTTCCCGCCACATCCTCCAACTCATGAGCTTCATCAAAGATCACTGCGGCCGCGTCGGGCAGAATCCCCGCGTCAGGCGCGCCGTCGGCCTGCAGTTTGATAGCAAGATCGGCGAAGAACAGATGATGATTGACGATAATAATGTCGCTCTCCATCCCTCGCCGGCGCATTTCGGTGATGAAGCAGCGCTCCCACTCGCTGCACTTCTGCCCGATACAAGCCTCTGTTCGCGCGTCCAGTTTGTGCCAGAGCGCGCTGGTCTCGGGAAGTTCGGCAAGTTCCGCACGATCGCCCGTGGAGGTCGTTTTCTCCCACGCAGCGATCGCGCGATATTGCTCAATCTCTCCCAGTCCGCTCAGCACTGGCTGGTCGGTGAGCTCGTATAGCTTCTTGCGGCACAAATAATTGTTGCGGCCTTTCATATAACAAACCGAAAGCCGCCGGTTTGAACTTTTGTCGCCGGAACCCGGCTCTCCAAAAAGCGCCTGCTCGAGAAATGGAATATCTTTGTAGAAAAGTTGTTCCTGCAGATTCTTTGTGCCGGTCGAGATGATGACCCGCTTGCCCGAGCGGATCACTGGCATCAAGTAGGCCAGCGTTTTCCCTGTGCCGGTGCCGGCTTCCACAATCAGGTGGCGCTTTTCTTCGAGCGCCTGCTCGACCGCCTGCGCCATCTGCAACTGCCCGCGCCGGAATTCGTAAGCCGGATGCGTGTGCGCCAGCACTCCGCCGGGCGAAAAGAATTGATACAGCGAAGCATCCTTCCCGCTGGGCGCGGGGCGACCCGGCGTTACAGGAGACATGGGTTGGGAGCTTAAAGCCACGGGAGTCTCTATAATAAGGGTTCCCAGCGATCAGCACCGATTGCCGGTCATTTTGACTCAACCCATTGACTCAACCGATTGACTCAACCCATTGACTCAACCCATTGACTCAGCCCATTGACTCAGCCCATTGACTCAGCCCACTTACAACTCGACTAGCACTCTCGCCACTACCGCAGCCGGCGTCCCGACGCTGGCCATCGTGGGCCGGCCCAACGTAGGCAAGTCCACGCTGTTCAACCGCATTGTCGGGTCGCGGCGTGCCATCGTCGGGGACGAGCCGGGCATCACGCGCGACCGCCTCTACGGAGACGCCGAGTGGCGCGGCCGCCATATGCGCATCATCGACACCGGGGGAATCATTCCGGAAGACAAGGATTTCATTCCATCGGAAATTTTTCGCCAGGCGCGAGTTGCGTTCGATGAGGCGGCCGCCATCGTCATGGTTGTCGACGGCCGCACCGAAGTTGCCGCGCCAGATCTTGAACTCGTCCGCCTGTTGCGCAAGACGAACCGCCCGCTTTTCCTCGCAGTCAACAAAGCCGATACTGAAAAGCAGGCGCGCATCGTGGATGAGTTTCATCGTCTTGGCATTAAGCAAATGTTTCCCATCTCTGCTGAGCACGGGCGCGGGATTGACGATCTGCTGGACGCTGTACTTGAGATTCTGCCGCCGCCTGCCGAACCCTTCGACACAGAGGTAACAGAGAACCCTTCGGCTTTGCTCAGGGCGAGCACAGAGGAAGAACACGGAGAAACAGATCAAGCAGAGGCCGACTCCACCACCGAACCCGAGCCGGTTTATGAAACCAAGGTCGCCATCATCGGCCATCCCAACGTGGGCAAGTCTACGTTGCTGAATTGCCTGACGGCCTCCGACCGCGCGATCGTTTCTCCCATCCCCGGCACTACCCGCGACGCAGTCGACGAAATTGTCGAACGCGATGGACGGCGTTTCCGCTTCATCGACACCGCCGGCATTCGCCGCAAAGGCAAGACTCATTTGATGGCCGAGAAACTTTCTGTCGTGATGGCGCGCAAACATCTCGAAGGCGCGGACATCGCGCTGCTGGTCATTGACGCCACCGAAGGCGTCAGCCAGCTTGACGCCGCCATCGCCGGCTACGCCCACGAGAGCGGACGCTCGATTATCATTGTCGTCAACAAGTGGGATCTTGTTACCGGCGGCGCGCTCAAGCCCGGCAGGCCGTCGAAAGCCATGCGCATGCGCGAAAACAAGCGCCCCGGCGACCGCGACGCTTACGAAGAGCGCCTGCGCTGGGATCTCAAGTTTCTGAGCTATGCGCCCATCGTTTTTGTTTCAGCCCATACCGGCAAAGGCACGGAGAGAATTTTCCCACTGCTCGAACAGGTTGCCACGGAGCGTCGCAAGCGCATCTCTACCTCGGCCATGAACCGATTCATCGAGACGGTGGATTTCGAGCGCGCCTCCGTCCCTATGCGCTCGAGGATAAAAATTCTCTATATGACGCAGGCCTCGGTTGCTCCGCCGACGTTTGTGCTCTTCACCAACCGCGCTGTGAAGTTGCACTTCTCCTATCAGCGGTTCCTGGAAAATCAGATCCGGAAGGCTTTCGGCTTTTTGGGGACGCCGATCTGGATCAAGAATAGAGCGAGGAATTAGGCCTTTTCTATTCCCCCGCGGCGACCCGGTCCATTGTCAGCAACCCCACGCGCTGCACGCCGGCGTGATGTGCCACGTCAATTACATCGGCCACATACTGGAAATCAACATCAGAATCGCCGCGGACGAAGACCACTTTCTCTGCGCGCGTTAAGTAGATTTTCGCGAGCCGCGTTTCCAGATCTTGCCATCTCACCTCGTCCTGATTGATTTTCACTGTTGGTGGCTGATTGTCTTTTGTCCACACCACCTGGATGACGACTGTGCGTGGCTGTGAAATATTCTGCGTCTGCTTCTGATCGGGCTGCGGAATCTGCGCCGTTTCTCCTTCCTCTTTATCCATAGAGACCACAACCATGAAGACAATGATCAGGGTCAGCAACACATCGATCAGCGGCGTGACGTTGATTTCAGGTCCGCGCGCACCTCGGCCTGCCATTGAGAATGACATTGGAAAGCTCCCCGGCTTCTCTCTTGGCACGCGCGTGTCTGCAACATCAGACACCTGGAGCGTGGCGAGAGTTCCCTCGCCGCCGGCGGACAGCAGATTCCTCGCTTCGCTCGGAATGACAATGACAAGAGTTGCCGAACGAGAAGAGTTGCCGGAATGACAAAATCTGCAATAGGCACTCTACCCGATCGGTTGGGGAGCGGGCGGCAACGGTGGAGGCTCGTATGGAGGAGGAGGCGAATCAGGTGGATTTTGAAGTGCGGGCGGTAAGGGTGGTGCAGGATAGAGCACGGCGCTCAACGCCGGATAGCGCGCAGCGAAGAAATAGATGGAGTACGCGGGAAAGAACACGATTGCCGGCACGGAAATCAGCGACGTCAATGTAAGGAAAATGGCCAGCAACACGCATCCCGCTACAACTGCCAGGCTGATCGTAGTGAGCGTCCAGCCAAGCCCGGCCGCTTTGGCGCCAAGCACGGCTGCGACCGCCACTCCCGCCGCTGGAATCAGAATGATGAGCGCGATAATGAATCCTACAATGCCGAGGATGATCGCCGCCCCCACCGCCAGCACGATCTTCATCCCTATATAGCCCGCATAGCCGCCCTTCTCGGCCTTCATCATTGCCCACAGCCGCCGCCAGCCTTCGATCGCCCCAATGGGTTCGAAAGCCATTTGGGGTACGACGAAGTCCTTGGTCAGCACATAAATGACCGCCGACACGATGACGAAGATCATGAATGCGAAAAACAGGACGATACCGCCGAGCACGAGTGGAACCAGATGTTGCTTGGGATCGGTGAGCCATCCCACGGCATAGGCGAAGCCCAGCGGAATTCCGACCAGCACGATCAGCACGCCCAGCGTCACCAGCGAGTAGAGCAATTTCCAGACAAAGTAGCGCCATCCCTGCCCCTGCCGGCGGCTCCATCCCTGGCGAATGTGGCATTCCTTCGCCAGCACGCTGTCGAACAGAATGAAGCGCATAACGCTGCTGATGTACATCAGCAGAATCCCCAGCACGAATCCGGCGATCACCAGCACCGCGATCAATCCGGCAAACAGCATGGGGTCCGTACCCGCTAAACCTCCCGGTAAAGCTGGAAACATAAAGTGCTCGGTCCCAGGACGCCGCGGAATATTGAAGTTGGAGAGGTTCGGCACGTGACAGCCGCCGGAACTCAGCTCCCCGGCCAGCAATCCCACGAGCGCAAGGCGCGTCCATTGGCCGAAGCGAAAAGGATGTAAGAGCTGGCGCTTCGTGTGCTCAAAGGCGGGAGAGATCGCGTCTATGGCGGAGAGTGGCAAAGCGCACCTCGGCTGCGAATGACTTAGCAGAAAAGGTACTGCGAATTGCGCCACGGATCAAATCAATTCGTAGAAGAAGGTAGAAGAAGAAAGTGCAGAAGTTAGAAGTCAGAATGGAGAAGCGAAAGGCACACCGGGTTTTACTTCTGCATTCTGGCTTCTTACTTCTGCGGTTACTCGTACCTCAGCGCTTCCACCGGATCCAGCTTGGAAGCTCGCATCGCGGGAACGAGTCCGCTGATCACGCCCACAACCAGCAAGACCACGCTAGAGATCAACACGGTCATCAGGGAAATCCGCAGGTGAATATCGCCTTGCCCGGAGTCGTCTTCAAACAGGGGTCCCATCATGGGCAACGTCCCTACAGCCCAGGCGATCACATAGGAGAGCAGCACGCCGATCGCACCGCCCAGGATCATGATCAATAAAGTCTCCGCCAGAAACTGCAGTTTGATGTGCCGCTTCTTCGCTCCCAGCGCACGCCGCAGACCAATCTCGCGAATCCGTTCGTCTACCGAAACCAGCATGATGTTCATCACGCCCACCCCGCCGATCCCGAGGGTCAAGGTCCCAATAAAAGCGAGCAATATTTGCAGACCAATGGTTAAAGCGTCGATGACGGGACGGAATTCATCTCGGCCAAACATCTGAAACGCTTTGGGATCGGTCGGTGAAAAACCCTGCCGCGATGCCACGGCCGCCAGCACCTGCGCCATTGCCTTCTTCTCAAACTGTGGTGCGATAGGCTGAAAGAGCATGACCGCGGCATAGCGCGTGTCCCACAGATCTCCGGCGGTCGAATAGGGAATCCACGACGACTCATCGTCGCTGCTGAAATAATTGCTGAGCTGAATCTTGCGCGCCATCACTCCCACCACGGTGAAGCGCACACCACCCACGGTTACCGTCTCGCCCACCGCGGGGCGGCCGCTGAATAACTTTTCCTTGAGTTGTCCGCCCAGGAAGATGACACGGCGCCGTTCCAATTCGTCGCCTGAATCGAGCCAGCGGCCCTCCGAGGGCACTTCGTTCCGCATCTCGCCGTACTCGGGACAAACTCCGCGCACCGGGGCTGTTCCGACCATGCGATCGCCATACGCAATGCCCGGACGCCTTACGGTTTCGCGGCATACATGCCGGACCATCGGCGCAGTGGCCTTTACGATATCCACGTCAGCCTGCTCGATCACGACTTTCTTACCCGCGCGCTGCCCGCCCGGCTGCTCGCTGGTCTGCTGCGGCCAGCAAATCACCACACTCTTGCCGAACGCGTCGAACCCGTGCACCAGCACGCCGCGGAAACTGCTGCCGTAGGCGATCAGCAAGGTCACTGTGGCAATACCCCACACAATTCCCAGCATGGTGAGGAAGCTGCGCGTCAGGTTCCGCTTCAGAGCAACCCAGGCTTCGTGAAGGATCTCGATAAACATATTAGTAACTGCAACGTTCGAATTGAAAATTGCTGATTGTGGGTTGTTGATTGTTGATTGAAAACCAGCGACATTGGCTCTTAATGATTCATCAACAATCAACAAGCACCGATTTTCACCCGCCGGCCTCATACCGCAGGGCTTCAATCGGATCGATAGACGCCGCTCTCCGCGCCGGGAGCAGCGCCGCCGCTACCGCAACCGTGCCCAGCAAAGCAGTCGCCACCAAACTCGATTTCCAGTCGGGAACCAGCCCGGCAAAAAAGTCTGGCATGGGCAGCAGATTCACCAGGGCGCAAAATCCGAATGCGACGCCCAGCCCCACCCCTCCGCTTAACCCAGCGATGATCAGCGCTTCCACGAAAAACTGGCGCAGAATCACTTTCGCGGGCGCTCCCATCGCCTTGCGCACGCCAATCTCGCGCGTGCGTTCGCGCACCGCCACCAGCATCACGTTCATCACGCCGATACCGCCCAGCACCAGCGTCACGATTCCTACCGCGCCCAGGAAATACTTCATCCCGTCCGTCATGGTTTTGAATGCTTGCGCTTCCTGCACCGTGTCCCAGATGGGACAAGCTTCTTTATCGTTCGGATCGTAGCGATGCATTCGTGCCAATGCCACACGCACTTCGTGCTTACAGGCCTCGTGCTGCTCCACCGATTTCGGGGTTACCAGAAGTTGATCAAAGGTAGTGGACGTTCCCGGAGGTTTGTCGGGAAAGTCGCGCCGCATCGCCGAGAATGGGACGAAGATCTTGTTTACGTCCCAGCCGTCGTAGCTGGAATCCTGCTTCTTCTTCGCCATCACGCCGATTACGACGAATGGGAAGTCATTCAGATAAACGTTATCTCCCACCGGATTCCGGCCGGGAAACAATTGTTTGGCCGCATCCGATCCCAGGAACGCCACTCGCCGCGCCTCGCGCATGTCGTCCCAGTCATAGAAGCGTCCCAGGCCGACGTCGAGACTGCGAATATAGGCAAACTGCGGGTATGATCCGGTGACCGTTAGCGCGGCATTGTTGAAGTTGCTGTGCGCCCGAACGGTGTCTTGCTCAAGCTCTGGAATGGCGTATTGGCAATCGGGAGTCTCCGCCTGCACCACCGGCAAATCATCATCCTCCCAGTGCACCTGCCGGCCGGCGTGCGTTCCACCGGCCTGCAGGCTGGTACGACCGTGGAAAACGATCATCACGTCCTTGCCCAGATTCTTGGCCTGCGCTTCCTGACCCTTTTCCAGGCCTTCGCCAGCCGCCACCATCAGGACGATCGACACGATGCCCCAGGCGATGCCGAACATCGTCAGAAACGCACGCAGCTTGTGCGCCCACAAGGTTCGCAACACATCGCGAAAGAGGTCTGCCAGAGTCATAGCGTTCAGGTCGTTGGACGCGACGGGAGCAGGAAAGTAAGCCCGCCCAGCCGGTTTATCCCTCGCTATGTAGATACGCAGGATTGAAGCCGATTGTTCAGAAAAATACGGCCGCTTAGACGGCCTTTCTCCATCGTAAACGAAGGCGTACCAAACAGATCGTGAAGGCCGCCACCTGTCCGCCGAAACCCGGAGTTTTCATACAGATGGGTGGTCAAGGGAAGGAGGATGTTCTCAGCCATTCAAGACTTGCCGACCGCGAGCGCGGCTCCGGCGCGCTCCATCCACTCGTCGAACTGCTTCAACGCCAGCTCACACTGCAGCCGATGCCGCTCTTTTCGGTCGCGAATCTTTTTCTCGAGAGCCGGCAGCAAATCGAAAGTGATGTTGGCCGGCTGAAAGTTCTTCGCGTCCGCATGGGTCACATAATGCGTCAGTGATCCAAACGCGGAAGGCCGCGGCGGGGGCACCGTATCACCGCCGAGCGCCAGCGCCGCCGCGTATAGTCCCGCCATCAATCCGGTCGCAATCGATTCCACATACCCTTCCACCCCGCAAATCTGGCCGGCAAACAAAACTCGGGGATGCGCTTTCATCTGCAGCGTCTCCCGCAGCAACACGGGCGCATTGATGTACGTATTGCGATGAATCTGGCCGTAACGCAGGAAGCGCGCGTTCTCAAGGCCCGGAATCAACCGCAATACGCGCGCCTGCTCGCCAAACTTCAAGTGATTCTGGAATCCCACCAGGTTGTAGGAATCCGCCCGCAGATTTTCCTGCCGCAACTGAACTACCGCATAAGGCATCCGCCCGGTGCGCGGGTCCTTCAGCCCCACCGGCTTCATCGGTCCAAAACGCAACGTATCACGCCCACGCCGTGCGATTTCCTCGATGGGCAGGCAGCTTTCGAAGTAGTTCAACTTCTCCCAATCGCGCTCCTCTACCGATTGCGCGGCCAGGAGCGCGGTGTAGAAGCGGTCGTAATCCTCCGCCGTCATGGGACAGTTAATATAATCCGCCGACCCCTTGTCATACCGCGCCGCCATGTACACGCGCGACATGTCGATCGAATCCGCCTCCACAATCGGACTGATCGAATCATAAAAATACAAGTGGGGATTCGGGGTGGCGCCATTCCCGTGTGGGAGCGGGCGAGTCGCCGGCTCAGGGTTCGACCCTTCGGCCCCTGCGCTCAGCCGCGCAATCTCCCCCGCCAGCGCATCCGAAGTCAAAGGCCCGGTTGCAATCACAGTAATCTGAGAACCCGATTCCTCAACGCAAGCCACCTCTTCCCGACGCACCGCAATCCGCGGCTCCCGCGAAATCGCCTCTGTGACTTTCGCCGCAAACGCCACCCGGTCTACAGCCAGCGCATGCCCGGCCGGAACGGCGCACTCCCGCGCAATTTGAAGCAGCAGCGATCCTGCGCGCCGCATTTCTTCCTTCAACAACCAGGGAGCAGTATTTTCGCTGTCTGACTTCAGCGAATTCGAGCAGACCAGCTCAGCAAAATCCGCCGTCTGATGTGCCGGCGTCGCCCGCACCGGCCGCATCTCAAACAACTCTACTTCCACGCCCAGCCGCGCACACTGCCACGCCGCCTCCGATCCGGCGAGCCCCGCTCCGATGATTCTGACCCCGGCTTTCATGATTTGCGATGGCACTCCCTCACTTCATTGCAGGACCGGCGTAGCGTCCGTGGCAACACAGACCCAGCGCCCACCTTTCTCCACCCAGGTATCGATAAACCGCTCCCGCCGCACATAGGATTTTCCCCCTTTCACTCCCTTCGCGCGGAATACTCCAGTGGCGATCGCCGTGTTTCCGAACACGTGCACCGACATCGACTCCGGGACGACTTGTTGCTCCTGGGAACCGGCTTGCGCACCCGTCGCCTTCACGCCGGCCAAAAACTGCGCCTTGGTCTGCACCGAGCCGTCGTCGTTCACCAGCACGACGGCATTGTCGAGGAGCGAATCCAGCGCCTTTGTGTCTGCTGACTTGTACGCCTGGTTCCAGACTCCTTCCATGGCGATAATTTTCGATTGAGTGGCGGAATCGGACGCGTCTTGTGCCAAGCCAGACAGGGCCGTCGCACACAACAAAGTCATCAAAACCCCCGCAGATTGCATTTTGCGTCTCCTCTAAACGACGGGCAGGACCAATCAGGAGCATCAGCAAGAAGAATACATCAGGAGCGGATCAGCAGGAGAAACTCGCCACCCGGAAGATGTGCTAATTCAGTGCGGCATCAACATGGATTCACTGGCCACACACACCTCACTATCGCCCCGGCGGATCCATGTGTCGGTAAAACGTTCGCGAAACATATAGGACTTTCCATTTTTGTGCCGTCCTCACGACACACGCCGTTGACTATTGCAACGGGGCCATAAAAACGTATGTTCGTGGGCTCGTTCACAATCCGCACGGGTTGCAGCGATGGCGATCGCACACTGACCAAGCACTGGGGCTTATTCATCAGCGTGCCGTCATAACTCAACGTAAATCAGACCCGGCGCGAGCAGCAACTGAAGCGCGGCGGCGTCTTTTTGCTGCGCTGCCTGGTTCCATGCATTTTCCATCGTCAGGATTCTGGCTTCCTCAGGATCCGGCTGCACGCCACACTGAGCGCCCAGTACAGGCGCCGCCAGCAACATTAGCGCTGTGGCCAGCAGCTTCAACATCCTGGTCCCGATTTCTTCGAGTCCAAAATAATTGTCCAACGCCAAAGCATCTCGGCCCCCTCAGTGCAGAATCGGCGTAGTTGAGGCGGCGACGCAGATCCAATGTCCACCCTGAAGCACCCAGGTGTCGGTAAACCGGCCCCGCCGCAGGTACGAGCCCCCATTTTCCAGGCCTTTGACCCGGTACGTCCCGACGACGATCGCCGTCTGCCCAAACATTTGCACGTCCATTTGTTCCGCCACAATCTGCTGCATGTGTGTGGTGTTCGACTTGACGCGCCCCAGGTACTGCGCCTTCGTCAATGCCTTTCCGTCATAGTCAACGAAGACAAGACCATTGTCGAAGATTGCGGAGAGAGCCTTGACGTCCCCACGCTCCTGCGCCTGATCCCAGGCATGTTCCAGGGCAATAATGTTCGACCGGGCGCCGGCGACGTCTGCGTCCTGCGCGGCCGCGAACCACAGCCCCGAGCAAGCCACAATCATGGCTACGATAGCTTTCATAAGAGTCCCCACAGGCATATCGGCAGTCATGAGACTTTCCTCCAGTACTCGGCGCCGGGCTGCACTCGTGGCGGCGAGGCCGCCTTTCCTCTATCATCAGCAGGGCACTGACGAAGCATTCACATCTCTCGGAGGATTCGATGTCACGGATCAGCTTGATCGCGCCGGAATCTGCATCTCCCGAAGTTCGCGAGATTTACGACACCGCGCTTCGCGGCAAGCCCGGCAACGTGCAGAAGGCTCTCGCCCATCGTCCCGAGATGCTCAAGGCGTTCTTAGGTTTTTATGCCAGCGTAGGACGTTCCCTCGATCGCAAGTTGTACGAACTGATTTACCTTCGCGTCTCCCTCATCAATGAATGCCGCTACTGCGCGCAACACCACGTCGCATCGTCGAAGCGTGTCGGCCTCACCGCCGAAGACTGGACCGCGCTAAGATCGGGAAACTACTCACGCTACGCGGAGAAAGAGCGGGTAGCGCTAACTTATATTGAGAAGGTGACGCGAGCCCCGCATCAGATTACGGAAACGGATTTCAACGAACTGAAAAGGCATTTCTCCGAACCCGAGATCGTCGATATCCACATGCTGGCCGGCCTCGCCAACCTCACGAACCGCGTGACCGACCCGTTGGGCCTGGAATTGGAGTTTCCAGAGGAAAAGATATAAGACAGCCACGGATTTACGCGTGATCTCCGCGGATAACCCAAGCGTTTATATATCCGTATTCATCCGTGTGATCCGTGGTTAAGGGTTATAGAATCTCGCGCGCATCCCCCACACGTCTCGTCACATGTTCGCGATCCAGATATTCCAGCAGAGGGATCGCATATTTGCGGGTCACTCCGGTCAGCTCCTTGAATTTCGCGACATCAATCTTCGCGGACTTTGCTTTGTAGGCGGTCATCTGATGCCGCAACTCCTCCAGCGCGCTACGATGAAAGACAAGTTCATCGGAGACTTTGATCAGGATCTTGTCGCGCAGCAGCAGCGTGACAATCTTCTGAGCCCGCGCTCTGTCGATCTTGAGCCCTGCAATCACTTCCTGCAGCGCTGGCACTTTCAATCCCGCAGAGACAAATGCGTCCTCGATTTTCTTCTTCGATTCTACCTCTTCATCCTTCATCGCCACGCCTTGCCCCGGCAGCCGCGCCAGATCGCCAACCAATTCGACTTTCCTCTCCCGGACCAAAATGGCGGCAGCCGTGTCGAACACTTCCGGAATCGCGTCGACCTGCGCCCGCAACTCCTCCTTGCTGATTCCAGCGACCAGAGGATTGTTTTTATGGAAATCGGCGGCTGTCCTCACGATGTGGGATTTCAGGGTTTCCAGTGCGAGCGCATCCAGGAATCGCTCGCCAGCCCGCACCACACGCCCTGCCCGGAGTGGTTGAGTCAGTTGCGTTTCAATCACACTTTTTGCCCAGCCGGACTCTGCAACCAGTCCGGACATCGAGATTCCTTCATGACGTCTCCGGGCGATCCGCGCTGCCAGAATCGCTTCGCGATCTCCGCCAGACAGAGTCTTCAGAAAGTCGGCATGGCCGGGCATGCGGGGAATCGGCGCTGCGTCCAAAACAACTCCGCCGCCAATCGTCACCACCGGAGAAAATTGCCGGATGATAAACCGGTCTCCGGGCAGAAGCAGAGCCGCTTCCGGCAGCTTTAGGCGGGCAAACGCCTCTTCACCCGGCGCGATCTGCTTTGCTCCCTGTAGCACAACCTCCGCGACCGTCTCCATCGTGTAGGAATGAAAGTGAACCCGCGCGCGATCCTTTAGCGCTCGCGGGGCGGAAGCCAGCAGCCGCAACCTCACGTCCACGCGCCGTGTTACCGCGAATGTTTCCACTGAGGACAGGGTCATGCCTCGCGCAAGATCCTCCATAGTGGCGCCCGCCAGGTTCAATGCGGTTCGCTGCCCAGCGACCGCCGCTTCCGCCGCTTGCCCGTGCACCTGCACACCGCGCACGCGAACGCGCCGCTCCGTCGGAAAAACCTCCAACTCGTCCTCGCGGTGAATCGTCCCAGCCACGAGCGTGCCCGTCACCACTGTGCCGAATCCTTTCATGGTGAACACGCGGTCAATCGGTAGTCGAGCGATTGCGTGCGAATCCCGCGGCTGCACCTCAGCTGATGCCGCAACCATCGCCCGCTTCAGTTCGTTCAGCCCCGCGCCTGTCAAAGAACTCACGGCAACGATTGGAGATCCCAAGAATGTCCCGCGCAGAAACTCTTCCACTTCCAGTCGGACGACCTCGAGCATCTCTGCATCCACCGCATCGGACTTGGTCAGCACCGTGATTCCGCGCTGCACGCCCAGCAGTTGCAGAATGTCAAAATGCTCCCGCGTCTGGGGTTTGATCGCTTCATCTGCCGCAATCACCAGCAGCACCAGGTCGATCCCTCCCACCCCAGCCAGCATATTGCGGACGAAACGCTCGTGCCCGGGAACGTCGACAAAACCTAATCGCAGAGTGTCGCCGGGCGTTTTCTCGGCACCCCCAGCGGGCAAGTCCATGTGCGCGAAGCCAAGGTCGATCGTGATGCCTCGCCGCTTCTCTTCCTCCAGTCGATCCGCGTCGATCCCGGTCAGCGCCTTCACCAGCGCCGTCTTCCCGTGGTCGATGTGCCCCGCCGTTCCTACGATGATGGATTTCATCTGCCTGAAATCTTACCGGAAGAAAGCCTGACCAATGACTTCCGGGGGGCAACATGTGAGTTGGGCGGATTCTTCCTCCCCCCAAACCGCCTTTCCTCCAATGGCCGCAAAATGCGACAATAGAACTTCCCCATGACCACTTCCATGACTTCTGCCATTTCTCCGGAGACCCTCCGGCAGCACGGCCTCACCCTTGACGAATACGAAAAAATCAAGCACTTGCTGGGACAACGCGAGCCTACGCTCACTGAGCTCGGCATCTTCAGTGTTATGTGGAGCGAGCACTGTTCTTACAAGTCGTCGCGCGTTCATCTTAAGCGCCTGCCCACGCGCAGCAAGCGCGTGTTGCAGGGGCCAGGCGAGAACGCCGGCATCATTGACATCGGAGACGGCTGGGCCTGCGCGTTCAAAATCGAGTCGCACAATCATCCGTCGTTCATCGAGCCGTTTCAGGGAGCGACGACGGGCGTGGGCGGAATTCTGCGCGACATTTTCACCATGGGCGCGAGACCGGTGGCAGTAATGGACTCGCTAAGATTCGGGCCCATCACAACTCATGTGGGGACAGCCACCTCGACTGCCCTGCCGGGGCGAAGCCCGGCAGCTCCCGGAACGGATCACAAGGAAGTACATCGCAATCACTCCATTCTCGAAGGCGTGGTCAGCGGCGTGGCGTCTTACGGCAACTGCTTCGGCGTACCCAACCTGGGCGGCGAAACCAAGTTCGAGCCGTGTTACTCGGGCAATCCGCTGGTAAACGCTTTCGCCATGGGCCTGGTGCGCAAGGATGAAATTTTCTACGCGCGCGCCGCCGGCGAAGGCAATCCGGTGATTTACGTCGGCGCAAAGACCGGGCGCGACGGCATTCATGGCGCGACCATGGCCAGCGAAGAATTCAGCGAGGCTTCAGAGGCGAAGCGTCCGAACGTGCAGGTGGGCGATCCGTTTCTGGAGAAGTTGCTGCTCGAAGCTTGCCTTGAAGCGATGCAAACCGGGGCGATTGTCGGCATTCAAGACATGGGCGCGGCGGGACTCACATGCTCGACCTGCGAGATGGGCGGGCGCGGGGGTGTGGGCATCGAAATCGAACTTGACCGCGTGCCGCAACGCGAAACCGGCATGTCTGCCTATGAAATCATGCTGAGCGAATCGCAGGAACGCATGCTGCTGGTGGCGCAGAAAGGCCGCGAGCAGGAAGTCTTCCGCGTTTTTGAAAAATGGGGACTCGATGCGGTCGAAGTCGGCAAGGTCACCACCGACAACAAATTGCGCGTGCTGCAGCACGGTGAAGTGGTCGCCGAGATTCCAAATCAGGCGCTCACTGACGACGCGCCTGTGTACAAACGTCCGCTGGCGCGCTGGGAACCGCCTGTGCCACGCGAAATGCCGGAGCACGTTCAACTCAACGGTTCTGGTGACGTCACGCGAAGTCTCAAACAGCTCCTCGCCTGCCCGAACATTTGCAGTAAGCGCTGGGTTTGGCAGCAATACGATCACATGGTGCAGACCAACACCGTGGACGCTCCGGGCGCGGGCGATGCGGGCGTGATTCGCATCAAGAATCCGAAACCGGGCGAAGCGCAGCGCGGACTGGCGATGGCGCTCGATGGCAACGGACGCTGGTGTTATCTCGATCCCCGGCTGGGCGCAATGCATGCTGTCGCCGAAGCCGCTCGCAAAGTTGCGTGTTCAGGCGCTACTCCCGTGGGCGCGACCAATTGCCTCAACTTCGGTAATCCTGAGAAGCCGCACATCATGTGGCAGTTCTCGCAGACGATCGACGGCATCACCAAAGCTTGCGAAGAACTTGAGATCCCAATCACCGGCGGCAATGTGAGCTTCTACAACGAAACGCTGGGTGAAGGAATTTATCCAACGCCGGTGCTGGGCGTGGTGGGGATTCTCGACGACGTGAGCAAAACCGCGAAGATGCACTTTGCCGCGACCGGACGCACGATTGTGCTGTTGCGCGCGGGCGAAGCAGCCGATATCACCGATGTGAAGAGTGAGTTCGGGTCGTCTGAATATGCCAAGGAGATTCTGGGGGCGCTGTGGGGATATCCTCCGGAGCTTGATCTTGAGAAAGAAGCGGCGCTGCAGAAAGCAGTAATCGAATTGATTCAGCAGGGCTTGGTGGAGTCCGCGCATGATTGTGCGGACGGCGGTTTGGCGGTCGCGCTAGCGGAGAAGGCCATTGCAAAGGGTGTGGGTGTACGCGTTAATTTCGCCTCGAATGGGCTTCCCGCGGAGTTTGTGTTATTTGGCGAGGATGCGAGCCGCATTCTGCTCTCCTGCGACCCGGATCATGTTTCGCGAATCCAACAGATAGCAGAGAAGCACGGAATCGCCGCCGACGTGCTTGGGGAGACGATTTCAGAGCGGCTGGAGATTTCGCTCGACGGGCAGACCGTTGTATCCGTGGCGGTCACAGATTTGGACGTAGCATACGAAGCTGCGCTGGAATCTATTTTGCGGAGTGATCCGGAGTTGGTGGCGGCGGATTGAACGCATCACAAGTTAGGCTAAAGGCTAATTGCAAAATGCTAACCTCCGATAAATTTCACGACGAGTGCGGGGTGGTAGCTATCTTCGCGCATCCAGAGGCCGAGAAGCTCGCTTACCTGGGGCTGCATGCTCTGCAGCATCGCGGGCAGGAGTCGGCGGGGATTGTTACCTCCGATGGCCTGACTTCCCGCGTCCACAAAGCGATGGGCATGGTCGCCGACATCTTCACCGAAGACGTGTTGGCGAAAATTCGCGGCACGCTGGCGATCGGGCATACGCGCTACTCGACCGCGGGCGACTCAGCACTCTTGAACGCGCAGCCGATTCTAGTGCAGTCGAATAAGGGCTCGATTGCGGTGGCGCATAACGGAAACCTGGTGAACGCGGCGGAAGTTCGCGGCCGGCTGGAGCGCCAGGGATCGATTTTTCAAACCAACAGCGATACGGAAGTGATCGTCCACTTGATCGCGCTTTCGCACGAACACACTTTGCCGGAGGCGATCGCCGATGCGCTGCGCAGCGTGGAAGGCGCTTTTTCGCTGGTGGTGATGAGCCCTGACCGGATCATCGCGGCTCGCGATCCGCGCGGCTTCCGGCCGCTGGCCATGGGTCGCATTCCGGCGCTGGGTGGACAGAATAAAGGGCAGAAGCGCGACACCATCGTTTTCGCCTCGGAGACTTGCGCCTTCGATCTGATCGGCGCCACTTACGAGCGCGACGTGAAGCCTGGCGAGATAATTGTGGTCGGGCCGGAAGGCATCACCTCGCGTTTCTATTCGACGCCCGCTCCGCAATCGAGTTGCATCTTCGAGCACGTCTACTTTTCGCGCCCCGACAGCATGGTGTTTGGCCGCGCCGTGCAGACCAGCCGCGAAGAACTAGGACGGCAGTTGGCGCGCGAAGCGCCGGTAGAGGCCGATCTTGTAGTTCCGGTGCCGGATTCCGGCGTAACGGCTGCGGTAGGCTACGCGGCCGAGAGCGGCATTCCGTTCCGCTTTGGTCTGATCCGCAATCACTACGTGGGCCGCACGTTTATCGAACCGAGCCAGAGCGTGCGCGACTTCGGAGTGAAGTTGAAGCTGAATCCGGTGCGGTCGCTATTGGAAGGCAAGCGCGTGGTGCTGATTGACGATTCGATCGTGCGCGGAACCACCAGCCGCAAGATCGTCCGCATGATTCGCAGTGCCGGGGCTAAGGAAGTGCACATGCGCGTCTCCTGTCCGCCCACGATTTCGCCATGCTACTACGGTGTAGATACTCCTTCAAAGAGTCAGTTGATTGCCGCCAACAAATCAGTCGACGAGATTCGCGAATACATTCAGGCTGACTCGCTCGCCTACCTCTCGCTCGAAGGACTGAAGAAAGCTTGCGGCGAGGGCGAGAAGATTTCCTATTGCTCGGCTTGCTATACGGGCAAATATCCTACGAGCATCGTGGACGTGGAAGAGATATTGCCGGCCAGTGTGCCGCGATAATTAGTGCCGCGCTAGTTATTTGCGCGCCTGCGCAACGCGCGGGATGGATTGCAGATCCGGCCTGATCTCCACGTCACTCCAGTCGCGCAGCAGGTGTTTGACTTCTTCCGCAATCGTTCCGCTGATTTCCATGATCAGCCATCCGCCGGGCTTGAGAGCGGCCTGGGCTTGCGGAATCAGGCGGGCGATCACTTCGACCCCCGTGGGTCCGGCAAAGACAGCGTTGCGCGGCTCGAATTTGCGGACTTCAAGTTGTACCTGATCTTCTTCCGACTCGCCGACGTACGGCGGATTGGAAACGATGAAGTCAAAGGAGTTGGCAGCGAATCCTAAAGAAGATCGGCTTCATGGAATTGAATCCGCGATTCGAGTTGATGGCGGGCGGCATTGGCGCGCGCGACATCGAGCGCGGCCGCTGAGATATCGGTGGCGCGGATTTCCGCTTGCCGCAGTTCTTTGGCCAGAGCTAGCGCTATACAGCCTGAGCCGGTGCCTACATCGGCAACGTGCAGAATGCTGGTGGGCGCGGGCTCCCGCCCGCACACAAGTCCAAGACAGTTTCGATCAAGTGCTCGGTCTCGGGGCGCGGAATCAGAACGGCGGGAGTGACGATGAGATCCATGCCCCAGAATTCCTGATGTCCGGTGATGTATTGCGCGGGAACACCCTTCGCGCGGTCGGCGAGCACGGCTTCGTAATGAATCTTCTCATCCTCTGTGAGTTCGCGCTCGGGATGTGCATAGAGGTAGGCACGGTCGCAGCCCAGCGTGAACATTAAAAGCAATTCGGCGTTCATACGCGGGGAGGGAACTCGCTCGGTCGTCAGACAAATGGTGGCGGCGGTCAGCGTTTGCTTTATCTGCACCGAACCATTTCACCACAGCCGTGGCGTGTTGGCATTGATATCCAGCATGCATCCGAAGTTTTGGACCTCGCCACGTTCGAAGCCGATTCTTTGCCTGTACCTCTGAGGCCGCCCAGAGCGTCTGCGCGATAGTCTGGCGGTAAACCTACTTCGACCCCTGACGTGACCACGCATAATTCAAATAAATCATCTGTCCGATGTGGTGTTGCATGTGAGCGGCGCACTGCGTCACCATCGCAAGACGGTTCGTCGCATCGGCGCCGGTGCCGGAGTATTCCACCGACCAGTCCTCGGGCGATTGCGCGCGGATGGTTTTTACGACCATGTCTACTGCGCCGTCAAAGCGTATGAGTGCCTCGTCTTTCGACGGAGGGGTTGGGTCGTTGAATTCGCGCGGGCGGTCGCGACTGTAGCCGGTCTTCGCGATCTGCGTGCCGATGTAATAGTTCAAATTGCCGGTAAGATGCAGGACCAGGTGACCAAAACTGTTGCCGAATGGGAACGGCTTTTGCCAGAACTGGGCAGTGGTGAGCGGTGCGGCGAGTTCGCGGACTCGCGCGGCGTTCGCTGTGTAGCGGTCGGTGAGAGCTGACGAGACAGTCGAGTGCAGATCGGACACGTTCTTCTCCTGGGCCGGGAGCCGAGCCACGCCGGCAGGCCCTTCGAAACTCAGGCCAGGCGCGCGAAGCCGGCTGTCTCCACATGAATCCTTCAATCTCGAATTTTCAAACCGCGGTAGTGGCTTCCTGCTTCAGCTTTTCCGCCTGGTAGTGCGTGGTCAGGGCTTCGATCAGCGGCTGGAGTTTGCCGTCCATCACTTGCTCGAGCTGGTGGATGGTGAATCCGATGCGGTGATCGGTGAGGCGATTCTGCGGGAAGTTATAAGTACGGATTTTCTCGCTGCGGTCGCCGGAGCCCACCATCGCTTTGCGCTCTTTGGCCAGCGCCTGATTGCTGCTTTTCCATTTCGATTTCGTAGAGTCGGGAGCGCAGCACGCGCATACCTTTTTCACGGTTCTTGATCTGCGACTTCTCGTCCTGACAACTCACTACCGTGTTCGTCGGAATATGCGTAATGCGCACGGCGGAGTATGTCGTGTTCACTGACTGTCCGCCCGGACCAGAGGAGCAGAACGTGTCAATGCGCAGGTCTTTCGCTTCGATCTTGATATCTACGTCTTCGGCTTCGGGCAGCACGGCGACGGTGACGGCCGAGGTGTGGACACGTCCCTGCTGCTCGGTCGCGGGAACGCGCTGCACGCGGTGTACGCCGCTTTCATACTTGAGCTGGGAGAAGACACGCTTGCCTTCGATGATGGCGATTACTTCTTTCAGTCCGCCGGCGGATGATTCCGAGGAAGAGAGCACCTCGACTTTCCAGCGCTGAGTTTCCGCATAGCGGGTATACATCCGGAAGATTTCTGCGACGAAGAGTGTGGCTTCGTCTCCGCCCGTGCCGGCGCGGATTTCGAGGATGATGTTCTTCTCGTCGTTCGGATCTTTGGGCAGCAGCAGGACTTTCAATTCTTCTTCGATGGCCGCAACGCGCGGTTCCAGCTTATTGAGCTCTTCCTGAGCGTAGGCACGCATCTCGGGATCTTTTTCATCGGCGAGCATTGCTTTGCTTTCCGCGATACCGCGCGTCAGATCCTTGTACTCTCGATACTTCTCGACAACGGGCGCGATCTCAGCTGTGCGCCTTGGCGGTCTTCTGGTATCGTGCCGAATCGTTGACGATATCCGGCGAGGCCAGAGCGTTCGTGAGCTCTTCGTAGCGTGCTTCGATTTGGTCTAAGCGTTCAAACATCGTCGTTGGTCGTTAGTCGTTGGTCGTTCGCTTCATGCTGCTCTTGCGCTTATCGAGTTGACTAGGCTATCAGGCTCCGGCCTATGACATCTGCCGATGCTAGAAGACGCTTTGCGTCTTCGCTCTTCAAATATTGTAATTCCTGAGCGATCATAACCTGCGTTTGCACCTCCAACAACGATCCTCTGGCGTGCGGGAGAAAATGTCCGAATTCGCGGTCGGAGCGATGACCCTTGCCCTCGGCGATATTGCTCGGGACCGATACCGCTGCCCGCCGGAGTTGCTGGCTCAGGCCATACAATTCGTGTTTGGGAAACGTTGCCGTTACTCGATAGATTTCAAACGCAAATTTCATCGATTCCTGCCAGACGCACAAATCCTTGAAAGAAGCTGACATTGAACACCTCTCATGAGAACAGTACTGCAGCAAGTGTGAGAGGCCAACGACTAACGACAAACGACCAAACGATGGTTTTCCAGGGTGGGAACCCTAGGCAATTACCAACTCGCCGCCTTGCTCCTTCTCCAGAACCATGGCGTGGTCGAGCGCCGTGATGGCACACTGAGCCATTTCGTCGGACGGAGGCTGCGTGGTGATGCGTTGCAGCCAGAGGCCCGGCGCGGTCATCATGGCGAAGAGCGATCCGCGATGTTTCGCTGCGAAGCGGATGATTTCGTAAGACACGCCGGCAATCAACGGGAGCAGCGCAATGCGCGAGGCGAAACGCGCCCAGAATGTGGTGTATGGAATCAGCATGTAGAAGCCGATCGAGATCAACATCACGGTCATCAGAAAGCTGGTACCGCAGCGGGGATGGTAGGTCGAATATTTCTGCACTGCTGCGATTTCGAGCGGCTTGCCATCTTCGAAAGCATATACGGTTTTGTGCTCGGCGCCGTGATACTGATAGACGCGGCGAATGTCGGGGAACAGAGAAACTCCCCAGATGAACAGCAGGAACAGGATCAAACGTATTCCGCCGTCGACCAGGTTGAATACGATCTGGCCGCCGAGCGCGGGGTTCGCCTTCTTCAGTTCGGTGGCCGCGAGCAGCGGCAAATACTTATACATAAAGATGAAGAACGCGAGTGAGATGACTACGTTGCCGCCCGCCAGCCATCCGCTGATGGCAGCGGCCTTTTCGCGGGACTGTTTTTTGGCCGAGTCGACGGCCGCTGCGTTCGTGGAAGGTTCCGCCTCGCTTCGCTTCGCCGGGACGGCCGAGGCGGCTTTCTCCACATGATCTGTGGTGCTTTCGCTCTGCATTACTTCTTCGATCGCCACATTGGCGGAAAAGCGCAGCGCGCGGTAGCCTAGAGTCATGGCATAGCCGAGCGTCATCACTCCACGCAGGATGGGCCAAGCCATCCATTTGTGCTTTTCTGAGGGACGATCGAGCGGTTCGCTCATGGTGACTACTTCGCCCGACGGCTTGCGGCAAGCAATCGCCCAGGCATGCGGAGAGCGCATCATCACGCCTTCGAGCACGGCTTGGCCGCCGACCAGGGTTTCTTCGCCACTTTCAAGCGCGGGCAAAAGCTGCACGGCTACCAGGAAACGCACGAAATTTCGCAGAGAACGCACGGTAATTAGATGCTCCAGGCGCGGAAAAGCGCCAATACCTAGGTTACCACAGGGCTCATTTAGGATAGATGACTCTAAGTCGATGTAGCAGACCGAGTTAGAGAGGACGGGCGAGGCGCTCGTCTCCACAGCAGTTGAGGATGCGCATGCAGAAGTTCGCAGAAGCTTGCGAGGCGATCGCCGCCACCACGAAAAAGCTGGAGAAGACTGCGATCGTCGCTGACTATTTCAAGTCGCGCACCACAGATGAGGCTGCGGTCTCGGCGTGTTTCTCTCCGGGCGGGCGTTTCCCGCATGGGAGGAGACGACCTTGCAGGTCGGCGGGGCACTGCTGTGGCGCGTCGTGGCAGAGGTTTCCGGAAACGATGAAGCCGCTCTGACGGCTGCTTATCGCAGGCACGGAGATTTGGGCGCGGTCGCCGGGGAGGTTTTGCCGGAGAGATCCGGACAAGGGCTAGGCGTTCTTGAGGTTGGCAAAATATTCCGCGAAATCGCGGCGGCGCGCGGCCCGGCGGCGAAGACTGTGCTGGTTCGTGATTTGCTCCCGCGGGCGACGCCGCTCGAAGCCAAATACATCGTGAAGATCATGACCGGCGATTTGCGGATTGGGCTGAAAGAGAGCCTGGTCGAGGAGGCTATCGCCAAGGCATATGGCGGCACGCTCGTCAGAGGTGCAGCGCGCGAACATGCTGCTCGGGGATATTGGGGAGACGCTGCGGCTGGCGGTCGAGGGCAAGCTGGCGGAAGCGAAGATGCGAATGTTTCATCCCTGGGATTCATGCTGGCGAGTCCCATTGAGTCGGCGGAAGAAGGGTTGAGCTATTTCGCGGAGGCTGCCGTGGAAGATAAGTATGATGGCATTCGCGCGCAGGCGCACGTTTCGGAGGGCGAGGTGAAGTTTTTTTCGCGCACGCGGGATGAGATCACCGAGTCGTTCCCGGAATTGCCCGACGCGCTCGCGGGATTGCCGCAGGAGGCGATTCTCGATGGCGAGATTGTGGCGTGGGAGCAGCCGGCGGCGAGCGCGTCCGAGTTCTGAGACGTGCTCGGCAGGCGCGGCCGTTCTCGGTTTGCAGCAGCGACTGGGACGAAGAGAGTCAGCGAAAATGCTGCGGGACATTCCTGTGGCCTACCTGGTGTTCGATGTTCTTTATGCGGGCGGAGAGTTGCTGATTGATCGTCCGCTGCGGGAGCGGGCGAGGATTTTGGATGAGTTGCTGGCGGAGAAAAATCTTCCCCACAGGGGACACGGGGGGACACAGGGTAAAGTCGGGCACAGCAGACAACGTTGACATTCGACGAGAAGGAATTATTGGTCACTGCCCAGATCATTCGCGCGCCGGTGTTTCGGGCTGGCTCTCCGGAGGAACTGGAAGAACTTTTTGCGGCGGCCCAGGCGCGTGGCAACGAAGGTTTGATGATCAAAGATCTCAACTCATCGTACACGCCCGGGAAGCGCGGAAAGTCGTGGCTGAAGATGAAGCGGGAACTGGCCACGCTGGACGTGGTCGTGACTGCGGTCGAGTTCGGTCACGGCAAACGCGTAGGCGTGCTCAGCGATTACACGTTCGCCGTGTGGGAATGGAGAAAGCTCGACTGGTAAATATCGGCAAGGCATACTCGGGATTAACCGATGTCGAGATTGCCGAAATGACGCAGTGGTTTCTCGAGCACACGATTGAAGATCAAGGATTCCGGCGCACGGTCGAGCCGAAGATCGTGCTGGAAGTCGCGTTCAATAACATGATGCAGTCGGACCGTCACGAAAGCGGCTACGCGCTGCGCTTCCCGAGGATTGTGCGGCTGCGGCCGGACAAGATCGGCGGAGGAAGCAGACACGATTGAGCGGGTGCGGGAGATTTTCGAGAAGCAGACAGCCAACTGAGAACGTCACGTTATGGCTGGTGATGGTGATGCTCTTCGCTCTCGCCCACCGGAATCACACATCCATGCGCCACTTCGCATTCCACGTGCTCGAACTGGATGGTGGTGTGGTCAATGCGGAAGCTGTGGTGCAGGCGGTCTTTCACATCGCGCAGAATGCGCTCGCTGACTGACGGCGGAATATCGGCAATCGAGATGTGGCAGGAGAGCGCGCGCGTTTCCGAGCCGATGCTCCAGCAGTGCAGATCGTGCACGTCGTTGACGCCTTCGATGGAGCGGATCGCGGTCTCGACCAGTTCGAGCTTCACTCCGCGCGGCGTGCCTTCGAGCAGAATATTCAGCGTCTCGCGCACGATGCCGAAGCCTGACCATAGGATCAGCGCGCCGATTCCAAATGAAAGCGCGGAGTCGATCCACGAATCGCCCGTGACCAGAATCGCCCAGCCTCCGGCGATCACGGCGGCGGTCGAAAGCGTGTCGCCCACTTCATGCAGCAGCGCGCTGCGGATGTTGACGTCGTTGCCGAGCGCCTGCCGGAGCGGTAAAGCAGCAGCGCGATCACTCCATTCATCACTACGCCCGCAGCGGCGACCCACATCATCACCGAGGCCTGGACGTGCTCGGGATGCTGCAGGCGGCGGAATGCCTCGTAGAAAATGAAGAACGCAACCGCGACCAGCGATACGGCATTCACCAGCGCGGCCAGCACTCCGGCGCGATGGTAGCCATAGGTCTTGGTGGAACTGGCGGGACGCGACTGCAAATAGACCGCGACCAGAGACAGCAGCAGCGCCAGAAAGTCGGAGAGATTGTGTCCGGCTTCGGAGAGCAGAGCCAGCGAATGGGCGCGAATGCCCGCGACCACCAGCAGCACGATATAGGCGAGGGTCACGCCTAGCGAGATCTTCAGCACCCGCTTGGGACTGCCTGCGCCGTGGACGTGGACGTGCATGCCTTAAGTGTACGAGCGGCGGGAGCGGGCATCAAGCGGAAGAGAGTGGTCAGTGGTCAGTGGTCAGTGAGGGCTTGGGTGTTGCTGACCACTGACCACTAGCCACTGACATGATTTCTAGCGCTGGAGATTCTGCAGGTAACGGTCGTTGTAGAAGGTGGTCGTGCTCTGCACGAACTCCAGAATGCGATACATCTTTTCGCGCGACTCGCGGCTCATTTCCTTGAACTGCACCGCTACTCCCGATGCCGGGATGGATTCTGGCGACGCGTGCCTTCCGCGCTCAAATCGCCCTCAGCGTCATCGATGGAGAAGACCAGCTTAACATTCGAGCCGGGAGTCAGAATGCGCTGGTTTCCACATAGCAGCCTCCCAGGCTGATGTCGATCAGATTGCCGAAGATCGGCCCGCCGCCCGCCTGAGGATGCAACTCGATCGTGAGCCGGCACTTCATCCGAGCATGCAGCCGCTGATCTTTTCGGGAAGGCTGTTTTTGCTTCTCCAGATACATGCGGCGGTCGGCTTGGGTGAGAAGTTGCTCGGCATCATTGCCATCATCGGGAGAAACGGCCAGTCCCACGCTCAGAGAGAGGATGTCCTCTCCGCAAACATCGAATCCGGCCTGCCGCGCCAGCGGACGAATCTGCTCGACTTTCTTGGCCGCATCGTCGGCGGCCAGACCCGGAGCAATGACGACAAATTCGTCTCCACCCATGCGGGCCACGTAGTCGTACTCGCGGCAACTGTCTTTCAGAGCCTGGGCAAACAGACGCAGGACACGATTTCCCTCCAGGTGCCCGAAGCGGTCGTTGATCTTCTTGAAGCCGTTCATGTCGCAGACCATGAGCGTCAGCGAGGAGTTGTCGCGCTTGCAGCGGGCCAGTTCGCGGTCGAGTTGCAGAAACAACGACCGCGCATTGGGCAGGCCGGTCAGGTAATCGGTGGTGGCGGAGCTTTCCGCCTGTTGATATTTGAGAGCATTTTCGATGGCCAGAGCCATCTTGCCGCTTACCGCCAACAGAATGCGCAAATGGTCGGAGGTAAACGCATCGCGCTCGGCGCGGTAGAGCGCGAGAACTCCGATCACGCCCGCCACTCCCTCAAGCGGCAAGGCCAGGGCGGAGCGCAACGTGCTGAATTTGTCGGGATCGTTCAAATAACCCGGGCTCCACTGAAGGATTTCCATTCACGATCGGCTTTCTGTTCTGCGCCACCCAGCCGGAAAGGCCGTCGCCCACCGGAATCCGCAGGGAGGAAAACAGGCGGTAGTTATCGCCATTTACATATTCCGGGATCAATTCATCTCGTCGCGCAGAATGTAGATGGCGATGGCGTCGTAGGGGACCATCGGTTTGAGTTTTACGGAGAATACCGAAAGCGTTTCACCCAGGCTCAGCGAGGCTCCCAGGTCCTGGCTCAACTCAAATAAAGACTGAGCTTCCTGGCGCGCGGCCGCGATCGAAGAGAGAAACTTGGCTTCCCGTCCCGGCGCATCGGAGACTGCCGCATTTTCAAATCCGGCATCCGGCGCCGGGCCGCGCGCAATCTTGATCACCGCCGAGCAGGCGCCAGGCTGTCCATCTTCCGCCGATTTCGCCAGGGCCAGATTTTCCAGAGAGCGGTAGCGCTTCTTCAGAACATCCACTACTTTCGGATCAAATGACTTTGCCCGACTCGGCCGCAAGCCGTTGCATCACTTCATCCAGCGGCATGGCGCGCCGGTATTGCCGATCGGAAGCCAGGGCATCCAGATAATCGACAGCGGAAAGAATGCGCGCGCCGATCGGGATCTCCGTGCCCTTCAATCCGTAGGGATAACCGGATCCATCCCATTTTTCGTGGTGAGCGCGCACGATCGGCACCACCGGATAGGGAAAGCGAACCCGCTCCAGAATTTCGGCTCCCACCACGGTATGAATCTTCATCTTCTCGAACTCTTCCGGAGTCAAGCCGGCCGGGTTTCGAGATGATGTGTTCGGGCACCGCCAGCTTGCCGATGTCGTGCAGCAAAGCGGCGGCATGCAGGGCTTCCAGTTCCGTCCCTTTCATGCCCAGTTCTTTGGCTACCTCAATGGCGTAGATCGCGAACCCGCTGCAGGTGATCGTGGGTGGTCTGGTCTTTGGCTTCAATGGCCAGCGCCAGACGCCTCAATGGTTCGGAGATGCAGGTTCGCAATTTCTTCCACATGCCGCTTCTCATCCTCCAATTTGCCCAAATACAAGCGGTAGGAACGGTAGATGAGGTAAATGGCAGGAACGAACAGCAAGGAAGTTTCCCAGTTGAACGCGTGATTGAACCAGCGAGATCGCACCCGCGAATTCCCGCTCCCACCAAATAATAAGGGAAAGACCAGAAATAGCAGTCCACCAGAATCTTGCGCAGCGGCTTGCCTTCGCTGAACGAAATCACAACCGCAATGCATCCGGCATTGACAATGAAATAGATCGAGGCCGCCAGACACAAAACCAGCGGGCGGCTGCCGATAAGCTCGTTGACTAGAGGGCTGTGATAGACGAAATAGCCAAGCGCGGTCGAAAGCGAGCCCGCGCAAACATTGAACGTCAACTGGATGGCGGTCGGCCGTTCCGGGTAAAGACTCTGCGCCAGCATGGCAGATCGCGCCCAGGGTGATCGCCTCGGAGTAGCCCAGTTCCGCAATTGCCTACCAGGATGAACAGGAAGTTCACCGAAAGCGTGCCGGTAATGCCGGGCAGAGTCACTCGCAGCCGCGAGGCCAGAATCGCGATGCCCAGGTAGCAGATAAACTCCGCAATATTTTTGCTGTCTCTGGTGGATGGCAGCCTGAAGCAAGGCACGCCGTGCCCGCGGCAATCACCAGGCCGACGAACGCCCTGGCGCCCAGAGGTAGGCCCTTCCACGAGTTTGTGCTGGTGGACATACGTTTGCCAATCACCCCGCGCCGCTCTCTTACGATCCGCGCGCGAGAGTATCCCAACGTCAAGGATAAAGAGCTAACAGGTTTAATAACAATGATTTGTAGGCCGCGCCGGAAACTTCGGTAATGTCTTCAGTCACCAGGTTCGGACGACTCCATAAGGAGGGTCGCCTGCCTTAAGCCAGGAGGGGGACCAAAGGAAAGCCAGCTTCCCGTCGAAGATGACGGTGTCGTGCAAGCTATTGAAAAGATTGGTGGCGGCGCGTGGACTCGAACCACGGACCTACGGATTATGAGTTCTGTAACGCCCGTTGCAGACAAAGAAGATAAAGGACTTAACCCGGCAGAGTCCGGCAAAGCCGTGCAAAATCCGCAACCTCCGCGCAACAACGATCGAGCAGTTCCGACAAATCCGACCAAAAGGGAAATCCGATGACACTGAGCACGGACTGGTCTGTGAGTGGTCGCGCATTTCAAGGAACTCCAATGCAGAAATTTGGGGTTTCTCGGGCGAAGAGTAGTGCGTGCGGCCTCAAGACAGGCACGTATACAAAATGGGAAACGATAAACGATAGGTCGCAGAGATTCGGAAACGACTGAAATTGCCGAATAGCCCACCCCTCCGCTTAGCGGTCGAAGACCCCATAAACAGTGAGGCATAGCGATGCAATGTAAGCAGAAGAAGCAAGATGGTAAGCGATGCGGAGCTCGCGCTCTCACCGGTAAGAATCGTTGCGCGATCCATGCAGAGCCGGGCAAGGCGGCAGAGCTTGGCAGCAAAGGAGGTCGGCGGCGAGCAGTGTATAGGCCGGGCGATGTAAGGGAGTTTGCGGCTCGTGAAACCACAGAAGAAGTGGCCTTGGCGGGTTAGCATGAAGCAGGCGGGCGTCGACCGTAGCTGGGCTTCTGCGGCGAGGCTCTCTCGCTCGTATTCCGACATACTTGCTGGGTAGTCCAGAACTCGGGTGGAATGCGGCTCTGGTTTGGTCTTGCGTGGCATGACGCTCGACGATACTACGAAGACCGTGATTTTGCGGTGCGGTAG
This sequence comes from uncultured Acidobacteriaceae bacterium, assembly GCA_963841125.1. Classification (GTDB taxonomy): domain Bacteria; phylum Acidobacteriota; class Terriglobia; order Terriglobales; family Acidobacteriaceae; genus Sulfotelmatobacter. Next base: position 1,043,486 of record CAWJBH010000003.1, read on the forward strand.
CGCACCACCAGAGCGCTAGCCTTTCTTTTTTGTCTGCCGGGGCATTCTTGAGTTCGAGTGGTCAAAATTGAACAGATTCGTGAAATCCCACAATGGGCGGCGGACACCGGCAGCGCGGCAGCGATGCCATATAGAACGCCTTTGAGGTTAACGTCGATCATCTCCTCCCAGTCGTCGACACGGAGTTCGTCGAGTCGAGAGATTGGCGCTACTCTAGCGTTGTTGAATGCATCAGAATATCCGGACTAGGGGTGGTATTCGAGAAACAAACTGCTGGTCATTCCTTCCACTCCACTTGTATTGCGGCCGCGAACTTCAAGAGTATTTTGGCCAGGGTGTAGGTTCCACTGAAAGCGATCTTCTACTTTCCTCCATTCTTCTCCATCGATCCTGGCTAGCAAAACTGCCAGGTACGGCATATTGTGGTCTAAGCTGATAATCAGCAACCCTGACGTAGGGGTTTCCTCCGCGACATATCTGACTTGATTCAATGACCAATTGAAGTCTTTCTCGCGGTTTGTATGGTGAGTGAAATGCGCCAGCGGAGGAACTTTTGAGTCGGCCCAGTTCAGATAGCCATCCCAGCACCATACCTCCCGGCCTTGGCTGACAGGACTTGGAGAAGGATGCGAAAAGGTATCGCTCCGTGGAATCATCCGGAGATGAGCGCTTGTGCTGAATACAAAAATCGCTTCCGCTTCGACGGGATAAGGTTGATGCCTTCCAGCCGCTGCGATCGGAAGACTCTTCAAATATGTTTCCGGTCGCTGCACGAAAACAAACGGGTGCCGCCAGGTTTCAACGTGCTCTAGCCGTTCCGCGAGCGCCCGGTGGATTTCCAGCGTACTGATCGGCACACCCGTTTCCTTGTCGTACCAGTAAAAGTCTCGGGTCGCATCAAGATATATCCATTTACCGAACTCGTTGGACCATACTTCGGCGATTTCATGCCCGCTCATGCCTTCGCTGTTCATGTTGATGTGTCTCGCGGGGTACCCAAAGCTCTGTAGCGCGGCCATCAGCGTTACATCGGGATAGAGGCACATTTCGTCCCGGGCGCGTTGGGAGTATTTATTCATGGCAAGACTCCCATCTGGTAACCGACGATCGTCTACCCAGCTTCGCGGGTCCCACGGGAAAATGTTCCGTTCTTTCTTCAGAGACACGAAGTAAGCCCAGTCCAGCAAGCGCTGCTGACGCTCCCAGTCCGTATGAGCGCCGGCGACAACTTCATCCAGCTTGAAGTGTTTTCGAAAGTCCTGGAGATATTGTGACCGGTAATCTTCGTAGGTGTATCCCTCCGGCGCTTGTCCGAGGTCGAAATTATCTTCGCGAACAATTGTTACTTTGCCGGCGTTGGCCGTGCTCTGCGTGGCTTCCGCGTCCAGCACGAGGCTTCTGAGTTCAGGTGACTCCTCTGGATCACTCGTCGACAGCTCGATGCGCCACTGCACGTAACGACCTCGGATACCCGCTATCCTGCCGTCGGAGGCAGGACGAACCCAATTACTCCAGCGGTTCGCATCATATACAGGCGATTCGCCGGAACGTACCTCCAGCGATAGCCCAGTCTGCGATGTCGCGCGGGAGTCGACCGCGATTCGAAGGGTGCGCAAACTCCTCTCGGTTTTAAAGGTCGTTCCATCTTCTCCCGCCGCATCGATCACAGGGGAAAGAAGACTTCCCGTTGGTCGATATGAGGCGAGAAGGATGCGCAGGACGTATTCCCCGGAAATCTTTCCCTGGCTACCAAGATTGTCTTGCCGCCAGGTTTTCCCCCCATCTTCACTCTTGGCGCTTGTTTTCGGGAACATGGGAGGCCCGGTACAACCTTTGTGGAAATCCGCGTAGTCTGCGACCATGATGGACCAACCCGGCTTGCCATCACGACTGCGGATCAAGATGTGGTTCTTACCGCGCTTCAGATACTCACCTGGAATGTCCTCGTAATGCCACCGGGTCCAAGTCCACCCACCAGAGCGACTTCCGAGGTCTTGCACATATTGCTTGGCTTCTGGGAATAAGAACCGCGGGGAGCGAACCAGCACTACCTTGCCGTTGACTTCAACTTCGAGCTCTGCCGTATTTTCCCGCTTTTCCGCACCGATGAAAGCTAGTTGAGCTCGCTTGGGAGGTGCACCGGAGATATCAAGGTCCTTGCTTAGGACTGTGGTTCCGGAGATCTCCTCAAACACCCCGGCGTCGTCGTCTCTTCGTCCGCAACCCGGAGAGTCGTTCTGCACTACGATGCCCCGGGTTATGTGAATGGCGGATTCCCCAGGCTCCCACCACGAATCGTCGACCCGGAGTGCCCTCTTATAGAGTTGTTCTGCATTCAATGAAATGGACACTTGAACGTTGTTGAGGCCGACGGATTGCCCAGCAATTGCTGAGAGGGGAGTGAGAGGTCCAATCAATGTCAGTCCGAATGTCAAAGTAACGACGACCACGATTGCGCGTTTCATAACCAACTCCTTCGATCCCCCAAGTTAGCGACAGACGATTTCAATTACACGGTGGTCCCGACTGCGCGGTTTGGGGCGCAACGACCCGGTTCTTGCTTTGAAATAAATGGTGCTTGTGTCCAAACGCCATGAACACTCCGACGGTGAGGAAGCTAACTCCCACGCTCAGCGTCAACAGGTTTAGCCGGTCACCGGAAACTAACCCGAAGCCAACCAATGCCAGCACGAGTCCCATGATGCCGATGACAAGCCCAGCGATGGGTAGCGGACTCGGCATATTGTCTTCGGTCGCGAGGGCAGGCCGGGCGAGTCCGGCGATGAAGTCCGACGCAACTCTCGCAGCATTCCCCTTTGCGGGAAACATGAAGGCCGCAAGCATTAGAACCAGTGTCGTGCCTACTGCGGGCCCTGCGAGGCTCGCAGCGGCGAATAGTCCGTACGGTTCGGGCTCAAATAGCGATCGAGCGACGATAAATCCCAGTCCGATCACGATGCCAGCAAAGAAACCAACGAGCACGCCGTTGGAAGAAAGACGGCGGCTTAGCAGTCCGCCAAGCATAGGCAAGACCGTGGGTGGCAAGAAGAAGCCATACGCCATGACCATTGTGTCGAAGATTGTCCAGCGAAAATGGGCAACAGCCAGACCGACTCCCAGCGCGATCACTCCGATTCCGATTGTTAACATCCTCCCTGCCAGGACCAGTTCACGCTGGGAGGCGTTGGGTCGAATGAGCGGCCGATAGACATCCATTGTTAGAACCGAAGAAATGACGTTATAACCGGAGGATAAAACGGACATGGTGGCCGCAAACAATGCTGCCATGATCGTCCCCAGTACTCCTGGAGGGAGAAGATCTGTACTCACGCGAGCATAAATAGTCTGTGGATCGATTCCGCCAGAAGGAATAAAGCCGCGGGCGAGAATGCCGGTCACGATCCAAAAAGGCGGAAGCAGGAAGAAAAGCACGCCAGCGAGCCATCCGACTTGCCGCGCTTCACGATCTGTTCTGACTGAGTAGAATTTTTGAATCAGCGACCAGTTCCCCGAAAGAGAGATGGTATTCAGCACTAAGAACGATCCTACATAGAGCCAGCTGAAGGGCTTGTGCACCGCAGCAAAAAAGTGAGCGGGCATCACAGTGTTAAAGTGCCGCCAGCCGCCAGCCGCCCTTAGGGTCAGCGGCAACAGGATGGTTACTGCACCGCTGACCAAAACGAACTGAACAAAGTCAGTAACCACTACGGCCCAGAGGCCGCCCAGCGTCGAATAGAGAATGATGGTCACCCCTGCGCACAAAATGGCCTTCCAGGCGGGGATGTTGAAGACCGCAGACGCAAACATTCCTATCGCAACAAGTTTAAGGCCCTCATCAATAACTCGTAAGGGCATCCCGGACCAGGCTAAGAGTTGCTGCACAAATGACGTGAATCGCCTTTCTAGAAACTCGGTAGGTGTTATCACTCCGGCCCGGCGCCATCGCTGTGCGAAGAGCCATGTCGCAACAAGGACTCCCGGCACACTTACCCAGTACAATGTCAACGCAACCAAACCATATTGGAACCCGAGTCCTGCGTACACAACGATGGAGAGAGCGCTAACGTACGACATCACCAAGGACACGCCGCCGAGCCACCAGCTGATCTGTTTTCCCCCAGCAAAGTACATGTCAGAGGATTTCATGAACCGCGAATACCGTATCCCAATCGCAATCATGGTCACAAAGTAGGCGGTCATCACAATTGCATCCGCTCGGTGCACTACCGGCCCTAATCTTTCTCAGCGGCCGGAGCTATGGCCTCTGTTCGATCGCTCTCAAGGGACTGATGGATCGCCTGAAGCGTCGCTGTCACCTGGCGTCCGTCAAACACGGTTACTTGGGGCTCCGCGTCATCCCGGATTGCGAACAAGAAATCTTCCAGGCATGTAGGAAATGCGCCACGCGCTCGTCCGAACACCTGCGAGTTGAGAAACACCTTGGGATAAGAGAATTTCTTTTCTGTACTGACCTCCATGGATTCACACTTCCGGTCGAGATGAACATGGCCGGCGGTTCCGACTACTTCTACAAAAGAGTCGACGATAGATGGAAAGGTGTTGGGATATACCCAGGCCGACTCAAAAGTTACAAATGCACCAGAAGCAAATTTCACCTGAGCCTGGATGATGTCATATGTATCAATGCCCCGCGATCTAAGGACTTCTTTCCGACCCCAAGCACGTGCGGCTACCGGCTCCGAATCAAGGAACCAACGCATGAGATCGATATCGTGCGACGACAGAAACCAAGCCGGGGTTGTTTCGCCCGCCCAGGAAATATGTTCCGTTGAAACCCAAATCGTGTCGTTTTTCCGGGCATAACCAGCCAGCGGTAGCCCAATCTGGCCATCGGCAATCGCAACCTTGGTTTGATAGTAAGGCGCAAGCCAGCGATGGTTGAAAGCTACTTGCAACTTCTTCCTGGTGCGCCGGCAAATACTTATCAATTCGTCAGCCTCCGCGACGCTTGTAGTGAGAGGCTTTTCCACCAAAGCATGTTTGCCCGATTCCAGCACATCTCGTGCTGGAGCAAAGTGGTGACTGTCAGGCGTTGCGACAACCACCGCATCAATGTCTGACCGTTCCAGCATTTTCGCGTAATCGGTATATCCATTGGGAATGCAATAGCGGCTGCGTATTTCAGCAACCCGTTGTTCGCGTCGGGAACTAACTGCGATGACATCGGCTAAGGGATGGGCTGCATATATTTTCGTATATTCCTCTCCCATCGTTCCCAGACCAATCACTCCAATACGAATGCGATTCACGCTGCGCTCCGTTCAAAACCAGGCTGCGGAGCACGAATGGAATTTCGGAGCACACCAATGCGCTCGATCTCGACCTCCATTACGTCTCCGGGCTTCAAGAATACTTGAGGATTCAAGAAGTAACCGATGCCAGCAGGAGTGCCAGTAGTGATGACGTCGCCAGCTTCAAGTCCGAGAGTTTGCGAGAGATAAGCGATCAGTTTGGGTGGTTTAAAAAACAGATTGCGCGTATTGGAATGCTGCATAGTCCGCCCGTTCAGAGTGAGCTTAATTTCGAGATTGTCGGGATTTAAAAGCTCGTCCGCAGTAACCAGGTAGGGCCCCAGCGGAGCGAAACCGTCGCAATTTTTACCGCGAAACCATTGCTTATCTTGAAACTGCAGATCCCGTGCCGTGACGTCGTTCATGATTGTGTAGCCTGCGATAAATTGGGCGCCATCAGTCTCAGAGACCCCTCTGGCAGCACGACTGATCATGAAAGCGAATTCGGCTTCATAATCAACTTGACTTGAGCAGGCCGGCAGTGCGACGGCGTGGTTGTGAGGAGTCACCCCGGAGGTGAGCTTAGTGAAGATGATCGGATTGTCTGGAGGAGGCAGATGGTTTTCCGCAGCATGATCGGCATAATTCAATCCGACCGCAAATATTCGACACTCCCGAGAAATTAATGGCCCGTGTTTCAGAGTCTCAAATGGTCGCCAAAGGAAATGTTCTTCACGGTGTCGCTTTAGGGCGACCTCAGCTTCACAAATTGCGTCCGGTCCGCCGCGGACGAATTCGACGACGGACGAGAACGCCATTTTGGTGGGCATCGCAGCCGAGAGATCAAAGACTTGACCGTTCTCAACAACCCCAAGATGGAGATTGTTCTCTAAGGCGTAGAAATTCAAGAGTTTCATAGGCCACCTGAAGAAAGCAATCGGAGGAAGTTGGTGCGCAGAATTGCTTCCTTTTCTGGATCAGAGATGCGAGCCGTCAGAACCCGCCCCAGACTCAACGACGCCTCCAAATACGGCAAGTCCGACCCAAACAAGACTCGATCAGCACCAATCTGACGCACACAATGCTCCAGAATCGTGCGGTGGCTTTGCGAACCGGTGATATCCAGGAACGTATTCGGATGGGTCTTTGCGACCTCGAGTGCCTGCTCGTAACCTCGCCACGTGACCCCAGCATGTCCCAAAAGAATCCGGGCATTGGGATATGCGCGCGCGATCGGGCCCAACAGTAGCGGACCACACTCGGGATCAGAATCCCAAGTATGAACAAGGACGATTGCGTGCGTTTGGTTGGCATAGTCCCAAACGGGAGAATATTTAGGGCCATGCACCGGATAATGTTGGCAGGCCGGGTGCAGTTTAATCAGAGGAGGAGTGTGAAAGTGGGCATATTGCAGTAACTGCGTTAGAGCCAGTCCCGCAGGATTTGGATTAACCGTTATATAGCCGAGGAATCTTCCAGGATGTTCCTTCAGTACGCGTTGCACCTCGGCGTTTCCTCGCGGACAGTCGTTGTAACAGGCAAGCGTCGATGTAATCGCCAGTCGTTCAATATTGAGAAGATCCATCACCTGCAACATCTCTTCAGGTTCGGTTTTGTACGCAGGAAAATCCGGATGGACTCCCACGTGGCCATGACAGTCAACAATTGGTACAGGGGACCTCATGACTCACCTCGCTGTAATAGGCGACGCAAGTTGCCACCTGCAATCGCTCGTTTAGCTGAGTCAGAAATACGCGCGGTCAGCAGCACTGCCAAAGGAGCTCCCGGAGTATATAAAGGCAGCCGGCTGCCGAACAAAATTCTTTCTGCGCCAAATCGTTCCACGGTCGCTTCTAATTGTCTGTGAGCCGCTGCGTAGGTCGAGCAATCGAAATGAAGAGTCGGAAACCGCTCCAGCAAGGGGAATAGATAACGATCCGACCGATACCCTAAGTCGAGAAGAGCTACCGGAAGGCGAGGAAAGTTGCTCAGCAAGGTTTTCAAGACTTCCCATCCAACAAATGCGGGCGCCGTCTGAAACTCTTCGAGCGAAATCAACGTGAGTATCGAGTACTGCTGCAAATACTCAAATAGAGTGCCCGAGCACCATGGAGCGGTCGAAAAGTTATGTCTTGACGGTCCGCAATAGATCCTCGCGACGACTGGGTTCCTTGCGGAGAGATACTGAACTGAGAAAATGCCGGGCAACACAGCCCACGCAGGAACGAAACGAGGATCGACCTCGCGTTCAAGACTGCGGTTGCCTTCGACAGGATCATATTCTTCCGCAGTAAAATGAGATACGACCGCGGTGTTGATGCCGAAGCGATCCATCTCCCTTAGAAGATCGTTCTTGTCGAGTGCCAGATGACCATGGATTCCCGAAGGCCCAATGTGAACATTGACGTCCATTACATTCCAATCCGCTAGTTCGGCCAGTGCCGGTTCAATAACGGATGCTGACACGATGCTCTCCTTCGGGCACTCTGACGATGACAAGTTTTCCTGATAGTGAAGTGGCAATTGCTTTCCCGTCCACCGTTACTTCTTCAGGACGACTCTGAGCCAGCATTTTTAGCACGCAAGACTTGGCCGTAGTCACCTGAAAGTCATCCTGACCACTTGCGAGTTGAAGCACGACATTGACAGGATTATTGGCTGATAAAACTTCGCGCCGCTCGACGTAGAGCGATTGAGCTCCACTTACGAAAATCTGCCTTGTTTTCGATTTGTCCAACACTGCCAATACATCTCCATCGGTGCTAACGCTGCCGTTTATCAGCCGCCCGCGATGTGTCCGGAAAACGGCAGCAAACTTTCTATCACCTATGCTGCCGCTGAAGCCCTCGAATGAAGAACTGGCAAGGCGATGCAGCGGAATATTTTCGAGCGACGCATCGGCAAAGCGCATGCCGACCAAGAAGTCAGCCTGGGTCCGTAGGGCCGAACTCAATCTGATCTGTTGTCGCAGTAGGATGCGATGGCTGTCGAACTCAGAGTATTCGACGATTGGGATGGGAGTCGATTCGATTAACCAATGTAAGTCTGGCGAGAAGGCGGCGACGGTGGCGGACGCCGACTTTCCCTGAATCAGCGCATTGGATCCGTGCTGACTGACTCGAAGGCCTACAGGCACATGGAGCAGCCAGTCATACCGGTGTGGTTTGGAAGATTCCAGTCGATCGTGGACGATCAATATATCGGGTTTGAGAAACAGATATTCTCGACGAAAGAGTTCCAACGTGTTTCCGTATGCAGGTGTAAGGTTCGCGGCAATGTAATCGACTGCGTTCGAGAGGATGCTTGCGGTGAACCGAGGGTAATCGTGAAACGCAGGCCAGTAACTGCCATCATAGGGAGTTTGGCTGAATGGGTTTCCATCGAGCAATACTGTGTTATGCCCGGGTGCTTCGCTGAAATAATCCGTGTAGTGCGGATCTTTATAGTAATCGGAGTAACCAGCTTCTCCAATCAGTTTCTCGCCGAATGATGCTACCTGAAAGCTTCCCTGGTCGTGGTGCTCGTGATTGAACCACGGACCTACCCGGATGGAGATAACCGTATCTGCGGAGTCCCATCCACTTCGAAGGCCAGCACTGCCCCGTTTTGGAAAGATGCGCGAGGGGGGAGGGGTAACTGCAGCCGCCGGCTCAGGCTGACTGCAGCAAACCAAATCCAGCAGGCTCGGGGCTTGTTCTAGGGCTCGCCCCGTGTCTGCAAACGGAGCGGCAGTCGCTGGAAGCCGGAACAATCCACCTAAGCTCAAGTCGCTGGCACTACCATAGAAAATCCGGAGCTCCGGACTTCCGGAATATTCGGCAGCCCAGGCGAACCCGGAAAGCGCTTTAAGTTCTCCATCAAAATCACCCGTGTCAAGAAACACACCGGGAGTGACCTCCACGTAGCGCAACCACCAAAACGATTGTGCCATTTTGTCCGTACCGGCGGGATGTATGCCGAATGCACTTAAAGCCGCCATACCAAAGGAAAGTCCTTGCATGGCAAAATTCTGATAGCCACCGGGCTCGGCTTCGCTTCCGTCTCCAGAAAAGAGGCCGTTTAGCAGACGATCGTTGACTCCTGTTAATTCCGCCAATGCAGCGCCCAGACGGTCATTCCACGCCGGAACATCTCCGTATGTGGCTACTACGGCCGCGAGCGCGCCCCCCACCGATTGGGCTTCATGATTGCTCGCCTCCACAGGGATTCGATCGTTGAAGAAATAGTCATCGAGCGTTGGCAGAATCGAGTTGCGCCACAGTCCCCTTATAATTTGTGATCGTTCTTCTAGAGTCAGCTGGTCCGCGATGAGGTCATAGCCCAAGGCGATTGCTTGCGTTGCCACTCCGACTTCGTAATACGTGTGAAGTCCGTGTGTGGGAAACCAGGGCGGGGTCCATGTCGGCCATTCCGATACCGCAAGAAGCGCGTGGCGAGCCACGTCCAAAGCTCGTCGATCGCCAGTTAGGCAAAAATCCAAGGCGTTATATCCGATGGCATTGCTGAAGTCTTCCATCAATCGAAAATAGGCCGCAAGGCCCGGAAACGGCGATATGCTGGAAAGTTCTGGGATATTTGCGCCCCCATCCACCTTCGTATCAATTGACAAAGCCAACTGAGTTGCTCGCCGATGAACTATGTCTTCGAGTTCTTGCGCCTTCTGGTGCGACCTTAACTGTTCGATTCGTGTTCTGCTGAGAAGCACCCGTGGATGGGCCGGGGCATTATTTACCACGAGAAGGAGAAGCTCGGAGCGCTCTGCACCTCGCGATATGGTTGCCTTCCACAGACCGGGCGAAGCCTTAATCTGCTCCGGAAGTAACGCGCTGTTGGCGCCCGCAGGTAACTTTTCCTTACTTACAACCATTCCAGCGTCATCACTAACTTCTATTATTCCTTCTTCACCTGCAGCTTCAAATTCGATTTGCGCCGGAGTTCCGGGGGTAATCACTTGGCTGGCAATCCTCATGCCGCTTCCCGGTGAGACGGCCACATGGGGCCAGCGAAGGGCGATGCCAGGGCGTTGCTTTCCTTTTATGCTCAGACTCTGAATCGTCAAGCGGTTATCTGAACCTCTCGCGGGTCGAGACACGCTCATTTCGATCACGACTGCTTCCACTTCCACTCCAGACGCGAGCAGATGTAACTGCTCACCTGAAATGCGTGCGGAATGTTGTCCAGGGCCGAGGGAAAGGGACGTTTCATATTTCCTCCCGTCTGCTGTAACGATCATGAAAGAGGCCCCAGTTGCCGATCCTCCTACCTCCAGTCGATAGGTCACTTCGAAAATCGACGCCGGCGTTCCCAGAAAATGCAGTGGGCGGAGCAGCCCAACCCTAAGACGATCTTCGCCTCTGGAGATCACATTTCTCACGAGAACTGGAGAGCCTGCTACCTTACCTACATAGAGCGAGGGATCGAAGCCTACATCCTGAGGCAAAGGGAAGCTAATCCAGCCCGTAATCCCGGATTGAAAATCCTCATGAAGAATCCAGGGAATCACGGAAGGATCTTTAATTGTCTGAGCTATCAGTTCCGCACTCCACAGAGAAGCGACCCAAATGATTCCTGCTGTCCAACAAAACGATTTCCTGAGTCGGATCCTCATTGGCGTGACGTTCCAGCTACTTGCTGACAATCGAGTAGCGCGGGCGAGCACTCTTTTACTTTTTCAAATGCCTCCAGCACATCGTCAACGTCCCTATGGGTACCCAGGAATAGGTTTTGCTCCAACCACATTCCATCCCGGCAGACCCGCTCCGCCTCAGAAAGATGAAGCGATTCATAGTGCTGTTCGGTCTGCCAGGGTCCACTGAGGCATGCGGGTGGTTGGCTGCTATGAAATAGCGGGTTTCGGTATAGAGGGTGCGGATAGGTAGGCTGCACCGGAATACCCTCCGCCCGTAGGGCTTTGATAGCGAAGTCCCGCTCCACTCCGCCGAACATAGAGGCGTCATACCGTAGAGTTAGTAAATAATATGGATGCCGATCCACTCTGGCATCATCGTCAGCGAGTGTGATCCCAGGGAAGGATCGCAAGCGTTCGCGAAAATAGTTCACATTATCCGAGCGGATCGCTATTTGGCCGAGAAGCCTCTTTAGTTGGTCGCGAAGTATGGCGGCTTGAAACCCAGTGATGCGATAGTTGCTTCCTAGAGTGAAATGCTCATACCACGCTGCCCCTCTCCGGCGACCCTGATTACAGTAGCTCCACGCTTTGTCGGCGACTTCGGAGGAGTTGGTGAGGACAATCCCTCCCTCGCCGCTGGTCATGAGTTTAAATCCCTGGAAACTAAAAGCGGCCGCGATGCCAAAACTCCCGATAGATTTTCCGCTCCAGACAGCCCCGTGCGCATGGGCGGCATCTTCCAGCAGCGCAACTCCATGCTTTTCGGCGATCGCACAGAGAGCATCCATATCCGCTGGATGCCCGCCGAAATGAACGGCAATGATGGCTCGGGTGCGCGACGTAATGGCAGCTTCAACGGCAGCAGGGGACAAACAAAATGAATTCGGATCAATATCAACAAATACGGGACATCCGTGGCACAACAAAACTGCAGTTGCGGTTGCAACAAACGTGAAAGGGGGCACGATTACTTCATCGCCACACCTGATACCAATCGCACGGAGTGCGACCTCCAACGCCACAGTTCCGTTCGAGCATGACACACCGTACTTCGCCTGGTGGAAGCTCGCGAATGCCTCTTCAAATTCGTTCACCGTGGGACTGTATCCGCCCCAAGACCTGCTCTTGAGGACCTCTAAAAGCGACTCTCTCTCTTCTTCTTCTGACTGAGGCCATGACGGAAACGGGCGCGTCCGAACCGGAGTACCACCCATTAAGGCCAAATTCATATGCGTCCTCCTCAGGTGGCGAGTGGCTTGCTGAGTGAATAGAACGGACGGTGGCCGCCCGATAGATCTAAGCGAGCACCATGCGCGCGATGCTGGGCCGTCCGTTTCTGTTTACTTAGGGCGGTTCTCACAAGAAGGCAGTCCCTGCAACCGGCGATGGAAACTGTGCCCGTCACCTCTTTTCCGTTCGTCACGGACCGCATACACTTCCCACCCGCAGACTTGCATCTCATTGCGAACCACAAAAGATGAGTTACTCTCGGCGTTGTCAGCTCTCGAAAATCACTGGGCACTTGATTGGGTCCCCCAAGTTGGTTGTGTACGGGTGTTCGGCGATTGGCTTGGATTTCTCCGTCCTCAGGTGGATTGCAATGCTACGCCGCGGGGTGGAGATCGGTTGGCTCCGCTGCCATGGAGTGTCAAATTGTGGTGAAGACTCACGCCACCCGGTGGCAACACCGAGGCCACTTCATCCCAATTCCTATTTTCAAGCTTCAGACTCTCCTTGAGTCCATCAAGATTCCAGAGATATCGAGCCAGAAGTAGTTTCATGCGATTGAAGCGCTCATCTCATTAATGTTTTTTTCGAAGGGGCGTTGAAACCCAAATCATTCTCAGTCAAGCCGAGCATCTGCAAACGACAGTAAGCCGCTTCAGCGCGTGAGATGCTGACATGGACGACCACTGTACCACTCTAATACCACTTTTCCGAACCTGATGTCAATCGAGAAACGCCCCCCCGTCTTCGCTCGACCAGAGCCGCCGTCCGGAAACCCCTGCGGAGCACGCATCTTGTTGCACGTGCGGAGGCAAAGCCTGTTTCTCCCTCAAGCGAGGACTAGACATGACCCACACGTGGGATCTAAAGCCGGTATACTCCAAAGTCGATCTTGGATTGGGACAAGACTGGGACACCACTCAGGACAAATTTACGCAGGAGACTGGAGGGCTTGTGGACTTAGTACGAGCGACAACGAAGCAATCGAGCAAGAGATCACGCGGAAAATATCTGGTGAGCTATGCAAGGAACTCACGCCGGTCGTAACCGCCACGCTCGAAGGGCACTTGTACATGCGTGGGACCTAAAGGGGGTCTACTCCCCGACGATGACCGGAGCCCGCCATTAAGCCACGACCCGTGGAGAAGCTTCTACAAGCTCGATAAGGTCTGCGTTGGTCCATCTCGGTCGTTCAATTCTTCGCCACTCCAGGCTTGATCTTCCCACGTCCCATGGACAGACCGATCGAACCCAGTCCGCACGCGGCGCAAGAGTCTGATCATCGGGGTTCTGCCTAGTGTAGTGGATGATTTGGCCATTGCGAATCTTGTCCGCAATCGCCTTGGACCGCGCTCGCTCAAGAAAGTGTTGCGGCGTGAGCCGCTCTAGCCGAAGCTTGAAAGCCCACATCACCAAACCGTGGCACACGATAATTACTCTCTTCTCCGAACACTCACGATGCAGGGTCTGAAGTACTCGATCACCCCGCAAACAGAGCTGCGCCATTGATTCACCGTTGGGCGGGGTCCAATAAAACGGATCCAGCACAGCTTACAGAGGGTTAGCAGGTTTGGATTCGGCTCCTCCCAAGGGTTTTCGGCAGTTCGATAGAGATGGTGGAGATGCAATTCCATATCCGTCCGACAGCAAAGCTGACAAGTCCAGTTATCGCGCTGGAAGACTTCCAATCGCCATGACACGGAGCTGCCGAAGAGGATGGTCGTGAGGGATTCGCTGCTCAGGGCTTACGTAGCTGAAAACTCCCAACTTCTGCTCGTCTTGTCCACGCATGTCTTCTTCCTTATCAGCTTGTGTTGTGGAAACAAGAGAGTTTTCTGGTACTGCTCTGTTTTCCGCAGGCAGACTCGGGGGTCGAAAGTACGTAAGACGAGCTACCTTTAATGTGCCGACTCGTCTTGCGTCTGCGCGAGGGTTGGAGCGGCGGGAAACTGAACAAGCTCGCCGTCCTTACGCCAGTAGTTCACCTCCACAGTGACGACGACGGGAACGGCGTGTCCATCTTTCCGCGCTGGCTGAAAGTGCCACTGACGCACGGCTCCCGCTGCCTTCTTGTCGGTCTCCTTATCTAACCCGCGAATCACCTGAGCATCGCACACGTAACCCTTGTCACTGATAACGGCCATTAGCATCACTGTCCCGGCGTATTGCGCGTCAGGAGTGGGAGGAGTTTGTGGCGCTGACGCTTTCGTCGCGACCGCCTTCGGCTTCGGCGGTGTCGGCGGACAAGACCCCTTGCTGTCAGCGGCAGCCAGGACTCCCGCGCTCACAACCATCAATAAAGCAATAAGTTCAACAAGTCGCGTGCCCATAGACATAGCATACTAATGCGCGAAATGCAAAGCGTAAGCGGCTCTTAGCATAGCGACGGCCTCCCATGCCGCAGCTATTGGGACGACGGAGACCGCATGGGCGATTCAACCAAGGGTGGGGGCGAAAGGGTTTTGAGCGCTATCGCCTGGTTACAACAATTGACTCGAAGGCCTGCAATTCAGCAGTAGAAGCGAATTTTGGAGAATGCATCACGATAACGTCCGTGTCTGGCGTGCCGAGCCTATGGCAATTCCCGTCGCGCGTTAAGTTGGCTGGCGTCGTGGCCCAAGGGCGTACGCCATCTGAAGTGAACCCGTGGAAGATCATGCTCATGACCGCGCGGCCTCACTTGTTCTTCCATTCGGCCCCTTTGTCGGGTTTGCCCCAGGCTTCGTAAAGCTGAACGAGCCATTGATGCGCCAGTTCCAGGTGGTAGCGACCGGGGGCGTCGATTCGGTCTTGGCGGGCCAGCATCCCCTGATAGCCTTCGAGCAGCAGCGGTTCAGCCTCCGTGTATTTTTTCTCTCCTGCGAGGCTTTCGCCCAGCAGGCTCGCGGCGCGGTATCGCTGCCAGTCATCAGGTCGGACCTTCTTCTCCGCCTCCAGGGCTTCGCGCGCCACGGGCTCGGCCTCCGCGAACTTTCCCTGCGACACGTACGCCAAAGCCAGATCGGCCTCGCAAACCAACGCATCCGGATGCTCCGGGCCCAGTGCGCTCCGTTCCCCTGTAAGCGCCTGCGCCGCGTACTTCTCGGCCAAATCGTATTTGCCTTCTCGCTGGTACACGGACGCGAAATCCGCGAGGGTGAGGACAGTAAGGGCATGCTCAGGACCCAACGTGCTGCGCATCATCTCCACAGTGCGGCTGAACAGTGCCTCGGCCTGCGCATACTTGCCCTCGTCCGCGTAATCGCCGGCCAGACTGTCCATGGAACCGAGCGTGGCGGGATGCTTGAGGCCCAGCACGCGGCGCCGGATCTCGAGCGTCTGGCTGTGGAGTGTCTCGGCCAGCGCATACTTGCCCTCGTCCGCGTAAGCATTGGCCAGATTGTCCATGGAGCCCAGCGTCTCGGGATGCTCTGGACCCAGCACGCGGCGCTGGAGCTCCAGGGTCTGGCTGTAGAGCGCTTCGGCCTGCGGGTACTTACCCTCATCCTCGTAGACGTTAGCCAAGTTGCCCATGGACTTCAGCGTGTCGGGATGCTCGGGACCCAATACGCGGCGCTGGGTCTCGAGGGCTTGGCTGTGGAGCGCCTCGGCCTGCGCGAACTTGCCGTCGCTCTGGTAGCCGTTCGCCAGGTTGTTCATCAACGCCAGCGTATCAGGATGCTCGGGACCCAGCACGCGCCGCTCGATCGCCAAGGTCTCGCTGCCGAGGGCCTCGGGCACCTGCTTACCCTCTCGGCCGTAGACGGTAAGCAGATCGACCATAGAATACAGCGTGTCGGGATGCTCGGAACCCAAGACGCGGCGCTGCATTGCAATTGCCTGCGTGAGGAGCGCCTCAGCCTCCGGGTATTTGCCCTGGAGCTCGGCTACCCGGGCAAGGCGGCTCATGGTTTTGAGGGTGTGCGGATTCGTCTCCCCGAGCGCCCGCTGCTCCAAATCCAGCGCCTGTTCGAATTGCTTCCGCGCCTCCGGGTAGAGTCCCAAGTCCGTATACGTCTGCCCCATGGTGTCCCGTATGGATGCCTCTACGTCCGGGTGTCCTGCGAACTTGCCTCCAGTCCGCGCTGCCGCCCGGTCCAGGGCCGTGCGCACCTTGATGTCCGGGTCGGGTTTCGACTGGTTGTAGGCGCTCGCCTGCCCCAGCAGATCGTTCTGCAGAAAACTCACGACGGCTTGCGCGGTTGCGGCCTCGGTTTGCGCCCGTCGTTCTGCCTGCCGCGCCCGCACCGCTTGCCACGTGCTGACCACGACGCCGATGACGAGCGTAAGAAAAACCGCGGCGATTCCGACCACCAGCGTCTTGTTCCGCCGCGCGAATTTTTGCAATTGATAGCTGGTGCTGGCTGGCTTGGCTGCTATCGGCCGGTCTTCCAGGTAGCGCCGGAGGTCCGCCGCCAATTCGGCCGCCGACCCGTAGCGCCGCGTCTTATCCTTCTCCAGCGCCTTGCCGACAATGGTGTCAACATCTCCGCGGTAAGCACGATTCAGCGAACTCAACCGCGTAGGGTCGACTTGCTGGATGGTCTTCACCATTTCAACAACCTGCCGCGAAACCTGATAGGGCAGTTTTCCCGCGAGCAACTCGTAGAGAATCACTCCTAGCGCATAGACGTCGCTGCGAGTGTCGAGCGCCATCGGATCGCCCATTACCTGCTCGGGGCTCATGTACGGGAGCGTGCCCAACAGCTGGCCCATGTCGGTCTGCCTGGTAGCCTGCATGTCGCCGTCGGTCACGCGCGCCAGCCCAAAATCGAGAACCTTGGGCTGGCCGCTTTCGTCCACCAGAATGTTTCCGGGTTTCAGATCGCGATGGATGATGCCGCGCTGATGTGCGTGCTCAACCGCCGCGCAAATCTTAATCATCAGCTCCAGCCGTTGCCGCATGTTCAGATGGTGTGCGCTGGCATAGTCGACCAACGGCTTGCCCTGAATGAGCTCCATCGCGAAGAATGGCTGCGAGCCGAATCCGGTTTCGGCCGACCCCGCTTCGTAGATTTGTGCGATACCGGGATGGTGCAGGCGCCCGAGAGTTTGGAATTCCAGTTCGAACCGGCGCAGCAGTTCGGAACTGGCCCAGGCGGTTTTGATGACTTTCAGCGCAACCCGACGGCGAGGCTGCTCCTGTTCCGCCTCGTAAACGGAGCCCATCCCACCCTCGCCCAGCAGCCGCAGGATGCGATAGCGCCCGATGCGTGGAAGCTGCTCCACGTCCTTGGCCGAGGATGCGACGCCTGACGGGGCGCCGGGTTCGATATCGCGGGTAACGTCGGTCGGCGCGCCGTCGCTTTCAGTCTTGGGGTTGGGCGCGTCAGGATCGGGCATGGGTTCCCCTCATGTAGTGAGGAACTCATGGCATGGTATGCGTGGCCCTTTGGCAAGTCAATGAGAGTTCAAAGGGGTCGTTCTTCAGACGGTTGACTAGCATAATATCGCGATTACACGCATTGATCAGGCAGGAAGTAATGCGAGTTGGGCTTTTTCGGCACTGTTTGCGTTGCCGATAAAGTTTTTACTGCTTCTCCGCGCGGCCCGATCTGGCGCAAGTTATTGATAAGATTGGTGGCGGCGCGTGGACTCGAACCACGGACCTACGGATTATGAGACCGTCGCTCTAGCCACCTGAGCTACGCCGCCACGTGCCAACCAGACTGGAGGAACACAGGCTGGCATAACTGTTGAAATGCTCGCGCTCAACCTTATTGATTCTAAGAGCCACGGCAAAACAGTGTCAAACTTTCGCCCGCAGCCACTAATGATGTATTGCTTGATCTGTGTGGCGGGTTGCCTGCCTCTAACTATGCTCATGCAGCGCCATTTGCACTGAGGGTGGCCCATCCTTGCGTTTTTTGCAAGGGTGGGTCGCGACGCTGCCCGCACAAGTCTGCGTCGAGTATTAGGCTGCTATAGAATAGCGGGAGGTTTGCCATGATCGAAGAGCAGGACGGACATTTGGAGACCGAAGCGGCTGTTTTCTTTGTATCTGCTCAGGCGGAACCCCAAGAGCCACGTTGGAGTTCCAGGAAGCGGCGCTAGGCACGTTCGATCGCGACTAACGCAACCTCCGGCATCTCCACAGTTCAATCCATGAAATCGGTTGCCATCATTCCCGCTCGACTGGCTTCCACTCGTCTGCCGCGCAAGATGCTGCGCGAGATTGCGGGCAAGCCGCTGATCGGCTGGGTGTATGAGGCGGTCCGCTCGTCGCCCCTTCTTTCCGACGTGATCGTCGCCACCGATTCCGAAGAGATCATGGAAGCCTGCCGCAACCATGGCTGGAATGCCAGAATGACTTCGCTTACTCACCGTAGCGGCACCGAGCGCGTGCAGGAACTATCGAGCTCAATCGCTGCCGATGTGTACGTCAACGTGCAGGGCGACGAACCGCTCGTCCGTCTGGAGCAGATTGCCGCCCTGCTCGAGGTGATGAAAGATCCGGCGGTCCAGGTCGGAACCGTGAAGACTCCATGCCCGCAGGAAGACGTCGGAAATCCCAATGCCGTCAAAGTCGTGACCGCTCCTGGCGGTCGCGCTCTCTATTTCTCCCGGGCAACAATTCCGTTCGATCGCGACCAAACCGGGCCCGGCTACTTTAAACATCTCGGCCTCTATGCCTACCGGAAACCCGCGCTCGACCTCTTTGTGAGCCAACCGGAATCAACGCTCGAAAAAAGTGAACGGCTGGAGCAACTGCGTTTCCTGGAAAATGGAATCCCCATCTACGTCGGCGAAACGCCTTTCGACTCGGTGGGAGTAGATACAGAAGAAGATCTGCAGCGCGTAGCCGAAATTCTACGCAAGCGTTGACTTTTCTGGGTACCAGGTACTAGGTACCAGGGCTCTCTTGCGCACGCCGCCAAGCCTCTGCGGCCGCCACGCGCTTCGAAATTGCGGGATGCGAGTGGAACAAAACCTCAATCCACTTCGACGGCGTGCGCTCCGCCAGGTTCTGCTGCGCCAGTTTGTTCATCGACGAGATGAAAGGTTCGACGCTGACAATCGATTCGAAAGCGTAGCGGTCGGCCTGCCGCTCGTTGTAGCGCGAGTAGGCGTTGAGCGCTGGCATCAGCAGAAGCGAGAGCGCAGTTGCGGTAAGAGCCAGCAGAGGCAGGTTAGCGAAATCGGAAAGCTCCTCGAACATGCGATGATCAACCGCATAGTGCAGCACCCAGTTCGCGGCCCAGAACCCAAGCAGTGTAGTCCCAGCTTGCACCACAATGCTCTTCAGAATGTGCCGGTGAACGTGATGCCCGAGTTCATGCGCGAGAACCGCTTCGATTTCCTCGGCAGCGTAGTTATCCAGCAGGGTATCGGCCAGGATGATCCGCCGGGTACTGCCCAGACCGGTAAGAGCCGCGTTCGCTTTCTTGCTCTTCTCCGAAAGCTTCCAGCGATAGACTCCGCGCACACGCGTGCCCGCATGCTCGCTTAATAAAACCAGCCTTCGCCGCAGGTCTTCATTATCCAGCGGCTCGAACTTATAGAAAATCGGGAGCAGCACGACCGGAGCAAGCTGGGCCAACAGTATGAACAACCCAATGAACAACGCCCACGTGATAAGCCACCAATGCTGCGGAGATTGGCGAATCATGAAATACACCAACTCCACAACGATTCCCGCCAGCACCAGTCCTACTAGAAATCCCTTGGCTTCATCCCAGAGCCATGAACGAAGTCTTTGGGTGGACAGCTGAAACCTTCGCTCCAGCCGGAATCCGTAATAGTCCAAGCCGAAGCCCAACGATTTGCTGATCAGCAGCAGGAAAAACAAATAGACGAACACAGCCAGTGCGTAATTCTGGAATCCCCGGCGCAAGGCAAAGTCGCGCAGCCATTCCGTCCACCCGGTAACCAGCAGAACTACCAGGAAAGCGGAGCCGATGGCAAAATCGGCGACGCCGAGCCAGCGGTGGATCCGATTGTAGCGGCGCGCCTCCGGCGAGTCGGAGGTCAAGGTCGAGTTTCCGGCGAAGTTCATGCGCAATTAGAAGTATCGCATTAGCGCGGGTCAAATGTGGAGTTTCCGGCGGACGAGTGCTTCTGCGGAATCACTGCGCTTAACTCTTAACAAAACTCTCGGCGGACGCCAGAATTTCGTTCACCAACTCCGGCGACGCAGCCTCTGAGTACAGGCGCAGCAGCGGTTCCGTTCCCGAAGCGCGGAACAGGATCCACGCTTCCGCTCCGTTGCCGTTCGTCGGCGCATCGAGGAAAAACTTGATGCCGTCGAGATTTTCTTTCTTCACCACGCGATAGTGCCCCAGGCTTTGCGTGCTTTCGGCTTGCGCCCGCTGAATCGCCTTCTGCTTCATCTCTTCCGGAATGTGCAGATCGCGCCGGCCGTAATAGTGTGGCGCCGAACTCGCGCTGTAAGTCCGCAACCAGTTGGCCCAGCGGTTTGCCTTCTTCAGCCATGACATTGGCCAGCAGCAGGCAATTCAGGATTCCATCGCGCTCCGGCAGAAAGCGCGAGTAGCCGATGCCACCGGATTCTTCGCCGCCGATGAGGATGTCGTGCTCCATCATCAGATCCGCGATGTACTTGAATCCGATCGGTGTTTCGTAAAGCTTGCGGCCGTACTTGGCGGCAATGCGATCGAGCATGCGCGTGGTATTGAAGGCGCGTACCACGTCTCCCGGCCACTTCTTGCGCTCCAGCAGCCAGCGCAGCAGAACGCAGAATATTTTGTGCGAGTCCACAAAACTGCCATCTTCCGCAACCGCTCCGATGCGGTCGGCATCACCGTCGGTGGCCAGCCCGGCGTCGCATTTTTCTTTGACCACGGTCTGCTGCAGCAGAGCAACGTGCGGCTCGATCGGTTCCGGATTGATGCCAGGAAACAGCGGGTTCACTTCCTGTCGGATCGCAATGTGCTGCAACTCCGCGATCCTGAAAGATTCCGGCAATAATTCCGCGGCCGGAACCGTACATTGAGTCGATGGCAAACTTGAACTTGGTTTTGCCGATCAGATCCATGTCGGCAAAACGGCAAACCGCTGCGATGTACGGCGTTTTGAGGTCGGCTTCTTCAATCGCCGCCTTCGCACCCTGCGGCATCGCCCCGGCGTTCAATTCTTCTTCGATTCTCTTCATGATCGCCGGCGTGGCCGACCCGCCGAATTTCCCTTTGAATTTCACTCCATTCCAGTTCCACGGATTATGGCTGGAAGTAATCATCACTCCGCCCGCCGCACTCTCTGTTTTTTACCGCATAGGAAACTGCCGGGGTGGGCGTGTAATCGTTGGCCAGTTTCACCGGAATACCTGCACCGGCGATCACTTCGGCGGCTATTTGGGCTGCACGCTGCGAAAGCGAACCGCGTGTCATAGCCGATGAATACTCCGCGCCGGGCGTCCTCGTACTTCAATACATAGGAGGCGATCGCGCCGGCGACCCGCCGCACATTGTCGAACGTAAAGTCGTCGGCGATGAGGCCGCGCCAGCCGTCGGTCCCGAATTTGATTTCTTGAGCCATTGGAAACCAGTAATTAGTGGTCGGTGATCAGTGGTCAGTGATCAGTAAATCTCGGGTGTTACTGACCACTGGCCACTGACCACTCTCTTAAACCAGCTTATGCAGCTTCTTCTCGTCCAGATGCTTCACCACTTTGCCGACATCCTGCGCGTGCTGCCGGGTGGTAATCAGCAGCGCATCTTCGGTCTCGACTACCACCAGATCGCTCACGCCCATAGCCGCGACAAACTTGCCGGGAGCGTGAATATAGTTGCCATGCGCGTTCAGAACGAATATGCCGGCGCCGTTGATCAGGTTGCCTTCCGGCGGACTGCTCTTCGCAGTGTGATGTTCGTGCAGCGCAGTCCAGGAGCCCAGATCGTTCCAGCCGAAATCGGCTGGCAGACAAAAGATGTTTCCCGCCTGCTCGCCCTTCGCTGAACGCGGTTCCAGCACCGCGTAATCGACGCTGATGTTCTCGCACTTGGGATATAGCCTGCGGAAAGTACGCGGCGAACTTCTGCGTGCCGAAAGCAGCGGCAATTTCTTCCAGCAGCGAAGCGGTCTTTGGAAGATGTTCGCGCAGGGCATTGGCGAGCGTGCGGGCACTCCACAAAAACATCCCACTGTTCCAGAAATAATTTCCCGCAGCCACGAATGCGGCGGCCTTCTCCGCATCGGGCTTCTCCGTGAATCGGCGCACGCGGAAGGCGTCGCCGCTGAAGCTGCTGCCAGCCTCAATGTATCCGTATCCGGTTTCCGGCCCGGTTCGGCCGAATGCCGAGCACGACAATATTTTCGCCCGCGGCCGCGATCTCCACTCCGCGCTGCGATGGTCGCTCGATAGCTTTTTTCATCGGCGATCACATGATCGGAAGGAAACATCCCTATCACCGCATCAGGATGTTCGCGCAGCAGAAGAAACGCGGCAAGTCCGATCGCCGGCGCGGTGTTGCGTCCCAACGGCTCGGCGAGCACTTGGACCTTCGGCAATTTCGGAAGCTGCTTCAGGATCGCGGGACGCAGATCATCGTTGGTGATGATCCAGAACTGCTTCGGCGGAGCCAAGGGCAGCAGCCGCGCGACCGTCTGCTGAATCATGGTCTGTTTGCCATCGAGCGCCAGCAATTGCTTGGCGCGCTTCTTCCGGCTCAAGGGCCAGAAGCGCGTGCCGCGCCCGCCGGCGAGAATCACAGGATAGAAGTTTGAATTCTTAGCCACAGATCTTCAGGATTCCGCATCACTACATTCGTGTTTCCGGCTCGGGCAGCGTCGCACCCGGAACGCGCGCTCTTAGAACTCCAGCGTCCATTGTGGCCGCACCGTAAATGTCCCGACCGACGCCGGAACCACCACCGCATCGCCCTTCGCCAAAGTCACTGGCTCCGCTCCCTGAGCCTCCACTACTCCGCATCCTTCCACGGCCACCAGAATCTGCGCCGAACTCTTGCCCGAGTCATCGCGCGTGCTCAATTCCTGCGCGCTCCTTCATCTCAAAAATATCCACCACAAAATAAGGAGCGGCCACCAACGCGGCCCGCCGGTTGTTGCTGCCCGAAACTTGCGCCGGAGCCGGCCTGCACCACTTTTCCGGACGCACGTGTTCAATTTCACCGCAGCCAGGCCTTCTTTCAGATGCAATTCGCGCGGCCGCCCGTAATCATACAAACGATACGTCGTGTCCGATTGCTGTTGCGTCTCGACAATCACCGAGCCCGGCCCCAGAGTATGTACGGTTCCCCCGGCAACATAAATCATGTCGCCCGCGTGAATACGTTCATCCAGTTCAGCAACGTCCTCGGCGCGCTTCTCGTGGATCGCCTGCTTCCAACTGCGCAACCGTCACGCCCGGCTTTCAGTCCCAAAGCGACTTTGCGCTCCCGGCTTCGCGTGAGCCACATACCAGCACTCGGTTTTGCCCCAGGGCTGACCCACGCGGCGCGCCTGCTCATCATCGGGATGAACCTGCACTGAAAGTTTCTCATGCGGAAAGAGAAACTTCAGCAGCAAGGGAAAGCGCTGGGCATCACGGGCAGCGTCGCCGACAAGCTCGCGCTGATATTTCTCGCTGAGTTGCGCCAGCGTTTGCCCCATCAGCGGTCCATTGGCCACCTTGCAATCGTCGCCGGTCAGCCACGCCTCGCCAATCTTTTCCTCGAACTTGCTGATTGGGATAAATCGGCGACAGATCATGCGTGCCCCACGGCCGCGGGTCGAATGCCGGAAGCATCAGCAATGGATATAAATTTCCCATGAACCTATCGTCAACAAAAAAGGCCGTTCGCGAACGAACGGCCTCCGCCGAAACCTGAAAAATTAATGCTTAACAAAATGCACTCGACTCCGCAGTCTACAGCGCTGCGAAGAACTTCCGCATGCGTTCCAACCCACGATCCAACTCCGCCTTCGAAGTCGCATAGGAAACTCGGATGTGTTCGCCGGTGCCGAATCCTTCTCCCGGCACGGTAGCCACGTGCGCTTCTCGCAAGCAACCGTGCCGGCCACATCTGACGCCGACTTTACGCCGCCGCGTCCCAGGAACGCCGAGATGTTGGGATAAGCATAGAACGCGCCTTCGGGCATCGTGCAGGTCACGCCCGGAATCGAGCGCAGGCCCTTCACCACGTGGTCGCGAAGTTCAATATATTCCCGCCGCATTTCCTCGACGCATTCCTGCGGACCCTTCAACGCCGCTACGGCTGCCTTCTGCACAATCGAAGTCGGATTCGACGTCGACTGGCTCTGCAATTTCGACATCGCGCTCACCACCGCCGCCGGACCGAGCGCGTAACCCAGCCGCCAGCCCGTCATCGCATAGGTTTTCGAAAGCGAGCCCAGCACCACGATGCGTTCTTTGAACTCGCGCAACGAACCCACGGAAAAATTCTTGCCTGTGTAATTCAGGTAGACATAACATTCGTCGGAGAGCACCCAGATCCCGCGTTCATGAGCCAGCCGCACAACTTCCGTCAGGTCCTTCGCGCTCATCACCGCGCCGGAAGGGTTCGAAGGCGAATTCAAAATGATGACCTTGGTCCGCGGCGTAATCAGCGCAGCCACCATCTCCGCCGTAACCCGGAAGCCCTGCGATTCGTCCGAGTGCAGCAACACACATTCGCCGCCGGCATAGCGAATAATGTCCTTGAATGAAACCCAGTAGGGTACCGGCAAAATCACTTCGTCGCCGTGATCGACGAGAACTTGAACCGCGTTGAACAGAGCATGTTTGCCGCCGGTCGAGGCGATGACTTCTTCGCGGCGGTAATTCGAGTCGAAATCCGCGGCATGACGCTGCACAATGGCGTCACGCAATTCGGCGGTCCCGGGCACGGCCGTGTACTTGGTGAAATTGTTCTGAATGGCGGCGATGGCCGCGTCTTTGATGTGCTGCGGCGTGGCGAAATGCGGCTCGCCGGCGCCAAAGTCCACCACGTCGATGCCCTGCGCGCGTAATTTGTCGGCCTCGGCCACCACCGCCATAGTAGCTGAGGGCTCAATGCGGTTGATCCGGTCGGTGAGTTTAACCGCTTCGCTGGTCGCAGTGGTCATGCTTTCCTCTTCCTTTTCTTTTCTCGTTTGTCCACGTCTTTCTTACTCGGGACTTCGATCAGGCGCACGTCCCGCAGCTTGTAAGCAGGATCGAGTTTCTCGCGCAGCTTCTGCTCCACCACTTCAGGCACCAGTCCCCTGACCGGGCCGCCCGCCTGCGCAACTTCGCGCACCAGACGCGAGCTGACGTAGGAGTACTTGTCCGCCGGCATCATGAAGACGGTCTCGAGCGTAGGCTCCAGTTTGCGGTTCATCAGCGCCATCTGCAATTCGTATTCATAGTCGCTAATCGCCCGGATGCCGCGCAGGATGCAAATCGCTTCCCTGGATTTCGCGTACTCCACCATCAGCCCATCAAACGTGTCGATGCGAACATTCTTCAGATGCGCCGTGAGTTCCCGCAACATCTCCAGCCGCTCAGCCACGCTGAACATCGGAACCTTCTCCGAATTGCGCAGGATCGCCACCACCAGCTCCTCAAAAATCTTGGCCCCACGCTCGATCAGATCGAGGTGTCCGTTCGTGGTCGGATCAAACGAGCCGGGATAGATGGCGAGTCCTTTATTCAATAGTCCTCACAGAAACAGGCGGGGTTTCTGAATAGAAGATTCTAAGCGGGCGGGACTGGGAATGGCAATCGCCCGTGTGGGGCGGACACTCCCTTCGGCAGGCTCAGGGCAGGCTCTGTCCACTGCCTTCGACTTTAGCCAGGAAACCGCACACGCTCAACCGTGGAAGATTAACCGTGGAAGAGCGGCGCTTTAAGCGCCGCGTAAAACCGCCCTACTAAATGTGGGCTTCAGCCCCCGTGGTCGCACTTGTTTCACTTCTACGCCGGCGGCACATACTCCTTCGGCACCGCCGACCCTTCCCCAAAGAAAAACTGCTCCAGCTGCTTCACGATCACTTCCTGATCTTCGCGCCGGGCGGGGTTCAGGCGGTATTCATTGAGCAGCATCTTGCAATGTTCCGTCCACATCCTCCAGGCTTCCTGGGAAACGTTGTCATACACCCTGCGGCCAAGGTCGTTGTCGAACGGAGGCTCGTCCAACCCGGGCATCTCTCTTTTCAACTTCACGCAGAAGACGCTGTGCGCCATACACTTCCTTTAATCGGGCGTTGATCAACCCTCAAGACTACTACAAAGGGCTTCGGCCAACGAGCTTCGGCCTTCGGCGAAAGCGCTTCGCCGAAAGCCAAAGCCGCACCCGAAGCCCTATTTCTTCTGATCCTTCTCTGGAGCCTCAATGGAGAGCAGCTCCACTTCAAAAATAAGCATCGAGTCGGGCCCGATCTGCGGGCTCGGACTACGCTCGGCATAAGCCAGGTCGGACGGAACGAACAGTTGCCACTTCGAGCCGACCGGCATCAACTGCAATGCCTCTGTCCATCCTTTGATGACGCCAGTCACCGGAAACGTCGCCGGCTCGCCGCGCTTATAGGAACTGTCAAATTCCGTGCCATCGATAAGCGTGCCACTATAGTTGCAGACCACCGAGTCGCTCGCCGTGGGTTTCGGTCCCGTGCCCTGCTTTCAGAATTTTGTACTGCAGACCGCTGGGTAGCGTGACCACGCCTTCTTTGCCTTTGTTGGCGGCCAGAAAAGCGTCGCCTTCTTTCTTGTTGGCTTCGCCGGCTACGTGCTTTCTTCGTCTCCTGCTGTTTGCAGCTCTGTCCTCATTTGAGTCTGAGCACAGCCTGGGCCTCGTCGTCGGTGAGCAGGGTCTTACCGCCCGCCAGACCGTCTTTCATACCGCGACCAGAATGGCTGCATCGAACGGAACCGAATGCTTCTTGAGGCTCTCGCTCATCCTCTTTCCCTTACTCATCCCGAGGGCGTAGCTGAATTTTTCTTTTTCCGTTTTGAGAGTCAGTGGAGCCGCACTCTTTGCCGCAGTGGCGGAATGCGCCTTGGCCGCGGGCGTCTGAGACTTGGCTGAACCAGCGGGAGTTGAGGCCGCAGGAGTTGAAGAAGCTGGTGGAGTCGTTGCCGGAGTTGTCTGCGCCAGGGCATTCCCGGAGAGCAACATCCCAGCCGTCAAAATAACAGCTACGGTGAAGTATTTGTGCATTCAAACATTGTCACACCGATGAGGTATCTCCGCAAACTCCCGTCTGTCCGCGCCGAGCGGAGCGAGGCGCTGAGACGCTACCAATTCGCAGGAGCTTATTGGATGGTCAGCGGCTTTTTCAAGGCGAAGGTGTACGTCGAATCCGCGGCCAGAGTGACTTCTTTCTCGTCGCCTTCCGCGCGCTTCACCAGACCCCCGAAAAACTTCTTCACCTTCCCCTTGGCTTGTATCGGCTTCCCGAAGCTGCGGGGCACCGTGACGATCTTTTGATCGCTGTTATTGATGTTGACCGAAGTCAGTTTCAGAGTCAGATTGGCTTCGCCTGCGTATTTCCCGAAGGGGCGCGCAATTACCACTGTGCCTGAAACATTGGCGCCGGCGGGAATTTCCGTCTGTCCATCCACAACCACGTCCTTGTCCAGAGTGGCGGAAAAACTCTGCCCCGTCTGGCTCGTCTTGGAACCAAGATCGTCGCCGAGCTTGATCGTCAGCTTCGTTCCAGCGGCAACAATTACGGGTTGCGGTGCCGCGGGAGCCGCGTCTGCCGGCGCCGCTCCTGGTTGAACCGAGTCTGGTTGAACCGAGCCCGGTTGAACCGAGCCCGGTTGAGCCGAGCCCGGTTGAGCAGCTCCCGGTTGAGCCGGAGGAGCTGGCTGCGCCGCGCCGTTGCTCGTAGCCGGAGCAGCCACGGTAGCGCCAGGAGGAGGATAGGGAGCGTCAGCGGGACTAACGACGGGAGCCGCCGCCGGAGTAGCTGACCCTGCGGCATTATTCGCCTGATTGCCCGATGAATCCTTGCGCTTACAAGCTGGCAGGACAAGCAAAATCGAGATGAGCAAATGAAGCTGCGGCGGCACGTAAACGCAAGGTTCCCTCCTGCAGTCGAAGGTCTACCAGAAAAAGCGCCCCACATGCAAGGCCATCCTCGTCGTCAATCGGATAGGTCTCGAATCCCAGATGGCGGAATCGTCGCCGCTGGTGGGGCATTTCAGATTACGAGATAAGCGAGTTATCCCGGACGCACTCTTCGGACGAGAAACTAGTTGCCTTCGACGGCTTGTAGACGATCTTGGCCTCGGTTTGATCACTCGGCGGGAATTAAATCAATCTGCAGGTTAAGCGTAGAACCTTCTTTGAGACCAAGGCCAGCATCCCGACTCCTGCAGCGCCGGCGGCAAAGGCATACATGTTGAGTTGCTTCCGGATTGACTGGGAAAGTCCGGCGGTCCTACGGGGACGAAGGGATCGGGCATAACCACGAATCTCCCTTCCTGAACCAAGAACGGCGCATTCATACGCCCAAATCGCCTGTTATTGACATGGGAAAAGCTGGTGGGCCCGCCAGGATTCGAACCTGGGACCAATGGATTATGAGTCCACGGCTCTAACCGCTGAGCTACGGGCCCGCACTTCTCCGCACGCAAAACATTCTACAGCACTTAGTTAAGCGCGGCTGAAGCCCGGCTGCCACGGCCTGATGAACCGTTGCCTCAGCGTTTCGCTCTTCAAGAATGGTTGTGAAAAGGCGCGGCTTCAGGCGCGCCGCAAGTGCCCTGGAGTCAATCGCGGCTTTAACAGGATGCGGGAAAACTGAGAAATGCGTGCAGCACCGTGGAAGGGCGGCGCTTCAGCGCCGCGTAAAGCCCATAAGCAGAGTAGGCTTCAGCCCCGGTGGGGGGCACTTCGCGTCCACAATGAGTCTTCCCGTTGCCTTAAACCGCTGAGGGACAAGCATCCTTCAAACCGATCCCCACCAATCACCGTCGCTCTGCGTTACCCGTCGAGTAGTATTCTGGTCGGACCACAAAACAGCAATCCCTTGAGGGCTTGCCGGGACGGCGTGCCCGGATTGGCCACCGCTAACGGTTAGAATTCTGCATATGGCAATCGCGACCACCAACCCTGCAACCGGCGAAGTCTTGAAGACTTTCGAGCCTCTGACCGCAACGCAAATCGAGCAGAAGCTGCAACTCGCCGCTTCCGCGTTCCAACACCATCGGCGGACTTCCTTCGCCGACCGAGCCGCCAAAATGATGCGCGCCGCCGAGATTCTCGAAAAAGAAAAGGACGAGTGCGCCCGCCTGATGACGCTCGAAATGGGCAAGCCTTTGAAGGCCGCAGTCGCCGAAGCGCAGAAGTGCGCCACCGGTTGCCGCTATTATGCGGAGAACGCCGAAAGATTTCTCGCCGACGAAATTGTAGAAACCGGAGCGAAGCGCAGCTTCATCCGCTATCTGCCGATCGGCCCCATCCTCGCAATCATGCCCTGGAACTTCCCCTTCTGGCAGGTGTTTCGTTTCGCCGCTCCGGCACTGATGGCAGGGAATGTCGGCCTCTTGAAGCACGCCTCGAATGTTCCGCAATGTGCTCTAAAGATTGAAGACATCATCCGCCGCGCCGGTTTTCCCGAAGGCGTCTTCCAGACGCTTCTCATCGGCTCCGGTCCGGTCGAGGGCATCCTGAACGACTCCCGCGTCGCCGCCGCCACCTTAACTGGCAGCGAACAGGCCGGAATTCAAGTCGGCGTTTCCGCTGCCCGGCGAATCAAGAAAGTCGTGCTCGAACTCGGCGGCAGCGATCCTTTCATCGTAATGCCCAGCGCCGACCTCGAGGCTGCGGTCGCGACCGCGGTCGACGCGCGCGTCCAAAATAATGGCCAATCCTGCATCGCGGCCAAACGCTTCATCCTGGCCGAACAAATTGCCCCCGAGTTCGAGCGCAAGTTCGTCCAACGCATGCAGGACCTCCGCGTAGGCGATCCCTTCGACGACAGCACGCAACTCGGTCCGCTCGCCAGCGCCGACGCCGTTACTTCCCTCGATGATGCCGTGAAAAAAACCGTGGCTGCCGGCGCGCGTGTGTTAACCGGCGGCCATCCCCTCGATCGTCCCGGAAATTTCTATGCGCCCACGGTCCTCACCGACATCCCGAAAGATTCGCCCGCCTACCGGGAAGAATTCTTTGGCCCGGTAGCCTCAATTTTTCGCGTGAAGGACGCCGACCAGGCCATCCGCATCGCCAACGACACCCGCTTCGGCCTGGGAGCCAGCGCGTGGACAAACGACCCCGCGGAAACCGAGAAATTCATCAACGAACTAGACGCAGGCATGGTCTTCCTGAACAAAATGGTCGCTTCCGATCCTCGCCTGCCTTTCGGCGGCGTAAAGTACTCAGGCCACGGACGCGAACTGTCCTCGCAAGGAATGCGCGAGTTTATGAACATCAAAACGGTTTCGATCCAGTAGGTAAGTCGTAGTTCGTAACGAAAGGGAATTGCTGCATGGCCAAACTCGGATTCGTCGGTCTCGGTGTGATGGGCGGCAACATGGTCGCGCGCCTGCTCGAAAAAGGCCACACCGTCACCGGATACAATCGCACGCGCTCCAAGGCCCAGTGGTTGATCGACAAAGGCATGAAGTTTGCCGATTCCCCCAAGGCTGTAGCGGCTGCTTCCGATGTCACCTTCACGATGGTGACCAATGCCGCAGCCCTCGCATCGGTCACCGACGGCCCGGATGGATTGCTCGCCGGCCTGACAGCCGGCAAGTTCCACATTGATATGAGCACTGTAAGCCCAGAAGTAAGCCGCGCGCTGGCCGCGAAAGTTCGCGAAAAAGGTGCAGACATGATCGACGCTCCAGTTTCCGGCAGTGTCATCACGCTGCAGCAAGGCAAACTCTCAGTAATGGTCGGTGGCCGCAAAGAAACCTTCGAGCGCATGAAGCCATTGCTGCTCGATATCGGACCCAAGGTAACGCATGTCGGCGACAACGGCCTGGCACTGGCCATGAAGATTGCCGTGAACCTGAGCCTCGCCGTGCAGATGCTCGCTTTTTCCGAAGGCGTGCTGCTCGCGGAAAAGAGCGGCATTCCGCGCGAAGTTGCCGTCGACGTCCTGCTCCACAGCGCGATCGCTTCCCCCATGATCCAATACCGCGGCCCTTTCGTTTTGCAGCAACCGGAAGAAGCCTGGTTCGACGTCAACATGATGCAGAAGGATATGCTCCTCGCCATGGATCTGGGCCGCAAGCTGAACGTCCCCGTTCCCACCACCGCCGTGAGCAACGAGTTCCTCACCGCAGCCCGCGGCATGGGCTGGGAGAAACAGGACTTCGCCGTCGTGTTCGACGTCCTGGCGCGAATGTCGGGATTGCAAAAATAAAAATGACGACTAAGCTTATTGCTTCTCGAACTGAAAAGAACAAGGACGCCCCTCGACGCGAGTGCCCGTTCCCTTCGTGCCTTTGAAGTGCGCTTCGATGCTGTAACTGTATTCAGTGCCGCGAGGCGTATCACGCCCAGGGACATATTCCTTCGACCCCGTGCGGCCGGTAGCATAAAGCTTCGCCGTGCCGTCGGCATCAATCTTGCCCTCAATCAGCAGCGAACTAGGCTGACCCTCAGCTCCGTGCAGCCCGCGCAAGTTCCCGTCCTTCACTTCGCTGACAAAGCGAAACGAATACCCAAGCGCGTCCCGTGCCGACTCACACGAAACGGTAGTAAGCCACTTGCCATCGTAGCTCTCCCCACCAAGCAAAACGCCAGGCAGGATCAGCAAAGCGAAAGCCACTAGAAGTCGAGCACCGCTTGAGATTGGCCTTCTGCAAAAGTTCATAACGGTTCAGTTAAATTGAATTATATGAAAATGGAAAACACAATGCCTTAAAGTTTCTTCTCCACCAAAACGTGGGTTGCATTTTCTCCAGCAATGACGCTACCCACGACGAAGCCAAGCTTGGCGAGATCGATTCCGGAAAACAAATTTTCACCTTCCCCCAGCAGCACCGGCGACACCGCCAAATGCATCTCGTCGATCTGCCCTGCCATCAAGCACTGACGAATAACGGACACGCCGCCCCCAATTCGGACATCTTTCCCCTGAGCCGCATCTTTCGCCCTCTTCAAAGCAGACTCAAGTCCATCGGTGACAAAGTGAAACGTGGTACCGCCCTCCATCGTGAGCGCAGGCCGCGCATGATGCGTGAGGACAAAAACCGGAGTGTGGTACGGCGGATTCCCGCCCCACCATCCTTTCCATGATTCGCCTTCCCACGGGCCCCGAACCGGCCCAAACATATTGCGCCCAAGAATCCAAGCGCCCACATTCTCGAAAGCGCGGCTGGCAAGATCGTTGTCGATGCCCGCGACCCCACCGCTTTGCCCGTGCATCCTCTTAAATACCTCAGTCCGGAAGAACCACGCATGCAATTCCAGCCCGCGCACCCCAAGAGGATTATCGATATCCTGCCGCGGCCCAGCGCCAAATCCATCGATCGAAACCGAAAACGCGGCAACTTTAACCTTGCTCATTGGAACCTCCCGTAGATATTAAATCGTATTACCCATCCCACCGGGAGGAGTTCGCCAGACGCGCGAGCTTTGCATTTCTCCTTGTCATTCCGAAGCGCGACCTAAGCGAGACAGGAGGAATCCGCTGTCAGCGCCCGGCGCCCAAACGGGAGCCCCGTTTCTCGCGTCCCTTGCGAGAAGCGGGATTCCACAACGCCAACTCCTTGGGATTTTGATCTCGTCCTTGCTCTACCTCCGCGTCCGCCGCACTACCCTCCGCAAAACCTCCCAAGCCTCTCTCCACTTCTCAAACCGCGACCGCCGACCGCGGCTCTCCGGATAAAGCATCAACGACTTCAACTCCTCCACCACCCGCACCGGCATCACATACCACGCATTCATCGGACGCGCATAAGCCACCAGCGCATCAATATTCTCCGACGTGTAAGACCGTTGCGCATGATCATGCGCCCGAAAGCTGCACCCACCATCCGCCCCCACCGTATGCGCCGACTTAACCTGCACTCGCCAGAAATAAAAACTCCCTTTCGGATTCACAATGAAATCATAAGGCTCACTATCCCCCCAGGGCTTAGCCACCACAAACCCAAGACCAACAGCCTTGGCAATAAACTCCGCCTCAGCAATCTCCCCAAGTTGCTTAGGAGTAAGTTCGCCGGCCTCTCCTCCGCCATAGCCCAAATCGTGATTGCACCCATTTTGCCGACCCTCATCTTTCAAATTGTCATCCTGAAGCGACAGTCCCATCGTCGCTGAAGGACCTCCATCGTTTCAGCTCTGTCATCCTGAAGCGACAGCCCCATCGTCGCTGAAGGACCTCCATCTCCACCGCCCTATCCGTCCGTGACCTCCACCACGCCTTGTCATCCCGAAGGACAGGTTTATCGTCCTGAGGGACCCCTTCCGCAACCACACTCTCGCCCAGCTGGGGGACTTCCCCTCGCCCTCCGTGACACCCAAAACGCAAAAACCCCCTCCGACCATCCGGTCGGAAGGGGCTCAATCAGCCAAGTCGGCTATATCAAAATGATTTCACCCCAGCTCATCGCAGTCAACAAAATTGACCCGTTCGGGCAAGAGAGAATACCCACGAAAGTAGACCCTACGAAAGTAGCTATCCCCCGAGCTTTGTCATTCCGACGCCCGAGCGAAGCGAGACAGGAGGAATCCGCTGTTAGCCAGGAGCGGCTCACCTGCTGGCACTACGGGCACCACTCCCATAAATATGGTAATATGGGAGGGTGAAAACGACGCTCGAAATCCCCGACTTTCTTTTTCGCCGGGCCAAGTCCGTGGCCGCCGAGCGTGGCATCCCTCTGCGCCAGTTCGTAACCGAGGCCGTCCAGGACAAACTGAAAACGACCTCCCAGGAAAGGCCATGGATGAAGCACCTCGGCAAGCTCAACCACCTCCACCGGGAAAGAAAGCAGATAGAGGCGCGGGCGGAAGAAGCCTTTGGAAAGATCGATCGGGAAGTGTGGCAATGATTGAAATGGCGCGATGATTGAAATGGCAATGATCGAAACTATGCTGATCGAAAACCTTCCGACCGGAATCTATCTCTGATCGAGCTATCGACCAGCGAAGAATAGCAATCGTTATAACAATGATCGTTGACACCAACGCCCTGTCTGCCGCAGCCGATGCCGATCCCGCGGTCCTCGCCATACTCGCACGCGCCGACCAGATGGCGATTCCCGTGATTGTGCTGGGCGAATATCGCTACGGCATCGCGCAATCGCGAAAGCGGGCCATCTACGAAGGTTGGCTGACCGGCCTGCTCCGCGACTGCCTGGTGCTCGACGTCAACGAACCCACCACACAGCACTATGCCGAGATTGTCCTCGAACTGAAGCGCCTGGGCAAACCCATCCCCACCAACGATCTCTGGATCGCCGCCCTCTGCCGCCAACACTCTCTTCCACTCCTCAGCCGCGACCGCCACTTCGATCTCGTGGCAGCAACGAAGCGCGTTGGCTGGTAAGCGTCTGCATCCACAAAGCCCTGTCATTTCGACGCGCGAGCAAAGCGAGACAGGAGGAACCTGCTGTCTGCGGCCGCTCGGGACCCTCTGATACACTCTCGACCATGCCGACGGTACTGCGCTCCGGCCCTTACCGATTCTACTTCTACAGTCATGAGCCAAACGAGCCGCCGCATGTTCATGTCGATCGCGACGAGGCTTCGGCAAAATTCTGGCTTGATCCGGTGCAACTGGCAGCAAACTTTGGATTTCGCGCCCACGAACTGCGCGAGATACAATCAATGGTGCTCGAAAACAGAGTACGGCTCCTGGAGGCTTGGAATGACTTTTTCGGCAGCAGCGGCGGATGAGCGGGTCCTCGATGTAACAGTCGGCGACGACGCCCTAAGTGTGTCGCTGCGCGACGGCCGGGTTATCTCTGTGCCGCTCGCGTGGTATCCCCGCCTGCTTAACGCCACGCCCGCCCAGCGCAAGAACTGGAAAGTCGCTGGCGGCGGCTATGGCATTCACTGGCCCGACCTGGACGAGGATCTCAGTACCGAGGGATTGCTGCGCGGCGCGCCTGCGCCGAAGGCGCACCCTCCCACGAGGTGATTGCGTGCCTAACCTAGGCGCCCGGCGTTGGATGAAAGTCCACGACATCGAGAGCTGTGGAATCCCACCTTGGCAAAGAACGCCAACGATGGAGCACCCATCGTTGTTGAAGGGGTTTAAGGGTGGACCACCGCGCAGCTGGGCGCGCGTTCCTTTATCAGTAAGTCAAAGGCGCGCGCGAGCCTTCTGCCGAAACCCTGATGCGTTCTGCGCGAAGGTATCTCGCGAGGTGCGATACAATCCCTCCCATGGAGGAGGGTGCAACCTGCGTGTAGTACGCATGACGGATGCCATCAAATTCTGGGAGCCCTGGCGAAATTATTCTTTATACATGTTATTTGGCCCTCGGCTGCGATGATCGTCAAATATCATCTGCTTCGCGCTTGGATATCCGTCTTCAAAAGCCGTTCTTACGGTTGATTTAACTGCCTCATTGGACTGTTCTTGTTGGCTGGTCATAGCCAACGTGGCATATTGCGCGGCCTACATTGCTGACATATTCGCCCAGGCATCGGGATTCCGCGAGATCTGGCGTCGCTACCGCAAGCTCCTGTTTATAATAGGCACGCTTTTTGCCGCCATCATCACTCGATTCATCGCGATGGGCATGTTCCACTCAGCAGCTAACCCGGCCCAGTAAAAGGAAAAGGCCAATCTGATTTCTCAGACTGGCCTTTATTTAATGCCGGCAACGACCTACGCTCGCGCAGGTGTGGCGCGGGCGCCCTCGCCCGCGAACGCGTCCGGTCGGCAATAATGTGTCTCTCGTTCGGCCTTTATCCACAGCCCGGCGATGGTTGTTCGTCACAGATGGAAACTGCGCGTTTAGAGGTATGCTGCAGGCGGTTGGCGGGCGGGGGCGCCCGCCCCATCCACAATCCCACAATCCACCACCCACTCTATGTCCAGCCGGGCTTCACCGCTTGCCAAGTACCGATACCGGCGACGCCTTCCACATCTGCAGAAGGCCGATGCGGATCTTTTTGTCACCTTTTGCACCGGAAGGACCACTTGTGCTGTCTTCCGCTGCTCGCGATCTTGTCTTTGAACACTGCTTGCGGGAGGGTGGCTTGCGGCAGCTCGCGGGCGGGGAGTCAAAAGCCGCGGACGAGGGCGCCCGCGCCACACCAAGAATTCATTTGCATGCGGTGGTCGTCATCATGCCCGATCACGTACACCTTCTGCTTTCCCCGCTGCGGGATGGCGCCGGCTGGCCGTTCGCCTTGGTTGATATCCTGCAGTGCCTGAAGAGCGCAACCGCTCACCGGATTAACAGGGTTTCTCCATCACTCGGGGCCAGTCTGGGAAGAGGAATCCTTCGATCACGTCCTGCGATCGGACGAAAGCCTGCAAGAGAAGTGCGAATACATCCGGCAGAATCCGGTGAAAGCTGGGTTGGTTCGGCGGCCGGAGGATTATCCGTGGTTATGGCTCAATCCGGAATTTGAAGGCGGACTTCGCTGGATGACTGCGAAAAGGAAGAAAAGTCAGAAGCCGCGGGCGAGGGCGCCCGCGCCACATTCACAGCAAGAAGGAAAAGGCCAATCTGATTTCTCAGACTGGCCTTTATTAATGCCGGCAACGACCTACTGCTCCCACACACTTGGCGCGTGCAGTACCATCGGCCCTGCGGGGCTTAACTTGAGGCGCTTAGAAGGCGTGAGCGCGCGTCTTTTGCGCGCGGGAGCCTTCTGCCGAAATCCTGAGCGTTCTTTGTGAAAGATCTCCTGAACCCTCAACTTACTTTGGCTTCTCCCATTCATCCAAGTTGATGCTCTTCACTTCTCGGTCTGCCAGGAGCGTAAATCGTGAATAGCGTTTTGATGCACTCGCCTTCACCGCAAATCGTGAAGGAGTCGAAGAATCTGTGCCAGCCCTCGCGAGCCTCTTCCAGATCGGGTGCTTCAGGGCCACTCTTGAGCCATTCATCGAGCTCGATTGCCATCGGCGCAAGGAAGTGCCGTTTGTCGACTCGGTCTAGTAGATGTTCGCGGAAGGCGCGGCAGCGGGCATCGCGGGGCGGCCTGATCCTGACAGCCGCCATGGCTCACCCGATGGCATCGACGATTCGCGCAGAAATGCGCTTGGACTCTTCCGAGCCAGGTTGGGTTTTTTCCAGGCGGGCGTAAAGCTCTCGCAGGTTACTTTTTCTGGGGAATCTGCGCTTTGCGGCCGCGAGCGGGAGGTCGTCGGTTCGACGACTCTGTGTTTGTTTTGCCGTTGCCATGCTTAAATCCTAGCAGAAGGCGGAGAGACAAGGGAAGATGACCGCACGGCAAAAGGAAAAGGCCAATCTGATTTCTCAGACTGGCCTTTATTAATGCCGGCAACGACCTACGCTCCCACACACTTGGCGCGTGCAGTACCATCGGCCCTGCGGGGCTTAACTTCCGTGTTCGGGATGGGAACGGGTGGATCCCCCGCGGTAAGATCACCGACAAGTCGAGGCGTTATCAGGCGTGAGCGAGCGCTCTTAGCGCGCGGGAGCCTGCTGCCGAAATCCTGAGCGCTTTTCAGCGAAGGATCTCTACGCCAACTCGTAGCTGTCAGCTTCGACAGCAAACTTGTCAGCGCTCGCATCCGCCGCCTCGTGGTAAAGCTGAAAGCTGACAGCTGAGAAGCTAGCTTTCAAAGATCGTGAGGACGATGCCTCACAACTGAATAGATTGGGTGTGGCTTACTTTCTTATTGTTTACTTCCGATTTCTGCCACCGTACTTCGGCTTTGCTTTTCTTTCAAAAGCGTCGGCGCACAGTTGTCAGCGTATTTCATCTTTTCCACCCAGATTCTGGCGGTCGAGAAGAAACTTTGCTTCAGCTTCAGCTCAGGTTTTAGCTGAGGACTGAAAGCTGAGAGCTGACAGCTGTTTCTGCACCGAGTAAATTTTATGGTCAAGCCGAACGGGCGATTAGTACTGGTAAGCTACGAGTGTTGCCACACTTCCACCTCCAGCCTATCAACCAGGTAGTCTTCCTGGGCCCTTCTTATCCCTTACGGGTTGGGAGATCTCATCTTGAGGAGTGCTTCCCGCTTATATGCATTCAGCGGTTATCACTACCGAACTTCGCTACCGAGCGGTGCCATTGGCATGACAGCTCGAACACAAGAGGTTCGTCCATCCCGGTCCTCTCGTACTAAGGACAGGTCCTCTCAAATCTCCTGCGCCCACAACAGATAGGGACCGAACTGTCTCGCGACGTTCTGAACCCAGCTCACGTACCGCTTTAATAGGCGAACAGCCTAACCCTTGGAACCTTCTACAGCTCCAGGATGCGATGAGCCGACATCGAGGTGCCAAACCGGAGCGTCGATATGAACTCTTGGCTCCGATCAGCCTGTTATCCCCGGCGTACCTTTTATCCGTTGAGCGATGGCCCTTCCATGCAGAACCACCGGATCACTAAAGCCTACTTTCGTACCTGCTCGACTTGTTGGTCTCGCAGTCAACCACGCTTATACTTTTGCATTCAACGCCTGATTTCCAAACAGGCTGAGCGTAGCTTCGCGCGCCTCCGTTACCGTTTAGGAGGCGACCGCCCCAGTCAAACTACCCGCCTAACTATGTCCTCTTCCCGGGTAACGGGAATAAGTTAGAACCACAGATCTCGCAGGGTGGTATCTCACCGTTGGCTCCTCCAAGCCCGAGAGCCTGGAATCAAAGCCTCCCACCTATCCTGCGCAGCAAGGGCCATAGTTCATAGTTAAGGTATAGTAAAGGTGCACGGGGTCTTTCCGTCTAGTTGCGGGCAACCGGCATCTTCACCGGCACTACAAGTTCGCCGTGTCAGTCGGCAAGACAGTCGCACTTTCGTTACGCCATTCGTGCAGGTCGGAACTTACCCGACAAGGAATTTCGCTACCTTAGGACCGTTATAGTTACGGCCGCCGTTCACCGGGGCTTCAGTTCGAAGCTTCATCTTGCGATTGACCTCTCCCTTTAACCTTCCGGCACCGGGCAGGCGTCAGCCCCTATACGTCGTTTTCGACTTTGCAGAGACCTGTGTTTTTGTTAAACAGTCGCAGTGCGCATTTCGCTGCGGCCCCCTCGAGCTTTGAATAATTAAATTCGAACTCTACCGGGGCACCCCTTCTCCCGAAGTTACGGGGTTATATTGCCGAGTTCCTTACCAACTGTTCTCACGAGCGCCTTTGGATATTCTCCTCGTCTACCTGTGTCGGTTTGAGGTACGGTTCCCTTACTTTCTCCTTAGAGGTTTTTCTTGGCAGCGTGGAATCGGCAGCTTTCCTCCATACGGAGTACTGCTTTGCGCCTCAGTGATAACTCTCCAGCGGATTTGCCTATCGGAGACACCTTACGCGCATCGACCGTCATAGCCATAGGACGGCCTGCTTATCCTCCTGCGTCACCCCATCGTAATAACGAAAACAAGGGAGGTCCGGAATATTAACCGGATGTCCATCGGCTACGCCTTTCGGCCTCGCCTTAGGGACCGCCTGACCCTGAGCGGATTAACCTTTCTCAGGAAACCTTAGACTTTCGGCGCGGAGGGTTCCCACCTCCGTTATCGCTACTTATGCCGGCAGGGTCTCTTCTCAACCGTCCAGCAGTCCTTTCGGTCTACCTTCAAACTGTTGAGAATGCTCTCCTACCACGCACACCCGTAGGGTGTGCATCCGTTGCTTCGGTAATCAGCTTAAGCCCCGTTAAATTGTCGGCACCGGACCGCTTGACCAGTGAGCTATTACGCTTTCTTTAAAGGATGGCTGCTTCTAAGCCAACCTCCTGGCTGTCTGGGCGTTCCGACTTCCTTTCCCACTTAGCTGATATTTTGGGACCTTAGCAGGCGGTCTGGACTGTTTTCCTCTCGACTACGAAGCTTAGCCCCCGCAGTCTGACTCCCGTACTGGTTGTTCAATGGCATTCGAAGTTTGATTGGATTCAGTAAGCTGGAAAGCCCCCTAGTCCATTCAGTTCTCTACCACCACGACAAATCATACGAGGCTAGCCCTAAAGCTATTTCGGAGAGAACGAGCAATCACGGAATTTGATTAGCCTTTCACCCCTACCCTCAGCTCATCGGAGCTTTTTTCAACAAACACCCGTTCGGCCCTCCAGTGGATGTTACTCCACTTTCAGCCTGGCCAAGGGTAGATCATCCCGCTTCGCGTCTATTCCTGCCAACTGATTCGCCCTATTAGGACTCGCTTTCGCTACGGCTCGCTTTCGCTTAACCTTGCTGACAAGAATAACTAGCCGGCTCATTATGCAATAGGCACGCGGTCAGACTTTCGGCTTGCGCCGCATAGTCCTCCCACCGTTTGTAGGCACACGGTTTCAGGTACTATTTCACTCCCCTCGCAGGGGTTCTTTTCGCCTTTCCCTCACGGTACTGGTTCACTATCGGTCAGAAGCTAGTATTTAGCCTTACGGGATGGTCCCCGTAGCTTCCCGCAAAGTTTCTCGTGCTCCGCGGTACTCAGGTATCGACTTCGAGTTCAGTTCCTTTTCACCTACGTGGCTATCACACTCTATGGCCCCTCTTTCCAGAGGGCTTCGGTTAAGGACTGAATTGGTAACTCTACTGTTGTCGACCCTACAACCCCGGCCACACCCGAAGGTGAGACTGGTTTAGGCTGTTGCGATTTCGCTCGCCACTACTATCGCAATCGAGGTTTCTTTCTTTTCCTCCTGGTACTGAGATGGTTCACTTCCCAGGGTTCGCTCGTGCGTGACTATGGATTCATCACGCCGTACGGAGGGTTTACCTCCGTGGGTTTCCCCATTCGGAAATCTCCGGATCAATGCCTGCTTGCGGCTCCCCGAAGCTTATCGCAGCTTGCCACGTCCTTCATCGCCTGCTTCTGCCAAGGCATCCACCATGCGCCCTTAGTAGCTTGACCACAAAATTTACTCGACACACTGGAGATCGCTTTCAGCTGTCAGCTATCAGCCTTCAGCTAAAAACTCACCCCAACACGCCGCTTAAACTCTATGGGCCTTTATTGCTGCTCATCGCGCACACGCGCCTATTAAACGCCATGCGCACCAGCAGCTTCTCTCAGGCACTCATAAAAATTTACGTCGCCTTGTATTTGCCCAATCTATTCAGTTGTCAAATATCGTCCTCGTGAGGAAGCTGCTAGCTTCTGGCTTTTAGCTACTCGCTAAAGACCGAAAGCAACAACTCCTCACTCACCCCGCGTGTGCGGGTATGGGTCTTGCTCAGTTCGGGGTGTGCAAACCCCTTACTGCCTCCAACCCAATGTTCGGCGCCAGGCGACTTTCATTGGACCGATGTACGAATCGGTTGTCGCGTTGACGCCCAACATCGGGCTGATCTTTCACATCCCGAACACAAAATGCATGATCGAGAAAAACAAAACCAAATACCCGACCAGAAGCCCGAAACGCTTCCAGTCTTTCTCCGACTTCGGCCACCAGATCCAGCACATCACGGAGGCGAGCAAGCCGTGCGGAACGAGA
>CAWJBH010000003.1:1090000-1481396 GCA_963841125.1 uncultured Acidobacteriaceae bacterium
TGGGAAAGTGCTCCTCGACAGCATCAACTGGCTGAGTCATCCAAAGATTTCTCCGGATGGCAAGTGGATCGCTTTTGCGGACCATGAAAATCCCGGGGGCGACGACGAGGGTTCGCTGGCGGTCATTGGCGCTGATGGTAAGGAGGAGGAAAGAAAACTTTCTTCCGGATGGACGTCACTGCAGGGAATTCTTTGGTCTCCAGCGGGCAATGAAATCTGGTTCACGTGCACCAATACGGGGCAGGCTTCGAATCCGCGCGGAATAACGCTTTCGGGCAAGCTGCGGACGATCACCAACGTGCCGGGAGGCGTGTGGCTGGAAGACCTGCGGGACGACAAGGTGTTGACGGTGACCAATCACCTGCGGCTGGGAATCCGGGGCATGGCGCCGGGTGGAAAAGAAGAGCGCGAGCTGGGGTGGTTCGGATGGTCGGAGCTGCGCGACATGAGCCCGGACGGCCGGAAGATCCTGTTCGAAGAAGAAGGCGATGGCGGTGGACCGAATTACACCGTGTTTCTGCGCGATACGGATGGGTCGCCTCCGGCCCGTATTGGCGAGGGGCTCGCGATGGCGATATCGCCGGACGCGAAATGGGCGGTCGCCAGAGCGGCAAAAGGT
The DNA here is from genome assembly GCA_963841125.1 of uncultured Acidobacteriaceae bacterium. Classification (GTDB taxonomy): domain Bacteria; phylum Acidobacteriota; class Terriglobia; order Terriglobales; family Acidobacteriaceae; genus Sulfotelmatobacter. The sequence continues at coordinate 1,090,620 of CAWJBH010000003.1, forward strand.
GGACCGCTGAACCTGATTCCGACGGGGGCAGGCGAATCAAGACAACTGACGCACGATGCCGTGACCTATGAGAACGCCCGGTTTCTCCCGGATGGGAAGCACTTGATCGCCTGGGGGATTGAAACGGGGCATGGTGGGCGCGACTATCTGATCGACGTGAGCAACGGCGACTCTAAGCCCGTTACTCCCGAGGGTATTTCGGGAGTCGTCGTTTCGCCCGATGGCCGGAGCGTCGCGGTGCGCGGACCCGATGGCAAACGAGGAATTTGGGGACTGGAAGGTGGCGGCTTTCATCCCATACCGGGGCTCGAATCGAACTACGCCGTCATTGGGTGGACGCCGGATGGACAGTCGCTCTATGTGGCTCCCATTCAGCGGCGCGCGAAGTCGTCTGTCGTCTCGCGCGTAAATATACAGACGGGAAAAATGGATGCGTGGAAAACTTTCGGGGAGGAAAAGGGAGCGGGAGTCTCGACCGTGGTTCCTCCTCATCTTTCCAGCGACGGGAGCGCTTACGCGTACCTCTACGGGCAGACCCTGTCGGAGGCTTACGTGGTGACGGGATTGAAGTGATGGAATTGGGGAAGCTGCTGGTGGTCTTCGGGGCTGTGCTGGTGGCGGTTGGGATTCTGGTGATGGTGCTGGGGCGGGTGAATTTTCCTCTGGGGCGGTTGCCGGGGGATTTTTTGTATCGCGGGAAGAATACTACGGTTTATTTTCCGCTGGCTACTTCGGTGGTGGTTAGTGTGGTGTTGTCGGTTTTGGTTTATGTGGTCAGCCGGTGGCGGCGGTAGGTTTTCCTTGCGCGACTCGGGGCTTTATTTCCAACCTTTCCCCAGCGCTGAAGCGTTGGGCTATTCAAATCATAGCGGGCGCTAAGGCGCTGGCTGCATGCGGCCGGGCTTCGCCCAGGCCTGGACGGGCGAGGCGCCCGTCCCCACGTCCCCACACATCCTCGTTCAACTTCCTTCCTTGGAGTACACTGCCCTCGATGTCTTCTCTCAGCGATCAACTTGGATTTCGCTTCAGTCCGCCGGAGCGGCGGGTTTGGAGTGTGCGTGCTCTGGTCGCGGCGGTGCGGACTCTTGTGGAGCGGGAGTATTCCGATGCATGGGTGGAGGGTGAGATTTCTAATTTTCGTGCGCCGGATTCAGGGCATCTTTATTTCACTTTGAAGGATGGGAATGCGCAGATCCGGGTGGTGATGTTCAGCTCGAAGGCGCGGTTGCTGCGATTTCGTCCGGCGGATGGGATGCAGGTGGTGGTGCGCGGGCGGGTGACGGTTTATGAAGATCGCGGCGAGTTGCAGATTGCGGCGGAGTACATCGAGCCGAAGGGCGCGGGCGGGTTGCAGGTTGCGTTCGAGCAACTGAAGGCGAAGCTGGAAGCGGAAGGATTGTTTGCGGCGGAGCGGAAGAAGGCGATTCCGGCGTTGCCGGCGCGGATCGGGATTGTGACTTCTCCGCAGGCGGCGGCGCTGCGGGACATCCTGAACATTTTGCAGAGGCGACATCACTCGGTGAACGTGGTGATTTATCCGGCGCAGGTGCAGGGCGATTCGGCTGCGGGCGAAGTGGCGGGCGGAGTGCGGTATTTCAATGAGGTTCGCAGCGATGCGAGCCGCAGCGTCGAGGTGATTATTGTGGGGCGCGGGGGAGGGTCGGCGGAGGATTTGGCGGCATTCAATGATGAAGGGTTGGCGCGGGCGGTGGCGGCTTCGGAGATTCCGGTGATTTCGGCGGTAGGGCACGAGACGGACTTCACGATTGTGGATTTTGTGGCGGATCTGCGCGCTCCGACGCCTTCGGCGGCGGCGGAGTTGGTGATCCGTTCGCGCGTTGAAATTGAGAATCAGGCGGAGGCCGTGCGGGAGCGGCTGGTGCGCGCGATGCAGCGCGGGTTGCTGGAAGCTCGGCATGCGTTGATGGAACGGGCGCAGGACGGGGCGTTCGCGCGCATGATGGACTTGATCCGGCAGCGGCAGCAGAAGGTGGACGATCTTGCTTACCGGCTGGAGCGTGGCCAGCGGCAGGCACTGGAGCTGATGCGGCGGCGCTGGGAAACGCTAGGCGGCGGCGGTGCGGCATTACGATTTGCGGCGGGTGCTGGCGGGGATCCGCGGAGAACTCGCGGCGGGGACTGCGGCTTTGGGTGCCGCGATGCGAGAATCAGCTCTTGCAGAATAAGGTCCGCATTGAGCGGATGGGGCGGGCGCTGGAGACGCTGTCTCCGCTGGCGATTCTGGAGCGAGGGTATGCTTTGGTGTTTGACGGCTCGGGGCAACTGGTGAAGGATGCGGCGCAGGTGAAGGTTGGGGAGGAGATTTCGGGCGCGGGTGGCTCGGGGAGAGATTCGGGCCACGGTGAAGAAGGCCGGAGCGGGGCACGCGGGCGAGCGGAAGAAGTGACGGAACGCGGAGCCGGTGGTAGCGAAGGTCCTTCGCTTCGCTCAGGATGACAAGGCGTCTTAGTGTTTCGCCAAAGATCCTTAGAGACGCTGAATTAGAATGTAGGGTTCCGAACGTTTTGAGATTTTCTGGAGAGAGTCAGTGACGCAAGTGATGGCGCCATGGTTGAGAGTGTCGTTTACGGTGCTCGACATTCTGCTGGTGGCGTTGATCATCTACGAAGTGCTGGTGATGATCCGGGGGACGCGGGCGGCGCCGATGCTGGCGGGGCTGGCGGCGGTAGCGGCGGCGTTTTACCTGGCGCGGATCGGCGAACTGGTTACGTTGAACTGGCTGGTGAGCCACCTGGCTGCCGTACGTGGTGTTTGCGTTGATTGTGGTGTTTCAGTCGGAGATCCGGCATGTGTTGTCGGATGTAGGGCGGCGGGTTAGCTTTTTGCGCGGATCGGCCGTGGAGGGGGATTCGTACGACGACATTGTGCTGGCGGCGAATTTATTTTCGCAGCATCAGACGGGCGCGCTGATCGTGATTGAGCGCGAGATTGGATTGCGGACTTATATCGAGAGCGGGGTCGCGATGGATGCGCGGCTTTCCTACGATCTGCTGGCTACGATTTTCCGGCCGAGCGCGCCACTGCACGATGGAGCGGTGATCATCCAGAAAGACCGGCTGGCGGCGGCGGCGTGCTTTCTGCCGCTGTCGATGAATCCGGTGCTGTCGACGCAGATGGGAACGCGGCATCGGGCGGGCATCGGGATTACGGAGGAGACGGACGCGATTGCGGTGATCGTTTCGGAAGAAACGGGCGCGATCAGCATGGCGGTGGGAGGAAAGATCGAACGGGATCTGTCGGTGGAGCATTTGCGCGAGGCGTTGAGCATCGAGCTGCGGCGGTATATGTCGCCGGTGGCGTTGCCGACGGTGGGGCCTGCAGAGCGAGGAATCGGACGCGGGACCAGGAATCGCCGCTGCGGGCGGGCGGGCAGATGAGTGCGGATGAGGAGTCCACGCCGGAGACGGAGCTTCCGCTATGATGAGCTTTTTGCGGCGCTGGGTGCTGCACAACTTCTGGCTGAAGATTTTGTCGCTGGTGCTCGCGACCGGGCTGTGGTGGTGGATTTCGCCGGACCAGGAACCTGCGGAAGTGGCGGTGCGGGTGCCGATTGAGTTTCAGCATGTTCCGCCGGAACTGGAGATCAGCTCGGTAACAATTCCCGATGCGCAGATCCGGGTGCGGGGGCCGGAGCGGTTGATCCGGGAACTGCGCTCGACGGACATCCACGCAGAACTGGAATTGGGAGACGCCAAGCCGGGCGAGCGAACGTTTGATTTGACGGCGCAGCAGATTCGACATCAGCGCGATTTGACGGTGGTGCAGGTCGTGCCGGGGCAGGTGCATCTCAGTTTTGATACGCGGCTGACGCGCGAGGTGGAGATCCATGCGCGAAGGTGACGGGGAACTTTGCGGCGGGAGAACAGATCGCCAAGGTGCTGGTCGATCCGGAGAGAATCACGATTACCGGACCGCAGCATCACGTGGAGATGGTGGATGCGGCGACGACCGATCCGGTGGATGCTTCGGGAACGAGACACGACGGCGACGTTTGTGACCAATGTGTACGTCGCGGATGCGCTGGTGCAGGTGGTACGACCGACGCCGGTGCGAGTGACGGTGGTTATGGAGAAGAGCGCGCCGGCGGCGAGCGGGCATTGAGGCATGGAAAGAGTTTTTGAGCCGCAGCGCCTGAAGGCGGTCGAAGTCGTTTTCAATACGGTATGCCGGAAGGCATACCCCGATACGAATCTTGTTCAACATTCGGCTTTCTTAGGACATCCGCAAATTTATGAGCAATCCAGATCAGACAATTGTTTGGCACGGACGGGATACGCGGCGTGGCCGGCGAATTTCCGCTGACCGAGGAGAGCACGTATCTGATTGGGCGCGCGCTGGGACACGATCTGATCCGCGGGAGGCGCAAGGGCGCAGGCGGTGATGGGGCAGGACACGCGCGAATCGAGCGGGTGGATTGCGGACCGGGTGGCGGCGGGGCTGGCGGCGGTGGGCGTGGACGTGCACAGCGCGGGCGTGATCACGACGCCGGGAGTGGCGTATCTGGCGCGGTCGCGCGGGTTTGCGGCGGGAGTGGTGATTTCGGCGTCGCATAATCCGTGGACGGATAACGGGATCAAAGTTTTTTCCGGGGATGGATTCAAGCTGACGGATGCGCGGGAGCTGGCGATCGAAAAAGAAATTTTCGCGCTGCTGGCGAAGCCGGGGGCGGCGGACGATACCGCGATGAAAGTTGCCGGGCCGTCACTGCCCGGCGAGACTGGTGCTGCGCAAGGCGTACATCGAGTCGCTGGCGGGCAGTGTGTCGTCGGACTTGAGCGGGATGCGGGTGCTGGTGGACTGCGCCAATGGCGCGGCGACGGCGGAGGCTCCGGAATTGTTTCGCAGCTTGGGAGTGCAGGCGACTTTCACGCATGTGACGCCGGACGGGAAAAACATTAATGAAGGATGCGGGGCGTTGCATCCTGAGACTTTGGGTAAGGCGGTGGCGGAGTCGGGCGGGACAGTTTGATCTGGGCGTGACGTTTGATGGCGATGCCGACCGCGCTTTGTTTTGCGATGGCGCGGGCCGCGTGGTGAATGGAGATGGCGTGCTGCTGCTGACGGCGCGGGATCTGCATGCGCGGGGGAAGTTGACTGGCGAGACTGTGGTGGCGACGACGATGTCGAATATGGGAGTGGAGATCGCGCTGAAGAAATCGGGTATTCGCGATGTTGCGGGCGAATGTGGGCGATAAATATGTTCTGGAAGAGATGCTGAAGACCGGCGCGACTCTTGGGCGGGGAGCAATCGGGGCACATTATTTTTCGCGATGGCGATGCGACTACCGGTGATGGTTTGCTGACTGCGTTGCGGGTGATGGATGTGATCGTGCGTTCGGGGAAGACGCTGGCGGAGTTGGTGAGCGATCTGAAAGTGTTTCCGCAGAAAATTCAGAATGTGCGGGTGCGGGAGAAGATTCCGTTTGCGCAGGTGCCTGAGGTGCAGCAGGCGATTGAGGCTGCCGAGCGCGAGCTGGATGGGAATGGGCGCGTCGTGGTGCGGTATTCGGGGACTGAGGCTTTGGCTCGCGTGATGGTGGAGGCGGAGTCGGAGGAGCGGATGCAGGCGCTTACGGCGGGGATTGCGGGGGAGATTCAGAAGGCGCTGGGGATTTAGAGCGCTGACTCGACACCTGACTTACTTCGGCTGTTTGCGCTTCAAGTATGCGGCGTACCAATTGGTTTTGATCTTCGTTCTGCGCGTCCTTGAGGGTCGATGTCCTCCTGCGACAGACCTCTTTGTTGAGTTCGTTCTCCGAGCCGAGTCTTTTTCGTGGGCGCCGGGGTGTTGCGTGTAGGGTTGCGGCCAGAGGTTCACGAGTGTATCGGCGCCGCCGAGGTTCACGGCTGATCAGATGGTCCACTCTCGCAGCTCTCTCGGTCACGGGCTGCCCGTTCGTGCCGGTGTGAGTCTTGAAGGCGCAGACGCCCTCTCCTGGCGCAGGTGCCGTATTGGCGTAGGCGTCGTCTTTCATTTGCTGTGTGACATGGCGTTCGTCTTTGCCCCACTTAATTGACGCACACCGTAGTCTTGCTGGTTAACCGGAGCGCGCCTTTGGTGATTGCCGGATCGGGCATCAGGACTGGGCCATTCTGCTTGTATCGGGCTTGCTGGGCCGTAGCAGGTTGGACAGCGCTAGAACAGTGCTACGGCGACTGCCGAGAAGAAAGTCTGCTTTTCATACTCACGCCCCTCTGTTGCGGATAATCGACGGGAAGAGTGTCGCGTAGGCGCCTGCCTGAGAGGCAACTGGAATCATCACGACTTCGTGAGTCAAGGCTCGCGGGCTAGCCTCGCCGCGCTCGGCTGGACATGCACGAGGCTGGCTGTTCACACATAAGCTCCGGTGCCTGCCGGCGGTTGTCCGGACAGGAGGGTCCAGAACCACACGAGCTAATCCAGGTCTCTCCAGTTCGGGCCTACTTCCATTTCCACTAGTAGCGGGACGGCTAGCGCGTGGACTTTTTCCATTTGTTCGCGGACCAGCGATTGCATTGCTTCTACTTCTTTTTCTGGGACTTCGAAGACTAGTTCGTCGTGGACTTGGAGGGTCATTCTTGATTTCAGTTTGCGCTCCTGCAGCGCAGCATCGATTCGGATCATGGCTACTTTGATCAGGTCTGCGGCGGTGCCTTGCAGCGGGGTGTTTACTGCGGTGCGTTCGGCGAAGCCTCGTTGGCGCGAAATTCTTGCTGTTGATGTCGGGGATGGGGCGGATGCGTCCGTGGAGGGTTTTTACTTTCAGGTCGCGGCGGGCTTCTTCCAGCGTTTTGTCGATGAAGGCGCGGACGCCTTTGTATTTTTCGAAGTAGTTGGCGATGAATAGTTTGGCTTCGGCGGGCTCGATGCCTAGATTCTGCGAGAGTCCGAAGGCCGAGAGGCCGTAGACGATTCCGAAGTTGACGACTTTGGCCTGGCGGCGGTGGTCGGGCGTGACCATTAGCGGCGGGACTCCGAAGACTTGCGAGGCGGTTAGAGTGTGGATGTCGTCGCCGCGGCGGTAGGCTTCGACCAGCAAGCGGATCGCGCGAGAAGTGGGCGAGCAGGCGGAGTTCGATCTGCGAGTAGTCGGCGGTTAGAAGAACGTGGCCGGGTTCGGCGATGAAGGCGGCGCGAATGCCGCGTCCTAGTTCGGTGCGGATGGGAATGTTTTGCAGATTGGGATTGGCCGAGGAGAGACGGCCTGTGGCGGTGCCGGTTTGGCCGAAGGTGGTGTGCAGGCGTCCGGTGCGCGGGTTGATTAATGCGGGCAGCGTGTCGACATAGGTGGATTTCAGCTTGGTGAGCTGGCGGTAGTCGAGAACTTTTCTGGCGATGGGATGTTCCTCGGCCAGAGTTTCCAGAACATCGACTGCGGTCGAGATGGTGCGTCCCTTGCCGTATTTCACGGGCTTGGGAAGATTCAGCGGTTGAAGAGAACGTCGCCGAGTTGTTTGGGAGAGCCGATGTTGAATTCAGCTTCCGGCGAGCTCGATGGATTTCTTTGGCTTTGGCACTGCGATCTCACGTTCTAGTTCGGTCGACATTTTCGCTAGCGCGGCGGTGTCGATTTTTACTCCGGCTTGCTCCATGCGGGCTAGAACTGGGACAAGCGGCAGATCCATTTCTTCGTAGAGCTTGGTCAGTCCCGCTTGCTTCACGTCTTCGCGCAGAGCCGTCGTCAGCCTGCCCGTGACGTCGGCGGCTTCGGCGAGGTCGCCGCTAAGCTTGAGATTGAAGCGGCGGAGGGCGACATCGGCGAGGCGATGCGAGGAATACGTGGGATCGAGCAGGTAGGAGTAGAGCATGGGATCGTGCTGCACGCCTTGCAGAGGGATGCCCAGGGAATCGAGCGCGTGGATTGCGGCTTTGTAGTCGTGAATTGCTTTGGGCGTGGTGGCGGCTCAGGACGGAGCGCAGCTTTCGGCGGCTCCGCTGGAGTCGAGTTTGACGATGGTGGCTGAGCCTGCGGCCGCGGAGATGGCGATGCGGCGGGCGGCGGGCTCGGGGGCTGGCGCTGGGGATGAGTCGTCGGTGAGCGCAAGCATTCCTGACTGCGGTTCTTCCTCAACGACTTCTTCTTCGTTTTCGGGAATTGATTCTGCTTGTTCAACCGCGACGGCTAGCGCGCCTTCTGTGCGCGAGAGAGTTGAGAATGTCTTCGACATCGGCGGCGGATTGGGCTTCGCCGTAGTGAGTTTCGGTGACCTGAACGTCCGGCAGTAATTCTTTCAGCAGCGAAGTGAATTCGAGTTCGGTGAAAAGCTGGCGGAGCAGATCGAGATCGGGCTCGCCGGCGCGCATGGCTTCGACGTTCAACTCGACAGGAACGTTGGTGTCGATGGTGGCCATGCTTTTGCTGAAGAGGATGGTGTCGCGATTGTTCTGAAGAGATTCGCGGTAGGTTTTCTTTTCTACTTCGTTGGCGCGATCGAGCGCCTGCTCGACCGTGCCGAAGCGCTTGATGATTTCGACCGAGCCTTTGTCGCCGATGCCGGGGGCGCCGGGGATGTTGTCGACGGAGTCGCCGCGGAGGGCCATGATGTCGATTACGCGCTCGGGAGGGACTCCTAGAATTTCTTCGACCTTGGCGGCGTCGCAGATCAGATTGTCTTTGGGAGGATTCAGGATCTGAACATCGTCGTTGACGAGCTGCATCATGTCTTTGTCGCTGGAGACTACGTAGACGGGATGCTTGGCGGCTGCGGCTTTGCGGGCCAGGGTGCCGATTACGTCGTCGGCCTCGAAGCCGGCTAGTTCGAGGATGGGGATACGGTAGGCTTCGAGGGCGCGGCGGATGTAAGGGAATCTGCTGGGCGAGGTCTTCGGGCATCGCGGCGCGGTTGGCTTTGTAGCCTTTGTATTCGACTTCGGTAAAGGTTTGAGTTTTGATGTCGAACTTGCGGACGGTGGTGATGGCTTCGGCTTGAGTGGCGCGGAAGTCTTGGCGGCTACGTCGAAGACGGCGGCGAGATAGGCGGGGGAGAAATCGTCGCGCAGTTTGCGCAGCATGTTGACGAAGACGTAGATGGCGGCGGTGGGAAGTCCGGACTTGGTGGACATGGAGCGCTGGCGCGCCATGGCGTGATAGGCGCGGAAGATGAAGGACATGGTGTCGATCAGGAAAATGCGGTTCGTCGGGTGCTGGCGCGGGTGCGCTGCTGGATTCGGGTTGCGGAGATTTTGTTCGCGGGGGCAAGGAAGTAGTTTAGCAGCCGATGGGGCGACTGGGGTCCGTGACGCTTGCACGCCTCGCTGCGCTTGGCTGGACAGCCGAGGCGGCTGTCCCCACATGGGTTGCCCTGCAGCAGCCTCTATGTTCGCGCGCCTGGTTTCCCGTACTCGGTGGTGTAGTGCAGCTTGATTTCGCCGCACGTACCTTGCTCGGCGGAGTAGACGACGCAGGTGTCGAAGGGCCGGGAATATACGTGCACGCTCACGGCGCGCTGATTGAAGTCACGCGGATTGAAGACCCGGTGGACAGGTTCGAGCGGGTCGACGGCGCACGGCTGCGAGGGATTCATCTCGACGGTTTCGGCGGCCTTGATACTGGACTTCCCGAGAGCGATGTCCTGATGCACGACGTGAAAATTCTCCACCAGCAGACGGCCGATGGGGACGGCCATCCAGCAATTCTGGTCGCGATGGTTGTGAACGGAACTGGCCTGTCCCACCTCCCAGCAGATGGCGACTAATTCGTAGAGAGGAGTCTTGTCGATCAGATTGCGGGTGTAGTGCTGGCGGTCCCAGGTAGATAGGCCGAAAGAGAGTCCGGATTCAGGGGATTCTCCTGCAGGAATTTGTGGATTTGTCGCGTCTGATCAAAGGCCGACTCGGGAAATTTGCGGAGTTCGGCTACGAAATCTTGGATCGGGATCTGCTTTATCGCAGTGGCCATGGTCTGCTCCCGAAAGAGTATAACGCCGGGCGGGGAGAAATCTTAAACATAGGGAGACACCCTTCGGCTTCGCTCAAGGCAGGCTCCGGGACACAGGGTAGGTCAAAGCGTTCCAGGAACATAATTCGATGAACCTCATTCGATGAACATGCAGTCTCCATAGGAATAGAAGCGGTAGCGCTCGCGGACTGCGTGTTCGTAGGCGCGCAGGATGTTTTCGCGTCCGCCGAACGCACAGACTAGCATGAGCAGAGTGGATTGGGGCAGGTGGAAATTGGTCAGCATCGCCTTGACTACTCTGAATTCGAAACCTGGATAGATGAATAGATCGGCGGCGGCCGCGCCTGGCACGATGGATCCTGCGCCGAGCCGCACGGCGTGTTCGAGGGTTCGAACGGTGGTCGTGCCGATGGCGACGATGCGACGGGACGAATGGAGCGCCTGGTTGATGGTGGAGGCAGCGTCGGCGGATATGGAGTAAGGCTCGGAATGGATTTTGTGATCTTCGACGCGCTCGACGTGGACCGGCTGAAAAGTTCCGAGGCCGACGTGCAAGGTGATGTTGACAGTCTCGACCCCAAGCTGGCGGATGCGATCGAGGATTTCCGGCGTGAAATGGAGACCCGCGGTGGGGGCTGCAATTGATCCGCGCTGCCCGGCATAAATAGTTTGGTAGCGTTCGCGGTCGCGGGGAGAATCCGGGCGCGCGATATAAGGCGGGAGGGGTATGTGGCCGATGCGATCGAGAGTGGCAAAGAAGTTCTCGTTGTGCTGAAAGCGGATGTGGCGCTCGCCGAATTCCCCGCGGGTCAGGACCTCGGCTTGAAGTTGTTCGGAATTGCGTTCGCCGAAGAACAGGCGCTCGCCAACGCCGATCTTGCGGCCGGGCCGAACCAGGCATTCCCAATCGTTCGGGTCGGTGGAAAGCTGGTGGGTCAGCAGAACCTCGATGCGTCCGTTGAGGAGATCGCTGGCGGCAGGATTCTGAGCGGTTACGGGGTGAGCGCGGGCGCCCTCGCGGCGGCCATAGAGCCGAGCTGGAAAAACGCGCGTGTTGTTGAAGACCACTACGTCGCCGGGCTGTAACAGATCCGGGAAGTCGCGAAACAGGCGGTCGGAATAGTGTCCGCCCGTTCGCAATAAATGGAGCATGCGGGATTCGTCGCGGGCAGCGAGGGGCTCCTGAGCTATGAGGTCGGTGGGAAGATGGAAGTTGAAATCGGAAACCAACACGGTGTCACATTATAGGGGACTGCGGCGCTACCTTGACGGGATGGCCTTTCGGCGTCGTTTAGGGCCAGACATGACGGTAGGCCCCACGGGATTTGGGTGCCGACATCGTCTTTTTTGGCAAATTTGTTTGTCTGTTCGAGCCAGGTGCGGTACTATGCGAGGGCTGTAGCTTTTGCCGCTTTGTCGTCACTCTTCCCGCGAGAGAGTATTTCCATGTCCGCTGAACGAAAACACAGGGAAGAAATTGTTCGCTACGGCCGCATGCTCCACGAGCGCGGGTTCGTGGCGGCGATGGACGGGAATCTTTCGGTCCGGTTAGATCGGGAGCGGATCCTGGTGACGCCCACCTGCGTGAGCAAGGGAGCGATGCGAGCCGCGGACATGGTGATTGTGGACCTGGAAGGCACGCGGGTGGCGGGGCGGCGGAATGTGACCAGCGAGATCGGGATGCATCTGCTGATTTACCGCACCCGGCCCGACATTCAGGCGATTGTGCACGCGCATCCGCCGACCGCAACGGGTTTCGCCGCCGCCGGCATGGCGCTGACCGAGCCCCTGGTGTGTGAAGTTGTGATGGGTCTGGGATGCATTCCGCTGGCGCGCTACGGCACGCCGGGAACATCGGAATTGGCGCAGACGCTGGAACCTTACGTCCCCCATTACGATGCGATTCTGATGTCGAATCACGGCGTGGTGACCTACGGGGATACGATCGAACACGCCTACATGAAGATGGAAACCGTGGAACACTTCGCGCAGATCGCGCTGGTTACCCATCTGCTCGGCCGGCAGCAGCCGCTGACCGGGGTGGACATCGAGAAATTGTTGCTGGCGCGGACGAAGTATTTCGGCGGAAAGATGGCCGCGTCCATGCCGATTGCGATGGTTCGGGAGCCAGAAAAAGTTAGCTGAAGCGCGTCGCTGCGCTCGCCGGGACCCCTCGGCTTCGCTCGGGCAGGCTCTCGAGGCGGCCGTCCCCACAATTCGTCGTTACTGTCGCCTATCTTAATTCCTCTTCCTAATTTATTCCCCTCCTATGCGAAAGCGGAATCCTGCTCGGAAGTTGATGGGCAGGGCGGGATAGCCGACGACTTCGTTGTAGCGGCGGTCGAGAGCGTTCTCGACGTTCGCATAGGCGGTGACGCGGCGGTTGATGGCATACCATCCGCCGAGATCGGCGCGGACGTAGCCGGCGGCGTGGTCGATGCCGAAGCCATCAAAGTCATCGAATCCGGGCGGCGACCCACGAAGCTCCCGCTCAGATTCGCAGCCCCAACGCTTGCCGAGATAGGACGAGCATGGTTGTCGCCGAATGCTTGGGACGGCGCAGCAACGGATCTGCCCGGAGCATAGGGAAAGTTGCAAGGACTCGCCGGCGACACGCGGATCGTCGAGAATCTCGGTGGAAGTGTAGGTGTAGGCGGCGGTCAGGAGCAGTCTGGTGCGGAGTCTTGGCCTTGCAGTTCGACTTCGGCGCCCTGAGCGAAAGACTGTTCAGATTGAAAATCGTACTCGCCCGATGGGGTTCGGCGTATCGCTTCTTCGTAATATTTGATCGTGAAACAGATTGTTGAAGTAGGTGGCGTTCAGAGCCTAACTGCTGCGAAAGAAATTCTGCTGGATGCCGGCTTCGAAAGCGCGAACGCGCTCCGGCATGAGATCAGGATTCGGCGAGAAGAAAAGGCGGGCATCGCCGAAAGTCTCCTCGAGGCGAGGGTCCATGAATCCGGTGGCATAGGAAAAACGCAGGCGAGTTCCCGAAAAAATTTCTCCGCCGCGCAACGCCAGCAAGTTCAGCGCAACTCGCGGCACGCCGGTATTTCCGTAGGCGCTGTTGTGAACGAAGCGTCCGCCCGCGATGGCCGAGAGCCTGCCCAGCATGACTTGCTGTTGCAGATAAGATCCTGATCCAGGCGTTGTCCGTGGGTTGGAGGCGCAAAGTCCACATCGCCCACAAATCCGTTTTCATTTTCAACGCGATATCCGAATGTGGTGTGCGCCGCAATGGGCCCGCTCCGAATAATCGCCCTGATATTCGAATCCCACGCGATTGATGCGGTCGACTTCGTGCGATTGAAAATCGATCGGGATCGCCAAAGGGATCGTACGCGGGCGGGATCGCCATTCAGGTTGAGCTCGTTGTAACGGTAGAGATAATCGAAGGCGGTGAAGCGGTGCTGCCATCCCGAGGGCGCGCCGACGGTGAGTTCCGCGCTGCCCAGCAGATTGTTGTATTGAGACCACTCGGAAGGATCGGGAGGCAAAGGCTCGAGAGGTGCCGTGGAGTCCATTCACTGGAACTGGCGGATCAAGCCGTTGAAGCTCCACTCTCCGGGTAGCCCGGTGTGACTGTTGGAATGGCGAAAATGTACCCGCAGCGAAACCTGATCGCTAAGGGCAGAGCCAACATTCGCGCCTTGAAGCGAATCGGAATATGGCATTGTTGATGCCGAGCACCATTGGTGTTGAACTGGTCGCCGAAGAAGTTGTAATCGAAGCGGCCGCGGGCGCCGGCCGACAGAAGCGTAGCCGTTCGCCGTTGAAAAGTTTCCTCCATCGGCGCCGAAGCGGAATTCGGGCGTGGGCGTGCTGCCGGTGCGGGTAAAGACTTGAACCACGCTGGTCATGGCGTCGGAGCCGTACAGCGTGCTCTGCGCTCCGCGAAGAAATTCCATGCGGTCGGCTTCGGTGAGAGGAAGCGTGCCGAAGTCGAAGGTGCCGCCGGGTTCATTGATGGTGACGCCATCGACAATCACTTTGTTGTAGGTGGAATCACCGCCGCGCACGAACAGGGAGGACAGGCCTCCGCGCTGGCCCGCCGTATTGACCACAGCGCCGGGGAGAAAGCGGACGGCATCGTCGGCGGCCACGGGCTTCATGGTTTCGAGCTGTCCGTTCTCCAGGGTGGAAATGCTGGCTCCGGCATTCTTCGGCTGGCGCTGGAGTTCGGGTCGCGGTTACGACGACGGTTTCAGATGCTGTAGCGAGATGCAGTTGGATCGTCATGGCGTCGGAGTGAGCGGGGACATCTTCGGTTTGCGGGGCGAAGCCGGCAGCCAGCACTTTTATCTGGTAATTGCCGGAGGACAGTCCGCCGCGCTTTAATTCGCCGAAAGTGGCGATTCCCTCGGCAGAAGTGGTGGCAATTTGCAGTGGCGTATCGTGTCCCTTTTGAAAACAGGGAGACTTGCGCGCCGGAGACAGCGGCGGATTGAGGGTCGATAACTTTGACTTTGAGATCGGCAGCGGATGCTGCCGCGAGAGCGACGAAAAACAAAAACGAAGTGCAAAGTGCGCGCATAACCATCCTCCTTTTCACGCGAAAGGGGTTAAGGTGGACGGTTTGCGCCGGTCTCCTGGCTTTGCGAGTGAGGATGCGTCGAGCGGCAATTGGCAGTTAGCAATTGGCTAGAGCATCCGGATTCTGCAGACGGCCTTCCCGGGGATTCCTCCCAGTGGACGGCTGCGATTTCCTCGCTTACAGTTGCGCGGCAGCGCGGGAATTTCACCCGCTTCCCAGTCTTTGCCACAAGGCAAAGACGCGCAAACCGAAGGACATTTCAAAGAACGGAAAATAGTGGTGTGAGGAATTTACCGGGGAGGAACGGTGGAAGTCAAATGCCAGGGAACCAGGTTCAGGTTCGAAGAACTTGTTTTCGCTCGTGCGTGGGCTCCCCGACAAAGACCAGGCAGCCGTTCGGATCGCCGATATGGAACTCGGTCATGCCGTAGTCTCGTTCGAATAAGTCACGGCTGGGGTAGCGGTCTTTGAATGTTTTCACGTGCTCCCACAGCGAGGCAATGTTCGAGACTTGGATGTAGATCTCGGTGTGTCCGCGGACGCAACGCATAACTTCTTCGGATGCTGCCTTCATGAAGTGGATGGTCTGGCCATCGCGCTCGACGATGGAATATTCCGCAGATTTCATTATGGCAGTGAAGCCGAGAACATCGTGATAGAAGGCGAGAGTTTCTTCCATGTCGGCGGCTGCCAGCATGGGGCTAATCTTCTTGGCGGTGTAAATCATTGGCATAACTGCGACTCCATCCTGTTGCTCTCTCAACCATCAGCATCACGGCACTACTCTTCTACTTCGACGGCAGGATAGTCCTCGATATACTCTTCCCCGTTACAACCGTAGTAGGCGACCTTGCGCGCCACAAAATCGACATCGTAGCGCACAACACCGGCCCGCCATGAGGCCGCCAGAAACTCGGGGAATGTGCTCTTCCCAGCCTGGTCGGTGCGCAACGCGGCGACCAGAGCCTCTTTGTTGAATGCTGCCACATCGACGGTGCCAGAATACAATGGTGTGCCTAGCGACACGACTGGCCCGTCCTTGGTCAGATATAGGCTCTGCCCTGAGGGCAGGCACCAGAGATTTCGTGTCACACCTGCGCGGCGCAGGGTTTCAGCCAGATAGGGGAACCCGCCGACTTTCGGTCGACCAGCCATAGCCCGTTTTTGGGCAGCCTGTAGATTTTCTATCGCTCTGCTCATTGAAATCGTCCTTCCGTGGTACTGAGATCAAGAGCCGGGAAACTCTGGCGTTCCGACTTTGCTCACATTCGCCTCGGCGAATTCGCGGATGCGGTCCAGCGAATCCTGCAACTGTTGTTGAAAACGATCAACCGCTTCATCGCTGGCATCCACCGGAACCGCGATGAGCTTGCCGAAGCGCATCAGGACTCGAGAAAACGGTTTGGGGATAATCAGGCGGTCCCAGGTGTTTAGCACCCAGGCTTGGTCGACGGCGATGTGAAATGTGGTGAGCGGGACGCCGGAGGATCGCGCTAGGGCTACCGGTCCCGGCTTTACTTTTTGGCGCGGGCCGCGGGGGCCATCCAGGGTGAAGGCTACTGCCCAACCTTGCTGGAGAGCGCGGCGCAGGCCTAGCAGGGCACGCACGGCATTGCGGCTGCTGGAGCCTTTGACGGCTACGAATCCGAATTTGTGGATGATGCGTCCCATGTATTCGCCGTCGTAGCTGTTGCTGCTCATGACGCGGATTCCGACGTTGCGGAAAAGATACGTCGCGGGGAGGATGCAGGCGTGCCAGAAAGAAATGATCAGCGGGCGCTGGGCAACCTCTTGCTGCGCGCCTTCTTCGCGGGAGATGCAGACGCGCAGGGTGGGACCGATTAGGCGGATGAAGGCGTATCCGGCGGCGATGATTATGCGCAGAATGATTCTCTGGCCAAGCGTGAAGCGGCGGGGATCGGCGGCCGCGTCTGGGGCGGGACGTTCGCGGGTGGTGGCTTGCGGCACGAAGTTATTGTAACGGGAAGCGGCTGTGTTACCGGCGAGGCGCCCGTCCCCGCACGATCTGGGCCGGCCCCCATGTTGCTTCCAGCGCTGACTAGCCGGCGCCCATCTCCAGGTAGGCGTCGATCCACTCTTTTACTCTTTGACGGCGCTCGTCGGCGGCGTCGAAGTGGATTCCGAAAGACTTGCTTTTGCGCCAGGTGACAACGCCGCGGACCGCAACGCGCGGCAGAGTGAGCAGGGAGAATGAGACATCCACATTGGTTCCAGAAGGCATATCCTCGGCGCTCTTCAACGACATGCCGCCGGAGCTGATCTCGACGCTGGAGGCGGTCAGGCGGTGGCCGTCGTGACTGACCACGGTGACCTCGGTCATGATCGGAATGCGGGCGTAGCGGCGGAATTCGTGAAGCACCAGCATGTGCGTGGCGCGAACCAACTTCAGCGCCGCCGGCCGCTCCAGAGGCTCCTGGAACATGGCGTTGATGCCGTACTTGGAATAGCGCATGGCCTCCTGGGCGCTGCCGCCGAGACCGTACAGCACAAGTCGGCTGTTGGAGGCAGACGTACGCGCGGCCTCCATTACCGCCTCGGCGCCGGGGCCCAGATTTATGACGCAGGCTTCGAATTTCTCCTGGCGCAGGCGTTCGGCCCCGCTCGAGGACACCAGTACGGTCTCAATGCCGAACTGGCGGAAACATTCGTTGAGAAGAAATCTGGAAGACTCTTTCAGATCGACCAATGCAACGCGAGCCGCCACTTTCTTCGCGGGAGAAGCGGGCTTGCGTGCCGGGGCAGTACCGAGGGCTCTATCCATATAAGCGAGACTGGTTTCCAGTACGAAAGTTTATTCTGGCGCGCCTAGGACGAGATGGAAAGACCCTAAAGGGGCAGGAGGAGGGGTACAAAAGTATCATTACCTGGGTTGGACTGGTGGGTGGAGACGCCCAGAAAGCCCCGGAAATCCGGGTGTTTTAACCTTGAACGGCCAAGCGGCTTCCGACGCTGCCCAGGAGTTTCTCCGCCGCTTCTCCGGGATCCTGGGAAGCGAAGTCCTCGTCCAGAATGAGGATGGAGACGCTGGGATCAATTTCCTCCAACACCTTGAGGGTGGATTTGCCGTGGACGGACTGCAGACGCGAGGAAATGACGACCAGCTTCGCCTTGGTGGCCTTGAGTAGAATGCGGGCGTCGTTAATGCTCAGAGTGGTCATCGCGTTGTATCCCGCGCTGCATAGCACTTCGCGCAGGAAGGTGCATACATCGATCGACTCGAAAACGCAAAGCAAGCGTGGCCTGGCGTCTCCGGCTTTTCCCCTCGAATATCGCGAGCCCAGGTAGGCTGCGGTGATTGCCTCTTCGACCGAATCGTAGGTTTCAAATTGCGCGAGCAGGTTGGTCAGTTCCAGCATCTTGCGGATTCTCGGCGTCAAACCACTGAGTTTGACGTCTCCGCCCTTCAATCGCGCGGCGTGCATCAGGCGGACCAGCGCTCCCAAGCCGCTGCTGTCGACGAAGTCCACTTGATCGAGGTGCAGCACGACGTCGCCGTACTTCTCGATCGAGTCGCCAACCTGGGAGTGCAGAGTAAACACTTCGTTTCCCGCGACGATCCGCCCGTGGCAGTGAACGATCAGGACCTCGCCGACCGGGCGGCTTTCCAAGCGTAGTTGCATCCCGCACTCCTTGCGGGCGAATCTTACGTGGGTGAAACCGGCAAGTCAATGAAAGCTTGGAGCGGCCGCCAGACCTCCGTTCACAGGGCCCGGCAAAAGCCTGTGACTGAAACAACTGATTTTGGGATGGCATTTACCGTTGGATATTTGGATAGTTCAACTGTTAACTGTCTGACGGAGCCTAAATCATGGAACTTGTCACCGTAAAAACAAAATTCCAGGTTGTTATTCCACAGAGCATCCGGAAACAGGTGCGCTTGGATATTGGAGACCTGTTGGAAGCGTCCCTCGAAAACGGCAAGATTGTCTTTACGCCGAAAACGGTTATAGACCGACATCCATCCGAAGGCATGGAGGACATTGCGCAGGGCTGGAAGGCGGAACAAGAAACCCAGGAAACGGAAATGAAAGTCCGCTTCACGGAGCGTGCCGATGAGGACCATGCGACGCTGCTCCCTGAGGTGCGCAAACGACGAGGCAAACAACATCTAGCAAGCCCGGGTCAACCGCAGTTGGAGATTCTACTTTGTGATCCGCGGCGATGAGTGCGTCATCTTGTCGATCATTCGCACCCGAAATAGCGGACGTCCCCGAAGTCTTCTCTCACTCTGACCATCTCCGGAACAACAGCGCGCCGTTGGTCCCGCCGAAGCCGAAAGAATTCGACATGGCGTATTCGAGCTTGGCCTTGCGGGCGTGATTGGGGACGAAATCCATGCCGGCGGTTTCGGGGTCCTGGCTGACGAGGTTGATGGTGGGAGGCAGAATCTGATCGCGCAGGGCGAGCACGGTGATGCCGGCTTCAAGGCCGCCGGCGCCGCCGAGCAGATGGCCGGTCATCGACTTGGTGGAGCTGACGGGAAGCTTGTGCTCGCCAAAGAAATTGCGGATGGCGTGCGCCTCAAGCGTGTCGCCGATGGGCGTGGACGTGCCGTGGGCGTTGACGTAATCGACTTTGTCCGGAGTGATGCCGGCGTCGCGCGCTAGCGTTGCGCATGACGCGGAATCCGCCTTCGTGCTCGGGAGCGGGCTGGGTCATGTGGTAGGCGTCGCCGGACATGCCATAGCCGGCAATTTCGGCGAGGATGGTCGCGCCGCGCTTTTTGGCGTGCTCGAGTTCTTCGAGCACCAGAATGCCCGCGCCCTCGCCCATGACAAAGCCGTCGCGATCTTTGTCCCAGGGACGGCTGGCTTTTTCGGGATCGTCGTTGCGCGTGGAAAGGGCGCGCATGGCGGCGAATCCGCCCACGCCCATCGGCGTGATCGCCGCCTCCGAGCCGCCCGCGATCATCACATCCGCATCATTGTGCTGAATGATGCGGAAAGAATCTCCGACCGAGTGGGCGCTGGTGGTGCAGGCGGTTGCCGTGGCCTCATTCGGGCCCTTGGCCCCGAAGCGCATGGAAACGTGGCCGGCCGCAAGATTGATGATGGCTGCCGGAATAAAAAAAGGAGAAATCTTGCGCGGCCCGCCTTCGAACAGCGCGGTGTGTTCGCGCTCGATAATGTCGAATCCGCCGATGCCGGACCCGATGTGCACGCCCACGCGCTCGTCGTTTTCCGGCGTGATCTTCAGGCCCGACATCTTGAACGCTTCATCCGCGGCGGCAATCGCCAGGTGGATGAAGCGTCCCATCTTCTTGACTTCTTTTTTTTCGATGAAGTTCAGCGGATCGAAGTTCTTGACCTCGGCGGCGATCTGGCAGGCGAAATTCGTGGAGTCGAACTGGGTGATGCGGCCCACGCCGCTCTTGCCGGCGAGCACGGCCTGCCACACTTCTCCGGTGGTATTTCCCACGCCGCAGATCAGGCCGATGCCGGTAACTACGACCCTGCGTCCCAAACTACTTGCCGCCTTTCGAATGCTTCCCGATGTAATCGATGGCGTCCTGCACGGTGCGAATCTTTTCCGCGTCTTCGTCGGGAATCTCGATGTCGAAGCCTTCTTCGAACGCCATCACCAGTTCGACCGTGTCCAGTGAATCCGCGCCCAGGTCGTCCACGAACGACGCGCTGGAAGTGACTTCGCCCTCATCCACACCCAACTGCTCTACGATGATCTGCTTTACTTTCTCGTCAACGGCTGCCATGTTTCTCCTCGCTTAAACTTGATTAGATTTTAGATTCGATGTCCGGGACTCTCAACTGATCCATTGCAACGGAAAAAGGCGAACGTGTAGTGTAACGTCCCGGTAAATGGCTGTAAAGGAAGCGCAGACCTTTGCAGGCCGATGCTGTGGTATACCTTCAGCATCCTAAACGTCGTCGCTCGTCATGGTCAAACCACAATGCGTGCCGTCGTGCAGCGGGTGAGCCGCGCTCAAGTTACGGTGAACGGAGAAATCACCGGCCAGATCGGCCTGGGGCTGCTGGTTTTGCTGGGCGTCGGCCGCGACGATACCGAGGCCGACGCAATCTATCTGGCAGAAAAAATCGCCGGCCTGCGAGTTTTCGAAGATGCCCAGGGAAAGATGAACCGCAGCGTGCAGGACGTAGGCGGCAGCGTGCTGGCCGTTTCGCAGTTCACGCTGTACGGGGACGTGCGCCGGGGCAAGCGTCCATCGTTCGACGCCGCAGCGCCTCCGGAAAAAGCTCGCCAACTTTACGAATTCTTCGTGCAGCAGATTCGCGCCGCCGGGTTGCGCTGCGAGACCGGGCGCTTTCAGGAAATGATGAAAGTGGAGTCGGTGAACGAAGGGCCGGTGACGATTCTGCTGGATTCTGGGAAGAGCGTTCTAAATGTCCAGTTCAATGTCCTTCCTTGGAACCGACCTCGATCAGGTGTTTCGTCATCAGGACCAGCCCGAGAATCTGCGTCCACTCCGAAACGATGTTGCCGACGACTTGCCCCCATTTGCTGCCTGGGTCCATCGCTTTGAAGGTCACCACCCAGGCGGCGCCGGTTACCAGAAGAAAGATGGTGAGTGAGTGCCCGTACAGGAACTCCATCGCCGCTGAGCGTTCCTTGCCCTTTGGTTTCTTGCTCTCGGCTGATCCCTTTTCGTAGAGATGTTTGGTCATGACGACGGTGACCAGAACGCCTGACCAGTCGGCGATGGCGTTGCCGAAAAACGAGCCCCAGTGAGTAGCCGGGTTGGACCGGGAGTAGAGCGCGATCAGTAGGACCACGACGCCTAACGCCGCCAGGCTAAGTGAGTGTTTGCGGAGGAACTGATTCCGGACGCGAGTCTGCTTCATGCCACTACTGTACTTTAAGAAATTGTGACGCAGTATGTCTTCAGCGGTTGGAATCGCCGCTCACAGATTCCAGCGGACGAATGCAGCGCTACGTTGTGCTGGTTTCCAGCAGTGGATCGGCCTGCTCTCGCGCAAGATCAGCCAGTTCCAACTGAAGATTACCGGGATTGGTGGAGTAAGCCAGTCCTGTGTCCATATCGAGGACGCCTTCGCGGATCATTCTGTCGATTTCGCCATCGAAATGCTGCATGCCGTCCTCGCTACCGACGCGCATGCAATCCAGCAACGTCTTGCCTTCGCCTTCGCCTTTTTCCACGTACTCGCGAGTCCGCAGCGTGGACTTCAATATTTCAATCGCAGCTACGCGCCCGGTGCCATCCTTGCGAGGAATGAGTCTTTGCGAAACGATATAGCGAAAGCTCTTCGCCAGGCGATTTCGAAGCGTATGCTGTTCGGCCATGGGAAAAACTCCCACAATTCTCTCGATCGTCTTCGACGCGTCGATGGTATGCAAAGTGGAGAGGACAAGGTGACCGGTCTCCGCCGCTTCCATTGCGATCTCGATGGTTTCGCGGTCGCGCATCTCGCCGACAAGAATCACTTTCGGAGCCTGGCGCAGTGCCGCCCTTAAGGCGAGCGCAAAGCTCGGCGTATCGGCGTGCAATTCCCGTTGATGAACGATGCAGTTCTTGTGAGGATGCAGAAACTCGATGGGATCTTCGATGGTGAGCACGTGATAGAACTGGTCTTTATTAATCTTGTCGATGATCGCGGCCAGGGTAGACGACTTGCCGGAGCCGGTCGGTCCGGTCACCAGCACGATTCCGTTGCGCAATCCCACAATCTTCCTCAGTTCGGCAGGCAAATTCAGCGATTCGAAGTCCGGGGCCTTGCCGGGAATTACCCGCATCACGATGGCACAGGTGCCACGCTGCATGAAGACGTTGACTCGAAATCGATTCGCGCCAGGCAAACTGTAGGACACATCGCACGACCCGAGTTTGTTTAAGTTATCGGTTGCATGCTGGTTGTTGCCGATCAGATCGGCCGCAATGCGCCGGGTGTCTTCACTTGTCAGCGCGCGCGTGGCACCGGCAGGGGCAAGTTTGCCGTTGATTTCCACCAGCGGCGGCTTTCCCGGCGAGAAAAAGAGATCACTAATCTTCGCCGAACTTCTTAGCATCGAGGCCAGAAGCTCAGGAGTCGAGATCGGCGCTGCGGCGGGGGCAGCAGCCGTTGCGGCCCGGGCTACGGCGGCAGAAGGAGCAACAGGGGCAGCAGCGGGAACGACGCTTGGTGGACGACTGGCTGGGTTCGCCGGGGAAGACATAGATTAGAGTCCTGACTTTCGCTTATCGTGTCGATCCTATAACAGGCTCCTGCAACAGGGCGGAGATGCTGCGTCAGTTCGGTTACGTAGGTCACCCGCGCGAGTGAGTAAAGCAGCGGGCGGCGGCGATTCGCGTGGACTTCAGTCTTAACGCGGTCAGCTAAGAACCCATTTGTGAGGTGCGTCTAATCTTTCGCATGCTCCCGCGCAAACCCTTGCCTCACCCCGAACTGGAAGAACAGCGAGCCAAACCGCTCGAAGGTATCTATCCAGCCGCAGCAAAACCGTAACCGCACATTCGGCTCTAGTGAGCGAAAATCGGGTGGTGCGTGTGGTTCGAGACGATCGAACGATGCAGAACAAATGCACTAATCGGCGGTCAGCGGAATCGTGGCGCTCACTTCCGTCCCGCTGGAACTGGAGCGAAGGTTAAATGTCCCGCCGAACTGGCGGACCCTTTCCTCCATGCCGCGCACACCGACGCCAAGCCTGGCAACGGACATTTGCTTCTGCAGGGCCGGCGAGATCCCAGTTCCATAGTCGATGATCTCAACTTTTATGCTCTCAGGCGACCGAGTCAGCCTGATCTTTGCTGAAGCACTTCCGGAGTGGCGGTGAATGTTGGTGAGACTCTCTTGAATCACGCGAAACAGAACCATCTCGATGGTGCGCGGAATCCTGCTGAAATCCTGCTCCAACTCCAGATCGACCACAATTCCACTCCGCTTCGAGAAGCCTTCCACGTACCAGCGCAGCGCGGCTTTGAGCCCAGCCTCATCCAGCAGTGGGGGATGCAATAAATACGAAAGCGTGCGAATTTCTTTGGAGAGGTCGTCGGAAAGTTGCTGGCTCTGAGCAACCAAACCAGCGATGGCAGGATTTTGATTCTTGGCCGCCTCCAACAATGCCGCGAAGTTCAGCCCCAAAGCCACAAGAGTCTGTCCCGCGTGATCGTGTAATTCCCGCGCCATGTGACGGCGTTCTTCATCCTGTGCCAGCAGCAGACGTCCTGTGAGTTCCCGCAAACTTATTTCCGCGCGACGGCGGTCCTGAATTTCGGATTCGAGCGCTGCGGTTCGTTCTACTACTTTGCGCTCCAATTCTTCGTTCGCCGCCCGCAGCGCCTCCTGAGCGACTTTCAGCGGGGTGAGATCAGTGACAAAAGCCGCAATTTCCGGATCGTGCGCTGCTGAGTCCAGAGCGGCCGCACCAATCAGAATGGGAACTCGGCGCCCATCTTTCGCGATGTAAGCCTTCTCATATACATCGCAGTGTCCCTGCTTGCGTAACTGTTGCACGGCTCGGGCATCCGCATCGGCGTATTCTGGAGGCGTCAGCACGTCCCAGCGCACTTTTCCCGCGCGAACATCACCTTCGGAATATCCCAATGTTTTAAGGAATTCAGGATTTATATAGGTGAGCGTCCCGCTCAGGTCGCCGATGACGGTGCCGAACGGATTCGCTTCCGCCAGACGGCTGAATCGTTCGGCCGCTTGAGCGATCTCAAGTTTGTGGACTTCGCTTTGCAGCAAGCCGGAAATCCTCGCGCCCAGTAATTGAAAAAAAGTCTCGTAGTTTCGGTCGAAGGGCAGGCGCGCGCTGATTCCAAGAATCAAAACGGCTTGCGTCGCAAAATCAGATGGACCTGCAAGCGGCAGGACATATGCGCCCTTTACCGGCTCCGGCCACGGGGGAACGATCAGGTCGCCGAATCGAACCTGCAAATCTTCTATCAGCAGTGGCTTTCTCGATCGAGCCACTTCTGCCAGCGGCCAATGGCGCGCATCGGCGATGTTGCCGGCGGCCTCCGTTGCGGATTGCAGAGCCTGCCCCTCCGTCATCAGATACATCGCGGCGAAGGGTACGTCGGTGGGGTCGGAGTCGAGTTTCTTAACAATATTTTGGACGAAGCTGAGCAACGATTGCAATCGCGGAACGTGATCCGGCAGCGATGATTCATCCGCGATCTTCAGCAGTGCTCGCAACCTCCGCTCACTCAATACTTGCTCTGTCGTCTCGCTGCAGACCACAAGTGTCCCTCGCACTGCTCCATCTTTGTCTCGCACCGGACTGTAGCTGTAAGTCCAAAAGACTTCCTCCAACTTGCCGTTGCGGTTGATGGGCACGAGTTGGTTGATGTTCCAGGTGGAGCGTCCCTCACCCATGACGGACTCGATTTGCGGACCGATGATCGGCCATATTTCCGGCCAGCAATCGACGCCACGCTGGCCCAGTGCCGAGGGATGTTTGTCGGCCCGAAGGCTTGGCCGGTAGCCATCGTTATAGAACTGGATAAGATCCGGCCCCCACCACAGGAACATGGGGTGGCGCGAGGCTAGCAGAAGGTTCACGGTCGTCAGCAAAGTGTCTGACCACGCCTCGACCGGCCCCGCTGCCGTCTTGCTCCAGTCGAACTGCCGCACCAGGTCCGCCATTTCGCCCTCGCCAATAATGCGGGACGAGTGCGGGCGACTGGGAACCGTCAGCTTTCGACCTTCGCGACTGGGAATCCGGGGCAAGGATGACATGGTTGAATCCGAAAAGCCGCAAGAACGTCACTCTCAGAAATGCAGGGACAGACGGGACGTTCCCCATTCTAATCGAGACCGCCGGGGTGATGTGTATCTCCAGTTTTTCCACAGCCACCTTGTGACATCTGACCTCGGGAATATGTACTTGTTGAAATAGGTCATTCTGTATCCGGGGCTGTCAGTTGCAACGTTCCTTGGATTGGCTGCACGGATTTAATATTAAGATGCACGGGCTCCAAATCCTCGTTTAACTCCGCAACCACCCTGGCTTTAACCTGTCCATCACGAGAAAAATCTGAATGAAATTGCTCTTTGTCATCACCTATAAAGTGGTAAGAGACAGTACGGTTATTGCGTAGTTTGAAAGTTCCGCGTTCCCGCTCTTTGTTAAGCGATACCAACCGTCCGATAATCTCGGTTTCTTTTGTCGTGATCTGGGCAGGCTCAAGCTGGAAAAATTCGCGGTCGCTACTTTCAATCGACTCCGTAATTCTATCGGTGCCGCTCTCGCCGGAAATCTGCACGGTGTCGACTCGTTCGGTTTCTAAAGGCTCAACTATCTTCTTCAAATCAGCGTCGATCAATTTCGATTTTAGTAAATCCACAATCTCCGGCGGGAAGGCTAATTCCGCACCCTCGGCCTCTATGATTACAACCGTATTATTGTCCCCTTTAAGAAATGCAGAAGAAATGCAGGGACAGACGGGACGTTCCCCATTCTAATCGAGACCGCCGGGGTGATGTGTATCTCCAGTTTTTCCACAGCCACCTTGTGACATCTGACCTTGCGCACAGCTCCCGCGTCGGTCCATCATTGTCCCAGCAGAGGCAGTACACGCATCAATACCACGCAGACGCCCCGGTCAAGAATCGGGCCCGTAAGTCGCGTGCTGTCTAGATTTTAGTATCTAAGTTCTTTGACATCCGGATTTTGCGGGCCAAAACATGTCTAACTCCATGATTCTAAGGATTAGAGGGGGAGGGGGGTACCCTGTAATTAAGTGGTAAACTCTCGGTGCCGGCCCCCAACGCGAAATCTCAGCCACAAGTTTATTTTCAGGCAGACTTCCACAGGCTAGCGTGCTTCGAGAATCGCATCCGCTACGTGGGCCGCCTGCACCGCTGCTTTCACATCGTGCGTTCGCAAGATGTGCGCACCTTTGAAGATTAAAGCGGTGTGAACGGCGAGATTTCCATAGAGCCGGTCTTCAACGGCGGCATCTTTCCCGTCTTTCGCCAACATGCGTCCGAGAAAAGATTTTTTCGACGTTCCCGCCAACAAGGGAAAACCAAGCGACTGCAATTCCTGAAAGCGAGCCAGCAGCGGATAATTCTGCTCGAAGTTTTTTCCGAAGCCGAAGCCGGGATCGAGCGCGATCCTTTCCCGGCGCACACCGGCCAGCACCGCCGCTTCTACCCAATCCCGGAGTTCGCGCTTAACCAGCAGAACGATATCGCCAGGCGGCGGCAAGGTGCGCCATTCCTCGGGACGGCCACGCATGTGCATCAGGACGGCTCCACATTTTATTTCTGCGATCGTCCTCGCCATCAGAGGATCCCAGCGCAGCCCGCTGACGTCATTGACGACCTCGGCTCCCGCCGCCACAGCAGCTCGCGCGACGTTGGCCTTGTATGTGTCCACCGAGATCACAGAATCGGGACGCAGTTTCTTTAACGCGGTGATCACGGGCAACACGCGTCGCAGCTCTTCTTCCGCGCTTACAGCAACCTTGGCGCCGGGACGTGTCGATTCTCCGCCAACGTCGATAATGTCAGCGCCTTCATCGAGCAACTGGATCGCATGCGCGGCAGCTTTTTCGGAATCGAGGTACAGGCCGCCGTCAGAAAAGGAGTCAGGCGTTACATTGACGATGCCCATGATCAGCGTCCGCTTGCCCAGTTCGAGCGTGCGCGTGCCGAGGCTCCACTGAAAGACAGCTCTCATGCGGTGGATTCTAAATGAAAGTGAAGGATGGCTAGCGGCGGCGGACTGCCGCGTCCCGGGTGCGCATTGTGCGCAGCGCACCGGGGCCCGTGCCAGTCGGCGGCTTGCGCATGCCTTCGAGCAAGTCCTTTAGCACGACGGCGTTGTTCCGCGTCTGGTTCTTCGAGGCGTACAGGAGGGTGAGTCGCTTTCTCTTATGGGCCAGAGAATAAAGCGTCTGCAACTCTTTTTCGGCTTCAGGGCGGGCCAATTCCTTCAGATAACGCTTGCGAAAGAGCAGCCACCGCTCCGGTTGCGCATGGTACCACTTGCGCAATTCGTCGGAGGGAGCAAGATCGCGAAGCCACTCCTGCAGGGCGATCTCAGTCTTACTGAGGCCGCGCGGCCATAGACGGTCGACGAGAACACGCGCTCCGTCGGATCGCGACACAGCTTCGTACACCCGCTTGACGGCAACTGGCATGGCGTTTGCAGCTTTGCTTTATGATTGTAAGGCGAGCGGCGGTGTCGCGGCTGTGGGAAACTGGGCACAAATCGACGCGATGACAAATCGCAAGATAGGGTAATTTTGATCGAGATGCGGACAGGAAAAGCAGAGCAGAATGACCGGAGCATCGCGCTGGGGCGGCGTTGGATGATTGCGTCTCTGGTTGCGTGTCTTGCGCTCGGCACTCTCGCCGGTTGCGATGTGGAGCGGCGCAAATCGAACGCCGAACTCGGCCTCAATCCCCAGCAGGCCGCCGGACGCAAGATTTATGACAACTACTGCGACCGCTGCCACCGGCCTGATTCCACGAAGGGAAAGAAAGGTCCGGGATTGAAGGGCGTTTTCCAGCACCAATATCTTTCCCAGACCGGACTGCCTGCGAATGACGACCGCGTGGGCGACATTATCCGCAACGGCCGCCCCGATATGACAGGCTACAGCCAGGTGCTGAGTTCGGAGAACATGCAGGATCTGCTGGCTTACCTGCATACGCTGTAATGGCGCGGGTCGAATCGGCGGTGCGTAGTGCGTTCTCTTCGTGGGATAATCTCCCCGTGAAAAATGCCGCGCCATCAGAGTTGTTCCGCAAGCTTCCCTCCGTGAATGAGGTTATGGGTGCATCTGCGGTCAGCGCACTGGCGGCGAGCTACGGTCACGATTCCACAGTGGACGCGGTGCGCGCCGTGCTGGCCCGTCTGCGGCAAGAAATCACGTCGGGACTGCTAAGAGAAGACGCTCTCGAGCTTGCCCTCTCTGGTCTGGCGGGCGCGGTAGAGAACCAACTTCGACAGGCTCTAAGTTATTCTCTAAGGCCCGTAATCAACGCCACCGGCGTGATCCTGCATACAAATCTTGGCCGCGCCCCGCTGAGTCACGCGGCGATCGAGCACATGCGCGACACCGCCGCGAGTTATTCCAATCTGGAGTTTGAGCTGAGCACAGGAGAGCGCGGCAAGCGGGATATGCATGTGGATCGGCTGTTTCGCAAGCTTCTGAACGAAGAAGACAGAACCGCCGAGCTTCGCTCGGCTGGACGGGCAAGAGTGCCCGTCCCCACACAAGCAGTGCCCACACGCGCAGATGTTTCCACCATCGTCGTGAATAACAATGCCGCTGCGGTTTTGCTTGCGCTGAACACTCTGGCTGACGGTGGAGAAGTTATCGTCTCGCGCGGCGAATTGGTGGAGATCGGCGGCTCGTTCCGCATTCCGGACGTGATGGCCAAGTCGGGTGCAATTCTGCGCGAGGTAGGCAGCACCAACCGCACCCGCACTGCCGACTACGAGCAGGCCATCACCGATCGGACGCGGCTTTTGCTGCGAGTGCACCGCTCGAACTTTGAGATCACGGGATTTACCGAGCAGGCGTCCACCGCAGAACTGGTCGCACTCGCGCGCAAGCGCAGCATTCCTCTGATGGAGGACCTGGGCAGCGGTGCACTCATTGACTTGCGGTCGGTGGGGATCGGCGGCGAGCCGGGCGTGCTGGACAGTCTGCGCAGCGGCGTCGATATCGTGACTTATAGCGGCGACAAGTTGCTCGGCGGGCCGCAGGCGGGGTTAATCAGTGGCAGCTCGGAATTGATTGCGCGCATGCGATCGAATTCGCTGTTCCGCGCGTTACGCGTGGATAAGCTAATCTTCGCCGCGCTGGAAGCAACGCTCTTAGAATATGTCCGGCGGGATCACGATGCGATTCCCACATTACGCATGATGCGCCTCACAAAGGAAGCGATCGGTGAGCGGGCTGAGGCTCTGGCAGCGCGAATTGCAGCACCGAAGTTGAAGGTCGAGATCGTGGATGGTGAATCCATTCTCGGCGGCGGCGCAGCGCCGTCTTCTGTTCTGCCCACGCGGGTGCTGGCGCTGACTTGCGAAGGTTTCAGTGCTGACGAACTGTGCGCACACCTGCGTGGTTCGGAGCTTCCGATCATTTCCCGGGTCGACGAAGGCCGAGTACTGTTGGATTTGCGGACGGTGTTTCCGGAGCAGGATGCTGCCGTAGCCGCCACTCTCAATCGCATCGTGGCGTAATTGTGCCGCATCGAATGAGTGTTGCCTCTCCTCTACACTGTCGGACATTCAACCCGCTCGCTTGCTGAGTTGGTCGAGACGCTTCAGGCCCACGAGATCGAAACGCTCGTAGATATTCGTGCGTTTCCCATGTCGCGGCGGCTGCCGCAGTTCAATCGGGAATCCCTGGAAAAGAGTTTGCCTGCGGCTGGAATCCGTTATGTCTGGATGAAGACGCTTGGCGGCTATCGAAAGAAAAGTCGCGAAGACTCACCGAACGTGGCGCTTCGCAATGAAAGCTTCCGCAACTATGCCGACTACATGCTCTCCCAGGAATTCAAGAGTGCGATGGCCGAACTGATTTCATTCGCCGAAGGCTCGCGCACCGCCTACATGTGTGCCGAGCGGGTATACTTCCGTTGCCATCGCATGCTGGTTTCAGACTGGCTGGTTGCGCGCGGACATGAGGTAATGCATATCGACGGGACCGGCCCGGTAAGACCTCATCGACTGACCGCAGAAGCCCGCATGGTGGAGGGCGACTTGATTTACCGCGGCGACCGGCTGCTGTAGAGTGTCGAAATCATGATTGTCGGCACAGGCATAGACATCGCCGAAGTTCCTCGCATCCGGCAATCGATTGCGCGCTTTGGCGATCGCTTTCTGCGGCGGATTTATACCGCAGGCGAGATTCGCTATTGCGACTCCAAAGCCAACCGGGTGGAGCGCTATGCCGCACGCTTCGCCGCCAAGGAGGCGGCGATGAAGGCCCTGGGCACAGGCTGGAGCCACGGAGTGCGCTGGGTGGATTGCGAAGTTGTCCGCATGCCGGGCGGACGCCCTACCATTATTTTTCACGGAAAAGCCGGCGAGGTCGCCGCCCGGCTGGGTGTGAAGAATGCCGCGCTCTCGCTCTCGCATACCGCCGAGCAGGCCATCGCGCAAGTCATTCTTGAAAACTAACCCGGCTTCAGGTGAAGCGTGCACTCAGCACGCTCGTCATCCCGAGCGAAGCGAGGGGAGGACAGTTCGTTTTGAAATACCGCATCCCGGCAAGCCTTCTGCTAGACTGGCGAATTCCTAATTCACTATGTCTGCAATCGTTCCGACTGCCACCGCGGTTCCTTCGTCCTCTAAGATTCCCGAACGCACGCTTCTCTTCGGCCTGGGGCTGACCAGTTTTGCCGCGTTGTTGCTGGAACTGTCGCTCACTCGATTATTTTCTGTAGTGCTCTTCTATCACTTCGCGTTTCTCGCGATTTCGATTGCTCTTCTGGGTCTGGGGGCGGGCGGAGTGTTCGCTTATCTGTGCAGGACACGCCTTGCCAAATCTGGCACGCGCGCCCTGGCGGCGCGCCTGTGTATAGACAACTCGCTGCTGGTGTTGTTCGTACTGGAGATCGTGCTGCGCGTACCCGTCGCACTCGAGGTATCAAGCAGAAATTTTCTGCACCTGACCGCCATCTACGTGGCAGCCGCGCTGCCGTTCTTCATGACAGGATTGCTGTTTTCGGTTGTTTTCGCGCGTGAGACTTGGCGCGCCACGCGGCTCTACGGAGCGGACTTGGGTGGCGGAGCGCTCGCCTGCCTGGCGGTGGTCCCGCTACTGAATTGGATCGGAGGACCAAATACGATCATGGTCGCAGCCATCGCAATGGCTGCGGCCGCCATGATCTGGGCAGCGTCGTCGATCACGCGTAAGTTGGCAGGAGCCCTGGTAGGCCTGTTTGTTGTTCTGATTGCAGCGAATCATTCTGGCCGGCTGATCGATGTGATTTATGCCAAAGGCATGCTACGCGACCGGTCCTGGGTGGAATTCGCCCGCTGGAATGCGCTGTCGCGCGTGGAAGTGGATCGCCAAGGATCGGCCAAGGCCATCGTCATCGACGCCGACGCTTCCACCTACATCATGAATTGCGATTTGGCGCACTGGCACGATACGGAGTGGGAGCACGATCTCATGTCGCATCCGCCGGCGCTGGCCAATGTTCTGCGTCCGCGCGGGGAGTTCGCCATCATCGGGCCGGGCGGCGGTGTAGATGTGTTGCGCGCGGTGGCGAATGGCAGCCC
This sequence comes from uncultured Acidobacteriaceae bacterium, assembly GCA_963841125.1. Taxonomy (GTDB): domain Bacteria; phylum Acidobacteriota; class Terriglobia; order Terriglobales; family Acidobacteriaceae; genus Sulfotelmatobacter. The sequence goes on from CAWJBH010000003.1 coordinate 1,122,267, forward strand.
CAACGTGACCGGGATCGAAATCAATCCCATCATCGCCGACACCATTATGCGCGGGCGTTATGCCGACTACTCGCAGCATCTTTACGAGCGCCCTGAAGTTCACATTCACGTTACCGACGGCCGCTCCTACCTGCGCTCCACGTCGCAACGGTTCGATGTGGTGCAGATGACGCTGGTGGATACCTGGGCTTCGACCGCGGCAGGCGCTTTCGCGCTGAGTGAAAACAATCTCTATACGGTGGAAGCTTTCCGGGAATATTTCGAACATCTCAAGCCCGACGGCATGATCGCGATCACTCGCTGGGAGTTCCGCCGGCCGCGCGAGGCGCTGCGCGTGGTATCGGTCGCGATGCAGGCTTTGCATAGCCTTGGCGTGGCGGATCCGGCGCGCAACTTTATCGTGGCCTCGCAAGGGCCGCTCGATGAAGACGGGATTCCCGTAGTCGTGCTGGCCAAGAAAACCGCTTTCACCGCAGAAGAAGAGTCCGCCGTTCGGGCGCATTTCGAGCAATACCACGAACTCACTCCGCTCTACCTGCCTTCGAGTCCCGTCAAGAATCCGTTTGCCGATCTTATCGCCAGCAATGATCCTTACCGGTTTGCGCGAGATTATGCCTACAATGTGGCTCCGGTCAGCGATAATGCTCCGTTTTTCTTCTTCACTCTCAAGCTCGGGCAAGTCTTCCGCGCCGAGGGGCTGCAACGGCATGGGATCGACTGGAAAGTGAACCTGGGAGTGCTGGTTCTGATTCTGGTGCTGGTCGATTTCTCTGGCGGCCGTGCTGGCCTTTCTGATTCTGCCGCTTGCGCTCCACGGAGGCCGGCAGTCGCCGCTTCCGTTGCTTTATTTTGTCGCGGTAGGTCTGGGTTATATTTTGGTGGAGATTGCTTTCATCCAGCGCTTCGTTCTTTTTCTGGGACACCCCACCTATGCGCTGACTGTGGTCATTTTTTTACTGATGCTGTCGAGCGGCGCCGGGAGCCTGTTTTCACGCCGCTGGCTTCCCCGCACACAAAAGGCTTGGCTGCCGATCATGCTGGTAATCGCCGCGCTTGTGGTGGACGTGTTCTTCCTTCCCAATTGGCTGGAGGCGTGGGTGGGGATCGGGCTTTATTCCCGCATGGCGATAAGCGGCCTCCTGTTGGCTCCGCTGGGTTTCGTGATGGGAATGCCGTTTCCGACGGGCTTGCGCGCGCTGGCGGCAGGCCCGGTCCTCGACGTCCCCAGTGGGGCGAGTCGACGAGGACAATGCCGTGGAGTGGGCGTGGGCAATGAATGCCGCCGCCAGCGTGCTCGGTTCCGTGCTGGCCATGGTGATCGCCATCCAATTTGGCTTGACCGTCACCCTGGCCTGCGGAGTTGCGGCCTATCTGCTCGCCCTGTTGCTGTTGCCGGCGCTTCACTCGCAAAGGGCTTAGGCACGGGCTCCGTTTTGCTATGATGCTGCGAAGGGATAGCAGGGGCGTAGAGCTGTTCCGTGTTCCGCCGGAGACGGCGGAGATTGCGAAATGAGGAAATCACTTGCCGAGTCAGAAGCAGCTCAAGTGGTCGCAACTTCGCGTCGGCCTCACGGTAATTGTTGCCAGCCTGGTGTTGGCGCTGCTTTTGTTTCTGATGTCAGGCGGCATCAGCGGCATCTTCTCGCGTCGCATCACTCTGGAGTCATACTTCGACAATGCGGAAGGACTGCGCCCGGGCGCGCCGGTGCGGCTCAGTGGCGTGGATATTGGCAACGTGATGAAGATTAACGTTGTCCGCGACAAGGACAAACAGCTCACTCCTGTCGAAATCATCATGAAGGTGAGTACGAAGTATGGCTTCAACCTCCGCCGCGATTCGGTCACTTCTCTTGAGACTGCGGGTGTGCTGGGCGAAACTTTCATGGATATGGACAGCTCGCAGGCCGTTGGGCCGCCGGCGCAGGATGGCGATACGCTTCCCACGCATATCCATCCCGACTTCAACGAAGTGGTGCGGTCCAGCCAGAGCACGCTGCAGAACATGGACGCGCTGCTCAAGCGCGCCGACCGCATCCTCGCCTTCGCGGAGAGCGGCAAAGGATCCCTCGGCAAATTGATTTACGATCCCACCCTGTATGACCGCTTATCGCAGACAGTTGCCGAACTCAAAGAGGTGGTTGACGAGATCGCAAAGGGACAAGGCAGCCTGGGCCAGTTAATCAATAAGAGTGATGCTTATGACAAGTTCGTGGCGACCCTCGACAAGATGAATGGCGTTGTGGACGACCTGCAAGCAGGCAAGGGCACGGCCGGAAAATTCTTGAAAGATCCGACGTCTCTACAACAATGCCAACGACACCATCGCCAATTTGAAGAAGGTAAGCGAAGATCTGAATGCGGGCAAGGGAACCGCGGGAAGATTGCTCAAGGACGAGGAACTGGCGCAGAAGATCGACACCACTATGACCAAGCTGGCGTCATTGACCAGCGACCTCGATGCCGGCAAGGGCACGGCGGGAAAACTCCTCAAGGATGACACTGTCTACAACAACGTCAACCATGTGCTGGAGGAGACTCAGGGCTTGATCAAAGCGATCCGGGAGAATCCCAAGAAATATCTGAGCATTAAACTGCACATTTTCTAGAAACATTTAGTAATTGCGCAATTTGGTAATTGGGTAATTTGAAAATTCCTGTGGGAAGAGCTTTTCAATTACTAAATTACCGAATTGCCCAATGACTCAATTCCCTTAGATCTCGACTTCGCCTTCCAGGCAGAAGACGCACGTTCCTTCCAGTTCGACGCGTTCGCCGGCCAGCCGGCAAATAATCTCTCCGCCACGGCGCGACGCCTGATAGGCACGAAACTCAGTCTTGCCCGTCCGTTTGGCCCAATAAGGCGTCAGCATGCAGTGCGCGGCGCCGGTCACGGGATCCTCTGGGATGCCTTTTGCCGGCGCGAAGTAGCGGCTAACGAAGTCGTAAATCCCTTCGCCCGGCGCGGTCACGATCACGCCGGGACGGTCCATGCGAGCAAGCGCCGTCATATCCGGATCGAGCTCACGCAAGATCTTTGCGCTCTCGAGCACAGCCATATAGTTGAAAGCGTTGACGAAAACTTCGGTTGGAACGATGCCCAGTGCGTCGGCAAGCCCGTGGGGTGCGGAGATCTTCTCGGATGGCCGGGCCGGAAAGTCCATAACGTAACCGGCGCGCGCGCGCTTCACCGTCAGGGGTCCGCTCGCGGAGTGGAAGACGACGCTGTTGCGCCCAGGTTCCAGTCGTTCCATGACCACTGCGGCGCTGGCCAGCGTAGCGTGGCCGCAAAGCGGCACCTCGACCTTGGGCGTGAACCAGCGCAGGCGATAGTCGCCGCCTTCGGAGACTAGAAAAGCGGTCTCGGCCAGGTTGTTCTCGGCAGCAATGGCCTGCATCACCGCGTCAGGCAAGAAGTGATCCATTGGCATTACCGCGGCGGGATTTCCCGCCAAGCGCTGGGTGGTGAAAGCATCGATCTGGAATATTGGTGTCCGCATAGTTTCAAATTATTGCCACGGATCTTCACGAATTATCGCGGATGAATCAGCGTGGAGATCAGTGGCTGGCTTTTTTCGGGCTTCGCTTCAGTGCTCCCCAATTCCGAAAACCGCGCTCAGCAATAGAATCGTGAGCACTCCAAACGAGATTGCGCCGTACTTCCAATCTTTTTCTCGCAGAAAAAGAACGCCCGCAACCGCAACCCGCACCACCGGCGTAGCCAGCATCAGCAGCACGCCCGCAAGTTCAATATCCCGGGGAATGCGGCCGGGGACAAAAAACCCAACCAGCAATCCCGCCAGCATAATGAAGAAGCATCCGAACGCGCCTACCCGCAGCACAAGGGCAACTACGCGATCGAAAGCAGGTTCCCGCAGTTGGCTCATGCCGCGCCTCCGGTGAACAGGTGCACCAACAAATGCCCGGCGAGGTAGAGCATGATCGCAACCAGCAGATAAATTACATATTTCGTTTGAATGCGCGGCGCCAGCCGCGCGCCCAGTAGCGAACCCATGAATACTCCAACCGCCAGCGGGAGCGGCAATCTCCACCAGGATGTCGCCACGGCGGTAATAAACGATAGCGCTGGCGGCCGCCGTCACTCCGACCATGAAGTTCGAGGTGGCCGTCGCGACCATCAATGGAACATTCATGAAGATGTACATCACCGGAACTTTGATTGGGCCGCCGCCGATGCCGAGCAAACCGGAGAGTCCGCCAGCAATCAGAGACGCACCCAGGCCGAGAGGATAGCGCTGCGGCTCATAGGGTGGAATCACGGTTTTACCGTTGCCGTTCGCGGCAGGCGCTTCTTCATCTTTCACTTTGCCGCCGCGCACCAGAATGGTGACGGAACTATACAACAGGAAACCGGCAAACAGTCCCTCGAGCGCATTGCGGTTGAAATAGCCGACCAGATATGCGGTAACGGCCGCGCCAAAAGATGTTGCCAGTTCGAGCGTCATGCCGAGACGAATGTCGGTGGTGTGGCGCTGAAGGTGGACGGAAGAACTCGCGGCGGAGGTGGTGATCACGGCCACCAGGCTTGTGCCAATCGCCTGCCGGATGGGAATTCCAAAATGCAGCGCGAGGATGGGCGTAAGCAGAACGCCCCCGCCAATGCCGGTTACCGCTCCCAGCAATCCAGCGAAGAAACCCAGCAGTACTAGTAGCGCGCTCAGCATGCCGTCGTCTACGAAACTACTCGCGGAGCGGACGTGGATTCCGCCTGTTCGTGCGCGTGATAGCTGGACCGCACCATCGGCCCGGACTCAACATGGCGGAAGCCGAAACGCAAAGCTTCGTCCCGCAGATCACGAAATTCCTCAGGAGTGTAGAACCGCGCGATCGGCAGATGGTCGCGCGAGGGGCGAAGATACTGGCCTACAGTAAGAATGTCGACGCCGCGAGTCGCCGAGATCGCGGAACACTTCGATCAGTTCCTCCGGTGGATTCGCCCAGCCCCACCATGACGCCACTCTTCGTCACCATGCCGGGAGAGAATTTCTTGGCGTTCTCGAGCAGCTTGAGAGTGCGCTCGTAGCGAGCACCGGAGCGTACGGCGCGATAAAGCCGCGGCACAGTTTCGGTATTGTGGTTGAGCACGTCGGGCTTGCGCGGCGAGCACGATCTTCAACGGTTCTTCCAAGCCTTGAAAATCCGGAATCAGCACCTCGATGCGGCAGTCCGGAATCAGCTCGCGAATCTCGCGAATGGTCTCGGCAAAAACTTTGGCGCCGCCAACGTTGTCGTCATCGCGATTCACGCTGGTCACAACTGCGTGTTTTAAGCCCAGCGTCGCGACCGCCTCAGCCACGCGGCGCGGTTCATCCCAGTCGATAGGCTCCGGACGGCCTTTTGGCACGGCGCAGAATCCGCAGCGCCGGGTGCAGATATCGCCCAGCAGCATGAAGGTTGCGGTCTTATGATTCCAGCACTCGCCGATGTTCGGGCACTGCGCCGACTCGCAAACGGTGTGCAGCCCCAGCCCACGCGCCAGTTTTTTCAGCTCGTGAAAGTTATCCCCGACCGGAGCCTTAGCCCGCAGCCACTCCGGCTTAGGCACGCGCAAGGGCGGGCTGACCTCGATCTGAATCAGTTGAGAAGTGCCGGCCATCTTTCGATTCTATCAGTTCAGGCCGCTTCTTCAGCCCACCTCGACCAGCCCGTAGGTATGCTGCCAGCGCGTGCGCAAGGCAACCAGCGCGCGGCTGATTTCCACCTGCGTGACTTCGGAATTCGGTCCTGCCATCACCGCCGCGGCTTCGCGCTTGGCCAGTTCCAGCAACTGCCGGTCGCGAATCAGATTGGCCACGCGGAAGCTCGGCATCCCCGCTTGCCGCGTGCCGAAAAATTCTCCTGGGCCGCGCAGTTCGAGATCAAGTTCGGCAATCTGAAAGCCGTCGTTGGTGCGCACCATGGCGTCGAGGCGGCGCTCGCCTTCTTCCGTAACTTTGCCGCCGGTCATCAGAACGCAATAAGACTTCGCGGCTCCGCGCCCAATGCGCCCGCGCAACTGGTGAAGCTGCGCCAGGCCAAAGCGTTCCGCGTGCTCGATCACCATCACGGTTGCGTTCGGCACATCCACGCCCACTTCAATCACCGTGGTCGCAACCAGAATCTGCAGCTCGCCTTTCTGAAACATGCGCATGACCTGATCTTTCAAATCGGAATCCAGCCGCCCATGCAGCAGCCCAACCTTCAGATCGGCAAAAATTTTCCCACTCAGCTCGCGGTACATCTTGATCGCCGCTTTCAGTTCAGTCTCTTCGTTTTCCGCGATCACGGGATAGACCACATACACCTGATGTCCCTTCGCGACTTGCTTGCGCACAAAGTCCCACACCTCGGGCGAGCGGTCGTCGGTGATTCTCCGCGTGACGATGGGCGTGCGCCCCGGAGGAAGTTCATCGAGCACGCTGAGATCGAGATCGCCGTAAAGAGTAAGCGCCAGCGTGCGCGGGATTGGCGTCGCGGTCATCACCAGAACGTCGGGCTCGGCCAGGATTCTTTTCATCACTCCCCTCGCCCGATTTCTTCATCAACTTCAATCGCTGCAAAACGCCGAAGCGGTGCTGCTCATCAACAATGACCAGCCCCGGCTTCGCGAACTCAACTTTTTCTTCCAGCAGAGCATGAGTGCCGATCACGAGCTGCGCATTTCCCTGCGCGATGTGGCGGCGGATTTCGCGCTTGCGGTCAGCCTCCAGAGAGCCGGTCAGCAGAACGATGCGGTAGCCGGCATTCTCCAGAATCCTCCGCGCAGAAAAATAATGCTGTTGCGCCAGAATCTCGGTGGGCGCCATCAATGCCACCTGATATCCGTTTTCGATGGCGATGATCGCGGCCTGAAAGCCGATGATGGTCTTCCCCGAGCCCACATCTCCCTGCAGCAAACGCCGCATGGGATGCGGCTTTTGCATGTCATCGGCAATCTCTTTCAACACCCGCTTCTGCGCCGCCGTGGGATGGAATGGCAGAATCTTCTTGATCGCCTGCCGTACCCCGTCGTCGAGCCGAAAAGCAATTCCGGTTTGCGCCTTCTGCTGGCGGCGCTTCATTTCCAGCCCCAGCTCGATGAAAAACAATTCCTCAAAGATCAGCCGGATATGCGCGGGCGTGCGCGACGACTGCAAATCTTCGAAGCTCTCTCCAGCCTCCGGCCAATGAACTTTCCACAGCGCCTCGCGCGGCGAAATCAGCGCCAGCCGCTCGCGCACGGCTGCTGGAATAGTTTCTGCCAGCTCGGGAGTCAGATCGTCCAGCGCCGTTGCGAATAATTCGCCGAAACCAGCGCGCTGTCACGCGTCCCTGCCCCGCCGATTCGTAGATGGGCACGATGCGCCCCACTTCGAGCGATGCCGCAGCCTTGTCATCCGCGGCGTCACCAGGGCCATCGCCCAGCATCTCAAACTGCGGCTGCATAATCTGCAGCTCTCCGCTGCGCGAGTCCTGCTCAACCTTGCCATAGAGCGCGATCAACTGGCCGGGCTTGAACTTATCCTGCAGATAGGTGGCATTGAACCACAGGCAGCGCAGCTTGGACCGTCCCTGGCCCACGGTCAGCTGAAAGATGGGCATCCTCCGCGTGCGAAACAAGCCCGAGTTGCGGACTTCGCCAATCACCGTAGCCATTTCGCCAGCGCGCAATTCCGCAATCCCGCGCGGATTCAGCCGGTCTTCATAACGAAACGGCAGATAATGAGCAGATCGCCGACGGTGGCAATTCCCTTGGTGGCAAGAATCTCCGCCAACTTCGGACCGATCCCTTGACGTACTGCACCGGCGTAGTGAGTTCAAGCATGGCAGAGGTTCCGAAGGAATGTTAGCAGGGCGGGCACGCTTGAATGCCCGGCCTTCTTCAGAACCGGGCCTATGCCCGGCGCTACGTTACTTTAGGAACCTCGGCCAACCGCCTCCGCCACGTTACCATGGCCCCAGAAGCTATGAATAACATCGCGGTCCTGTACGATGCGGGCCAGGCCGTGCTGTCCACCTTTGATCCGGACGAGGTGCTTCAGCGTATCCTGGCCATCGCACGGGACTACTTTCATCTGCGGAATGTCGCCATCCTGCTGCTCGACCAGCAGACGCAGACGTTGCACGTCCGCTCACAGATTGGTTGGGACGAAGGGCAAGACAAAATTCGTTTGTCTCCTGGCCAGGGAATCACGGGAGCCGCAGCGCTGAAGAAACAGCCAGTCTATGCTCCCAACGTCAGCCAGGATCCCCGCTATTTCTGCTCCGCGAAGTCCACCCATTCTGAACTCGCCATCCCACTGATGGTTCGGGATGAAGTGGTCGGCGTGCTGGATTGCCAAAGCGACCGCCCGGACCATTTCGACCCCGAGACCATCGACCTACTCACGCTTTTCTCCACGCAGGCGTCGATAGCACTGCAGAACGCGCGGCTCTATTCTCTGGAGCAGCAGCGCGCCCGGCAACTGCAGGCGATCAATGCCATCGCCCAGCAAACAACAGCGGTTCTCGACCTTGAAGATCTGTTGAGCAGGGTCTGCCAGTTGATTCAGGATGCCTTCCGCGTATCTCACGTTTCGCTCCTCTTACGGGAAGACCACGACCTGGTGCTGCGGGCTCATCACGGGACGCTCACACCTCGTATTCCGCAAGGCGGCCGCTTCCCGGCTGAACCCTGGGCCGATATTCTCGCCAGCAACAGTACGGTGACGGAAACAGATCTTAGTAGTGCACCCACCCGCGCCAGGTTTTTCGCGGAATCGGCTTCGCGCATGTGCATTCCCCTGGTTTCGTTCGGACACACGCTCGGAATTCTGGCGCTTGACAGCGCTCTGCCGGATGCCTTCCGCGACGGGGATCTGCAGTCGCTGGAATCGGTCGCCGACATCTGCGCCACCGCCATCCAGAACGCTCATTATGTCGAACGGGTAAAGCAGTTGGCATACCTGGACGGCCTGACCGGCATTTTCAATCGCCGCTTTTTCGAGTTGCGTTTCATGGAAGAAATTGAGCGGGCCCGCCGCTACGGCACGGGTATGGCCGTCATCATGGCCGACATCGATCAGTTCAAGCGGCTCAATGACGAGTTCGGGCACGTGCTAGGCGACGAGGTGCTGCGCCAGGTTTCTTCCCTGTTTCACCAGCAGTTACGGAAGATCGATGTGGTATGCCGTTACGGAGGCGAAGAGTTCGGCATCCTCCTGACTCAAACTGATGCGAGCCACGCCCAGAGTGTGGCAGAGAAATTACGCAAGATGGTTGCGGGCTGGCAGTTTCCAGGCGTACCGCGCACCGTCACGATCAGTGCGGGGGCGGCCGCCTGTCCCGATCACGGTACAACCCGTGACGATTTGGTGAGGGCTGCGGATTCCGCCCTTTACGCCGCCAAGCAGGCGGGAAGGAACCGGGTCTGCCTCGCGACCCTGACGCGCGGCCACACCGCCGGCTCTTAAGATCGCATCGTCAGGCTGGCATCGTGTTCGAGCTTTCGCCACCCAGCACCGCCTTTCAAGAAGGACGGGCCGCATTCAAATCACAAATATTGATTCTCAAAACTGAGTCTGTTGCGCGAAGAATGCATGCCAGACTCCGTTCTCCCAAACATAATAATCCGCATATCGCATCGTGCGAGTCTTGCCGTCAGTGCCGGTTGACCGAGACGTCCCATACCCCACCGCTACGGCGCCATGCATCAGAACCGTACTCTTCGGCAGTTCCGGAATTGCAAGGTTCTTTCCCTTGTTCTTCACCGCGAACTCCAGTTCGTCCGCCAGCAGCTTCACCTCGCCCGTGCGCAGGATCTCCGTGAAATCAGGACTCAGCAGGCAGCGCTCGAGTTCGGTGTCGCCGCGCAGATAGGCGATGGACCATGCATTCTCGAGCTGTTGGACAGTGGCAGCATCTCTGCGCTGGTGCATCAGCGCCGGCAAATTGCACGCATCTTTTGCTTTCACTTGGAGTGATGTTGCAGGAACAAGGATGAGCAGTAAGAATGCCAAGTCCAGGGCGGAATTCCTTATCATGGGCACCCGATAATCCCCTCGAGAGAATGATTCTAGAGGTCCAGCTGATCTCCCCACATTTGAAAGCGAAACTGCTCCATCTCCTGCTCAACCTTGTCGCGGCTTTTCTGGATTTCCTCCTGAACCGCGGGCGCTAGTTCCTCACTCAGTTTCTCGGCTTGCTCTTTCATCTCTTTCTGCCGGTCGCGCAGAGCTTGGCACATCTGCTCCGAGGCCTTGCGGCTTTCTTCCTTCGCCTGTTTCATCTGGTTTGCCAGTTCCATCTGGGGCCGGAGTTTGGCGATCTCGTTCTGCACTTCACTCAATTCCAGCTGCCTTTCCGCATCCAACTCCGGCGCTTCATGGCTTTCCTCGATTACCTCTCCGGAGTCCTTGCTCTCCGGCAAGGTTAGCGTGAGGGTCTGCTCCTTCCTGTCGCGGATCACTCCCATGGTTACCGATCCGCTGCTCTGGGAATGTAAAGCGTGAGTGAAGTCGCTAGTGTCACGAATGGGTTGGTCGCCAACACGAGTGATCACATCTCCCGCCCGCAGGCCTGCCTTTTCAGCGCGGCTTCCCTTTTCCACCGATCGCACCAGTACTCCACTGCCGTTTTTCGCGCCAAAAAACTCGCCCAGTTGCGGCGTCAGATTTTCCACCATCACGCCACTTCTCATCGACGAATGCACGTAGACAACCCCAATGTTTGGAATGTCGAAGTCCGGAAGGTTGGGGACCGGTGGAATCGGCGGAATCTCGACATGGAAATCTTTGTCTTTGAAATATTTATCCTTCGCACCAAAAGCGGAGAATTCGTTGCGCCGGTCTGCCAGTTGCACCTTGATCGTCATGGGTTGCCCATCGCGGCTCAATCCCAGAGTGACCACGCGTCCCGGAGGCGTTTCGTGGATCATCCGCTGTAATTGTGTCTTGCTTTCGATCGCAGTTCCGTTCATCGTCATAATAACGTCGTGTTCCTTGATTCCCGCTTTGCCCGCCGGAGCATCCTGGTCGACCATCGTCACTTCGACGCCCTGTTCTTCCTTCAGCTTCAAAACTCCCAGCCGGTCGGTGGTGATATTCGCGATGTCCACGCCCAGATAGGAATTCGTGTCCGAATCTTCGCTGGGAATGCCGTATGGCTGAGGGGAATCAACCGTCAATCTTTGCGCGGCTTGCCCCGGGTTTAGCAACAAAGGCAACAAGACCATCGTTGTCAAAATGTGTCTACGCATGACCACCCTCCTGAATATTTCTTGCTTGTTATCCTGAGCGAAACGCTTCTGTCTCGCGAAGGATCTGGGCGTGCTTCCCTACTAGTTGCGCTTGAACCAGATATCTCCGGTGGTCGTCCGAACCTTCAGCACGGGACCGCCTCCGTTCAACTTACCCTCCGCGTTGAGTGTCCTCGGACCCCACTTGTCACCTTCGCTGGCGACGTGAATGTCAGGAAAGTCGGACGTGATGTGGTGGCCATTGCCAAGATCTACGCTAGCGCGCACGCTGATCGCCACGTCCGCCGCGATGTAGACCGTAATGTCACCCGCGGAGGTCTCAAGCACAGAATCGCTAGGTTCTGCCGCGCTGTTGATGAGCTTCACCGTGATCCCACCTGAGCCCGTCTCTACCCGCGCCGAAGGAACACCATAGAGTTCGATGCTCCCGGCCCCCGTATTCGCGCCCACTCGTCCTTTTGCGGAAGTAAGACGAATGCTCCCTCCGCCGGTTTCAATGTCCGCCGGACCGCCGATGTCACCCAGGTTGACGCTGCCTCCGCCCGTCGACGCTTTGACCCTCCCCACGCAACGCTTGATCTCCACGTTTCCGCCGCCAGCCTCGACCACCACCCCTTGCCCGCCGGAAACTACAACTACATTGCCTCCGCCAGTCTGCGCGTGGATCTGTCCTTTGACCGACTTGATCGAGATGTTGCCGCCGCCGGTCTCCAGCTTCAAATCTCCGCCAACGGTTCCTATGTCGATCGAGTCGCCGCCGGTTTCGGCGTCCACCGCACCGCCAATATCATCCAGTCGTATCTTTCCCCCGCCGCTCTCGATCTCGACACGCCCAGCGACGCCAGTGACTTCGACGCAGCCTCCTCCGGTTTCGACCCTCGTCACCGCGGTATCGCGTGGAACTTCAATCACGAACTCGCCGGAGAATCTGTGGGGATGTCCGCCCTCCCACACGGCCTCGATCCAAGCCGTATCGCCCCTCACGTAAGAATTGATCTTGAAGGCTCCGTCTTGACGGCGTGTGTCTCTTCCTGAGGAATATGTCTGGCTATGAACCACATAACTGATGTCTTGGCGCTGCGAACCTCGCACGACTACCGAACCCATGTCTACTTTGACTCGTACGTTTCTGGCAGCGGCCAGCGTGCCGTTCGATTCCTGGTTCCAGTTATCGCCTGCGTATGCGAGGGACGTAGCCAGACCCAGCACGAAAAACAACCTGACGAATTGTGGCGAATGCTTCAAAATAGCGACCTCAGTTTCTATTTGTCATTCCGAGCAAGCGTTTTGTGCCGCGAAAGCCTGCCCTGAGAGAGCGCAAGCGACCGAAGGGCGCGTTTGGCTCGCTTCCTTGTCAATCAATCTCCGGCAACTGCGCCAGCATGGTGCGCGCCTGCGACTTGATGTACTGGCTTTGATCCTTGGCCGCCAGCGTCATTAACACTCCGCGCACGCTGCCATCGGCCTTTACCGGCTCAATCAGGCGCAACGCTTCGGTGCGCACACCCGGGTTCGCATCGTTTACTAATGCTTCCAGCACTACGTCGCGGACCCGCACATCATCCTTCACAAAGCCACCCAGCCCGTCGAGCGCCTTCAGCCGCACCCCTGGATTCGTGTCGTAGCGCAACGCATAGATCAGCGCGTCGCGCACTTGCGAAACATCCGGCTTCTGGGTCAGCAAATCAACCGAATCCATGCGCACACCGGAATTGTAGTTATTCCGCGCGGCAAACAGCAGCAGTTGCTGGATGCGCTGGTCGTTCATCGATCCCTGCGTTTCCAGCGTGGAAACCGTGTCGTACTTGATGTTGATCTTGTTGGTGCCCGGATCCTGCGTGATGGAACGAATGCCGGTAATGGACGCCTCGGCGGGAGCGGTAGCCGCCACGGCCGGGCCCTGAGGCGGATGAGCCAATACCCTGTACGAAGTTCCCACGCCGCCGGCAAAACCGAGAATCAAAATCGCCGAGGCCAGTGCCGGCGAGAATCGCACCTGCCGCAGCCAGTTCGACGGATCGAAAGCCAGCCGATGCCAGAATCCGCCCTGCTCGGCCGTCTCCAGCCCTTCCTGCAACCGCATGCGCGAAGCCGCCAGCAGGTTCGGCGTCGGCTCCGCTGCCGGGTCCTGCGACAGCAGAGCGTGGAATTCCTGCTCCGCCTTCAGTTCCGCGGCGCAGTCAGCACAGCGCGCCACATGCTGCTCCAGTTCATGGCGGGCATCATCCGCCAGCTCGCCATAAACATGCAGCGTAATATTCTCTCGAACCCATTCGCATTTCATAGCAACCCCGTTTCAAGGTTTCGAAGGCTCCAAAGTTTCAAGGTCTTTGAAACCTTGAAACATTGAACTTTGAAACCTTTCCTTCACCTCATATCCGCCAACTGCCCCCGCAACTTCTGCGTAGCCCGAAACAAAGTGTTCTTCGCCGTCTCTTCCGTCGTATGCAAAATCTCACCCACAGTCCGCAGCTTCAACCCGTGATAATGCCTCAACTCAAACACCATGCGCTCGCGCGGCGTTAACTTCTCCAGCGCTCCAGAGATTCGTGCCCCCAACTGCCGCCGCATCAAGTCGCGCTCCGGATTCGCGCCCGCCCGTCCATCCGGCACCTGATCGAGCAGGTCGTACTCTCCGCCACTGCCGTCCTTCGCCACCGGCGCATCTTCCTTGCGCACATTTTTCTTGCGCAAATGATCCAGGCAAAGATTGGTCACGATGCGGTAAATCCAGGTATAGAACGAGCACTCAAACCGAAAGCTTCCGATGTTTTTATAAGCCTTGAGGAAGGCGTCTTGATAAACGTCCTGGGCGTCTTGCTCGGTCCCGGTGAGATGCAGCGCCAACCGCAAGACCGGCTGATCGTAGTGGCGCACCAGTTCCTCGAAGGCGGCGCGGTTCCCGCGTTGCGCCTCACGGATGAGGATCGTATCGTCGATGCGGCGTTCTTGCCCAGCCATGCGGCCCCGCGTGGGGTCTTGGATACCGCTGACTTTCTCCACTCTGGTCTTCGTCGAGTGAATCCGTTCACCAACCGCAAGTGTTAATGCCCAAACATCGGCCGGCATGTTTGTCGTTTCCTATACCGCCCGGTGTCAATGCCGTACCCGGGCTTGCATAGGAATAGACGGAGAGTCAGTGGAACCGTGAGCAGAAATTATAGGCTGGCCGGGAGTTTTATGCGCCCTAGATGATTCTTTCGTAATGGGTTAGGGGGAACGCACTGCCGACACATCGAACGAGCGCGGTTTTGGTCAGAAAATCCCTCATCGACGGATGGCAAGCGCTACAAGATCGCGTCTCTTAATTAGGTGTAGGCAGATCTTATTTGGCTTGAGCGGCTGCGTGAACAGTTATGCCGTCGAACTAAATGCCTCGCCGCTGACTTACTCCGCGACCGCTTCCTTCTCAATCACAACTTTCAAATGCGCGGTCACGTCCTTGTGCAGCTTCACCGGCACGGTGAACTCGCCCAGGGTCTTCAGCGGCTCGTGGAGCTGGATCTGCTTGCGGTCCAGGTTGATTCCCTTCTTCACGATGGCGTCGGCAATGTCGCCAGAAGTGACCGAGCCGAACAACTGATCGTGCTCACCCGCCCGCTTCTGGAACGTGGCCGATAGCCCTTCAAACTGCTTGGCCAGTTCTTCGGCCTGCGTCTTCTCTTTGGCCGACTTGCGCACCGAAGCAGCCTTCATCTGCACGATGACGGCTTTGTTGCCCGCGCTGGCCTCGATGGCCAGTTTGCGCGGCAAAAGAAAGTTGCGCCCATATCCTTCGGCAACCTTCACCACGTCGCCGCGCGATCCCAGCTTGCTTACGTCTTCTTTGAGAATGACTTCCATGATAGCTCCTAGCTTCTAGCTGCTAGCTCCTAGCCAAGCTCCCCTCCCGGCTCGGTTATGAGCTAGAAGCCAGGAGCTAGAAGCTAGAAGCTGTTCTCTACGATGCTCGTCCGGCAAACGGCAGCAATGCGATGTTGCGCGCCTGCTTGATGGCCGAAGCCAGCCGGTGTTGATGCGGCGAGCACACTCCGGTCAAACGCCGGGGCACGATCTTGCCGCTCTCGGCCACGAACTGCCCGAGCAGCCGGTAATCCTTATAGTTGATGTCGGCGATCTTTTCCGTGCAGAACTTGCAGACTTTCTTGCGCCGGAAAAACTTTCGTCCACCTTCACGCGGCGGACCGCCGGGTCCGGATCGCCCGCCACCTCCGCCTCCGAAACGCGGACGATCTCCTCCGCCGGAACGCTCCCCAAAAGGCCGCGACGGCCGTTCGGCTGCTGGCGCTGGTGCTTTCGTCTCTTCAGTCATAACGCTCCTTAATCAGTGGCCAGTGGTCAGTGACCAGTGGCCAGTCAATCTCTTCTAACTTGGCGACAAGAACTGGTCACTGACCACTAGCCACTGACCACTGCTCTTATGCCGTTGCTGGAGTTTCTTCTGCCGGTGGTGTTGGTGCGGGCGCTTCTTCCGCTACCGGCGCAGGCTGCGCGCTTACCTTCTTCTTGGCGTCGCGCAGCTTCTTGATCTTGTCCAGGCGCTTATGCTCCTCGTCGATGCGCACGGTAAGGAACTTGATCACCGGCTCGGTGACCCGCAGGCGGCGCTCCAGTTCGTGGACCACCGTGCCCGCGCCCTCGATCGTCATCAGAATATAGACGCCTTCCCGGAACTTGCGCACCACGTAAGCCAGACGCCGCTTGCCCATGCGATCAATGCTCTTGATCGAGCCCGCAGCCGAAGTCACGGTCGACTCCAGGTTTGCGATCAGCTTCTCCAGATCTTCATCCGCCATATCCGGCCGGACAATAAACATCAGTTCATAAGTACGATTCATTTCCGTCTCCAAGCAGTGGCCAGTGATCAGTGGTCAATGACCAGCGACACCAGCAACCGCAAATGCAATTTCGTCAAATCTGTAGATCCGTATCACTGACCACTAGCCACTGATCACTGATCACTGGTCTCTTTCCGGTTGAAGCGGTTCATGGCCGCCGCCGCGCCTTCAGTCAAAATCGCTTTCACTGCTTCTTTACCGGTGTCGAGCATT
Organism: uncultured Acidobacteriaceae bacterium; assembly: GCA_963841125.1. Classification (GTDB taxonomy): domain Bacteria; phylum Acidobacteriota; class Terriglobia; order Terriglobales; family Acidobacteriaceae; genus Sulfotelmatobacter. The sequence continues at coordinate 1,138,530 of CAWJBH010000003.1, forward strand.
TCGTCCACCACCGCCAAGTCAGCCTTGCGAAACGGCGACAGCAAATATTTTTCGCCGTCTTCTACCTTGCGCTCCGGGGCCACGCCAATCCGGATTCGCAAGAAATCCTGCGTGCCCAGCGCTCCGATGATCGACTCGATCCCATTATGCCCCGCCGAACTCCGCCGCGTTTGAATCCGCAACGTGCCCAGCGGAAAATCCAGCTCGTCCTGAATCACGATCAGGTCCGATTCCGGCTTCAGTTCGTATTCCGCCACCAACTCCCGCACCGACACGCCGCTCAGGTTCATGTAGGTTTCGGGCTTGGCCAGCAGCACCGGCTCGTCCCCAACTTGTATTCGCGCAGTCAGCGCCCGGCACTGCCGGTTCCTGATCTCCACTCCACGCTCGCTGGCGATGCGATCCACCACCAGAAAGCCCAAGTTATGCGGCGTGAACTGATACTCGATGCCAGGATTGCCAAGACCAACGATCAGTTTCACGCCACCATCCCAAACGATGAAGGGAGAGCCCATGTGGGGACAGCCGCCCTCGGCTGTCCAGCCGAGCGCAGCTCGGCCTCTCTCGCCACGGAGTTATTTCTTCTCCTTCTTCTCGGCCTTCTTCTCGCCCTTCTCCGGCTTCTCGGCAGCACCAGCCTCGCCTTCTTCCTCGGTCTCCGCCTTGCCCTTCTTGATGACTTCGGGCTCGGCCGGAACCGCTCCAGCCTCCGCCGCCACTGCTTCCGGCGTAGCCACAACTTCTTCCTTCAGCTGAGTCACGTGGGCTACGGGCTGGTTCGCGTCCGAAAGGAATTTCAGCTTCTCGTTGTGCGGCAAATCCGAAACGCGCAGCACTTTGCCGAACGTAAGCTCGCTGACATCGACATCGATGTGGCTCGGAATATCGCCCGGCAGACACTCGATCTCCACCTCGCGCAGCATCTGCTCCAGAATCCCGCCTTCGGTCTTCACGCCCAGCCGGCACGCCTTGCAGCATCGACAGGCACGCTGACCCGCAACGCCTTGTCCATGGCGATGCGCTTCAGGTCGATGTGCAGCAGATGGCCCTTGATCGGCTCATATTGCCAATCCACGATCATGGCCTTGGTGCGCTCGCCGCCGTTTAGCGCGAGATCGAAAATCGTGTTGTGGCCGCTGTCCGAGCGCAGAATGCGCAGCACATGCCGCGGATCCACGCTCACCGGCACCGAGTCTTTGCTCGCGCCATAAACCACGGCCGGGATCTTGCCTTCGCGCCGCACTCGCCGGGCATGGTTCTTCGTCCCAGCTTCCCGCGGGTGCGCTTCCAGAATGTTTTGTTCCAATGTGGTTGCCATAATTTCGATTCCAATCCCAAACAACTGTCATTCCGAACCGAGCCGAAGGCGCGGTGAGGAACCTGCTGTTTGCCACTGCTATGATTTCATTTACCTAAACAAACAACTTGCTGACGGAAGTCTCTTCGTGAATGGACTGAATCGCCCGCCCAATCAATCCCGCAATCGAAAGCACCCGAATCTTCGGCTCCCGCTTGGCCTCTTCGGTCAACGGGATCGTGTTGGTCACCACCACTTCGCGAATCACCGAGTCTCGCGAATGTTCTCCACCGCCGGATGCGGAGAGCACCGCATGCGAAGAGCATGCATAGACTTCAGTCGCGCCGTTCTCCATCAACGCCGCCGCGGTCTTCACCAGCGTGCCCGCCGTATCGATCAAGTCGTCGATGATCAAGCAGGACCGGCCCTTCACGTCGCCGATTACGTGCATCACTTCGGCGACGTTCATTTCCACCCGCCGTTTGTCGACAATCGCCAGCGCCGCATCCACTTTCTTCGCGAAAAATCGCGCCCGCTCCACGCCGCCCGCATCCGGCGAAACCACCGTTAAAGTTCGGCAGATTCAACTTCCTGAAGTGATCCACCAGCACCGGCGAAGCAAACAAATGATCCACCGGGATATTGAAAAAACCCTGCAGCTGCGGCGTATGCAAATCCACGATCAACGCCCGATGCGCTCCGGCCGTGGTCAGCAAGATCCGCCACCAGCTTCGACGAAATCGGACTGCGCGGCTTGTCTTTCCGGTCCTGCCGCGCATATCCGAAATAAGGCATCACCGCCGTGATGCGCCGTGGCCGACGCGCGTTTCAGCGCATCGATCATCAGCAGCAGCTCCATCAGGTGCTCGTCCACCGGCCGGCACGTCGGCTGCATCACGAACACATCGCAGCCCCGCACGTTCTCCTGAATCTGCACATACGCCTCGCCATCGGCGAAGCGGATCACCTGCGCCTGCCCGCGCTGCATCCCGAGAAACTGGCAAACCTCGTCCGCCAGCGGCTCGTTCGCTGTCCCGCTGAAAATCTTGAACTTCTCATCCACCCGCGGCCGCGGTTTGCGTTCCGACTTTTCCTCGGGCGTAGGCGGAGTCTGTTTTTCGCTCTTCTCTGCTTTTTCGGTCGGCGTCACCAAAGTAGCCATAAGTTAGCTCTCAGCTGTCCGCTGTCTGCCTAAACCCGCACGCCGACTGCTCTCATGCTCAACTGAGAGCTGACAGCTAAAGGCTGACAGCCGGTTTCTGGCTGGGCCGCTAGGATTCGAACCTAGACAAAGTGCTCCAAAGGCACTTGACCTACCATTAGTCGACGGCCCAGTAAAAGCCATTGTTGATTTTGGATTGTTGACTGTTGATTGAAACCCAGTCAACCAACACTCTCATTGTCAATCAACAATCAGAAATCAACAATCAAAAATTCGCCGCCAATACTGGCCTCGCGTCAGCGTAACCGTCGCCTGCGCCGCCCATCCCTGCTTCCGAAGCCTTGCCGCCGCCGTACGTGCCTTCTCTTTCGAAGCAAACAGCCCGTACAAGGTCGACCCGGAACCCGACAGCGACGCATATTTCGCGCCCGCGCGCTCCAGCGCTCTCTTACCTTCACTCAACTCGGGATACTCAGGAAAGACGACTTGTTCAAAGTCGTTCTTGATCCCGGCCCGGACAAGCTCGAGAAGCGGATTCTCGGCCCGGCCCCTCCTGGCAAATACTGACGAGGAGCACCGGAGTAACTCTCGCTCAGCCACGCCGACAAAGCCCTCGGCCAAGCTCACCCATTCTATCGGATGCCCCCGGCATCGTCAATTTTCGATCCCACTCCGCAAATGCCTTCGGCGTAGAAACTCCAACCTCTGGAGTCACCATCACACACGGCCGTAGCCGGCAAATCTTCCAGCGGATACACCTGCTCCCCGCGTCCCACGCCCAGCACTGTGCCCCCGACCAGAAACAGCGGAACATCCGAGCCCACCTCCGCCGCGATCCGCAGCCGCTCCGCCGCAGGCAGAGTTTTCTTCAGCACCCGCTCCAGACCCAGCAGCACAGCGATCGCATTCGACGAAGCTCCACCCAGCCCGCCCTGCACCGGCAGCCGCTTCTCAATCTCGATGATGACCCGCCCCTTCGCACGCAGGGCCTGCATCGCCTTCTCGACGATGCGATAGCAGGTATTCGATGCATCCTTCGGAACTCTCGGGTCGTCGCACCGAATCTCAATCCCGCTCCCCCGCTCCACACTCACACGGATGACATCATGCAGCCCGATCGTCTGATACACCGTCAGCAGTTCATGAAATCCATCGGCGCGGCGCAGCGCCAATGCGCAACCCGAGATTAATCTTCGCGAATGATCGGACCTGTACTGTCATGGCAGCAAGATTGTAAGTCATCCCGATAAGAGCGATTTAGTGTGGGACGGATACTCCTGTCCGAAGACTACATGCAGGATATAGGGTTTAGGGGATCCGCCACGATCTCAATAGCGAAGGTTCTTAAACAGGAATTTGATCCGTGCAAGTCCGTGGCAAAGAATAGGGAGGCGGCTAGCCGCCGCCCCGCCGCTTATACAGCACCGCAAATTCAAACCCCGCATTCGCCGGAAACAACTCCGCCACCTTCCGCAAGCGTTCCGCCAACGCCGAGGGCGCCAGCAGCGGATAATCCCGCTCCCGCAAGTCGTAATAATCCACATCCAGATACAGCGAGAGCAGGTAGATTGAGATCGTGTCGGAAAATGTTGCCTCGAAGTATTCGTTCTTGAAGCGCTCCGCATCCGGCCCGCCAGCAGTGGCCAGCTTTCGCGCTTCCCAGGCGTCCAGCGACGTCTCCCCGCGCGTCCCGGCCGCCACTTGTTTCCACGCCAGTTCGCTGAATTCCTCTGAGAGTCCGGCAAGCTCCACCAGCGCGTGTCCCACGTTGATATAGAACTCGAAGGCCACCGAGAATTTGTCATCCGTCAGGCGCGTCGAGATAAACACGCACTGCGAGTCGCCCAGATTCAGGTTGCGATGGCAAACCGCATTATCGCTGAGCGCCACATCGTATCGGTCCGCAATCAGAATCTCTTCTCCCTGGCTGACCGTCAGGGGCACAAAGTAATAAGCCTTCCGCTTAAGCACGGAAGCAATCTTGGTAGGCACCGCGGCAATCATGCGCTCCAGATCAAACAACCCAACGGAGTTCTCCCCGGCGACGGCGTAGCACACCCCATTCGGGGCTTGTGAAACCGGCGTCACCCGGACCACATCCGCGGGGCTCCGCGTAATAGCTGGCGCTGCTTGCGACATTCTTGCTCTTTTATACACTACCGGACTAAGTTAAAAGCATGCCGCCGACCCCGCGCTCACCCCGCTGGTATGCAATTCCAGTGCGAGTCCTGCTGCTGACGTTCATCGGCATGCTCATCTCGTTCGCGGTGAGTTTGCTGTTCGGCATCATCGGGACCGTAGTCGTGTCGGCCCTGCACCACGTGCATCCGAATATGACGATCGCCTATCGCGCCGTCGCTCTTCCCACGGCCATTGTCACGGGCTGCGTTGTCTTTGTATTGGCGCTGATCATGGAAATCCGCAACTACCGCCAGTCAAAGACCCTGGCCGCAATTGAAAGGATGAGCTGACTCGGAACATGTAGGGAGAGCCGCCTCGTTTGCCCTGAGCGAAGCCGAAGAGGTTGTCCGGTCGAGCGCAGCGAGGCGCGCTTCCTGCTCTCGGGCGCTACAATCAGATTATGTCGCCCCGCATCGCGATCCCCATGCCGCATTCGATCGATCGTGAGTACGCCGAGCGGGCGATTCCTCAATACGAGCGTGCCGTAGAGCAAGCCGGAGGCGAACCCGTCCGCATCCCGCTGGACCGGCCGCCAGCAGAAGTCATGAAAATCATGGAGCGCTGCGACGGAGTGCTCTTGCCGGGCAGCAACGCCGATGTGGACCCCGCGAAGTTTGGCGCGACGCGCTCGCCGCACACCGCCGCCGGCGACCCGCGACGCGACGCCGTCGACGAACTCTTAATTGAGGACGCCTACAACCTGCGCAAACCCGTCCTCGGCATCTGTTACGGCCTGCAGAGTCTCAACGTGTACCGCGCCGGATCGCTCGTCCAGCACATCCCCGATTTTCTGCCGGAAGAGTTGCGCACGCGGGTGGATCACGAAGCAGGCAAGGCGGTCCCGGTAGCGCACGCAGTCGAGATTGAGAAAGATTCGAAGCTGGCGAAAATCGTAAACGGGATCATGAACGGAAAAGAGCGGGATGGAACTAAACTCGTCGTGCCGGTCAACTCGTCACATCATCAATCGGCCGACACGATCGGCAGCGGCCTGCGCATCGCCGCCCGCTGCCCCGACGACGGCATCATCGAAGCGCTGGAAGGCACTGCTCCCGATCACTTCGTGCTCGCAGTGCAGTGGCATCCGGAGCGTTCAGTCGATCTGGACGAATTCTCGCGAGCCATTTTCCGCGCCCTCATCCAAACTGCGGACGCACGCAACAAATCGCTCAAGAGCGGTTGGTCTTCTTAGTTTTCTTCCGCGCCCGCTTCGGAGTCGTGAGCTTCTCAACCAGCACCACCACATGCGCGACCGCGGTGTTCTCCAGATTGAGCCCCTCCGGAGTCTTCGCCTTTAGCCCGACGCAATCGGCGCGCACTCCCAGCAACTTCGCTACACGCTCGCGAATCTCCACCGCATGCGGGCCAATCTTCGGCGCGGCCAGGATCAGGCTGCCGTCAAGATTCGCCAGGCTATATCCGGCGTTGTGCACGCGCTTCAGCGCCTCGCGCAAGAAGATAACAGAGTCTGCGCCCTTCCACTTCGCATCCGACGGCGGAAACAGCGCGCCAATATCGGGCGCAGCCACGGCCCCTAGCAACGCGTCGGTGATCGCGTGCAGCAGCACGTCTCCATCGGAATGACCGCCCAGTCCCCTGTCGTGCGCCAGCACGACGCCGCCAATCTTCAGCGGAATGCCAGGACGAAATTCGTGCGAGTCAAAACCGTAGCCGATCCGAGTCGATGGGTCCGTCGTTGGTCGCTGGTCGTTGGTCGTTGGCATTGCGAGTCAGTGCCGATCCGCACTCTTCAAGTAGAACTCCGCAAGTTCCATGTCCGCTGGCGTTGTGATCTTGATATTGCGCGGCGAGCCCATTACCACGGCCACTTCGTGGCCCGATCGTTCTACCAGCGATGCTTCGTCCGTGCCGAGGAAACCGTCCCGCGACGCTTCATCGAACGCTTGCCTGATCACGCTGTAGCGAAAGCCTTGCGGCGTCTGCGCCATCACGATGCCCGCTCGCGGAATCGTCGCCTTGATCAGCGCGCCTTCGGCTGTGCGTTCGACGTGCTTCACCGTATCGAAGGCGGGCATGCCGGCAATCGCCGCGCCGTATTTCTTCGCGGCCTCGATCACTTCCTGAATGATTTCGCGGCTCACCAGCGGACGCACCGCATCGTGCACCAGAACGATATCATCCGCGGCGGCTGCAATCGCGTTCAGCGCGCTCTCCACCGACTGCTGGCGATGTTCGCCCCCGACCACGAACTCAACCTTTTTCTCTAGCACGTCTTTCACTTCGGTCTGGAGCCGCGCGCGAAACCCCGCCATCTCGTTTTCGCATAGAGCGATCCAAAGCTCGGTCACGGCATCGACCGTGGCAAACTTGCGAAGGGTGTGAATGAGAATCGGCGTGCCGCCCAGCTCAGTGAACTGCTTCGACGGCGGCGCCTTCTTCTCGGCGCCCCTGGCGCCAACGGGCACGGGAGCCATGCGGGTTCCAAGGCCTGCGGCGGGAATGATCACGACGACCTTCATAGCGGGGTGCAAGTATACGAGTGCGAGAGCGATGAGTTCAAATGAGGCGGCAAGTCCGAGATCGCTGCGCAGCCTGCCATCGTAGCCGTCGAGGTTGGCTCAACGAGACAGCCGCTGTCCCCACATGAGCATCTCCGCAAACTGAGTCACTACACCGATACTAAGGCTGAGGCTTAGTCTCCAAGAGCGCGTTCGGGACCACCGCCGGCGCCACCGCCGCACTGGGGATTACCGCCACTACGGCCTGGACGGGCGCGCTGGTCCGGGTAAAAGCACGCTCATCCCATTTTCCGAAGATCATCTTTCCCGCCGTGGTCTGCAGCACCGAGGTGACTGAGACATCGATTGTCTTGCCAATCATCTTCCGGGCATTGTCAACGACCACCATGGTGCCGTCATCCAGATAAGCCACGCCCTGGTTGTACTCCTTGCCTTCTTTCAAGATGAAGACTTTCATGATCTCGCCGGGGAGCACGATAGGCTTGAGCGAATTGGCCAGTTCATTAATGTTCAACACTTCGACGCCCTGCAACTGCGCCACTTTGTTGAGGTTGAAGTCGTTGGTAATGATCTTGCCTTCATAAACTTTGGCCAGCTCGATCAGCTTCAGATCGACTTCGCGGACGGCCGGGAAATCATCCTCGACAATCTGGATCGAGAGCGTGGCCATTTTCTGCAGGCGCTGCAGGACGTCGAGGCCGCGGCGGCCGCGGTTGCGCTTTAGCGAGTCGGCCGAATCGGCGACGAGTTGCAGTTCGCGCAACACAAACTGGGGCGTAACGATGATTCCGTCCAGGAAGCCGGTCTCGGCAATGTCGGCAATGCGCCCGTCGATGATGACGCTGGTATCGAGGATCTTGTAACTCTTCTTGCCCTGCTTCTCGCCGCCGAAGACGCCGCCCAAGGCAGCTAAATTCAGCAGGTCGCCCTTGCTCGCGCCCACGATCAGTCCCACATAGGCCATCAGCAACATCACCAGGAGCTGCAGGAAGCTCTGGGTGTTCCCGGCAGGCACGCTGCTGCGAATCACCAGCGCGAACAGGTAGGCCCCGCAGATGCCGAGGACGCTTCCGATGGCCGCACCGATCAGCCGCTTCAGGCTCACCGTCCGAAGTTTCCATTCGAACAGGACGATGCCTGCGCCGACCAGCGCACCTACGCCTGCATCCTGCGGTTGGGACAACCGGAAGGGCTCAATGAAATAGCAGGCAACTGAAACTACGATGACAAAAAGAAGACGTACCAACATTAAATCCACAGTTATGACCTCCTCCGGATGCAGCTCCGCTAAACCTGCGGCGCGATGCACCGGTGCCAGTTCCTCGCCGCCCCAGGCGGGAATTAGCAAATCATCTATGCGGGGCGCGCAAGAATTAGGGGATGAATGTACGCCCCGTCCCGGCCCGTGGAGGCGTGGCCGGAAGGACCTCAGTAAACCAACGCCAAGAGTATATACCCGCCGGCAAATGGGGGCGCGGATCGCGGATCTGGAAACGCTGTACCGCCCACAATCATCTGGACTGCTAGACTTTTCTTCATGAAAGCATTAATGATCACAAGCCTCTCCGGCCCGGACTCGCTCACCATCCAAGACACTGCAGAACCTACCGTGAACGCGGGACAAACCTTGGTCCGCGTCGCCGTCGGAGGCCTGAATTTTGCCGACTTCATGACCACCCAGGGCGGGTATCCTGGCACGCCGGCGCCGCCGCTGATCGCTGGACGCGAATTTTCAGGCGTGGAAGTAAGCAGCGGACACCGGGTGATGGGCTACATCCAGTGGGGAGCCTTCGCCGAAAAAGTCGCCGCCTACACCAGCATGCTCTGGCCTATCCCCGAGCATTGGACGGACGAGCAAGGTGCCGCCTTCCCGGTCAATTACTTCACGGCATATCTGGCGTACTGGCAGGCAGGCATGACGCAGCCGCCGGCGCCAGGCCGCACCTATCGCGTGCTGATTCACGCCGTGGCCGGAGGCGTGGGCACGGCGGCGGTGCAGATCGGCCGCATTCTCGGCGTGGAGATGTACGGAACTTCATCGTCAGACGAAAAGTTAGCACGGGTGAAAGAACTCGGCCTGCAGCACGGCATCAACTACAAGCAGCACGACTACGAAGAGGTCGTGAAGGACCTCACTCGCGGCGAGGGCGTGGACGCCGTCTTCGAAATGCTGGGCGGCGAGCACACTGCGAAGAGCCTGCGCTGCCTGCGCGACTTCGGACGCGTCATCCAATACGGCACCGCGACCGGCAAGCCTCCGCAACTCGACGTGCGGGCGCTGTATGCGAAGTCGGCCAGCCTGCAGGGCTTGTGGCTGACTTACCTCTCGCAAAAACGCGAGATAATGGAGCCCGCATGGAAGCAGCTCTCTGAATGGATCGGACAACGCAAGCTGACGCCGGTGATCGGCCAGGTTTTCTCGCTTCATCGCGCGGTTGATGCTTACAAGCTGCTTCAGGAAGGGAAGAACTACGGGAAGCTTGTGCTGAAGATTTGAGGCTGAACCGGGCGAACTACCGCCGCGGCAGTGATAAGCAAGGATCATTCAGCGGGAACGATTCTTTTGGTTGCTGCGGAATGGCGTATTTTTGATTTGGAAGTCGCGAATCGCGAATTCTAGCAAGCGCAAAATTAATTACCGAAAGTAAGCTTCGTGCTCTGGTACTTCATCTTCTTTTTCATCTCGGGTTTCTGCAGCGTCCTTTACGCCGGTGGAAGCCGCTGGCTCCAGCCTGCTCTGTTCCGAAGATTTCTATTCCGTCCTGCGGCCGCATCTTCGTCCAGGAGGCATTCTGCCGCAGTGATTGCCGATCGGCGATCCGGGGTGCGTGGCCGCTGTCGCACTCGCGCTGCGCCGATCGTTCCCTTCTGTCCGCGTATTTCGCCTTCGGAAAGAATTGGGGATTTCATTTTCTGGCCAGCAATCGGCCCCTGCCGATTCACTCCGCAAATGAATTGGCCCAGCGTCTCCCGGCCTCCGCAGCCGATTTGGTCGAGTGGGATAAGCAACCCAACGCAGAAGCCCGATTCACGCACCTCCTGAGCAATGAATTGCCGATCGATCAACTCATTGCACCCGCTCCTACCACACCCGCGCTCAGCGACGACCGGCCCATCAATGAGTACTACCTCGTGCGTAAGGAATTGCGGCATAGAACAACAGAGCAATGTGGATATACTTCTCACATGGCGAGGAGTCGAATGAAGGAGTTAAGTGAAAAGTTACTAGCCCTGGTGGAGGCCGCTGAGCCAAAGCTTCGCGAGACTAGTGAGCCCGAAAGCGCTCAACCTATGCTGACGGGCGGGTGGTCGCGCAAACAGGTCATTGGGCATCTAATCGACTCGGCCTCGAATAACCACCAACGATTCGTTCGAGCAGCGCTCCAAACGTCTTTGGAGTTTCCTGGTTACGACCAGAGCGGCAGCGTGCAGGCGCAAGCGGTTCAAGACGCTGATTGGCAACTCCTGGTTGCGCTGTGGACTGCTTACAATCGCTATCTCGCTCACGTGATTGCACGCTTGCCGGCATCAAAACTGGGGACGGTTTGCCGCATCGGCTCGGGCGATCCGGTCACCCTTGATTTTCTTGCGACGGACTATCTTACGCATCTAGCGCATCATCTCACCCAACTGGGTGCAGCAAACTTGAACCAGAAGACTACTTAGTCCGCAGCCCATGACCAGACTTCTGCGGTTCTTTCGACCCTCGCACCAGCACACGGCATTCTCGGCCACGCTGCTGCTGATGTCGGCGGTGATGCTCTCGCGCGTGGTGGGCTACATTCGCGAGGCTTACATCGCCTACGCATTCGGCGCGGGCGGGCAGGCCGACGCTTACGTCGCCGCCTTCACGCTGCCCGACTGGCTAAACTACATCGTGGCCGGAGGCTCGGCTTCCATTACATTCATCTCGATCTATACGCGGTTTCTCGCGGAAAAGCGCGACGCCGACGCCCAGAAAACTTTTTCCGTCGTCATCACAGTCATGACCGCGGTGATGATTGGCTGGAACCATCGCCGCTGAAATCTTCACGCCGCAATTCGTGCGTTGGATGTTTAATGGCTTCTCGCCCGCGCAAGTAGACTTGACCGTCCATCTCACCCGCATTTTGCTGCCGGCGCAGATCTTCTTTTATGTCGGAGGCGTCGTCTCCGCCGTCCTGCTCTCGCACCGGCTGTTTCTTCTACCGGCATTCGGGCCGCTGCTCTACAACGTATTCATCATTCTTGGGGGAGTGATTGGCGGACGCCACTTCGGGATTGCGTCGCTGGCCTACGGCGCGCTCGCGGGAAGTGTTGTGGGTCCGTTCCTGGCCAGCGTGATCGGAGCCGCCCGCATCGGCACCGGCTATCGACCGTCGTTCGATGTCACGAATCCCGCTTTCCGCGAGTGGGTGAAGCTGTCGATCCCGCTGATGCTCGGGGTTTCACTGGTCACCGCCGATGACTGGATCCTGCGCCACTATGCCTCCAGCGGAGTGGGCGACATAGCTCGCCTCAATTACGCCAAGCGATTGTTCGCTGTGCCGATCGCCGTGTTGGGGCAGGCCACGGGGCAAGCTTCTCTGCCGTTTTTCGCTCGCCTGTTCAACGAGAAGCGTCTACAGGAATTCGCCAAGACGGTAAATGATTCTGTCTACCGCGTCTCCGCCGCATCGCTCCTCGCCACCGGATGGATGATGGCCGCAGCTTTCCCGCTGATCGATCTCGTCTATCGCCGCGGACGGTTCCTGGTTTCCGACACGCAAACCACTGCCATTTATTTCTTCTGGTTCTCGTTGTCGCTCGCTCTCTGGTCCGCCCAGGGACTTTACGCCCGCGCCTTCTATGCCGCCGGCGACACGCTGACTCCCATGGTCGCGGTCACGGTGATCACAAGCGCGTCCTTGCCGGTGTATTCGCTGCTGTTCCAAAGATATGGAGTAGTCGGCCTCGCCTTCGCCTCCGACATTGGCATCGGAGCGAACCTGCTGGCGCTAGCGCTTCCTGCTGCACTACCGCAAACTGGTTTCGTTGAGAACGCTGCGTTGGGATGAACTGGGAAAGTCCGCATTGATCGGGGTCGTCGCCGGAGGTGTAAGCCTGGAAGTCTCGCGAAGTGTCGCGCCGTTCATTTCCGGCCACGGCAGCCGTATTGCGGACATGCTGCAGTTAGGGTTGATTTCGGTGACCTGGGCGGCCGCGACCGCCGTCGGCCTGTGGCTGCTTCGCTCACAATTGCCCAACGATCTGCGCCGGCGCAAAGCGGCGGCCTATCCCGGAGTCGCTGAAGGCGAGGGCAAAGAGATCATGGGAGCGGGAACGCAACCGTAGCGCACATGAACAACAAAAGCGGCGGACATTCGCATTCACTGCGAACTCCGCCGCCAATCTCCTTGCGAAACCCTGACGCTAAACCTTAAGACGAGATGCCGCTACAGCAAACCTACGCGCGCGCTGCAACCGCTGCCGGCTCGGGCACGGAAGCGCTCTTGTCTTCGCCGTTGGGCTTCTGCTGCGTGGGCTGGCCGCCCTTGCGGATGTCGATGCCGCCCTTGAAGTAGGCGCCGTCTTCAATCGAGATGCGGGCCGCCACTACGTCGCCGGTGAGCGAGCCGTCGCTGCGGATATCCACGCGGTCGCTGGCGGTCAGGTTGCCGCGCACTTTGCCGAGCACGACGATCTCGCGCGCGTTGATGTTGGCCGCGACTACGCCGTTGCGTCCGATGGTGACGCGGTTGCCCGCCAGGCTGATCGAGCCCTCGACCCGGCCATCAATATAGAGCGATTCCGATCCAGTCACCTCGCCCTTGATCACCAGCGATTTGCCGATGGTGGCCTGGTCCGCAGTGGTAGTAGTGGTAGCTACCGGACGCGGCGCAACGGCGGGTTCATTCGCCATCATGGCAGGCGCATTCGGGGTAGACATGGTTGGACGCTCCGGTTCGCCTGGGCGCCCGGGGGTCTGAGGCTGATTCGTCGGCTTCCACATGGATTAAAATTTCCTTTCCTTGTTGGGATTAGAGATCACGCGCCGCACTTGCGTGACCAAATCGAATTGTACTCCCCAGTCTCAAAATGAGCGCTGTGGAAAAGCCTTTATTTTCAACAGAGTTTCCTAGCTTGGTACGTCCTTCAAGGTGTTCCCATCAAGGCATGGCAACGCAAATCCCTCGACCCTCCCATTTCGGCACTCTTACCGTGTAAGGATTCCCGAAAAAATTTCTGCCAAGCTAACAATTCCACATGGCACTGGGAGTATGCTCTTGGTCTCGAACATTTATCGAAGTAATCGTCGAAGACATAATCCAGCCCGTAGGAGTCAGACATGTCGGAACCAGCCGTCGTTACTCCTCCAACCTTCACCATCGCCCGGCCTCAGCCCGGCGAATACGCGCCTTATTACGAACGCTATATTTCTCTTGGTTCACGGGCGAGGACATTCTCGACACGCTCGACCAACAGCGCCGCCAGACGATGCTGCTGCTTTCCGGCCGCGACGATGAGGATGGCGACTTCCGCTACGCGCCCGACAAATGGAGCGCCAAAGAAGTCCTCGGCCACGTCTGCGATACCGAGCGCATCTTCGCCTACCGCGCCCTGCGCATCGCTCGCGCCGACGCCACGCCCATCGAAGGCTTCGAGCAGGATGACTACGTGCGCAACGGTCCGTTTGCGCAGCGTCCGCTGGCCGATCTGGTCGAAGACTTCATCGCCGTGCGCCGCGCCACGCTTTCACTGTTGCGCAATCTCGACGAAGCCGCGTGGGTGCGGCGCGGCATCGCGAACAAGAATGAGGTCAGCGTGCGGGCACTGGCCTACATCATCGCCGGGCATGAATTGCATCACCGCAGGATTCTGGAAGAGAAATACTTTGCGAACGGTCTTAGGTCACAGGTCTTGGGTCTTAGGCTCGTTTTCCCGCATCAGGAGCAGCCCGATCCTAGACCTAACGCCTGAGACCTAGATCCGATTTCCATGTCACGCGCACTGACTGAACTGCTCCACGGCAAAGGCGCTCACGCCGATCCCATGGCCTGCATCGAAGATCTTTCTGCCGAACTGGCTGCGCGTCACGTCGAAGGTTTTCCCCATTCGATCGGACAACTCGTCTTCCACATGAATTACTGGATGGACTACGAACTGCGCCGCATTCGCGGCGAGAAGCCCGGTATATCCAGAGCACAACTTCGGAAAGCTTTCCCGCCTGCAGCCGTCGCCAGCCGATGAGCAGGACTGGGATCGGCTGCGCAAAGCGCTTGCCAATCTTGCTGGCTGATTTCACCGCGCTGGCGAAATCTTCTTCAGAAAGAAATGCAGCGGCAGATCGAGACCGTGCACGAAGGCGACAAGCAAGTCGCCGGAACGCTTGAGGCCGTGCTCTGGCAGATGGTCGCGCACAACAGCTATCACACCGGCCAGATCGCGATGATCCGGCGCGCGCTTGGCGCATGGCCGCCGCGCGGCGGCGGGGATACGTGGTGAAGACTCGTGGTTGGCAGTTCGGCGGTTAGGCTCCGGCGTATCCTGTCATCTGAGCTTATGCTGACGAAGCGACGGCTGCTAGCTGACAGCGTCCCTCATGCTTTCCGACTCCACCATCCTGAAACACATCGCCCGCCAGCCCAAGCGTTCTGCCGGATTCAAGCAGCTGGTGCGCGAACTCGGCCTGCACGGCGAAGCTCGCGGAGAACTCGACGCGCTGCTTCAAAAGCTGGTTGCCGCTGGCGAACTGATTCAGCTCAATTCCGATCGCTACGCTCTGCCGCAAGCCCGCCGCCCGACAAGAATGACAAAAACCTGGTCGTCGGCCGCCTCACCATGCACCGCGACGGCTTCGGTTTCGTCATCCCCGACGCGAGTTCGCTGAGTCCGTCTCTCAAGTCGCGTCTCGTGGGAGATATTTTCATCCCGCCTCACGCCATCGGCAACGCCATGCACGGCGACCGCGTGCTGGTCGACATCGCGGCCGTTCGTCCCGATGGCCGCGCCGAAGGCCGCATCGTGCGGCCGGTGGTGCGCGCGCATCCCACCGTGGTCGGAATTTTTCATTACGGCACCCGCCACAACTCCGTGAAGCCGATCGACAGCAAAATAACGATGGACATAGTGATTCCGGCGGGCGCATGGAATGTAGCGCCGCCGTCCCCGCCGGAAACAGCCAGCGAGAAACCGCCGGCGCTACGCAAATCCGTCGACCGCGTACTCGGCGACGAAGCCGCGCGCCGCTCGCAATGGGACGATCTCGAAGGCGTAGTCGTCGACGTCGAAATCACCGACTGGCCCACGCCCACGCAAAATCCGCGCGGACGCGTCATCGAAATTCTCGGCCGCCCAGACGACTTCGGCGTCGACGTCGAGATCACCATCCGCAAATTTCATCTGCCCCACCACTTTCCCGCAGCCACGCTCGAAGAGGCGCAGAACATTTCCCCGATCATCCCGGCGCCAGAACTTCGCCACCGCCGCGACTTTCGCGCCTTGCCCATCGTCACCATCGACGGCGAAACCGCGCGCGATTTCGACGACGCCGTCACCGTGCGCAATCTCCCCGACGGAAATTTCGAGCTGCAGGTCCACATCGCCGACGTGGCCCAATACGTCACGCCCGATTCCGCGCTCGACCAGGAAGCGCGCCTGCGCGGCACCAGCGTCTACTTCCCCGACCGCGCCGTGCCCATGCTGCCGCTCGAACTCTCAACCGATATCTGCAGCCTGCGTCCGCACCTCGACCGGTTGGTGCTGTCGTGCGTCATGCGAATCGACCCGCGCGGCGAAATCCTCGGCTATGAATTGTGCGAAGGCGTGATCCGCTCGGCTGAAAGAATGACTTACACCGCCGTCAACGCCGTGATCGAAGGCGATGCCGCCGCGCGCGAGCGTTACGCCACTGCTTGTTCCCACGTTCGAACTCATGCGCGATCTCGCGCTGATCCTCAACCGCAAACGCCAGCGCCGCGGCTCGATCGATTTCGATCTGCCCGAGCCGGTCATCGAGTTCGACGAATTCGGATTGATGAAAAGCATCACGCGCTCGGAGCGCAACATCGCGCATCGCCTGATCGAAGAGTTCATGCTCTCGGCCAACGAATGCGTCGCGCAGTATCTGGAATCGAAGCGCATCGCGTCTCTTATATCGAGTCCACGAAAAGCCCGACGCCAAGCGCGTCTACGACTTCGAAGTGATCGCCGCGACCTTCGGCTATTCGCTCGGCGTAGGCGCGCTGCCCATTCACCGCGTGCAATTCAAAAGCGACCGCCGCGCCGCGCGCGGCACCGGCAAGCAGGCGCGCACCATCGAGGTTCCGAAAGACGTTCACATCACGCCGCGCATGTACCAGAAGCTGGCCGCCAAAATCGCGGGCAAACCGGAAGAGCGCATTCTGAGCTACCTGATGCTGCGCTCGCTCAAGCAGGCGCGCTACTCGGAAGAGAATCTCGGCCACTTCGCGCTGGCGGCAACCAGCTATACGCACTTCACGTCGCCGATCCGCCGCTATCCCGACTTGATCGTGCACCGCATCTTGAAAGACGTGCTGCGCGATTCGCCAGAGAGGCGCGACGGCGAAGTGCCGATTGGAGTATTCCTGCTGCGCCTTCATCGTGGAAGAGCGGCGCTTCAGCGCCGCGTCGAGTCAGGAGAGGAGGGCTTTAGCCGCCGGACGCAGACACCCCTCCCTGGTCCAAGCGTCGCGACCATGCAGCCCATCGCGAATCGCACGAAGCCCCTCGGCGGTCCCATCAAGACTGAAGAACTTCACGAGATCGCCGAAGAGTCCAGCCAATCCGAGCGCCGCGCCGACGACGCCGAGCGCGAACTCATGGAGTGGAAGAAGGTCAGGTTCATGCAGGACCGCGTGGGCGAAGATTTCGACGGCCTCATCACCAGCATCACCAAGTTCGGCTTCTTCGTCGAGCTGACCGACATGTTCGTCGAAGGCCTGGTCCCGCTGAACACGCTCACCGATGACTATCTACACCTACCACGAAAACACGCGCCAGATCATCGGCCAGCGCTCGCGCAAGACCTACAGCCTGGGACAAAGAATTCGCGTGCTGGTTGACCGCATCGATCCCGTGGAGAAGAAAATCCAGTTCGCCATCCTCGAAGAAGCGCCGTCGCGGCCCGCGCGCAGACCCTCCACTCGAGCAAATCGAAACGCAACCGAAGTAGTGTTCACGTACTTCCTGAACTCCGAAAATCTTGCAACTGCTTCCATGGCGACCAATCCTCCACGCCTGGTGTAAAATACTCTTGGTTAAACCCCATCCGCTGCGGAAGCAAAGCAGCGGGTTCCTTCCTAGTCGGGACGTGGCTCAGCCTGGTAGAGCACTCGCTTGGGGTGCGAGGGGTCGGCAGTTCAAATCTGCCCGTCCCGACCATTCTATCTCTTTTGGGTTTAAGGCATCGGGTCTTGGGTCTTAGGAAAGACCGTTTCCGCGCCAATTTGCTTCTCCCCCAATCACTTCCCCCCGAACCAAGAAAAGCACTTTGACCGGGGCCGTCTCTCCCGCACAATCAAAGAAGTCCCAGCTATCCGGCTGGTCGTCGTGCCGCTCTCGTCGCAGTTCTTTCCAGGCCGCAGTTGCAAGTAGTCCACACTCGGGAGAATTCTTATGTCCGGGCAAGTCATTCTGTATTTCGAGGACCAGGCCGACGCGTTGCGTTTTGCCTTGGCCGCAGGGTCGGTGATGGCGGGCGACGACGCTCGCGCCACCGACGATCTGGTTCAGGAAACATCACGCGTCAGCCGCATCCGCATTGATGCCGCGGACGCAGGAAAGATTAAGAAGCCCGCGCCGGAGCACGTGGCTTGAAGATTGTGATTTAGTAATTAGGTCTTCGAAACCCAGAGCCGGACATTTCTGATAGGCGTCCGGGAACTCACACGCCTAAGACCCACGATTAACACCCGACACCTGCTATCCCGTGCGCCGAGCCGAGAGCAAATTCAGAATCTCGCGCAAACCCTGGCGGATGTGCTGGATTTCGGCCGCCGATTGCGCGGGGAACGGAATCGCAGCTTGCCCCTTCTCGGTTTTCGCCTCGGATCGCAATTGCTGGCGCGCGCCCACGATGGTGAATCCCTGCTCGTAGAGCAGTTGCTTGATGTGCAGTACGCTTTCCACGTCGCGTCTGCGGTACATGCGCTGGCCGGTGCTGCTTTTCACCGGCTTCAGTTGCGGAAACTCGCTCTCCCAGAACCGCAACACATAAGCCGGCAGACGGCATAACGTCGCCACTTCCCCAATGCGGAAATAGAGTTTGTCGGGGATGAAGATTTCATCCATCTTGTTCTTGCCCGCGCTCTTCTTCCTGGCACTCATGTTCACATTCATGCTCGCACCGCGGTTCGAAAGCCGATGATTCACAATTGTGACACACCGCTGCGACATCGACATGAAGAATTTTGCGACGAGGCAAATCAGCAAGTAGCCGTAAGCGGCGATGGCCCGCCGGTGAACACAACCCGGCTGAGTCCGAGGCTGCCAATTGCTAACTGCCCCAAAAGGAAACGCCTCTCAAGAGGTGCTTCTCCTGAGAGGCTGGTTAAGTTCTTGGCCCATGCGAAGTATCGTTTCGCAGAACGGTTAGTGTTTCTTCTTTTTTTTTGCTTTCTTCTTCGTTGCCATGAAGGTTCCTCCGTGAACGATTTTCCCTTGCAAAGGGTGTCATCAACTTACGGGACCCCGATCGCAAATGCCACCCAAGCTGATAGTGCTGAGCAGCATCCTTAACACAAGATATTGCGGCACGTATGAACACAGTGTCAACACAATTATGCGCGAAGGGCAAGAATTCTCGCTGCCCACAATGCGCCGCATTAGTCGTCGGTCGTTAGCCACACATGCCGCCGCAGCGTTGTGATTCGTGTTCGCTGTCAAGCCCGCAGCTAGTAAACCCTGCGATTCGGCGTGAACGATGCGGGCGAACGACCGGCACTAACGACTAACAAACTAACGACCAACGACGGCTTTCCGTTACACTGCGCCTGATGCAGCGCGATCCCATCGAACTGGAAATCTTCAAGAACCTATTTCACTCCATTGCCGAGGAGATGGGCGCGGCCCTGCAGCCGTACTGCGTTCTCCCCCAACATTAAGGAGCGGCGCGATTATTCCTGCGCCGTGTTCGACAGCGCCGGCGAAGTCATTGCCATGGGCGACCACATGCCCGTGCATCTTGGCTCCATGCCCATGTCGGTACGGGCAGCGATTGCAGCCTGCGAGATGGCGCCCGGCGATGTGGTCATGCTGAACGATCCTTTCCGAGGAGGCACCCATCTGCCGGATATCACGCTGGTGGCGCCAGTATTTGTCTGGCGCGGACCTGCCCTGAGCGCCGGTCGAAGGCGCCCACGCCCGCGAAAAGCCGGACAACCGTCCCGATTTCTACGTATCCTCGCGGGCCCATCACGCCGACGTGGGCGGAGCCTTCGCCGGATCGATGGGCCTATGCCGCGAGATCTATCAGGAAGGGTTCCGCATTCCCCCGGTGAGGATCATGCGGGCAGGCGTGATGGATGGCGATGTGCTCGCACTTCTGCTCAACAACGTGCGCACGCCCGAGGAGCGCGAAGGCGATTTGGGAGCGCAACTCGCAGCCTGCCATACCGGAGCCGAGCGGCTAACCGAGGTGTGTGCGCGATACGGCGTCGATCGCGTCAAGCGCGCGGCGCGCGAACTGCTCGCGTACTCGGAGGAACTCATGCGCGCTTTCCTGCTGCGCGTTCCGCCCGGGTATTTATTCCGCCGAAGATTTTCTGGACAACGACGGCATCAGCGATAAGCCAATAAAGATCGCAGTGACGGTGAGCGTTGGAGCCGGGCAAAGTACAGACGGCCGGGGTGTCGCAAAGCCACTGGTTATAGTCGATTTCACCGGCAGCGATCCGCAGGTCGAGGGCAGCATAAATGCGGTCGAGGCGATCACCTACTCCGCGTGCTTCTATGTTTTCCGTTGTCTGCTGGCGGAGGATGTTCCGGCCACCGCAGGCCTGATGCGTCCCATCCGGGTGATCGCGCCGGACGGAACGATTGTGAATGCGCGCCCACCGGTGGCAGTGGCGGGCGGCAACGTCGAAACTTCGCAGCGCATCGTCGACGTTGTGTTGCAGGGCGCTCGCCCAAGCCATTCCAGACAGGATTCCGGCGGCGGCCTCGGGCACAATGAACAACCTCACCATCGGTGGAGTCGATCCACGCACGGCAAGCCCTTCGCTTACTATGAGACGATCGCCGGCGGGCATGGGCGCGCGACCCACGAAGCCGGGCGTCTCCGGGGTGCATACCCACATGACGAATTCGTTGAACACTCCAGCAGAGGCACTGGAGTACTGCCTATCCCTTGCGGGTTCGACGCTACTCACTTCGCCCCGAGCAGCGGCGGTGCCGGAAAGCATCGCGGCGGCGACGGAATCATCCGCGAGATTGAAGTGCTGACCGATTGCGAGGTCACGCTGTTGTCAGACCGGCGCACCCGCGGCCATGCGGATTGGCTGGCGGCAAGCCCGGCTCGCCGGGAAAAGCTAGCGTCATCCGCAATGACGGCTCGATCGAAGACGATGCCGGGGAAGTTCAGCACTCGCCTGCGAACAGGCGAGCGCATCCGGATCGAAACTCCCGGAGGCGGCGGCTGGGGAGCATCCTAAGGGAGAGAAAGTTTGCCTGCTAAGTGGCGAAACACAAGTTGATCGGAATGTCGCTTACTTCTTCGGCGTTGCTATGCTCAGCGGATAGGAGGCAATCAGATATTGGCCTGGTCACTGTCGACCTCGCCCAGAAACAAATTCGCTTCGGTTCGTTCTCCGTAGATGACTCGCGCATTGAAGTAATAAACTCGCCCTGCCTCCGCCGTGAAATGAACGAAACCCAGGGGATGTCCCCGAAACGACTGCACGCTCGCACATACATGATGCTCTCCCGGCACTACGGACACAGCGAAATAGGAACTGTTCTTGTTTGCGCCCACCCATGCTCCGTCCAACCCGATCTCGGTCGTCACAGCGAAGGTATCCGCGGCCTTTTGCTGAATGAAATAAACCCGCGCCTTCCCTGGTTCTGGCTGCGTCTAGCGTGTGTTGCGATTCATCCAGCTTCACATTGAAGCCGCCATCCCTCGGACCGCAGGCCGATTCCACGGCAGCCGCCGACTCCTGGGCAAACGCCGATGCTGCAAGAAGCAAGGTAACAAGAGCGATTTTCATGACGTTCCTCCGATCGATGGACTTGCCGATCTGCGGAGGCTCTGAAAGTTGTCAGTCGCAACCGAGCGATCCCACCCGCCGACGCGGGTGAATGTTCTTAAGTTAACATGGTGAAAGAGGGATCTATTTATGCACATCGTTAAGTCAGTCGGAGTGCTCTCAGTCGCCAAGATTCTGGGATTGATGTATGGCTGCATGGGACTGATCTTCGCTCCACTTTTGCTCATGATCGGGGTGGTCGCATCGGCGGCAGGCCAGCGCAACAATCCCCTGGCCGGAATCTTTACCGTTGGCATTGCTCTTCTTCTGCCCGTGTTCTACGGCGTTATGGGGTTCATCGCGGGCTTGATCGGCGCGTTGTTTTACAACCTGTTAGCCCGCTGGGTTGGCGGCTTCGAACTGGAGATCGAAGTGCGCCCGCAGACTCTAACCGCGCCTTATCCCATCATCCCGCCGCCAACTCCCGCATCTAATTCGTAGAAGCAGCAGTTTTATTCCAGAGGCAGAAGTTTTATGACTGATGTCGCTTCCCACTATCTCGACGAAGCCCACCGCCAGATGCGCGGACACAAGCGCCTGGCCGAGGGCGCCATGGCGCAACTGAAAGACCATGAACTGTTCCTCACGCTCGACCCCGAATCGAATTCCATCGCCATCATCGTGAAGCACATGGCGGGCAACATGCGCTCGCGCTTCACTGACTTGCTCACTACCGACGGAGAGAAGCCCGACCGCAATCGCGACCAGGAATTCGAGTTCATCGCTTCAACCACCCGCGCCGACCTCACCAGGATGTGGGAAGAAGGCTGGACGCGCGTTTTTGCCGCAATCGAGGCGCTCAAGCCCGAAGACGTCATGCGCAAAGTCACCATCCGTGGCGAACCCCACACCGTGCTGCAGGCCATCAATCGCCAGATCGCTCACTACGCTTACCACACCGGGCAGATCGTGTTCATGGCCAAGCATATCCGCTCCAGCAAGTGGAAGACCTGAGCATTCCGCGAGGCAAGTCGGAAGATTACAAAACGGCTCCTCCCAAGCCTTACAAGCCCATGAGTGGTGGTTCAGTTTGAATTGGATTTTATTTGAATGCGTTTTGATTTTGAATTGGTTTTGAAAGGGCGCGGCTTAGCCCGCCGTAAGGATTCTGAATCAATCGCGGCTCTAGAGCCGCTGAGGCATCGCGCTTTTCAATCTGAGTTATTTCCAGCCCGTGAGTTAGCTGGAAACTGGTTCCCCAGTGCTAGAATCATACGTTTTGTTCTAAGTCTGAATTCATAAGGTAGCGTTCATGCCATCCACAATGCGGGCTGTGGTTAAGCCGGAGGCTGCGCCGGGCGCGGAAATTCGAGAAGTAAAGATTCCCTCCTTCGGACCGAACGAGGTCCTGGTCAAGGTAAAGGTCGCCTCCATTTGCGGCACCGATCTGCACATCTACAACTGGGACCGCTGGGCGCAGAACCGCATCCATCCTCCGCTGATTCCAGGCCACGAGTTCTGCGGCGAGGTCGCGGCGTTCGGCGATGAAGTCACCAGCGTAAGGAAGGCGACTTCGTTTCCGCCGAAATGCACGTGGCTTGCGGCAAGTGCTTGCAATGCCGCACCGGCGAAGCTCATATCTGCCAGAACGTGAAGATCATCGGCGTGGACGCCAACGGCGCTTTCGCCGAGTACGTTGTCATTCCAGAGTCGAATATCTGGAAGCTCGATCCCGCCATTCCGCAGGAATACGCCTCGATTCTCGATCCGCTGGGGAACGCGGTCCATACCGTGCTGGCCGGCGAGATCGCCGCGAAAACCGTCGCCATCACAGGGTGCGGCCCCATCGGACTGTTTGCTATTGCCGTGGCGCGCGCCGTGGGCGCCACCACCGTCTTCGCCATCGAAGTAAACGAGCACCGCCGCAAGATCGCGCGAGAGATGAAGGCCGATTACGTGCTCGATCCGTCGAAAGAAAATGCCACAGCGATCGTGATGGAGAAAACCGGCGGCCTGGGCGTAGACGTAGTCCTCGAAATGGCCGGCCATCCCGATTCGATTCGAACAGCCTTCGACATCGTGCGGAGCGGCGGAAGAATTTCCCTCCTCGGCCTCACCTCCAAGCCCATCTCGCTGAATTTTTCCGAAGACATTATTTTCAAAGGCATCACCGTGCAAGGCATCAACGGACGCCGCATGTACCAAACCTGGTACCAGATGACCGCGCTGCTGAAAGCCGGCAAACTGGATCTGCATCCGGTGATCACCGACCGCATCCCAATGAAGGATTTTGCCAAAGCCATGGAGCGCCTGAAAACCGGCGAAGCCAGTAAAATACTGGTGTATCCGAACGGCGTTCGCTGACGTGGGGGATTGTGTGGAGCGGGCGCCCTCGCCCGCTGATTTTTGGGCTGCAACGCTCTCGCGGGAACAAATGATTGCGATGGAAGTGAATCATGGCCCTAGATGCATTCGTGCGCTGCACCTGCATTCGTGACGGCAAGGCCAAACCACACCCATTTCCCGATCGTCTCACTTTCGACGAGTCCGGCGAACCGTCGTTGACCGGCGACCCCACCGAAGAAGAGTGGGACGCCCACGATCACTGGCTTGCCGATTCCTGCGAACACGAGGGATTTATCCTCTCCTTTTTCCTGGGCAACATCACCAAGGTCGGAAATCTCCGAAGCTTCCTGCGCCACTTGCAGGGAAAACCCGGACCGCGATTTCCAATCTTGCTGGAGAAGGTTTTATACGACGGCACGCATACCGGTGACTGGATCCCAATCAAGCAATCGCCGGCATTGCTGAAAGAAGTCAACACCGTGCTCCATTCCAGTGACATCCTGGCCGACTCCGAGAAGGAATTTTTCACCAACATGAAACTGCTCTGCGAAGCCAGCATCGCAACCGGGAACCCGATTATGTTTTGAGTCGATTCCGAGGCAAAGGCATGAGCGTCAACCAACAGCATGGCCGCACGATCGATATGGAGGTCGTAAACTCTGGGCTCGCAGCGGCCGAGGATCTTGGTGTGGAAGTAACTGCTCCATTCACGTTTATCGCTTCTTCGGGTGATCAAGAAACATTCGAAGCACTCGTCCATGATTTCGGTGGGCCCAAAGGAACGGTCACGGGCCGGGTCATCGGCTCCCGGAGCGATCCCGTCAAGTCGCGGTCGGAGTCTGGTTACTATGCTTCGAATCTTGCGGACCCCTATCGGCGATACGATCGAGCGCTTTTCATAGCTACCTTGGATGATTGGAAAGTGGTTCGGGAAAGACGAGGATCGCCCAGCTTGGTACACGGGCCGCACGTGGGGACGCTAGTTCTGTAGGATTATCGTGCAAATCCGTGGCAAAGAACTTTCGAGGTTCTATGACCCCCGCAACCCGCACCAATCCGCTCTCCTATCTCACCGACCAGCTCGACGAACTCAAAGCCAAGGGCACGCACTTCAAACTGCGCGTGCTCGACGACGAGCAGGCCGCGGTCTGCACCTTCGACGGCAAGAAAGTCATCAACCTCGCCTCGAACAATTATCTCGGACTGACCACGCATCCCAAGCTCCGCGAAGCCGCGCTCGAGGCCACGCGCAAATACGGCGTCGGCTCAGGCGCGGTGCGCACCATCGCCGGCACCATGAAAATCCACATGGAGCTCGAAGAAAAGATCGCGCGCTTCAAGAACGTCGAAGCCTGCGTGGTCTTCCAGTCAGGCTTCGCGGCCAACGCAGGCACCGTGTCGGCAATCCTGGGCAAAGAGGATTTCATCATCTCCGACGCGCTCAACCACGCCTCGATCATCGATGGCGCGCGTCTGTCGCGAGCAAAGATTCTCGTCTTCCGCCACAAAGATGTCGCCCATGCCGAAGAGCAACTCGCCAGCATAAAGGATGAGCCCGGCAAAAAGTTGCTGATCACCGACGGCGTCTTCTCCATGGACGGCGACATCGGCCCGCTCCCCGGCCTGTGCGATGTGGCGGAAAAATACGGCGCAATCATGATGGTCGACGACGCGCACGCCTCCGGAGTGCTGGGCCGCAACGGCCGCGGCACCATCGATCACTTCAACGTGCACGGCCGCGTCGATATTCAGGTCGGAACTTTGTCGAAAGCCATCGGCGCTCTCGGCGGCTACGTCTGCGGCACGCGTGATCTGATCGACTTCCTCTATCATCGCGCCCGCCCGTTTTTATTTTCCACATCGCATCCGCCGTCAGTAGCCGCAACCTGCATCGCCGCTTTCGACGTTCTGGAAAACGAACCCGAGCGCATGGAAAAACTCTGGGAGAACACCCGCTTCTGGAAAAAAGAACTCGGCCTGCTCGGCTTCGACATCGGAGGCCGCGCCACCCCAGCCAGCGAAACGCCCATCACTCCAATCATCATCGGCGACGGCAAACTCACCATGGACTTCTCCCGCGAACTCTTCAAAGAAGGAGTCCTCGGCACCGGCATCGCCTTCCCCACAGTGCCCGAAGGCAAAGCCCGCATCCGCACCATCATGACCGCCACGCACACGAAGGAAGAGTTGGATCAAGCGCTGGAAGCGCTGGGGAGCGTCGGCAAGAAGATGGGGATCGTGAGTTAATCAATCCGTACGGTAAACAACCCTCCCGCCCACAATCGTAGCCACAACTTTCCCCACAAACTGCCAGTCCATCAAACGGAGTGTTGCGCGACAACGACCGCGACTTGGCGGCCTCAAACGTCCATCGCTTCTTAGCATCGAAGATGGTTACATCGCCGAAGTCGCCCCGTTGCAGCGATCCGCGCCCACGAAGATCGAAGACGCGCGCCGGACCAGCAGTAAGAAGCTCGACAATGCGGGTGAGCGGAATCTTGTGCTCGCGGTGAAGCTTCGTGATAGCCAGCGCCAGCGCGGTTTCAAGCCCCGTAATGCCGAAAGCAGCATGCTCGAATTCAACCTGCTTCTCATGCACGGCATGCGGAGCATGGTCCGTAGCGATGGCGTCCACGGTGCCGTCGGCAAGCGCCACCAGAATCGCTTCGCGGTCGGTCGCCGAACGCAGCGGCGGATTCATCTTGAAATTCGTGTTGTACTCGCCCACGTCTTCGTCCAGCAAAGTGAAGTGGTGCGGCGTGACTTCACAAGTGACGCGGGCATGATGAACGCCGCGCTTGCCGCGCCGCACCGCCTTCAGCGCGTCAGAAGTGGAAAGATGCGCCACATGCAGCCGCGATTCCCGAATCTGCTGCGCGAGATTCACGTCGCGATCCACAATGTTAGCCTCGGCCGCGGCCGCCATGCCCCGCAGCCCGAGACGGAAACTCGTTGGCCCTTCGTTCATCGAGCAGCCTTCCGTAAGCCGCGTGTCTTCGGCGTGCTGCACTACCGGCAGATTCAGTTCGGCCCCGAGCCGCAAGGCAGCGCGCATAACGTCATCGTCAAGAATCGGCTTGCCGTCGTCAGTAACGGCCACGGCTCCGGCCCGCTGCAGAGCGGCAAAGTCAGTGAGCGCCGCACCCCGCGAGTTGCGCGTGGCGGCGGCGATGGGAAAGACGTTAACCACCGCGCCTCGTTCAGGATGCCGCAACCACGCGACCCCTTCCTCCGTATCGACCACGGGCAGGGTATTCGGCATGGTGCAGACGGAAGTGAAGCCTCCGGCCGCGGCGGCGGCTGTTCCGCTGGCGACGGTTTCTTTGTAGCTTTGTCCGGGCTCGCGCAGATGAACATGCAGATCGATAAATCCCGGCGCAACGATCAGTCCGCGTGCATCAAACTTCTCGTCGGCGCCGCCACGAACTTTATTTGGCAGAGCAATCTCGGCAACGCGGCCATCGCGCAGCAAAACATCCATGGGCGCGTTGATCTTCGCCGCCGGGTCGATCACGTGGCCGCCTTTAATGAGAAGCGACCCCGATTTGGATTTCGTGTTCGTCATTCTTTCAATCCGTGCCAATCCGCGCAAATCCGTGGCTCATTTAGCTTTTCCTAACGCCCGCGCCAGAATGGCCATGCGCGTCGGAACACCATTGTGAATCTCGTCGATGATTACCGACTGCGGACCGTCAGCCACTTCGCCAGTCAACTCCAGACCGCGGATGATCGGCCCCGGATGCATGACGATCGCATCGCGCC
Organism: uncultured Acidobacteriaceae bacterium; assembly: GCA_963841125.1. GTDB lineage: Bacteria > Acidobacteriota > Terriglobia > Terriglobales > Acidobacteriaceae > Sulfotelmatobacter. Next base: position 1,165,923 of record CAWJBH010000003.1, read on the forward strand.
GCGCCAGCTTCAGCCGGGCCGTCGTCATCTGGTAGCGCGCAATATAATCCTGGAGCCGAATCTTCTGTCCCGCAAGGCGTTCTTTTTGTAGGCGCAACAGCATAACCACATCCGCTCCGCGCAACGCTTCTTCAATATGCCGCGTCACGCGTAGTCCGGGGGTGAGCGTGGTGGCAATATCGGGCACAAACTCCGGCGGACCGCAGAGCGTAATCTTCACCCCGAACTTCGATAGCAGATGGCATGCCGAGCGCGCGACGCGGCTGTGGTAGATGTCGCCGATAATCGCAATCTGCAAACCCTTGAATGACTTCTTATGTTTCAGGATGGTGAAGGCATCCAGCAATGCCTGCGAAGGATGCTCATGCATTCCGTCACCGGCATTGATGACGGGAATATCGAGATGTTTCGCCATCAGGTGCGGCGCTCCCGCGCAGGGATGCCGAAGAACGATTGCATCCGCTCCGACCGCGCGCAGCGTGTAGCCGGTATCGAGCAGAGATTCGCCTTTCTCGATGCTCGATCCCGAGGATTGCACGAGGGTGGTGATGCCGCCAAGCGACTTGGCGGCGATCTCGAAAGAAGAGCGAGTGCGCGTGGACGCTTCGTAAAATAGCAGCACGATGCGCTTGTTGCGCAACAGTGGACGCGCCTTCAGAGGATTCATCCGCCGGGCCAGCTTCAGCAAGGCCAGGATCTCCTTCTCCTCCAGGTGCTCGATGCCGAGCAGCGAACCGCGTGCCGGCTTATTCATCGCATGACGCTCATCGGGTAACGCTCATCGCATAAAGCTCATCGCGTAACGTTCATCGCGTAAGAATTCAAACCGTGCATCATACGCGGCCCCCGCAGCCTGCGGCAAGGCCAGTCCGCGGCAGTCGGTTCAACCGCCAATTCCAGGATGGGCTGATTCGGGCTATGACCCAGAAGGGCAACCGCTTACGGTCGTTTCCGGCGGCCGAGGAAGGCGCCAGTCAAGGCTCCGGCAAGGCTCCCCGCGGCAATGGAAACCAGGAACAAACCTGCCATGCCGATAATCAACTTGGCGGCCAGCCCTTCCGGCTGCCTCAGAAGGTCGAGGGCAGCCTGCATCTGCGGGTCAGTGGAGCGAGACGCCACCTGCCGGACAGCTTCGAGCAGTTGCTGGCGCGTCTGCCCGCCGGCCTGCAACAGCGCGTAAACAATAAGGGAGAATATGGCGAGCACTCCAGAGGAGAAAAGAGCCGTCACCGCTCCCAGTTGTGCTCCGGAACGGGCCCCTCCTCTCCACGATGGATTCCGGCGGCGATAAAAAACGACCGCCAGGCATCCCGCACCGAGCGTGGCCAACAGCGGTGCCATCAGGCGCAGAGTCATCACCACGATGGACATCAACGCGGCAACCGCGCATACACGAAGCGCACGAGGCCAGTCGATCCCGCCGGAAAGCGCCGCAGCACTCAGCGGCACCGGCGAACGCGAGAGGGTCCAGGGAGAAAACGCCGGCAGTCGCACCTCGGGGCATCGGACGGGACACTCCCCGCGACGGCCGCGGGCTCCGGCATCGGCGACCCGAATCTGGGGCGCGCCGCACTCCAGGCAGAAAGGCCTGCCGTCTTCAATGGTCGTGCCCGCACTTGTGGCAGAGATGGTCCATCGCAGATGTTAAAGCAGGACTAGCCTGGAGGTATCGCATCCTGAAGGTATCGCACGACGAGCGGCAGGCGCAAGGCACTGTCCCCGGGGGCGTCCTCGCCCTCGGCGCGGCGGGCGAGACGCTCGCCGGACAGCCGCCGGGACGGCGGCGCTACGATCGCTGTGTGGGACGGGACCTTACGCCAGCAGTTTGGCGGCGTCTTTGGCGTAATAGGTGAGGATGATGCTGGCGCCGGCGCGCCGGATGCTTTGCAAGGATTCCAGCATCACGCGGTCGCGCTCGATCCAGCCGTTGCGGGCGGCGGCTTCGATCATGGCGTATTCGCCGGAGACCTGGTAGGCGGCCAGCGGAACGTCGAAGCGCTGGCGGGCGGCGGCGATTACATCGAGATAGGGCATGGCGGGCTTGACCATGATCATGTCGGCGCCTTCTTCGATGTCGAGTTCGATTTCGCGCATGGCTTCGCGCAGGTTCGCTCCATCCATCTGATAAGAGCGGCGGTCGCCGAATTGCGGCGCGGAGTCGGCGGCTTCGCGGAATGGGCCCGTAGAATCCGGAGGCAAACTTGGCGGCGTAGGAAAGAATCGGCGTGTTGATGAAGCTGGCTTCGTCGAGCGCGCGGCGGATGGCGGCGACGCGGCCATCCATCATGTCGGAGGGCGCGATGATGTCGATGCCGGCGCGGGTGAGCGAGACCGAAGTGCGCGCCAGGAGTTCGAGGCTGGCGTCGTTGTCGATTTCGAATTTGGATTCGACCGCACGCGCGACAATCGCCGCCAGCTCGTCGATGACTTCTTCTTTTTTCTCGCCGCTCTTCGCCGGCTTCACCTCTACACTGCGCTTCTCACTCAAAGCGTCTCTGGCGGCCGCGCCCAGCGACATCGGCGTCGACGGGATTTCACGATCCCGCAATGTCCGTGAGACATGTATTCGCAGAGGCACACATCGCCCATCAGAATCAGGCCGGGAACTTCGCTTTTCATCGCGCGGGCAGCCTGCTGCACGATGCCGTCGTCGGCCCAGGCTCCGGTGGCCACGTCATCTTTCTTGTCAGGAAGGCCGAAGAGAATCACCGCGGGCACGCCCAGGGAATAAACTTCCCGCGCCTCTTTCACCGCTTCATCCACCGAGAGATTGAACACGCCCGGCATGGAGCGAACTTCCTTGCGCACACCTTCGCCGGGACAAACGAACATGGGATAGACAAAGGCCTCGGGAGTAAGGCGGGTTTCGCGCACCAGGCCGCGAAGCTGCTCAGTGCGGCGAAGACGGCGAAGGCGGGTAACAGGAAAGGCCATGGAACCACCCGGGAAGAATTCTAGCAGGAGTCCTACGGCATACGAACGGGTCTTGGTCATAGATGCTAGGTCTTAGGGCAATCAAGGCTCCGCCTCACCTGGCTGCCGGTTGCTCAGCCCAAGACCCTAATGCCTAACACCCAAGACCCGACTTCAGCGGTGACGAAAGTAACTCGCTCTGCCGCAAGCAAGGCAAGAATCCCCAGTCTTATCCATAAAATGAGAGGCGGATGAGTCTGTTCGGACGACATCGCTGGTTTGCGCTCGCAGGCGGGTTGACGCTGGCATTCGCCGTAGTGTCGGTTACGGTGCCGCGTGGTCCGGCGCTGACCGCGATCGTTGATGTTGGATATCTACTGCTAACGCTCGCCGTGGGCGGGGTCATGCTGGCCAATGCATGGTCGGCGCAGGGCGCCAACCGGCGGTTCTGGGTGCTGATGGGCTCGGGATGCATTCTCTGGGCCTGCAATCAGGCGGCATGGGTCTATTGCGAGGTCTTGCGCCACACAAGTTTTCCCGATCCATCGTTCATGGATGTGTTTTTGTTTCTGCACCTGGTTCCGATGATCGCGGCCGTTGGGTTGCGTCCGCATCGGAGCGAAGGCGGGCAGAAATTCCGCGTGGGCGCACTGGATTTTCTCATGCTGGTGGTTTGGTGGGTATTTCTGTACGCGTTCGTTGTGTTCCCGTCGCAATACGTGTCGCTGAACGTGGCGGAGTACGACAGAAACTTCGGTCCACTCTACATGGTCGAGAGCGGCGTGCTGGTATTGGTGCTGGGAATTGCCGCCCGGGGAGCGTCTGCCGGGTGGAAGATGGTATATCTGAACCTGATGGCGGCCAGCGCGCTCTATGCGCTGGATTCGCAGGCGGTAAACCTTGCGACTCACCGCCGGGTCGTACTACACCGGAAGTCTCTACGACGTTCCGCTTACTGGGCGCGGTGAGCTGGATGGTGGCGACCGCGCTGACCGCGCGCGCATGGCAGCCGGAAGCCGCGCCCCCCAAGGCCGATGACAAGTGGGGCTGCGATGGCGTTGCGGCTGGCGATGCTGGCAATTCTTTCTCTGCCGGTCGCTGGGACTGTGGGCCTTCCGCTGGGACAACTCGCCGGCTCTGGCACGCACGTTCCGCCTGTTCACCGTACTCGCGGCGATGCTGGTGCTGGGCGTGTTTGTATTCGTGCGGCAGTATCTGCAGGACCAGGCTTTGATCCATCTGCTCGAAGATTCGCGCCGCAGCTTCGAAAACGAGCAACGCTTGCAGAGCCACCTGGTGCAGAGAGAGAAGCTGGCGTCCTTGGGCCAGCTGGTTGCCGGCGCGGCGCATGAGATCGACCATCCCCTCACCGCGATCATGGGCTATTCCGAAAAGCTGTGGTCGAATGAGCGCTTGACCAGCGAGCAGGACGCGCTGGTGCGCAAAATTGTGAACCAATCCCAGCGCACCCGCGAACTGGTCTCGAACCTCCTGAGCTTCGCGCAGCAAAGTTCTGCGGAGAAAAGAATGGTGGATGTGTGCATGCTTCTGCAGCGCAGCGTGCAAATGCGCGGGCTGCAGCGGCACGATCAGAAAATCCGCATCGAAACCTCGATCGAGCCCAACCTGCCCCTGGTGTGGGGCGACGGCCACCAGTTGTTCCAGGCGTTCGTCCAGATCGTCGACAATGCTTTGGACGCGCTGGAAGAAGCCGGCGGAGGATTGCTTCACGTCAGCGCCCGCATTCAGGGAGAAGAAGTGGTGGTGCAGTTTTCCGACAGCGGGCCCGGCATAAAAGAGCCGCATCGCGTCTTCGATCCTTTCTACACCACAAAGCCGATCGGCAAAGGCACAGGCCTGGGACTGAGCGCCGTCTATGGCGTGGTGCAGGATCATCAAGGACAGATCACCTGCCAGAACAAACCGGAAGGCGGCGCGGTGTTCGTGCTGCGCCTGCCCGTGGCGAAGCAAGCCGATTCCAGGCGCTGGCCGCAGCCCAGTCTTAGAGATAATTTTGGGTGCCGCAGCGCTTCAGCGCCGCGAGGAACCAGCCTATTTCCCATGCCGGCTTTAGCCGCTGAGGTAGTCGGGCGTCTCTGCTGTCGAAGATTTTATGAGATAGCGCCCGGCTTGCAGCCCCATCTCTGCTTCCCGCCATTCCTGTAACATAAATTGCGATGTCTGAACCGCTCACTCACAACTCCGCGCGCGTGCTGGAGTTCGACGCACTGCGCGAACTGCTGCGCGGATACGCCTCTTCGCCGCTCAGGCCAGGCGAGGATCACCGCGCTTGCGCCTTCAACTCGATTCCGCCTGGATCGCCGAGCAACAAGAGCTGACCGCGGAAGTACGGGAGTTCCGCCGCGTCGGCGGCCGCTTCGAATTTTCTGGCCTGCTGGACGTTACGGAGCTTGGTAAAGAAATCCCGGATCGCAGGCGCTGTGCTCGAAACCACAGAGATTCGCGACGTCCTGCTGGTCGTGGACCGCGCCGCGGAGTGGCGCGAGATCGCGTTTCATCCTCCCGCGAGCATGAAGGCGGAGTGGCGGCGAATACCGGACGCTTTCCGAAAGCGTGCCCGACTTCACGGAATTCCTGCGCTTCTTTCGCAACAAAATTCAGCCCGACGGAACGCTCGAAGACCGCGCTTCGCCCGAGCTGGCGCGGATTCGCCGCGAGATCGAAAAACAAAGGCGCGTGATTCAGGAATCGCTGCGCGGATATTTGCGGCAGTCTGGCCGAGGGCGGCGCGGTGCAGGACGAACTGATCACCATCCGCGGCGAGCGCTTTGTCATCCCGGTGAAGATCGAGCAGAAGCGGCGTGTGCAAGGCGTGGTGCACGGAGCCAGCTCGAGCGGCCAGACGGTTTTTGTCGAGCCGCTGGAAACCATCGAGCAGAACAATGAACTGGTTCGCCTGCTGGACGAAGAGCAGGCGGAGATTCACCGCATTCTGCTGGAGATGACGCGCCGCATCGGCGAACAGGCGGAGGGAATCCTGGCATCCACCGAGGTGCTTAGCGAACTGGAGCTGCAGTTCGCCAAAGCCCGCTTCGCCGAAGACTACAACTGCGTAGCAGTGCAGTTGAGCGGCTCAGCAGCAAGCCAAGCAAGAACCAAGTGGGGACAGCCGCCCTCGGCTGTCCAGAGCGAGCGAAGCGCACGCTTGCTTCTGCACAACGCCCGCCATCCGCTGCTGGAACGGAATCTAAAGCTCAAAAGGCGCCGCCGTAGTTCCAATCACAGTAGAACTCGAAGGCAACCGCCGCCAGCTGGTAATCACCGGCCCCAACACCGGCGGAAAAACGGTAACGCTCAAAACCGTGGGACTGCTGGCCTTGATGGCGCAGTCAGGAATTCCGGTTCCCGCCGACCGCGCCGAGATGCCGGTGTTCGACGCCGTTCTAGCCGATATCGGCGACTATCAATCGATCGAGCAGAATCTCTCCACATTTTCCGCGCACGTCACCAACATCGATTTCATTTCGCGCACGGCGACTGCGCAGTCGCTGGTGCTGCTCGATGAACTGGGCTCGGCCACCGATCCCGAAGAAGGCGCGGCGCTGGCGGTGGCGATTGCCGGACACTTTGGCCGCATCGGCTGCATGACGGTGATTTCCACGCATCACACATCGTTGAAAGTCTACGGCGCGAATACTCCGGGCGTGATCAACGCGTCGGTGGGCTTCAACGAGAGCCACGCTGCAGCCCACTTACGAATTGAAGATCGGAGTGCCGGGCGCGTCGGCGGGAATCAACATCGCGCAGCGGCTGGGATTGAATCCGGCAATCATCGAAGCGGCGCGGGCGCGGCTGGGCACGCAGGCGCGCGATGTCGGCGAATTTCTGGACAAACTTCACGCCGGCTTGCGCGAGATGGAAAGCGAGCGCCTGCGGCTGCAAAACGCGCGAACAGGAACTGGAAAAAGAAAAAGCGCGCCTGGCGGCCGAAGGAAAAAGAGACCAGCAAGCCAAGATCCGCGAGATGGAGAAGAAGCTGGAGAGCGTCCTCCGCGACTTCGAATACCACGCGCGCGAAGCGGTGAATGCGATCCAGGACAAAGCGGCGGCACAGAAAGTCTCGAAAGATGCCGAGCGGCAGCATCGCCAAGCTGCGCCGCGAATTTCGCGAGCAGTTCGATTCCACCGTGGTGGCTCACGCCAGCGGCGCCGATCAAGGCGATCCGCACGCCCAGCCGCAGGTCGTAAAGCACGTCTCCGAAGGCGACACCGTCAAACTGAAATCAACCGGCCGCGCGGCGACGGTCTTGCGCAAGCTGGATGATTCTCACTTCGAAGTGGCGATGGGCGCGATGAAGATGAAGATCGCGCGCGACGATATCGCCGAGGTGTTTGCAGGCGCGCGGCCGGCGGATTCTCCGGTGAAGGCGGCGCGCGCGCGCGGAATTTCGGTATCGCTGAACAACGAAAACGAAGGCCAGAACGCGCCGTCGGAAATCAACGTGATCGGCTACAACGTAGACGACGCTACCCGCGCGGTAGAAAAGTTCGTCGACCACGCATTCCTAGCCGGACTGCCGCGCGTTCGCGTAGTCCACGGCAGCGGCATGGGCATCCTCCGCAAAGCCCTGCGCCAAGCCCTGCAACAGCATCCCCACGTCGAATCGGTAGCCGAGCCTCCGCAGAACGAGGGCGGCGGCGGGGCGACGGTGGTGGAATTGAGAGTGTAAGTTTGTCATCCTGAGCGAAGTAAGATCGTCTGAAGACGATCTACGCAGTCGAAGCATCCCTATACCTCACAATGACTGCTAGAGAGCGGTGAAGCTACTGCGTATACATAATGGGCAGCCGGCAGGAACCCTCACATTGGTTTCACTGGCAATCTTGCACAATCGCGCGTCCGAGCACATTCCCTGAGAGGACCCGCGCCCTCGTTTTCCTCACGAGTTCAATGACATAATCCGCATTCCCACAGCTTCTCCACAGCAATCCCGCTCCGGTATATTCCCATCAGCGGCACTCTAGCTCACAATCCCAAGGGGAGAAGTGTCAGCCGCGAAAGCCCTACTCCATCCATGCCCGCAGAAGATTTCAAAGAGACGGTGAAGCAGCAGGCGGATATTGTCCGCATCATCGGCGACTACATCAAGCTGAAGAAAGCCGGGGCGCAGAACTATTCCGGGCTTTGTCCGTTTCACGGCGAGAAAACGCCATCGTTTTCGGTGCACGCCACGCGGCAGTTTTATCACTGCTTCGGCTGCGGCGTCTCAGGGGACGTATTCAGCTTCGTGCAGAAGATCGAGAACATCACCTTCCCTGAAGCTGTCCGGCTGGTGGCGCAGAAGCTGGGGATTCCGCTGCCCAAGGCCACGTACTCGAGTCCCGGAGAAGCCAGGGACGCCAAGCTGCGCGCGCAGTTGCTCGACGCCCAGGAACGCGCCGCCGCATTTTTTCAGGAATGCCTGAAGCGTCCCGAGGGAGCGCGGGCGCGAGAGTATCTGCCAGGGCGCGGACTGAACGAAGAAACGATTGCGCACTTCCGCATCGGCTACGCCCCGGATTCCGGCTTCCTCCTGCGCGACCGCCTGGCGGACGAGTTCAGCGAAGAAGTGCTGCGCGAGAGCGGATTATTTTCGTGGAAAGGAGGGTGCCCCGTCCTCGTCCGTCGGTTCTTTGGACGGACAGGGCGGGGATTTTGACTCGGCCCGGCTACCGAATTCCGAAGCCAAAGCCCGAAGCCCGAAGCCCGAAGCCCGAAGCCCGAAGCCCGCATGTACTCCAAGTTCCGCAACCGCGTAATGTTCCCCATCGCCAACGATGCAGGAAAAATCATCGCCTTCACCGGACGAACCCTCGCCACCGACGAGAAGTCCGGTCCGAAATATTTGAATTCGCCGGAGACCGGAATTTATTCCAAGGGCCGCGTTCTGTTCAACCTCGACAAAGCCAAAGAAGCCATCCGCAAGCTGGATTACGCCATCCTGGTCGAAGGCCAGATGGATTGCATTTCCGTCTACGCCGCCGGATTTCACAATGTGATCGCCAGTTCCGGCACGGCGTTTACCGAGATTCAGGCCAAGCTGCTAGGGCGCTTCAGCAAGAACGCGGTGGTCAACTTCGATCCCGACACTGCGGGAGCCAAAGCCACCGAGCGCACGCTCGGCTTGCTGGTGGAAGAAGAATTTCAGATCAAGGTGCTGACGCTCGAGCAGGGCTTCGATCCCGATCTCTTCATCCGCCGCAAAGGCAAAGACGCATACGGCGAAGCCCTGCGCGGTTCGCAAAAATATTTCGATTATCTGATCGACCGCGCGCGCAGCAATTTTCCGGTGCGCACGCCCGAGGGCAAACAGAAAGCGGTGAACTACCTGCTGCCGCACATTCAACGCGTTCCCAGCCGCATCGTCCGCGACGAACTGAGCCAGGAGATCGCCCAAAAGTTGGGCATCGATTCCGCCGTGCTGCGGCAGGAACTGCGCCACGTGGCCTCCGAGCGTTCGGCTGCGACCGTGAAGGCTCCGGCAGAGGCGCAGGCCACCGATGCCGAGCGCATTCTCATCCGCGCGCTGGCGTCGGCGCGGCAGATGCAGCCGGGAGAGCACATTTCCGCCCGCGACGGCGCATGAAGAGAGAATTCGATCCCGCCCGCCAGGCGCAATATGCGCTTCCAGAGCGAAGCCCTGCATCGCGGCCTGGCCACCGAATCGCTGGTCGAGGCTCTGCTCAATGCCGGAGCCGAAATTGCCGATGTAATGGAAGTGCCCTGCTCCGAAAGCTGAGCGCCGCATGCTCGCTTCCATCCTGTTGAAAGAGGACGAAGAACTCAGCCGCCGAGCGCCTGGAGGGCGCAGTGCGCGCCCTGCGGCGCATTCACCTGCGCCGCCGGCTGGAGCAGGTGCAGCGCGAACTAACCAAGCCCGGAGTCGGCGACGATAAGGCACTCAGGAACGAATTGCTGCTGGAAAAGGATCGGCTAAGCCGCGCGCTGAGGGACCCCAGCCTGGCCGAAGACGGCTTACGAATTGGTCCCGGAAACCAGAAAAGTGCATGAAACAAAACAGCGGTTAGAATCATCTAAGTATTTAGCAGAGTTAGAGATAGCGGCGGCGGGCGGAGACGATCTACGGGGCAAGTGATAGACGGAGCAGCACTTATGTGCTAAACTCCAAAAGTTTGTGCTAGGCGCACAACTCCGCGCTACCCCAGATTCCCACCTTAACAGACTGTACCACACGCTCCGCGCGAGCGAATTGAAGAATTTGAGGAACACCTCTTGGCTCTTGAAGACAAGTACGACGACATAAAAAAGCTGGTCGATGCCGGCAAAGAAAAGGGCTATCTAACCTACGACCAGGTAAACGAATTAATCCCACACGATGTGGTGAGCCCCGAAGACCTGGACGACCTGCTCACGACGATCGGCACGCAAGGCATCGATGTGCTCGAGGGCCCGAAACTGCCTTCCGCCGCGCTCGATAAGAAATTCGAAGAAGGCGAAGAGAGGCGAGGACGTTGAACTCGACCTCACTCCCGGCGCTCTCGAAAAGACCAACGATCCCGTCCGCATGTACCTGCGCGAGATGGGCACCGTCCCCCTGCTCACCCGCGAAGGCGAAGTGGAAATCGCCAAGCGCATCGAGCGCGGCCAGATCCGCGTGCTGAAGGCGCTCTCCCGCTCGCCCATCGTCATCCACGAACTTCTCGCCATGGGCGAAGACCTCAAGAAGGGCGTGCGCTCCATCAAAGAAGTCGTCACCTTCGACGAGGAGGAGATCACCGACGAGATTCTGCAGAACCGGTTGAACGAATTTACCGGCAAGATCGACGCCATGGCCAAGCTTTACAAGAAGGTCGCCGTGGTGCAGGAAAAATACGCAACCGTCTCGCAGAAGAAGCGGCCGAAGGATCATCGCCGCGCCCGCCGCAACTTGGCCCGCGCCATCGTGCGCGTTTCCATCGCGGTGCGCAAGCTGGGATTCACCAACGCCGAGCGCAAGCGCCTGATCGACCGCGTCAACAAAACGGTCGACAGCATGCGTTCGCTCGACCGCCAGGCTGGCAACCTCGAGCGCAAGGCCGACGCCACCCGCAGCGAAGAGCAAAAAAAAGAATATCGCCGCCAAGCGCGCGCCGTCCGCGGCGAAATTGAAAAGCTCGAAGCCGAAGCCGGACTGTTGTTCCAGGAGATCAAGCGCACGCAGCGCGAAATCATCCAGGGCGACATGGACGCGGAGCAGGCCAAGCGCGAGCTGATCGAGGCCAACCTGCGTCTCGTAGTTTCGATCGCGAAAAAGTACACCAACCGCGGCCTGCAGTTCCTCGACTTGATTCAGGAAGGCAACATCGGCCTGATGAAAGCCGTCGACAAGTTCGAATACCGCCGCGGCTATAAATTTTCCACGTACGCCACGTGGTGGATTCGGCAGGCGATTACTCGTGCCATTGCCGATCAGGCGCGCACCATCCGCATCCCGGTGCACATGATCGAAACCATCAACAAGCTGATCCGCACCTCGCGGCAGCTGGTGCAGGAACTGGGACGCGAACCTACGTCGGAAGAAATCGCTAAGAGAATGGACATTCCCGTCGCGAAAGTGCGGAAAGTGCTGAAGATCGCGCAGGAGCCAATCTCGCTCGAAACGCCAATCGGCGAAGAAGAAGATTCGCATCTCGGCGACTTCATCGAAGACCGCGCCGTAGTCTCGCCCGCGGAAGCCGTAATCAACGTGAACCTCAAGGACCAGACCGGACAAGTCCTGCGCACGCTGACCCCGCGCGAAGAAAAAGTAATCAAGATGCGCTTCGGCCTCGAAGACGGCAGCGAGCACACCCTGGAAGAAGTCGGGCAGTCGTTCGCAGTAACCCGCGAACGCATCCGCCAGATCGAAGCCAAAGCGCTGCGGAAACTGAGGCATCCGTCCAGGTCGCGCAAGCTGCGGGCGTTCATGGATGGAGTTAGGGACTAGCTCTGTCATCCTGAGCGGAGCAGAATGAACCGCGAAAGCGAATCGTTCTGCGGAGTCGAAGGATCCCTAGCAGCAACTTCAATGCATGCGCGGGCGAAATTGTGTTTTTCCCGAATCGGCATCCGGGATCGAAATATTTCGTCTTTGGTCGGAGCCACGTTCACGCACAAATTACAATCGATTACGCAACAGGGTCGTTTGGAGGGTGGTGCCAGTGGGTACTGGACGACGCCTGTCACGCGTTCGAGTGGCTTCAGCCACTAGGGTTCGATTCCCTCGCCCTCTAATGTCACTCGAATTTGCAAATCTTTAGTTGACACGGTCGACCAGACTGGTACGATTAAGTTGACAGGCGTCGTTTAGTACCCCGCAAGCCCCGAGTGAATCTCGGGGCTTTTGCTTTTGCGTTCGCAGTGCCCCAGTCGGGGCGGCGCAAAGATGGGCCAGCCTCCCATCCGAATTCCGCTCCTGCAAAGAGCGTTTGGCATTGCTGCGAGACTCCTCCCACAAAGCAGTAATCCTACTCGCAATGCATTGACGGACTTTGTGCGCTATGTCATACTTTTACATATGAGTACAACTGAGAAGCTCGAGACCGTGTGGTTCACGACGAAGGGGCAAGTCGTCATCCCACTTCGCCTGCGCAAGCAATTCGACATTGAGGACGGAACGAAGGCCGTGGTCCAAGCCACGCCGGAGGGAATCCTTCTGAAACCCATGACCTCGACGCTTATCAAGCGGGGGCGCGGCATCCTCAAGCGCACGCCAGGAGGCAAGCCGCTGACCGAGGACTGGGCCGAGCACAAGAAACAGGAACGGGCACTCGAGGGGCGGCATGCTGGCTAAGGTGCTCGACAGCTTCGCTCTTATCGCCTACTTCCGCGACGAACCGGGCGCGGAGACCGATGGAAGATATGCTCGTCGCCGCCGGTAAGAAGGACAGCCCGCTCCTCATGAGCGATGTGAACTACGCCGAGGTGAAGTACTCCATTGTGAAGAAGGACGGCGCGGAAGCGTGGGCGGAGGCCGCAAAGGTCCTTCAGGGCCTGCCGATTGATTTTCATTCCACGAGCCGCACGCTGGCCGATGCCGCGGCCGATTTCAAGGCGCGTTTCAAATTGAGTTTGGCCGACGCCTTTGCGGCCGCGCTGGCAAAGGAAAATAAAACTGACCTCGTCACCGGCGACCCGGAATTCAAGCCGCTCGAAAAGGAAATCAAAGTTCACTGGCTGAAATAATCGCAGCCCCAGAAAAACTATGGGACAGGGTTGGAGATAACAGTGAGACCCACGCGCAAAGGTTGCGGGGAAAATGTCTGTCGTGGCGGGTGGGGGCTGGATTTATATGGTGAACGTCCCGTCTGTCCCCGCATTTCGGTGCCTGTGCCTGTGCACGGAATTCCCATTTTGGGAATTGCTCCCACTTTTTCTTTCGATTCTCTTGCCTTGGACTTTTCATCCTTGTTGAATAAATAGATGAGGCGGCATTCGCGAATTTTTCTCCGAATGCCGCCTTTTCATTCTGAGGTCAGCCAGTGAAGAAGCGGAAACCGAAAATTGCCGACAAGAAACAGCGCGGCGAATGGGCAGAGATGCATTTCATGGTACGCGCGACCGACCATGAGTTGCCGGTAAGCAAGCCATGGGGAGATTCGAGGAGTTTTGACTTTGTGGTGGGATGGCCGGGGCACTTTGTCGCGGTGCAGGTGAAATCCACCACGCTGGAGGTGGAGAACGGCGGTTATGCGTGCTCCGTGTGCACCAGTGGCAATCCGTATGCGCCGGGATCGTTCGACTTTCTGGCGGCTTATGTGATCTATGACGACGCCTGGTACATTATTCCCGCGGAAAAGTTTTTGGGCCAGGCGTGGGTGGTGGTTTATCCTCAGTCGGCAAAGTCCAAGTATGCGAAGTACCGCGAGGCGTGGCATCTGCTCGCTCCCGATCCCGCGCCAGGCTATAGCGACAGCATCAAGGCTTGCGCGGAAGAGTTCCCAGCGGAGTGGTCCGAGTAAGGGATGCGGCATTCGGCGGGCTTTGAAGAAAGCTGCGGACGTAATGCGACCACCGGGGCTGAAAGCCCGCGTTCGTTATTCAAGCTTTACGCGGCGCTGAAGCGCCGCTCTTCCACGGCGACTTTCTGCAGTGAGATTTCTGGCGCGGTGATTTCTTTCACGGCGATGTCTCGTGCGATTTCCTGCGCGGCGATTTCGTCCATGGTTTTCCTCAGACTTCCACAAGGAAGTCTCACCCTCCACAGTTTCTGCACAAGCGGGTCATGTTTTTCTATTGCGGGTCGCAACTTTCCGGATGAGAGTGGGTTCAGCGAAGACGTGGCATTCTCAAAGCTTGCCAACTGATGATTGCGGTGACGCCGGTGGCAGACTGGCAATTCTCGAGGGTGAATTGCCAGGGGAAATTCGGAGACGCGCGTGAGTGCGTGCCGGTTGCCCGGGCATTGCGGCCTCCTTCAGCTTGCTCCTTGAGCCAGCTGGACCGTTGGCTTACTGCAAGGTTGCAGAGAAGTGATTCTCAGAATCGCGCATCTGCGGCCAGTACTTGGTAAAAGTGGCACTCCTTGTGAGCGCTGTCGGACCAGTACCGTCGTCTCGCCGCTCCTAGCGGCGGGAGGCAAGACGTAGAGATCCACGAACGATGCGGCTCGAGATGGCTGGTCTCGGGTCGCATTTGTTTTTGCTGGCCACAGATTGTTGCCACGGATCGACACGGATAAGACAGATCTCCTGAAAAAGACCTGCGCGCATTTCTTTTAAGGACCTGTTTTCTCGGGACTTCCACAGCATATTGGCTGACTGCACAGCTTCTCCACAATTCATTTGGCGCTTCGCTTTGTCTTCGCTTATGCTAGGCGAGAGATTCGGACACAGTGTTGTACGAAAACATGGCGACCACTGATTACAGCATCAGCACCCTTCCCGCGAACGTAGAAGCGGAGCGCTCGATTCTGGGCGCGATCCTGCTGGACAACTTTGCCTATAACCAGGCTGCGGAACATTTGCGGATCGAGGATTTTTCTCTGGATTCGCACCGGCGGATTTATGGGCGGATGGTCGATCTGGCGGAGTCGTCGCGTCCGATCGACATGATTACGCTGATCGAAGAGCTTGACCGGCACAAAGATTTGCAAGCGATCGGCGACGTGGGCTATGTGTCGAGCCTGCTGGATGGCGTCCCTGACCGGCCTAGCATTGAGCACTACGTCAAGATCGTGCGCGACAAGGCGCTGCTGCGCGGACTGATTCATGCGGCGAATACGGCGATCGCGCGGGCTTCCGATCAATCGGATGCCGCGGAGGAGGTGCTTAGCGATGCCGAGGCTGCGATTTTCCAGCTCTCGGAGAAGCGCATTGGGCGCGGGTTCATGGGTGTGCAGGAGATTGTCCGCGAATCGTTCGGCTCGGTCGATGCTTTGCTGCAACGTGGTCAGCGGATTACCGGGCTGGCCACGCACTATGAGAGTCTCGACGAGATGACCAGCGGGCTGCAGCGCTCCGATCTGGTGATTATTGCGGCGCGGCCTTCGATGGGCAAGACGGCATTCGCCATGAACATTGCCGAGAACGCGTCCATTAAAGACCAGCAGGTGGTGGGAGTGTTTTCGCTGGAAATGTCGCGCGAGGCGCTGTTGTTGCGCCTGCTGTGTTCGACGGCGGAAGTGGATGCGCACAAGATGCGCACGGGGTCGCTCTGGCAGGATGACACACGCAAGGTGGTGCGTGCCATGGAGCAGTTGGCGCACGCTCCGATTTTCATCGATGACACTCCCGGCATTTCGCTGAGCGAGATGCGCGCGAAGGCGCGGCGGTTGAAGCAATCGCAGGGCCGGCTGGACTTGATCATCGTGGATTATCTTCAACTCATGTCGGGCGGAAGCAAGCGTTACGAAAACCGTACGCAGGAAGTGTCTGCGATTTCGCGCGGACTGAAAGCGCTAGCCAAGGAACTTAGCGTGCCGGTGGTTGCGCTCTCGCAGTTGAGCCGCGCTCCGGAGAGCCGCGGCGGAGACCATCGTCCACAACTGTCGGATCTGCGCGAGTCGGGATCGATCGAGCAGGATGCCGACCTCGTGATGTTCATCTTCCGCGAAGAAGTTTACCGGCAAGACGATGAGGAGTTGAAGGGCAAGGCCGAGATCATTATTTCGAAGCAGCGCAATGGGCCGACGGGCAAACTGATGTTGGCCTTCCGCAAGAGCTGCACCCGATTCGAGATGATCGCGGATGGCGGCGGGGCGCTGGAGGAGTGATTTCGAAGATACAGGATTCCCTGTATTTCTAGGCCGTAAGTCCCTTAGACGATTCGAGTTGCGCGGGCGAGGCATGCTGTGGAAAAGCTTGTGGAATTGCTGACGGAGGGGGGAATGTCTGCAGGTAAAGATTTGTCAGGCCCTTCGGCGGGGCAGATTTTCAACCTCTAAGGCTCTGAATAGTAACCAGTTAGCCAATTCACTCGGCATTAACATGGGCAGGCCTTGCGGAAGGCAGGCTTATTCCGGCTTTGGGGTTTTGCACATTTTGGGGTTTTGAGCCTTCAGATTTCGGGGTGGCCCGAAGAGTCGCGCGCGAGGGCGCGCGCGCCACATTAAGTGTCTTCGCCGACCTTCAGTACGGCCAGGAAAGCCTCCTGGGGGATATCGACGCGGCCGATCCGCTTCATTCGTTTTTTGCCTTCCTTCTGTTTCTCGAGCAGCTTCCGTTTGCGTGAAATGTCGCCGCCGTAGCACTTGGCGATCACATTTTTTCGGATGGCGGAAACGGTTTCGCGGGCTATGATTTTCGCTCCGATCGAGGCCTGGATCGCCACTTCGAACATCTGCCGGGGAATGAGTTGCCGCATTTTCGATACCAGCAATTTGCCGCGCTCATAGGCGAAATCGCGATGCACGATGATGGAAAGAGCGTCGACCGGTTCGCCGGCTACGAGTATGTCGAGCTTTACCATGGGCGACTCCCAATAATCAGCGAGGTGATAGTCGAGCGAGGCGTAGCCGCGCGAGACCGACTTCAGGCGATCGTAAAAATCGAGCACGATTTCATTCAGCGGTAACTCGTAGTGCAACATCACGCGCGATGAGGTGACGTACTCGAAGGTCTTCTGCTTGCCACGTTTGTCCTCAACCAGTCTTAGGATTCCGCCGACGTACTCTTCGTTGGTGAGAATCGTCGCAAGGATCACGGGCTCTTCGATTTTGGCGATCTCGCTGGGATCGGGCCAGCGAGAGGGATTGTCGACCTCGATCATGGTGCCATCGGTTTTGTAGATTTTGTAACGCACGCCCGGGGCGGTGGTAATGAGTTCGAGCGCGAACTCGCGCTCCAGGCGCTCCTGAATGATTTCCATGTGGAGCAAGCCGAGGAAGCCGCAACGGAAACCGAAGCCGAGCGCTACGGAACTTTCCGGCTCGAAGAAGAATGACGCATCGTTTAGACGGAGTTTCTCCAGCGCCTCGCGCAGGCGCGTGTGCTCGTGCGCGTCTACCGTGTAGAGGCCCGCGAAAACCATCGGCTTGATCTCTTCGAAGCCAGGGAGTGCTTCGAAGGCGGGATTTGCGTCATCGGTGATGGTGTCGCCGATCTTCACGTCGGCAACAGTCTTGATATTGGCGATCAGAAATCCGACTTCGCCCGCTTTCAGTTCCTCGATCTCGACTGGCTTGGGCGTGAGCACTCCGAGAGTTTCCGCATCGAAGGTAGTGCCGTTTTGCCACAAGCGAATTCTCTGGCCCTTGCGCAGCGTGCCTTCGAAAACACGAGTCAGTATGATCACACCGCGATAGGGGTCGAACCAGGAATCGAAAACCAGCGCCTGCAAGCGGTTATCAGGATTGCCTTTGGGCGGCGGAATGCGCTTCACAATGGCTTCCAGCACATCGGGCACGCCCTGGCCGGTCTTGGCGCTGATGAGCACGGCATCGGTCGCGTCGAGACCGACGGTGTTTTCGATCATCTCTTTGGTGCGCGGGATGTCGGCGCTCTGTAGATCGATCTTGTTGATGACGGGAATGATTTCGAGACCGTGATTGATTGCGAGGTAAGAGTTGGCAAGGGTTTGCGCTTCGACTCCTTGCGAGGCGTCGACTACGAGCAAGGCGCCTTCGCAGGACGCGAGTGAGCGCGAGACTTCGTAGGAAAAATCCACGTGGCCGGGAGTGTCGATCAGATTGAGCTGATAGGTTTGGCCATCGTGCGCGGTATACATCATGCGGACGGCGTGGGCTTTGATGGTAATGCCGCGCTCGCGCTCGAGATCCATGGAATCGAGCACCTGGGCCTGCATCTCGCGCATGGTGAGCGATCCGGTGAGTTCCAGCAGGCGATCTGCAAGCGTGGATTTACCGTGGTCGATATGCGCGATGATCGCAAAGTTGCGGAGGAAAGCGGCGTCCATAGGCTGTGGGCTAATCTTTAATTTTAACAGGCGGCGAGCGGTTGGCGGTTCTTGGGTCTCAGGCTGGTAGTGTCCTAATTTGGATTACGTCGCTGCATAAGTAGCGCCGGCATCCTTGACGGCTGTCCCGAGGGCGTCCTCGCCCTCGGCGCGGCGGGCGAGACGCCCGCCCTTCGGCTTCGCTCAGGGCAGACTCCCAGCCGCCGGGACGGCGGCGCTACAATCTCCACGTGGGCATTGCCGCGCAGAGATTTCATCTCTTCTGTAGAATCCTGCCTTGTGAATGTGGAAGGAAGAACCATGCGCAAACTGACTCTCGCCGTTTTCTTGATATTGATTTGCTCCCTCTCGCTTGCCGCCCAAACTCTTTCGCCGCAGGTGCACGGGTTTGTGAAGGTGGATGCACCCACCGTGGCACTAACTCACGTGCGCGTGATTGACGGCACAGGGGCGGCGGCGCGTGAAGATCAAACAGTTGTGATCTCGAAGGGAAAGATCGAGTCGGTTACCGATTCTGCATCGGCGAGTGTTCCTAAAGACGCACAGGTGCTCGACCTGCACGGCTATAGCCTGATTCCCGGCTTGGTCGGGATGCACGATCACATGTTCTACCCCGCCGGAGGAGCGATCTTCCACGAGATGGCTTACAGTTTCCCGCGTCTGTACCTCGCCAGCGGCGTGACCACGATTCGCACTACGGGCAGCGTCGAACCCTATATGGATCTTGCCCTCAGGAAAATGATCGATCGCGGCGAGGCACCCGGTCCCCATATCCACGTTACTGGGCCTTATCTGGAAGGGCCGGGTTCGTGGGCGCCTCAAATGACCGAACTGAAGACTCCGGAAGAGGCTGCGGCGACGGTCAATTTCTGGATCGATCGCGGAGTCGATAATTTCAAGGCATATAACTACCTTTCCCGAGCCGTGCTTAAGGCCGCGATCGACGCCGCCCACAAGCGCGGGGTTAAGGTGACCGGGCATCTTTGTTCCATCGGTTTCCGTGAGGCTGCTGCGCTGGGCATCGACGGCCTCGAACACGGCCTGGTTGTCGATACGGAATTCTTTTCCGCGAAGAAACCCGACGAGTGTCCAGACCCCTTTGCCGCCATCGCCGAACTCAGCAAGATGCACATTGACGATGCCCCAATTCAGGAGACGATCGGCGATCTGGTGGCGCATCACGTAGCCGTCACGTCGACTCTGCCGGTGTTCGAGCTTTTCGTAGCGAACAAGACTCCGCTTCAGCAGCGGGTTCTGGACGCCATGTCCGTCGAAGCTCAGAACCAATTCCTGAAGGCTCGAGTGCAATTCGCTTTGCCCCGGCACGATCCCAAGACCGGCGATGTTGTGCCCGATCCATTCCCCGCGACCTTCACCCTGGAGATGAAATTTGAACGGGCCTTTGTGAAAGCTGGGGGATTGCTCTTGGCGGGCGAAGACCCTACCGGCATTGGTGGAGACCTGGCAGGGTTCGGCGACCAGCGCGAGGTGGAATTGTTGGTGGAAGCTGGATTCACACCGTTGGAGGCGATCCACATCGCCACGGCCAACGGCGCGCAGTATCTTGGAGAACTTGACCGCATTGGCACGATTGCTTCCGGCAAGCAGGCGGACCTGGTCGTGATCAAAGGCGATCCATCGAGAAAGATTGAAGACATCGAGAATGTGGAGACTGTGTTCAAAGACGGCGTCGGCTACGACTCTGCCAAGCTGATCGAATCGGTGCGCGGGTTGGTGGGGATTCGGTGAAGCGCCGTGGCCAGTGGACAGTGGCCAGTCGAAGTTCCTCAAGGGCTAAAGCCCGCATTATTATTGTCTCGCCGTGGCGCGGCTTAAGCCGCGCCCTTTCAAGCCCATTGTGAAGCCAGTTCTAGAATCAGATCGCATGCTTATTCTTGCTTCCGCATCGCCGCGACGCCAGGAGTTGCTGCGCACTGCCGGGATTCCGTTCACGGTGCAGCCCGCTGACATTGACGAAACTCCGCGCTCTGGTGAATCTCCCCGAGATTGCGCTGAGCGTCTGGCCCGGGAAAAGGCGCTGGCGGTTTCTCGGAGCCGACCGAAGAATTATGTGCTGGGCGCGGATACCATCGTTGTGGTCGACGATACTATTCTTGGCAAACCTCGCGATGCGGGGGATGCTGCCCGCATGTTGCGCATGTTGTCGGGCCGAACACATGCCGTGATTACGGGAGTGTGCGTTGTGAACCCAGTGGTCAGTGGCCAGTGGTCAGTGGCCAGTAACATCAAGAGCGCTTCTGCGACTACTTTGGTTACTATGTGCGAGATTTCGAGAACGAGATCCGCGACTACGTCGCTACCGGCGAGCCTATGGACAAGGCGGGCGCTTATGCGATCCAAGGCATGGCTTCTCGGTGGATTCCACGAATCGAAGGCGACTACAGTAATGTGGTGGGGCTGCCGGTGGCGCTGGTGTATGCAATGTTGCGGGACCGCGGTGCAGTTTAAATCAAGAACACCAGCCTACGATTTTTTCTCTTCTTCTTTCTTGTCTTTCTTTCCTTCTTCGGGGTCTTTCATCGCGGCTTTGAAGTTGCGGATGCCTTCGCCCATGCCTTTGCCTAGACTGGCGAACTTACTGGTGCCGAAGACCAGAAGTATGATCGCTATGATTATCAGCAAGTGCAAAGGCTGAAAAAGACCTTCACCCATAAGTCCTCCACAGAGTTTCCGGGCGCTCCCGGCGAATGCGCGTTGGCGTCCGAACTCCCTGCGAAAAGTCTAGGCCATGCGAACTTCGGAGTCAAAGAGCGCAGGCGGCGGTCATCTTCTAACGCCAAGCCCATCGATGCTCACCAAGCTGCCCTGTGAAAGTCTATGCTTAGAAATGCAAGTTTCCGGAGGGTTCGTAATGATTCTCAGACGTAGCGTTCTAATGCTGGCTTTATTCGCTTCGTGCCTGGCTCTGCCGTTAGGTTCCGCGCAAAGTTCTGCTCAGGCTCCGGCGGCCGCGCCGGGCGAACATCGAAAGACCAGCGAACCTTACACGGGCGACCTCTCCATTTTCGATTCTCCCGGACGGGACAAGCGCCTCCAGATTGATCGCGTCATGGACATTCTGGGAATCACCGCGGGCAAGACTGTCGCCGATATTGGAGCGGGATCGGGATGGTTCACGGTGCGGGCAGCGCGGCGCGTCGGCGACGGCGGCGTGGTTCTTGCGGTGGACATCAATCCGGAATCAATCCGGTATGTCGGCGAGCGGGCACAGAAGGAGAAGCTGCACAATGTAAAGACCATCCTCGGCAACGCTAATGACCCGCTTCTTCCCGCGGGCGCCGTCGATGCCGTTCTGCTGCTGAAGACTTACCACGAAGTTGCGGAACCGGTTGCTCTCTTGCAGAAACTGCGGGTCGCGCTGCGTCCGGGCGCCAAGGTTGGAATCATCGATCGCAATGGAAACGGCGAGGACCACGGGGTGGGCCGTGATGTCGTGCTGCATGAGGCAGCAGAGGCGGGATATCGGCTGCTGGAACAGTATGACTTCGTGAAGGGTGACAAGATGGATTATTTTCTAGTACTGGTTCCGGAGAATGGTGTTTCGGGAAAATAGTTCTTCAGACGCTTTCGATCATCCCCGCCAGGAGCAAAGCGCGCCGCGGTAATTCGGAAATTACGATGAATTCATGAACGGCGTGCGCGCCGTCGCCCACGCCGCCCAGGCCATCGAGAGTGGGGATGCCCATGCCGGCGGTGAAGTTTCCGTCGGAGCCTCCGCCTACGGAAGCTTCTTCGAGCTTCCATCCTACGTGGCTCGCAATCTCCTGAGCTTTCTTGTACAGCGCCGCGATGCCCGGGGTTCGCTCCATCGGCAGGCGGTTGATGTTGCCTGTCACTTCGAGTTTGCAGTGCTTGTCGAATGGTTTGAGGGAAAGCAGCGTTCGGTTGATGCCGGCGGCTTGTTTCGCTTTCTTGATGCGCACGTCGAAGCCCGCGGACGCTTCGGCGGCAATTACATTTGTGCGCGTGCCGCCTTGAATCACGCCGGGGTTTACCGACACGCCTTGGCGTAGATTATTGAGCTTCGCGATTACCGCGATCTGGCGTGACAACTCAAGAATCGCGCTGTGTCCTTTGCCAGGATCGAGTCCGGCGTGCGCGGCGACGCCTTTCACACGCAGCGTATATTCGCCGACGCCTTTGCGCGCCGTCTTTACGGCGCCCCGAAGTCCGGCGGCAGGTTCCAGCACCAGCACTCCGGCAGATTCTTTCGCTAGCGCCTCGGTGATCTTCCGCGAAGAATGGCTGCCGACCTCTTCATCGGAAACCAGAAAAACTGTGACCGGCCTGGGCAGTGCTCCGTGATACCACGCTTGCAACCAATAGATCGCGTGGAACATTAGCGCAATGCCTGATTTCATATCCAGAACACCCGGACCGTGGAGACGCCCGTTCTCGATTTTGCACGGCATATTGGCGAGCGTCCCCATCGGATAAACAGTGTCGTAGTGGCCGAGGAGCAGTACGGGCTTACGACTTGCGTCGCCGGCGAAATCGATTTGCAAGCTGTCACCGAAGTCGTTGCTGCGGTGGAATCGGGTCCGTCCGCCGAGTGCTTCGAACCTTTGTGCGAGGAATGCGGCGATGCGGTCGACTGCTGGCTTGTTGTCGCTGGGGGATTCGATTTCGACGAGTTCGCGGATCATGTTGACGATCCGGTGCTGATGTTCCGAGAAGTAGCGCAAGCGATCGGCCCACGCGGGTCGTGACGCCCCTGCGGATTTTTTTGTTTTCTTGCCGGGCACAATTTCCTCTCGCTAGCTATAGTTGGCCTGCGTCAGCCGTGAATGCAACGGGGTACAGTATAATCTTCAGGCTGATTGAAACGACTATGACCGAGCGCACTTCTCCCGATCCCGCCGCGGTCACGCCGAAGGCGGCGCTCGACATTCACGACATCCTGAAAATTCTTCCGCATCGCTATCCTCTTTTGTTGATTGACCGCGTGCTCGAGTTGAAGCGTAAAGAGCGCATCGTGGCCATTAAGAACGTCACCATCAACGAGCCTTTTTTCAACGGCCATTTCCCGGGATTGCCCATCATGCCGGGCGTGCTGATCGTGGAAGCCATTGCGCAGGCCGGCGGCGCGCTGCTGCTCACTGAGGTGGAAGATCGAACGAACAAGGTGATGGTGTTCACGGGGATTGAGCGGGCGAAGTTTCGTCGTCCGGTGAGCCCCGGAGATCAGCTGCGAATTGAGGTTGAGGTGCAAGGCTGGCGGGCGGTTCCCCGGATGATCGCGGTGAAAATGCACGGCGTGGCGTCGGTTGCGGGCAAGAAAGTGGCCGAGGCGACCGTATCATGCCAGCTGATCGATAGCTCGCGCGGGCGCGGTGACGGCGCTGATGATGGCGCGGCGGCGGAGTGAAGCGGCGTTCGGCTTCCGCTTCCGGCGTGATGAGCCGAACTTTCTCTGATTCAATGACTCGATCATGAGCGTTCATCCCACTGCCATCATCGATGCGCGCGCCAAAGTGCCAGCTTCGTGCCAGGTCGGTCCTTACTGCGTGATCGGCGCTGAGGTCGAACTGGGTGAGAGCTGCCGCCTGGTGTCGCACATCGCGATCCAGGGGCCGACGAAGATCGGCGCCGGCAATTCC
The DNA here is from genome assembly GCA_963841125.1 of uncultured Acidobacteriaceae bacterium. Lineage (GTDB taxonomy): Bacteria > Acidobacteriota > Terriglobia > Terriglobales > Acidobacteriaceae > Sulfotelmatobacter. The sequence goes on from CAWJBH010000003.1 coordinate 1,189,791, forward strand.
TTCTTTCCTTTTTGCGCGATCGGCATGGATCCTCAGGATGTTACCTACAAAGGCGAGCCGACGCGGCTGGAGATCGGCGACCACAACGAGATTCGCGAGTACGTCACCATTACCCGCGGGACAGTAAAAGGCGGCGGCGTCACTAGAGTTGGCAGCCACACGCTGATCATGGCTTACGCGCATATCGGACATGACAGCGTCATCGGCGATCACTGCATGCTGGTGAACGGTGCGACGCTGGCCGGGCACGTGACCGTGGAAGAATGGGCCGTGGTTGGGGCGCTTTGCCCGGTGCACCAGTTCGTGCGCATCGGCGCGCACTCTTACGTTGGCGGCGGCACGACTATCACGCAAGATGTCCTGCCATTTTCGATGACCTCGGCCGCGCGCGACACGCACGCGTACGGCATGAACAAAGTTGGCCTGGAGCGCCGCGGATTCTCGAAGGAACGCATCGGCAGGATTCATCACGCTTACAAGACTTTGTTGGCGTCAAAGATGAACACGTCGCAGGCGTTGGAAAAGCTGAAGGCGGAAGGCGACCGTGGGGACGATGTGGATATGCTGATTCGGTTCATTGAGGCGTCAGAGCGAGGGATCATTAAGTAGTCAGTGGCTAGTGGTCAGTGGCCAGTTAAAATCCGGCACTGCTTATGCGCATCGGGCTTATCGCTGGCAACGGCACCTTTCCTCTGCTTGTGCTGGATGCGGCGCGGGCGGCGGGGTTCGACGTGGTCGTGGTTGCGATCAAGGAAGAAGCCTTCCCTGAAATTGAGGATCGCGGTGCTGCTTCGGTTCACTGGTTGTCGCTGGGCGACCTGTCAAAGCTGATTGAAATTTTCCAGCGGGAAGGCGTGCGGCGCGCCGTTATGGCTGGGCAGGTGAAACATAAGCAGATTTTTTCCGCGATCCGGCCGGATTGGCGGATGGCCAAACTTTTGCTTTCACTTGCGACGCGCAATACCGACAGCCTGCTTGGCGCTGTGGCCAAGGTTCTCGCCGAGGAAGGCATCGCGCTTGAAAATTCCACTGCCCTGCTGGAACCGCTGCTAGTGAAGTCCGGAACGCTTACGCGCCGCGCGCCCACCGAGCCGGAACGCAAGAACATCGACTACGGCCGCACGGTGGCCCGCCAGCTCGCGCAGCACGATATTGGACAGACCGTCGTGATCGCCGAATCGGCTTGCGTGGCGGTCGAAGCCATGGAGGGCACCGATGCCACCATTGAGCGCGCCGGGCGCATCATGGGCTCGCTGCACGGTGACGCTTCCACGCTCAGCCGCGCCCTCACCGTGGTAAAGATTGCGAAGCCGAATCAGGATATGCGGTTCGACGTTCCCGTGATCGGAGTGAAGACCATTGAAGTCATGCAGGCTGCGGGCGCGACCTGCCTGGCGCTCGATGCGGGGAAGTGTCTGCTGCTCGATGGCGAGAAGATTCTTGACGCCGCGAATGTTGCGGGGATCGCGGTTGTGGCGGACTTGCTCTGACCATTGAACCTGTTAACAAATACTTTCTCAGTAAGGAAGTCAAGATATGACCTCCACAACTTCCGAGGCCGCCCTGATTGCCGAGCAGCTTCGCCGGGCTTTTGAAGGCAACGCCTGGCATGGTCCTGCTCTCCTGGAACTGCTGCAAGATATGGACGCTGCCACGGCCGCGGCTAAGCCTTTACCCGATGTTCACAGCATCTGGGAACTGGTGTTGCACATCGCTGCCTGGGACGCGGCAGCTTGCCGTCGGCTGGCCGGAGAGAAATGGCAGCCGGAAGGCACAGCAAATTTCCCCATTGTTCCAAAGCCCACGGAAGCTGCCTGGCGCAAGGCCGTCGCTCATGCGGAGCACACGCACGCCGCGCTGGTGAAGACGGTTGCGGCGCTGCCCGAAGTGCGCTTGCGCGAACGCGTTCCGGGGAAGAGATACGATTTCTACTTTATGCTGCACGGAGTGGCGCAACACGCGCTCTATCACGCCGGGCAGATTGCCATTCTGAAGAAGACGCGGAGGCGGGCCGCGTAAGTTTGGAATGGGGCATGAATAGGTACCGGACGCGCGCACACGCCGCCCCACTCGCCCACGCCACAACCCAGCAAAACTACAACAAACCAAAACCGCGTCCCGCTAAGCGCGCGCAAGAATGCCACTGTCATACTGAGCGAAGTCGAAGCATCCCTACCGCCTACAATCCCGCGTGCGTTTGTCAGCGACAGTCCGTAGCGACAAGCGCCTCTGGCAACTGACATCACCTGTTGTCTACAATCGAATCTCTACATGCACCCCGCCCGCATAGCCGAATTGCTCCAACCGTTCCTGTCTTGTCATTCCGAGCGAAGCGAGGAACCTGATGTCCTGTCCCACACCCAACTCCAACGTATATCGATGTACATCGATATACTCCAGCACTGGAACGCCCGCATCAACCTAACTGCAATCCGCAACGAAGAAGAAATAGTAACCCGCCACTTCGGCGAATCCCTATTCGCCGCAAGCCATCTCTTCCCCAGGGTTTACCCCGTGACCCCGTGCCCCCTGTGGTAAAAGATGTTGACGTCGAAGTAGCCGAAGCCCGAAGTCCGAAAGCCGAAGCCCGCCTCGCAGACGTAGGCTCCGGCGCCGGCTTCCCCGGCATCCCCATAAAACTCTGGGCCCCCAAAATCGCACTGACCATAATCGAATCCAATCAAAAGAAAGCAACCTTCCTCCGCGAACTAACCCGTGTCCTTACATTGACGGACATCGATATACAAAACGTCCGCGCCGAAACGCTCCACCCATCCGCGTTCGACGTCGTGACTCTCAGAGCCGTCGAGCGCTTCGAAAGCATCCTGCCAACAGCCGCCCGCCTCGTAGCCCCCGCCGGACGCCTGGCTCTCCTGATAGCTTCCTCTCAACTTGAAACCACCCGTTCGATCCTCCCAACCGTCTTATGGGAGCCTCCGATCCAAGTCCCCCTGTCCCAGTCCCGCCTGTTTCTAGTAGGTCGGCTGTAACCATAATAGTAAACAAGTGGAGCGGGTTATCTAGAATCGCCCGACTAGTCAAGGTGCGATGCCGCAATAGCGAGGGCCACCGCCATGAAAGTGGGAAGCGCCATCGATTCGTTCCATCATTTGCACCTCACACAACCCAACATAGTCTCCAGTGTTCCAACCGGAACACTTAAGCACAATGTTCCGACTGGAACATATTGACGATATGTTCCGACTGGAACATTGTGAAGATATGTTCCGACTGGAACACTGGCCAACCTCCGCAGCACCCGAGTGTTCCAGCCGGAACATTCGCCAGACTGCGACCAACTGGAAGAAGTGTTCCAGCTGGAACACTGGACGCGTTTTGCACATAAATTCAACTTCCGCATGATAATTCGGCCTTGCAATTGAAATGCGAATCGAACTATTCTGCCAACAGCTCTGGCTCCTCGACAATTTTATGGGACGCGTCATCGCTGTTGCCAATCAGAAGGGCGGCGTGGGCAAGACTACGACTGCCATCAACCTAGCCGCATCCTTCGCGGCGTGCGAAGTGAACACGCTGCTCATAGATTGCGATCCGCAATCGAATGCCACCAGCGGCCTGGGTCTGGTGAAAGATCCGGAACGTGTTTCTACTTACCACCTCCTGCTGGGCGAAGCCTCGGGCGAGCAGGCGCTGGCGACGACTGAACTCGAGCAGCTCTGGCTGATTCCTTCACACAAAAACCTGATCGGGGCAAACATTGAGCTCGTGGAAGCTGAGCGGCGCGAGTACCGGCTGCGGGAAGCGATCGCGCCTTTGCGCGATCGGTTCCAGTACATCGTTCTGGACTGTCCGCCAGCGCTGGACCTGCTGACGCTGAACGCGCTGGTGGCGGCCGATGCGGTGCTGATTCCTATGCAGGCGGAATACTTTGCGCTCGAAGGCATCAGCGAGCTGATGGATACAGTGGAGAGGATTCGGGTGGAGTTGAACCCGGGGCTTGAGATTGAAGGCGTGGTGCTGACCATGCTGGATGAGCGGACCAACCTGGCGCAGCAAGTAACGGCTGAGTTGAGGAAGTTTTTTGGCGAGAAGGTGTGCGCCACAACCATACCGCGGAACATACGGCTGGCAGAGGCGCCAAGCCATGGGAAGGCGGCGCTGGTGTACGATCCGCGATCGAAGGGGGCGGAGAGTTACATTCGGCTGGCTAAGGAAATTATTGGGCGGCATCTGGCGGCGGCTGGCGATGCGGCGATCAGCGCCTGATTTGTATATCGATGAGTATCGATATACTAGATTGACGTACGTCGATATATAGAACGCTGCATTTGTGGTGACGGCGGCGAAAGCAGGTTCCTCGGCACGGCTGCAAGCGGCTCGGAATGACAAGTGGCGGGAGTTGCGATTCCACAGGGAACGCCTTTGGACAGCGGGTGCTTGATGGTTATAGGGATCCTTCGACTCCGCAGCTGCTTGCGCTTTGCGCGCGCATCTGCTGCGCTCAGGATGACAGCATTTGGGGGATGACAGTGTTTGGGAAAGGAAGAATCAATTAATGACTACCAGTTCGGCGGCGGAGAAGGTGGCGGGGCATCCGGTTGTGGAGAAGAAAGACGAGAAGGTGGAGAAGCGGCGGGCTTTGGGACGGGGGCTGGCTTCATTGTTGCCGGGGCCTCGGGCGGTTGTCCCTAGTACCGAGTCCCGAGTACCTAGTACCGAGTTAAAAGCGGCCGCTCCGGCGCCGGCTGATAGGGCTCACGCTGAGGGCGGTGGTGGTGGCGGCGAACAGCAGGTTCCTCGCTTTGCTCGGAATGACAAGGACGTTATTGGGGATGAGAGCAGGGGTGATGGACCGGTTTCCATCGAGCTGGAGGCTAGTCGGACAGGAGTGTCCGACTCACACGGGCCGTTGTCGCCACCCGCACTTGAGGAGTATGCGCCGGGGGAGGTGATTTCTATTCAGGCTGTGGCCGAGAGTCGGATGCCTACGAACATCGTTGCAAATCTTCCTGTGGATGCCATCGAGAAGAATCCTTATCAGACGCGGTATGTGTTTGACGAGGAGATGCTGGGGGAACTGCGGGATTCGATCAAGGAGCATGGGGTGGTGCAGCCGATCGTGGTGCGTCCGGCGGAGGAAGAAGGACGCTACATCCTGGTGCTGGGGGAACGGCGGTTGCGGGCGTCGAAGCTGGCGGAAAAAGAGACGATCCCGGCGTTGGTGAGGAGGCTCTCGCCGCAGCAGGCGGCGGAGATGACCGTACTCGAGAACGTGATGCGGGAAGATCTGAATCCGATTGAGCAGGCGGAGGCGTTCCGGGTGCTGAGCCTGGAGTTCAAGCTGACGCAGACGCAGATTGCGGACCGGATTGGAATGTCGCGGGAGACGGTGGCGAATTACATGCGGCTGTTGCGGCTTCCGCAGAAGGTGATGGAGTACATGCTGTCGGACCGGCTTAGCTTCAGCGACGCTCGGGAAATTTTAAGACTGGAGAATGACGATTACATCGAGCAGGTCGCGGAAGAGGTGGTGACGCACAAGTTGAAATGGGACCAGATTGAAGACCGGGTGATGCGGATCAACGGGTCGTTCCCAATGCTGCCAGGGCAGACCATGCCGGGAGAAAAGAGGAAGAGCGGAGGGGCGCGGTGGATGGATCCGAATGTGCGGGCGGCGCAGACAGATATGGAGCGGACCCTGGGAATGCGGGTTCGGATCCGGGATCGGCATGGTAAGGGGAAGATTGTGATCGAGTATGCGACCGTGGATGATTATGAGCGGGTTACTGGGATGTTGCGGGGGAAAAAAGCTAGTACCTAGTACCTGGTCCCTAGTTCTTGGGGCGGCCTTGGTGGCCGCCCTCTTCAGTTTTTTGCGTTTTTTGCGCAGGCAGAGAGGAATCAAGTTGGTAAGAGTGGGATGGCCTGTCCTGTTCGGCTCTACGTTTTGAGAGTCGCCTTCTTTGGTGGAACTGATCTGGCCCGCCCAAGTGGGACCGATGCTGAGATGTTAACTACTTTGATTCCCTCCAAACGCAGGCCTGAACGCCTGGTCTGCCCACTGCACTTGTGGTCAGAGTCTTATCGGCTCTGACCTGGGGGTTGCAGTTCGGCAGGCGGGATGGGGCGCTGGTGGTCGTCATCGTAGAACTTGCGTACCCAGGTGCGGGTCGCCATTCGCGTCTCACCTTTGGAACTGAGTCGCGGTTCGCGGGCCGACACCGCTAGAGGCGCACTGGTGGTGTACATGCCCTCGCTGAGCTTTACGCCGGGGATCTGGGCTACCGCGAAAACGCCGAATGGCTTTCCGTTGGAAAAATCCACTCCCATGTAATCTCCCACCATTTGTCCGTTGTCGGATGGGGCGATCCAACTCAAGTCCATCGGCCCGGCCAAATGTTTCCCGGCGGTCCAGGTGGTCCCGCCATTCTCGGAGACGGTAAAACCTACTTCGAGTTGGCACGAATTGCCGCACTGCGCAACCGGATAATAGTAGTAGGTCATGGCCAGGTGGGCGGTCTTGCCGGAAGTGGTGCGATCCACGCCTAAGCCGGGGATAAAGTGATCGACCGTGCTCTTAACCGGATCAATGGGAATTCGAGTCACCGCGCTCCATGTCGTTCCGTTGGTGGACGTGCTCATGACGATGTCGTTCGAAATGCATCCACTGCGAAATCTGCAGTCGCCCCAGACCACGTAGACTTTTCCCGCGCCATCCACTCGGGCCGAAGGAAGCGGGCCGCTGCGAATGCCGCCCTGGTCATCCGCATAGTCGATACCGGAAACGGTCACTAGGCCGCTCCAGCTCTTGCCGCCGTTGGTGGAAGTGAAAGCACTAATGCCAATGCCTGCTTCGATGGGCACAACGACGGTGCCGTTGGCTTGCACGACCGGCTGGCCGCCGATTCCACCCGCATCGTCAGCGGTTCCCTGGGCGGCTCCCCAGGTCTTTCCACCATCGCTCGACGTGCTCATCTTTATCTGCCCTGTGCTGAAGCCGAGGTCCCACTCCACGTAGCAATTGCCGTAATAAGGGCTCTTGGAGTTGTTGTCGCAGGTAATCCAATTCTTGTCGTCGACACCCGACTGGTCTACCAGCACGGGGTTGCTCCAGTGAATGCCATCTGTGGAACTACTTACACCGACGTCCACGGCGTCCTCGTTGGTGGTGATGGGCACATAGTTAATCAGCCATACGGCGTGCTTGGCGTCGTAAGCCACTACGGGATCGCTGGCCGTGTAGTAGCTGCCGCCTTTGTAGTTCTGGGTCAACCCTGGGAGATAGCCATGGGTCCAGGTTTTACCGGCGTCGGTGGAGGTGGCGAATCCGATGTCGGCGCCGCCACCGCTAAACCAGCGGGCCACCTGAAAGGCGCTCACGATCGTGGATCCGTGGGCGAAGGTGTGCGGCTCAACTTCAGTTCTGTGCTCGCTGTAGCTGTTGGTGAACGTGTCAGTGCTTACTTTTTGCAGTTTCGTCTGCGCATGCGCGCTGCTCAAACCGGCGGAAACCACCAGCAACATGGCGATCACGCAAATTGCCGTACCATTTGCGGCACCATTGCGGAAAGCCGACCCGCCACTTGTTGAGCTCATTGAAGATCTCCTTTAGCCGCCAGAACCAGCAGCGATTATATACCGAGGTTGTTTGGCCGCTTGGAAAGCTTTAGGGGCGCAGTTGAGGTTAGGGACGATTCGCATTCCCCTGTAGAATGTCCGTTCAGTCCTTTCTAAATGCCTTCTCCGGTCAATAACTTTCGCCGAGGTTGCACTGCTGCAGCCCTGCTGCTGACCTTGCTTGCCGTTGCTCGCGTCGTCTTGAGCTATTCGCATACGGCGCAGGCATTCGACGAACCGACCCACGTGGACGCCGCGATCGAACTATTGGACAAGGGAACGTACACGTCCGATCCAGTGCATCCACCGCTATCGCGCATTGCGATAGGGCTGCCCCTCTATCTTGCGGGTGAACGTTATCCAGGCGTCCCTTCTCCCGAGCCCGAAGGCGTCGGCAATGCAATTCTGAATGATTCTGGCCACTACTTGCGAAACTTGGAACTAGCTCGGCTGGGAGTTCTTCCGTTCTTGCTGCTGGGCTGTGCGGTCGTTTTTCTTTGGGCGCGCCGCGAGTATGGAGATTTCGCGGGGGTTATGTCTGTAGCGATCTTCACGACGCTGCCCATTGTGCTGGCATTCTCTAGCATTGCCTATACGGATATCGTTGCCGCATCGACACAAGTTGCGGCAATGTGGTCCTTCGCGGTGTGGCTCGATCGCCCGAGTAATCGATCAACGGGGTGGATGGGGTTCGCGGTGGGATTAGCGCTTCTGGCGAAAGCCACGACCTGCATGTACTTACTGGCCAGCGTTTTAATCATTGCGGGATTGAAGTGGGCCGTAACTCGCAGAAGGGAGCTCAGGCGGCCGGTCAACAACCACGCGGTGAAGCAACTGATGTTGGCTGGAGCCATCGCGATTGTAGTGGTTTGGGCTGGGTACGGATTTGCGGTTGGGCGCGTGAGGGAAAGCATGAATCTCTCGGTCGAGTCCATGCCGTCGTTTCAACATTTTCCCGCGTTGGTGGGAAAAATTGGTCGCGACCTGATCCTTTCCGACCCGAGGGTGCCTGCGCCCATGCTGATTCGAGGGTTGGCAACGGCCTGGGTATTGAACAAGACGCATCCTACGGCCTATCTTCTGGGACACATTAGGAAGGACGGCTGGTGGTATTTCTTTCCGGTAGGGGTTGCGATGAAATCCACTATCCCTTTGCTAGTGCTGGTGGTTGTCGGTTTGTTTCCGTTCAAACGCTTAGCCGGGGAGGGACGCTGGACGGCCATGGCTCCTGCTGCAGGTGCACTTGCGATTCTGTTGGTAACGATGCCGGTGAAGTATCACATGGGAATGCGGCATGTGCTTGTCATTTTTCCGTTGCTGGCCATTGTGGCTGGAAATGGGTGCTCGTATCTTTGGAACTCACGAGAGAATGTACAAGGGAATCCGCGGGAACCGCAGCGGGTGTGGGGACGACGAGCCGTATTGGTGGCATTGCTGCTTTGGCAAGGTGTCGCAACGGGGCGCGCTAGCGGCGACTACATCGCATACTTCAACGAGTTTGCGGGCAAAGATCCAAGTGCGGTCATGGTCACAGGTTGCGACCTAGACTGCGGACAGGATCTTTTTGCGTTGGCAAGCGAGCTAAAGACAAGGCATATTTCGCATGTCACACTTGCACTTTGGACAAGCGCTGACATGACGAAGATGAACTTACCGGAGTTCGATGTTCCCCAGCCGTACCAGCCAGTGACGGGATGGTTTGCAATCAGCCTGCGAGCTTTGCGCGTCGGAGACCTGTTTCACACGACCTATCCTCCTGATGCCTTCGCGTGGCTCGGTCGCTATCAACCGGTAGCGCGCGTCGGGAAGACCATCCTGCTGTACAAGATTCCGGCGGAACCCGCGGGTAGCGGGTCGAAGTAGCTGAACCTCTGGGCTTCGAGAAGGGTTGTTGTTGATAAACCGCGATAGAACTTATTGGCCTCTGGCGGTGCGCGGCTGGACCCCTCCGCTCAGGGCAGGCTCGCGAGTCGCCCGTCCCGACATGACCTTCTGACACTCGCCTCCCACACTGGTTGCGCGGTTACTTCACTTCGAGGGGGAAGACCACTGTGCCTATTTGGGTGGTGTTGTTGTCTCGGACCATTATGCGGACGTCGTAGAAGCCGGGAGGGAGTTCCAGTTTTTCTTTGAGCTTGATGCCTTCGCTGGCGAAGTTTTGGAGGGCTTCGGGTTTGGGATTGCCCTGGACGGGGTGAAGGAATTCTGCGGCTTCCCTGGTGTCTCGGGTTAGGGCGATGCCTCCGACTTCGAGGTCCATGGGGTTGGAGCTGGCGGGATCGATTCTGATGCCGCTTAGAGGGATGGTTAGGAGAAATTCTACTGTGGTCTTGTTTCCCGCAGCAGGGGAAGTTGCGGCGGCGGGTGGAGTGGAGGCCGCCGGCAGCACGCGGACGTACATGGGGACTGCGCTATAAGCGAGGGGCGAAGCCAGCGCGTTGATTTCGGCGTCGTGCACTGTGGGCTGGGAGTTGGAGGGTGCGGGGTTGCCGAAGTAGAAGCCGTTGCGGGCGTGCACGTTTATGTGCTCAGCGACATGTTCGGCGGAGACCTTTACTTTCAGATTGCGCCAGCCGGGTTTGCGATCGTCGGGACGAACGGAGAATCCGAGCATGTAGTAGGAGCGGGAATCTTCGACGGCTTCGGCGAGGCATTTCAAGGTGTCGTTGGTTTCGACACAGCGGTTGCCGCCGGTTGCGTCGGCAAACTCGCGCAGGGTGGCCTCGCCGGAGGGTATCCGGATGTTTCTGGAGCCTGGCCTTGCGGTCCAGGACATCAGTTGAACGGGGTAGACTGCGATGTTGGCGTCGATCAGGCTGTTCCAGGTTTGCTGAAACGAGTCCAGGGCGGAGAATCGGTTGTCGTAGACCGTGGTCTCGATCTGAGGATCTGGAATGTTGCCGGCGGCGAAGATGAGAGTCTTGCGACCGGGGATGCCGGCGTAGGCCTGGGCGATTTCCCGGAGCTGATCGAGAGTTCCCCGGGCAGCTTCTCTTCGAGGTATGAGGCGCTCGGGTCCGGGAGATAACTTTTTCAGGGACTGGATGAGGGCCGCGGTATCGGACGTGAAGGGGTGCACCAACTGGACTCCGTCCGGAGTGAGTGCGAGCACGGAGACGGGCTGATTGCGGGGCAGACCTTTGGAGAGAAATTTAATCAGGTCGTCCTTGCCATCGGCGCGCTGCAGTGGTGAGGTGTTCAGCAGATCGAGGAGCAAGATGGTGAGCCTTAGCTCGTGGGAGTTGTCGAAAGGAAGATTCGAATAGCCGCGGTCGAGGACGGGAACGGGCTGAGCGTCATTGGGCGGGGCCTGCACTTCTTCGAAAAGAGAAATGACCTGGTCTTTGCCGTTTTCCTCAAGGCGGAAGGCGTCTTTGGTTAGTCCGGGGACGTGCTTGCCTTGCCTGTCGCTGACTACGACTGGGACCAGAACCAGGTCGGTGCGGGACTTCAGGATGGGGGATGAAAGAACGTCGGGGGTTTGTGGCGGCGGGGCTTGCTGCGCGGAAAAAGAAGCAGAGACGAGAAAAGCCAGGACGGCGAGTTTGTTCATGACGCCTCGTTTGTTTCTGATCTTGACTGCAGTATAGAGGATGTAGTTCGGGGGCTGAATGCGCTGGGCTATTATCTCAACGCCCTCCGGGGCTGAGTCGCAGCGCTTCAGGGCACCGTGGCTACCCGCGGCCTTGATTCCTGACATTCGAGATTGACTTAGGGATGCTTCGGCTGCGTAGGGTCGTCCTTTGGACGATCCTACTTCGCTCAGCATGACAGGGCCTATTTGTTGGTGAAGAAATTATTTGGCGAAGAAGTAGTCGAAGGATTTTACGGCGGTGAATTCGTCGTCTTTTACGTCGAAGACGGTGTAGAGCTTGGTGACATGGAGGACGTCCTGAACTTTCTTGGTGAGGCTGAGCAGTTTGAGTTCGCCGCCTGCGTTGCGGACAGTGGTGAAGCTGGAGACCAGTTCGCCGACGCCAGAGGAATCGATGTAATCGACGTTGGCGAGGTTGAGGACGATTTTCTTTTTGCCGGCGGCGATGAGCTGGCGGATGGTGTCGCGGAGCTTTCCAGTTTCGTCGCCTAGCGTGATGCGTCCGTTGATGTCGACGATGGTGACGTGGCTGACTTCGCGGGTGGTGATGGTGGTCATTGAGAGTTCGGGCTTCGGCTTTCGGGCCTTGGCTGGATGTTAGAGTGCAGGGCGGCGCAAGTCAATGGGTGGCATCGGCAAAAAAAATCTTTAGCAGAGAGCAGAAAAATCTTTACCACAGAGGGCACGGGGTTTCACAGGGTAGACCAACTACTTAGTAGAGGATTGCGTCTATCTCGGGGATGGATGGGATGGGTTGAGAGTCGCGGATTTCCTGGATGGGTGAGGTGACGATGGGGGTGGAGTATTCGGGGTGGCGGAATTCGAGGTGCATGCCGCGGCCGACGTATTGAAGCTTGAGCATGGAACCTCCCCAGGTGGAACCGGCGATGGCGACTTGAACGGGGTCAGGACAGAACTCGGGATGGCCGGAGATTAGCGCGTCGCTTCCGCCAAGGAGAACGGCGGTGTAGCAGTGGTGCATGGTTTGAATGTGGAGAATGGTGGAAGGGGGAAGATCGTGGAGGAAGACTCCGCCTTCGATTTCCGACTGGATGATGGCGTGGTTGACGTCATCCGCGAGGTTGGGGTGCGGGGCGAACATTACACGTGCCAGTGCATAGGGTAATGGGTTTCGGGCGGGCGGGCAAGGGTTGTTTGGGATTTTCGGGAACTTTGGGAGGGTTACTTTGGGCGGAGCTAGATCAAGAACTTTTAACACAGAGGACACAGGGGTTCACGGGATAGGGCTCGCTTAGGGGACGATTGCTATCGCGCCTTTGGGGCCTACAACCACGGCTCCGCCTGCCGGGTATGGGCTTATGGCGTTGAATTGGAGGCTGGATTTATTGGTGATTGGGCTTAGGTTTTTCGGGGGGCGGAGATCGTAGATGGATTTGGAGCCAACTAGGAATAGGCGGTCTTTGCTCTTGCGATCGTAGGCTACGGCTGAGTAGTAGGACTGGGGGGAAATCGGGGAGAGAGTCCAGGTTTTGCCGGCGTCGGTGGTGAAGGCGAGGTTAGGTCCGTCCTGGTCGGGATGTTTGTAGTCGCCGCCGGCGATTACGCCGTGGGTTTTGTCGCGGAAGGCGATGGAGAAGATTCCGGCGGAGTCGGGGCCGTGGAGGATTGGAGTGTCGAAAACTTGCCAGGACTGGCCCCGGTCGGGGGAATGGAAGACGCGAGCGGCTTGGCCGCCGGTGGCGAACCAGATGTCGGGATCCGAAATGGCGATGCAGGAATTGCTGGCGGCGAATGCGCCCTCGCCTTCGATTGCGTATGGGAGTTTTGCTGGCGGGATTGGGGTCCAGGTCTGGCCGTCGTTGGTGATGAGGAGTTCGAATTTCAGTTTGGCGGTTTCTTTCTCGGTTTCATTCCCGCTTTCATCGGGGATGGGATCGCCTAGAACTATGCCGTGGGTTCGATCCCAGAAGACCATGGAATCGAAGAAGCCCTTGGGATTTGTGTTGGTGAATTGGAGCTGCCAGTGCTGGCCGGCGTCAGTGGTGTGATAGATGCGAGACTGATCACCGGGACCAGCGGACATTAAGAAAGCTTCGTCGGCGGAGAAAGCTACCACAGCGCGGAAATCCAGAGTGGCGGCGCCAGGGACTTGGGCGGGGATCCAGGTGCGGCCTGCGTCCGTTGTGCGTAGATAAGTTCCGTGGGTGCCGGAAGCCCACGCGATATTTCGTGAGACGGCGCTTGCGCCTCGGAGACCCTCGCTGGTGGAGGCTGGAGTGGCTTGCGGAGCGGGCTGGGCCAGGGCGGTGGTGGCGAGGAGAATTAGAGGCAGAGTGCGCATAGGGAATTGTCTCAGAAGTTCGCGGATGGGGGCAGGAGGAGTGGAAATTCTTCTGCGGTGGCGCTGTTCGCACGAGCCCGCGCGCGCTTCGACAGTAGTTCTGACGGTAGGAATCCTTCGACTCCGAAATGTGCTCCGAAAAAGCGGAGCACATTTCTCCGCTCAGGATGACAGTCCTAATTTATTGCCTGCATCAGAAGATCAGCCGCAGCTACTTCGCGGTGAAGTCGGCGAAGGTGGCGGTTTTGTTGAAATAGATGCGGAGGGTGCATTTCGAGCCGTAATGGGCAAAGGCTACTTCGAGGGTGGCAGCTTCTTCGGTCATCTGGTCGGTTTCGATCGTGCCATGAGCAATGTTTTGTTTTTCGTCGTAAGCCGCGCCGGGAGAGACGTTCTTGTTGACGGCGAGGCTCCATTTATCTTTGCCGGGGATGGGATAAACGCTATAGGCGCCGACGGGGATTGTGGCACCGGCAAAGCTGAGCGGGGTCTCGGTGAATAGAGTCATGGGCGCGCCGCCGGGAGACCATGGCTTGCCGTTGGAAGCTTTGTCGTTCTTGGCGGAGACGGCGTTGTAGTTGATGCGGACCTGGTGGCCGTCGTCGAGATTGCAAGCGGCAGTTGAGCTGGGCGCGGATTGCGCCGAGCCGGCGGCTGTGAGAGTGGACAGAATAAGAACGTTGACAACCAGACGAGCGCGGAACATGTGAGACCCCTTGGTGCAAGAGTGTAGCGCCGAAACCGGTGAAGGGGAAGAGGATTTGCGTTGGAAGGATTCGAGCGGGTTCGGGGCATGAGTCTTCTCCGCTGCGGGGGCCTTCGCTCCTTCGGCTGCGCTCAGGGCAAGGATCAGGCCGGGCGGCCAAGGCGGCCGTCCCCAGATGTGCATCGCAGGCGCTTGGCAACTTCACATTACGTCCCGGGAAGCTCCGTTCGTTGCTGGTCTTCGGTGATGTATTCCGGAGAGGTGTTGATTGCTACCGTGAGTGACGAGGAGTTTACACTCATGGCGAAGGCAGCGAAGCTGAAGATTCTTTATGGTGAGGGAGATGCGGACGTACAGGCGGCTACGAGCGCGGCATTTGAGAAGGCCGGGCACACGGTAGAGAAAGCCGTGGGTCGCAAGGCGGTGGAAGCGGCGATCGGCAAGAGCCATTTCGACCTTTTGGTGTTGGGGCCAACGCTTAGCCGGAATGACCGGCATCACCTGCCGTATTCCGTGAAGAAAGTGCAGGCGGACGTTAGTGTGCTGGTAATGCACGCGGATGGAAGCCGGCATCCTTACGTGGATGCGTGCACCGACACTGGGGCCAGCGTGGAAAATGTTTTGTCGCGGATTGAAGGGATGGCGATTGCTGGGATGTTGCCAGCGGCGGCGGCGGCGGGTAGATAGTTACCGAGTACCTAGTACCTGGTACACAGAAGGGCGGCTTTTGCAGCCGCTCTTTTTTCTTTAATTCTTGTTCTTGCACGAAAGTCCTTCAACGTAGTTGGCACTTTTTGGCTTTGTTTCGGTGCAGACTCTGGAACCGCACACGGTAATCTCATTTGATACGAATCTGGGTGGTTAACTGGTGGGATTCGTTGAGGCTTTTCTGATTGTTTCGGCAGTTATTTCCCCATGATGTTCAGGGAAGTGGAATTCCTGTTTGAGGATGGGGATGGATCTTGGGGCGAACCTGGTTGGTAATAGTGGAGCGGTTGCGCGTTTCCTTGGTTGGTTTTCTTAGACGAGGAGGGGAATCGCCATCCGCGAGGCCGCCGTGGTGGGAACCTCAACCTAAATTTCTTCCGCCTAGAGGGCTCTGCTATTCTTCAAATCTTACGGGAGGATGTTATGGGAATTAGCGCTGAGTTTTTGCCGGAGCTTGATTTGGAAATGGCGTCGACGCGGCGGACTTTGGAGCGGATTCCGGAAGACAAGCTGGCCTGGAAGCCGCATGAGAAGTCGATGCTGCTGGGGCGGCTGGCGGGACATATTGCGGAGCTGCCGGGGATGGGAGTGAGCGTGATGAAAGAGGATGCTCTGGATTTCGCCAACCGCCCGGCCGGGGAGCTTGCGCGGAAGCCGACGGTGGCGGAATCGCAGAAGCATGTGCTGGAATTATTCGACAGGAATGTTGCGGCGTTGCGGGCCGGGATTGTGAGTGCCAGCGATGAACATTGGGCTAAGAACTGGAAACTTTCGATGGGAGAGAAGACGTTTTACGAGGGGTCGCGCATGGGGGCGATGCGGCGGATGGTGATGAATCACATCATTCATCATCGGGCGCAGTTGGGAGTTTATTTGCGGCTCAACGATGTGGCCGTGCCATCGGTGTATGGGCCTTCGGCGGATGAAGGGCGGTAGGCGGGCTCGATGGCGTCTCTTGCACTCAGTCAGCAGGCGGTCAATGAGTGTAATTGATTCCATGACAATGTCGGCTCCGACGCCCGAGTAGAGTTGGTGGTGCTAATGCCAACCAATAGGCTCGGGAGAAAGGAGCCGCACATGATCATTATAGGAGTAGATTTCCATCCCGAGTTTCAGCAAATTGCTTCGGTGGATAGCGAGACCGGAGAGTTCCAGGAAAAGCGGCTAGCTCATCCCGAAGAGGCGGAGAAATTTTATCGTGGTCTGGTGGGCCAGAAGGTGCGCGTCGGCATGGAGGCCAGCGGGCATGCACGCTGGTTCGAGCGGCTGGTGGCGGAGTTGCAGTTTGAGTTGTGGATTGGAGACGCAGCCGAGATCCGCACGAAGCGGGTGCGCAAGCAGAAGACGGATCGCCAGGATGCGCAACTGATTCTGCGCTTGCTGCTCGAAGATCGGTTTCCGAAGATCTGGGTGCCGAGCTTGGAGAACCGGGATCTGCGGCAACTGCTATGGCATCGTCACCGGATGGTGCAGGCGCGCACACGGATCATGAACCAACTACAAGCCGTGGCGCTCAACGAAGGTCTGCGCTGCAAGAAAAGGTTGTGGCGAGAACGCGGACGGGAGCAACTGGAATCATTCCTGCTGGCTCCGTGGGCCAGCCGGCGGCGACGCGATCTGTTGGAGTTGATGGATCGACTGAGTCCGACGATCGCGGAACTGACCCTGGCGATCGAGCGGGAAGTCGAGAAGTGCCCGGAGGCGAAACGACTGATGACGCATCCGGGAGTCGGTGCCCTGACCGCACTGGCCTATGTGCTCATCATCGGCAAGGCCGAGCGCTTTGGCTCGGGCAAGCAAGTGGCGAGCTATCTCGGTCTGGTGCCGTCGGAAGAGTCCAGCGGGAATCGGCGACGGCTGGGGCATATCACCAAACAGGGGAGCTCGATATTGCGTTTCCTGCTGGTGGAAGCGGCGCAGGTCACAGTGCGCAGCGTGCCCGAGTGGCGCAGTAAGTACTTCCACCTGGCGATGCGACGAGGCCGGAAGATTGCTAAGGTTGCCATGGCTCGCAAGCTGGCGGTCCGTTTGTACTGGATGATGCGCCAGGGATGGGATTACGAGCAGGTGAAAAAGTTCGGTTCGCACGCGGGACAGCCCGGAAATCGCCATGGTGTGCAGTCGAACACCGAGTAATTGATTGGGCGTCCCGCTCCTCTATACCGAGGAGTCCGAAGTAGTAATCATGATCGCAGTAAGAGACCGAAGAGATGCATGGGTCGGACCGAGTTCCGGACCTGAATATTGATTGCGAGCGAGCCTGGGTTGGCAGAGCAAAGCAACAGCGTCATCGAGAGCGAAATGGCGCTCTTCTACGAGTGCATGCTGAAGTGTGCTCGAAAACTACTTGACACCGCCGACATTGTCAGAGACGCGATTTTATGCGAGGCGGCTGCCCGCACCAAGTGTTGGCAACCGCCGGATCCAGGTTTTGGAGACATTGAAATCAAATAAGGAAAATCCGATGAATCGAAATACGTTTGCCTTCTCTACAGTTATGCTCGTGTTAGCGATCTCTGCGGCGCTCCTCACGCCCGCTCATGCGCAATTCACTCTGGTAAAGCTCAGCACCGATACTCTGCACAACTCCGACAGTGTCCACAAAACCGAAGTCGAGCCCGACTTCTTTTCCTGGGGAAATACCATCGTGGGCACGTTTCACGTGGCCCGCGTGCCCGGATCCATCGGATGGGGCAGCGCCGACGTGGGGTGGACCACCTCCAAGGACGCTGGCAAAACGTGGACGTACGGCATTCTCCCAGCGCTGACCGACAATTATAAGAATGGGGCCTTTGGATGGGCTGCGGACCCCTCCGTCGCCTATGACGCCAAACACGGCGAATGGTTGATTTCGACGCTTCCGCTCAAGGAACAGGAAAACTCAGGCTCGATCGGAGACGTGGCCGTCAGCCGTTCCGCGGATGGCATTCACTGGGGGAAGCCAATCCTCATTGATAAGACTCAGTTGGACGATAAGAACTGGACCGCCTGCGATAATCACCCCAAGAGTCCGTACTATGGCAACTGCTACACGGAATGGGATCAGGCGTATGGCAGCGGGGACGTTTTGATGAGCACGTCGCACGATGGCGGCCTGACCTGGAGTGCGGGCATACCGTCGGCCGATCACGCTGGCGGACTCGGCGGTGAACCCGTGGTTCAACCCAACGGCACAGTCATCGTGCCGTTCCAAGGTGGTGGTATCGACGCCTTTCGGTCGACTGACGGCGGCAAGAACTGGAGCACAACCGTAAGCATTGCGAGCATTGAGAACCATCAAGACAATGGCGACATCCGCACCGGCTTTGATCTTCCTGCGGCGACCATTGACGGCGCCGGAAAAGTCTATGTCGTCTGGTCGGATTGTCGTTTTCGCAGCGGCTGCGCGGCCAACGATGTGGTGATGAGCAGTTCCGCCGATGGCAAAACCTGGAGCGCCGTCACCCGCATTCCGATTGATCCCCTCAAGAGCACGGTAGATCACTTCCTTCCCGGAATCGGAGCCGACCCGGCCACTTCTGGAAGCACGGCTCACTTGACCATCGTTTATTACTATTACCCGGTTTCGGCCTGCAATAATTCCTGCAAGCTGGATGTAGGCTTCGTCACTTCAGACGATGGAGGCAAGACCTGGACTGGCGGAAAACAGCTCGCTGGACCGATGGAGCTAACCTGGCTGCCACTCTCCGACGCGGGATATATGGTCGCGGACTACATCGGGGTCACGTACAACAAGCAACGTCCATTCGGGATATTCATTGTAGCCAAGTCTCCGTCCGGCGGCTTCTTGAACGAAGCTGCGTACACCACGAAAGAGCCGCTGCTGGCGGTAACCGGGGAACCTCGGTTCAGCTCGAAAGGCGAGAAACCCGTGCCCGGTGCGGAGTCGGATCACGAGATGAAGTTCTACTACGACGACGAAGGCCAGAGGCCAATTCCTCCCTCGAGGCTGATTCCACCACCGAAGTAGAAGTGAGACGACATTAACAACGAGAATGCTAGTGGCCGAAGCTTAACGGGAGTAGAGAAATTTTGAGCGGCCGGATTCAAGCCGACCGGTCGATGAGTGTAACGGCGATGTCACAACAGTTTAGCGACGGTGCTCCATCGTCATTATTATTATTCACACCTCTAAATGGCGCGCCCTGGGGCGGGGGCGCCGCGGCAAGAATAACGGACGGTAGTGACGACGGGTACATCCATGGCATCTCACAACTCGGAGGAAGAGGAGTGCGCACAATTCATCTCGCCAACTCCTCGGTCTGGAAGAATATATTTCGTCAGACCTGCCGCAATAAGGACAGGCCTTCAATCCAATCTTAGGCACGGAATCCTTTCTCTAAGAGAATATTTTCCTTCGAGACGCGCCAGTGGGGAATACGGGAATGCCCGTATCGTATTGAGCGGAAGTTCCTGAGAGGCCTCCCCCGGTGTAGAGTGTCTTTACAGCTCCAAACCAGATTTCCTAGAATTTTCCCAACGCTTTTATTTCTTCGGGTTCAACGGTGGATGACCCTTTTCTGCTGGCCGCGTCTAAGGAACGAGCATATCTGTGAGGAGGTTCGTGTATGAGCAGAGTTTTTCTGGCGTCGGTGTTGGTCGCGCTAAGTCTCAGTGCTGGAGCGATCGATGTGTCGGCGCAAAATTCGAACGCAGCCGTTAGCGCAGACCACTCTGCCCCTAGTTATGACATGAAGGGTCAGTCGCTGGTTGATCTTGACGCTGTGCAGAAGAAGTTTGTGGAGCTTGCGAACGCGATTCCAGCCGACAAATTTACCTGGCGTCCCTCGGCCGATTCGCGCTCCTTCGCGGAGGTTTTGCTGCATGTCGCCGGCGAGCGCTATGGAATCCTTGGTCTGATGGGAGCGACGGCTCCAGAAGGATTCGACAGAAAGACGTTTGAAAAATCCACCACCGATAAAGCCCAGATCGTCGCGGAGTTGAACAAATCCTGGGAGTTTACTCAGAAGACGATCAATGGAATGAGCAACGCCGATTTCGCAAAACTGTTGCCGAAGCTGGGTCCGCAGGCGAACGCTGGTGACGTAGTGTACATCCTGGTCGCCGATGCTCACGAGCATCTCGGGCAGGTGGTGGCATACGCCCGTGAGAACGGCATTGTTCCGCCATGGACTATACGGGCGCAGAAGCAGGCCGCAGAAAAGAAAGCGGAACAGAAGTAGTCATTCGAACGAACCCTGTGGCACCCATCGGGATGAAGTCAAACCAAGGCCGGCCTTACTGTGAGAATAGCTGCGTGAGATGAGTGATGCGCAGCAATTCCAGCACGCCAGGCGTCATGTTGGCGAGTTCAAGCTTGCATTGTCCTTGATTGATTGCGGACACCTTGAGGCCAACCAGCGCTCCGAGGCCCGCGCTATCCAGATGTTTTACTTCGCCAAGGTCGATAATGATGCGACCGCCCAGAGGAATGAGTGGACTGACGAGCTCTTTCATTTTGGCCGCGGTGTTACTGACCAACTCGCCACGACACTTGATGGTCGTCACCGAACCGCTTTCATCTTTGTCCGTATCTTTATCTGTGTGATGCGATGTCTCAAGTTCACAGTGGAACGAACCATCTCGTGCCATAGATCCGCGTCTCCTTTGGCGGGAGTGATGAGCGCCTGACCGGCCGGAGTTCTATGCTATCAGGCCCTGGGACTCACCGAATCAATGCTGCGGAAGCCCACCGCCATAGATAGGTCGCTGCCCTCCGGTTACTTGTCACGGGCACCGTTTCGCGGTGCAATTACTGTGGAGGGACTTATGGCGCGGATATTTGGTTTACTCAGCCTCGTCCTTGGACTGGGTGTTGGGATGTACTTATATTCCCGGCAGGTGCAGAGTTCTTCTGCAGCGACCGGGGCTGCGACGCCGCAGGCTACCATCAACAGCACTGGAGTAGAGATGGATCTGACGACGATCGCTGCGGCGGAGCGCCGGTACTTCGCCACCGAGGGAAAGTATGTCTCGCTCGATGAGTTGATTTCGTCGGGCAACATTACTGTGGCGCGGCAACGTCCTCCTTACAGTTACTCGGTGCAACTCGGCGGAGGTGGATTTCGGGTTGTGGCTACGCGGTCCGGCGCCGGCGGCTCTGGAATGCCTGCGCAGCTCTCTGTGGATGAGAATATGGAGTTTCAGCGGTTGGAGTAGGGGGTGGGTCGCGTCGTCGCTTTTCAAAAAGTTGAGGAGCCCGAGTCGTTGCGATCCTTCAGCGCTTTTTGTCCCTGGAACCACTTGAGCACGAAGAAGGCATGGACACCGACTGCCCACAACGAAAACGTGACCGTGAGGGCGATCATGTCAGCCCCATATAAAACCATGCCGGCCAGAACGCCCAACGATGGCCGCTTCTTGAAGCAAATCCCAGCGCTAACAGCATAACTAGCCACGCCACCGCGGCGCCGTACATCGCGAGAGGAAAAAGAGGACTGGGAGACCTGGCATAAAAACCCAGAAGGTCGAAGGCGCCGATGCCGACAAAAATGTTCATCCTCACCGGCAGCAGCCCTGTGGCGAGCGCAGCTAGACCTGCGGCCCAGAAGAAATAGTTCGCATCGCTTCGGCTCTCGGCAAGCAGATCTGCTCGTCGCTGCTCCTCAGCAGCCTTGTGCTCTTCGTCCGATCGGCCTGCACCGACATTCAGTGTTTGCATGGGGCTACTCCATCGCTGATCGCGCTCGAAAGTATACACTCCGGACGCGGCGGGGCAGCATCAGGAGTGCCGCAGGTAGATTTCATAGCTCCGTCGGCCCGCAAAGGCGCGGGCCTCAGGATGACAATTCTGGGATGCAGACTACCGTCGCCGGGACGGCGGCGTTACTGCAAATTCACCTTCATATCCAGGTTGTGGGCTACGAAGGCCCAAGTGTCAGCGGTTTCGTCGATTAACTTTGTGATGGATTTGCCGGCGCCGTGGCCGGCTTTTGTTTCGATGCGAATTAAGACTGGGGCTGGGCCAGCCTGATCGGCTTGTATGGTCGCGGCGAATTTGAAGCTGTGGCCGGGGACTACTCGGTCGTCGTGATCGGACGTGGCGACTAATGTCGGCGGATATTTTGTCCCTGGCTTCAGGTTGTGCAGCGGGGAGTAGGCGTAGAGGGCTTTGAATTCCTCCGCATTGTCGGAAGACCCGTAATCGCTGGTCCAGGCCCAGCCGATGGTGAATTTGTGGTAGCGCAGCATGTCCATTACGCCGACTTCGGGGAGCGCTGCGCCGAAGAGATCGGGACGTTGAGTTTCGCAGGCGCCGATCAGAAGGCCTCCGTTGCTGCCGCCACGGATCGCTAGCTTGGGCGTTGACGTGTATTTGTTGGCGATCAGCCATTCGGCGGCGGCGATGAAGTCGTCGAATACGTTTTGCTTCTTCAGTTTCATTCCGGCCTGATGCCACTCCTCGCCGTACTCTCCGCCTCCGCGAAGATTGGGCTGAGCGTAGATGCCTCCCATTTCAAGCCAGACGAGATTCGGAACAGAGAAGAACGGCGTTAGAGAAATATCGAATCCGCCGTAGGCGTAGAGCAGGGTGGGATTCTCGCCGTCCAGCTTGATGCCTTTTTTGTAAGTCAGGAACATGGGGACGCGGGTGCCGTCTTTGCTGTGGTAGAAAACCTGTTTCGTTTCATAACGGTCGGGATCGAAATCTACTTTGGGCTGGCGATAGACGGAACTCTTGCCGGCCTGCGGATCGTAGCGATAGACGGTGGCTGGGGAAATGAAACTGGTGAAGGCGTAGAAAGTTTCTTTGTCTTTGCGTTTGCCGCCGAAACCTCCCGCCGTACCGATACCCGGCAGGTCGACGTTGCGCACGAAGGCTCCGCTGAGATCGTGGACGCGGATTTCGTTGCGGGCGTCTTTCAGGTAGGACAGGAAAAATGAATTGTTTACAGTATTGGCGAACTCGAGTTTGTCGGGGCCCTGGGCGACCAGCGTCTTCCAGCTGGCACGTTCGGGATGGTGGGTGTCGATGGAGATCAGGCGTCCGCGGGGAGCGTCGAAGTCGGTGCGGAACCAGAAGATGGGACCGTCGTTGTCGATAAATACGTATTGCGCGTCGAAGTCGTCGAGGAGCTTTACTACTGGAGCATCCGGCCGGGTGAGGTCTTTGTAGTAGAGCCGATTCTTGGACGACGTGTCTTGCGCGACGGTGATGATCAGATAATGGCCGTCGTCAGTGACGTCTCCGCCGAACATCATTTCTTTGTTGTCGGGGCGCTCGTAGATTAGTTTGTCCTCGGATTGAGCTGTGCCTAGACGGTGATAGTAGAGCTTCTGGAAATAGTTGGTGTCGCGCAGAGCTGCGCCTTTGGGTTCGTCGTAACGGCTGTAGTAGAAACCTTTGTTGTCTTTGCTCCATGATGCGCTGGAGAACTTGAGCCATTTGAGATCGTCGGAGAGATCTTTGCCGGTGTCGATGTCGCGGACGTGCCACTCGTTCCAGTCGGAGCCGGAAGTAGCGAGGCCATAGGCCATCAGCTTGCCGTCATCGGACACGGCGGCGCCGGCTAGTGCGACGGTGCCGTCGATGGAGAGTGTGTTGGGATCAAGAAGAACGCGCGGTTCGGCGTGAAGAGATTCGGCCACGAGGACGACGTTTTGTTGTTGGAGCCCGGTGTTGTGCTGAAAAAAGTAGCGTCCGCCGTGCTGGCTGGGAGTGGTGAAGCGCTCGTAGTTCCAAAGTTTAGTGAGGCGGTCGTGAATCGCCTGGCGGTACGGGATTTGATCGAGGTAGCCGAAGGTTAGTTTATTTTCAGCCTGGACCCACGCGTGGGTTTCGGCGGAGTCGGTGTCTTCGAGCCAGCGGTAGGGGTCGGCGACCTTGGTGCCGTGGTAGTCGTCGACCTGATCGCTGCGACGAGCTTGAGGATAGGTTAGGGGCGAGGACGAAGTTTGAGCGGCGGATAGCAGGGTCATCATGGGGAATAGGAGTGTGATCAGAATTATTGCCTGGCGAAGTGGGTGCATGCGGGGCCTCTGGGATTGAATCGGCGGAGCGATCTATTTTGCCTGTAGCCGCGGGTAAGAAGCAAGGAACGCGGAGCGGAAATAGAAGGCGTCGCGGCCGTGGGCGGCGCCGGCAAGTTGCACAGGTCCTTCGCGTGGTGCCTCCCGGCAGCGCTAGAGCAGGCGGGGCTCAGGATGACAAGCCGTCTATGTCCGCTACGGCAAAGTGCGGCGGGCTGGCTTACTCGCTGTGGGTTTGTAGTCTGCGGGGTAGAGGACTACGCAGCGGTTGAAGCCTTCGCCGTCGCTTTCGGTGCGGAGGTCGGTTTGGTCGCGCAGTGATAGGTGGACGATGCGGCGCTCGCGCGAGGACATCGGCGCGAAGTGGAAGGGCGTGCCGGTTTGGCGAACCTTTTCGGCGGCTACCGTGGCGGCCATGCGGAGTTCCTGGAGACGGATGGAGCGCTGGTTTTTGCAGTCGAAGGAAAGTTTCTCGTGGTCGGCGGAGGGCAGGTGCAGGATTTCGAAGGCCAGGAGTTCCAGGGCGCGGAGAAGTTCGCCGCCGCGATCGAGGAGAAGAGTCGAGTCGGGGCCGGAGAAGTCCACGAAGATTTCCGGTTTCTCCCAGTCGGTCGGCGCTGGGGGATCGACCACGATGCGGTATTTGAGGTGGAGTCCTCCGTTGGTGACTACGGATTGGAGGAATTCGTTGATGCGGTTGGCGGCGGCTAGTTTGTCCATAGGGCAGCTTTCAGCTCTCAGCCGTCAGCTATCAGCTTGATCGGCTTGATTACGCAGTCTTCTTTTCCTCCGTGAGTAAAACCTCTTAACCACAGAGGGCACGGGGGTTCACGGGGTAAACCTTTCAATCGAAATCAAATCTTATCGCAATGCTGGCGCTGCGCGCTCCAAGCTGAGGGCTGATAGCTGAGAGCTGACAGCTATTTCTCTTTCTTGCGGGCGCGTTTTTCCATCATTTCGCGCATTTCGCGACCCAGCTTGGTGCGGTTCATGATGGCTTGCTGTGCGATTGAAATCAAATTGGTTTCCGCATAGTACAGGTTCAATCCGGCTTGCAGGTTGAAGAAGATGAAACCCATCATCAGGGGCATCATCCACGTCATCATTTTCTGTTGCTGAGGATCCATGCCGGCTTGCGGCGTCATGCGCTGCATGGCGAACATGCTGATCACCATCATTATGGGCAGCAGGAAATATGGGTCGCGCGCGGAAAGATCGGTGATCCAGAGCCAGTGCGCATGGCGGAGATCGAGAGCTACGCCCAGCATGCGGTAGTAAGCAATCAGGAACGGAAACTGGATCAGCATCGGCAGGCAGCCGCCGGCGGGATTGACGCCTTCTTTCTTATATAAGCCGCTGATTTCTTCGTTCATGGCGGCTTTGCGCGGGTCGCGCAGGCTGTACTTCTTGTATTTCTCCTGGATGGACTTGACCTGCGGAGCAATGCGCTGCATTTTCAGCATCGACTTCATCTGCGTGATCCGCAGCGGGAGCAGCGCGATGGTGATGATCAGAGTTTGAATGACGATGGCCCATCCCCAGTTGGAGACGATGTGGTTATGGGTCCACTTGAGCCAGAGGAACAGCGGGCGCGACAGGATGCCCCACCAGCCGAAGTCGACGATACCGCGGAGATCGGGGCTGTCATTCTTGATGGTCGGAACCGGCACAGCATCGAGTACGGCCAGCTCTTTCGGGCCCACGTACATGCGTTCGGCGGTCGGGCCGCGGATGCTGCCTACGGCTGCGCCCAGGAGATCGGCGTTCGCGGTGTCTTTGGAACTGGCGCCGACCGGGCTTAAGCCGGGCTTTTGCGGGATCTCCATGGAGTTGCGCAGGGTGACCATGGAGGTGGTGGTGGGGTCGTTGGGAATAAAGATGGCGGTGAAGTATTGATCGCCGGTGCCGGCCCACTCGAATGGACCTTTTATAGTGCCGCCACCGCTGATGGCTTTGACGGGCAGACGCAGGACGAAGTTTGGGAAGACCAGGGCTGTGCGGTCGGTGGAAGCGTCGCTGTGGTAATCGATGCGGGAGGCGGCGTAGGCGGCGGCGGTCAATTGGTCGCCGAATCCGGCGGGCCAGGCCGGCGGGGCGAAGATTTCGACGCCTTTATAAATAACCGAGGTTTCGACGTTCAGAACATAAGTGTGGTCGAAGCGGAAAGTCTTATGGACCACGACATCCGGGTCAGCGTATTCGAATGTGAACTGGGCTGGGGCTGACAGATTGCCTTCGTTGGAAGGCACGTAGAGCGCGGAGTTGAGGCGGTTGCGGAGGGTCTCATCGTAGGTCCAGATGGAGAGCGGGTAGCCGAATTTTTGCGCGGCGGCCGGGTTGACCAGTTCCAGCGGGCCGTTTTGAGCGTCGTTGTCGAACTTTTTCAAGATCCAGGATTTGACCTGGGCGCCGCGATTGGTAAAGGTGATTTTGTAGAGATCGTTCTCGATTACGGTTTCGGTTTCGGTAGAGGCTTGTTTGGTTGCGGTATTAATCGTGACGACTGGTGGAGCGGGCGGCGTTGAGGTTGAGGCGGAAGAAACAGCCGCGGGTTGTGCCGGCACGGGCTGGGTTTGCGTTTGCTTTTGCGGTGCTGGCGGCTGCGGGAAGAATTTTTTCAGCAGCGGTTGGAAGATGATGAGGACGACAAAGGTTAGAACAAAAACAAGAAGGAGACGGCGTTCGGCGCCGGGTTCTTGTTGCGGGTTTTTGAATTCGGCCAAGTTTTATTAAGTACCTCGGGGGCTAAAGCCCCAATCTATTGTCTGCCTTTAACGCAGGCCTGAAGGCCTGCTCCACCCTTTTGGAGCTGCGCTCTTTGTAGAGGCCCGCTCCATCAATTTGGCTGCGTTCGCCCCGGATCCGCATTCGCCTGATTTGGCCGGATAGTGAATCACAGCTTTCCACAGTCCGTGGCCTGCTTTACTACCGGGTCGTAGCCGGAGCGGGCTAAGGGATGGCAGCGCAGGATGCGGGTGAAGGCCATCCATCCGCCGCGCAGAGCGCCGAAGCGCTCGACGGCTTCCATGGCGTATTCCGAGCAAGTCGGCACGTAGCGGCAGGCCGGAGGGAACAGGGGCGAGATGGCCCACTTGTAACCCCGCAGCAGTTGCAGCGCGACGAACTTGGCGATGTTGCTCAAGGGCGGCTATCGGCTTTCGGGCTTCGGACTTCGGGCCTTCTATTCTTTGCTGGTTCAGGATCCACTTTTCCTGACAACTTCTGTTCGATTACGGCAAAGGCTCGGGTTACTTCGTTTAGCACTGCGGCGAAGTCGGCTGTGAGCAACGATTTCTTTGGGTTGATGACCACATCGGCAGCTACTCCCACGGGCGGACGCGTCATACGAACAGCTTCACGCAAGCGGCGCTTCATGCGATTGCGCTGGACTGCTCCGCCGAGGGCGCGGCCCACGGTGAAGCCAACGCGCAGGCCCTGTGGCATGGGCCTTCCCCGAGAGATAGAAGGGGCAACCGTCCGCGTTTCCGCCGGCGCTTCCGGGCGCGGCCAATAAAAAACGGTGAAGGACGCGGAGAAGTGGCGGCGTCCTTGCTTGTAGACCCGCTCGAAATCCGCGTGACGCAGCAGGCGCGCGGCGCGGGGAAATCGGGCTGCTTTCTTTGGCGGCATGAACGAAGTCAGTCCGGACGCTTTCGGGCCGGGCGTTTTCGAGTCGAGCTTTTTAGGCCGAGCTTTTTCGGTGGCAACTCCCAGCGCGGCATCAGCCATCCTGCCCTCGTGCAGCGGCAGGCGACTGAAGGTCTCGACTGTGGAGGTAAGCGGCACCGGAAAAAACTACTCGCGGAAGCCGGGCTTCACGGAAACCCGCTTCCGTCCCTTGGCGCGGCGGCGGGAAATTACCTTCTTGCCGCCCTGGGTCTTCATGCGCGTGCGAAAGCCATGCTTCTTGCTTCGCTTGCGCCGGTTAGGTTGGAATGTACGCTTGGGCATGAAAGATAGCTGCTCCTGATTCCGTCGACAGTGTTAGGGCAAACGGTAAGTATAAATGACGGGGCGGCAGTAGGGCAAAGGGGAGGTTCGGTTGGCGGTGGCTCAGTTTGCGCCGCGCCGGCGGGGAACCTGTCGGGCTGCGCTCGACCGGACAGCCGAGGGCGGCTGTTCCCACAGAGGCAACTCCGCAACCGCGCCCAACTAGTGGCGCAGTTGAAGCAATATTTTGTATTCCGCAATCGTATAATTGCGAGAGGGTGCGAATGGCTAAACAGCGAGGTTATCCCGACCAGCGAGGCTTGTGGGCAGAGAGCGACACCATCGCTGAACAGTTTGTGCCGAGCGAACGTTATAAAGCGCAACAAGGGCGATGGCTCAGACATTAATTGCGGCAGGTTTAAGTCCTGAACAGGTTGCGAGTATGTTGTCCGTTCCGGTTGACCGCCTTCAGACGAGGGGCCAACCGATGAAAAGCAAGAAGACGGTAACGGCGAGGGTTCCGCTCACCTCGCGCCTTGCCAAGCCACTTTCATTCCATGGAAATCAAAATCAAACTGTATCACGACCAGCGTCGCGGTCCCAGCGTCAGTTTCAGCGAAACCCTCGCGATGATTTGCACTGCGGCGGTTGCAGTTACATCTTTGACACTTGACAGAGGCGGAGCTTCGGGTTCCGAATCGAGTTCGCGGAAGAAATGCGCGTCGAAGATTTCTGTCCGGCGAAAAAAAATTGTGCTACTATGCGGCACTGTTGGTTTTCAAGACAATCTCATTCACCATGGCAACCGCGCACGATACAAGAGGCGCATTCCGCAGTACACTAAGAGTTCCATCAGCGAGTAGGTAAACGGCAGTTTTAGACAGGCGCCCTCAAGCCAGCCGCCGGGACGCCGCGGCGGGTATTTCATAATTTATGTCAGCTCAAGGCTCAACACTTTCCCCCAATCCGTGGACGCGCATCCTGGATGCGCTGGAAAAAAAGATCAACCGGCACTCTTACGATACGTGGTTAAAGCCGACGCGCTACAGCCACTCGAGCGGCGGAATTTTATTCGTGCGCGTGCCTACGGCAGAGTTCCGGCACGCGGGCGACAAATATGCGGACCTGATCCAGGAAGCGATCGACAACCTGGGGCTGGAGTTCAATGACGTGAAGTTCGTGACGCCGGAAGACGATCCGGCGGCAACCGCAGTGCGCCACAATGGCGGGCTTTCGGCGGCTGGGGCATGGTCTCGGTGGGGGCGGGTCCGGCGCAGGCGCGCTTTGACTGGGATGGCGCGGCGCAATTGAATCCGCGCTACACGTTTGACGCGTTCGTGATCGGCAGCGGCAACCAGTTCGCGCATGCCGCGTGCCAGGCGGTGGCGGAGCGTCCTTCAAAAGCCTACAACCCGCTGTTCCTCTACGGCGGCGTGGGCATGGGCAAGACGCATCTGATGCAGGCCATCGGGCACGAGGTGAAGCGGCGCCAGCCGCAGGCGGCCATCTGCTACGTGTCGAGCGAGAAGTTTACGAATGACATGATCAACTCGCTGCGCTACGACAAGATGACTCAGCTTCCGCGACCGGTTCCGCGGCGTGGATGTGCTGCTGATCGACGACATCCAGTTCCTCACGGGCAAGGAGCGCACCCAGGAAGAATTCTTCCATACCTTCAACGCTCTGCACGACACGATGAAGCAGATCGTGATTGCCAGCGACCGGTCGCCGAAAGAGTTGGCGGAGATTGAAGACCGGCTGCGCAGCCGCTTCGAGTGGGGACTGATTGCGGACATCCAGCCTCCGGATCTGGAAACGAAAGTAGCAATCCTGCAAAAGAAGGCGGAGCAGGAGAAAGATCACGCTGCCGACCGATGTGGCGCTGTACGTCGCGCAGAATATCCGGTCGAACGTGCGCGAGTTGGAAGGTGCGCTGATCCGGCTGGTGGCGCATTCATCGCTGATCGGAGCGGAGATCACGCTGCCTTACGCGCAGCAGGTGCTGAAGAACTTCATCGATTCACAAGCGCGGAAGGTTACGATCGAATCGATCCAGAAGATGGTAGCGGAGCAGTTTGGCCTGCGGCTGATGGAGATTAAAGCGAAAGACAATTCGCGGGCGATCGTTTATCCGCGGCAGATCGCGATGTATCTGGCAAGCATCTGACCGAGGCTTCACTGCCGGAAATTGGCCGGCAGTTCGGGGGAAAGCATCACACGACTGTGCTGCACTCGGTGGAGAAGATTGAAGAGCTCCGCAAGAACGATAAAGATTTGAACAGGCTGCTCAATAAGCTGACCGAGCAATTGGGCGGATAGGCGCGGGGTGTCTGGCGTTTTGCACCGAACGGGCAGTCTTCATTTTTTCGGGCTGTGAATGAGATGTGGAAACTGTGCAAGGGTCAGGGGAAATGGCAGAAGCGGAAATCTTCTTCCATAGGCTCCGCCGAGATGGGGACCGATTTCTCACACGAAGGGACGATCCCCAAAGTTGTGACAATAGGTCGGTTGCCAAAGTTTTCCACTTCTCCGAGCTCGCCTACTGTTACTGCTGGTTTAATAGGTTTTGTATTTGATATAAGGAAGTAATAAAAGTAGCACGCGGCAGGGGAGATAAAGTCTATGCCGGTGGAAGCGGCGGTTGCAGTGGGGACGGCGGTGGGGACGATGGAGATCACGGTCAGCAAAGTAGAATTGCTGCGGGAGTTGACGGCTACGCAGGGCGTGGTCGAGCGCAAGACCACCATTCCGATTCTTTCCAATTATTTATTCGAGGCTGCCGAGGGTAAGCTGTCGCTGACGGCGACCGACCTGGATCTAAGCCTGCGAACTTCGTGCAATGCGAAGGTGAAGAAGGAAGGGTCATGTACGATTCCGGCGCGCAAACTGCATGACTACGTGAAGCTGCTGCCCGACGCCGATATCACGATCAAACTTCTTGAGAATCATTGGGTCAGCATCCGTTGCGGGCGTTCCAATACGAAGATGGTGGGCATGGCGAAGTCGAATTTCCCCAGCCTGCCTGTGTTTCCTACAGCAGGCGTGGTGAAGATTCCGGGGCAGGTGTTGCGCGGGATTGATTGCGCGGACCGGCTTTGCAATATCGAGCGAAGAATCGCGCTACACGCTGAACGGCGCGTTGATGCTGCTGAAGCCAGAGTCGATCACGATGGTGGCGACGGATGGGCATCGGCTGGCGCATTGCGAACGCAGCGGAGAAAATTTGAAGGCGTATCGGGCGAGATGAAGACTTTGGTTCCGAAGAAATGTATGGACGAACTGAAGTCGCTGCTGGATTCAACTGATGCGGAGACGGTTGAGTTTGCCAAGGATGAATCGACTTTATTCTTCCGTATAGGATCGCGGCTGCTGACCTCGCGGCAACTTACAGGACAATTCCCCAACTTCGAAGCAGTTCTGCCCAAGGACAATAGCAAGAGCATTACCCTGAACAACTCAGACTTGAACTCCGCGATCCTGCGCGTGGCGCAGTTTGCCGACGAACGCTCGCGAGCGGTGCGGATGAAGCTGGAAAAAGGCGAAGTGAAGATTTCGGCGTCGTCTACGGAAGCGGGCGAGTCCGAAGATTCCATTGAAGCTCCCTATGACGGCGAGACGATGACCATCGGCTTCAACGCTCAATACCTGGTGGACTTCCTGAAAGCCGCCGGCACCAGCGAGGTGCGGCTGGAGTTGAAGGATTCGCAGTCGGCGGGGCAGTTGCGGCCGGCTGAAGGTGATGATTATAAGTACCGCTATATTGTTATGCCGATGCGTATCTGAGCGGAGATGCCTCTCTCACCTATAAAAGCTGCGAAGAGATCCGAGAATAATGCATGCGTTGTCGTGGAAAAGCGGCGTTTGTAGCGCCGCGTTAATCGTGTGGAGCGATTACGGCTTTAGTCCTTGGCGACATCTGGGCGTGGCCGGGAAATGATCGTCGTCGTATCTCGCCCTTGACCTTCCAGCCTCCCTGTCATACATTGGCGGCCTGTCTTCTAGGAGGTACCTATGCTATCCGGATTTAAGAAGTTCATTCTGCGGGGCAATGTGGTGGACATGGCGGTGGGCATCGTGATCGGTGCGGCGTTTGGCGGCGTCGTAACTTCGCTGGTAGCCTCACTGATTAATCCGCTCATAGCACTGCTGGTGGGCAAGCCTGACTTTACGTCGATGTCCGTTAAGATCGGCGAGACTGCGTTCCCTTACGGAGTGTTTGTCACCGCTCTGGTGAATTTTCTTTTGGTTGCAGCGGCGATTTATTTCTTTGTGGTGACGCCTGTGAACGCGCTGGTGGCGCGGATGAATCGCGGAGAAACGCCGCCTGATCCGACGACCAAGAAATGTCCAGAGTGTTTGAGCGAGATCCCGATCGATGCGCGGCGCTGTTCGCATTGCACGCAGCCGGTGCTGGGAAGAGCGGCGTAAGGTTGGCGGGCGCACGAACAGCCTGGCGGATATTTGCTGTGTTGATCTTTGGTGCGTCGATCGTGTGCGTGACGGGGAGCGGACTGGCCGCTCCTGCTCAGGACCAGGCAGGCGCTCCGGTGGGACAGGAGCAGACCGGACAGCAACCGCAAACGCCTGAGCCAGTGAAGCTGTCGGCGGATGCCGCGCAGGCGCTGCTGGTGAACAGCGTGCAGCCGCGGTATCCGAAGAAAGCACGCAAGAAACGGATTCAGGGCGAGGTTCTCTTGAAGATATTGATCAGCCCGAAGGGAGACGTGCGCGAGGTCACTGTGGAGTCCGGCGACCTATTGCTCGCGTCCGCCGCAACAATCGCGGTGAAGCAGTGGAAGTATAGGCCGTACCTCACGCGGGGACGGCCAGTCGAACTCGAGAGCTACGTGCGGATGAACTTTACACTCGCGGGCAACTAGGCTGCACTACTCGGGTAACATGGCAGTATGAGTTTTCCTCAAGTTTGCTTTAGTGTTCTTTATGGTTGTCTTGCAATCGTTGTTGCGGGGCCAGCGCTTCGGGCGCAGGTTCCAGCGCAGTCTTCCTCGCCATCTTCCCAATCTTCCTCATCATCGAAGCAGGTCAAGAAATCCGCCTCAACCACAAATTCAAAGCTGGATCCCGGCGTGGTGAGCGCCGGAGTGTACCGCAATGCGGCGTTTGGATTCATGTGCAAGATTCCGCCGGCGTGGGTGTTGCGGACCGAGGAGATGAATCGGCAGCAGGGCGAGGACGAGAGAGCGGACGCAGGCAAGAAGGCGACGGATGCGGGACGAGTGCTGCTGGCGGCGTTTTCGCGGCCTCCGGAGGCGCGGGCGGAAGATGTGAATGGTTCGATTCTGATTGCGACGGAGAGTGCAGCGGCGTATCCGGGGCTGAAAGATGCTGCGCAGTATTTTGGTCCCGTGACGGAAGTGGCAAAGGCGCAGGAGTTCGAGGTTGTTGAGGAGCCCTATGAGTTTGTAATTGGGGCCAGGACGGTGGTGCGAGGAGATTTCCAAAAGAATGTGGGGACGCGCGCGATGCGGCAGTCGACGCTAGTCGTGCTGGCCCGAGGCTATGCGATTTCTTTTACTTTTATTGGAGGGACAACGGACGAGGTTGAGGAGTTGGTGCACGGGTTGAGCTTTGGAGCGGCGTCGAAAAGCGTGAAGTGATGGTGAACCTGTATCTCGCCTGTTAGTCAACAATTGTCATTCCGACCGGAGGGAGAAATCTGCTTTCGGCATCCGCCATCGCTGCTCCAGCTGCGAAATTAATCGAGGGGTTCGGGTTCAAGAGCTATGTTGGTTTCGCCAGCGGCTTTCTTCGCAGCATATTTTTTCATCCAGGCTTCCCAGCTTTTTCCGGCGGCGGTATCGCGGCCGGTGAATGCGAGGGCGGCGATGTCGGCGTAGGAGATAGAGATTTTTTCGCGGGCGCCCTTCGGTATAAGGCGGACTACCGAATCTTTCAGCGTGGCGGCCGTGCGGCGGTCGAACAGATAGCCTTCGATTTTCGTTCCGTCTTTGCCGGCGATGGTCACGTCGCCGCGGTAGTCAAAGGCTTTTTCGAGCGCAACGCGGATCTCTTCTTCGGTGGCCAATTGTGGGATCCAGCCTTCGAGATTTTCGTGCGCAGTGCCGGGGGCAACTTCTAGAGAGTCAGGATTTGCGTGGGGCACGGCCTGCGCAGCTTCGTGGTCGATGTGGCCGGATTCTTTGCCCGTCATAGTTTTCTTCGATATGGTTTGATTTTGAGTGGCGCAGCGGTTTACCGCTGCGATCGGTCGCTACAAAAAATGCTGGCTTTAGCCCCCGGGAAGTCGCCGGATACAAATCCAAGAACTGTCCTACACCCGTGTTTCTTGCGGCTCGCCGGTCGGCGCGATCTGGATCAGCGGGTGGACCGGGGCCTGGGGCTCGTCCAGCAAGCGCAGCGCCTCTTCGTCGCGATAACTCGAGAAAAGCGTGGCTTTCACCGTTGCCAGGAATCCGCCGAGTGAGCTGAATGTCGCGTTTACCGCGGAGGCCTCGTAGCCGCTATGGACCATACAATTCGCGCACGCGGGATTGCCGGACTCAGTTCCGTAGTTGCTCCAATTCGTGGTCGAGAGCAATTCGGCGAAAGTTTCAGCGTAGCCATCCTGGAGCAGGTAGCAGGGTTTCTGCCATCCAAAAATGTTGTACGTCGGCATGCCCCAAGGGGTGCAGGGGTAGGTGCGCTTGCCCATCAAGAATTCTAAGAAAAGCGGCGAGAGATTAAAGCGCCAGTTCTTTTTGCGGTTCGACAGGATCGCGCGGAACATGCGCCGGGTGCGGGCGCGGCCAAGAAAATGTTTTTGGTCGGGAGCCTTGTCGTAGGAGTAGCCCGGAGAGAGCATCATGCCTTCGAGGCCGAGCTCCATCATGTCGTCGAAGAAAGCGCGAACAGATTTCGGGTCGGCGCCGTCGAACAGCGTGGTGTTAGTGGTAACACGGAAGCCGCGAGCGAGCGCTTCTTTGATCGCATCTACGGCGATGTCGTATCCGCCCTCGCGGCAGACAGCCAAGTCGTGCTCTTCGCGCTGGCCATCGAGATGGACGCTGAAAGTCAAATATTTGCTGGGCTTGAAGAGATCTAACTTCTCTTCAAGCAGCAGAGCGTTAGTGCAGAGATAGATATATTTCTTGCGGGCTACCAGGCCTTCGACAATCTCGGCGATCTGAGGATGCATGAGCGGCTCGCCACCGGGGATCGAAACCATCGGCGCTCCGCATTCGTCGACAGCGCGGAAACATTCCTCCGGAGTGAGATCTGTCTTCAGGATGTGGGCGGGGTACTGGATCTTGCCGCATCCAGCGCAGGCCAGGTTGCAGCGGAACAATGGCTCGAGCATGAGCACGAGCGGATACTGCTTACGTCCAGCGAGCTTCTGGCGCAGCACGTAGGACGCAACCGTCCACATCTGTGATACCGGAACAGCCATTACTTGTTGGTGACTCCTGCTATGTCTATCTTATCAGGGACAGGTGGTTAGATGGCGGGGAACGGATGCGGGGTGCCGGAAATTGAAACCGTCTCAGAAAGCGGTTTAAGGATGCCGATCCCGGCTCCACGAGTCTTTCACGGTATTGCGCCAACTAAATATCCAGATTCTTCACATCCAGCGCATTCTCTTCAATAAACTTCCGCCGAGCCTCAACGTCTTCACCCATCAAAGTGGTAAAGATGGTCTCGCACTCGGCGATGTCTTCCAGCTTCACCGAAAGCAAAGTCCGCCGCTCCGGATCCATGGTCGTCTCCCACAACTGCGGAGCCGTCATCTCCCCCAGACCTTTGTAGCGCTGCACATCATACCCGCGGCTGCCTTCTTTCTTCACATACTCAAACAGCTCGCGCGCCGTAGTCTTCTCCACCGGCTCAAGCGCGGCCTTGTGCTTGGGCGCAGTCTTAACGCCTTTCTTATCGGACTTCTCATCTGACTCCGCGCTTTCATCTTCAGCTTCATCTTCCTTGCTGGCAGCGGCAGACTTCACGATCGCTTCCACCACAAAGGGCGGTTCCAGATAAGGCTCAATCTGTTTGAACTTCGAAATCAACTGCCGGAACTCCGCGCTGGAAGCCAGTTCCCAGTTGATCACATGCTCTGAGCCCTGCGAACTGACAAACCGCACCTCCCACAAATTGTGCTCTTCATCAAAGACCGCTTCCACGCTCTTGAACTTCCGGTCTTTCTGCAGCTTCTTCAACTCTTTTTCTAGCTTCTCGATCTTCTTCGGCGGAGTCTTTTTGTCACCCTCAAAATCCGCATGCTTAGAAAAATCCAGCCGTGGCAGCAGTTCCGCAACGCTCTCATCCCGCAGCCGCTTGTTCACCTTGTCGAAAAAGTTCAGATATTCCTTCAGCACACTCATAAAGCGTGTCAGGTTCGCGCCCTCCAGCTTGGCCGCGCCCTCGCCGTAACGCACAATCAGCCCATCCGCCGCGCGTTTCAGCATCACTTTGTCGAAGGCGTCATCGTCTTTGATGTACTGCATCGACTTGCCCTTCTTGATCGAGTACAGCGGCGGCTGCGCGATGAATACGTTTCCACGCTTGATCAGCTCCTGCATGTGCCGGAAGAAAAACGTCAGCAGCAGCGTGCGGATGTGCGACCCGTCCACGTCAGCATCGGTCATCAGAATGATCTTCCCGTACCGCACCTTCGTAGGATCGAAATCCTCCTTCGCAATGCCGGTGCCGAGCGCGGTAATCATGGCGCGGATTTCCTCGTGCGCCAGCATCTTGTCGTAGCGCGCTTTCTCGACATTGAGAATCTTGCCCTTCAGCGGCAGAATTGCCTGGAACCGCCGGTCGCGTCCCTGTTTCGCAGTCCCGCCGGCCGATTCTCCCTCGACCAAAAACAGTTCACACCGGTTCGGATCGCGCTCGGAACAATCTGCCAGCTTCCCTGGTAGCCCTCCCGAATCAAGCGCACCTTTGCGTCGCGTCAAATCCCGCGCCTTCCGCGCCGCCTCGCGCGCCCGCGCCGCGTCGACAGCTTTGTTGATAATCTTCCGCGCTACAGTCGCGTTCTGTTCGAAGAACGCTCCCAGTCGCTCGTTGATGAACGCCTGCACGATCCCGGCAATATCGGAATTCAGCTTTCCCTTGGTCTGCCCTTCAAACTGCGGCTGCGGCAGCTTTACGCTGATCACCGCCACCAAACCTTCGCGCACATCGTCGCCGGTCAGGTTTTCTTTCACGTCCTTGAACAAACCCATCTGCTGCCCTGCATAATTAATCGTGCGAGTCAGGGCCATGCGGAAGCCGGAAAGATGCGTGCCTCCGTCAACAGTATTGATGTTGTTCGCGAAACTGAATACCGACTCCGAATATCCATCGTTGTATTGCAGCCCAATCTCCATGGCGACGCCGCTGCGCTCTGCTTCCATGTAGATCGGCTTGTCGTGCAGCACTTGCTTGCCGCGATTCAAATGCTTGATAAACTCGGCGATACCGCCGTTGTACTTGAACTCCGAATGCTTCGCCCCGCCCGTCTTCGCATCCGTCGAGCGCTCATCTGTGAGCGTGATCGACAAGCCTTTGTTCAGGAACGCCAGTTCGCGCAGCCGCTGCGCCAGCGTGTCGAAGTTGTATTCCGACGACGCGGTAAAGATCGTGCGGTCCGGCAGAAAATGCACCTTCGTCCCACGATGCTTGGTGGCACCAGCCTTTTTCAGCTTGCTCGTCGGCTCACCCTTGGAGTAGCTCTGCTCCCAGGTAAAGCCGTCACGCCAGATCTCCAGATCCAGTTCTTCGCTGAGCGCGTTGACCACCGAGACCCCGACCCCGTGCAGTCCGCCGGAAACTTTGTAACTCGACGAATCAAATTTCCCGCCCGCATTCAGCGTAGTCATCACCACTTCAGCGGCGGAAACCTTTTCCCCGTCAATCTCCATGTCATCGACAGGAATGCCGCGCCCGTCGTCAACGACGGTGATACTGTTGTCGATGTGGATCGTGACTTTGATCTCTTTGGCGAATCCGGCGAGCGCTTCATCCACGGAGTTGTCGACAACTTCGTACACCAGGTGATGCAAACCCACCTCACCCGTCGATCCGATGTACATCGCCGGGCGCTTGCGGACGTGCTCCATTCCGCTGAGCACTTTGATCGAGTCGGCGTTGTAGTCACCGTTGCCTCCGCCGTTTCCAGCGGTGATGGGCGTCACAATCCCGTTTTTTGTTTTAGTTTCGACGATGGGAGTATTGATCTCTTTGGTGGCCATTCCGCTCCGCGGCAGCATGCCCGAATTGTCACATAAAGATTCAACCGCGCCAGACTTTAAACCGGTTCACAGCGGCGCATCACGCAACTCCGTTTTGCCCCTGCAAAACCGACCTCAAGTGATTGAAATTTCGTGTACTTAGGTTCATTTGGCGACTGTCAAATTATACCACGGAAGCGCTTCTCGATCGACCCCCGCGCGCACCCGGAATCCTCACATTAACGAGCGGTATATGCATGGATGGTGGCTGCTTAACAAGACGCGGCATTGGCTCGGGAAGTACGGACGGTGATTCGTAGCGAAGCCCCTGGCTCCAACAAGGTGGCATGCCCCCAGAGGCTGAAGCCGAGTTATTTCTTCTGTGTTCTTTGACGCAGCCCTGAAAGGCCTGCCCCACCCTTACAGTTTTGACACTCACGTGGTGGAATGCCTCGCTTTCCTCGGTGAACAGCCGAGGCGGCCGTCCCCACATGAGCGTTCTCTTTCCCTACGTTGGTTTGCGGAGCAGCCAGGCTAGCGTGGATCCCAACGCCAGTAGAGTGATTAGCGCGATGGTGCCCAGGGAGATTGCGCAGTAGATGCACCAGGCTCCTAGGACGTGGGCTTCGATGTGGGCGAGGTAGACGGAGAAGGCCAGGCCCGCCAGGGCTGCGGCAAGCAACCAGCGATAGGCGCGGCGCCAGGCTAGTGCGCCCATGAGGAGGTATCCGGCGATGCCGAGGGCGGCTACCGGAATGCCTGTGCCTTTCAGCATTGCGTAGGGGCTGTGGTTGACTATGCCGCAGTCCCAACGCTCGTTGATGCTGCAGGGCGAGTCGCCCTCGGTGCGGTAATGCTCACGCAGGGCCATGGCTGAGGCCACGATTCCTACAGTGGCTAGTAAGATCAGAACGTATTTCATTCTCTATCCTCTTTAATCCCTTAACAAGTTTCCTCAAATTGCGAAAGGAGCCTTTGTCTATACGAGATGCGACCACGGGCTAAAGCCCTGGTCATT
The DNA here is from genome assembly GCA_963841125.1 of uncultured Acidobacteriaceae bacterium. Taxonomy (GTDB): domain Bacteria; phylum Acidobacteriota; class Terriglobia; order Terriglobales; family Acidobacteriaceae; genus Sulfotelmatobacter. The sequence goes on from CAWJBH010000003.1 coordinate 1,228,770, forward strand.
CTCATCGCTTACCCGGCCCATTCGGCTTCGCTCAGGGCAAGCTGCTGAAGCGCCGCTCTTCCACAGTGCTGCACGCAATCTAGTAGTGGAAGCGGTAGCGGACTTCTACGTAGATTTCGCGCGGGTTGTTCCAGTGGAAGCCGCCGAAGGTGAGGCTATTGTCGTACTCGACGCGGCGATTGGCAACATTCAGCGCGGTGAGGGAAGCGGAGAAGCGCTCGCCGAAATCTTTGCCGAGAGAAAGATCGAAGGTGGTGTGCTGCGGCAGATAGTTGCCGGGATAGGGCTGGCCGGGGAACGCGTTGCTGAACCCCGAGCCGTAGTAAACGTTGGTGGAAGCGTAGGTGCGCCAGGGGAGAGTGACGTCGCCGCCGACGTTGAGCGTGTTGCGCTGGTCGTGGTCGAGCGGACGACAGTTCGGGAGAGAACGAGAAGTCGGTGAGTCCGCCGGTGATGGTGCCGGCGCCTTCGGCGATCTGGTTGGAGTAGGCGAGATGCAGCTGTCCGCGGTGAGCGAAGCGCGGCGAGCGGAGCGTGAGTTCCCAGCCGCGAATGACAGCCTGCGAGACGGTGATGGGGAAGAAGATGCTGGAGGCGCCGATGTTGTTGTGGTCGAGGAAATTCTGGACGTTGGTGCTGAAGTTGTCGGCGTCGAGAACCCATCCGCGGTAAGGGATGGTGACGCCGAACTGATGTTCTTCGTCGCGCTCGCCGTGCAGGGGGACGAAGCCAAGCCCTTGCTGCTCGGTGTAGTTGATCAGCGCGGGGCCGGAGACGGTTTCGATCGGCGGGGCCTGGTAGTAGTGTCCGTAGAAGGCGCGGAAGGTCCAGTTCAGCTTCGGGATGGTGACGGTGGCGCCGAAACGCGGGCTGATGGCGGCTCATCACTGCGGGGCAACCGCGGTGACCGCGAAGTTGCCCTCGGAGAAGCGCGTGGGGCGCATTCCGGCGGAGAGTGTGAGCCAGGGAAAAGGCTTGAACTTGTCGTCGATGAAGAAGGCTTCGAGATTCGCCGTGGGATGTTCGGTATCGGTGATGGGCGGGTTGCCGCTGCCGTCGTTGAAGATTGCGCCGAAGAGCTGGTTGTCCTCTCGTAGAAGCTGAGGAATCCGGCCTGCAGATCGTTCTTCTTGTAGTTGGCGGCGAGGCTGGCCTGGCCTCCGACGTAGGTGGAGCTGCGATCCTCGCGTGGTGGCGACGGGAGTGTCGTTGGGCGTGCTGCCGTAGTCGCCGCTGTTGTAGTGGTAGAAGGGCGAGACGGTGGTCAAGAGATGCGAGTTGAAGTGTGAACCCAGGTAAAGAGGACACCGGCATCGGCTTCATGTTCGCCGTCGCGCAGGCCGATGCTCGGGTACTGCGGGCTGAAGCCGTTGGCCGGGATCGATCCGTTTTCGATGTCATTGGGAAAAGGATCGTAAGGGATCTGGAAGTAGTCGCGGCGAAGCGAGGTCATGAGGCGAAGCTGGTTGGAAGGGTCCACGTTGAAGATGAAGGAGCCGAAACCTCCGACGCCGTTGACGGCGTCGTGTACAACCTGGGGAACCGGCGTCTGCAGGCCGAGATCGCTGCGGTTGCCGTTTACGCTGGCGTAGTAGGCGAAGCGCTGGGTGTGGCTGCCGAAGCTGAGTGCGTCGTTGGTCTGGTAGAAATTTCCGGCGCTCAGTACGAGTTCGGCTTCATTGTTGCGTTCGAAGCCGGTGCGCGGGACGACGTTGAAAACGCCGTAGGTGCGGTCGCCGAATTCGGCGCCATAGCTGCCGCGATTGACTTCCACGTATTCCATGTCTTTGGGATCGAACTGCGGGCCCACGTTTTGCGCGATGGCGGTGTTGATGATCGGGATGCCATCGAGCAGCCAGCTGCGTCTGGTGGCCGCCGCGGATGTGAAGCATGTCGTGAGTGACGTAGGCGCCGGGAACGTAGTCGGTGATCATGGCGAGACTGTTGGAGCGGTCGGCGCCGGGAGTGCGGTCGATGTCTTGCTGGTCGATAAGCGTGATGGGCGTTGCCGAATCGGTGGGCGCAACTTCGGGCGCGGCAGAAACTGTGACCTTGGCATTTTCAGTGGCTACTCGCAATTGAAAGTGAACGACCGGCACGGTGCCTGAGATGACGGTGACGTCCTGCGCGGTTTGCGCGAAGCCTTGACTGGCGACGGCGATGGAATAGTCGCCCAGGGGCACGGCGTTGATCTGGAATTCTCCGTTGGCGTCAGTGGTGGCGGTTTTGGTCCAGTCTGACGATTTTGCTTTCAGCATTACCATGGCGCCCTGCACGGGGCGATGCTGGGGGTCGTGCACTATGCCGCGAATGGCGCCGTACTCGTTGGCGAAGGAATAAATGCTGGTCATCAATAACAATAGCGCGAGGCTGACAATGAAGTTCGTCGTGCGGGTCATGTTGTCTCCTGAACTCAGGTAGGGGCGGTTCGCCGGCGGCGGCCGATCTTGAATTCGGCAGGCAGCGTGCCGCAGCGATAGCTGGCGGCAAACACGCGTTCTTAGGAAAACGAAACTAAGTCAGGCATGGAGAAGGCGTCAGCAAGCGGGCGGGGCTCGTGAAGGGCTGAATTCGGCGGAGGGGTTGGCGGGTGAGTTGGGTCGCGTTCCGGCCTGGCTCACAGCGATAATTTGAAGGAAGAAGGCAGTCGACCGCGACTGAGGATGAGCCCACTGGGTCGTGGTTACGGCGTGGCGGCAATTTTGGTTGCAGCAACTGGCATCGCGGATTACGAGCTGTTCGGATTCCGAGGTCAGCGAATCCGGGCAATGATGAACTCCCTTGCGAAGGCAACAAGCTCGGGGCGGGGCAGACGCGGCCGCGACCGCCACGGGAACCAGATTTCCCACGAGCGCGAAGAACAACGTCAATGTGGCCGTCAGGCGCCGCATGCTCGCTGGAAGCTTACCAACTGTGGAGGCCGAAGGCAAGAACGAAGGCGTTCCGCTGCTGTGGCAGAAAATCCAAAGGAGCGGAGGGCGGGAAAGATGCCAGGGATCCTTCGACTCCGGCACACGCGCCGCTTCGCGGAGCGTGTGTCTCCGCTCAGGATGACAGATCCAGCGCCGCCGTCGGCTTTCAGGCTTTGCCCTGGATTTTGGCCCACCACCAGCGGACGCCTACAAACAGAAAGCGCCAATCGGACAAGAATTCCGGCGGCTTGCCTTCGAAGGCATGGCCGATGAATTGGAGAATCCATCCGAGGACAAACAGAGCCAGCGCGTAGGGCCACATGCGATGGAAGAAGATGCTGCCAAGAAAAAGCGGGAGCGATAGCACGATGGTTGGGATGCCAAGCGTGTGGCAGACGCGGTTCACGGGATGCTGATGGCTGGAGGAGTATTGCGTGATCCACTGTTCGCTTGTGCGGTTGCCCAGCATGGCGGTGGAATCATACACGGCGATGCAGGGAACTTCTTCTCCACGGATTTACGCGCGGTCTGAGCGCCAGGCGGCTGTCCCACATGGCATTCCATAGCTTGCCGGTTGAGGCGCCTGCTTCCCGCGTGGTAGCATCCTAAGTTTTGGCGGGTGATGTTGGGCTGGCCTGTCTGCTGCACTCTTCATTCTCTTCTGGGCCTTCTCTCTTTTTCCACGCCTGCGAAGGAGCCTACTCGTGAAAGTTTATTCCGGAGAAAATATTCGTAATGTTGCAATTGTGGGGCACGGACATGCGGGGAAAACCTCGCTGGTGTCGGCCATGCTGTATACGGCGGGCGCGACGCCGCGGCTGGGGCGGGTGGATGACGGGTCGGCAACGACCGATTATGACGAAGAAGAGATCGCGCGCAAGATGTCGATTGCGGCGCCGGCGGCCTATGTGGAGTGGGGCAAGACGAAGATCAATGTGATCGATACTCCGGGGTTCAACATGTTCGTCCACGAGGCCAAGATGGTGCTGCCGGTGGTGGATGCGGCGATCGTGGTGGTGGACGGCGTGGCCGGCGTGGAAGTGGTGACGCAGCGGGTGTGGAACGATTGCGAGGAATATAAGACTCCGCGGCTGATTGTGGTGAACCGCATGGACCGCGACCGGGCCAATGCGGAGCGCGTGCTGGAATCGCTGATCAATGCGTTTGGGAGGAATGTGATTCCGATCGAGCTGCCGATCGGCAGCGAGAAGAATTTGACGGGCGTGGTCGACCTGGTGCGCATGAAGGCTTACACGTACGAACTGGGCGGGAATGGCAAAGGGAAAGAGACGGAGATTCCGGCGCAACATGCGGGCGCAGGTGCAGGAGGCGCACGAGCAACTGGTGGAGCTGGTGGCCGAGGGCGACGACAAGCTGATGGAGGAATTTTTCGAGAAGGGAACGATTCCGCGAAGAAGATTTGATCCCCGCGCTGCACAATGCGATTCGCGAGGACAAAATTTTCCCGGTGATTTTTTCTTCGGGACTGGGAAACATTGGAGCGGACCGGGTGATGGATTTCATTGTGGACTACACGCCTGCGCCTTCCGAGCATGAGTGGGTGCAGGGCGAACCGGCGGCTTCGGGGAATGGCGATGCGCCGAAGCGGCATGAGACGGATGCGGAGCCGGTTTCGCTGTATGTTTTCAAGACGGTTTCGGATGCGTTTGCGGGGAGGATTTCCTACTTCAAAGTTTTTTCCGGCGTGTTGAAGAACGAGTCGACGGTGCAGAATTTCTCGCGCGGATCGGCGGAGAAGCTGTCGCATATTTCCATCATGCAGGGAAAGACGGCGGTGCCGGTGACCGAGTTGCATGCGGGAGATATTGGCGCGGTGGCGAAATTGAAAGACACGCTCACCGGCGACACGCTGGGAGACAAGTCGGCGCCGATTCAATATCCGCGGGTGAAGCTGCCGGAGCCGGCGATTACGTTTGCCATCGAGCCGAAGAGCCGCGCCGATGAAGACAAGCTGGGGCCGGGGATTCACAAGCTGATGGAAGAAGATGCCATGCTGCGATTCTTCCGCGATGCGCAGACGCAGGAGTTTCTGATCGCGGGGACGGGGCAGCAGCATATTGAAGTCATGGTTGCGAAGCTGAAGAAGCGGTATCACACGGAAGTGGTGTTGAAGGCGCCGAAGGTGCCGTATCGCGAGACGATTCGCGGCAAGGCGGATGTGCAGGGGCGGCACAAGAAGCAGACCGGCGGCCACGGGCAGTACGGCGATTGCAAGATCAAGATGGAGCCGCATGCCGCGCGGCGGGCAGTTTGAATTCGTGAACGATATTTTTGGCGGCGCGATTCCAAAGAATTATATTCCCGCCATTGAAAAGGGAATTAAAGATGCGGCGGCGCGCGGGTATCTGGCGGGATTTCCGGTGGTGGATTTCCGCGTGATTCTGTATGACGGGTCGTATCACGATGTGGATTCGAACGATATGTCGTTCCAGATGGCGGGGCGCATCGCGTTCCGAAAGGCGATGGAGCAGGCGAAGCCGACGATGCTGGAGCCGGTGATGCATGTCGAGATCACGGTGCCGGACGATTTTGCGGGCTCGATCATGGGCGACTTGAACAGCCGCCGCGGACGCATCCAGGGCATGGACAACAAGGGCGGCAACACCGTGGTGAAAGCCGAGGTGCCGATGGCGGAGATGCTGACCTATGGCGTGGATCTAACCTCGATGACGCAGGGCCGCGGCAGCTTCAACATGGAAATGCATCACTACGACACGGTGCCGGGGCGTTGCAGGAAAAGATTATTGAGAAGGCCAAGGCGGCGCGGGGGGAGGTGAAGGAAGAGGAAGAGTAGGGACTACCATTCCCTACGAGATTTTCAAACCCTCGTGCCTTCGCCGGGGGACTGGGATTGAGGTGCGGGTGCTGGACTGGTATCCGAAGTAAGTAAAAGTGATAATATCCGGCCAGTGGCTACTGCTAGGAACAATCCCAATCTAAATTACAGCGGCGACCGGCTGGTCTCGGCTGCGCCGGTGGAGGACGATTCCTCGTTTGAGCTGAAGCTGCGGCCGCAGCGGCTGAACGAGTTTATCGGGCAGGCCAAGGTCAAAGAAAATCTGGCGGTGGCGATTGAGGCGGCGCGGTCGCGCGGCGAGGCCATGGACCATGTATTGCTGTATGGGCCTCCGGGGCTGGGAAAGACTACGCTGGCCAACATTATTGCCAACGAACTGGGCGTGCATTTTCAGTCGACCGCGGCGCCTCTGCTGCAGATCAAGGGCGATCTGACGGCAATCATCACCAACATGCAGGATAAGCAAGTCCTGTTCATCGATGAGATTCACCGGCTGCAGCCGGTGCTCGAAGAGCTGCTGTATTCGGCGCTGGAAGACTACAAGCTGGACATTATTATCGGGCAGGGGCCTTCGGCGCGGACGCACACGCTGGAAGTGAAGCCGTTTACGTTTGTGGGCGCGACCACGCGGGCGGGATTGATTTCGGCGCCGCTGCGGTCGCGGTTTGGCATTGTGCTGCGGCTGGAGTTTTATACTCCCGAGGATTTGCGGGTGATCGTGGAGCGATCCGCGGAGATTCTGGGAGTGGAGGTTGATGATGCGGGCGCGATCGAGATTGCCAGCCGGTCGCGGGGGACGCCGCGAATCGCCAACCGGCTACTGCGGCGGGTGCGCGATTATGCGCAGGTGCGTGGGGCGGGCAAAATCGATTTGCCCACGGCGCAGGCGGCGTTGCAGATGCTCGAAGTGGATAAATACGGGTTCGACGAAGTGGATCGGCGGCTGCTGCTGACGATTATCGAGAAATATCAGGGCGGACCGGTGGGCGTGAATACGCTGGCAGCGGTGCTGGCCGAAGAGCCGGACGCAATTGAAGAGATTTACGAACCGTTCCTGATGCAGATTGGATTCTTGAACCGCACTCCGCGCGGACGCGTGGCGACGCAACTGGCCTACGATTATTTCGGGATTACGCCGAGCCGGCGGCAGAGTTCCTTGTTCTAGGACTGATTGTTCTAAAATGAGGAATTGATTCTTAGTAGCTACATGAAACAGCTAACGGCAGGTCACCGCGATCATTGAACGTGAAGGTAATGGCTATGTTGCCCTTTGTCCTGAGCTAGATGTTGCCAGCCAAGGCGACACGATTGAGTCCGCGCGTAATAACCTGCAAGAGGCTGTGGAGTTGTTTTTGGAGACCGCGGCTCCAACTGAAATCGAGCGGCGCGGGCATTCGGAGTTGTTTGTCACCCGGCTTGAGGTCGAAGTTGGGTAGGCTGCGCGTGCTGTCCGGCCGCGACGTTTGAGGCATCCTTCTTCGCAACGGATTCTCAGAAGCGCGACGGCCGGGCAGTCATGTGGTTATGCAGAAGCGGACCGAGAATTCAACTGTTACTGTGCCTGTGCCGGACCATCCCGAACTGCGAATCGGCACTCTAATGTCTATTATTCGGCAGTCAGGTCTACCACGGTCGCTTTTCGAAACCTAGGGGTTTTGTCATCCGAGTTCCCAACCCTAACCCCGGCATAATCGTGTTCGGTAAACCTTAAAGACCATGCTTTCCTGTTTTGTGAGAGCAGCTCATGGTGTATCTTGCTGAATCCCTCTCAAGGCATAAACCGGGAGATGTGGGGACGATTTGTTTTTGAGCCGAACGCGAGACTTTGCAGTGAAAAGGCTCCTGAGGATCCTGTTGGCGGCTGCGGCGACGCTACCTGGGACTTTGGGCTATGGCTGGGGCGCGTCTTCGCCGCAGAACGCGGCATGGGTGCGGAGCTCGACGTCGCAGGCGCAGGAACCGGCTTCGGGGCAGAAAACGACAGGACAGTCGCAAACAACTCCGCAGAATCCTCCAGCGCCTCCTGAAGCGACTCCTACCCCGCCGGGGCAACAACCTGCGTCCCAGCAGTATCCTGCCCCGTCGGCCCAGTTGCCGGAACCGCCGATAAAGAATCCGGAGGTGAGGCCTGCTCCTAAGCCTGCGCTTGCGCCTCCTGCTCTGACCATTCCACGTTTGACCCGCGCACCCGCTCTGGAAGACTTCCTGAGCATGAAACCCGAGGGCGAGATAGCTCTACAGATGGCAAAGGTGACGGGCTTTGTGCAGCGCAATCCGCATGATGGGGAAAAAGTTTCGGAGGAGACGGCCGCCTATCTCGGTTACGACCAGAAGAATCTGTACATCGTATTCGTGTGCTTCGACGATCCGAAGAAGGTGCGGGGGCGCATGTCGCGGCGCGAGGATATTTACGACGATGACCAGGTCGAGGTCATGCTGGATACCTTTCACGACCGGCGGCGGGCCTATGCCTTCCAGACCACTCCGCTGGGGGTGCAATGGGATGCGATCTGGACCGAGGCCTCGCGGGATGAGGTCAATGGGAATTTCGATACCTCATTCGACACGGTGTGGGATTCGCGAGGCAAAGTCACCAATCGTGGCTTTGTGGTGGAGATGGCAATTCCATTCAAGAGCCTTCGTTTCCCCGCGACGAAGCAACAGGAGTGGGGAGTCATTTTGTATCGCGGAATCGTTCGCAAGAACGAAGATTCGTACTGGCCGGAGATCTCGTCCAAACTGGAGGGCCGGCTGGGACAGGCGGCGACGCTGTATGGGCTGGAAGGAATTTCTCCTGGACGCGACATCGAGCTGATTCCTTATGGAATCATGCGCGGTTTCCGGGCGCTGGACACTCGCGACCCTTACAACCCTAATTTTCAGGGCGCGACGGCACAGGGGCAGGCGGGTCTGGACGCGAAATTCGTGATCCATGACCACTTCGTGCTTGATATGACGGCGAATCCCGACTTCAGCCAGGTGGAGTCGGAAGATCCACAGATTACCGTGAACCAGAGATTCGAGGTGTATTTTCCGGAGAAGCGGCCGTTCTTTCTGGAGAACGAAGACTTCTTTCGCACGCCGTTCGATTTGTTTTTCACGCGCAATATCCAAGACCCTTCTGCGGGAATACGGCTGACGGGAAAAGAAGGGCCCTATTCGGCGGGAGTGATGTCCACCGATGACCGCGCGCCGGGGATAGCTGTGCCAGGCTATTGCCCGGCTACATCCCCGATTTGTTCAAACAGTCTTTCTGGCATTCGGTCATACTTCACGATTGCCCGGGTGAGCCGCGACATCTTCAAGCAGTCTAGTGTGGGAGTGGTCTACACCGACTGGGAATGTCCAACGACCGGGGAGTCTAACCGTTTGGGCGGAGTGGACACGCGCCTGAAGTTCAATGCAAATTGGACCTTGGAAGGTCAGGCGGTTGCAGCTTCGAGCAACTTGCAGGGCCTGAATGCCGGCAACCTGGAGAAGACGTGCGAATATGGCCTCTATCCCTTCAGCTCAGGCAACGCCGGCAACGGCGACCATTATGCAGGCCCAGCGGACAAACTGGATCTAAAACGCGATGGCCTGCACTTGGACTACGAGGGAATTTACGACGACATCAGCCCGGGGTTTGTGTCAGTGCCGGGATTCGTAAACCGCGTGGACATTCGCGAACTCTATCAGCAGGCCGATTACCGCTTCCGTCCGAAGAAGGGGTGGATCGTGGACTGGGGCCCGTCTTTGAAACAGCGCTATGTGTTTGATCATGAAGGCAACCGGCTGGATACGTACTATGACCCGTATCTGGCGATTCAAGGACGAGCGCAGACGGTTTTCTTTCTACTTCCATATCAAGAGTTGCGGGAGCGGTTGCGACCACAAGATTTTTCGTTTCTTGGTTTGTCCACGAGCCAGAGCCAGGACTACCACGAACACCGCAGCGGAGCCGCATTCCAGACAGGATACTTTCCAAAAGTCTTGATAGGAGTTCGCTACTCCTGGGGCGACGGAGTGAACTTTGTGCCTGCGGCGACGGCAGCGCCGCAGTCTCTTCTGTCGCGGTCGAACAGGGGTTCTGTGACCCTGACCTTCCGTCCTGTGAAGCCTTTGAAGATTGAAAATACTTATCTGTTTGAGCGGTTGCGCGCGACGCAGAACGAATATCTTTTTGCCCTCGCGGAGGCGCCTGCCGGCATCCCGATCGGGAAAGGCATTTTCAGTAATCACATCGTGCGCAGCAAGTGGAACTGGCAATTTACTCCGCAGCTTTCGCTGCGCGTGATTCTGCAGTACAACTCAGTTCTGGCGAACACGCCGGGAACGACGTTCTATCCGTATACATATCTGCCTACAAGCAAGGAGTTCAACGCCGATATCCTGCTCACCTACCTGGTGCATCCAGGCACCGCGATTTATGTGGGCTATAACAGCGATGTAGAAAACCTGGACCATTCCCTAATTGAAGATCCCCTGGCGGGACTGTTCACGGCGAAAGGCTACATGAACGACAGCCGGCAATTTTTTGTGAAAGTGTCGTATCAGTTCCGCTTCTGAAAAGCTCTCAGCTCTCACTCTCGGCTTTCAGTTTTCCGCTGCGTTAGTGCTGGTTTGGCTGACAGTCTGATAGCTGACGGCTGAGAGCTCTGGGATTGCTGAATCCTGGGGCATTCCGGTAGAATCTAAGGGTTCGTGCCGCTGTTAGGAAAGTCAAGGCTAGAAAGCCAAGGTCGAATCCCATATGAAACCTGCCATTCATCCCGCTTATAACGATGTGCGCGTACATTGCGCGTGCGGCAATGCGTTTGTTACCCGGTCTACCCATAAGGGAGACATCAGTGTTGAAATCTGCTCTGCCTGCCATCCCTTCTTTACCGGCAAGCAGAAACTGATGGATACGGCTGGCCGCGTGGAGCGCTTCCGCCGCAAGTACGCGAAGAATGTGCCGGCGGTTGTCCCAGCCAAACCAGCCGAGGCGTCGAAGAACTAGCCTCTTTGCCACGGATTTCGCGGATTACTACGGATATACCTGAAAATTAGGCCCTCGCTTCGCGGCGGGGGCTTTCGTTTGGACGGCCAAGTAGAATAGACCTGTGCGCAAATCGTGGGACATCTCGTGTGGGGCGAACGCCCCTTCGGCAAGCTCAGGGCAGATTCTCGCCGGCCAGACAGCGCCACAGAAACCAGTCCCCGCGAGCCTTTCCATCGGCGTCGTCACGATTGCTCCGGCGACGGTGCTTGCTCCGATGGCAGGGGTTACTGACACAGTCTTCCGGCGATTCATTCGCAACCTGGACGGCTGCGGACTGATCATGACCGAGTTCACTTCGGCCGACGGCGTGCTGCGCAAGAAAGATCAGAAAGCCAAGCGCTATCTCCATTTCTATGAAGATGAGCATCCGATTTCAGCGCAGCTATTTGGCAGCAATCCCGAAGTAATGGCCGAGGCGGCGCGCATGGTCGAAGGCCTTGGGTTCGACGTGGTGGATTTGAACCTGGGCTGCCCGGCAAAGAAAGTCGTGAAGTGCAACGGAGGTTCCGGTTTGCTGCGTGATCTGCCGGCAATCGGCCGCATCTTTGAGGCGGTGCGAGCCGCGGTGACGATTCCCTTTACGGTGAAGTTTCGCGCCGGATGGAGTGACGACGAGATCGTGTGCGTGGAACTGGCGCGCATGGCGGAATCCTGCGGACTGGCAGCGGTCGCGCTGCACGCCCGCACTCGGGAGCAGGGGTATAGCGGAAGCGCCCGCTGGGAGTGGATTGCCGCGGTTAAGGATGCGGTGAAGATTCCTGTGATCGGAAACGGCGACATCCGGTCGCCCGAGGACGCTTGCGCCATGGTCACGCAGACTGGCTGTGATGCGGTAATGATCGGGCGGACGGCGCCGTCTAACCCGTGGATCTTCCGGCAGATTCAGCAGTATTGTGCGGGGATGGAGACCTCGCCTGCATCGAGGTCCTACGACGAGCCTAGCGAGGCCGATCGCTATCAGATGATCCGCACCTACTTCAAGATGCTGATCGAAGAGGAACTCCCCGACGCGGTTGGGAAGATGAAGCAGTTCGCGTCGTGGTTCACGCACGGAGTGCCGGGCGGGGCGGGATTGCGCAAGGCGATCTACGAGTCGAAGAGCGCGGTGGAGATCCTGGGGCGCGTGGAAGAATTCTTCGAAGCTCGGCTGCAATTGTGTGGGGCGGGCGCCCTCGTCCACGAGGGTTGAGAGTCGCCCGCACTAATCGTGCTATCTCTGGAAACGTCAGGGCAGCACGGTAACCGCGATCCGAACGCCAGGATGCCTTAGATTGAACAGATAGTATCCGCCGTCAACGAAATCGATATAGGTATTGTCTGTGTAAGCCCAACCTGCCGGCCACGGCTGGACGATTTCAAAGTTGTAGCCGCCGTAGGCGAAATGCGGTCTGCCTCCAACCATCACTACATGGCGGATGGCGAAGTGGTGCTCCCGGCCGAAGTGCGCCCGGAAGTGATCGTCCTGAATGCGGCGGGCTTCCTCGCGCTTCTCCACGTGCTCATCGTGCCTTTCTTCTTGTCGAACTTCCTTTTTTTCCTCTCTGTGCTCGTCCTGGGCGAGAGCGGAAATTACTCCTCCCAATAGGAACGCTGCACAAACAGCACCGACTGCTGCGAATCGTTTCATGATGTACCTCGCTTGGAATTTGACTCCGAACCTCACGGGCGCACACCTGACAGGGCCCTTGTCCTAATCTGTTGACATACTCAAGATGCGGATGGGCAGGCTAGCGTTGCCGTCGTCTTACGCTTTTGTTGCGACCATTTTACCAATTTCATCTTTTTCAACAAACGCCCAAGGCACCTTCGCATCGTGCGTGAAGACGGTCAGCCATTTTTCTGGAATCGCCTTTGCATAGTACTGCTTCTTGCTCTCGATAGTTTGCAGCGGGTAGAGGTCGAAGGCCATGCCCCAGGTGATGTCGATGTGCGCGGTGGTGGGAATGAGATCTGAGATGTAGCAGGCTGTGCGGCCTCCGCTCTCGACGATCACAGCTTGCATGTGCGCGGTGTGGCCAGGGAAAGTTTGCACTGAGATGCCGGGGACGATTTCCTCGCCGCCTTTTAGCAGAGTCATCTGGCCGCTCTGCACCAGCGGGTCGTAGTTGTCGGGAATGTAGCTGATGGCGTCGCGTTCGCTGGGGTGCCGCGCATATTGCCATTCGCCTTCCGGCGCGTAGTATTTCGCGCGCGGAAAGGTTGGGACAATCTTGCCGTCTTTATTACGCACCGTATTCCAGCCGCAATGGTCGAAGTGCAGGTGCGTGTTGATGACGATATCGATGTCTTCGGGAGAGACTCCGCCGGCGGCGAGATTTGCAAGCAACTGCGCGGGCTGGCCATAGAACTTGACCATTCGCTCCGAGAGCTTGTTGCCCATGCCGGCTTCAACCAGCACGTTCTGTTTGCCGGTGCGGATGAGGAGCGAGTTGAGTCCGGCCCGGACGTAATTTCTTTCGTCGGCGGCAGCCTTGCGCGACCACATGATCTTAGGGATGACGCCAAAAAATGCTCCGCCGTCGAGCGGGTAAGTTCCGTCGGATAAGATGCTGAGTTCGAAATCGCCGAGAGTGAGGCTGGGCATGAATCTAGTGTGCCACAGATCGAATCGGCGTTTCTTCTGCAAACTGCGGTACTCTCCTCTCTATGGAGCGCCCGGCCAGCGTTACGGTGATCGCAGTTCTCTTTTTTCTGGTCGCGGGATATTTGCTCGCGATCGGGATCGCTGACCTTGTTGCACCGGGCGCGCTTTCGATGACGATGACAACGGGCGTCACGTATGGGAGAGAACTAACCGGGCCGCAGACTGCCTTATCTGTCGGTGTAGGGTGGGCACTCGTTAGCTGGGGCCTTTACCGGCTAAGTAACTGGGCGCGGTGGTGCGCGATTCTCCTCATGGTGATCGGAGTTGCGGCATCGGTGCCGGCGGTTTCGGCGGCCGCGAGGGATCTGACTTGGCGCTTCTTCTTTTACGGCGTCCAGATCATGGTTCGAGTTGTGATCGCCTGGCTCTTAGCCGCATCGCCCGAGGTGGTCGAGGCTTTCGTGAAAAAGTAGACGACGATTGAAGGGAAGAGTGCCGTCAAGAAAACTGTGTCATTCCGACCGAAGGGAGGAATCTGCTGTCAGCCGACAGCGCCGATGCTGCCGGCGAAAGCAGATTCCTCACGGCGCGACCGCCGTTTGGAATGACAAAGTGCAGGAGTTATCTTGCTTTTGCTTTTTCCTTCGCTCCCGCGCGCTTGCTGATTTCTAATTTCATCTTGCCGGCTTTCTTGTCGGCATCGACGATCACATGGTCACCGTGGAGAATTTCTCCATCGAGAATCTTCAGAGCGAGCGGATCCTGAATTAATTTCTGAATGGCGCGCTTCAGCGGCCGGGCACCGAAGTTCGGGTCGTAGCCCTGAGTGAAGAGCATATCCTTGGCGTCGTCGGTCAGCTCAATCGAGATTTTGCGGTCGGCGAGCAGGCGGCGCACGTCTTCCAGTCGCAACTCGATGATCTTGACCAACTGCTCTTTACCGAGCGGGCGGAAGACGATGATGTCGTCGACACGGTTCAGAAACTCCGGCCGGAAGTGGCCGTGCAACGCATTCAGTACCTGTTCGCTGGCCTTCTCAAACTCTTCCGGAGTTTGCACGTGGTCGGGTTGCAGGTAACTCGATCCGATGTTTGAGGTCATAATCAGAATCGTATTCTTGAAATCCACGACGCGGCCCCTGCCGTCGGTAAGGCGGCCATCGTCCATCACCTGAAGCAGGACATTGAAAACATCCGGATGCGCCTTTTCTATTTCGTCGAAGAGCACTACCGCGTACGGACGGCGGCGGACCTGCTCCGTGAGCTGGCCACCTTCTTCATAGCCGACATAGCCGGGAGGCGCGCCGATCAGGCGGGCGACTGAATGCTTCTCCATGTACTCGGACATGTCGATGCGCAACAGGGCGCGCTCGTCGTCGAAGAGGAACTCGGCGAGGGCGCGGGCGAGTTCGGTCTTGCCAACGCCAGTCGGCCCGAGAAAAATGAACGAACCAATGGGACGCTTGGGATCGCTGAGTCCGGCGCGTGAGCGGCGGATGGCATTGGCGGCGCGCTCGAGAGCCTGGTCCTGGCCGATGACGCGCTGGCGCAGCCGATCTTCCATCGTGACTAGCTTTTTCACTTCGCCTTCGAGCATTTTCGAGACAGGAATGCCGGTCCATTTGGAGACGATGCGGGCGATGTCTTCTTCGTCCACTTCTTCCCTCAGCATGCGCGGGGCTCCGCCTTTACCTTCGATCTTCGCCGTCTGTTGGGCCAGCTCTTCTTCGGCCTGGCGCAACAATCCATACCGGATTTCGGCCACACGCTGCAAGTTGCCTTTGCGCTCTTCCGTCTGCTCTTCGATCTTGAGCTTCTCGATCTTTTCTTTCAGCTCGCGGGAGCGGGCGATCAGGTCTTTTTCTTTCTTCCAGTTCGCCTTGAGGGCGTTGGATTTCTCGCGGATGCCGGCAAGCTCTTTCTCGATGACGGACAAACGCTCTCGGGAGTTGGCATCATCTTCTTTTTTCAACGCCTGCTTTTCGATCTCGAGCTGCGTTGCCCGGCGCTCGAGCTGATCGATATCGGTAGGAAGCGAATCGATCTGGATGCGAATCGAGGCGGCAGCTTCGTCGATGAGGTCGATGGCCTTGTCGGGCAGAAAGCGGTCCGAGATGTAGCGATGCGAAAGCGTGGCGGCGGCGACAATAGCCGAATCCTTGATGCGCACGCCATGATGAACTTCGTATTTCTCCTTCAGGCCGCGGAGGATGGCGATGGTGTCTTCGACATTGGGTTCGCCGACGAAAACAATCTGGAAGCGGCGCTCGAGGGCCGCATCTTTTTCGATGTATTTGCGGTATTCGTTGAGCGTGGTGGCGCCGATGGCCCGCAGTTCTCCGCGAGCCAGGGCTGGCTTGAGCATGTTGGAGGCATCGATAGCGCCTTCGGCTGCTCCGGCGCCGACCAGCGTGTGCAACTCGTCGATGAAGAGGACGATCTGCCCTTGTGAGTCTTCGATTTCCTTTAAGACAGCTTTGAGGCGGTCTTCAAATTCACCGCGGAACTTTGCTCCGGCCAGCATGGCGCCGAGATCGAGCGCGACCACGCGTTTGTTCTTTAGCACCTCGGGCACGTCGCCGGAAATGATGCGCTGCGCGAGTCCTTCGACGATGGCGGTCTTGCCTACTCCCGGTTCGCCGATGAGCACAGGATTATTTTTCGTGCGGCGGGAAAGAACCTGAACCACACGGCGGATTTCTTCGTCGCGGCCGATGACCGGGTCAAGCTTGCCGCGACGGGCCTGCTCGGTGAGGTCGCGGGCGTAGCGATCGAGTGCCTGGTATTTGGCTTCGGGATTCTGGTCAGTAACTTTCTGTGAGCCGCGGATGGCGGTCAGGGCTTTGAGAATCGCGTCGTGCGTAGCGCCGTGGTGCGCGAGAATCTGCTGCGCCGCATCCTGTTTGAGGTGCGTGATGGCGAGCAGCAGGTGCTCCGTGGAAACGTATTCATCCTTGAAATTGGCGGCTTCTTTGAAGGCCTGCTCAAGCAGCTTATTAGCGGCGTTTGAGAGCACAGCCTGCGTCGCTTGTCCGGAAACTTTGGGAAGTTTCTCGATCTCACGGTAGAGATCGCTGAGAACTGCTTGCGGGCCAATGCCGATCTTTTCGAGTACAGGGGGAACGATTCCCTCTTTATCTTCGAGCAGCGCAGAGAGCAGATGGACGGGCAGAAGCTCAGGATTGCCGTGCTCCGAGGCGAGGTCGTTCGCTCGCTGGACGGCTTCCTGCGCTTTTACAGTGAATTTGTCCCAACGGATGGGCATGGGAAGCTCCATTTGGTAATTTTGTAAGTTTGTAATTTGAAAAGCGAGGTGCGCGATTGCCGAATTATAAAATAATGGGAGGCGGCTGTGTCCGCCGCCTCCCGTCTACAACTTAATCGAGCTTTGTTCGACTGGACCCTTCGGCTTCGCTCAGGGCAGGCTCGCGAGTCGCCTGTCCCGACACGAGGATTGCCAGCTTACGCAGCTTTGCTGGGCCCTTTGGCTTCGATCGTCTTTTCGTTATCTACTTTGGCCCCAGCCACGTTGACCTTGATCTGCTTGGGCTTCGCTTCGGCTTTCTTGGGCAGAGCGATCTTCAATACGCCCTTGTCGTAGCTCGCCGAAACCTTCTCGGAATCCACGGTGGTGGGCAGAGTGAAGGTGCGAGTAAAGCTGCCGTACTGGCGCTCCACACGGCGGTAGTTCTCTTCTTTCTCTTCCTTCTCGATCTTGCGCTCGCCGTGAACGGTGAGGGTGTTGTTCTCGAGGCGGACATCGATGTCCTTCTCGTCGATCCCTGGGACTTCGATCTTCAGCGTGACAGTGTGCTCGTCTTCGTAGACATCGACGGCGGGGGCGAAGCTTGAAGTGGTCAAGGACTCATCCTTACCGGCATCGCGGTAGGATTCGCGGAACACGCGATTGATGCGATCCTGCAAGGTGGAAAACTCACGGAAAGGTTCAAAACGGGTAAGTACGGTCATGATACGGATCTCCTTGTGGTGCTGATTTCTTAGGAATTCGGTACTGCCGGCCACAAAGTTAGATGTGTATTAAGCATAAAGGAAGCACAAAATATGAGTGTTTTACTGTCAAGATGTTTCTTATTCATTATCATTAACTTACGACGGCTATGATGCACTTCAGATAGGCGGTTTCAGGCAGGTTCAAGAGGATGGGATGGTCTTTTGCTTGTCCGCGAACCTCGGTCAGGCGCAAAGTGCGGCGAGCATCGCGGGCAGCGTCGCCGAGCATTTCGAGGAAATCTGCTTGGCTGACGTGGTAAGAGCAGGAGCATGTGACCAGGAGGCCGCCGGGGCGGAGCATCTTCAGGGCGCGCAGGTTGAGTTCTTTATAGCCGCGGAGGGCGGCATCGAGATCGCGCTTGGTCTTGGCGAAGGCGGGCGGGTCGAGAACGATGGTGTCATAGCGTTGGCCAGACGCTGAGTAATCCTTGAGTAAATCGAAGGCGTTGGCCTCGATCCATTCAATCTCGGGTTGTTTCTGATCCTGGCGGTTCAGTGCAGCGTTTTCGTCCGCGACTTCTAACGCGGGCCTCGAACTATCGACGCCGGTAACGCGAGAGCAACGCCGGGCGAGGTGGAGCGCGAAGCCTCCCTGGTAGCAGAAGACGTCGAGTGCTTCTCCGCGAGCGTATTGGGCAGCGGCGGCATAATTCTCGCGCTGGTCGAGGAAGGCTCCAGTTTTCTGGCCTTCGAGCGCGTCGAAGTGGAACTGGATGCTGTTCATGGTGAAGATCGTGGAACTTTTTTCACCGCTCACTAAGCCGGATGCGCGCGGCGGCAGATCTTCAAGCTGGCGGACACGTGGGTCCACTCGTTCGACAATGGCGGCCGGTTGAAGGAGCTGGGTCAGCTCGGAAATCAAAGCTTCACGCACGCTCTCAGCATCCATGGCCTGGGTGAGAATCTGCATCGAGAGAATGTCGTTGTAGCGGTCAACGATCAGGCCGGGAAGGAAGTCGGCCTCACTAAAGATCACCCGGTAGGCGTTGGTATCGTGGATGATCGGCTTGCGATAGACGATGGTGTCGGCGATGCGCTGCCGGAGTAACGCCGGGAAATCGGCGACGGGATCATGCGAGATCAGGCGAACCGCGATTTGCGAGGAGCTCGAATAAAGCGCGCTCCCGAGCGGCTGGCCGCGATGGTCAACGACGCTGACCAGTGAACCTGGCGGAACGCCCTCGGCAGAAACGATGTCGGAGCGATAGACCCACACGTGGCCGTCCTTCAGGCGGGCCGCGCCCCGGGGGGAAACCTTGACGATAGGGGTGGCAGGACTGCTGGTCGCCTTAGACATGCAGCAATCTTAAACGTACTTACTAACTGGCGGCTTGCTCGGTTGGAACGGCAGTGGGCTTATCGGTCTTGGCGGATGTGCGGGATCTCATCTCATACTGTGCCGCTTCGAGATCGACGTGGAGCGAATCCAGCGCCGTCATGGGCATCTCGGTGCCCCAGGTTTCCATTTCGCGTTCCGACCAGCTTCCGTTCAGACGGATGGCATCGCTGATGTCTTCCGGGAAAGCGTGGCGGAAATCGCCTTCGCGGATGAGAATGTCGCCGACAAGCCGGCCGGTGTGCATTTCGAAGACACGACGGCTAGCTTGCCCCGCGGCATTGACGAAACACAGGAAAACCTCGCCGGCTTCCGCGAATTCCTGGCGGTAGTACCAGGCCTGCGGCGCATCGATCTTGGGATGATGGCGGCGTGAGCGCTTGTGTTCCGGTTCAAGAGCCTGCATTTCATTGGCTGGGTTGAAGTAGAGAACGCGCTGGCAGGAATCGCACACCACGGTTTGCTGCCCGGTGCGCACGTCGTTGTAGATCTGCGGCCGCAGCATGACCTGGCAACCCATGCATTTGTGATCGCGCACTTCAGAGATGCCGCTGCCGCGAAACTTGGACACCCGCTCGTAGTGACGCAGAAGATCTTCGCCGACGCCGGACCGCATCTGATCACGTTTGGCGCGCCACTCGGCCAGCTGTTTTTCGTCTTCGGCCGTGCGCTGGCGAGCCTCAATTTTTTCTTTTTCGATCTCGGCGGCTTCCGCCTTCAGCTCGGCCTGCGCAGCTTTCACTTCCTTGTCACGCGCATCCGCATTCACCATCAACTCAAGGATCTTGTCTTCGGTGGCCGCGATCTCTTTTTCGGCAAACTGGATCTCGTGCAACAGCGCTTTGTATTGCTCGTTAGTTTTTACGTCAAGAGACTGGTCGCGGTATTTGGAGATCTTGCCGCGGAGGTCGGCGATTGTGGTGTCGTACTTCCGGCGGGAAGCCTCGTCGGCCTTGACCGCCCCCTGCGCTTTTTCCAGCCCGGCCTTGGTGTTGGCCAGCTTGTGTTCGATTGCAGCGACGCGTTTGGGGAGTTCGGCGACTTCATCCTGCAGGCGGCGGATTTCCTTGTCCGCTTCTTGCAGGCGCAATAGGTTTTCTATTTCTGGAAGCATCCCGAGACGGCTCAGATTTGATTCTACCACGCGGAAACGTGGCTTCGATCCTAACCGGCATTCTGAGCCAGTCCACACACGAGGTCTTTGCGGGTGTAAACTCACTCTTTCGTTCGCTGTGCGTCTTTAATCTTTAAGTCCCTTATTCTCGGAGTTTTATGGTGAAAAAACAGTTCTTGCTTTGCACTCTTCGTTCAGTTCTTGCCATGACTACCCTGCCGGCGTTGCTTTGGGCACAATCGTCCCCTGTGAAACTACTCACCATTGAAGCAATTTTTGCGCCCGGCGGTTTGAACGGACGCGGCCCCGAGAACAGCGAATGGAGTCCTGACGGGACCAAGCTTTCGTTTGTGCAGCGCGACGATGCGGGAGAACACGGCGAGCTCTGGTACGTGGACGCGGCCACCGGCGAGAAGAAGGTTTTAGTCAGCGCCGCCAAACTCGCGTCGCTCGCACCCGACGTTACCAAGGTGAAGGACGAACGTGAAAGAGAGCGCCTGACGCGCTATCAGGTGGCGGCCTACCTGTGGGCGCCGGATTCAAAGCGCCTGATTTTTGATTCTCAAGGACAGCTCTGGCTCTACGATCTGGGCACGGCGACGGCGGTGCAGTTCACGTCGGCTCCTGAGCCCAGCGGAGATCCGAAGTTCTCGCCTGATGGGAGCCGGGTTGCTTATACCCGCAAGCACAACCTATTCGTGCAGCCGATTGGCGGTAAGAGCGAGAAGCAATTCACCAGAGACACGGGCGACAATCTGTTCAACGGCGACATCGATTGGGTCTATAGCGAAGAGTTGGGCGTGCGCAGCAACTATTTCTGGTCGCCCGACAGCAAGCAGATTGTTTTCCTGCACATGGACGAAACCAAAGTGCCGACGTATCCCCTCGTCAACTTGATCCCGACACATCCGACGGTCGACAACGAAAAGTATCCCAAAGTCGGCGATCCAAACCCCGAGGTGAAGCTGGGCGTGGTGGAGGCTGACGCGGGCAAAAGCAAAGTGCGGTGGATTTCACTCACCGCAGATGCGGAGGCTTACATCCCGCGTTTTGGCTGGGTCCGCGATGGAGTGATCTGGGCGGAGGTGCTTAATCGCACCGAAGACAAATTGGATTTGTATTTCGTCGATGCAAAGTCAGGGAAGTCGCGCATCGTTCTGACTGAGACCACTCCTGGCGCCTGGATCGACTTCGAGCATGTGGACGTTCGTTTCCTGAAGTCCGGCAGCGGATTCCTGTGGCCGAGCTGGCGCGACGGGAACATGCATCTCTACTTCTACAGCTTCGACAAGCAAAACCCAATGGGAGCGGACGCAAAGCTGGAGCGGCAGCTTACGCACGGCGATTTTGAGGTGCTGGGCATCGAAGGTGTCGATGAGGCGGCCGGCACGGTCTTCTTCTCTTCCAATCAGGATGACCCTAGGCAACGGCATATTTTCTCGGTCAAGCTGGATGGAACGGGTCTGCAGCAGCTTACTCACGATGAAGGGCTAAACTTCGGCAAATTCTCCGACGATGGCAAGCACTACGAGCAGACGTCGATGGGCCCCACCACCGCGCCGCGGTCGACCCTGTGCGCCGTGGGCGGCGCTTGCTCTCCGGTGTGGCGGGGGCGCGATGACATCGCGGAATATGGCTTGCGGGCTCCGAAGTATCTGGAGTTCAAGGCGGAGGACGGCACGACGCTCTATGGACGTTTGCTGCTGCCTCCGGACGCGCCGGCCAGCGGCAAAATTCCACTGATCGTGAATGTCTACGGTGGGCCCGCGGCGCAGATGGTTCTGAAAGAACCGGGGAGCGCGTTCGATGAGATTCTGGCGCGCAAGGGTTTTGCAATCTTCGCTGTCGACAATCGTGGAACTCCGGGTCGCGACCGCAAGTTCCAAACCGCGATTCGCCACGAATTCGGGACCATCGAGTTGAAGGATCAGCTTACCGCGCTCGATCAGCTTTTCGCGCGGTACCCGCAGCTCGATAAAGACCGCATTGCGATCTGGGGATGGTCGAATGGCGGTTCCATGACGGTTTACGCCATGACGCACTCAGACCGGTTCCGCGCCGGAGTTGCAGTCGCGCCTGTGACTAACCAGATTAACTACGACAGCATTTATACCGAGCGTTACATGGGCCTGCTCAAGGAGGATCCGACGGGTTACGCTGAGTCCGATGTGACCAAGTCGGTCGCCAATCTGCATGGCGCGCTGATGCTGGCCCACGGCACCGGCGACGACAACGTGCACTTCCAGAACAGCATGCAGATGATCGACTCGCTAATCAAGGCGGGCAAACAATTTAGGCTGATGATCTATCCCAACAAGACTCACAGCATCTCGGGAAGCGATGCGCGCGACCACCTGTTCCACATGATTGAAGATCACTTCGAGCGGGAGCTGAAGTAGAAGAGAGCTACTTGCGCTTGTCGGGCTTCCGGGAAGAACTCACTCTGGTGTTTTCTCTCGTCGCGCTCTCCCTGGTCGAGCTGTCTTTCGACGCGCGATCTTTGCTGGAACTCTCTTTCGAGGCGCTATCCGCGGACGAATTTACCTTGGCGGAGCTTTCAACCGGCGAACTGTCCGACTTGGACTTCTCATCTTTCTTCGAGTCTTTATTTCCGCCGTCGGAAGGCGGCACGTTGGGCTTGTTCGCGTAGTCCGTGACGTACCAGCCCGATCCCTTGAACTGGACTGCGGGCGCGGAAATCATTTGCTCAACCTTGCCGCCGCACTCCGGACACTTCTTGACCATCCTGTCGGAGAATTTCTGGATTTTCTCGAAGCGGTGACCGCACTTCTCGCACTCGTATTCGTAAAGAGGCATGGGTTGTGAAACGGTTTTGAGGACAAATTACTTTCATATTGATTCTAGGGGCGCGGGTTCGACGGCGTCAATTCAGGCCGCGAGCACTAGTAGAGCAGTTTGAGTTCGGCCCTCTTCTTGACGGCGTCATCCCGAAACCCGGCGCCGTTCAGCCGGGTGAGGGATCTCCTTTGAACAACCCATGCGTCGCGCTTAGATCCTTCGCTCCGCCTGAAGAGCGGCTCCGCTCAAGATGACGCCACCAAGAAATAATTCAAGCTCAGGCACTACGAGCCGCACCGGAGATAAGTGACGAGATTCTCGACGCTTTCGCCTACACATCTTCTGGAAGTTGTCCCGCGAGCCGCTTCGGAGCGGTGTTGCGCCAGGCCGCGGCGATTGCCCTGTGTAGCGTTTCTTTGTTGACTGCTTTGAGGTGCACACTGGTTGCCCCTCGGCGACCCCAGGCGCCCGTCACCGGAACGAACACATCGGGATAGTCCTTCGAGTAGTAGTGCTGCTGCTCCGGTGTGAGCTTGACCATTCCCCAACCTTTGGCGGGATGCCCGAGCGTGGCGAAGATCTTTCCGCATACGCGAAAATCAGGATGATCCATGTGGGCCTTTTCCGCCGTCTCAGGAAGGGCAAGCGCGAAACTGCGAAAATCATTTGCGGTCACCGGAAAGTCTCCAGGAAGATATGCCTACGCTACCATAACGGCAGATGAGCCATTCAGGTTACGCTTGCTGTGGTGGTAGACTCCGCGCATGAAGGACCCAAGCCACGAGCCCGCCCAGAGTGCTGACTTGGAGAGTGCGTCGCACGCCGCAGGACCGGCACTCTATCTTGTGGCCACGCCCATCGGGAACTTGGAAGACATCACGTTGCGCGCAGTGCGGGTGTTGAAGGAAGTGGACATCATCGCCTGCGAAGACACGCGCCAGACGCAGAAACTGCTCAACCACTACGGCATCACGACGCGGACTATCAGCTATCACGAGCACAACGAAATTACGCGCGCCGCCGAGTTAGTGAAGGAGATGCAAGAAGGCGCGAGCATTGCGTTGGTGACGGACGCAGGCATGCCGGGAATTTCCGACCCAGGATTTCGGCTGATTTCACTAGCCATCCGGCATCACGTGCCGGTCGTGCCGATCCCCGGAGCGTCGGCGTTTCTGGCCGCGCTGGTGGCCAGCGGTCTGCCCACAGATTCGTTTCGCTTTAGCGGATTTCTGCCGGCGAAGCGCGGTGAGCGGCGGGCGGCGCTGGAAGCCATCAGGACTTCGCCGCGCACGCAAGTCTTCTACGAGGCTCCGCACCGGATCGTCGAAGCGCTTGCCGATGTGGTCGAGGTTCTAGGAAGCGCGCGGCACGTCGTGATCGCGCGGGAAGTCACCAAGCTGCACGAAGAGTTTCTGCGCGGCGGCGCGCGCGAGGTGTTAGAGACACTGAAGGCTCGTGACGGGGTGAAAGGCGAGATTACGCTGCTGATCGGGAAAGCCGACGAAGCAATTCATGGAGTGGCGGACGCTTCGTCCGCCCGATTATCCATCCGGCAAAGAGTGGAGCAGATCACGGCCCAGGAGAAAGTGGACGAGAAAGCCGCGCTGAAGAAAGTGGCGAAAGAACGTGGGATTTCGAAGAGCGAAGCATACCGGGAGTTGCAAAGGAGTAAGTGACCCTCCGCGCAGAGCTCACTTCCCCGCCAACTCCCGCTTCACCGCCTCGCTGACCATCTTCCCATCCACCCGCATGCCGGCTGCGGAGAAGCGGCCCATAGCCTGCTTCATCACCGTGCCCATATCTTTCATGGTGGGAGCGCCCATCTCGGCGATCACGGCTCTCACTCCGGCGACCACTTCGGCCTCGCCGGTCGCTTTCGGTAGATAAGTCTCTATCAGTACGATCTCCGCAGCTTCTTTGTCGGCCATCTCCTGGCGTCCGCCTTTGGTGAATTGCTCGACCGATTCCTTACGCTGCTTGATCAGTGTGGTCAGCACGGCCTGGGACTCTTTGTCATCGAGCGGCGCCATTTTTTCGATCTGGCGATTCTGCAGCGCGCTCTTGACCATACGCAGCGTGGATAGGCGCTGCTCCTCGCGCGCCTTCATGGCTGCGGTAATGTCTTTCTGGATCTGTTCGACGAGGCTCATAGCTCCAATTATATGGGAGGAGATAACAACAGCAACGGCTGGAAACATTCTTCGACCAAACCCGCTACCAAACGATCCTGACGCGCATCTGATGCTCAGGAGGACGCAATCATGAGCAGAGTCGCGATTTGGGCACAACTGGAAGCGAAGCCGGGAAAAGAAAAAGAGGTGGAAGAATTTCTGAAGTCGGCGCAGCCGCTGGCCGAGCGTGAACCGGCCACCCTGAGCTGGTATGCGATTAAGTTGGGGCCCGGAAAATACGGCATCTTCGACACCTTTCCTGACGAAAATGGCCGCAACGCCCACCTCAACGGCGAAATTGCCAAGGCGCTCTTCGCCAAAGCTGCGGAGCTTTTTTCCAAGCCGCCGGAAATTGCCAAGCCGGAGGTTCTCGCCGTGAAATCTACGAGGGCCTGATACAGCCCTACGCTTTGCTTTGCAGAGCGTGGCGGCGCATTTCAGCGCATGCCAATGTTTCCGATAGACTACTGAAGAACCACATCTCCCCAAACCTTCAGGACTCTATCGAAATGCTGCGCAAGAACCGTCTTTTTACTCCCGGACCGACACCGCTGCTGCCAGCCGCGCAAACGGCCATGGCTTCATTCACGGCGCATCACCGCACCGCCGACTTCCGGGCGCTGTTTCAGCGCGTGCTCGTGGACATGAAGCAATTTATCGGCACGCAGAACGACGTTCTGGTACTGGCTTGCTCGGGCACAGGCGTCATGGAGGCGTCGGTCTCTAACCTGACTTCGCCAGGCGACAAAGTTCTGGTTCTCACGGCCGGCAAGTTCGGCGAGCGCTGGACCGCAATGGCCAAGGCGTTCGGCTGCAACGTCGACGTGTTGACCGCGCCTTACGGTGAAACATTTTCATTGAATGACATTCGCGCGAAGCTTACGCCCGAAGTGCGCGCGGTGTTCGTGCAGGCGACGGAGAGTTCGACCGGCGCTCGGCATGATGTGGAAGGAATTGCGAAGATCGTACGTGCCGACGGCGACGGCACACTGCTGGTGGTGGATGCGATCACTGGCTTGGGCACGACTCATCTCAACGTCGATGGCTGGGGCGTGGATGTGATCATCGGCGGATCGCAGAAGGCGCTGATGATTCCTCCCGGCCTCGCGTATTGCGCCGTGAGTGAGCGGGCGTGGCGGCGGATGGAGACGACCACTTCTCCGCGCTTCTACTTCGATTTGCGCAAAGAGCGCAAGGCGGCGGCGAAGGGAGAATCTGCTTACACGCCGGCAACCTCGCTGTTTGCGGCGCTGGGAGCTGCGTTGGAATTTATCCGGGGCATGGGAAACGGCGACCTGGCCAAGGGACGCGAAGCGTTGGTCGATAATGCTGAAATGTGCGCGGCGATGACGCGCGCAGGCGCCCAGGCCGTTGGATTGAAGCTCTTTGCCACCTCGCCAGCGGCCGCACTTACCGCGATCTGCTCGCCTGAAGGGATTGATTCCGGAAAAATCATCAAAGAGTTCCGCGAGTCGTTCGACGCCGTGGTGGCGAATGGCCAAGGCGAAATGAAGGGTCAACTCTTCCGCATTGCGCACATCGGCTACTACGATTACCTGGACACGATCGGCATTCTGGGCGCGCTCGAACACGTGCTCGCCAGGGTAACCGGGAAAGCCATCGAGTATGGCTCGGCCGTGCGTGGGGCGCAGGAAGTATATGCGCGTGGTCTGTCCAAGAAACCCTGAACGGAGACAGAAGGATGAGCGGACAGTGAAAATCGTCATAGCGGAAAAGATTTCTGTCGCGGCGGTAGACCAGCTAAGGGAGCCAGGCTGGATTGTGCTCACTGCGGACCAGCTTGAGGGCAGACTGGCGGAGCAACTGGAGTCGGCCGATGCGTTGATCGTGCGCTCGGCGGTGCAGGCAGACGCGGCACTGCTCGCGCATGCCAAAAAGCTGCGCGTCATTGGCAGAGCCGGCGTGGGCGTGGACAACATCGATCTGGACGCGGCCACGCGCCAGGGCATTGCGGTGATGAACACGCCGGGGGCAAATGCTGTGGCCGTGGCGGAACACACGCTCGGCATGATGCTCTCCATGGCTCGCCATCTCTGCCGCGCCGATGCGCTCATGCACGCCGGGCGGTGGGAAAAGAAATCACTGCAAGGCACGGAACTGCGGGGCAAGACGCTGGGCATCGCTGGCCTCGGCCGCATCGGCATGGAAGTGGCGCGGCGGGCGCGCGCCTTCGGAATGGAGATCTGGTGGCGCATGATCCTTTTGTCTCCGTCGGCGTGGCCAAGGAACAGGGAATCCGCCTGCGAGTCTGGAGGAACTCTACGCGGCGGCGGATTACATCACCCTCCACGTGGGCCTCACGCCGCAAACTACGGGCATGATTAACGAGGCCGCGATCAAGAAGATGAAAAAGGGCGTCCGCCTGGTGAATTGCGCGCGCGGGGAACTCGTGCACGAGGCCGATTTGGCGCAGGCGCTGAAACAAGGCCACGTGGCTGCTGCGGCGCTCGACGTCTTCGCCGAGGAACCGCTGAAGCAATCGCCGCTGCTGGCGATGGAGAATGTGATTCTCACGCCTCACATCGGCGGGCAGACTCTTGAAGCGCAGGAAGCCGTCGGCGTGCAGATTGCCCAGCAGGTGCGGGAGTATCTGAAGCATGGTGTCATTCAGAATGCGGTGAACGTGCCTTCGGTTTCGGCCGAAGAGTATGCCGAGATGCAGCCCTACATCGTTCTGGCGGAGCGTATGGGAGCGTTTCTGGCGCAGATTTCCGAAGGCTCGATTGAAGAGATCTCGCTGCGTTACAGCGGCCACATCGCGGAGTGGAAGACAGAACTGATTCGCAACGCAGCGATCAAGGGCATCCTCAACCAGGCGCTGGAGGAGAAAGCGAACCTGGTGAACGCGGCATCCCTTGCCGATCTCCGCGGACTTCGCGTCCACGAGGCGCATAAAGCCAAAGCCTCAACCGGCGGCGCTGGCAGCGTGCTCTCCAGTGTTTCTCAAGAGTTCAACGGAAGAGCACATGGTAAAAGGCGCGGTGCTGCACGGGACCGCGCCGCGGCTGGTGCACATCGATGACATCGACATCGAAGCGCCGCTGGGTCGTGACCTGATCTACCTGCGCAACCGCGACGTGCCGGGCGTGATCGGCAAGGTGGGCACGATCCTGGGCGAAAGCGAAATCAACATCGCGGACTTCTCGCTGGGCGGCGCAGCGCCGAAGCGTCTTCGGAGCCGCGTGAGGCGATCGCAGTAGTCCACGTGGACGGGCCGGTGCCGGACGAAGTGCTGAAGAAGCTGGAGAGGATTCCCGCAGTGCGGCAGGCGAAAGCGGTGCGGCTGTTTTAGCGACCGCTCACGACTCTGCGCCATCCCGCCGCAGCTTCCGGCTCTCCGCCAGCAAAGCCATCGAGTGCATCAGATTCTGCAGCGTGACAATGCCCACTAGCCGCTGATCCTCGACCACCGGAATGATGCTGAGATTACGCGATGTGAGCTTTCGGAACGCGGAAGCCAGCGACTCCTGCCGTGCGGAAACTTCGAAAAGTTTGTTCATCACGGCCTGGACGTAGCCGTTGCCTTCCATGCGCAGCGCTTCCAGAATGCGCTGCCGCGAAATCACGCCCACCATGTCGCTGCCCCGAACCACGGGGAAATCATCTTGCAGGGAATGCACCGCCTTATCCAGCGCGTCTTCGAGCGTGTCGGCGGGCGAGAGCGTCGCGAAGTCGGTAAGCATCACTTCTTCCAGGCGCACATTGTCCAGCACCGACTGGAAGTATGATGGCCCGTTCCTCGAGCTGCGCCGCCGAAAAGATAATGAGCCCACCATGGTGAGCCAGGTATTGCTGAACAAACCGGCTACCATCAGAATCATCGCCAATGGCGTGGCTGATGGAAACAGCGCGCCGGGTAGCTGCGGCGGGATCCATGCTTCGCGCGAAAAAGGCCCGCAGGATGCGCCCTCCATCCAGCGGATATGCCGGCAGAAGATTCAATCCGGCGATGATAAAGATTGGCCCACACCAGGCTGCGCGGCAGGTTGCTCGGACTGCAAGAAAGGCCACTCCCGCAGATGTGCTCCCACACCGCAGAGAAGGATCACTCCGGCCGCGAGCAGGGCGAACGCAAGATTCACCAGCGGCCCGGTGAGTGGCGATCCGGACCTCGCGCTTCCAGACCGCCGTCAGCGAGACTCCGGCTTCTCCGCGCGCGATTCATCGAAAACCGTGACGCCGCCGAGCGGCAGAAGGATCACCGCCTTCGGAATCATTCCGAAGCGCCGGGCCACCAGCATGTGTCCGATTTCGTGGGCCGCGACGCAAGCCAGCACGATCCCGACCAGCGCCAGATCCCGCGGCCCGTTGGCTGAGGGGTGCGACGCTGTATTCCGTCCAGAAGACAAACAGCGGCAGGATCAGGAACGTCAGGTGAAGGCGGACCTCGACTCCGAACAAGCGCCCAACGTGAATGGACCAGCTTCTCATAGTTCGGCTGCTACTGTTATTTTACACGGTCGGATATATTGACTCCGGCACTCGAAGGTACAGAGCCATGCGCGTGATCGCCGGCAAATATCGGGGACGTCCTTTGCGCTCGTTGCGCGGGATGGACATCCGTCCCACTTCCGACCGGTTGCGCGAGACGCTGTTCAACGTGCTCACCGCCGGCAATCCTGCGGCGCTCGAGGGTAGCGTGTGGCTGGATCTCTTCGCCGGAACAGGCGCGGTGGGGATCGAAGCCCTCAGCCGCGGCGCCAAGCAGGTCTACTTCGTGGAGACTTCGGCTGCGGCGGCGAAATTGATTGAGCAGAATCTGCAGAGCCTGGAAATCGCGCAGGGATACAGGATTCTGCGCGACGATCTTTCCGGAGTTCTGTGGCGGCTGCAGCGCGAGCATGTCGCCGCCGACGTAGTATTTCTCGATCCGCCCTACCGGATGCGCGCTGCCTACGAAGAAACCCTCACGGCACTTGGCCGATTCATCGTTGGTGTGGGCCATGTCACTGGTGATCGCCGAGCATGAAAAGAAGTTCGATCCCGGCAATGCATTCGGACCTTTGCTGAGAGTTCGCAAGCTGACTCAGGGAAACGCGGCCCTCAGTTTTTACCGCATCGGCGGCCAAGCCGATTTGAATGCTTGACTTGAAAGCATTAAGGAAACCGCAATTGAACACTGCGGGAAAGAAAAAGCCTGATAACCAGTCTGGACCTACATCAGCAGTTCGCCTGAGCGGCGCACGATGGGATGCTGCATTTCCTGCAGATCGTTCTTCACCATGTTGAGGCCGTAAACGCAGCCTTCGAACTCGCGCGAAAGGTGGGCGAATAGCGGCGCCACTTTCGCGTATTCGAAGTGCTCGAACTTCGACACGATGTAATAGCTTTCCTTCCCCGCCTTCATCCATTCCACAAAATTCTCCAGGCGATGGCGGCGCAGCCGGAAGTGGTTGATGCTCTCGGGAAACATTCCGGTGAAAAACAGCGCGTAGTCGCCAATGTGCTTGCGCACCTGGCGTTCGCGGTCAAACGAGGGAGCGGGACCGTAGACAGGATCGGACTCGAGCAGCATCTCGCCCAAATCAGAGAGCGGACGATCGGCTGCGTCGTGAATCTTGAACAACTGATCGGTTTCGCAGAACTCCGCCAGCAAGTGCGAGACGTAGGCGACCACTTCTGGATCGCGGATACCGATCTCCTCGGCATAGCGGCGTCCAACCAATTCCTGGAAAAGCTGCCGCAGCGGATGAGATTCCGGAATCATGCCTCTTGAGTCCCCCGAAAGATCCTGCTGCAACAGCACCGACTTTCGAATGTGATGAGTAACTAGTTATCCCAGTTACGGCACAAACGCAAGTGACTTTTGTTTATCGGGCGCATCATTTTTCATGATCACTTGGAGGTGTGCAAGTGCTTGCAAGGTTGCTAGGCGTATTTTTGTTGGCACACGCGCACGCCTCGACTGCTAATTTCAACACTTTGGCGGCGAATAGACGGATCTAGAGGATACTGATCTTCAGGATAGTGATCTTCAGGAATAATGATCTGTAAGAATGATCGGAAGAGAGGAATCGATGCAAAAGGAAAGAATGAACATCTCCAGCGGCACACTTTGGGAACCCATGGTGGGTTACTCCCGCGCGGTGAAAGTTGGACCTTGTGTCCACGTTTCCGGAACCACGGCAACCGGGCCGGACGGCAAGATAGTGGGCGTGGGAGACGCCTACGCCCAAGCC
Organism: uncultured Acidobacteriaceae bacterium; assembly: GCA_963841125.1. Classification (GTDB taxonomy): domain Bacteria; phylum Acidobacteriota; class Terriglobia; order Terriglobales; family Acidobacteriaceae; genus Sulfotelmatobacter. The sequence goes on from CAWJBH010000003.1 coordinate 1,259,737, forward strand.
GTGCAGACTCTGAAAAACATCGAGAGCGCTTTGACAGAAAGCCGGCGCCAGTATGAAAGATGTTGTCCGCACGCGTATGTTTGTGACGAACATCGCGGAGTGGCAGAAAATCGGCAAGGCGCACGGAGAGTTCTTTGGCGACATTCGTCCTGCAACCTCGATGGTGCAGGTGAGCGCGTCTGATTTCTCCCGAGATGCTGGTCGAAATCGAGGCGGAGGCATATCTGGAAGCGAGGTAGCGCGTCCCGCGATTTCAAGTCCGGGCGGGCCACGAGGTCGAAATTTCCCCGTTTTGTCCAAGCTGAAACAAAGATTGCTCGATATTGTTTCAATTCCACTTGACATCGGCTCGGCCGTGAGCATAATTCATCAATCCCAATTTCTGATTCGGACTGGGAAGCTCGGCGAGCGTTGAAGAGCCGGAGGAGTTATCTATGAGCGTGTTGGAACTTTGTGACCGGGAAATCGCAGCGGTTCCGCTCGAAGCCAGCGTAGCCGACGCCATCAATAAGATGCTCGACCACCACGTCGGTGCCGTGGCCATGGTCGACTCCGAATACCGCGTCGCCGGAATCTTCACGGAACGCGATGTTCTTCGCAAGATGGCGCTCAGCCGCACCGATCCCCAGACCACTCCGGTCCGCGAACTGATGACCACTCCGGTAGAGATGGCAACGCGGCGCACCGGGCCCGGCGAGGCGCTCACCACCATGCTTGAGCGCCACTTCCGCCATCTGCCCGTAGCCGAAGACAACGGCAAACTGCTGGGGATTCTCTCCATCCGCAATCTGCTGGAATGGCGCGTCGAAGATCTCAGTCACGAACTGGATGCGCTCGAGCAGTATGTCTCCAACGACGGTCCCGGAGGCTAGAAGGCGCCGCCAAGAATCAAAGGCCGGCGTATGCCGGCCTTCGGAATCGATTTCAAAACAAGCCTACGGCTTCTTGGGAGCGATCGCATCCTTGGCAGCCTTGGCTACGCGGAACTTGACCACGGTCTTCGCCTTGATCTGAATCGGCTCGCCCGTCTGCGGATTGCGTCCAATGCGGGCTTTGCGGTGCGCTTTCACCAACCGGCCCAGGCCGGGCACAACGAACACGCCGTTCTTCTTGGTCTCTTTCACAGCGACGTCGGCCAGTTGCTCGAGAAATCCCGCAACCGTCTTGTTGGGAAGTTCAGTTTTTTCGGCCAGATGGCGGACGAGTTGAGTCTTGGTTAAACCTGAAGCCATTTTTCCTCCTTGGGGAAAGACTTTGAATTTTGATTCCAGTGGGGTGATCTTACATCACCGCCCTGTGGAAAACACCCATATTCTACGCGGGTTCCGCACATATGGTCCTCTAGAATGGGCATTTTTACAAGCTCATTCGCAGACAGGAGTCCCAAAATGGCCCAAACACGCGTACCCGAGCAGTTAACCTGAAGCCCGCAGATCGAGAGTTCTCAACCCACCAATCTCCCGCACTCCACGCGTGCGGGTACGGTGCCATAATGCTGAACAGGAGAATTCGCGTTGAGCTGCGTGATTTGCGAGATTCGCAAGGAAAAACGCTTCTGTCCTGCCGTTCACGGCCGCATCTGCCCGCAGTGTTGCGGTGAGCAGCGCGAGGTGACCCTCGATTGTCCGAGCGACTGCGCATATCTGCAGCAGGCGCGGGAGCACGAGAAGCCGCGGTCCGCGGACCGGTTCGACCCCGCATCGTTATTCCCGCAGGTCGAGATTTCGGAGCAGTTCACTTACGAACACGAACACTTGCTCATGGGGTTGAGCTACGCGCTGAACAAGGCGGCTCAAGCGGACCACGGCCTGAATGATCGTGATCTCATCGCCGCAGCTCTCGGCCCTGTGCACGAATTATAAGGGGTTAGTGGACTCCGGTCTGCACTACGAGCAACCGCTGACCAGCGCAGCCCAGCAGGCTGTCGCGGCTCAGGTAGAAGAAATGTTGAAGCAGTTTCGCGCGGTCGAGCAGAAACAGTTGGGATACTCCGCGTTGCGGGACTCCGAGGTGCTCAAAGCTCTGGTCTTCCTGGTTCGGCTGGGTCACGGACGCAGTTCAGGCCGGCCCAAGTCGCGGGCCTTTATCGATTTTCTCCTCGCTCAATTCCCCGAGAAACAGTCGGCTATAGTCGCGCCTCAGGAAGCGGGCAGCCGAATCATCGTGCCGTAGGAGAAAATTCTGCCACGGATTTTCACGGATTCGACGGATGACCCAGGGAAGCAAGTTAGAACCCTCTTCGAAGCCGGATGTGTTTGTTCTGATCCGTGTTAGTCCGTGAAATCCGGGGCTCAGGACTTCTGCTTTCGCACGGTCTGCCCTTCCGGTAGCGCATCGCGTAATTCACGAATCGTCGTCTTGAATATTGGGTGCTGCAGCTCCGGAGCAATCTCCGCCAGAGGTTCCAGGACGAACCTGCGCTGACGCATAGCGGGATGAGGGATGGTGAGCTCATTCGAATCAATAATGGTGACTTCCCCCTCGCTGTTCGCGAAGATCAGAATATCGATGTCAATTGATCTCGGGCCATTTTTCTGCACGCGCCGCCGGCCCATGTCCTCTTCGATGCGGAGGATCATGGTTATGAGTTGCAGCGGGGTTTGGCTGGTTTGGAGGGCGACGGCACAATTCAGAAACCACGGCTGCCGCGTAAACTCCACAGGCTCGGTTTCATAAAAAGACGATACTGCAACCACGCGTCCGGCCGCATCTAGCCGAGTCAAAGCTTCCCGCAATTGCCCTTCGCGGTCGCCTACATTTGACCCGAGGGAAAGATAAGCGAGGTTGGGCACGGTACAATGGCTACTATCGGGCTTTTTTGCGCTGGTTTCCACTAAACAGTTCTCGCGATGTTGGCTTGATCCAGAAGGCGAACTACCGCTCTGCCCCCATACAACCCTACACCTTGGTCACTTTTGGGAGTCGCAGCCGAACATTAGAATTAGATCATCATGGCCTTGGAGTCTCTTCTTTTGAGTCGGGATAGCCGAAGTAGTCCGCGTGCTGCGCCCGACGCTGGAAAAGCTGTCGATTGATGTCGAAATCTGCCAGGAGGCGAAGAAGGCCACCGAGATACTCCTCGCAGAAAAGTTCGACGCCGTGATTGTGGACTGTGATGATCTGCAAGGAGGCCGGGAGGTGCTGGAGTGCCTGCGGGCCACGCCCAGCAACAAGAACTCCGTCACCTTTGCCGTACTGAACGGCAAGAAAACGACCACGCAGGAAGCCTTCAGCATGGGCGTGAATTTTGTTCTGCAAAAGCCCATCAGCATCTTAAATGCATCGCGCTGCTTCCACGCGGCGCTGAGTTTTATGGAACGCGAGCGGCGCCGTTATTTCCGCCATCCGGTAAAGATGCTGGTCAGGGTGGTCCTGGACGAAAAGGAATGGAAAGCGACCAGCACGAATGTAAGCGAGCGCGGCATCGCCCTCCTGTTGCATCAGGCGCTGCCGAAGAATGCCACTCCGCTTTTGCATTTCACGCTGCCCGAAACTGGAACACAGTTGGAGATGGAAGCGGAAGTAGCCTGGGCTGACCTGAAAGGACACGCCGGATTGCGTTTTCTCAATGTGCCCCAGAGTTCTCAGCAAGTGATTGAAAAATGGCTCAATGAGCGGATGGAAAAACAGGCACCCGTCCCCGAAAAACTGGCCAGTTCAAGCGCCGAAGCCGTCCAATAAGCTTGTCGGCTTTGGTTCCCGCCCGATTTCCAGGTATTCACTTTGCAACTTTGTGCCGACTCCTGCGCGTGGCAATCTGGTTTGATACTGGAGAACCATTGCCATGCTACCTACTGCTTACCGCATTACCCGCGTACAGAAAACGCTGCGCTGGTTTGAAGAAGACATTCCCTTGCTGAACATGCGTGTAAAGGATCTGTCGGTTGGAGCACCAGCGCTCCGCGCGGCAGTTTGCCGCGGCCGTTGTAAGCCAGACCCGCGCCGAACTCGATCGTCTGCTCAAGGAACAACCTGCGCCCGGCTATGAACCTGGCGACGTTCCCTGCGAACCGGCTGACTGATTAGGCTTTGGACTTAAGAAGTTCAGAGCGAGGAACCGGCGGCTGCTTCGGAACTGTACGGACTCGCACTCTCGTTGTCTTCTTCCGACAGCGTTACTTCTTCCCAGAGAGTCTTGTCGCGCAGGATGCGCGAAACCAGCGCCGTATGCATGGCATGACCGGCGCGATCGGCAACGATCTTGCCCAGGATCGGCTTGCCCAACAGGGCGAGATCCCCAACCAAATCGAGAACTTTGTGCCTTACAAACTCGTCGCTAAAGCGGAGCGGGCCGTTTTCGATTCCGTCGCGAGTGAGCACGATGCAGTTCTCCCGGGACGCGCCGCGGATTAACCCCATATTGCGCATGGCTTTCTCGTCCTCGCGTGAGCCGAAGGTGCGCGCGCCCGCGATCTTGCGCAAGTAGCTGCCGTTGGAAAGTTCTACTTGCAAAGTTTCCTTGCCGATCAGCGGGTGGGGAAAATTGATCGAGTAAGAGACAGAGTAGCTGTCGGCCGGGATACACCGAGATAAACTTGTTGCCCTCGCGCATCTCTACTTCGCGAAGAATCTTGAGATACTTCCTGGGCGGCGCTGTTTGCGGAGGCCGGCCTCCTGAATCAGCTCGACGAACGGGAGAGCGCTGCCATCGAGAATGGGAAGTTCGAGGTTGTCGATTTCCACAATGGCATTGTCGACGCCCAAGCCGATGAATGCCGAGAGCAGGTGCTCGGTGGTGGAGATGAGCACGCCCTTTTTCATGAGGCTGGTGGCGTAGCTGACGCGAGCTACGTTGCGGCTGATGGCTTCGATTTCAAATCCATCTAGATCGATGCGGCGAAAGACAATTCCCGTTCCGGGCGGAGCGGGGAGAATCCGCATAGACACCGGCGCGCCGCTGTGGAGTCCTACTCCACTGCATTCCACAGCCGAGCGGACTGTCTGCTCTTGCGTCAAAGGCTGTTTAAATTATGTGCCGATTAATGAACAGATTACAGCCAGCGCGCCAATCCGACTGTGGTAAAAAAGCCACAGTCCGTGGCGTAATGTCGATTCACGAACCTTCTTGGTTAATGGCTGGGCTGCCTCTAAGCATCGATTTATCAATGAGTTATGTTGCGAACTGCGGAGTCTTGAGGGCTTCAACGTGGACGTTACCTTAGTGTTTCTTAGGCGGACTTATGGGATTGTAGCCGGAATTGGGATCGAACATGGCCGGGTCGAGCCCCTGATTGAACTGAACTGAGTTAATGAAGCGCTGGGATTGCATGTCTCCGTTGTAGTAGCGCGTGAAGCTGTAGGGCGCCATCACACCCTGCGTCGGGCTTGTAATTGTCGTAGATTTCTTCCTCGAGAGTTGCGCTGTTTGTCGACTGGGTCGCGCCAAGTGATAGCTCTTCTTGAGCGGAAGATGCGAGTCCACATCGAAGTAGAGAGCTGACCGCTTCGTTTTTCGAGTTGATCAGCGTGACTTGCTCGCCGCTAGGTTGCCGGCCAAAGCATTGCCGTCGTAGAACAGCGCCACGCTGGGGTCGTTGACCCAGGACCGCAGCACATTCTCCATAGACAATCTGCGGCGCCGCAGATAGTCCTCGAGATCCTTCTTCTCCACGGCGTGCGGGCCTTTGTAGGTGACTTCGTAGCCCTTATCGGCGGTGTATATATAGGCCACGTCCCGCTCTTTGGTGACCTCGATGCGCTCCTTGTCGGGATACTCCACGAATCGCCAGAACAAAGCTCCCATGCCAGAGGGATGCCCATGATAAAAACTGTAGGTGCGTCCCTGCTGCTGCATGTCGCGAATGTTCAGGAACGTGGCTGCCGCCTAATGCCTGGATTGCCTGGTCAAGCAGAGCGCTGCGCCTGGCGGGCATTTTCCTGGTCGTTTACGTGGATTGCAGGAACGGGGGCGCGGCGCAGATTCTGAAAGAGTCTGCGCGCCTGTCTGGGCCGCACCGGATCCGCGGCCAGAGGTTGCCAGCGTGAATGCCAGCACTGATATTAGGAAAGAAATGTTTCATTCAATCGGTGGTGTGATGCCTGAACAGGAAATTGTAGCTGCTTGCGGCGCTGCCTGTATGGCCGGGTAATCTTCGGCAGGCTCGGGGGGAGCTTTTGTCCGCCAGTTTTTCGACACTCCTCGCAAGCGGACAGGCCCGTCCTGCTCTTGCCGAAGGGAATGTCCGCTCCACACCGGTAGTGCGGAGTTCCGCCATTTTGTTGGATGCAAGAAATAATGAATGGTGTCGTGCTGGGAAGAATTTCGCGGGCAAGTGCCTTACCCACCAGCACCGCGCCGCCATTCACGTTGAAGATTTCGCCGGTGATGAAGCCGGCGTGTTCAGTGCACAGGAACAGGACGGGAGCCGCAATCTCTTCCGGCTTGCCCACGCGTCCCAGCGGAATCGTGCGGCGAACCTTGTCGCCGGCTGCTGGGTCATCCAGCGTGGGCTTCGACATATCGGTTTCCACCCAGCCGGGGGCAACGCAGTTCACGTAGATGCCGATCGGACGCCAGCTCCGAGGAAAGGCTTTTGGTCATGCTGATCATCGCGCCTTTGGTCGAGGAGTAATCGCAGTGAAATGCTTCTCCGCGCTGGCCGCTGGTGGAGCTGATGAGGACGATGTGTCCCGGCGGCGGCTGCCGGTTCGCGGCTGCGCCTTCATCTGCGCGACAGCGTATTTGACCAGGCCGAAGACCGCGTCAAGGTTGATGGAAAGAGTGGAGCGCCATTGCTCATCGGACATCTGGTCGATGGGAACGTCTTCTGCGCCGGCCAGACGCCGTGATTGGCGACGAGAATGTCGAGGCGGCCGAAATGTTTGACGGCCTCCGCAACCAGGGCGCGAGCGGAATCTGGGCTGTCGAGGTTGCTGGCGACGGCGCGGCAATTTGACTGCACCGCATTCTTCGCCAGAGCCTCGGCCTGCGACCCGCGCCTTCTGATAGCTGAATACGACCTTCGCGCCCGCTGCGGTGAACATGCGGACAGTGGCCGCGCCAATGCCGCGCGAGCCGCCGGTGATTAGAGCTACTTTGTCTGGAGAGAGATGGACGGCATAGTTTCTAGTTTCCAGTTTCTGGTTGGGAGTTGCAAGTCGGTGCGGGACGAGGGCTCGTGTACCGGCAGGCTTTACGCAAGGCGCTGAAGCGCCGCTCTTTCACGGTACTGCTGGCATCGAAAACCGGAAACTAGAAACCGTCTTTCGCCGACGATGCTCGTTCCGACTTCAATTCGCGCAGCAGCAAGCGCACCAACATTCCGTCGAAGCCGGTGCCGCTCATCTTGGCCAGTTCATCGAGAGCCTGGTCCGGAGTGCGCGCGGCTGCGATCGATTGCTCGGTCAGCATGTTGGCGTAAGCATCGGCGAGCGCGATGATGCGCGCCCACAACGGGAATCTGCTCTCCCTTGGCGCCATCGGGATAGCCGGTGCCATCGAAGCGCTGGTGATGATGCTCGATGGCCTGGCGCATCATGGCGCTGTGCGGCAGGATGCCGGCGATTTCTGCTCCGACGCGCGCATGCATTCTTACCAGGAAGAATTCGTCGTCGGTGAGCGGGCCCGGTTTATTCAGAATGCGCTCCGGGAACGAAGATTTTTCCCACGTCGTGGATGCGCGCGGCATAGACCAGATCGGCGGTTTCCTCCGGAGGCAAGTGGAGCGCACGCGCCAGAATCTCGGTATAACGCGCCACCAGGTCGCCGTGGCCGGAGGTGTGCAGTTCGCGCGATTCGGCGGCGCGGCTGAGAACCTCAATCGATTCCTTCAGCAGCGGCACATTGCAATCTTCTTCGCCGCCGCAGAGCTTCACCAGCATTGAAGCCAGCTCTTCGAGATGCTCCGGCCCGTTGTGCTCGCGCTGCAGGAAGCCTTCGATGTAGGAGGAAATCTGCTGCCGTTGCGCGGCAAACTCTTCGCCTGCGGCGAACTCCTCAGCCGCCGAGACCCGATTGCCGCCGGAACGTTTCGAAACATACATGCCCGCATCGGCCACGCGAATGATGTCTTCGATGGAGAAGCCGTGAGTGGGGAAACTGGCCACGCCGAAACTGCCGGTGATGTGGTGCTCGCTGAGCATGGGGTCGGTGGCGATCCACTGGCGCAAGCGCTCGGCCAGCACCTGGGCCTGCTCGGGGCCGGTTTCAGGCATGAGGATGATGAATTCGTCTCCGCCATAGCGCGCCACCACGTTCGACTGCCGGGACTTTCTGCTCGAGCAGCCGCCCTACGCGGGCCAGCACCAGGTCGCCTTCGAAGTGACCCATGGTGTCGTTGACTTCCTTGAATTTGTCGAGATCGATCAGCACGACGGAGAACGGGCGTCCGGAGCGCGAAGCGCGCTTCCACTCCGCCGACAACGCTTCCCAGAAGAACCGCCGGGTCTTGATTCCCGTCAGACCGTCGGTGATCGATTGCTGTTGCAGCTTCTGGAAGACGAACGCATTGTGCAGTGCCGTAGCTAGCAAGGTCGGCCAGGGTATTGAGAATGAGAACATCCTGCGGCAAGAAAGCGCTTTCGCTGCGGCTTTCGATGTTCAGCGCGCCCAGCAGAGTCTCGCCATAGGTGATCGGAATGCACAGCACCGAACGCGATTCCGGCAGAATCGCGCCCATCTGGCCTTCCAGGCCGTTATGTACCAGCGCCCGCTCGCCGGTGCGCGCCACGCGTCCCAGAATGCCGATGCCCAGCGGAATCCGCTTGCCCATGGCATGCGCTGTGGCTCCGGCTTCGGCTTTAATTTCGATTTCCTTGGTTCCGTAGTCGAGCAGACCGATACCGATATGATCGAAGCTGAAGTTCTTTTGGATCTCTCCGACGATCTGCCCCAGCATATGCACGGGATCGTCACTCGAAATTGCGGTGCGCGAAATGTTGTTGAGGAACGCCAATTGCCGCGAGCGCCGTTGCTCGTCGGCGAACAGGCGCGCATTTTCCACCGCAACCGATACCTGTCCGGCGGCGGTCATGAGTACGTCAAGATCGCGCTGTTCGAACACAAATTCCCGTTCCGTACTCATCGCGACCATGACTCCCGCCGGTTTATTGCTCAGGAGAATGGGCGCCGCGCACAGGCATTTGGCGGGATGCTCCGGCCGGTAAGTGACGCCCAACCGCGCCCGCGTCTTCTCGAGATCGGAGCGGATGAGCAGTGGCTGCCCGGTTCGGATCACATACTCGGTGAAGGCATTCTCCAGCTTGCGCGAACGCTTGGGCAGAGTGCGATCGTTCTCCACTTCCAGTTCGAAGCGGATTTCGTCGCCTTCCTGAAAAGCGATGTAGAAGTCGCTGGTATTGAAAATCTGTCCCAGCTCGGCGTGGATGGTGCGCAGCACTTCATCCTGATCGAGCCGTGAACTGATGGCCTGCCCGATTTCGGTGAGCAACTCGTATTCCTGGGTGCGGCGGTGGGCGTCGTGCGCGATCAGATAGTTGTCGAGCGTGAGCCCGAGTTGCAGCGCGAGCCCCACCATCAGACGCGGACCAGACGTGCCGAAGGCCTTGCGCTGGGCATGAGGAAATAAGATCACTCCGAACGCGTATTCGCGGGTTTGCAGGCTGACGGCGGTGAGATTGCGGATTCCGGCATCGGTCAGAACCTTCTTGAAATCGGCGAACGTCCCGGATGAGCCTATGGGCAGCGGCTCCGTCATATGAGTAAGATCATGCGCCGTGAAGAGCCCACCTTGGCGGTAGGCCAGTTCGCAGATGTATTCGCCCGCGCCGGTCCCGGTCAGAGCGTCGAGGAATTCCGAAGAGAATCCGCGCTCGACCGAGGGCAGCAGTCCGCGCCAGCGTTCCGAGATATAAATGACTGCCCGCCGCGCGGACAACGCCCCGGCCAGTCGGTCCAGCGCCGACTGCATGCTGGGCAGCAAATCATCGGCCGAGAGCAAGCGCCGCGGGTCTGCTCCCAGGGTGGAGAGAGCAAGGGTATTCTCCTGCACCGCGTTGCGCTCGTTCTCAAACAGCACCATCACCATTGCGATGCCCAGCAGCATCTGCGGTACCGGGCCGAGGACGTGGCCGACGCTGCCGAACATTTCCATCCAGAGATTGTTGGACTGAATGGCGCCCAACAGCACCGCCCATAGAGCCAGCGAAAAAGCCAGCAACTGGAAAGCGACCGAGCCTTTGCGGTGAGCGTGCAGGTAGAACACCGCCGAGCAATAGAGCAGCACTGCGCTGAGGAAAACGACTCCCAGACTGAGCGGACGCCCCGTCCCGAGTGTATTTCCTAACATATGAGTGCGCAGATCAACGCAGGCCGCCGCCGTTCCGGCCAAAGCCAGCGCCCAGTCATACCAGCGGACGCGGAAAGCGCCGCGGGTCAGGCGCGTCGAGACAAAGATGCTTACGCCCATCGCAACCGAAAACAACGAGCTGAAAAAGTACGCGATGGTTGCAGGCGGGTAATAGTAGCGAAACGCGTCGAGCGCATAGTGAATGGAGTAGCACGCCCAGGCAATCTGCCAGGCGCGGAAATAGGCCTGCCGGCTCTGCTGATAGAGGTAGGTAAACAGCAGGCACAGCAATAACGCAACCACTCCGGGAATAATGACGATACTAGTGGCGATACTATTCATGGGCCCGGCGAAGGCTTCCCGCGAAGATATGTGTGAGCAGCGTGGGAGCAGGCCGATCACCAATGCTTTCACAGGCGAGGGTGCGAGCACAACAGGATTTAAGTACAGTGTCCTGACCGTGGTCACTTGGAATTAATTACTGGAAGCGCGGGGATCGTTTCCGGGCTGGCTTGACGACACTTTTCCCATGCCCATACCATCAGACTTTGGCCAACCTATGCTCGAATCCACATCATTCTCGAAGCCACGGGTGCGCTTTGCGCCGTCGCCCTACCGGATTTCTGCACGTAGGCAGCGCCCGCACTTTCATCTTTAACTGGTTGTACGCCCGCCACAACGGCGGCACGATGATCCTGCGGCTGGACGACACCGATGTTGAGCGCAACACCCAGGCCTCCGTGGATTCGATTTTCGACGGGCTGAAGTGGCTGAGCTTGAGCTGGGACGAGGAATACAGACAGTCTGAGCGCATCGATTTGCACCGTAAGACTGCATGGGCGATCTTCGAGAAAGGGCTCGCCTACCGCGACTTCACTCCCGCGCACACCGGGGACGCCGAGAAATCCGGCGCGCAGGGGACGTGGCTGTTCAATCCGCGTGCGCGCGAAGTTTCGCGTGATGAGAGTGACCGCCGCGCCGCAGCGGGAGAGCCGTTTGCGTTGCGTTTTCGAGTGCCGCGCGAGGGCGGGCAGTCTGTGCGATTTGCTGACGCGGTTTATGGGGAGCAGGTAAAGTCTGCCGTCGACATTGAAGATTTCGCGCTGCTCCGTTCCGACGGAATGCCAACCTACCACCTCGCTTCCTGCGCCGACGATGCCGACCTCCGCATTTCCCACGTCATTCGGGGCCAGGACCATCTCACGAATACTTTCAAACACGTCCTGATCTTCGAAGCGGCCGGGTTCACACCGCCACAGTTCGCTCATCTGCCTTTGCTGGTCGCCCCTGATGGCACAAAGCTTTCCAAGCGGCGGCACGGTCCCGTCGTAAGCGTAACCACCTACCGCGACGCAGGATTTCTCTCCGAGGCCTTCATCAATTTTCTCTGCCTGCTGGGCTGGTCGCCGAAGAACGATCGAGAAAATATGTCTCTGCAGGAGCTGATTGAGATTTTTTCTCTGGAAGGCATCAACCGTTCGAACGCGGTCGTGAACTTCAAGGAACCGGCTGCAACTCCGGACGAGACGTTCGATCCGAAAGCGGTGTGGCTGAATGCCGAGCACATACGCGCCTTGCCGATCGAGGACTTGAGCGCCCGCCTGCTGCCGATCGTGCGCGCCGCCGGATTCGACGTTACACCGGAGAAGATGTTGCGCATCACACCGCTGATCCGGGAGCGCATCAAGTTGCTGCGCGACGTGCTCACCGCCGCCGACTTCTTCTTCGTGGATCAATTGCCGCCCTACGATCCGGCCGAACTCATCCCGCAGAAGGGGGACGCCGCTATGGCGTTGAAAGTTCTCACGCGTGCGCGTGAAGTGCTGGCGAACGTCGAGTTCAGACACGATCCACTGGATCAGGCTCTGCGTGCCGCAGCGCAGGAGTTGGGGGTGAAGCCGGGACAAATGTTTCAGCCGATTCGCGTGGCCGTGTGCGGACGGAAGAATGCTCCGCCGCTGTTTGAGACGCTGGAAGTACTGGGCCGGGAGACGACGCTGACGCGTATCGAGCAGGCGACAAGGTTGAAGATTGGTTAGCGGTCTTCTGGGTAGTACGCGGTCCGCTGCTGCTTGGCTTTGCGATAAGATCAAAGAGTAATGAATTCATCTCGTCCCCCTGCTAAAGCTGGAGAAGAAGCTGTGGCTGCCTCGCCGTCGCCCGCTCCGTCGAACTTCGTCCGCGATATTGTTCTTGAAGACCTCAAGACCAAAAAGTACGATGGCCGCGTGCAGACTCGCTTTCCTCCCGAGCCTAACGGCTATCTGCATATTGGTCACGCCAAGGCGATCTGCCTCGACTTCGGCCTGGCCGCCGAATTTGGCGGACATACCAATCTCCGCTTCGACGACACCAATCCCGAGAAGGAAGAAACCGAATACGTCGAGTCGATCAAGGCCGACGTGAAATGGCTGGGCTTCCAGTGGGATGGGCTCTTTTACGCGTCCGATTATTTTGATCAGCTATATGAGTGGGCAGTCAAACTGATCAAGGATGGCAAGGCCTACGTTGACGATTTAACGGCCGAGGAGATTCGAAAGCACCGCGGCACGCTTACTGAACCCGGCAAGGACAGCCCCTACCGCAACCGGTCTGTCGAAGAGAATCTGGACTTATTTGATCGCATGCGCGCGGGCGAATTCCCCGATGGCTCACGAGTTCTGCGGGCGAAGATCGACATGGCTTCGCCCAATGTTAACTTCCGCGATCCGGTGATGTACCGCATTCTGCACGCCGAACATCACCGGACCGGTAACAAGTGGTGCATCTACCCGTTGTACGACTACGCCCACGGACAGTCGGATTCCATCGAGCGAGTGACCCATTCCCTGTGCACGCTCGAGTTCGAAGATCATCGGCCGCTTTACAACTGGTTCATCCAGCAACTGGGGATTTTCCCGTCGCGGCAGATCGAGTTTGACCGCCTGAACCTTACCTACACCCTGTTGAGCAAACGGAAGCTGCTGCAGTTGGTGCAGGAAGGGCGAGTGAGCGGTTGGGACGACCCGCGGATGCCCACGCTGGGCGGCCTGCGGCGGCGGGGCTATACCCCGGAGGCGATCCGCAATTTCGTTGCATCGATCGGCGTGTCGAAGACTCCGGGATCGATCGAGCTGGCGATGCTGGAACACTTCGTCCGCGAAGATCTGAACAAACGAGTGCCGCGGGTGATGGCGGTGCTGCATCCGCTGAAAGTTGTGATCGACAACTATCCGGAAAATCAGGTTGAAGAGATGGACGCGGTGAATAATCCCGAGGACGAAAGCGCCGGCTCGCGCAAGATTCCGTTCTCGCGCGAGCTTTATATCGAGCATGATGATTTTCGCGAAGTTCCACCCCCGAAATATTTCCGGCTTTCGCCCGGGCGCGAAGTGCGTCTGCGCTACGGCTATCTTGTCACTTGCAACAGTGTTGTGAAGAACGATCAAGGCGAAGTGATGGAAGTACATTGCAGCTACGATCCCGCGACACGCGGCGGTAACACGCCCGACGGACGCAAGGTGAAATCAACGATCCATTGGGTCTCGGCTACGCACGCGGTCGACGCCGAAGTGCGCGTCTACGAGAGTCTGTTCCTCAAAGAAGACCCCAGCGATGTCGAAGAAGGCCGGGACGTCCTCGACAATCTCAACCCAAATTCGCTGGAGGTCATTGCGGAAGCCAAGGTCGAGCCTTCGCTCGCCAACTCCACCGCGGGCACTCGCTATCAATTCGAGCGCCTGGGATACTTCTGCGTCGATCCTGACTCAAGGCCCAGTAGCTTGGTGTTCAACCGCACAGTCGCGCTGAAAGATGCCTGGGCGCGAGTCGAGAAGAAACAGGGCGGGCGGTAGCTAACTTTTCGACCACAGAAACGTCTGCGAGATATGGTGAGCCCACTGATCCACGTGCCGGCAATCTTGGCGATCTCTGTGACGGTAGTGTCGATGTGCAGCGCCGGCATCCTGCTTTTCATGATTGCCCTATGGGCTGCCAGGGCCGATATCGCTCGAGCCCGCGGTCTCGACAAGATTGTGGCCTTGAGCAATTTGTGTTTCGCCGCGCCCTTGGCGGTCTTCGGCGCCTTGCATCTAGCGGCCGCTAAAGGCCTCATGACCATGGTGCCCTCGTATATGCCATGGCGGTTGTTTTGGGCGTATTTCTTCGGCTTTGCGCTATTGTCTGCGTCTTTGAGCATTGCCACAAAAATTCAGGTGCGCTGGTCCGGTCTGTTGTTCGGGATCGCGATGTTCCTTTTTGTAGCGATGTTGGACATCCCGGGATCTCTCGCCAGCCCCAGAGACCGGTTTGGATGGACATTGACTCTCCGCGAAATGTTGTTTGGTGGCGGAGCCTGGATTCTTGCGGGAAACGCTATGCGCGGGCAAGGTCAGGGGCAAGGCGGAAGCAAGCTCATAACTGTGGGCCGCGTGATAATCGGGATCGCCGCCATATTTTATGGCATTGAGAACTCTCTACACACGGCGAACGTCCCAGGAGTGCCGCTCGAAAAACTGATGCCCACGTGGATTCCGGCGCACCTGCTCATTGGGTGGGTGACTGGCGCAATTCTTCTTGTTGCCGGAGTATGTATTCTGCTGGGCAAGAAGACGAGGATGGCGGCAACTTATCTCGGTACCTGGATTGTGCTGCTGGTGGTATTCATCTACGGGCCGATCCTGATTGCGGCGCTGGCCAATCCGAGCACCGACGTCAAAGTTGAAGGGATCAACTACTTTTTCGACACGCTGCTGTTTGCCGGAGCGATTCTCGCGCTCGCCAGCGCAACCCCACACACCGATTAATAGTACGCCAGCCAAACTCTTACAGATCAGGATCTTGACGGGTTGATCCAACGTTGACGCCTAGTTATGCACGTGCGGGCTCTGTGCTGGGTTGGCGTGGTGCTCCGCCGGTTCTTTCACGACCTTCACTTCGAAACTCACGGGCAAGCTTTTCGGCGGGTAGCAGGCTGCGTTGTCGCAGGCCTGGTAACGCAGAACTCCGCGCATTTCGATATTTTCCCGGTACCACGGAGTGCAGCGGATGCACCGCCACGGCGATGGTGAAATCTCCGCTGTAGACGCTTAGCTTTTCGTCGGGCGAGAAGGGAAAACTCCTATCCTCGCCGGCGGGATATTCAATCTTTCCCAGGATGATGTCCGTGGGCAGGTCCATCTTCAGGGCGGTCGGGATCAGGAACTCCGACTTGGGCGTGTTGGAGTTGATGTGGTAGCCGGGAGGGACGCGAAAATTCAGGTTTACCATGGTCTGCCGCGCGCGTTGGGCCGTTACCAACGGCAGCGGCCACGGTAAGGGTCGGAGCTTTGCCTGTCGTCTGCGCGAACGAGAGGCAGGCGGTGGTTAGAAGAACGAGCGTAAGCAGCAGCGCACGCCGCCCGGTACTGCGTGTTTCGAGATTTTGCGGCTTTCTACGGTCGAGCGTCATTGGACTGGGTTCTCTACTTTTCTGATGCGAAGCCGACGCCTGGCTCGCGGCGGGGCGGGTCTCAGCGCCTTCTTGATTGCGTCTTCGATTTCGCTCTTGCCTCTCAGGCCGACAATCTTATCCACGATTTTGCCATCGCGCGTAATCAGGAAGCTTTCCGGCAAGGCGGGGACGCCGCCATATTGATCGCCTACCGAATCTTTCCCGATCAGGATGGGATAGTTCACGCCCATATCTTTGGCGAACTTGGCGATGTCTTCCTTGCTGCCGTCATCCATGGCGACGCCGACGATCTGAAATCCTTGCGAGCCGTATTGATTCTGCAGGTCGACAAACCAGGGCATCTCGATTTTGCAGGGACCGCACCAGGTCGCCCAGAAGTTCAGCAGCACGGCTTTGCCGCGAAGGTCGGAGAGGCGCAGGGTCTTGCCGTCGAGCGAATCGAGAGAGAAATCGGGCGCGATAGTGGACTGGGTAAGTCGCTGCGGCGAACCCGCGCCCTTGCGCCTCGCCTGGTGATAGCCAAAGTACAGCATGAGCGCGACTACGAATGCTACGACGATTAGAGCAAGAGGACTGCGTTTCACAGAGAACACTCCATTCGCCTTCGTTTCAGAACCAGGCCGCCTACAAAGCAAAGCGGTTCAGGAACGAAAGCCAATTCGAAATCAAAGTAAAGCGGCCGATCACGAGCAACACACCGAGAGCGATCAGCAGGCCACCGCTGGCTATTTCGAGAGCATGCATATGTGAGCGGAAGCGGCTGTAGAACTTCAGAAAACGCTCCATCAAGAGCGACGTTAGTAGAAATGGCACGGCCAATCCCAACGAATATACCGCGAGCAGCAAAACCCCCTTCACCAGCGTATCTTGTTCGCCGGCAATGGTCAGAATCGCCGTTAGGATCGGACCAAGGCATGGAGTCCAGCCGAAGGCGAATGCGAAACCGATCACGAACGCGCCCACCGGCGTGCTGCTCCCTTTCACGCTATGCAGACGAGCGTCCGTATAAAGAGCTTTGATCTTGAAGATGCCAGTCAGGTGCAGTCCGAAAAGAATAATGATGACGCCAGCTATTCTGGCTAGCAGATGTTTGTACATCCCCAGCACTTGGCCGATTTCCGTCGCCGCCGCGCCCAGCGCGATAAACACCACGCTGAATCCCAGGATGAACCCAATGGAGTTCACCATCACCCGCCGCATGAGGTGAGCCTGTGGCGCCTTGAGCTCTTCCAGGCCGGCGCCGGAAATTAGAGATAGATATCCAGGCACCAGCGGCAGGACGCAAGGCGAGAGAAAGGAAATCAGGCCTGCGAAAAACGCGGCAATTGGAAGTGGGAGGCTTGACATGCGTATTTATTGTACCTGTATCGCTTTTTGCCCGTTGTCAGACCCGCTGTCAGATAAGACGCGCGGTAGAGAAATTAGTTTCACTGCATTGAGTTTCGCGATTCCACCTGGCTGACCTCTGAATCAGGGGACTGGGCCTGTTCGTTTTTTGGAACAACAACGAATCGTCCCTCAAATTGCGCCTACGGAGGAATAGAATCCTCACGCATTTAAGGAGGAAGTCTATGCCCAGTACCTCGAAGAAGAAAAAGACAATGAGCAAAACCAGCACTGGGGCCCTGAAAGCAAGTTGGACAGCTACGCCGATCTCAACGCCGCAGGAGTACATAAATTCCGTCGCAATTTCACAGGATGGCGGTACCGTGGTGGCGGGCACGTTCTTTTTTCCCTACGCGGCAGGAGCAAAGCATAGTGCCGCCGACGCCACACCCATAACCGTCGGCACGTTCGCCTGGAATGCGGCGGGCAAATCGCTTTGGCAAGATAAATTTCAAGCGACAGAAGGAGTCTACTGGGTTGCAGTATCACGCGACGGAAAGTGGGCGGCGGCCGCCGGCTTGTCCGCGCCCGGCCAGGGGTTTGTTTACATTTATAACGCCGGTTCGGGGACGCGAGTCTCCACCTACAACACCAAGGTTCGGGTAAACATGGTTGCGTTCTCCAGCGACGGGTCTTACCTGGTCGCGGGCGCCGACGACACCTACCTGTTCTCGCGGAGCGGATCCACTTGGGGAGTGCCGCAAAAGCTGGTGAGCGCCGCGGGCGACAGTGTGATCGCAGTCGCAATTTCGGCCGATGGCCAATGGATCGTGTCGGGGACGTTCAAGGGTGCGGTTGTCCTCGTAAAGAATAATGCGGGGGTCTTCGGTGCTCCCGTTTCCTGGCAGCCGAATGCCAGCACAATTCACTGGGTTGCCCTGTCCGCCGATGGTTCAACCTTTGCGGCTGCAGCAAGTGGCACAAGCGTTTACTGCTTCAAGACCTCCAGCTTCGGAAGCACGAAACGGCCGGCATGGAGCGCGCCTCTCACCGGTTGCAACAGTTGTCGCGCCGTCGCGGTGTGCGATGACGGTTCGGTCGTTTCGGCGGCGGGCAACGTCGGCAGCACGGGCAAGGTTTTCCTGTTTTCCAATCAAGCGACATCGGGGAAACAGCTTTGGACGAAGACGACCAAGCGGAATCCGAATAGCACGTCCCTGGATACGGCTGGAAAGTATTTGACTGTGGCCGATGGCTATCCCGATCAGACTCCGGGCGACTTTTACCTGTTTGACGCAAGCGGCAAAGCCATGGGCAGGCTCCAGACAAACAATATGAGCTGGCCCATGCAGATCTCTGCCGATGGGAAAGCGATCGCTGCGGGTAGCGATAACTCCAAGGTCTACTATTTCGCGGTGACGTAGATTGCGAGTGAAGTAAGTGCGGAGCGGGCCGCGGGTTCATTTTGTGGCTGGCGCGAGTTCAGGCGACGCTTCGGCAACTGCTTTGTGCAAGAACCCGGGCGGTACGGTGGCGTTCAGGATGACACGGTCGCCCTCCTGCTTCACCTGCACGCTTTCGAAAAGTGCTTTTACGTCGGCATCGGTGCCGTGGGTTCCCACGGAAGTCTCGGCAGTGTGGCTTAACTCGATGAAGACGTTGGCCTTGTCGGCGATGGCGCGCGCCGCCCCGGGAGACTGCGTGAAAGCCTCGGCGCGTAAGGTGAACCGCTTGGGCCATGGGATGAAGCGGGTTGAGAGCACTACCGGAAACAACGAGCGTTGCCGGCATGGTGAAAACCGCACTCCAGCCGCTGGCTTCCGGCGAGTTAGGATCAATGCGCGCCACCACCCACACCAGACTGGCCAACTGTACGTGCTTGTAGTACTGCCGCAAGAGTGATGGTCCTCCGAATGGCGAAGCCAGCCGCTTCGACCGGTCGATGATTCCTCGAATGACTGCGGGGTCGTCGTGATTCGAGGCGGCCACAGAGTCGGCGCTTAGCACGGCGACCCGCAACGATCTGCCTTCCAAGAGAATTGTGAAGATATCAACCGAGTGGTAGTTATCGACCGATTGGGCGATCTGTCGCAGATAAGTGGTAACCCGCTCGCCGTGAAATTTTCCCACCAGCACTTCGGAGAATCGTACTTCGGGAGCGGAGCCGCCGGTTCCGCCGCCGGGCCACTTCGCCGGGTAGTGGATGGCGAAGGCGGCTTCATCAAGATCGCGCTCGAACTGAAAGCCGGTGTTGCTGATGAAGCGCTCGTACTCGGGATCGTGGCTCACGGCGGGAAGGTCCTTGCCCGAGTTCGCCTTGCGCACAGCATTAAGATTGAGATAGAAAAACGCGTCCGCGCCGGGCAGCAGGCGGGCGGGCTCCGGCGGAGCATGTTTTCGCAGTTGGACGGCGAGGGTCACCGCCGCGGCGATAACTGCGACCGCCAAGACGAGAGGGAGGGTGCGCCTAATTCGCATGGAATGCGGTCAGGAGGGAAATGATACCACTGTAGGGAAACATCCGTAGGCGACCGGGTAAATGTACGACGAGCGATAGGGACCTACTTCTTCAACTCCGCCGGCCAGTTCGTGACCAACTGCAGCGGGACCTGAGCTTCTTCCACTGAGTGGTTCACCAGCAGACGCTTTCCATCGGAGGAGACGTCGAATGGGACGCCGATTCCGGGCGAAGCGGCATGGAACAAGCGCTGGGGCGCACCGACTTCGATTTCCGATCCCTTCGGGGTCACGGGGCAGACGAAGATATTGTCGCTAAGATCCTTGAAGAAAAGTTCCTTCCCGTTTCCACTCCACGCGGGATAGGCCCCGCTGTTCGCCGAGATTCTCCACTTGCCTTTTCCCTCCGGGAAACTCGCGATGTAAATCTCCGGCTGTCCGGATTCGTCGGACTGATATGCGACCCAGTGGCTGTCGGGAGAAATGCGATACGACGCAAGGGTGGATTGAGCGGAGGGAGGCTGTACAGCCGCGACCGGCTTGGCGTTTCCGGCGACGGGCTTTATCCAAAGCGAAACCATTTTCTCGCCCTCGCCCCAAAGGTAGGCGAGATATTTTCCGTCGGGCGACCAGTCCGGGATGTGGTAGTTGTTCTGCTCGGCGATCAATGTTTTCTCGGCGCCGCTGCCGTCCGCGGACTTGGAGCGAATCTCGACATTGCCGCCGCCGGATGTGACCCGCGCCGAGAAGAGCAGCGTCTTTCCGTCCGGCGACCACGCGGGTTCCTGAATTACCTGCGAATCAAATGTAATCCGCGTTTCCGTCTTGCGTTCCAGGTCGAGCGTCCAAATGCCAGTACCGCGGGCAAATGCCACTCGCTTATTGTCCGGCGATAGCCGCACATCCCGCATGCCCAGCAACGAGCGCGCGTTTGTGGTCGTAATCTCCTGAGGGTCGTAGTCAGTGAGGACTTTACCCGAGCGGTCGAACAGCACCAGGTGGCTTTTTGCTGAGTCCGCACTGCCCGGCTGATAAATGATGACCCCGTTTTGTGATACGGCAAAAATACTGCGCCACACACCAACGTCGTCGCGGAGGTTATTCACCAGCGGAATTGCCGATCCCGCCAAGGTTCCATTTCTTGGATCAAAGGGCTGTGCCACTAGCGCCGTGCTGGCACGGTATAGAAGATAACCGGAAGCGTACTGCGCCGCTGAATCAGTCGCCACAATCAGATGCGTCTCTGGGCTGTCGACAGACGCCAAAGTAGATTCCGTTCTGTTTGACGTCGCCTCCAGTATGATTCGTGGCGATGAAAATAAAGTGTTTGCCGTCGGGCAGGAACCACGGCCAGCGATGGGTGGTGTGCTTGGTTTTATCAATCAACGTCGCGGGTTCGGCCGCGCCGCCCTGAGCGCTCACTTTCGACAGCGGTCCCGTAAAATCCGACGCGAATACAATCACATCATTGGCCCCCCAGCTTCCGCCACGGGGATTGGGGGCATCGGCTAAGCTCGCAATCGGGCCGCCCGTGGCGGCAATCTTCAGCAACTTGCCCTCCGGCAAAGAAGCCGACGTAGCGGCCGTCCGGCGACCAGAAGGGATGCGCAGCGCCCGCTGTGCCGTCGAGTGCCTGCGCCGAGTCACTGCTCAGCGACCGGACCCACAGAAGCTTGGTTTCACCAGAATGAGCGACGAAGGCGATCTTGTCGCCTTGCGGGGAAAGCACCGGCATGCCGCCGGCATCGCCGGTTGTGTCCAGCGAAAATTTATCTGGCGGCGGGATTTCGGCGTGGATCGAAACGGCGTCTCCGGAGGATTTCGCCCAACGATAGCCCCCGAATCCTGCGAGCGCGATGAAGACAAGCACAAGCCCGGCTGCCCAAGCTGCCCAGGCCTTCTTAAGTTGCGAAGATGACTTTGCTGAGTCGACCACCGCCGATTCGGCCGACGTGGATTCCGCAATCCAGCGCAAATCCATAGCGACATCGTGCGCGGACTGGATGCGGTCCGCAGGATCTTTGGCGAGGCACGCACGCACTACGCGGTCGAGCATGGGCGGGGCCAGGGGCTGGCTGACGCTGATGGGTTCAGGATCTTTTTCCAGAATGGCGGTGAATACGCTGAGTTGCGATTTGCCCTCGAACGCGCGCCGTCCGGTGATCATTTCGTAGAGAACGCATCCGAAGCTGAAGAGGTCGCTGCGCGCGTCGGCTTCCGCCCCTTGAAGAAGTTCGGGAGCCATGTATTGAAACGTTCCGACGATCGAGCCCTTCTGCGTGAGCGGCGAGACAGCTGCGGTGAGCGACGCAAGATTCATCGTCGGCGTGGAAGGAGTGAACGGACCGACGGCCTGGGGCGCGATCGATAACTCTGGCTTTGCCAGGCCGAAATCCATCAGCTTTGCGCCCGCTTTGGTCAGCATGATGTTCGCGGGCTTCAGATCGCGATGAACGATGCCTCGTTGATGCGCCTTCTCCAGGGCTTGCGCGATCTCTGCTGCAATCTTTAAGACTTGATCAAGGGGAAGCGCGCCTTTCGCCAGGCGCTCGGCCAGAGTTTGGCCTTCGAGATACTCCATAACCAGGAAGTCGGTGCCATCCTGGCTGCCGATGTCGTGAAGAGTGCAGATGTTGGCGTGCTGAAGAGCGGAAATGGCCTTGGCCTCGCGCTCCATGCGTTGTTTCAATTCCGGGTTGGAGGAAAGATGCGACGGCAAAACCTTGATGGCAACGGTGCGGTCGAGGCGCGTGTCCCTGGCGCGATAGACCTCTCCCATGCCACCCGCGCCGAGGGGAGCAAGGATTTCATAAGGACCGAGTCTGGTGCCGGAGGTGAGGGCCATTGTTGGGCGCAATTATAGCCTGTGTAGCACATCAGACTTGGGGCTGAGTGTTCAGCGCAGGGGGGGCCGGTTGCGCGAAATTTACCCGTTGTGATAACTTAACTAATTGTCCCGGACATGTGGAAGGGATCAAGGGTCTACTTGTGCCCGAAAGGGTCCATGTCCCCGTCATGCTGGCGTAGCTCAGTCGGTAGAGCACCTGATTTGTAATCAGGGGGTCGGGGGTTCAAATCCCTTCGCCAGCTCCAGCATATGAAACTCAGGAAACGAAATTCGAAATTCCGGCAGGCAGCGGGACTCTAGGTGGCGCAACAGGTTTTTCCAACGCACTTCATTCGGGACTCTATTCGGAAAGATTCCGGCGTGCAGTGATCTTCGCGCGGTAATCCGTAAGCGCGATTCTTGGTTTCCCTGGTTTGCGAAAATCAGGTTTGCGAAGTCTGATTTGCGAAAGTCTGGATTTCGCGCGATTGCCTGCTGGCGATTTCTGCTGGATGGAGCGCACGGCTGCATCGCCCGGCGGTTTTGCACAGGTGGGTGAGTGGTTAAAGCCAACAGACTGTAAATCTGTCCCTCCTAGCGAGGTACGAAGGTTCGAATCCTTCCCTGTGCACCATGATTTGTAAGAAGTATGTTTAAGTGGCGCCAGATTTTGTTGAGCCAGATGTGTAGCGCCGGAATGCGTTGTACCGGTTTCGAGTGCGGCGGGAATTATGAGTCGCTTGGCAATGGCGATGATTGCGTACTTGGTTTTGGGTGCGCTGGCGTTCGCCACGTTGAGCGATCAGCGGATCCGGTTGCTGACGCTGCTGATTCTGGCGATGTTCGCGTTCAAGAGTTGGGTGCGGCGGAAGGAAGTGCTGCACCCGGATGGCGACAGCGAATCGAAGTAAGCAATAAATGTGGGAAGGTTTTTGCCGATGTAGCTCAGTTGGTAGAGCACTCCCTTGGTAAGGGAGAGGTCATCAGTTCAATCCTGATCATCGGCTCCAGAGATTGTGGATGAGCGAAGAGGCAGTAAGGGCGGGAGTAACTCAGTGGTAGAGTCACAGCCTTCCAAGCTGTTGGTCGCGGGTTCGATTCCCGTCTCCCGCTCCAGAATTTTGGTTCAGGTGCGATGACAGAAGGCTTCGAGCAGGCCGCGATCAAGGTTGAGAAGCAGCAGGAGTTCGCGAAACTGCAAGCCGCGGTGGAGCAGGCGTTTTTGCCTCAGAAGGTGGAGCGGTTCCTGAAGCAGCTGGATCGCAAAGGGATTCGCGTGCGGGAGTTTGATGGGGTGCTTTCGGCCCGATTGCTGGAAGAGGTCACGAGCGAGACGAGTGCTGGATCGGGGGCGGGAAAAGAGTTGAGCGCGTGGCAGTTGTATCAGGCACTGCCGCTTTCCGACCAGGCGCAGATGCGCGAGTTTTATCTGTCGAAGCTGGAAACGGTCGACATCGCGTTGCGGCACAAGTTTAAGAAGCTTTACCAGTATTACTGAATTGCGTTTTGGAATTGCGTTACTGACTAACAAGCGAGGCACGGCAATTTTATGGCGAAAGAGAAATTTGATCGAAATAAGCCGCACTGCAACGTAGGGACGATTGGTCACATTGACCATGGCAAGACGACGTTGACAGCGGCGATCACGAAGGTATTGTCGAAGCATAATCCGAAGAACACGTTCCGGTCTTTTGACACGATTGACAACGCTCCGGAAGAAAAAGCCCGCGGCATCACCATCGCGACGGCGCACGTGGAGTATGAGACGCCGAACCGGCACTACGCGCACGTGGATTGCCCGGGCCACGCGGACTACATCAAGAACATGATCACGGGCGCGGCCCAGATGGATGGCGGGATTCTGGTGGTGGCTGCGACCGACGGTCCGATGCCGCAGACGCGGGAGCACGTGCTGTTGGCGCGCCAGGTCGGCGTGCCGTATCTGGTGGTGGCGCTGAACAAAGTCGATGCGGTGGATGATCCCGAGTTGCTGGAACTCGTCGAACTGGAAGTGCGGGAGTTGCTGAAGGCTTACAAGTTTCCTGGCGACGATGTGCCGGTAGTGCGGGTATCGGCTCTGGGCGCGCTGAATGGCGAAGCCAAGGCAGAGGCGCAGATCGACGAGTTGATGGCGGCGGTGGACAAATACATTCCGCAGCCGGCGCGCGAACTGGACAAGCCGTTTCTGATGCCGATTGAGGATATTTTTTCGATTCAGGGGCGCGGCACGGTGGTCACGGGACGCATCGAGCGCGGCAAGGTGAAGGTCGGCGAGGAAGTTGAGATCGTCGGCTTCCGCGACACGCGCAAGACGGTTGTCACGGGCGTCGAAATGTTCAAGAAGCAACTCGACGAAGGCATGGCGGGCGACAATGCGGGACTGTTGTTGCGCGGCATTGCGAAAGAAGATGTCGAGCGCGGGATGGTGCTGGCGAAGGGCGGATCGATCACTCCGCACACGAAGTTCAAGGCGGAGGTATACATCCTGACGAAAGAAGAGGGTGGAAGGCATACGCCGTTCTTCAAGGGATACCGTCCGCAGTTTTATTTGCGCACGACGGACGTGACGGGTGTGGCGGAACTCCCTGCGGGTACGGAGATGGTGATGCCTGGGGACAATGTCTCGCCTGGTGATTGAGTTGATCACGCCGGTGGCGATGGAGAAGGGTTTGCGCTTTGCGATTCGCGAAGGCGGCCACACGGTCGGCGCCGGAACCATTGCGGAGATTGTGCAGTAACGAAGCAAAAGCGCGGAGCTTCGCTCCGCGGACAGCCGAGGGCGGCTGTCCCCACATAGAAGCAAAAGCTTAAGGATGGAGTGAGTGATGCCCCGAGAGATTGTTACATTGCAGTGCGGTGATTGCAAAGAGCGGAATTATTCGACTACCAAGAACCGGAAGACGACGACGGAACGGCTGGAGTTTAAGAAGTTTTGCAGCCGCTGCCGCAAACATACGCCGCACAAAGAGGTGAAGTAGCAGTGGCCAGTGGTCAGTGGCTAATGGTCAGCAAGGCAAAGCGGTTTTGATTTCTGACCACTGATCACTGGACACTGATCACTAGTTTTTAGGGGCGTAAGCTCAACGGTTAAACTGTCGGTCTCCAAAACCGAACTTGGGGGTTCGAATCCCTCCGCCCCTGCCAGAATTTTGGGAAGGAAGTTGGGAACGGTCAGGAGCAGTATGGCAGTGGAGACAAAAAAGAAGATGGCAAACTCAATCGTGACCGCCGGCGAGAGTTTCGGAGACCGGCTCAAGTCCTGGCCGGAGCGAATCAAGTCGTTCTACAACGACGTGCGCACTGAGATGCGCAAGGTTACCGCGCCATCGTGGAGAGAAGTGCGGGGCACCACCGCGGTGGTGGTGGTTACGGTATTTATATTCGGTGTCTACTTTTTCATCATCGATAACGTGATCCAGCGGGGCGTCACGTTCTTGTACAGCTATTTCGGGAAGTAGCTAGAACGCGCGGGACGGAGTTTAACTTGATCATGCAGGACGAAGAAAAGAACGAAGCTGCCGTAAGCGGTGAGCAGCCACCTGCCGTGGATGGCGTTGCCGCAACTGGCGAGCCAGCCCGCAATCCGAACATGAAGTGGTACATCATTCACTCCTATTCCGGGTTTGAGCGCAAGGTGAAGGAGTCGCTGGAGTCGCGCGTGCAGGCCTTCGGACTGCAAGAGAAGATCGGCAAGGTGCTGATCCCGACTGAGTCGGTTACAGAGGTGCGCGGCGGCAAGAAATATACGTCGGAGCGCATGTTCTATCCCGGCTATGTGCTGGTCGAGATGGACATGGACGATCACGTCTGGCACGTGGTGAAATCAACGCCGCGCGTCACCGGGTTCGTAGGCACGGGGCAGCAGCCCACACCGCTCTCCGACGAGGAAGTGCAGCACATCGTTTACAAAGTGGCCGACAGTCGCGAGAAACCCAAGTTGAAGGTCAAGTTCGAGAAGAATGAAACCGTCCGCATTTCCGAAGGACCGTTTGCAACCTTCCAGGGCATTGTGGACGAAGTGAACGAGGATCGCGAGACGCTGAAGGTGATGGTAACGATTTTCGGCCGCTCGACTCCGGTGGAGTTAGAGTTCAACCAGGTGGAGAAGGTGGCGTAAGATCGCGGCCGATCAATATGGGCACATTTACGACAAAGTTTACGGTCTGGAATCCGACCAGGCCGGAGAGCGTTCAGGAGTTGGAGGCGTTGGTTGATACCGGGGCGGCGTTTAGCTGGATTTCCCGGGAGCGCCTGGAAGGCCTGGGCCTGAACCCAAGTCGCCGGATGTCGTTCCGTACCATCGACGGGAGAGTGATGGAGCGCGATATGACCGCGATCTACATCGCCAGCGCCGGATATTCCGCGCCGGACATGGTGGTGATGGCGGAGCCGGGAGAGATGGAAGTGCTCGGCGCTCACAGCATTGAGGGTCTGGGGCTGGCTGCCGATCCGGTGCAGAAGAGGCTTACGCCAACTATTATGCTGGCTCTTTTTGCTGGGCCCAATTCATTTAGGAGATCGTAAGCGAGAAACTTCGCTTGAAAAAAGATTATGGCAAAGAAAGTTACGGGTTTCGTAAAGTTACAGATCGCGGCGGGCAAGGCAACTCCTGCGCCTCCGGTTGGTCCGGCGCTGGGACAGGCGCAGATTAACATCATGGAGTTCTGCAAGCAGTTCAACGCCCGCACCAACCAGAAAGAGATGGAGGGATTGATCATCCCGGTCGTGGTTTCGGTTTATAGCGACCGCACCTTCACTTTCATCACCAAGACTCCGCCGGCCTCGATTCTGCTGAAGCGTGCCGCCGGCATTGCCAAGGGATCGGGCACGCCGAACAAGGACAAGGTGGGCAAAGTGACGCTGAAGCAGGTTGAGGACATCGCGAAACAGAAGATGCCGGACCTGAATGCGGCGTCGATCGATACCGCGGTCAAGAGCATTCGCGGGACGGCGCGGTCGATGGGGATTGAAGTGGTTGGGTAGAGCGAACGGTCTAGGCGCTACTCCCTAAATTGTAAGTTTTTGTTGTCGAAAATACCACGGCTCGCCGAGAGAATGACGAGCGGTGGGAGACGAGGAAAGTGAAATGAAAAAAGAAGGAAAGAACATCGCCAAGGCGCATGCGGCAATTGAGAAGCGTCCTTACATTCTGCAGGATGCGGTTCCGCTGCTGCAGAAGGTCAAGTTCGCGAAATTTGACGAAACCGTTGAAATCACACTGCAGGTTGGGTGTCGATCCCAAACACGCCGACCAGATGGTGCGCGGGACGGTCGTTCTGCCGCATGGGCTGGGAAAGTCAAAGAAGGTCTTGGTGATCGCCTCGGGCGACAAGATCAAAGAAGCCGAAGCCGCGGGCGCCGATTACTTCGGTGGCGAAGAGATGGTCGAGAAGATTACGAAGGAAAACTGGACTGACTTTGATGCGCTGATCGCGACCCCAGACGTTATGAAATCCGTAGGGCGGCTGGGCAAGGTTCTTGGTCCCAAAGGCCTGATGCCGAATCCAAAGACCGGCACGGTTACGGTCGACGTGGCCAAAGCCGTGCAGGAAGTGAAGGCAGGCAAGGTTGAATTCCGCACCGACAAGACGGCGCTCGTGCACGTGCCTGTGGGCAAGATTTCGTTCTCGCCCGACAAGTTGATTGACAACGCGACCGTGCTAATCACCAGCGTGATCAAGGCCAAGCCCTCAGTGGCGAAGGGGAAATACATCAAGGGCTGCACGCTGAGTTCGACGATGGGGCCGGGGATTTTGCTGGATGTCTCCCCCATCGAGGCTGCTGCGAAAGCTTAATGCGGCGCTGAAGCGCCCGGACGGACGAATGCGTCCGTCCCTACACGAGCACACAAGATTCATACGAGGATCAAGCGATGCCAGTTACTAAAGCCAGAAAGAAAGAACAGGTCGAGAAGCTGAGTGCCGACCTGAAGAACGTTTCGAACGCGGTCGTGGCCACCTACAGCAAGCTGACCGTGGCCAAGGATTATGAGCTGCGCAAGGCTTTGCGCGGCGCGGGCGCGAAGTATCAGGTTGTCAAGAATACGCTGGCCGAACTTGCGGTAAAGGGTACCAAGATCGAGGAAGGGTTGAAGAACCTGACTGGAGTCACCTCGATCGCCTATACCACGGGCGACCCCGTGGCGATGGCCAAGGCTCTGACCAAGTATGCCAAAGACACGCCGGAGTTCACCTTTAAGGTGGGCGTGGTCGAGGGCCGCGTGATTTCGATCAAAGAGATCGAAGCGCTGGCCAGCATGCCGTCGAAGGAAGAACTCTATTCCAAGCTGCTGTTCCTGATCAGCTCGCCGGCGCAGCGGCTGGTGACAGTGATGAATGCCGTCGGGCGCGATGTTGCGGTGGTGATCGGGCAGGGCGTGGAGAAGGGCAAATTTGTGGGCGAGGCGCCTGCTGAGGCGCAGGCCTGAGAGCCGGCGCTACAAGTTCGGGGCGGTTACGCCGTCCGAAGAGATTTGGTTATCGGAAGTCAGGGGTTGCGGGGTTCAGATCCAGGCGTTGTCTGGCGCTGGGAGACGAGCCTGACGCACTGGAAACCCGGCAGAGGATGATCAAGAAATTCATAAACTTAAGAAAAGTGGAGAAACTAACATGGCAGACCTGCAACAGATAGAAGATTCAATCGTAGGGTTGTCGCTGCTGGATGCGGCGCAACTGGTGAAGAAACTGGAAGCACGCTTGGGCGTCTCGGCGGCAGCGGCGGCCCCGGTGGCCGTGGCGGGCGGCGGCGGTGCTGCGGCAGCGGCTCCGGCGGAGGAGAAGACAGAGTTCACCGTCGTTCTCAAGGAAGTTGGCGCCAATAAGATCAATGTGATCAAGGCCGTCCGCGAGGTCACCAGCCTGGGCTTGAAGGAAGCCAAGGAACTGGTGGATGGAGCGCCCAAGAGCATCAAGGAAGGCGTTTCCAAGGACGAGGCCGAGACCATCAAGAAGAAGTTTACCGAGGCTGGCGCTGTGGTCGAAGTGAAATGACCGCGCCTAGCGGGCGTGAGCGAAGCGGGAGCCCGCTGCGGTCATCCTGAGTGTTTTTCGCGAAGGATCTCCAGTGTCCAGTTGCTCGCCGGGCCGGGGTTCTTTTTGCGGTTGCAAGCCTTAGTAGAAATATTCACGTTCTGGTTGTGAAGCCTGGGCGGTGGTGTTAGCATCTATATAACACCGCTTCCCTGGCCTCACTCATCGCGGGCGAGACCCGCAGGGAAGCTTGGGCACTGTTCCGTGGGCAGGCGGAACGGAAACGGCCGAAGAGAACTGGCGCGAAAGATAACAAATTCAGATTGGCGAAACGCCTTGCATGGCGTCTGCGGGAATGACTGTCCCTGCAGACGCCCCGTCGTGTTTTCCAGGTTCAAACAGGTTCACAACAGCAGTTAATCAGCGCGGCGCGATGTGCGCCCCACATTCCGCGGGTAATCGCAGCGCTCGGCTGCGCCTGACATTGGGAGTTTCTTGACGATGAAGACTAATGCCTTCCGTAAACGTTTCGATTTTTCTAAAATTCCAGCCACCATTCAGATCCCGAATCTGATCGAGGTGCAGAAGCGCTCCTATGACCGCTTTCTGCAGATGGACAAGCTGCCCAGCGAACGCGAAGACGGCGGATTGCAGGCGGTGTTCCAGTCCGTCTTCCCGATCACCGACTTCCGCAACGTATCACAACTGGAGTTTGTGGATTACGCCATTGGTAACTGGGAGTGCAAGTGTGGTCACCTCAAGGGACTGCACCACTTGCGCACCACTTGTAAGAACTGCGGCAACACGGTCATCACCGATCCGTTCCATCCTGGCGACGTGCTCTGCCAGAAGTGCGGCACCTACAACGCGAATACTCCGGACTTCTGCAACAAGTGCGGCGACCCGGTTGGATTGCAGTTGAAGTACGACGTGGCCGAGTGCGAAGAGCGCGGCATGACCTACTCCGCGCCGCTCAAGGTCACGATGCGCCTCACGATTTTCGACAAGGACGCCGAAACCGGCAACCGTTCGATCCGCGACATTAAAGAGCAGGAAGTGTTCTTCGGCGACGTGCCGCTGATGACGCAGAACGGCACCTTCATTATTAACGGCACCGAGCGCGTGATCGTCAGCCAGTTGCACCGCTCGCCCGGCGTGTTCTTCGAGACCGCCAACAACCGCACTTACTTCCTGGGCAAGATCATTCCCTACCGCGGTTCCTGGGTGGAGTTTGAATACGACCAGAAGAATGTGCTCTACGTCCGCATCGACCGCAAGCGCAAGTTTCTGGGAACGATCTTCCTGCGTGCTCTCGGCCTGCGTTCGGGCGAAGACATTCTGCGGTCGTTCTACACCGTCGATCGCATTGCGATCAAAGACAAGAAGCTGTTCTGGACGCTCGACCCTGCCAGCGAGAAACCGACGAACCTGTTGGGCATGAAGCTGGCGCACAGCATCAAGAACAAATCTGGGGATGAGATTGCGCACTCCGGTCGCAAGCTGAATGCGCAGACTTTGAAGGAAATTCAGAAGGCGAAGATCTCCGAGATCGAAGTCGACGTTACCGATCTCGAGGGAGCATGGGCTGCTGCCGACGTGGTCGATACGACCACCGGCGAAGTGCTGCTCGAAGCCAATAGCGAACTGAATGCCGACAAAGTCTCGAAGATTCTCGACTCCGGCGTGATGGAGATGAGTCTGTTCTTCCCCGAGCGCGACGACGTGGGCACGGTGATCAGCCAGACCCTGAAACGCGATTCGGTGAAGACGCCGCAGGAAGCGCTGATCGAAATCTACCGCAAGCTGCGTCCCGGCGATCCGCCGACGCTGGATACGGCCACGGCGCTGTTCCACGGCATGTTCTTCGACCCGCGCAAGTACGATTTTTCGAAGGTGGGCCGGCTGAAGTTCAACATCAAGCTGTTCGAGAACCAGGACGCCACCAGTCTCGACAAGCGCACCCTCGATCCCGACGATTTCTACGGCACCATCGGCTACCTGCTGAAGTTGCGCAAGAACATCGGGTCGGTGGATGACATCGATCACCTGGGCAACCGCCGCGTACGCGCGGTCGGCGAACTGATGGAGAACCAGTTCCGCATCGGCCTGGTCCGCATGGAACGGGCGATTAAAGAAAAAATGTCCGTGTACCAGGAAATGTCGACGGCGATGCCGCACGACCTGGTCAACGCGAAGCCGGTGATGGCTGCGATCCGCGAATTCTTTGGATCGTCGCAGCTCTCGCAGTTCATGGATCAGACCAACCCGCTCTCCGAGATCACGCACAAGCGGCGTCTCTCGGCGCTTGGGCCGGGCGGTCTTTCGCGTGAACGCGCTGGATTCGAAGTGCGCGACGTACACCCCACGCACTACGGCCGCATCTGCCCGATTGAGACGCCGGAAGGTCCGAACATTGGACTGATCTCGTCGTTGAGCTGCTATGCGCGCATCAACGACTACGGCTTCATCGAATCGCCCTATCGCAAGATCAAGGGCGGACGCGTGATCGATTACGTCAGCGTGGTCAACACGGGCGACAGCGACCACAAAGTCGGCGATCACATGGAGAAGCATGAGATCGAGAAGATCAACAATGAATTGAAAGAGAAGCGCAAGAAGCCGGCGCAGATCGATCCGTTCTCGTTCTATCTTTCCGCGTGGGAAGAAGACCGGCACACCATCGCGCAGGCGAATGTCGAGCTCGACGACAAGGGCAAAATCGTGGCCGAGCTGGTCAATGCCCGCAAGGCCGGCAACTTTGTGCTGGTAAGCCGCGACGAAGTCGATTACGTCGACGTCAGCCCCAAGCAGTTGGTCTCAGTCGCCGCCTCGCTCGTGCCGTTCCTCGAGCACGACGACGCGAACCGCGCACTGATGGGCGCGAACATGCAACGCCAGTCCGTGCCGCTGCTCCGCGCGCAAGCGCCGATCGTCGGTACCGGGATGGAAGGCGTGACCGCGCGCGACTCAGGCGCGGTGGTGCTGGCCCGGCGCAACGGCATCATCGATTCGGTCGATTCCGACCGCATCATCGTGCGCGTTGAAGGCGAGCACCATCCCACGCAGCTTTCGCGCGAGGTGGGCAGCGACATTTATCAGCTCACCAAGTTCAAGCGCTCGAACCAGAACACCTGCATCAACCAGAAGCCGGTCGTGAAGAAGGGACAGCGCGTGCTCAAGGGCGAAGTGATCGCCGACGGTCCTTGCACGGATCACGGCGAACTGGCTCTGGGACGCAACGTGCTTGTGGCCTTCATGCCATGGCGCGGCTACAACTTTGAAGACGCGATTCTCGTCTCCGAAAAGATGGTGAAGGACGATTACTACACTTCACTGCACATCGAGGAGTACGAGATCGAGGCGCGCGACACCAAGCTCGGTCCGGAAGAAGTCACGCGCGACATTCCCAACGTCAGCGAGTCGATGCTGCGGAATCTGGACGAAGCGGGCGTGATCCGCATCGGCGCCAGCATCAGGCAGGGCGACATTCTGGTGGGCAAGGTTACGCCCAAGGGCGAAACCCAGCTCACGCCGGAAGAGAAGCTGCTGCGCGCCATCTTCGGCGAAAAGGCCGGCGACGTTCGCGACGCGTCGCTCTACTGCCCGCCGGGAATCGAAGGCGTGATCGTCGATGTGAAGATTTTCTCCCGCAAGGGCCAGGAAAAAGACGAACGCGCCAAATCGATCGAGGCGACGCAGATCGGCAAACTGGAGAAGAATCTTTCCGACGAAATCCGGATTCTGACCGACGAGCGGCTCAAGCGTCTGGAGAACATTCTCGGCGGCAAGGAAGTGCAGGCCGACCTGCACGACGAGCGCACCAACAAGCGTTTGCTGACCAAGGGCAACATCCTTGACCGCGACGCGATCGAGCGCATCTCCACCCGCAACCTGAAGCGTATCAAGTACGCCGACAAGGATCCGCGAGTGAATGAGCAGATCGACGAGATCGAGGAAATGACCTCGCGCCAGATCGACGTGCTCAAGAAGATCGTCAACGAGAAGAAAGAAAAACTCACCAAGGGTGACGAACTGCCGCCGGGCGTGATCAAGCTGGTCAAGGTCTACATCGCCATGAAGCGCAAGCTGAGCGTCGGCGACAAGATGGCCGGCCGTCACGGCAACAAGGGCGTCATCGCCCGCATTCTGCCGGAAGAGGACATGCCTTACCTCGAAGACGGAACGCCGGTCGAGATCGTGCTCAATCCCCTCGGCGTACCCAGCCGTATGAATGTGGGCCAGATTCTCGAAACCCACCTGGGATGGGCGGGCTACACCCTGGGCGAGAAGATCGGTAGATTGCTCAAGGAGAACACGCGTACGGAAGCAATCCGTCGCGAGTTGAAGGCCTTGTTCAAAGACTCGAAGCTCGCTGACACTATCGGCGAGATGGGCGACGAAGAACTCGAAGCCTTGGCTCCCACTCTTGCGCGCGGCGTCTACATGGGCTCGCCCGTGTTTGACGGTGCGAAAGAAGGCGAGATCAAGGCGCTGCTCGAGCATGCCGGCTTGCCCACTTCGGGCAAGACCACTCTGCACGATGGCATGACCGGAGATCAGTTCGAACAGCCGGTGTGCGTCGGTTACATCTACATGCTGAAACTGTCGCATCTGGTGGACGACAAGATTCACGCGCGTTCCATCGGACCTTATTCACTTATCACCCAACAGCCTTTGGGTGGCAAGGCGCAGTTCGGCGGGCAGCGCTTCGGAGAAATGGAAGTCTGGGCGCTCGAAGCTTACGGCGCGGCATTCATTCTGCAGGAGCTGCTGACGGCGAAGTCCGACGACGTATACGGCCGCACCAAGATTTACGAGGCCATCGTCAAGGGCGAAGCTGCCATGGAGCCGGGCGTGCCGGAATCGTTCAACGTGCTGATCCGCGAATTGCAATCGCTCTGCCTCGATGTGGAGTTGATCAAGACCGGGGAGAAAAAGCCCACGGCCAGCGCGGCAGCGGATTAAGCAGTGGTCAGTGGCTAGTGATCAGTGGTCAGTAGACGCTGGCGCTGGCCGCAAGCGTCACACCGAAGAGTTTCGAAGGAACAGTTTCGCGGGGTATGCGCTCTCGGCACCGCGGAACATTAGAAAACTGGCCACTGATCACTGACCACTGGCCACTGCCCTGAGAGCAGGAAGCGGAGGAACACCTTGTTTCGTTCGAGCCCATTCGAAATGCAAAACACGATCGCGGACTTCGATGCGATCCGCATCAGCCTGGCGTCTCCGGAAAAAATCCGGAGCTGGTCGCACGGTGAAGTTACCAAGCCTGAGACCATCAACTACCGCACCTTCAAGCCGGAGCGGGACGGCCTGTTCTGCGCCCGCATCTTCGGCCCCGTAACCGATTGGGAGTGCCTCTGCGGCAAGTACAAGCGCATGAAGCATCGCGGAGTGATCTGCGACAAGTGCGGCGTGGAAGTCACACTTTCCAAAGTCCGCCGCGAACGCCTGGGACACATCGAGCTGGCTTCGCCCTGCTCGCATGTGTGGTTCTTCAAAGGCCTGCCCAGCCGCATCGGCCATCTGCTCGACATTTCGCTGCGCGACCTCGAATCCGTTCTTTACTTCGAGGCCTACGTAGTCGTCGAGCCCGGCGACGCTCCGGTGAAAGAGCGCGAGGTTATCAAGGACGAGGCCAAGTTCCGCGAACTCGACCAGCAATACCGTCCCGCGGGCTTCAAGGCGATGATGGGCGCCGAGGCGATCAAGGAACTGCTCAAGCGCATCGACACCGATGGTCTGTCGATTGAACTGCGCGAGAAGATGAAGAACGAGAGCTCGCTGCAGAAGCGGCTCAAATATACCAAGCGCCTGAAAGTGGTCGAGGCCTTCCGCCGCAGCGGCAACAAGCCGCACTGGATGATTCTCGACGTGATTCCGGTGATTCCGCCGGAGCTGCGTCCGCTGGTTCCACTCGATGGCGGCCGCTTCGCCACCTCCGATTTGAACGATCTTTACCGCCGCGTCATCAACCGCAACAACCGGTTGAAGAAGCTGATGGACCTGCACGCGCCTGAAGTCATCGTCCGCAACGAAAAGCGCATGCTGCAGGAAGCCGTCGACGCACTATTCGACAACGGCCGCCGTGGCCGCGTGCTGCGCGGCGCCAACAACCGTCCGCTGAAGTCGCTCTCCGATACGCTCAAAGGCAAGCAAGGCCGCTTCCGCCAGAACCTGCTCGGCAAGCGCGTCGACTACTCCGGACGTTCCGTCATCGTGGTCGGTCCCGAACTCAAGCTGCACCAGTGCGGATTGCCCAAGAAGATGGCGCTCGAACTGTTCAAGCCCTTCATCTATCACCGGCTGGAGCAGACCGGCAACGTCACCACCATCAAGCAGGCAAAAGAAATGGTGGAGCAGCAGGAGCCCATCGTGTGGGACATTCTGGAAGAAGTCATCAAGGATCATCCGGTGCTGCTGAACCGCGCTCCCACGCTGCATCGCCTGGGCATTCAGGCGTTTGAGCCGGTGCTGGTGGAAGGCAAAGCCATCCGAATTCATCCGCTCGTCTGCACGGCGTTCAACGCCGATTTCGACGGCGACCAGATGGCGGTTCACATTCCGCTGTCTCCGGAAGCGCAGGTTGAAGCCAGCGTGCTGATGCTGGCCTCGCACAACATTCTTTCGCCCGCGTCGGGCCAGCCGATCACCGTCCCCACGCAGGACATGGTGCTCGGTCTGTATTACCTCACCAAATCCAAGCCCGGCGCGAAGGGCGAAGGCCGCGTGTTCGCCAACATCGAAGAAGTTTTGCTGGCGCTCGAAACCGGCGAAGTGGAAACTCTTTCTCCCATTCGCCTGCGCTATACCGGCGAACTGATCGAACTGACCACCGCTTACGACGATCAGGACATCATTCACACCGAGCCGATTCATGTGGAGCGCGCCTTCGTCAACACGACGGTCGGCCGCGCCATCCTGAACGACCATTTGCCCGAGGGCATGCCTTTCATCAACGGCCTGCTCAAGAAAAAGGGCATCGGCGCGCTGGTGAATTACGGCTACCTGCGGTTCGGACTCGAGACCACGGTCAAGATGCTCGACGAAGTAAAGGACTTCGGCTTCAAGTACGCAACCAAAGCCGGCCTTTCCATCGGCATCGACGACATGGTCATCCCTGACAGCAAGAAGACGCTGGTCAAGGACGCCGAGAGGCAAGTGGTTGCCGTGCAGCAGCAATACCTCGACGGCGCCATCACCAACGGCGAGCGCTACAACAAGGTCATCGAAATCTGGTCGGGCATCACGGAAAAAGTTGCCGACGAGATGTTCGGTCAGATGCAGCGGGCCGATAAGGAAGGCTTCATCAATCCGATTTACGTCATGGCCGATTCCGGCGCTCGCGGATCGAAACAGCAGATTCGCCAGCTCTCCGGCATGCGTGGATTGATGGCCAAGCCTTCCGGCGAAATTATCGAGTCTCCCATCACGGCGAACTTCCGCGAAGGGTTGACGGTGCTGGAATACTTCGTCTCGACCCACGGCGCCCGCAAGGGTCTGGCCGATACGGCGCTCAAGACGGCGGATTCCGGCTACCTCACTCGGCGTCTCGTCGACGTGGCGCAGGACGTCATCATCAGCGAGTACGATTGCGGCACCGTGGATGGCATTTACGTCCAGGGTATCGTCGAAGCCGGCGAAATTATCGAGCCGTTGCGCGACCGCATTGTGGGCCGCGTTTCGCTTGAGAAGATCAAAGACTACGACGGCAACGTGATCGTCGACATCAACCACGAGATCACCGAAGAACTCGCGGGATCGATTCAGTCCGCGGGAATCGAGCGGGTGAAGATCCGCTCGGTGCTCACTTGCGAATCGAAGCGCGGCGTCTGCGTCATGTGCTACGGCCGTAACCTGGCTTCTGGCCGCCTGGTCGAACTCGGCGAAGCCACCGGAGTTATCGCCGCGCAATCGATCGGCGAGCCGGGAACGCAGCTCACGATGCGTACCTTCCACATCGGCGGTACGGCATCGCGAGTCTCCGAGCAGTCGCGCCTCGATGCCAAGAATACCGGCACCGTGCGCTTCATCGGTCTGCAGACGGTGAAGTCGAAGTCTGGCGATTTGGTGGTGATGAATCGCCAGGGCTCGATCGCGATCGTCGACGAGAAGAACCGCGAGCGCGAGCGCTACTCCGTGATTTACGGCGCCAAGCTCAAGGTCAACGACGGCGATGCAGTGCAGCAGGGCAAGGTCATGGTCGAGTGGGATCCTTACACCTTCGCCATCCTCACCGAAATCGGCGGCACGGCGCAGTTCAAGGACTTGCAGGAAGGCGTCACGCTGCACGAAGAAGTGGACGAGGTCACCGGCTTGTCGCGGCACGTCGTCGGCGATTCGCCCGACGAGAAGCGGCAGCCGGCCATCGTGGTCAAAGGCAAGAGCAGCAAGCGCTACCTCATGCCTTCCCGCGCTCACCTTATGGTGCAGGATGGCGACACGGTTTCACCCGGCGACGTGCTGGCCAAGATCCCGCGCGAGACCACCAAGACCAAGGACATCACCGGTGGTCTGCCGCGTGTGGTCGAGCTGTTCGAAGCGCGCAAGCCGCACGAAACCGCGGTCATCAGCGAAATCGATGGCACGGTGAAGTTCGGCGAAGTCTCGCAAGGGTCAGCGCAAACTGTATGTGCAGGCCGACAACGGCACGGAAAAAGAATACTCGGTGCCGCGCGGCGTTCACATCAACGTGCAGGAAGGCGAGCGCGTCAAGGCGGGCGAACCGCTGATGGATGGCCCGCTCAACCCGCACGACATTCTGGCCGTGCTCGGCGAAAAAGAGCTGCAGTCTTACCTGGTGAACGAAATCCAGGAAGTCTACCGCTTGCAGGGCGTCAACATCTCGGACAAGCACATCGAAGTGATTGTCCGCCAGATGATGCGCTGGGTGAAGGTCGAGGACGTGGGCGACACCACGTTCCTGCTGGAGAGCAACTGGATAAGTTCCGCTTCCGCGAAGAGAACGAGCGCGTGATCAAGGAAGGCGGCAAGCCGGCTACCGGACGCCCGCTGCTTCTCGGCATCACGAAGGCGTCGCTCTCGACCGACTCGTTCATCTCGGCGGCGTCGTTCCAGGAGACCACGCGCGTGCTCACCGAAGCCTCGATCAAGGCGCGGTCGATCACCTGCGCGGCCTCAAGGAGAACGTGATCGTCGGCCGCCTGATCCCTGCCGGAACCGGCATGGAGTATTACCGCAACGTGCGCCTCTCGCCAGAAATGGAAGAGGCCGCGGCCAAGGTGCAGGCGGAAGTCTCGGCAGCATACGAAGAAGCCGAGCGCGCTCTCGAGATGATGCGCCACGAGGGCGAAACCGAGGAACTGGCGGCGGAGTAAGCGAAACTACAGTAACTCGGGGCGAAACTCGGTTGGGCATCGAACCAGTTTCGCGCCCCGAACCCGCTTGTGCGCTACGCTTCCTTTACTCATGCACGCAAACCCAGAGCAAATGCCGATCGAGGAACCTGGCCCGCTTCCTTCGTTGCAACCCGCCCCTCCCAGCCCTAAGCTAGGGCCAGCGATGCTTCGTTTTCTGCGCCTGCTGCGGCTGGCCTTCTGGCGTGCCTTCCAGCACGATGCCTTTTCCATCGCAAAAGCCTCCGCCTATTCCTCGATTCTTACTTTCTTTCCCGCGCTGCTGGTCGTGGGCTCGGTGCTGGCGACCTCGCGCAAAGGCGCGCCTTACCTGCGCGAAATCTCTTACGCGTTGTCGCGCATTCTTCCCGCCGGCAGCAACACGGCAATGAATTTCCTTGCGGGGCGCGGCGCAACGGCCAGTGGGCCTGCTCGTCACCGCTTCCCTGCTGACGCTGTGGACCGCTTCCGGCGTGATGATCTCGTGGATGGAAGGTTTCCGCCGCTGTTACGAACTGCCGAAAATCTGGGGCTTGGTGAAGGAGCGAATGATTTCATTCCTGCTGGTCATCTTCGCCCTTCTTCCCATGACCTTCGCCACGTTGCTGGTGGCCTTCGGCAGCAAGATCGAAACCGACATTCTGTTCTACACCGCCCACGAATTCAGCCCGTACATTCTGCTGATGTGGACCTCCATCCGCTGGCTGATTGCGACCCTGACCAGCATCGCCGTGATTGCGCTCATCTATCACAACGCGGTTCCGCGCACTCAGCCCTGGCACAGCGTGATCCCCGGCGCAACGCTTGCCACCGCGATGTGGTTCTCGGCTACACTGCTATTCGGTTTCTACCTGCAGCACTACGCCGACTACAGCATTATTTACGGATCGCTCGGCGCCGCCATCGCCTGCTGGTCTGGATGTACATGGTTTCGCTGGTCGTCCTCGTGGGCGCGGAATTCAATGCCATGCTGTTCCCGCGCGCCATGCTGGGAAAAGAACTGACCGCGATCAGCGGGCAGCAAGGCAGCGAACTAGCGCCTGCCGCTACAATCGCTGCGGAAACGTAACTAAGCCTTTCATCCTTTGTGGAGCAGATTTGTATCAGGGCACTGAGCTGTCAGCCGTGCCGCAAAGTCTCGATCGGTGGAATCGGGATTTGAGCCCCTGAGGAAGTGATCGAGAAAAAGTGAAGTTCAGCAAGCCAGAACTCGCGACGGAAAACCCCCATCTCCGAGAAGTCCGCTTTTTCCGCCGTACCCGCCGCTCCGCGCCGCGCCAAGATCATCTGCACCATCGGTCCGGCCTGCCACTCCGAAGCCGCGATGCGCGACTTGCTGCGCCTGGGCATGGACGTCGCCCGCCTGAATTTTTCCCACGGCTCGCACGAAGATCACGCCCGCAACATCGAACGCCTGCGCCGCGCCGCTGAAAAAGAAAACCGCACCGTCTGCATTCTGCAGGATCTGCAAGGCCCCAAGATCCGCACTGGACGCCTGGAGCGCCACGAGCCCATCGAACTGAAAAGCGGCTCGACCGTAATCATTACTCCGCGCGATATCGCTGGAACTCCGACGCGCATCTCGACTACCTTCCCTGATCTCGCCAGCGAAGTCACCGCCGGCGCGCGCATTCTTCTGCGCGATGGTCTCATCGAATTGCGCGTGCGCACCGTGCGTGGCAAGGATGTAGTCTGTGACGTCTTGAACGGCGGAACTTTGGGCGAGCACCAGGGCATCAATCTGCCCGGCACCGCGTTGTCGATTCCCGCCTTGACCGAAAAAGATCGCAAAGATCTGGAATTCGGCCTCAAACACGGCGTGGACGCGGTTGCGCTTTCCTTCGTGCGCTCCGCTGCCGACGTGAACATGGTCAGGCAAATCGTCATCGGCCACGGCAGCGACACTCCTCTAATCGCGAAGCTCGAAAAGCCGCAGGCCATCGACCACCTCGAAGAAATCCTCGAAGCTGTCCGACGGCGTCATGGTGGCGCGCGGCGATCTGGGCGTGGAAATGGCGCCGGAAAAAGTTCCAG
This sequence comes from uncultured Acidobacteriaceae bacterium, assembly GCA_963841125.1. Classification (GTDB taxonomy): domain Bacteria; phylum Acidobacteriota; class Terriglobia; order Terriglobales; family Acidobacteriaceae; genus Sulfotelmatobacter. The sequence continues at coordinate 1,300,383 of CAWJBH010000003.1, forward strand.
TCATTCAGAAGCACGTGATCCGCCGTGCCGCCGTGTGGCGCAAGCCGGTGATCACGGCCACGCAGATGCTCGAGTCGATGATCGAAAACCCGCGCCCCACGCGCGCCGAAGCCAGCGACGTGGCCAACGCGATTTTCGATGGCAGCGATTCGGTCATGCTTTCCGCCGAAACCGCCAGCGGCCGTTATCCCCGCGAGGCCGTCGCCATGATGTCGCGCATCGTGGTCGAGGCCGAGAGCAACATGGGAGAATTCACCCTGCCCCGCCGCCGCCGCGACCGTCACGGCCTCTCCGTCGCCGAAACCATTTGCGAATCGATCGCGCACGCCGCCGAAGACCTGCCCATGGGCGCCATTGCCGTTTTCACCGAGACCGGCAACACCGCGCGCATGATTTCCAAGTACCGCCCGCAGGCCGCCATCTATGCTTTCACTCACAATTCCGCCGTCGCCCAGCGCACGAATCTCTACTGGGGTGTGCATCCCATGAAGTGCGCGCCAGGGGCTCTCCAGCGACAGCATGGTTGACGTGGCCGAGAACGAACTGTTGAGTCGCGGCTTGCTTAAAGCCGGCGACGTGCTGGGAGTAGTCGCGGGCACGCGTCAGGCTTCCGGTTCCACCAACTTCATGCGCCTGCACGTGGTCACCTGCGAAGAGGCGGGCGCGGCTCGCGCATTCCACGCGCAAGCGCGCCGCCACGCTCGCGAGAAGCTATAATCGCGGAGTATGTCGCAGGAATTCCTATCGGTCGCGATCTGGGAGCCTCTGCCCGGCATGGAGGCAGCTGCGCTCGCGACCATTCGCGAACTGAACGCCATCGTCTCCAGAAAAGGATACGGCCGCGATCTTCTTTACCGCAGCAGCGATTCTCAATACGTGCTGCTTCGTTACTGGAACTCCGAGCAGGCCCGCAGCACAGCGCAGGAAGATCCCGAACTGCTGCGCTGCTGGGCGAGACTGGGAAACGAGATTCAAATCCTGAAAGTGTACGAGAAGCTGGAGGAAGTGGAGGCGTAACGCGTGGACCGGGCCTTCCAGGCCTGCGTTAAAGGCGGTAGTTACGGATTGGGTTCAAGCCCTCGAGGGTACTTAAGCGAATTTTCTGCGGCAGCCGATGGTTTAAGAACTAGGAACAAGAAGCAAAACCATCATGTCCTCTGACTCCAGCCCGCAAGTCTTCACCGATGTCTCAGTAGACCCGTTCGTGCGCGGCCTGCTGCATCGCCCCGCCAATCCCAACGGCAGCGGACTCGTTCTGACTCACGGCGCTGGATCGAACTGCCAGGCGCCTCTGCTGATTGCGCTGGCAGAAACTTTTTCCGGCGCGGGCTTCATCGTGTTGCGCTGCGATCTGCCCTATCGTCAGGATCGACCCTACGGTCCGCCGGGCCCGGGCGACGCCAAGCGCGATCGCGCCGGGTTGAAGAACGCAGCTCGCCGCGCTCAAAAATCTGACGCCCGGCCGCGTCTTTCTCGGCGGCCACTCCTACGGCGGACGCCAGGCCAGCATGCTCTGCGCAGAACTGCCGGGAAGCCGGCTGAAAAGCCCCGGAAGAAGTTTCTGGCCTGCTGCTTCTGTCTTATCCTCTGCATCCTCCCCGCAAACCCGACCAGCTCCGCACCCAGCATTTTTTCCATCTGCATACCCCGGCCCTCTTTGTGCAAGGTACGCGCGATCCCTTCGGCTCGATCGCGGAAATCGAACAAGCCTTAAAGCTGATCCCCGCGAAGACAAAGCTGCTCACCGTGGAAGGCGCGGGGCACGATCTGGGATTCAAAGGAAAGGCCAGGCGGGAAGGACTATCGCCCGAGGTAGCTGGTAGGAGTTTCAGAGCGTTCTTCAGCCGTAGAACTGTATGGCCGCGCAAAGCTCTAAGTCTATCTCGACCGGAGCGAGCGAAAGCGACCGGAGCGGAGGGACCTGCTTTTTTTCACCCAGCTCGTAGTTGATCCGCGCAGCTCCGCGGCCGACGAATCTAGTTCACCCAGCCCGACTTCGATCCGCCATTCCCCTTGCGCGGATCGTCATCCGGAGGAACATAATTTCCGTGCTCGTCGAAATGCACGTCGCGGTCGTGCTTGCGCATGTAGACTTCAAACTTCTTCGCCGCCCGCCGCCGCTTCCAGCGATAGTACTCGTTCCGCATGCTGAAATATCGTTCCGTCGTGCCAAACAGCAGTCCGCGGCTCGGAACGAACTTTATATAGAGAAATCCGAAAAGCAGTCCTCCTAGATGAGCGAAGTTCGCCACACCTCCCTGCGAAGGCTGGAAGGTAGCAACCACCACGACGAAGATGATGATCCCCACCAGGTATTTGGCTTTGATCGAAAACGGGAAGGGAAAGAGATAGATCTCGCGGTCGCCGTAGAGCATTCCAAAGGCTATCAGCAAGCCGTAGATCCCCCCGGAAGCCCCAATTGTAGGAACGATCGGCGAAGCGCCCGGCAGCCCCGTGTATGAGACTGCCAGCGTCACCAGGGCAGCGCCTACGACGCAGAAAAAATAAAATTCGAGGAACTTGCGCGAACCCCAATCCTGCTCTTCCTGCGAACCGAACATCCACAGCGTCAGCATGTTTATCAGCAAATGCCCTATGCTGGCATGCAGAAAGGAGTAAGTGACGAGCTGCCATACGAATGCATAGTGCAGCACCAAAGCCGGGACGAGGCCAAGATAAACTTCCACGTCGCGCGCCAGTTGATGGGCGACCGCGCCCAACACCACCTGCAGAAAATAGACTGCCGCGCAAATAATGACCAGCCGCTTTACCCACGGGGTAAACGGCGGAAAGCTCAACGTCATCGTGCGTCCGACGAGTTACACAGCGTAGTGGTCAGGCCGCCGCGGAGAGAACGGCCGATGCCGCGTTCCCAGTCATCTTATCAGTTTACGTGCTTCAGGCCTTTATGGTTCGTGTGCGCCACCCGACGGCCAGAGCCCTGGCTTCTGCTTCGCTGCTCTGGCCAGTGCGCCCAGATCCCGGTCTTTTCATGAGATCGGAAATCATGTAGGCTCCGGCATAAGAAATGTCAAGGGCCACGGCTGGTTACGGCCGGGCAAAAATTTTGGCCTTTACAGCCCCCGCCCCTTGACCTCCGGCGGAGGAAGAATCTAAATATTATCAAGCGTATCTAAGAAAATGGCATCGAATGGGAGCGGAGGAATCATGGTTCTTTGTCCCGAATGCGAAACTGATCTGGATGTGGAAGAAGAAGAGGTCGACGAGGGCGAGATCGTCTCTTGCCCCGAGTGTGGCACCGACTTCGAAGTGGTGACGACCAGTCCGCTGGAGTTGAAGGCGGTCGAGGCCGGCTACGTGGAAGAGGACGAAGAAGTGGAGACCGAAGACGGTGACGACTCGTAGGCTTGGGCACTCGGTTGTGCTTGCGCGCTTATCTTTTTTCTGCCTGCTTTTTTCTTCTCTTCTCTGCCCCGGGCCCGCACGTCTTGCCGGCGGCCAATGCGTCGCCCACGAGCCAGAAGCTGAAACCTGCCGATCCTTACGCCCTTATTTTTGGCACTGTCTGGGACCCCGACGCTCACCCGGTCTATGGCATCACGGTTAAGATTCGACGCGTGCCCGATAAGAAGCCCAAGTGGGAACTCTATTCCGATCACTCCGGCGAATTTGCCCAGCGCGTCCCCGCCGGCAAGGCTGACTATGTGGTATGGGCCGATCTCAAGGGCGTGAAAACAAAAGACGGCCAACCATTGCATCTGGCGGAAGAGGTCGATGTCCACGTAGAGTATGACGAGCGTGTGGATATTGGTTTGCACCTGACCCGCTAGAATCTTGACCCACTAGAATAATGAGCCGCTAGAATAATTAGAGAGACTGATCAAACCAGACTGAGTGGAGCAGTTGAGTAAAGGAAGAGGAAAGACTCGCATGACTCGCACCCTGGCTCTCAAGAACGGCTTGCTCATCGCCGGCGCGTTCCTGCTGGTGATTTCCGTGGCGGCGCATGCCGCGCCCGACAAGAAGGACAAGGCCCAAGGCCGCCTGCTCTACGGCAAAGTGCTCGACCAGCAGGATAACCCGGTGGCCGGCGCAATCGTCTACCTAACCAACAGCCGTACCCACGAGGTGAAGACCTACATTGTCAGCCAGGAGGGCACCTATCGTTTCCCCGGCCTCTCCACGGTGGACTATGAAGTCTACGCTCAGTACAACGGCCATAAGAAGCGATACCAAATCGGTCAGCCAGTTCGACGACCGTCCCCAGGTCTACATCGATCTCAGGATCAACACCCGGTAAAGTTGCTGCGACAGAAGAAAAGGGCCTTTGCCATGCAACTTTTTGCGACCGCTAGGGTTCAAATACGTAGAGTTGTACGGGAGGAGAACCTTGAAATCATGATTTGTTTCGCAATAAGAATCTTTACACTCAGGCGGCGGCAGCGTTTGTGACCTTGCTCTTGGTGGCTTCGGCTGCCCTGTCGGCCTCTGCCCAACAGGGCGCCATGAGCCCTTACCAGGGCGAGAAAGACGGCGTCAGCGCCGGCGGCAACTGGATGCAGTTTCAGTCGGAAGACAAGATGACCGGCGCGAAGAAAGTCCGCTTCGAATTGCTGGCGAACAATTATTTCAAGGAAGATCCGGACTACAAACCACGAGTCGAACTCGTCTGCACCAATGGCAAATATGAGCACGCCAACTTCAATCTCGGCGCCTGCCTTGGGCGGCCCGATTATCCTGGCTTCTGGGGCCAGCCAAAAATGCAGGTCAGGGTCCGCATTGATGGAAGCCATGACAGCAAAGGCTGGAATTGGGTGCCGGCCGCTTCCTCGCCATGGACAAAGGTACAATTCGCGGCATGATCGGCGCCCAGTTGTTCAATGTGGAAGTCAGGACCAGGACTGGTTACGAGATCGCCGAGTTCTCGCCCGCGGGCCTGAACCTGGACGAAGTAAAGCACAGCTGCGATCTGACTCCGCAAAAGCCGTGACACGGGGAAGCGGCGATCTGAACGTTGGGTGCTCGGCATTATGAAGGGTTGAGCCTGCGGGCTCAGCCCTTTTTGTTTTCGGCACCCGCTCGTTCCGCGGATGCTCTGGTCGACCTTGGGCGCTGCCTCCTAAGTTACTTGCGTCCCCGCCCCGTCTGCTGTTTCACTGGAGTCATTCCTTGGAAGCGAGGCCGAGCGTCTCGATGCGCGAGGGTAAGTGAAGATGGACGGAACCATGATCGAAGGTGCGGCATTCCTTCTGTTCGTAGTCGGAGTGCTGGTCTACATAGTCATCCTCTTCAACGAACTGGTGCGCCTGCGCAACGACAACGACCGCGCGTGGGCCAACATTGACGTGCTGCTCAAGCAGCGTCACGACGAGATCCCCAACCTGGTCGAAACTGTGAAGGGATACATGCAGCACGAGCAGCAGACGCTGCTGGCGGTGACACAGGCGCGGGCGGCCTCGATGAACGCGGCCAGCATCGCGCAGAAGGCCACAGCTGACTTGACGATGACGGTCGCGCTGCGCGGACTGTTCGCCGTGGCGGAAAATTATCCGCAGCTCAAGGCCAACGAAAACTTTCTCAAGCTGCAAATGCGCATCAGCGAACTGGAAGAGCGCATCGCTGACCGGCGCGAGTTCTTCAATGACGACGTCAACACCTACAACACACGCATCGGCCAGATCCCCGAAGTGTTTGTGGCTAGCTTCATGAACCTGAAACCGCGCGCCATGTTCCAGGTGTCCGACGAGGACCGCAAACTCGTGGAGGTGAAATTTCAGGGTCAGGGCGCGGGGGCTTAGACGCTCGTCAGTTTCGCCTCAGATCTCACCTTGCTTGCCTCTGGTGTGGACGTAGACGAGGGCGAAGGTTGAGCCGTTGTGGCCTTGGCACGGCTCGATGGCTACTACGTGCTGGTTGTCCTCGGTGCCGACCTTCAGTTCGGTGACCGGGCCGGTTTTGTCGCCATCACATTTCAGCGGCTTGGAATGCTTGTCGTCATCGATGTCGGCGTGGGCATCGCCGCCGTGTTCGCTGGTATGGCATTCGAGGACCTTGCCGTACTTCTTCAGCTTGTCCCGATAGTAGGTGATGATTTTGTCGGGAGCGTCATCCGATTCGTATTTCACAACCACCAGCTTTAAGCCGAAGCTCTCGGTCAAGATTCCGAAGTTGAAAGGGTCGTTGTCCTTCTCTTGTTTGGGGCGGGCGCCTGGATATAAAGGGAGCCCGGCCTTCTGGGCGTCAGCGTCTTTGCCGACATGCAGATCGCCGATCGAACTGCGGACGTCGAAGTTGTCGTCTTTAGTGCTGTCTGGGTTCTGGGACTGGGCGGAGCCGGGAACCGCGATAGCGATGGCGAATGCAGTTGCGACGATGGAACAAAAAACGACTGATCGAATCATAAAGTCTCCTTAAGAAGGTCCCTCAGGGGCTAAAGCCCGCCCTGATTTGCAACTTACGCGGCGCTGAAGCGCCGCTCTTCCACGGTACTGCGCGCATTTGTGCTTTTCCGCGAACTGCAAAACATCCGCGTTCTAGATCTCGGCGTCCTTGCCGTGAGTGCGCACGTAGACCAGCGAGAAGCTTGATCCCTTGCCTTGCGGTTGGACCGCTACAATATGCTGATCGTCGTTCCTGCCGACCTTGAGTTCGATGTTGTTGCCGTGTTCTCCTTCGCAGGTCAACTCATTCGAATCGTTTCCCGAATGGTGCGAGCCGGCCTTCATGTCCAGGTTCAATCCTGAAGTGTGGCACTCGAGCACGTTGCCGTACTTCTTCAACTGGTCTTTGTAGAATGAAAGCACCTTGGCGGGCGCGTCGTCGGATTCGTATTCGAGCGCGATAACCTTAATTCCGTAACCGAAGCCGGAGATGTTTACGTTGGCGCTTTTATCGCTTCCACCGGAATCTTTCTCTTTCGCGCGCGCGCCCGGGTAAACCGTCAGGCCAACGTCTGAAATGTCTGCCTGCTTGCTGACGTGAACGCCGCCAAAGAGCGTGTTGATATCCACTTGCTTGTCTTGCCCGTTCCCCTCTTTCTTCACGTTCACGCTGCACGCGGGCAGCAGCAGCAACGCCGCGAGGCTGGCAGCGACTATGACCAACGCCGCAAGATTTTTCTTATTCATGTTGAGACCCTCCACTGGCAACCTGCGACCGGACGTTCAATGCCTGCGCCCCGCACCGCGACATTCGGAATGCTCACCGGAAGATGGCCGCGAATGGCGATTTCGCCAAACAGCGCTTTGACTGCAGCTTAGCTCCGACACCGTCGCATTGGAGAACGTACACATGTAATTCTCGATCTTCGGGAAGTCCGCCGCAAGGTATGGGTTTCCCATGGCGACGACCGCAGTCTTTTCCGCCGCGCGATCGAGCACCTGTTGCAACAGCACACCGGTGGTATCGGCCATCGCGACCGAGTTCCCGACTTTGCCCGCTGTCGGCACCACATAGACAGCGGCTACTCACGGTCGTGGCTTCGTCGACTGCTTTCAGCACTTCGTCGCTCACTCCCGCGGCGATGCGCGGATCCACGTAAATCACATGCGCGTCCGGGATTCGGGCTCGAAATTCACGGCCGAAGACGCGCCCGGAATCCGTCCGCACGTCGTCGGAGAAGAGCACGGCAACCACCTGATTGTGCGTCTCCTCTGTTGTGGTATACGGAAGCGCACCCTTCGCGGTTCCCCGATTCTTGAGGGTAGATTTAAGCGGCAGAACCTTGCCATTGTCGCGTACCAGCGTGACCGCGGCATCGGCCACCTGCTGGCCGAAAGCCAGGTTCTCGGGCTTAGCCACCAGGTTAGCGACGGCATTCACATCGACCATACGCGCATGCTGCAAACCGAGAGACGCCTTTGCTTTGAGGATCTTGAGCACGGAGCGGTCGAGCCGTTCGCGGGAAATCTCACCCGACTCCACGGCCTGGAGCAAGGCGTTGTACGAGGCGGGAAAGTCGGCGGGGATGAGCAACAAGTCGCTGCCGGCCTTGAAAGCCTCTACGGCGGCCCGTCCTATGTTGTTCGAGAACAGGTGCGTCAGGCCAGCCATGTCGAGCGCGTCGGTGACGACGATGCCTTTGAAGCCCAGCTGTTTTTCCAGCAGGTCGGAGACGATGATCGGCGAAATCGTGGCTACGTGGTTCGGGATCAGGATCGAGCGCGGGGACAGTGACGTGCGCCACCATGACCGCGTCGACCCCTGCAGCGATGGCCTGGCGGAACGGCGGCAGTTCGATGGAGTCAAGGTGGGCGCGGTCCACATTGATGCTGGCCACGCCCAGATGTGAATCAGTGGCGGTGTCGCCATGACCGGGAAAATGTTTGGCGGTGGTCATCATCCCGCCTTCATGCGCGCCCTTGATGTAGGCCGCGACCAGATCGCCGACTTGTTTGGGATCTTCTCCGAAGGAGCGTGTGTTGATGATGGGATTGGCGGGATTGGAATTCACATCGGCATCGGGAAAAAAATTCCAGTGAATGCCGATGGCGCGCGACTTCTTCGGCGGTGATGCGGCCGAAGGTTTCGGCATCTTCCGTTTTGCCGTCTCCACCGAAAGCCATGGCGTGCGGGAAAGACCGTGGTTCCCATGAGCCGCATGGAGACGCCGCGTTCGAAATCGGCGGCGAACAGCAGGGGCAGTTTCGAGTCGCTCTGTAGCCGGTTGAGCAATTCGGCGGCTTCGTAAGGTTCGCTGCGGAGGAGAAACGGACCGTCGACATGAACGGTCATGGCGAACGAGCCGACGTGATACTTCTGCATGTCCTCGCGCCATTCCAGGTATTCGGGGTTTTCAACGTTGAGAAAGCTGGCGCGGCACCAGATCATGAACACCTGGCCGACTTTTTCTTCCAGCGTCAGCTTGCGCAGCGTGTTCTCGGCCCATTTTTCTCCGGCGTGTGTCAGATGGATGGGGCCGGGTCGCTGATATTTGTCTTTGTCTTTGTTCTTGTCCTTGGTGGATGCGGTTGCGGTGAACACGAGTAAGAACAGTAAGAGGGCGAGGGTTCGGTGCATGGAGAAAACGATAGCAGAAAGCAGGTCTTAGGTCTTAGGTGCTAGGCCGACGGTCCTCATTCTAACCAAGCTGCCACTAGCCGGGCCTAAGACCTAAGACCTAAGACCCGAGATGCCGCCGTCCGCTGAATCTGCGCGTCGTCGCCGAAGCCGTTCAGCCAGGTGACTTCCGGCTCGCGCCGAAACCAGGTCATCTGGCGCTTGGCGTAATTGCGGTGAGCTTGTTGAGCGGCTTGCAGCGCTTGTTCGCGCGTAAGCTCTCCGCGAAGGAATTGTATTGCCTGCTTGTAGCCGAGCGAAGACAGCGGACCTGCGGCGTTGCCGTATTTTTCAGACAGACGCTGCGTCTCTTCGATCAGGCCAGTTTCAAACATCTGTTGCGCGCGGTGGTTGATACGGTCATACAGAGCCTGACGATCGGGATCGAGACCGAGGCGCAGAATGCGGAAGCCTTGCAAGGGATCGCGTCCGCGTTGCTGCCAGAGATCCGTCATCTTCTGTCTCGAAGCGAGGCAAACTTCGATGGCGCGGATAAGTTTGGGAGTGTCGTTGGCATGGATTTTTCCGGCAGCCGCGGGATCGAGCCGCCGCAGAATGCGATGAAGATAACTAGAGCCGCGGTTTTCGGCTCGTTCGCGCAACCGCTGGCGCAATTCTTCAGAGCGCTGCGGCCCGGGGAAAAGTCCCTCGAGCAGGGCGCGCAGGTAGAGTCCTGTGCCGCCGGCAAGGACTGGCAAATTTCCGCGTGTCTTGATCTCATCGAGCACTTGCCGCGCCTGGCGGGCATATTCACCGGCGGTGACGTGGCTGGTGGGCGCGACGCAATCGAGCAGATGATGCGGAACTCGGGCTCGTTCGGATGCGCTCGGCTTGGCCGTGCCGATGTCGAACTCGCGGTACATGGCGACGGAATCGCAATTTACGATCTCGCCCTGGAAGCGCTCGGCAAGGACGAGAGCAAGCGCGGTCTTCCCGCTGGCTGTGGGACCGAGCACAACCACGAGCAGCGGATCAGGCTGCACCGAAGGCACGGTCAGCGCACGCTCCAGTGGATGATGTGCCAGTACCGAATCAGAGTGAGGGCGAGCAGCAGAAAAGCGATCAGCAGCAGGCCCGTGGTCTCTGTGGCATAAATCGCGTGGCGCTGGTGCCTGGAAGAATCGTTCTGGCGTTGAGCGTTCACCACGATTTTATTGTACGCCGCGTTGAAACAGTGAGCTCGCCAATCGAGAGCCTCGGCCCAATAGAACGCGAATCGATTTGGAACGCGAACACCGCATGCCCCTGGTTGGCGTTTCCGCGCAATTTCCATGGAACCAACCTCACGAATCGCGCGTAACCTCGTCTATAGGGCTGGGCGGCGGTGTGCCTGGCTGGAGGATTGTTATGAAACACATGAGTATCGAACACTGGTTGTGCATAGGTCTGATTCTTGCCGGCCTGGTTTGCTCGCTGGGCGGCGCTGCCAGCGCGGGCCGATGAATGGTCGAAAACCTACACCCTTACCGGAAAGCCCGATCTGCGAGTGGACACATCCGACGCTGACATTCGCGTCTCCACCTGGGACCAGAACACCATCGAAGCCAAGGTGACGACCGCGGGTTACAAGATCGGCGAAAATGGCATCCGCATCGAAGAGCATCAGACGGGCGACACGGTTGAGATCGACGTGCGCTATCCGCATCACGGCATCACCCTCGGCTGGGCCAATCACAGCGTTCAGATTAATATCTACATGCCGCACGAAGGCCGCGTGGACTTGCGCACCGGCGATGGCAAGATCGAACTGAGTAACCTAAAAGGAGAGATGCTGTTGCATAGCGGAGATGGCTCGGAAGAGATTAACGGCGTGGACGGCAAACTGCGAGCGATGACGGGTGATGGACATATCCGCGCTACGGGCCGTTTTGATGAGCTTGATCTGAAGACTGGAGACGGGCGCGTGGACGCCAGAGCGACTGCTGGGTCGGCGTTGTCCATGGGCTGGAGCCTGGAGAGCGGCGATGGCACGGTCACCCTGGAAGTGCCTGAAAACCTGGCGGCAGACGTTGATCTGCACACCGGCGATGGCCATATCGATCTGGATATGCCGGTCTCAACCGAAGGCAAGATTCGCGAAGGTGAAGTTCGCGGCAAGCTGAACGGCGGCGGAAATCTACTCACGATTCACACCGGGGATGGATCGATCCGGCTGCGGAAGAGCTAGGGGGGCGCCTTCGGGTTACGGGCCGCGGCGACTCGACATATTTCCAGTGCTTTACCAAGAAGATTTGAGCCCAGGCCTTATACTTTCTTGGCTCCGACGTTTCAATTCCAACGGAAGAGGCCTTTCATGGCAATTTTGCGTATATGCGTGGTCGCCCTAGTGGTCACATCCATGGTTTCGCTGGTCTATGCACAACAGCCTGCGACCTCTGCTTCGAAATATGAGCCGGCGCTTGATATTACCTCAATGGATCGCACCGTGGATCCTTGTGTGGACTTCTTCCAATATTCCTGCGGCGGGTGGATGAAGAGCAATCCAATTCCTCCCGATCAATCTTCATGGAGCACCTACTCGAAGATGCACGACGAGAACCTCAGCAGGCTGCGCGCAATTCTAGAGGCTGCTGCCGCGCCTGACACCAATCGCAACGCCGCCACGCAGAAAATTGGCGATTACTACGCCTCCTGCGTCGACGAGAAGGCAATTGAGGCCAAAGGTCCGGCCCCGCTGAAGACGGCTCTGGAGCGCATCGCGAAGATGAATTCGAAGGCGGAGATCGCCGATGTGGCGGCGGCCATGGTGGATGATAACGTCCTGTTTCGTTTCGACTCCACCCAGGACTTCCGCGATGCCACGCAAGTGATTGCGGAAGTTGACCAGGGAGGGCTGGGCCTGCCCGACCGCGATTACTACGTGAAAGACGATGCGAAGTCGGTGGATCTGCGCAAGGCCTATGTGGCGCATGTGCAGAAGATGTTTGAATTGCTGGGCGATCAGCCGGAGACCGCAGCGGCGGAAGCACAGACCGTAATGCGCATCGAAACCGCGCTAGCTCAAGGTTCGATGACGCGCGTCGAGCGGCGGGAACCTAAGAATCTGGATCACAAGATGACTAGCGGCGAGCTGGAAAAAATCAGCGCCGACTTTCCATGGCAGGCTTATTTCGCCAAGGTGGGTCTGCCGTCACTGAGATCGCTGAATGTGGCATCCCCCGGCTTCTTCAAGGCGATGAACCAGGAACTCGCCAAAGCAAGCCTGGCGGATTGGAAAACTTACCTTCGTTGGCACCTGGTGCACGCGGATGCGCCGTTTCTTTCCTCAACGTTTTTAAACGAGAACTTCGCTTTCTTCGGCAAGACCTTGCGCGGCCAGCAGGAGTTGCAACCGCGCTGGAAGCGCTGTACGCAATACGTCGACGGCGATTTGGGAGAAGCGCTGGGCCAGGTGTACGTGGAGAAATATTTCAGTCCATCGGCGAAACAGGAAGCCTTGAAGATGGTGAAGGAAATCGAAGCCGCAATGGAGCAGGACATCAACTCGTTGCCGTGGATGTCAGCAACGACCAAGCAGCAGGCTCTGATAAAGCTGCACGGAATGGCCAACAAGATCGGCTATCCCGACAAATGGCGCGACTACAGCAAGCTTGAGATCGTGCGCGGAGATGAACTGGGCAATGTGGAACGGTCCCGTCAATTTGAATTCAACCGGCAGTTGGCTAAGATCGGCAAGCCCCTGGACCGCGGCGAGTGGGGAATGACTCCGCCGACGGTGAATGCGTATTACGATCCGCAGATGAACGACATTAACTTTCCGGCGGGCGTGCTGCAGCCGCCGGCGTTCGATCCAAAATCCGACGCGGCCCCGAACTATGGCGACACCGGCGGCACCATCGGCCACGAACTCACTCATGGCTTCGACGACGAAGGCCGCCAGTTTGACGCTCTGGGCAATTTGCGCGACTGGTGGACCGCGGACGACGAGAAAGAATTCGTGAAGCGCGCCAGTTGCATCTCCAATCAATATTCGACTTACACCATCGTCGATGACATCAAAATTAACGGAAAGCTGACGCTGGGCGAGGACACGGCCGACCTGGGCGGTCTGATTCTCGCTTACATGGCATGGCAGGCCGACATCAAAGGAGAGAAGCTGCAGCCTCTCGATGAGCTTACTCCCGAGCAGAGATTCTTCGTGGGCTACGGGCAAAGCTGGTGTGGCGAAACTCGCGACGAAACTAAGCGCTTGCGCGCTACGGTGGACCCGCACTCTCCGGAGAAATATCGCGCAAACGGTGTGGTTTCGAACATGCCGGAATTTCAGGAGGCGTTTCACTGCAAAGTGGGATCGCCGATGGTCAATCAGAACCGTTGCCGGGTGTGGTAAGAGACGGGTGCGGCAGAAGACGCTTGTCGTAAGAAGAAATGCGGCCAACGGTCGCGGGCGCTCGAGGAACTATTCCAGTCCTTCTCTTTCCTCTTTGGTGGGGTTGTAGAAAAAGCGGAAGCGAAGAGCGAGATATTCTCCGCCAAAATTGCTGGGCAAAGCTGGAAACGGGTCCGAGCCCGTGATACCGGCCCACGCCGCGCGATCCAACGGAATATCCCCGGAGGTGGCTATTAGCTTCATGCCCGCGACTTTTCCATCCTTCGTGATCGCGAATTCGATGATCAGGTTTCCGTGCTTCATCTGCGCGGATTCTGGAATCGCGTCATACCAGTTCTGCCGCACGTCGTGGAGAACACGTTGCAGGTACGGGCCGAAGTCCACGCCCATGGTGTCGCTGAGAATCTCAAGGTTGCCTACCTGGCGGCCGTGCGCGCCTGTGCCTAATCCAAAGTCGCCGCCGCTGCCCTGGCTTCCGCCTCCTGGTTTAGCCGCCCGCGCCGCCTCCTGAATCTGATCGCCTGCCGACATCGACCGTCCATACTTGCTGAACTCCTTCCCGATGTCTGGTGCGGGAGTCTGTAACTGCGCGACCTGCGGAGGCGCTTGCTGTGGCTGCGGCGGGGGTTGATTCTCCGCCACGCTGGCGGAAGGCTGAGCCGGCGCTGGCTGCGCTGTCTGGGGCGCATTTATCCCAGGCGCTCCGGGCGGCGGCGTCGCTAGAATCTTGCGTAACTCTTTCACATTCAATTCCGGATGCCGCGTCATCGCCACCCGGTCCTTATCGGAAATAACGTTGTTCGACTTATGCGGCACTTTTTGCAAGTCCGGCGGAAGCTCCAGAAAAGTCGCATCCTTGAGGTTGGTCAGATTTTTCGCGACGACCGCGGAATGCCAGGGAAGGTATTTCTCAAACCTTTGCATGTTGAAAATGAAAAGGATGAGAATAATGTGGACAATAATTGAAATCCACGCGGCTTCCCTGCGGCGTGAGCGCGCCAGATCGTCCTGCAACTGGATGAGCAGGTGCGGCACGCGGGCAGCATCGTTATCCAAATCTCGGTAGGCCGTCTCCCATCCCTGGGCATCGTACAGCCCTAGTTGTTCCGCCTGCGGCTTCTCCGGAGGAGCCACCGGGTCCTGGAATGGAATTTGCGTGATGGGCATGAACTGAGCTTGTCCGTTAGACACACATTCCCGTCGCCTCGTTGCATCCGACTTTCCGTCGGATGAGTCGAGCGAACAGACCCGGCCAAGCTACCTTCATTTTCGCATCTTTCAAAGGATTCTGCTCACTCACGAATGATGCGGTACTTAGGTGTGTAAACATTTGTAAAACGCCGTCGAATCTAAGCTTTGAGACCTGCTCCACTTGAGGCGAGATCCCCGTCAGCTATCTTTGCGGTAGAGGAGGTCGCGCATCGCTCGTCTTCGAGCCTCGTTCGCCTCCGCCAGAGCTTTGCGTTCGTCGGCGTCCATGCCCTGCTTCGTTGCGGGTTCAGCTCGCTCGGGTTCGCTGCATGCCGGGCAGCGGTTGGCAAAGCCGGGCTTACCCGGCTTCAGCTCGAACTCTTCTGAGCAGTCGGCGCAGACTCGGATAGGAAATGCCATCCAACTATTATCCTACAGCCCGCAGGCAATCAGCATTGATCTGCGCTACGACTCGGCAAGTGACTTTCGTTACCATGACAGCAAGTTACTTTGCCTGTCACTCTGTAACTTACTGCGAGACTTAAGGGAGCGTTCTTACGCCTTTACGACCGAAACAAGTTAGGACCAAAGATTCGAGTTGCCCGATGCTAAAGGAGTAACCTGTGAGCACTGAGACGATGCCGACAATGGAAATTTCTCTCCTCGAGCCTGAAGTGGCGCGAACGGTAGAGGCCGGGGCTGCGACGAGCGCCCGGAGCTGGTACTTTGCCTTCTTCTTCGTTTCCGGGTTCTGCAGCATCCTCTACGAACTGATCTGGCTTCGCCTGGCGATGGCGGAATTTGGCGTCACCACAGCCATGATCTCGATTGTGCTTTCCACTTTCATGGCGGGATTAGGCATCGGCTCCTTGGCCGCCGGGCACTTATTGCGCAAGTATGCGCGACGTCTCACCGCTCCGCCGTTACATCTTTACGCCATGGCCGAGCTATTTATCGGCTGCTCTGCCGTAGTTGTGCCATTGGAGTTGCTGACCGGCCGCCTGGTGCTGGAGCACGTCGGAAACAGCCTTTCCTTGTCGTCAACGGGTTACTACATCGCCGCCGGCGTCTGGCTGGCTTGCAGCCTGATTCCGTGGTGCGCGTGCATGGGCGCAACTATTCCGCTGGGCATGTTTGCCATCCGTAGCGACAAACGCCTTGAGTCGCGGCGCTCGTTCAGCTTTCTTTATCTCGCAAACGTGCTCGGTGCCGTTGCGGGAGCATTGATTCCCCTGCTGTTGATTGAAGTCTTCGGTTTTACCGGCACCCTGCGATTTGGAATGGTGCTGAATCTTGTAGTCTGCGGAACAGCCCTTTGGATTGCCCAAAAGCAAGCTCTGCAGGCGGACGGCAGTGACCAGGTTGAACAGGATGCCACCGATAAGCCATCGCTCACAGTGCGTCAGATATTCGGAAATGGCACTCTCTGGTTGTTATTCGCCACCGGGCTCACCAGCATGGGCATGGAAGTGGTCTGGACTAGAGAGTACACGGTCTATCTCGGTAATGTGGTCTATTCATTCGCAACCATCCTGGGCGTTTATCTGGCCGCAACGTTTATCGGATCTAGCGTGTACCGCGTCTGGAGCCGCCGGCATAAGAACGAGGGCACTCTGATATGGCTATTCGTTTGGTTCGCGGCCTTAATCCCTCTGCTCACGGCCGACTCGCGCCTGCAGACACTTCCGTGGTGGCTGCGCGTGCCCCTGGGTATCGCCGCGTTCAGCGGTCTTCTCGGATTCCTGACTCCGAGGCTGGTCGATCGCTTCTCTGAGGGCGACCCTGACCGCGCAGGACTCGGTTATGCGGTGAATGTTGCCGGTTGCATTCTTGGTCCGCTGGTTGCGGGTTTTATCTTGTTGCCGCGTCTCGATGAGAGGCACGCGGTCACGGTGCTTGCTCTTCCCTGGTTGCTGATCGCCTTGTTGATCGCCTTATTCCAAACCAGCTCGGCGAGGCGCTTTACGGCCCAGCGTGCAGCAGTGTTCATCGTGATTCTCGTCGCGTCATGTGGATTGATCTTCAAGACGCGGGGCTATGTGGAGCAGATTTCGGCGCGGGAGGTCCGCCGCGACAGCACCGCTACAGTCGTCGCCGCTGGCCAGGGGATGCAGAAGCTCCTTTACGTGAACGGCGTGAGTATGACTTATCTCACGCCCATCACCAAACTCATGGCCGCCATGCCCCTGGCGTTCCTCGACCGCGCTCCGCAGAATGCCCTGGTCATTTGCTTTGGCATGGGCACGACGCACCGTTCGGCATTGTCCTGGGGAATCGATTCCACGGTCGTTGATCTCGTCCCCAGCGTTCCCGCATTGTTCCCGTATTACCACGCCGACGCCGCGCAAGTGCTGAAGTCGCCGCACTCCCATGTTGTTGTTGACGACGGCCGGCGTTTTCTTGAGCGCACCTCTGAACAATACGACGTGATCATAATCGATCCGCCGCCGCCGGTAGAGGCCGCGGGCTCAAGCCTGCTGTACTCGCGCGAATTCTATTACGCCGCCAAGAAACGATTGCGGCCGGATGGCATTCTGCAGCAGTGGTACCCCGGTGGCGATTTAGCCACGACCGCCGCCATTGCTCGCGCCCTGAAAGAGTCATTCCCCTACGTCCGCGCGTTTATTTCAATCGAGGGTGTGGGCGTCCACTACCTCGCCAGCCGACAGCCCATCCCGCCTCTGTCCGCCGCTGAACTGGCAAGACGCATGCCCGCGAATGCAGCGTCTGACTTGGTAGAATGGGGGCCGTTTCCAACTGCCGAACAGCAGTTAGCGGCCATGCTAAAAAGAGAAGTGCCGGTCGACTGGCTGATTTCCGCAGATATAAATGCTCCCGCTATCCAGGATGACCGCCCTATCAACGAATACTATGGGCTCCGCTCTACCGGCGCCCGGCTGCATTGGAAGTGGCTTGAAACTGGCCCGGAAAGGGTATCGACCTGGCTCTCCCGGATTTTAGAGGGGTAGGGCCCCTCTTAACGAGGCTAACCTTTCGCCTTCACCAGGCTGGCGAGTCCCGCTTTCTTCCCGTGCTCGCGAATGGCCGCCACGATATCGAGTGCAAGGGCGAGAGCGCGGCCGCCATCTTCGAGCGGCACTATCGGCGTGGAGCGCTGCCGCACCGCATGCAGAAACGATCTTAACTCCGCGTGCAAAGGCTCTTCGGAAGTCACGGGTGGCTTGGCCATCTTAATCTGCGGGTTGACGGTGGGAGCGCCCGCCTCTACCGCATCCGCTCCCACGGTAAACACGAGCAATTCCTGGCGTCCATAATCGACCGAGACATACTGCTGGGGCTGAAAGAAACGCAGCTTGCGCACGCGCTCCGTGGAGACCCGGCTGGCGGTGAGGTTGGCCACACACCCCGATTCAAATTCCAGCCGCACATTCGCAATGTCAACTTTGCCGGAAAGAATCGGCAGCCCGACGGCGCGAACCTCTTTCACCGGAGAATTGGCGAACGCAAGCACGATGTCCAGATCGTGGATCATCAAGTCCAGCACCACATCGACATCAAGTGAGCGCGGAGTAAATACGCTCAACCGGTGCACTTCGAAAAACATCGGCTGTGTTATCAGTGGGATCGTGGCGCGCACCGCCGGGTTGAAGCGCTCCAGATGTCCAGCCTGGGCAATGCGTTTGTGAGTGTCCGCCAAGAGCACCAACTCGTCGGCTTCGGCACGTGACGCCGCCAGCGGCTTCTCAATGAGCACGTCAACTCCGGCTTCCATGAGAGCGCGCGCCACTTCCAGATGATGCACGGTTGGCGCCGCCACCGTCGCGGCGCGAATCTCGCTATGCGTCGTCAGCATCTGCTCGACTGAACCGAAAGCCCGGCAGCCGAACTCACGCGCTACCGCATCGGCGCGTTCAAGGTTGGGATCGACCACGCCCGCCAGTCGAACCGGTTCGCCCTGCTGCTCCAGTTCCCTATAAACGCGCGCGTGGTTGCGTCCGAAGACGCCCACCCCCACCACCGCGACGGAAATCGGATTCTCAGCGTGCAGCAGAGACTCTCCACCAACCAGTTGCCAGCAGGAACAACAAATTGTAAACGTAAAGCCGGGAAAGAGCATCTGGAAGACATTGGGCAATTTTGCAATCGGGTAATCTGGTAACTGGAACGCCCCCATCGCGTCTGCCGTTAACCATTGTTTCTGTCGATTTGAAGCTCACGAAAGGAGAACCATCTCACCCTATGCGAACCATTGCGCTGCTTACCGTTTCCAACATCTTCATGACTTTCGCCTGGTATGGCCATCTGAAATATCGTGAGGTCCCGCTGTTCAAGGTCATCGTAATCAGTTGGATGATCGCGTTCTTTGAGTATTGCTTCCAGGTGCCGGCCAACCGCATCGGCTCCTACGAGTTCAGCGCGGCGCAAACTCAAGACGATTCAGGAGGTCATTACGCTGGTTGTGTTCTCCGTGTTTTCGGTGTTCTACCTGAAACAGCCGGTGCGGTGGAACCACGCCATCGGATTCGCGATGATCGTCGCCGCAGTAGCAGTGATCTTCAAACAATGGTAAAGCCCATAAACGAAGCCGCTGTTAAGCCGCGAAGCGACGCAAGATCCCTACCTGTTACGCCGTGGCCTGCATTCTTGCGCGGCTCCGCGGCTGTCCGCACATGGGTTTGGTGGCTTCCTTATTTGCCGCTTTCCTCATGTGTCGAAAGGATGAGGGGTGGAGTGGCTGGTTGGGCAGGGGCAAGGGCATTACCCAGGGGGCGGGTTCGAGATAAGAGCCTACTCATATAGTGCACCTTGGGAATCTGAACGCCGGCCAAATTGACTGCTAGGCTTTGAGGCATGCCTGTATTTACAGACAATGTTGCAGCGGCGGAAGCGGGGTCGGGCGACGACGCGTTTAACGGGCGGGTGGACGCCCTGGTGCAGTTGCTGCGCGGGCGGTCGTATGAGGAGATCCGGCAACGTATGTATGACAGTCCGCCGGGGAGCGCGTGGTGGTCGGCTTGTAAGGCGGAGCTGGATCTGCGGAATGGACAGCAGATGGCAGAAGCGTCGCTGGCGATGTCTCGCGTGTCGGAAAAAATGCGGGCCTCGACTCAGCACTTTGAGCAGCTCGCCGATACCTTGCACCAGGCGACGCAGGACATTGCCAGCCTTTTGCGCGGGATTGAGGAAGCGGGGCGGCGGCTGGAGATCGCGGTTTATGTGACCATCGGGGTGACGCTGGTGCAACTGTTCAATCTCGTTTTTCTGGCTTTCCGCAAGCGGTAGGCTGGGTCCTTCTAGAACGATCAGCACCAAAATCAAGGTCAAAGGCAGCGGGCGAGGGCGCCCGCTCTACACGTTTGTGTGGGTGTAAGCTTGAGGAATGAAGAAACAATTGGCGGATCAGTCGTTTCACGATCGAAGGCATCAAGAGCGGAAGCGGGCTGAGGCGGCTCGGAAGGTTCCTAAGAAGAAGGTGGAGAAGCCGAGTCGTGAGGCGCCCGTAGCCGGTTCCTCATAGCTCGCGGGTTGCGGCGTGGGCTTCCGCGTCGGGACTGTGGTAGCGCCGGCGGGAAGCAGGTTCCTCACTTCGTTCGGGATGACAACATTCCTTAGAGAGCGCGCTCTTGTTGACACGCGGGTTGTTCGTTCTGTAGATTCTGATTGAACTGAAAGCACTGATATGGCTACTTTGACTGGGGTGCAGAAGCAGTACATCCTGCACTGGGGCGAGATGGGGACGCGGTGGGGGATCAACCGGACGGTGGCTCAGATTCATGCGTTGCTGTATCTATCGCCGCGGGCTCTGCCGGCGGAGGAGATTGCGGAGACTTTGAGCGTGGCTCGGTCGAACGTGAGCACTTCGATCCGGGAACTGGAGGGTTGGGGAATTGTGCGGGCGGTGCATGTGCTGGGGGACCGGAGGGAACATTATGAATCGATGAAAGATGTTTGGGAGATGTTCCGGCTGGTGATTGAACAGAGGAAGCGGCGGGAGATTGATCCTACGCGGGAGATGTTGCGGAGAAGTTTGGAGGAGTTGGATACTAGGGAAGCTGGGGCGGATTTTACTCGGGAGCGTTTGGCGGCTATGGCGGGATTTTTTGATGCGGTCACCGAGTTGCATGATCAGATGAAGCGGCTGCCTACGGGGACGGTTAGGAAGTTGTTGCGAATGGGGGCTAAGGTGAGGAAGAAGTAGCTAGTACCTAGTACCTAGTACCTAGTGAGCGCGATGGAAGAAGGTGGGTTCGACGATGACGCAGGCGGATGTGGAGAAAAAGATTTGGGTTACGCTGACTGGGTTGCCGCTGACGATTTCGTTGGAGTGGCCGTTTCATCGGTCTACCTCTGGGGCGGATTTCTGGGTGCTGCATGGAGACATCCGGCTGGAGAATACGGATGGGCTGCATGCGCCGGTGGCGGTGAATTTGTCGGCCACGGTGCGGGAAGTTGTGGCGTCGCTGGAGGCTGAAGACGTCGAGGCTCCGGTGATCAATGCTTTGCGCAAGGAAGTGGATCGTAATCAGATTGAGTTTGTGAAGTCGGGGAAGCTCAAGCCGGTGGCGTTTTCGAGCCGGCATTATGACTTCAAGCGCGGGAAGTGGGTGTTTGGAAAGGCTTCCGATGAGGCGATTGCGGAGTTTTTGGAGCGGAAGGTTTATTGGGGGACGAAGAGTGGGCGATCGGGAGCGAGTTTGGATCGGGGAGCCTACGGAGGCGCAGTATTTGGAGAGTAGTCCCCAGCATTTGGTTGAGGTTGCGGGGCGAATGGTTGCGCAGGGATTTTTGCGGATGGAGGGCGAGTGGGCGGTAGCTACGGCTGGATTGATGGGACAGGCGAGAAATTTGAGGCTGCGATGCGGACGGCGGTGCTGGAGTTGGAGAAGAAGCATGCGTTTGAGCGAGGGTAGAGAGAAACTTTTCCCACGGATTTTCACGGATTCACGGCGATAAGTAAAACCTTTTTCGGCAACTTCGCAATTCTTGTGGTCTTTCCCTAATCTCTTTACTCTTCTGGGTGAGTTGTTGCATCCAAGGAGTCTATTACTGGGGGCTTGCTCGTGGCGGAGATGTGCAAGGCTTTTGGGCGGACGTCGCGGAAGAGAAATTGGAGTCTGCTGCTGATGGCTTCTGCGTTGATGCAGGGAATGGGGTGGGCGCAGAATCCGTCGTCGGAAAATCCTAGTCCGAATTCCACTCAGAACTCAGTCCAGAACGTTGGGCAGAGCCCTGGACAGGCTCCGGGGCAACCGCTGCCGGATTCGCCGGGAGCGACTAAGGAGAAGAAAGAAGAGAGTGCGAATCCCGTACAGGCCGTGGCCGACAAGACCAAGGACGTGGCTACGGCCGGGTTGAAGAAGGCGCGGGACTGGGAGTCTGGGTGGATTGCGGGAATCTATGTGGGGCGGAACCGGAAGCTGGTTACCCTTACGGCGGAGGAGCGGAGAGAAATTTATCTCCGGCAGACGCTGACTACTCCGGAAGCTTATGCGAAGCGAATGTTTGCAGCGTTGATTGATCAGGCGCGGGGGACTCCGTGGCAGTGGGGCGGAGGATGGGGAGGGTATGGAAAGCGGTTTGCTTCGCGGGAAGGCCAGTTTGTTACGGCTAACAGTTTGGCGGCTTTGGGGAATGCGAAGCTGGGATATGAAGTGCGGTATGACAAGTGCAAGTGCGACGGGCTGTGGCCGCGGACGCGGCATGCGTTTGTCCGAAATCTGGTGACTTATGATCGCAGCGAGGAACATTTGAGGCCGCAGTGGGCTTTGTATGGTGGAGCGTTTGGTGGAGGAGCGCTTTCGACTGCGTGGAAGCCTGGCTCGCACAATGCGTTTGCCGAGGGCGGGCAGGCTGCTTTAGAGCAGGTAGGGTGGGGGTCTCTGTTGAATTTCTTACGGAGTTTTCGAGAGAGATTAATCGGAAGCAGGGAGTGAAGTAGTAGTGAGTACCTAGTATCTAGTACCTAGTGAGGAGCGGTGGTGGTGTCGTCAAACAGCAGATTCCTCACTTCGTTCGGAATGACAAAACCTTGGAGTATTTAAAAGGCACGACTGAACTTCGTGTCCTTCCCGGCAAATTCAACATCAAAGGCAGCGGGCGAGGGCGCCCGCTCCACAATCACTTAGTTACTGCAGCAGGCCTCCGTTGCCGTTGGGTTCTTCTTCTGGAGCTAGCACTACTGCTGCGGCTACGCGGTCGCCTGGCTCCATGTGCAGCAGGCGGACGCCCTGGGCGTTGCGGCCGGATTCGCGGATGGTTTTGGAATCCATGCGGATGATTTTGCCGTACTGGCTGATCAGCATTACCTGAGAATTTTCGTCTACCAGCGCTATGGCTACTACTTTTCCTACGCGCTCCGTGGTTTTGACGTTGATTACGCCTTTGCCTGCGCGGTTGGTCAGGCGGTATTCGTCGGCAGGGGTACGCTTGCCGTATCCGTTTTCGGTTACGGAGAGGATTAGCGTGCCTTTTTGAGTTAGGTCGATAACTTCGCCGGGCGGGATATCGGTTTCGGCATTTGCCTCGCCTTGGGCCGCTGGCGCTCCCTGGACAGCCGAGGCGGCTGTCCCCACATGTGTCTGCGTTTGTCCCTTCTGCCCCTGGTTTTGGGGTTACGGTCATGCCTACTACGTAGTCGCGCTCTTCGAGGTTGATGCCGTTTACTCCGTAGGCGGCTCGGCCCATGGGGCGGACGTGATTTTCGTCGAAGCGGATGGCCATGCCTTCGTGGGTGGCGATGAAGACGATTTGGTTGCCGTTGGTGATGCGGGCGGCAACTAGTTCGTCTCCTTCTTCGATGTTGATGGCGTTGATGCCGTTGGAGCGGACGTGCATGAACTCGCGGAGCTCGGATTTTTTTACCAGGCCGTTGCGGGTGGCGAAGAAGATGTATTTATTTTCTTCTTCGAGATTGCGGACGGCGAGCATGGTGCGGACGGTTTCGCCGGGTTGCAGTCCGATGAGGTTGCCGATGTGTTTGCCTCGGCCGGCGGCGCTTACGTCGGGAATTTCGTAGACCTTGAGCCAGTAGACGCGGCCTTTGTTGGTGAAAATGAGGATGTAGGCGTGAGTGGAGGCGATGAAGAGGTGCTCGACGAAATCTTCGTCGCGGGTCTTCATGCCGGTGCGGCCGGTGCCGCCGCGGCGCTGCATGCGGTAGGTGGAGATGGGCGTGCGCTTCATGTAGCCGGAGTGGCTGAAGGTTACGGCGACCTGCTCGTCGGCAATTAAATCTTCGAGGACGATTTCGGCGGCTTCGTCTTCGATGCGGGTGCGGCGCTCGTCTCCGTAGAGTTCTTTT
This sequence comes from uncultured Acidobacteriaceae bacterium, assembly GCA_963841125.1. Taxonomy (GTDB): domain Bacteria; phylum Acidobacteriota; class Terriglobia; order Terriglobales; family Acidobacteriaceae; genus Sulfotelmatobacter. Next base: position 1,324,184 of record CAWJBH010000003.1, read on the forward strand.
ACTTCTTCTAATTCCTTGATGATTACGTTGCGCAGTTTTTTCTCGGAGGCGAGGATGGATTCGTAATCTTCGATGCGGGCGCGGACTTCTTTTAGCTCGTTCGAAATTTCGTCGATGGAAAGTTTGGTGAGGCGATGCAGTTGCAGTTCCAGGATCGCTTCGGCCTGGCGCGTGGTGAAAGGCCTTTCGGGATTTTGTTTGGGAGCGCGGCCGGTGGTGTTGATGTCGATTTTCTTGCCGCCGAAGTAGGCGACCAAATTTTCTCTTGCGTCGGCGCGGTTGGCGCTGGCGCGGATGATCGTGATTACGTTGTCGAGATGATCGAGCGCGTTCAGGTAGCCTTCTAGGATGTGCTCGCGGTCTTTGGCTTTCTGCAAGAGGAACGCGGTGCGGCGGCGGACTACTTCTACGCGGTGATTGATGAAGTGCTTGATGGCCTGAATCAATCCCATTTCGCGGGGCTGGCCGTTGACCACCGCGAGCAGGATCATGGAAAAACCTTCCTGCATGGAGGTGTGTTTGAAGAGCTGGTTGAGAACGATTTGAGGCTCGGCGCTGCGCTTGAGTTCGACGACGATGCGCATGCCGTCGCGATCGCTTTCGTCGCGGATGTCGGAGATATCTTCGATGTCTTTATCGTTGACGAGTTGCGCGATGCGTTCGACCAGGCGCGCTTTGTTTACCTGATAAGGGATTTCGGTGACGATGATGGCCTGGCGGTCTTTGCTGATGTTTTCGATGGCGGCTTTGGCGCGCATCATGAAGCGGCCGCGGCCGGTGCGGTAGGCTTCGAAGACTCCGGCGCGTCCGTGGATCACGCCGGCGGTGGGGAAGTCGGGACCTTGGACGAATTTTAGAATCTCGGCTAGCTGGGCGTTGGGGTCGTTGATGAGCGTGATGGTGGCGTTGACGATTTCGGTCAGATTGTGCGGCGGAATTTTTGTGGCCATGCCGACGGCGATGCCGTCGGAGCCGTTGATTAAGAGATTCGGAATTCTTGCTGGAAGAACGTCGGGCTCGACTTCACTGCCGTCGTAGTTGGGGCGGAAGTCTACGGTTTCTTTGTCGAGATCTTCTAACAGCGCGGTGGAGACTGCGGCTAGTTTGGCTTCGGTGTAGCGATCGGCTGCGGGAGGGTCTCCGTCGACGGAGCCGAAATTTCCTTGTCCGAAAATCAGCGGGTAGCGCAAGCTCCAGGTTTGCGCTAAGCGAACTAAAGCGTCATAGACGGCGAGATTGCCATGGGGATGGTATTTGCCCATCACGTCGCCGACGATTCTGGCGCACTTGCGCGTGGCTTTGTTGGGCTGGAGTCCCATCTGCTGCATGGTGTAGAGAATGCGGCGGTGAACGGGCTTGAGTCCGTCGCGGACATCGGGCAGAGCGCGGCCGATAATGACTGACATCGAGTAGTCGAGATACGACTTGCGCATCTCGTCTTCAATGTTGACGGGCTGAATGTGCAGGGCGCCGGGACTGCTGTCGCCGCCGAGGCGGTGGAGTCAGGGGGAGTTCGGGATTTTGATCGTCAGCCATGGTTTAGGTCTTGGGTCTCAGGTGTTCGATGTTCAGCTTCTCGCTATTGCGGCTAAGCAGTTGCATTTGCAGGTGGTTAATAGGATTTGTCGAAGAATATTGTAGCACGTTCGGGGTGTGAAAATAGCGTTCGGGAGATGTTGGGCGGGCCCAAATCGTTAACCACTAAGGACACTAAGGTTCACGAAGTCTGGGATTGCTAGGGTCGGGTGATTACTTCGTTGGGAGATGTTGGCAGGATGAATTTTACTTTGCGCGTTGTGTTGGCTTCTATGGTCTGGAGAGGTTGAGGGAGGAGATGGCGATCTTTTTGTTCCAGTATCCGTCGCGTAGTAGTCGCCTCGCGCGTAGAGTATGCCGTCGGCTATGGCGTAGTCGCGGACTTCTTCGCTGTGTCCGTCACGGAAAATCAGGAGTGCTGGGGGTGGGTTGGGCGCGGTAGATGCGGCGGCGGGTTTCTTGTCGATGGTGAGAGGCAAGGCTTCGCCATTGGCTGGGGTGCTGGCTACGCGGACATAGCGGCCGTTTTGGAGTTCGATCATCAGCGGCTGGGTTGTTGTTGCAGGCTCGGTCTGTGGGCTGGGACGGATAATCCGAAGAAGGGCGCGGGCGCTGGCAGTTGTAGCAGGATGACGGGCGGTTGCGAGGCTACGGGATAGCCGGTGGAGTAGATGTCGTCGGGATTGAAGAAGTCGCCGAGGAACGGGAACGGGAGAGAAGCGCGCGGGGAAGAGAACGGTGGAGATCCGGAGGGATGCGCGCTCCGTCCGAAGCGAGATGATTGGTTGTGGGCAATGGGGTTGGGGTGTGATGAAGGCGGCATGTCCGCTTCTTTGGGCTGCAGCCCACGGAGTGAGAACTGTTAGAAGTGCGGAGAGTGCGAACGCCGCCGCCAGCGTGGCCGGAATCGAGCGCTGGGCCGGGTACCTCACAGGAACCTATGATACTCCAACGGGTAGCTGAGTAACCGGAGGGCTCATCCGGAAAATGGTAAAGAATTGTTAGCCTGCCAAGAAGAATCAAACGCTCTAACACAGAGGTCACAGGGGTTCACAGAGGGACAACTGCGGCCGTAACGAAGTTATCCGCTCGGGACTTGGGATAGGCTTGGAGGTCCAGAGGATATTGGCTGCTACGAATGCCCAGACGGAGGCGGTGACCAAGGAGCGGCGCGGAGGTTTCCATCAGGTCGGCGAGGATGCCGGAGACGAAGATCAGGATGAAAGGGATGGAGGCCAAGTAGGAATCCTGCGCCGGCGACTGTCGGGGATGGGCCATGCCGAGTCCGATGAACAGGAGGGCGATCAGGGCCGGGAGCGGTGTTGCCGAAGTAGCGGGTGCGGCGGCCAGAGGATATAGGTTGTGATCGCTACTGGGAGGAGCAGTGCCAGGGCGGGACAGGCGCGCAGGATTTCGCGGGCGACTTCGGATGTAGACGCCGCGGACGGTGAAGCTGCGCCAGGTTGCTCCCCAGAAGCTGGCGTGCTGCATTGCCTTGACGAAGGTGTGGGGATGGAAGAAATAAGTGGCGAAGAGGAGGGTCAGAGCGACGATGCAGGCGGCGGCCCAGATGATGAAGGCTGCGGCGCGGCGGATGGGCGCTAGATAGAGCAGGAAGGCCAGGGCCAGGGGTACGACGATGATCATGGAGAACTGGGATCCGACGGCGATGGCCAAGGAGACTCCGAGTAAGACGATGCGGCGCCAGTTCCAGAGAATGACTTCGCGCGGGGCGTAGAGAGTGTGGGCTACGGCGATGGCGGTGAAGATTGCGCCGAAGGATCCCCAGGCGGCGAGGATTTCGGGTTCGGTGTGCCAGACGGCGCTGGCCTGGATCATCGCAGGGGAAAAGCAGTAGAGGGTCAGGGCAAGGAAGCCTCCGGTGTTGCCGCAGAGGCGGCGGGCGACGTACCAGAGCGAAGCGCCGAGGAAGACTCCGAAGGCTAGAAACGGAATGCGCGGGAGCCAGCGCCAAACGCGTAGGATTCTGGATCGAGCAGGCTTTTGGGCACGACGAGCAGGGGTGCGGCGGTTACGAGGGAGAGCAGCGGGGAGTGTTGCGTGTCGAAGCCGCTGGGCATCGTGGGAGATTTCCGCGGGGAGCGTTGTTGGATCGGGGTAGGGCGCGCCGGCGATGGGTCCGCCGTGAAATTGGCGCCAGCCGGTGGCGATGCGGGCTTGTTCGGAGACGCTTGTCGACTGCGGACGATTTCAGTTCGGAATTAACCAGCCACATGGCTTGCGCGAGGAAGGCGGTCAGCAACGATCCGGCTAAGAACTGGCGGGCGTCCGAAGCGTTCGCGGGTGAAAAATCGGGTCATAAGGCAGGACGAAGTGTTTTACCATGAGCGGGCGTGTCTTGCGAGAAACTTCTAAATCATTCACCACTGAGGACACTGCGGTACACGAAGGAAAACAACTGGTGATGCTGGCGGGGACAGCGGGTTCCCTCCGGCAAGCTCAGGGCAGGCTCCTCACCGGGCCTATGGCCCGATTCGGAATGACAACGGGTTTGGAGTGTGAGGTTTGGAATGGATGAGGGGACGGACAGTTCGCCTTCGCCTGAGAGTCCTGCGCCGGATTTTTCGGCGGCGGTGCAGCCTTCTTATGTGCGGACCGTGTTTCTTGGTCCGGATGGGCTGCGAGCGGGGTGGGGGTTAGCATTTTATGTGGCGATGTTTTATCCGCTGCAGTTTGTGATTGGCCGGTGGGCAGGGTCTGGGGCGCTGGAGGTCGGCGGGCTTTGGGGTTTGATGCTGGATGAGTTTGGAGTTTTGGTGGCGGCGGTGCTTCCGGCGCTGGTTTTGGGGAGAGTGGAGCGGCGGCCGTGGGGCGTTTATGGTTTGCCGGTGCGGAAGGCGTTTGGAAAATTGTTTTGGGCGGGTGCGGCTTGGGGATTTGCAGGCATCACACTGCTGCTGGGGGCGATGTATGGGTTGCGAGTGTTTGAGGTGGGGCATCTGGCGATCCATGGAGTGCGGATTGTGAAGTTTGGAATTTTCTGGGCGGTGATGTTTCTGCTGGTCGGGATTTTTGAGGAATTTTTGTTGCGCGGATATTCGCAGTTCACTTTGACTCGGGCTGCCGGTTTCTGGCCGGCGGCGGCGGTGCTGTCGTGCGCGTTTGGGTTGATCCACATTCGAAATGCAGGGGAAGAGTGGACAGGGGTGCTGGCGGCGGCGGCGATTGGTCTGTTTTTTTGTTTGACGTTGCGGCGCACGGGTAGTTTGTGGTTTGCGGTGGGATTTCATGCGGCCTGGGATTGGGGCGAGACATTTTTTTATTCGGTGCCGGATAGCGGGACGGTTTTTCCGGGGCATCTGTTGAAGTCGTCGTTTCATGGACCGCGTGGCTTACTGGAGGGATGGTTGGGCCGGAGGGGAGCTTGCTTTGCTTTTGTGGTGATTGGGGTGGTTTGGCTGGGATTTGCAGGAGTTTATCCGAAGTGAATATGGAGCGGGAAAGAAGAATCTTTACCACAGAGGCGCGAGGACACGGGGAGTCACGAGCGTAAATCTTTATGAGTCTGAAATTTTTTTTGTGATTGCTTTGACTTTGGGCCGCTGTGGCCGTGTTCGCTCAAACCGAGACACGGCCTCGAGTTCGCGATCTGGGGGTGGAAGTGGGAGTGTTGCCTCCGGGGCCGCTGAATGCGATTACGGATGTTGCCGGGGTGAAGGTCGGACAGACTACTCTGATTCGCGGCGACAACATTCGCACCGGGGTTACCGCGATCTTGCCGCATGGGGGAAATCTGTATAAGGAGCGAGTTCCCGGTGCGGTGTTTCCTGGGCAATGCATACGGAAAACTGGCGGGCTCGACGCAGGTGAATGAAATGGGCGAAATTGAGACGCCTATTCTGCTGACTGCTACAGACTCGGTGCCCAGAGTGGCGGATGCTGTCATCACTTATATGTTTAACCTGAAAGGGAACGAAAATGTTTTGTCGGTGAATCCGCTGGTGGGTGAGACGAATGATGGCTGGCTGAGCGACATTCGCTCCCGCCCAATTACTCCCGAGGATGTTTTTGCAGCGATCAACAACGCTACTGGTGGTCCGGTGGAAGAAGGCGTGGTGGGCGCGGGAACGGGAACCATCGCTTTTTCGTGGAAGGGAGGAATTGGGACATCGTCGCGGCGCTTGCCAGCTTCGCTTGGCGGCTACACAGTAGGGGTGTTGGTGCAGACGAATTTCGGCGGGAATCTCGTGATTGCCGGGGTCCCGGTTGGCAAGGAGCTGGGGAAGGTTTATCCGGAGGTTGCATCGGCGGAGAAACATACAGCGGGACATCCGCGCGGGATACAGGCTGATGGCTCTTGCATGATTGTGGTGGCGACGGACGCTCCGCTGGATCATCGCAACTCTGAGCCGTCTGGCGGCGCGGGCGATGATGGGGCTGGCGCGGACGGGATCGAGTGGCACCAACGGCAGCGGAGATTATGTGATCGCGTTTTCGAGTTCGCCAGATGTGCGAATTGAAGCTGGTGAGACCGGTATATCGGCCCAAGGAGCTGTTGAGCAATGAGAGTATGTCTCCATTGTTTGAAGCTGTGATCGAGGCTACGGAAGAGGCGATTTATAACTCGATGTTCCGGGCGCACGATGTGACGGGGAACGGGCATGCTGATTAAGGCTTTGCCTTTGCAGGAAACGATTGAGCTGCTGAAGAAGCACGGTGCTATTGTGGCGAAATAGCAAAGTCGATGCTTGGGTGCGTCTGAGCACAGGCGCGCTCAGCTGCTGCTCGCTGGACGGGCGAGGCGCCCGTCCCCACATGAGCTTCTTGAACAGCCGAGGCGGCTGTTCCCACATAGTTCCGCTATTCCCCTTCGGAAAGTTTCTGTCGAGATAACTTGCGGAATCACTTTCTCCTAATGTTCGCCTGAGCCTATACTCTTTTTCATGGATGCGGAAATCGATCTGCTTACGCCGCTGCGGCGGTATTGGGGGTACAGCACGTTTCGTCCGCTGCAGGAGCGGATTGTGCGCAGCCTGCTGGCGGGGCACGATGCTTGCGTGGTGATGCCGACGGGCGGGGGCAAGTCACTGTGCTATCAATTGCCGGCGGTGGTGTCGGGAGGGACGGCGGTGGTGATTTCTCCGCTGATCGCGCTGATGCAGGACCAGGCGGCGCAGTTGGCGCAGATGGGGATTCCGGCGGCGGTGCTGAACAGCACGCTTAGCGAAGGCGAGCAAGCGAAGGTGATGAAGCCGGGCGCGGAAGGGGCTTACCGGCTGCTATATGTTTCGCCGGAGCGGATCGCTCGCGGCGATACGATGGGATGGTTGCAGCAGGTGCCGATTGCATTTTTTGCGATTGACGAGGCGCATTGTATTTCGGAGTGGGGGCATGAGTTCCGTCCGGAGTACCGGCAGTTAAATAAGTTGCGCGCGAAGTTTCCGGATCGTCCGATTGCGGCTTTTACGGCGAGCGCTACGCGGCATGTGCGGCATGACATTCTGGCGCAACTGCAATTGCGCTCTCCCGATAAATACATTGCCAGCTTTTACCGGCCGAACCTGCGCTATCTGGTGCGCGAGTGCGAGGGGCTGGAGCAGATGGAACTGCTGGTGAAGGCTTTGCGCAGCTATTCCGGCAGCAACGTGATTGTTTACTCTCCGACGATCAATCGCGTGGAGGAGACGGTGGATTTTCTTGGGGATCACGACATTGCCGCGGTGGGATATCACGGCAAGATGGGAAGCGATGACCGGCGGCGCAACCAGGAACGCTGGATGTCGGACGAAGTGCGGGTGCTGGTGGGGACGATCGCTTTTGGGTTGGGGATTAACAAGGCGGCGGTGCGGGCGGTGATTCATTTGTCGCTGCCGAAATCGATTGAGCAGTACTACCAGGAGGCGGGACGGGCGGGGCGCGACGGATTGAGCGCGGATTGCGTTTTGCTGTGGCAGAAGAAGGACGCCGGGCTGCTGGGATTTTTTGCGAATCAGATTACGGATGCGGCGGAGCGCGAGCGGGCTTGGGAGCGGTACCGGATTATTCGCGAGTTTGTGGAGTCGCGGCGCTGCCGGCACCGGCAGATTTGCGCGCATTTTGGCGAGGCTCCGAAGTGGGAGAGTTGCGACGCTTGCGATGTGTGCGGGAGCGTGGCGGAGTGGATGACGGCGCCGGCTCGGGGCGTGAGTTATGCCGAGCAAGGAATCGCGGGCGCGGCCTATCGTGGCTCGGGAGTTCCGAGTGCGGATGGGGAGCTTACGCGAATATTTGCGGGAGTGGCGGCGGAGTACGGCGAAGGAGCAGGGCTGTCCCTGCGTTTGTGGTTTTGCATGATACTACTCTGGAGGAGATTTGCCGGCGACGGCCTTCGTCGATTGCCGAGCTGTTGAGCATCACGGGCATCGGTGAGCGCAAGGCTGAGGTCTACGGGAAGGGAATTCTGGCATGCGCTGGAGCGCTACGGCAATGGCGCTCGCGCTTCGAGCGGTTCCCGAGAAGAAGACTGCGCCCGCATTGGAGACTCTGCGGTCTGCTTGTCCGAGGGCATAGCTTTGAGGAGATCGCGAAAATCCGCGGCGGCAGTTGTCCACTGTGGTGAATGCGGTGGCCAATCTGGTGGAGAGAGGAGATCTGGAGTTTGACGCGGCGTGGATCGATCGAAACAAGCAAGCGGTGATCGAGGCAGCTTGCGCGAAGTTCGGGATCAATGGGCTTAAGCCTTTGAAGGATGCTTTGCCTCCGGAGATTACTTATGACGAGATTCGGCTGGTGGTGGCGCGGCTGCGGCGGGAGTTGAGGATAGCGCGAGTGGTATTCCGGCGTGAGTCCGGGAAACCAAAGCGTACCGCTGACGCTCGCTGGACAGCCGAGGCGGCTGTCCCACATTCACGACACTAAAAATTGAGAACTCGTTTCGCGGCGTCAGGCCCGGAGCGGATGCAGTCGGGGATGCCGATGCCGCGGTAGCCGTTGCCGGCGAGCGCGAGGCCGGGCAATTGCTGGCGGAGGCGCTCGATGCGGTCGAGGCGTTCGAGGTGGCCGACGCCGTACTGCGCCATGGCGGACTTCCATTTATAGACGCGGGCGAAGAGAGGCGCGGCGCGGATGCCGAGGATCTGCTGCAATTCGTTGCGGACTACGGCGATGATGGCGTCGTCGGAAAGCTGCCAGATATTTTCCGCGTTCGATCCGGCGAAGAAGCAGCGCAGCAGGGCGCGATCGTCGGGGGCGCGGTGCGGGAATTTGTTGTGGACGAAAGTTGCGGCCAGCAGGCGTTTGCCTTCGCTGCGGGGGACGAGAAATCCGAAGCCGGGCGGGAGCGATTGGCGGACGTCGCGATCGTAGCCCAGGCCAACGGTGATGGAAGAGGTGTAGCTGATGGCGGCGAGTTCGGCGGAGAGTTGGGGACTGCTGTCGAGAGAAGCTGCGCGGCGGCGTGGGTGGGCACGGCGAGAATTACTGCGTCGAAGTGATCGGACTTCTGTTCCTGTGACAGACACGGTCCAGCCTCGCGGCTTCGCGTTGAATTGCGTTGCACGAGAGTGTTGGTCCGCAAGGACGCTTGGTTGAGGCGTGAGACAGAGCGTTCGACGAGCTGCTGCATGCCGTTCTTGAGCGAAGTGAAAAGCGGAGGGGCAGGTTGATGTTGAGAGGATTTTTTTCGCGCGGCGAGCATGGCGCGGCCGAGACTGCCGTGAGTGCGCTCCATTTCGGCGAAGCGGGGAAGGACGGCGCGCACGCTGAGGCTGGCGGCTTCTCCGCCGTAGATGCCGGAGAGCAGCGGGTCGGCGAGGCGGTCGACCATTTCGGTGCCGTAGTGGCGCTCGACAAGCGAGGCTACGCTTTCGTCGGATTCGGCTGCGCGCGGAGGATGGAATAATTCCTGCGACCATGCGGAGTTTGGTGGTCCAGGAGAAAAGTGGCGAGAGTGCGGTGGGCAGGAGTTTTGTTGGGACCATGAACATCAGGCCGTCGGGCAAGGGGACTGAGCTGGCCGTCGGACAAGGATGTAGGTTTTGCGATCGGCGTCATTCGAGCCGATGAGCTGATCGCCGAGGCCGAGGGCGCGGCAGAGATCGGCGGCCCAGGGCTTTTCGGTGAGGAAGGAATCGGGTCCGGCTTCGACGACGCAGCCCTGGATGTGTTCGGTGCGGAGGACCCCGCCGAGACGCGGACGAGGATTCGTAGAGAGTGTATTCGACTGCGCCGGCGCGGCGATGTTCTTCGAGGGTGAAAGCGGCGGCGAGTCCGGAGATGCCGCCGCCGATGATGGCGATGCGAATCATGAATGCGGGCTTCGGGCTTCGGGCTTTGGGCCTCGGGTCGCCGGTTTCGATGCCGAATATTCTTGGACAGGATATTCCTGCACCAGGCGGGCCAGGTTCTTCACGTTTTCGACCGGGGTTTCGGGCAGGATGCCGTGGCCTAGATTGAAGATGTGGCCGGGGCGTCCGGCGGCGAGTTGGAGAATGTGTTCGGCGCGCGACTTCAATTCTTTCCAATCGGCGAAGAGCAGGGCGGGATCCAGATTGCCCTGCACGGCGCAGCGATGTTTGAGATCGCTCCAGCCTTTATCGAGCGGGATGCGCCAGTCCAGGCCGATGACTTCGGCTCCGGTTTCGTTCATCGCGGGCAGCAGCGTGGCGCTGTCGGTGCCGAAATAAATGATGGGCGCGCCGGTCTTCTGCAGGCGCGTGAACTAAGTCTTTTGACGTGCGGCAGAACGTAGCGGCGATAGTCTTCCACGCTGAGGCAGCCGACCCAACTGTCGAAAATCTGGATGACATCGGCGCCGGCGCGCACCTGGGCGGCGGAATATTCGGCGGTCACGTCGACCAGCTTGCGCATCAACTCGTCCCAGTCGGCGGGAGAGTTGTACATCATCTTCTTGGCGTGGAGGTAGTGGCGTGAGCCTCCGCCTTCGATCATGTAGCTGGCGAGGGTGAAGGGAGCTCCGCAAAATCCGATGACGGGAAGTTTTCCGGCGAAATGTTTTGCGACGATGCCCACCGCTTCGGAGACATAGCCGAGTTCGGCGGCGCGATCGGTGCGGAGTTGAGCAACGTCTTCGTGGTGCGGACGGGCTTTTCGATGACGGGGCCTTCTCCGGCGGAGAAATGAAAGGGCAGGCCCATGACTTCGAGAGGAAGCAGGAGGTCGGCGAAGATGATGGCGGCGTCGACGCCGAGAAATTCCGCAGCGGTGATGGTGACTTCGGCGGCGAGCGCAGGCTTCTTGCAGATTTCGAGCAGGGAATGTTGCTTGCGAACGGCGCGGTACTCGGGCATGTAGCGTCCGGCCTGGCGCATGAACCAGACGGGAGTGCGGCTCGACGGGTTGCGATTTGCAGGCGCGAACGAAGATGGAATTGGGCGCGGACATGAACGGTTTACTGTAGCATTTTCTTGGAGGTGAGCGCTGTGCAGGAAAAACTTCCACGGACAGGGCATGGGCAGACCTGGTGTGCGAGACTGGGGTTTCCGCGCTGCGAACGACAAGAGATTCGGAACGAAAGATCGATGTTGCGGCCGTTCTTGGCTTGTCGTGCTCGCGGCTGGATGGCAACTGCTTTCGTCGGGAGCGTGGCTGAGGCATCAAGTCAGAGATCAAGACTGCGCCGCCTACCTTTTATAAAGATGTGGTTCCGATACTTCAGAATAATTGCCAGAGTTGCCACCGCAGCGGAGAAGCTGCGCCGATGCCGCTGGTGACTTACGAGCAGACGCGGCCATGGGCGGGGAAAATGGCGGATGCGGTGGAGATGAAGATGATGCCGCCGTGGTTTGCCGATCCGCGGTACGGACATTTTGCTAATGATCCTTCGTTGAGTGAGGAGCAGATTGCGACGATCGCAGCGTGGGCAAAGGCTGGAGCGCCGGCGGGAGATGCGCGCGATGCGCCTGCGCCGCGCGAGTGGAGTGAAGGCTGGAACATTCCGCAGCCGGATTTGGTGGTGAAGATGCCGAAGCCGGTGCGGATTCCGGCGCGCGGGCGAAGTGGAATATACGTACGAGATTGTGCCTACGCATTTTGCCGAGGACAAGTGGGTGCAGATGGTGGAGGTGCGGCCTTCGAGCGCGGCGCATGTGCACCATGCGGTGGTGTATATTCGGCCTCCGGATTCGGCGTGGCTGCGGCATGCGCCGGTGGGCGAGCCGTTTACGGCTTCGATGTTGAGCGATCCGGAGGAGCGGCGGCGAGGCGCACGAAACTACCAGCGATCTGTTGTTGGTGTATGCGCCGGGGAGCGCGCCGGACCGCTGGGCCGGATGGGCATGGCGAAGTTTGTGCCGGCGGGATCGGACCTGGTGTTTCAGATGCATTACACCACGAACGGCGAGGCCGCGAGCGATGAGACGCAGCGTGGGACTGGTGTTTGCGAAGAGTCCGCCGAAGCAGACGCGTGATCACGCTGCAGTTGAACAATCATGCGCTGATGATTCCGCCGGGGGCGGAAGATTTTCGCGTGGAAGTGCAGGGGACTTTGCCGAACGACGCGACGTTGCTCAGCTTTTTCCCGCATATGCATCTGCGCGGAAAGCGGTTTGAATATGACATTGTGCATGATGACGGAAGCGTGGAGATCGTTGTTGCGGGTGAACTATCACTTTCACTGGCAGTTGAGTTACAAGCTGGCGGAGCCGCGGGAGCTGAAGGCGGGGACGAAGCTGCGGGCGGTGGCGTGGTATGACAATTCGAAGAACAATCCGCACAATCCCGATCCGGAGAAGACGGTGACTTGGGGCGACCAGACATCGGAGGAAATGATGGTGGGATTTTTTGACGTGGCGGTGCCGGTGGGGATGGACAAGTGGAAGTTTTTTATTCGGAACAAAGAAAAATGAGTGACAAGAATTGTGCGCTTTGATCGGGCTATTTTGCCATTGAACAATCTAGGAATGAACAATCTAGGACAGAAGAATCCAGGACAGAGCAAGCGCGAGCCCAGAGTTGCGTACTGGGCGCTGGCCGCGGTGTTTCTGGCAGTTTATGTGGGGTCAATGTTTACGCCGGGGCTCCTCGACGACGCCGATAGCACGCACGCCGAGGCGGCGCGCGAGATGGTGGTGACAGGAGACTACGTCACGCTGCATGTAAATGGCGTCCGGTATTTGGAGAAAGCCCCGCTGCCTTACTGGCTGGTGGCTTTCAGTTACAAGATTTTGGGAGTGAACGAATTCAGCACGCGAGTGCCAATGGTGCTGTCGGTGATGCTGCTGGGGCTGTTGGCATTTTGCTGGGGCCGTCGTGCGTTCGGCGAACGTACGGGAATTTATGCGGGTCTGTTCATCTACACCTGCGCGGGCGTTTACCTGTTCACGCGGGTTCTGATTCCGGAAGTGCTGCTGAGCCTGCTGATTGCCGCGGCGCTGTATTTTTTTCTGACTGCGCTCGAGCCGGAGGCTGCGGCGTGGCGATGGTACGCGGGATACGCGATGATGGCGTTGGGCGTGTTGACCAAGGGGTTGATCGCGCTGGTGTTTCCGTGTGGCGCGGCATTCTTCTTTTTGTTGGTTACAGGTGAATGGCGGCGGTGGCGGGAGTTCCGGGTACTTTCAGGCTTGGCATTATTTCTGGCGATCGCTGCTCCGTGGCATATTCTGGCGGGCTTGCGGAATCCGGGCACAGCGGAGCATCGCGGTTTTTTCTGGTTCTATTTTGTGAATGAACATTACTTGCGATTTTTGGGGAAGAGGTATCCGCGGGATTACAACAAGTTGCCGGCGACATTGTATTGGACCCTACATCTGGTGTGGTTGTTCCCCTGGAGTCTGTATCTTCCGGCAGCGGTGAAGATTGCAGTGCAGGAGTGGCGAAGGCGGCGCGGCGCTGTAGGCGACCAGACTAGCGTGCAGAGGGAAAGTGGTTTTGCTTCGCGGACGCGGCTGCTGTGCTGGATTTGGGCGGGAGTGGTGCTGATCTTTTTTGCCGTCTCGACCAACCAGGAGTACTACACATTCCCCGCCTATTTGCCGCTTCTGCTGTTGTTGGCGGATGGCGTCGCGCAGAGCGAACTGGCGGAGTATGAACGCGACGTGCGCACGGGTTGGCTCGTGACCTCGGCGGGATTTCTGGCAGTGATTGGAATTGTGGCCAGCGCCATGCTGATGGTGGGACTGTGGCAGTCGCGCAACCTGCCGTTCGAGCCCGACATTGGACGTTTGCTGAGCCAGCAGGATACAAACGCGTACACGCTTTCGACTTCGCATATGCTGGATTTAAGTTATGCGTCGTTTGCCGCCCTGCGCTTGCCAGCCGCGCTGGCGGCGGTGGCTTTGCTGCTGGCTCCGTTGATGTCGATTATGCTGAGATTGCGGCGGCGGCATTATTCCGCAACCTGGGTGCTGGCCGCGGGGTTGGCGGTTTTCCTGGTGGCGGCGCACATTGCGCTGGGGCGATTTGGTCCTTATCTCTCCTCGAAGCAGTTGGCACAGCAGATCGCGGCGCGTGCGCGGCCGGAAGACAAGGTGATGATCTATGGCGACCAGGCATTCGGGTCGTCACTGCTGTTTTATTTGCGCCGGCCCATCGATCTGGTGGAGGGACGGACTACCTCGATGTGGTTCGGTTCGACTTTTGCGGATGCGCCCAAGATTTATTTGACCGACGCCGACTTGCAGCGCTACTGGGCCGGGAGCGAGAGGATATTCTTGTTTGTGCCGCCATACGAGAAGACAAAAGTGGATGGCCTGTTGCCCGAGAAGTCTGTTGTTGCGGAGGTTTCGGGTAAGTATGTGTACAGTAATCGTCCGTGACTTGCTTGGGATAACGGTTTTGAAGACTGACGAACCCGAATGAGGATTCAATCGATGAAGAGGAAAGCTGCTCTTGCTTTGGGGATGACTGGGCTTCTGGCTGCTGGTGTCTTTGGGATGATGAGTGTAGCGAAGGCGCAGTCGACCGGCAGTCCGCAGGCTGCGGCTAATGCTGCGGGGCCGAAGAAGGCGGAGGAGCAGTTCAAGAATATCCAGGTACTCAAGGGCATTCCGGCGGATCAATTGATTCCCGCAATGCAGTTCATCACGGCGTCCCTGGGGGTGGAATGCGAGTTCTGCCACGTGCAAGGCGCATTTGAAAAGGATGATAAGAAGCCCAAGCAGACGGCGCGAAAAATGATGGAGATGATGTTTGCCATCAACAAAGACAACTTCGAGGGACATCGCGAGGTGACTTGTTATTCCTGCCACCGGGGCAGCACTGATCCCGTGGCGACGCCCCTGGTGATGGCGGAAGAGCCGAAACCGGCTATGGGCGCGGGCGAAGCGAGATCGGAAGGAAAGAGTGCGGCCGCGGAAGGCAAAGAGGCAAGCGGGCCAACCGCCGATCAGTTGCTCGACAGGTACCTGCAGGCCGTGGGCGGAACAGTTGCGATCGAAAAGATTACGAGCCGGGTGATGAAAGGATCGATCAGTTTCGGAGACAGGAATGTTCCAATCGACATCTACTCGAAGGATCCCGACAAACGGATATCGTTCACGCACACGCCCGACGGAGACAGTGTGACAGCTTTTGACGGTCACGAGGGCTGGCTGGGTGCTCCCAAGCGGCCAGTGCGCGAAATGCATGGTCCAGATATTGACGCGGCAGCGATGGATGCCGATCTTCATTTTGCGGCACACTTGAAAAGTATGTTCAGCGATGCCGAGGTGCGAGGGGCGGAGAAGATTGGCGACCACGAGGCCTACTTGGTAATTGGCCAGCGTGAGGGCAAGCCTCCGCTGCGCCTGTACTTTGACAAGCATTCTGGTTTGCTGGTGCGGCTGGTGCGATACGGAGAGACGCCGCTAGGACGGATGCCCACCCAGATCGATTACGCGGATTATCGAGAAACGGGCGGAGTGAAGATTCCATTCCGCTGGACGCTGGCGCGGCCGGGCGGTCGGTTCACGATTCAAGTCAGCGAGGTGAAGGAGAACGTTCCGGTGGATGATTCGAAATTTGCCAGGCCGCCTGCGCCTCCCGAAGAACAGAAGGGTGCGGCGAAGTAAAGAGGAATTGCATGCGAATCATGATCAAGCTGGTGGCTCTTGCGATGGTTTGCGTTTCCGCAATTGTGGCGGGGCAAGCGCAAACCGGCGCGAGCGCGGCGGAGCAGCAATTGTTTGCCGGGGTGAATCGAGCGCGCAAAGCCCAAGGGCTGCCGGGACTGAAGTGGAATGACGCGCTGGCAGCGGCGGCGCGCCGACATGCAGCATTAATGGCGCAACATGATTCGGCGGAACATGGATATGCCGGGGAGCCCAGCCTGGCATCGCGAGGAACGCAGGCCGGAGCCCACTTTGTGTGGCTTGCGGAAAATGTCATCCAGGGCAGTAGCGTAGAGGTTATCCAAGAGGAGTTTCTGAAATCTGCGAACCACCGCGCGAATATGCTGGACGCAGACATGAACTCAATCGGTGTGGGAGTGATCGAACGCGGTGGGCAGATGTTTGTGACGGAGGATTTTTCGAAAGCAAAATGACAGTCCCTGAAGGGGCGCCGCAGTGGTACTATTTCCAGCGGATTCCATGACCAAGCCACGGTTCTTCCTCTCCATCTCCTTATTAGTGTCGTTTCTGAACGGGCTCGCTGCTTCGCAAACTCCATCTCCGGCAGCGACGCCGCACCCAATTGTGCTGCATGCTGCCCGTCTGCTGGACGTGAAGGCCGGGCGCATCGTGAAGCCGGGCGAGGTCCTGGTCGAGGGCGAACGGATTGTGGAGGCGGGCTCGTCGGTGAAGCGGCCAGCGGGCGCTGAGGTAGTTGATCTTGGCGATCGCACGCTGATGCCGGGATTGATCGACGCGCACGTGCATTTGTTTCTGCATCCCGGAGCGGAGGACTTGCAGACGGTGCAGGAGTCTGTGCCGCAACGCACGATTATGGCGGTGCTCGCGGCGCGCGACGATTTGATGTCGGGATTCACGGCGGAACGCGACATGGGGACGGAGGGCGCGGGATCTGCCGATACCGCGGTTCGCGACGCGATTGATGAGGGATTGGTTCCGGGGCCGCGGTTGCGCATCAGCGGGAATGCCATCAACATCCTGGGCGGACACGAAGATGCGATCGGCTACAACCCGGCGCAGCACGTACTTTCCAACGCGGATTATGCGAACAATGCCTCCGAACTGGTGGCGGTTATGCGTCAGCAGTTCAAGGAAGGCGCTGACTTCATCAAGATTTACGAGACTGGACCGGACAAGTTGCGTGACGGCAAGTTTTCCACGATCTATCAATACACGGAAGCTGAACTCAAGGCGGCGGTGGAAGAGGCGGCGCGCGTCGGCAAGCGGGTTGCGGTGCATGCGACTGGCGAACCTGGCACGCTATTCGCGGCGCGGGCGGGAGTGGCTTCCATCGACCATGCCAATCAACTTGGCGATGAAACGATGCGGCTGATGCGTGAAAAGCAGATCTTCGCCGTGCCGACCTTTACCATCTTCGAGTATTTCGCCGACCATGCGGCTACGCCGGCGCGGGCCGAGTATGAACACAAGATGCTCGATTTGAAAGTGCAGGACTTCCGCAAGCAGGTCGCGGCTGGAGTGCCGATGGCGGTGGGATCCGACGTGGGACCGTTTCCTCACGGGACGCAGGCCCAGGAACTTGTGCTGATGGTGAAGCACGGCATGTCACCCTCGGCAGTGCTGCAGGCGGATCTGCTGAATGGAGCGAAGCTGCTCGGTTGGGATGGGCAGATTGGCGCGTTGGAGGCGGGCTATTTCGCCGACATCATTGCGGTGTCCGGCGATCCGCTCGAGGACATCACTGCGGTGCAGAATGTTTCGTTCGTGATGAAGGGTGGCGCGATTTACAAGAAGTGACGGTAAGTGGCTTGGCGGACCGCCAGCCTACTGGATTGCGCTTCCGACTTGCGAGAACACATTGCCCGCGTTCGACCCAATCAGCTTGACCGTGCTGACAACGATGACGAGAATTACTGCCAGCATCACGGCATACTCAGCGACATCCTGACCTTCTTCATTGGACCAGAGTTCGTTGAGAAAGTGTTTCATGATTATTCTCGTTTCAGGCGGCAGATATCGCTGACGCGCGGGTCAGCGGCTGAGCGCCGGAATTGAACAGACTCAATCCCCACGGTTCCTTTTCCTGCGAAAAAGCCTGCAAACCAACCTGGTATTCGCTCTTGCCATCGAGCAGCTTGGTCCACATCACGGTAAATTCCATGCGGCGCTGGCGATAAAAAATCGTTAAGGTGTCAAGCACCTTGAGTTCGTTGCGAATCGCGCCCAGCCGCGCTCCATTCGGCGTCAGGTCGAGAGTGTGCGCCAATCCTTCAAACGACGCACCAGAGGCGTCTGTTCCTCGAACTCGCACGGGCAGCACGGCCTGCATGCGATCCTGCCGGCGCCGGTTTGTTTTGACACGCGTTGCTTGCATATTGGGCCTGGAGATAGTGTGCGACAAACTTATACAAATCAGAATAGCTCCGATGAGGGAGGCACAAAAGTAACCATCCGGAGTCCTCTTTAAATCGTTTGGAAACGACGATCGGGATCTTGCGCCGTGGACGTTGTGTATATCGCAATTCCGTGGTGGGAAAGAAGACCGACATGCGCATGCCCGTTCCCTTCAGGACCAACCGAATCTCAGTTAGACTGAAATTGCTGCTTCGGCATCCAAGGGCAACATGCGGCACACGCGAGTCACAGATCATGTTGTGGTTGTTCTCTTGCTATTGAGTTGGGAGCGGGTGGCTCTCTGCCAGCCGCTCTTCAGGGACCGGATGCGGGACGTTCGCCGTATTCTGCTCAGCACGCTCTCTTGTCGGCCGAGCAAGTAGCCAAGAAGCTTCAGGAAAGGAATGCGCAGCGAGCCGCGGCGCTGAGCCAGCTCAGCGGAACCCGCATTTACCCATGCAGTATCGCGGCTTCCCGGGTGATCGTGATGCCGAGATGGTGGTCAACGCGATCTTACCACGCTCCCAATTCCAAAGAGTTCATCGTGGTGTCGCAGAGCGGATCCAAATTGATCATCGATCGTGTCTTCAAGAAACTGCTGGAGGGCGAGCAGGAAGCGGCCAATGAAGAGAACCGCCGCAATACCGCTTTGAGCACCGAAAACTACGAGTTCACGTCCGCGGGATATGAAAGTACACCGGACGGGGGACGAATACGTGCTCAATCTGCTGCCCAAGACCAAGAACAAATATCTCTATCGCGGCAAGATCTGGGTCGACGCAAAGGATTTCGCGGTGGTGCGGATCGAAGGGGAGCCGGCGAAGAAATCCCTCCTTCTGGATCAAGAAGACGGAGGTAAAGCACAGATACATCAAGGTGAACGACTTCTGGCTTCCCGCCGAGAACCATACGGAAAGCGTGATACGGCTGGGAGGCCGGCTATTCTTACCATTGAGTACAGAGATTACAGAATTACGAGCGCGGCACCAGCTGCGCGGCTCAGAGAACGCGCGCCAAGCTTCGAAGTGAAGCGGGTTCAGCTTACCTTCTTAACTTATTTCCGAGCTTGCTCCCCAGCTTACTTTCGAACACTGCGGAAATGTATAGTGTGAGTGGCCGTTCTGACTGTGCAGGCTGGCAATCCGGCGACGCGGATCAACACAAATTGATCGGGCTGATTCTATATTTCGTTCTTGCTGTGGCGCTGGTTGGAACATTGTCCTCTGCCGTGTTCCTGGCCTGGCGCTGCTGGGAGTACTCCGGTTTCGCTCCGACGCGCGCCAGCAACTCAGTTCGGTTCCAGAGGATGCGCGCCTTCCTCCGGTCTCGGTGCTCAAGCCGGTGCACGGTCTGGAAGCGCAGCTGAGGGAGAACATCGAAAGCTTCTTCCGGCAGGACTATCCCGACTACGAAATTCTGTTTGCGGCGGACGATGCGGACGATGCGGCGCTGGAAGTTGTGCGCGAAGTGTCGTGCTCGTTATCCGCACATCCGAAGCCGGGTTCTGGTGACCGGCACGCCGTGGCCTAACCCGGTGGTCTATTCGTTTCATTGCATGGCAGAAGCAGCGGCGCACGACATTCTGGTTACAACGGATAGCGATGTAGAAGTTGACCCGCGCTATCTGCGGGAAATTGTCGCGCCGTTGCTGGACCCGAAGGTTGGCATGGTGACGTGCGTGTATCGCGGGCAAGAATGCGGCCGGGATTTTTCTCTGGATTGACGGCCATCGGCATGTCTGTGGAAATGACAGCGGGAGTGCTGGTGGCGAATCTGCTCGAAGGAATGAAGTTTGGTTTAGGACCGACGACCGTGGTGCGCAAGGATTCGCTGGCGAGCATCGGCGGCTACTCTGCGCTGCGGGATTACATTGCCTACGACTTCGCCATCGGCAACTTGATCGCCAAGGCGGGTTATCGCGTGGTGCTTTCGGGCCACGTCATCGATCATGTGGTGAACCAGAAATCGTTTCGCCGCATGTGGCAAAACCAGTTGCGCTGGGCGCAAACAACTCGGTATTCGCGTCCCAAAGGCCACTTTGGCAGCGGATTGATTTTCGCCATGCCTTACGGAATTCTTGGGTTTACTTGCGGCGGGATTATTGGGACACTGGGGAATTGGAGCGCTTCTGCTGGGTGTGGCTGTGCTGAACCGGTTGGCCGAAGCTTGGCTGGTGGGCTGGATGGTGGTTCGTGATCCGCAGGTGCGGCGCGCGCCCTGGCTTTATCCGCTGCGAGACTTGCTGGGTTTTCTGGTGTGGTTCGCCAGCTATTTGAATTGCGGTACGTTTGGCGCGACAGCCGCTTTGAATTGAAGGGAACGCGAATCGCTTTGCGGCAGACTTCTTCGAATAGTCGATAGCATTCTCGGGACAGATTCTCGAGACAGAGAAAAGCTTTTAACCGCAAAGGTCGCCAAGAGGTTGCAAAGGCCGCAAAGAGGAAATCTACGATCAGTTTGAGCAGCGTTTCGATTCCAGGTTTCGATTCCACACGGAGGTAGTTTGCGCGTTTTCGTTACCGGTGCGGCGGGCTTTATCGGCAGTCACATGGTCGACCGCTTGCTCTCCGCGGGCCACAGTGTTGTGGGTTCGATAATCTCTCGACCGGCCAACGGCGTTTTCTGGAAAGCGCGCTCGCCGCATCCTCAGTTTAGTTTTCATCAGGCAGACTTGCTCGACCGCAAGCGTCTGGCGCAGGCGATGGAGAGCGCAGAGCTGGTGGTGCATTTCGCCGCCAATGCCGACGTGCGTTTCGGCACAGAACATCCGCGCAAAGATCTGGAGCAGAATACGATCGCGACCTGGAACGTGCTGGAAGCAATGCGCGAACAAGGCTGTAAGCGGATCGTGTTTTCTTCGACGGGATCGGTCTATGGAGAGCCAGAGATTTTTCCCACGCCTGAGACGTGTCCTTTCCCCATTCAGACGTCGCTTTACGGAGCGTCGAAACTGGCCGCGGAAGGACTGATTCAAGCCTACTGCGAGGGATTTCGGATTGCAAGGTTATATTTTCCGATTCGTATCGATTCTGGGGGAGCGCTACTCGCATGGGCACGTGTTCGATTTCTACCAGCAGCTTGCCGAGCATCCCGAATATCTCCATGTGCTGGGCGACGGGCATCAGCGGAAGTCATATCTGTATGTGCAGGATTGCATCGATGCGATTTTTTCTGCGATCGAGCGGGCCAAGGATAAAGTGAACATCTTCAATCTCGGAACCGACGAGTATTGCGAGGTCAATGACTCGATTGGCTGGATTTGCGAACATCTCGGGTTGCATCCCACGCTGACGTACACGGGCGGCGAACGCGGCTGGGTGGGGGATAGTCCGTTTATCTTGCTGGACTGTTCCCGCATTCGCGCTCTGGGCTGGCGGCCGCGCTTAACTATCAAGCAAGCGGTTTTGGCCACCATCGAGTACGTGAGCACAAACACTGTCCCGGTGAAGAGATAATTCTAGAGTGCGCGAGGCTGGAGACGTAGGTGTGCGACATGGGATGCAGCCGTCCCTCCGGGGCATTTCGCTTTCCCGCTCGCACCTCAGAGCTTCTTGCTGGGTCTTTCTTGCTCTCTTTCTTCTTTAATTCTTCTGCTTTCTTGATCTTGTCTCTCGCCTCATTAAATTAATGGCAGTGATCACCGCCAACACCGTGCATCCAGCCCCGAGCTATTCGAGGTAGCTTACCTGGACGCCCTGATTAGATGTCCCTCTGTCCCACGCTCGCATGGGGTGGTTGCGGGGGCCGTGAGTTTCCTAGGACTAGGCACGGCGAACATCCATGCATTGCAATTCCAACCTTAGCGCGATGAATCTGTGGAAGGAAAGGTTAGATGTCACAACGCAGACGAATTTATCTGTGGAAAACGAAAGCGGAGAATATTCTTCTCCGCGATCACTTCCCTGCACTGACCGCTCGCGCCCATTGCAGGGCTAGCCAGTGGGATTCCGCAATATCGGTATCGCTGAGATGGAGCTGGCTGGCCAGCCCGCTCACAGTTTTCCATTCTCCGGCTTCTTGCGCCAACATGAGTTGATAGAACGGCCGCAGGCGGCTGTCCCCGCCGAGCAGCACGGCTTTGCTCTCCTGATCGATTGGAACGTTGTCGAGCACCTGCCGCATGGGAATCTCGAGAATGTTGTCCATTAGGGAGAGCATCCCCATCAGGAACAAGTCGGAGTCTCCGTGCTGAATCCTGGGGGAGAGCTGTTCACAGAAGCGGGCGCGCACCAGCGAAGCGAGCACCAGGTCGCTCGACTTTGTCCTGGCCGGCGCCGAGGGTTGCCACCAGGCGAATCCAGCGGCGGACCTCGCGTTCTCCGAGGATGGAAAGCGCGTGCCGCACGGAATGGATCTCGGCTCCGAATCCGAAGGCGGCGGAGTTCAGATAACGCAGCAAACGGTAGCACAGCGACGTCTCGCCTTTGACTATGATTCTCGATGCCGCGCAGGTCCAGCTCGGGCTGTGAAACTGCCGTGAGCATGCGCAGAGTAATTGAGACGGTTGCCGGGGATTTCATGGGCGGTGAGGGTTTCGGGCCGACGAAAGAAATAGCCCTGGAAGTAGCGAAAGCCAGCTTTAGTGGCGGCGATAAACTCTTCGTGGGTTTCCACTTTCTCCGCCAGCATGCGGCAACGCCAGGGCCCATAGCGTTTCACCATGGCGGCGGCGTCAGCAGCCGACGTGGCCCTGAGGTCCACTTTAATGATGTCGGCCAGCTCAGTGAGCGCTTCCCGCGGATCATTCACGGCAAAGTCGTCGAGAGCGATCATGTATCCTGCGTCTTTCAGCCGGCGGCAAGCTGCCACCACCAGCTTATCGGCGGGGACAGTCTCCAGAACCTCGACCACGGTCTGGCCCGAAGGCAGCAAAGTGATGTAATCCTTGAGCAAGATGTCGCGAGTGCAGTTCACAAAGGCCCGGCGCCCGTCACAAAGCACATCGAGGCCAAGCAGCATCGAAGTGTTCAAGGTGCTGCGGGAAGCCACGTCGGCATCCGCCGACCCGCTAAAGAAATCTTCGACGCCATCGCGGAACAAGAGTTCGTAGCCAAAAACCCTTTCGTCGGCGGAGAGAATGGGTTGGCGGGCGACAAAATTGGTTCCGGCTTTGGATACCGGCTTGCCATGCCGGGGTCTTGTGCAGAGGCAGAAGTTCACTCCTTATCTATCGGCGCGATGCCCGAGGAAATTAGCGGGCGTTTGCGTAAGCGGATCATCCAGCTCTGGCCTGCGCAATCTGGGCACGTCGAATCTGACCGCGTCCGCATGCCAGTCCCAAACTGAACTCATCCCCAATTTGGGACTCCTTCTCGACTTCAATGGTTGTCGACGTTCTCCCGAGGCGACGGTGCGAATGGAAACTCTCCGATGTGAAAAGAGTAGGTGAAGGATTTCTTGTCAACCGCGACCCAACTCGCGCCCTCTCTTTTGCGCGTCCTGCTGGTGGGAAGCCAGCGAGGAGGACTTCTTTCTCATCCGTGAAATTCTGACCGGAATCGGAGAGCATTGCCGGCGGAGCTCGATCATGCGGGCTCGTTGGAAGAAGCTAAGACGATGTTGCAGCGTGGTCGACTATGGGTTGGTATTGTTTGAACATGAGACCGGGGATGAGCGCCGCCACCAGGCTTCTCTCCGAATTCCTGCACACCCGGGGCGCTATGCCCTTCATCCTGCTGACCGAGCATGCCGATGAAAAAGCGGTTGCTGAAATCATCCAGGCGGGCGCGTACGATTGCGTGGAACAGATCGCAGCTCACCGGGGCCAATCTGGTGCGCACGATCCGTTGTGCGCTCAATTTGCATGCGACGCAGACAGCAGCGGCAAGCCGCGGAGCAATCCTTGCGCAAGCTTTCCTGCGCGGTCGAGCAGTCGGCCGATACCATCTTTATCACGAACAGCGAAGGCATCATCGAATATGTGAACCCCGCCTTTGAAGCGCTGACCGGCTATTCCCTGCAGGAAGTCATGGGCAAGACGCAGAGCATTTTGAAGTCCGGACCAGCAGGCGCCAGTACTCTATCGCGAGTTGTGGGAAACCATTCGTTCCGGCGACGTTTGCCGCGGCATCGTGGTCAACCGCAAAGAAGAATGGTGAGCTGTACTACGTGGATGAAAGCATCAGCTCCATACGGGACGCCGAAGGACAGGATGACGCACTTTGTTTCCAACGGCCGCGATCTACACGGAACGGCTTGCGTCTCGAAGCACAGTTGCTCCAGGCACAAAAAATGGATGCCATCGGCCGCCTGGCTGGAGGCATTGCCCATGACTTCAACAATCTGCTCACCATCATCACCAGCTACTCCGAACTCGCGCTCGACTCCGTGGTGCCTGGAAGCGCCACGCAGACGCGGATGCAGGAGATTCTTTCCGCCGCCCATCGCGCCGCCGATCTGACCGGCAAGTTGCTCGCTTTCAGCCGCCAACAGCCGCAAGCCTTGCGCGTGGCCGAACTCAATCCCGTGGTCGGTGGAATCGTGAAGACCCTTCACCGCCTTATCGGAGAAGATATCGAACTTGTTTTTCATTCCGGCGAGGGAGTGGGCAGGGTTCGTCTGGATCCGGTGCAGATCGAGCAGATTCTCATGAACCTCGCGGCCAACTCCCGCGATGCCATGCCTCAAGGAGGACGGTGCACGATTGAAACCTGCAATGTGCAACTCGACGAACAATACATCGACCGCAAGCGGGCCATCATTCCCCAGGGACGGTATGCCGTCCTCACCGTGACCGACACGGGTACCGGCATTCCTGCGGAATGATTTGTCGCACGTTTTCGAGCCCTTCTACACCACAAAACCCTCCGGCAAGGGTACCGGGCTTGGCTTGGCTACGGTGTACGGCATCGTCAAACAGAATCATGGATTCGTCTGGGTCTATAGCGAACCCGGGATGGGCACGATTTTCAAGATCTACCTGCCCTGCGTGCACGGATCACGCCAGCGCTCTAGAGATGCAAGATCAGGAACTGAGAGTGTACTTCCGCGGCACGGAGACGGTGCTGCTGGTTGAGGATGAAGAGCCCTGCGCCGGGCAGCGGCCGAACTTCTCAGCCTTCGCGGATACACACGTGCTGCAAGCGAAAGACGGCCTGGACGCCTTGTCCGTCGCTAAGAGTTATGGATTGAACGATTCATCTGGCCGTCACCGACGTCGTCATGCCTCACATGAGCGGGGGCGAACTGGCAAAGGAACTGGAAACGCTACGTCCGGAGACCAGAGTGCTATTTGTCTCGGGCTACGCCGGCCAAACCGTTTTGGACCACAAAGTGGTCGATGTCGAGAACAATTTTCTGCAGAAGCCGTTCACTCTGAAACAACTGGCTGGCAAAATCCGGGCGGTTCTCGATCACAGCCGTCACGTCGTCCCCTTCGCCGCGGACGCGATCACATCCTTGCAGCAGCTAGGTCGGATCCGAGTCAGCTTGCCATGTTTCAGCCGGAACCGGTCGCCGCGCCAGGTCACAGTGTGACCACCCAGGCTCGCAATCCAGACTGCGACCGCGAGCAAATCCCGCAGCGGAATCAGCCAGGCATCTTTCAGGACCTGGCGATCCTGCAGAACTCCCCGGCCAACAAGCAGAGCGACGGCAAAGCGAAGGAAACAGCGTGGCTGCCAGAGTGCACGCAGGCCCAAAACGCTCCTCCACTCGCCAGCAAAGCGAGCAAAGCCCACATCAGACCGAACGTAGAAACCAGACCCAGGTAACCGCCGGCGCGCGCGTCCCGCACTCCACGCGCCCAGCGCAGTTGATGCGCGAAGAATTCCCGCGGGCGATAAGACGGAAGATATGTTTCCACCACAACGTCCGACAGTTTCACGCTCAGGCCCAGGCCGGCGATGCGCTTTCCCAGTTCGTAATCGTCGGCAAGATAATCCACGAACGAAATGAACCCGCCAATCTTCTCCAACTCGGCGCGGCGGAACGCCAGCGTGGAACCCAAACCAAAGCGAATGCCGCCTTCCAGTTGACGCGCGGCCAGAACGCTCGGGCAAAAATCCGTGCTGATGCCGAAGCCTCCAGGCGCGAGCCCAGCGTTGCACCGGCCACTCCGCGGTAAAGGCAGGTGACCATTCCGACCCGCGGGTCGGCCAATGGCGCAGTCACGCGGCGCAGGTAGTCAGGCTCCACTCGAATGTCGCTGTCGTTGACGATCAGGTGGTCGTAGCGCGCTTCCGCCAGCATCTGCGCCAGGTTGCTGACCTTCACATTCGCGCCCAGAATTTTCTCGCTCACCACCAGCTGAATTCTTCGGTCCGGAAATTCCCGCTGCAATTCCTTCACGCTGTCGATCGCGGGATCGTCGGGATCGTTCACGCCAAAGATGATTTCGTATTCCGGATACTCCTGCAGGCAGTGGCTGCGAAAGCTTTCATAGATTTCCGGATCGGTCCCTTTAAGCGGCTTGAGAATCGAGATCGGCGGGAAGTCTCGTGTGGAGCGGGCGCCCCTCGCCCGCTTCTCTCTCGCGAAGAAATGCGGCCGCGCTCCAAAGACAGAGCAGATAGTAGAGCGCGCTGGAAACGATGCCGAGGACCGCGATGATCTGAACTATTCTGAGGATGGAGTGCATCATGCGTCAGGCGCAGCCCGACGACTATTCGTAACGCAGCGCCTCAATCGGATCCAGGTTCGCTGCCTTCCATGCGGGATAAATGCCGAAGACAAGTCCAGTTCCCGCAGCGGAAGTGAAGCCGAAGATTGTCCAGAACATCGACATGTGAGCGGGCAGCGAAGGCCACAACATCGGGAATAATCCAGACGATGGCCGCTCCCAACAGAATCCCAATCACGCCGCCGATCGTGGTGAGAATGATCGCCTCCAACGTGAATTGCAAGAGAATGTCCCGCTTGCGCGCGCCGATCGCTTTGCGAACGCCGATCTCCCGCGTCCTTTCGGTGACGCTCACCAGCATAATGTTCATCACACCCACGCCGCCGACGATCAAGCCCTACGCTCGAGATCGCGAACATGCCCACGAACAACGCGCCGGTGAGTTGGTTCCAAACATCGGAGATCGAGTCCGAGGTGAAGACAGCGAAATTATCCGGCTTTGTCGGATGCAACTTTCCGCCGCCGCCGCAGCAGTTCGCGGATTTCGTCGATGGCCTTCGGCATATCGTCGTGCGATGTGGCCTTGGCGCTGATCCAGTGCTGTTTCATTTCAGGGTGAAGCGTTTTGAAAGTCTTCAGCGGAAAAAGGACGCGATTATCGTTAGGATCTTTTCCACCCGCCAAACACCGATTTGATTTTGCTCAAGATCCCGATCACTTCAAACAGACTGGCCTTCGATGTTGATTTCTTTGCCCAGCGGGATTCTCGACCGCGAAACAACTCATGTCGCGTATCGTGGCCAGGACGATCAACCGTGGCGCGCCGTGCTCGTCATCGAATTCGCGTGAACCACCTTCCACTGGCCATCGGCAGGTCGAAAACGTCCTTCACGGAAGCCATGTCCCCCTCGAGAATAGTGTTCTTCACTTTGCGGTCCTGATACTTCACCGCGTAGGTGCCGACGCCAAGCTCGGGACGGAAGAAACGCGAACCTGCCGCCACGGCCTTGACATGTGGCAGATGCACGGATCGCTTGCGCGTCTTCGAAGGTCAAGCTTCTTGCGCGTGCGCATTTCTTCGGTCAGGCGTCCAAAAGTGAAGAGGTCCAGATGGTAGGCGAAAATGACATTCGATCCGATGCTCGCGACCAGCTCGCGGACGTTGTCGTCGAGCCCGCGCCCGATGGAGGAAACGCCAATCACCATGGCGACGCCAATCACGATTCCCAGCACAGTCAGCGACGAGCGCATCTTGTTGCCGCGGATGGTGTCGGTCGCCATCTGCACAATCTCGCCGAATTCGTCTTTGTGAATCATCGAGGAATTAAATAATTTGGCAATCGGGTGATTGGCAATTGAAAACCCTAGAACCAGTGAATCAACGTTTTCAATTGCACAATCACCCGATTGCTCAATCGCTAAATTCTCTTACGTTTCGAACCTCAGTGCCACAATCGGATCGAGTTTCGCCGCTTTGCGCGCAGGATAGACTCCGAAGAACACTCCTACGCTTGCCGACACCATCAGCCCAGCCGCCACTGCCCAGAGCTTGATCGACGAAGGCATCCCGATCAGCGCGGTAACCGACAGGGCGATGAACGACTCCCAGCAAAACCCCCAGAGCGCCGCCCGTGAGGGCCAGAGTAACCGACTCGATCAGGAACTGCATCAACACATCCTCGCGCCGCGCGCCCAGCGCCTTCCGAATGCCGATCTCGCGCGTGCGCTCGGTCACCGAGACCAGCATAATGTTCATGATCACAATGCCGCCGACTACCAGCGAGACGGCGGCGATGCCGATCGTGGCCATAAAAAATGTGTTGCTCAGGCCGGCCCAGATACCGAGCAGGCTGGCATTGGTCTCGATGTCAAAACTGTCATCGCTCGCCGGGGCGGTCGTGGCGTCGTGGCGCGCAGCGCCACGCGGGCTTCGTCCATGGCCTCGTTCAAGGGCGCTCCAGTCGCCAGCGCCTTGCCCCAGATGCCGATGCTGCTGTTATGAGCTCCGTACTGCTTCAGATACACGGTGATGCGGGATCATCACATAGTTGTCGGCGCTCTGCCCCAGGGTTTTGCCCTTCTTCTTGCCGACCCCGATCACCTGGTAGGTCCAGCCATCGACGCGAATCTCTTTGCCCAGCGGGTCGCTGCCGGCCATCAGATGGTCCACGATGTCGGTGCCTACAACCGCCACCGCCGAGCGGTTGTCCAAATCGGTCTTCGTTCAGCATGCGGCCAGAGGTCAGGTCCGTGTCGTAGGATTTCCGCCATGGAGGGCGTAATTCCCTGCGCACTGATGGTGTCACTGATCGATTGCTCGGCATATTTTCACCTTACCGCTGCCGCGCGGACATCGCTCCGATGAAATTCGCAGTGCCGGCAGGCCGCCAGCCACGGCCTCATAATCCTCCATGGATCAGGTTCTTGCGCTTCTCGCCTTCAAGGAAGTGATCCACGTTGGTCACGGCAGGAGACATCTTTGAAGATGATGAAAACATCCGCGCCCAGATTGAAAATCTTCTGCGCCACGTAGTCATTAATGCCGGAAACGAAGGTCACGACGGCGATCACCGCCGCCACTCCAATCACCACGCCGAGCAGCGTCAACACAGAGCGCAGCTTGTTCGCCCACAGCGACTGCAGCGCGATTCGGATGGCTTCGGCGATGTTCATGGGGCGGGTGTCAGGTCTTAAGGTCCTAGGTCTTGGGATTTCTGCGTTGCCGGTATAGTCTATCAGCGCAATTGACCCTTCGTTGAAAGCGCATCTGAACCTCGGAGCCTAAGACCCAAGACCCAAGCCCGAGGCCCAAGACTGCCAAGACCAAGCCAGCGCGCAGCCTTCGCATATAATGATCCTGTTGGCAGCTGGACCGGACGGTCGCTTCTTGCGTCTTCGGACGCGGGGAGAGGAAAGTCCGAACTCCACAGAGCAGTGTGCCGGATAACGTCCGGGAGGGCGGATTCAAGTCCGTTCGACGGAAAGTGCCACAGAAAATATACCGCCCGCATCTTTACGGATGAGGGTAAGGGTGAAAAGGTGCGGTAAGAGCGCACCGCCGCGGCAGCAATGCAGCGGGCAGGGCAAACCCCACACGGAGCAAGACCAAATAGGAAGGGAGCCGGGACTTGATTCTTCGAATCAGTTTCCGGCACGTGCCGGCTCGGTGCGTAAAACCTTCGGGTAGGTCGCTAGAGCCTCGCAGCGATGCGTGGCCCAGAGGAATGACCGTCCCGCCGGAGCAATCCGGCGGACAGAATTCGGCTTACAGGTCCGGCTGCCATAAATTTTCCCTTCAATCACTTCCATCACAAAGACAGCATTCTCGATCGATTGCAGCCGGGAAATGGAATCAGCATTCGCCAAAGAGCCGCGCACGCACTTGCTCGTTTACCGGCAAGTCGGGACCGCTAAAAATGTGATCAGGAACACGGGTGGGATCCTCGGCAATCAGGGGCATGGCTTTCGTCCGCAAGGCCGCTGCTGCCGGTGAGGG
Organism: uncultured Acidobacteriaceae bacterium; assembly: GCA_963841125.1. Classification (GTDB taxonomy): domain Bacteria; phylum Acidobacteriota; class Terriglobia; order Terriglobales; family Acidobacteriaceae; genus Sulfotelmatobacter. The sequence goes on from CAWJBH010000003.1 coordinate 1,354,140, forward strand.
ATCCTGAAAAAGCCTGCGGAACCATCCCTCGACCATGTGGCATGCATGAAAACTCCGCTGATGCTGTTCGGCGTAGCGATGTCCCGCAGCGTCCCAATCGGAATCATTGGCAAGTTCGTCGCGCAGCACTCGAGCAGCGCGCAGAGCAAACGAAAGCCCCTGGCCGTAGGTCGGGTCCGTGGTGGCCGCAGCATCGCCGACCAGCACGATGCCATCGCGATAAGGGTGTTCCACCCATTTGTCGCTCGCATCAAAACTGGCCAGGGGTCCAATACTTTTCGCGTCGGCGAAGTAATCGGCCACTGGAGCATAACCTCTCGCGGACTCACGAATGAATAGAGCGAGCATCGATTCACCCCGTAGGCGGTAGCCTATCGTCTTCGGATAAACAAAGTATGCCCGCGATTGATCGCCCGCCTGAGGAATCAGACCAGTCCATGTGCCGATCTCAGGGTTGAACACAGCATACATAGTCTCCTTCGACGTTCGTACGTTCGTGAGCAACACACCGGCCATGTAATAGTCGTTGCTCTGTTCGCAAACCGAAAAACCAGCCCATTTTCGTACCGCCGAGTCGCGGCCGTCGGCGCCCACCACCAGACGCGCCGAGATCCGCTGATGGCTGTGCCCATTCACAACCACGGCAGGTTCGACCCCGCATTCGACGCGCTCAACGCCGACTCCGCGACGCACATCCGCCCCGGCATTTTCCGCAGCCGCCAGCAGTGTTTCTTGCATAACCTGGTGCGGGAAGGAAAGTAGAGGTAAATGCTGCCGCGTCGTCGCTCTCAGATCCCGTAACCCAGCGCCACCTTCAACGTGAGGCACCTCATGGGCGCATTTTTCCTTGAGGAGATCACCAATTCCGAGTTCATTCGCTTCGGCCACGCCCCACGACACAATCGCCTCTCCGCGTACACGGTCTTTGAATCGCTTTTCCCGCTCTAAAACCAGGACCTTGGCGCCCTGCCCGGCCATCGCTTTGGCCAATGCGGACGCGGCAATCCCGCCCCCCACCGTAATGATGTCGTAGCTTCGTACCGCCATTCCAAACTCCTTCTGACGCGACTGTCTGGATTTGAATGTGGACTCGAAGATCGAATGGTTGACGCATCTTAGTGAAGCTGTCCATAGGAGTCAATCGATCCATGAATGGGACCCAGGGCGCGATTAACGGACTGTGCTGGCGCCGCAGGGCCGCATTCCATGCGGGATTCTGATAGACTCACGATGCTGCTAATTTGATTTCATCGCAGGAGCACATACGATGTCAGCACCCAGCCGCCGGCCGGAGATTCGCCGGCGCCGCGCCCGTCAGCACAAGATCACTACCCTCCGCAAGCGCCTTGCCTCGGCCAAGACCGATGCCGATCGCGACCGCGTCACCGCCAAGCTGCACAAACTCGCCATCGCTTCGCCCGGCCAGCCTCTGCTGAAGTAGCTATCGCCGAGATTTGATTCGCGGCGGTCTGCGACAAGCCTGCTGGATCACGCGACGCCCGCCGCGGTCTTTCTGCCCGTGGCGGCCGGCTGGCCGGGGCGTTCCGCGTTGCCTTTCGCACTCACGACTTCCTGATAGACGTCCATGATCCGGCGCACGGATTTCTCCCAGGAAAACTTCGTCACCTGACGGTAGCTGCGTTCCTTCATCTTCTCGCGCAACGGCTGGTCCATCAGAACCCGGTGCAGCGCCCGCATGATCTCGAAAACATTCTCCGGATGCACCAGCACCGCGGCATTGCCCACCACTTCTGGCAGCGACGTTACGTTGGAGGTCACCACCGGCGTGCCGTGCGCCATCGCCTCCAGCGGCGGCAGGCCGAATCCTTCATACAACGACGGGAAGACGAAAATCTTCGCCGCATCGTAAAAAGTTCGCAACACTTCGATGGGCACAAAGCCCAGGAAGCGCACATCGTTCTGCACCCCGCTGCGGATCACCGTCCGCCGCAAGTCGGGATTGCCGGAAACATCGTCTCCAATAATGATGAGCTTCAGGTCGGGAAACGCATTCTCTTTTTCCAGCTCAGTTTTCAGAGCGGAAAAGGCCTCAATCATGCGCACAACATTCTTGTGTGGACTGATTCTTCCGGCATAAAGCAGAAAAGGATAGGTCACCTGGTAGCGCTCGGCAATCAACTGCCGGTCGGCCGCGCTCGCGTGTCCGTGCAGGAACCGCTCATCGATCGCGTTGTACACCACCTCGATGCGTCCCGCCGGAATGCCAAACAGCTTCTCGATCTCGATCTTGGTGAAGTTTGAAACCGCGAAAATGCGCGCCGCGCCCCGCAGCACCTGCTTGGTCCACTGAAAGTGCCACGTTCCCCAAAACCCGGTCTGCTGCCGCGCCCGCGACAGATGCTCCAGCATATCGTGCACCGTCATCACATAAGGGCAAGGCAGCGCGCGCGGCACCGAAAACAGATTCGGGATGTGCACCAGATCGCATTCCAGCCGCTTCACCACAGCGCGAAACTCCCAGAAGCTCTTGAGCGAGCGCTCCGGCTCGGCCAGAGGAACAGTGTGAAAGTTAGGCGGCAGCGGGCCAATTTCCTTGACCTTGGCAGGAGAACCGATGAGGAAGTAAGTGGTCTCGTGGTCCAGCCGTCCGAGAGTGCGCACGACATTGCGGATGTATGTGCCGACGCCGAACTCCGTCATCCGCCGAATGTCGATGGCGATCTTCACCGAAGGCATTTAACCACAGAGGGACGCTGAGAAAACAGCAGAATAGGGATGTAGGCGCTACTGTGGATGCTGCCGACGTACTGCAGCAGGAGTAACAATGCGCGTTCCTTTGTAGGAGCCGAGAACCAGAAGATCTTTGTCTCCGGCGATCAGCAGATCGGAGTTCGCCCGGGCGGCGCACTCCAGAAACATATCGTCGTTGGGATCGCGGCACTCCTTCACAGTCCCCCGAAGTTGTACACGGATCGAGCGCGCCAGCACGGCTTCCAGCGCGGCGTCGAGTGCGATTCGGGTCCCACAAGAACTTCTCGAGTCAGTACTCGCAGTATCTCTGCTTCGATCTCCGGGCAAGTGGCGATTACGTCTTCGCTCATGGCCTTTTCAAGCGCTCGCGTCGGTATCCCGCGGTGCTTGGCAAACTGAAGTGCGGAAATCCAAACGTTCGTATCCAGGACGACAATCACCGGTAAGCCCGCGTCATTCGCCGGCAGGCTTAGCGCTGCGAACGTCTTTGATCAAGGCGAGGCACGTCGGCTTCGGTATAGCCCGGATTCCAGGCTGGCCGCATACTCGCCGATCTCCTCCAGTGCGCGGCGCGCCTGCTGCGGCATAGTAAGCTGTCGGAAGGCTTCGCGGAAGAGTTCGCTCATGGTCCGACTGTCGCGCTTTGCCAAGGCTTCGGCCTTCTGCGCTAGTTCCGGCGGAAGACTGATGGTGTAAACGCGGGAACGTGCGGGTCGCGGCCATATCGCCAATATTACAGTGTAATGGAATCCATTACAACCCAGCTCAGACTCGCACTTCCGCCTGCGCTCTCGGCCCGCGCTCGGCATACAGCGGGAACGCCTCGCACAGTCCAGAGCACTTCCTTCGCGAACTCTTGCTCAGCACCGCGGCATCGGTCCGCTGCAGCAGACGCTTCCGCGATCCAGCGCCCGACCTGCCGCATCTCCGCTTCTTTCATTCCGCGCGTGGTCAGGGCCGGCGTGCCGATGCGGATGCCGCTCGGCTTCATCGGCGGGTTGACATCGAAGGGAATGGCATTCTTGTTCACCGTGATTCCGGCTTCGCCCAGCGCCTTCTCGGCCTCGCTGCCCAGCATGCCCTTGGAGAAGACATCGACCAGCATCACATGCGTATCGGTCCCGCCGGAAATGATGCGGAAGCCTTCGGCGGCCAGCGTCTCGGCCAGCACCTTCGCGTTGGCCACAACTTGCTTCGCGTACTCGCGGAACTCAGGCTGCATCGCTTCCTGAAAGCAAATCGCTTTGGCCGCGATGATGTGCATCAGCGGCCCGCCCTGCATTCCGGGGAAAACTACTTTGTCGATCGCCGCCGCGAACTCTGCTTTGGAAAGAATCATGCCCGCGCGCGGTCCGCGCAGCGTTTTATGCGTTGTCGAAGTAACGATGTGCGCATGCGGCACCGGCGAAGGATGCGCCCCGCCCGCCACCAGTCCGGCGAAAGTGCGCCATGTCGACCAGATAGAGCGCGCCGACTTTGTCCGCGATCTGGCGCATGCGGGCGAAATCGATGATGCGCGGATAGGCGCTGCCGCCGCCGATGATCAGCTTGGGCCGGTGCTCCTCGGCCAGCTTTTCCAGCGAGTCATAGTCGATGGTCTCGGTTTCTTTGGTCACGCCGTAGGGAACAATCTTGTACGTCTTCCCCGAAAAATTCAGGTGATGCCCGTGCGTGAGGTGGCCGCCGTGGGCAAGGTTCAATCCGAGAATGGTGTCGCCCGGTTGCAGCACGGCGGCGTAGGCTTCCATGTTGGCCTGCGAGCCGGCGTGGGGCTGCACGTTGGCGTGCTCGGCGCCGAATAATTGTTTGGCGCGATCGCGCGCCAGGTTCTCGACCACATCCGCATACTCGCAGCCGCCGTAGTAGCGCTTGCCGGGATATCCCTCGGCATATTTGTTGGTGAACACCGAGCCCGCGGCTTCGAGCACGGCTTCGCTGACAAAGTTCTCCGAGGCAATCAGCTCCAGGCCTTCGTGCTGGCGGCGGGTTTCGTTGTCGATGGCAGCGGCAATCTGCGGATCGGCTTCGTAGAGCGGGCGGTACATCTTATCTGCGGAATTCTTCATTTGGTTTTCCTAAGCTTCTCGTAAACGTTGGGCTGGTGTAGTTCCATGAAGCGTTCCGGAGCTTTCACCGGAGTAAAGCCAACTTGCGAATAAAGTCCGTGCGCATCGCGGGTTGTCAGAATCCAGCGCCGCAAGTTTTGCAGCGCGGGATGCTCCACGATGCATTCCATCAGCCACTTGCTGAAACCGCGACCGCGATGCCCTTCGAGCACGAAGACATCGCCGACATACGCGACCGTCGCGAAGTCGCTGATCACGCGGGCGAAGCCAATCTGCGTGCCGCTTCCATCGTAAACGCCGAAGCATAGCGCATGCTCAATCGAGCGCTTGCACAGTCTCGCGCGGAATTCCTTTCGCCCAATAGCAGTTGGTGAGAAAGCCGTGGACGACTTTCAAGTCTAATCGCTCGCGGCTGGTGCTGATGAGGAAGTCGCCGCGCCGATGTTCGACGACCGCTTCGGAGTCGACGATTGGGCCGGGTAACATTTCTACATTCTACCGCTTCAATCTTTTCGAGGCATCAGGGGCGGGGGCGAAAGGATTTACATTTCGGATGTGCTGGGGCGCGGGCGCGGACGCCCGCACGACAGCCGCCGGGACGGCGGCGCTACTCGCTAGTCGAACGCCGTTCTGAGGAATGAGGCTAGTTGCCAGCCATCCATGTAGTTGTAGGGGGCTTCGCCCATGGTGTAGTGGCCGCAGGGGAGCACCACTACTTTGTGATCCAGTTGGTGGCGTTCGAACTCCGTCACTACGTTGCGCGAGAGTTCGGGCAAGAAAGTGAGATCGTACTTCGCGTAAATGATCAGCGACTTACGCGGCCAGCGCGCGAACTGATTGAAGTACGCCATCGGACTTACGGCGAGCCAGGATTTCCGCAATGTTTCGAGAGTGATCTGCGATTCCATACCCTGGCGGATGTGGCGTGTTGACTGGCCGTGCCACACCACGTCGGCAACGTAGGTGGATGCGTGATTGAAGGCCGCGACTCGAATGCGGGGTTCGTGCGCGGCTGCAATGAACGCGTAACACGAGCCCAGACTCGTGCCTACGATGCCTAGCTTGCTGTAGCCCTGCTGCTCAAGCCAATCGAGACAGCAGCGGACATCGACTACGCCCTGCCGCACCGCATCGAGGGTGCGGCCGATGTTGGCGGAGACGGCGTAATCGGCGCGGCTGATCTCGGCGGGCATGCGGATGTCGTGATAGGGCATGCGTCAGGCGCAGCACCGCGATTCCCAGCATGTTGAGAACTTTGCAGAGGCTTACGTAAGCGATCGGCGTCCGCATTCCAGTGCGGCAGGAGCACGATGGCGCGCTTGCCGCGCGCGGGGAACCAGCGCGCATTCACCAGATTATTTTCGGGATACGGCGTTTTCACCGGCGCGGTGAAGCGCAGGAACTCGGCGAAGGTTCCTTTCACTTTCGCTTCGAGCTTCGGGTCGGGAACTTCGCGGGTGGAGAAGACCTGCACTTCGCGGTTCTCCAGCCGGAAATCGTTGGGCTGCTTGTAGGAATAAAACTCGTCGCTGGAAGCCACGATGCGGCGGTTGAAATCGATGAAGAATTTTGCGGGATCCTCTACGGCTTGCCCGGGGCGCGTGCCATTGCGGCATGGCCAATCCCGCGCCCACTCCACGCCCCACTCCAGCGGACGGACGACGCGGTTGTTGTCCACCGAAGTGAGGCGGTGTTCCCAGTCGTACATCCATTGTGCGTAGCGCGAGGGCATGGTTAATCTTCTAGTGTAGCAAGCGAAATGGATAAGCTCCGGCATGCGAGACAGTCAACGGCTGTAATGAGCGGTTGGAGAGCATTTGGTATTTGAACGCGGAGTCCATCGAGAAAATGCTCGCAGACTGTGACATCCGTCACTGAGAATTCCCAGAAGGGCGCATATCTAAGGAAACTGCAGGGGCCATTACGGGCATTGTTTGAATGTAACTACGTTTGGAGTTACAATGACGTTTGACAAGTTTGAATGGGACGAAGCTAAGAACCGGGCCAATCTGCGGAAGCATGGGTTTGATTTCACCGAGGCAGAAGAGATGTTCCGCGGCTTTCTTCTTATCCTCCCCGACACGCGCGAGGACTATGGCGAGGAACGATGGCTTGGGATCGGCATGGTTCGCAGTCGCTGTGCCTTTGTCGAGTTCGCGGAACCATCACCAGATAAGATCCGAGTCATTTCGCTCAGGAGGGCGAATAATGAAGAGCGCAAAGAATATGAAAAGGCCTTCCAGGACGGACTGGAAACGCATTGACGCGATGCGCGACGAAGACATCGACTATTCCGATATCCCAAAACAGGGGGCTGACTTCTTCAAGAATGCGATCATCTGGCCGGGGCCGAAGAAGCAGATTACCCTGCGTGTTGATCCCGATGTGCTGACGTTTTTCCGCAAGCATGGCCGCGGCTACCAGACCACGATCAACGCCGTCTTACGCAAGTATATGGAAGCCAGAAAACGGCAACCGGTGTGATTCAAGCTGGAGCCGAAGCCGCCGTCCCCACAGGAGCATTTTCGGAGACTGAGACGCTAGAAATTTCAAACGGATAAGGAGAACATGTCAGGAAACGGTCTCATGCAGGTCGCAAGCCCGTATACAGTGGACGAAACCTTGCGGCGATTGGAATCGGTTCTTGCTGAGCGTGGAGTGCGGTTGTTTGCTCTGATAGACCACAGCGGCGAGGCGGAGAAGGTTGGGATGAAGATGCGGCCGACCAAGCTGGTGATCTTCGGCAATCCGAAGGGCGGGACGCCGGTGATGGTGGCCGCTCCGACGCTGGCGATCGATCTGCCGCTCAAGGCATTGGTGTGGGAGGATGAGGGCGGGAAGGTTTGGGTTACTTACAACACGTCCGGAGTATTTGCAGCAGCGGCACGGGGTGCCGGAGGAGCTGATCAAGAATATTGCAGTGGTGGGCGCGCTGGTGGCCAAGGCTGTGGAATAATGCTGCGGGCGTTATTCTTTCAATTTGTTGGCCAAGATGCTTCGGCTTAGGCAGCTGTGGTTGAGAATTCCAATCTAGCCCGCGATCATTTGGCCAACGAGCGCACTTTTCTCGCTTGGGTGCGGACGAGCGTTGCGGTTGTAGTGTTTGGGTTTGCGATTGGGCGGTTTGCGATTGCGATGCGGCAGTTGACGGAATTTCAGGGCCACGGGTCGAAGAACGACTGGGTTTTCGGTGTGGATGGGGATGAGTGCGATTCTGGCGGGCGTGGTAATGATGGTGGCGGGACTGGCGCGCTATCGAAGAACTCGGGCGCAACTGGATGAGGGGAAAGTTTGAGCCGGCAGGATTTGTCGTGGATCTGGTGGCGATCTTGACGGTACTGTTTGGGTTGGTGATGGCGGGGTATTTGATTTATGTGCAGAAGAGTTTGGGATGGGTGGGCGGCACGTGCGGGACGAGCCGGTTCCGAATCGCACTGCCTGAAGGCGCAATCGATAGAGACACCTTGTGGCACGCCTGAAGGCGTACCCGATACGAATCTTGTTGCGACACGTGTACTCCCGAGGCGGTCCTTAGCATCGAAAATCTATGGCGAATGATCAGGAAAAAGAAGCGGCAGCGCGGGCGAGCTTGCGGTTCGTCAAGGATGGTCAAGTCGTCGGGCTGGGGACGGGATCGACGGCAGCTTACTTCATTCAGTTGCTGGGCGAGCAGGTGAAGAAAGGGCTGCGGATTCGGGGCATTCCGTTCGTCGGACCGTTCGCGGGAGCAGGCGGCCGGGCTGGGGATTCCGCTGACCACTCTGGATGAATGTCAGGAGATCGACGTGACGGTGGACGGCGCGGACGAAGTTGATCCGAAATTGCGGTTGATTAAAGGTGGCGGCGGAGCATTGTTGCGGGAGAAGATTGTGGCCTCGGCTACGAAGCAGCTTGTGATTGTGGCGGATGCGAGCAAGAGAGTTCCGGTGCTGGGAAGGTTTCCGCTGCCGGTGGAAGTGATCAAGTTCGCGCAGGCGGTAGTGTTGAAGAAGATTGAAGCACTGGGCGCGGAGGTGGGAGTGCGGCGGGGAGCGGATGGGCAAGCCATACTTGACCGACGAGAATAACTACATTCTCGATTGCCGGTTCGGGCAGATTCCGGATGCGGATGGGTTGGCGCGGCAGCTTAGCGATATGCCGGGAGTGGTGGAGCACGGGCTGTTCATTGGCATGGCCAGCGTGGTGCTGATAGCGAATGGGAGCGAGATCGTCGAGCTGCGCGGCGGGCGATAGGCTCGTGACAGGAAAGCTTTCACCGCAGAGACACAGAGAAAAACAGAAAAAGGTTTTTTCTCTGTGTCTCTGTGACTCTGTGACTCTGTGACTCTGTGGTGAATTAGCTTTTCAATGCTTCATAAAGGGAATAGGGATGGCAGCGGCGGCGCAAGCATACGGGCGGGATCAGGTTTCGCGGCGGCGTGGGCTGCGATACCGCGCGGAGGTGCCGTTGTATGTAACTGTGCTGCGTTCGGGGAGTCTCGATACCTTGCCAGGGCGGTCGGTCAACTTAGGCGAGGGCGGAGTGGCGGCTGTGCTGGCGGGAGAACTGTTGCCGGGCGAGGCGGTAGAAGTGGAAGTCCGGCTGTCGCCGGCGTCGGATCCGCTACGCGCGCGGGCGCTGGTGCGGCATCACGACAAACTGCGCGTGGGGATGGAATTTGTCGGCCGTCGGCGGGCAGCGGACTGCGATTCGCGGTTGGTCTGAAAAAGCGAAAGCAGAACCGCAACTGAGAGTGCTCACGACGATTCCAATCGAAAACACTGCCGGAAAAGGCTTCGAAGGTGGAGGATCGGGCGGTGCGCCGCCTCCGACCCGCAATTGGCGCGTGCGGGAATGGGTATTCCTGTTGCTGTCGGCCGCGGTCTTGCTGGCCGTTTTTGGTGGCGCTGGAATCGGGGATGGCGAAGAACTGGAGTCCGGCCTGGAGACGAATGAACAGACAATTAATCCGTAGAAGCCTCAGGCCACGTTCCAGCTGACGTGATGGCGAAGCTGGTAATTCACCGCGTGGATCCCGACTATCCCGAGGCGGCGCGGTCGGCGAATCTGCAAGGAGTGATCGTGCTGGATGTGGTGGTAGGCCGTGACGGGTCCGTGGTGGACATACGTGCAGTGAATGGACCGGAAGTGCTGGCGCAGGCCGCGATGGATGCCCTGCGTTGGTGGCGGTTCAAGCCTTACCGGGTTGACGGTCAGCCGGTGGTAGTGGAGACGACGGTGGCGGTGGAGTTCAAGCCATAGAGGTCCGGCTCTCGGCTTCCGGCGTCGAGTCCATCTGGAGTTTTTGGGCCTCAACTTCCAGACAAAAATCCGACAATCCAAGCAGACCTTAAGCTGCAAGGCCGGATGCCGAGCGCCAAGCTGGAGGCGCGGTTAGCTGCATTTGCGCAGTGGCGCTGAGAATGATAATCCCGCCGACCGCGAAGGACACTACAGCGGCGAGCGCGGCGATCAGCATGAATCCTGCGCTTGAGATGAAGGACGTCGGCAAATAAGGCTCCGAGGGCGAAGGCCACGCCTAGCACATTGAGCCAAAGCGGACCTCGCGCCGGAAGAAGCTCGGACGGAGGAAAGATCAGGACGCAGGCGCAGTTGCAAGAGCAACGCGGCCACGCCGATGGCGGCGACCACGACCAAAGCCACCGGACTCAGGAACGCTCCGCGGCTGGTGTAGAGGACGACCAGTGCCAGCGCGGCGAGCAGCAGCCCGGCGGCGATGATGGTCGCGCCGCGCGGCTGAACGTTGGGGCCGGGGTTGGAGGGATTGTCGGGCACGAAGGTCCGTCCCGAGATTTATACAGGCGCGGGGCAAGGTTTTCAAATTGGGGCATGCTGCGCATGCAATCGACGTGCTTTCAGGAGTCCTGGTGCGGAATGGCTCACGCCGGCGAGCCATTCGGCGGGCAGAGGGATCGCCATGGTTGACGGCGTAGAGCACGAGTTCGACCCGGGACGAGATGCCCAGCTTGTCGAAGATGCGGAACAGGTACTTCTTGATAGTGTGCTCGCTGAGATCGAGTTCGCGGGCGGTGTCGCGATTGCTGAGGCCCTCGGCGACCAGGGCGACAACCTGCTCCTCGCGCGGGGTGAGGAGTTGGTGTCCGCGGGAGTTGAGCACGCGCAGCGAAGGCACCTCGGAGATCAGATCGAGCAGGAAAGTCATCTGCTCCGTGTTGGCCCAGATCTGGCCGCCGGCGACCCGCAGGATGCAGCGGCAGAGAAGCCGGAAGTGCGTATCGGAAATGCAGAAAATGCCGCGGGCCCCGGAGCGAAAAGCGCTCACCACCAGTTCGCGGTCGTAGGACTCGACCAAAAGAACCTTGGCGACTGCCGGGTGAGAAAGATGGACGCGGCGCATCGCCGCCAGCTGGCTGGCGATATCGACGGAGTGATTCAGAGAGAGCACAACCACTTTGGCGGGAGTGGAGGTGACCGCCTGAAGGATGGAGGCGATGTCGACCGGGCAGGTGGAGATGTGGAACTCGGAGCGGCGGCGGAGGGCGCTGGTGAGTAGCTGCGCTTGCATCCGGTTGGAATCTGCAATGAGGACAGTGATTGCGGACGACATGGCGGCGGAGGACGAACTCATGAAGCAGGGCTCCGAATGAAACGGAATTAAGGTGACGTCCTGATGTTAGGTGCGCGCGGGGGAGTACTCAAGGAAACATGTCACATTATTCGGGGCGGCTTTCAAATCGGGAAAACGAGAAGGTCAGGCTGTGGAAAGCCGACGACTAGCACGAGCAGGGGAAATGCGGGGTTCAGTCAATTTCGAGGAATATGTGCGTAATCGCGGGCTTTCCCTGTATGCTTCCGGGCTTCAGTTCTTGGCTGAATGTGTGATGGCGTGAACATGCAAGTCTACTTTTGTGGGTAGCCCGCAAGGGGACAGTCCGACCGGCCCATCGGAAGACGCGGCGCGCGACGAAAACCCGCGAATGCTTACGCGGTCCCGCGGCTTTCGTGCCCGAAGTTGGAGCATATCCACTTTGGTAGACAGCACTTCCTATGTCTTGTCGCGAAATCCGCATGCGAGGTACCTTGCACGAAAGAGAGCCGCGGAAGCTGAGCGGATCTCGGAATCCAGGAAAATAGAGCCCATCACGCAATGAAGCCCTTCGTTGGCTGGACAAAAGTTGCGGTGATGGGCGTGTTGTCTTTGCAGCTTTGCGTGGCCGCATTCGCCCAGGAGGAAAAGAAGGAGCAGGGCCTGGGAGCAAGCCTACAGTCTTCTCCAACCAGCCAAACCGGGGCTGGGACGGGGAGCACAGGAATGGCGGCCGCAAAACCCGGACAAGCGGACGGCACGGGAAACCCTCGGCTCGGAGGGGAACGCCGTCCGCTTTACCGGCTGCAACCACAGCGACGTGGTGGCATTGAGTTTCACGCTTGTCTCCGGAGTTCGACCAGACACTCACCATACAACCGGATGGCTATGTCACCCTTAAGGATGCGGGGCCGGTGCTCGCGCGAGGGGCTGACGCTGGAGGAGTTTCGCTTGGCTGTAGGGCGGGCGTATGCCGGATATCTGCACGATCCGCAGGTGGCGGTGGCGCTGAAGGAGTTTGAGCATCCTTACTTTGTGGCAGGCGGAGAGGTGGGAAAGCCCGGCAAGTACGAGTTGCGCTCAGATACGAGCATCATCGAAGCGGTACAGATCGCGGGCGGATTTACGCACGAGGCGAAGCATTCGCAGGTACTGCTATTCCGCGCGTGTGAACGATGATCTGGTGGAAGCGCACGTTTTCAATCTGAAGAAGATGTTGAAGGAAAAAAGCCTGGGCGAGGACTGCCCAGTTGCGCCCGGGTGATCTGGTGTTCGTTCCCCAAAATTCCATCTCGAAGATCGAACGGTTTATCAGCAAGCCCTCCTTAAGCATGTACGTGAGTTCCACACAGTTTTAGCAAGCGACGCAGGTCAATCCGCATGCCAGACCAAGAGCTAGAGCGCGAGGAAGAGAACCAGTGTCGCCGACGATGCGGGAGCTGGCGATGGTCCTGTTCCGGCAGCGGAAGCTTTTTGTCGGCGTCTCGGGTTTGGTCTTCGTTTTGGCGGTGGTGTATGCGATTCGCCGGGGCGACGTATCGCGCCCAGGTGCGTGTGCTGGTGCGTCGCGGACGTTCCGATCCTCCTGTGGCCGCGCAGGAGAATGCGCCTCCTGATTTTTCGCGCGTGGAGGTCACTGAGGAAGAACTGAATTCGGAAGTGGAGCTATTGAAGGATGACGACGTTCTGCGCCGCGTAGTGGAGGCCAACAATCTGGCAGCGCACGACTGGTTGCGATGGCTGCGGCCTCACGAAGAACAGGCCGCGCGCGTGCGAGCGAGCCGACAAAGAAATTAGCCCGGCGGCTGGAGGTGGAACCGATCAAGAAAACCAATCTGATCGCCGTAAGCTATGACGCGCCGGATCCGCAAATGGCGGCGCATGTGCTGCAGTCGCTGGCCAGCGTCTATCTGGAAAAGCACATGGAAGTCCACCGGCCGGGAGGTCAACTGCACTTCTTCGATCAGCAGACCGGAGAATCGCGGCGGCAACTGGAGGAGGCCAAGAAAAAAGCTGTGGAGTTCACGAAGAGCCGTGGCGTGGTGATGGCTGCGCAGCAACGTGATCTGGTTCTGCAGCGACTCGACGAGCCTCGAGGCCAGATACCAGGAAACGCAGGTGCAAATGTCGGAGACCCAGCAACGAGTTCAAGAGATTGATGCCCAGTTGGCGAAGTTGCCGGAACGGACGACCACGCAGGTTCGCACGGCGGACAATCCGGAGCTGTTGCGGGCATTGAAGGCGAGCCTGCTGGATCTCGAGTTGAAGAAAACTCAGCTGCTGACGAAGTTTGAGCCGACACACCGTCTGGTGCAGGAAGTCGAGCAACAGATTCTTCAGGCCGAGACTGCAATCGCGGCCGAGAAGTTAACTCCAGTGCGCGACGAAACCACGGACCAGGATGCGAACTATGAGTGGGCCAGGGCGGAGCTGCAGAAAGCGCAAGTTGAGATGAAGGGATTACGAAGCGCGAGAGGCAACGACGAGCGCCCACTTGGCGGGATATCGCAGCTCTGGCGCGGCAACTGGGCGAGGATGCGATCGTCCAGGATGATCTGACAACAGCGAGAGAAGGCGGCGCAGGAAAATTACCTGCTCTATGTGAAGAAGCGGGAGGAAGCGCGGATGGGCGATGCGCTGGATCGAAGGCGGCATCGTCAATGTGGCCATCGCCGAGCAGCCCGTTGTGCCCGCGCTGCCGGTGTGGCCGGCTGGGGTGGTCGTGCTAGGTGGGTTTGGTGGCCGCTCTGACGTCGGGCACGGGAGCTGCGTTCGTGGCGGATTATCTGGATCCTGCACTGCGCACGCCGGAGGATGCTTTGGCGTGTTTGAAGATCCCGGTCTTGGCTTCGCTACCGGAAGGAATGGGCAGGCGGTTATCCGCCTGAAGGAGATGAAATGAGCGCAAACGCGGAAGTGCTGCGAAGGCTCCGAACTGATCGGGTCGCGGCGCAGGAAACAGGATGGCCGCGCGTTGAGAGACTCTTGCGAGACGAACGACTGGAATCCGGAGGACTTCGCACGCGAACAAATTCGGGGCCTGGTGCGGCGGGTCTTCTTTATGAGCGGGGTGCAACCGGTGAAACAGGTCGTCTTCAGCGCGGCAGAGCCGCACATGCAGATGTGGCCGAATATCTGCGATCAGGTGGGACAGGCTCTGGCGCATGGAGACGCGCGCCCATATTGCCATCGTGGTCCGCGAGCCGTGGGCCGGAGAAATGGTGCGAAATGGTACGAGCTCATCCTCGCCGTATGTGGCGAGCGGTGCGATCAAGTCCTGGTCCGCTCAGATAGGAGCCAACCTGTGGCGTGTACCGGGCTTCGGGTTGCGCGAATGCCGCGAGGAATCCGGGACAGGACCATATTGGCTTTCCTACCTCGCGGGGCTACGAATTGAGTTTGAACTACGCCGTAATTCACGGGCCTGCAGCCGGGCATATCGAGCGAGGCCGCGGTGCTGGGACAACTGACTGACGGAATCATTCTTGTGCTGGGGGCTCAGCAGCACACGGCGAGCGACTGCTCGCAAGATCAAAGAGACGCTGGAAGCGTGCGCAGGCTCGAATCTTGGGAACGGTGTTGAGCGAAAGAACGTTTCCTGTCCCGGAGCGGATTTACGGCGGCTGTAGATGGCATCGGAAATTTGGATGAGAGCGTGCGTGCATCCACCAATTGGAAGCTCGACGAATAGCAGGAATAGCAAGTACTTGCCGTGAGTCAATAATGCGGCAATAGCTGAAAACGCTGTGCAGAAGAAAACAAAAATGCCAAATGGGACTCAATGAGCGGTAGCTATGGACTCCCGGCGGCGGTCGTCGTCCGCTGGCTGGAAGCGGGGCCGCAGGCGCCGTGGTGGTTGCCACCCGCCCAATGGTTCGCGGTGCAGACGCGATACCGGTTCGAGAAAAAAGTTGTGGCGCAGCTTAACCACAAAAGCTGCGAAGTCTACCTTCCATTGCTGACCGAACACCACACTTGGAGCGACCGCCAGAAGGTGGTGACGACTCCGCTGTTTCCCGGGATATGCATTCGTGCATATCGATCAGTCGCACGATGCGCGTCAGACGGTATTGAAAACCGCGGGCTTGATTGGCTTTGTGAGCTTCAGAGGCATGGTTGTGGCGGTGCCGCCAAAGCAGATTGAAGATCTGCAGTTGCTGCTGCAAGAGAAGGGACTCTTCTCCCTGCACGCGTTCGTGCGCACCGGACAGCGCGTGCGCGATCCGGGGCGGCAGCCTGCACGGGATTGGAAGGCGTGCTGGTGCAACACGAGAAGGGAAAGCTGGTGATCTCAATTGAATCGATCCAGCGCTCGCTGGCGATTGAGATCCAGGGGTACGAGTTGGAATTGGTCTGAAGTGTCTTCTCCATTGTTCAATCCAGGGCAGGCGAAACCTCAGGGAACCGCGTGGGCTGCGCGGTTAATCCCAGGAGCTGCTCCCAGCCTACGGGCGAAAGAAGCCACAACGGGAAACGATGGGGCATACTCAGGACCGCAACATCGCCCTCGGCGAATGGCTCCATTCCCGGCACTCCGGACGGGCGGGTGGTGACACCAGGGCGTCTTCCTTCGCGCGGGTCTGAGATCGCGAACGGGGCCGAGACGGTAAGGGTTGGGTGCAAGCAACGCTCGGCCGGATCGCCGGCATGTTGCAGTCTGTCGCGATGCTGGTCTCGCGATGGGCCGAACGAGAGGGCGATCAACGAGACAAGCGAGTTCCTGGAGGCATGCGGAATGTCCTGATCGTGGGAGCGGGTGGACTGGGTCGCCGATTAGCGGGCTATTTGGAAAAGCATCCGGAACTGGGACGGTCAGTTTGCGGTTTTGTTGACGACTGGAAGCCGTTAGGAAACGGCATTGTCGGACGAATCAGCGAATTGGCTGAACTGGCCCGTGCCGGATTCATCGACGAAGTGATTCTGGCGGGGCCGCATGACCGGGAAAAAACCCTGCGAGTGGTGCGTGCGGCCCAGAATCTGAGGCTGGACGTAAAGATGGCTCCCGATTTGTTTGGGTGTGAGCCGACGCGGAAAACAGAACGGATCGGAGGCATTCCCCTTATTTCCCTGCACGAAGAGCAATTGCCAGTCGCAGGATTGATGCTGAAACGCGCCATGGATGTGGGGGGCGCGGGAGTGGCGCTGATCTTCCTGGCGCCCGTTCTGGCTCTGCTCGCAATCCTCGTCAGATTAGATTCGCCGGGGCCAGTGCTCTATTCGGCGCTGCGGGCGGGACGAAAGGGCAGACCGTTTCTTTGTTACAAGTTTCGCACCATGGTTCAGGATGCGGATGCTTTGAAGGATGGGTTGCGAGAGCAAAATCAGAGGCAGGGTCCATTTTTCAAAATCACGGGACGATCCGCGAATCACGCGGGTCGGACGACTGCTGCGCCGCTACAGTCTCGATGAACTTCCGCAGCTGTGGAACGTGCTGAAAGGCGAGATGAGCCTGGTCGGGCCGCGGCCTCATCCGTTGGATGATTTTTCCGCTTATGCGATTGAACACTTGCCTCGTCTGGACGTGATGCCGGGAATGACCGGGACTTTGGCAGGTCACGGCGCGGCGCGATCCATCTTTTCAAGCCGGAATGAACCTGGATATTGAGTACATCCATCGCTGGAGCCTGGGGGTGGACTTGCGAATTTTGCTTAAAGACGGAGGGGTGGTATTGCGAGGGAGTGGGGAGTGATCTCGTCGTCGCCGTCGAGGATGCCATCGCCCTCCTCGTGGGCAGGGGAGGCGGCCTGTCAAGGGGTTCGGTTGGCGCTCGTCCTCTTCAGGCGATGATGATGGCACCAGTCACGCTGTTTCTTCGTGGCGCTGACGGCCATGTTGCTGCGTCCCCCTGACGTACCTTTTTACGAGATCGATCGCCTGGCATTCGTAGTGTTGGTCCTCGGAGTGATGGGACGTGCGGTTGTGACGCGGCAGCGGTTGCTGGTAGTGGAACGGGCGACGTGGCCGATGATCGGGTTGACACTCTTGGCGGTCGCGAGTGTCGTTCAGCAACCGTTCGACAACCAGACCTGGTCTTTGCTGGCGGCGAAATTTTTTGTTCCATTCGCGTTGTTTCACCTGGCGGGGCTGGTGTTTCGGGAGGAACGGCGACTGCGGCAGTTCGAGCTATACGCCTTGGTTGTGCTGGCTTACCTGTGTTTCACTTCGATCGCATTCCTGGTGGGTGCGAAATCATTGATCTTTCCGCGCTTCATTCTGGATGAAAGCATCGGCTACCACGCCGACCGGGCGCGAGGGCCGATGCTGCAGGCAGTGGCGAACGGGGTTTCTTTGAATTTGCTTGGGGTGCTGGCGCTAAACGCGCTGCTGAGAGGAAGAATACGCGGACTCAAGGCAGCGGCGCTGCTGGCTTCACTTCCGGTGGCAATCCTGGCGACGATGACGCGCGCAGTTTGGGCCTCGTTCGCGGTAAGCGTCGCGGTTTTGATTTTCCGTTCACACAATCGAAGGCTGCGGAGTATCTGCGCCGCGGTGACGATTGTTGGGACTCTGGGCTTACTCATCGCTGTGAGCTTTGCCGACCAGCGCCGCGCTCTCACCGACCGGCTGAGGGAATCTGGCCCGCTCGATTTCCGACAGGCCGTCTATGCCGGCGCCTGGGAGATGTTTCTGGAAAGACCATTCACAGGTTGGGGCGTGAACCAGATGCCCGGAGAACTGGCGCGGCACGTGAGCGGCTACAAGGAGAAAAAAGAATTGGATTCGCATAATACTTACTTGGAACTGCTGGTGGAACATGGCATCGTCGGCTTTGCCCTTTATGCGTGGTTGATGTGGGAGATTTGCGGCTTGGGCGGGGTCTGATTCCACGGGCGGAACGCGATGGCCTGCTGAATAGGCAATTTCATGCCATGTGGCCGGTATTGCTCGGCATCTATTGGGCAAATGCAGCGGTGGTAGTGATGAATTATCAGTTCGTGAACGGCCTTCTTTTTACCATGGCGGGAATGCTGGCTGCACAGCGACACCGCGCTGCGAATGAACTGAAGCACGTAAGGCGGTCTTTCAAGGATTTCACGGCTCGGCTGCATAGGTCCCACCCAACTCCGCAACCTCTGACTCCGTGTTGACGGTCGCCTATCTCGCCAATCAATTTCCCGAAGCCGTGGAGCCCTACGTTGGGGAGGAAATCGAGGAGTTGCGGCGTCGGGGAGTTCAGGTCATTCCCGGCAGCGTGCGGGTGCCGGGCGCGCCGCACGGCGGATCTGGGGAGCGTTGATTCCGAGCCAAAAATTCTCTGTCTGCAACCGCTGCGACTGCTGACTTTACTGCGAGCGCTGGGGCTCGTTGCGCGGCGTTGGGAGAGGATTTCCGACCTGGTGATGGGCGTACTTCTGCGGGGGAGCGAGTCGCCAAAGCGACGAACGAAAGCCTTGTTGCACACATTGCTGGGCGCGTATTATGCCGTGCTTCTGCAGGGGCGCGAAGTCGAGCATATCCACGCGCATCACGGATATTTCGGTCGTGGGTCGCGATGGTGGCGGCCCGGTTGTTGGGAGTGAGTTTCAGCCTGACGCTGCACGGGTCAGACCTGCTGCTCGACGGCGCCTATCTCGAGCACAAAGCTGGAGGATTGCCGGTTTTGCATGACCATTTCGCAGTATAACCGCGGCTATATTCTGGAACATTTTCCGGCAATCGACTGCAGGAAGATCGCTGTCTCGCGGCTGGGGGTTGATGCGCCGGACGATGCGGAATTGCCTCCGAGGGTCCAGCGGGCACGCCACTGCCTTCACCTTGCTGGCCGTAGGACGGCTGCATGCAGTGAAGGATCACGCATTTCTGGTTCGAGCCTGTGCTCGACTACGCGACCAGGGGATCGAGTTTGAATGTGCGATTGCGGGGGAGGGGCCGGAGCGGCAACGTCTGGAATCGCTGATCCGGGAGCATCGGCTGCAGGACCGCCTAAGACTGCTCGGCCACGTGCCCCGGCCGCAGATGCATTCACTCTATCAGCGCGCCGATGTAGTTACGCTTACCAGCCGTAGCGAAGGAATTCCATTGGTACTGATGGAAGCGATGGTGCGGAGCAGAATCGTGCTTGCGCCCGCGATCACGGGAATCCCGGAGATCGTCGTTCCCGGAAAAACTGGCTTTCTCTACACGCCAGGCGTGTTGGAAGATTTCATCGAGAAGATTCTCTTCCTTCAAGAACTGATGCGGCGGGAAGATCGCGGCGCAGAGAGCCGGCTGGACTGGATCCGGCATGGGGCGCGTGTACAAGTCCTCCACAATTTTGGTCGCTGCAAAAACCTGACTCGTTTCGGCGACCGGTTCCTGCAATTGACCGCCAACCAGGAGTTCGAAAACCAAGACTGGAGCCCTCACCATGAGGATTTTGTATTGCAACAAGTTTAACTATGCATTCAGTGGCACCGAGGTGTACCTGTTCGAAGCCATGGACCTCATGCGTTCGAATGGGCAGGAGGTGGCGCTGTTTTCCATGGCAGATCCTCGAGGCAACCCCACTCCATACGACCACCACTTTATGCCGCCCGTTGATTTCAAGAAACAGGGAGGGTGGTTTCACAAGGCGCGCCTGGCGGGGCGCGCGATTTATTCGCTCGAAGCGCGGCGGAGGATTCGGGCGATGATTGCAGACTTCCGGCCGGACGTGGCCCACGTGCGGAACATCTACCATCACATCTCGCCGTCGATATTGTGGGAATTGAAGGCGCAGAAAGTCCCAGTCGTATATCACTTAAACGATTTCAAGGTGCTGTGCCCAAGCTACAACCTGGTCTTGCGAGGAGAAGCCTGCGAGGCTTGCAAGGGAGGTGAGTTCTGGCATGCGCTGAAGGAGAAGTGCTATCCGGGATGGGAGGCACGGCTGACGCTGGTGGCGGAGGCGTACGTCCACAAGTGGCTGAGGACGTATCGGAAATGCGTAGATTGCTTTCTTGCACCGAGCCAGTTTGTACGCGACAAGTTCGTTGAACATGGCTGGGACCCGGCGAAATTCAAGGTACTACCCCACTTCCAGCGGATCAAGCCGGTTGTGGGGCGCAGCACGCGGAGGCACTCCGCTGCTTTATTTCGGGCGGCTGTCGAAGGAGAAAGGCATAGGTGACTTGCTGCTTGCCATGCAGCGGCTGCCAAATCTTCGCCTGATCATCGCGGGGGACGGACCGGAACGCGGCCAATTACAGCAACTGGCCGTCCGGATGGGATTGGCCAATGTGGAGTTTGCCGGCTACATGCGGGGGGAAGAATTGGATCGCGCGATTGCCAACTCCTGCTTCACCGTGCTGCCTTCGCATGCATATGAAACGCTGGGCAAGACAATTCTTGAATCCTATGCGGAGGCACGGGCCGTGGTGGCAACGGACTTGGGATCGCGGCGGGAGTTAGTGGACGCGGGCAAAACGGGACTTTTGTACCGGACGGGCGATGTGGAACAACTCGCAGCGGCCATCCAGTTCCTCAGTTCACAACCTGAACTGGCGGAGAAGATGGGGCGCGCCGGCCAGGAACGAGTGAGGCTGGGGTATACGCCAGAGGCGCACTATGCGACGTTGGTTAGTTTGTATGAGCGCCTGGTTGACAGACGACGGCAACCGTCAGGCGCGTCCGGGCAGGAGAGCGACTCGAAATGACGGCCGCCGCGATGAGGGCAGCACAGGTAAAACGCCACGAGTGGCTGGAGGTGAAACCGTTTCTTTGCCGCGCCTCACGGTGGCTCCTGCAAACCTGGCCCCTGTCGAAATTTCTCCGACGACGTTCCAGAGGCGGATTCTGCGGGTCGCATTTATTGGTGGGAGGGGTGTGGTCTCGAAGTACAGCGGCATCGAGACTTACTACGAAGAGATCGGGAGACGGTTAGCCGGGATGGGACATGAAGTCACGGCGTATTGCCGGACCTATTTCACTCCTGCAGCGGAAGAACACAACGGCATGAAAGTGGTGCGGCTGCCAACAATACGGTCCAAGCACCTCGAAACCTTGGTGCATACTTTTTTCAGCACGCTTCATGTTCTGATGAGACCTTGTGATGTCGTGCACTATCACGCGCTGGGGCCGGCCCTATTTTCATTCATCCCGCGCCTGGCGGGAAAGAAAACCATGGTCACGGTACAAGGTCTGGACTGGAAACGAAAGAAATGGGGTCGCATCGCGTCAGCTGTTTTGCGGCTTGGGGAACGGGCAGCAGTGAGTTTGCCTACCCACACCATGGTCGTCTCTCGTACATTGCAAAGACATTACAGGGATACACATGGAGTGGAGACCTCCTACATGCCGAACGGGGGCGTGGTGCGTGAGCGGCGTTTACCTGGCTTAATCTTCGACTAGAGGCTGGAGGCGGGACAGTACATTCTGTTCCTGGGGAGATTTTCTCCGGAGAAAGGTTGCCATCTGCTGGTCGAGGCGTATGAGAAGTTGGAAACTGACGTCAAGTTGTAATGGCGGGGGCGTCGAGTTATTGCGACGATTACTCGCGCCAGGTGCAGTCTCACGCGACGGACCGGATCAAAATGCTGGACTGGGTGTCGGGAGACACTTTGGACGAGTTGTTGACCAATGCCATGTTGTTCGTCTTGCCGTCCGACCTGGAGGGCCTGTCCTTGGCATTGCTGGATGCAATGGGCGCCGGACTCTGCGTGCTCAGCAGTGACGTCGCAGAGAACCGTGAGGCGGTCGGTGACGCGGGGTTCACGTTCCGGCGGGGCGATGTCGCCGACCTGGCGGACCGGTTGCGATTTCTGATCGCAAATCCAGCCGTGCGCGAGGCTGCGGGACAGGCCGCCAAGCGGCGCATCCGCGAGCATTACCAATGGTCGCAGGTTGCCACGGAGATTGAACGGGTGTATCTGGAAGTGATGGGCTGGGAATCGGCAGGAGCGCGGGACAGGAAACCAGTTGGCCGCGCCTCTGCGGTCACGCCCGCATCGGTGCGAAAGGCAGGATAGCGCAACAACTCGGCAGTCGCGCTAAAATAACTTCAACTTCGCGCAAAAACCGAGTGCACCAACAAAGAGGACGGGGAATCCCGTCCTTTTTGTTTACAATTGAAGTTCGCTGCCGAACTGGCTGCCGAGCGCGGCCGTTGGTGGTCCAGCTACAGTTCACGAAATGGAAAATACGATCCTCGTTACTGGTGGGGCAGGTTTTATTGGATCCAATTTCATCCTGCAACGGATCGGAACGGGATTCAGCTTCCATCGTGAATCTGGACAAGCTCACTTACGCGGGAAATCTGTGCAACCTGGAAACCATCGCGAACGAGCGCATTATGAATTTATACATGGGGACATTGCGGACCGTGGCCTGATACGCGCCCTTCTTGAACGTCGCAAGCCGCGGGCTATCGTGCATTTTGCTGCCGAGAGCCACGTAGATCGTTCCATTCGTGGACCGGATGATTTCATTCGCACGAATGTGGACGGGACTTTCGCGTTCTCGAAGAAGTGCGTGCATATTGGGGAGTCATGGCCGCACAGGAGAAGAATCGACTTCCGCTTCTCTGCACGTTTCGACTGACGAAGTATATGGTTCGCTGGGCCCCGAGGATCCTGCTTTTTCTGAAACGACTCCTTATGCTCCCAATAGCCCATATGCCGCGTCGAAAGCGGCGTCCGACCATTTCGTGCGCGCGTATCATCACACCTATGGGTTGCCTATGTTGACCACGAACTGCTCGAATAATTACGGGCGATTTCAGTTCCCAGAAAAATTGATACCGCTGATGATCCTCAACGCGCTCGACGGTAAACCGCTGCCCGTCTATGGTGATGGAAAAACGTTCGTGACTGGCTTTATGTCGAGGATCACTGCGAAGCGATCGCAGCCGTGCTCGCCCGAGGGCGCGTGGGGCAGACATACAACATCGGTGGCTGGAATGAGAAGCGAAACATCGAAATCGTGGAGACGATCTGCGACATTGTGGATGAGATGGCAGGCGCGCCGCGGTGGGCCGCGCCGCGGCTCTAATTACATACGTGAAAGACCGCCCTGGACATGATCGCCGTTACGCCATGGATGCAAGTAAGATTGAGCAGGAACTCGGCTGGCGTCCCCTGGAAACATTTGAGAGCGGAATTCGCAAGACATACGATGGTACTTGGAGAATGAAGAGTGGGTCCGCGATGTAACCAGCGGCAACTACCGGCAGTGGATTGAAACGCACTACTCTTCCTGAATCAGAATGTTGAATTGCGGCTGTGAATTGAGGCGCTATTAGACGAACCGCTCTATGACGCAAGCATCGAAACCTGCGGGTTACAAGGGAATCATTCTGGCAGGAGGTTCGGGAACCCGCTTGTATCCCGTGACGCACGCCATGGGAAAGAGCCTGCTTCCGGTTTACAACAAGCCAATGATCTATTACCCGCTGTGCACGCTGATGCTGGCGGGGATTCGCGACATCCTTCTTATTACTACTCCGGAGGACGTGAGCAAGTTTCAAACACTGCTGGGGGACGGGAGTCAGTTCGGTATCCGGTTGCAATACCAGGTGCAGGCGAAACCGGAAGGAATCGCGCAGGCTTTCCTGCTAGGTGAGGCATTTCTTGGCGCCAGCCCTTGCGCTCTGGTGCTGGGCGATAATATTTTTTATGGCGCACGACCTGGCCAAGGACTTGCGGGACGCAGCAACCAAGATTCGGGGCGCACGCGTGTTCGCATATCCCGTGCACGATCCCGAGCGGTACGGAGTTGTGGAATTCGACAGTGCCGGGCGGGCTCTCAGCATCGAGGAAAAGCCCAAGCATCCGAAGTCGCGTTATGCCGTGACCGGGCTTTATTTTTACGATGATCAGGTGATCAAGATCGCGAAGTGGCTGAAACCCAGTGCGCGCGGAGAATTGGAGATCACGGACGTAAACAAAGCGTACCTCGAGCGCAGCCAATTGGAAGTCGTGGTCATGGGACGAGGGATGGCCTGGCTGGATACTGGCACACATGAATCGTTGATGGATGCGTCACTCTACATTCAAGCGATCGAGAAACGACAAGGTCTGATGGTGGCTTGTCCCGAGGAGATCGCGTTACGCTCCGGCTACATCACGGCAGGATCAGGTGGAAAAAGTTGGCACCTCGATGAAGAACAATACTTACGGTACGTATTTGCTGCAACTCTTGCGAGAGAAGGTATTCTGATGGATGGAGTTCAGGCAGTTCGCCCTGCGATGGATGGTCTAAAGAAAATTCCGACGTCTCTGCCTGGGGTGTTCATCCTTGAACCACGCGTATTTAGGTGACGAGCGAGGGTTTTTCTTGGAGAGCTACAACCAGCGGACCATGGCGGATCTGCGGGAATCACTGAGAGCTTTGTGCAGGATAACCATTCCTGTTCCTCCCGCAATGTTCTGCGGGGATTGCATTATCAGGTAAAGCATCCGCAGGGGAAACTCGTTCGCGTTGCCGAAGGAGAGATTCTGGACGTCGCCGTAGACATGCGCCGGAGTGCCCAGACCTTTGGCCGCTGGGAAGCGGTGCGACTATCGGGCGAGAACAAGCGCATGTTGTGGATTCCTGCAGGCTTTGCGCACGGATTCCGCGTGCTTTCGGAAACGGCTCACGTGCTTTACAAGGCCACAGATTTCTACTCGCCGGAATACGAACGCACCCTTGCCTGGAACGACTCCCGATCTGAAGATCAATTGGAGAACTGGATGGCAAACCTATCGTATCGGCAAAAGATCAGCGTGGCAGTGGCCTTGCGCGACGCCGAGAGATTCGACTAAATCCAATGCGAGTCACAATCTTTGGGGCTTCCGGCCTGCTGGGCAACGCTCTCATGCGCGAGTGGAGCGACGATGCTGTGACTGGGCTCACCTCACGCGCGAGCAGATATCTGCGATGCGAAGCGGGTGCAGAAGTTCTGCAGGAAACACGTCCGGAGTGGATCGTTCTGTCCGCAGCATACACCGATGTAGATGGATGCGAGGGTAATCCGGAGCTGGCCTTTGCAGTCAATCGTGATGGTGCCATAAATGTCGCTACAGCGGCGAAGGTGGCCGGGGCGCGGCTGGTGTTTCTCAGTTCCGACTATGTCTTCGACGGAAAGAAAACTACACCCTATGAGACTGAGCGACACGACGGAATCCGCAAAGCGTGTACGGACGAACCAAAGCCGGGGCGGAGATTAGGTTGCTGGAGTTGATGCCGGCGTGTTGCATCGTGAGAACCTCATGGTTGTTCGGAACCGGCAGGGAAATGTTTTCCAGATACGATCTTGAAGCTGGCTGCGAGCCGTCCGGCGCTCGATGTGGTGAACGATCAGCGCGGTTCTCCGACGTATGCGGTTGACCTGGCGCGGGCGATCATTCAGCTGTGCCGGAAGGGCGCGAGCGGAATTATGCATGCGACCAATTCGGGCGCCTGCACGTGGTTCGAGTTCGCTCAGGAGATCGTTCGGAGCGCTGGCCTTGCCACAACCGTGCGACCGGTGAGCAGTCAGCAGATGGCGCGGCCTGCGCCTCGACCCGCTTACTCAGTTTTGTCGCCAACTCGTCTGCGGACTCTGGGAATCGAGATGCCTTCCTGGCATGATGCATTGCGGCGCTACCTGGAACAGCGCCACGAGACCGGCAAGCTAACGCCGATTGCCTCGGCTCCTGCAGCCCTGCTAGGATTGCCGTGGCCCGCCTGGGGATCTCGTGAAACTAATCC
The DNA here is from genome assembly GCA_963841125.1 of uncultured Acidobacteriaceae bacterium. Lineage (GTDB taxonomy): Bacteria > Acidobacteriota > Terriglobia > Terriglobales > Acidobacteriaceae > Sulfotelmatobacter. Next base: position 1,380,095 of record CAWJBH010000003.1, read on the forward strand.
AGAATTACATTGATGGTCGATTCGTGCCCGGGAACCGCGAGTTCGCAGACGTGAATCCTGCGAACGGGACGGTGATCGCGCAGGTTATGGAAGCCGACAAGACTCAAGTGGACGAAGCCGTGGGTGCGGCCCGACGCGCATTGCGAGGAGAATGGGGGCGGGTCGGAGTTCGTGAACGCGCGGCGCGACTGCACAAGGTCGCAGACGCGATTGAGAAGCGGTTCGATTGTTTCGTTCAGGCGGAAGTGGCTGACACGGGCAAGCCGGTCTCCCTGGCGTCAAAGCTCGATGTTCCCCGCGCAGCGGCGAATTTCCGCGTCTTTGCCGATCTCGTCAAACTCGCTGGGCTGGAATCGTTTCAGACGGAAACTCCAGACGGAACAAACGCTCTGAACTACGCCGTGCGAAAGCCCTTGGGCGTGGTCGGCGTGATCACGCCGTGGAACTTGCCGCTGCTCTTGCTCACCTGGAAAGTCGCGCCGGCGCTGGCTTGCGGGAACACGGTGGTGGTCAAGCCTTCGGAGGAGACTCCGGCCACGGCCACACTTCTGGCCGAGGCGATGCAGGATGCGGGGATTCCAAATGGTGTCTACAACGTGGTGCACGGTTTTGGGCCAGGGTCCGCGGGAGAATTCCTGACGCAGCATCCCAACGTTGACGCCGTCACATTTACCGGCGAATCAAGGACTGGCGCGGCCATCATGAAGGCTGTGGCCCCGACAGTGAAACCGGTTTCGTTTGAGTTAGGTGGGAAAAATGCGGCGATTGTGTTCGCGGATTGTAACTTTGAAGAGGCCGTCAGTGGACTAGCCGATGCAGTGTTTCTTAATACGGGGCAAGTCTGTTTATGCGCAGAGCGCATTTATGTGGAACGCAAGATCTTCAGTGCGTTTGTGGAGGCGTTGAAGCGGAAGGCGGAGAGCCTGCATCCGGGCTGGCCGAACGACGAGAAGACTGACTTGGGTCCGCTGATTTCAAAGCAACATCGAGAGAAAGTGCTTTCCTACTATCGTCTGGCCATGGAGGAAGGAGCGGCAGTCGTAACCGGCGGAGGCGTTCCGAAATTTGGCGATGATCGCGATCACGGCTTTTACGTGCAGCCAACCATCTATACTGGACTTCCAGAATCGGCGCGGTGCGTGAAAGAGGAAATCTTTGGTCCCGTGTGTCACATTGCGCCGTTTGATTCGGAAGAAGAAGCCGTTGCTATGGCCAATGACACAAAGTACGGACTCGCGGCGTCGATCTGGACCAGCGATCTGAAGCGAGGCCATCGTGTCGCACAGCGAATGAATGTGGGTATCACCTGGGTGAATTGCTGGTTCTTGCGTGATCTGCGAACGCCGTTTGGCGGGGCGGGACTGTCGGGTGTTGGCCGCGAAGGCGGAATGCATTCGTTGAATTTCTATTCCGAGTTGAACAACATCTGTGTTCGACTGTGATGGAGAAGATGAGCGGGACAGAGAGCAAAGTCGTCGAGGGGAAAGCCGCGCCGCGCGGCAAATATCCCCACGTTAAGCGGGCCGGCGACTTTCTGTTTATTTCAGGAACCAGCGCGCGTCGTGCCGACAACACAATTGCGGGCGCCGACGTCGATCCGCTGGGCACTGCGCGGCTCGACATTCGGATGCAAACACGGGCGGTGATTGAGAACATTCGCGACATCCTGCGGAGTGCCGGCGCGGGGCTGGAGGATGTGGCCGAGATTTCCACTTACCTCGTGAACATGAATGATTTTGCGGGCTATAACGAGGTCTATGGCGAATTCTTCGGATACGATGGTCCCGCGAGGACCACGGTGGCCGTGCATCAGTTGCCGCATCCGCACTTACTGATTGAAATCAGAGCCACGGCTTACAAACCGCAGACATAGGAGATACGATGGCGTCCATCAAGAATCTGAAGGCATTCAACTTTCAAGCATGGATTTCAGAAAACAAAGACAAGCTCAAGCCGCCGGTGGGGAATGCACAGGTGTGGGAAGACGGCGAGATGATGGTGACGGTAGTCGGCGGGCCGAACCAGCGGCGCGATTACCACGACGATCCGACGGAGGAATTTTTCTACCAGTTGAAGGGGAACATTTCGCTCCGCATCATGGAAACGCCCGGCAAGCCGCCTCTCGAAATACCGATCAAAGAAGGTGACATTTTTCTTTTGCCCAAGCACCTGCGCCACTCACCGCAGCGGCCAGCTGAAACCGTCGGAGTTGTGATTGAAGTGCCGCGCCCCGAGGGGTCTCTGGACGCTTTCGAATGGTACTGCCCGAATTGCCACCAGTTGATCTATCGCGCGGAAGTGCAGCTGAAAAGTATCGTCAAGGATCTGCCGCCTCTGTTTGAGCAATTCTATTCGAACGAGGGCCGGCGCAAATGTAAGCATTGCGGCACGATTCATCCGGGCAAATGACGCATGCAAGTCATCGACATTCATAATCATTTTTTCCCTAGCTCCTGGCCCGACCTGGCGGCGCGCTACGGCACGCCCAACTGGCCATGGATCAAACACACGGAGCCGGGGAAAGCCGACATTATGGTGGGAGACCGATTCTTCCGCCATATTTATTCAGCATGTTGGGATCCGGAGGTTCGCCTCCGGGAGATGGATCGTGACGGCATCGACCAGCAGGTGATCTCTGCCACGCCCGTGTTGTTCGCCTACGACCGTCCAGTGAAAGATGCGCTGGATTGCGCGCAACTGTTCAACGATGCCGCGCTCGAGCTTTGCAGCCGTGGAAAAGGCAGGCTGAAATCTTTTTGCCAGGTTCCGCTACAGGACATTGACGCGGCTTGCAAGGAACTAACTCGGTGCATGCGGTCAGGGCACCTCGGCGTACAGATCGGAAACCACGTTGGAAATAAGAATCTCGATGATGTCGGGATTGTGACTTTTCTGCGGCACTGCGCGGATGAGGGCGCGGCTGTGCTCGTGCATCCTTGGGAAATGTTTGGGCGCGAGCGCATGCCGAAATACATGATGCCGTGGACTGTCGGTATGCCGGCGGAGACGCAACTCTCTGTGGTTGCGTTGATTTTGAGTGGAGCGTTTGACCGGCTGCCCAGCACCCTTCGCATCTGTTTCGCGCACGGCGGCGGGAGTTTCGCTTTCTTGCTCGGCCGGCTGGACAACTGCCTGGCATCGTCAGTCCGTCGCGCGCGGCGAGTGCCAGCATCCCCCCAGCTACTATCTCAACCGCTTTTATGTGGACTCCGCGGTGTTCGACCAACGCGCGCTGCAATTTCTGGTGGGAACGATGGGAGCGGATCAGGTGATGCTCGGCTCGGACTACCCATTTCCACTGGGCGAAGAACGCGTGGGATCGCTCATCCGTCAAAGTAATTTGCCGCAACATACCAAGGCCAAGCTTCTGAGCGGGAATGCGATCCGGTTCCTGGCAACTAAGAACGAGTCGCATGATCTGGGAGATAAGCCGTCTGACATGACAGTCGGCTCATCTCCGCTTGTACCTGAGCCCGGGCATCTGACATACAGCTCGTATTTGAAAGTTCCGGAACTGTTGGAGTTGCAGCAGCCGCAATCTTCGCCGCCACACCATGACGAGATGCTCTTCATTCTGGTGCATCAAACCTACGAGCTTTGGTTCAAGGAATTGCTGCATGATCTCGATGCAGTAGTCGCGAATCTGCAGAGGGTTGGCGGGGCTCCACAATCGCACGACGAGGTCTATGAGGCGGCCAGGTTGCTGCGCCGCTGTACGGAGATCACGCGGGTGTTGGTGGAGCAATTCACGATTCTGGAGACGATGCTGCCCACGCATTTTCTGGCATTTCGTGGCCTGCTGGAACCCGCTAGTGGATTTCAATCTGAGCAGTTTCGAGAGATCGAATTTCTGTGCGGCTTGAAGGACGAGAAAATGCTTCGCTATCACAGGCCTACGCCGGAAGCGTATGCAAGTCTGAAGCGCCGCTTGGAGGAACCGTCCCTGCACGATGCATTCTTCGGAGCCTTGCAGGCGATGGGCAAACTAGCGCCAGCCAGTAAGGACGCGACGGAGAAGGAGCGATTCGAAGCCCGCGCCCGCGCTGTCCATGCACTGTACAAGGATGAACATCATCATCGCGACTGGATCGATGTGTGCGAGCGGCTGACCGAGTTTGACGAACTAGTGGTGAGCTGGCGATTGCGCCACATTCAACTCGTCGAGCGGATCATCGGCATTCGCATGGGTACTGGCGGAAGTTCTGGGGCGTCCTACCTGAAGCTCACGCTCGACAAGAAATTTTTTCCCGAATTGTGGGAGGCGAGGACGTTGCTGACCGAGTGATGCGTTTTCTTCCTCAGTTTTGCTTGCCGAAAGGTTTGTTCGTCGAATCTCTCAGATGAAGGCCGCACCTGAAAAAGTCACACTGATTGGCGCCGGACTGAACGGTCCGCTTCTCGCTACTCTTCTAGCGCAGAGGGGAGTCGCGGTGGAAATCTATGAGCGGCGTCCCGACATGCGGCGCGTGCGCGTGAGTGCAGGACGGTCCATCAATCTCGCGCTCTCGACCCGCGGCATTCACGCACTTGCAGCAAGCGGGCTTGTGGGAGCGAATGCGAAGCATCATCATCCCGATGAAGGGCCGGATGATGCATTCGATTGCTGGAGAACTCACGTTCCAACCTTATGGAAAGAATGAAGCGGAGGTCATCAATTCGATTTCCCGCGCTGAGCTGAACATCGCGCTCATAAACGCCGCTGAGGAACGCGGCGCAACCATTCATTTCAATCAGCGATGCACGGGATACGATTTGAAGACTGGCGCGATCCGAATCCGGGATGAAGAGACCGGAGAAGAGACAGCGCTACAAGCTGGAGTCGTGATCGGCTGCGACGGTTCAGCATCGTCGATTCGAGCGGAGATGCTCAAGCTGAACCGCTTCAACTTTTCGCAACAGTATCTCGATTACGGCTATAAAGAGTTGACGATTCCAGCCGGTCCTCAGGGAAAGCATCTGCTGGAGACTCACGCTCTGCACATCTGGCCGCGGGGCAATCACATGCTGATTGCGTTACCCAACATCGATGGCACGTTCGCCTGCATCCTGTTCTTGCCGTTCGATGGCGCAGACGGCTTCGCCGGGCTTAACCACAGCGGCGCAGGTGGAGGAGTTTTTTGCATCTCGTTTTCCGGACGCCGTTCCACTGATGCCGCAACTGGCCGAGAACTACTTCGCCAACCCGATCGGGGCGATGGTTACCGTCAAGTGCTTCCCGTGGCACGTGGCAGAAAGAGCTTTGCTTCTGGGCGATGCGGTGCATGCAATAGTTCCGTTCTTTGGCCAGGGAATAAATTGCGGTTTCGAAGACTGTAGTTGCCTGCTGGAGTTGCTCGACCGATACGGTGCAAACTGGCCGTGTCTATTCGCTGAGTTCGAGAAGGAGCGCAAGGTCAATACGGATGCCATCGCAGACATGGCGATTGAGAATTTCACGGAGATGAGAGATCGGGTTGCGGACTCGCGGTTCCTGTTTCGAAAGAAAGTGGAATTAGCGCTGGAGGCGAGGTATCCCCGACTCTTTGTGCCGAAGTATTCCATGGTGACGTTTCATCGAATTCCCTACTCCGTCGCCCTGGCTCGCGGAGCGGTTCAGGACCGGATGCTGGCTGAACTCTGCGAGTCGATCCATCGAGTCGAGGATATCGACTGGGACAAGGCCGACCGGTTGATTCATCGCGAACTCACTCCCCTGGAGCTCCGGCAGTGAGCAACTTCAAATTTCAAACGGAGTTCCAATCGGGTGAGGATTTTGCTATCGCGATGGATGAACGCGATCCGCTGAACGGCTATCGCGAGCGATTCTTGTCTTCCAAAAACAACTGGCGGCGATTGCGTTTATCTGTGCGGTCACTCACTCGGCCTGCAGCCGAGAGACCGCAGCAGCCTATATTGAGCAGGAACTAAAGGAATGGGCCGAACTTGGCGTGGAGGGTCACTTCCACGCGAAGAACCCATGGATGCCTTACCACCGACTACTTACCGAACAGACAGCAGAACTGGTAGGAGCAAAGCCTCTCGAAGTTGTGGTGATGAATTCGCTTACGGTGAATCTTCACTTGATGATGGTTTCGTTTTACCGTCCGACAAAGGCGCGGCACAAAATTGTCGTGGAACGAGGAGCGTTCCCGTCCGATCAATACGCAGTGCAGTCACAGATTCGTTTTCATGGCTTCGATCCCGCGACCTCTCTGATCGAATTGACCCCACGGTCCCGGCGAGTTTTGCCTGCGCGATGAAGACATTGAATCGCTGATCGAGCGGGCGGGTGATGAGATTGCGTTGATCATGCTGGGAGGAGTGAATTACGCGACCGGACAGGCGTTTGATATGGCGCGAATCACGCGCTGTGGGTCATGCTCGGGGCTGCGTGGTGGGTTTCGATCTGGCCCATGCGGCCGGCAATGTGCCCTTGAATCTTCACGAGTGGGGTCCGGACTTTGCTGTGTGGTGCAGCTTACAAATATCTGAATGGCGGCCCGGGATGTGTGGCCGGCTGTTTTGTTCATGAAAGGCATGCGCGCGCCTGGGACTTGCCTCGCTTTGCGGGCTGGTGGGGGCACGACGAAGAGTCACGATTCGAGATGGGTCCGGAGTTCCGGGCGATGTCCGGCGCTGACGGCTGGCAGTTGAGCAATCCATCGATCGTAAGTCTGGCGGTCTTGCGCGCATCGATGGATATTTTCCACGAAGCGGGCATGGAGAGTTTACGGGCTAAAAGCGTGTCGCTAACCAGCTATCTGGAGTTCTTGCTAGGTCAGAAAGCATCTCCGAACTTCTCAATTATCACTCCGCATGAAAAGGAAAGGCGCGGAGCGCAGATCTCTATTCGCATTCCGCCAGCAAGGGCGAGCATTGTGCCAACGGTTGGCCCAAGAAGGCATCGTGGGCGACTGGCGCGAGCCCGATACTTATCGAGTCGCACCTGTGCCGCTGTACAACTCCTATCAAGATGTTTTCCGGTTCGTTCGACGATTCACCGCCGCGATTGGCTAGCACAGCGGATAGCGCGATCAGCATTTATGCGATTACTTCCGTAATACGCGTTCTATCGGGCCGGAACTTACACTCTTAGCGTGAGACCAATTTCCGTGAAGCAACCAGGTAGGTGGACGGGAATCGTGTGCGCGGTGGTATGCGTTCACCTCTTCGTTTCGCTGCTGGCTCCGCGCGGTATTGGACTCACCGCCTTTGGCGACCTGACGCAGTCTGCGCTGCTGTTGTGTGCGACGCTATTGGTTCTCTCGAACATCAGAACCAGCTATAAGAAAGCCCAACTCTTCTGGGTTCTCATGGCGCTCGGCTGCGGGATGTGGCTCTTCACACAGATTCTGTGGACCTACTTCGAAGTCTTCCTGCGCCAGGATGCGCCGAACCCATTTGTCGGAGATGTGGTTCTCTTCCTCCACGTCGTTCCCATGATGGCGGCCCTCGTAGTGCAGCCGCATATTCGACGGAACGATCATTCGTTGCGCGCTGGTCTCTCTGGATTTCTTTCTTCTGCTCACCTGGTGGCTATATCTGTATTTGTTTATCGTGATCCCGTGGCAGTACGTTTCACCAAATGAAGCGGCGTATGGACGCAGCTTTGACCTGCTCTACGCCTGTGAACAGATCGTTCTGATTGTGGGAGTAGGCCTGGTTTGGAGGCGCAGTCAAGGATCCTGGCGCACCATTTACGGGCAGCTTTTCAAAGCTGCGTTGTTTTATAGCGTGGGTTCCATTCTCGCTGGCGTAGCAATTGACGTTCACCAGTACTATACGGGCGGCATGTACGATATTCCGCTGGTGGCTGCCATGTTGTGGTTCGCCGCGGTCGGTTTCGTGGCGCGCCGATCTTCACCTGACCAGCCCACCGACCAGCAACCCCGCGCCCATCACAGCATGTGGACCGCGCGATTAGCCATGGTAGCTGTGTTCTCCACTCCGCTGATGGTGGCATGGGCGGAGTTTGGCGGAGGCACCCCACTGCGCGTGCGCTCTTACAGGATGTTCTTGACTGTGGCAGCGATGGTCTTCATGGGCGCACTGGTGTTCCTTAAGCAGCACTGGATGGATCGGGAACTGCTCCTCCTGCTGCACCTGTCGCGGCAGAATCTTGGTGAGATGTGCAAACTGAAAGAGGAGTTGGAGAGTAAGGAGCAGTCTTTGCGGTGGCACAGTCTCGAACTGCAGCACAAGAATCTTGAACTTCAGGAAATTTCCTTCACCGACGCCTTGACTGGCGTGTGGAACCGGCGTTATCTCGAGGAAATTCTCGCGGCAGAAGCGGGGCAGGTATTGCGAAATTATGCGAGAGCGAGCGGGAGCGGCATTCGCAAAATGGATCATAGCGATCTGGTTTTCATCATGGTGGACGTGGATTTTTTCAAGCAGGTAAACGATCTGCATGGTCATCCGGCGGGCGATCGCTTCTTGCAGCGGGTGGCCGAACGTCTGGGCAGGGTCGTGCGCAAATCCGATGTTCTGGTTCGTTGGGGTGGAGAAGAATTTCTGATCATGTCCCGTTCCGCTGATCCGGCGGGTACGCCTGCATTCTGCGAGCGAATTTTGGAAGTCATGGCGTCTGAAAATTTCGATCTGGGACACGGCGTTCGAGTGCAGAAAACCTGTTCGGTCGGCTGGGCGCCTTTCCCGTGGAGCCGCGCCGCATACGAGGCCATCTGTGCGGAAGAGGCCATCGAACTTGCTGACACTGCGCTGTACCGGGCAAAGACTGGGGGACGAAATCAGGGTGTAGGAATTCTGCCCGGCTGATCGCGCGATTGCGAGTCCCCACGCCATCACTCTGGAGGCGCTGCAAAACGACGCCGGCGTTCTGACGCGCACTCTCAGAGTGAAGGTTTCAGGTCTGGACAGTAGTGCCCGCGGCATCGCTGAGAACGTCTTGTCCAGCGAACAACAGGATGTCTGAATTTCTCCGAAGAAGATTCACGCCCGGCCGCTTGACCTCTGACACTGCGTTGAATACAGTGGGAAGCCGCCTTGCCCGTGTGCAAGTTCAGCCCAGGTGAGAGGCTGCACCAGGTCGAGGAATCGAAACCTATGAGGCATATTCGACGATGAATGCGAAAAACCCTTCACGCAAGGCCAGTCTGCGCCAGAAGGCGCAACTAATGTCAGCGTCAGAGATTGAGCGCACGCTGGTTCGTTTGGCGTATGAGATCGTGGAGAAAAACGGAGGCGCCGAAGGCTTGGGATTGGTCGGGATTCGGCGCCGCGGCGTACCCATCGCCGAGCGCCTGGGGAAGATCATCACCCGCATCGAGAACGCCAAGGTTCCAGTGGGAACGCTGGACATTACTTTCTATCGCGATGATCTTTCAACGCTTGGCCCCAAGCCAGTCGTGCAAGACAAAGAGATTGGGTTTTCAATTGAGGATATGAACATCGTTCTGGTGGACGATGTCCTCTTCACCGGACGCACGACGCGGGCCGCCCTGGATGCGCTGTTTTCGCACGGCCGACCCCAGCGAGTGCAGTTATGCGTGCTGATTGACCGCGGACACCGTGAACTGCCGGTCGAGGCGAGCTTTGTCGGCCGCAATGTTCAGACTACGATGAGCGAAGTAATCGAGGTCAAGTTGACTGAGATTGACGATGCGGAGAAAGTTCTTCTCATGGAGAAATAGGACACGCCGAAACAATTGCCCGCGAAAAACAAAAGGACGGCGTACATCGCCGTCCTTTTTCATTTGCACTCGGCTAGGACAACTTGGTGCAGATTGCCTTGGTTTGGGTATACAGGTTCAGCGCGTCGTGCCCCATCTCCCGGCCCCATCCCGATTGTTTGTATCCGCCGAAAGGCAGCGCCGCATCGAAAATGTTGTAGCAGTTGATCCACACCGTACCGGCGTGAAGATGTTCTGCGGTGCGGTGAGCTTTGCTGATGTCTTGGGTCCAGACGGCAGCAGCCAAGCCGTATTCGCTGTCGTTGGCACGCGGCATAATTTCCTCGGGATCGTCGAATGGCATCGCTGTCACTACTGGTCCGAAAATTTCTTCCCGCACGACCTTCATGTCTTCACGGGTATTCACGAGAACGGTGGGCTCCACAAAATAGCCCTTATCCCCTTTCCTATGACCGCCGGAAAGGGCAGTTGCACCCTCTGAGAAGCCGGCCTCGAGATAGCCGCAGACGCGGCTTAATTGTTCCTGAGAGACCAGCGGCCCCATGTTTGTTTCCGGATCGAGACCCGAGCCTACATTGATCTTCTTCGCGTGGTCGGCAACGCCTTCGACGACCCGGTCGAAAATCGGTTTTTCGATGTAGAGCCGGGATCCAGCGCAGCAGCACTGGCCGTGGTTGAAGAAGATGGCGCTCGCAGCCCCGGGAATCGCTGATTCAAGGTCAGCATCCTTGTAAATAACGTTTGGAGACTTACCGCCAAGCTCAAGCGATACTTTTTTCAGGTTGCCGGCCGCTGCATGAACGATCAGCTTCCCGACTTCTGTGGAACCGGTGAACGCGACTTTGTCCACATCCGGGTGAGCGGCTAGTGCGGCGCCTGCCGTCTCGCCATAGCCCGGCACGATGTTCACCACGCCCTCGGGGAAGCCAGCTTCCATGATCAGCTCGCCGAGACGCAGAGCCGAAAGCGGAGTCTGTTCCGCAGGTTTCAATACCACGGTGCAACCGGCAGCCAGCGCCGGACCCAGCTTCCACGCCGCCATCAGCAGGGGGAAGTTCCAGGGAATGATCTGCCCCGCAACTCCGACCGGCTCGCGCAGCGTGTAGGCAAGATACTTTGCTCCCGGAGTGTAGGGAACCGAGATCGGAATCGTGTTGCCTTCGATCTTGGTCGTCCAGCCGGCCATGTAGCGAAACAGGTCCACAGCCAGCGGCACGTCGGCTGCCCTCGCGATGGTGAGAGGTTTCCCATTGTCGAGGCTCTCTAAATAGGCGAATTCTTCGGTGTGCGATTCCAGTAAATCGGCGAGCTTCCAAATGAGTCGCCCGCGTTCAGATGCAGTCAGCTTCCGCCAAGGTCCGTGGTCGAAGGCTTTGCGCGCGGCCTTCACGGCTCGCTCAATATCTTCGCGATCGCCTTCCGCCACTTGCGCAAGAATTTCACCCGTGGCGGGATTGTAAGTAGGAAAGGTTTTGCCGGAAATGGAGTTTACCCAGTTGCCGTTGATCAACATTTTGCGCGGCTTCTCAATGAAATCCGCGACCTGCGGGTGAATCTGCGGTGATACTGCGATGCCCATAAATCCTCCTTAGATCGAGCACGAGATCAAGCACGAAAAATCAGGCCAGAAAAGGCATGATGAGAACCTCAATATGCCGGGCGGATAAGAATACCGCTGAGTATGCTAGCTCCGAGTCAGACTAAAAGCAATTCCGATTCGATCGCGCCCAAGCCTGCGTCCGGGAGACTCGCGCCTCGCGCTTATTCGCCGTAAGGAACCCAGATATTCTTGACCTGGGTGGCATGCTCGAGAAACCAGCGTCCTTCGGCAACCTTCGGATTGAACCAGTCGATGGCCCGGCCTTCGTTGGTCCACACTTGCTTTCAGATTGCCGACCGACATCGCTTTCGCAGCGGCAGCATTGGCTTCGTCACCAAACGACCAGACGGCATCCACGTCGTCGTGCTCCGCGAGCACCTTTAAGAGTTCCGAAGTATAGCCCGTGACAATGTTCACAGCGCCGCCCGGCAGGTCGCTGGTGTCGAACAGGTGATAGAGATCAGCGGCGATCAGCGGATACGCCTCTGAGGGAACTGCGATCACGGTGTTGCCCATAGCGAGCGCCGGAAGCACAAGAGAAAGAAAACTCAAGAGCGGCGCTTCCGCAGGACAGAGGATACCCACGGTCCCGAGCGGCTCGTTCATGGCAATCGCGATATTCCGAAACGGAGGATTGTGCACGGCGCCATCAAATTTGTCGGCCCATGCCGCGTAGGAAAAGATGCGCTCGATGCCGAGATCCAGTTCGTCCGCGGCCTGCTTCGCGCCGACTACTGGGGTAAGTCCGCGGGTAATTTCGCTCGCGGCGTTGCGAGAGATTCTCGGCGCAGTAGTAAAGCACTTGCGCGCGATTGTGTGCGGTAGCTTTTGCCCACGCCTCTGCTTTGCGGGCGGCCTCGACAGCGTTGCGAATGTCTTTGCGATTGCCCAAAGAAGCTTCGCCCAACAGACGCCCATCGGCTGAGCGCACTTCCATGCTGTAGCCAGAGTCCGGCCGCACCTGCTTGCCGCCAATATAGAGCTTCACGGTGCGATCGATGGCCGGAGTGGCGTACTCGTGCGGTTCTTCTGAGCGTGAAGCCGCGAGCGCATGAGGGATGGGCAATTTGGGAGCGTTCTTGAACCACGACGGTTGCAGATATTCCAGCAGGCCTTCCTTGCCGCCTTCGCGCCCGTATCCGCTCTCGCGGTAGCCACCGAAGCCACAGGACGCGTCGAACAGGTTCGTGCAGTTCACCCACACGACGCCAGCTTTCAGTTGCGCCGCAACATGCAACGCCACGTTGATGTTCTCGCTCCAAACGCACGCCGCCAGGCCATAGACCGTATTGTTGGCCAATTCAACCGCTTCCCTCGGAGTGCGAAACGTCATTGCGGCGAGCACAGGACCGAAGATCTCCTGCTGCGCGACGATAGATGTCGGATGCACATTGCTAAGCAGCGTGGGCGGATAATAAAAGCCTCGCGCAGGCAACGCGACCTGCGGTTGCCAGCAGGTTGCGCCCTCCGCGATCCCTTGATCAACCATGCGCTGGATACGATCGAGTTGCACGCGGGCAACAATGGCGCCGATATCGATTGCCTTGTCCAACGGAAGACCGACGCGCAGGTTACTCATGCGCTCCCTGATCTTGCCGATCAAGGTCTCCGCGATACTTTCCTGCATCAGCAGGCGCGAGCCAGCACAGCATACTTGACCTTGGTTGAACCAGATGCCGTCCACCAGTCCTTCGACTGCGCTGTCCAGATCAGCGTCATCGAAGATGATGAATGGGGACTTTCCGCCCAGCTCAAGCGAAAGGCGCTTGTGGGTTGCTGCCGTGGCATTGCGAATCGCGCGCCCAACCTCAGTGGAACCCGTGAACGCGATTTTGTCGACGTCAGGATGTTTCACCAGCGCCTCGCCGGTCGAGCCGTCTCCGGTCACGATGTTGACCACTCCGGCTGGCAATCCGGCTTCCTGGCAAAGTTCAGCGAAAGCGAGCGCGGTCAGAGGAGTGAATTCCGCGGGCTTCAGACCACAGTGTTTCCGGTGGCCAGAGCCGGAGCAGATCTTCCATGCCGCCATGAGCAGGGGAAAATTCCAGGGGATAATCTGCCCAACGACGCCACACGGCTCGTACTCGGGAAATTCCTGCTCGAGAAGTTGCGCCCAGCCCGCATGGTAGTAGAAGTGCCGCGCAACCAGAGGAATGTCGATTTCTCGGCTTTCGCGGATTGGCTTGCCGTTATCCATCGTCTCCAGGACAGCGAGAAGGCGGGAATGTTTCTGCACCAACCGCGCGAGCGCGTAGAGGTAGCGAGCCCGGACATGCGGAGTAAGCGCGCGCCACTTTGGAAACGCTGCGCGCGCAGCCTGGACCGCGGCGTCAATGTCCGCGGATGAACCTTGGGCGACGGAAGCGAGCTTCTCTCCGTTGGAAGGGTCAACCGTGTCGAAGTATTCAGCGGTGGCGGGTGCTTGCCAAGCGCCATTAATGAAGTGTCCGAAGCGATGGCCGTGGCGCTCCAGCCAGGCTTGCACTTCTTTCGGATCCTCCGGAGCCGGGCCGTACTCCATGGTCACAAATTTTTCAGCGATGCTCATGTCGGTCGCTCAATTCTCTCGTTGTCTGACAACCCGACTACGCCATGGGATGACGATACTCTGCCGAATACCGTCCCGTCGCGTGATGCTCCAGTTGCCGCTCGATATCGCCCAGCAAGCCACTAGCGCCAAAGCGAAAGAGCTCGGCGCGCATCCACGATTCTCCGAGCTCTTCTTTCATCATCGCCAGCCAATCGATGGACTGCTTGGCGGTGCGAATTCCGCCGGCAGCCTTGAAACCTACCGCCATTCCAGTTCGCTCGGCGTATTCGCGGATGGCACGGGTCATCACCAAGCCGACTGGCAACGTGGCGTTAGTGGATTCTTTGCCGGTTGAAGTCTTGATGAAGTCGGCTCCCGCCATCATGGCTACCACGCTGGCGCGCGCCACGTTGCGCAGAGTCAGCAGGTCGCCGCTCGCAAGGATGACCTTCATGTGAGCAGGGCCACAGGCTTGTTTGAAAGCGGCAACTTCGTCATACAGCGCCTGCCAGCGCCCGCCAAAAACGTGGGCTCGCGTGATCACAACGTCAATCTCGTGAGCGCCCGCTTCCACAGAGCGGCGAATCTCCGCGACCCGTTCTGCCAGCGGCGACAGGCCCGCCGGGAAGCCGGTGGAGACTGCCGCGACGTGAATGCCGCTTCCTTCCAAAGCGCGTCGCAGCGCGGTTTCAACAAACACGTGATAGACGCAAACTGCCGCAACTTTCACTTCGAGTTCTTCAATTCCCAGCTTGCGTACTAAATCTTGTTGCACCGGCCGCCGCGCTTTCGCACACAAACGGCGCACACGCTCATCTGTGTCATCGCCGGAGAGCGTGGTCAGATCCATGCAGGTGATCGCCCGCAAAAGCCATGCCGCCTGCCATTCCTTTTTTACAGTTCTTCGCGCTACCTGTGTCTGGGCGCGGCGTTCCACCGCGCTGGTATTCACCCGAACTTCGTCCACCCAATTCCGGTCGAGAGGAATTCCAGAGTTTTGCAGAAGCGGGCGCCCAGCAAGAACCGCAAAAGAAGTTGCGGGATAAGGCTGAAGGCAGTCAGCCGTTTCGGTTATCTTGTCAGATGCACCGGGATGGTTGTGATCTATCGCCACTGGGTTTCGCCAAACGTTGCTGCACGGAGCCTGAGTCGCGAGCCGTTTCCTGCGCTGTAATTGTACGGCAGGAAATCTCATAACGCGAGGTCGCGGGTGCACGTCTATTCTCACTTGATTCAGAGACTGGCCAAGAAAAACCGATGAACTGTTACGGCCAGGGTTTACAATGGCCCTCGAATTTCACGCGTTCTGAGCCGTTTCCTTAATATGCGCAAGAACGCGCTGCCTGCTGACGTACGGCGCGATTGTTGCGGTCCGCGAAGAAAGTCATGAAGAATGCGCATGCGCCTTACTCGAAGTTCCGGGTCGGGGCCGCCATCCTGCTCTCGAACGGGAAAATCTTTTCGGGCTGCAATGTGGAGAACGCTTCCTACGGAATGACCAATTGCGCCGAGCGCACGGCGATTTTTTCGGCGGTGGCGCAGCTTGGTCCGAAGATCGAGATCCGCGCGGTTTCCGTAGTCAACGACCAGGGCGTGCCCTGCTCGCCCTGCGGCGCATGCCGTCAGGTCATTTACGAATTCGGCCCCGACGCAACGATCTTTTTTCAAGGGACCGCGGGACCGAAAGCAGGCTCACATCACCGAACTCCTTCCGGAAGGATTCCGCCTCCAGTGAATCCAGCCGCCGGCTTCAGACGCAGACTTTCCGCGCCATCGATGTGATTCGCAAGAAGCGCGATGGCGGCGAATTGTCGCGAAGCGAAATCGAGTCTCTCGTGAATGCGTACACCGCAGGTGATATTCCCGACTATCAGGTCTCGGCCTGGCTGATGGCGGTGGTGTTGCGCGGCATGACGCGTGCCGAGACTGCTGCGCTGACGGACGCGATGCTGCGCTCGGGTGAAGTGCTCGATCTCTCCTCGCTTCCGGCAAAGAAAGTCGACAAGCATTCGACTGGTGGCGTGGGCGACAAAACTTCGCTTGTGCTGGCGCCGCTTGCAGCCGCCGCAGGCGTAGTCGTTCCGATGATCAGCGGCCGCGGGCTGGGACATACCGGCGGCACGCTCGACAAACTCGAAGTCCATCCCCGGCTTCAATGTGAATCTTTCCGGTCGCTCAATTTCGCCGCGTGCTGGAGACTTGTGGTTGCGCCATGATCGGCCAGACTGCGGAGATCGCTCCCGCCGATCGCAAGCTCTATGCGCTGCGCGATGTGACCGGAACCGTGGAAAGTCCATATCTGATCTGCGCCTCCATCATGAGCAAGAAACTTGCGGAAGGCATCGACGCGCTGGTGCTCGACGTAAAGACCGGCTCCGGCGCATTCATGAAGAATGAAAAAGACGCTGCCTTTCTTGCCGAACTCATGGTTGAAACCGGCGAGCGAATGGGTAAACAGGTCGTGGCGCTCATCACGGACATGGATCAGCCGCTGGGATGCATGATCGGCAATGCGCTTGAAGTGGTCGAAGTAGTGGAGGTTCTGCGAGGCGAAGGACCAGAAGATTTGCGCAAGCTCTGCCTCGAACTTGCGGGTTGGATGCTGCATCTCGGCGGAGTCGCTGCTACGGTCGCCGAAGGGAAAGAGCGGAGCGAGAAATTGATCGCATTCCGGCAAAGCGCTCGACAAGTTTCGCCAGATGGTGGAACTGCAGGGTGGAGATCCACGAACGATCGACGATCCGAAGAAACTGCCTCAGGCTCGGCATACGATGATCGTTTCCAGTCCGAAGAGATGGATATCTCGCATCTCTGCAATGCGAGCAGGTTGGCACCGCGTGCGTAATTCTCGGCGGCGGCCGCGAACGCAAAGAAGATTCGGTCGATCCCGCAGTGGGAATCGAGCTTCACAAGAAAGTTGGGGACGCAGTTTCGGCAGGCGAGCCGCTGGCGACGATTTACTACAATGCAGAGACGCGCGCGGCTCGTGCCCGGCAACTGATCGAAGAGAGCTATCAGATTGCGGATTCGCCCCCGCATGAGAAAAGGCCGTTGATCCATCGCGTGATCGGAAAACCGGGAGAGAAAAACTGAATGGGACGCTTCACTGGAATCCTCGGCCTCTTGACCATGCTGGGGTTGGCCTACGCGTTTTCCACCAACCGCCGCGCTATTCGCGTCAAGACCGTGGCATGGGGTTTGGGCCTGCAGCTTGCCTTCGCTGTTCTTGTGTTGAGAGTCGACGTCGGGCGGCGGGTTTTTCAGAAGGCTGGCGATGTAGTGAGCCGCCTGCTTAGCTACTCTTTTGTCGGTTCGCAATTTGTTTTCGGTGATCTGGGGAAGCAAGGCTCTCATCTCGGCTTCTATTTCGCTTTTCAGGTGCTGCCGGCCATTATTTTCATCTGCGCGTTTTTCGCCGTGCTCTATCACTTCGGCGTCATGCAGCTCATCATCAAGCTTGCCGCCTGGGTCATGACCCGGGTGATGGGCGCCAGCGGCGCGGAATCACTCAACATCGCGGCCAGCATTTTCATGGGACAAACCGAAGCGCCAGTGACCATCCGGCCGTTTCTGCCCGATCTCACGCGCTCGGAACTCATGACCGTGATGACCAGCGGCATGGCCCACGTCTCCGGCGGAATCATGGCTGCCTACATCGCATTCGGCATAGAACCCAAACATCTGTTGAGTGCAGTAATCATGACTGCGCCTGGAACGCTTTTGATGGCGAAGATGCTCGTGCCCGAAACCGAGCAACCGAGAACCGCCGGACGAGTCGTCATGCCCGAAAGCGAAGAGCAAGCCGAGAAAGAAGAGAATCTTCTCGGCGCGGTCGCTCGCGGCACGACCGACGGCTTGCATATGGCTTTGAACATCGCTGCCATGCTGATTGCGTTCCTGGCGCTGATCGCGCTGGCGGACGGCATTCTGGGTGGAATTCACCATTGGGTGGGTTGGTTTCCAGAAAGTCTGGAAAAGATTTTCGGAGCGGTCTTCGCTCCGGTTGCGTGGGTGATCGGCGTTCCCTGGCGCGATTGCGGAGTGATTGGAACTTTGCTCGGCACGCGCATGGTGCTGAACGAACTGGTCGCATTTTCCATGCTCGGGCCGATGAAAGCCGCGCTCGATCCGCGCTCGTTCACCATCGCCACTTTTGCGCTTTGCGGCTTCGCAAATCTCAGCTCGATCGGAATTCAGATTGGCGGCATCGGAGCGCTCGCGCCGAACAAGAAAGGCGAACTGGCGCGGCTCGGAATTCGAGCGATGCTGGCAGGAACGATGGCGAATCTGATGTCGGCGTCCATCGCGGGCATGCTTCTGTAGGCCACACTGGATTTCCAGAAAGGACTCTCCTGTGAGGCAACTTCGAGCTTCCTCCATTCTTATTTCGTTCTGTTCTCTGTTCTAATTTTCACGACGACCTGCACGTTAGCGCAAGCCCCGCCGAGGCGCGTGATCATCGACACCGATCCCGGCACCGACGATGCCATGGCCATCATCCTCGCTTTGAATTCTCCGGAGTTCAAAGTGGAGGCGCTGACAGTCGTGCCCGGCAACGTGGATCGCCAGCAGGGATTAGAGAATGCGCTGAAGATCGTTTCGCTGGCGGGACGCTGCGACGTTATGGTCGCCAGGCGGAGCGCAGCATCCGCTGAATCAGAAGTTGATTACCGCGCAGTTCTGGCATGGAAAGAATGGACTAGCCAATGTTGAGTTGCCGCCTTCCAAGTGCAAAGCCGATCCGCATTTCGGTCCCGGATCTCATCATTGAGATGGTCCACAAGTATCCGCACGAGATCACGCTGATTCCGGTGGGGCCGCTGACCAATATCGCGCTGGCTGTTTCGAAAGATCCCTCGATTGCGTGCCTTGGTCGAAAACATCGTCATCATGGGCGGCTCGATCACTGGCGGGAATGTCAATGGAGCGGCGGAAGCGAACATCTACAATGATCCCGAAGGCGGCCGCAGATTGTTTTCAATGCCGGCTGGATGGTGACGATGGTCGGATCCGATGTCGGCGAGCGAACTCTGATCACGCGCAAATATCTCGCGCAGCTTCAGGCGTCCCACGGACCGCAGAGCGATTTCATCGCTAAGATTGCTGATTTCTATTTGAATCGCAGCGAGAAGAGCGGATACAGCGGGGCCGCGATGTATGATCCGCTGGCGGTTGGGATCGCCCTTGATCCGACTCTAGGTACTCTCAAGGAAATGCACGTGGACGTGGAAACCAAGGGTGAGTTTACGCGCGGAGAGACCGTGGCGAACCGCATGGGCTCGAATGAAAACAACGTGTTGCACGGAGACCACTACGAGATCGAGGGAGTCGTCGCACTGAAGCCGAATGCGCGAGTTTGCATGGCTTCCGATGCCGAGCGTTTCTTGCAGCTGTTTGTGAGCCGGGTCAGAGGGAAGTAAGCCGGATCAGACATTCGCGCGCGCGACCAGAAAAATTGCCAATCCATAGAAGATGAACATCAGGGCGAGGTAGGTTTTCGCCCGAGGGCCGGAGTTCTCAAATTCCTTCCACGCGAGAATTCCCCAGAGCGCCGCGACCATCGGAGCGGATTGGCCGATGGCGTAGGAGATGGCAACGCCGGTGAAACTCGCGGCGACGAGGTTGAAGACAGTGCCGATGCCCCAGATGCATCCGCCGAATAGTCCCAGCAGATGCCCTGAGACAGGCCCGCTGAAAAATCCGCTGAAGCTTACTGGCTCGCCCACCAGCGGATGTTTCATGAAATAAATATTCCAGATGAAGCAGGAGAGCAATGCCCCCAGCGTCAGGAACACGGCGGCGCTATAGGGTCCCAACGCGTTGCCGCGAGTCGTCGTATGTGTCATCGCGTGCGTCATGAATGGAGCCCACAATCCCATCAGTACTCCAGAAACCACGCATGTGATCAGACTTTTCCTTGAGACGGCGCGCCCTGCAGCCGCGAGGCTGCCATAGGCCTTGCCATCCAGAAGCACCGCAATGAAAGCGCACGCGACGCCGAGCGCCAGGAAAAGGCATTGCCTTTCGGCTGAAGCGCGTAACTCAGCACAGTTCCTACCACCAGCGCGATTCCAATTGAGATGGGAAATGCGACCGCCAGTCCGGCCATGTCAATCGCGGCCACGAGCAAAAGATTGGCCAGGTTAAACAGCGCCCCGCCGATGAGCGCGTCACGATGTTTGAGGTGTCCGCCGCATGGACGTTGTTCAGAAAGCTGGAGGAATCGTTCCCGTGCTGCCCATCGTGAAGGCAAGCACGACCGAGATCAGAAAAATGCCGACCGCGTAGTCCCAGTAGAAAAGCTCGAACCGGTAGCCCTTAACGCCTTTGTAAGTGTTTGCCCACGAGCCCCAGCAAACGCGCTCGTGATCATCATCAACAGCGCAATGCTCAGACTCGATGGCGTGAACATCGGTTCTCCTTAAAGGCGCGAGACGGAAAGTTTGTAACTCTACTCCTCTTTTGATTGCGCCACAAGGCAGCATTGACACAATCAAAAACGCCAAATACACTCGGCGTTTCTTCAAGGTTCGCTGAGAAAACTATGGTGAGACGCCCTCGTATTGTAGTGGTTGGAAGTGCCAATATTGATCTGACCACCTTCACCGATCACTTTCCCAAGCCGGGGGAAACGATCTTCGGCCAGAAATTCGATCTCGGATTCGGGGGGAAGGGCGCGAATCAGGCGGTCGCTGCTCGTCTTTGTGGCGCGGACGTGTTTATGGTGGCGCGAGTGGGGAGCGACCTTTTCGGCCCGGCTACCATCGAAAACTTTAAGAAACTGGGCATCGATACAGCCCACGTGAAGCAAGTCGCAGGATTATCCAGCGGTGTCGCGCCCATCTTCGTCGAGCCCAACGGTCAAAATCGGATTCTGGTGGTGAAAGGGGCCAATGACGCTCTGAACCCGGCCGACGTTGAAGCCGCCGCGGAAACGTTGAAGACTGCCGATTGCATCGTCCTCCAGTTTGAGATTCCTCTCGAAACCGTCTATTACACAGTTGCCTTTGCGCGAAAGCATGGGATTCGATGCATCCTGAACCCGGCTCCCGGCCAGGCCGTCGACATGCCCGCTCTGGCTGGCCTCGACTATTTAGTTCCAAATGAGAGTGAGGCCGAAACAATTACCGGGATCGCCGTGCGGAATGTCGAAGACGCGAAGGAATGCGCGGAGAGACTGCTGGCTGGTGGCATTCGCCGCGTCATTATCACGCTAGGCGCCAAAGGCTCCTTGCTCGCAAGGCGCGGCATGAGCGAGCACATGCGTCCGTTTGCCGTAACGAGTATCGACAGCACCGGCGCCGGCGATGCGTTCATCGGAAGTTTCGCCGTGTTCCTTGCGGAAGGAGTACCGGAACGAGAGGCGGTGCGGCGCGCCAATCTATATGCTGGACTCTCGACTACAGGCATCGGAACCCAAAAATCTTTCTATGATCGCGCGCGTTTTGATGCAGAGTGGGCGGTTCAAGGCCGAAACTGATTTCCGCCCGACACTCCAAAGAAAACCGAGGTCTGCGGATCTCAATAAATTTCTGTCTTTCTGTGCAAAATAAGGGAGAAACCGCCAAGCATACTTACGACTACCGAAAAGTCTTGACTTCGGACGGAGCGGGGATTTATAAGCCGTCCTACAGGATAAAATCTCCCAGATCAATGCTTAGGGGGAAGTGCGCGCTCCTGCGCTTCGTTGGGCGGGGCCGCCGAAAGGGTTAGACATGCTGCATAAGAGGGCGCTGCTCGTCGTCGTTGTCTTTTCGCTGGCATTCTCGGTCTGTCCGCTCCTGTACGGCCAGGCCAACGGCAGTTTTTCCGGCACTGTTTCCGACAAAGCGGGCGCCGTAATTGCGGGAGCGACAGTGAAGGCCACGTCGCAGGGCACAGGCCTCTCTCGCGAGGCGAAGACGGACGACTCGGGACACTACCTGATCCCCTTGCTGCCCGTGGCTTTCTACACGATTCGAGTGGACTTCCAGGGCTTCCAGTCTTCCGAGCAAAAGGATATCCGTCTGCAGGTCGACGAACATCGCGAAGTGGACTTCACCCTCGTCCCTGCGTCGGTCTCCTCGACTGTTGAAGTCAGTGCCACCGAAGTAGCTGTTGAAACCGCGAATCCGACCCTGGGTCAGGTCATCACTTCCGAGGAAGTGGCCGACCTGCCGTTGAACGGGCGCAATTTACGTCCAACTCGCGACACTGACGCCAGGCACGACCTCAATCCACCAGCCCAGTCAGCTTCTTCACCAGCGCCGCCAGCAGCGAAGCAGCTACTCGCGGAGCGTTCTCGCTTTCATCCGGCGGTTCGCGCGAACAGGAAACCGACTGGCTGCTCGATGGCAACGATAACAATCAGCTGGACGAGGGCGGGATCGCGATTTTCTCCTCGATCGACGACATCCAGGAATTCAAAGTGTTGACCTACAACTACTCGGCCGAATACGGAGAGCGCGCCGGGCCGTCAGTGTTGGTTACGACGAAATCAGGATCGAACCAGTGGCACGGTTCGCTGTTTGAGTTTTTCCGCAACACCGATCTCGACGCCAAGATCTGCGACTTTGGTGTCACGTCTGCCAAGCAACAATTCAATCTTGAACCAGTTCGGCGGTTCGCTGGGCGGCCCGATTCAAGAAAGACAAGACGTTTTTCTTTGTCGACTATCAGGCCAAGATGCAGCGCAAGGGCGTAACCTTTCACCGGCTTCGTTCCCAGCACAGCGATGACGACGCCTGACGCCAACGGCGATTACAACTTCACTAATGATCCTCTGGCTAGCCCGGCCCGGATTTGCGATTGGCGCACACGCGGTGAACTCGGACGGCTTTCGCAACTTGCGAATGCCCTTGCCGATGATAGCGCCGTTCCAGTGCGTGGGCGCTTCGAACATACCCGAGCCTGTGGATCCCTGCCAATGGAACCCAAGCTCCGGGCACACCCTGCAACGTAATTCCCGCAGCCCTGATTAATCCAATCGCCGCAAACGTGGTTCAAGCTTTATCCCACCCCCAATGCTGCGGCCGCTGGCTTCAACTACACCAATTCGCCAGTGAGGAGGCTCAACGAAGGCACCTTCGACGTTCGCCTCGATCACAATTTTTCCAATAAGGATTCCGTATTTGCGCGCTTCAGCTACGATCAGGCGACGAACTTTATCCCCGGCGGCTCGCCGACGTGGTCGGAACAAAACGCCTTTGGCAGCAACCAGCACATCGAAAACCACGGGCGCAATGTGGTGGGGACGGAGACCCACGTCTTTTCGCGCGAACCTGATCAACCAGTTCACTGCCGGTTACAGCCGGATTTTCAATCACATTCTTTCGTTTGGCACTGGGACCTGCGAAGCCGCGAAACTTGGCATTCTCGGCGCGGATCTGGCCAGTTCGTGCGATGCCATAACCGGCTATCCCGCGAGCCTGAACCAGTCGCCGCAAGAGTGCGAAAGTTGTGGCCTGACTTCCTTCGATATGTCCGCCTACTTTTCTCTGGGTGATCGCGGATATGCGCCTTACCAGGGCGGGACGAACGTCTATTCGCTTTCCGATACGCTGGATCTGATTCACGGCAAGCACAACATCCGGTTCGGAGCCGGTGTTTCGCGCCGAGCGAAATGAATGTAAGAAACAACGCGTTTCAGGATGGTTTTGTCGTACAGAATGGTGTCTGGCACTGGTGACGACATTGCCGGTACTGCTCATAGGGGGTCTCGGAGTTTTTGCGGCCCACGATCAGACATTTCTGGGAGCCACCACGGGCCGCCGCTGGAAACTGTTTCGTCCTTTCGTGCAGGACGATTGGCGCGTCACGAACAATTTGACCCTGAATCTTGGATTTGCCTGGGCGCTGGCGACGCCGGAAACCGAGGTAGCAAAACCGGCAGGCGAACTTCGATGTTGCGAATCTGACGTGGTATGTCCCGAAAGGCAGCCCCGGGATAGCCGGTTGCACGGTTTGCGTGGCTACAGATGGGCGCGCGGGCATTCAATTTGACAAGACCGCGTCTCGAACCGCGCATTGGATTCGCGTGGAAACCAATGGGTAGAGACAAGACTGTGGTTCGCGGCGGATATGGCATCGTCCACGATTCCGCATGGAATCAGGGTGGACAGGGACTGTGGCAGAACCCGCCTTATTATGCGGAAGTGGATCCCTGCACCTTTTGCTTCGCCTACGGCAGCACGGTCGGTTCCTTGTCAGGTGGCTTCGTCTTCCCGGCGAGCCAACCTCAGCCTGCTTCTACCGTGGCCGTCCCGGGCGGCTTCATTTACAACGCGCCTGTTAACCCCCAGTTTTACACGGGAACGATTCAGTCGCAGAATCGCAACTTCAAGCAGGGAGTAATTCAACAATTCAACCTCAATATTGAACAGCAACTGCCGGGAAATGTGGTGCTGACCGTGGGTTATGGTGGGCTCCCGCAGCGCGCATATTCTCGTGAGTCAATTAAACGAGAACATTTCGTCGCCCAGCGCCTGCCCCGGCAACGGTGCCAGTACCGTGCCCGGTTACACAGTGGGCTGCGGCTTTGCACCGTTTCCGTACGCTTTGCCTTTCCAGACTGTCGATACCAACAACAGCATCGGCGCCGCCCGCTATGATTCTCTCCAGGTCAAGGCTGAGACCAAGAGTGCGCGGCATGGCCTTTATGCCCTGCTCGGCTATACCTATTCGCGTAACTTCGATTCCGGCCTGACCGACGGCCTGGGCACCAATCCTGGCGCGATGTACTACCCGCTCCCCGGATTCAACAAGCTGGATTGGGGATTGTCTCAGTTGAACCTCAATGACAGCTTTACGGCCAGCGTCCTCTATGAACTGCCCTTCGGCAAGGGCAAGAAGTTTGGCAGTAGTTGGAGTGGGGCCAGCGACGCCATTCTCGGGCATTGGCAAGTAAATCTGATTGAGCGAGCCACTTCCGGTTTCCCATTGTTCGTGGTCGATAGCGCCGATGAGTCGGGTGTTTTCTTCTCCTACAACGGAAACACCTTCCAGCGCCCGAACGAAGTGGGCGATCCTAATAAGGCAGGAGACGAAGGCGGTAATACAGGCTGCCCCACCCGGATCCATACAATGCAAAATTGGTTTAACCCCTGCGCCTTCGCGCCAGGCGCCCGCCGGCGAACTTGGCACTGCCCCGCGTGCGCCCGTGTATGGCCCGCGTTATGTGAACACGGACTTCTCAGTGTTCAAGGATTTTCCGCTGGCGTTCCGCGAGGCCATGAAGCTCCAATTCCGCGCTGAGTTCTTCAATCTGTTCAACCATCCTCAGTTCTTCCTGACCGGGGTCGGTGGCACCGGCGAACAGGACATCAACACTCCCTCCAGCTTTGGCGTAATCAATAACACGGTGGGGAACCCGCGTCTGGTTCAGCTTGCTCTGCGGCTTAACTTCTAGGGATGCTTCAGGCAGGCAGAGTGGTTCTGCCGTCAGACTGACGTCAACTTAGTCTGCCATGGGTTTGTAGTCGTGGAATTTGCCATAAAGAACGAACAGCGAACTTTCGAGGAAGCAACAACTGAGTGAGTGAGTCGATGAAGTCCCGCTCCACCGATTTCTCTTGATCCTGCTTTCAGGCCCCCCCCGACCACTTTCGGGAATCGAGCCGAGGCGTTCCCGCAGAGGGAACAGCAGCTCGTCTAAACGAGCTTTCCCCTTGACCCCGCATTCGCGAGACAGCTAGCGTCTTAAAGTGAGCGTTGAAATGGAATACGACGACTTGCGCAGGGAATCTCGGGGCGAAACGAAGAGTACGAGGCGAGGGTGGTTAGCAGATGGGAAGTGCAGTTTCAGAATTTTCGGGATCGGTTGCCGAAGTTTTTTTGCTGGCTGAAAACCGGCTGCTACGCGAAGCTTTATTACGCATTCTGTCGAAGAAGGATGACATCCACGTAGTCGGAGCGGGGTCCTACGGCCCCGACGTGTTTGAGGAGATTATTTCGACGCGAGCCAACGTGGTGGTGCTCGATTCGGTCGCTCCGGTTCTGGCCGAACACGGTGCAGTGCGTGAGCTACATCAGATGAACCCATCCATTCGAGTAGTGATGGTGGGCATGGAGGCTGATGAAGCAGTTTTTCTTCGTGTGGTCCAAGCGGGAGCAGTAGGTTACATACTCAAAGATGCTTCGGCGGTGGAGGTAGCGCGGACCATTCGAGCGGTCGCTGCTGGCGAAGCGGTGTGCCCAGCCGCGCTCTCCGTAATGCTGTTTCAGTGGGTGGCGCGGCATAAGTCCGCCATTCCCAGCTTGCATCTGAAGAATAGACTGGGCCTCAGCCGCAGGGAGCAACAGCTCGTTGGCCTGATACAGCAGGGTCTGACAAATAAGGAAATGGCCAGCCGGCTGAATCTTTCCGAGCAGACTGTGAAGAATCACGTGCACCGCATGCTGCGCAAGGTGGGAGCGTCCGATCGCCTCTCAATCGTTGAAGTTTGCCGAAACGAGGGTCTTAACGTTTAGCCGCCGCCTGCGGCAGCAACCTGGTGAGGTGCCGGGTTGCAGCCAAGCAACATGAGTTCCAGGTCATGCGCTGAAACGGACTCGAAGTCTCGCACTACGTGCGTCGCGCCTGCAGCGGTAAGGGTTTCGGGTGTCTCATGCGATGCCACGCCGATGCATCCCAAGCCGGCACCTACCGCTGCCCGAACTCCTGAGATTGCGTCTTCGACCGCCAACAGGCACTCTGGTTTGAACTTGATACGGTTGCAGGCCAGCCGGTAAATCGAGGCATCCGGTTTGCCCAGTAGCACATCCTCTCCGGTCACGACCACTTCGAAAAACTTCAGCAGTCCTAACTCAATGAGGGTGGAGCGCGCGCGGCTGCTGCTGGCAGAGGTAGCCAGAGCCACGGCGATGCCGCTGCCATGAAGCTCACGCACCATGCGGACCACGCCGGGCAGCGGGATGACCTCAAGTTGCATTTGCCGGAAAATGCAATCCTTACGTCTGCCGAATTCCTCGAGTTCGTGGGCTGGACAATCCCCGACAAAATGGCGAAGAATGTCGCCACGTTTGCGCCCATCGAGAATGAAATCCAACTCGGACTCTGGCACTTCTCGTCCAAGTGTATGGAAAAACAAACGCCAGGCCTTGCGATGAGCTGCATGACTGTCGACGAGGACGCCATCCATGTCAAAGATGACGCCGCGCAGTCGTCCGGGCCTCACGAGGTCTCTCCGGATGACACACTCTGTGTCTCCGCGCCGTGTCCACCGCTTCCGGATCGAGGAGCCGCGGCTTGCTCTTTAGGTTCGTCCGGTGATGTCGCATCCCAGTCGTTGCCGGGCCAGGTGACCTGCGCCTCCTGGTAGTTGGGCAGAGTGCCGATGTCGAGCAAGTAGTCTGCGATGGGATAGGCCATCATCTTTCCGACGAGGCGCGGCAAGACGTGAAAAGCGATGTCCGCTTTTGGGGTGAGGGATGGCATCACCTCAAAAATGCTCGGCCCTGCCACCATGAGCCCCGAGAAGGCCCAATTGCTTCGCGGGGTTTGAGGTTTTTCTTCGAAGTCGACGATGACTCCCATCTTGTCGGTAATCGCCACGCCGCAGCGGGAGGGATCTCGCACCTGGTAGAGACCCAGAGTAGCGACGCTGCCCTGCCGGGAATGGAATTCACTCATGCGCTTCAAGTTTGTGTTGGTAAGCACGTCGGAGTAGAGGATCCAGAACGCAGAATCAGAACCCACCCAGGCGCGATTTGCCACGATCGTACCCGCTGAGCCGAGCAATTGGTCTTCATGGACTAAACGCACGTTTACCGGCGAGCAACTCCGCTCGAGGTGCTGTTCGATGGTTTGAGAGTGAGCGTGCAAGTTGATGAGAACCTCGGTGATTCCTGACTGGGCGCAGAGATCAAGCCATATATCGAGAAGAGGCCGCCCACGGATCGGCAGCAGGCACTTGGGAACCGAGTCGGTGAGAGGACGCAGGCGCGTGCCGTAGCCCCCGGCCAGCAGGAAAGCTTTCAATGTGAAGTCTGCCCTTTCGAATACGCGATGGATCTCAGACGGCCGCTGCCGCTGAAAGAGGCAGAAAGGTCCATCTCGTGCCAGCGCGCGCGTCGTGGTCAATGAAAGGATCGTTTACGATGACCTGGGCGCCTTGGTTGTCGAATGTAAAGGCCATCTCCTGCACACCTTCGCGCTGCATCGCGGAGCGTACGGCGTGGTGGCAAGCGGGCTCGGAATAGAGCAGCAGAAATCCTCCGCCGCCCGCCCCAGTAATCTTGCCGCCCAGCGCGCCGTGCTCGCGCGCTGCGTGGTACAGGCCGTCGATGCGCGGATTCGAAATGCGATCGGACACGCGCTTCTTGGCTTGCCAGGCATCGTCCAGCAGGTGGCCAAAATGTTCCAAGTCCCCGCACAGGAGAGCCTCTTTCATCAGAGCTGCTGCCTCCTTCACCTGATGCAGTGCTTCCACGGCAGGTCCTGCTGGCAGCCGCGTGGCCTCTTCCTGGTCGGCGAGGATGTCCCATGAATGATGAGCCGCTCCAGTGAAGAACAGCATGAGGTTCGACTGCAATGCGGACAGTACGCCCGGATCAACGTGCAGAGGCTCGACCTGCGTTGCGCCGTCGGGGCTGAAGCGGATGTAGTTGAGGCCGCCGAAGGCGGCGGCATATTCGTCCTGCTTGCCCACGTGCCGTTTCAGGCCGACGCGGGTGATGCGGAAGGCTCGCTCATCCATGGCAATAATCAACACATCCGGCTGCACCTGTTCGACGAGGTCCGCCAGGTCGCTCTCGTTTTGGACTTCGCCGACCATCTCGATGTCAGGCTGGTCGGCAATCGTAGCCATCACCAGTTCCCGCATCAAGCGCGGATGATTTGCGACCAACACACGGACTCGTTTCACGAAGCAATCCCCAGCGCAGAGCATAGGTCGGCCAGCCTGCAGGGACAAGGTTCAAAAGCGATCTACATCGGGATCCGACCTTGGGAAGGCGGAGGTACTGGATAAGGACAATCGGAAAAAGTACTGGGAATGGGTTCAAGAGGTACCGGACTAGTACCAACGCGTACTAATCCAAGTAGCCGACTTTCGACCTCTGCATCAGCGCCGGCCGGCGCTGAACTGGAAGACCGTCACACTATGAAACTTTTGTCCTGGTTTCAGCTCAGTCGAGGGGAAACTCGGATGGTTCGGAGAGTCAGGAAAATGCTGCGTTTCCAGACAAAATGCAAATCGCCGGCTATAGACCCGGCCTTCTTTTCCTGTGATCGATCCGTCGAGGAAGTTTCCCGTATAGAGTTGCACCCCAGGTTCGGTCGTCAGCACTCGCAGAATGCGGCCAGTGCTTGGCTCATATACCTCGGCTGCCTGGGCCAACTGGCCGGGCGCATGATCCAGCACAAAGTTGTGGTCGTAGCCGTGACCGAGATGGAGTTGTGGATCGTCCGCTTCAATCCGCTCTCCTATGGCATGCGGCTTTCGAAAGTCAAACGGTGTGCCCTCGATTGACTTCAGCTCCCCGGTAGGAATCAGGCTCGCGTCGACCGGAGTCATACGGGAGGCATCGATTTTCAACACATGTCCCAAGACGTCGCCATTCCCTTGGCCCTTCAGGTTGAAATAAGAATGATTGGTCAGATTCAGCACAGTATCTTTATCAGTAGTCGCCGAATACTCAATTCGTAAAGATCCGCCATCCAAGGTGTAGCGCACAGCGGTGGAGAGCGTGCCCGGAAAACCTTGATCCCCATCCTTGCTTACGTAGGTGAGTTCGATTCCATCTTTGATCTGTTTCGCTCCCCAGACCACCTTGTCGAAGCCGCGTGTTCCCCCGTGAAGAGCATTGTCACCATCGTTCTTTGGAATGGAATAGGTGTGACCGTCGAGTTGGAAGGTGCCGTGAGCGATTCGATTCGCGTAGCGGCCGATGATGCCTCCGAAATGTGCGGTCTGCGCAACATACTCCTCGACCGAATTGCAACCCAGGACCACATCGTCGAGCTTTCCATTTCGATCCGGCGTGCGCAGAGAAACGACGATCCCCCCGTAAGTCATGATGCGAACTTCGATCTTGCCATCCGCCAGCGAGTAGAGATCGACGGGCGTGCCATCCGGCGCATGACCGAAGGCTTGCTTGTCAACGCGAGTGTTCGCCATCAGGGTTGCCGTGAGCATCGTCACAATTACAAGAATTGCAAACCAGCGGTGGGCCTTGTTTGAAAGCATGATTCCTCTTCTCTCGATCCGGATCCTGCATCGAACTCACAGCGTGTGTATCGTTTAGTTTAATCTCGCGTTGCACCCTGGTTTGCGAAACGACGCAATCCGTGGCCATATGGTCGAAGGTTGTCGGCGCGGCTAAAGAGAAACGCGCTGCGAGCAATTTCAGGTTATCATTTCAGCCAGACTGGCGCTGACACCGCTGATTGCGACCTAGGGAACAGCGACATTTTGGGGGAAGTATGTCGATCAACTTTGTGCGGACATCTGAAGACGACTCCATACGCTTTCAACCTATGGAGCGCCTAAAAGTGTATTTGTTCGGGGCGACGGTATTGTTTGCCTCGTTTGGGATGGGTGAAGCGGTCTATCGACTTTTGTTCTCAGAGTTTGATGGCATCACCGATCGTATTCCGGTCGAGGTGCTGTTTGGCTTGGTATTTGCCTGGCTTGCCACTCGCTTCGTGGGCGGCGTTTACAGAAATCGCAAGGAGAGGAGCGCAAGACTCAACTTCATTTGGGCGAGGAGCCATCAGATACGAGGCGCTCTGGAAGGCATCACTCCCTTGGCCCACCCTTCGAGAAACCAGCAATCGATCAGAGTAATCCGCGAAGAAGTCGAAAGGATTGAGTGGGCGATCAAAGAGATCTTGCCGAGCTGAATTTGTCCCGCGCTCGGCTTCTCGGCGGATCCGTATGGTGGCCTCTTGAAAGCTTCACTGTTCCGGCGAACCAGCTAAGGATCGAATCAGTTTACCTACGCTATGCGCGACGCTGAAGGACTCCCCCACAGAGGACGCATCAAGCAGTCCAAGTCCGCAGGTTGACGTGATCATCGCGCGTTGAGCGAATTTTTGTGGATCGCCGGCCAGTGATGCCGCTTTCAGCCAGCGAACGAAGATGCTGGCTGAATCGATGGCGTTCAGACTAGGCCGAGTGGGGACTATTCCATAGGCCACCGTTCCCCCCTGATTTACGAAATCGAGCGCATGCCAATCGGCAAAAAACAAGTCAAGCCCCTCGTGGGCATCGAACGAAATGATATCCGGCCGGACGCGGCACATGCGCTTAAATGGTCGCGCTGCGCAGCAATGCAGTCCGGCATAGGCTCCGCGAATGCGAGCGCCCTCCAGCGTGGCCGCCAATGCATTGAGCCGCTGTTCCTCTGAGGCGGCGTTCCCGGCACGTACGTCCAAGCATAAGGCTGGTTCATCCACAAACAGCAGCACGGGCAGGCCGGCTGATCTCAGCCGATCAATCTGCCATCCGACGATCTGCGAGATATGAAACGCGATGGCTGCGAAAAGCGCGGGATCCGCCAGGAAGGGTCTGTCCTTGTGGAACAGATACGCCGACAGCGTGATGGGGCCTTCGATCTGCCCCTTGACGGCAACTGCAGAACTGAAGAGACCGGATGACAGTGCCTCTTCGAACGCGCCGAAACCTACCGCGTTCGCCGGTGTCAACTTCCCGTCACTCCGGTGAAGGATTTCGAGCACCGAATCGAGCTGGCCTTCTTTTACCTGATAGCCGTACCCTTCACTACGAGGCTCAATCAGGTTTGCCACAATACCAAGGCCCTGGCCGACGATACTCTCTCGTTCTGAGAGTTGAGGCAACTGAGGCCAAAAAGGAACTTCCGGTGACAATTCGGCAACCGAGCGAATTGCCGATGTAATCGACGTGAAAGGCAGGCTGCCGATGCCTGTGACCGCGCCCGCCGCAACGAAGGGCATTCGGCTGGTGTGTGATTGAATCGCTGTCGATTGCACTCTTTTCATTCTCCCCGCCGAAAACCTTCGCCGCGAAGGTTCTCAGCCTGAAAGTGTTGTCTGGCAGCACCCCGCTGGTTCCGAGACTCTTAACGCTATCACGATTACTTAAGTGATCAGACGCGTCAGAGCTTGGATGTCCCGCCAATCGCTATAATTAAAGAAGGCGTGTTTTGCGGAAAATGTCGCAGAATTGGGGCCGAATCGAAGGCTGCCTAAGGTCATCAAAAGGACATGAAGAAAGTCCACCAGCATCCTCTGGAAAAGATCTTCGAGAGTCGAATTGCCATCATCGACGGGGCGATGGGCACCACGATCCGCACCTATGGGATGACGGAAGCCGATATCAGGGGGGAGCGTTTCAAGGACTCGACAAAGAGCCTTCTTAACAACGGTGACCTCTTCTCGCTGACTAACCCAGAAATGATCGGCGACATCCACCGGCGGTTTCTGGAAGCCGGGGCGGACATCATCGAGACAAACACTTTCGGGGCGACCAGCATCACCCAAAGCGAATTTTTTGTGGAAGACCCACGGGAGCGCGGCGGCCGCAAGGATCCGGCGTTCTATCAGAAGATTGTTGATGATCCGTTTCTCGGCAGCCTGGCTTGGGATATCAATGAACAATCGGCGCGGCAATGCCGGGAATGGGCCGATCGTGTTGGAACCGCAACCTCGCGTCAGCGGTTCGTGGCGGGAGCGATCGGGCCGCTAACCGTTTCTCTATCGAACTCGCCGGATGCCGACGATCCAGGCTTTAGGGTAGTCACGTTCGACCAGGTGAAAGCCGCTTACACGCAGCAGGTGCGAGCTCTCATCGCCGGTGGCGCTGACTTGCTGCTGGTTGAGACGATCTTCGACTCCTTAAACGCGAAAGCGGCGCTTGTCGCCATCCGTGAAGTGTTCGATAAGGACGGCAAAGAGTTGCCGGTGATGATTTCGGCGGCGGTGGGGCGCGGCGGCGAGACGATGATCTCGGCGCAGACGACTGAGGCATTCTGGAATGCGGTGCGGCACGTGAAACCGTTGTCGGTGGGCCTCAACTGCTCTCTCGGCCCCGATCTGATGTATCCGTTTCTGGAGGAACTCTCGGAAAAGGCGGACGTGGCGGTCTCGTGCTACCCGAATGCCGGTTTGCCGAATCCGCTTTCGGAAACCGGCTTCGATCTGGGCCCGCAAGACATGGCTCGCTATCTGGCGGACTTTGCGGGGGGAGGGTTGATCAACATCGCAGGTGGCTGCTGCGGAAACACTCCCGAGCACATCGCGGCGATCGCCAAAGCGCTCGAAGGCCAGCCTCCGCGAAAGTACGGCACTCACTCTCCTGCCGAATCCTACGCCCTCCAAAGCGAGAGCAAAACGTGAGCATTTCCTCTAGCACAAATGTGCCCGAGGCCACGGAGACAAAGCCGCTTCGTCTTTCGGGTTCACAGCCATTCACCCAGCAGGCCGGCGTATACATCATGATCGGCGAGCGGACCAATGTTGCCGGTTCGCCCAAATTCGCGCAGTTCATCAAGCAGGGCAAATATGAAGAAGCGGTAAGCATCGCCCGGCAGCAGGTCGAGAACGGGGCGAATGTCCTCGACATCTGCATGGACGAGGGCATGATCGATGGCGTCACGGCGATGACGCGTTTCCTGCAGTTGCTCGGGAGCGAACCCGAAGTCGCCAAGGTGCCCTTTATGGTTGACTCCTCGAAATGGGAAGTCATCGAGGCCGGGTTGAAGTGCATCCAGGGCAAAGGCATTGTCAATTCGATTTCGCTGAAAGAAGGCGAAGAAAAGTTCCGACAGAACGCTGCGAAAGTTCTGAAATACGGCGCGGCTGTGGTGGTGATGGCTTTCGACGAACAGGGCCAGGCTGCGACATACGAGGACAAGATCCGTGTCTGCGAGCGCGCTTACAGAATGCTTGTCGACCAGGTCGGCTTTCCGCCGGAAGACATCATCTTCGATCCCAATATTCTCACCGTTGCCACAGGCATGGAGGAGCACAACAACTACGCAGTGGATTACATCAACGCCACGCGTTGGATCAAGGCCAACCTGCCCCACGCAAAGGTGAGCGGTGGCGTCTCCAACATCTCGTTCAGCTTTCGCGGCAATAACAAGGTCCGCGAAGCCATTCATTCGGCGTTCCTCTATCACGCCATCGCGGCGGGCATGGATATGGGCATCGTGAACGCCGGCATGCTTGAGGTCTACGAAGAGATTGAGCCCGAGCTGAAAGAGTCTGGTCGAAGACGTACTGCTAAACCGCCGTCCCGATGCCACCGAGCGGCTGGTGGATTACGGCGAGAAACTCAAGGGCGTGGGCAAGGCAGTAAGTGAGAAGAAGGCTGAAGAATGGCGCACCGGCACGGTCGAGGAGCGTCTTTCTCACGCGCTGGTCAAGGGGATCGACACGTACATTGAAGCCGATGCAGAGGAAGCCCGTGTCAAGCTGGGCCGCCCTTTGTTGGTAATCGAAGGTCCACTGATGGCAGGCATGAGTGTGGTCGGTGATCTGTTCGGGGCGGGCAAGATGTTCTTGCCCCAGGTGGTGAAGTCCGCGCGCGTGATGAAGAAGGCCGTGGCGCACCTCACGCCGTTCATGGAGGCCGAGAAGGAAGCCATGGTTGCAGCTGGCGAGGTGGTCAAAGCGCAAGGAAAAATCGTCCTGGCGACGGTCAAAGGCGATGTTCACGATATTGGCAAGAATATCGTTGGAGTGGTTCTCGCTTGCAATAACTACGAAGTAATCGACATGGGCGTAATGGTCCCATGCGAAAAAATCCTCGAACGCGCCAAGGCGGAAAAGGCGGACATGATCGGACTCAGCGGGCTGATCACTCCGTCTCTCGACGAGATGGTACACGTCGCCCGCGAGATGGAACGTCAGGGCTTCAAGTTGCCGCTGCTCATCGGCGGTGCGACCACGAGCCGCGCGCACACGGCCATTAAGATTGCGCCGCACTACAGTGAGCCAGTCGTCCACATTCTGGATGCCAGCCGGGCGGTACCCGTAACGACCAGTCTTCTGAGCGACCAGGGCAAGTCGGCATTCGTGGCGCAGCATCGCGCCGATTACGAGGCGCTCCGCAAGGCCCACTCGGCGCCGAAGCTAAGTGTCGTTTCCCTCGAAGCTGCCCGAAAAAGGCGCACTCCGATCGAGTGGCGCGCTGAAGACCTGCCCACATCTTCGTTCACGGGCGTTCGCGTGCTGGATAATTTCTCTCTGGCGACGCTGCGCGAGTTCATTGACTGGACGCCGTTCTTCCACACCTGGGGTCTGAAGGGTGTTTACCCGCGCATTCTTGAGCACGAGGGACAAGGTGCGCAGGCGCGTCAGATATTCGCCGAAGCGAACGCTCTTCTGGCTGTCATCATCGAGAAAAAACTGATCACGGCGAGGGCCGTGTATGGCTTGTTTCCCGCCAACGCCGTGGGCGACGACGTCGAGTTATACCCAGACGATGCTCGCGAGAAGCCGCTCGAACGATTCCACTTTCTCCGCCAGCAATCAAATAAGGAAGGCACCGAGCCGTGCCGATCGCTCGCCGACTTTATCGCACCGAAGGAAACGGGATTGTCCGATCATATCGGCGCATTCGCAGTAACCAGCGGGATTGGCTTGAAGGAACTGTGCGACGGGTTCCGGGCCAAGAACGACGACTACAACGCGATCATGGCAGAGGCTATCGCCGATCGCCTGGCTGAAGCCTTCGCCGAGTGCCTGCACAAGCGCGTGCGGGAAGAGTGGGGTTATGGTTGTGGAGAAGGCCTGAGCAACGCGGATCTCATTCAAGAGAAATATCGCGGCATAAGGCCGGCTGCCGGCTACCCGGCTTGCCCGGATCACACCGAGAAGGGGCCGCTTTGGCGTTTGCTCGATGTGCAGGCGAACACTGGAATGCGGATCACCGAGTCGTTTGCCATGTGGCCCGGATCGAGCGTGAGCGGTCTTTACTTCGCGCATCCAGAATCGCGATATTTCAGCCTTGGCAAGATCGACCGCGATCAAGTCGACGACTATAGCAAACGCAAGGCGATGAGCGTGGCAGAGATCGAGCGATGGCTCGGGCAAAATCTGAACTACGACCCTGCCGAATAACAACTGGGCCCGCCGGGAAGTTGGAAGTTTTCGTACGCACCCCACATGCGTGGGAGTCTTTCTACCCTGCCAACAAAGGTCTTTTTGCCACTTGCTGCCGTTTGGTGATTGCGGGTAGCCTTGTGTTGAATAAGCCGCGCAGTTAGGACACGCCGACGGCGCGCTAGGCGTTCCACTGAGCAGGATTCCCCCCCGGTAGAAAGCTGATTCTCGATAACGAACCTGCATCTGAACGTTCACCAAAAAATTCAATCGCGAACTACAGCCCTTTTACTCGAACCCTGCAAAGTCTAATGAAAATTGCCTTATTGTGAGCGGCAAAGTTGCAACGAATCTGAACGACGAATGCGAGCGACGGCTGAAAGTCAGACTCTGCCGCCTTACCTCCTCGTGTTTCAACCGTCGATTCGGAACGTGGGGCAGGAAATGCCTCACTTGAGGGGATGATCAGCATGACTCGCTTTCTAGGTTCCCGCTTTTTGAGAAGCGCTTTTTCCCGGACCTTTGTTTTGTGCTCCTTTTTGGTTGCGCTTGCCACGTCCCAGTTTGCGTACGCTCAGGCACCGACTGTCACTAGTGTTGCACCCAACATCGGACCAACGGCGGGGAACCGGAAGGTCACGATCACTGGCACGAACTTCGTCAACAGCAGTCTGGCGGCGACCTTTGGTGGCACGGCCGCGACTTCGGTGACATTCGTGTCGTCGACAAAGTTGACCGCCATTACTCCTAAGCATGTAGTTGGCAAGGTGGTGGTCGGCGTCAGCGACTCCAACGGCAGCGGAAGTCTTGCCAACGCTTACACCTACACCGCCGGCCCAGTGGTTTTCACCGTTTCGCCAAGTTCTGGTAAGCCTGCGGGCGGCAATGTGGTGAAGCTTCTCGGGGCGAATCTGAAGACAGTCTCCTCGGTTCTTTTCGGAACCTCGGCCGCGACCATCCAGTCAACAGCGCCGGGCGAAGTGGATGTCATCGCCCCCAGCGGTGCGGGCAGCACCAACGTTACCGTGCAAAATCCGCAGGGTAAGTACACTGTGAACAACGGTTATACCTACCTTCTCACAATCAGCACGCAGGGTTTGGACGATTGCAACAACAATCTCCCTTACAGCAACACGATGTACGCCGTTGGCGGAAAGCCGCCCCTGACCTGGACTCTAAGCGCCGGTACGATCCCGAATGGATTGGTGCTGAACGCGTCGACCGGTACTTTATCTGGTACTCCGAACGGTCAGATCAATAACTACTTCCCGACTTTCAAGGTGACCGATTCTTCCCAGCCTCCACAAACCGCCACCAAGCAACTCCCCATGAACAATATTTATGGGTTTCAGGCGATTCCTATCCCGGCGACCTATTTTGGAATGTCGATTTATGACCAGGTCAACGTGTATCCGTTGGTTCCTTTCGGATCGCTTGGCAAGGGCGACGCTACTACGTGGCCATTTATCGAACAGCAGCAGGGAGTGTACAACTGGATGGTGTTAGACGAATACGTTGCTCTAGCCCAGGCCCATGGCTTGCCCTTCTATTGGACCAACGCCAACATTCCACCCTGGGCGGCCGTCAATCCTAAGAGCTGTTCCTTCTACAAAGGCACGAACATCGAGGCCTGCACCAGCACGGTGAGCAAAATGTCGTATCTCGACACGTTCATCAAAGCCCTGGTCGCGCGCTACAAAGGCCAGATCACCATGTACGAACTCTGGAATGAGCCTAACGTAGCCAACGTGTTCACCGGGACGGTCGCGCAGATGGTCGCGCTCACGCAGACCGTGTACAACGACGTTCGAGCCGGCGATCCCAACGCACTGATTGCGGGTCCGTCGTCGACCGATGCCGATTGGTTGTTGAGCTACTTCCAGGCCGGAGGACCCACGGGCGTGGATATCATCGACCTGCATGGCTATCCGAATGTCGGCCAGGATGATTCTCCCGAGGCGATTGTTGGGTTCAAGAGTGTTAACCCGAAGGTGAACATGGCGTCCATCGGTTTACAGAACAAGCCGATCTGGGATAGTGAGAACTCCTGGGGAGGACCGCTCGCGAACCCGGATCCCGACTACCGGGCTTCATTTGTGGCTCGCAGCCTCTTCGAACAGTGGTCCGTCGGCATGCAAGTAAATTACTGGTACGGTTGGGACGAGCCGGTGTGGGGCACCCTCTGGACTCCGACCGGGGGCGAGACGCTGGCCGGGACTACCTATGGAATCGTGGAAGGGTGGATGCTAGGCGCCACCATGCCATACCCGTGCAGCGAGAATGGGGGTACGTATTGGCTAGCCGTGTATACCTGCGATCTGACACGGACGGGCGGCTATCAAGCGCGAGCGGTCTTCGATACTAATCAGACTTGCAACAACGGAGTGTGCACAACGTCCGCGTACACGCCAGATCCCAAGTACGTTCAGTATCGGGACATCACGGGAGCAATCTATCCCATATCGCCCGGTGAAACGGTTCAGATCGGACTCAAGCCGATCCTTCTGGAAAACCAGAACCCATAATGGCGAGCCAGAATTCGAGCAGGAGGGTAGGGAAATCCTACCCTCCTATTTTCTTCTTTAGTATCCTGCCTTTACGACCCTCTTAGCTCTCCTTGGCCCCAGCGGATACGTGATCCCGGCCTTGATTCCCGCTAGACACATTGGAGCCACTTGGCTTGTGGACTTTTGTCTCTACCGGGTCAACGACTCAGCGTGCTACTGTAGTCTTCCTCTAGAGCTGTGGCATCTGGCCTGTCCAAAAAACCCTACATTGGGACGACAATGAGATACGCAATCTTGCCTCTCCTATTATTTCTGGGCTCATGTTTCGCCCAAGCCCAAACGGTGACTTCATTCGATGGAATCGATGATTCCGAGGTGCCGAATCCGCAGCTAGACCTCGATCCCAATGGAGCGGTTGGCACCAAGCAGTACATGGAATGGATCAACGTCTTACTATCAGGCCTTCGATAAGGTCACATTCGCTCCGTTGTGGGCCACTCCACAGCCGGGATCACGCCATGGGTGAATAACGGCATCCCGAACTGCGGGGCCGTGGGTGGCGATGGCGTCATTCTCTTCGACCGCCTGGCTTTACGATGGGTGATTGCGTTCCACACTTCTCCCGCCAAGCCTTCAAGTACTACTATTGCATTGCCGTCTCCAATACCGACGATTTAACGTCTCCGACCCTTGCGTGGTATACGTATGCGTTCTTCCTGAATCCGGTGCTGGGCACCAACCCGCAGGGCCAAACCTATTTTCCTGACTGGCCTAAGATTGGCACCTGGGCAGACGCTTACTATGTCGCCTTCGACCTGGAGGATGTTGCGCAGACAGCATCTGAACATCGGCAGCATGGCTTGTGCGTTCGATCGAACGAACATGCTGATTGGAAGCCCGACGCCCAATCCGATGCAGTGTTTTGGAGCCAATCCAAACCAGAACGGCAAACTGTATCTTGGGCATAGCCTCGTTCCTGCTGATGTGGAAGGTACAACTCCGCCGCCAGTCGGCCGCGACGAATTCCTGGTGAGCATCCAAAATCCTCCTAGCGATGGAAAGTCCATCACATCGAACACCATCAACTTGTGGGACTTTCATGTCGATTGGGTCACTCCGACCAACTCGACTTTCACGAATACTCCACTCACGGTGACGACTTATACGCCAGGATGCTACACGGCGACGGGAATCTTCAACACTTATTGCGCTCCCGAACCGGCAATCAATCCGCTCAATAATGCTCATTTTCACGTGGATACGGTGGGCGATCGGTTGATGCCGCGTCTGGATTACCGCAATTTCGGCACTTACGAATCGTTCCTGGTGAGCCACACCATCCGCGCGGGTAAGAATACGAATACGGAGACTGGAATCCGTTGGTATGAACTCCGCGGCAGCGGAACTCCGCGAAGTTTATCAGGAAGGGACACGTGGCTCCCGATACGAATCTTTATCGCTTCATGCCGAGTATCGCTCAGGATCAGGATGGCAACGCCGCCGTCGGCTATAGCGTATCCAACACATCCACGCATCCGGGGATCAGAGCCTCTTGGTGGAACCTCGAAAGAACTTTCTCGCCCATCGAACTCGCGATCCAGGCTGGTGAAGGAGACGAGGAGGACACGAATGAGTGGGGCGACTACACCAGCATGACGGTCGATCCTGTCGACGATTGCACGTTCTGGTATGTGAACGAATATCTTCCGACCAACGAGACGGGCCCGCCTCCGAATCGCAATACCAGGATCGCCAATTTCAAGATCCCTACTTGCGGAGGCCAGATTGCGCCGATCAACTTCGTTCAAGTGGCCGCAGCTACGCCCTCGTCAAAGCCGATCCAAAGTCACCGTACCTTACGCCCAATCGCAGACTCCGGGCAATATGAACATCGTTGTCGTTGGCTGGCATGATGCCGCGTCCACCCTAAAATCCGTAACCGACAGTCTGGGCAATACCTACAAACTGGCGATCGGTCCGACCACAGGGCAAAAACTCAGACAAAAGATTTACTATGCCCCGAACATTCTCCCCGGCATTAACACGGTCATCAATAACATTCAACGTGGCAGCGACTAACCCTGACATCCGGATTCTCGAGTATAGCGGTCTCGACCCTGTAAGCCCGTTAGATGTAGCCGCGGGCGGAGACTCGAACAGCTTGCTTGCGAACAGCGGAGCGGTAAGACCAATTTCAATTCCGAGTTGCTTTTCGGGGCCGACTTGGCGGCAACTACTTCAGGACCGGGCGCGGGCTACACTTCGCGCATCCTTACTCCAGAGGGCGACATCGCGGAAGACAACATCGCCAGCGTTACTGGCAGCTATAGTGCGACGGCCCCTTTGAAAACTAAAGGTCCGTGGGTAATGCAGATTTGCTACTTTCAAGGCCGCCGGACAATAGGTCTGCAAATGTCCGCAGAGTGCAAGTTAGGAAACTAAGCTGTCGGCGCTGTTTAAGGGAGAAGCACTCTTATCTTCATCCAGTATCCGCAACCAGGCGCGGCTGCCGTTGTGACGAATGACTGCGTGCGCCTCTCCATATTGAACGAGTCGATCAAGTACCACAGCAACCGACGCAGCCAGATTCTTCGAGGATCGCACCCCAAGGAGGTCCCGCTGCTGAATATGTTCGGCTACCTCTCGCGCAGTCAGGGGGCCGTCAAATCTCCTTAGCACGACACGGCACGCCTGAGTAAGCCCTGGTCGTCGTGTTCTGGACTTGCGGTCTGCAAATTCGCGCAGGTCATAATCTCTTAGTTCATCGTCGCCGAACAGACTGCACAGCCCCAGGATCGTCTGCTTGATTGTCCCGATGCGCTTGGTGATTTCGGCGCGTTGTCGCATAAGTTGTTGTAACTCTTCGTGAGCAACCTTGACGATCAATTGAATATTCGGGGCGTCAGTATTCATGGGACTCAATTAACTTTTTCGTTGCAGCTATCACAGCCAAGGTTGAGCGCGCATGCAATTCACAATGACCTCAAATGGTTCTCGGTAGGTCATCTGGCCACGGAAGTGATTCATCGAATTCACATTCCGGCAGCGCCAAGTGTTGGCGTTTGCGAAAAAGGGGAGGCCCAAGCGGGCCTCCCCAGTGTTTGCCGTGCACTCCGCTACCAGGTGAACGTCGCCCCGAAGCGGATGTGGCGTGAGATCTGCCAGAGGTTCGGTTGCCCGTATAGTGAGCTCTTCACCATGGGCAGCGGAACCCCAAAGGCCGCGCAGGCAGTGCAAGTTCCCGCCGCTTGAGAGTTGATCTCAGCCTGCGGGTTGTATCCGGTCTCCACCTTCTGGTAGAACTGCGCGCCATCGATACCAGCCACGGCTACCTCGTACGGGAAAAGCGACGTACCCAGGTAACTCGAGTTGAATCCCGCCCAGTACTCAGTGACGGAGTGCTGATTCAGCAGGTTGGTGAAGTTTGCATTAAAACTCAGCACCTGGGATTCATTGTTATGGTTGACCTTGATGGAGTGTTGAAGGTTGAAATCGGTTTGAGTGTACCAGGGTGTGCGCCGCGCATAGGGACTACCGAGCGTGATATTCCCGGCCGCATCCTGGGTTACGTTGACCCAGTTGCCGCGGCCAAAGAGATACGTGGACTCGACAGGAGCTGGAGTCCCTGCACCAGCCGCGACCCCTAAACCCAAGTCAGTGTATGAACTCACTGGGCTGCCGGAGTAGGCAACCTGGAAGAGTCCGAAGGTTGTGATGTTGTTTCTAAGGCCGCCCTTCCAGGGCATCGTGTAGTACGCGAATCCCTTGAATGCGTTAGGACGATCTGTCGGTAGAGGCCCAGCATTGGACTTGCCATTGGCTCCGAAATAGTAGAACGGCTCGTCGAACGAACGGCTGGTGTCGGGCGAGTTGCGTCCGACCGAATCGGTCTGGTCAGTGGTGGTGAGGCCGGCATAGTTGCCCCACAGCCGGCTGTAGGTGTAGCTGAACATTGCCGACAAGCCCCTGCTCTGTGTCTTGGTCAACCGGAATTCCAGACCATCGTAGTCGCGAATCGCCTGGGGATTGTTGGGGCAGCCGGTACAAGTGCCGAACGGCGTCAAGGGGTTGCCGTTAAACGCGGCTGTTCCTGGGCCGTAGGCATCCTTAAGCGAGGTCAGGTAAGAGGCGTAACCGTTGAGCGTCTTGTTCACGCCCTGGCCAGGGTTGACTACGCTGTAGATTTCGAAAGCGCTGGGATCAGCTAACGAAGCATCTTCGATGATGTGGTCAAGGCGGCGGCGATCATAGCGAGCTTCGAACGCCCAGTCCTTGTTGATCTGGTAGTCCCAGCCCGCAACGATTTCGTGTTGACGGTAAGGGTTCAACCCCGGCGCGACCGGCTCCTCGGGACGGAGGTTGGTATTTTCAATCAGTGAAACGCCACTTGGGTCCATTAGAGATTGCGGGGTTGCGCCGCCAACAAAGTTGGCTCCCACGGTGGAGACGCCCGTCGGGCAGGCGCGGCCGTTTACGAACGTCAAATCCAAATCAGAGTTGCTGTATGTGCCACTCGAATCGGGACCAAGCGCATAGCCGCAATTATCAAATCCCTGCGCGCCAAACGAGGTCTGGGCCAGCAACAGCTTCATGACGTCGTTCGTGACACCATAGCTGCCAAAGATTTTCATCTTGCCGTCCCGCGATCCCCAGGCAGCTCCCAAACGCGGAGCAATCTTGTCGGCCCACGAGAAGTTGATGGTTTTGATACTGCTAATCCCAATTCCCGGAGGGGCAGGCAGAGTTTCTTTTTCGACACGGATGCCGAGGTTGAGGGTTAGACCATGCCCAACGGTCCAGGCATCCTGCACGAATAAAGCATGGTTATGGTCGGTAGCGGGTACGGGCACGCCAGCGGCATTTTTCAGCACAGTTGCGAAGTCACTCACATTAATGTAGCCGTACTCGCCCGCGCAGACTCCCCATTCCGCCGTCAGAGTATTGCAGTTGCTGCCGCCGAAAGCTGTTCCTGGTCGAAAGCTGTTCCCAACGCCCTCGCTCATGTTGACGAAGGGGAGGTTGCCGTGTTGATTAATCACGTTGGAAAGTCTGTTGAATTGGTAGCCGGCCTTGATGTTGTGAGTACCCCACCAGCCGCTCTTGAAGAATGCCACGTCCTGGTTGAACTGGTAGTGCTTACTGGCATTGACCTCGGTGTACGACTGATCGAACGGAGCCGTAGTTGTGCCGGCAGGTAGCGCCAGATTGGCGGGGAGAGCAGCACCCGGAGT
Source organism: uncultured Acidobacteriaceae bacterium (assembly GCA_963841125.1). Classification (GTDB taxonomy): domain Bacteria; phylum Acidobacteriota; class Terriglobia; order Terriglobales; family Acidobacteriaceae; genus Sulfotelmatobacter. Next base: position 1,423,604 of record CAWJBH010000003.1, read on the forward strand.
ACAAGAAGGCTGGGGGGTGCAGTTAGCGAACTGGCCTACGCCATTGGTTTGAAAGCTAACGTCTACGCCCGTGGTAGGCCAGCCACTGTCGTGATAGTTATTGAAGAAGTAACCGTAGCGAGTGGTGGCGATGATTTTCGGGGTCAGGGTGATATCGGCGCCGACATTGTAAGTCGCGTTCGGGTTCGAGAAACCAAGACCGTGCGAAAACTGAGTGATCGGGCTATTGATAAACTCATTTAAGTAATTCTGATTGCCTGCCAGTGACGAAGTTGGATCCGCTCCCGGCAAGCTGTCCCCGTTCTCGCGCTGGTACTGGTACAGCCACGAACCAAAGACGCGGATCTTCTGCGTCAAAACGGCGTCCAGGCGGGCGGTACTGAAGTACGTCTGCTGGTCCTGGGTAAAGTGTTGCAATCCAAGGCCAAGGCCCAAATTCGATGGGTTTAAAGTATTCGTGAAATCCACGATTCGACCCAGGGAATTATACTGGGGCGCAAAGCCCAGAAAGAAAAACAAGCGATCCTTCAGGATCGGGCCGCCAACGGTGAACCCCACCTGAGCGATGCGGTAATGGTCCCTTGATGGTTGATACGTCTGGGGATCGTCGTCGATGCCAGGCGAACCTGCAGGAGCACCGGAAGGCACGAAGGGAGCGCCCAGCGGATCATAACGCAAGGTGGCATTCTCAGAGCCGTTCAGACCGTCGCCTTCATACGTGGCGAAAAACGAGCCGTGATATGCGTTCTGGCCTTTCTTCATAATGACGTTGACTACGCCGCCGAGGGCTCCGCCATGCTCCGCTTCGATGCCTGAACTCTTGACCTGGACTTCCTGAATGAACTGGAAGGGCACGTTCGCGGCGGAAGCGCCGCCGGCGATGTTTTCCGTGTCCTGGCCTTCCACCAGATACTGGTTTTCCGAATCCGATCCTCCACCCACCGAGTAACCAACGGTTTGTCCGTTGCCGCTGCTGCCTGGTAGGGAACCGCCGGAGTTGCCAGTCATGCCGGCCGTCGCACCCATAAGAGGTTCATTGCGAGCCATTGGCGAGAATTCAATGACCGACTGGAAAGAGTAGCCATGAGGGACGTTGTTAATTACGTCCTGGGTGACGTTGGTCTGATTCGTGTTTGTAGTCACGTCAATCACCGGCGCTTCACCGCTTACTTCGACCACGGTGCCGGCTGCGCCTACGGCAAGAGTCAAATCCAGCGAGGGAAGATGTCCCACCTCGATCACGATGCCTTCGCGCTTCAGTTCGGAGAATCCCGAGGCCTTCACCACGACCGTGTACGTGCCCGGTGGCAGATTGGCGAAGCGGTAGTAGCCGCTGCCGTCGGTTTCCAGGTTCTTCGCTCCTCCGAGCGAGGTGCCGGTCAATACGACCGATGCTTTGGCAACCACAGCGCCGGTCGGATCTTTAATAGTTCCCTGCAATCCGCCGGTGGTTTCTTGCGCAAACACATTGGCGACCAGCACTAAACTGGATAGCAATAGAGACACAACTGCTATCAGTACGGGTAGCCTGCTCGATGTCTTAAATCGCATTGAATTATCTCCTCTTATTCAAATTCTCCGAAACAGTCCTCGAAAAGTGAGGACTCTCCGCGGCACATACGACACATCTGCAATAGCATTCGGATGACCGTGGACTTCATTGCATTGAGCCCGGGCAACGGACATGGTGAGATCGGGAATGAGCGTACAAGCGCCGTCAACAGACGGACGTGATTCGCGAATTCGCACAAGGCCTTGGACTGGCTGAGTTGACGGCGGAATCTACCAAAGCACAGAGTTCAGCGACAAATGCCTACAAAAAACCGGAGCGCGGTTGCGTGCGGTACAGGGGTTCGCTTGACACTGCGAGGGTTACCATACATACTGGTTGGTATGTTGATTGCACGCAAGAATTCGAAACCTAGAGCGGCCAGACTGCGCGATCCTGAGCGCACGCGGGAGCGCTTGCTGCAGGCGGCATCCCGCGAGGTCTACAGAACGGGTTTCCAGAGTGCCAGCCTGGACACAATTCTGGCCTCTGCAGGGGTCACCAAAGGAGCGCTGTACCACCACTTCAAAAGCAAGGAAGTCTTGGGATACGCCGTCGTCGAAGAGGTCATCGAGGAAATTACCCGTGACAGGTGGGTACGTCCACTGCAGCGAAGCAAGGACAAGGACGCTATTGATGCTTTGATCGGCATTGTCCGGGCGATACCGGCTCGGCCAAAAGACGTAAAGGGTGGCTGTCCCCTGGTCAATTTGGCGCAGGAGATGTCTCCGCTCGACGAGCAATTCCGCGAGCGATTGGAGAGGATCTTTCAAGCCTGGCAGGAAGAAGTTGCCGCGGCTTTCCGGAGGGCGCAGGCTCAGGGAACGGTCCGCCGCGACTTGGTTCCGGAAGAGATTGCGAGTTTCCTGATCGCGCTCGTCGAAGGCTACGAAGTGTTGGCAAAAAATGCTCAAGACGCGAAGGTGTGGAATATGGGAATCCGGAATATCGTGGGCTGGCTAAGATCTCTTCGCCCACCGGGCAACCGCAACCGGGGCTGACCGCATCCTTTGCAAAGTGATGCGTGCTACGTACCAACCGGTTTGTATGCTTGGACAATTCGCATCGCAACTGCAACCAAAAGATGTCCTCCCCAAATCGTCCGGGCGAAGCGTTTCACGCTACATCACTCAAAAGGAGAACGAATAATGAGAAGGATCACACTGTCGCGCAGGAATCTGCTCGCAACCGCAGCCTGCGCATTGATTGGTGCCGTGAGCCTGCCACGAGCGGCAACCGCCAGCGCACTGGAAGGGCGGGACCTGGCGAACGAGGAGATCATCCGGAAGTGGTACGCAGCATGGGTGCAGAAGGACTTGGGCACGTTCAATGCGCTGCTCGCCGACGACTTCACCTTTACGAGCGCCGCCGGCGACGACCACATCAGCAAGAGCACTTTCAAAACGCGTTGCTGGGACACACAGGTTAATTTCATTGGAAGTTTTGACCTGGAGCGGCTCATCACCAGTGCCGACGATGCTTTTGTGAAGTATCTTTGCCACACGAAAAACGGTAAATCATTCCGGAATGTGGAGTATCTCCGAATCAAGAACGGAAAGTTGGAATCCATTGAGTGTTATTTCGGCGCGCAATCCACCTTTCCGTCAGCAGTAAGCGCTGGGCATAAGTAACACGCAGGAGAACCTGAACGCAGCCTCAAAGAGTGCCGGGCGCCCTTTTGTCGCGAAAGGAGACTCGATGATCTTGCAACGTCGGACAATTGTTGCGGTTGGCGCGGCGTTAGTTGTACTCGTTACGATTCAGCCCAGTCGTGCGCAGACTGAAGCCGCAAACCCCGCAGCCATCAAGCCCTTCAAGGCTCATATTTCGGATAGCGTGCTCGCCGATTTGCGGCGGCGCCTGGAGGAGACCAAGTGGCCCGACCAACTGCCGGGGACGACCTGGGAATACGGCGCTGACATTAGCAAAGTGCGCGAACTCGCGAACTATTGGCAGAAAAATTATGATTGGCGTTCCCAAGAAGCGCGGATCAACCGATTCGAACAGTTCACCACCGAGATCGACGGGCAGACGATCCACTTCATCCATGAACGATCGCCGAGAGCGAATGCAATACCCCTGATGTTGATTCACGGATGGCCAGGCTCGATCTTGGAATTCTTCGCCCTGATCGAACCGCTCACCCACCCGAACGACCACAATGCGCCTGCGTTTGATGTTGTTGTGCCTTCGCTTCCTGGCTTTGGGTTTTCCGGGCCAACAAAAAGTCGAGGTTGGGACACACTGCGTATGGCCAAGGCGTTCCTCGTCCTGATGGATCGTCTGGGCTACTCCAGATATGGGATTCAGGGCGGTGATTGGGGCTCCGAGATTGCGCGACAAATGGCGCGCGAGGCCCCTGCTCGCGTGATTGGCCTCCATTTGAATCTTCTTGTCGTTCCGCCTCCCGGCCCGGATGCAATGAAGGAGTTGACCGCTGAGGAGCATCGACGATACACGCAGTGGTGGGGCCAGGGTGGGGCCTTCTTCAACCTTCAGGCGCGCGAGCCGCAAACCCTTGCCTACGCGTTCACCGATTCACCGGTGGGGTGGATGGCCTGGTTGGCAGTGAAATTTCAGGATCTCACTGACAACGACGGCGATTTTCTGCACTCGGTTGATCGCGACACGTTCCTCACCGATGTGACGCTTTATTGGGTCACCGGGACGGTGGGATCTTCCATGCGCATCTACCGCGAGCACCGGCTCTCCGACAGCGACGGAGCTCCGCCCAGAATGAAGACTCCGGTGGCCTATGCCGTATTCCCGAAGGAGGTCGTCGCTGCGCCCGAACGCTGGATCGATCAGACCTATAACGTCGTGCAAAGGACCGAAATGCCGAAGGGCGGCCACTTCGCGGCACTCGAGCAACCGGATCTGATGGTGCAGGACATTCGACTTTTTTTTGCCAAGCTCAATTGAGGTGCGGTTACTCAAAACTCAGGAGAAGATCCAATGAACCGAAAGATAGCCAAGACGATCAGGTTTGGAAACTTCGCGCTTATGATCGCGCTGACCGCGGCGTGGCTGACGCAAGCGCGGGTCGCTCAAGCACAGGATGGCAAAGCGTCATATCCCAGCATGGCTCCGATTGACCAATACATGACGGAGCGCAATGCTGAAATCGCCTTGGCGCGAACTGCCGCGCCGAAATCCATCTCCGCGGACGCCACCGTCCTATTTCTCGGAACGCATGGTTACGAGACAGCTGTTAAGGGCACCAACGGCTTCGTGTGTATCGTGGAACGAGCGTGGATGTCGCCATTCCAACACCCGGAGTTTTGGAATCCAAAGAATCGGAGTCCCATCTGCTACAACCCGGCCGCCGCGCGATCCATCCTGCCATACACTTTTAAGAGGACGGAGTTAGTGTTGGCCGGATTGTCCAAGCCTCAGATGCTCGACCGCATCAAGGCCGCGGTTGCCAGCAAGGAACTGCCGATGCCGGAACCTGGCGCCATGTCCTACATGCTGTCGAAGGAACAGTACCTTAGCGATGCCGTCGGGCATTGGTATCCCCATTTAATGTTTCACATTCCGAAGACAGACGGCGCAAGCTGGGGTGCGAACCTTGACGGCTCCCCGGTCCTGTTCGATACGCGCGAGCTTCCGGAGCCGGAGACCATCTTCTTTTTACCAGTTGGCACGTGGTCGGATGGAAGTCCTGCCCCAGTAATGTAGGGCACCACGATGAACGCTGAAGAGGAGTTCAGACATGCTGTCGGATACAGAAGGCGCTCGCGATTTTCTTGTTGACCGCGCGTCGCAGCATTCGCGTGCACCCTTGGTCATAGCACGCGACGCGGGAGAACAAATGGCGAGATCGATGGAGACATATCCAGGGGTGCAGGTGCTCGCGAAACCACAGTCTCTCCGGGTGGCCATCAAAGCCAGGGGAAAGATCCTGTTTATCAATCTGGACGACGTGGTCACCGTTCAGGCTGAGGGCAAATGCGTGTTGCTCCAGCAGAATGCGAGGTCCTATCTACTCCGTGAGTCTATTTCGGTGGTGGCAGAAAGGCTCGAGACCCATGGATTCATCCGCATTCACCGATCTGTGCTCGTGAACACTTCGTTTGTGGAAGAGATCAGGCCGCTTTCGACGGGAGAATACTGTCTTCGAGTCGAAGGTGGAAAGGAATACACGGTCACCCGCACGTACAAGAAAAATCTCAAATCGCTCGCCGAATTCGGGATCGGCACGGGTGCGTTCTTTCCCGATTAGCCCCGGTAGCGCCGGTTGTACATCGCAGTCTTTGATATCGTACGGTTAAGGCACACACAGAGAAAACGGGACGCGGTCCTGCTCACGTCGCGCGCGAGATTGTGAGCTTCGCATACCTCGCGCCTCCGCCAATAATAAGAATCGTGCGTCTTCGACAAGGCTCCATCCGCGACCACGATACAAGGAAAACGGCGCGACTGCCCCTGAATTACCCTATTGGCTACCCACACTCACTCCACGCATCATCTTTATCTTGACTTTGCCCCGTAAGATGCTTGTTTTTCGAGAATTACGTCTGAGAGGCGGAAATTCAATCATTGCAGCTTTACCGCAATGCCATATCTCAGTGTGCTAGATTCCTCAATGCGACGATGCACAATGTTGGCTGTTCCTGAATTTAGGAGTTTCGGGTAGATGTCGATCCCACCTCAACCCGTTGTGTGGCCTGGCCGACCTTACCCTTTGGGAGCAACTTGGGACGGTGAAGGCGTAAACTTCGCCCTGTATTCCGAGCACGCGGAGAGAGTCGAGCTTTGCTTGTTTGACAGCGCCGGAAGACGCGAGGCTCTTCGTATCCCGCTCCCCCAGCAGACAGACATGGTATGGCACGGCTATCTTCCGGAAGTGCGTCCCGGCCAATTGTACGGATACCGAGTCTATGGCCCTTATGCTCCCGAGCAAGGCCAGCGTTTTAATCACCACAAACTTCTGCTGGATCCGTATGGCAAGGAAGTTCGTGGAGCCATTCGTTGGAGCGACGCGCACTTTGGATACAGGGTTGGGAACAAACAGGAGGATCTGTCGTTTGATCGGCGCGACGATGCCGCGGGAATGCCGAAGAATCGAGTCATTGACTCCGCTTTCACCTGGGGGACGGATAGGCCACCGTGTATTCCCTGGCATGAAACCGTGATCTATGAGCTGCATGTCAAGGGATTCACTATGTGCCATCCGGATGTTCCCGCTCACCTGCGTGGAACCTATGCGGGACTGGCGACAGCTCCGGTCATTGAGTACCTGACCCGCCTGGGTGTGACTTCGATTGAACTCATGCCCGTCCACAGCTTCCTGGATGACCGGCAACTGGTGGAGCGCGGGCTGCGCAACTATTGGGGTTACAACTCGATCGGGTTTTTCGCGGTTGAACCGCGATACCTCGCCACCAACTCAATCAAAGAATTCAAAACCATGGTCAAGATTCTGCACTCCGCGGGATTGGAGGTGATTCTTGACGTCGTCTACAACCACACTGCGGAAGGCAATCATCTGGGGCCTACGCTTTCGCTGAAAGGGATCGACAACAGCGCGTATTACCGCCTGGTATCTGGCGATCCTCGCCATTACAAGGACTATACGGGAACCGGGAATACGCTGAACATGAGGCATCCGCGTGTGCTGCAGCTGATCATGGATAGTCTGCGCTACTGGGTTCTGGAAATGCACGTGGACGGTTTTCGTTTCGACCTGGCGGCTACTCTCGCCCGGGAACTCCATGAAGTCGATCGTCTCGGTGCGTTTCTCGACATCATTCATCAGGACCCGGTGCTCTCGCAGGTAAAACTTATCGCCGAGCCCTGGGATCTCGGCGAAGGAGGCTATCAAGTAGGAAACTTCCCCGTCGGATGGGCGGAATGGAATGATCGCTACCGCGATACGGTACGTGCATATTGGAAAGGCGATGGAGGAACGGTCGGGGATCTGGCTTATCGCCTCACGGGTTCCAGCGACCTTTACGCGCACAGCGGCCGGCGTCCGTATGCCAGCGTCAATTTTGTCACCGCGCACGACGGCTTCACCTTGCAGGATCTCGTGAGCTATAACGACAAACATAATGAAGCCAACGGCGAAAATAATCGGGACGGCACCAACGATAATCGGAGCTGGAATTGCGGGGCGGAAGGTCCGACCGACGATCCAAACATCCAGGCACTGCGTGGCAGGCAGAAGAGAAATCTGCTTGCCACGCTGTTTCTTTCTCAAGGCGTTCCCATGATGTATGCGGGAGACGCGATCGGGCATACCCAGATGGGAAACAACAACGCCTACTGCCAGGACAATCCAATCAGCTGGCTAAGCTGGGTTCTGCGGCCCGAGGACCGTAACTTATCGGCCTTCGTTCAACGCATGATCAACCTTCGCAAGCGACACCCGGTATTCCGGCGAAGACACTTTTTTCAGGGCCGTCCTATCAAAGGCGCAAATGTGAAGGATGTGCAGTGGCTGAATTCCGGCGGCAATGAGATGAGCGAAGACGAATGGCGCGATCCGTCGGTGCGCTGCCTGGGAATGTTTCTCGCGGGACAGGGATTGGATGAGATGGATGAACGCGGGCGCAACATCGGTGATGAAAACTTTCTTGTACTCCTGAACGCTAATCATGAAGATGTGGCGTTCACATTGCCGGCCTTCCACCCGGGAGCTCGTTGGACCGCATGGATGGATACCTCCCGAGAAGATGGATTGCACTCCATCGGCGCTTATGATTCTGGAGCCGTCTATCTTTTGCAGGCCCGCTCTCTGGTGGTGTTGATGGAGCGTCGCGGCAACGGCAGTGGAAACGGCAAGAAGGAAGAGTCAAAGGAAGAGTTGAATGAAGCGCCGTCATAGCATGCCGTTCGGCGCCGAATACCGTGACGACGGTACTGTGCGTTTTCGATTGTGGGCGCCGGCAGCCCATCAAGTTGAGCTTTGCATCGCGGAACCGAAGAGTGCAGCCCGCCTTTCTCTTGAACGGTATGATGATGGCTGGTTTGAACTCGTCACCGATGCAGCCAGGCTTGGAACACGATATCGTTTCCGAATTGATGGCGGCCAGGAAGTTCCCGACCCAGCCTCCCGTTTTCAACCAGAAGACGTACACGGACCCAGCGAAGTTATGGATCCTACATCTTTCGACTGGACCGACGATTCCTGGCGCGGCCGCTCGTGGGAAGAAGCAGTTATCTACGAACTGCACGTCGGAGCCTTCACCTCAGCGGGTACTTTTTCCGCAGTGGGCGAGCGCTTAGATGATCTGGCCGATCTGGGGATCACTGCGATCGAACTGATGCCGGTCGCCGACTTTCCCGGCCGACGCAATTGGGGGTACGACGGCGTCTTCCCGTTCGCGCCCGATAACACGTACGGCCGCCCCGAAGATCTCAAAAGACTAGTTCGCAGCGCGCACGCTCGCGGACTGATGGTCCTGCTGGATGTCGTCTACAATCACTTCGGTCCAGAAGGAAATTATCTTAACTGCTACGCCCCGCAATTCTTTACTGACCGGCACAAAACTCCCTGGGGAAACGCCATCAATTTCGATGGGCCTGAGAGTCGTGCCGTCCGCGATTTTTTCATCCATAACGCCCTGTATTGGCTCACTGAATATCACTTCGACGGACTCCGGCTGGACGCAGTTCACGCGATCATTGACAACTCGCCGTATCACATTCTTAACGAACTAGCCGACGTCGTGCGAAAGTCAGTCGGACCCGATCGGCACATCCATCTCATCCTCGAAAACGACCGCAATCAGGCCCGTTATCTTCAACGAACGAAGAGCTGTCGAGTTCAGGCCTACAGCGCGCAATGGAATGACGATATCCACCATGCTCTGCACGTTTTGATCACGGGGGAGCGGGATGGTTATTATTCCGATTATTCAGATCGTCCCCTTTCGCAGTTGGGCCGGTGCCTAATTGAAGGATTCGCCTATCAGGGGGAGCAGTCGTTCTTTCGAAATGGACAAGCGCGCGGTGAACGAAGCGCCAGCTTGCCGCCAGGCGCATTTCTCTCGTTTCTGCAAAACCACGACCAGATTGGAAATCGTGCATTCGGAGAGAGAATCACAACGATTGCGGATCCGCGGGCCGTTCGGGCTGCCATGGCCATTCTTCTGCTTGCCCCGTCTCCGCCTTTGCTCTTTATGGGCGAAGAGTTCGGAGCTAAAACGCCATTTCTTTTTTTCTGTGATTTCGAGAAAGGTCTAGCCGAGGCGGTTGCGGCGGGCCGGCGAAATGAATTCGCTCGCTTTACCAGATTCAGCGATCCGGCCGCGCGCGCCGGAATCCCTGACCCAAACGCCTCTACAACATTCGAGGCTTCTCGCCTTGACTGGGATGACCTTGCTCGACCCCATCATCGCGATTGGCTGAGCTTTTATCGCCAACTACTGCACTTAAGATGCAAGCACATCGTTTCCCGCCTCGTGGATGGGTGCGCCATTGGAGCACACTATGAGGTTCATGGAGATCGTGGGCTCAACGCACATTGGGACTTCCCGGATGGCTCGAAGCTCGACCTCCTGGCGAATCTTGGCTCAGTTTCCCTCAGCGGACTCACTCCTCCACAATCTCAGTTAATCTATGCAAGCGAGGAAGGCGGCGGGGATGCTCTCGCACGAGGAACGATGCCCGCCTGGTGCGTGGCGTGGTTTCTGAAATCATGAAGCGAGAATCCTTAATTCCGCGCGCGACCTATCGCCTGCAGCTCAATCGTGACTTTACCTTCGTTCAGGCTACGGCGGTAGTTCCCTACCTTTCCGCGCTCGGAATCAGCCATTGCTATATTTCTCCATTCCTGAAGGCTCGTCCCGGAAGCATGCATGGATACGACATCGTCGATCACAACTCATTAAATCCGGAAATCGGAAGCGCCGAAGATTTCGACCACTTCGTGAGTACTCTCCATGAACACGGCATGGGATTGATTGTCGACATTGTCCCCAATCACATGGGAGTGATGGGGAGTGACAATGCGTGGTGGCTCGATGTGCTGGAGAATGGCGAGGCTTCAACCTACGCCTGCTTTTTCGATATTGACTGGCGTCCGCTGAAAGACGAGCTCCATGGAAAAGTACTGGTGCCTGTGCTGCACGATCATTACGGCGCTGTTCTGGAAAGCGGCGAATTGAAACTGGTTTTCCATTTTGAGCGGGGTGAGTTCGACATTTCTTATCGAAATCACCGCTTTCCGGTTAATCCCAGGGTTTACCCGCGCATCCTGCAGCGTGCCGTGGGCAAGGCCGGGACAAAACTGGGTGAACAAAATTTAGACTTTTTGGAGTTTCAGAGCCTCATCGCTTCCTTCGGTCACTTGCCGGCACGACGGGAAGTGAGTAGCGATCGTGCAGTTGAGCGCAATCGCGATAAAGAGATACATAAGCGCAGATTGGCCGAGCTATGTGCACGAGCTCCGGAAATCACCGCCGCAATAAATGAAGGTGTCGACTCGATCAACGGAAATCCCGCCGATCCCGCGAGCTTCGAGGAACTGCACGAGCTGATCAAAGCGCAAGCCTTCCGCCTGGCCAACTGGAGGGTCGCCGCTGATGACATCAACTATCGGCGCTTTTTCGATATCAACGATCTCGCCGGCCTTTGCACGGAAAATGAGACCGTTTTTGAGGTGACCCACCGTCTGATTCTGAAGTTCGTAGCAGACGGCAAAGTGGATGGGTTCCGCGTCGACCACCCCGACGGCCTGTACGACCCAGCTCAATACTTCCAACGCCTTCGCGACGGTGTCGCGGCTGTCATAAACAGTTCTGGAAACGGGTCATTTTATGTGGTTATTGAAAAAATCCTTGCTGGCGAAGAACGGCTGCCCGCCAAATGGCCGATCTGCGGCACAACGGGATATGATTTTGCGAATCTGGTGAATGGGGTGTTTGTCGACCCGGCAGCCGTCACACGTTTCGAGCGCATCTATCGAAACTTTGTCGGCGACGAGATTGATTTTGACGAGCTTGCCTATCGCTGCCGAAAACTCATTATTCGGGTAGCCTTGGCCAGCGAGTTGAACGTTCTAGCCCATCAACTTTCCCGGATCGCGCTCGCTAAGCGGCACACTTGCGACTTTACACTGAACAGCCTGCGCGAAGCGCTCACCGAGGTGGTCGCCAGCTTTCCCGTGTATCGCACCTATGTCAGTCCTTCTGGCGTCTCGGAGAGCGATGTTCGCTACATCCGCACCGCCATCGATTCTGCAAAACGGAGAAGTCCAGCCGCCGACACCAGCGTGTTCGACTTCATTCTCGAAGTGCTTCTCACCCGTATCGCTGAAGGGCAGGACGCTGCCTACCGAAGTTCGGTTACTGCCTTTGCCATGAAATTTCAGCAGTTCACCAGCCCCGTGATGGCTAAAGGTGTGGAAGACACGGCTTTCTACCGATACCACCGCCTGATCTCATTGAACGATGTGGGAAGCGATCTTCACCGATTCGGAATCACGACAGCCGATTTTCATCTCGCGAACCAGGAACGTCTCCGCGATTGGCCTGACACCATGCTGGCTACCAGCACGCACGACTCTAAACGCTCCGAGGACGTCCGCGCCCGCATCAACGTGCTCTCGGAGATACCGGCGCTGTGGCGGCTTCGAGTGCGGGACTGGAGACGTTTCAATCGCGGTCGCAGGTCAATGATTGATGGCAGACCCGCCCCTTCGCCGAACGACGAATACTTGCTGTATCAGACTTTGGTGGGCGCCTGGCCATCCGAGCCTTTGAGCGATCCGGACGACTGGAGAAGTTTTTCTGACCGGATCGACGGCTATATGCTGAAAGCGATCCGCGAAAGCAAGCAGAACACCAGTTGGATCAACCAGAATACCCTTTACGAAAGAGCCGTCTCTTCATTCGTAAAGGCGTTGTTGAAGCCGAGTGTCAAGAACCGTTTTCTAGAGGACTTTGTTCCTTTCCAGCGCCTCGTCGCTCGCATCGGCCTCTGGAATAGTCTGTCGCAGACACTTCTCAAGTTGACGAGTCCTGGGGTTCCCGACATCTATCAGGGGAATGACTTATGGGATTTTAGTCTGGTCGATCCCGACAACCGGCGTGCAGTCGACTTTAGCCACCGGCAGCAGGTGTTTGAGCGTATCCGGGAATGGGGAAGCAACCCCGACACAGCATCGGTCCGACGGCTGCTGGAGAAGCCCGAGGACGGCCGGCTCAAGCTGTATTTGATCTGGAAAACATTGTGCTTGCGAAAACAATGGCCAGACGTTTTTCAGCGAGGGGAGTATCTGCCGCTAACTGTCCAGGGCGCGCGAGCCGATCAGATTGTGGCCTTTATCCGAAAGGCTGACACTGCCAGCGTGCTCGTGGTGGCGCCACGCCAGGTGGCCAGTTTGCTCGGCGACAGCAATCTCCCGCCGATAGGGTCGCAAGTTTGGGAGGATACTCACGTCTTGGTCCCATCTTGCGTCTCTTGGGGAAAATATCGGAATGCGTTCACCGGAGAAGGTGTGGACCTTCCTAAGAGGGATACAAAGATCGCCGTCTCGGAATTGTTGTCCCATTTCCCTGCCGCGCTATGCATGCTTGGCGAATCGCCCGTGTCAGCAAAGTGACCTGCTCGTAGAAAGTCGTCTTTCTCGCCAGCGATGCAACGTTCGCTCGCAGTCTCGCCCGATCAAGTCAGCCCCCGCTGGGCTCGCTCCCCACTGCCAGGCTTGTTACACATGTTGAATTCGATCGGGACGATATTTGTGTTTTCCCTTGCCCTTCGTTCTTGGCTTCGCTCTTCGAAAAGATTTTCGCCGTGATTAACATTCCCGCGAGCGTGATGCTCAACAGTGCGAATTGTCGCCATCCACTCAGCATTGATGCATTGCCCATCAGCGTGAGGCCTGCGAAGCAAAATAGAAGATGTACGCAAAAGACCTGCAGCGAAGACTGTCCTAACAGCACCAGCGGCCGTATCGCTGCCGTTTTTGTGATCGGTCGCGAAAGAATCAGCAACGCTGCCACTGCCGCGAAATCGAGCATCCTGATCGCTCCAAGGTGCCACTTGTCAAAGAGAAACTCTAATGTGCCCAGTTCCAAACCGTGCGCGAGTTTTCGTCGCATGATGAAACAGAAAACCGCGATCACCACGACTGGAACAACCGCATGCCTTGCCCATGCTTCAATCGCCAGGTTTCCCTTGGCCCAACGCACGCCTAGCCACACACCCACAAACCATAGAAATTGCCAAGCCCAGAGGTCGAAAGAGCCCATCTCATTCAGGGGAATCCGCGTAGGAATGTATCGCATCATGAAGCTGTGTTCAGCGCTGCGAAACCCGAACTGAGCCAGCGCCCAGAAAGAGAAAGAAGTCCACAAGATCGGTTTCCATCCAATGCTCCGCGCCAGCGGAATGGCAATTGACGTGAACAGTAGAAATAGGATGTACATCGGGAGGATGTCGAGCAAAGGCGGCCGATAAATCAAGAGAGCGGCTTCCGTCACGGCTTGCTTAGCCCCAGCCATGAAGTAAAAATCCAAAAGGTTGTGAAGCCCTGGCCGATCGCCACGGGACGCAATGGGGACTGCGACTAAGAACGCAAAAGCCAGCAGAAGCACGTGGTAGCCATACAATCGCAGCGTGCGGGCCCACAACTTTCGCGTCATCGCTGGATAGCCGTCCCGCTCTGCGATTCGGAAGTAAATCCGTCCGGTGAATAGCGCCGACAGAAAAATGAAACCTTCCGCCGCGCCCACAAAACCAAAAGGTTGATTCACCCACGAACTCGCGGCAGTGGGCAAATGTGTCAGAGCGATCCACACCAGCATCACTCCCCGAATCGCATCAAGTTCCAATCGGCGTCCCGTGCTCACATCTGTTAGACGCCATCGGACAGCCAGTCGTTACTCGAATTCGCACTCGAATACGAAAGCCCGTGTAACTTTACGCAAAATTACATCCGTAGAAGGTTAGTGCCGGAGGAACTCAGTGGCGTTTTCTAAAAGCATCGCACTTTTGTTCCATGCCTGCCGCGCTCCCGCTCCTGGCTCACGCAAGAAAGCATGAAAAGCGGTTTATCAACCGTGCTACAGTCCAACCCCTTCGGGGCGGCATTCCTTAGCCCGGACCGAAGCACGTGACCTCTGTCTTAAAGATTGTTTCTACAGAATATACCGCGACAAATCCTGATCCTTCACAATGTCGGTAAGCATCTTCCGCACATAATCCGCGTCGATGACCACATGCTCCCCTTTTCTCTCCGGAGCATCAAAGCTCAAGCTCATCGAGCACCCGCTCCATGATCGTATGCAGTCGCCGCGCCCCAATATTCTCCGTACTCTCATTCACCCGAAAGGCAAAGTGCGCAATTTCCTGCAGCGCCTCCGGAGTGAACTCCAGCTTTACCCCTTCAGTCTCCAGCAGCGCCGTATACTGCTTCACCAGAGAAGATTTCGGCTCGGTCAGAATGCGCACAAAATCTTCCATGGTCAGCGACTGCAGTTCCACCCGAATCGGAAACCGTCCCTGCAACTCCGGAATCAGGTCGCTCGGCTTCGAAACATGAAAAGCTCCCGCGGCAATAAATAAAATGTGATCCGTCCGCACCATCCCATAGCGCGTATTAACGGTAGTGCCTTCCACAATCGGCAGAATGTCGCGCTGCACGCCTTCCCGCGAAACATCCGGACCATGTCCACCCTCGCGCCCCGCAATCTTGTCGATCTCATCCAGAAACACAATCCCCGAATTCTCCACCCGATCGATCGCCATGCGCGTAACCTGATCCATGTCGATCAGCCGTTGCTCTTCTTCCTGAATTAAATATTCAAACGCTTCATTCACCTTCATCTTCCGCTTCTTCGTCCGTGCCCCAAAGATGTTCGGCAGCATGTCCTTGATGTTGATGTCCATCTCCTCAACGCCCTGGTTCGTCATGATTTCAAAAGATGGAAAATTTCGCTCGCGCACATCGATCTCAACCTGCCGTTCGTCCAGTTTGCCTTCGCGCAGTTGCTGCCGCAGTTTCTCTCGCGTGCGTGAAGAAGACTCAGCCAAAGCAGTACTGCCGTCAATCACCACTCCCCCCGCGGTCGTGGGCTCACGCAGGCCGCGCCGGTGGAGAAGGCGGCAGCAGAATATCCAGCAGCCGCTCCTCCGCATTCAGTTCAGCCTTGTCGGAAACATCCTCCAGCTTTTCCTCGCGCACATTGTCGATGGCGATCTCCACCAGATCCCGCACCATCGACTCCACATCCCGCCCCACATACCCAACCTCGGTAAACTTCGAAGCCTCAACTTTCAGAAAACGGAGAATTCGCCAGCTTCGCCAACCGCCGCGCAATCTCCGTCTTTCCCACCCCCGTCGGGACCGATCATGATAATGTTTTTGGGAATGATTTCTTCTGCCAACTCCGGCGTTAGCTTCTGCCGGCGCGTGCGGTTGCGCAGCGCGATGGCGACGGCGCGCTTCGCGTCCTTCTGGCCGATCACGTGTTTGTCGAGTTCGACGACGATCTCGCGCGGAGTGAGTTCGTCGAGTGCGAGTTGCTCTTCTTCAGCGCTGCTGGGTAAGTAGATAGCCATAAATTCAGTGGATAGTGATCAGTGGTCAGTGGTCAGTAAGTCGCGGGTTTTGCTGACCACTGACCACTAGCCACTGATCACTTTCCTACAACTCCTCAATCGTGACCTGATCATTCGTATAGATGCACATCTTGCCGGCAATCTTCATCGCTTCTTCGGCAATCTGGCGAGCGGTGAGTTCTGTGTGACGCGACAGTGCTTCGGCTGCGGCTTGCGCATAAGGACCGCCGCTGCCTATCGCTGCCACGCCACCGTCGGGCTCGATCACGTCGCCCTGGCCGCTGAGCAAGAATGTCTGCTCCTTGTCGCAGACCAACAGCAGCGCTTCCAGATGGCGAAGATATTTATCGGTGCGCCAGTCTTTCGCGAGCTCGACTGCGCCGCGTCCCAGGTTGCCGTGATACTGCTCCAGCTTCGATTCGAATCGGCTGAAAAGCGTGAAGGCGTCAGCGGTGGACCCGGCGAATCCCGCAAGGATCTTGTCGTTGTAGAGCCGCCGGATCTTCTTCGCCGTATGTTTAATGACGGATTCGCCGAGCGTAACCTGGCCGTCCCCGGCCAGAACGACGCTGCCGTTGCGGCGAATGGACAAAACTGTTGTGGAGCGGATCAGTCGCTTCGTGGACATGGGAGCAATTTTCGATTATAGCAGCGCGAAACGTTTCGACTAATTCACGCCCAGAGTCGGTAGTGGTGCAGTTCGGCTTACGCATAGGGCCGCTTGAGCGGAGATCCTTCGCTACGCCCTGGAAAACGGCTACGCTCAGGATGACAAAAGTTGTGTAAAAGCCAAGGTGCACACTATCGCAGAGCCCTCCCCAGGCGCTGAACGAGACGCTGCTTCACATCCGGCCACTCCGCCTCCACGATCGAGTAGCGCACCGAGTCGCGAGGGATATAGTCGGCGGCCATGCGATGGGACCGGAGAATGCCTTCGTATTTCGCGCCGATGCGCTCAAGCGCCCCGCGCGAACGCTGGTTGCGCGCGTCCGTGTGAAAACAGACGCGGAGCACTTGCCAGCTTTCGAAGGCGTGGGTGAGCATCAGCAGTTTGGCCTCGGTGTTGGCTCCAGTCCGGATAGCCAACCGCGCCAGCCACGTGTAGCCGATCTCACAGGCGTCAGGGGCGTGTCGTCCGTACCGGGGATGGCCAAGCGGCCATGCCCATCTCTCAAGGTTCCAGAAGCGCGTCGAACCGATGACCACGCCGCCATTCAAGTTGACGATCGCGAACGGTACAGCCGTGCCGGCATCGCGCCAGGCCAAAGCGGTGTTCACATAAACGGTAGCTTCGGCCTTGCCCTGCGGCACCGGACTCCACTGGTAGAACGAGCGGTCCGTGGCCGCTGCCGCTTCCAAGCCTTCGACGTGACGATGCTCCAGCGGTTCGAGGCGAATCTGAGTGCCTGACAAAATAGGATTTTCTACCTTCATAGCCCCCAGTATGCGGCGAAGGCTTCCATGCCCGCAATCGACAGAACCACGAAAAGCTGTCAATAGGCAAAAACTACACGATCGGCCTTAAGTGACTCACACGCACGGAGATATATTTCCCCGCAACATGTCCCAATTGCCCTTTCCAAATTGATATACTGAATATATAGAGTAAAAAATCTGGAAAACGAGGCGCGGCCCACAGGCCGCGCCTTTTCTTTTGGGCGGATGTCTCTGTAAAGATGTCCCGGAAATCCCGCCCTTCAGTCAGGAGTGGGATGGACGAATTCAAAGTTTTCAAAACCTTCAAGGAACGCGGCGAGTGGGTCGAAGCCCTCTTCATGGCCGCAGCCCTGCGCCACGGCTACAAAGTCCTAAAGCCCTGGGGAGACTCCGCGCCCTTCGACCTCGCCCTCTATTTCGGCAACCGCATCGTAAGAGTCCAGGTAAAGTCCACATCCTGCCGCGTCGGCACCGGATACTTCTGCCAGTTCAGGCCCAACTACCTCAGCCAGCCCTACACCCTCAAACAACTGGATTTCTTTGCCGCCTACGTTATCCCGCAGGATTCCTGGTATCTCATCCCGGCACAGCTCCTCCTCGGCGGCGCGCAAAACAAAGTCGGCCTCATGCTCCACCCCATGCAGCCCCTAAAGCAGAACCGCTACCGCTACGAGCACTACCGCGAAGCCTGGCCCCTACTAACCCCACGCGGCAAGAAATAGCCAATGTAGAGCGGACGCCCTCGTCCGCTGCCTTTGACGTTGATCGTGCGTTCTCCCTTGAGCCAAAGAATATAGATTGAACGCGGGAGCAACCGTGGAAGAGCGGCGCTTCAGCGCCGCGCAGGCCCATCGCTTTGAAAGGGCGCGGCTTCAGCCGCGCCGCTAGTCCCCAAAGGGCCCCAACCATTGCTGCTCGCCACCCCGCATCAACGACGGTTTGTCATTCCGCTGCCGCGAACGCATAATTGAAGAGCCAAAAATGCAAAGCACGATTCGCACACTGAAAATCTTTCTCGCATCTCCTGGCGACGTTAAACCGGAGCGTGCCGCTGCCGAAGACCTTGTGAACGGCATGAACAAGCAACTGCGCGCCCTCGGCTGGCAAATAATGCTCTACATGTGGGAAGACGCCATACCGGGTTTTGGGAGACCGCAGGAAATTATCAACGCGAGCGTGGATGAGTGCGACGTATTCCTCGGCCTCCTCTGGGAGAGGTGGGGGCAACAAACTGGTAAGTACTCATCAGGATTTGAAGAAGAATTTGAGAGGGCGCTAGCACGCCGTAGGGCGACGGGCGAACCGGAGATATGGCTGGTCTTTAAGGCGGCCAATCCTGACAAGATAAATGACCCTGGCGCTGAGTTAAGCAAGGTTCTGGACTTTCGCAACCGACAGACATCCCTCCGAGAGTTTCTTTACAAGGAGGTGTCCGACTGCGAGGACTGGAAATCGCAGCTCACCAATTGGCTATGGTTCTACGTGACTAGCCGACTCAGCACGGCATCCAACTCTCCACAAGCAACGCAGCCTGCCTCAAGCCCGGAACTACAGCCGAGTGAAACTGCAGCCTCGCATCCTTCAGATATCACGACGGAGGAAATCGAGGTTTCTCGACAGTTGTTAGCCAATGCCAGTTCTCTAACTAGGGCCATCAAGAACAAGGAGTTGGAGGCCGTTCGGCGGGAAGACGGGGCATTGGAAGAGTTCGATGTGGCACGACTCTTCCTCCTTTCCGCATCCCTTATGTTCCGTTGGTACACCGGAGATACCCTGCAAACGCACGAGGCGAACCTCATCTACCGACACCGCAAGCGTTTGGAGCTCATGCCGATCGAGCACTTTCAGCTTCTCCGTGCCATTGTGGCGGATGCCAGCGACGTTGTTCCCGGCTGGTTCTGGTTCGCGGGAATGACGCCTGAGGCAGTGAGCCAGCAACTCCTAGTGCTCGCGGATCAAGACGCCTCAGTCTGGGTGCGACAATGCGCGCTCGAATTCCTGGGTAACACTCGAATCCCCCTGCCCAGGAATCTATGGGCGTCGCTCCCACTTTGGGACGGGGAAAACTCGGTGCGGACCAGCGCGTACAAATATCTGGCGGCAATCGCCGACGAATCCGACCTTCCTCTCCTAGAGAAGTTGTCCGCCGGGGACGACGCGGCCGACTCCCCAGCGCGCGAGGCAAGATTTTCCGTTCTGGCGCGCCTCAAGCCGGAAGAGGTGTTCTCTCAGATGGTCGAAAGTGGTACCTACGTTTCGGACGCAAAGTTACGCCAGTTGGAGAAAAGAGCCTCGCCAATTACCGACGCGGAGCTGCTGAGGGGTGCCGCGAGTCAGTGGGCACCGGTGCGCAAGTTTGCCGCCAAAGAACTTGCCCGACGGGGACGCCTTCCCAAAGACGTAACCGAACAACTCACAGCGGATCCGGACATTACGATTCGCCAGGTCGCGTTCACGGAATTCGCAAAGCAGGGTGGCCCGATTGATTTTGCAAAAGTCAAGAAGGCCCTAGCTTCAGAAAAACCACAGCCGAACTCGTTCGCCGCACTACTCGGTGGGCCGGCAGACGAAGAGGGGAACGCCGACTCGGTGATATCTACGTACTATCGACATCAAAATGCAGAAGTCGTGGCCGCCGCGGTTCAGTGGTTCGACGTCGACGGACCGCTAGCCTATAAGAGCCTCGCAGCGGACCATTTCGATGCGATCCGCGGTGAACTTCGCATTGACCTTGAAAATGGATTTGAAAGGATAAAGAGGGAGTCCGCTGGCAGGATGGAGTCGATTTTTGGAGTAGAACATGCGAAACAGATGGTCGAGGCCTTTAAGAAATATGATGATTTCCTTCGCTCCCTATTCGTCGAGGCCGCCCTAGCTGGCCTAGCCATCAACGGCGAAGCCTCCGACATCCGTTTTGGTCGGCGATACCTGGCGACCGACTCCGCCGCCACGAAGCTTGCCGCAGTTCGGATCGTTTGTCGGTTTGGCACGGCAGAGGACGTTCCCAGCCTACTTAACGTCGCCAAGGACGGCTGGGGCGAAGCGCGCGACGAAGCGGGTATCTGTGCCCTACGCCTCTCGCCGAAGCCATTTGAGGTCGCCCGTGAGTTGATTCGGAGCACCAGCCCCAAGCTCACAAAGGCGGGATACGCATGGCTCTACGATCAGCACTCCCAGGAGGCATCCGACTTCTTCAACGCTTTGCTGGGTTCTGAGGACGGAGAGGAAAGGATCAGGTCTGTTTACTACCTGTTGAAGACACGGACGGACGAGGAGCTAGAAAATGTGCTTGAGACGTACCTTCAAAGGGAGAAATATTACTACAACGTGGTGGCCTGGCTAGACAGATTGTTGCATTCGCCTAATCCCTTGAAAGACTTCTTTGCACGAAAGCTGGCAGAGGAAGCCACGTAAAAGTTCGCCTTCGCGCCCGCTCAAACCCCCACACTCTGCGCACTCGGCTTCCCCGCCAACAACTGCCGCAACACATACTGCAAAATCCCACCGTTAGCGTAGTAAAGCGCTTCCTGCGGAGTATCGATGCGAACCAGCGCATCGAACTCGACAGCCCCGCCTTTGCCCACAGCGCGGACTTTCACCAAACGTCCGGCGGCGAAGTGTTCGACACAATCGCAGATGCCGCTAATCTCGAACACTTCCTCACCATTCAGCTTGAGCGATTCAGCCGTCTGCCCCGCGAGAAACTGCAGAGGAAGAACTCCCATGCCAACCAGATTCGAGCGATGAATGCGCTCATAACTCTCAGCGATAACGGCGGAAACGCCCAACAGTCGCGGCCCTTTGGCGGCCCAGTCGCGAGACGAACCGGAACCATATTCCTTCCCGGCGAGAATAATAAGCGGCGTGCCTGAGGCCTGATATTTCTGCGACGCCTCAAAGATCGACATTTCAGTATTAGAGGGCAGGTGCCGCGTGAATCCGCCTTCCACGTTCACCAGTTTGTTGCGCAGGCGGACGTTGGCGAAAGTTCCGCGGACCATGACTTCGTGATTGCCGCGGCGCGAGCCGTAGGAGTTGAAGTCGGCGGGCTTGACGCCATGCTCCTGCAGATATTTTCCGGCAGGGCCATCTTTCTTGATCGATCCGGCGGGAGAAATGTGGTCGGTGGTCACGCTGTCGCCAAGCACAGCGAGCACGCGCGCGCCGTGGATCTCTTCGACCGGCGAGGGCTGAATCTTCATGCCCTCGAAATAAGGAGCGCGCCGGATGTAGGTCGAATCCTTTTCCCAGGCGTAGGTCTGGCCCTTAGGAATGGCGAGGCCGCGCCAGCGCTCGTCTCCGGCAAAAACTTCGGCGTAGCTTTTCGAGAACATCTCGGCGGTAACAGATTTTTCAACAGCTTCTTCGACTTCGCGCTGCGTGGGCCAGATGTCGGCGAGATAGACGGGCTTGCCGTCTTTGCCCCTGCCGATCGCGTCTTTGCGGAGATCGGTATCGATGCGTCCGGCGAGCGCAAAAGCAACCACCAGCGGCGGCGACATTAAATAGTTGGCGCGAACTTCGGAGTTGATACGACCCTCGAAGTTCCGATTGCCGGAGAGAACGGAGGCGACCACCAGATCTTTCTCGTCGATGGCCTGCGACACTTCGGTGGGCAGCGGCCCGGAGTTGCCGATGCAAGTCGTACAGCCGTAGCCGACGATGTGAAATTTAAGTTTCTCGAGATACGGAGTAAGCCCGGCATTCTCCAGATAATCGCGGACGACTTTCGATCCCGGCGCGAGTGAAGTCTTCACCCACGGAGGAACCGCCAGGCCTTTCTCCACGGCCTTCTTCGCCAGCAATCCCGCGCCGATCATTACCGACGGGTTCGAAGTGTTGGTACACGAAGTAATCGCGGCGATCACGACGCTGCCGTGTTTCAAAACGTCCTTCACGCATGGCGCAACATGCTCATGCACATTGGGATCTTCGACGCCAATGGCCGCTGGACTGCCGCCCTCCTGCTCCCAGCTTGCGGAGCTTCCGGTTTTCGCCGTTTGCGTTGCGGTAGCCGATGCGGCGGCCGCACTCGTCTTCGGTTTAAGCAGAGAGGGCAGAGCTTTGTGAAACGAGTCGGCAGCTTGCGAGAGAATCACTCGATCCTGCGGACGCTTCGGTCCGGCAAGGCTCGGTTCAACTGTCCCGAGATCAAGTGAGAGCAACTCAGAATATTCCGCTTCGGGCGTCTTCTCGTCGTGGAAGAGTCCTTGCTCGCGGCAATAAGCCTCAACCAGCGCGATGAGCTCCGCACTGCGGCCGCTGAGTTTCAAATATTTCAGACTTTCTTTGTCGACCGGGAAGATGCCACAGGTAGCGCCGTACTCCGGCGACATGTTGGCGATGGTAGCGCGATCAGCAAGCGGCAAATCGCGCAGCCCGGGCCCAAAGTACTCAACAAATTTTCCAACGACTCCATGCTTGCGCAACATCTCGGTAATCGTCAGAACCAGATCGGTGGCGGTAGCTCCCTCGCGCAAGCGTCCCGTAAGTTTCACGCCGACGACCAGCGGAATCAGCATAGAAACCGGCTGCCCCAGCATCGCAGCTTCAGCCTCAATGCCGCCCACGCCCCACCCCAGCACCCCCAGCCCATTTATCATAGTTGTGTGACTGTCGGTGCCTACCAGGGTGTCGGGGTAGGCTGTGCTGTGGCCGTTCTTTTCTTGCACGAAGACTACTCGGGCTAAATATTCGAGATTGACCTGGTGGACTATGCCGGTGTCGGGAGGGACGATCGCTAAGTTGTGGAATCCGGTTTGGCCCCAGCGCAGGAACGAATAGCGCTCTTTGTTGCGCTGGAACTCTAGCAGGGCGTTTACGTCGAAGGCGCTGGCGGTGCCGAATTCATCTACTTGCACCGAGTGGTCGATTACTAATTCTACTGGCTGCAGAGGATTGATCAGAGATGGGTCGCCGCCTAGTTGCTGCATGGCGTCGCGCATGGCGGCCAGATCTACTACGCAGGGGACTCCGGTGAAATCCTGGAGCAGGACGCGGCTGGGGGTGAAGGCGATTTCTTTGTCGGGCTTGGAATTTTTGTTCCACAAGGCCATGGAGCGGATGTCTTCTTTTTTTACGTTGCGGCCATCTTCGGTGCGCAGAAGATTTTCCAGCAGGATGCGGAGCGAGTAGGGGAGATGTTTGGTGGAGATGCCTTGCTTATCGAGGGCGTCGAGGCGGTAGATTTCGTATTCTTTGTGGCCTACTTTTAGGGTGGAGCGGGAGTTGAAACTGTTTAGAGACATGATGGCCTTTCTGATGATAGATGCCGCGATCGGCTGGCGCCGCAGGGCGGGCCGGGGCTAATATCAGAACCTTTAAGTTTAGTCGTTTTGGGACGGATTGCGTAGGGGAGTTGCCGGATTTGTGACGCTCCTGCGGGGAAGGCATTAAACAAGGGGGGCACGGGGGTTCACAGGGTAAAACGAAAAGCTTTTAACCGCGTGCTGGTTATTTTTGTGAGAGGAGGTAGAGGTCGTCGTGGCCGTTGGGGCGGGCATAGACGACGGAGGAGAGATCACTGGAAATGACGAAGGCGTTGCCGTTGTAATCTTCGCGCAGAGCGATTGGGACTTTCAGCGCGGGGACCGGCGAACCGATTGGAGTGCCATTGCGCCAGGGCTGGCGATAGATGACAGTTTCGCCGTGGGAGGCGAGCGAATAGAGGAAGGACTTGCCGTCGAGGGCGAACATCAGGATGTAGGTGGCTATGCCTGACTTCAGTTCCGTACACTTTTTGTCGGCGAGGGAATATTGGTAAATTCCGGCGGCGTCTGTCCATAGGACGGTGCCGAGCATGAATTTCTGGTCCGGCGAAATATCTGCCGCCATGCCGCAGTTTTCATACAGTTGTGTAGTTGGCCTGCCGTCCAGCCAAATTCTCCAGACTGTGGCCTTATTCTGTTTATCGAGGCCGGAGACGACGATGGATTGATTGCCTGGTTCCCAGATCGAGAAGCCGACGAAACTGCCATTCCAGGGCAGTTGGCGGGAGTGGGTGCCATCGGTATCAATTACATACAGCTGGTAATCCGCGCCTTGTTTGTCGGAGTAAAGGAACTTCGAGTCGTCGGTTGACCAGGCAAGAGTTTCCAGCTCCTGGCCGGAAGTGAACTTCAAGCGATGATCCCCGTTTAGATCGGAAACCCAAAGCTCATCCCGGTTCGGGTCAGGGGTGGTGACGTAGGCGAGACGGCGGCCGTTGGTTGAAAGGTCGGGTTGTATCGCGTCTTCGGTGACGATGTCGGAGAATTGTTTGGACGAAACCCGATAGAGCGTAAGAGCGCCGGAACTGCGCCCGCTGATGAAGTAGACGCCGTTCCCATTGGGATCGGACATGGGGGTGCGATCGGGGCCGGTTCCGAAGGTCAGCTGCCTGAGGGAATGATCTGCCAGGAAGTACTCCCAGAGATTGGTGATGCGGTTCACGGTGTGGCTGACGTAGAGACTCTTGCCGGGCTGGGCCCAGGAGTTCCAGACGGAAGTGTCGGGCAGGTCGGCGAGGTGCTCGATGGCGTGAGTGGAGAGATCGAGCCGGTGGAATGTAGCCGATACGGAGCCCGATGGCGAACTGATGAGCAGGCTCTTGCCATCGGGATACGACTTAATGTTCACGCGCAGCCCCAAACCGATCGTGCTTGAACCCGCCGCACCAGAGACTGGGGTTTCATAGACAACTTCCTCCTGCCCAGTACCGGACTTTGACGTCCGAACGATGCGCCCTTCGGGAGTGAGGATGAATAGTGACTGGCCATCGGCGGAAGGGGTGAGGGTCACACCGGCTCTGACACGCTGCGCCGCGCCGCCCAAAGTTGGAATGATTCGGATCTCTGGGGCGCCGAGAGTCTGGCCGAAGTAGATGTTTGTGCCGTCGGCGGAGAAGCTGAGAACACTCTTGTTGCCTTCGCCGCGGGTGAGCTGAAGAGGATCGCCGCCAGAAGCGAGCATGACGAAGACCTGGTCGTAGCCTTCCACGGGAGAAGTAAAGGCGATGGTGCGGCCATCAGGCGAGATTGCGGTGTAATTCATGGACCTGTTCCATGAACTGATCTTCGCAACTTTGGCGGGGCCTTCGGGGGCGCGGTGACTGAAAAAGCGATAGCCGCCATAGCCGGCGGCGAGCACGAGTACCAGAAGGAATGCGCCGAGAGAAAATGCTTTCCCCTTGTTGCGGGACGCAGCTGCGGCTATGACGGAGCTGTCGGAGGGATGCGCGGCGGACGGAGTTGTTGGCGAACTTGACGGAGCGGAAGTTGGTGTAGCGGAGCCTGGCGCGTAAAACCCCGAATGCGAAGAGGGTGCCGGAGTTGAAGAGTCAGAGGAGACGCGTCCGGAGCCGATGTCGCGGCTCAGGCGTTTGAGATCGGCACGAAGTTCGGTGGCGTTCTGGTAGCGGAGGTCGCGATCTTTTTCGAGAGCTTTGCCGATGATGCGTTCGAGTTCGGCCGGAATATCAGGATGCAGCCGCGCGGGCGGCAGGGGCGAGCGGTTGAGAATAGCCTCGAAGATTACACCGGAAGTATCGCCGCGAAAAGGCAGCGATCCCGTGGACGTTTCGTAGAGGACGGCGCCGAAGGAGAACAGATCGGAGCGGGCGTCGAGATCCTTGCCCCGAACCTGTTCGGGAGACATGTAAGCCATGGTGCCGAGAGCGGAGCCGGGGCTGGTGAGATGGTCGGAATCGAGGCCGAGGGTCGCGACGGTCGCGGCGGAGAGTTCGACTTGGGCACGAGGGCTTGTGACCTTGGCGAGGCCGAAGTCGAGGATTTTGGCATGGCCGCGTTTGGTGATAAAGATGTTTGCGGGCTTGATGTCGCGGTGAACGATGCCTTCGGCGTGGGCGGCGTCGAGCGCGTCGGAGATTTCGATGGCGAGCTCGAGCAGGCGATCGAGCTCCATGGGACGGCCAGCGATGAGGTGCTTGAGGGTTTGGCCCTCGAGACATTCCATGGCGATGAAAGTCCGTCCGTTTTCTTCGCCGATGTCGTGGATGGTGCAGATGTTGGGATGGTTGAGAGCGGAGGCGGCTTTAGCTTCGCGGCGAAAGCGGCTGAGAGATTGAGGATTCTTTGGCGAGGTCGTCGGGAAGAAACTTCAGGGCAACGAAGCGGTCGAGGCGCGTGTCTTGAGCTTTGTAGACAACTCCCATGCCTCCGCCGCCGAGCATTTCGATCACGCGATAGTGGGAGAAGGTTTGTCCGACGAGTGAGGAAGAATTCGTCATTTCATATGGAATGGCGCGGAGAAGGCCCTTGATGAATGGACATCTTAGGATGGGGACGGGAACAAGTCAACGAGGTCGCAGGATAAGAACAGAGCCGATTCGATGAAGATAAATGGTAGGCACGACTGGACTCGAACCAGCGACCTCTACCGTGTCAAGGTAGCGCTCTAACCAACTGAGCTACGCGCCTACAACAGCTCACAGATTATCATGGGAACATTTGGGAACGGAAGCTGCCAGGGAGCGGGAGTGGGTAAGTTCGAAAACAGCTTCCGCAGGGGCTGAAGAGGCCGTGAAAGTCGTAGTGGACGCAAGGTGCAGCCACCGGGGCTGAAGCCCCGCGCTATCTTAATTGGCTTTACGCGGCGCTGAAGCGCCGCTCTTCCACGGTACTGCACGCATTTGTCAGTTTTTCCGCGGCCCCAGCCGTGATGGGATTCCATGATGCTTACGGCGCGGCTGAAACCGCGCCCTTTCAAAACGAATTCAAACCAACACTACCCGATGGTGGAAAGATTAGGTCAAAACCGGCGGGGCCGACTAAAATGGAACCGGGACGCTTGGGATTGGAAGAAAATCACGACGAAGGGCAAGAGCTGGACGTGACTGGTCCTGTGCGCGAGGTCACGCACGTCCTTACTCTGGAGGAAATCGCCAACCTTGCGGCGGAAGAGGGTCAACCCGCCGAAACCCTGATGAACGTTGTCGCTTTGATTGCAAAGCGATTTCAGACGGATGTTTGTTCCGCGTATTTGCTCGAGCCCGATCGAGCCAATCTGGTGCTGGCCGCAACTGTGGGACTTCGGCGGCAGTGCATCGGCAGCCTGCGGATGGCGATCAACGAAGGGCTGGCGGGCCTGGTGGCGGAACAAGTGCGGCCTGTGGCGGTGGAGCAGGCTTACGGTCACCCGCGTTTCAAATACTTCGCGGAAGCCGGCGAAGATGCTTACCAATCGTTCCTTGGGGTTCCGCTCATCGACCGGGGAGTTCTGCAAGGCGTTCTGGTAGTTCAAACGATAGAGCCTCGGGTTTTCAGCGAAGATGAGATTCACATGCTGAGCGCAGGCCGCGGCCCAGGTCGCGCCGGTGGTGAGCGAAGCGCGGACGCTGGATCGCTTTATCGCTCCGGCGCAGGAACGCCTTTGGGCCCTGGCTCGGAATCTATGGTGGAGTTGGGACCACGATGCGGTGAGCCTGTTCCGCGATCTTGACCCGCTGCGCTGGAGGCAGCTGAATCAGAATCCGGTTTCGCTGCTATCGGAGTTTCCCCTGGCAAAACTGGAGAATCGCGCCGCCGAACTCGTACTGCACAGCCGAATCAACTACGCGTATCGCCGCTTGCAGGAATATTTGCAAGCGGACCGCACGTGGGGAACAAGGCATGCGGGGGTCTTACGGCCTTTGCCCGTGGCATATTTTTCCGCGGAGTTCGGAATCCACGAATCGCTACCGGTTTACTCCGGTGGGCTCGGCGTTCTATCGGGCGACCATATCAAGAGCGCTTCCGATCTTGCCATTCCGCTGGTCGGCATCGGATTGTTTTACGGGCAAGGATATTTTCGCCAGCGTCTGGATCTCGCCGGTTGGCAGCGGGAAGATTATCTGGAGACCGACGTCACGCAATTGCCGCTCGAGGTCGCGATCAGCAAGAACGGCCGGCCTGTCGTGGTAAAGATCGAAACCCGCACGGGTTTCGATTCATGCCAAGGTTTGGCGGGTGGCGGTGGGACGCTGCGATTTGTTTCTGCTGGATTCGGATGTCGAGGGCAATACGGCGGATGACCGGGAGCTGACATCCCGCCTCTATGGCGGAGATAAGCGGACGCGAATCCGGCAGGAAGCTGTTGCTGGGGGTTGGTGGTTTCAAAGCCCTCAGAGCCATGGGCATCACGCCGGGCGTTCTTCACCTGAATGAAGGGCACAGCGGATTTGCGTTGCTGGAAGCGATCCGGTCGCGGCATGAAGGAAGAGGGCATCGGCTTCGAGGCCGCGGTGCCACGGGTGTCGCGGGAAGTGGTGTTCACCACCCATACCCCGGTGCCTGCCGGCCATGATCGTTTCGATGCGGATCTGATCGAAGAACATCTTGGGCCTCTGCGCGAAAGGCTGGGTCTTTCACAGGAAAGCCTGATGGGACTGGGACGCGAGAGCCCGAACAACCAGCAGGAGACGTTCTGCATGACGGTGCTGGGCCTGCGACTCTCGCGCCGCGCCAATGCGGTTTCTGCCTTGCACGGCGAAGTGTCCCGGGCGATGTGGACCGGGCTTTGTCCCGGCAAGCCGGAAGACGAAGTTCCCATCGGACACATCACGAACGGGGTCCACGTTCCGTCCTGGCTCGCTCCGCAGATGTTTCGCCTGTACGACCGGCATCTGGGCACGAATTGGCACCAGCACAGCAGCGACGCGCGCACCTGGGAAGGCATTGAGAATGTGGACGACGGCGAACTCTGGGAGACGCACCTTAGCCTGAAATCGCAGCTTCTGGAGTTTGTCCGACGCCGCGCCGTGGAACAAGCCGAGCGCCGCTCCGAGCCACGCGAGGTTTTGCACAGGCTGGGGAAGGTATTGAGTCCGGACGCGCTGACCATTGGATTTGCCCGCCGCTTCGCCACCTATAAGCGTGCGAACCTGATTCTGAGTGACATCGAGAACCTGGCCTCGATGGTGAACGATCCCAAACGTCCGGTGCAGTTCGTCTTTGCCGGGAAAGCGCATCCCAACGATGAGCCGGGCAAACGGGTGCTGCAGCAGATCGCCGAATTGATGCGCGATCCGCAGTTCGCCGACAAGTTTGTCTTTGTCGAAGATTATGACATCAACGTCGGGCGTTATTTCGTGCAGGGCGTTGACGTTTGGCTGAACAATCCGCGGCGTCCGCTGGAGGCATCGGGAACGAGCGGGCAAAAGGTGGTTTTGAACGGCGGGCTGAACCTTTCCGATTCTCGATGGCTGGTGGGCGGAGGCTTACGACGGCAGGAATGGATTCGCGATCGGGACGGGCAGAACGCATTCCAATATGAGCGTCCACGACACGCGAGACGCGGAGGATTTGCGCCGGGCGCTGCGAGAAGAAGTGATTCCATTGTTCTACCAGCGTGATCGCGACGGTCTGCCGCGGGGCTGGATCCAGCGCATGAAGCGAACGATCCGCACGCTGGGCTGGCGTTTCAATGCCGATCGCATGGTGATGGATTACACGCTGAAATGTTACGTTCCCGCAGCCGGGGGCACATCGAGCGACATGAGATTCGCATGGTGAAACCGTCTGATCACGACGGTTCGGCCGCGAGAACTCGGGCCAAGAATCCTTTCCTGCCTGGAGCCATGGTGATCGTGACCCTGGGCAATCCCCGGGACAAATTCTGGGGGACGATTCTAGCTTTGAATCCGGAGGGGCTCAGCGTGAGCGGCGTCGAGCTGGCATCTTTTGACGATCTGGTGGTGATGGTGAAAGATGGGGAATCGTTTAGTCCGGCGGTGGTCTTCTTTCCAATGCACCGGATTGAACGCATCGAACTGGACCTGCCCGATGGCAATCTGCCATCGCTTTCGCAACGCTTCTCGGCGAAGACCGGGCTTGATCCGGCAGTGCTGCTGGGCTCTGCTCGAGGCAGCCGACAAATCGACAGCACTCGCTTCGCGGTCCAGGCGACCGGGGAGCGGGGATGAAACTGTCGCAAATATTCACCGCGCCTAACCAACTCACTCTGCTGCGAATGATTTTTGTTCCGTTCATCGTGATCGAATTGGTGGATGGCCGCTATTTCTGGGCACTGGTGCTTTTCGTGATTGCGGGATTCAGCGACGGGCTGGATGGACTGTTGGCGCGCAAGTTGCACCAGCAGACTTTGCTGGGACAATATCTCGATCCCATTGCGGACAAGCTTTTGTTGAGCACGATGTTTCTGGTGCTTTCGATCCTGCACAAGATTCCGTGGAAGTTCACGGTACTGGTGTTCAGCCGCGACACCTCGATCCTGGCCGCCAGTGCGGTGCTGTTTGCCATCGCGGGATTGCGGAATTTCCGGCCCAGCATTTTCGGGAAAGCGAACACGTTTTCGCAGATTGCGGCGGTGTTCTTCGTGCTGCTGTTTTCCATACGGCCGGCACGATGGATCTGGATCACGCGCACGGTTTTCTTGCGCGCCACATTTGCCTTCACGATTGTTTCCGCGCTGCATTATGTTTTTCTGGTGCAACACCGGCTGCGGACGCACTCGCATGCGCTGGCTGAACATGCCTCTGGCAGTGTGCGCACCGGTTGACCCTGTTTCCGGCATCACCCTAGAATTGTTCGTTTGTCGCTGAGCGCCACACTCTCTATGGCCTTACGTCTTTACAACACCATGTCCTCGCAAGTTGAGGAGTTCCGCACGTTGCGCGACCAGGAAGTCCGCATGTATGCCTGCGGCCCAACCGTCTACGACTACGGACATATCGGCAACTTCCGGACTTTTATTGCGGTTGACATGCTGCAGCGATTCCTGCGGCAGTCGGGCTACAAGGTGCGCTACGTCATGAACATTACGGATGTGGACGACAAGATCATCCGCAATGCGGCCAAAGATGGAGTCAGCGTTCAGCAGTACACGGCGAAGTACGAGAAAGCTTTTCTGGAAGACTGTGCGCTGATTGGAATCGAGCAACCGGCGCTGGTGCGCGCCACCGAACATATTAACCAGATGGCGGATTTCGTGGTCAGGCTGGTTGAAAAGGGGATCGCCTACCGCACCGATGACGGGTCTTATTACTTCAGAATCGCAAGCTTCCCGCAGTACGGGAAACTCTCCAAGAAAGATTTCAGTGGAATGCTCGACGGCGCCCGCGTGGACGTGGACGAATACGACAAAGACAGCGCGCGCGACTTTGCCCTGTGGAAGGCGCCCAAGCCGGGTGAAGCCTTTTGGGAAACGCCGATTGGGCCAGGACGCCCTGGCTGGCACCTGGAGTGCTCGGTGATGTCGATGCAGGAATTGGGCGAGAGTTTTGATCTGCATGCGGGGGGAGAAGATTTAGTCTTTCCGCATCATGAGAACGAGATCGCACAATCGGAGTCACTCACAGGGAAGATGTTTGCGCGGTTCTGGTTCCACGTGCGGTTTTTGCTGGTCGAAGGCGAGAAGATGTCGAAGAGCCTGGGGAATTTTTACACGCTGCGCGACTTGGTGCTGAAGGGCTACAAGCCGTCTTCGATCCGTTATCTACTCTGCTCGGTCCCCTATCGCCACCAGCTCAATTTCACTTTCGACGGACTCAAGCAAGCTGCGGTCTCGGTGGAACGCCTGCGGAATTTTCGCCAGCGTTTGAGCGCGGGCGATTTTCCGCCGGGCTCTAACGCAGAGATGCAAACGCTGGCTGGTGAGACCCTCGACCGCATGCGAGCCTCGCTCGACGATGACCTCAACACTGCGCAGGCGCAGGCCGCGATCTTCGAGATGGTGCGCAGGGCCAATTCTGCGCTTGATTCGGGCCATATCAAGAAGGACGATGCTGGGCCGCTGCTGGCCGTGCTGGGGAAGTTCGATGAGATTTTCGCTGTGCTTAAAGATGACGATGGCCCCAAGATGAAACAGGTCTTCGATTGGGCGCCAACTGAGGGCCGCGAGAAGGACATTAGCGCGGAACTGCGGGAGGCGGTGCAATCGGTCCAACTTTCTGACGCCGACATCGAAAAGAAAATCGCGGAGATGGAAGCCGCACGAAAGGTGCGCGATTTCCCCAAGGTCCGACACGCTGCGCGCGGAGTTGATGAATGCCGGCATAGTAGTGGAAAGCACGAAGGACGGGATACGGTGGTGGAGAAAACCATACAAGAATAGTGTCCGTCCTCTTAGCCCAGTAGCGATTAAGCTGAATCAGTGGGATGTAATAGCAGATCAGCTGCTATGAGGTCTCTCGACGAATATCTCCTCGACGCCGAGCAGGCCCACGGACATCTCTGCGCCGGACAAGTCCTGGGCGTGCGTTTGGCCATGCTGGGCCTGGTGAAGCTTGGGATTGACGATCCGCGCGGTAAAGACCGCAAGCGGCTCGTCACCTTCGTCGAGATCGACCGCTGCGCCACAGATGCCGTGGCCGTGGTCACGGGCTGCCGGCTGGGGAAGCGCGCGCTAAAGTTTCGCGACTGGGGAAAAGTTGCCGCCACGTTTGTGGACGTCAGCACTGGCAAGGCGATCCGCATCGCGGCTAAGGAATCTTCTAAGGCTCTGGCTCGCGAGATGCATCCCGAAATCGCCGACAAGAACCAACAGCAGATGCTCGCTTATCGCGAAATCACGGACGACGATTTATTCACTTTGCAGTGGGTAAGAGTAAATTTACCGCCCGAGGAATTTCCCG
Organism: uncultured Acidobacteriaceae bacterium; assembly: GCA_963841125.1. Lineage (GTDB taxonomy): Bacteria > Acidobacteriota > Terriglobia > Terriglobales > Acidobacteriaceae > Sulfotelmatobacter. Next base: position 1,456,672 of record CAWJBH010000003.1, read on the forward strand.
GATATAAGAGCGATCGCGTGGTTTGTGAAGCGTGCGGCGAGGGGATCAACTTCCGCAGAGAAGTCCGCACCGAAGAGAAAACACTTTGCCGCGCTTGCGCGGGGGAACGGTACTACGAGCCAATTTAGGCGGCCTGCTCATACGCATGTGCCGCGCGCAGGATCGTGGATTCGTCAAAATGCTTCCCCAGAATCTGCAATCCAATCGGCAGCTTTTCTTCGGTTTCGCCGCATGGAACCGAAATACCAGGAATCCCCGCCAAGTCTGCCGTCACCGTGTAGATGTCAGCCAGATACATGGCCAGCGGATCGTTCGCCTTCTCGCCCAGCTTGAATGCTGCCGTCGGACAGGTGGGAGCGGCGATCGCATCCACACTTTGGAACGCTTCTTCAAAATCGCGTGTCAGCAGCGCACGCACTTTCTGCGCTTTCAGATAATACGCATCGTAATAGCCCCCGCTGAGGGCGAAAGTGCCGAGCATGATGCGGCGTTTTACTTCGGCGCCGAAACCTTCGTCGCGGCTGCGACGATACATCTCCGAGAGTGATTTCGTTCCTGTCGCGCGATAGCCGTAGCGCACGCCGTCGTAGCGGGCAAGGTTCGAGGACGCTTCCGCGGTTGCAATCAAGTAATAAGTCGGAATCGCATAGGGCGTGTGCGGCAGCGAAACCGGCACCACCTCGCAACCCAAGCTCTTCAGTTTGTCGATCGCCAACTCAACCGCGTGACGGACTTCATCGTCGAGCCCGCCGCCGAAATATTCTTTAGGCACGCCCAGTCTCAAGCCGCGCACTGGCTTTTCAAGTTCGGCGACGTAATCCGGTACCGGCACATCCGCCGAGGTGGGGTCCATCGGGTCGCGCCCGGCAATCGTGTGCAATACGATCGCCGCGTCCTTCACCGTCTTCGTCAGCGGACCAATATGATCGAGCGAAGATGCAAACGCAATCAGTCCGTAGCGCGAAACTCGGCCGTAGGTTGGCATCAAACCTACTACGCCGCAGAACGATGCTGGCTGGCGAATCGATCCTCCCGTGTCTGAACCGAGCGTCACAACAGCCATGTCCGCGGCAACGGCCGCCGCCGAGCCGCCCGAGGAACCTCCCGGCACGCGGCTCAAGTCGCGCGGATTGCGTACTGGATAAAACGCCGAATTCTCATTCGAAGAACCCATGGCGAATTCGTCGCAGTTCGTCTTGCCGAGCACCACCGCGCCTGCGGCTTCCATGCGCGCGACCGCGGTGCAATCGTAGGGTGGAATGTAGTGGCCAAGAATCTTCGATCCCGCCGTGGTGCGCACGCCACGGGTTGACATCACATCTTTGATTCCCACAGGTACGCCGGCGAGAGGCGGCAATGGCTTGCCCTCGGCTGCCATGCGGTCAATGCGGTCGGCCTGCTCCAGGGCACGCTCTTTACAGAGCGTGAGAAATGCGCGGATCTGTCCGTCTTCTTCTTGTATTCGCGCGTAGTGCGCTTCGGCGAGCGCGAACGCAGTCGTCTTACGCTCCTGAATGGCGGAGCGGACGGAGTCGATGGTGAGTTGGGTCAGCTCCATAAGGAAAGTGGTCAGTGGTCAGTGATCAGTGATCAGAGAATCTCTTTGCCTCGCGAACTGACCACTGGCCACTGATCACTGACCACTTTCTTTTATCTTTCAATCACTTTAGGAACACGGAAGAATGTTCCATCGGCATCGGGCGCGTTCTCCAGCGCGACTTCCTGGGGCAGGGACTTGCGCAGTCCCTCTACTACGTCTTGCCGATCGGCGTACGCAAATCTTTCGCTGCGCTGCCTGAATTTATCGACGCCATAGCGATCCGACACTTGCGCCATCGGTTCCACGTTCGACGTATCGAGTTCGTTGAGCCTCCCGATGTAATCGAGAATCGAGTTCAGATCGCGCAGCATGCCAGCACGCTCCTCGCTTGAGAGGTCCAGATTCGCCAGATCGGCGACGTAGGCAACGTCTTTCTCTGTGACTTTCATGTTCTGCGAGTTAATGAATTGGGGAACGATGTTTGAAAGAACGAGCCCGAATCAACTCGGGCGAATCACAAACTCAATCCTCTCCACTTTTTGGCCGGCGTATCGATTGAGCTGGGCAAGGTAACGCGGCGCCAGGTTCTGCATCTCGCGTTTCCATCCGGCATCGGGAACCTCGACGCGCAATACGGCGGCGGCAAAATCGAGAGCCCGCGTGCGTTCGGCCACCATCGACCCGCAAACCAAGGGCCACGCGAGCATCGGAGCCTGGCCCTGCGGCACGCGCCGCAAAGAGCCCATCACAATTTTTTCTAATCCCGCGCCTGCCTGCTCCACTGCGACTCCTGTCGGGGCTAACTATTGCAATCCGTTGAACAACTTTATCGAGCGGCTTTCTCGAACAGCTTTCTCCAACAACAGAGATTCCGATTTTAGCACTCCAGTCGAAGAGCAGAGTTCGTCAGCCTGCGCATGTCAGACCGGAAACTCACGCCTCACGAATTCAAGCGCCGCATCGTGCGAGAGCAATCGTCCCTCGAGCTGAGCGTCTTCCACGGCATCGAGAATCTCGCGGAACTTTGGCCCGGGCGCATATCCGGCGGCAATCAAGTCGTCGCCGGTAACCAAGGGCACGGGGCGAATCTTCTCCGGCGGAATCTCGGTGAGCTTCTCCTGCAGAAATTCATACGTGCTCAGATTGCGGTGGCTGGCGAGGCTGTCGGCGCGGTGCAACGCGAGGTGTTCATCGAAGCCCGGCATGCGGAGGAACTTCTTCAGCGTCGACTGGTTCATGCGCGTGGCGTGACCGAAGCGCATATGATTGTCGACCAGAGCAAGCACCTGGGCTGCGTCGTGATTGGAGAATCGCAGGCGCTCACAGATTTCCTCCGCGATCTTGACACCTACCTCGACGTGATTATCGAAACGGATGCGGTCGGGCGCTACGCGAAAAGTGGCCGGCTTGCCGACGTCGTGCAGCAGCGCACCCCACGCGAGCGTTGGCGGACAAGGCTGCGGCAAATTCTCCAGCAGAAGCAGGGTATGAATAAAGACGTCGCCCTCGGGATGAAACTCGGGCGGTTGCTGGACTCCTTTCATCCTGGAGATTTCCGGCAGCACCTCCTTCAGCAAGCCGCTTTCATCCAGCAGGAGAAATGCGCGGCGAGCATGGCGGTCGGTGAGCATCTTGGTAAGTTCATCGCGGACGCGCTCGTGCGAGACGACCTGAATTTCGTGGGCAAGATGTTGGATCGCGGCCAGCGTCTCGGTTTCGATTTTGTACTCAAAGCGAGCGGCAAAGCGCACGGCGCGCAGCATGCGAAGTTTGTCTTCCGCAAAACGTCGGGCTGGATCGCCGATGGCGCGGATGATGCCGGCTTCGAGGTCCTTTCGTCCGCCGACGAAGTCGAGCACTTCGCCAGTCGTTGTTTCTCCAACACCGGGATCAAGCATCATGCCATTGATGGTGAAGTCGCGGCGGGCAACATCGTCGCGCGGATCCTGGCTGAAGCGCACTTCGTCGGGACGGCGCCCGTCGGAATAGCCATGATCGCTGCGGAAAGTTGCCACCTCAACCGCGCGGGTCTTCGGCGATGCATCATCGGCTTGGGTCGTGCGTGGCTTTTCCGGCAGCGGGACCAGGACTACTCCAAATTGCGCTCCCACAGCATAGGTGTCAGGAAAGATCTCCATTACTTGCGCGGGCGTTGCACTGGTTGCTATGTCGTAGTCCGCGGGCTCACGCTGCAACAGAAGATCGCGCACGCATCCGCCCGCCAGGTAGGCTTGAAAGCCTTGCCGGCGGAGGGTTTGGATGATCGATGTGGCAAAATCCTTCATCATCTAGCCAACGGCGCTCTGCTATCGAACTCTTGCCATGTTTTGAATTAAGCTAGGAACAGAGACTTGATCGCACTGATTATGCCAGACGCCTACATCCTCGGCATCGAAAGTTCCTGCGACGAAACCGCGGCGGCGGTGGTGCGCTCAGGCGAGCAAGTCATCTCGAACGTGGTGGCTTCGCAGTTCGCAACGCATCAGCCTTACGGCGGAGTCGTGCCGGAGTTGGCGTCGCGCGAGCACCTGCGGGCGATCGTTCCTGTCGTGCGGCAGGCGCTCGCAGAGGCCAATCAGAATTACACGTCCATCGACGCGATCGCAGTTACTCAGGGTCCGGGCCTGGCTGGAGCGCTGCTGGTCGGCATCAGCTATGCCAAGGCTCTGGCCTTCGCGCTCGACAAGCCGCTGATTGCGGTCAACCATCTCGAAGGCCACATTCATGCGGTTCTGCTCGAAGAGCGGCAAAAGGGAAATCATGAGTTGCAGTTTCCTGTGCTCGCGCTGGTCGTGTCGGGAGGACACACGCACCTGTATCTGGCGGCGCGGAACAATCATGGCTGGACGTATGAAAACATCGGCCACACGCGCGACGACGCCGCCGGTGAAGCGTTCGACAAAGTCGCAAAGCTGCTTGGACTGGGATATCCCGGAGGTCCGCTGATCGACCGGCTCGCTCCGCATGGTGACCCGACGGCAGTGAGGTTCCCCCCAGCGCAGATTAAGCACCGCGATCGCCGAGACTATCGCAGAGAAAACCGCGGGGGGCAGAAAGAAATGGAAGCCGACCGACCGCGCTTTGACTTTTCTTACAGCGGCATTAAGACTGCAGTGCTGCGTTACGTCGAGATCCACGATATGCATCGTTCCATCGAGGTACGCCGCAAGGCTCTGGCGAACATTCCCAAGCCGAGGCTCGAAGACTACCTGGCGAATTGCGACAAGCGGACTCTCGACCTGGTCGCTTCGTTTCAGCGTGCGATCGTCGAAGACCTGGTCGGCAAGACCCTGACCGCGGCGCGCGCCTGCAACGTAGCGACGCTCTTCGTCACGGGCGGGGTAGCGGCTAACAGCGAATTGCGACGCACGTTCGAGCGGAACGGCGCTCAGGAGGGCCTGCCCGTATATTTCCCATCGCGGCCGCTTTCCACCGACAACGCGGCCATGATTGCAGCCGCAGCTTATCCCAAGTTTCTGGCGAAGGACTTTGCTACCATGGATTTTTCAGCGGAGGCGAGTCTTCTATTGCGCTAGTCAGCGCTTAAAGGTTCAGGCAATTTTGCCGGCTGCCAACTGCGCGAGCCATCTACTTCCCAGCCCCTTGGCGGTGGCTCTTCCCCATCACCGCTTCCAGCGCCTTTTCGAGTTGGGCCTTGATGTCAATATCCTTATAAATGGCAAAGTTGGCGCGCTTTTCCTTTTCGTCGAAGCCGCTGGCGCGGCCCGCAACAATGATGATGGGAATGCCGGCAGTTTCCGGATTCTTCTTCAGGGCGGTAATCAGTTCGCTGCCAGACATCTTGGGCATCTGCATGTCGGTAACGATCAGGTCGGGGTGCACGCGTTCAAGAATCTTCAAGGCCTCTACGCCATTGGTGGCAGACTCTACCGTAAAGCCGCGCTCTTCCAGAAAGCGGCAGACGGTATAGCGGATCAACATGGAATCGTCGACCACCAGCGCTACAACAGGCATGAGTTTGCAACGTGCGGAATGCACGCCCCCGGTTGGCAGACTAGCAGAGGGTTTCCGTAGGGTACAAGGTGGAATCGAGCAGGCGTGGTTACTATAGTGATCAGGGGCAGAAGTCGCGACCTACGATTCCTGGGCTTCGCCTTCGGCGCTTTCCTCGATGCTCATGTCTTTGAGTTCACTGGATTCGAAGACTTCGCGGCACTCGAGGCATTCTACGAACTCGGCGTCCTCGTCGCGGCTCACGATTTGCACGCGCGGGTGTTTGCAAGGTGGCTTGCCAACGTTTTGAGGATGCGAGAACGGCTTTGAAGTCATAAATCCGGAAGCGTGGCCCCGATAGAAACGTTGACGGACCGAGTCGCGCGAATTTCCCGGTATTTTATCCCCGCTTCGCGACTTGTCAAGTCCCTCGATGTAACAACCTAGTGAATTTCTTCCATTCCCGGGTCATTTTGACCTGTGTCGCTTCCCAAGTCGACTGGAATACCCGACCAAAATCATCGCCAACAGCTAAGCCGTTCAATCACCAATAGTTACCATTCAGTGTGGCCTTTGGCATCTGGCTGCAAGGGCTTGCGTAACCCCCGGCTCTGGACGTAGAATCGAATTGCGACGGAAAAGGTCGGAATTAACTCAGTGCAGAGTATGGCTGGCAGTTCGAAATCAGAATGCTCAAGTTAACCAAGAAAGCGGACTACGCGCTGATGGCCATGAAGCACTTGGCCGACCATGCTGGTCAGGGAACTGGCAGCGCCAGCGCGAAAGACGTTGCCGATTCCTTCGGTATTCCGCCAGAGGCGCTGGCCAAGATTCTGCAGCGGCTGGCGAAGGCTGGCTTGCTGCATTCGCAGCACGGCACCAACGGCGGTTACAGGCTGGCGCGCGCCGCGCATACGATTTCGGCGTTCGAGGTCATTCAGGCCATCGACGGGCCGTTTGTTCATCACGTCCTGTGTCACCGTTCGCGGGGAGTGCGGCCAGAGTGATCGTTGCAACATCCGCGAACCGTTGCGCAAGGTGAATGACAGCATCGAAGCAGTACTGAGGCGCATCAAAATCTCGCATATGCGGGAAGAACCAGAGACGTGCCGCGAACGCCGCTAGCAAGCCAGCCGAACTAGTGACGATCGTTTAGTAGCCAGAAAAGAGTAGGCATCTAATAGGTAGGAGAACTTATGAGCACGGATGTAAAGATCCCCCAGCAACTTCCGGTCACGCAGCACACAGCTCCTCAGGGAGTGAAGCTGCCCATTTACATGGATAACCACGCCACCACGCCCATGGATCCCCGGGTGCTGGAGGAGATGCTGCCCTATTTCATGGAAAAGTTTGGCAACGCCGCCAGCCGCAATCACTCCTTCGGTTGGGCCGCTGAAGAAGGCGTAGAGACAGCTCGCGAGCGCATCGCCAAGCTGATCGGCGCCACCACCAAAGAAATCATTTTCACCTCCGGCGCCACGGAGAGCGACAATCTCGCCATCAAGGGCGTGGCCGAGATGTACCGCGAAAAGGGCAACCACATCATCACCGCGGTCACCGAGCATAAGGCTGTGCTCGATACCTGCAAGCGCCTGGAGAAGTACGGCTATCGCGTCACATATCTGCCGGTGCAGAAAGACGGCCTGATCGATCTCGAGGACTTGAAGCGCGCGATGGATGATAAGACGATCCTGGTCACAATCATGGCCGCGAACAACGAAATTGGTGTGGTGCAGCCCATCGATGAAATCGGCAAGCTGTGCCACGAGCGCGGCGTGATCTTCCACACCGACGCCACGCAGGCGATCGGCAAAATTCCAATCGATGTGAACAAGCAGAACATCGACCTGATGTCGATCTCCGGCCACAAGATGTACGGCCCCAAGGGCGTGGGCGCGTTGTATGTTCGCCGCAAGAATCCGCGGGTGCAGATTTCCGCCATCATTGACGGCGGCGGCCACGAGCGCGGCATGCGCTCCGGCACCTGAATGTTCGCCGGCATTGTTGGGCTGGGCAAGGCCTGCGCCATCGCTTCGGAAGAAATGTCCCGCGAAGCGGTTCAGTTGGCCGCTCTTCGCGATCGTCTGCGCGACCGCATCATGAGCCGTCTGGATGAAACTTACATCAACGGCACCATGGAGCATCGCCTGCCCGGCAATTTGAACATCAGCTTTGCCTACGTTGAAGGCGAGTCGCTGCTGATGGGCATCAACGATATTGCGGTTTCGAGCGGTTCGGCGTGCACCTCCGCGACGCTTGAGCCATCTTATGTATTGAAGGCTCTCGGCACTGGCGACGACCTGGCGCACAGTTCGATCCGTTTCGGCATTGGCCGCTTCAACACCGAAGCCGAAGTCGATTACGTGGCCGATCGCGTCATCGAAACGGTCAAGCGTCTGCGCGAACTTTCGCCGCTATACGAAATGGCGAAAGAAGGCATCAATTTGAAGGATGTGAAGTGGGCTGGAGAAGCGCACTAGAAGATTTCGAAAGGGCACGACTTCAGTCGTGCCATGAAGAGGATATCTAGTGAAGGGGCTTGAGCCCCTAAGGAAAATTCGAGATTTCAGGAGAAACAAATGTCATACAGCGATAAAGTAATCGATCACTACAACAACCCCCGCAACGTCGGCTCCATGGACAAAAGCAGCGCCGACGTGGGCACCGGCCTGGTCGGCGCACCCGAGTGCGGCGACGTAATGAAACTGCAGATCAAGGTCAACCGCGAGACCAACGTCATTGAAGAAGCCAAGTTCAAGACCTTTGGCTGCGGCTCCGCGATCGCCTCGTCTTCGTTGGCCACCGAGTGGGTCAAAGGCAAGACGGTGGACGAAGCTCTCGCCATCAAGAACATGGACATCGTGAAGGAGCTGTCGCTTCCTCCCGTGAAGATCCATTGTTCGGTGCTGGCGGAGGACGCCATCCGCGCCGCCATCGGCGACTGGAAGAAAAAGCAGGAGAGCGCGAAGCCAGTTGCAGTCAGCGGTAGCGCAGTAAGCGCTTCGCCGGCTCGGCAGAGCGGACGACTTCAGTCGTGCCGTGAGAAGTTCGTAAGGGCACGGCTTTAGTCGTGCCGTACGCGGCGCGGCTCGTATTCCTGGCGGCTTTAGCCGCTGAGGAATTGCGTCGAGAATCGAAATGACAACGGCAACCGAACAATCCGCACGACCGCCGCAAACCGCGCCGGCCAAGGGCATTCAGGTCACCGATAAAGCCCTGGTCAAAGTGAAGAGCGCGATGGCCAAAGAAGGCATTTCGCCCGAGCAGGGCGGACTGCGCCTCGGCGTGCAAGGCGGCGGCTGTTCGGGCCTGAGCTATAACATCCGCTTCGACACGCAGCCGCGCGAACGCGATCGCATCTTTCAATTCGGCGATGTGCGCGTGTTCGTCGATCCGAAGTCGTTCATATACCTGCATGGCATGATCCTGGATTATCAGGAAACGCTGATGCAGCAGGGATTCGTCTTCGTGAATCCGCAGGCCACGAAATCGTGCGGCTGCGGAACGTCGTTCTCCGCGTGAGCAATGCTGTGTGGCGCGGGCGCCCATCGCCCGCGAAACTCTGGCACGCGCGAAAGTCCTCGCCCAGCAATCCGCGCCGTGCGGCGTTGCACGCTGTTTAGTATTGCGGGATTATGCGTAAAGCAAAATGACGAAATCGTCTTAACCACCATCACCGCAAAGCCCGCACCTGAGGAAACTCAATCCTGCTGGTCGTGCGGAACCATGCGCGCCGCGCAATTCTGCGAGTCCTGCGGAAAGGTGCAGCCTCCCGCGCCGTCGGACTATTTCACCTTCTTCGGTCTGCCGCGCAAGCTGGACCTGGATGTCGCCACTTTGGAAAAGGACTTCTACGACTTGAGCCGCAAGCTGCATCCCGATCTCAACGCCCTCGCCGGCAGCCAGGAGCGGGAGTGGAGCTTGCAACAAAGTTCCCTGCTCAACGACGCGTATCGCACGTTGAAAGATCCGATCAAGCGCACCGAATATCTTTTGCAGCTGGAAGGCGTGGAACTGGAAGAGCAGTCGAAAACGGCGACCGAGCAGGCGCGTTCGACCGGAGAGATCAAGAAGCAGATCGTTCCACCCGATTTGCTGGAGGAAGTTTTTGAGTTGAACATGCAACTTGAAGAACTCCGCGCGCACAAAGAAGATGGGTGAGGACGATCCCGCCCTGATCGAGGAAATCGGCCGCCAGAAGCTCGAACTCGAAGAAAAGCAGGAAGCGCTTCTGCGCGAGCTGGAGAATCGCTGGAAGATGTGGGATGGAATGATCCAGCGTGAGCAGAACGGTCAGCCCGTCTCCGAAGAAGAACGCCGGCAGGAACGAGACAAAATGGTGGACTTGTTGAACCGGCGGAACTACATCCGGAATCTGGTTCGCGACGTAAACGAAGTTGACTAGAGGAATTGAGAAATTGAGCGACCGGGCGATTGTGTGCTTGAAAAGCTTGAGATTTGCAATCGCCGATCAGCCGATGAAGTCAACAATGGCAACTGATCGCATCGTCGGCATCGACCTGGGCACCACGAATTCTCTCGTGGCCTTTATGCAAGGGGAGAGCCCTGTCGTGATCCCCGGCGACGATGGCTCGAATCTTGTTCCCTCAGTCGTCGCACTCGACGAGAACAATCAGCCCGTCATCGGCAATGCCGCGCGCAAATATCTCACCGAAACGCCCGAGCGTGCCGTCTACTCGATCAAACGCCTGATGGGACGCGGCATTGACGACATTCAGGAAGAATTGAAGTTCTTTCCGTTCCGCCTCGCCGAAGATTTGCAGCCCGGCGAAGTTCTTCGTATCAAGCTTGGCGAGAAAACCTTTACTCCGCCGGAAATTTCGGCGCTCATTCTCCGCCAGCTCAAACGCAATGCGGAGCGCTTTTTCGCGGCGCCCGTCACGAAAGCCGTCATCACCGTTCCCGCGTATTTCAACGACGCACAGCGCCAGGCTACGAAAGATGCAGGCCGCATCGCCGGCCTCGAAGTCCTGCGCCTGGTAAATGAGCCAACCGCCGCGTCGCTCGCCTACGGCCTCGATAAAAAGCAGAACGGCATCGTCGCCGTCTACGATCTCGGCGGCGGCACTTTCGACATTTCCATTCTCAGGCTGCACGACGGCATCTTCGAGGTCATCTCCACCAACGGCGACACCCACCTCGGCGGCGACGACATCGACAATCTGCTGATCACCATCGCCCTCGACGACACTCTGGGCGATCTCGGTCTCGACCTGCGCCGCAATGCCGAGGCTGTGCAAGCCATTCGCAATGCCGTCATCGAAGCGAAAATCGCACTCTCCTCGCAGCCATCGATGAAGCTCGACATCGAGGTTCCCGGCGGCAAACGCTACCTGCGCGAGATCACGCGTGAACAGTTCGAACAACTGATCCGCCCATTTCTATCATCGATACTTCGCGCACTGTCGGCCCTTGCAAGCAAGCTCTGAAAGACGCTGGGCTCAAGCCCGAGCAGATTGACGAAGTCGTTCTCGTTGGCGGATCCACGCGCATCCCCAAAGTTCGCGCTTTGGTCAAAGAACTTTTCCAGCGCGAGCCGCATACGGATTTGAATCCCGACGAAGTTGTGGCGCTCGGCGCGGCCGTACAAGCGAACATTCTCGGCGGAGGCTCCGAAGCCACCGAGAACATGCTGCTGCTCGACGTCACGCCCCTGTCGCTCGGCATCGAGGTCGCGGGCGGTGTCACCGACAAGATTATTCTCCGCAACTCAACTATCCCAGCGTCGGCCACGCAGTTCTACACCACGCAAGTCGATGGTCAGGCCAACGTCGCCATTCACGTTCTGCAAGGCGAGCGCGAGTTAGCCAAAGATTGCCGCTCGCTGGCGCGGTTCGATCTTAAAGGCATTCCACCGATGGCCGCGGGAATGGCGCGCATCGAGGTCAAATTCCTCATCGACGCCAACGGCATCCTGCATGTAGCCGCGCGTGAGCAACGTAGCGGCAAGGAATCCGAAATCCAGGTTCAGCCCAGCTACGGCCTCACCGATGAACAAGTTGAGGGCATGATCCTCGATTCTTTCGACAGTGCGGAAGAAGATTTCCGGCAGCGGCAGGTTATCGAAGCCCGCAACGAAGCCGCGACGATTCTGGCCGCGCTTGAAAAAGGCAAGAAGAGTCCCGCCTGGGGCTATCTAACCACCGACGAAAAGAAAAAAATAGCGAAGATGGAAAAGGCGTTGACTGCGATAAAGGCCGAGGACGATTACCAGGCGATCCGTAAAGCCATCGAGGTGCTGAATCAAGGCACGACGCGTCTGGCTGAACTCATGATGGACAGCGCCGTCTCGACCGCGTTAAAAGGCAAGACCATGGACGAAGCCGACATGGGCGAAGGCCCCACAGCCCCGCACCCGATGGCGAAAGCAGAGTTTGAGTAAGTAGCGCCGGCATCTCGCCGGCTGTCGCGAGGGCGCTCGCCCTCGCCGCATGAGCAACGACGAGTCTGACGAATATTGAAGGAGTAACGATGGCGGAAGAAAAATCACAAGGCGGTGGCACAGCCACCGAAGAAGCTCCCGGCGAAAACATGCCACAGCGAAAACACGGTCCAGCTCACGTTCCTGCCGGAAGGCAAGACGGTGCAGTTCGAGCACGGCAAACTGCCCTACGAATATCACGGCAAAGAAGAGTCGATTCTCGATGTCGCGCTCAACTACGGAGTCACGCTTGACCACGCCTGCGGCGGCAACTGCGCCTGCACCACCTGCCACATCTGGGTGAAGGAAGGTGCGGAAAATCTTTCGCCAATGGAAGACGACGAAGCCGATCGCCTGGACATGGCCGCCGACTTGCAGTTAAACTCTCGTCTCGGCTGCCAGGTGCAGATCACGAAGCCGGGTAAAGTAGTTGTCGAGATCCCAGCCTGGAACCGCAATTATATTTCGGAAGAACATCACTAGAACCGGGCTTCGGCTATCGGGCTTCGGCACAATCAGCATTCGCCAAAGCCCGATAGCCGAAGCCCGATAGCCGTGAGGACTCCATGCCCAAACAGCTCACCTGGGAAAACGCCGAAGACATCGGCATCCTGCTCTCCGAACTTCATCCCGAACTCGATCCGCTCACCGTCCGCTTCACTGACTTGCATCGTTACGTCACCGAACTGCCCGATTTCAAAGGCGATCCGAAGGCCTCCAACGAGGGCAAGCTCGAAGCCATCCAGATGGCGTGGCACGAGGAAGTTCAGGATCGCACGCAAGGATAACGGCAAGGTAAGGTACCAGGAGCCGCCATGAATGCACTTTCCACCACCGCAGCCAGACCGCAGCGATTTCCCTGCTCGCACCGCGCAGTCATGGCGTTCGTGGGCTTCACCATCATCCTCACACTAACTTTTTCTCCTGCCGCGACTGCGGCTCCCCAGGCCGCGACTCTCGTATCCCTTGCCAAAATCCGCGAGGCCTGGGTCGAAGACCTTCGCACCAAACAGCTCGAACCCATCCTGAAGTTCTATGCTTCAGACGCCGTTTTCCTCCAACCTACCGGTGACCGCATCACCGGAGCTGCCACCCTCCGCACCTTCTTCCAAACCATAATGGCCACCTTCAACAGCGACCTCACCCTCCACAGCCAGAATCTCGAGACATCCGGCGATCTCGCATACGACAGCGGCGACTTCCAGGAAGCCCTGACCAAGATTGCCACCGGAGCTAGGCTGACCTCCAAAGGCAGCTACATAATCATCTTCAAACGCCAGCCGAACGGCACTTGGCAAATCGTGGAGCACATCTGGACCGGAACGCCGCCACCAGGTACATAGGTCCATAAAAGACGGTCCAAAATGGAATTTTGGCTCCGTGTCCGGCGCTTTCCCGCCACGCCTTCCCGCCAATCTTTTTACATTTTCCTGACAACTCGTGCCGGGACACGGCCTAGGCTGGTTGTTAAGCCGTTGTTGGCGAGGACTCCAGACTTTCATCCTAGCCATCAACTCTCTCTCCAACTGCAAAGGGCACGGCTGTAGGCCGTGCCCTATTTTTCTCAAGATCGCGCTCGACTAAAGCTAGCCAACCGTCGCCCCAACCGGTTCTTCCACGCTAGCCTCGCGCAGAAACTTCGCCGCTTCCTCAGGCGGTGTGGGATTAATGTAGAAGCCAGTCCCCCACTCGAATCCAGCCGTCTTGGTCAGCTTCGGCATGAACTCAATGTGCCAGTGATAGTGGTCGTTGGTCGGGTCCTGCGCCGGCGAAGTATGCACTACCAAATTGTACGGAGGATTATCCAGCACCCGGTCCGCCTTGATCAGCAGGGTCTTCAGCGCTTTGGCCAGGTTCTCAAACATGTGCGACGACGAATTCTCGAACGCCGACTCATGCTGCTTCGGCAGAATCCAGGTCTCAAACGGAAAGCGCGGAGCATAAGGCGCAACGGTCAGGAAGTTCTCATTCTCCGCCACCACACGGCTCCCATTCTCAAGCTCCTGAGCAATGATGTCACAAAACACGCAGCGCTCTTTATATAGAAAATACTGCTTCGCGCCTTCCAGTTCCTGCACCACATTGATGGGCAGAATCGGCAGCGCGATCAGTTGCGAGTGCGCATGCTCGAGCGACGCTCCCGCCGCCTCGCCGTGGTTCTTGAACAGCAGAATGTACTTGAACCGGCGGTCTTTCTTCAGATCGAGGATGCGGTCGCGAAATGTCCACAACACGTCTTCGATTCGTTTCGGAGGCAGGGTCGCGAGGCTCGCGTCGTGGTCCGGAGTCTCGATGATCACTTCGTGCGCGCCGATGCCGTTCATGCGGTCGAACATGCCCTCGGCCTGCCGGTTCAGAGTGCCTTCAATCCCCAGGGCCGGAAACTTGTTCGGCACCACACGCACCGTCCACCCCGGCGTGTCGCGCTGCGACGCCGGCCCGCCATTCGACCCCGGACGGTAAGCCTGAATCTCCGGCGGCGTCTTGCTTTCGTTCCCGTAGCAAAAGGGACAGAAGCCGCCTTTCAACTTCACATTTTCCCGTGCGAAATCCGTGGGACGCTTCGCCCGGTCCGTGGAAATAATCACCCAGCGTCCAACGATGGGATCTTTTCTTAAATCAGGCACGCACTAAACCTCTTGATCAGGATAGATGAATCGTTCATTCTAAGCCGTCAGGGAGGAGTTCCGAAATACTTCAATCTGCGGCTGGCTGGCCTTGAACCCAAAGTAGTATACGCTGACCACGTCGAACCGCCACTGGCACGAAGGTGGAAACCGCCGCAGGTACTCTCGTACCACCGCCGCAATCTGCCGCCGCTTACGCCGGTCCACTGCGGCTTCTCCGGGCTTCACGTCACGCGTGGTCCGAGTCTTAACCTCCACGAAGCAAAGAACATCGTGGTCCCATCCAATCAAATCAATCTCCCCATGGCAGCGCGGAGACCGAAAGTTCCGCGCTACCATCGTGTAGCCCAGCCGGCGAAGATGAAAGTAAGCCGCCAACTCACCCCGTCGCCCAGTCTGGTAATGCGCAGCAATCTTTTGCGCCGGCAAGGTACGCTCGGCTAACCAGTCCAGGAAGGAAAGCACCAATCGAGTTGGCTGACCAGAAAACACCCGTCGGGAAATCACACGTACAGAACGCAAAGAGAAATCCTCAAGCCAACTGTACGCGCACAAGTTCCGGACGGGTTGTGACCTCTGACAGTCATCGGGACGAAAACTTCCGGCCCGTCCCAAACCGGGAAGGCCGAATCTGCAAATCCGAGCGTGGGCAGCACAGAGGTCAAGACGGCGCGGCCGTTTCGCGTGGCACAGCCGTGGGGTGGAGCAGCGCTTCAGCGCTGCGTTAAACCTTCGCGACGATAGAGGGCTTTAGCCCTGACGGGAGTTTCATTCTCCTTCAGAAAATCACGAGCACTCTTCACTGCGCCGGAACAATATCGAATTCAATCTTGAGTTCGTCCTTAACCTTAACCGTCCCTCCTGCGACGCGTATGGGATCGATGCCGAAGTCGCTCTGCTTAATCGACGCGGAACCGCGATAGTGGCCATCCTTCAACGAAACCTCTACCGCAACGGCCTGCTTCTTCCCATGCAAACTCAAATCCCCACGCACTTCCCAACGACCCTCCCCACGGCTGGTCACGCTG
This sequence comes from uncultured Acidobacteriaceae bacterium, assembly GCA_963841125.1. GTDB lineage: Bacteria > Acidobacteriota > Terriglobia > Terriglobales > Acidobacteriaceae > Sulfotelmatobacter. The sequence continues at coordinate 1,472,263 of CAWJBH010000003.1, forward strand.
GTTGATCGGTAGGAGATTTCCGGAAACTTCTCAGCGTCAAGAACGGTAGCGCTCAGCATGGTGTGCTGAATTTCAGCCCGCTTGTCTTCCGCAATCTCCGGATCCAGCACGCGCATCCTGCGCGAGTCGACGCGCAACTGCACGCTGGCGTGCGCCGAAGAATCGATCTTCCCCTCATCGATCTTGCCCTCGGCAATGGGAGCCTCAATCTCATGATCGTGCCCGAACGCCGAAAACGCGCCCGACTTGAACACTCGAATCTTCAAGCTCGATTTATTCCCGTCGATCGCTTTACCTTGGCCGTGAGCGCTTATTGGTCCAAGCCATAAGCCAACAGTCAGTATCCCCAACGCCATCTTCCCAAGTCTCATAGGATTCCCACCTGTCTCCACCGTCGGATTCATAGTCCTGAGCAATCAGTGTAGCGAACGGCCAGGGGCGAACCGTCACGGAAAGTAAAGAGTTTGTCACGTGCCTGTCACGAGGAGTTCCCGTATGTTGACTCCGCCAGCCAAGAAAATGGACCACCTCCTAAACCAGGGAATGTCTGAAATCTTGTCAATAGGCAGAAAGCTGCTCACTGGCCCCAGGAAAATTCTATCCCCCCGAAAGCCGCGCCCAGCACAGGGTATATACTGTCGCGGGTTCAGAAAGGGACGTCCATGAAGCTACGACTTTCGGTTTTGATCATTGCCATTCTCACTACGGTCAGCTCTTTCGCCAGCACTTTCAAGGTGGTCTTCCCCTTCAGCTTCCAGAACGGAAGCGGTCCCAACGGAGGTCTAATCAGCGACTCCGCTGGCAACTTTTACGGCACCACCCAATTCGGAGGCCCCTCCGATAACCGAGGCGTCGTGTTTAAACTGAGTCCCGCGGGAGAGGAAACCGTTCTCTACAGTTTCACCGGCCAATCCGACGGCGGAATTCCCATCGGCCGCCTCATTCGCGACAGTGCCGGCAACCTCTACGGAATTACGTCGAGTGGCGGCGATGCCACGTGCAGTTGTGGAACGGTGTTCAAGCTGGAGAAAAATGGAACGCTGAAGGTGTTGCATGCCTTCAAGGGCGGCACCGACGGCGCTCAGAACCAGGGCCAGGCCGAGCTTGGGTTGGTGATGGTGAATGGTGACTTCTACGGCTCTGCAAGCTTCGGCGGCGTCTCCGGTTGCGATGGCACCCTGGGCTGCGGCGTGATCTTCAAAGTCACTCCCGCTGGCAAGGAGACAGTCCTATACAGGTTTACCGGCAAGGCCGACGGAGCATTCCCCCAGGATTTGATCGCCGACAAAGCCGGTAACATTTATGGCGAGACCGGCGGCAGTTACAATCCAGGCAACGGAGGAACTCTCTTCAAAATCAGTACGACCGGCAAGTTAACGACGCTTTTCACATTCCCCGAAGGCGCCCAAGGCACGTCCCCGCGGTGGGGCCTGACCCGCACCGCAAACGGCGTATTTTACGGAGTCACTCAGTTCGGCGGCAATACCACCACCTGCGCAATTGGCACGGTCGGCTGTGGAGTTCTCTTCACAGTGAACGCAGCGAATAAAGAACATGTCCCGCACGTCTTCGGGAACAACGCGGCCAACGGAGAAGAGCCATCGGGCAGCCTGTTGGACGCGAAAGGTAATTTCTTCGGCACAACATTCTACGGCGGGATCGACAACTCTACCTGCAGCTTAGGTTGCGGAGTCGTCTACGAACTCTCCGCTGCCGGCAAATATCATGTCCTGCGCCGCTTTACCGGGGCGAATGATGGATCAAACCCCGGCGGACCTTTGGCCGAAGATAGCGCCGGCAACATCTGGGGCGCCGACACGAACGGCGGAAGCGGAGGCAACGGAGTAATCTACATGATCACACCGTAATCCGTCGCGACTCCAAAACCTTGTCAATAGGCAAAAGCTGTGCGATCAGGCCTAAACGCCTAACAACGAAGGAGATATATTCCCGGGGCACATGTCCCAATCACCCCTGTCAAATTGATATACTGGATATATAGAGTAAAAATTGAGAAAAACGAGGCGCGGCCCACAGGCCGCGCCTTTTCTTTTGCAGCGAATCTCGATTCCGCAATGGCAGCAGGAGCAGCATGCCCAAGTTTAGGACCTTCAAAGAACGCGGCGAATGGGTGGAAGCCTTGTTCATAGCCGAAGCCCTCGGCCACGGTTACACAGTCCTAAAACCGTGGGGAGACTCTCAGCCCTTCGACGTCGCCCTCAACTTCGGCACCCGCGTCGTCAGGGTCCAGGTTAAGTCCACCAGCTACCGCGTCGACAACGGATACCGCTGTCAGTTCAAGTCCAACTTTCACGGCCGGCAATACACCCCCAAGCTACTTGACTTCTTCGCCGGCTATGTCGTCCCCCAAAAAGCCTGGTACCTCATCCCAGCGTGGCTCCTTTTCAACGGCGGCCCTGAGCCGTCGAGCACAATGCTCTTCCCCATGCAGCCCCACAAGCCAAACACCTACCGCTACGAGCGCTACCGCGAAGCCTGGCGCCTGCTGCGCCCGAAGCCGGAGGAAAAGAAGCCCCAGAGGGGTGGCAGACAATAGCCCAGAGCCTGCCCTGAGCTTGCCGAAGGGACGTAAGTCCGGGGCAAGCTCCAGAGGGACGGAACCGAGTCCCGCAGGAACGGCACACCGCGGGTGGCCCACACGCTCCCACCCTCGCGCAAAGAGCGAGAAAATATGGGCCACACGCCATCCCTGGAAAACCCTGAAAGAATTGCATTTCCTCATTTATTATGGTGCCCGCGCTAGCGGAAGGCAGGGTTCAGTCCCGCCGCTCAACCAAGAAGCGAGGAGATATGTGGCAAGGCTTTGTGCAGTACTTGAGAAGATTTCCGCTGCTTGGCGGACTGGTGGATTGCGGCCTTAAGGATCACTGGGACGCAGCCAGCCAGATATTCGTTACGTTGACGCTATCTACGACGCCGATCTGGCTGGCCACTCTACTGCTCTACGCCATGGCCGAGAGAGCGCGGGGTACCCGGTTCTGAGGGTCGCCTTTCACAGCACTATCGCGAACGGGGAACTCTTCATGTACTGCACAGCCCTTCTTGCGCCGATGTTTTGGATCGCGCTTGACGACCCGCCTGGTGCGGGCGCATTTCCGAGCAAGAAATCCCACATGTTTCTCATCGGAATCATCGACCTGATCGCCGCGGGTTTTTTCGCGGCAGGTATCTCTGGCAGACACCTGAATCCGCAGGTCACATTCACCCTATCAACTTACTTGTTTTATATATCACTGACTCTCCTCTATCTCGGCACTGTCTACCATATAAACCGAATGCCGGATAGCGCAGAAGTATTCAGAAAGCAGGAAGAAACTTTCTCCCTCAGGGTCAAGCAACACAGGCAAGGGGGTAGAGAACGATGACATTGCCATTGAAAGAGGACCCCAGATCGATTTCCATTCCTGTCTTGCCAATAAGGCAGCCGATTGGCGACTTTTACGTCGGCCGCATAGGCTGGCGGGATCTATGTGAAATAACTGAGTTCGACGTTCGACGCCTGCTCAAAGAAAAGAGGGACTTCGAAACATACCTAGGCGTACAACGAGAAGTCAAACCTAAGCGAGTAGAAGAACTCGCGGTGTACGTCAACACGCTTGACGCTTGCTTTCCGACAGCCGTAATCCTCTCGGTCCATGGCGTTTGCACGACTTACAACCCAGAAACAGGAACCATGACCCTGGCAAACTACATGGACTCTGAAGATCCAGAGAGGAACGTCATTTACCATGCAATAGCCAAAGTACTTGACGGTCAGCACCGGATCGAAGGCCTAAAGCGATACACGGGCCGAGTTGACGCCTTCGACATCAACGTCTGCATCTTCGTTGATATTGACGTGGCAGAGAAGGCTACATTTTCTCAACTGTAAACCTCGCACAAACCAAGGTTAATAAGAGCCTGGTCTACGATCTATTCGACCTAGCAAACTCGCCCAGCCCGCAGAAACTATGCCATAACGTCGCGGTGGCCCTTGACCAAACTCAGAACAGCCCGTTCTACAAAAAGATCAAGCGCCTAGGCGTCGCGACGGAGGGAAGATTCAACGAGACCCTGACCCAAGCCACCGTAGTCGAATCCCTGATGGCCTACCTTTCAAAGAATCCGATGAAGGACCGCGACCTCTATTTGCACGGCAAAACACCACCAAGGGCTGGAGCCGAAGAGTCCCAAACCCTTATCTTTCGAAACATGATGATCGACAAAAGAGATTTGGAGATAGTCGACGTAGTTTGGAACTATTTCGATGCAGCACGACGCAGGTGGCCTACCGCCTGGGGCGCAACCGGGCGCGGGCAGATACTCAACAAGACGAATGGCTTTAAGGGCCTGATGCGGTTCCTACGAGTCGCATACCTCCGCCTGGTTGGGCCGGGCGAGGTCCCGAACCAGGAGCAGTTCAGTAAAGTTTTTGCCAGAATCACGATGAATGACGACGACTTTAACAGCGATAACTTTAAACCTGGGACCAGCGGGGAAGTGGCCCTATACCGGGCACTGAAGGAAAGATCCGGCATCTGACCGCACGGCGCCAGAAGGACAGGCCCTTAACTCCCTTTGTTCCCGGGAAACCGCTGGATCGTGGTGAGGAATACAATCCCAACGAACGCTGCTCCGAGGGAGACGACGCAATTGGGAAAAAATCTGCTTCCCGAAGATATCCGGGCAACGTACCAAGTCGAAGAGCGGCACCACGCGTGCTCGATCCTCAAGACCGATTTCCCCGAGCAGTGGAAGGACCTGGTCGAAGTGCTGCGCGAATTTCGCCTTCGAAAGACCGATTTCGCGAAAAAAGGCGGCAACAAGTCCCCCATTGCGAGAGCCATCGACCAGCTATTTTTTGACAGAAAGTGGGTGGAGAAGAGTTTTGAAATCAAGGTCACGGCTGACGGGCATGAAACGCTCGCGCCCACCCATCATGTCGACTACTACAAAAGCCGAATTGCCGTCGAAACCGAGTGGAACAACAAAGACCCGTTCTTTGACCGTGACCTCACGACGTTTCGACTCCTTTTTGAGCTGAACGTCCTCAGCGTAGGAGTCATCATCACGCGCGCCGACGAGCTCCAAGAACTCTTCATCGAACTCGGCAAACTCACTGCCGCAGGCCAGTCCACAACTCATATGTCGAAACTTATTCCCAAGATGTACAATCGGGCTTCCGGCGGCTGTCCCGTTCTGGCATTGGGCATCACAAAAAAGAAATATGATGCCCATTCGTGAGTTTTACAGACCGTCGTTTGAGGTGTATCTAAGGGCATGACGCTAACCCCAGAATCCGTAGGCAAGTATGCCGGCCGCTTCGAAACGATACTTGCCGATCCTCCCTGGCGCTTTGCTAATCGCACCGGCAAGATGGCTCCTGAGCATAAGCGGCTGCACCGCTACGAGACCATGAGCATTGAGGAGATTCTGTGCCCTTCCGATCTCACGAATTGCCGCCGCGAAGTCACACCTGTATTTGTGGTGCCCTAATGCGCTGCTCGCATGGGGACTACAAACCATGAAAGCGTGGGGCTTCGAATACAAGACGAACATTGTTTGGTTGAAAGTGAGGAAAGACGGCGGCCCGGATGGCCGGGGTGTTGGCTTCTATTATCGCAACGTCACAGAGCTTGTTCTTTTCGGGACCCGAGGTCATCTACGAACTGCCCAAGCTGGCCGCAGGATGGTGAACGTAATCGCGACGATGAAGCAGCGCCACTCGCAGAAGCCGGATGAGCTCTACGACATGATCGAACACTGTAGCCCAGCGCCGTTCCTTGAGCTTTTCGCCCGCAGTACTCGCAGAGGTTGGACTCAGTGGGGCGACGAGATACCCCCGGGCAGTGCGAAATTCTCCAAGGAAAAGGTGTCACCGCGGCCGATGGAAGACGGGATGATCCGGCCCTACCGTATGCCGCAGTATCCCACTCTTCCCGGGCTCCAAGACCTCACACAGCGACGTTTAATTCGAATTCCGGGGAGGGCGGGGTCCCCACTCAATCCCGTCTTGGCTTGAGTGGGGACGTTCACCTACTTGCCCACCTGCACGATGCACTCTTCCAACACATCCATGGCAACATCTGCCTCTTCCTTCGTTACTACTAACGGGGGGCAGAGGCGGATGGTGCTTGGGCCGCAGCCCAGGAATAGGACGCCGTGTTCGAAGGCGCGTTCGACGATTTGATCGCGCTCGGCGGCGGCGTACTCTTTGGTGGCTTCGGAGAACCCGGGGACAGACGGGACTGTCCCCATTCTTCGGTGCCTGCGGACCACTAAGAAATTTGGGAACGTCCCGCCTGTCCCCAGATTCTCCCACCTCCAATGGCGACTTGGTAAAGACCACCGATGCCGCTGGTAATTGTGTGAACTACTACAACGATTCGCTGCATCGCGTGACGGATGTCGGCAACAGTAACCAGAGCGTAAGCCATTGCAGGCGATATCGTTATGACAATTCCTCAGGGTATGGGGGGTCCACAAAACCTACTGGGCTGGTGAACACCCTCGGGAGGCTGATTGAGGCGGCTACCGATTATTGCTCTGGCTCGAACGATGCGATTTTGACCGATGAGTGGTTCAGCTACTCACCGCGTGGCGAGTTGACCGACGTTTACGAGTTCACGGCTCATTCAGGCGTCTATTATCACACCACGGCGGCTTTTTGGCCCACGGGCACACTGAAGACGTTGAGCGGCATCCCCGGCGTGCCGACGCTCAACTATGGAGCAACCGGCAGCGGTCTTGATAGCGAAGGCCGCTACACGAAAGTTAGCGCCGCATCAGGGACGAACCCGGTTTCGAGTGTTAGCTATTCCACGAGTAGCACAACGAATCCGCTGGGGGCACTGACCGGGAGTCACTTATGGCTCGACGGACAGCGACAGTTTCTACCTATGACCCCAATACGGGTCGCCCCGGGAGTTACACGTTTTCTGTGAATGGACAAAACGATGTCGGCACGCTGACCTGGAACACGAATGGTACGCTAGGCAAACTCGTCATCGCGGACAGCGTCTCTGGCACGTCTGACAGCCAGACTTGCAACTTATACGTACGACGATCTGGGCCGGGTTGGGGGCAAGGACGCGAATGGATACAGCGTCGATTGCGGCTCCTCGAAGTGGCAGCAACTGTTCACTTATGACGCGTTTAGCAACATCACCAAGAGTGGCACTTCGTCGTTTATTCCCAGTAGCTATTCGGCCGCAACAAATCAGTTCACTTTGAGCGGCGTCAACGTCCAGTATGACGGGAACGGCGATCTGCTTACCGACAACCTCAACACTTACACTTGGAATGCGTTTGGCAATATGCTCTCCGTCAATACGGTCTCGGCCACTTACGACGCTTTTGGCCAAGTGGCAGAGCAGTATAATGGCTCTTCGTACACGCAGATTCTTTACAGCCCGGTGGGCAAAACAGCGCTCCTGAACGGCACGACCTTAACGAAAGCCTTCGTGAATCTTCCTGGCGGCGGAACGGCGATCTATAATTCGTCAGGGTTGGCGTATTATCGCCACTCGGACTGGCTGGGAAGTTCGCGGCTGACCTCGACGCAGGCGCGCGGGCTGTATTCAAGTCAGGCCTATGCGCCGTTTGGCGAACAGTACGCAACCTATCCGACAGCGGGCAGCCTCGATCCTTCGTACACCGGCCAGAACTCGGACACCGTACCAAGCTTGTACGACTTCACTTTCCGCAAACACAGCATGAGCCAGGGCCGGTGGATTTCGCCGGATCCAGCGGGACCGGCGCAGTGGACCCGACAAGCCCCCAGACCTGGAACCGCTATGCCTATGCAGCGAACAACCCTTTGAGCTTCATCGACCCGACCGGCCTCTTTTGCGTCTGGGACGACGGTAGTTACGACTCCGCAGCCGATCTCGATACTGGCAATGTCAGCAGTTGCGATTCTGCGGGCGGCAATTGGTTTGATGGCTCGCCTTCCGACTGGGGGCTAAATGCCGACTGGAGCGACCAGGCTAACGCCAACTTCGCAGCCCAGTGGTTAACCAGCAACCCGAGGTCACCTTCTATGCTCAAGCCATTGGTTCAATGCCAAGCGATTTGACCTTCGGCGTTTTGGCTCCTGGCGAGACCTGGACTCAATGCATGTCAGCAAATGTCAACAACTACAGCATGGGAGGAGCCGCAGAACTTACGATTAATGTAGCCACAGGAACAAGCACTTCGGTCTCGTCCAATCCGGCCTTTAGTACTTTCACCGGTAACGGAGCGGCTGCTCTCTTGTTCGGCGAGGGCTCAGATGCCGCCTGGAGCGGATTAGACTCCGCCCCTGATTTGATTAGAGCCGGAATGGGCTCGGTCACGACATTCGGGAGGAACTCAACCAACATAATGGCGCTCAACATCACTAGGGTTGGAGGTGCTCCGCAGGCACTCACCTCAGCATCGAGTAGCGTAGGAAATTTCCTTGAGAGTGCAAGCAGGGTGTTCAGTCTTGGTATGAAAGTTGGTACACGGTGGGCAATCGACTTGGGCCTCGTAGGTGCTGAAGCCATCGGCTGTTCGATTCCCAGAGGATATTAGATGACCGACACGGAAACCTTAGGGCAACATCTGAAAAGTGGCTTTCGCACTGCTGGAGCTTGGCTACTCGGCTTCACGGGCTCTGCCTTGTTCTTGGGGGGATCATAATCGGGTTCTCGCCGAGCAAGTATCCGCACGCTCTGGGTGGATGCTATTAATCATCGCAGCTGTAGTGCTTGTTCTGACGGCAGATCGTTGGATAAAGGCGTTTCCCGGCATCATGGGTGTCGCCACTTTTAACAGTCTAATAACCATCTCTAGTGGTCACGCGACGGGTAGCCCATCGGCGTTGATACCGCGATCGACGGCGATCTTGGCGACACTGTTGCTCGCCGGCGGACTGCCTTATCTCACTTTCGGCACTAAGAGGGTGAGTGCACCGAATCGAGTTGCTGTGCTGGCACTTGCCGTCTCGATTGGGTGGGGAGTCGTAGATGTCCGTCATTGGCTGTCCGCGCTCGCGATAGGGACGTTGTGCCTGTTCTTGGCGTGGGTCTATGATCGCAGCAGATTCCAGCGACCTGTAGTTCGCCAAACCCAAGTGCGTTATCGATCCGTGAGAACCCCGTGAGAACCCG